>CBDCTH010000001.1:0-95400 GCA_965222155.1 Gammaproteobacteria bacterium
CGCGAAAATATAGCCTGCTACGCGCTGCAGGTCCCGGGCTATCACTTCACCCACGTCCTCCTTGAATACATCCAGGGCGGGTCTGTTATCCAGTTCGATGATGATATTACGCTCGCAGGCGGAGATGACGCGCCTGGGGGAAAAAGGTGTGCAGCCCTGGGTATGGCCGGTCGCCACGGGCACCTCGCTGGAGAACAATACACCGGAAATTCCGCCGGATACAACCGTATCGGCCACTTGTACGTTCACGTCCCCGGAAGAGCTCAGGCCGCCCACGAAAAAAGCATTGGGTATGGATTGCGCCAGTGCCGAGATCAGGGACGGCACCTGCATGTTGCCGGGGTCACAGTGGAGGATGCCGAAATAAAACTCATCGTTTTTCAGCCAATCGCCGGTACTGTGGATAAAGTTGTCAATATCCCCGGTCTGTACGGGCAAGGTCCTGAACATGGAATCGGGAAAATCAGCGAGCATGATAGTCAGGGCCGGCTGATCATAATATTCCTGCCCGGTGGCGCTCACCCCCAGTCCGACAGTGCCGGACCAATGTTCGACACCGGTACGTTGCCGGAGTGTATCCAATATAATGTCGAGCTTTGGTATGAGGGTATAGGTGGCGTAGATAAAACCGAAGTTCGCTGAGTCGGGAACCTGGCCGATCTGGTCCAGGCAGTCTTTAACCAGTTGCCTGGGCGCCTGGTTACTGCTGTGTCCTACCAGAAACTGTTGCATCGGTGGTTTTATCATATGCGACTGGCTTTTTGCCCGTATCGTGTTGTATTGGCGCTTGGCTTATCCTCCCCTTACGCGTGCGGGATGTGCTTTTGGCAAAGCCGTAGTGCAGGGTGAGGTAGCCGATTTGCTCTTTCCCTGTATATCTGTGGTTGCAAAATAATCATACATAATTAACACTAAGCTTTCCATTTCGTTGAGTTTCTGCAGGAGGGCGTAAACCATGAATAATCCAAGAATGCCGACAAACGTGCCTGATTTTGTTACGGATCATCTGCGCCGCTATCTTGATAGTAACGGGGAAGACGGACACATGTGGAATTCCACGGGATTGGGGGATCATGGGGAATGCCCGTCTTTGCTGCTGACAACCATCGGGCGTCGCACGGGACAGCCCGTCATTACCCCGCTGATCTACGGCGAAGCCGGTGGAGCTTATGTGGTTGTAGGTTCAAGAGGCGGCGCGCCCACTCATCCCAACTGGTATCTGAACCTTGTTGCCAACCCCGAGGTGGAACTACAGATTATCTCCGAACGGTTCAAGGCCAGGGCCAGGACGGCGGCCGGAGAAGAACGCGCGCAACTGTGGGATTTAATGCTGACCATATATCCGACCTATACGGAATTGCAGGACAAAACGGACCGCGAGATTCCGATTGTCGTCATGGAAAAGGAATAGACCTGGTTGTACCAGGGTCAGATATTTCAGCAGTTTGCCCGTTGGGCACTAAAGGCCTGAGTCATAAGTCATGGCAACTGTAAATGAGAACAGCCCGGCATCTCAGGATGCGGTCGCGAATCTCGAAACCACCTATACGATGGAGGTTAGCGATACGTTCAACGGCAACCTTGACCACAAGTTCGACGAAGACTGGATCAGGATCGACCTGATCAGGGGAAAAACCTATCAGGTTACTCTTTCCGGCCGCGGAACGGCCCCCGACAAGGCGGAGGACACCATCCTCAAGCTGTTTGATTCAAACGGAAATCATATCCTTACAAACGACGATATCGACGCAGAAAAGCGTATATTCGATTCACGCCTGACGTTTACCGTGCACGTCAGCGGCAGCTACTACATCAGCGCCGCCAGCTATACCAGCAACCCGAACACGGACAATTCCGGGGCTTACGCGGTACTGGTTGAAGAGATAGAGGTGGTTACCACTATCGACGACACTATCACGGGTACCAGCAGAGGGAACAGCCTGACCGGCACCAATAAAGTGGAAAAGATCTATGGTCTCGGGGGGAACGATTACCTGTACGGCCGCGGCGGTGACGATGAACTGGACGGCGGACCCGGGAACGACACGTTGAACGGCGGCGCCGGGGCCGACAGACTGACCGGTGGTGATGGTAACGATACCGCGTCCTACACGGGTTCTCCCGCGGGCGTGACGGTACGCCTCCATGATCCCGCGCCCTGGGGTGGTGACGCCCAAGGCGATACATTCGCAGGGATGGTCACGTATGCCTATACGGACAACCGCAAACGGGTGGAGGTGGAACTCCCTGATATCATCAACCTGAGGGGATCGGATCACGATGACATCCTGGCCGGCGACCAGCGGGCCAACAAACTTTCGGGCGGCAGGGGCAACGATACGATATATGGGGGTCCTGGTGGTGATGATACGAACCAGGACACCATAGACGGCGGCCCCGGCCATGACAGGCTGTTCGGCGGTCCGGGGGATGATACGCTGTACGGCAGTGAGGGCGATGACATGCTCAAGGGTGGCCCCGGTGATGACACGCTCGAGGGTAACTCGGGAGATGACACGCTTGAAGGCGGTGCGGGCGCTGACACAATGGACGGCGGCATTGGCTTTGACACCTTCATCTTCGATTCGGGGCACGGGAAAGACACCATAACCGACTTTAGAAATGGTAAGGATTTAATCGACGTCAAAGCCTTTGGTTTATCGGGGTTTGATGACCTCGTGCTTGCGTCAGATGCGGATGGTGTGGCAATTGACTTGTCGGATCATGGGGGAGGAACCATCCTGCTTGAGGGTTTCGATATTGCCAACCTGGATGCGACGGATTTTCTGTTCTGACCGGCGCCAATATCTGTGTGGCGGACGGACTCCGTAACGCATGATCTGTGCTAGTATAGCGGTTGCGGCCTGTGCTGGTCTCCCCGCGGCGCGAAGTTGTGAACCCCGTCAGGCCCGGAAGGGAGCAGCGGTAACAATGGATGCGGGCGCCGGGGCAAGAACAGTATGGGTCGCTTTATATTCTACTGACAAGGGAGGGATGTAAAAAAAACGTGTGCAGCTTGTCAATCGAACTGTTTTTATATGCCGAATTGAAACATTACTACAGGTTGATCAATGAGTTACCAGGTACTGGCGCGTAAATGGCGACCCCGCTTGTTTGCGGACATGGTCGGGCAGGGGCATGTCCTCAGGGTGCTGGTGAATGCGCTGGATTCCGATAGATTACACCATGCGTATCTGTTTACGGGTACCCGTGGCGTGGGTAAAACAACCCTGGCCAGAATCCTGGCGAAGTGTCTCAACTGTGAAGCGGGCGTCAGTTCCGAACCGTGCGGGCAGTGCAGCGCCTGTGTGGGTATCGATGAGGGCCGGTTTGTCGATTTAATTGAAGTCGACGCGGCATCGCGGGCCAAAGTGGATGAAACCCGGGACCTGATGGATAACGTTCCGTATGCGCCCACTGCCGGCAGGTACAAGGTCTATCTCATAGATGAAGTGCACATGTTCTCGAAACACAGTTTCAATGCCTTGTTGAAGACCCTGGAAGAGCCGCCTGACCATGTAAAATTCCTGCTGGCGACAACCGAACCGAAAAGGATCCCGATCACCATCCTGTCGCGCTGTATGCAGTTTAACCTCAAGCACCTGAGCGCGGGGCAGATAGAAGCCCAACTGGACAAAATCCTGGCAGAAGAGGACATCGCAGCAGAGGATACCTGTACTCGCCTGATTGCAGCCGCTGCCGATGGCAGTATGCGCGATGCGCTCAGCCTGCTGGATCAAGCCATATCCTATGGCGATGGTCGGCTGGAGGCAGTCCAGGTCCGCGCCATGCTGGGCACGATTGACGGTGACGAGTTGAGCGCTTTGCTTACGGATATTATCGAACGGAATGCCGCGTCCCTGCTCGCAAGGATCAACAACATGGCCGAGCTGTCTCCGGATTATGACGCCATGCTCGCGCAGTTGTTATCCATTCTGCATAATACTGCGGTCGCACAGGTGTTGCCGGATGGATCTGACCTGGTTGACGAGACCAGCCGTACATTTGCCCGCAGACTCGATAAAGAGGATGTCCAACTCTACTACCAGCTTGCCTTGAATGGCCGCCGGGACCTGCACATCGCGCCTGATCCGAAAACCGCGTTTGAAATGACCATGATCCGCCTGCTGGCGTTTTGCCCCTGGGAACCTGCCGATACGCAAAAACTGGACGATGGTGAAGCGCTAATGAAGCGTAGCTCGCCTGCAGCAGAGAACAATCAAGTGGCAGTGAACTACGATGGACCGGTAGCAAACGATAGCCGGCCGGTCGCAGACCATACCGGATCAACAAATACTGCGCTGAGTAATCAGGATCAGGTGCAGGATGCGCCGGTGCTTATCAGCAATGATGACTGGCATAATCTGACAGATTCCATGGCGCTGGATGGACTGACAAAAGAACTGGCTTCCCACTGTACATTGCTGAAGTATGAAGGAAACAGGATATGTTTAAACCTGCACCCTGAACAGGAACACTTGTCTGCAACGAACCAGAAGGAAAAGTTGCTGGCTACGATCAGGGAGCGTTTCGGTGCAGAAATCAAGCTTGTCGTGACGGTTGAGGGGTCCGGGGATGAAACACCTGCGCAAAGGAAAGCCCGTAAAGACCTTGAGAAAAAACGGGCTGCACTGGAAGCAGTAGAAAAAGACCCCGACGTCAAGCTGGTCAGAGATACCTTTGATGCGACTATCGATAAAGAATCGACCAGATATTTGGGGTCAGAGTAAAAACCTGTATCTTTATCTTTGCCAGCCACGTTCATGACAGGTTTTTACTCTGACCCCAAATATCAATAGAAAGGAGAAACAAATGAAAGGTGGTTTCGGTGACATCATGCAACAGGCCCAGAAAATGCAGGAAAACATGCAGCGGGTGCAGGAGGAAATCGCTGCCACGGAAGTGCAGGGTGAGGCCGGCGCAGGCATGGTCAAGGTCATCATGACCGGCAGACATGACCTTAAACGGGTTGAGATCGAACCGTCCCTGCTGACTGCCGACAAGGAGATGCTGGAAGACCTGATAGCCGCCGCCGTGAATGACGCCAACAGGCGGGTGGAAAAGGCCACCCAGGACAAGATGGCCAATGTAGCTTCCGGCATGGGCCTCCCCGCAGGTTTTAAACTGCCGTTTTGAGTCGGCAAAAATGAGCATGAAAGCTGTAACAACCGGTGAGAAATGCAAGCTGAACCACCCAGACTGAGCGCACTGATCCAGGCGCTTTGCTGTCTACCGGGTATCGGTAAGAAATCCGCCCAGAGAATCAGTTACCACCTGTTGCAACGCGACCGGGACGGGGCAAAATCCCTGGCCGCCGCGTTGGTTGAAGCGATGGAAAACATAGGCAGTTGTCAGAGGTGCCGCAATTTCAGTGAAACCCCGCTGTGTAATGTTTGTCTGAGTGGTAAACGGGACAGCTCGCTGCTTTGCATAGTGGAAAGTCCGGTGGACGTGTTTGCCATGGAAGAGGCGGGCTATCAGGGGAAATATTTTGTATTAATGGGACATCTCTCGCCCCTGGACGGTATCGGACCGCAGGAACTGGGGCTGGACAAATTGGCGGCGTATCTTACCGGCTCGCCTGAGAGTGAAGCGGGTGGAGAAGTCAAGGAGATAATTCTTGCGACCAACTCGACCATGGAAGGAGAAGCGACAGCGCATTTTATCAATAGCATCGTGCAGAGATATGATATCCGCGTTACCCGTATCGCCCATGGCGTGCCGCTGGGTGGTGAACTGGAATATATTGACAGTAATACTCTCTCCCATGCCCTGGCCGGTCGGCACGAAATATCTGAGTGATAAATTATGCGCACCTGTATTGCGTGCAAGGTTAGAAGCCGGGTTTTATTTTTATGTTACACTTAACCCGTATATCTCACCAATGGATGCGATGATCGCGCCGGATTTTTGCCGCCAGCGGGTGCCTGCGACCGAAAGCATAGCCGTAGTTCTGGTTGAGAGAGCACGTGCCCGCTGGCGGCAAAAAGACAAGCGAGGGCGCATCCAACGCAGTGGGTGATGGCAACAGAATGCTATAATCCTGATAACTCATTGACAGCAAGGAACTTTCCGTTAATGACAAGCGAATTGGTGAGATATACGGGTTAAGTTCACAACACATTAATGCCGGGTGAGGCTAAAAGGAGATTACAGAATGAATGGCGGAAATCAGGAAAATCCGAGCTGGCAAACTGCCCTTGAACATCACGAAGAACTGTGTGCTGAACGCGGCCGTACCATTGATGTGAGATTTAATTCCCTCGAGAAAAGACTGGACAATATCGAACGACTCCAGCGCTTCACCCTTGGCGCTATCCTCGTTTGGCCAGCGCTGTTGATCGCCGTATTGAAATTGATTCTGTAATCCCTTACCCGGCGGACAAATGGGCTATCCTTATCGGCGCCGGTGGATGCGAATCATGAAAAGCTGAATACAATGGGTCCGGGGTCAGGGTATTGGCATTTTCCTTGTAAAGCTTGACCAGGGCATTGATCAGGCTGCCGGCCCGAACCTGGGCCGTGGCAAAATCGTCGGCTTCAAATTCATGCTTGCGGGAGATAGATGAAAACAGTGGTTGCAGAAAGAAGGTGAAAGCCGGCGCCACCAGTACGAACAAGGTCAGGGCCATATAAGCCGACGGTTCGCTGACACCCAGGCCGGTATAGAACCAGGGTAGTTCCAGCAAAACGCCCAATATGGCGAAACCTGTGAGAAAGGTTATCCCCATAATGGCGAGACGTTTTTTTACGTGACCGCACTTGAAATGTCCTAATTCGTGGGCCAGCACCGCCTCGATCTCATCGTGGGACAGTTCATCAATCAGGGTATCGAAAAATACTATCCGCTTGTTTGCTCCTAGACCGGTGAAGTAGGCGTTCCCATGGGTGGAACGGGTCGAACCGTCCATGACGAAGATGCCGTTGCTGGTAAATCCGTTGCGGTCCAGTAAAGCGGCGATTCGAGTCGCAAGATCGGCATTGTCCAACGGCCTGAATTTATTGAACAACGGTGCGATCAAGGCAGGATAAGCCCATACCATGACCAGGTTGAAACCCAGCCAGGTTAACCATACGTACAACCACCACCAGGCGCCGGAGTTGTCCATGAACCATAACACCAGCATGATCAGCGGTGTTCCTATAATCAGCATCAGCAGCGTATTTTTCAACAGGTCATTGATAAACAGCCTGGGGGTCATCTTGTTGAAACCGAACCGTTGTTCCAGTCTGAATGTGTGATAGAGTGACAGCGGCAGGTCCAGCAATGATGAGATCAACATCAATGCCAGGATGAAGATCGTTCCCGTCCACAAGCCGGATAGCTGGTATGGGCGGATAATACTATCGAGAAAATCCAGGGCGCCTCCCAGGGTCCAGATTAACAGCAGAATGGAGGATACAATCAGTTCGACCAGTCGAATACGGGTCTTGGCGCAATTGTAATCAGCCGCCTTGCGGTGTGCGTCGAGAGGGATTTTGTCTGCGAAATTATCCGGCACCGTATCCCGATTGGCCTTGATGTGGCGGATATGACGGACGCTCAAGCGCCATTGAAGAAAAACACCAGAAATCAATGCTATGATAAACAGGTAGGTAAATGTATTCATGGATCAGCTGTTGGTTCCCAATAGACGATTAAGGTAGTATCAACCAAAAACAAATATCGAACAACCATAAATGATGTCCCCGCTGGAAACCAACCTGATATGGATCGACCTCGAAATGACCGGGTTGATCCCGGAGCAGGATTACATCATTGAGATTGCAACTGTGATCACCGATGCCCAGTTGAACCTGCTGACGGAAGGTCCGGTGATGGCCCTGAACCAGCCTGAATCAGTCCTGGCTGGCATGGATGACTGGAATATGAATCAGCATACCCGATCAGGCTTGTTGCAACGGGTGCGCGGCAGTGAGTATTCAGAGTCGGATGCCGAGAAACTCACCCTGGAATTTTTACGCAAATACGTAGCGGCCGGGGTCTCTCCCATGTGCGGCAACAGTATCTGCCAGGACCGCCGCTTCCTCAGCCGGCACATGCCCGAGCTTGAGAAATATTTTCATTATCGCAACCTGGACGTGAGTACGGTAAAGGAACTGGTCAAACGCTGGACAAACAACCAGGAACCGTTTGCCAAGGAATCAACGCATCTTGCCCTGAACGACATTCGCGATTCCATTGAAGAATTACGCCTTTACCGAAAACTGTACTTTAACTGCTGAGCCTGGTATTGATGAATGAGTTGCCCGTCAAATCGCATACCCGTCATACTGGCGAATGTCCACCAAACCGCATGCCCGTCATGCCGATGCCCGCCCCGTCATACCGGCGAATGCCCGTCAAACCGCATGCCCGTCATGCCGATGCCCGTCCCGTCATACCGGCGAATGCCCGTCAAACCGCATGCCCGTCATGCCGATGCCCGTCCCGTCATACCGGCGAATGCCGGTATCCAGTCAATTAACCCTGTAAAGTCATCAGGCTGTCAGTAAGAAGAGGGCACTTAATGTCAGATTACGATGTCATCATTGTCGGCGGCGGACACAATGCCTTAATGTGCGCCGCACTCCTGGTCAAAAACGGCCTGAAAGTCCTGGTTGCCGAGCGCAACGACTGGGTTGGCGGCGGCGTTGTTACCCGGGAAGTCACACTGCCCGGTTATAAACATGACATGTTCGGCTCTTCCCACGTCTGGATACACCTGAATCCCGATTTCAAGACCCTGCAACCCGAACTCGAGCAATACGGCCTGAAATACATCTGGTCCGATGATCATATTACCGGGCACCCGAACAAGTACGAAGGGCAGGGGATTATCGTTTATAAAGACGTGGACAAGACCTGTGACACCATAGCCGAATACTCCGGCCGGGACGCCAGGCGCTACCGGGAGATCTATGAGGAGTTCGGCGAGATCCGGGAGGGTGTGATCAAGGGCATGTTTTCTCCCCCGGCGCCGCCCAGTTACCTGTACCAGGCCATGGAAAACAGTCCCGAAGGCTTAAAGCGTTTACGTGACTACCAATTGAGTTCCCGCCAGTTCACCCTGGAGAATTTCGAGAACGACCACGTGCGCGCCTTCATCCTGGGATGGGCGATGGCGCCGCAGACCCTGCCGGACCAACTGGGCACCGCGGCGGGGTTCTACGTCATGATCCCGAGCATCCATTATTACGGACAGGCCATTCCCGAAGGCGGCAGCGGCATGTTGTCGGTGGCCTTGCAGCGTTATATCGAAGCCAACGGTGGCGTCGTGCTGACCGGCGCGACCGTCAGAAAGTTTATTGTCGAAAACGATGAATGTATCGGTATTCGCCTGGAGGACGGTTCCGAAATCAGCGCCGGACAGGCGGTTGTTTCGGAACTGGATCCCTACCAGACCTACCTGCACGGTTTCGATGAAGGCGTACTCACACGGGATTTTCTTGGCTTGGTGCGTAATTTTCGCTTTGGTGACGTGACCATCGCCCGTGTCCATTACGCACTGAACGAAGCACCGAAATTCAGGAACGGGACGGACATGGACAGGACGGCCTTCCAGCGCATGTTCGGCACGGTGGCGGATATTGATAAACAATACAATGAGATGGCCGCGGGACTGGCCCCGACTGATCCGTTTTTATGGACTGCTGCCTGGACCACCCTGGACCCCACCCGGGCGCCGGCGGGAAAACATACACTGATTATGGATACTTTTGTGCCGGTAGACCTGGCCTCCGGTGAAGACTGGGAACAGATCGGTCCCGGCTATGTACGCAATACCTTATTGGAACAATTGCGCAATTACACGGTCAACATGGATGTTGACAATATACTGGCTGAATACGTGGAAACAGGACCCAGCCTGGCCAGGGCAAACCTGTGCTTTTACCGGGGCGTCACCACCGGCGGCGAACGCACCCTGGCCCAGATGGGGTCGTTCCGGCCGTTTCCGAATTATGCCAATTACCGTGGCCCCATAAAAAAATTCTACATGACCGGCCCGTCCTGTCACCCCGGCGGTGGCATCTGCGGCATGGGCTCCATAGCCGCCAATGAAATCCTCATGGACCTGGGCTTGAAGGACGACGATGATGACTTTGATTTTTAACTCACACAGTAGCCGGGGACAGAATTTATTCTGTCCCCTTATACGGCCCCGTCATGCTGGCGCAGGCCGGAATGACGGGCCTGAGCAGCATGGGGATGGAATTAATTCCGTCCCCTTTACAGCAAGAGGTATAAGTTATGTCTGAAAAAGCGGAACGTATTGCGCCCTATACGGCGCTGGTTGTGCAACCTGAAGTCACGGTTATAAAAAAACGCGAGGACATCAGGAAAAACCTGGATCGGGTCTGCAACCTGATCCACTTCGGCGTGGGATATTTCTGGGAACAGCCGGTGCGCCTGGTTGTGTTGCCTGAATATTTCATGCAGGGCGTCGGCACGCCGGGTAAGGGCGAAAGCCGCATCAAGGACCAGATGGACAAGGTGGTCACTATTCCCGGGCCGGAAACGGAACAACTGGGTGAAATTGCCAGGGAGTATGGATTGTATATCGTCGCCGGTGGCGTCTGTGAAGAGTTGCCTGAGTTTCCGGATCGTTGGTTCAATACCAATTTTATCATCGGACCGGAAGGCGATATCGTGCTGAAATATCACAAGTGGCATATCCCCGCGTACATCGGCCTGGGCACCAGCCCCCATGACCTGTTTACCGAGTACTGTGAAAAAATCGGCGGTGATATCAAAGACCTTTTCCCCGTCGTTGATACCCCCATCGGCAAGCTCGGCACCATGACCTGTCATGACGGTTGTACCCCCGAGGTTTCCCGCGCCCTGGGATACAACGGGGTGGAGATAATCTGTCATCCAGGCGCTATCCAGGAGGTCGAAGGCGTATCCGAACCCTGGGATTTCTGGATGTTCACCCGGCGCGCCCGGGCCCACGATAATATGTGTTACCTGCTGGGTTCCAACTGGGGTAAGGTCAATTACGAGTATTACCCCAAGGCATTTTGCCCGGGTAATTCGTTTGCCATTGATTATACCGGTATGGTCCTGCGTCACGTGCCTTACCCTGAAGAACAAGTGCTGGCGGTTTCCATTGACATCGAGGCATTGCGGCATCACCGGACAAAAACCATCCATAATTGCTGGGTGGACGTGCGTACTGAGGGATTTCGCCAGATATATGAGAAACCTATCTATCCGCCCAACCGGTTTCCATCCGGCAAGCCTCCTCGAAGCCTGTCCGAAAAAGTATCCATCTGCAAGGAGGTATTTGATGACTTGTACGGCCGCGGCCAGTTCACGCCACCGGCGGGGTATGCGCCCGGCGACATTTCCCAATTGCTGGAAGACAGGATCGCCTACGCCCAGAAAACAGGGCGCTTAAAGAAGAGTTAATCCGATGAGAGTACGCAGCAAACTGGCGGACGTCGAATTTCAATTCGGCGAGTTCGAATACAAGAAAGATCACCTGATCATCCACAGCGCGCCGGAACAGGCCATGCAGACCAGGGTGTACGTCAGCCCGGATGACGTAGTCAGCGCTCTGATTAAAGCGCTGTCCAATCCGAGGGTCTGGCTGTACCTTATCGGTTTCCCGTTTTTCCTGGTTCGCTACCGGCGCCGCCGGAAGGCCAAGTCTCAAGTCTAATCGGCGGTCTATATGCTAAACTCGTCGAACGAGGTGCATGACCCCGGGCATTGCCGTCCAGGTCGACCACGGTTTAAAATTGTGATCGGTTTAATCAGTATACAAGGGGGAAGTTATGCCGGATTCAGCCTATAGAGATCTTACCGAAGAAGAAATCAGCTTCTACCAGAAAGAAGGGGCAGTGCTTGTGCCTCAGTGTGTCGACTCCAAATGGATCGAACGCATGACCAAAGCCATTGATCGGCAACTTGCCCGGCCCAGCAAATGGGTGCATGACACCAATCCGGGTTCGGGGCAGGCGCGGTTTCTGCACGACCGCTACCTGTGGCCGACGGATACGGACTTCAGGGAGTACGCGTTCCAGTCCGGTGTGGCTGAACTCGCCGCCCAGGCCATGCAGTCAAGTATGGCGCGTATCTATTTTGACCACGTGTTCGTCAAGGAACCGAATACGGAGGAAGAGTTTTTCTGGCACCAGGATTTACCCTATTGGCCGTTCAAGGGCACCCAAATCTGCTCGGTCTGGTTGTCTTTGACAGACGCTGATCTTGACTCAAGCGGTCTGGAATTCGTGCGTGGTTCAAACGCCTGGAACAAATGGTTCAAACCCGTGTTGCCCGACGGTGGAGAAGATACCAACCAGGCCGAGTGGATCGGGTCGAGTTCCGAGGAGGAAATACCGGATTTCAACGCCCTGAGGGACAATTACGAATTCCTGTCATTCGAGACCAAAGCGGGGGACGCCGTAATATTCAATACGTCCATCATCCATACCTCCCATGGCAACTTCTCACCCAGCCGGCGCCGTCTGGCCCTGTCCACCCGCTGGCTTGGGGACGATGCCTGCTGGGACCCGCGCCCGGGAACGGACCCGATTGTGACCCAGGAGCATGTTTCCCTGGAACCCGGCGCCCTTGCCAGAGATGACAAGGCATTTCCGCTGGTCTGGCAGGCGCATTGACCC
Source organism: Gammaproteobacteria bacterium (assembly GCA_965222155.1). GTDB lineage: Bacteria > Pseudomonadota > Gammaproteobacteria > Eutrophobiales > Eutrophobiaceae > JAAXHV01. Next base: position 12,610 of record CBDCTH010000001.1, read on the forward strand.
GTCATTCCTGCGTAAGCAGGAATCCAGTTAAATCAAGAGTCGCCCTGTGGGCGACACCTTATTAAGGAACTTCTGAGATTAAGTCTCAGAGTTTCCTAAAATGTTTCCCTGTAAATAATCTACAAGCTCATAGAAGCGCGCAGGGGTTATATAACGGTTTTACGCAACGCCTGAAATCTGATTAAGTGTCTTACCCATTTTTTTATAGGCTTCTTCCAGATCATAATCACCCTGTAATCCCAACCAGAATTTTTCACTACTATCAAAATAGCGAGCAAGACGTAAAGCCGTGTCCGCGGTAATCGCCCGCTTGCCAAGAACAATTTCATTTATTCGTCTCGGTGGAACAGAAATATCTCTGGCCAGTTTATTCTGGCTGATGCCCATCGGTTCCAAAAATTCATGGAGGAGAATATCGCTAGGATGGATGTTTTTTAGTTTCGCCATTTGTTTTACCTAATGATAATCAACGATTTCAACTTGATGTGCATTGCCTTGCCGCCAAATAAAACAAATTCGGTACTGATCATTTGGTATGGCAGGCTAATTGACTATTTTAATATTTTGCAAATAGTCAACAAGCTTATGGACATGGGTTGAGGGATTATCAGTCCCGGTTTGATCTGCATCTTGTAGTACCTTGACAGCATTGGTCTTGGCCGTTTCAAGTTTGTCATACAGCTTGGAAAATAGACCGGAAGCGGATTTATCGTAGTCCGGGAAGTGTTTCTTTAATTTATTAATCACATGATCTGCTGCGCTTAACCTTCCCGTTGCCGAGAAAGGTTCGGTAGTGTAAAGAAAATGCAGTAATAACCAGTATTCGAAACATGGAACTGAGTTTATTGCGAAAAAAGTGTTTTCAGGTTTAAAGCGTTTAATTTCATCAAGAGCTTGTTGGTAGGTAAGGTGAGTATCTTTATCAAAGACAAAATAAACGTGATCGAAAGCATCACCTGTACTACGCTCTTCTTTATATAGTTTCTTGCCGTATTTAACTACACTTTCCGGGCTTGAATCACTGGTACCGTCTATCTCGATATTTGCGCTGTTTATCCTGTAATACTTCTTCAGGTCGTTGAAATATTCAGGTTCTGTTTTTTTTCCTTCAGTGACAATTAGCACTTTATCGTAAGGCGCTCGTGTGTGTTCTCTGCGCTTAAGTTCCCGTGATCCTCTTGGTTTACGGTTTTGAAAACGGTTTTCCTTTCCCATGAAAAATTGCCTAAGGAAGATCAGCAGTGTTCAGATAGGGCAATGCTCCATATCTTCCTGATAGATAGCCTGCTTCGAGATTTTCCCGACCTTTACGCGGGCTGAAATCAGTTAAAGGATAAAGTATTGTTGCCTGTTCTCTGTCTTTTTCACAGAACCAGATTTGATCGCGCCTGAAAATTTCCTGACTCAGGATCGATGTTTCATGGGAGGTAAAGATCAATTGTGCGTTATTGGGATTGGTTTTTTCATCATGGAATAAATCCACCAGAAACCTTACCATTTTTGGATGAAAATTTGAGTGCAATTCATCTGTGAAAAGAATATAACCGTTTTCCAGGGTATCAATAATGGGGCCTGCCAGAGCGAAGAAATTCTGTGTTCCTTCTGACTCAACGTCAAAGTCAAATGATACATTTATGCCTTGATTTGTTTGGTGTATGGTTTGAATATTAAATATATCTGCATCTTTCGCATTTTGAAGGAAAATGGTCTTAAATTCTTCCGGCATATCATCCGGCAGGTGTTTTGCTGATATTCTTTCCGACTCAACTGAGATATCATCAATACCAAGGTCGGCTACTTTAAGATACTTGACTACTTTATTACGTTCATCACTATCCTTGCATAGAGATGCAGTGAAGTCAGGATAACCCTCTCCAACGGATAAAACCCTTAAGAGATTTTTAAACCAGTCGAATACAGGTTGTAACTGTTCGCTATTAAGGTGTACTGCCGTAGACAGGAACAGTGCATTGGAGCGAGTGGCATCCCGCCAGAGTTGTTTCTGGCCGGTGAATGAGTTACCCATTTCCCATTCGTATGTGTTGATTTCCTGGTTCCATAACCGTGCAAACCAGTGTTGAGGTCTTCCTTTAGGGAACGCCACTAACCATTCTTCCATTACTTTTACCGAAGTGACGACGAATCCATATTGATACCGAATTCCATCAGCAATAAAAACGATTTCAAACTCTGAAGGCGATTCAGTAGACATCTCATCCAGAAGGAAAGGAGTTACAGGCAGTTTATCACCCCGCTGCCATTCGGTAGCGGATCTCAGAATTATGCGTCTCATAGCTACCACGGCCGCAAGAAAATTGGACTTTCCACTCGCATTGGGACCATAGATAACCGCTGTTTTGAGTAATCTGGCAGGAGCGGATAAATTGGACTTGAATGTGTTGGAATTAACCAATTCTCCACCTTTTGCCATGGTCAGGCTCAAGGTCTGCTCATCCTTGAAGGAAAGATAATTTTTAGTGCTGAACTGAATAAGCATGATATAAATCAAATTATAATCTTAATTTTGACAAAAATAACCCAGGATAAGACTGTAATCAATATCTTCTTCTAAAATAAGTTCAATTTTTGGAATCAGACAAGGATACTTGGGGTCAGAATGCGCTGCTGGATGAGGCCAGACGATGAGATTATGTTGATTACCCATCTCTGGCGAGGACATCAGCACACAACAGATGATGGATATTTGTAATATACCGTTTGATATATATCAGCAATCGAACTATACTGTTACATCCCTGAACCACTTATTTTTATTTGAGGTGTAACATGGCGGAAAAAGCATTTGTCAGCGTTGCCAAACTGTTCATGAATGGTCGCAGTCAGGCTGTGAGGTTGCCGGCTGAATGCAGATTCGATGCAGATGAAGTCACGATCCAGAAACTTGGCGATACTGTGATCATCAGCCCGAAGACAAATCGCTGGGATGAGTTTTTTGCAAGAGAGGTGCTTCCAGTGGACGAACGTATTCCGGATATTGGGGAGTTGGAATATGAGAAACGGGAAAAATTTAACTGATGTACATGCTTGATACTGATATCTGTGTGTATATCATCAATGAGAATCCCGTCGGGTTAAAAACAAAGTTCAATCAGCATTATCAAAAACTGACTATTTCATCTATTACCCTTGCAGAGTTGATGTTTGGCGTTGAAAAATCAAGAAATCGTACTGCAAACCTGAAAAACGTACTTGACTTCAGCCGGCATGTGTCAGTGCTGTTTTTCGATGATAAGGCAGCAATGGAGTATGGGAAATTAAGAGCCGAACTGCAACGAACCGGGAAACCGATTGGGCCAAATGACACGCTGATCGCGGCCCATGCTCGCAGTATCGGAGCAACATTCGTAACAAATAATATCCAGGAGTTTAACCGGGTAGAGAGTTTGCAAGTAGAGAGCTGGATCTGAAAATTTGCGGTCTGAATACACGGGGTCAGGTCGCACAATGCACAAACACTTCAGTGTGGTTATTGTGGCCGCACATTCACGTGTGCATTGTGCGACCTGACCCCGTATGTGCATATATAGAATGAGAAATGATATTTAGAGTCTTCTCTTAAAATCTTCGCAATAGTCAAGTTGACGCACGCTCACATGATGACTTAGACTCATTCGTATGGAACAGTTTTTCACGGATTTGGGGCAGCAAATCATTGCCACTTTCATTGCCCATCGGGTCATTTCTATCATCACCTTTATTATTGGGAGTGGTGTCATATTTGGAATACTCAAGAAATGGTGGGAACCAGTAGCAGTTCCAGTGTTCTATGCGATTGTTGGTGGGGGAGTTATCTTTATTTGTGTGTGGCTAATTAGTCGTCCCTGAATAACCCTTAAAAGCCACTCTAAGCTGTTGATTATATTTATATAAGTTACGTTTTTTTCTGGACTGATAGTGCCGGTTTTGGTATCATGGACCTTCATTTTCTTGCAATATCGGAGATAAAAATGACGCCCAGACAACCTGACGCCGCTACCGGCGCCTCAACCGACCTGTTCCGCGAACGCCTGGACACTATGCTCAACCAACGCCATGCCTTATATCGCCTGGCCGACCGGGTGGACTGGTCGGTGTTTGATAAGGCATTCGGTGCGCGGTACTGCCCGGATAACGGCTGTCCGGGGAAACCGACCCGGTTGCTGGTGGGGTTGCACTATCTGACGCATTGTTATGGGTTATCCGATGAGGCGGTGGTGTCGGGCTGGGTGGAGAATCCGTACTGGCGTGTGCCACGAACATCAGCGGGGACGCTGATGGAGCTGTGTTGAAGATGGGAGTGTGGCCTCCCGGGGTCGGCCTGCAGGGGCAGGCTCCAAACCACCGCCTGCTGCTGCGTGTAAGAGACGTGGTGGTGAGCGATGAGGAAAAGGCGGCAATAAAGCCGTCAGGTGAGTGATGAGAAGATGCGCGCGAGCGAACCGCTGATGACGCATCGAAATGGGGTCAAGACGCGGTCAAAACGGGTGCCGGTCAGTAGCACCCGGATAAGTGTGGACGGTGCCTGCGTACGCTCCGCGCGCCACCCGGTGATTAGGCGGCATGCTCTCATCACAGGCGTCAACACGGCACGTGGGCACCTGGCATGGGGTGGTAAGGGAAAGCCACAAGTGGCTCACACCACGAGGGAGAATACCGATACCCATGACAGGGTCGGAGCAACCCGTAGTAGTGCAGAAGGGGCGGTAATGGCGCTGGAGCGAAGGGGTTGCGTTATCCAGTCTGAGCCGTCACATCAACCGGGCCGAGCGGGAGGAGTGTGAGGGGTTCAGACAAACCGTTACCGGTCACCAGGCGCAGGGTCTGGGAGGCCTATACGTGGGTGAAAGGGAAGGGAAAAGCGGCGGGCGTCGAGGGCCAGAGTCTCGCTGACGTTGCTCAGGACCTTGAGACTAACCTGTACAAGTGGTGGAATCGGCGGGCGTCGGGCAGTTACTTCCCGCCACCGGTACGGCGTGTAGCGATTCCCAAGGCCGCGGGCGGGGGCCGACCTCTGGGTAGTCCGACGGTCTCGGACCGCATTGCACAGAGGGTGGTCAAGCAGTATCTGGAGCCGGAGTGGGAGGTACTGTTCGACTCTGATTCCTACGGCTTCGGACCGGGCAAATCGGCCCATCAAGCGGTGGAGCAGGCGCGTAGGCGCGGCTGGGAATAGGACGGGGTCGTAGACCGCGACATGAAAGGCTTTTATGACACGATTGACCAGGAGCTGCTGAGGCGTGCGGTTCGCCGGCACACCCAGGAGAACGGGGTGCTGAGCTACATCGAACGATGGCTGAACGCGCCGGTGGAAGTACCCGAGGGGTCAAGTCAGGAAAGACTGACCGGCACGCTGCAAGGCGGGGTGGTCAGTCCGCTGCGGGCGAATGTGTGTCTGCATTATGCGTGTGACCAATGGCTGCGACGGACTTACCCGAACGTCCCGGTCGAGCGCTATGCTGATGACGCGCTTTGCCACTGCCGCATGCGGTGGCAGGCGGAGAAGCTGAAGTCGGCGCTGGAGGAGCGATGTGCCACCTGCCAGTTGACGCTACACCCGGAGAAGACCCAGGGGGTCTACTGCCAGGACAGCAATCGACGGGGGTCTTAGTCCCACCTCCGGTTCACCTTTCTTGGCTGTTGCTTCCGACCGCGCAGGGCAAAGAACCGTTGGGGGAAGATCTTACCAACGTCCTGCCGGCGGTAAGCCCGCAAGCACTCAAACGGATGCGGGCCCGAATACGGAGGTGGCGCGTGCCGCAGCATGCGCCATGACCGCTGGAAGATAGTGCGCGTAGTCTCAATCCCGTTCTACGGGGCTGGGATCAGTACGACGGGCGATGCTACCCCACAGAGATGTGGACACTGTTCAAGTACGTTGACGAGCGACTCGGGGCCTGGCTCCGAAGGAAGTATAAGTCGCGCAAAGAGCACCGCGGGCGTAGCCGGCGGAGAGTGAACAACCGGGCCCGGCGAAACCCGTATCTTTTTGTCCATTGGGAACGACTTGGTCATGCAACGGTTGGATAACAAGAGCCGGATGAATCGAGAGATTCACGTCCGGTTCTGTGAGGGGCTGGGGGTGAAACTCCCCCGGTCTACTCGACAGTCTGTCTGCGGGGCGGTGTACTGTCAGCATGAGGCGCCGGTCGACCCGAGCAGCCTGACGCGCTGTCGCCAACGCATTGGGGCGGCGGGGTGTGCGCGGATTTTACAGGTGACGGTGGCGCTGGGGGTGCAGAGCAAGGCAGTGAAGACGACGGACTTCAAACGGGTGACGGTGGACACCACGGTACAGGAGATAAGCGGTGAGTTATCCGACCGACAGCAAGTTGCTGAATCGGTCCCGGGTGCGGTGGGTACGGTTATGTCACAAACAGGGGGTGGTGTTACGCCAGAGCACTGCCCGCAAGGGACCGCGGGCGTTACAACAGGCCAACCGCTACGGTCATGCCAAACAGTATCGGCGGCTGCGGCGCGAGGTGAAGCGGTTACGCACCTCCCCCTGCTCAACGCCATACAGAGCCTGCCCCTGCGGTTGTAAGCAGGGGGGCAGGCTCTGGGCCGGGTAGTGCGTGACAGTGAGCGTAACACCGCGGGCAATCCGGCCCGACAGGCGCTGTTTGCGGACGAGTTGGCCTTAGCCAAGCGACTGTTGGCGCAGCAGAAGCAGGATAAACACAAGCTGTACAGCCTGCATGCCCCGGCGGTGGAATGTATCAGTAAGGGCAAGGTCAGGACAGACGATTTGCAAAGCCGCCCGCGTTATGAATTCGGGGTGAAGGCGAGCATTGCCACCACGAACAAGAGTAACTTCGTGGTGGGGGGTATGGCTTTGCCGGGCAGTCCGTATGACGGGCACACCTTGAAGGAAGCCCTGGCACAGGTACGGCACTTGACCGGGACGAGTAGTGACGAGGCGTTTGTAGACCGGGGTTATCGGGGGCATGATGAAACCGAGTCCACGGTGTACATCTCCGGGCAGAAGCGCGGTATTAAGACACAGCGGTTAAAACGGTCGCTTAGACGCCGCCAGGCAATTGAACCGGTGATCGGTCATTTGAAATCCGATGAGCTGTTGGGGCGCAATCACCTGAAAGGGACAGACGGCGACCAATTGAATGTGCTGTTGAGTTGTGCCGGCCACACCCTGCGCCTGGTCCTGAGGCGACTCAGGTTTTTTTGTCTCAAAAAAAGGACACTTATGGTGGCTTGGCTACGCGAGTTGGCTGCTGCCCCTACCGGTCCCCTTAATGCCAACCTGAAACAGGGTTTTTCAGGGTCGACTAATTATTGGGACACTAATGAGAGGTTCCCTTAATTGTACCAATTCAGAATTTTATGTTGGATACGACCACAGGTGCCCTTGCGCTACTGGGTTTCGGTGTCCGAGGTTCCAGACTGGCTTTCTAATCGCTGTTTCTCTTGCTGTTCACGGTTCCTGATAACAACGGTTCCCCGATCATGCTTCACTTCTACCTTATCAGGGTAAACTTCCACATCACAGCGTCCAGAGGTACCGGATTCACCATCGAACATTCCTCCAATAATTCCGCCTGCAAGCTCACCCGCTTTCTTCAACCACGTCATCATCTTCTCCTGGTTCAGTTAATTGGAATACAAAGAGAATTATATCATTAAATTGTACAAAATTCCTTGACATTCTCAGGGTGCTCTTAAAGTCATACTCAGGTTGTTGAATTAGCTAATTAGCCGGCCCTGAAAAACCCTGTTTCAGGTTGCTATACTTGGCGCTGACAACGCGACCAAGCAAGCTGGCTTGCGGTTCAACAGCGCGTCGGCACCTGACAGACGCCCTAAGACGACCCATTTGCGCAGTCAGGGTTTTTCAGGGTCGACTAGCTATCCCCCCGTCCGTCACGGCGGTGTCATCGTCAACGTCTTCCTCACCCAAATCCAAACACTGCTGCCCCGCTTTACGCGTGCGCTGCACCACCACCGTGAACGCCTTGTCATACCCCGTGATGACATGCACGCCCCGACACGTGGCCTGACCCTCTACCGCCTCCCCGTCCCGCACCAACGGCTGCCAGACCGACTCCGGACGCTCCAGTATCCACGCCTTCAACTCAGCACTACGCTTCGCCCGTAGCACATACCCTATCCCCTGTTCCTCACAATAGCGCATGATAGCCGCCTGGACACTCGCCGCATCCGCCCGTAACTACTTCACTACCACCCCATCAGGCAGCCCCGCCTCACAGGACGTGATAAAACCCATATTATCCGTCGCCGGCGCCACGTTTCCGTCCCGAAAGTCACAGCCCACCGCCTGACCCGTCTCCGCAATATGCCCCAACATCGGCATATAACCCTGACGCTTCAAGTACGTCCATTGCGCCGCCCGCTTCTCAGCAAACACCGGCGTCGCATCAATGTCCAAAGTCACCCGACGACACCCGCCCAAGGTCAACTCCAACACCCGCCGGTTCACCTTAACTAACGCCTTGATACCGACCTCGTCCTTACCCAGGCGCCGCAACCAGTCCCCCAGCATGTCCGCACTCGGCAGCCGCCGCAACCCCAGCAACTTCCTCAATGCCTTATCCTGACGTATGTGACGCACATCCTCCAGACAACGCGCCCCGTCGTGCAACATCAGCATCCATAAGGATACTACGTCCGAGGGCCGGTAACCCCGATTGCTGCCCGGGGCCGGAAAGTGTGCCGCTACCCGTGACGAAAACCCTATCTGCCGCAGTAACTCGGCAACACACACTAAGCCGCCGCGCCCGGTCAATCAATCGTTGGTAGTTGCTATGTGATACGGTATGATTTGCATAAGCCTTGCCTGTTGCACCCATCGGGTGAATGTCATAAATTGTACAAGTCATTATACAGACAAGGCTTTTTTGATTCCTGCACTTTCTAATGCGGGATTAGGGCATGGTAATGGTAATTGACGTTAGACACTACATTTGCTAAACTCTCTACCCGCTATGAAAAATCAATCACTTACCGGCGATAGCAGGTGAAAATCAGCCAAAATCAACTAAAATTCGGGAAGTTGGTATTAAACTTGGGTTAGGATTTATATATGACTCTCAACACAACATATAGGTTCAGTAATGCATAAGTTACGTACCACTGTGCTTGTCTTGATTTCGGCATTAGTTCTTGCCAGTATAGCTTTGAGCACCGCGTATTTTTTCGCAAAGAGCGATGCTCCATTACCTGTTGATCTGAAAAGTTCGCCTCTGTCACTTGACCAGTATAGGTCATCATTTTTAGTTCCCGTTTCTGTTACAGCCTCTAAGCTGTCCCTGATCATCGATGAACAGGCCCCGAAGCAAGTCAGCGGCACGCAGGATATCAATATCGGCGGCAATGTCCATGAAGAGCGTTTGGAATACACTGTCTACCGGGGAAGCGTCAATGCTCGGGCAGAAGATGACCAAATTCAAATCAGCGTACCTCTTTACGGTAGCGCGACCGCAAAGGCGGAGTACTGCCCCGGCGGCAAGTGGCTTGGCTGTTTCGACGTTCAAGAAACGGCTGAGCTTCGGGCGACAGTTAACGCTACCCTATCCAATATCCGTATAGGCAAGGATTGGATACCTGACGCCGACCTCACTTTGGATGTAGATGTAACCAAAGCCGAGGTCCGACTGTTGGACCTTATTACGGTCAGCTTCCAAGACAATGTGGAGCGGGAAATACGCGGTGTGTTGCCTAGCTTGGTCCCCGATGTCAAACAGAAGCTGATTGGTGAGTTGAACCTGCAATCCAGGCTTGAGGAGACATGGAGTCGGTTTGATCCGGTTTTTAAAATATCCGAACATCCTGAAGTTTGGTTGGTTTTCGATGCTACAGAGCTTGGTGCCATGCCGGTAACTACTGCCAACAATGTTATCCATACAACGGTTGCCTTATCCTCTGAAGTGTCCATACACATCGGTTCCAAGCCAGACAAACCTGTGTCGCAATCTCTCCCGGAACCGTCGGCGATTAACCGGGACGTCAATCCAGCCTTTCATATGAGGGTTCCGATTTTCACAGAACTTGGTGAGCTTCAGGCCCAACTTAACGCCTGCTGTAGCCCCTTGTCATTTTCCTTGTATGGAGATAAATCCTTGACTCTCTCGAACCTGACTTTGAGAGAGCAGCAGGGGCGCTTACTGATTGGTGCTGACTTTGCAGTATCCGGCTGGTGGGCACCTCGCGGTGTCATTTACATTCTGGCTACGCCGGTACTGGATGAACAAGGAGACACGCTGCTGTTTGAAGACTTGAATTTTACGGTGGAGTCCGATGAAGGATTAACCAAAGCAGCGGTCAAAATTGCCCACTCAGTCATTATCACACATTTGCAGAATACCTTGAAGGTCGATTTGACTTCTCGTTACGGAGATGCAAAGAATATTCTCAATTCAGCAGTCAATGGGTTGAATGCAGGTCACGATATTAATTTGACAATCCAAGTTGGAAACATTAAGTTGATTGATGCTCTCATCGCTGGAAATGGGAAGCTTGCGGTGGTTGGTGAATTAACAGGCAATGCCATCATTAAAGTTTACTAATATATCTACTCTGAGACTTTAGCCAAAGAGGTGAAGACATGGGCACGACTCTGAATCCTGAATCCCCTATCACCCGCGAGGAATTCGAAAAAATGGCCACTGAACTTCTCGCCCAAAATACAGCTACTAAACAATCACAGCATGAAACGATTGTTCGGCAAACAGAGTTTCGATTGGTACTCGGGGCCGCAGTGATTATTTTTGGTGCAATCGGAGCCGTATTTGGATTATTGTACACATCGTCCAGTGACATAATGAAAGAGTCTGGCCGTTTACAGGGTCTGGTAGAAATGCAGGGTAAACGGCAGTCAGAGATACTTAATGAAATCAATCGGCGCGAGGAGCTCACACTAAAGCAAATATCGGCTCTTGACTCTAAAGTCGAGGGTATAAACTCGAGGGTCGAGGATGTACAGTCGAAAGTTGATAGTGTGGACAGACGTATCTCAAGAATTGAGGGCATGCGTTCCGAACGCTGACCAGCGTTCGGAAAATGATAGATACAGGTCGAGATACCCTGACAAATCCTGTATCGGATACAGGACTCCAGCGGTTTGCGGCAGCCCTCGTTGGCTTGATCCTGGGGCAGGTCACAGGCGACAAGTCCATCACAATTGCTAAAGCGGTTCTGTATCTGTGGAACGACGGCAAATCCTATGAGAGGGAGACGGTTGCGGAAGCGTCGCTAGCCGTCCTCTTCATCTTTGCCTGCGTTGGTATTATCTTTGGGGCCTTTGCCACAAGGCGCAAGTGGGCAAGCTTCGAACAGGTTGTGATGTCGATGGTCGTCGTCGTGATTGTGGCATTCTTCACCATAGTCGACCATAGCCTTCCAAATGCTGTCGGAGATTCGCGATTGCCGTTCTGGGAAACGATGTACTACCTTGGCTGGGTTATTACGCTTTGGTTCTTACCTGTCATTCTGCTTCCGAATCCTGATGCCACATTTCCTGGATGGGTTCGGCGGGGTGGTGTCGTTCTTGCCGTATCGGCGACAATGGCTGGAGCATGCTGGGCAGTTGGCGGCATCCTGGAGCTTGCCGCGGGATATATATTTAACGTCTCGCTGAGTTTCTGGATGGCAAGACCGGTTACCATCAACGCCATCTGTGGCGCCTTCGTCGCGGTTACGTTCGTCGGCATCTGGTGGCGTGGGCTTTGGTGGTCGGCCATATCCCCTTTTATCTGGTTAATCGGCATGACAATACTTGTAATCGCCTACACGGGGGTCTACGGTTGGTTTTTCTATGCGCCGGGCAAAGTTGCCCCACCTTGGCAGTTCTTCCTCACATTTAGTGCATTTCCCACCGTCGTGGCAGCCACCGTGCTCGTTGCCTATAAGTTGACACGTCGCCGAGACAATGTGGGATTCTCGGTCGGCTGGCCCGTTTCGAGGTGGTTCTGGCGGCTTCTACCGGTGGGGTTCGCATTCGGTTTCGCGCTCATTGCGTGGCTTGGTTTCGCCTCACTCGCACAACATGATGAAACTATCAATCTGGTTATCGCACATAGCCTCAACGGCATTCTTCTGGGTCTGAGCCTCCGGGTGATGGAGCTGGCTTTACGGTTGATTCCGGAACACTGACTTTCGCCACCACTGCGTCTCAAAAAGATTGAAAGAATCGGGCAGGGTCGGCCCACGCAATATCGAAAATAATCACTAGATCAACTGATTGACGTCAGCATCCACCACCGCCTGCGTATTGTAGGTCTGCTGATACTCACTGTGCTTGTTCTTGCGCATCAACTGATTGTCCGTATCCGTAAATTACTTGCGTGTGCTCTTGGTCAGTTTAATCATATCTGATAATGATAGTGTCTATCCCGCCTAATCCGGTCCACGTAGTTTGAGGGATTTTCATCTCTGATCAGTCCCGGATGGATTTATCATCACTTGCTGCTATTGAAATAATGAGAACTTCTTGCCTTTTCGGGAGTCTTTTATAGGGAATGTAGTGAGTTAAGTGTGTAATCTGCCTGTTTTAGAATATTCACTTCTTGGCTTTGGGAGATGAAGATGATAAGGCCATTAAATAATAATATTTGATTATAAAACCACAGCCGAAAGAAGAGGAGATTTGAAACATGAGTATCAAGAAAGGCCTGTTAGTTGTTATCGGTCTATCCGTTTTAATCTCAACCCAGGTATTCGCCGAAAAAGCGTATGTCATTAATGCAGAGGCGCGCATATTCAACCCTGACATCATTTATATCCAGCCGGGAGATACTGTCAAATTCGTTAACATGGCGTCCCATGATTCAGTATCGGTTGAAGGCTTGATCCCGGAGGGCGCTGAACACTGGCAGAGTGGTATCGGCAATAACATCACGCTGAAACTGGATATTGAAGGGGCATACGCCTACGTCTGTGTTCCCCATATCGGTTTCGGAATGGTGGGCGTGATCGTAGTGGGTGAGCCCGTCAATATTGACGCGGTCATGGAACATGCAAAAACCAGCCTTAAAGGTCCTTACCGACGAGTCATTGGCAAGCTCCTTAAGGTACAGCGGGCCGCAAAAAAGTCATAAAGACGCTATGAAAAAATATTCTCTGACATGCTTGTTGTTTGTATCCGTATCCGTTGCACCGGTCGTGCCGGCTGGCGCCGCAGAAATATCCGCCTTAAAGGTGTGCGCCGACCCCTTCCTGTTGCCGTTTTCCAATCGCAAGGAACAGGGTTTTGAAAACAGGATAGCCGAGTTGTTCGCCACTAAACTGGGGGTGGAAGTGCAGTATGAATTTTTCCCCCAGAGAATCGGATTTATCCGCAATACCTTGAAAGCGGAATCCGAATCGGATACTGGTTACAAGTGCGATCTGGTCATTAATGTCCCGGAGCATTTTGAACTGGCTGCCACCACGGAGCCTTATTACACGACCTCCTACGCTCTGGTATTTGCCAGGGATCGCGGCATGGACTCGGTGACCTCGCCAGAGATGCTGGGTAAGTTGGTTAAACAACAGGGTTTGAAGATTAAATTCGGTTTAGCTGATCGTGGCCAAGCGCAGTTCTGGGCTGCCCAGCATGGTCTGATGGGTAGCATAGTGCCATACCAGGGACAATCCGGTGATCCCCGGTTGAATTTGGGTGAACAGTTAATCAAGGATCTGATTTCCGGGAAGATCGATGCGACGATTACCTCGGGACCAGCGGCCGGATACTTTGCCAAAACCCTCGAAGGTGGTGAGAATATCGTTGTCATGTCGTTACGCGACGATCCTATTTCGCCTCTGTTGAAATTTGAATACAGTATGGCAATGGGGGTCAGGTATGGGGAGAAAGAGTGGAAAGACACGATCAATCAATTGATAGCCGAGAACCAGGCAGAAATCAATGCCATCCTGGAAGACTTCGGAGTACCGCTGTTACCGTTGAAAAAATCTGAAAAACAGGATGATGACTGAGTTGTATTCAATCTCGACAAGGTTGATTTGTCGGCTTGTGTTGCTTGCCGGTTATATTTTATCGGCGCTGGTTTCTTATGCGGACGAAGGGCCGGATGCCGGTAAAGACAATCCCGACGGTGTAGAAGTCAAGGGCGCTACCCTGGGCAGGATGGGCGAGCCCATTGCCGTTAATCCCGATACGTATGAATTTGCCGACGCGGAAGTCAAACTCTGGCTGGATAATCACCTCCAAAACATCAACAGCCCGGGCCGGCTTTATTATGATTTCGTCAAGCGCGGCAGTTTTGAAGAGGGCTTCAGCGATTCCGTCTACCTGGATATCATCAAGGTCAATGATGATGGCAGTAAGAACGCAGATCTGGAATTTTTCAGTGCTGAAAGACAGCAAAATGCGAACCGGGATAACCTTGTCGGCATTACCGGCAACCCGATCCTGGTGGTTTACATGCAGGGAGACGTCTATGAAATGAGCCGCCTGACTAGCGGCAGCTGGCGCTATTTCCAGAGAAGGATCAAGTCTGCTTTTGCCGAGGGTGCGAAAACCGAAACGGTCACGTTTGAATATGACGGAACGCAAGTGACCGGCGAGAAAATTTCCATCGCCCCGTATCTCAACGATCCCAGGAGAAGACAATTCGCCGAGTTTGCTCCCAAGGTTTATGAATTCATCCTGTCTGAACAGGTGCCCGGGAAACTGTACCAGATCAAGACCGTCATCCCGGACCGATCACCGGACAAGGAACCGTTGATAGAAGAGATCCTGACCCTGCAGAGCGCGGAATTCACAAACTGACTATTAACATCTTATGACAAGTTCAATAGAAACCGCCAAGCAGGAACCACATCGATTTTCCCCGATGCCACTTGGATTTGTTCATCCTCGTCACGGGTCACGATGGTGCCTTCAGCCAGCTTCAATTCAGCCATCGCTCCGGCAAGCGATGTGGTTTCCCGCTTGCGGGTATGTGGGTCAGCCATTGATTCGCAAACCTGTACGAGTAAGCGGGGACGGTCTCGCCGTTGAGCGACGAAGTCTACTTCCCGGCCAGCCTTGCCCTTGAAATAAAAGATGTCCGGTGTGGTCCGGCGCAGTGCAATGAAGACCAGATTCTCCAGCAGATGCCCTGAGTTAACCAGAATGCCGGAACTGACAGAGGCGACCAACGCGTGGTCGATGCAGTAGATTTTCTTTGGGTTGACGCTTGCCCGAGCCAGCGATGCGTCAAAAACGCGTACTGTGAACAGGGCAAAAGCATCTTCGAACCATTTGAGGTAATCAGACACAGCCGATTTCGGTGATTTATGGCCCAGGGATTTCAGATAACCGGTCAGGTTATTGACGGAATACAAGGAACCTGTATTGTCCACCAGCCAATGCGCCAAATCTGTGACTGCCCTGGGGTGAGAGATATCGTGACGCTCGACAAGGTCTCGGAACAGCATGGCATTAAAATACTGCTGGTGGATTTTGATACGCAGCATACGGTCGAGTCCCGCGACTTCAGGAAAACCACCGGTTTCCCAGTATTCTGCAAACGCATTCTGGATCATCAGGCGTGTTCTGGTTGATTGTGACCCGCCACTCTTCTCTATACCTTTGTAGTCAAGAAACTCCCGGAACGAGAAGGGAAACATTTCCCAGGTGAGTGCCCGGCCACGCATCTGGGTTGCGATCTCCCTTGAAAGCATTTGTGCTGATGAGCCGGTTATGTAGACCTCACATTTTTCCGTGCGCATCAGACGGTCAACAAATGGTTCCCACCCTGGTACGCCTTGGATTTCATCAAAAAAACAGTAAACCTTCTCGGTATTCTTTTTTTCCGGATAGAGCGAGTAAAACGCCTCAAGGATGGTGTTTAAGCCGACGCGTTGCAGTCCGTGCAGTCGATCGTCGAAAAAATTCAGGTATAGGATGTTCTGGCGGGAAACGCCAGATTCCAGTAAACCTTGAATGATCTGGAACATAAAGTATGACTTGCCGCAACGGCGTACTCCGATGCATACTGTGGCTTTATCCGGCACCGATGTGATGTCGATGTGTCTAGGCATGCCGCCAGGTAACTCCATTTCCTGAAAATCGAGGATTAATGCCTTGATCACGTGAAGCATGGCTTTATCTTCGCACGGTGGGTTTATTGCCTAGTATAGCAACTGGCAATATTTTTATCCAGTTATTGGCGCAAGCGGAAAAAAGTATTACTGAATGGTTCGTAGATTGAACAAACACAACCTAATCTGGCAAAGCGCGGAATTCACAAACCGACTATTAACATCGATAGACAGGATATACAGGATGTATGAATAATAGTCTGCTTTGTAAAAATGTGATTATCACCTGGCGGCCTTCAACAGCGGCATCACCTCTCCCTTGCCGTTGTTCGCCAGGTCACCGGTATACAGACGGACTTCCGGGCCGAAATTCCGGAAAAACCGGTAACGGCTGCCCATCCGGGACAGCTGTTTGAAAAACAGGCGCAGGTATTCCATCTTCAACGTACCACAGTTCGCCAGGGTGGAGCCGATTTTATCAGGGCGTTTGCCCAGTATGATGCTCCCACGTTTCATCCCGTAACCCGGGAGTTGGCCGGATTTGCCCAGTATCAAAATCGTACCGGCCACCCGCTGTCTTCGACATCGTCCGCTCACAACCCCACGGCCACGTCGTCGCCATGCTCGGTACCCTCAAACAACTGCGCCTGGCGCACCTCATCGACCCCCAGGACAGCCCCGAGCGGCAACGCGTGCTGGCGCTGCTCGTCGCCCGCCTCCTCAAGCCCAGCTCGAAACTGGCCACCGCCCGCGATTCACTCGCCGATACCCTACGCCTCGGTACGCTCGACAAGGACGACCTGTATATGGCCATGGACTGGCTGCTCGAGCGTCAGGACCAGATCGAACGCAGCCTGGCCAAACGGCATCTGAAGAACGGCGCACTCGTGCTCTATGGCCTGACCTCCGTGTACCTGGAAGGGCGTCATTGCCCCTTGGCCCAGCGCGGCTATGCCCGCGACGGCAACCGCGGCAAACTGCAAATCGAGTTTGGTCTGCTGTGCGACGGCGACGGTTGCCCGGTGGCCGTGGAAGTGTTCGACGGCAACACCGCCGACCCGATGACCCTGAGTACGCAAATCGACAAACTGCGCACCCGTTTCGGTCTCTCAAAGGTGGTGCTGGTGGGTGACCGCGGTATGTTGACCGAGGCGCGCCTTAGCGAGGAGGTGAAACCGGCCGGGTCAGATTGGATCGGCGCCTTGCGTGCCCTGGCCATTCGCCAACGCACTGACGATCTCACGGTGATGCGGATGGTGACTCTGACCGTTCCGTTCTTTCTGGTGCAAGTTCCAGCCCGGCTACATCAATACAGCCTACGACTCACTGCATTCTGGGATTCCCGGGCCGACTCGGTACTCCTCGCACAGAGCTTCTCCAACCAAAAAGCTGTGGCATTTGACGATCTTGTGAGCGCGTTGGCACCCGATGCATACGACTTCAAGCCCCCACCCAAGCCAGGACAGGATGCCCTATTCAAGTGATTCCGGTAGCTTATCCAAACTGTCCGTGCGAGAGACATGCCCTATTCCAACAATCTGCTGCCAGACAGACTGTGACCTGCCCCGGATGTCACGTATAGCCGTATGATTGGTCAATCAGTGGAACACCCGGGGCCGAAAGTCTGCCTGATTGATAATGCTGGCGCTGCTCCCGGTGGCTCGGATGACATACAAGCCCTGCCGCTCCGCATACACCTGCACAGAATGGTCCACCTTCAGGTACGCCACTGCACCCAGTATCTTCCGTCCTTTGAATCCTGACACCCAACCCGTGAATTTATCCAGCTTCTCCAGAAAATGCGTCACATCCCCGGCCCGTAACGTGGTCTTGACTTCCACGACGACCACTTCTTCTCCATTCGCTGCCAGAATGTCATACTCATAATGCTCGCCATTACGCCGACCGCTCACCCGGGGATACGTGGTCTGCACTTCTATCCCGCGCGCCTGCAGCAGGGGAAGCAGGTCCCCTTCTACCAGACTCTCCACCAGCTTGCCCCACTGGCTGGTAAACAACTCATCCAGCTTCTTCAAGCGCCGGTCAGTTTCCTTCATCTGCCGGTCGGTGTCCTTCATCTGTTCACGGACCTCCTCAGACTGCTTGCCGACGGCTCGCAGAATATCCCAGATTTCTTCGGGGGTGGCGGGGTCTTGATGCAGTTCGTTTTCCATGATGCCTTTCTCCTGTGCTGGTTTGACGTTACAGAGAATAATAGAAGCGCCGGGATATATCAAGTTCAATTTTCATGCTGTCACTCCAAAGTTGCAATGTCCTCTTTTAACCTGCCTGGGGAGCGATATTTGTAACTTCTCAATAACCCCGTGCCTATTCCCGGGAGCGAGGGCGTCCCGCCCTCGCTCCAGGATGAATGATAAATGGTATCGCCGTCACTTCTGAATAACCCGGTGCCTTCAACTCGCAGGGTGCGCAAGATGCCTTATGCATTAGGTTATTGAGAAGTTACCAACAGGCACTCTAAGTTATTGATTATATTTATGTAAAGTGTGTTTTTTCCTGTTGTCAACAAATAGATGGTATAGACACGGTAGTGTCAAGAATCTTTCGCACTTTTTTCCAGAGTGGTTCCGGTAGTCAATTAAGCTGCGGAGTAAGCCGCTTCATTATCCATCTCATCCAGCAATTTCATATTCATGTACTTGTGGGTTCCCCACAAGGTCGTAGAGACATGCTGTCTGCCTGTAGCAGGCAGGTGTTACTGATGAGGACTTTATTTGTTCCTGACACGGGTTGAGTTGTGCGAATTCCCCCGAATTGTGCCATACTGTAATCCCGTTTCGTACGAACAGGAGGAGCAACCCTATGAGTGCCGCCGCTGAAACTATCCTGGCCGACCCGCGTTGTCTGGTGTCCGAGCGGGAGACGCTGACACCCCGCAAAAACTCCCTGGGTTCGGCGTACCTGGCGTTTCATACCGATCGCGAGACAGTCCTGAACCTCGCCCGATTGCACTTGGAAGACGCCTTCCGTCGGGTAGTGCTGGATCCGATGCACGGCCTGGTTATGCTGATGGCCCCAGGTCCGATACATGAAGGGATTGCGGATTTTGTCAACGATGTGGTGAAAGAAACTGCGGAGGCCCTGGACTTGGGCAATGATTCCCTGCGCTCCACCCGCTGGCGGCGGTCGTCGGACCCGCAGAACACCGGTGCCGAACCGGACTGCTGTTATTACCTGGGGGCGAATGCACTGACTTACCAGGAACTCCGGGAGGAGGAGGACGCGAAGGCCGTCGCCTGGACCCTGTCACATCCCCCGGACCTGGTGGTCGAGGTGGGCATCACCCATATCGATCGAGACAAGCAGGAACTCTATCGGAGGCTGGGCGTACCGGAGTACTGGCAGGTGGACCGGTCGTCCGGCAGGGCATTCACCGTCACCTTCCTGGACTTACAGGCGGGTAGCGGGCCGGCTTCCCTGGCGACATCCGCAATACTGTCCGGGTTGACACCGGCGGCGCTCGGCGCGGCAGTACAGGCGCTGATGCAACGCCGTTCTCAAAAACGCCGGGAAGTGGTGCTGGCGGTACTGCGGGAACACGGGGTGGTTGAACAGATACCGTAACTTTACTTGGGTCTTCCCTGAATCTGGTGGCTAACTGTCGGCTTGGCGTTGTCCGGGTTTATAGAAGTAGAACCCATGGTCCTTTGTGTAGAGCAACAATCAAGGTGAGCCTCTAGCGTCAATCAGGATGATACAGTTGACGCGACGGCAAAGACTATGATTCCCGTTTTTTCTGAGATTGCAAGCCGTCTTTTTTTCTGGTTGTCGTGTTTTTGTACCTGTGTCTGCCAAGTTGCTGGAAACCCTTGTAGGTGAAAGCGGACAAAATAAGGCAACTCTACTTGCTGCAGTACTTCCAATCATTATATCTGCTGGATGAAACTCCCCCGGTCTACTCGACAGTCTGTCTGTGGGGAGGTGTACTTTCAGCATGAGGCGCCGGTAGACCCTAGCAGTCTGACGCGAAACAGGGTTTTTCAGGGTCGACTATACAAGGATAAACCATGACTCATTGCTATTGAGTAAGGCACTACAAACAGGCAGAATGTGCCTTGAATGCCCGTTTCAAATCTCTAACGTGGGATTTGGGTGCGTATTTCACAGCAAAGCTGCCACCCATTACACGGCAAAGCTGCCACCCCCAAGGAGGTAGATAACCGGCGCGTTTGACGTGGATAACCAAGGGTATCCTGTGTCCTTATTTCTACTGAAAGGAGGAGACACAGATGCCTGCAAAGAGGTTGTCCATGAGAAAGATAAAAGACGTATTACGCCTGTGCTGGAGCCAGGGCCTGAGCAAACGCCAGACAGCCAGGAGTTGTGGCATTTCCCGTCCGGCGGTGGATGAGTACCTGCGCCGGGCCGAGGCGGCCGGGCTGGGTTGGCCGCTGCCTGCGGCGCTGGATGACGGGGCGCTGGAGCGTCTGCTGTTTCCGCCCGCCCCAGCTGTACCCGCCGCGGCCCGCGGCGTGCCCGATTGGTCACACATTCATCGGGAGTTGAAACGCCCGGGCGTCACCTTGCAGTTGTTATGGCATGAGTATCGCCAGACTCACCCGCAAGGCTATCAGTACACCTGGTTCTGCCAGCATTATCGGACGTGGCGTGGCAAGCTGGATCTGGTCATGCGCCAGGAGCACCGGGCCGGTGAGAAGCTGTTCGTGGATTATGCCGGTATGCGTGCTCAGGTCATCAACCCGGCAACCGGGGAAGTCCGTGAGGCAGAGGTGTTTGTGGCAGCGCTGGGCGCGTCGAACTACACCTATGCCGAGGCCACCTGGAGCCAGGGCCTGGAAGATTGGATCGGCGCCCACGTGCGCTGTTTTACCTACCTGGGCGGTGTGCCTGAAGTGGTGGTGCCGGATAATTTACGCGCCGGGGTGAGCCGTGCGCATCGCTATGAGCCGGACATCAACCCCACCTACCAGGACCTGGCCACCCATTACGGGGTCGCCATTGTCCCGGCACGGGTGCGTCGTCCCCGTGACAAAGCGAAAGCCGAGGTCGCGGTACAGGTGGTAGAGCGCTGGATCCTCGCCGCCCTGCGCCAGCGTCAGTGCTTCTCCCTGGCCGAGTTGAACCGCGCCATCCGGGCGTTGCTGGAGACGCTCAACAACCGGCCCTTCAAGAAACTGCCGGGCACCCGGCGCGCGCTGTTTGAGCAACTGGATAAACCGGCCCTGCGCCCCCTGCCCGTCGAAGCGTACGAATACGCCGAGTGGAAGCAGGCGCGGGTCCATATCGACTATCACATCGAGGTCCATGGCCATTACTACTCCGTGCCCCACGCGCTCATCAAAAAACAACTGGACGTGCGCATCACCGCCAACACCATTGAATGCTTTCATCGCGGCCAGCGCATCGCCAGCCATCGACGCTCGTATCATAAGGCACGTCATACCACCGTCCCGGCCCACATGCCCGAGGCGCACCGCCAGGCCGGCGAGTGGTCCCCGCAACGCCTGGGCCGCTGGGCCGCGCAGGTCGGGCCGGCCACAGAAACCCTTATCCTCCGTGTCCTGTCTGCCCGCAAGCACCCCCAGCAGGCCTACCGCAGTTGCTTAGGGATCCTGCGCCTGGCTAAAACCTACGGCGACGACCGGCTGGAGGCCGCCTGCCAACGCGCCCTCACCCTGGGCAGCCACAGTTACAAAAGTATCGAATCCATCCTCCGCCACGGCCTGGACCGGCAACCCCTCGCCGAGCAGACCGAGGCGGCCTTACCTGATGACCACGACAATATCCGTGGCCCATCCTACTACCACTGACCCACGACAGGAGACTGCTATGTTGATACATCCCACCCTGGACAAACTCCAGACCTTGAAATGCACCGGTATGGCTGCCGCCCTCACCGAGCAGATGTCCGTGCCCGATATCGATACCCTCAGCTTCGAGGAACGCCTCGGCCTGCTCGTCGACCGGGAGATAACCGAACGGGACAACCGACGCCTGTCCAACCGGCTGCGATGCGCCCGCCTCAAACACAATGCCACCCTGGAGGATATCGACTATCGCCCCCCGCGCGGACTGGATAAATCCCTGATGCAATCACTGGCCACCTGCCAGTGGGTCCGCGAACACCTCAATATCCTCATCACCGGCCCCACCGGCGTCGGCAAAACCTGGCTCGCCTGTGCCCTGGCACACAACGCCTGCCGGCACGGCTACACCGCCCTCTACCTGCGCCTGCCCAGACTCCTCCAGGACCTGTCCATCGCCAAGGGCGATGGACGCTATCCCAAGCTCCTCACCACCCTGGCAAAAACCCAGGCCCTCATCCTCGATGACTGGGGCCTGGTCAAATTGAACGCAGAGCAGCGCCGTGACCTGCTGGAAATCCTGGAAGACCGCCACGGCGCACGCTCCACCCTCGCTACCAGTCAATTACCGGCCGAAAAATGGCATCACAGCATCGGCGACCCCACCCTCGCCGATGCCATCCTTGACCGCCTGGTGCACAATGCTTACAAAATACAACTCAAGGGTGAATCCATGCGAAAACAGAAAAAAACATTGACGATGATGACCCCAACAGAGTCATAATGACCAACACCCACGTCATCACGCGCCTGGGGGTGGCAGCTTTGCTGCGTTCCGGGTGGCAGCCTTCACGTGAAACGGGTGGCAGGATTCAGTGAAATACGCAATTTGGGCATTAATTTGGATTTGATATTGTTTTTTAGATGTCTCATACTCCTTATATTACAATTATTCTATATATATCAGTATTCTGATTTATGCAGAGATTAGGAAGAAGTTTTATACTCAAATCTGGAGTATACTCCTGAATAGAAATCAGTGGAGGAGATTGACATGCCTGAAAAAGCTTTGAGCGAACAACATGCTACTGGAGATCAGCCCAAAATTTACGTGACATCAAAGGGCGCTCGGTATGTTAAAGCGGATGAGTTACTGCATAGCAAAAGAGCGCGCGAACAAATCAAAGCATTGGCGAAGCTTGATTTTAGTAAACCTCAACCTGATACAACTTCGAAAAGTCCATCATAGAAAACCAATTTAATCATTCTGTAATAAGGACAGCCCCGCCTTGACTCTTGGAGCGTTTCTTGTTCCCACTGTTGCGGGATATTGGTTTTTAACGCACCTGTATTCCACACGGTTTGGTGCCCTCCGTGATTCGGGTTACCATCTTTTCTTCAGAGCCGTCATATGCGGTGCCATTTTAGCTTTTATCTCACACTCAATCATTTTTTCTATAGGCTCCTGTTTTCCCGAAATCAGCACGAAATGGGAGTCTTTTATGCCAATTCCTTACTCTGGCACGGCTATCCTGACCGCTCTGCTAGGATTTGTGCTTCCGATTATTGGCAATCAGTTTTACGATAAAGAAAAAGCCGTCCGGCGAGCAGCAGCAGAGAGTGGGGACCTCATTGAACTGCTAATTGCAGAATCTATTGAACATCAACGACTGATTGAGCTCTCTTTAAAAAGCAGGAAATCATATATCGGTTTTGCTCTTAAGAGCGGAATAATAAGCCAAGGTGAGTCTGATATAGCACTTATCCCTATGGCTAGCGGCTACAGGAATAAAGATACTCAACAGTTAGAAATCACGACGAACTATGCTACCGTAGTCGAGAAATCTCTTGAAGAGTCTTCAGACTTGATCTATGAAGATTTTCGAATTGTAATACCTATGCTTGAAATAGTGTCCGCACGTATATTCCATCCTCAGGCGTATGAAATTTTTCAGAAGGAAGGTTGATCTTACCGAAAATCCGTCCAGAACTCTTTTACAGGTAGTTTAGTCGTCCCTGAATAACCCCAAAAGCTATTCTAACCTATTGATTATAGTTATGTAAGCTGCGTTTTTCCCTGGACTGATAGTGCAGGTTTTGGTATCATGGGGCTTCATTTTCTGGCAATATCGGAGATAAAAATGACCCCCGGACACGCTGACGCGCATCCTTCATCAGACCTGTTCAGCGAACAGTTGGATACTATGCTCAACCCACGGCATGACTTGTATCGATTAGCCGACCTGGTGGACGGGTCGGTGTTTGATAAGGCACTCGGTGCGCGGTACTGCCCGTGCGAGAGACACGCCCTATTCCAACAATCTGCTGCCAGACTGTGACCTGCCCCGGATGTCACGTATAGCCGTATGATTGGTCAATCAGTGGAACACCCGGGGCCGAAAGTCTGCCTGATTGATAATGCTGGCGCTGCTCCCGGTGGCTCGGATGACATACAAGCCCTGCCGCTCCGCATACACCTGCACAGAATGGTCCACCTTCAGGTACGCCACTGCGCCCAGTATCTTCCGTCCTTTGAATCCCGACACCCAACCCGTGAATTTATCCAGCTTCTCCAGAAAATGCGTCACATCCCCGGCCCGTAACGTGGTCTTGACTTCCACGACCACCACTTCTTCTCCATTCGCTGCCAGAATGTCATACTCGTAATGCTCGCCATTACGCCGACCGCTCACTCGGGGATACGTCGTCTGCACTTCTATCCCGCGCGCCTGCAACAGGGGAAGCAGGTCCCCTTCTACCAGACTCTCCACCAGCTTGCCCCACTGACTGGTAAACAACTCATCCAGCTTCTTCAAGCGTTGGTCGGTGTCCTTCATCTGTTCACGGACCTCCTCAGACTGCTTGCCGACGGCTCGCAGGATATTCCAGATTTCTTCGGGGGTGGCGGGGTCTTGATGCAGTTCGTTTTCCATGATGCCTTTCTCCTGTGCTGGTTTGACGTTACAGAGAATAATAGAAGCGCCGGGATATATCAAGTTCAATTTTCATGCTGTCACTCCAAAGTTGCAATGTCCTCTTTTAACCTGCCTGGGGAGAGATATTTGTAACTTCTCAATAACCCCGTGCCTATTTCCGGGAGGGAGGGCGTCTCACCCTCCACGAGGGCAAGATGCCCTCGTTCAAACATTTGGGGTCAGAGTAAAAATACAGTCAGTTTGGCAAGTGGTAGTGGCTTATTGTTAAGTATTTTTACTCTGACCCCAAACTCTCATGAGCAGGTCTTTGCACACCCCGACGGCATGTAACTAAAACTCTGGAGATGCAGTGTTATCCACAGCCTCCTCAGAGTTGACTACTGTCCCGTCCTGGTGTAGTCTGCTTAGCACATCGTCCACGTTAGCGCGTAAGCCCAACCCGGCTACAGGCCCTATGGCGGGGTCGCCTGAAAGACCAGAATGGGTATCCCTGTAGCGTGTCCTTTCCAGTCGGTCAGACCTTGTTAAGACCGAATGTGTTCGTGCGGCCTGATGCTTAGAACGCCCAAAAATAGTTACACAGCAAACTCTCATGAGCAGGTCTTTGCACACCCCGACGGCATGTAACTAAAACTCTGGAGATGCAGTGTTATCCACAGCCTCCTCAGAGTTGACTACTGTCCCGTCCTGGTGTAGTCTGCTTAGCACATCGTCCACGTTAGCGCGTAAGCCCAACCCGGCTACAGGCCCTATGGCGGGGTCGCCTGAAAGACCAGAATGGGTATCCCTGTAGCGTGTCCTTTCCAGTCGGTCAGACCTTGTTAAGACCGAATGTGTTCGTGCGGCCTGATGCTTAGAACGCCCAAAAATAGTTACACAGCAAACTCTCATGAGCAGGTCTTTGCACACCCCGACGGCATGTAACTAAAACTCTGGAGATGCAGTGTTATCCACAGCCTCCTCAGAGTTGACTACTGTCCCGTCCTGGTGTAGTCTGCTTAGCACATCGTCCACGTTAGCGCGTAAGCCCAACCCGGCTACAGGCCCTATGGCGGGGTCGCCTGAAAGACCAGAATGGGTATCCCTGTAGCGTGTCCTTTCCAGTCGGTCAGACCTTGTTAAGACCGAATGTGTTCGTGCGGCCTGATGCTTAGAACGCCCAAAAATAGTTACACAGCAATATCCGTGCTTTCGGTCGCAGGCACCCATTGGCGGACATACGAAGCCGTATAGAGAGGGACAAGTTGCTGAGTAATAGCGCGATTGGACGGAGTATCACCGAGTTTTTGAGGAATGTCGCTGCCCCCGGTAGCCATGGGAACGCTGCCAGACTGTGACCTGCCCCGGATGTCACGTATAGCCGTATGATTGGTCAATCAGTGGAACACCCGGGGCCGAAAGTCTGCCTGATTGATAATGCTGGCGCTGCTCCCGGTGGCTCGGATGACATACAAGCCCTGCCGCTCCGCATACACCTCCACAGAATGGTCCACCTTCAGGTACGCCACTGCGCCCAGTATCTTCCGTCCTTTGAATCCCGACACCCAACCCGTGAATTTATCCAGCTTCTCCAGAAAATGCGTCACATCCCCGGCCCGTAACGTGGTCTTGACTTCCACGACGACCACTTCTTCTCCATTCGCTGCCAGAATGTCATACTCATAATGCTCGCCATTACGCCGACCGCTCACCCGGGGATACGTGGTCTGCACTTCTATCCCACGCGCCTGCAACAGGGGAATCAGGTCCCCTTCTACCAGACTCTCCACCAGCTTGCCCCACTGACTGGTAAACAACTCATCCAGTTTCTTCAAGCGCCGGTCGGTTTCCTTCATCTGCAGGCCGGTCTCCTTCATCTGCCGGTCGGTTTCCTTCATCTGCCGGTCGGTGTCCTTCATCTGTTCACGGACCTCCTCAGACTGCTTGCCGACGGCTCGTAGAATATTCCAGATTTCTTCGGGGGTGGCGGGGTCTTGATGCAGTTCGTTTTCCATGATGCCTTTCTCCTGTGCTGGTTTGACGTTACAGAGAATAATACAAGCGCCGGAATATATCAAGTTCAATTTTCATGCTGTCACTCCAAAGTTGCAATGTCCTCTTTTAACCTGCGTGGGGAGAGATATTTGTAACTTCTCAATAACCCCGTGCCTATTTCCGGGAGGGAGGGCGTCTCACCCTCGTTCCAGGATGAATGATAAATGGTATCACCGTCACTTCTGACTAACCCGGTGCCTTCAACTCGCAGGGTGCGCAAGATGCCGGAAGACTTTCTCTGGTGGGGCGGTCATTATAACTGGCTGATAAAGTTAGCGGGAACGGCTGACACCTCAAAGTATCACTTGACAATGAAGGCGGTATCCATATAAGAGGTTCCTTAAATTCAGGAAGGGCCTGTCTTGGGATGTTGTCATCCATAGCCAAAATCCAGTGGAACAACGGACTTGGTTTACCTGAATGCCTATCCTGGAGATGTTGCTAATCCGGGGCAGCCATCCGGTTGAAACCAGGTAAATTCCATAAAAGCGGGCAGCCGCTCTGCTATAATAGTTGGGTATGGCCATCACAGCCAAACATAATCCCTACACCCCTGGCATAGGAATCGAGCCGGTTTGCCTGGCTGGACGGCAAGAAGAGCAACGTGTTTTGGCAGAAGCGATGGCGCGAATTCAGGACAAATTGCCAGGTAACGATCATATCCTGATCGGCCCCAGGGGTAACGGCAAGACGACTTTGCTGCGCTGGTTCGATAGTCATTGCAAGGGACAGGCCAACGCAGTGGATGTAGTCTGGTTGACTCCGGCGGAGATCCAGGATATCGCTACACTGACCAGACTGTTGACTCCACGGCCGAAGCTCAAGCTGCCGCTGCTGGACAGCCTTTCCGTGTCGATAATCGGGAGTCGCTTGATCTGGGGCAAGCCCGCGGCACACACGCTGACCAGGCTACTGACCGCGCGCTGCCGAACCACCCCCCTGGTACTGTTGCTGGACGAAGCCCACACGCTGCACTCTCAGGTGGGCCAGGTACTGCTGAACGTCAGCCAGGAAGTGCGTGCCGCAGCGCCCTTCCTGTTGGTCCTGGCCGGTACCCCTGGGCTGCAATCCACCTTGGCCAACATGCAGGCAAGTTTTTGGGACCGGGCAGAGCAATTGTTTATCGGCTTGCTGCCTGACGGAGCCAGTGAGGAAATACTGGTTAAAACGGGTGCAGTCAGCGGCCTCCAGTACGAACCTGATGCCCTTGACCAGTTGGTCATCGCTGGGGACCGCTACCCGTATTTTGTGCAATTGCTGGGCCGGGCTGCCTGGAAACAGGCCCGGCAGACGCAACGTGCTACAGTTGATCGGCAAGCCGCCGAAACGGCGATAGCAGAGGTTAAACCTTTACGGTATGAGTATTATCGAAATCGCCTGGCTGAACTGGAACATACTGAGAATGCGGCACCAGCCTATGCAGTAGCCAAACTATTGGACGAAAAACAAAGTGTGTCTGACTGGGAATTAAACACCATCCTGCAACAGGTATCAGCCGACCACGGGGATAATGCCCCTGCAATTATAAAACGAAATAAAGACACCTTGTATGGCTTAGGTCTGATTTGGCGAGATCCGGGAGCAGACGAGTGGACTTGCGGCATCCCCAGCCTGGCTGGATACGTAGCCGACAGACTACGGCCTGGGTTGGAAATCTGAGAGGCATTATGGTGTATTTTGCCTGTTTGTAGTACCTTGCTCAGCAGCCTTGGACCAGGGTTTGCCATTGAACAGGGTGGGCTGCCGCTCGCTCACGCCGTATTGGGGCAGTGCAAGCTGAAAGGCATATCCCAATATGGCGCAGAGGGATGGCTGGTCGCTGGCGGACATACGAAGCCGTATAGAGAGGGATAAGTTGCTGAGTAATAGCGCGATTGGGCGGAGTATCACCGAGTTTTTGAGGAATGTCGCTGCCCCCGGTAGCGATGGGGACGCTGCCAGACTGTGACCCGCCCCAGATTTCACGTATAGCCGTATGATTGGTCAATCAGCAGAACACCCGGGGCCGAAAGTCTGCCTGATTGATAATGCTGGCGCTGCTCCCGGTGGCTCGGATGACATACAAGCCCTGCCGCTCCGCATACACCTGCACAGAATGATCCACCTTCAGGTACGCCACTGCGCCCAGTATCTTCCGTCCTTTGAATCCCGACACCCAACCCGTGAATTTATCCAGCTTCTCCAGAAAATGCGTCACATCCCCGGCCCGTAACGTGGTCTTGACTTCCACGACGACCACTTCTTCTCCATTCGCTGCCAGAATGTCATACTCGTAATGCTCGCCATTACGCCGACCGCTCACTCGGGGATACGTCGTCTGCACTTCTATCCCGCGCGCCTGCAACAGGGGAATCAGGTCCCCTTCTACCAGACTCTCCACCAGCTTGCCCCACTGGCTGGTAAACAACTCATCCAGTTTCTTCAAGCGCCGGTCGGTTTCCTTCATCTGCCGGTCGGTTTCCTTCATCCGCCGGTCGGTGTCCTTCATCTGTTCACGGACCTCCTCAGACTGCTTGCCGACGGCTCGCAGAATATTCCAGATTTCTTCGGGGGTGGCGGGGTCTTGATGCAGTTCGTTTTCCATGATGCCTTTCTCCTGTGCTGGTTTGACGTTACAGAGAATAATACAAGCGCCGGAATATATCAAGTTCAATTTTCATGCTGTATTTCAAACTGAGACACTATCAGTTTCTCCATAATAAGGAATAGCATCCTAATCTCTGTCGATATATATTCTAATCTTGAGACAAGCACTATTTATGTGCATCGAGTAGGATCATGACTTCTCCTTTGCCGTTGTTCGCCAGGTCACCGGTATACATACGGACTTCAGGGCCGAAATTGCGGAAAAACCGGTAACGGCTTCCCATACGGGAAAGCTGTTTGAAAAACAGGCGCAGGTATTCCATCTTCAGCGTACCGCAGTTTGCCAAGGTAGCGCCGATCCGGTCAGGCCGCTTGCCCAGTATAATGGTCCCGCGTTTCATCCCGTAACCCGGGAGTTTGCCTGATTTACCCAGGATCAATATGGTGCCGGCCACCATGCCGGCGCCGGAAAAGTTTCCTGCGTTGCCAGCGATCATGATCATCCCGCGCCGCATTTTATCACCGGTCCGATTTCCGGCATTGCCCCATACCGTGATCAGGCCGTCCTGCATTCCCTGCATGCTGGTTCGAGCCCCGGCCCCGATGTAATCGCCAGCATCGCCCTCGACGTCGATCCTGCCCCAGTGCATATCGCAGCCGAGCCAGTCGCCGCAACTGCCGTTGACCCTGATTGTGCCGCCTCTCATCCCGTGCCCGAGGTAACTGCCGCCATGGGCCTTGACGTTGAGGTGTCCCCGCGTCATGTCTGCGCCTATCCGGGTAACCAGTTCCGTAGTGCGGCGTAACTCAATATGCTCAGGGTTGTCTCCACTGATGGAAAACAGGTCTCCGGTTCTGGCCGGTGTTGAACCCAGGACCACTTCGATAGCGGCGATATTATCTGCGGCCGACAGTCTGTCCGGTGTCAGCGCAGATAAATCCAGCCGTTGGCGCGGCTTGTTCTTCAAGGTGAGTATCATGGGTTTCATCTCAGGAACCTCTGATCAAGTCGGTGTTTCTTTCAATATATCCCTGAGGTGGAAATGGTAAGGTCCCAGTTTTCCGCCATAGTTCCCTGCGCCGATCCGGTAGATGCCCTTGTCCGGTCCATTTTCGCAGACCGCCTCGATACCGGCGCGCATGGCTTCGCTGATTGCGGCTTCATTCAAGCCGTCGATGACGATTTCCAGAACGGAACCGATCTCCTCCGTCAGCATGCTGTTTACCCGGCTTTTCAGGGTTGGGCAGAAGACCTCATTTGTTGATGCCGGTAGAAAAGAGTATTTCGAGCCTACCTTGGAACCGGATCCGACAATCCCACCGGGAAACGTGGTGACTGCGCCGTCCACTCCGCGAATCGCCTTAACGGCTTTTTCACAGGCGCTCAGGCCGTGACGGGAAGTCTTTGCCATCACCAGGAAATTACCGCCGCCAATGGCAGGGACTACACCGGTGCTCTCTTCGCACAGGAATTCACCGTGCATGACCGGGATGCGCCAGTAGCGGATACCGTCCAGTATCTTTGATATCTGGTGACCGTCGCCGAAATATCTCAGGCTTTTACCCAGCGGCAACATGGTATCGCTATGGGTACCCGCAAAGCAGGCGCTGGTCGCGGTAGTCATTACGGATTGTCCGACGCGCCGGGTGAGTTGGTCGGCCAACTGCGATTTCGACATGGCAAACATGATGATCGCCACACCGGGCCTGCCGTCCGGGGTTTCTTCCGGCTTCAGTTCCCGTTCAATATCCGCCTCACAACCGCAGGCAATCACGGACGAGGCAAATCCGGTCAGGGAGTTGGCCGCGCGGTAAGCATACTTCATGGTCATGGCGGTAATGATCAGCCGGGTCGCCTTCATGGGAAATGCCTCGGCAAACGTATCGTCAATGCTTACGCCGTTTATTTTCATAATTAAAATCACTGCTGTCCCAAGAAAATCGTGTTGATATAATATAACTCATTCATTTCATTAGTAAATAAGCGATTTTTAGCAGACATCGATTAAAACCACCCCTCCCCCGCTGGCTAATGCTACCCTCCTGATTTTTATCATTATCAGGAGGAGCCATCATGCCGTCCGGTCACTATATCTTTTCTCAGGTCATGGCCCATTTGCCCATGAAACCATTCCGCCGCTGTGTCCAACGTTATCACGGCAACCGTTATGTCAAATCCTTTACCTGTCTCGACCAGTTCCTCTGTATGGCATTCGCCCAACTCACTTACCGCGAGAGCTTGCGTGATATCGAAGTCTGCCTGCGCGCACACCGGGACAAACTCTATCATATGGGGCTACGCGGCGGCATGTCACGCAACACCCTCGCCCATGCCAACCCGCAGCGCGACGGGCGCCTCTACGCCGACTTTGCCCACGCCCTGATTCGCCTGGCCCGACCGCTGTATGCCGACGAAGACCTGGGGCTGGAACTCGATAATACCGTCTATGCCCTCGACTCCTCCACCATCGACCTGTGCCTGTCCGTGTTCCCCTGGGCGCACTTCCGTCAAACCAAAGCGGCTATCAAACTGCATACCTTGCTGGACTTGCGCGGCACTATCCCCACCTTTATACATCTCTCCGAGGGCAAACTGCACGATGTCAATGTCCTCGACCTGCTGCTGCCCGAGCCCGGCGCCTGCTACGTCATGGACCGCGCGTAGCTCGATTTCCAACGTCTGTTTGCCCTCAACATCGCCGCCGCCTTCTTCGTTATCCGGGCCAAGTCCAATACCCGTTACCGCCGCCGTTATTCCCGACCGGTCGATAAAGCCACCGGCCTGCTGTGTGACCAGACCATCGTCCTGACCGGTGTCCGCGCCGCCACCCACTACCCACAACCACTGCGACGCATCAAATACCGCGACCCACAGACCCATAAGACGTTCGATTTCCTCACCAACCACTTTGCCTTGCCCGCACACACCATCACCGAGTTGTATCGCTATCGCTGGCAGGTCGAGTTGTTCTTCAAATGGATTAAACAACACCTGCGCATCAAAGCCTTCTTCGGCACCTCGGAGAACGCTGTCAAAACCCAAATCTGGACCGCCGTCAGTGTGTATGTCCTGGTGGCGCTCATAAAAAAACGTCTCCAACTGACTACGGAACTCTACACAATATTACAGGTTTTAAGCCTGACCCTGTTTGAAAAAATACCATTATATCAATTACTTATACAATCCGATTACAAAACAGACCACCGTGATATACTTAACCAGTTGAATTTATTCGATTAATTCTTGGGACACTAGTGAATTAAAATATTAAATAAATCCGCAGATGACGCAGATTAACGCAGATGTATTCAGGTATTATTTGTGCCAATCTGCTGGTTATCATTCCCGCGTAACCGGGAATCCGGTAAATAAACACTTCCTTGTCATAATGGGTTTTTTGTCTACTGTATGTCTGCATTCACGATGACAACCAGAAAGACATGAAACACTTAAAATAATCTGCGTTAATCTGCGTCATCTGCGGATAAATCCTGTTTGCAATCATGTACCAGCAGTGGATGTTGATTATATCCTTCCAGTTCATCCCGGCTGATTTTGAAATTTTCCAGGTTCATGGTCATGTATCTGTCAAAATAGCGTTTCAGGGGTTTTTCTATGCCCCGGTCGTAATCCGGTTCGACCACGTGACTGCTGGTAGCCGGTATGGCGCAGACCTTGCCGTTCCTGACGCAGAGTTCGCCGCGTTTGAATACGTATTCCGGTCTGCTGAACATGGTCTCTGCGTTGTCATCAGGCTTATAGACGGTGATATCCGCCGTTGCCCCTATCCCCAGGTGGCCGAGGTTTCTCAGTCCCAGGCTCCTTGCCGGCGCAGCCCGGGTGAGAATAGCAATTTCGTATAATGAATATTCCCGGTCGATTGAAGACAGGATGCTTGCGCTTGCGGCATCCTTGTTGATAGTGGCTAACATGTCGTTGCGAAATCCCTTGTCCATGAGCAGCCTTATCAAATGCGGATAGGAAGTAAATGGCGCGCCGTTCGGGTGATCGGTGGTCAGGAAAACACGCCAGGGGTCATTAATGAGTAAAAATATTTCCAGGCCGATACACCACTGCAAGGCATTGACGAAATTTCTGTCCCGGTAGCGGAAAGGCACCACGCCACAGCCGGCATCGCATTCTATGTCCATGCAGACCCATTTTTTCGGATGGGCATGAATGTGACCCTTATGCTGCATCATGGTATCGGCGGATGCGGTAATCGTTTGGCCGAACATGATCTGGCCGACGTCAATGGATACGTTTCCGTTCCGGTTGACAGCCTCTGCTACCTGTGCTGCCGCGGACGAGAATTTCCTGTCCCCCTCCTGTCCGTAACTGTAGAATTGTACATGGGCCAGGTGTAACGGCTTGCCCTCCGCCGCGGCAATGGTGTCAAGTGTCGTCTGGTAATTGCCCGGTACCCCCAGGTTGCAGCCATGCACGTGCAGGGGATGAGGAACGCCGAGCTCGTCCAGTGCATCAAGCAGCGCGGCCATAATGTTACGGGGCGTTATTCCGTAACCGATGTTTTTTTCATCCAGGTCCAGCTTTCTCTGGTTGAACTTGAACGCGCTGATCCCGCCAGGGTTCACTACCTTGACGCCCATTGCCCGTGCGGCGTGGATTGTCCAGGCCACATAATCATTTA
This sequence comes from Gammaproteobacteria bacterium, assembly GCA_965222155.1. Lineage (GTDB taxonomy): Bacteria > Pseudomonadota > Gammaproteobacteria > Eutrophobiales > Eutrophobiaceae > JAAXHV01. The sequence goes on from CBDCTH010000001.1 coordinate 46,600, forward strand.
TCACGGACTGTTCTTTTTTGCCTTGCAGCAGGCGCAGCAGGAAATCGTCGTTGCCGAGCAGTACATAAGCGCCCGTGTCCAGCATGGGGGTATCCGCCATTTCCAGGTGTGACGGGCGGGCATTCACAGGCATCATCGCCGGTTCGAAACAGGTGGTATAGCCCATTTCGGCATAACGGTAGCCGGTGACAAAACTGGTAGGGGCAATAGTGCCGGAACCTGAGTGCGTCAAGGCGCTTGAGGCTACCGCACTGGTGCTATGGTCCTCCGCCAGTAATAACCTGGCGATATTGACCTTGCCCCCGCCGATGTGGGTATGGATATCGATACCGCCTGCCATGACGATGCGGCCGTTCAGGTCTATCAACTGGTGAATTTTTTGATCCGGCGCCGGTTTGACCAGCTTGCCATCCTGTACGTACAAGTCCATGATTTTGCCGTCTATCCCGTTGCATGGGTCATAGACCTTGCCGCCTTCGAGCTTGATCATACTGTCTCCCTGTTAATTTTCGTCACCCTTCCGGGCTTGATCCGGAATCCAGTCTGAACTTGCGTCGCTGAAAGAGTCGCATCTTTTCCTGGATTCCGGCATTCGCCGGAATGACTGCTCAGCCTCATACATGGCTTGTTCATGTCAGATTGCCCTCTATACAAGAGATAATTTCCCTGATGACCCAGGCAGCGCTGCGAGAACCGCTATCCCTCACTTGTTTCAGGGGCATGTTGATGATGTTGTCCGTCCTGAACAGACTGCCGGTGTGGTCAATGCCGGGGATTCCCACTGGAATATAAACGTCGGCGTCTGTCGCTCCGGTTCGGTATGGGGATAAAATAATCGTGGGGACGTCTAACGCCGGAGGAGTGTCGTCCGTAAAGGTCGAGATCCATAACAAACTGTCCACGGCAGATAGGTCCGTGTCGATGCCGGACGGGCATCCTGAACGGAAATTGACATCGGTCGGGAATCCGGTCTGCCAGGTCGCCACACTCTGGAACGATGCAGCGCCGTTACTGCCGCTGAGTGACAATCCGGCGAAGCGCTGCCTGGTGTTCAGGTCGCGCGCCAGGTCCAGTATTGAACTGATGATCAGGTCGGCGTGATCCTGCGGCAGTGCTGCCGGGCACCATACCAGCACGCCATAGTCCGCATCCCGGATTATCCCGGCAACCTGGTTCAGTTTGCGGTTTTTTGCCGCCGGTATAGTCTGGTAGTCAGACAGTTGTTCATCTGCCAGTTTGGTGCGCAACAACGCCAGGTTGTCGGCTATTTCATCACCGTGTCCGGAAACAACCACGGGAGCGTGGTCATTGAATTCATTCAACTCCTGCGTGCCGGGTCGGCCCAGGTAGGCCAGTTTCCTGTTTTTTGATGTGCGCCATCCCGGGCGCGCCCCCTTCGGGCGCCCTTCGGGCGTCCAAATCTGTTCCGGACAGATTTGTCCGACGAACAGGGAATAGGGGGTGTTGATGAAACGTTCAATGAACCGGGGATAATCCCCGGTAACGTTGTTACCGATAAAGATGATGGTATCCGCCCTGTTTTTCACCTCTGCCAGGGTGGTCATCATCCCGCCCCGGGTCTGTAGCGCTTTCAGGTTATGGCCGGCATGGTGTTTGTGTGCCTGCAGGAGAGCGGCATCGACCTTTTCGGCCAGCCGCAGGGCCGCGCGTATGCCGTCTACGTCGGTGCCGAGGCCGGCAATCAACGGTTTGCCGGACTGTTGCAGAATCCTGGATGCGGCTGTTACAGCCTGGTCGATGGTAGTCGGAACGCCTTTCAGTCTTGCTTGCGCAGGAGGCAGGGGCGCAGCAAAACCCTGGCCGGCAAGCCGGCAGTCATTGGCGGATACGTCAAGCTGCTGCTGTTTGTTACGGACCGTCAGGTCATCACACAAAAGGCTGCAAAACGGGCAGGTTACATTCGCTATTGACGCCATCTGGTGTTAATAAATTCAGTCCAGCAGGGCCAGCATTTCGTCGATTGAGGTATATTTCTCCCTGGGTTTCCCTGCTGTCTGGCCGCGTGTGATTTCGGCGGCGTCGATTTTTTTCCAATCGGAGAAACTGATATGACGGACCCCGCGCCGGTCGAGAATTTCACAACAACCTGCGGCGCCGCTTTTGCTCTCGCCGGTGTCCAGCTTGTTGATATCTTCCAGCATCATACCCACCGTCTCCACACTGTCCGCCTTGTTGGTGCCGATGATGCCGGTGGGACCGCGCTTAATCCAGCCGGCCGTGTATAACCCGTGGTCCACGGCGCCGTCCTTGATGATCCTGCCTTTATCGTTGGAAAAAACACCGCGGGATTCATCAAACGGCACTCCGAACATGGGTATGCCGTGGTAGCCTATACTGCGAAAGACGATCCCGGCGTCAATAGTGAGCGTTTCTCCGCTGCCCCTCGCAGACTGCCGGAATGGTTCCCCTGACAAGGTGTTTTTTTCTATCAGCAGCCGTTCTACCCTGCCGTCGCCAAGCATTTCCCTGGGGCTCTTCAGGAAGGTAAAAATGCAGTGCTTGTCCGTGGTCAGTTCCCGGTCGGCAAAACCGCAGAACAGGTCATAGATTTTTTTACTGCCGGCATTGGTCTTGTCGGCCAGCTCTGTTTCGCTTTCCGGGTTTAACACCAGTTCGTTTGCATCAATCACCGGGTCGCAAGCAGCCAGCGCCCCGAACTCCTTCAACTCCTTGGAGGTGAACTTGGCCTGTGCAGGACCGCGCCGGCCGATAACGTAGATGTTTTTGATTTTACTGTCAGCCAGTGCATCCAGGGCATGCTCGGCAATATCCGTGTGTTTTAATTCGTCAACGGTTTTGGCCAGGATCCGGCTTACATCGGCGGCAACATTCCCCTGGCCGATAATGACCGCCGTTTCGTGGGACAGGTCAAATTTCCGCTCGCGATAATCAGGATGGCCGTTATACCAGCCGACAAATTCCGTTGCCGTGTAGCTGCCCTGTAGGTCTTCTCCCGGGATGCCGAGACGGCGGTCGGTTTCGGCGCCGCAGGTCAGGATCAGCGCGTGATGGGTTGCCCGTAATTCGGCAATGCTGATGTCCTTGCCGGTGGTCACGTTTCCTATGTAATTGAACTGTTCCGCTTCAGCGATCCTGGCGTAGACGTTGATAACCTGTTTCAGTTTCGGGTGATCCGGCGCAACACCGCTCCTTACCAGGCCGTAGGGCACGGGCAGCCGTTCGAACATGTTAATCCTGACTTCGAGGTCGGCTTTGATGAGTGCATCAATGGCATAGAAGCCACTTGGACCGCTGCCGACTACGGCAACTATCAAGGGGTTGTTCCGGGTTCCTAATCGACTCATGATTCACGTTATTGTATTTAACCCTGATATTGCGTCAGTGGATGTGCCCTCACTTGTCTTTTTTGCACTGGCGGGTACGTGCTTCCTCAACCAGACAAATCTGCCAGGAGCAGATTTGGACGTCCGCAGGGCGCCCGCAGGGGGCGCCCCAAGGATGGGGCGCATCAACTACGGCTATGCTTTCGGTCGCAGGCACCCGCCAGCACAAAAAATCCAGCGTGATCTTCACATCCACTGACACAATATCAGGGTTAGAAAGGAAAACGAATCCCGACGACCCGCCGCCGCGCCGTACGGGTCAGTTCGGGGATGAAACAGCTAAACAGATTACAGGCTAGCCATATATGCGGGCTAGAAACCCAGAGCGGCTTTCTTTTCGTCCGCGCCGGGTAACGGATCCATGGTGTCGGCACAGACCGGGAGTACCTTGGATTTTTCCGCGTTGATGTCTATCCATTCGAATTTGTCTTCGGGCAGGTCATCTTCCTCATAGATGGCCTGGACCGGGCATTCCGGTAGGCATGCACTACAATCGATACAGACCTCCGGGTCTATATACAGCATCTCGTCGTCATAGTGAAAACACTCCACCGGGCATACCGTGACGCAATCGGTATAACGACAGTCTTTACAGTTATCAGTTACGATGGTTGTCATGATATTCTCCTATATAAGCTGTTCTGAAATAAGTCAACCCCGGCAGTCACGGTTCTATCCAGCATATAATAATATTTCTCCCCGGTTCAACTCAACACTGTCGCCACAGTAACGTTTGAATAAACCCTGCAGGTATTCTTCACCTATCGCAAAGACATCCATCAGGTGGAGCAGGTAAAGCATAATGTAACCTGGCCGGTAAGTACATGAATAGCTGAATGTGGGCAGCAAATGTGCGCTCTTCAGACTGACGATGGTGCCCCGCTTCATGCCCGCCCCGGTCCGGATGCCGAGTTCTCCGAGTACAAAAATGCTACCGGAGAGCATATTGACCCCGGTGAAGTCACCGCTGTTGCCGGCAACGGCGATCAGCCCGTTGCGCATTGCATTGCCGGTCTCGTTTCGCACGTTGCCGTGAATGATGATTTCCCCACCTTCCATGCCCATGGTTGCGCCCCGATAGGCACTCCCCACCATGTGGCCTGCATTGCCGTGAATCTCAATTCTGCCTCCGGACATCTCCGGCCCGACCCAGTCGGCGGCATTGCCGATAACCCTGATTTCGCCCCCGCTCATGGCGGCCCCAAGGTGTTCGCCGACGTCACCTTCCACCTGGATGGTCCCCCGTGACATACCGGCGCCGATAAGTTTTACCCGCCCCAGGTGGTCCCCCTGCACGTTGATGACCCCGTCGGACTGGCCTGTCACACTGAAGAAGTCACCGATATAACGGGCTTCACTGCCATGCATGACTTCCAGTTTTTCCACGCTTGCCGGTGTCTGGCCGGCGAACCGGGCAGGGGTGATGTTATCCGCCTCCAGGGGTACGTCCGGCGTTGCAATCTGTTTCAGTGATATAGGCATATCAACATCCTGTCACTACAAGTTCAGTTCGTGCAGGTTAATCTTGTATTGTCCGAGGTTGCCCCCATAGTTGCCGGCGGTAATTTGCCTGATCCCCGGTTTTGCGGCGGCCTGGATGCCTGCAGCCATGGCTTGCTTCACTGCTTGTTCCGTCAGGCCGTCAATCACGATTTCAAGGGCGCAGTTGACGTCTGCCGGGAGGCTGCTGTCGGTTACCGCTTTCAGCGTGGGACAGTAGGCGTCATTGGTGGACGCGGGCAGGGTCTTGTAACGTGAACCCACTTTGCTGCCACTGCGCACGACGCCATTGGGAAAGGGCAGGATAATATCTTTTATCGCTCCCATGGCCCGGGTGGCTGCGCCGGCCGCAGCCAGGGTTTTTTTCTCATCCGTTCCCAGTATGATGATATTACCTCCACCTACTGCCTGCTGTACGGCAAACGATTCTTCCACGGTAAACTCACCATCCATGACCGGGATACGCCAGAAACGCCGCTCTGCCAGCTTCTTGCTGCCCTGGAAACCATCGCCGAAATAACGCAGTAGTGAACCTACCTGGACTATCTCATCACCATCCAGGCCGTTGAAACAAGCCGTAGTCGGGCAGGTCATCACGCATTGGCCGATACGTTCAAGCAGGCGCTTGCCCACCGATGCTTTGTCCATGGCGAATAACAGGATGCTGACGCCTGGCCGACGGTCCGGGGTCTGATCGGATGACAGAAAGCCCTCAATGCCGGCCTCACATTTACAGCCGATCACCGAGGTGGCAAACCCGGTCATCGATTGCGCCGCGGCCTGGCACCACTGTTTGGTCGCCGCGGTGACGATCACCCGCGCCCCCCACATTTTGAAGGCCTCGGCAAAAGTTCCGACAATTTCAGTTGACCTGATTTTCATTCTGATACCGTTGCGATTACTTCATGGTCATGCAGGTAACTGTCATTGACTGCATAATTGGGGAATTCGATAGAATAATAACTCTCAAAAAACGGCCTTACTTCTGCGACTATGGATTCATCGTATTCAGGTTCCGTATGCAGGAATTTCCCGTAGAAATCCCGGCGGAACTCGTGGTTTTCGATAATGACGTTACCTGATTTGATCACGTAACGGGGCGCGTTGAACATGGCCTCCTTATCGTCCATTTCATCGTAGATGGTGATGTCCGCATCGGCGCCCGGCCCCAGGTGGCCTTTGTTTTTCAGGTTCAGAGCCCGGGCCGGTCCGGCGCGGGTAATGATGGCTATCTCATTGAGTGTATATTCACGCTCCAGTTCATTCAATAAGGTGCCGTTAACGGCTTTCTGGTTGACGCGCTTGATTTCCTCCTTGCGGAATTCCTTGTCCATCAGCAGGCGGATCAGCTTTGGGTAACTCATAAAGGAACCACCGTTCGGATGATCAGTGGACAGAACGATACGCCAGGGGTCTTTTGACAGCAGGAACAATTCCAGGCCGATGGCCCATTGCAGGGCATGAACATAGACATGTTCCTGGTAGCTGAACGGAACGATGCCACAACCGCTTTCGCACTCCGTATCGGCATTTACCCATTTCGCTTTTTTGAAGCCCCTGAGCATATAGGCCAGTGGCGCGTCCGCAGTCATGATCGTGGCTTTACCGAACATGACTTGGCCGACGTCGCAGGTGATATTGGGGTGGTCGTTAACGTACTCGGCGATCTGCCGGGACGCGGATTTAGGGTTCTTGCCGGGCTCTCCCGCGTAGCTGTGGAACTGTATATGGGCCAGGTGCACGCGCCTGTCGCCGGCCGTTCTCATGGTCTCCAGGGTAGTCTCGAAGTTGCCGCTATGGCCCAGGTTGTTGCAGTGAATATGGGGCGGATGCGGTAAACCCAATTCATTCACTGTTTCAATAAATGCATCGATAACCTGTCGGGGTGAGACTTCTATGACTTCACTTTTTTCATCGATATTCTTGACGTTGGAGTTCTTTTTACCCTTCCAGGGCTCATCTCCGCCCGGGTTCACCAGTTTGGCCGTGTAGGCCTTGGTTGCGTTGATCCACCAGGCTACTGCGTGACGGAATTCCTGTTTACGCCCGGCCTTGAGCAATTGCTGCAAAAAAATATTATTGCCCAGCAGCACGTAAAATCCCTTATCTATAACCGGCGTATCGTGGAATTCTTCAATAGTATGGCGGGCGCCGATAGGAGTGACGGCCGCTTCCATGGCGGTCGTGTAGCCCAGGGTGGCATAACGGTATCCCGTTGCAAAGGTGGAAGGAACGGTGCCGCCGGCGCCGGACCGGGTGTGTTCCGTAGCGGGGTGGGGGTCACGGCGGTGGTCTTCGGGCTGCAGTTTCCTGGCCAGGTTTACCTTGGGGCCGGCTATGTGGCAGTGGATATCCACGCCGCCGGGCATTACCACCATGCCGCTGACGTCAATTCTCAAGGGTTTGGAGGTAGGAGTTTCGACTATGCGTCCCTGCTCCAGATAAAGGTCCTTTATTTCCCCGTCAATGCCGTTGGCTGGGTCATGAACCTTGCCCCCTGTAAGTTGAATGCACTCCGTCATATTGTCTGCATAGGCGCCGCGGCTTTGTTAGCCCGTATTTCGCACCAGGTGATGCGCCCTCGCTTGTCTTTGTGCCGCCAGCGGGCACGTGTTCATTGCGCCCATCCCCCTGCTCAACTCCATACAGGGGCAGGCTCTGGGCGCAACCCTGCGGGCGGCCTGTGCCGTGCAAATTGTCTGTCCTGACGATTTGTCATCGCATCACCTGGTGCGAAATACGGGCTGCGCCGGTTGTTCCTCTGGCCTGGCCTTTTGCCAGCACCAGTTCACGCACGCGTTTTTTGATTGCCGTCAGAATTTCCTCATCGGTCGGGAAAGGTGAGTCAAAGGCTTTACGCAAGGTGATGGGCACGTCGTCCATGCGGTAGACGGTGCCGGCCGTGTTAATGCCGTAGGTGGATGTCCGGAACGCCACGTGCGCCAGCTTGCTGGTTATGGTGGTTTTGGTGTCCAGACATACAAAAGGAATTTTTGCCAGGTGGTCAATGGCCGCCTGGGGAAAATTGGATGCGGGGTCGGTGGCTATGATCAAGGCAGCATCGGCATCCCGCTTGGACAGCAAATCAACGGTGGTGAACTCGCCCGGGTTGAAACGGGGGAAACCACGGCTGAAATTGACGCCGAAGGGATAACCGGTCTGCCAGGACATGACGTTATCGGCGCCGGTTACATTGCCATGGCCCCGCACAGGCTTGGCAACAAAATGGGTATATTCGTTCAGGTCCGTGGCCAGGGCCAGCAGGGCGCCTGAATTAAAGTGCCGGCCGCGGGTCATGGTCAGGCCCATGCCGAAAAACAACACGCCGTAGCGGCACGCTTTCATCCTGTCGACCAGTTCCTCCAGGGTTTCCAGGCTGACCCCGGTAATTTCTTCGATATCGGGGTCTATCCTGCGGCTTTTGACCAATGCGCGTAACGCCCATAATACTTCAAAGTCCTTGCCAGGCTTCACCTGGATAAACTGGTTGGCTGCCGGTGTGCTGGGTGTCCTGCGTACGTCAACCAGGACTACATGCCGATCTTTTTTGCCGCGGGGCGTGAACATTCCTTTGGCTGTGACCGCATAGCGGCCAAAGTGGCGCGGGTGGGATTCGGCCGGATTGCCGCCCCAGTAAATGACCAGGTCGGCGCGGTTTTTCACCTCGCCCAGAGTCATGGTGCTTTCACCCACTCCCTGGAGGGCAATGCCCGATGGCCCGTGGCAGACAGAAGTCGTAGTATCAATGTTGCCCTTGATGATATCGGCAATGGCTACGGCTTGCTTTTGCGCCTCACAGGTGGTGTCGCTGAGACCGTAAGTGATAGGGAACCTGGCGTTGACCAGGGTCCTGGCGGCTTCTTCCACGGCTTCATCAATGGAGACAGGCTGATTATCAATCAGCGCGGCAGGTGCGCCTTCTTCTATGTAGTGTTCCGCAAACCAGGCGCGGCCGAGTACGCAGGCGTTTTTCGCCTTGATAATGCGCTTTTTGTCCAGGTCCACCGTCAGTATCATGTCGTCACAGACACAACCACAGAAAGTACAGGTGGCATTTTCTACAACTTTGATGTTTTCACTCATGATTTCTCCCCACGGAATCGCGGCAAGCTATTTTAACTGATTTTTTCCACCTGGACAGAAATATGTTTTGACAGGGGCATGCCGCTGCCGGCGGTATCGCTCTCCATCAGGCGGCTGGAAGTAGGGCCATAGGCGATGAAGATCATGCCCTGAGGCAGGTCGGTGGCTTTTTTTGGAACACAGGTAACAACGACCTCGCCGATATGATTTTTCAGACGCAGCTTATCGCCGCTGTCGAAACCAAGACGGGCCATATCATCCGCATTTATTTCAACGGTGGATGTGACTTCCCGATACTCGTCGCCGAGTTTTCCCTTGTTAAGGGAAGTCCCTTGCTTACTGGATCGTCCCGGGATCAACAACATGGTTACAGGCATATATCAACTCCGTTAAAGTACTATCTGGATAGGTGAAATGAATCGGGAAATATGCCGGCGCCATAATCCACAGCTTTCAGATAATTAATACCATTTTCAGGGGGAATCGTCAAATCATCTTGGGGAGGCTACCGCTTAAGTCAGAGTTTTCTTAGAATTTATGGTTGTCCCGTATTAGAATATCCCCGCTTAGAATTTATGGGTGTCCCAAATTAGAATATCCCCGTGCTTTTGAAGAAGATGAAACAACAAGACATCGCTGTTGCCGAAACGGTGAGGGTTGCCGCGGCAGCCCGCCTGCACCTGGGTTTCCTGGATTTGAATAGTGGGTTGGATAGGCGTTACGGCAGTATCGGGCTCGGGATAACGGGTTTCTCCACGGTGGTGAATGTCTGCCATAGCAACTGGCTGGACATCAACGGAGCGGATGATGAATATATCGCCCGGATTACGGAAACCGTCCTGGATTATTTCCGCATAAATTCCGGGGTCAGGGTTGAAGTTGAAGAGCATATTCCCCGTCACCAGGGTCTGGGTTCCGGTACCCAGATGGCATTGGCATTGGGTACTGCCATTACTGGCCTGTACGGTATCGATACCACAGTTGAAGAACTTGCGATCGCAACAGGAAGAGGTGCGCGTTCCGGAGTAGGGTTGGGGGTGTTCAAGGAGGGTGGTTTCATTCTCGATAGCGGCAAAGCCGGGGGGCACAGGTTGCCGACGCTGATATTCCGCCACGACTTTCCTGAAGAATGGCAGTTTGTCCTGGTGATGGATGAACGGGCCAAGGGGATAAACGGGATGGAAGAGATAGAAGCGTTCAATACATTGCCGAACAAGTCCTCCGAAGCAAGCGCGGAGATTTGCCAACAGGTATTGATGCAGATGCTACCGAGTATTATAGAGAAGGATTGCAGTCAGTTCGGTGCATCTGTCAGCAGGATACAGGCGCGCATGGGCGAATATTTCAGCGCTGCCCAGGGAGGCCTGTTTGCCAGCGATAATGTCAAACAAACGCTTGAATTCCTTTTGGAAAACAAGGCAACCGGCGTCGGCCAGACATCCTGGGGGCCGACCGGGTTTGCCGTATTCCCGGACAAGAAATCGGCAATGCAGGTCATGGACAATTTTGCCGGGCGGGATCCTAAGGTAACACTCCGGGTTGCCGGAGCGCGAAACAGTGGAGCCCGAAGCAGCAGGTGATCTTCGGGGTCGGACCAACGTAATCTATTGATATTGTTATATAAAATGTTGCTTATAGGTCTGATTTAAGGCTTAGAACACTTTTTTGACGGTGAAAAACATCACTTTAAGACAGAGTAACAGGCTACGACGGTAAGCGATATTTCTTATAATGCCCATTTTCATGACAAAAATTGCATTTTAAGGTTAAAACAAGCCATATATAGAAGTATAAACTAATAAAATCAAATAGTTATCCAGGTCCGACCCCACAGCCCGACAGCCTCAGCCCCCCCAGCCGGGAGCAACTCCCGGGATCGAGAGCATCCTGCCCTCGTGGAGGGCGAGACGCCCTCCCTCCCGGGGAAACATGCCCCTTTATGGTCAGAATATGCCCGAATCCGGCAAGCATCACTGTGACTCTTGGGGGACAGATTTAAATCTGTCCCCTGTGTCTTGTTGACATCGATTTAGCGGGAGCCGCTGGAAAGATTATAAACATCTGGACATTTACCGGCATTGTTGTACAATCAACACTCTTGTCCGCAGTGTATGAAGTGATGCGGGTAGCTCATGTGGGGCCGGACGTTTCGCTGATTATCGACTGGATGATTGCAGTCAAATGGTTACGACTCGCATTTTTGGTCTTGCATATCCCGGGGTTCTACCCTGTTCGGATAATTCCGTGAATAGTTGGTGGCCGGTAAAGGCCGCATATTAATACAAGTTATGCAACTGTCAGTGATATGAGAAATTTTGACGCAGAAGAAAAAAACCTGAGCATCAACCACCTGATCGCTCCTAAGGTAAATCAATTAATCAACTTTGCCCCCGGGCTCGGATTGAGTACCAGTCTCACGACAAATGGAAGTTTAATGATAGACGCGGGCATCGAGAGGTGTGGCAGTATTGAGGCCGGCAGGCAGATTGCCGAAATCTGTCTCGGAGGGCTGGCTACTGCGAGATTGCGGGCTTCGCGGGACTATGAAAACTGGCCATGGCAAGTGGATGTTCATACCAGCCATCCGGTGATTGCCTGTTTAGCCAGCCAATATGCCGGTTGGAGCCTTTCCAACGGCAAGGGTAAGGGCACATTCAACGCGTTAGGATCCGGCCCAGCCAGGGCCCTTGGCAGTAGAGAACCATTATTTGATGAAATCGGTTATAGAGACAAGGCGGACAAAACCTGTATCGTATTGGAAGTTGATAGTATTCCGCCGGATGATATTGCCGATAAAATTGCAAACCGGTGCCAGGTTGTGCCGGAGAACCTCACGCTTATCCTGACCCCTACTTCTAGTCTGGCCGGTGCAGTACAGGTTGTCGCCCGGGTGTTTGAGTCTGCATTACACAAGGCCCACACAATGCATTTTCCCCTGGAAAGAATTATAGACGGTATGGGCACCGTCCCCCTGTGTCCCCCTGCGCCGGACTTTCTGACAGCCATGAGCCGTACCAATGATGCAATTTTATTCGGGGGTCATGTCCATTTGTTTGTCAATGCGGGTAAAGAAGATGCAGAGGCGCTGGCCCGTGCGTTGCCAAGTAATACTTCAGAAGACTACGGCAGGCCTTTTGCCGAGGTATTTAAAAGTGTTAACTTTGATTTCTACAAGCTTGATCCCATGTTGTTCAGCCCGGCCCGGGTTACCGTCAGCTCTCTCAAGACAGGGCATTCGTTTCAGGCAGGAGAGATCAATCTGCCGGCCTTGAACAAATCATTCACCACTGTATTCAACTAAGCCGGACAGTAATACCCGGGATAACCCGGCATGGTTGACTTGGCAGCACAGGTGTATGACTGTTTTATCTATGATATCAATGCGTTAAAACCTGGTAATGTAGGTCGGCATGGCGCCGGTCATGGTATGGAATGTGCGGACTTTATCAAAAGTGCACAAGTTGTAACACCCATCCTGTGCAATCATCAGCTTAGGCTTGGCAAAAGAATTTTGGCCAGTGTCGAGGCCACTTTCAGCGCGGTTCATTGCAATACCAACCTGGGCATGCTATTACTTATTGCGCCTGTCATCAGGGTGTTTGAACAACTTGTCTCCCCGGGAGATTTTAAGGATGAGATCAAACACACCCTGATGTCACTGGGGCGACAGGAGGCGCAGGACATATTCGCGGCCATTCGTCTGGCCAATCCGGGCGGTCTTGGCAAGGTAGATAAATATGACGTAAACTTGCCGCTGGATATTGATATTTATTCAGCTATGGATAGCGCGAAGGACCGGGATCTTATTGCGTTGCAATACGCAAACGGTTACCAGGAAGTCGTTAATTTGGGGATAAAATGCCTACAAAACTATCACATTCGCTGGAATAGTGTAGAATGGGCAGTCGTTGCCTGTTATCTTATGTATATGGCGAGGTTCCCGGATTCTCATATCCGCAGAAAATACGGGATCGAAATCGCAGAGCAGGTGAGGAAGAAAACAATTCCTGTACGGGACCGGTTTGCGGACTATGATAATCCGGGGGATGCGAAAGAGGTACTGATGATCTTTGATAAGGAACTCAAAGAATCGGAAATTAATCCTGGCACCTGTGCAGACCTGACTGTAGCCAGCCTGCTGTTGTACCGGCTTGGCGTTGGCTGAGATGTCAGTCGTGACTGTTGGAGTGGGAGATGGTTGATAGACCTTATGGAGGTTTATTATGTTTAAAATTCTTGAAAAACTTACTGGTATTTTTAAAGCAGAAGAAGGAGGTAATGATATGGCCGTGATTGATAGAGTACTCGTTGGTGAAGCATTGGTAGGGGATGGTAATGAGGTAGCCCATATTGACCTGATTATGGGACCCCGCGGTAGCGCGGCAGAGACCGCGGCCTGCAATGCCCTTACCAATAACAAAGACGGTTTTACATCCCTGTTGGCAGTCGTTTCACCGAACCTGGCATGTAAACCTACTACGGTTATGTTCAACAAGGTTACCATCAAAGGCGCAAGCCAGGCCGTGCAGATGTTCGGTCCGGCTCAACGTGCAGTGTCTATGGCGGTGATGGATTGTGTTGAAGATGGCACCATTCCTGCCGACGAAGCCGATGATATTTTTATCTGTGTTGGCGTGTTTATACACTGGTTGGCTGAAGATGATGGCAAAATTCAGGATTACAATTATGAAGCCGTGAAGATGTCAATCAAACGTGCTGTTGCTCGTGAACCCAAGGCTTCCGAAGTATTGAGCAAGCGTGGAGACGCGGATCATCCGTTCCAGGCTCATTCATAACAACCATTTGTAACCACTTGTCGTACAATAACCCCGGCGCAAGCCGGGGTTATGGTTTGGCCATGTGGAATATAAAGAACTGTATTTTTCTATATTTTCTGTAGCTGAAGCAAATGCCCGGATGTGATCTTTTTGTTGTGCAAAGATGAGGCAAGCAGCGCCCCGTGCACGCCGTGGGCGCTGAGCAGGCGCAAGTCATCCGCGTTACGCACGCCTCCGGCTGCATAGACCTGTTTGTCAGGCAGTTTATCGATCAGATTACAGATGCGTTCCAGATCAGGCCCCCTATTGCTGCCTATCCGTTCCAGGGCCATAAGGATCAGGCGTTGCGGCAATAGATCAGGTCGCTCCAGCAAGTCTATATTGCCCAGAAGGCGTCTGCCGGTGTAATCCAGTGATAAGATACTATCCGGTTTACGCGTATAATCAGCGAGTTGATCGATGGCGATTCCAGTTTCCGAGCCCAGTACGTTGCTGACGCGATCCTGGAATGGACTGGAGTTTTCGCTGATGAACAGCTTCAGGCCTGAATCTATCCATAAGCTGATTTCGTCGTTAGTCTCCAGTAATCGAGTGATGAGGGCGTGGTTGTTGCCGTTATTTTCAATGGCATTGAGATCCGCGATGTAAAATGTCTTGAATGGGAATACCGACAGGTAGGCGCGGGTGACGGCCAGGATATCCGGTTCCGGACAAAGCGGCGTAGCCAGGGGCCGGTATGTTTGTCTTTTCCCCTGCCTGGCCGTAACTACCAGGCCGTCTTTCAAGTCGATGACGGGTATAATATGCATGTGGAAAATTATACAGGTTGGGATATTGGCGGCGCACATTTAAAGATCGCCAGTCTGGATAAAAACGGGGCACTGTGTACCCTGGGCCAGTTTGCCACTCCATTATGGCAAGGCATCGATATGCTGAAGGATCCCGTCACCCGGGCGGTCAATTCTCTGCCTTCAGGTAACTGTGTCCATACCCTGACCATGACCGGAGAACTGGCAGACTGCTTTCCAGGACGCCGGGACGGGGTGATACAACTGGTGGATTATATATCGGCTCGGCTTGGCCCTAGTACCCCGCTCTATGTGTATGCAGGCAGCAAAGGTTTGGTAACGCCTGACCGGGTGCCTGACTGTCATACCGACATCGCCTCAGCCAACTGGCATGCAACTGCGACTTATGTTGCCAAATACCTGGGATCAGGAATTCTGATAGACCTGGGTACTACCACAACCGATATCATTCCTTTCCATGAACACCAGGTTTGTAGCCGCGGCTACACCGACCAGGAGCGGTTGAGAACCGGTGAACTGGTGTATACGGGCATAACGAGAACGCCTGTTATGGCAGTCCTTGAGCGCGTACCGTACAAGGATGTGTGGCAATCAATCGCGGCGGAGTATTTTGCCGGCATGGCGGACGTATACCGTATCACCGGTGACCTGGATGAACGCTTCGATTTAATGCCCGCGGCTGACGCGGGTGAGAAAACCCGCTACCATAGCGTTAAACGCCTGGCGAGGATGCTAGGAGCGGAATATAACACAACGGATGCTATTGAGCCCTGGTTGGATGTAGCACATCATATCGCTGAAAAACAATTTGAAAGAATCGACCAGGCTTTCAATAACGTTACGGACAGGCTGGGAAAAACCGTACGGAACAACATCGTTGCTGCTGGAGCAGGGCGCTTTATTATTGAGAAACTGGCACAGAAGAATAACTACGGGGTAATTGATTTTGAGGATTTATTGCCAACTTCCGACAAGAATTTGCGCGCCGTCAATAATTGCTCAACAGCGGTGGCAGTCGCCGGATTAACCCGCATGTTGCACCTTTGAATATGATGACAAATCATCAGAACGGGTGTAATGACAAATCGTCAGGACAGACGATTTACAAAGTACGTCCTGTACTTTGCCCCGTTGGGGCTAGCCCGCATTTCTCACCAGTTGATGCGATGATCGTGCCGGATTTTAGATGTGCGCCTTCCATGGCGCACACCCTGCGGGCATCCTTCGGATGTCCAAATCTGCTCCGGGCAGATTTGTGCCGCCAGCGGGTGCCTGCGACCGAAAGCATAGCCGTAGTTCTGGTTGAGGGACAAATTGTCAGGACAGACAATTTGCACGGCGACAGCCGCCCGCAGGGTTGCGCCCAGAGCCTGCCCCCCTGCTTACAACCGCAGGGGCAAGCTCTGTATGGAGTTGAGCAGGGGGAAGTGCGCAATGAAGCTGGTTGAACTGGATTATGCCCGGGACTCGGCGCTGTTGTTCAGTCGTATTGCCGGCGAACCGTGGAGCATTTTCCTGGACAGCGGATATCCGCTGATTGACAGGGGCCGTTACGACATAATGACTGCCCGACCCTACCGAACCCTTGTGACTTATGGTGATGAAACCCGGATAGCCGACGGGAAGACTCTGCAACACTCGGGGGAAGACCCGTTTGACCTGGTCAGACGGCAGTTGGGTGAACGCCGCATCAATTTATCCGGGTTCCCGTTTTCCGGCGGGGCGCTGGGGTATTTCTCCTACGACCTGGGACGCCGTATAGAACAGTTGCCGGCGCTGTGCCGGGATGATATCAACATGCCGGATATGGCCATAGGCCTGTATGACTGGGCGTTGATTGTCGATCACCATAGAAGACGAACCTGGTTGATTGCAGCAGACGAGACCAGGCTCGGCGTTGAAGAGTGGAGGGCTCTGCAGGATTTGTTCAACAGTGACAATACGCGGGAATCGGTGGGCCATTCGGTACAATCGCGCTTGCTGAATCACACCGACAAGGAGCAATATAGCGCCGCCTTTAACCGGATTCAACGCTATATCCGCGACGGTGACTGCTACCAGGTCAACCTGGCCCAGCGTTTCAGCGTTGCCGTCACAGGCGATTCATGGAGCGTTTACCGGCAGTTAAGAAAATCCAACCCTGCTCCCTATGCCTGCTTTTTCCGGCTTGAGCAGGGCTGCATCCTGAGTTCGTCGCCGGAACGGTTTATTTCCGTATCCAATGATCAGGTAGAGACCAAGCCCATCAAGGGTACCATCAGGCGCTCTGTTTATGCCTATGAAGATAAAGCCCTGGCAGAACAATTGCTTGAGAGCGAAAAGGACCGGGCGGAAAATCTGATGATCGTGGACTTGCTGAGAAATGATATCGGCAAGAATTGTGAAATCGGCAGCGTCATGGTCCCCAGGTTATTCGCCCTGGAAAGTTTTGCCACCGTACATCACCTGGTAAGCACTGTGACCGGCCGGCTGGCACGGAGCAAACACGCGCTTGATTTATTGCGAGGAGCTTTCCCGGGGGGGTCCATAACGGGCGCGCCCAAACTTCGGGCCATGCAGATTATCGAAGAACTGGAGGCTTATCGCCGTACCGTTTATTGCGGCGCCATCGGCTATATCGGGTTTGACGGTAATATGGATACCAATATTGCGATACGTACCCTGGTACATAAAGATGACAGGATTTATTTCTGGGCAGGCGGAGGAATAGTAGCTGACTCCGTACCAGAAAGTGAATACAGGGAGTGCTTTACCAAGGCCGAGGCTATTATGCGGCTGTTTGAGTAGACCTTCTATTACCCTGTGAGCTCTGTGGCTGAACAATTTCCAAAATGTGGGTAGTTAAGATCGGCGGCAGCCTGGAGACGGCTCCCGGGATAGGTGAACTGTTGGCGTTGCTGGTTGGTTACGGACGTTCAAGCATTGTCATCGTGCCCGGCGGCGGACGATTTGCCGACCGGGTCCGGGCCAGTCAGAACAAATTGAACCTGAATGATGAGACCGCTCACGTCATGGCCATACGGGCCATGGAGCAGTTTGCCGAGGTATTGTTCGGACTGAATCCGAATTTACACCCCATAGTCCATACAGGCGAAATTGATGCCATAAACAAAAAGGCGGCAGTCCCCGTCTGGCTTCCCGGTAAACTGCTTGCCGAACAACCTGATATTCCTGCAAGTTGGCAGGTGACCTCCGATAGTCTGGCCCTGTGGTTTGCCGGAGAGATCAATGCAGAAGCGTTGGTCCTGGTCAAATCAGCGAGCAACAAGACATCGGACCTGAAGCAGCTGGTTGAATCGGGTTACCTGGATGAGTATTTTCCGCAGATGCTTGCAAGAACAAACGTAAAAAAAATTGCCTGTATCAGTATCAACGACCTGGAAATCCTGCAACGGGCCTTGGCCTCCGGCACAATTCCCCAAGAAATACGGATTGTGTGAGACCCGCACAAAAGGGGACGGAATTGAATTCCGTCCCCATGCTACGAAGATTTTAACGCCGGATTTTTTTGTCAGGCGAGGCGGACGACGAGTGAGGGAGGGAGTGTACGTCAGGTACATGACCGACTGAACGAGGAAATCCAACGAAGCCTGACAAAAAAAAGACAAGTTAGAATAAGAAAGCCTGGCGCCTGAAGGAGGTTGGAGGCGCCAGGCAATAGCCGAGCTTCCTGCTGGGCTTCCCGCTGAAATTGTTTTACCGGGTCTGTTTAGCCGGATCAGTCACCGTTAGTCCCAGTTCAATGCGCCGCCGGTCTGATATTCAGTGACGCGCGTTTCAAAAAAGTTCTTTTCTTTGTTCAAGTCCATGAGTTCGCTCATCCATGGAAAAGGGTTGCTGGCCCCGGTATATTGTTCGTTCAAGCCAATTTGGGCGCAGCGTCGATTCGCGATGAATTTCAGGTACTCTTCAAACATGTTGGCATTGAGGCTCAGCACGCCCCGCGGCATGGTGTCATAGGCATAGCGGATTTCCAGGTCCACCGCCTCGCGTAACATGGTAATGATTTCCTGTTGAAACTCCGTGGTCCACAAATGGGGGTTTTCAATTTTTATCTGGTTGATGACGTCTATGCCGAAGTTCATGTGCATGGATTCATCGCGCAGGATGTATTGAAACTGCTCAGCGCAACCCATCATCTTGTTGCGTCGGCCCATGGACAGGACTTGTACGAAGCCCACGTAGAAGAAAATACCCTCAAATACGATATAGAAGGCAATCAGGTCCCGCAGCAGGCGTTGATCCGCCTCCAGCGTACCTGTATGGAACTCCGGGTCTCCAAGGCTTTGAGTGAAGCGCATGGCCCAGGAAGCCTTGTCATGTATGGCAGGAACCTCACGATACATATTGAATACCTCGGCCTCATCCAGTCCCAGTGATTCGATGCAATACTGGTAGGCATGGGTATGCAAAGCTTCTTCAAAAGCCTGCCGCAGCAGGTATTGTCGGCATTCAGGGTTGGTTATGTGGCGGTATACCGCCAGCACCAGGTTGTTCGCCACCAGCGAGTCCGCTGAAGCAAAAAACCCCAGGTTACGTTTTATGATGGTCCGCTCATCTTCGCTGAGGCCGTTTGGGTTTTTCCACAACGCGATGTCCGCAGTCATATTTATTTCCTGGGGCATCCAGTGATTGGCGCATGCGTCCAGGTATTTTTGCCAGGCCCATTTGTATTTGAACGGTACCAGTTGATTCAGGTCGGCGCGGCAGTTGATCATCTGTTTGTCATCGACACTGATCCTGCCGGCGCCGAATTCAACTTCCTCCAGGCCGGTAACACCGCCTTGATCCTGCACCTGCGCAAAGAGTAACTCCGAATCAGATTGTGCAGCGCTACCCAGAGCGTCCGGTTCGTTCCCTATAACCGGCTGAGGCGGAAAGCTGGTTTCGCTCCGTTCTTGTCTGGTACCGGCAATAGGGTCATCCCAACTGGTCAGCATAATTTTCACCCGTCATCATGATGGTTCATGTTTCCGATATATATGTAATCTACCGGGAGCTTTGCAGAAGCCTGTTCCCGGCCCGTTACTGGCATGACTCACACTCTGCGTCATCCAGCGTACATAGATTGGGTTCCAACTGCTCGGAGCCTGCGCGTTCAACCGCTGCAAGCTTGTTTTCCCGGCCCCCGCTCAGGGTGCTTTTCTCAACGTGTGTCGCACCCAGGCTACGCAAGTAATAAGTTGTCTTGAGCCCGCGTATCCAGGCCAGTTTGTACAGGTTGTCCATTTTCTTACCATCCGGTGCGGACATGTACAAATTCAGTGACTGTGCCTGGTCGATCCATTTTTGCCGGCGTGATGCGCATTCCACCAGCCAGCGCGGGTCGACCTCAAAAGCGGTCGAATAAAGCATTTTCAAATCATCCGGTATGCGGTCTATCTGCTGGACGCTGCCGTCAAAGTATTTGAGGTCGCTGACCATGACGTCATCCCAGAGTCCGCGCTCCTTGAGGTCGTTTACCATGTAAGGGTTGACTACGGTGAACTCGCCGGACAGGTTGGATTTGACAAACAGGTTCTGGTAAGTCGGTTCAATGGATTGAGCGACAGCGCAAATGTTGGAAATGGTTGCAGTGGGCGCAATGGCCATGCAATTGGAATTACGCATACCCGTTTTTTTCACGCGTTTGCGTAAACCGGTCCAATCCAGCTTCTGCGACTTATCCATGTCCAGTAAGCCGTCACGGTTTTCTTCCAGTATGTCGATAGAATCAATCGGTAGAATTCCCTTGCTCCAGAGCGAGCCTTTGAAACTGGTGTAAGTACCGCGCGCTTCGGCCAGGTCGGTTGACGCCTTGATTGCGTAGTAGCTGACCATCTCCATACTGCTGTCGGCAAACTCAATCGCTTCCCTGGACGCGTAGGGCAGGCGCAGTTTATACAGTGCATCCTGAAACCCCATGATTCCCATGCCTACCGGACGATGTTTTAAATTGGAACGGCGCGCCTGCGGCACACTGTAATAGTTGTAGTCGATGACGTTATCCAGCATACGCATGGCGACGTTGATGGTGCGCTCCAGTTTTTCCTGGTCAAGCCCGTTTTCAGTCACGTGCTGCGCCAGGTTGACGGAACCGAGGTTGCAGACGGCAATCTCGTCATCCGAGGTGTTCAGCGTGATCTCGGTACACAGGTTGGATGAATGCACTACGCCGATATGTTGTTGTGGTGAGCGCAGGTTGCAGGGATCCTTAAACGTGAGCCAGGGGTGGCCGGTTTCGTACAGCATGGAAAGCATCTTGCGCCACAGGTCCAACGCCTTGAGGGTCTTATGCAGTTTAAGCTCGCCGCGGGCCGCCATTTGCTCATATTCCACGTAGCGCTGAGCGAATTCCTGCCCATACAGGTCATGCAAATCTCCGGTATCGTCGGGCGAGAACAGGGTCCAGCCACCGCCTTCGCTGACCCGTTGCATGAACAGGTCGGGTATCCAGTTGGCGGTATTCATGTCATGGGTACGGCGCCGGTCATCGCCGGTATTTTTGCGCAGTTCCAGGAACTCCTCGATATCGAGATGCCAGCTTTCCAGGTATGCGCACATGGCGCCTTTACGTTTCCCGCCGTTATGAGCCAGCATACTACTGGTCATATAAGATTCATCTCCTTCGACTTTGAGGTCATAGACGAATGGAACCGGCTCAATCGTTTTCACTTCACGTATGCGGGTAAAAACACAGTCATTCCATTCCAACCAGTTTCGTTTTTTAAGCGCTTTACAATTGACCAAAGCAGCAACTTCCGGCACCGCAGGGATACGCAAGTCGTGAACCTTCGTTGTGCCGTTGAAGTGAATCAAAGTACCGTCCGCTCGTTTACCCGTATGGTGATTTTTTCGTTCACGATATTGTCCGGCGCAGGGAATACCCAAGCGCAATAGCTGGTGGCGCAGGCCATAAATAAGTGATTTGGAGGTATTGGTAAAATAGATTTCTTTCCCCCGGCTGACAGCGCCGTCCGTTTCCAGCAATCCCTGGATCAAGGCCAGAGTTTGCTGTCGTGGCAGGTGTGAAAAACGGCGGGCAATGCGCTTACCACCTGTTGAACTGTAGACATCTTCATAACTGAAAATGAAACCAGGCATAGCGCCGGTGACAAAGCGACCGGTAGTTGCATCCCTGGCCAGTCCTGTGCCCACTGACCAGCCAATTTGCAGGTAGTTTTCACGACGGTTCTTGACCCAGTAGTGAATTCCGCGAGCGCTGAGGTATCGTGTTACAAAATCGATGTGTGCGTCTTTGTCAGGATTCCCTGATACGCCCCATTCCAGGCCATTTTTGGAGCAATGCCCATCACCCAACAGGATACCGTATAAGCGGGCATCTGCCTCTTCCACACCGGTAACCGGCACGATCTCTTTCGGTATGACCTGTGCGATATAATCACCTTTTTTCAACAGGCTTGCTTCTATCCATTCAGGACTGACCTTATTCTTGTTTAACCAGTTGATGGTGCGCCGGTTCTCTTGTTCCATGGGCACATTTTGTAACGCCCATAACGGATGTTCCGTCGTTACCTTAACGGGAGACAAAGAGTGTTTAGCTTTAATTTCGACCATAGGGCCAGTCTGGTTATAGGCCATCTTATCGGTGACTTCCCGGTATTGACCGCGTTGCCCAAGCACCAAGTCGCCGACTGAAACATCTTTGATAGGTTTAGCGCCATCAGCGGTATGAATGAGAGTATCTGCTGCGAAACATTGATTGACGGCAACGGCGGTGTCGTTGGCAACCTTGAGAAAGGGCACGACACCCTGAGATTTCCCGTTGGTCCCTTTAATATGGGCGCCCATTGAGCGAACCCGGCTCCAGTCATTACCCAGGCCGCCGGCAAATTTGGACAACAAGGCGTCATCCTTGATCGCACTGAAGATACCGTCCAGGTTGTCCGGCACCGTGCTCAGGTAACAACTGGAAAGCTGTGGCCGGCACGTTCCTGAATTAAACAAGGTGGGCGTAGAACTCATGAAGTCAAAGGAAGACAGCAGTTCATAAAATTCGATCGTCTTGTTTTCCCGGTCCAGTTCGTTAATAGCCAGGCCCATCGCCACCCGCATGAAGAAAACCTGTGGTAATTCGATACGGACCTGCTCATCGGTATGGATGAAGTAACGGTCGTACAGGGTCTGCAAACCCAGGTAGGTAAACAAATGATCCCGCTCAGGCTTCAATGCCTTGCCCAGGCGCTCCAGGTCGTATTTCACCAGTTCATGGCCCAGTAATTCCAGGGAAGCAGCCGTTTCGACGAACTTGCGGAAATAGAGCGGATATTGCTCAGCCATCTGTGCCTGGGTTGCTTCCACGTCGTCCTGGTTGATATAGCTCAGGGCTTCCCTGCGCAAGCCGTCCAGCAACAAGCGGGCGGCGACATAAGTGTAATTCGGTTCTTTCTCGATCAGCGCCCGGGCGCTCATAACCAATGCGGGATTTACGTCAGCCTCATTGACCCCGTCGAATATATTACGCCGTGTGTCGTCTGTAATAAGACTGCCGTCAACGTGTTCCAGGCCGTTACAGGCCTCGTTAACGACTGCGACCAGACGCTCCATGTCCAGTTTTTTTAATGTGCCGTTCCTGGTTTTCACATTGATGCCGTCCGTTGCATCGGTCTGTTCGATGTCAGCCTCCTTTTCTTTTTCGATGCGGGACCGGGCCCGCTCTTCCCTGTAGATCACGTAAGCGCGGGCAACCTTCTGCTCGCCGGCGCGCATCAATGCCAGTTCGACATGATCCTGGATATCTTCTATATGTACGGTGCCGCCGCTGGACTGGCGGCGCGTCACGCCCCTGACTACCTGTTCGGCGAGTTCCTTTACTTTTTCGTGGACACGGGTTGACGCTGCTGCGGTGCCCCCTTCCACGTCCAGGAATGCCTTGGTGATCGCTACACTGATCTTGGATGCGTCAAAGGCAGTGACTTTACCATTGCGGCGAATAACATTGTATTCTCCGGGTTGGTAGGTGTTTAATACGCCGCTGTATTCGCGCTTTGGCCGGTCGCCGTTCTGTCGGGCAAGTTCATTATCCGTGTGAATATTATCGGTGTTTACATCAACCACGGACTCCACCAAGACAGGTTTTTCGCTTTGCATGCGCCGTATCCACACAACTTGTTAATATTGAAATTACCGTCTGCGGGGCTTGTTAAAGACCCGGAAACGAGATGAAGCTTGTCACGTGGAAATAATTATTGCACTACTACATTGTGTGGTCAAGTGGTATTTACACTACAATACCTTGTGGATTCTGCTGTGACTTAGCTTTGGATTTCGTGTGGATAAGCTGCGTAAAAAACTGTGCAAAAACTTGTGGAACAGAATAAAATGCAGCGTTTTCAATAATCTGCCCTGGTTAGCATAAGTTGTCGTAATATATTGTTTGAAGCTGCTCAACGGTAGATGAAAAATAACAGAGAGAGAGAGAATTAAGCGTATGTCGGCAGAGATAATAACAATTAAAGCGGATGTCGCGGTGCTGGGATCCGGGCCGGGCGGTTACACAGCGGCGTTTCGCGCCGCCGACCTGGGCCTGAAGACCGTTTTGATCGAGCGCTATCCCAGCCTGGGCGGTGTATGCCTGAACGTCGGATGTATCCCCTCAAAAGCCCTGCTGCATGTCGCCAAGGTGATCAGCGATACCAGGGAAGCCGCCGCTTATGGGATCGAGTTCGGCGAACCGAATATAGACCGGACCAGACTGCTGCGCTGGAAGGATAAGATATTAACCAGGCTGACCGGCGGTTTGAAAGGACTGGCAGGACAAAGGCAGGTCACACTGGTTCAAGGCGCGGGACAATTTGTTTCAGCCAACCGGATCACTGTAGATACAGGCGACGGAACACAGGATGTGGAATTTGATAAGGCTATTATTGCCGTCGGTTCCCGACCGGTAAGCCTGCCTGACTGTCCGGATGATGCGCGGGTGATGGATTCTACCGGGGCCTTGGCGTTGCCGGATATCCCGTCAAGATTACTGATCATCGGCGGCGGGATAATCGGCCTGGAAATGGCTGCGGTATACCACGAATTAGGCAGCAGGATTAGCGTGGTGGAACTGTTGGATAACCTGATGACGGGGGCTGACCCTGACCTGGTTAAACCACTGCATAAACGCATAGCAAGGCAGTACGAGAATATTTACACGGGAACCCGCGTGACCGGGATCAGCCCCGGCGATAACGGCCTGGTGGTCGGCTTTTCCGGCGCCCAGGCAGCGCCTGAAGACACCTTTGACCGGGTCCTGGTGGCGGTGGGCCGACATCCTGACGGTAAACTCATCGGCGCCGATAACGCCGGTATCAATGTCGATGACCGGGGATTTATCCCGGTGGACAAACAGCAACGCACCAACGTTGCCAATATCTTCGCCGTCGGTGACGTTACCGGTGAACCCATGCTGGCCCATAAGGCCACCCATGAGGGGAAGGTGGCCGCAGAGGTTGCCGCCGGCAGGAACAGCGCGTTCGACGCCAGGGTAATCCCCTCGGTGGCTTATACCGACCCGGAAGTCGCCTGGGTCGGCGTCACGGAAACCGAGGCGGAACAGCAAGGTCTCAACTACGGCAAAGGCGTGTTTCCCTGGGCGGCCAGTGGGCGTTCCCTGAGTCTGGGCCGTAGCGAGGGGCTGACCAAGCTGTTGTTCGATGAACAGACCCGGCAGGTCATCGGTGCGGGTATTGTCGGTTCCAATGCCGGCGATTTAATCGCGGAAGTGGCGCTTGCCATTGAGATGGATTGCACGGCGGAAGATATCGGTTTGACGGTCCACCCCCATCCCACCCTGGCTGAAACCGTTGCCGGCGCCGCCGAGATGTTCGACGGGACGATTACGGATTTGTACGCTTCGGGGAACCGAAATTGACTGATGCGGGCGTGACCAGTATGTCAGGGATTCACGGGTGGCTGCTATCTACGAAGGCGCCAACGGCATTCAGGCACTGGACCTGTAACAAGCTTATCTTCCTTCAATCCCGGCTGAATACGAATTTATCCTTCTCTCTCCTTACCGGGGGTTTGATGGTGGGGCGGCCTTTTTTCAGTTTGCCCAGAGCGTAGCCTTGCACTTTGGAGGCTTGCGTGATGATGGTGAATTTCATCAGCCAGCCGCTTGCCGTGGCCAGGATGCAGGCAAGCAGCGCCAGGGGTCCCAGCAGCGCTGGCTGGACTATGATCGTGACAAGCAGAAGCAGCGGCAGGGCGTTTCCAAGGATGACATGCGGCCTGTTGATGCCGTCCAGGATTTTCAGTGCAGCCCGGGGGGCGTTGTTAAGCGCCAGCTGTTGCCGGTAATGTTGCCAGCTCACCAGCCGGCAGCCCAGCAGACCCATCAGCAGGTACAGGAGCCACATTTGTTCGGCATTGGAAAAAATCAGCAGGATGGACAGGATGGCCGTGCCTTCTGTAAGGCCGGTACTGATGATCAGCGGCACCACCGCCGGTTCCCGCCAGGCCGGAATGCCTTTGCTGGCCTTCAGGATTCTGCCCTGGCAATAGAGGAACAGGAAACCCAGCAGGCCGGCGCTGGCCAGCAGCGCAGGCGCCTGCATCAACACGCCTATGAAGGTAGCGGCGAACAGCAATACCGAGACAGATGCTTCCCGGGTCATCCAGGAAGTCTGGGGATGAAAAAATACGTGCAGGAAACGCCAGGGCCGGCCGATCTCCAACCACACGAGAAATAATCCCAGGCTCACGAACAGTAGCGCCGCCAGGCCGATGACCAGTGTCGGTGTGTTCGGCCAGGATGAGATAGCCGCCATCAGTATCAGGGCGCCGCCGCTGCCGCCAAACATGAAATTACCTGCAGCGCGCCAGTCCCACTGGGTCTGTAAGGCATTTCCGAAAGTATTTTGCATAGTTCACCAAACCTGTCCTGGACGTTGTAACCCAGTGTTGTTTGTTACTGCTCTTATTCGTCATTCCGGCACAAGCCGGAATCCAGTAGAACAGTAAATCTTATAAAGCCAATTTATCGCAGGCGATAAACATTTTAATGGATTCCGGCCTGCGCCGGAACATTTTAATGGATTCCGGCCTGCGCCGGAATGACGGCCAGAGCGCCGCGCCAGTCCCATTGAGTCTGTAGTGCATTTCCGAAAGTACTATTCACCCTGCATATCCCCCTGCATTTCTTCGGGTAATTCTTTATCCCACAGGTAATAAAAGCCCGGTTCCGTACCCAGTTCGGCGTGCATCTGGAACCAGGTGTTCTCGGCCAGCAACTCCGATACGTTGCTGTTTTCGTCCTCTATGTCGCCGAAACTCAGGGCATCGGCTATGCAGGAGTTAACACAGGCCGGCGTGGCTTCGGGGTCGATGCCGGGAGTAAGCCCCTTGGCAACGCCGGAGTCCACCCGGTCGGAACAGAAGGTGCATTTCTGCGCCACGCCCATGGTGCGTTCATCGAAACGCTTCTCTTCGTTCTCGGTGGGCAGGTCGCCGAATGCAAATTCCGGCCTGTCCACCTTGTAGCGGGCCTGGTAGGGGCAGGCCACGGTGCAATAACTGCAACCGATGCACAGGTCGTAATCAATGGTGACAATACCGTCTTCCCGTTGTCCCGTCGCGGTGCTGGGACAGACGTGCATACAGGGCGGGTCCGCGCAGTGCTGGCAGCCTACCGGCATAAACAGGCGTTGTACGTCAGGGAACTCACCCCATTCAACGTCCAGCACCTTGCGCCACTGCACGCCCGGCGGAGTGGCATTGGTATGTTTGCAGGCCGCGGTGCAGGTCTGGCAACCGACGCAGCGGTTCATGTCCGCAATCATGACATAGCGCGTCATAGTCCTGCTCCCACAATCGCCCCTGCCTTACGACATGCCAGGGCAAGCATACCGGAGAACGCCGGTATCCAGTCATCTACCACGACATAACCAATCATATTCCTGCCCCCACAATCGCAATACCGGCGAACGCCGGTATCCAGTCATCTACCACGACATAACCAATCATATTCCTGCTCCCACAATCGCAATACCGGCGAACGCCGGTATCCAGTCATCTACCACGACATAACCAATCATATTCCTGCTCCTATGCGTGTTACATATACCTTGGTGCCGTCGATACTGGAACCGCCGCCATCCAGCGAGTCGACGTTCATGGGGACCAGGGAGTTCAGCCCCGGTCGTTTCAGGTCTTTGGCGAACGGCATCTTCCACTGGCCGAACTGGGCGATCATCACCACCACGTCGGGTCGCACCCCCTGGCGCAGGCGGGCGTAACCGCGGGTGGAATTGACCGGCGAGGTGACCTCAATGAGATCGCCGTCTTCAATACCCATTTCCTCCGCTTTATTGGCATTCATGATAATGCCGTCGTGGCCGTACACGTTGTCAGCTACTTCTTTCATCAATGGTATGCCCACGTTGGAGCCCCAGGCGTATTGCATGCTGCGGCCGGTGAGTAGCCAGAACGGATAGTCCGCTGCCTTGACGTCGTGGTTGCGCTCGATGATTTCGTCCCAGAGCTTGTTCAAATCCTCGAATTCGGGCAGGGGCTGATATTCCTCCAGTTGTTTGTCCCACCAATGCACCCCGGTCTCGTGCAGGCGATTGGCCAGTTGCTTGCCCATGCGGTAATAACGTTCCTGGTAAGGCAGTTCAAAGCGCAGCCCCAGGTCTTCCAGCTTGTGGTACAGGTACCAGTTCAGGCGGGAATAGGGACGGGTCTTGAACCCGTTCTGCCGGAACCAGTCCAGGTCCAGGATTTCCTTGCCGCCGCTCAGGTCATGGCTGGCAGCCTTGCTCACCGCATTCCAGATATTATCCTGCGAGTGTTCCTTGTCCAGGTCCAGCGAGAAGTCATAATCGTCGGTTTGCAGGGGGATGCCGCACACCCCGGCGTTGATGGCGCCGTTATAGGCTTCCAGCAAGCCGGTGCGTTTGGCCAGTTCGTTGGCGATCCAACTGAAGTCTTTTGCCTCGTGCAGCGGTTCTACCACCGCCTGGCGCAAGGCCCAGCCTTCCGTTTCCCAGTGATTCTCAAGATAGTGCCCGCCGCCGATCCGGTGCAGCTGGTCGCTTTCCAGGTCGGTCGCCTCAGGCATGATCACATCGGCGTAGTGGTTAGTCTCATCCAGGGTGTAGGCAAACGTGGCGGTAAAAGGAAATTCCGCCATCGCATCCCCCATCCTGTTTGTTTCGGAATGGGAAATGGCGGGGTTGCATTTATAGACGAACCAGATGTCCGGCGGGTTTGGTTTCGGCCAGCTCTCGGCTGCGCGTCCCTGTAGTCTCAACCAGGCCAACGTGGTGGAACCGAACAGTTGCGCACCCATCTTGTCGCCCCCCATGGGGGTCAGGCTGTTATGGGCATGACGGGTAAAGGGGTTGGCATCCCAGCCTTCCTTGTCCGTGGGAGTAAACGTGTGGGTCATAAAGCCGTCTTCCCCGACGTCCACCGTTAACGACCTCTCCCAGTCCGTATCGCCGGCCACGTGGGTGGTGCTGCCCAGCATACCGCCGGACACCTCCAGCGCACCCACCAGCACCTGCATCATGGTATGGGCCCAGACGCATTCAAACGCGCCCCAGCCGTTATTAACGGATTTGCCCAGGACCGTTGCTACAGGTCGGAACGGCAGGGTGCGGCCGTCCACTACCTCGGTCTCGCCGATATGGGCATGGGACAGGTACTCATTGGTGATGCGGCGAATGGTCGCGGCGGGGACTTCGGAAATCCCGGCCGCCCACTCGGGGGTTTTATCGGCAAGCAACTGCCTGGTTTTTTCCAGCCCGGTAGCGCCCTCGACACTGTCGTAGCGCCAGGTCTCTTCATCGGCGCCGATCTCGATCGCGTTGACCACCGTAAAGGTGCCGGTCAGGGCCGGATCCGTAGCGGCTTGATCATAAGGCACTGCCTGGTTTGAGCTATTGTCCCACAGCAGCGGCTTTTTTGTTTCCGGGTCACGCAGGTAAAATCCATTAGGCCCCACCAGGTAAGGCGACGCCGTACGGTTTTTCAGGAACGGCACATCCAGCTTGTCGATGGGAGTCTCGTGCAGCATGACGTGCAGCATGGAATACAATACCGCGTTATCGGTCTTGGTCTTGATGGGTATCCATTCCGTGGCGCTGGCGCCGGTCACCGACAGGTGGGGTTCAAACTGTATGCGTTTCATGCCGCGCTTGCGGGCATCGGCATGGCGCCGCACCCCGGTAACGCCGCCGGAGGCGTCGATATTACTGCCGAACGAAATCAGGTATTCACAGCGGGGCGTATCCGGCAGGATGGTGAAGGCCCGGTGCCAGAGCTCGCCGAACATGTGTTCGGTGTGGTAACACTTGACCGTGCCGCCGGCCCCCAGGCTCTGGTCGAAGGGACCCCATGCGAACAACAGCGCCGGGAAGCTGCCCATATATTTGAAAGGTGTGGCCGCGCCGCCGGTGGTGAAGGCCAGGCGCGGGTTGCCGTTCTCATCCATAACGCCTTTGGCCCGGGTGGCGTTCATCTTGTCGGCGACGATATCCAGGGCCTCGTCCCAACTGATTTCCACCCAACCGGGCTCTTCATGCCGACCCTTTTTCGGGTTGGTGCGTTTCATGGGTTTTTTGATGCGGTGCGGGTTATACAGTTTCTGCACCAGCCCGAATGGCTTGACGCAGACCTTGCCGTCGGCAGGGTGTTCGCCTTTCAAGTCGAAATTGGGCTCAATTTTGGTGGCTACGCCGTCAACGGTTTCCACGGTCAGTAAATCCGGACCGTTTACGCACTGATAACAATAGGTGGAAACTCTTTTTACTTCAGGCTCAACTTTGGCATGCATCTGGCACCCCCTCCGACATAGACCAGGACTGTGACGTTGAGATTATATCATATCCTAGCCACATCTGAATTTGTATCACATCTTCCTGAAGCGGGATTTAAAAACCGGACGTTCTTGCTAATTATATTTATATAGCTACAATTATGTAATGCGTTTTGAATGGAAGCATGACAAGGACCGCGCTAATCGGACAAAGCACAGAGTTTCTTTTGAGACTGCCTGTCTGGTGTTTGCTGACCCTTGGCATTTAACTACCCGGGATCGTCATAAAAGTAGTGAGGAACGCTGGCAAACGTTGGGTATGGTCAATGGTGTTGTTCTGCTTCTTGTCGCACATACTATTATTGAAGACGAACATGAGGAAATTATACGAATTATTTCGGCCAGGAAGGCAACCAGGAAAGAGAGACTGATTTATGAGCAAGCGTACAAAAAAACAAAATACTGAAGTCGAAAATTTGGCTTTAATGACGGATGAGGAGATAGACACGTCTGATATTCCTGAGATAACTGACTGGAGTAATGCAGTTGTCGGAAAATATTACCGGCCCATAAAAAAAACAGATCTCGTCAAGCCCGGAGATGGTGTTACCCATCAACCACTGCCGTTGCGGTAATCTCCACTAAAAACTCCGGCATGGCCAGGGCCTGTATGCCCAGCAAGGTATTTGCCGGCAGGTGTTCCGGATCAAAATACCGACCCATGGCAGCGCCTATGGCAGGAATTTTATCGGGATTGTAGTCCACCACGTAAATATCCAGGCGCACCACGTCTTTTATGGTAGCGCCCGCGGCGGCCAGGGCGGATTGTATGTTCTCCAGTGCCTGGCCTGTCTGTTGTTCCAGGTCGTCCCCGCCTACTAAATTCATATCCTTATCCCAGGCGGTTTGCCCGGCGCAATGAATGATCTTTGTCCCGGTAGAGACAACGACTTGGGAAAAACCGTACTGGGCTGAGGGCCAGAGCTCATCGGGTTGTATATGCTGGTTTGCCATGCTTCATCTCCGGTTATTTTATTTAATATGTCTTTATACCAGAATTCTGAAACTGATATATGCTACGACATTTTGCAGAACAAAAGTTGTGTAATTACAACACGTTGATAATATTAGCGGGAATAGCTGATGAAATAATGCTCCTCTTTACATTATTGCTATTTTAAGATTAAAATGTTCGATAAGTCTGTTGGAGGAAAGCTACAATCTTCCTATATACATTTAATTACAAGCGATTGTAATACAGGGAATAATTTTAGCTGATAAGCGCATCTATTTTAGGAGGACACTCATGATAAACGTACTCATCCGCCAAAAAAATCGGCTATTTCCGCTCATCCTTACATTATTATCGGTTTCCCTCCCAACATCATCTTTTGCACAGGGGGTACTGGAGGAAGTCGTAGTTACGGCGCAAAAACGTGAACAGGGCCTGCAGGATGTTGGCATTGCCATTACTGCTTTTACCGGTGAGCAAATGAAGGCGCTTGGCATTGAGGAAAGTTTTGACATTGCCGCCTTCTCTCCCGGCGTTCACATCAGTGGTAACCTGGCCGGACAAAATACCCAATTTTCCATTCGCGGTGTGACTCAGAATGATTTTAACGACGTCATTGAGGCGCCAACGGCTGTCTATCTTGATGAAGGTTACTTCGCTATCGCCCAGGCGCAGACCTTTGCCGTGTTTGATATCGACCGGGCGGAAGTACTCAAAGGTCCGCAAGGGACACTTTATGGTCGTAATGCGACAGGGGGACTGGTTAATTATATCAGCAACAAACCCAGTTTTGACGGAACCGAAGGTTACCTGGACTTGACATATGGTCTTTTCGATACCTCTGCCGATGCGGACCAATGGCGGGTTGAAGGCGCCGTGGGTGGTGCTTTAAGCGATACTGTCGCAGGACGAGCAGCCTTTTTATATAACCAGCACGATGGTTACCTTGATAACCTTTATCCTCTGGATGCAGTTGGGGCGCCACCAGGAATCGGCGCCGGTGCAGATCTGGGTGATGATGATACATTTGCGTTGCGCGGCGCTTTATTGTTCGAGCCCAATGAGGACCTGTCTGTGTCTGTCTCTGCTAATGTAGCCGGTACGGATGTTGCCACCGGCCCATATCAATCAAAACCGACAACAGGCGTTTATAACGCCACGGGCGAATTGATCGATGTTATTGATACACCTGCCGGTGAAACTCGACGTAGCATAGCTGCCGATGGTTCAGACTTCGGTTCCGATCAAGATGATAATGGAATGCCGGATGACTTTTTCAATAACGCTACCGGAGCTTTTGGCGCTGATGGTTTGGTGGATGTAGGGCGCCCACCCGGCACAGATTTCTTTGGTTATCTTGATCCCGATGGTGAAGATTTCAAAACGTCTGGTGATTTTGCCTTCAAAGATTCAGGGCATACTGACACCTGGGGTATCAATGGCAGGATTGAATATGATCTGAATGATTCAATCAGGCTGACAATGGTTTCAGATTTTAAGGATTATGAAAAATTGTTGTTTATCGATGTGGATTCCGCACCCGTAAACCAACTGGCGAACTATGCCGCTGTTGATGCGACCAGCTTTACCCAGGAAGTGCGTTTAAGCGGACAAACGGATCAAAGCAGTTGGGTGCTGGGTTTTTACTATCTGAATATCGATACCGATTCGGATAACGGCCTTAAAATAAGTCCGGGAGGAGTTGCAGGGCCTCCGATTGATGTTGGCACTGACGCAGTACTGGAGACAGAATCGTATTCTGTTTTTGGTCAATACGAATGGGATATTACTACTCAAATTACCCTTATCGGTGGGCTGCGGCTTATCCAGGAAGAGAAGGATTTTGAAATGGATGCAGGCATCTATGTTGCCAGCTCTGATCCACGCGCCATACATCAGGGTCCGAAGATCAATGGCTTAACTGCGGTACCGGGATTACCCGCCGATACCAGTATCACCACTAGTACGTCAGATACCTTATGGGCGGGTAAAATACAAATTGATTACCAGGCGACGGATGATCTGCTGCTTTATGCCGGCGTCAATCGTGGTGTGAAGGCCGGTAGCTTTAATGCTCCCATATTGGGTTCCTATGTGTCATTACAGTTTGTAAACGGCGGTAATGGTAATAGTGCAATTCCTTACAAGGAAGAGGTTTTGCTGAGTTATGAGGGTGGTTTTAAAGCGACATTATTAGGAGGCAGCACGCGCCTGAATGGTTCCATATTCTACTATGATTACTCTGATTACCAGGCGTTCTTGTTTACCGGTGTCGGTGGTGTAGTCATCAACGCAGATGCCGAAAATTATGGTGTTGAGTTGGAACTACAGACCACACCATTTAAGGGCTTCGATGCCTTGATGAGTTTAAGTTGGTTTGATGCAACCGTTGAAGATGTTCCAAATAGTATTGGTTCGTCGATATTACTGGATGTTAATCCAACGTATGCGCCGGAATTTCAATTCACCGCCCTGGCGCGTTATGAATGGCCCATGTTGAATGGCATGATGAACATAACCGGAGATATCAGTTATTCGGATAAATATTATTATAACTTGAGAAATTATAGCGCTGATAAATTTGATTCATACACTATGGTCAACCTGGGTCTGGGTTGGAGCAGCGAAGACGACCATTGGCAGGCGGGATTTAAAGTAAATAATGTCACAGACGAAAGGGCAGGTATTCAGGGCTTTGATATTGCGACGGCCTGTGGTTGTAACGAAATATCATTTCGAGCTCCACGCTGGTTCGGATTTAATATCAGATACGATTTTTAGTATCGGCTATCCTGGCCTGGGTCAATGCCATATGCAGGTCATTCTTGAGGTCGGATACGTCTTCGTGACCGATTGACAGCCGGATTAAGCCGGGCGTAATACCGGATTGCGCCTTCTCTTCATCCGTCAGCCTGTTATGGGTAGTGGTGGCAGGATGGGTAATCGTGCTCTTGCTGTCGCCGAGATTCGCGGTGATCGAGAACAACTCAATATGATCGATAAGCTGCCATGCCGCTTTTTTTCCTCCTTCAATGACGAAGCTGACAATGCCGCCGAAGTCTTTCTGCTGACGCACCGCCAGTTCGTGTTGCGGGTGATCGGCCAGTCCCGGAAAGTAGACCTTTTCTATTCCAGCCCGGGCGCTTAACCAATCGGCGATCTCTGCGGCATTGCGGCTGTGGGATTGCATCCGCAGGCTCAAGGTTTCCAGTCCTTTTAAAAAGACCCAGGCGTTAAACGGACTCATCGTCGTACCGCCATACTTGAGGACATTGAATATGTTTTCTCCCAGCAGTTCTTCGCTGCCCAGCACGGCGCCGCCGACGCAGCGCCCCTGACCGTCCAGGTATTTTGTCGCCGAATGGATGACGATATCGGCGCCAAGCGGGAAAGGCTGCTGCAAGGCCGGTGTACAAAAGCAATTATCCACCACCAGCAGACAGCCATGACTATGGGCGATGTCGGCCAGGCGTTGAATATCGGCAACTTCCGTCAACGGGTTGGATGGAGTCTCCAGGTACAACAGGCGCGTTTTTTCAGTAATCGCCGCCTCCCAGGCCGCGTAATCGCTGAGTTCGACATAACTGGTTGCGATATCGAATTTACTCAGGATCTTGTTGAACAGGTTCACCGTCGTGCCGAAGACGCTGCGCGAGGAGACAAGGTGATCGTCGGCTTTCAACAGGCCCAGACAGGTGCTCATAATGGCGCCCATTCCCGAAGACGTTGCAATACAGCGTTCAGCGCCTTCCATAGCAGCCAGCCGTTCTTCAAAGACACGTACCGTGGGATTGGTGAACCTGGAATAGATATTGCCGGGTTCGTCCTCGGCAAACCTAGCCGCGGCCTGGGCTGCGTCCCTGAAGACAAAACTGGAAGTCAGGAACAACGGTTCGCTGTGTTCTCCTTCCCCGGTGGGTTGCCGGCCGGCGCGCACCGCCAGGGTATTCACCCCGTATCGATCAGGATTGATTTTAGCCATGTTACCTCCTGTGCCCGTGTTTCTCCCCGGCAACTGCGCCGGAGAGAGACAGGCTGAACAGTTAAATCAGCAAGCTCCAGAAGAGTCCACCTGATGAAAGTACCTGGCTGAGTGCGTGTTATCGCCGCAAGGCACAAAAAAACCCGCATTCAGCTTGGTCGCTAAAGCAGGTTCGCTCTCTTTAGCCGTATTTATAATGCGCCCGCAAGCTGAATATCAAATCGGCGCCCAACTCGGAACGACAATAATACAATCATTCGACCATGTCAAACAGTATCAGGTGATAAATATATACCAGATTGTTTCAGTTATATCAGCTAGTGTGAATATAGATACATCGGGACAACATGCTTGACAGTCGTTCACTACAATGATATGTTCCCTAATTATGAACATAACAATTTAGTGAACAATATGATTGATGCCGTATACGGAAAAGGATTATATCGAGAGACAGATATTCTTAAGGCTGCCCTGGATGTATTTCGCATTACTACGGGATTGCAATTGGAAATAGCGGAATTGCAATTGGATATTGGTCCAAGGCAAGTTGGAAGTAAAGCCGATATCTTACATCGCCAGGCAGATGCCTTGGTGCACCTGAATGGTCCGGGAATCAACCGGGAGTTTGTGGTGGAAGTGAAGTACCGGCTGACCATGACCAACCTCGGGATGATAGTTCATCTATTGCAATCCTTCCCGCAAAAAGGGTTAATCGTTACGAACTACGTAAACCCCAGGATGGCCGAGCGTTTGAAAGCGATGAATATATCGTTCCTCGACCTGGCAGGAAACGCTTACTTTAATGAACCGCCTGTATATGTCTATGTCAAAGGCAACCAACCCGTTGAAGATCGTTACCGCAAACCAGCTGCTCGTGTCTTCCAGCCAAGTGGTTTGAAACTGCTGTTTGCGTTGCTCTGTGAACCCAAACTGGTGTTTAAATCCTATCGCACAATCGCAAAGACAGCCGGTGTCGCTTTAGGTACTGTGGCACGGGTAATCAACGACCTGAGAGAGCTGGGTTACCTTATGGATGTGTACACAGGTAGCCCCGGGCTTATAAATAAAGAAAAGCTGCTCGAACGCTGGGTCACTACTTACCCAGAGTTGCTGCGGCCAAAGCTGGTAATGGGGCATTACAGTGCGGTTGACAGCAAATGGTGGACACAAGCTGAGATCACCGATTTACAAGCCTACTGGGGTGGAGAAGTGGCAGCGGCAAAACTCACGGGATATCTGCGGCCGGAGAAGGTGATTGTTTATACACGGGACCAGCCGGTGCAACTGTTACTGATGAATAAGTTGAAAAAAGACCCTGATGGTAACGTGGAGATACTGGAAGCTTTCTGGCAGGACGAATATGCCTGGCCCCATCATGAACTGGTGCCTCCGCTGCTGATTTATGCCGATTTAATGGCAACAGGAGACGTCAGAAATATTGAAACTGCAAAGATGATTTATGAGCGAGAACTTGCTGGACTTATCCGGGAAAATTGAACCGGAACTGGTGGAGCTATTCCGGGCAATTGAGAATGTAACTG
Organism: Gammaproteobacteria bacterium; assembly: GCA_965222155.1. GTDB lineage: Bacteria > Pseudomonadota > Gammaproteobacteria > Eutrophobiales > Eutrophobiaceae > JAAXHV01. The sequence goes on from CBDCTH010000001.1 coordinate 83,421, forward strand.
CAGCAAGTCGGATTTGCTACTTCGTTATGGGCGCGACAGCCAGGGATATAATTTTACATTACGGATATGATGTCCCGGTCAAACGCGCTACCGCTGACACGGATTTGGGCATAGAAGTCTCCAGTTGGCATGAATTTCAAACTCTCAAAGATAAACTTACAGCCACCGGTTTGTTTACGACGACTAGTGCTCCACACAGGTTATTCTACAAGAAAAAACTGCCACTCGATATTATCCCCTTTGGCCCGCTGGAGCACCCTGGTAAGGAAATAACCTGGCCGCCTGGTAACAGAATAATGAATGTATTGGGATTTGAGGATGCTTACCGGAACGCATTGATAGTGAGGCTTAACGACAACCCGTCACTTGATATCCAATTTGCGACACCTGCTGGGCTGGCTGTTCTGAAGATTATTGCATGGCAAGATCGCTCACCTGGCGATAGCAAGGACGCACAAGACCTTGCATACCTTATGTCCAACTATCTGGATGCAGGCAACCAAAAGCGATTATACAATGATCATGGAGATTTGCTTGATGTAGATGACTTTGATTATATACGTTCCGGTGCACAACTACTCGGGCGGGATATGGCAAAGATGATGCTGCCGGAGACAAGAGAGGTTGTTGTTCAGATACTTGGCCGTGAAACCAATAGCCCGAAAAGACATCGCCTGGTGGAAGATATGATGAAAAACTTCCCAGTTAGCGAGAATTCATTTGAAACATACCTGGAACACCTGAAAGCGCTCAAAAAGGGGATTCAAGATGTTAAGCCTGAGCTGGTTTAGCGATTAGATTACCTCTGTATTGTTCCCGCAGGGATAATTTGCTGACCTTCCCCGTGGCGGTGTGGGGCAGTTGTTCAACAAAGATGACATCGTCAGGTTTCCACCAGCTTGCCACCTTACCGTCGAACCAGGCCAGCATGTCATCTTTGGATACCGTCTGATTTGGTTTTTTGACGGCAATCAACAAGGGGCGTTCATTCCATTTCTCGTGCACGGCGCCGACCACGGCCGCTTCGGCAATGGCGGGATGTGTCATGGCGCAGTTCTCGAGGTCGATGGAACTGATCCATTCACCGCCGGACTTGATCAGGTCTTTCGACCTGTCGGTAACCTGAATAGTGCCATCGGGGTCTATGGTTGCCACGTCCCCGGTCATAAACCAGCCGGCTGCATCGACCGCGGCTTCTGTCTCTGTTGATCCGAAATAATCACTGCATACAGTCGGTCCCTTTACCTTCAGGTGTCCTGCCGAGGCGCTATCCCAGGGCAACGCATTATCCTCATCATCAGTTATCTTCACCTGCAGGCCAAAAATAGGCCTGCCCTGTTTGAGGGAATATCGTTTCCTTTCTTCATCATTCAGCAAATCAAAGTCGGGGCCGGGTACATTGAGTGTGCCGGCTGAGCAAAGTTCGGTCATCCCCCAGCCCTGAGCCAGTTCGACTCCATAATCTTCCTTAAAACGCTGGAATAGAGACAATGGGCAGGCGCCGCCGCCGACAACTGCCTTGCGCAGGGATTTCAGGTTTCCGTTTGATTGATCCAGGTGATCAAGCAGCATCTGCCAGATTGTCGGTACACTGACGGCATAAGTGACCTCTTCCCTGGCGATAAGATTGCTCAGCACCCGGGGATTTCCCATATAGCGGTCAGGGAACACGATCTTGGCGCCCGCTAACGGCGCGCGGAAAGGCAAGCCCCAGGCATTCACATGAAACATGGGTACAACGGGCATAATGGTATCGTTGATGCTGAGGCCATCGGTATCCAGCAATGAGACGGATAGTGCGTGCAGTAACAGTGACCTGTGGGAATAAAGCACCCCTTTGGGATTCCCTGTTGTGCCGGATGTATAGCACATCGCGCATGCCGATGTTTCGTCCAGTTCCGGCCAACTGCAGTTGTCATTCTGGCCGGCTAACAGTTGTTCATAGCTGTGTACATTGGTAAGTGTGGTTTCCGGTGACCCACCGTTTGCATTCAATATTACTATGCCTTTGACCTTTTTGAGTTGGGGCGCCAGCCGTTCCAGCAGAGGCACAAAATCCTGGTCGGTAACTATCCATTTATCATCTGCGTGGTTGATAATATAGGCAATCTGGTTATCAAACAGCCGCGGATTGATGGTGTGCAGCACGTAACCTCCGCAGATTACTCCATAGTAGAGTTCAAGGTGCTGCTGGTGGTTCCATGCCAGTGTTGCGATCCTGTCGCCCGGCTGACAGTCGAGGGCCTGCAAGGCATTGAACAGTTTGCGCGCGCGCCGGAAGACATCGGAATAGTTCGCACGCCGGATATCGCGTTCGTTTATTGCTGATACTATTTCCCGCTCACCGTGGTACATTTCCGCATGGCGCATTACCGTGGTAATGGTGAGCGGCATATCCATCATTTGTCCTTTCATGTCTGTTGTTCGATGACCATGTGATATTTACCGGCAAACCGGGCTATAGTGATGATACAAACTCCATGTATTCCCCAGCCAGGTTGTTCAGGAGGCTTTCCAGTTCATCAACGGTGGGCGCGAAGTCCAGGAGTATCAGTTCATCAACCCCTAGCGAAGCTTCGCCTCATACCGACAAGCATGTGGTTATCAGATGTTGTGCATCGCAAAAACTTGACCTTTTTGTAAATGAAAAAGCCATTCAAGGATTCTAGTCAACTATAGCGATATAGACGCCATTGAAAGGGTTATAAAGCAAAATGACGACATCGCCGCCGTTATCCTCGACCCGGCAATGCATGCGGGTGGTTTGTGGGGCAGCAGCAGGGAATACTTGCAATCACTCCGGGAAATCACCTCGCAGAACGGCATTGTGTTAATATTTGACGAGGTGATCACCGGGATGCGACTGGCGTTGGGCGGAGCCCAGTCTTTTTATGGTGTGACACCGGACCTGGCTACCCTGGGCAAGGCCGTTGCCGCGGGGGAACGTCTGGCCGCCGTTGTCGGCAGGGAAGAGATCATGCAGGTCGTTGACCCGAACGCGCCGGCCGGCGTGGCAAAAGTGTTTCAATCGGGTACCGCCAATGACGGCACCGCCGCTATTGCCGCGTCAATTGGCGCAATCCACACCTATCGTGATTTGGATGCAGACAATCAATATAATCACCTTTTTGAAATTGGCGAAAGACTGGCTCGGGGAATTCGCCGGGCTTTTCAGACTCGCGGCATTCCCTGTCATGTCAATCAAATTGGTCCGCTGCTGCAATTATTTCTGTCTGATAAAAAACCGACTTTTGAAAATTTCGTCAATTTAGACCTGGAAGTGCTTTCTCTTTTTTTCCTGGCCCTGATAAATGAAGGGGTGATATTGACACTGCCGACGTCTAACCACATTTACCTCTCATTTGTGCATACGGTAGACGAAATTGAAGAGATCATAGAGAAAGCGAATCTGGTTTTGGACAAATATGATTTTTCATCGTTAACTTAAGCTAAAACCGGCACATGTAATTACAAATATTAACTAAACTGATTATTGAGGTTATTGAAATGACAGATACAAGCAACTTGGAACTGGACAGACTGTTCGAAAAACAAAAAGCCGCATTTCTGGCCAACAACAACCCTTCTTATGAAGAAAGAATGGCGTGGTTGCAATCCCTTGAGAAAATGATGGTTGATTTACGTCATCCTATTCGGGCGGCTCTCACGGAGGATTTCGATTCGCATCCTCCCTTGATTACCGACCTGTTTGAAACAGGTGGCGTATTAGGCCGGTGTCGAAATGCACAGGCTCATCTCCAGGAGTGGATGGCGCCGGAGGAGCGACCTCTGCTGGACGTGGTGCATGGGTCATCCAGTTGTCAGGTTATGCGGCAACCCAAGGGCGTAATGGGTAATATCGCGCCGTGGAACTTCCCGATTGAGTGTTCTCTGGTCATGGTGTGCGACATGCTTGCCGCAGGGAACCGAGTGATTGTTAAAATGTCTGAATTGGCCCCTGCTACCGCTGAACTTTTACAGGAAAACGTGGGCAGGTATTTCTCTGAAGAGGTGTTGGCGATTGTTATCGGCGGGGTTGAATTTTCGCAGTACTTTGCACAAATTCCCTGGGACCATTTGACCTATACGGGTAATACCAACGTGGGTCGACTCGTTATGCAAGCCGCGGCCAGGAACCTGACGCCGATTACGTTGGAGTTAGGTGGTAAGAACCCAACCATCTTTCTTGAAGATGGTGTTGATGAGCAACTGATTAAAGAATATTTAAGTTTCAAGTTTTGCAAGAGTGGACAGATTTGCACCTCACCCGACTATGCGCTGGTACCGGAAAACCTGCTGGACCAATGGTTGGAGATAGCGCAGAAAGTATGGCAGGAAGCTTACCCCAGTTTCATTGGTCACCCGGACGTGACAGGGATTATCAACGAACGCCACTATGACCGTTTGATTGGCGCCCTGGAGGAGGCCAGGGCGAGCGGAACTCAGGTTATTGCATTGAATGATGAAGAGCCTGATCGCACGCGGCGACAAATGCCAATGTACCTGGTTGTGAACCCGTCGGAAGACCTGGAAGTCATGCGGGAAGAAACTTTTGGCCCGATCACACCGGTTAAAACCTATCAAACACTGGATGAGGCATATACTTATATCAATAGTCGTGAACGACCATTGGCATCTTACCTGGTGACCATGAGCCGCCAGCCGGAGGCGGTTGAACAATTTAAGAAAGGTATCGTTTCCGGTGGCGCAGGTATTAATGTTTTTGGTTTTCAGGCTGCCGAACCCACCGCGCCGTTCGGTGGCATTGGCGCCAGCGGGATAGGATGCCATGGTGGGCAGCAGGGATTTTCTAACTATTCCCATTCCAAAACGGTATATAACTGCTCGCAGGACAATCCATTGAAGATGTCGGTTTGTGCTCCATATAACGAAATCACTCAAGCCTTTGCCGATGGGATTTTTGCAGTTCCTGAATAAGATACTGGTGAATATATGAATTCCCGTGGAAATCCGCTTTCACAGGAAGCCAAGGTTGCGCTGGTCACGGGCGCGGCGGGCGGTATCGGCCGGGCCGTAGCCGTCACATTGGCGCAACAGGGCGCTAAAGTGGTTGCGACAGACCGGCCGTCTGCGTCTGACAGGCTTGAGGAGACACGGCGATTAATTCTTGAACGTGGCGGCGTTGTGTTGCCGGTCTATGCCGATCTAGCCGTGACCGGGGAAATAGATGATCTGGTCAAACGGGCAACCGATGAATTCAATCGCATAGACATACTGGTTAATGTCGCTGCGGTTCACAAGTATCCTCAGCCGTTGCTTGAAATCAGTGAGGCAGACTGGGACCACGTACAGAATGTGAATTTCAAAAGTTGTCTGCTGCTTTGTCAGCGACTGGCGCCGCTTATGGTCAAACAAGGCTCCGGCAATATCGTAACTATCGCATCCGATAGCGCATTTGACGTGATCGCGGATGAAGGCCCTTACGGCATTTCCAAGATCAGCCTGACCAAGCTTACCGCCTATCTGGCCAAGGAACTGGCTGAAACAGGTGTACGGGTCAACGCCATTGCGCCCGGCTGGGTCAGGACCCCGTTAATCGAGGAATACTGGTCCGATCCTGAATTCCTCAAAGAAGCAAAAGCAGGCATCCCCCTGGGCCGGATTGCCGAACCGGAAGAGATCGCCAACGTGGTCCTGTTTCTGGTATCGGAACTGGCCAGCTACGTGCACGGCCATTGCATCGTGGTCGATGGTGGGCGTATTGCCGGCGTGCCTTGTTAGATACAGATCAGTACATTATTCTTCCGTATGCTATACTTCGTTCCATGAGATCAAAAGCGCTTGTCCTGAAAAACACCTACCTTGGAAATGCAAAGATTACACGCAAAATGCGGGTTCGTTCTATTGCCAGTTCTACGGCAATAGAAACCCAGGAGTCCATCAGCTCTATTGAAACAAAGCTCATGCATTCAAAACGCCTTGTTCGCCATGGAATAACGCTTGCCTGACGAAACCTTTCATTGGCTCATAGTTGCAGCCCATAGCAACTTGAATGGCAAGAAAATAATCCTCTTTATTTCTATCCCATGAACTAAAATCTAATTCCGGCTTGTTTGACTGTAAAGCCATCACATTTGCCAGCAAACGCGCAATCCTTCCATTACCCTCACGAAATGAGGGTCGGCCGCAGTTCGATGTCATGGATTTTTTTCAATGGCAAGGCGCTGATGGTGTCAGTGAGAGGATACTCCCGGTCACCGGGATAGATTACCCACAAGTGCTCCAGCCCCAGGTCTTCGATCACCACGTGCATGGATTTCGTCGTTCGTGGGGCGTCGGTGCATTTGAACTCGAAGCCCCAGCGCCGTCCGCGCCGTAATAACATCAGGTCCAGCTCAGCGCCACGCTGGGTCCTGTAGAAATAGGCATCGCGTTCACCATGCGCATTGAGCGTCTGCTCCAGGGCGAACCCCTCCCAGCTGGCGCCATAGCGCGGATGTACCTGTAACTCCTTCATTTCTTCCAGCCCCAGCAGGAAATGCAAGACCCCACTATCGCGCAGGAAGACCCTGGGAGACTTGATTATGCGCTTGCCAAGTCTCTCGAACCAGGGTGGCAGTACACGCAGCATGAAAGATCCCGCCAGCAGGTCGCGGTAATGGTTTGCTGCCGTGACACTTACGTCCATCGAGCGCCCCACCTCTGCCGCGTTCCAGGTTTGTCCGTGATAATGCGCCAGCATTCTCCAGAAGCGGCCCAGGGCCTCAGGAGACACCTTTGACCCCAGCCCGGGAATGTCCCGCTCCAGAAATGTGCGTGTAAAGGACTGCATCCAACGTGTCCATGCCGCCGCTGACGGCGCCAGCCAGGCTCGTGGAAAGCCGCCGCGCATCCAGAGTCGGTCCTGGTTTTGTGGACCTACCTCGGCAAGAGAGAAGCCTCCTACGTCAACGAACAGGATCCGCCCTGCCAGCGTTTCAGAAACCCCTTTTATCAAGTCCCAGGAAGCGCTACCCAACAGCAGAAAGACTGCTTTCCGGTTTCGGCTGTCACAGATCGGACGCAGTACTTCAAAAAGTTCCGGCATCCGCTGCACCTCGTCGAGGACAACCAGGCCCTCGCTCTCGCGCAGCAGCTTTTCCGGAGTTACCGACAGCGCTTCCCGTGTGGTGGCCACCTCCAGGTCGAAAACCGTGAATGGCCCTGGCCACCCGGATACCACCTGCTCGGCCAGGGTAGTTTTGCCGACCTGTCGAGCCCCCAACAATGCCACTACCGGGGCCTCTGAGAGCTGGCCGGTAGCTGCGGCGAGCAGGTCGGTGCGTGCAATATATTGTTGCATATCTATCTTTTAGAATAAGATAAACAACAATTAAATCACAGGTAGTCTGTCCCGTCAAGACACAATATCCGGGCTATATGTGTCGCCCACCTCTGCGGATACGCCAGCTGTCAAGGAAGACAGCAATAATTATTACTCCCCCCGTTATCAGACGTTTTGCCGGTTCGGATACTCCTATCTGCGCCAGTCCGCTTTGCAATACCGCGACGATTAAAACTCCTGCGAATGCGCCGATGATAGTGCCGCGACCACCCATTAAACTTGTGCCGCCGATAACGGCCGCGGCAATTGCAGCCAATTCCATACCGGAGCCGGCATTCGGGTCCGCTGACCCGAGGTAGGCTGCGTTGAATACACCTCCGAGACCTGCCAGAGCCCCTGAAACAGCCAGTACCAGCAGGCGATAGAATCTGGTATCGATTCCGGACATCCTCGCTGCCTGGGCATTGGTTCCTGTGGCTGTGATATAGCGTCCCAGTACTGTTCTGGTCAAAATAAACTGGCCCGCGATGACCGTCGTAAGGGCAATAATTAATGCAACGGAAACGCCTGTTCCCGGTATCGGCAACGCGAGTTTCTGGATTGAGGCGCCTATATACTCAGAAAGCCCGCAAGAATACTGCCAAGGGTTGTTTTGCTGGCGCCATTTTCGCCTACGATGGCATGTATTTCGCCACGCGCAATTGTCAGGGTGACATCGGTAAGAACGGGTGTTGAAAACGACTTGTTAAGGTTCGAGATACTTAAACGAGTCGACGCCATCCCCCGGCTACTCTACAGAGACTTTGGTTATCAGATCCAATGGGGTTGTTTTATCTTCAATTGTTGAACCGGAAGATAATGCCTCAAGCGCATATTCGATTCCATACACAGCCAACAGGTCTGCGTGCTGATCAATGGTCGCCAATACTTTTTCTTCCCTGATGAGGTCATGAATCGCAGAAATATTATCGAAACCGACAATTTTTAATTCACCCGTCTTCCCAGCCTGGGCAACGGCCGCCGCGGCGCCCAGAGCCATGTTGTCATTTCCGCACAGGATAGCTGCCAGTTCAGGATGATGTACCAGCATGGCCGCCGTTACCGTCACCGCCAACGTCTGGTCCCATTGGGCACTTTGTTGCGCCACGATATCCATTCCCGCATCGGTCATTGCCTTTCGGAACCCGTCCGTACGTCGTTGCGAATTAAAAGCTGTAGGCACGCCTTCGAGTATGGCGACCTGCGCTCCGGCGGTCAGTTTTGACGCAAGGTATTCGCCAACCCGTTCAGCGCCGCGGAAATTGTCCGGCCCGACAAATGGAATTTTCAGGTCATACTCGTCAAGTATCTTTTTTTCCAACCGGTTGTCTATATTGATAATGGCAATACCTGCGGAATGCGCTCTTGCCAGTGCGGGGATAACCGCCTTTGAGTTAGCCGGTGAGATAACGATGGCGTCCACCCTGGAAGCAATCATTTGATCGATTAGGGCAACTTGCTGAGCAAGATCGACTTCATTCTTTATGCCATTGATAACCAGGGTGTAACGCTCATGGTTAGCAGCCTGATGTGCCTTTGCCCCTTCTGCCATGGTGACAAAAAATTCATTTGCGAGAGATTTCATGATAAGCGCAATCGTCGGGCGTTTTATGTCCATGTTGTCCTGGTCGGTACCCGGCTCCGCCCGCTCCAGATCGCCGCAGGATATGGCGACCGATAAACATAGTGCCGCCGTTATGGCACTCAAATTATGTTGCATGATAAACTCGGCAAGCTGTCTGTGTGGTTGGTTTGTCATGCAGTCTGATCTTTCCCCCTGATCTGACCCACAGCAGGTGAGGGAAAATGGATCATATCATGCTGCCTGCTGGGCGAACACAGCGGGTGGTATGTAGCCCGATGAGCTGTGTCGTCGCACATGGTTGTAGTGTTGTATTCGCCTCTGATGTATCCCCGCAATGGGTTCCGAATGAGTGTATAGTTATGGGCAAGAACTTAAGCTATACTTGCTATTATGAGGCCAAAAGCGCTTTCCCTGAAAAACACCTACCTTGGAAATGCAAAGATCGCACGCAAAATGCGTGTCCGTTCTATTGCCAGTTCTACGGCAATAGAAACCCGGGAGTCTATTTCCTCCATTGAAGCTAAACTTAGAGATTCAAAGCGCTCTGCTCGCCGTGCAGTAACGCTTGCCTGACAAAACCTTTCATTAGTTCATAGTTGCAATCCATCGCAGCTTGAATAGCTAGAAAGTAATCATCTCTATTACCATCCCATGAACTAAAGTCCAATTCAGGCCTGTTTGCTTGTAATGTCATCACATTTGCCAGTAAACGCGCAATCCTGCCATTACCTTCACGAAATGGATGAACTAAAATGAACTCTGCCTGCACAATGGCAATAGCTTCAATGAGTTGTTCATCGCCCATTCGATCACAAGGCGTATACTGGCTAAGATATTTTTTGTCCAACTCTTTTAATAAGTAAGGTATTTGCCCAGCAGCAGCAAAATGAAAATCCCCCTTACCAATATTCACAGAACGCTCTTTCCCCGCCCATTCATACACGTTACCAAGCCACTTGCGGTGCCACTCAAAAACATCTGCTACTGTTATCACCTGATCTATTTCAACCTCTGATAACACTACGTCATACAACTGTTCTAACAAATCCAACTCAAGATCATTCATTTCCAGAACATCGGTTATGCCTAACTTATTGAGCAATACCAGACCATCAGAGCCCGGTTGATACTGGCCTTCTGTAGTACCTGATGGGTCGTATCGATCAAACATGATTAAAGCGTCTTATGAATCGACTGTTTTGAGATCGAGATACTCGGCAAAACACTTGAGTGCTGTCCGCAATCCATTGACGTGTTCTATGTTCAGTGTGGGCGCCACGATGCGAAGATTATCTATCTCGTACGCACGTGTTTCGACAATGAGGAACTCTGTCCGCTCGGTCTGCTTATTTAGAAAATCTACGATGCTGCGTAGCTCATTACCCGAGTCTTCGAGAAAGAAGATTATGCGAAGCTGGCCTTGGCGTAGATTCTCGATCACACTATCGAAATAATCATCCCCGGTATCACTTATGCTGAGTCGCCCAAACTCTTTTTTCAGGCTACAGTTCCTTTTATCGGCGGTTTCAGAGGCCATTCTCCCAAGTAGTTCACGGTACCTGTAGTGATGGCCATTTGTCGCATACTCAAGCACCTGTCCTACCACTTACCGTCAGGACTGAGCACTTGATGTGGTCTAACCAATCATCGAATCTATCCGACAACGATTTCAACTCGTCCATCCAACCAACGTCTCTTGTGTAGACCAGTGACATCATATTACCATTTGCATTGATCTTGACTGCTCTTATGAATCCACCGTCATTCAAGAGTTTATCCAGAGAATCAACTACCTTATCCTGTGCATTGTCATTATTCGCGCTGTATGTCGAAATTTGTATTAGAATTTCACCGCATACGACATCAACTGTATCCATAACCAAGTTTATATCCGAAGGATACATATTTTCATGCTTCGATTTTTTTGCTGGTCCGTGCCGATCATACATGTTCGGGTCGAATGAAAAAAGCGTCAGTGGAGCCTGCGGTAATCCGCGCTTGAATCGCTCTCTCCAATCGCCTTCAGCAATCTCGACATCTGCGTGACCAGCATATTGTTGCCTGAGTGCATAGGCTGTTATACTATCCTCCTCACATAAAATCAGGGAAGATTTACCCTGCCAAACTTCCGATAGGAAAGCAGCGCTATTGGGATAACAATCGCCCACATCCAGTTTTTTCCATGCCTTTTCGTACCGGGAATTCTGGTTTGGTAAACATCTTCGTACTTTGTCAAACAATCGCGATGAATAATCTTTCTTATAACGGGAATCGGCAAGAGGAGCCATGGCATGAGCGTCGATGAAACTTAGCCGGGAAGCATGCTGACCAATGATTACCAACAACTCGCAGAACAACCAATGTTGCATAAGATTACCCTGATTACCGCGATAATAGGTTACCTACGAGTACTTCATGAAACCTTTCGATCATCTAAATAAGGGAGATATAATAACCCTATGCTAATCAAATTATTCATCTTCTTCACAATAAACGTTCTAATAACATCCAATAACCACCTTTAAATTCATAACCTGTTGACTTTAAGAACTGAATTCCGAAGAAGTTTCATAAAGATATGGCCCAGGTAATCAACCGCAGGGATCTGAATTTCCTGCTTCACGAGATGCTCGACATGGAGAGCCTGTGCATGCGGGCATATTTCGCCGGTCACGGACGTGACGTTTTCGACCCCATGCTCGATCTTGCCGAGGATATTGCCAGGGAGCACTTTCTTGCCTGCGCCGATGCCGGCGATAAACAGGCCGCCGAACTGGTGGACGGCAAGATGAGGATGATCCCGGAGGCGAAAACCGCCTTGGATAATATGTTTGAGGCCGGTTTTATTGCGTCCTGCCTGGGTGCTGAGTATGGGGGCTTGCAACTGCCTGTCACGGTCGCCAGCGCCTGTATGGTGATATTTCAATCCGCGAACATGGGTTTGAGCGGTTTGCCGTTGCTCACGATGGGTGTCGCCAACCTGATCAACGCTTATGGCGGTGCTGAACAGAAAGCCTTGTACATTCCTCCGCTGCTGAACGGTGATTACTACGGCACCATGTGTTTATCGG
>CBDCTH010000002.1:0-21786 GCA_965222155.1 Gammaproteobacteria bacterium
GTCAGGTTTGGCTATGAACAATAACAACATAACCGATGTGGATAGGTTATTCTTTAGAAGAACCACCGGTTCGGTTGATCCGTACTTGGAGGCAGTCGGCGGTGAAATATTTGCATACATCTACGGCGTAAAAAAGAGCATAACCGGCGGAAGTGGGAGTGGAACCTCAAGCTGGATCGGTTTAGCAGCGTCAGACTTGAGTATGAATAACAACGACATAGACGACGTGGGCAAGTTATATTTTCAAAAAAGCAACTATTCCAGTGATATTGTCGATTATGATCAGTATTTGGAGGGGGACTATGAGGGCTTAAATTACAAGGCGCGCAGGCATGATTTTTACGCCGCAGGTCTTAGAGGGTTTTCCGTGTCCGCTAAAGTTGTAAGATGTAGCAAGTTGCTACAAATAAAAGGACCCAAAGCAACCCGCACATTTGACGGCGACATGTGGTTAAGCAACACAAACGTGTACGTGCGTAGCGGAGGCGCGACCTACAATCTGTCAGATATCGGGAGCGGGAGCGGGAGCGGGAGCGGGGGCGGAAGCGGGAGCTCGTCTTGGGTCAGTTCGGCAACGTCAAATCTGGACATGAATAATAACGACATAGACGATGTTGACAGACTATACTTTAAACGAACCAGTGGATCACTCGATCCGTACCTGACGGCAGTAGGATCTGCGATATTTGCGTATATCGGCGGCGTGAAAACGGCCATAACCGGGGGCGGAAGCGGGAGCTCGTCTTGGGTCAGTTCGGCAACGTCAGATCTGGACATGAATGATAACGACATAGACGACGTGGATAAGTTATACTTTAGAAAAACCATCACCGGTTCGAGTGATCCATATTTGACGGCAATCGGAGATGAAATATTTGCGTATATCGGCGGCGTGAGAAAGAGCATAATTAATGATGATGGTGGCGGAAGCGGGAGCTCGTCTTGGGTAGCGACGGCAACGTCAGACTTGGATATGGACAATCATAACATAGACAACGTGGACAGGTTATATTTTCAAAAAAGCGGCGCTGTTGGCGGAACAGCACAAACTCAATATTTGGAGGGGCATAATACTGGCTTGCATTACACGGCACTCACACATGAATTTTACATCAGCAGTAGCCGCATATTTAGCATATACGATGATGAAATATACTGTCGCAAGCCGCTACACATGGCCGCATCAGAAAAATCAGGCGGTGCGGATAACGGTGACATATGGATAGACGGCAGAGATGTGATGATACGCAGCGGCAACAAAGACGTGAATATAACTAACTTGTGACCTTTTTCTTCTTCTTCTTTAGCTTTGCAAGTTCCAAAGCGGTTCGTTTTATCGTGTTTTCGTATGATTCGATTATGATGTCTATCGAGCTGTTTTGCAGGGCCAGGTACGAGCCGCGAATGACGTTAAGCTGCGTCTTGTACTCGGCCGGCATCTCTCCTATGACGCTGTCCCCGAACATCCGTGCGAGCAAGTCATTATACTCTGATGTAATGGAGTCGTACATCTGGTTTACCGCTGCAAAGTACGCGCCCTTTTTGTCGCTGATCGAAGTGAGCCCGTCCGGGAGCCTGCCTTCCGAAGTCATGCCGTCAGTAGTTTTGATGCCCGGGCAGTCACCGCGTTGTAAATCTCCAGTCGGCGTTCGTCGGTCATTATCGCGCCGGTGTCACGGTCAATAACCACGTCGTTTACGCTGTCCATGTGGATCGAAGACAGCGTGCTCAGGCAGTTAGAGTATGCGTCCTCGTCCCGGCGGCATTTCTCCAAAGCGGCGATAAGAGCGTCTATGTGTTCTTGTATGGTCTCTTCAATTATCATATCTAGTCTTACGTTATGATACTATATATTTGTGGTGCCAAATTCAGGCGGCAGATCAAGTGTCGTAGTTACCCCCGATTTTTCACAGTTATAGCATCGGCCGCCGGCCGCCAAGATCCGCTTGATCCTCTCACCGTATAGCAGCATGTGGCAGATATGGCACCTGACAAAAGGGGAACATTGGAATTTTACGTGGCAGTCGAGACAGCATGCCAAGCCGTCGGCCACGGCTTCGGTCTTCCATGATTTGCATTTGCACCTCCATCCTGTCCAGCCCATGTATATCGCCGTGTCACGGTTTGTGGGGTTACAGCAATATGGTTGCGGCAATTTGCCCCGGAGCAGCCTGTGGACGTATACGGACCGTATCCACCTCTTATGCTTGCTCATTGTGGCCAATTTGTATTTTTGGAACAGGATTCCCACCTTTAGGAACGACTCCATGGTAAGCCACATCTCGGTCAAAACCAGGTAAAAACGCGTCGGATTCTTGATGTGCATGTTATATGTTTCATAAACCGTTTCCACTATGACCTGTATGTCATGTGACATGGCCTTTACGAGCTTGGGATCGACGTTCTCATAATCTGCGGAGGTCATTCGCAGATTGTGGATGATCATTTTCAGTATTTTTGACATCATTATCAAGTCGTTTACCAGGGATTCGTTAGGCATGGATATTATTGGTGATCCGGGGGTATTTATGTTGAGATCATGCGTATATGTTGCCTATTACATGCGTGCTCCTATCTCACGCATCCATGCTTCCCATTTGCTCCGGCGCATCGCTATCGTGTCATGACCCAAATAATACAAATACTTCGATGGCGAGTTGTTATATACTTCAATACATCTGCTGCATAACCACGGCATGCGAGTGACAAAGTAATCAGGCGGCTGGAAGAGTCGTTTGTTGGTTGTATGGCATATATCGCATGTACCACGGCGACCAACGGCAATAAGATCGGACTTCATGCCGCTACCCGATAAAGCCTGTCTACGGCTTTGGCGAAATCGTTGACGCGTGAGGCGTACTGAGAGATTAGATTGCCGGCGTCGTTTGCGTCGCAATCGTCGCAGTTCAGGCGGCCACAGTGCTGGCAGGCAGTTGTCTCTTTCATAGTATAATAAAGTAGCACTAATATATAAGTATGAGTATTATATTTTAGGCATTAGCAATACCAAGTTATATATGTAACAAGGAGCATAAGAAAACATGGACAGATACAGATATCTCAAGCCGAGTTGCTCGGGCAAACGCCACCAATGGGTTCCGCTTCCCGGACCAAGTGGTGGCAGCGGAGCGGAGATGTACTACTGCCGCCATCGATGCCGCGTGTGTGGACACGTGAGACGCACGTATGACGACACGAACGGCACATGCATTGTCGACTATTTGAGACAATAGCCGCCATCCCCCTTTTTTTCATTTCCGTTCCAAAATTTGGACCGTACTCTGGGTTTTTCGCAATGCCATCCTTTTACCATACCAGGTTATATGATATAATTTTCCAATTACCATCAGTTTGGATTTATAGATCAGATACTCTTGGTTGTTAGAATATTCGACATGCACCGGAGATTTAGACACTAGGTATCCCGCCTTGGCCATATCGTCTGTCGTTCACGGTATATGCTGGATGATCTTTACATATAAATTTGACAAACCAATACTTTTATGGTAGTGTTGTCTTGCCGTATACATGAACGACGGTCGCGGGCGATATTATGACGCGCTAGCCAACAAAAGCACGCAAGATCTGGAAGAATGGATCGCATACGTGGCAGTCCATCCCGTCAGGGTACACGGCTTTGCGGCATGCGCCATTTGCCAAAAAGAGACGCATTACGACAAGATAACCACGTTTGATTACACACGGTCACCGCCTATAGGCATAGTGTGTGATGATTGCAGAAACGACATACGAAGGGGCGATCCGCAATGAGCGGGAGCGCGAACAGGATACAATCCGGTGCGAGGGCGGCCCAGTCCCGCGTCAAGCAGGGAAGATGTCGCGTCACGGGGACAGTCACCACACAGGTGTATGACAAGTATGGCAAGCTAAGGTTTACGAGTCAAACGGAGAATCTGCTGACAAACGCCGGAAAAGAGTACATGTTCAACGTCCTCTTTGAGCGGGGGGCACTCCCGGTTACGATGTCACAATTCAAGTATCTCGGCCTGGGCAACGCCGCCCTTGGCGGGCTGGACGTCACCGATACAGCGCTAGAAACGGAGATCACTGGAAGCGGCTTGGGCAGGGCAATAGCCACATCAGGGGATAACTCGTCAGGCGATGCCTCAATCAGTCTGGCAAAGGAGTTCACCGCGACCGCAGACGTGGCAAATATCGGGCAGACGGGACTATACAACGCCGCATCGGCGGGCATACTAGGACACGTAGACGACTTTGACGCGACGTTCTCACTCAAGAACAAGGAAAAAGTAAAGATAACGTGGGAAATAACGATAAGCTAAGATGCCGCTTGATGGAACCGTACAGCTTCCCGGTATAATCGGATCCCCGCATGCAGCGACACATATACGCAATTTCCTGATAACGCTTGATGACGCGGACAAGAAAATATACAAGAGTGACGCAAGGTACGTGGTATCAGGCTCCATATCATATCCTAATACGATAACGCTCCCGGCTGGAATTGCGGGGCGGCATCCCAACACGTATGCCGTACTGGATCAGTCGCAGAAGAAGATACTCATATCAGAGGAGACCCCGTTTCGGGCCAATTTTGATGCCGAGGTGACATGCTCGCCAGACAACGGGCGCCCCTCGGGGCTCGGCACGTTCGGATATTATGACATCTGGGCACACGGATTTTCTGCGGTAAAGTCAGTCGCCATGGGAAAAAACTACATTGCCATAAACGGGACGCTGAACGGGACACAAAGGTGCTACGTGAGACATCTGGACGGCACCGCATACAAGGACTTTGCCATCGATTCACGGCACGTGATAGCGTTTGGGTATGGCACGGACGTGCTGTACGCGTACGGCCCCATAACCACGAGTGTTGATCCGCCGCCGCAACAGTTGCGACGGGGCGACGTAACCCGGAATCCTGTATTGACGCAAAGATGGCAAGACGCTAGGGCCCCCCAAAACGTGATAGGAATGGCCGCCGATGCCTACGTGACGCTCCTGACGGACACCACGATATACTCGTATAGCACTAGCAGGTATATATCGTTCCAGTCGCTGGCACACGGCATATCCGGCGCGCGTGACGTGTGCCATTTGGGGAACGCGACGCTGGGCATTTTGGGCGCCGAGATGAGGATAGTGACCGCAAACGCCCACCTGCTGACCATATCTGATGATATCATAAAAGTGCCGTCGGGAACGCTGCACGTGGCGGGGGACTCGGGATACCTCACGTATGACGGTACGAATATCAGGATGTTCCGGTTGAGGAAAGGTTTTTCGTCATTCTCAGGTATAACCGGATCCCGGGCGGCAATATACAAGGGCCGCATCATATACATGTCCGGCTCAGACCTGATGGAGATGTCAGCTGACGGCTTAACGTCTGCCAAGGTGATGACGCTGTCTGGATCAAAGGCTATAGCCGTATCCGGCAACACACTATACCAAGAGGACATGTCGACCCCCAGGATATACCGGTATAACTTGGTGACGAAGGCCAAAATGACGGATATCACGGTAGTGGGTTTGGGATATAATTTCCCGATACAGGACTTGTTGGTCACCTCAAACGGCACGATATACTATCGCAGTGGAGCCGAGATAGATCGCAAAAGACCCTCCGACCTGTACTTTAAAAGTTATCACACATTGGCGGCAGCGGTTCCGATATTTCTGGTCGGCGACTCGATATACAAGTATGCGGACTCGGGCATGTCGGGGTACAACAGCTCCCGCATATGGCACAAGACTGGAACGACGGGGGTAACGAAAGTACTATACACAAACAATCACGTATACGTGGCAAAGTCGACGGGATGGGAGCGGCAGTCCAATCCCGGGATGTTATGGGTATGGCCGGGAGTGGACTCTTGGGTTGCCGGCGATAAATCGACATCTCATGTCTTCTTTTATTCCACCGTAATCAGGAATATCAGGATAGGCGCGCAAGCCGACAGGTTGGACGTGGCGGGGCATCACCTGTACGTCCTGTCAGGAAATACCATATCGGCATATGACTTGCGCGACATGCAGGCGGCTACATCACTTGCCATCGACATCACTTCCCCAGAGTACGTGATCACGTTGGCCGCAGGCAACACGGCACCTGTGAGCGTAGCGTCCGGCCCGGGAACCATAGATGTCATCGACGGGGCAACCGACACAGCATATCGCTACACGCGGACGCTGCTGACACCGGAGCTGGTCAGGGGGTCGGTGACGGTCTCGGGCGCGACGCGGACAGCCACGGACCGATATATCCGGGATTCCATATTGTTCAAAAAGGCGCCGTACCACACCAGGTCACGAAAACTGTCCCAGATCAAAAAGGCGGCCGGCGTGACCAAACATGGGCAGTCATATTATGCCGTGGACTCGCAGACTGACATGATATACGAGTATGACGACACGCTGACATACCGGAGTAATCACGCGCTAGCCAGCGGCAACGCCAATCCTACAGGTATCGTATACCATAACGGGCGGTTATACGTCTCGAACGTGACGGGGGCGACATACACAATACACGAGTATGATCCGGTGTCGTACCTGAGGACGGCGACATATACCGTACCCACGGCCGAGCCGATACGGGGGCTGTCGTCTCGCGGGGACTGGCTCGTCATGCTTACGGATACGGCAATATACGAGTATGACTTGTCGATCCTGCGAAAGGTCTGCGACGTCTCGGTTATAGGGCGGGCCATACATTACCAATACGGGCTGTACTTTGTGTTATTGCAGGCGCGTGTGATGGCCGTCGAGCCCCGGGGAGCCGTGCGGGCATCAATGGGATTCGGGCTGGTGACAACAAAATCATACGCGATGACGGGGGACGACACAGCGATATATGTTCTGGACAGAAATGATATGATGTACAAGTACGAGTATGGCTCGGGGGACGACGCGTCTTACGATTTGCGAAAAGTCGCGTCTGATGTCATCGGTATGATAGGCAGGACGCAAAACAGTGCGGGGAGGTATATCGTCACGAAAATAGGCATGGCCGCAGATGCCCTACGGGGACTGAACCTCATGCAGACAGGTGTCATAAGCGTGTCCACGCACACCAAAAAGGATCTATCATATATCGTATATGTGGCCACACTGATTGCAGCCAAGAGTCACTCTTCGTACGGCAAGATTATGGCGGGAGCGATGTCCATAACGGTGGATGTCCTGCGGGACCTAAACCTCATGCGGTCAGATGCCATGAGCGTGTCCATATATGTCAAAAAAGATCTGTCATATGTCGTATATGTGGCCACGCTGATTGCGGCCAAGAGTCACTCTTCGTACGGCAAGATTATGGCGGGAGCGATATCCGTGGCAGGCATAACAAGTGACATAAAACACTACGTCAGAACCATACCCGTCTCGGTTGGAGTGGCGGGTCATAACGGCATACGGTTGAGCCTATACGTGAGTGTCGCGCATGCCATAACCGGCGACATCACGCATGCCAAAACTTTTCTTTTGGACGCGGCGCATGTGATGACTGCCAGGGCATCACGCGTCGCCGGATATTCTAGAGTGATCCCGGGCATAATCAACATAACCGGCATGATCAGAAATGAGGGAGAACATGTCATAAAAGCGGCATATGCCATATCATCTGCTGTTAGCACCATACGATCCACCATACATATGACGGCAGATGGCATAAGGTTGTCATACGGTGTGGGGCAGTTAAGTTTTCTGGGGCAGGCCGTTCAGGCGGACTTGGCGATTGGCGTAGACATAAGCAAGGGATTTGCCAAGTATATACGGGAACGGGCGTCCGTGGCTGGCCGCGTCTCGTCTGCCGCACAATATGCCCGCAAGATGTTGGAGGACGTACGCATCGTGGCGGGCATGATGCGTACGAATCCCGCGATAGGGGTCTGCGTCATATTTTCACACTCCGCCGAAGAATGCATAAGCGTCGGCATCACGAAAGAGTCATGCGTAAATACCAGTATAAGAGAAGGATGACATGTCAACAAAGTGCAAGGGTCGACGTAATCGTCGCCTACCTTGGCGTAAATGTCCCGACATAGGGGAAGAATGACATGGAGTTAGGCGTAAACCCGATCGGCGTGCGACTGGGCATGACGCTCAAGGAGTGCAACGTCACCGAGACCATAATAACCGGGTATGCCTCCCAGCACATGATCTTTTACGGCCCAACGGGTCTGAGAATGCAAAAACCCGCGATGTATGACTCCGCCAAAAAGGAACTATACTATATCACCGCAGACGGTGACCTGACAGACAGGGGAAAATGGGAGTATACCATGAAGTTTACGAAGAACCACCTAACGTTGGAAGTAGTCACCCGAGTGCTGTTTTATATCGCATAGGTACGCCCATGCACAGTATGCATACTCTGCATACTCTGCATACTCTGCATACTCTGCATAGTATGCAGTAGATCAGATAGCGGCACTCAAAAAGTCTTAATATATGATATTGGTAACATAGGCAATGCGGAGAAAGTCCACGGAATACTCTGAAATCGAAATGGCGATAATGACAACCAACTGTCTCGGGATTAGGGGAAGTCAGGCGCTGAGTTGCATCAAGGCGCTAACCAACCAGGAAATAACCGAGGGTACGATGCAAAGGCTCAGAAAACGGCTGCGAAATAAGGTTGACAGCCAAATATATTCCATCGCCATGAACATGCGCGAATACCACATGCACACGCTGTTTGAGTTGGATCTAATCAAAAAAGAGATGTGGAAGAATTATGAGTTGGAGACACAGCCGATAAAAAAGACATCAATCCTAAACTCAATCCGTGACATGATCCCGTATATCACGGCATACATAGAAGCGACGCAGCAACTCGTCCAGCAATCCGTCTCGCGTGAACTGGTACGCAAGATGGATTGAAAAAGATCATCGCATATCCGTTGATGGCAGAATCCAAGCCTGTTCCGCCAGAGACGAGCATGCCTGACGGTTTCTTGGAGTGGAACCAATTTATCGGGATGCCCCTTCACCCGGCCACGTTGCAGCCGGGCATGTTTACCAGGGCCCAGACGGAGGTAGCGTCCATGATAGATCCAAAAAAGCCGACGTGGATACACCTCGTAAAGGCCCGCCAATGCGGCTGGACCGAGCTTTTTTTACGAATCGTGGCGTATAACGGGTTCCACAAGTACAAAAACCGCAAAGTGGGAATAATAGCCGGAACCCGGACAGATACAACCTCGCAGATATTCGGAAGGCTGGTTGACTTGTTTGACGCAATCCCGGATACGATAGAAGATCAGTCTTCGATGTACCTGCGGCTGCGCACGGGCACTGAATATTACGGGGGGCCTGCGGCCGTAGAGACGTTTACGGGCTGGACGAAATTTGGGGGCATAATGGCTGACGAGTCCGCAAAATGGAGGTTCACAGACGATCGACCCGTGGTAAATTCGCTGTTGCCGCTGGCCCGCAGCAATGCGGCAGACGTGTTCATGCTGTCGACCCCCAACGGGCCGTTTGGCTTTTTTTATGACATAGCGATGCAGACTTCCCGCACCAATTTTTTGCGCGTATCCTATGACATATGGGCCGGAGGCTCAGAGTTGTACTCCAAAGCACAGATACAGGACATGCTGGATTCCTCAGAAGAGGATCCGGCGCAAGAATACCTGTGTCAGTTTACCATAGGCCGTGACAGTATCTGGGGCATGCTAAAAGACGAAGACCACACCAATGAGTATAAGGAGGCCATTTATGCCTGACGGAATCAGAATATGCGCCTGTGATCCCGGCAAGAGGCGCGACTCATTCGGGCTCGTGTCGCTGTTCGTGGATGTCGAAAAGAATCGCATATTCGTGGAGTTCGCCAAGAGGTGGCTGCGCAAAGACTACATGTATGTGGAAGAACAGGTCGCGCTGTACCATCAAAAAGCCCATTGGAGTGACATATTCGTGGAACAAAACAACACCGGAGAGCATGTCATAGAGATGCTGCGGAAAAAATACGCCCTGCCCGTAAGGGCGGTGACCACCGTGGGAAAAATCACCGACCCAAAAAAACACCACAAGCTGAAAACCATGTCAAAGTCGGAGATGGTGAACTGGTTTCTCAAGGCAAAACAGCGGCATATGGTGCTGTTCCCACACTCGCTTAACGTTGACATGCTTGAGCTAAAACGGCAGATAGCGATATTTGCCGAATATCGCACGGATGCCGGCAACGTGACGTATCACGCCCCGGGAAACGAGCATGACGACTTGGTGATGGCCATGTTGATCGCGTGCTTTGGGGCGCGCAGGTGGATACGCATAGGATCTGCTGACAACCAACTGGTATGGGGGCCGATCACGTATCATGACCCTTATATGGACGAGCTGGGAGAAGTGACATATGTCTAGTTTTGCGGGGCCCCTGTCAATCACGGACACAGACATTGAAGATCACGTCCCGCTGCAACAGCTGGTGGCCATAGACGAAAAAACACTCTCTCCGCTTACGGCCGGCGAGCTGACTGCCAGGGTAAATCTTAACAGCATGCCGGAGCTTTACCATAACCCGATGCACGAATTAGATTATCGCGTGTACGAGGCGATCGTGACCAAAACACTCGTCGGGAGTCTGATAGACACGCTGGTGCGGTATATAATGGGCACCGGCTTCCAGCCGGAACTAGAGCTGCTCAACCCCGACGAGGACTCCCAGAAAAACTCCGAAACAATAGAGAACAACCAGGATATAATAACGGCCCTAAAGTCAATCGACGACCAGATAAGCACTCCGCCCGAAGGGGAACATGACGTAACGTTCCAAATGAAGGTCGCGGCGATGATAACCAGTTGCTTGACTTACAACAGAAGTGCCCTGATATTTCAGAAAGAGTCAGGCAGGACGATCAAGGTAAACGGGGTCTTATACCCACAGATACCCACGCACCTGCATTTCGCGCATGCCCGGGATCTGGGCATGATAAGGATAAGCCCGGAGACCCGCAGGATGACGGCAGTCGACTGGCGCCATTCGCAACAGATGATCGGGGTAAAGGACATGATATACCTATGGAACCCGTCAACTGCCGCCAAGACGCACAATTCATGGTATTACGGCACGTCCATGTTGACTCCGCTAATCAGTTCCGCCAAGGTAATCCGGCAACTCCTTGCGCAGTCGTTTCCGGCAATGTCGACCAACGCTTGGGCCGGGCTATACCTGTTGGTGGTAAAGAATGACGGGGCGGACGTCAAGGCCAAGCAAAAAGAGTACGAGGAGTTGGTTGACAAACTTCCCGCCGGCAAAACCAGCATTCTCCTAAAAGACCCCGAAGACACAGAACTGCACAATATACACTTTGATCCCAAAATAAGCGAGTTTCAGAAGCTATTGGAAAGTCTGGTAAAGATGTGCATTTCCGTCGTCGGGTTGCCGCATTCGGGATATTATGACCAGGCGTCTGCCAACCGCGCCACGCTAATCGGAAAGATACAGCTCACGTTGCGCACTGTGATAGAGCCGCTGCGGGAATGGATCTCGCAGGTATTGGAATCGCAATGGTATATGCGGAATTATCGCCGCATATACCCAGATCGGCAGGACGAGTTCCGCGTTTCGGTCGCATGGAGTGACCTCCACGTATCTGAGTGGCACGACACGATAGACTCCATATTGCGTCTGGACTCCAGGGCTCCGCTAAAGGATTCCGATTTCGGGGATCTGGTCGGGCTGCCAGCCTATCCGGGAATGTTGGAGCCGGGCGGCGAAGTGACCCCGGGAGGCTACACGATGCGAAGCTCAAAAGAGGATGATTCTTCCTCAAAACCCAAGATACCATGACTCAATGCGACTGCTGCCAAGAAAAACGCGTCATGCGCGTGCTAAACGGAATACGCTCCCACATGGAGCCCCAGACGCAAATGGTCGTGGAGACGTTTTTGATATCGGACAAGCCGAACAAACAGGGCTGGTACACCTCGTGGGACAGCATAGTAAAGAACGCAAAAAGCTTCATCGGGCGGCCCGGGGTATTATACGAGGAATGTGACATGCATGAATGCAAACTCAAACATCCCTCTACGATAAACCAAGAGAAATACGCAGTATCCCGTATAACGTCGGTCAATCTGGACGAGTCCGCGCATACCGCATACGCCGTACATGAGATCACGGATCCTGCGTTTGCCGTGAAATTGCGTCAGAATGACAACGTATACGTGTCCCCTTCCATTCTTCCGATAAATCAACCTACCCCAATCTACAGGATGGACGGCAGCGGATTGGTGTGGAATACGGGAGACTGGTTAGGGCTACACTTGGCGTGGGTCGACAGCCCGGCGTACGGCAGCGTGGCCGGGATCAGGCGTATTTTGAGCGCGACGACAAAGGAACGCATTGATCGTGTTATCAGTGGTATAAAACGACTATAGACGGTACATCTGCATAGGCGTACATACTCTGGCGTACAAACACGCGACGTACAAACACTCGGCGTACAAATCACGGCGTACAAACGAGGTTATGCCTTCTGTGTTCACGATCATTGAGCGCGTCCACTTGGCATTCCATTTTCTCAGCGAGCGCGTATCCCTTGGATCCCCATCCGAGGCCCATATGGACAGCATATGCAATCTTTATTATACGGACGTTGCCTTTGCGGGTCTCCCGGATCGTCTTCGGCTCGTGGTCTGGATCGCACTCAAGAATTGCCAGGTTACGGTATTCTACATGTCTTGAGAACGCACATTTGGACAAAAAAAGGTATTTACGCGGCCCTAGCGGGAAGGAGCACTGATCGCATCTGGTTATGGTGTCCATATCTCTCCCTCCCTGATGCTCAGTTCACGATCGTTGAGGCCGGCTATTTCGCCCTCCATCTGTTGCGCGAGCCGATATCCAAATGATCTGTCGCTGGCGCCTACATAGACGTTATATCTGGCGTCCATTATGCGGGCGTTGCCCTTGCGGGTCTCTTTGATCATTTGGGGGGTATGACTCTCGTCACACTCGATGATCGCCAGGTTGTAGTACCCGGTATGTTTTGAGGGGGCGGTTTTTTGTAAAAAAACGTATTTGCGCGGCCCTATTTGGTTTGGTTTTGCTGCCATGCTTATTATGACGGCATCCTCATATATAAGGATATGTAACTTAATATGTGTAAATTGTGATACTATAGATAAGCCTATAGTATCACAATTTACGTATATTAGGTCGCATATCCTTATATACTAGTATGCCGTCATAATAGATATGGAAAAACCATACATCACGAACACGATCATAACCGCAGAGCCCACATTTTTTGTGGAGACGGGCTTCTGCGGGTCAGCGATCAAAGCAGCCTCCTGGGATGAGGCTATGAGCAGAGCGGCCGAATATATGGCCGAGTTGTATTACGGTGCCGACGAGCACGAGACACGACGGACCAGCTATACAGTATATCGGCTGCCCGCCGGAACGACGATCTGGGACGGGGACGGTATCTCGCCGGCAGATATGCACATCTGCGAGGTGACGGGCGAGTCGCGGGACGCGACGTATTTGGAGGAGGGAGGGATATAACACAACAAGGGATGTATGATCTCTGAGTCCATATTTTTGTTATGTGGGGACTCTTACGGCCTCAAGATCAAAGCGGCCTCCTGGGACGAGGCCATGGATAAGGCATTCATACACATGGTCGAGTCCGACTATGAGGATGACGGGCAAGTCGAGTCCGACTATGGGGAACGGAGCGGATCAGCTACAACGTGTACAAGCTGCCTGCCAGCGTGCATGGCGACTCCTACATTCCGCCGGCCGTCCTGGATGGATGCGAGTCGCGGAACGGGACGTATGTCAGGGGGCGGGAGGCATGACCTCGTCCACATTTTTTGTGAAAAGCGACTTTTGCGATTCCGCGTTCAGAGCGTCCTCTTGGGACGAGGCCATGGATAGGGCAGCCGAATATGTGGCTAAATCGTACTACGGAGGTGACGAGCACGGGACGCAGCGGCCCACCTATACAGTATATCGGCTGTCTGACGGATCAGACGGATGTGAGTCGCAGGAGGACGTGCTTTGAGGAGGGGGGTTAGGTTCTGACGCGGATTCCATATCTTATAATACTAGACTAATCTAATAATATGCAGTTTTGACACTTATAGCAAAGACAAGAGGCTCCGACGGAATAAAGGCGGTCATGTCTGCGATCTCCACTCTGGTAGAGGAGGCCACGTTTGTGGCCAATGCCGCTGGGATCACGTTCCGTGGCATGGATCCTTCACACGTGGGGCTGATAGACATTCTGTGGCCCAGTTCCGCCTTTGAGAGGTATGAGTGCGACGGCGACATAAAATTTGGCGTGAGTGTAGACGAGCTCTTAAAGCTGCTCAAGCGGGCAGGCAAGAAAGACGACATTGAGATAAGCATCTCAGAGAAAAATATGCTTCTGATCGCGATGGGCAAGGACAAAAAGTATGAGATGCGGTTGATTGAGAGCTCCGTTACGGACTCGCCGCTGCCAAAGGTTACCTTTGACGCAAGGATTGAGATTGATTCTAAGATCTTTAACAGGGTATTGGGGGATGTGCGTGTCATATCTGATTACATTGTCATATCCGCGACAAAGTCGGGCGCGACATTCTCTGGGACGGGAAATATGGGTAAGGTGACAGTCGAACTGGGTGCGGATATAAAGAGTATCGAAGTAAAGACTGACTGCTCCGGGTCCTACAGCCTGGAATATCTCACTCCGTTGGTAAAGGCCGTGGGGGACACAGCCAAAATCATCACGTGTGAGTATTCAGAGGAACAGCCACTTCGCATAGAATTTATGATAAGGGACGTTAGAATCCACTTTTACCTGGCTCCCAGTGTAAACAACTAGATATCAGTTATGTATGTATGTATTTGTTTATCTTTACCGGTATAAAGTAAACGTTTGTTTACTTTTACTGGTGTAAAGTAAACGTTTGTTTATTTTTACAGCGTTAAAAATTTAGCTCATAAGATCAACAAGAAACTTAATAACAATTCATAACATCGCCCGCGTTTCTTAATAACAATTCATAACATCTCCCACATTTCTTAATAACATTTCCCACATTTCTTAATAACTTTCCAAATTGCAGGCCCGTGGCATATTGCCAGATTATGATACTATTGTCATACGCGTACAGTATATTACCGATTTATTGACATTATTGACATTTATTTCTTGCTTTGTATATATTTTCGAAAAAAGAGAAAGACGTAAAACGCTAATTACAAAAAAGCATAACAAAACAACGTCAATAATGTCAATAATGTTGACGTACTTGCTACAATAATATACTCACATCTACCAGGGGCCTGCAATCTTACCAGCCCCGGCGTACAAACAGGCGTATACTCTGACGTACAAACGCTCGGCGTATACTCTGGCGTACAAACAGGCGTATACCCGGTGTACAAACACTCGGCGTATACTCTGGCGTACAAACGCCCGGCGTATACACCTACTTTACGCGCATAAAGTCGTCTGGTATCCTGTCAACCATCCTGACCACGTATGGGTATAGTCTGGGATCCATTTCACGCACCAAGTATAGTTTTTGGCGGCGTATCTTGTTGGAGCTCGTCAGGGCCCTGATCACGCCTAGTGTGCCCTCATACGCGGTGGCCAACAGCGTTCCGCGATGGCCTTCGGCGCCAATGCAGAACTTGTTATCGTCCCCCTCAGGCGAGTCGCGGGGGGAGATCATGCCTCCTCCTCCAAATACGTCGCGTCCTGCGACTCGCAGGTATCCAGGACGAATTGTGAGACGATATCTTTGTTCCAGATCGCCGTCCCGGCGGGTAGCTTATAGACCGTATAGCTGATCCACTGTTCTTCGTATATATCACACGGGTGGTCGGCTTCGGCTATATACTTGGCCGCTCTACTCATAGCCTCATCCCAGGAGGCTGCTCTGATCGTGGTGCCGTCGATGGATCCGAACCCAACAAAAAATGTGGACTCATCGGCTATGGTTTTCTGTGGTATGTTGTATTCTCCCTCGGGCGAGTCGCGGGGGGAAATCATTCTTCCCACCCCCAGGCATATGTCGCGTCCTGCGATTCGCAGTCCTCTAGGATCTCTAGATATGCGTCGCCTTTGGGATCGACATATACGTCCTCAGGCACCCGGTATACGGTGTAGCTGACCCATTGGGGCCCGTATTTGTCAGTTACTGTCTCGTTACAGTAGCCTGATTCGAGCATGAGTTTGCGTCCTTTGTTGTGTGCCTCCTCCCAGGAGGCTGCTTTGATGCTGGAGCGAAAAGAGTAGGCAGTGATAATAAATGTGGACTCTTCGGCTGCGCTTGCGTACGGTATGCTGATTTTTGGCATATGTTCCTGTACTCGTCCTCATATATAAGGATGTGTAACCTAATATGCGTAAATTGTGATACTATAGATTGTGCTATAGTATCACAGTTTACGCATATTAGGTGACATATCCTTATATAGCGGGCGAGGTATAGGGAAATATGTCCAAAACACGCAAACAGCACGCAAGCGCAACAGCCGGAGTTCTTTTTTGTCTACATGACGACTACGGCTGTTCCAGCACATTTAGAGCGTCCTCCTGGAAGGACGCGATCACCAAAGTGGCCAAATATGTGGCCAAGATCGACTATAACGTCGACGAGGGCCGTATGCAGCGGGCCAACTACAACATATGTAGACTGGCTGCATGCCGGCATGCAGAACACGTTAAGGAGGGGGAGGCATGATCTCTTCCTTCCACATAAGCGAAGCAAAGCCCACATTTTTTGTCGAGACCCGGCCGGATGGCTCTGGGATCCTCGCGTCCTCCTGGGAGGACGCGCTGGCCAAGGCGGCATGCAAGGGCAATCCCTATCATGAGGCCGACGATCACGGGATGCCACGGATCAGCTACAGTGTCTACAGGATAGCTGTAGCCCTGCAAGATGGCATGCGCACAAAGGAGAGAGAGGCATGATCCGCATCCACGAACAGACAATGGCGGGATCCCGCTATCTAGCGGTCAGCGACTCTGGGCACTCCTGCAACTTCCGTGCCCTCTCCTGGGAGGGTGCGCATAGGCTCGCGATCAAATACCTGGGCGAGCACAATACACAGCCGATCCGATACTGGCTGGAGAGGGAGGCATGATCACTCCACAAGCAACGCCAGACTGCCCTCACGGCGAGCACGAGTTCGTGTCCACCGTAGAGCACGAGGGTGGATTGGCGGAGAATCCCGGCACCTGGGGGCACGGTGGCGCATGCGTCATCCAGAGTCACTGCGTGCACTGCGGACTCCCGAGAACCGACGACTACTGGGACGACGCCGCCAACCAGCACGTTCCCGCTGGCATCACGTCATATGGCGAGATACCAGATGACTGGGATTGTGCACACACCGAGGAGGAGGAGGCATGATCTCCTCCGGGTCCACATTTTTTGTCCAGACCGACTCTTACGGCGGCGGGTTCAAAGCGGCCTCCTGGGCCGATGCCATGACCCGGGCGGCTGAATACATGGCCGAAGCCTACCACAAGGGCGACGGGCCCTGGACGCGGCGGATCATCTACACAGTGTATCTGGTACCCGACGGCTGGAGCACGGGCGGCACCATACTGGACACGCTGGACGAGTGCGAGTCGCAGGACGCGATACATATCGTGGAGGGGGAGGCATGATCTCTCCTCGCGCAACAACCAAGGCCCTCTATGTCGTCCTCGACGAGGCCGGTTGCGTCAGTCTATACTGGACCGCCTCCCGGGGGGAGGCCCTGCGGCGGGCCACACAATATATCGCTGCGGGCGAATATGGTACCGACGAGTGTGACATACAAATGATCCGGTTCACCATATATCGGGTATCTGCCTGCCCGCAGGAGAGAGGGTATTGACCCAAATACAGTGGACTCGGTATGCCGGCACCTGGTGCTTATACGTCCCGCGAGTCTGCAACGTCGATCCGGGCGAGCAGGTGACTGTATGCCGCCGTGACGGCACCACGTCCCTGGTGTGGCTCGGTCAGATCATGGAGGAACTCCCTGGGTATCGCGTGCACGCGGTGGGCGCCGCTCCGCGACGATCCCGGTGCAGTGATTGTGGCCTCCCAATACAGAGTATGTACAGCCGCTGCCGTGACTGTTATCAGGCGGCACGCGAAGAGTCGTTTGCGGATTAGCCTTTTTTTTTTGCTTGGATCCTTAAAATCAGAACCTCTCTTGAAGCCTTGTTGCTTGACATCTGTAACTCCACTCTGGTCTGATCACGTGATAATCACTGTACATATCACGGATGTACGGGATGTCGTTGTATGACAGTATCCATTTATCTCGACCATGGAGAATCTTGGCCAAGCCCTCGTGATCAAACCCACGGTGCATGTTGCCGTTCTTTCCGTACAGATTGCAATTTTTGAGCGGATACGGGGATCAAGATACAGCGATACTATCCCGTGACCTGCTTATGGAGTCCTTAAAGTCCATCAATTCAACGGATATGTTTTGCACTCTAAAGTTCGTCACCCGTTCAATCGACGATTCCGTAAACCCGGATGATTCGGCGACATCCCGCATGAAAGCGTTATCCCCGAAAATGACGACCTGTTCGGCATAAAATATCGCGGCCCTGGATCGGGGTTTTCTTGAGGATCTTGACCGGTTTTGATAATACCCCCTTATGATCTCTGCCAGTTTTTTTGGGCGGTTTAGGATGCACTGCCAAAACTCTACTAACGGTTTAAAGTTGTCATAACCGTAAACACGTATACCGTGGTTTGCGCATGCCAGCTCCACTGACCCCCCTCCTAGGAACGGCGAAGCCATCTCTTGGGTATTGTCAGGAATGAAGTTAAGTATTTGCAACACGCCTTTTGATTTGCCGCCTGGGTATCTTAACGGTGATCTGGATTTCAATTTCCCGGCCATCTGAAGTCTCATGGCATCTGTTGCACCAAGGCTACTGTATATGCGGTGGCATGCATCACATAACCATAACAGGTGCTCGTTCGGGTAAATAAACCATGGATGGAGCCGCACGTTGCTTCGTTTGCATCTTTTGCAAGTACCGCGATTCACGGCAGCCTATCGTCCGGGTGATGAAACCATAGCTGGAGCCGCATGCAGCTTCGTTTGCGTCTTTTGCAAGTGCAGCGATTCATGGAACGCGCATGCCTTTGCGTGGTATGAGCACAGCGGAGTCAAATGCTCCCAGCCGCGCATGCAGTTGTAGTAACCACCATTTCGACTGGGACTTAAATTCTTGCACCGTGTCGGTGCCTTCTACACTGCATAGCACGACGACCTGACTTATTTCCTTGCCCGTCAACTCCTTATACATGACGGCATATGCCGTTGCCTGTATATAATAATCGGTCATCCATCCTTCCGACTGCGGTTTCCTTTTTGTCTTATAATCCAGTATGGTGTCCTGGCCGTCGTATTTGCAGATCAGATCAGCAGTGCCTGCCATCCGGTGTACGTCTGAGTATAGTCTCATTTCAGTCCCATAAACAGTGCTAACCTTGTCTATATATGGCCGAAAATTCTTGTGATGCTGATTCACGAGCGGGCCGTATTCACAGTCCATATCCTGTGTTTTGCCTAGCAGGTATAGTTCATTCAGTTTATGGACACTTCGCCCGATCGTCCCGGCCCTGTTTTTGATACGATCCGCCTCCGCACTCCCTACGAGATCAATCCATTTCCGCAGCGAAGTCTTGGCGAACTCCGGCCTGGTGTGACTCAATATGGTCGTGATGCCCGGATATTGGTGTCCTGACGGCGTCTTATAGACGTGATCGTGCTGTCTTTTTAGAAGCGTGGGCTGCTCAAATTTCATACATTTGTATAATGTTCGTTATATATATACATATTGTTGTTAAAACTGTAAAAATTACATACAGGTGTCACGCCCCACTGATCCTGGCATGTACGCAAGGCAGTGCGAGGTAGTAGGTAGGTGTGGATCAGGGGGGACGTAAACACTTACAAACACTACATATACCGCCTTTTTATAGCTTTAATATGCCGGGCTATGATATCCAGGCCACGACATCAGGGTTTATTACATAGGACTTACCAATGGATGACATGATCCCAAAAAAGCACAGGGTTAACGCGGCGTTCCGCACGGGAGTCGACGCGCTGGAAGATCTGTGCGGATACGTGCTGCGCGGGAACGACGTGCGAGCTCACAAGCAGAAGGCAATCGTGGAACGATGCGTCACGGGCATAATGGATTGTCTGGCCGAAGTGCCTGCCACTCCCATGTATAGCCCGGAAATGGGCAAAGGTGGCCAAATGCTGCCCCTCTGCGGCTACTGCACGGAGAGTGACGGGGTAAATATAAAATCCTCAAAGTACGCCGATACGGACGAGCCGACGCACCTTTGCAACAAATGCTGCACATCTACCACGGAGATGGCAGCGAGCAGCATAGACCTGACGCATTACCGGGGGTGATGACATAACCACAAAAAGCAACACCATACCCAGACGGGCCGTGAAGGGTCTTTGCAGTTGGTGCCATACGTCCAACGTTAGTATCGTGATACGAGGCGACCATAGCGTCTGCCTGCCGTGCATAAAAAAGTACAAGGGTATTAATGGATACCTCTCGTACCAGGCAGCCCAAGGCGGTCAGGATCGCTAGGTATACCGGCATGCGCCATTTTAATACCACGGGATCAACATACATCTGATGGCCGACATTAGACTAGACGAGACCACGCTGATCCTGACCGTCCCGGCAGACGATACCGAGCTTATGGTGTCTGACGTATCCGAGTCCCAAGACGGGAGAAAAGTCAAGAAGATCACGCTGGCAAACCTGATCAAGATACTCGACGGGCCGCAGAAAATGCAAATACAGACGAGCCATCCGGCCGTCCCCAACGGCTCCGATTACAACCTGATTTACGCTTATTCACCGGGCGTGGATCAGGACACGCAGGTATACGTGGCGCTCCGGCAGGCCGACGGCACGTATACAAACAGCGAGGTGCGCGTTGCCTAGATATGCCAAGATCGGCGTCGGGCATTATGCCGGGCAGTCATGGTACGACAAGCCCGAAACCGACTCTGACGCGGACGTGTCCAAGACGCTCCTTGAGCGTGACACCGGCAGGCACTTTATCCTATACGAGGGCGACTTTTGGAACTTCCAAAAGTATGAGGAGTCCATACGCAACGAGCCAAACTTTGATCATCAGCACAGGCCGTCCCAGCACCGGCAACTCGGCGACTCGCTGTCACGGGCCGTCCTGCGGTTTTGTTGGAGGCTCGACGGCGTTGACACCGACATTGACGACTTAAACTCTCTGTCACTCACCACCAACCCAAGCTGGCCCCGCTCAGAACTGTACCCGTTCCGGGGCGAAAAGTCATTCGCATTCAACGGCACGAACCACGGCGAGGTGTCGTATCCCGACTTTGACGCGACCGAGGGGTTTTTGATCGGGGGCTGGTTCAAGACGATCAGCGAAGCGGAGTCAACCATATTCAAGTATCGCGACGGCGCCGGCGCCTACGTGGAGGTGGCAATGAACACGACGGCAGGCAAGATAGAGGCCACCGTATCCGGGAGCGGCGGCAGGAACGCCGACGCGCCAGAAGTGGACATAACCGACGACAGGTGGCATTACGTGGGAGTGATGTACGACGAGCGAACGGGCGACACGTACCTCATAATCGCCACACGATACGAAATAGAGTACTTTGCAAAATTCAAGGCGGGCGGAATGTGGAATTTCACCCCGGTAAACGGCAAGCTCGTGCTGGGCGCCGGATATGACGGCTCCGCGACGGAGGACAATTTTATCGGGCAGGCAAAGAATTTCAGCGTGTACAAGCATCCTGACATT
>CBDCTH010000003.1:0-22739 GCA_965222155.1 Gammaproteobacteria bacterium
GTCAGGCAATCTCGCGCGATACGAGATCACGCTCTGCGAAGAAATAGAGCGCGATGACAACGACACGGTCTCTCTTCCCATCGGACGCGAGCCGTACGACGAGGACAGTGGCTACCTGCATGTCCACGGATGGCGAGTGCGCAGGTATGCTGACACGCAGGACGCAACGCATGTCGAGGAGGGAGGGATATGATCTCAGAGTCCATATTTTTGTTATGTGGGGACTCTTACGGCCTCAAGATCAAAGCGGCCTCCTGGGACGAGGCCATGGATAAGGCATTCATACACATGGTCGAGTCCGACTATGGGGATGACGGGCAAGGGACGGAGCGGATCAGCTACAACGTGTACAAGCTGCCTGCCAGTGTGCATGGCGACTCCTACATTCCGCCGGCCGTCCTGGATGGATGCGAGTCGCGGAACGGGACGTATGTCAGGGGGCGGGAGGCATGACCTCGTCCACATTTTTTGTGAAAAGCGACTTTTGCGATTCCGCGTTCAGAGCGTCCTCTTGGGACGAGGCCATGGATAGGGCAGCCGAATACGTGGCTAAATCGTACTACGGGGGTGACGAGCACGGGACGCAGCGGCCCACCTATACAATATATCGGCTGTCTGACGGATCAGACGGATGTGAGTCGCAAGAGGACGTGTTTTGAGGAGAGGGGTTGGGTTCTGACATACATATCTTATAATACTGGCTAATCTAGTAATATACAGTTTTGACATTTTCGGTAAAGACGGAAGGCTCCGACGGAATAAAGGCGGTCATGTCTGCGATCTCCACTCTGGTAGAGGAGGCCACGTTTGTGGCCAATGCCGCTGGGATCACGTTCCGTGGCATGGATCCTTCACACGTGGGGCTGATAGACATTCTGTGGCCCAGTTCCGCCTTTGAGAGGTATGAGTGCGACGGCGACATAAAATTTGGCGTGAGTGTAGACGAGCTCTTAAAGCTGCTCAAGCGGGCAGGCAAGAAAGACGACATTGAGATAAGCATCTCAGAGAAAAATATGCTTTTGATATCGATGGGCAAGGACAAAAAGTATGAGATGCGGTTGATTGAGAGCTCCGTTACGGATTCGCCGCTGCCAAAGGTCACCTTTGACGCAAGGATTGAGATTGATTCTAAGATGTTTAACAGGGTATTGGGGGATGTGCGTGTCATATCTGATTACATTGTCATATCCACGACAAAGTCGGGCGCGACATTCTCTGGGACGGGAAATATGGGTAAGGTGACAGTCGAACTGGGTGCGGATATAAAGAGTATCGAAGTAAAGACTGACTGCTCCGGGTCCTATAGCCTGGAATATCTCACTCCGTTGGTAAAGGCCGTGGGGGACACAGCCAAAATCATCACGTGTGAGTATTCAGAGGAACAGCCGCTTCGCATAGAATTTATGATAAAGGACGTTAGAATCCACTTTTACCTGGCTCCCAGTGTAAACAACTAGATATCAGTCATGTATGTATGTACATGTTTATCTTTTTCTTAATAACAATTCATAACATCTCCCACATTTCTTAATAACATTTCCCACATTTCTTAATAACTTTCCAAATTGCAGGCCCGTGGCATATTGCCAGATTATGATACTATTGTCATACGCGTACAGTATATTACCGATTTATTGACATTATTGACATTTATTTCTTGCTTTGTATATATTTTCGAAAAAAGAGAAAGACGTAAAACGCTAATTACAAAAAAGCATAACAAAACAACGTCAATAATGTCAATAATGTTGACGTACTTGCCACAATAATATACTCACATCTACCAGGGGCCTGCAATCTTACCAGCCCCGGCGTACAAACAGGCGTATACTCTGACGTACAAACGCTCGGCGTATACCTGGGCCCGGCGTACAAACAGACGTATACTCTGGCGTACAAACGCTCGGCGTATACCCGGCGTACAAATAGGCGTATACCCGGCGTACAAACAGACGTATACTCTGGCGTACAAACGCTCGGCGTATACCCGGCGTACAAACGCCCGGCGTATACACCTACTTTACGCGCATAAAGTCGTCTGGTATCCTGTCAACCATCCTGACCACGTATGGATACAGTCTGGGATCCATCTCACGCACCAAGTATAGTTTTTGGCTGCGTATCCGGTTCGAGGACGTCCGGGCCCTGATCACGCCCAGCGTGCCCTCATACGCGGTGGCCAACAGCACTCCGCGATGGCCTTCGGCGCCAATGCAGAACTTGTTATCGTTCCCTTCGGGCGAGTCACGGGGGGAGATCATTCCGCCCACCCCTCCAAATACGTCGCGTCCTGCGATTCGCACACATCTAGTATGTGTATCGCGACGTTACCTTGCCAGATCGGGGTCCCGGCAGGCAGCCGGTACACTGTGTAGCTGATCTGCTGCTCCTCGTATATGTCACCCGGGTGGTCGGATTCAGCCACATATTTGGCTGCTTTTTCCATGGCCTCATTCCAAGAGGCCGCTTTAATGCTGGAGCCGTAGGAGTCTGTTCGGAGAAGAAATATGGACTCATCGGCTGCGCTTGTGTGCTGTGCATGTGATTTCTGCATACGTTCCTGTACACTGCCTGCTATATAAGGACATGTAACTTAATCTGCATAAACTGTGATACTATAGATATGGCTATAGTATCACATAGTATCACAATCTATAAATATTAAGTGACATATAGTTATATAGCAGGCAGTGTACAGGGAAATATGGAAAAACTATCCAACCCGAACACGATCGTAACCGCAGAGCCCACATTTTTTGTGCGAACTGACTTTACGGGCATCACGATCAAAGCAGCCTCCTGGGACGAGGCTAAGATTAGAGCGGCCGAGTATATGGCCGAGTCCTATTACGGCGCCAACGAGCACGGGACACAGCGGATCAGATACACTGTATATCTGCTGCCCGCCGGAACCCATATCTGGAGTGAAGACTACGTATCGCCAGAGGTCCTGGAGCGATGCGAGTCGCAGGACGCGACGCATGTCGAGGAGAGAGAGGCATGAGCAAATACGCGAAAACCCTCAAGCCCTGCGACAAGTCGGATTGCCATTGCGACGGCATCGACCGGGCCGGCTGGCACGTCACCCTGGTAAAGATGGAGATGCCAAAGACTGAAGAGGGCATCCGGGGCATGGCCCGCGACTACTTCAGAGACCTCGGTATGGAGGAGGAGACATGATCTCTCCACAAGCAACACCAGACTGCCCTCACGGCGAGCACGAGTTCGTGTCCACCGTAGAGCACGAGGGCGGCCTGCGAGAGAATCCCGGCACCTGGGGGCACGGTGGCGCATGCGTCATCCAGAGTCACTGCGTGCACTGCGGACTCCCGAGGACCGACGACTACTGGGACGACGCCGCCAACCAGCACGTTCCCGCTGGAATCACGTCCTACGGAGAGATCCCAGATGACTGGGATTGTGCACACACTGAGGAGGAGGAGGCATGATCTCTTCCTTCCACATAAGCGAAGCAAAGCCCACATTTTTTGTCGAGACCCGGCCGGATGGCTCTGGGATCCTCGCGTCCTCCTGGGAGGACGCGCTGGCCAAGGCGGCATGCAAGGGCAATCCCTATCATGAGGCCGACGATCACGGGATGCCACGGATCAGCTACAGTGTCTACAGGATAGCTGTAGCCCTGCAAGATGGCATGCGCACAAAGGAGAGAGAGGCATGATCCGTATCCACGAACAGACAATGGCGGGATCCCGCTATCTAGTGGTCAGCGACTCTGGGCACTCCTGCAACTTCCGTGCCCTCTCCTGGGAGGGCGCGCACAGGCTCGCCATAAAATACCTGGGCGAGCACAATACACAGCCGATCCGATACTGGCTGGAGAGGGAGGCATGATCGCCAGCGCAACAACCAAGGCCCTCTATGTCGTCCTCGACGAGGCCGGTTGCGTTAGTCTATACTGGACCGCCTCCCGGGGGGAGGCACTGCGGCAGGCCGCAAAATATATCGCCGAGGGTGAATATGGTACCGACGCGTGTGACATACAGATGATCCGGTCCACCATATATCGGGTATCTGCCTGCCCGCAGGAGAGAGGGTATTGACCCAGATACAGTGGACGCGGTATGCCGGCACCTGGTGCCTATACGTTCCGAGAGTGTGCAACGTCGACGCGGGCGAGCAGGCGACGGTATATCGCCGTGACGGCACCGCGTCCCTGGTGCGGATCGGTCAGATCCTGGAGGACACCCCGGGATACCGCGTGCATGCGGTGGACACCGCCCCGCGACGATCCCGGTGCAGTGACTGCGGGTGTCCAATACAGGGCACATACGTGCGGTGCCGTGACTGCCACCAGGCGGCCCGTGACGAGTCGTTTGCGGATTAGCCTTTTTTTTTTGCTTGGCCTGAGGATGTACCCGGGCGCTAATTGATATATTGCCATCCGCGCCGATCGGTCTTAACCATGATAATTGTCATTGAGGGCGGCGACCAGGCGGGCAAAAAGACCCAGTCCTTGCTGCTGTATAAAAGACTCAAGCAGCAGATGGCTACCAAGTTGTTCAGCTTCCCAGATTACACGACCCCTGTGGGCTCCAAGATCAAAGCGATACTAGATGGGAGCGGGCGGCCGGCCCCCAAAGAGATCCACCGCCTGATGGCAGAGAACAGGCGGGAGAAGCTAGTCGAGATCTCCGGCTGCCCGGAAGGCACGATACTGATCATGAACAGGTACACGCCCTCCAATATCGCTTACGGCCTGGCAAACGGCGGCCTGGATCGGGGTTTTCTTGAGGATCTTGACCGGGATATGCCAAAGCCGGATCTGGTCATACTACTAGATATAGATCCGCAAAAGGCGTGTGACAGAAAAATGGCAAGGCGGGACATCTTCGAGAGCAATATGGAGCTTGCCGATGCCGTCAGACAGAAATATCAGGATCTTGCACACGAGCAAAGCTGGAAGACCGTGGATGCCGTAGATACCAAGCAGGCCGTTCATAAAAAAATATTGGACATTGTTGCCCCCATACTGCATCTTTCGGACCGGCATTATGGTTTATTTACACATGACCCTACCAGAAAGGCATGCAAGCCATAAGTCTCTACAGCGGTGCGGGAGGCATGGATCTCGGATTCACACAAGCCGGGGTCCACACAATCCTGGCAAATGATTCATGGAATATCGCCGCACAAACTTACCTAACGAACAGGCCTGGTGCTAACGTGCTGATAGGCGGCATAGACCGGCACGCAACCACATTGATAGACACGGGGCGCCAAAACAGGGTTGAGATTGTGTTTGGAGGTCCACCGTGTCAAGACTTTAGCACTTTCGGCAAGAAAACTGGCGAGGGCGAGAGGGCAAACCAGACCGCCAACTTTGCGAGTGTCGCCCTCGCCATATCCCCGGATTGGATAGTGATGGAAAATGTCAACACCATAACGTCGATCGGGAGCAGGCATATAGATATGATAAGCAAGCAGATCAAGGAGGCCGGGTACGGGATAACAGCGCAGGTGCTGAACGCGGTGGATTTTGGCGTGCCGCAGTTTCGGCGGAGATTCTTCCTGATAGCCAAGAGGAACGGGAGTGACAACGATCAAGAGTTAAAATCCCTGATAGACGGCGAGAAATGCGACAGAAGAACGGTAAGGGATTATGATCCGTCAATAGACACGGATTACTATTACAGTCGCGGATGGAGCGGCAAGCGGGCGATATTCAGCGTGGACGAGCCAAGCCCGACCATATTAGGAGAGAACCGCCCGATACCGCCAAGTTACAAGATACACCATAACGACGCGACAGATGACTTGGGGCTGGTGCGACCACTTACCACCGAGGAGCGCGCTTCACTACAAACCTTCCCAGAAACGTACAGGTTTATCGGCAACAAGACCGAGCGTGAACAGCAAGTGGGAAACTCAGTGCCGCCCATGATGGCACGGGCAGTCGCCGAGGCCGTAAGGAAGCGATGACATGCTCCATGGGCTGCACTCTTATCCATTCAGATCATGGCTTAAAATCAGAACCTCTCTTGAAGCCTTGTTGCTTGACATGCTGTAACTCCACTCTGGCTTGATCACGTGATAATCACTGTACATATCACGGATGTACGGGATGTCGTTGTATGACAGTATCCATTTATCTCGACCATGGAGAATCTTGGCCAATCCCTCGTGATCAAACCCACGGTGCATGTTGCCGTTCTTTCCGTACAGATTGCAATTTTTGAGCGGATACGGCGGATCAAGATACAGCAATATATCCCGTGACCTGCTTATGGAGTCCTTAAAGTCCATCAATTCAACGGATATGTTTTGCACTCTAAAGTTCGTCACCCGTTCAATCGACGATTCCGTAAACCCGGGATGATTCGGCGACATCCCGCCCGAAAGCGTTATCCCCGAAAATGACGACCTGTTCAGGGCATAAAATATCGCGGCCCTTTCGTACTTATTATAATTTGACAGGGTTTTTTGTAATCGGTAAAAATCAGGTTTTGACAGTGGATAATACCCCCTTATGATCTCTGCCAGTTTTTTTGGGCGGTTTAGGATGCACTGCCAAAACTCTACTAACGGTTTAAAGTTGTCATAACCGTAAACACGTATACCGTGGTTTGCGCATGCCAGCTCCACTGACCCCCCTCCTAGGAACGGCGAAGCCATCTCTTGGGTATTGTCAGGAATGAAGTTAAGTATTTGCAACACGCCTTTTGATTTGCCGCCTGGGTATCTTAACGGTGATCTGGATTTCAATTTCCCGGCCATCTGAAGTCTCATGGCATCTGTTGCACCAAGGCTACTGTATATGCGGTGGCATGCATCACATAACCATAACAGGTGCTCGTTCGGGTAAATAAACCATGGATGGAGCCGCACGTTGCTTCGTTTGCATCTTTTGCAAGTACCGCGATTCACGGCAGCCTATCGTCCGGGTGATGAAACCATAGCTGGAGCCGCATGCAGCTTCGTTTGCGTCTTTTGCAAGTGCAGCGATTCATGGAACGCGCATGCCTTTGCGTGGTATGAGCACAGCGGAGTCAAATGCTCCCAGCCGCGCATGCAGTTGTAGTAACCACCATTTCGACTGGGACTTAAATTCTTGCACCGTGTCGGTGCCTTCTACACTGCATAGCACGACGACCTGACTTATTTCCTTGCCCGTCAACTCCTTATACATGACGGCATATGCCGTTGCCTGTATATAATAATCGGTCATCCATCCTTCCGACTGCGGTTTCCTTTTTGTCTTATAATCCAGTATGGTGTCCTGGCCGTCGTATTTGCAGATCAGATCAGCAGTGCCTGCCATCCGGTGTACGTCTGAGTATAGTCTCATTTCAGTCCCATAAACAGTGCTAACCTTGTCTATATATGGCCGAAAATTCTTGTGATGCTGATTCACGAGCGGGCCGTATTCACAGTCCATATCCTGTGTTTTGCCTAGCAGGTATAGTTCATTCAGTTTATGGACACTTCGCCCGATCGTCCCGGCCCTGTTTTTGATACGATCCGCCTCCGCACTCCCTACGAGATCAATCCATTTCCGCAGCGAAGTCTTGGCGAACTCCGGCCTGGTGTGACTCAATATGGTCGTGATGCCCGGATATTGGTGTCCTGACGGCGTCTTATAGACGTGATCGTGCTGTCTTTTTAGAAGCGTGGGCTGCTCAAATTTCATACATTTGTATAATGTTCGTTATATATATACATATTGTTGTTAAAACTGTAAAAATTACATACAGGTGTCACGCCCCACTGATCCTGGCATGTACGCAAGGCAGTGCGAGGTAGTAGGTAGGTGTGGATCAGGGGGGACGTAAACACTTACAAACACTACATATACCGCCTTTTTATAGCTTTAATATGCCGGGCAGGTCGCTATGATATCCAGACTACGACACGTCTAGTTTACTTAGAAGATCATAATCTAGTGTATTCGCAACGGTAATCTTCCATATTTTAAAATCACCTGATTTTATGATATCCAGGCCACGACATCAGGGTTTATTACATAGGACTTACCAATGGATGACATGATCCCAAAAAAGCACAGGGTTAACGCGGCGTTCCGCACGGGAGTCGACGCGCTGGAAGATCTGTGCGGATACGTGCTGCGCGGGAACGACGTGCGAGCTCACAAGCAGAAGGCAATCGTGGAACGATGCGTCACGGGCATAATGGATTGTCTGGCCGAAGTGCCTGCCACTCCCATGTATAGCCCGGAAATGGGCAAAGGTGGCCAAATGCTGCCCCTCTGCGGCTACTGCACGGAGAGTGACGGGGTAAATATAAAATCCTCAAAGTACGCCGATACGGACGAGCCGACGCACCTTTGCAACAAATGCTGCACATCTACCACGGAGATGGCAGCGAGCAGCATAGACCTGACGCATTACCGGGGGTGATGACATAACCACAAAAAGCAACACCATACCCAGACGGGCCGTGAAGGGTCTTTGCAGTTGGTGCCATACGTCCAACGTTAGTATCGTGATACGAGGCGACCATAGCGTCTGCCTGCCGTGCATAAAAAAGTACAAGGGTATTAATGGATACCTCTCGTACCAGGCAGCCCAAGGCGGTCAGGATCGCTAGGTATACCGGCATGCGCCATTTTAATACCACGGGATCAACATACATCTGATGGCCGACATTAGACTAGACGAGACCACGCTGATCCTGACCGTCCCGGCAGACGATACCGAGCTTATGGTGTCTGACGTATCCGAGTCCCAAGACGGGAGAAAAGTCAAGAAGATCACGCTGGCAAACCTGATCAAGATACTCGACGGGCCGCAGAAAATGCAAATACAGACGAGCCATCCGGCCGTCCCCAACGGCTCCGATTACAACCTGATTTACGCTTATTCACCGGGCGTGGATCAGGACACGCAGGTATACGTGGCGCTCCGGCAGGCCGACGGCACGTATACAAACAGCGAGGTGCGCGTTGCCTAGATATGCCAAGATCGGCGTCGGGCATTATGCCGGGCAGTCATGGTACGACAAGCCCGAAACCGACTCTGACGCGGACGTGTCCAAGACGCTCCTTGAGCGTGACACCGGCAGGCACTTTATCCTATACGAGGGCGACTTTTGGAACTTCCAAAAGTATGAGGAGTCCATACGCAACGAGCCAAACTTTGATCATCAGCACAGGCCGTCCCAGCACCGGCAACTCGGCGACTCGCTGTCACGGGCCGTCCTGCGGTTTTGTTGGAGGCTCGACGGCGTTGACACCGACATTGACGACTTAAACTCTCTGTCACTCACCACCAACCCAAGCTGGCCCCGCTCAGAACTGTACCCGTTCCGGGGCGAAAAGTCATTCGCATTCAACGGCACGAACCACGGCGAGGTGTCGTATCCCGACTTTGACGCGACCGAGGGGTTTTTGATCGGGGGCTGGTTCAAGACGATCAGCGAAGCGGAGTCAACCATATTCAAGTATCGCGACGGCGCCGGCGCCTACGTGGAGGTGGCAATGAACACGACGGCAGGCAAGATAGAGGCCACCGTATCCGGGAGCGGCGGCAGGAACGCCGACGCGCCAGAAGTGGACATAACCGACGACAGGTGGCATTACGTGGGAGTGATGTACGACGAGCGAACGGGCGACACGTACCTCATAATCGCCACACGATACGAAATAGAGTACTTTGCAAAATTCAAGGCGGGCGGAATGTGGAATTTCACCCCGGTAAACGGCAAGCTCGTGCTGGGCGCCGGATATGACGGCTCCGCGACGGAGGACAATTTTATCGGGCAGGCAAAGAATTTCAGCGTGTACAAGCATCCTGACATTCACGTGCTAAAACACATCCTTGCCGGCGGCAGCGACGGTATCTCAGAAAATTCTACTTACACGCTGGTGTCAGATGTCAACGCCCCATACGCAAGTCATTTTGAGCTAGA
This sequence comes from Gammaproteobacteria bacterium, assembly GCA_965222155.1. Classification (GTDB taxonomy): domain Bacteria; phylum Pseudomonadota; class Gammaproteobacteria; order Eutrophobiales; family Eutrophobiaceae; genus JAAXHV01. The sequence goes on from CBDCTH010000003.1 coordinate 9,886, forward strand.
ACGCACGGCATCCGGCATCGCGGAGCACTGGCACGATTATGTCATAAATCTCGACGGCGGAGAGTATGACGTTATAATATCCGAGCAGCGGGGCCCCAATCAGGGCTCGTACGACCTGTTTATCAACGGGGTAAAATACACGACTGCCAGCCGCCACTCCCAAACCAGAACGACACGAAGTTATGACGAATATCTCATACTGCGACACAAGGCCATGCCGCGCGGGGCCACTCGCGTGAGGATCGTCGTGCACGGTGACATGTGCATATTCAACGAGATCTCGTTCCAAAAGGTGTCGGGCCCTGACACGAACAGCAGTGACTCGTTTTTCCTGTCCCCCAAGAATTTCAACCGCTCGAACCGCCTGTTCTTTTCGAATCCGACGCGCAACGCGCCTTACGGCCTGTCCACCACATTCTTTGCCAAAAATGCGGACTCTTATCTGGAAGCGGACATGTATGCCGCCGAAGGCGGGTATCACTGCACACTGTCGATAAGGAATGGAAGCAACAGGGCAAAAGTGGCCATTATGATAAACGGCAAGACATGCGCCGAGCACGAACCGTTTGGAAAGACGGGTTGGGAGCTCGTCGGGTTTCACACGCACCTGAAAAAGGGGCATAACGTCGTCCGCGTGGCAGGAATCGGCACGAATGCCGCGAACTCAAAGTCTGACATCGGCGTGGGGCACTTTGCGGCCCACGCGAAAATGTACGGCGGAATGTCGGATCGCGTGGTGATCAACCCGTGGGACACGGATATTGAGCACGTGGGTGCATCTGTAGTCGGCAGGCAGGTAGGAAACTATAGGTTTGGCGCCCAGACGCATTTTGACAAGGGAGACGTGGCGGCATACTATCGGTATTTCTCCGGCGGATGGTACGGCGTGGAGGGAACGGTAAACAAGCCTGTGAGCGGGAACAGCGGGGGACTCGACGTTTTGATCGACGACGCCAAGGTGCTAAGCGTGGCGAACGCGACCACATACGACTATAAGGAAAATGCCTTCGCAAAAGTTACGGCGGGATACCATAAGGTGTCGCTGAGAAATAATGATGCCGTGAACCCGATCGTGATAGGCGAGGTCGTCTTTGAGGCGATAGGCGTATTAAAAAACGAGACCCCGCCGGAATTTGACAAAAAATACGTACCCATCGGGGCGGTCCAAACGCTCTTGGACGGAGAAGACGACATGTCCCTGATTTTGGGGGATACAGACTACGGGGAAATCATAGTCAAGGTAAGCGCGACAGGCAGCGCGTCGAGCATCTTCGGACTTCTTTTGCGACTAAACGACAAGAAAACCGGCTACAAGTATCGGATCAGAATGGAGTCACCGATATACACGAGCCGCGCAACGTACTCAGCCAACGGCAAGGAGACTCGCCTTATGAATACGCAACTTAGCGGCACGTCAGCCCAAAAGGGATGCTGGGGGGACGTGCGCCTGCGCGTTGACGATTACGCCGGCACCAAGATAATAAGCGGCCTCCACTACTTTAATGCCTCGCAGGCGGGATATCAGGAGGGGGCGTTCCGGCTGGCCGGGGCGAAGGTATCAAAGATCGCGATATACAAGATCGGCAGCGCCACGATAAACGAGGGCGCGAGGATAGAGGTGTTTGGCAGTGACGTTTGAGCGGCATACCGGTTTTGTGACTACTGACACGCTGATGGGGGCGGTCTATGGATTCGCGCGAGAAAACGGAGTCATCTCATTTGAGACGGAGACCGGCAAGCCAGGCGGGGTCTCGATCATACTAGACGTAGACGACACCGTAATCGACGCGATCCAATACAAGAGCATCGAGGACTTGTTTATCGCCGGAAACGGCATAGACGACTACAACAAAAAGTCTCCCATGGACATCACGGAATTGCCGTCTGCCGGGATACGGATCATCGACGACGCAAAAGTGGCATACGAGGCCAAGCTCGTCGCGATGCAAAAAGTAGTAAACGACGGGAGCTGGGCGGCCACCATACATGAAGCGAAACTCCTAAACATACTCCAAGACAAGACGAGTCAGGCCATAGAGTCGTACCAGACGCAAGACAATTTTCAGAGACTCATTGACGTGTATAACACAATGCAGTGGAAGATTACCCTTCTGCGTCGGTATATGGCTCTGAAGAATCTAGACATAACTGATCCGGCAAACACCAGCCCATACAAGGGGTATGCCGATGACGAATGGGCCGTGCTGTACAAGGCGGTGCTAGACGGAGAATGGAGGGAACGCGACGTCTCAAAGCATCCATAGATTTTTATCCCAAAAAATCATTCCAGGCGTAATGAATTGTAACACGTATATCCTGTTCACGGGAGCAGTCGTTATACTGTTGCTTGTTGTCGGATATAATTGGTGTCGTGTTCGGCTAAACGGATGGAGGGAACGCGCCGTTTCAAAGCATTTTTATCCCAAAGAAACATTCCTGGTGTAATGGATATTGCAAATAGTACGATTGCCTTGCTCACAGGAATAGTCGTTATACTGTTGCTGTTTTCAGTAGCTGTTGTCGCGTTCGATCTGACTCCCGGCTGGGCCGTCTCTAACGTCAAGATAGTATACGTTGACGATCTGGGCAACAAGATAAAGCTGAAATTCGACGATTCCGGCAGACTCCAAAGTTATGACTTGCGGATTGGAGACAGGCAATACGTCCAGTCCAACTCCACGCAGTCCACCATATCACTCGGGCAGACGACTGGCGAGACGTACGTCTACGTTTATGCCGAAGATCCGCCGGGCCTGCTGTTCCTGAAGAGCGAGCTGGTTGACGGCTCGTATCTCGTTACGGTATGGCACCAGGAATCATCATATGCCGTAAAGTACATCTTTGACAAGCCAAGAACAAAGCAGGTAACGAGCAACGCTGACGGCGAGATGGCAGTTATGATGATTATCCAAAACACGAGACTTGTTGATAAGGTGGATCAGAAAATGAAGGAACTAAACCGCATGGAAAAGAACCTTAACGGCTTACGCTCGGACATATTGCTGATGCTCGACAGGGTTGATGCTGTTGAAAAGCAGGCGGCCGACGCGAAACTGCATTCGGAGGCAGTGCTTGCCCGCAGCGACGACAACCACGAGTCATTTCTATACCTGTATAATTATACCCGTTTTACCCATAACCCGATGAATGAAAACGACTTGACGCAGGTTTATCAGGATATGCAAGGCTGGGGGGCAAAGAAGGCCGAATGTTATGACGCGAGAGGCAAAGGAGGCGGCCTGTATGATAAATCAATGCAGGAGATCAAGGTGATCATGTATGATATGTGGAAGGCATGCACTTATGTTTTGGACGCGTATGAGGCATTCCACCTTCAACGCGATCTGATACATGCGGAGATATACCGGAACAGCACTGGCGTGATCACGTGGGAGCAATACCTGCGGCACTCGCAGGCAATAAGCGCGTACCAGGAGTATCTGCATATAAATATTATTGACGAGCGTCCCTTGAAGTCAGCCATAGAATTACAGATCAATGTGATAGAGCTTATCGAGAAGATGCTAGACAGTTCTCAGCTAAACGCGGGCAACCGCCAAGCCATGCATGACTGGGCTAATTGGCCTCCCACAATAGACAAGCTGATTCGGGCCGACGGCACCAGTTATGAGCGTGTCAGCAAATCATATCCCGGGCCTGACCGCCCATGAATGTGTAAACTAGGAAACAAGATATGAGTTGCAGGGGTATTTGTTCGAAACTGCGCGTATCCTTTAAGCCCGGCACCTCACCGTACGGCAGGGGGTACAAGAGGTGTCAGACTTGCGAAGTTTACCTTAACTGGAAGGGCATATATTGTCCTTGCTGTCGCAATCGCCTCAGAATGAAAGGTAAATACAAGAAACCAGATCACAAGAACCTGACTATATAATCCTGTATTTTATTAAGTCAATTACAAGATACATAAATATATATATAAAGCCGTATATACTGATATATGCAAACGTGGAAGAGAACATACACATGCCACAAGTGCCAAGGATCATGCGACGGCACGCTTGGGACGCCGGATCCGATATGCGATGCATGCGCCCATAGGCTATACCCCGAAAACATGCGCAGACTATCCAATATATTGATATGACAACACAAATGAGAACATATGTATGCCATATATGCCTCGGACCGTGCAATAATATGCTTGGTGAGGGCGGACAATCAGCATATGCCCGCCGGGGGCCGCCAGACACGCTTGGGACACCGTATCCGATGTGCGACGCATGCATCTATAAGCTATGCTACGCTCGGTCTTAGAGATATGAGAATACTCGCGTTGACAAATATTTAATAATAAATAGCCCCTAATTTGACAGTATGACCATTACTACCGACGAGGTGATGCGCAATAGCATGCGTCTGCACGTGGCCGCGCTGGAAGCCGCATGCGCGCCTTTGACGCAAAACATGGATGACATCAGGACAGACACGTTTTTTTGGGCGCCGTCGCTGCCGATATTGGAGCGCGTCCTACGAGAGGACGCTCCGCAAGTCCGTGAGTACACGGAGGAGCTGTACGACTGTGATGATTTTGCGTTTACCCTAAAGGCAAAACTGGCCAGACAAGGAATAACCGCCGTCGGCGTGGTGCTGGACTTTTCCGGAGAGCATGCATACAACGTGGCAGCCACGCTAAACCCGAAACGGGACAAAAACGGGCGACTCACCACCACATGCGTGTACAGGCACTTTGATCCAGTCCTGATTGAGCCGCAGGGCAACAAGATAATAACCAAAGGGATCGGAGAAGGCCAATACAAGGCCGACATGGGGCTGGTGATATGGTAACAAAGCCCCCCAAGCCAAAAAAGTCAAAGCGTCGTCAAAGCCGCCCGCTCATATCCTCACTGATGGCGGCCCGGCAGATGGTCGCAAAACGCATGATACATGTGTCTCCGGCGGAGGTTCGGACCATCTGTAATATGCCCAACGTGGTCTTGCTTGATCGTGAGTATCGTACGGTAAAACGGGGAAAGCTGAAGAAGGTGCTGGCATGGGACAAGAGGAACAAGGACAGCACGGGACACACAAAAAGGTATTCTTCGAGGTACGCAGATGACATGTATGATCAGGACGATTACGCGTTTTCGCTAAAGGCGCGCCTTGCGGCAGTAGGGATATCATCCGGCGTGCTGATTGACACGACTGACTCCAAGACTGCCTATAACGTGGGCGTTCACATCTACGTGGTGACGCTTACCCGCAAATCGCGTGAAAAGGACTTGTCCATATGTGTGATAGATCCCATCGATAACAAGTTTATAGCGCCGCCCGTCGTCAAGAAGGGGTGGTGCATATGGTAATGGTGGAAATACCCGCCGAACTGCACATAGCCATACTTGCGGGGATCGTAGTGCCCGTCGGAACGGCTATCTGCGCACTGATATGGAAGATATTTGACAAGATAAAACGGATTGACCTGTTGGCGGCTCGGGTAAAGGCCATAGAAAAAGACATACTTGTCGGAATCGCTGACCATAACCGCATCTTTGTGAGACTAGGCGACGTGGAAAAACAGAACGCGGGAATGGAGGCAAAACTGGACATACTGATCCGGCGTAAGATATGATACACGCCAAAGTGACAAAAAGCTGGGTAATAACGATAATGTCCATATTGCCGGCGTTGTTGATGCCCTTTGTAAACGACATACTGCCGTTTGGGATGGTAGTCACGGAATCTGAGATACAACATTTTCTCATGCTGGCCCTGGGGATCGGCGGCATCGGAGCCGGGACTGCGGCGGTGAAGCGCGTCAGGCCGCGCCCCGAAACAAACGCCGCCAAGCCACAGGTCGACACCTTTAGGCCGCCTGCCGGAACAAACACCGTCAAGCCACAGGCCGACACCTTCAGACCGCCTGCCGAAACAAACACTGTCAGGCCGTCGGGTATGTCCGTCCCGAGATTAGGGCCCGAGGTGGGGCCGAGCTCCGATTGGCTGCAAACCAACCTAAAACAGTCAGAAGAGGGGGCCATGCTGCCGCATGGTGAGCCATATCTACACTTGAGGGTTGTCGGGGCAAAGACGTTTGTCTCCGGGGTATTAAGCACGATAAAGGGCAAGGCACTGTTGGTCGCGCAATCCGATCCAGATAACGTGGAATTTATCAAGTTCCGAATGGCCCTTTCCGACAAAACGGCCATGCCAAAAGGCGAGTACGAGCTGAGATTCAAGTGTGACAGGGGAACTTCATACGACATGGGCGGAACGTTGAGTTTTTGGATAATGTAATGACGTCTGTTGAAAATTTGATCTGCGCCCAAAACATGGGATTCATTAGCATACCGGCTTTGGCGCCATATGTCAAATATTGTGGGGGCGTTACGTCCGTCAGCGCGCCGTCCATACCGCCGTCTATACCACCGGCCACACCGCCATCCACACCGCCCTCAAGCAGTCCGGCATACGGCGACGGCCGATCAAACACGTACACGGATGGCCGTGGTAACAGGTACGTTGAAGGGCGATGACATGCGTATATAGGCATATGTGATGCTTAAGGAGTCGTCGCGGTTATGTCTTCGTTCAGGTTAACGTCTATCGTGTTTCTGACTGATATGCCCATATAACCCCATACGGACACGCCGTCAGACAAAATTTTCCTTAAAGTGACCCTGTTGATTTTGGCAAAATCTCGGTAAAACTCGTTGCGGGTTATGTCCTGCGTGTGTCCCATTTGATCCTGCCACCATTCCCACCTTGACAGGACTTCACTCGCCGGAGTGCGGTCTGTCTTGTTTTGTATTATAAAATGCGCGGAAAATAGCCTTATCCTGTTGCCTAGGGCATCCCAGATGCGCATAGTCCTTTTGTAATCAAGCGGCAATCTGGTCGTTCCGGTGGTTGCCATCGTATGGGCTATGCGGAGTATATGCGAGAGACAGCGTCCGTACTCTTCTTTTGGCACTTTTATGTTGACGTAGCCCTTTATCTCCTCTTTGGTGTGTCTCTTTCGTGACTCTGCCTGTATGATATGCGTCCTGTCGTATATGGCCTCCGCATCGTTCTTGTCGATGATCTCGTACAGCGTATTGGCGGAGAACATGACGCGGCTCCGGGGATAATACCTTTCTGGCTGCTCGTATATCGCCCTGTCAGTGAATCCTTCCTGGGATATGAACCTCTTTAGGGCCGATATCTGCTGCACACCTGTTGAGTGCATGTCACCGTCAACCAATAATCGCCCTGACGCGGCCCGTATCCTGGTGGTCGGATCAGACGTCAAGTCATGGATCGTGGAAAAATGCACCATATCCTCGCCAAACATATTCTGCACGAGCTTGATTATCTGGCTTTTTCCCGTACCCGCAGGCCCCAGCAGCCCGAGCTGAAAGTCTATGCCGTTATACGGGTATAGGCAGGTAGCGATAAAATCTTCCAGAAATGTGATATCGTCCGTATCCATCATGGCATTAAGGAACTTGCGTATCTCGGGATGCGGGCCGGGGCCGTATTGGTGCGGCAGCATATCCTGGCACAAGTCGGACGACTCGAACCTGCCTTCGTGGAATTTGCCTGCCCGTATGTCATATGTTCCGTTTTGCATGCAGACCATGTGGCTTTTTGCCATTATGTCACGGGCATAAATGACGGGGCATATAGCCGCGATCTTGGCCATCACCTCTGAGACATCACTGCGCGTGACCTCGGGAAGCAGCCTTTCTATTTTGGCCGCAAGGAACTGCGTCGTATGGATGGAATGACAGAATCCGTCAAAGTGAGACAGTCCGCCGGTGGCGCCCCGACGGGATATGTCATGCCTGGCTATAAGATATGCCGCGGCCTCACCGTACTGCTTTCTGTCCAGCGTTATGCTCATTTTTCGTCGCCCGTATTCGGCGCACATGTTTTGCCGCAGGTCTCGTACGAAATCATCCGCAAGTGCCGCCTGTATCGCCTCGTCTAGCTCCTTTTTGCCCTCCTTGCGGACGTCTTTCCACCTGCCGAGCTCTGACGTAATCTCGCTTTTTCTCACCATGCCCAGACGCGACACTGCATATTTTACGAGCCATATGGCGCAGGAGACGGGGGAGTCGCCCGATCCGGCGGACGTCATCTCTTGGTACGACGCGTCCCGTTGGGCATCCTGTCCGGCTTTGACGTATTTTACGGCCTGTTCGGCAATGTCGTCTATTCGCTTGGCGCCGTATCCCGGCTCGGTATAACTGCTGGCAAACCATGCGGCGACTGTGCGAAAAAATCCGTCATCAAGATGCAGATCGGAGGTCCGCGCGGCAATCGAGTCCACGAACCGTAATATGCTCTCACTCCTATTGTGGCCCTTTGGCGTGACGCTCACGAGCAGGTCAGCGACGGATTTTTTTGACTTTACGATGCCGGGCATGGTGTCCATTTTGTCCTGTATCTTGTTTCCGTTCATTATACCCGGTATGTCAAGCCCGAGAAACCTGTATTGCGTACCGTCGACGTGGAGTGACGGCGCGCCAAACATCACGCCGTTTCCTATTTTTACCTCTATCGCGAGACCTGATTGTGATGCCGCCCGGGGTTGCAGACGGCTGTCGCCCTTTGTAAAGAACTCCCAATGGTAAAGGCCAGACTCTCCATGCGTCTCTAGCGCGTGTTTTTTTGACTGTTCTTGCGGGTCTGGAAGCAGCCATGACACGGCAGCTGCATCATCCATGTCCACGCTGCAATATGTCAGGGATGGGTCACGATGCCATGCAGGGCCGGTTATGCGCATTATGCCCAAATCGAATCTCCCTTCGCGCTTCCATCGGTCGTGCAGATCTTGCGGTATGGGGGACTTTGTCCATTCCTGCCAAGGCTCCGGCAAGGCGTGTTTTGGGATTATCTTCCCCTTGTGCATCTGGCAGCCGTTGCTTGGGACGCAATTGATGCCCCAGACATAACGGTAATGATCGGCCCATTCATTGGGCGTGCGGGTGGGAATGGCTGGGGCGGCGTCCCCGGTATTTTGCGTCAATATAACCTCGCCTGCTTCTTGATTTTGGCTATCCTGTCCTCTGCCATCTTGACGTATTTTGCCGACTGCTCTATCCCTATCCAGTCCAGGCCCGCCATCTCGGCGGCGACCGCGGTAGTGCCGCTGCCCATGAACGGATCCAGCACAATCCCCTCCTTGGCGGCCCGAACGCACTTGGACGCTAATTCGACCGGAAACGGGGCCGGGTGAGGGTTCTTGAAATCCTGCCGAACTCTCCAAACACAGCCCATTCCGCTGACTTTAGGAGGCAGCCGAAACTTGGGCCCCGCGATAAAGTACAACACCTCGTAGTCGGGAAGGAAATGCGTGGGGTTGAAGTCTATCCCGCCGTGACGGTGCCATATTATTATCTGGCGTACAGGAAATCCGTGCGTTATATCGGAGCGATCTTGCAACAGGCCGCACATAGTGAGCCACTTGTGGTTGTAAAATATCGCGCCGTCGGGCCGCAGCAGCCGCATCATCTCGTTCAGACATTCGCGCTGCCATGCCACGTATTCGGCATGCGGCATGCAATCGTCGTAACCGTCGTATCTTTTTCGCAACCCGGTCTTGGGCCACTTCTTGTTGCCGGATTTGGTGGTGACGCTTATGCCGCCGCTGCGGTTGTAAGGCGGGGACGTGACTACCAATTTGATCGACTCGTCCGGCATCTGCCGCATTACATCAAGGCAGTCTCCGTGGACGACGCGCCCAATTTTCAAATCAATCATATGGGCGTGTGTTTTGAATTGAACTGACATGACTATCATTACCCAGATTTTATGTATGCTGGCTTGAGCGATTTCTTGACATTTTAGTCAAGAGCACCAACCGGCTAAATCGCTCGTCGTCTTTGATGTGTTGCATGATCGACACTAGCCTGTGGCATGTGTGACAAAGCAGACAAAACCTGCCGGGATCTGCAAGTATCACAGGATGCACGTATTCTGCATAGTCATACCAGTTGGTAAAATCAGAGTGTTTTTTGTCTGTTCGCAGGTATACGATATGGTGAAACTGGAATTGTTTGCCGTATGCCTTGTGACACACGTAACACCGATTATGGTATAACTGGGCCGCCTGCTGTCGGAGCCGTTGTATGTCATGCTTTCTAGTCATGTGTCTTTATTTCTCCATATCTCCAGGATGCGACGTTTCGGACTGATTGTCTTTTTGGGTTGATTGTGCCGTTTATGGGCCGCGTAGTATTTGCGCTGGTATGCGGCGATCCGCTCTTTGTTTTTCTGGTAATACCCGTGTCCCTGCTCGATCATTTGTTTTTTGGTGTCTTGGTAGTACTTGCGGCGGTATTCGGTGATCCGTTTCTTGTTGATTTGGGCGTACTTGCGCATATATTCGGCGAGCTGTTTCTTGTGGTCTAGGTAATACTTGTGCTGGTATTCGGCAATCTGTTTCTTGTGGCTTTGTTGATACTTGAGCATGTGTTTGGATATTTGCTCTTTGTGGGTCTGTCGGTACTTGTTCGCACGTTCGGCGATCTGTTCTTTGTGGGTCTGCCTGTACTTGCTCACATATTTAGCGACCTGCTTCTTGTGAGTCTGGTGGTATCTTCTCCAATATTCGGCGAGCTGTTTCTTGTGGGTTCGGCGGTATTCACGTTGGTATTTGATTAATTGTTCCTTATGTGTATTATAATACTTACGATTTCGTTCGGCTTTTTGTTGACGGTTCATGTTACAAAAAAAAAGAAGGGATGCCCGATTATTTCAGGGCGATTTGGTTGACTTTGATGTGTCTGTACGTTCCCGAGCCGTCTATCTGCAACGGGATTTTTTGCCCAATCCATTTGCCGGAATCATTGCCAAACTTGCGCAAAAGCTCGTTGCTTGACATGGGGTTCATAGTCCATTTGGAGGGATCTCCGGGCTGTTGTCTGTCATATGTCACGGGCACTTGGTATTTTTTCTTTGTTACTCCGTCGTATGTCAGTTCTACTTCTGTTACCTCACCTGCAATCGTGACCCAGCTTATTCCACGGTCTGCCAGGAATGCCGGTGTTAGGTAGTTTCCTTTTTCGACTTTCTCTTCTACAATCATTTTTTCGTATTCACCTCACTTGTTATGATGTATGTATTGTATATATGTCTTTTTATTTTATTATGCAAAAATAAAAGGACGGTACTTTCGTCACGCGGGCTTACTCATGCCGAACATATGGTTTTGATGGGTTTCTAACAGATTTTTCGCCCATGCTACGGCCACGTCATACTCATGCTGCTGTTTTTTTGTTGCCGGTTGGTTTGTCATGCACATATCTGCCAAAGTCTCGATGCATTCAGCGCATTCAACCTCCCATGGCCGATATGTATCGTATATCTCTGATAGCTTAGTTATGTATGTCTTTAATTTCGGGATGTCAGTTGCCATGTATAACAAGAACCTAACTGTCATATATATACATACGTGGATTTCGCTCCATGTTTGGATACCTGCCAAAGATCAGTTCTGCCTTGCGTAACCGTAGTTGGGCCCGTATGTGATCGGTCATCGTCCAGTAGGGATAGAACCATTTGCATGGGTCCAGGATAAAATCCGGACGAAACGTGCTGTTCCAGTCGATCTGCTTGGGTTCATAGAACCAATCATAGAACTCGTCTGCGTCTTCGCTCTCCCAACCCATGTTAAAAAACCCCACCGGATGCCCGGCTCGCACTATCGACTCAAGATCATGCGTGGTGATCAGGCCGGTAATAAGTCTGCGAACAATCTTGGTATACCGCAAGGCATGTGGTCAGATCAGCGGCGATGTTTAACTTAGCAGCGGCGGCAGGATTTTTTTAAATTGCTTGTTTTTCAAATCGTGCATTTTCGAACTGCATCTTATATAATTTTTGTATAGTTTGCTTTGTCATGGGGTTTGGTTTAGGATATTCGCTATATGTTTTACCATTAATCGTTCTACCCCCTGATTTGGGTCTGACTCCGCCCCATTGTTTGAAAAACACTTTGACGTTTTGTTGTTTACACTGTTCAATTAAATTCTGAATCCATTCCTTTTCTACCGGCCTATAATGATGACCGCTTTCCCCTCCAATAATAGCCCAGTCTATTTTAGATAGATTTACTTTGTAGATCTCTTCTAAGAGCGGCTCAAAGCTGATGAACCTTACATGACATTTTACATCACGCAGCTCCTGAATCCTCTCAGTGGTGTTATTGTTCTCAACACTGGTCCCCATCCAGATATGGTTGGGGATTTGAAAGCCAAAATACGACTTGAATAGTTCTGAAAATTCTGCCATTTTTTCAGGACGTTTTGTCAAAACCTGGTAGATGTGCCAATCTGCCTTAACCATCGTGTCAAAACAACTTGCAATAAACTCCATTTCGGCTTCCTCATGGAATAGATCAGACATGCTGTTTACGAAAATTTTGCGTGGCTTTTTCCACCTTAGTGGTAAGCCTACTTCGTCCTCATGCCGCGTAAATTGAAAATCATTTTTGTATTTCTTGATACCCATGGCCTTTAGTCTTTTTGACAGTGTTTCAGCATAACAATTTTTACAGCCCGGCGATATTTTGGTGCAGCCTGTGGTAGGATTCCATGTGGCTTCGGTCCACTCGATTGTAGAATTATTAGCCATTGTAAATACCTAGTTCGGATTTAAAATTGGTCACTTTTACTATACTGATTTTTACTATATTAAAACTTATCTAAAATGGTAATCGGATCATTGTGGCCATTACGCATAAGACGCATTTGCGTCGAAGTGCGCGGCAATGGTAAGAAATAATACCCCGGATCAAGCGTAGGATATGATGGGCAAGCGACCAGTAGTAGTACAAATCAACCCGGATGTCCTGAGGTGGGCTATGGCATCGTCAGGATGGGATGCCAGAGAGCTGTCCGAGAAGACCAAAA
>CBDCTH010000004.1:0-622150 GCA_965222155.1 Gammaproteobacteria bacterium
GAAGAAGTTGTGGTGGTAGACAAGGTATAATGTGTGTTGTGGTGTGTTGTGTTGTGTTAGCCTTCTATTCAGTGTGCTTTCCATGGTGGGGGATGGCTCAATATATGCTGGTAAATTATAAGCTGTTTACGTTAGGTTGAATCATGGATGAAAGGCAAGAAGAGTGATGGTGATGTAGGATGGTTTCCTTCGTCTCATGTCTGTCGGCTAAATGACAATACCAAGAGCAAGGAAGATACTACGACTGTGCCATTGTCCAGTGGAAACAGCGCACATTCAGCTGACCCTAATAACATGACTAAGACTAAGCCATCAAACATTGACACAAGTTTGTCCAACAACAAGTCTAGGTCTGGGTCTTTCTCTCAGCAGATGTCGCTTCCAGGCCAGGTGAGTGACCCAGCATACCTTGTTGGAATGTCACCATGTCACTGCACGATATGTCTCTTCTTACAGAGTGCTAATTCAGTCGCATCTCCAACTGTCTTCAAATTTCCAGACGTTGCTATTCCTGGCACGCCAGGAGGGCCCACGCCTTCAAACCGAGCCCCAGCAACACCCCATCCGTAAGGAACCTTTTGTTTTGGCATGGTGTATTATTGGGATTGTATCTTTCTAGTGGATCAATGAATAGTGCCAAGCCAAAGGTACTATATGACATATAAGAAATAGTGTAGAGTTTGAGATGAGATTTGCTTTTATTCATCAGAGCTAGAACTGTCACTGTTCTTGAATATCAAACACTGCTTTGCAAGCCTGCATGCATGCATGCCTGTGTAACAGAATAGCTACATATGGTACCTACAGTCTGCTGAGGTGTAATTGTATCTATGTTGACAGTTGATAATGGGGAAAGGAGGTGACTGGAGACGTACTATCCAAGATATGACAGTCATGAATCCAGAGGAGGTATCTCTGAGTAACCTGTTGTATTGTAGTTTGTTGGAAGGGTTGTCAAATGCCGTTTCACTCATCAGTTTTTCCAACTGTACTGTACTTTGATTTGCTTGTCTATTTTCAAGTCATTAGGCCCCCTTTTTGTCTGCTTTTAGCTATAACTTGTGTTCTTTCCAGATGCATCGTCTTAATAAACTGCTGAAGAAGGACATGAAAGCCAGTCGAATAGCCCGTAGAGGAGCAAGGGTGACATAGCTATGGGCAACTTATAGACGTAGCAATGCAGTTCAGTTTTGTTTATCTAGGTCAATCAAGTTGCACCAATTCCTATGACATCATCAGCAGAGTAAGACTTCGAATTTGCCTGTTTGCTATGATAGTCAGTTGCCAGTTTAGCAGTGATCAGAGCTATGTTTCTTAGTGCATGAACTCTAACTTAATCATGTACAAAGTCACTCAGCCAGTCAGTCAGGGTAGTCTGTTGTTGTTACTGTTATTATGTAGTTACTGAGCAGCCTATATGATTATGTAGTATGTTGTCTGTGTTTCTACCATGGCTGTATTTGCAGGAAACCTCTTCTGGAAATTGCTGAAGAGTCACCTGTCTCCCAAACTCCTTCAATACAACAAATCAATCACTGTACGTGTCTCTTACTGTCCACTATGTTTGCTGTTGGTGTGTTATTTATTGTTTGTAGTGAAATCTGTTGCATCTGTTTCAATGCCATCGATGTTACAAGTAAGTTTTGTAATGTTAGTTTTTGGTTTGGTTACAGAATCATTTCTTCGATGCATTCTATTAATGATTGGTGGACCGAATGCCTGTGACAGGGCATTTCCTAGGATGACACAGTTTGCCTGCTTCAGGGTGTTTGCTTCTCACAGCTGTAAATGCTATGAATAATTTTCTTTTCTGTTATTTACTGGAGTTGCAATCGTCAGGCTACTTTTTTGCCTTAATTATTGCTGTCTGATTGGGTGGCAAATATGACTCTGACTTGTAAAGGCATTCTCAATGGTTGACTTAAACGTTAATTCCAGTCAGATATTTGTGTGTAGATACAATCTGTCATTCCTGTTGATACTGTACATTGACTGTGATTATCTGATTGTTTGCTATGCAGCCTGCCATCTCTGTTGAGGCGATTGATGAATTGCCAGAGGAACCAGAAGAGAACACACTTACACAGAATTCAAGCACCACTAACACACTGACAGTACCAGGAATGGTAGCTGAACCAAAGCCCAAGAAAAACACTGGTCAGCTCCCTTGTTGGCTCTTGGCTGCCTGAAGTGCAATTTCTACTTTTATAGCAACAGGAGGGGAAATGCCTGACTGGGTAAAGAAATTCCAAATGGAACACTCTGTCGTTGTTCATGAAGATGGAGTTCGGAAAGGAGAAAAAGCCGATAGGTGAGATAGATGTACACTGACAACATAGTAGTGAATGATGAAAGGGTGTATGATACATGTAGCTAATGTAAAGAGACCCTTCCACGCAGACAACAGTTGATATAGATACATTTCATTAAGCCAGTTAGGATCATGTGACCTTGTGGTTATACTTCACTGGTTGGCAGAAAGAACAGGTGGGAACCAATGATGTGACCAATCCACTTGATTACCCTACAAAAGCATTGTAGGCTGGATATCAGCAAACGAGCCTTACACCCATGAAAGTGCTGACCAGTTGTTTCACTGTTACTGGCTTCCAGTTGAGAGAAGGCACATTTTATTGAGGAAAGTACACTGTTGGTACTTGCAATTCTTGCTGTTTCCAAAGGGACCTAAATATGATTACACTTTCTATGTATGGGGGTGGACTGGTTCAGCCACAGAGTCACGTGACACAAGGACTGGCTAACTGGATTAGTTCCATATATAGGCTAAAGTAAATTCTGACGTACAGCAGGTACAGTCTTGCTCTCTACAAGAACTTTCCCTGTGGAGGGTTGGTCACCCACCATTTTTGGTCTTGATATGTGGTAGAGGCACAGCTTATGGGACTGATCCCTGTAGCATTTCAGCAGAGACTCAGTCTTGCAACATTTCTAACTGTATTTTTGTCTTTCAGTCCTTCCCCTGGATCTCCAGACCGCACTTCTCCTGGTTTGAGCCGTAAAAACAGTGTAACTTCCAGTGGACCGCCTTCACCTGTCATAGTTGTCTCATGACGAGAGCTGCCTGTTGCTGTAACACAGCAAGATGCCTACATAATAACTATTTATCACTGTTGTGTAATATAGTAGAGAGGATTAGTTTAAATTGTAAAGATTATTTATAAGCATATGTACTGACTTGATGAACAGGTGACAATGAAATGCATATGGCCTATATGTTTCAGGAAATCTCAGCTTTGTTCTAACCAGCACACAGTATCATAAGCAGACTAGGTCAGGGGCTGATCCAGAATTTGCAAAGGAGTGGCACACAATTGCCCACGTTTACTATGACGCCACTGTACACTGTAATGTCACCATTGACTTTTCCGTTGATGTTGCATGTACAAATAAATGCCCAACCAGTTGCTGGAATATTGCTGAAAAGTAGAGATAATAGCTATTTACGTAAGAAGCAGTTCACGCATGCTCAGCTCACCACCACAGTGGGTCACCCAGCTGTATTTTGCTAACATTTTTTCTAACGCAATTACAAATACCCAAACGGAATCAGCCCCATATTGACCTTAGAAAGTACCTGTTCCATTATGAAATCAGATTCCTTTTTGAAGTTGCACTGAAGACAGCAAGTCTCTCTCTCAACAGAATATCTATGTCATCCCATCTCTCCTCTAGAGAATCTCGGGTGGTTTGTACTTCTCTGACATCGGAAGACTGATTGAGTATTTCTCCACAGAGATATTCTATGTTGCCTCTCTCTCTCTCTCTCTCGAACAAATAGGAAATAGGTTAAAGGTTGTATTCGGATATTAAAAGTTGAAATGGTGGCTTCTTGGGTATGAGGCTGTGGAGGTTTAAATACTGATGCATTTTCCCACCATGTGGAGATACATGTCCAATACACAAGTCTATTATATATTGACATATGCATCCCTCCAAAACATTAGTCAGATGCATAAAGATGCATCCTTCCAATACAATAATCCATTTCTCACCATTATCATCATATATTTCATATATCTATTTGGTATCATCCTAGACTAATCCAGAATAGTTCCTCTTGGGCACACAAAAAGGGACACTACACACAATACAACTACACTGCGAATTCGAATACAACTACACTACAACTACAACACACTATACTTTACCACAAAATCACTACAGCTCTAGCCTTCGAATCCACCTACTGAAGTCAGACATCTAACTACTGTAGATGCTATTTCTACATCAATCTTGCATGTTGTTAATTTGCATATCTACAAACTACTAGCTGCCCACACTACAGGGACTTGTATTATAGCTGTATGGAGGAACACTGAAGGGATACTGGGATGAACGACGATAATATGTTGATAATTGTTACAGGGACTTTCAACTTAAGCACTTTGAAAGGTAAAGTTCTACTCATGTGATCTCTCACACACGTGAGCCCACGCACTGCATGTGTCTACCTTTTGTTCTGTTGCAGAGTTTATCCAACTCTGACCCACTGAAACAGTGCAGAGAAAGGTCAACAGCATTGGCATTTCCAGTGTCCTTGTTCTGACTATGTATAGCATACTGTGTCCGTTAGGCTAATTGAACTTTTGGCTCATAATTAAGGACTGTGAGAATCCTCTTGAAACACTCATAGTTACAGTAGCACCATTGTTTCTACTGCTTGGTGTTAACTAAGACAGTCGATCACAGCCAACAGGTGTACAGAATGATGGCAATCACTGGTACTATAGCCTACGTGATGATTTTAGAAATGATTTTTATAAAGAAATCAAAAGTGAAACAATTACTGAGCAGACTGTGCAGTAACATTGTATGCAAATGGTGCATATTACAACTTCAGTTCCTTGTGGGATTCAAACTTTTGCCATATACTAATATGGCCACTGGTACAGGTACAATGAAAAGCTCTGCTGTGTCACTGTAAGACTGATAATTTGCTTGCACAGCAACAGAAATTTAGAGACAGAACAACTCACTAATATTACCTAAAATCACATTTTCAGGAGGAATATTAAGGGGTTCATCGACAGGGGCTTTCTTCTGGCAAAGACCTCTGGTCACGTGACGTAAGGTTGCAGACCCGAAGTTGATGGGGGAACCTCGACCCTGTGGACGCCTAGCCTCGTCCCCAGCTGGAGTGTCCATGTTTGTCATGGGCCAATTAAGGCCCGGATTACTCCCCTCTCCACTGTCTGGGGAGGTACTGCCTGTTTCTATGATGTATATATAGCATACAATACAGTAGATGGATGACAAACAGAAGTGGAAATTCTTCCTGTATGACTGTTACAACAAGAGATGAATCGTTCAATTAACACATACATATTTTCTAAGTTCATCACTCTAGATGCATCTCTTTCAGTGCTGCCAACCTTGCTAAACTAAATTGCGGGAGTTTGCCAGCCGAAATGCGGGAGAATGCGGGAGACTTCAATTTTGTTGGCCGCGCCCACGCTTGCATTAATATCAATGCATAACTAACGACAAGTTTATCGCTATATATTAATTATCTAACGGGCCCAAACAGTGGGCTCTAACAGATTACCGTACCGCCATGCAGGTCAGAGCTCATCAAACTCCGCCAGCACGGAGTCCACCGACTGTCGCTAACATGCGTCTACGTCTTCGCGGGTTCTTTGCGATGCTTTTTATTGTACTCGGTTGTAGCCTTCTTTGCCTTCTCCAGCATCTCTTTGGGCGGGTCAAACTTGATAAAAGAATCAGGAATATGTGTTTTGATGGTCAAAATGCTCGAAAGGGTGCCATCCAAAGATAAAGATGATCTGTAGGAAGTTTTATTCAGTCGAACTAGACTAAAAATTCGCTCTTCACCGGCATTAGAATGCGGAAGGACAAGGACAAGGACAAGTTGTGCTATCCTTGCAAGATTGGCAAATCTTTGCCGACAACCATCGGCAGACTTCATCTTAGTCAAAAAAGCCCAAATAACATCAATACGTGGAAATGCCTCCTTCCTTTCTTCGTCGCCTTCCTCCACTTGATAATGTGCTCTGGCTGCTTTCCATATGTCACCCGAAATATCGGCTGATTCGAGGAGCTGATAATCTGCAAACTCATCAAATAGTGCATCCAACTCTTTTGGAGTAAATTTCAGAAATGCACTGTAGCGATTGGCGAAGTATTCTACATCAGTGAAGTTCAAGTCAGCATGTGCCCTTCCCACAGCTTGCCTATCACTCCTACTTGGACCATCTGGAATTTCAAGCGGTAATTCGTCTGCTGTTCCAAGCGGTAGTTCGTCTGGTGTTTCAAGCGATAGCTCACTATGCTTTGCCTCAGCCTGTGTCCGTCGTTCTGTTAACAGAAATGTCTGTTCTTCTAGGAAAGTGTGCGCATACACAGTTATTAGCCCGTCTACTAGACAACTGGACGTGCTTTCAACAAACATCACCAGACCTTTCTGAGGCCGATTGGGCCAACGGACGATCGCTGTATCGCTCTGCTCTAGTCAGATTTGACTTCAAAAAGTACGCGTCCATGATGCCACGTGCACACGTCTAGAATACGGCGATACACGTGACACCGAGATGACGCCACGTGCGTGTCATCGCCTCGTATACCCTGAGGCTAAGAGCAGAAGCACGTGACACACGCGTGTCCTCGCATAATTTATATGACCGGTGCCTCGAGCGCGAAAAACGACCACACCCACCGATGGTCAGTATGCGGGAGATTTGGTGTCCAATGCGGATAAGCGGGAGATGGGTCCAAATGCGGGAGTCTCCCGCTCAATGCGGGAGAGTTGGCAGGTCTGCTCTTTATTATACAGCCTGATCTGGATTATGCCTCCATAACTTGGAGGATTTCCAAAAGTTATCAATGTGGATGACTTCACCTCCTGGAAGGATGAGCTATTCGGGTTATTGCCAATGCTAAATCCAGGGGTCATACTCAGTCATTGTTCAAGAGTCTGAAATTTGAAGCAAGAGGCAAAACTCAACTTGCCAAGGCAATTTTTACAAGGCAATCAATGGGCTACTACCTCAATGCAATATATGTTTACTTTCTTGGGTGAAGTTTCTCTCAGAAGAACAAGAGGAAGTGAAAGCAAAGCAAAGCAATCTTTGTCACATGTCCAAGTACAGAAGCTTTTAAGAATAGTTTTCAGTATAGAGGTTCATCTCTCTGGAAACACTTGCCAGTATACCTCAATTCCATTGTCTTGGATTAATTAGAGAATTTTACCACTAGTCCTATATATATATATATATATATATATATATATATATATATATATATATATATATATATATATATATATATATATATATATATATATATATATATATATATATATATATATATATATATATATATATATATATATATATATATATATATATATATATATATATATATATATATATATATATATATATATATATATATATATATATATATATATATATATATATATATATGAGAGACTGGCGTTGTCCTGTAAGGACGCGCTTTGAATAAGGTATTGCAGACTCCCAGCTTGCTAGATTTGATCATGGCCTCCGTCACACCTTGGGGATTATCACTCAGTCTTCGATTTCAGATACATGCTGGCTACAAGCCACATTACCGATTCGTCTTGGTGGTTTAGGTTTTCGTGAAACTTTGACTTCATCGTCAGCTGCTTTCCTGGGGAGTTGTCATTCAAGCCGCCAAATAATTGTTCGTCTGTTACATCAAGGCACAGCCTCTCCACCACCTTCAACCCTCCGAATTTCTGGTGAAGAGGTTGCCAGCAGTTGTTTTAACAATCATCTCGGCTATGAAAACAATTCAGATAATCCGAACCCTTCAAGCAATTCTCAGAAATCACTTCAGGCTCAAATAGATAACAAGTCATTGTCACTCTTGAGAGACATTTGCAGCATCAGAGGTCAAGCCAGACTCAACACGATCTCATCAATCCATGCTGGTGCCTGGATTAAGGCTATTCCCAACGAAAAGCTTGGCCTAGCAATGCAGCTGCATGACAACAACATTTAAAATTATGACATATTGAGCCTCTCAACAGTACATAAAGTAATCACAATTGTAATTTGATTGCAAAAGCTGTGTAAACTATAACAGGAAGCACATGCAACATCAAATAAAAATAAATAAATAAAAGCCGCCTGCCCACACCAACTTGTACAATGAAAGTTCCCTTAAACAACTTATTTTATTGGTGTGGCTATTTTGGCTTTGTACTCATCGTGGTAGAAATAATACCATGAATCAGGGCAGGTGCACAACTAAAGAGTGAGAAGCTTAAATTTGGCAAACTGCAAGAGCTGGCCATCGTTCAAAATATATGGACATGCTTGATTCAAATTCAATCGACCATTTGTGCCAGTGCAAACTGTACACTTGCCACATGTTTGGTCTCCAATGCAAGGCCAGTGATGACTGGTAGATATCAAGGTGTGTGTCAAGAACCTAGGCTTGACTTTGTTCACCTTGGGTCAGTCTTGAAAATAGAGTACTGAGCTGACAGACGTAAGAACAACTGCAAAGCAAACAATCTTTGATACACTTCCTCACCTACAAATGGCAAATACAGACCTGGATAAAATTATATAAGGACAATTAAATGATCCACTTTTCAAAAATACTGCAAGACTACAGATCAGGCTAGCATGCTTTGATAAAATAATTTGGTGCACATGCGCTTTCTGTCTGGACACTATTTTGCTTATAACGTGGTTCTAATCACTGCAATTTGAATCTGATTCTCATAGGGATTACTAGACTTCTTCAATGCTTTGTAGTGATGGCTGAATCCAGTGCTATATTGCTAGCAAAGGGAGAAAATGGCCCTTGATCAGGACCATATGTAGTTCACTCTCATATACCATTCATATATCTATTGAGAAAAGTTCACATCCTTGAAAGGACTCGGATAACAGTTGCTAGAGATCATCTTGACATATGGATGGGGCCAGGATTGAAATACAGAAGTACTTACTGTAGCAGTCATGGGGATACCTTATGTGTGAAAGTCCTGTTTGGGTGACTCGATCACGGACCAACCATACATCGAAGGGCGCCCAAGCACAAAGGGAGTGCTCATGAAGGTGGGTTTGCGAAAGGCAGTTGCAGGTCAACAAGGAAAGTGGCAGGAATTCGAGAGAGATAAGTTTGATGAGGTGTTAGACCAACTTCTGGCAAGGGGATGCGCCAACTACTCCACAAAGGCTACTGCACTTGCACCATCCCTTAATTAAGAGGATGGAAATTTCATCAGCACAACATAAAGTCAGCCAGAAGGATTCTGAGACCAGTGCAGCTGCTTCGGCGATGCCGGCATCGATGGTAGCAGATGATGGCTGTGAAATCACAATGGGCCTCGACGAGTTCATGAAGGTTCTCGAATTTTCCAAAGCTAAGGAGGCGGATTTCATGCAGCATGCATAGGCGCCGGAGCCGGTCCGGCCATGGCCGGACCGATTTCCAAAAAGTGTACTTCCACCACGAGCTGTTTGCCACAGACTTCCGGTCTAATAACTATAGCCGATTAAATAAGTAATATATTTATTCCTGCTTCACCCCCATAAAGGAAGCTTAGGAATATTGCCGGCGGGATGTTAACTCATTGACGACGATCTCTCCAAGTTGAAGTTCTGTAATAGACACGGATGAAGCCAGAAACTTGGTACCCGGATGCGGAAGAAGTATCGTCTCTGCTTCCTGTTCATGGCTTCAGTTTCAGGCCTTCCCGAAAAGCCACATCAGCCAGTCGAGTTTAATTTCCCACAAAGAACATTTGGGTATCAGAAGATCGCACGGTCTTTCCAACCCACGTGGTACAAGATACATAGTTATTGCTTGATGATAACACTTCAGGCTTAGTACAATAGCACCCACGAGACGATATCTTAGGAGTGCAAGGAATCGTTACTCAGAAGCATTGTAGTCCGCATGCACAAATCACGTGATAGATCACGCCCTCGACAACGCCTTTTAGCGCGCGTTAGGCCGGACCGGGTCAGATATGCTTCCGGCGCCCCTGGCATGTAGAGAAGCTTCAACTTGAGAGGTCGGCTATTGTCACTCTGATGGATCGTGGAGGACAAGAACAGTACCTGTCAATACACGCAGCTCTGATGGCAGATAGCAAGGCCAGGCTATCTTGTGGTTATTGATATCACCAAGCCACTCGACGAGAAAGTGAATGTTTCAAAGTTCCGTCGTGAGGAAGGTGGAGTCATCGAGCAGCAGCGAGAAACAAAGACAAGAGCAGCCACTCTTCGCCACTGGATTGCTGCCGTTGAAGCTGCACATCCACCCGGTGCACCATCGCCTCAACAATTCCTAGGGAAAAGCCATGGAGTCAAGCGACCTCCTGCCGTCTTCATTGTCATCACCAGAAAGGATCAAATTGAGAATCTCAGCTCGGAATTCGTCCAGATGCAGGAGCAGCTGCTACGTGATGTGATCAGTGAAAGTGAACATTTTGCTGATCACTTGGTTCCGTGCCAGAAGGATCCATGGAATGTTCTGTTTTACGTGGACAACACCAAATCTGGCAAGGGAGATCCGTCGAGCAGTTGCAGGATATGATAGTGGAAATGGCCCAAGCTCATT
Organism: Gammaproteobacteria bacterium; assembly: GCA_965222155.1. Lineage (GTDB taxonomy): Bacteria > Pseudomonadota > Gammaproteobacteria > Eutrophobiales > Eutrophobiaceae > JAAXHV01. The sequence continues at coordinate 10,606 of CBDCTH010000004.1, forward strand.
CTAATGAAGGAGAGGGCACACCACTGACATACGTCATGCTAGAATTAGGTCTCAACAAGGTCAGCCGAATAGCCAGCAATCAAGGCAAGGTGCTCGAGCTCAGCAATGTCTTCGGATTGGCCAAACTAGTATGTGAGCTCTCCCCTGGTAGAGAATGCACCACTGCCCTCAGATACCTTAGCAACATGGGAGCCATCTGTTTCTATCAGGAAGAGCCCGGTCTAGAGAAGCAGATCTTTACTGATCCGCAATGGCTGGGTGATGTGATGTCCACGTTTGTCACCGTCCTTAGTCAAGAAAATGTTCCTCCAACGTTGTGGCACGACCTAGCAAAGCTCCAACGTGAAGGTCTGATGACCTAGAATCTCGCAACGTATCTCCTACATAAAGCTAAAGTGGATGTGTCAGTTCGAGGTCCGATCTTGCGAGTATTGCAGCTGTTCAACATCATTGCTCCATCTCTCAAGTCTCCCACCCATCCAGAGGCCTTTGTAAACGTGGGTGATGATTTCTTCGTCCCATCTATGGTGCTTGCAGAATACAGCAAGCCCCCTGCTTATGGGCCGGCCATCAGTTCACTTTCGGTCGCCCCGCCTCTGTTTCTGTGTCCAAAGGGTTTTACTGCCTTCCTGAAACCTCTCTTTTATCGGCTCATATCTCGTCTGGTCACAAGATACCAGTATCGACCCAATGTCAGACGTCATCAGGTTATCCTTCATCTTCCTCCTTACCTCGAATTAGAGATGGCTTACACAACGTCAGCAGTGATCGCAACCGTCTATTCTGCCGATCCTGCTAATCCCCCACCGTTGACAATATTACGAGAACACTGCAGATTCCTGAAGGGATTCTTAGTAGAACAATTGAATCAAGCTAAACGACGTGGCATGGACGGCTTCCAGTTTGAGGTGTGCGTCCACCCAGTCGGAAACGAAGTAGACTATGAAGAGCTGGCGTGCATTGACAACTACCCGAGCAACCCTCTTATCAACAGACGAGATGACCTATTGGCTATGACCCAGTGTCCAATGCTCGATTTATGGATTGATGAAGATCAATGTGAAGGTATAATGGCTATTCAGATTTGCTATAAAGTGTTTAACTAATAAACCTATTTGGCCTCTATAACTGCTAGTGTGTTGTGGACGTTCATTTTCCTGTTTGTTACATTTGTAATTACCAAAGCCACAGCGTGTAATTGCAGACAATAGTATATAGTCCCTGTGGGAGACAACATCTTGAAGGCGATTCCGTGGAGTCTTGGTGTCTATCTTCGTTGGTATTAAATGTAAGAAAGACTTGACAGCATCTCATTGCAATAGAGAATTTGGAAGTGGGACCTTTGTGTATAGCTCAGAGCTTGGTTGCCTGACGATCTTGTAGTAAGAATTTTACCGTGCTCAAAGAAATATCATACCGACGATAATGACGAGGCAGCACATACATACGATCGCGTGTAAATCAAACGGATCTATCTGGGTTCTTGGTTGTAGACTATCTGTCATAGTTTTTTGTATAGCGACTGCAAACAGTTTTATAGCTGTTTGTTATGTTAGTGGATGTCGATTTCATAAATGATACACATACTATGAACCTGCCGGACCGGATAATGTTTATATAATTGCTAATTAAATATCTTGAATAAAAGGCTAACTAACATAAAGTGCTCATGTCAGAAGATGAATAGATTTTGTGACAGGTGGAGAGACTGGTACACTGTTGTCACCCTTACGGGCAGAACAAGCTGACGCTCCTTCAATTGCCGCTGAGGCTGACGGCAAGGTAGAATCGAGACTCCTTGTGTCTGTTGCTCAGAAAATTGCTGGTGTTTGGGAGGAGATCGCTGCATGGCTCTCGCCAGAGCTGTTCTCTACTTTGAAGACGAAAGAGATCGAACGGGATCACAGCAGCTCATTCTCTCGAGCTCGAGCAGTTCTCGAAACCTGGAGCCGTGAGGTTGGCAGCAAAGCTACTTGTCGACGGCTAATCCAATCATTGTGCCAAATGGGGCAAAGAGCAGTGGCAGCTGAAGTATTTGGTTCCGAGTTGGTTCAGTTTGTTCAACCAACTTGATATGACAAGCTGATACAATGACCGTTCCTTACTGTCTAGCTTCTAAATTGCACAGTACAGTAACTGAAACGATGTTATTTCACCTAGCCAAGAATAGAAATCGTTTGCTTATAGCCCAAATCGCAGGCTACCTTCTGTGTCGTAAATAGTGTTTGAAGGATTCTATTCGTTTCAAGTTAATATTATTAAAGACGTTGAAAATATAATACCTACCTCGACGCATGACATATTCAGGGAGTAATTGGATTGTGCAACTTTGTAGAAAGATTACTTGTTCGCTCACCATTCGATTGGCTTTCGTTTGTCATGTATAGTGACCTTTTCTCAACACAACTGCATGGTTTTCGAAAGCAGCCAGCATGTCTACATGCTATAGCATCTTTGGAAAGTCTGTAGAATACGTCTCCAACGACCAATGGAGAAGCCGTGATCGAGCGTATAATTATAAGCCTCGATACCTGAATCCACCGCGCTATATGGGTTACTTCTCACCCAAATATGATACTAGTTGGTTTTTGAATGAACTGATCTCGAGAATTCAGTTCAGTTTGTATGAATAGAAGAAATACATCTTGTCAGTCTATATGCTAAACTAGTCCAATTAAAAATGTCCATTTATTGTTAGACTGTACTACTGTCTACTTTTTCAGACTAAGTTACTCCGGAAACTCGTTTCACTTGCGACCAGAACTGCTAAAATGCGACTTGAAACTTGCGCGTAGAAGGTTCGCTATTGTAGGAAAAACATTGTCTACTTTCAGTAAGTACAAATTATCATACGTCGCTTCACCGGGCCACCCTATGTGTTACCTCGGTACTTTCACTAAGCTCCCAGACGTTTTACCTGTCTAAATTTTACATGCAGTAGTAGACCCAGGAATGGGCTTGTTCCCAAGTCTGAGACGTCCACGTCTATAGTCTTCTGTAGCATCATGGATTGCGGTGCTTCTAGAGGAGGTGAATGGTTGTCTCGATCTCTAAGAAAGCTGACTAAATATCTATAGACTATAGATAAACCTAGTGATGTAAATTACACAAATATCGAATTGCAGCTTTAATCTGTTGGCATTTTATCGTCAAGGCTCGACTAAACCAGTGGTGATACGAGTGAAACCGGTCCCGGAAATACTTCCTCTAATGATTACTGACTATTGACCTATTCTGTTCATACACAGGAAGGAGATTATTGGACCTGCTAGTTCGGATTCTGAATAGGTCTCCCCATCGCTGCTCGGTCCCAAACGCGGAAAGAGATCTGTACAGAAATAGTTAAACTTGAAGTCTTCGGCACTTGTGCTATTTCTATTTTTGACTCAATATAGGGAAGAGCCGGAACATCAACTGGCAGAGCCACTTCAGAAGTCTGTCAAAGTTCCAAACGACACAGAGAATGAGCTGAGTAGATTTTCAGAACAAATTTTAAAACTGCGGGAAATACCCTAGCTGAAGACAATTTTCCAAACTTTCAGGTCACAATCACAATCACATAGCCAACACTCTAACCATGCAGAGTCGTGTGCGAGCGGTTACGCCAAGTGACCACTCCGAACGGATTCACTATCGACCAGGCCATCCGCAGACAGGGGTCGACATGTACAACTCCGAACATCCGTCTATTTTGACTGTAGGTGCTGTGGCGGGGAGACAACGAGTCGTATGAAGTGTTTGGCGATCTGTTCGATCCAATTATTGCTGCCAGACACAACGGCTTTCAAAACTCCGACACACAAGACCGACCTCGATCTTGCTCACCTCCAGTGTGACGTAGATGAACTGGATCGCGACTACGTTCTATCCTGTCGCGTTCGCACCGGTTGTAGCAATCGCGGTGTCTGCCTGCCACCGTTTTGTACTCGAGGAGATCGACGTACAGTAGAGTCCAAAACTGCTCTCAATTCTCTGGACGGCGAGTTTGAAGGAAATTACTATCTCATAGTGGGAGTGACCGAAGAACAACAGCGGCCCATCGACATCCACTCCTTGTTCGACACCGTATCCCCCTTGCTCACTGCAGCTGCATGCAATAGCTCGTGACTGGCATGACGCTCGTGGTATCTGGTACAACAACCAGAACAATATAGGTCAATGAGGAAGATCACTTCAGAGTGATCTCCATGGAGAGCAGAGGAAACATGAAAGGATTCTTTACGCGCTTACGAAGGTCTGTGCCGCTTTGAGGAGACCATAAAGATAGCCATGAATTCATGTGGAATGAGCACCTATAGGCTTCATCGTCACATGTCTTTCAAACTTGGGAACCGGCAGACGTGCACGTCAAACTACCTCTTCTCTCGCAAGACAGAGGACTTTCTGGTCTGTTAGAGGCAAAGCGCTTGCAAAAGCAAGTCACTGCGCCGGGGATGAGTGGACACCTCCACTAACCACGGGTGCTTGACGTTTCAATCAGCGATCGGTTGGGGTTTACCGAGGTGGAGTTGGTCCAACGAGTCGTCAATGGTGTGGCGAAACTCTGCCACGGAGAAGCAACTGGTTCCTTTGACGATCTTGTCTAAAATCTAATCAACCGAAGTTTGAAATCAAAAGACTGGCTGTCTAGTTAACTAAAATCTATATAACCATACGCTCTTCCGTTTCTCCTGCCAGGTTGAATCGATTCCGATGATTAATTATTACACTGCAGCACAAGTCATTTTCTCTAGACATATATTAATTTTATATATACGTATGGTGGCCGGTTTCAATGTTTCATTTTTCATTTCAGCGGCTGTCGAATTGGTACGAAGCTTGTCCATGCATGAAGAAGGCGACACTGAGTCCGTATGGACCTTGGGGAAGTACCTTGAAGACCTCAAATCTTCCACTCTACCACCAACTGTGTCCAGGTTTGCAAGAGCCCTTGGTCCCGATGCAGTCTAACAGTTTGTCTTTCACATGCATATGCACATGCAGGTGCAGAGAGAGTGGCCACGGGCTACAGTGCACCGCATCTTGTCAGCAGACTATAGGTTTAATTCGATTTCTCCGCAACGGAGGATCCGACTGAACTGAAAACGTAGTGACAGGTGGGCATGTTATTAGGAAAGTTGCACATGGGATCGGTTTGGCAGTTTCGCGTAGTCTTGCTTTGTGAACGTCTGCAACGTGGGCGTGGGTCGCTAAAAGTGTTAGGCAAATTTCCGATCAGTTTGACTCTCCAGAAGCTAATCGATGCAGCCCATCGTGGATCAATAGGCTCCCTTTCTACTTGTGGTATTAGAATTCTGGAAATCTACATGTAGCGGGAGAGACAGGTGAGAAACTGATTACGACCGGTGCTCACTCGCGCTACCCTACATGACAAAGGACGGCGATCCGTGCTCTCTAAATCTGTAAAAGAGAACTTCTGTATTTGGGCAAACTTCAGAATTTTTCCCAGTCTTCCAGCTACTCGCAAACTCGAGCTAACAGTGCTTCCACCGTTGTCACGTGATTTGTCAGAGGTGGGCGTGGCGCTTAGCCTCCTGTTTCTCGGCATGATCTTCTAACGAGCTCTCTCTGGGGCAGTCAATGCACCAACGATGGGACTAACCAACTATGCTACTGGTGAGTGATGAAAGGATCAACGTCAGGATCTGTGACTTCCGGCATTGGTCGTCGGAGCCGCCGATCCAGTAACTTCCTGACTGCGAATGACGGGTCGAAATGGACTGCTGGGGTTCCTATTAACATTTCTACACTGTCTTGGACAACCATGCACATGCCGAAAGTCAGGATCGATAGGGATCGATGCAATGAGTAGGCGTGGTTGGAGTCATCTAGCTGTTTGCTGTACTATGAGCTCTCAGCTTCGAAACTATAGTTTCATCAGATGCACAGGAAACATCACATGCACGTGGAGATGGGCAGAAGCAGGATTGCTGGTCATGTATTAGCATAAATTGAATAATTTTAATTTTAATTAGACTGCGTGCAAAGGAGCTTCTGATTTTATTTTTGCCGACTCCTCAACAACTTCTAATTCGCAATCCCTGTAATTCTTACTGTAATTTCCTTCTGCAGAATTAGTACTTGCCATATGCCTCAATACACTGACAGCAAACTGAAATACTGCTACAGCCTCAAGTGAAGAGATTAATGGTTTCGTTACTAATGAGTCAGAAACTGCAAGGGAAGGAACAGCAATAAGTTCATGAAACAGGTTGTTAGGGCAGTGTCCATCTTTGAATCAAAGTACCCAAAAGCTCAAGCTGAATTTATCCTTGATCAAAGCCCGTGCCACAAGAAGCTCCCAGAAGATGCTCTGAACATCCACAGTATGAACGTGAATCCAGGCAGAAAACAACCACAGATGAGAAGCACACAATGGAATGGAAAAGAGCAGCTGATCGCTTTGCCTGACAGTAAGCCCAAAGGAATGAGGTTAGTGCTCCAGGAAAGAGGCATTGATACTTTTGGCATGAATTCTGAGGACATGAGAGAAGCTTTGAGTACGTTCACTGATTTTCAGAACCCAAAGACAATTGTAGAGGAGTATATAGAAAGCTGTGGACACATCTGTTTATTCTTGCCCAAGTACCACTGTGAAATAAACCCCATTGAACGTGTCTGGTGCAAGGCAAAGAAGTTCACAAGACCACACTGCACTTACACCTGCCAGCCTTGCGAAGAGTGATCCCAGAGAGTCTAGCAACAGTGACAGCTAGTAGATGACATCAGAAAGTATTCTACAAAGACAAGAGACTATGAGAAGGCTTACAGGGATGAAAAAATTGGAGCAGCTGTTGAAGAGGCTGTAAAGATCTACAAATCTCATCAACGCGTGAATTTCGATTCATCAGCAACATAATGAATTAGTATTCATCGTCAGTTTCAGTCAGCCATCCCCTGCATATACCGAAATCATTATGGGGCACGCGTCTACCCATCTCCACGAGATGTGCCCTGGGTATTCGCTGGAACTGCAGCCTCGGTGCTGACAGCGAATAGCAGAGAGATAGACATCTCTCATCATGTATAAGTCCTGATTCTTCTTGGTATACCCCACCCACGCCCAGTCATTGCATCAGTAGCTGACTTTCGGCATGTGCATGGTTGTCCAAAACAGTGTAGAAATGTTCATAGTTACCCCAGCAGTCCATTTCGACCCGTCATTCGCAGCCAGGAAGTTACTGGATCGGCGGCTCCGACGACCAATACCGGAAGTCACAGATCCTGACGTTGATCGTTTCATCGCTCACCAGTAGTATAGTTGGTTAGCCCCAGCGTTGGTGCATTGACTGCCCCAGAGAGAGCTCGTTAGAAGATCACCAGGAGAAACAGCAGGCTAAGCGTCACGCCCACCTCTGATAAATCACGTGACAACCGTGGAAGCACTGTAGCTCGAGTTTGCGAGTAGCTGGAAGAGTAGGAAAAATTCTGAAGTTTGCCCATATACAGAAGTTTTCTTGTACAGATTTAGAGAGCACTTATCGCCGTCCTTTGTCATGTAGGGTAGCGCGAGTGAGTACCGGTCGTAATCAGTTTCTCACCTGTCTCTCCCGCTACATGTAGTTTTCCGGAATTCTAATACCACAAGTAGAAAGGGAGCCTATTGATCCACGATGGGCTGTATCGATTAGCTTCTGGACAGTCAAACTGATCGGAAATTTGCCTAACACTTTTAGCGACCCACGCCCACATTGCAGACGTTCACAAAACAAGACTACGCGAAACTGCCAAACCGATCCCATGTGCAACTTTCCTAATAACATGCCCACCTACCACCACGTTTTCAGTTCAGTCGGATCCTCCGTTGCGGAGAAATCAAATTAAACCTATAGTCTACTGTCAAGATGCGGTGCACTGTAGGCCAATTGCAAGGTGTCAAGCTTAAGGACAGATAGGAGTCCAAGCGGTCCAAGAGGAAGGAAAAGTCTCATTCGCAAGGTCAAAAGGGTTCCTTACAACTGGAGCGGGGTTGTTTCGCAAAAACATCACCACCAAAGTTGAAAGAACTCCATATACTCGCTGACAGCAGTGAAATCGGAGGTTCAAAGCGGATGTGGCAACACTGATCAGGCAGGAAGAGTACTGAGTCTCCTAGAACTAGATAACCTGTCTAATCTCTCCTGTATGCAGCGTCAGCCATCGGAGAACGCAGATTCGAATGAGGTCAATACTTTCGAAAAGTAAGAAACTTCGTGAACGTAGTGAATGGACCGAATCACTGAGACAATGTCAATTAAACTTACCAGCTGCAGAAAACAATGTGCTTCAAGGAGGGGTCAAGTAGAGTACACTGGTCAACCGTTTACTCAATTTAATCTGATCCATACAATTTTCAGCAAGAAACAGCCCAAATTAGATTAGAGCACAAATACCGATAGGGATTCGAATGCTAGAGCAGACAAGCTATGTATTGACAAATACCGAGACCCAGCGAGAACCTATGTATACGTATATTCATCTGCATACCAATCAGAGTTCTGGTATGGGGAAGACCACAGCAAGCTTAAGCTCTTGAGTCACTGACAGATGGGCATACATATTCTTAACATAATTCATCATAGATTAGACTGCTACACCAATATCCCTGTGTGAGAGGAATGTTCAATCTCATACAACTAAAACTGAGCATTAAAGCAAATAACACCAATGTATCTGAATGTAAAAATATTCTGGTTTATCATGGTCAATGCCCAACATATTGAGGCAAGTCAGTGCTGCATCCTCAAAGGTCTGACTGTAGAACCTTGGTGGCGATTGATTATGCATGAAAGACTTCACCAGAGTCTTCACTCTACTCTTATGTGCATCTGCATCAATCCCTGACTGTTGCATGCATTTACTGTTTATGTTCTAGCACCACCAAGTTCACACTGTCCGTTTCAATTGCACACTATGAGTGGAAGGGAAACTCTCTCAGCCTGGGTGTTTGACTTTTAAAAAAAGCTGACTGTCCACGTGGCTGCACAATATTAATTCTTTAAAGGACTTATCAAACTAGGTTGCTGCTGTTCAGCTGTGGCTAAAGAAGTTTGTCAGTTACAGTTGCTAAAGCTGGTCTAGCATATACATTGTCAATTAACGTTTACAGTTGATGCTCATTGCTACACTGATGTACTGAAATCAAAAAGTTGTGGAAAATCTCTACAGAGTTGTAATACAACCTGCCGGTCAGCCTTGCCTTCACTTAAGCTTGCCTCATCTTCTAGGATGTTCTGGAAACAACCTGAGATATCAGACAATCTGTGTTGGTGTTCAGCATAATTTGAATTTCCAATGATGTCACGCAGTAAATGAAGGTAGTGAGATCGGTTCTAGCACGCAATACCATTACAAACCTTCCACAGACAGTTGTACCAAACTTACTTGATCTCCAGCTGCCAGGTCTGACAACTGTCTAACGATGATATCAATGAGCACCATAAGGTCAGTTGTAAAGAACAACCCTGATGTCTTCTTGTTGGAAAAAATATCATGAAGAATCTTCAGTCCAGAATTTGGACACAGGGGAGTGAAAATTGCCACTGGATCGTCTGTCATAGAAAGACCATGCAATAATATTAATGCCCATACAGTGTTAGTGACAAAACTTCAGGGATGTCTGTAACTTTGAACGTCATAACCAACAAATGACTTTTTGCTGAGCCTTCTACCCCCTACCTCCTACCTAAAACAAAGTGGTATGCACAAACACGTGGTATGCATGCGCACAAACACGTTGTTTGCACAAAACGTGTTTGCCATTGTCATTTGCATCACAACTGATTGCTGAAGGATTTGTGATGTTATGGCAGGAATAACTCAATAGGCTTCGAAATCAATGCCCTTCAGGTAGATTTATGGAAGAGCTTGTCTAACACCCAATGCCCAAGACAGAATGCTTGAAAGGAGCTTCTAGCCGGTGGACTACAGTTGTGGTTGTCAGAAGCAACATTATTTACCAAACTTGTTTCCTGTGAACCACTCCTGCATACACAAATTACTGCCTTGATGCCTCAATGGCTCTTTTGCATTCACAGGACAGATTAAAAATATTGGCTGCCACTAAGTATGCTATAGTAGTGGCATCTGTCTGCAGATGCTCATGAGCATTGCCAACGAAAGTGTACTTTACCTGCCTCCAGAAACACAGGGAAGGCAGTTACAAAAGGCATGTCTGATTCAAAGACTGCAAGTCAGTACAGACCAGCAATTTTCTATTATTCTAAGTTCCTGAATGAAGTAGCTATAGTTACCCTATCCGTCATGATAATGAAATACTGTTGTTTGTTGATTACTTTTGACAATTCTGAATGGTCCCTTAGCCATTCACCAGTTCATCTGAGTCCATGACAGATTACTTTAAAGTACCAGTTGCACTCTCTGTAATTAGGCTAGTTAGATACATGACATGGTAACCAACATCAAAAACATGTCAAAACTGCTTATCATTTAAGAAGACAGCAAATAATTCAACTGAAAATAACATTATTAGTAATGATTGGCAGCCACATATGAGTGTACAGTACTGTGTGTGCATACATCAGGTTTTACAGGCACCAATGGTTGAAGACAGAAAACAACAGTGCTGCAACAGACTAGATGCAGCTAACAAGCCTTGATCAGCCAAAATGAACTACTCTTGCCTGGGGCTTGTGCACAGACACAATTACATCCCTGTACTTTTAATCGAGGGTACCAGTTTTTCTAAAAGATGGAGTTAGGGATCATTTAATCACCAATTAATTCCCTCAAATACATGGTCACTGTACCAAATGCTGAGCAGCAGAAAGACTACAGATGGTGAAGTCTCAACTACCTTGTGTTTCTGGTCATAACTGTATGTCTGCCTGTCTCTCGAGGTGTTCCCTCCACAACTGCCCACTAACCTTCTCTGTTCACCAATATCAAAAGCTTCTCACTGAACGTCTTTGCTGTGCCTCGATGTGACAGAACACGCATTATGCTGTTAGCAGACCAATCTACACCCACGGCAGTTTGGAAAAAAGTGTTCTTGTTACAGTTTATCAAGTGAGTTTACCTTTAAAGTGAAAATTGAAGGCCAAAACAAGATGAGTGAATGAGTCAGCAATCTGATCCTCCTCTTCCACATCAGGTGGATTTTCAATAGTCTCCATTAGGAATTCAATAAACTCATCATTCCACTGATCTACATATATGTAATGAAAAAGATGACAAACAAACAAAGACTACTTGGGCATTCTAGTGCAGTGGTTGATGGGTTGAGCATGGGTTGAGCATGGGTTGAGCATGGGTTAGAGCATTTTGGTAATGACAAACAAGTAGAACAGGAAGGAAAGGCGACATTTGCATGTAATTCATCTTACCATATAGTTCCAGTGGGGGTCGTTCACCAGTTGAGAAGATCATGACACAAACAAGAGATGAATAGAGTGCCTTCTGCACATCTATAACAAGCAACATATATGAAGTGATGTGTCTTCATTAGACTGTAGTACCATTCAAGTCATTTCTTATGTCCCTTGCCAACTCCCTTGGCAAAACTGATGAAAGTAGGATAGAAATCACAACATGATCCAAACCACATAATGCCCCAAAGACTTTCAGAAGCAACACTCGAATAGGGGAGCGTGTTTCCTGGAACACCCAATAGTATCAGCAGTTCTGACAACACACAATGCACAATGCGTAGACAACTACAGCAGTATTCAAACATACATTCCATTCTTAGCACCAGTGCCACACAATTTAGCATCAAGTACATTGTTATGGACACAAAATGGCATTTTATTGCAACAGACAAACAAGCTTATCAGTACTCTAAACATGCAGCTTGATGAAGAAATGGTGCTAATGCTATATTGGAGAAGTGCACAAATAACTGATACTGTCTCTGTTGCTACGACCACAGCAAAGAAAGTAACTGCTTCTCATGTTGCTAAGGTGCCAAGATAGGACCCATAGCCTTCCAGTGAGCTTCAGAATCCTCATCCAGCTCACTTCCCCTTGCATACAAACTTTAGCAAGCCTGGTCTGTTTTGCAAATGTGCACGAAAATTCAAAGAAAAGGTGGGTGGTCTTGAATTAATAGGTACAGTTGTGCTAGTGATACATCTTAGTGAACTAACCATCTGAAAGTAAGTGATCAGGCAGTGCACAGCATCATAATCATCACGAAGCACCATGGAACGGCACACAGTGGGATCTGCATCACCCTACAAAATAGGGGCAAATGGCAATAGCCAGTCGTTACAACAGACAGTTTACAAGCTTAAGACTACCAGTATTGACAGCAGTTCTTCCAAGTACTCCACTATAACAGCATAGTCATCATACAGAGCCCAGCTACGCTGCTGTGAATCATCTTTGCAGTCTTTCAGTTCAGACAAGATTACATTGAGCCTGTCACGGTCATGATGACTACCCTCATCATTCCTATCGTCTAAACCAGTGCCTGTCTCCTACAGACAGATTATATATACATTTCAGGAAGAATACAGCAGGGCATAAACACAGGTTACAAACAAGCATGCCCCAAAAATAATTGACAACCCAACTTGTTTTGCCAACCTAAGATATACACCACAGGATGTGGCCCACTATGGTAGAAATAGCTAATCCAAGGCTGTCCAAAGAAATTCATTGGGCCAGACAAACCTCGTGTTATGCAGCCAACAGATCTAGAGGGACATTATAACAGAGCACCATAACAGTTCAGTGTGCTAACTGTGTTTTGACAACTAAAGCACTTAATAAACATTCCCTTAAAAGCTAATCTGTCCTTTGGTACTAACGTATGAGTGCTCTTTGGATAGATTCATACCTCAGGTGTGCCATATGTGCAGCTAGCACATTCTGAAATCCTAATATTATGGGCAACTACAGGCTGTCTGTAATTACCAATATTCATCATATACTTCACCATACACAACTTTTCTGTGCATATTGACTCTTCCTACATTTCCACTCATTCCATGCATTTGTACAATGTCTGCTCATGCTGTCAACTGATCCAAATAGTGCGTAATGACAGAATCTTCTGTAAAGGTTCCGACCCTTGTGAACAGCTGAGCTAAACAGCCAAGTGGTTGCAGAAGATGGCTTACAAAAAGGGTTGCTATCTTGGTCAATATTTAACACCTTGAACCCTTCACCTTACAAATGCATTTTTGTTTCTCAAAGATATCAATAATTATGAATGGCTGATAAATGATATGAATACACTGCTTCCTTACTCTTTCTTTGTCTGTTAACTTGTTCGCTTCAGTCCAGATTTTCCAGGCCATGTCACTATGTATGTGCCTACCTTCGAATTCTTAATCAAAAGCGCTCTGAAAGCTAGCCATGCATGTGTACCCTCTCACTCAAAATGTGTTCTGAAAGTTGGCCAGCACTGAAACGAAATTGTGGCCAAACCAAGTTTGAAGATGTCACAAAATCAACCAGACAATTCAAAACAAAAATTTGTTTCATCTTGGGTTAACAATGTTTAATTAAGAGAGAAATTCATTGACAATACAAAACCACTGATCACTGATAAAAGCATCAAAAATAGCAAGACTACAATGTATGTCACTACAAAAAATTGTACTTAGTATTCAATATTAAGAACGATATCTTACACAATTAAAATGTTATAACAATTAATGTTTCACAAAAACAAATATGACAACAAACTTGATCAGAGAGTCCAACGCTAACTTGCCAATAGATAGAGAACACAAGGCATGAGAGGAAAGGGTCATAGCCAAAATACACACACCAGCTGACAGGTTCCATTTAGGAAAAGCAGTAATGTGAGTATGAAACAGGGTGCACCCTCACTTCAGAAGTAATAGGATCAACTTTCATATGCTTGCAGTTCATCTTCTGAACTTGCACCACAATGAAACCAAGTCAGACAACATACAAGAGACTGTTGGTGGCATAACATGACATATCAAATGATTTGCATCCAGAAGATAATGGCTGCACATGCAGTGTGTGATTCAGAAGTATGGTGCATGGTGATTGCATACATGCATATACCAAGGACTTAAATTTGTCTTCACACTGCCATGTACATATCACAGACTGTTCTGTGTTGGCCAGATCCTTCCCTCTCTCATACAATAGGTATGGACTATTGCAACAGACATAGAAATACGTACATAACAGAAATCCCATTCTACACAAGTTACAGTCACTGCTGCACAAAACACCTACAGCACAACTGTGGCAACCATGGCAGCACCTGAATTTTGCCCAGTGACAGTAGAATGGGGGAGAGTGGCACCTCCATATCTGGTAGTTTATTTGTGAGGTAAAGAAGCACAGTCTCAACAGCTGCAGCTGACAGTCCATAATTAAGTCCAGTTCTAAATCAGAACAGAGTCAAATTTCCAAAAATGCTGTAGACTCCACTACAACCGACTGACTTCTCTCTGACAGAATCAATCAACTCCCTACCACTGACCATGTCAGCTGAGATGGGAGAGTGCTGCAATCTTCTTCCTGATGGAGATGAGTCCTGTCTTCTTAGATTGCTCATGCTTGCTAATTCAGGTGAATGTTTGCTATCGGCTGATGCACTTGTCTCAGTCACTGCGTGATCCCCAAACTGATCCATTTGTTGTTCCTCCACGTTTCTTTCATTAGCTGCTGATTCTTTCACTTCTTTCTTTAGTGATGCTTCCCTTGTGGGTGGGTGTGGAGCTCTTCTTTTCATACTTACACTGACAGTAGAACCTGCCTCAATATTACATTCATCCACAGCAACGTTTGTAGCCAAATCTTCAAATGATGGAGGTAACACAGAGTGCACTGCAACATTGACATTTGATCCTTCTGTGACGTCTTTGCGCTGAGCGATCAGAGCTCTACAATGAAATAGCAGTTGTAGGTGGTAGTGATACTAATGCACCCACTTTCCAAAAAGCAAAGTTAAGAGTCTTCTAGTTTTGGAGCACTTAGTCATGGTATCACTTTGGGTCTTTCTGTGAGATGGCTTCAGATTCCAAAAGTCATAATCTTCAACAACCATTGTACTTGAGGCATAAAATCACTTACCCTTTCAATGTGCAGCGTGCCCAGGAATGGAAACATGTTCAAGACTGGTGGAAGAAGCCAGCTTGAGCCAATCTGGATATATCTACTGTAATTACATTTTGGGCATGGCCTCACCCTCTCCTGCTCTTCAGAGGGTCGATACAGGCAGCAACAATTATCAGTATTGTAGCATAAATTGCCTCCTTTTAAAGGCCAAGCCATAAATCCACTTGTTATATATGCAGGGTAGTATATGCCCAAGTGAGCTCGCTGTGGCAATTGTGTCACAAAAGTTGACCTTCTGTCTCCTTGCTGCACAACCACTGATGTTTCCTCTATATCACCTATGCTTTTGGAACTTTAGCAACATGTCATGTACATTATGGTGCTGGACTAGATAAGTGCTCTTGGAAGCCATAGGCATATACTGTAAATTTTAGGTACAGGTACAGTGTTGCCACATGGTTGTCAAGAATCCTCTCTCAAAAATTAATCTTGACTGTCAAGTCCCTCCCAACTTTCTAAGACCATGTCCACCTCCAAATCTTTTCCCATGAGCAGCTAGCAGATACTACCTCACAATTTCATGATGGACAAGATGTGCTAATGCTTGAACCTATAATTGTGTTGTCAATTTGAAGTACAACAATGCAATATGCAGGTGATTATAACATGTGTTGGGAAGGGAGAAAAGTCCTATAAGGCTATTCAAGGGAGTTTCAATGTCAGTCACTTAGCCTAAAGGAAAATTGCACAGAGCTGTTTCTTGCAAATGAATGGGATGTCAGTACCATTTGTACCAAAGGTATAGCATGTTCTTAGCTATCTTGTCTGGCCACAGAATTGCAGCAACAGAGCCATGCCATCCATGGCAGGGCTGTCAATCCATTTTCACCCAATTTATAAGAGAAATGGCACAGCTACACTGATTCTAGTAGTAGAACCAGTTTCCACATCTTAGGAATGCTGCTGTGCAAAAAGCCACTCATCTTAAAGGGCAACTCCCACAGAAATACAAGTGATGTTCAGATGACAGTAATAACTGTTTTAATCTCATTAGTAATACTTTAAAAATTTAAGCCTCTGGTGGGGGACCATGGAGCTCTGAGTTTAGGGGGTGTCATCCCGGGTAGTGCCATCCCGGGTAGTGCCATTGAATGATGACATAGCCATATCTTTCTTGCACACCTTGCTGTATAGGCCCCAAAGAATGGTGTACTGGATTGCATTGCAGCATTGTCATATTCATGTTCAAAACTGTAGGGACGCTCTAGATGACACACTGCAATTACATTGTCTATGCATGTCACTAATTGAATTTAGCTAATCCAGACTGAAGTGGATCAAAACAACCCCCGGAGGTGAATCAGTTCGTGCGCAGTGTGGCCATAGTTCTATGAGAGAGGGAATCTATTTCAACCAACGATGGTTGAAAGGGACAGACCAAAACTTCACAGATGTATTCAGAAGGTACTTTTGGGCATTCTTAGCCTTACACTAGGCCCTAGCAAAGCTGACATTTTCTTCTTAGCAAAGATGTAGAACTCTTGCAGCCTTGCACACCACACAATGCACAGTTCAGGCTTCATGACCCTGGTTTTATCTGCCTCATCCACAAGGGTGTCAAGAGAAGTGTGTCCTTCTTGGTCTCAGGGAAGAGGCAGAAGACTCTTCCTTCTGACCAGAAGAGGTGATAGAGGCAGATTGAGTCTTCCAAGCATTCTTTTGTTTCTGTGAAAGCTGCTGGCATGTGCTCTGGTAAGTTATTGAGAAGTACAGTAGGTACCTATAACATTGATCTCTTGCAACGATATTCTTTGCCTAGGTTGTACAACATTGAAACCTGTCCTAGACACCAATTGAAACTAATGCATTGGATATATCAAAGTTACCAATAAGATGTAAAAACAGACAGAATGCCATCAGGGTCAGAATAGGAATATCTTGCTTCAACCTGCTTTGTTTGACCTCCAACAGTTAGGACTCTTCTACTTCTACCACGACTCTATTAGATTTTTTCTGCTGCCTGTTTGGTACGGGTTAAATAAAAGAGTGAAAAGAGTTAGACCTCTGCTCCATAGCTCATATTTAACACTACAACTGGGTAGCTGGCATACTATGAATTAAACAAGAGACTCTAACAACTATACGGTTGAATGTGTCAAACAGAAAGTGAAGCTTTACCTTCACTTCCGATCAGGAATTCAATGTCAAACTTCCCAGTCAACTAAGATGGATGGATGGATGGATGTATAATGTGTGCACCAAAACAATCTTCATGTCTCACCTGAGGGCTCCTTTCTGATCAGATGTGTACACACCACCTGCTGCAGTAGCAGCAATATGGATGTCTTCAATAGATTTGTCTATGGACTGCAACAGCTCTGCTTGCCTATCGGCTGATTGGTCTACTTGCAGTGGCAAGCAACTGGCAGTCTGATCATTGGGTGAATTGCTAGGAGATCTACACACATCATCAAGAACAAGAACAATGAAACAACCACAGTACCATACTATTAAGATAACAACATTGTAATATTACTAAAAGTAATTGCACACAAAAAAGCTAGGAAAACTGCAATGAAAATCCCCTTTACGGCACTTAACTGCACCTCTTTTTAACTTTAGATGATCTCTTTTCTTTATCTGTTGCACTGGATGTCTTTTTACTCACAGCTTTCAAGCTATCCTTGCTATCCTTAGTCTTTCGCCTGTCTCCTCTTGCCGGTTCTAAGTACTTGGCTGGTACAAGCCCAAATTGACCAGAAGATGTTGTGACAGTCCACCACTCATTACTGTCTTTAGATACAACTGTAACCTGAAAACAGAGAACATACACCAACAATAATTTAGCCCATGTTAGGCTAGGAGTCTCTGCAAGATGGAAACTGCATCCACAGAGGAAAAGTGGCCATCAAAGCAACAGAGAGCAATTATGTTTAATGTTATCATTTAAGTTATCACTCAATCTTCAAATCACAACTACACTGATTTGCCTAACTCAAGCAATACTTTGTTGTATTATCTCTGGACTTTGCATTGCTATGACATTCCAAATTTCATCGTTCAACTCAGTCTTTCTCAAGCTCTCCTAAATGCACTGGTTGTTCGACACTCCATAAACACTTTGCTTCATGTCAAGTCGTTGGGAGAATCTTCTGTGCTTCCCAACCCTGTCCATGTGCATTGTAAAATTGGAAAAATAATAGCTTGCACAATGGGTACACATGTACCACTCCTAAACTCTAAAATTCTGGCACTGAGCCAGAGCAGTCACCTACATGATTCCAACTGGCCATAGTCATAATACAGGATGCTACGTACACTATAGCTATTGCAAAGTAAAATGTCAGTATCTTCAACTGTAACAGTTCACTACTAGTTCATTATCTCATTATCACCATCACCATCGTCGTCATCCTCATCATGGTCTCTCTGCCATCACTGCTCCTGCCATTAACACTACAGTTGCTGTCATCATTATTGAAACACCTCCAGTTGGGCCATGTCAGCAATGGTGCATCTGCATTTGGTTGCTTGCCCTAGCCACGTGCTTGCTGGTTGCATGGGGTCTCTGATTGTAGAAAGTTACTCACTCTTGTGGATATTGCACAGGAACAATTGATGAAGTAATGTCTACTCAGTACTTTGTAAGACCACTTCTCTCTTTGAGACACTGCACAATGTGGCTATGATGATGAGTAAAATTCTCTAAATCTACTGGACACAAAACTTCCCAGAAGCTAAGGATGGCAGCTTCCAATTTGAGCTAGTTTGACAGCTGTTTTCCATAGCTGGATGGCAGATTTTTTAGAAGAGATGTTGCTTGATCAGCTGTTATGGCACCAACTCTGACACTACTCCACTGCTGGCAGTGTGAGAATATCCAAAGAAGGGAAGATGTCATTGGTAAGAAATTTAAAGTAGCCTAAGGCATCATCATGCAGGTTGTTTTGTCAGTGATTTCAATGGCATCAGTTGTCAGATCACCTGAATTTGAGGTGCTGAAGTGCAGGAATGGTGTTGTGCTTTGATGGTGTGAAGTCTGTTTCATTGGTCTTACTTGAGCTCGCATGAGCTACAGTACTTGCTCATGGGTGATGGTTGATGGACTCTCTAGCTTCCAGTTTCCTAATGTCAAACCCATGACAACTGCTCTGAAACAGGAATAAGTCGACTTATATTCTGTTGCACTGGGACCAGCACCATGAGAACACAGGTACCTGCTGCTTCTCAGACTTAGACTGCATAACTGACAAACAAATACGAATTCAGCTGCACACTAGTGCGCCTTTATTAGCCTAGGTATTCTTGATGTAGCCCTGTTTACAAATTAGCCACAAAGTAGAAAATTTTGATTTTGGCACATTTTTTAACAACCAACAGATGTGTTTCAATAATTATGACCACAACTGTACATGTGTATACTATCGTCACATGTCTGCAGTAGCATACAGTAACGTGTTATGGCACTGTGTATGGCAACTGTGTCTGGTTGCAAGTTGATATAACCAAATGGCAAGACCTGGATGTCACTCTGTAGGTAGGCAGCTACTAGCATTTTCCCTTTTGGTGACAGTGCTAGGGTTTGGGGAAGTAAAACTCATCAGGCGGTCTTGATTTTGCATTATAACAATAGCCTTGCATGCATCCAATGCTGTCATCCCTAAGGTTCTATACCAACCACAGTCAACTTCACTCAACTCTCCTAGCATCCGGGTGGACTATAGATTCTATTTGTCACCAGTTCCTGTGAAGAGTGGTGTTGAAACAGGATATACTGGTACATCTGTTCATATCCAGTTGAGATAGGGTAGAGACTATGAGAGAACCAGCCACTCAGCAGAGCCCCGTACCTTAATTTGTCACATTGTGCCCTAATTTTATGCCCTAATTCAGTTGTTTGATCCTGCATTGATCTATTTCACGGTATCTTAAATCTGCGTGTACACCAGCAGTCTGTCCCAGGTTCAGCTCGGTTTCAATCCAGCTCAACCCACGTCCATTACATGGCTTCACAAGCCAGTTCTTACTCAATTGATGGAGCTCCAAGCATGGTCAATGTCACAGGCATCAAATGTGCATGCTTGAGTTGTTTTCTCCTGCCTCTTCCAACTTACGGCCAAAAGACCTAGAAGAGGCCACGTGACTCTTCTGGCAAACTCAGAGGAACTGCATGAGGAAGTAAGGGGCAAGGAAAGAACAACAACCAGAACCGGTTCTCTGACTCTTCTACTGTATACCGTATAATACGTAGCTAACCTCTTTCAGGAGAGCGGAAGAAACGCGGCCCTAGACAGTCCTTCCAAGAACATTTTATAGTAACTGTTGCCATGGAAATACCTTATCTCCCCGGCAACAAGAGAGCTGCAGAGCTCCTGTTCCTTCAAAATCATATTTCAGACGGTAAGACGCCTCATTGTCTTCTTCACTTTCTATCTATGGTCACAGAAATTGATGAAACTATCTACGACGACAGGTTGTTGACATCAAATTTACTGGTTGAAGATAATTGGCGGGGGCAAATCCGATGCGGCCGTCTCTACTGCTCTTCACCTTCCACCAGTGTTTGTTGGATGAGTCCAGAAGAATGAAACGTTCGTCGGCCGACAGGCTGAGAGTTCTTTCAGCTTCGCCTTTGAAATCGTATGCCGCACGATACATTAGATTGAGCACGCATGCGTATAAGTCGTCTGGACCGGATTTCTCCTTTGGATCAGCGCCCGAATTTCGCGCAAAGTTTATGTATTAGCTTCTGAGTTTTTATTCTGCGTGCGTTTGCATTTTATACAAAAGGTAGCCGGCATGCACTTGAATGCGTATGAATGTACAGATCTAGATCTAGATCTAGCTGTCTGCCTCTATAGAGGCAGACAATCAGTGTTCACGCTGCTAAAATTTGTCAAAACGTAGTCTATTTGTTTGTAACAGGAATTGTACAACAGTCTAGCTATAGCTACAGTAGTGAGTGGTCCATGTACATGTACGTGTAGGATGCTAAATCTGAGAAGTAACATGCATCATGCATATGCATTGCAACTGTTCATCTTCATGTCTTAGTCTAAAATCAAAATCAGAGAACTGTTGCAGATCGAGACTTAGTTATTCTTCTGTCTTTGCGTTTCTCTTTATCAGTCATCATGGCAACAAACTGTGTTCTCCGCTCACTGGCAACTGTACTATCCAGGATGTTATTGATCTGTGTCACCGCCTGTTCTGCAATAGCGAAAAATACAGACTGAAGCTTCATCAACTAAATGATAACTGTGGTGTGTGTGTGTGTGTGTGTGTGTGTGTGTGTGTGTGTGTGTGTGTGTGTGTGTGTGTGTGTGTGTAAGTTGTTGTACATGTTGGGGCTACTGCAGGGGTTTACGAAGCGTATGAGAGGGACTTGCAAATACAGCAACAAAAGTCAGCTGTTTCGTTGAGTGTTAAGAGTGTATTCCATTGTCTAAGACTGTTAAAGATGTCTACATTCACAGAGTTCCTCAGTCCACTGCTGTCTAGCAAACTATGTTGTGTGAACGTGTCCAGTCAGTCTAACATACTTGCAACTGGTATTGGAGCTTCAAAGAACTGGCTCTTGAACTCTGATCCAGTGTCACGGACAAATGAAAAGACAGCACGTCCAGCATGTTTCTCCTCCATTATCTCACACCACACAATTGAATCAAAGTCATAAGAAACCTATAAGACGATTGACAAAGTATCTACCACATGATTAACGGACAATGGAATGTTACTAACCGGTTTAGACTTTGCCCAGAATAAGAAGCTTGGTTGCTGTACAGGATCAACTTCAATCCTCTCGCCAGACACGCCTCAGAGTAAGAATAGCCATTAAAAATGGGAAGTGAAACAGCAAACAGGCAAAAATTACACAGGGAAGCACAGGCATACCGAGTTGTATTTCACTGGTCTGTCTGAGTTTGTGCGAGATAGAGACACGATATGACTAAGAATGACAAACCCAAATCATTATAACAGGTTCTTAGAGCTGGTAAAGCTAAACATTTGATGCTGAATAGTTTGCATTATGTCAACATCAGTGGACAATACTGTTACCTACAGAATACAGTACCATAAATCCAGAAATTTTCATACAAATGCAATGTAAATATATCACCATATTAGCGGCCCGGACGTTTAATAAATTTAGCTGTAGAACCTGTTTTGCATCTGAATAAGCGCCCCGGGGCGGTAAATTAAGCAGAGGCGCTAAATATATTCCTGCTCTGTCCATCCTTTGTCTCTTTCTGTACCACCCAGCTTGTCTTCACTAACTACCCATTCCTGGACAGGTTTACCATCCACTCTGAAACATCTGGCAGCTGCTCTCTTCGATGTTTCTCTAGCTTCTTTGATCACCTGGAGCTTGAATTGTGCTGTATAGGACTTTTTTCTCCTTGGCTCCTGTGGGTTCTTCTTCTGCAGGCAAATCTTTCATGCATGCATGTGGCAGTCCTACTAGTGATGACGACAAGTTAGGTGGTAATTTCGACAGAGGCACTTATCAATGTCAACTTCTAAAATAAGATGTATTTGTGCCTGAATAAGCGTCCCAGGGCGCTAATTTGGGCGGAGAGCTTATTCAGGTTGTACTAACACAAATACTAAATTCTAAAACCTTTTAATGTATGTACTATTGCTTGTCTGAGCTGTAAGTACCCCTTCATGACAAAGTACTAAAATTCCCAGGTATCTAAATTTCTAGACTTATATCTGAGACGAGTGGCAATTGAGGTGTTATGACAGTCATAAGGTAACCAAGAAACAAAAGAAACTGCTTGATGTTCTGGCAATTTAGTCACACCAATGTTTGGTAACTAGTTAGCACAGTGAGACAGAAGAACATAGAGCGAGTTCACACCAAAGCCAACTTATGCTAAGGAGACTTGTGGACTGAAGTAGACTTATATGATAAGTCATTTGTTAGATAAGGGCCATTCTGATGGTTCACACTGCACTATGCGAGTAGACTTACAGTTGGTATCCGGGTTCTTTCCTGGACTTCGCTCTGCAGGTGCACTGTTGATAATAGGACGTGACTGAATGTAAGGCTACTTGAACAAATAAGGCACATGCTGATGAGACTTATCGTAAGGGGCAAATAAGGTCACTTGAGTTGGTTTGAACGCAGCTAAAGTGAAGGCCACTTGGGATGAGGGGGAATAAGTCTGCTTTGGCTCTGGCTCTGGCTCTAGTATGAACACGCCTACAGAGACAGACATTTTAGTTTACGACACATTGGGTCATAGGACTCTTAGGTTATATATAGTTTCAACTTTGTTGCCTGTAATAGTAATAGTAATGATTTATAAGAATATATGTATTGAGACAGACAGACAGACAGACAGACAGACAGACAGACAGACAGACAGACAGACAGACAGACAGACAGACAGACAGACAGACTAGATTGATTAGCCTGTAATAGCTCAGATTTATGAGAATATATGTATTGACATGGCTCTTAGCACTCAGGTCTTCCCACATTAGCTTTCTAGTTCTAGTCTTTCATTGAACTTTCATTGAACTTTAGTTTAGTTGTTGCCTTTTAAGTTTATTGCAGAAATGTGCATTAGTTCGATCTAAGAAATATATGATCATGACAGACAGACAGACAGACAGACAGACAGACAGACAGACACTGACACTGACAGACAGACAGACAGATTGATTTGAATTCCAAACCGTAACATTGTACAATCGTGGAGGTCAAAAACAGGCAAACAGACTTTATTGCACTACATGCCTGATAACTTCAAAACACCAGTTTTGCTATATGCTCAGTGCAAATGTATTCAACATCAATTCTAGGCTAAAGTAATCAAAACAGACAATGCCCTCCTCCACCTCATTCCTAAACTGTCTTTGATAGTTAATCTAGACAGTCACAGGGCAAAGGCGGCAACAGCAATGAGGGGACACTTTGGAAGAAGGCCACACAGTTTCTACCCTTGTTGTCAACCTTGTACATCAATTTTGCCAAGCATTGGGCAGCAAATTGACATAAGCAAATCACAGTGAGGCCTATGCTGCCACAAGTTGCTATAGGAGGTGCATAACTTGTAGTAAAAACACAATAGAAATTCATGTATGCCACTGCTATAAGTCTGACAGCTGGACCCTAGCTTCTCAGGTTACTGTACACAAGACTGATGATAAGTGAACCTAGAATAGTGGGCCAAACAACCTGAAGACAGCCTGTCTACAATAAACAAGATACAGAGCAACAGATTAACCTTGTATTGGAGACTGGTCAGTGTTGCTTGCACTGAATTCTCAGCCCCTGCCTTATTGTGGCCTTGAGAACCTAACAGAATTATAACACAGATGCATGTCACAGCACTCAGACAAATGACATGTAAGCCGTGCAACTCACTGTCTTTCCGAACAAGACAGAAGTCTGTTGTTTTCTGATCTGCAAGGGAGGTTGTAAGGTCAACAGGAACACCCCGACGAGAGAGTTTCTCCAACACGTAGTCTCCTCCTACAGAAGCATATTATCAGAGATGATGCTGTGCTACAAAACAGCTAGCTGAGTAAGCGTCAGTTTTATTGAAACTACAATTAACAGCAGTCAGTGTGCTGCCTTAAGAGTTCACTGATTGTTGACAAACACTAGCTGGTACCATATTAACATCTAACAGACACCATGACGCTATTCAAAGACCTGGCTAGTCTTCTTCTGTAAGTCAGCATAACAGATAAGATGGGAGATTTGAAAACTTTAGTTAATAGGCTCCTTGAGCAACTGGACACTTGCCATCATGGCAAGTACTTCATAACATTTTTACTATTTTCATCATCAACTGTAATTTTTTTACTTCTATTTGGCAACCATACGAGTATTATTAATTAAACATACTGCACTTCAGCAGATAAGGGCAGACATAAGACTCTGTACTCCAGTGTTAGTCATCCTTCACTGTACATGTTGACCTATAGTATCTGTCCTCTATATTCATCATGCCATCACTAACAGCCCTCTTGGCATGGAAGGTCTGGAATTTCGAAGCTAATAACAGACTTCTCTCTTCTTAGGTTGTTCTCTTCTTAGGTTGTTCTTGAGGATTATCATGAAAGGATGTCAACTGCAATTGTTCTCCCAAATATTTACATACAGTGTAACACCTCTTTGCAAGCTACATAGACATGCCATAGTGTGGGTTCCGGTTTGTATAATGCCTATGGTTGCACAGTTTCAAACTAAAAGTTATTGGAATGCTAAGCACTGTCTGTATAGCCCACTTCAAGTCTTCATCTTTAATCTGCCCAATTTCAAATTTATATCTGCCATACGTGTACTTTAACAGAGCAACTTTGATCTACCCCTTATTGCTACATACAGTTTCATTTCAACTTTCAAACCTCTTGTATTGTGGATATCACATGCTGTCTTGTGATGACTAACCTGTTCTCATGAGACGTCGTTTTCTCAGGATTTTTTCAAATACTTGCTGCATTTCAATCTGAGCATTTTCGAACGGTATCTTGCTTGATCCACTGCCAGGAACTTTCCTATAAATCAAAGAATCAACGAGTCTATGTCGTTCATCTTTGGTGGTTACAAAAGAATCATCTCACACTGTCACAACAACTGTCCTTTTGGCAGAATGCACATCTTTTCTGACTAAACCAAGCACTGGAAAGCCAAATTTTGCAATACTTTCATTAGGATCAAGAGCTGACAATAAATCAAACATGTCTATGTCAACTTGCCAAGTGCATACAAGGCAAACAAATCTCACATGGGAAGTCATCATCAATCTCTCCATCTTCTTCAGCAATCCTAAGACTGTAGTTAGACACATCATCCTGCAATAGGCAATACAAACATATGATTATCTTCACAAGCACAGACTGACAACACATCTGAGTTAATTAAATTCTATCATAGAAACAGTCAGACAACTAGCCTACTAGTAGAAGATAAACTCCAACATCAAAAAAGCTTCAGAAACACCATAGAGCATAAATCTCCAAGCTGGTGATATCAACATCATGTACAATCAATAACAAGAGGGTGATCTACAAATGTTGGGACTGTTTCATGTCACCAACAGTCTGTGAAACTACCAGACAGTCTACATTACTTGCTTGCTCTATGATTTGCTGTGATTATCAACTTAGTAAAACATGTAAAGAAAGAGTCGAGAACCTGTAGCAGAGGGTGTTGTGTTTCCATGTTACATTTGTAGAGCACAAGCCCAATACAATCACTCACACTTGCTCCAGCTGTTCAGTAGAAAGGCAATGACAGCAAAGCAGCAATCACAGAACAACAAGTGTTTCTACCCAATATCGACACCTCCACATAACTCTTTGGATCCTGAAGAACAAATAGAAAAGAGAACAAGATTATATGAAGAGTCGATATGCGTGGTCACAGCTAAGAGATGCAGTTTCCTTGGGCACAAAGTGCAAGCTGGTTATAGTAAAGCCTATACATATTACAACATATATTTGGTGCCATATCTTGATCTGCTGAATTCTCAGCCATCGACCAGAAACAGTTCGTGACACCAACTTACAGGCAGGTGGTCCATTTTCGGACCACAATTTTTCCTTTTTCTTTTCTGTGGCTCTAGGGCTGACCCAAGTTGGCACGGCTTTACCGTCATGGCATCACTTTCTGGCCACTCTGTTGGCATCACTTGTGCACTGCATCCTCCAGAGAGGCCACTCTTCAGATTTGTTGATGGCGCCGTACCTATCTGGCTTGGGTGGCTCTAACTAGCCATCTACCATACTCATGTATGTGTCATGGCACATTGTACTTGGGCCACTACTTCAACGACTCCACCTGCTGCCAGTCAGCTTCCTATACTGGTAAGCTTGGGCTGAACTCAGGGAGGGGAGAGGGAAGAATGTGGGGGTTCAGGTATGGAAGCCTGTTCAGCCTGTACCCAGGCAGGAACTAACAACCCAGCCTCTGGGTGGTGCAACTGAGGCTCCAGTTTCTTTTGTCCAGCCCTCTGGATGCTGTTCAACTGACAGTACCAGTACACTCCTGAAGTACCCCTCTCCCATTGCTGACCCAGTTGCGGTGTGTGTTGTATGTACATGAATGGCCTAGGTGTTAACTATACATTAGAACATATATTTGGTGCCAAATGGGTCTACATATTATCTTACAATCTTCAAGGGCAGCATGAAAAAGATCACACAGTGGTTTGAGGTATGTACTGTATGTCACTACAAAATATGAATAAAGTATGTAACAAACAACAGAGAGGACACATTGTCAGTGAAGGCTAAAGTGCTTATTTCATGGAAATCTCCACAAGTTGCACAAGTATTTGATTGGATATCTATGGTACATGTACGGTACATTGAAGTCATTTTTGGTTCTGGGAAATTCTGGGTCAGTTGTGGCCCACAAAACAACAAACAAATTAACTGAAGTGGCCTGACAGACTAGACTGTCTTTTGGAAATGTATGCCATTAGAAATTCAGTTCTCTGAAGGCCACTTGGTTAATATGCCCAGCTGTAGAAGATGGTCCACAAAAGTTACTGACTGCCACTGTTCTGAGAATACATCAAACAGAAAACATTACACATACTTCTAGATGCATGCGAATGCATGTTCTCCAATGACAAACTACAGTATGCTTCATAACATTGACTAAGCATGCAAAGTCCTCAATGGTGACAAGGAAGACTTCAATTTAACTTATTGTCGTAATTGTAACCAAACCTTCTCCTACCATTGTCGAATACATTATTTATGTGTGATTAATTGTTGTTACTATGAGTGCTATTACTAACCGGCAGCATTGTGAGGAACACAGTGAAATGCCTGACATCTTGCCCTTCATGGTACTGTGTAATCAGTACATTAATAAGCACAGCAACAAGTGTGACATGCTAGCAGTCACCTCTCCATTGAAGCGAGCATACTCTGAAAATATGCTGTCCAGAGAGATACCATCCTCCTCAAGCTGCATGGCCAACATGGACACAATGGGTTGATCAGATCGACTTGGAATATCTGCTGGTTGAAACAAATCGGAAATCTCACCTGAAACACAGAGGAGCCAAGAACCATCATCAAATTGTCCATCTTACATGTAGCATATCACTAACTATCAGTCAGCTTTGGTTTGTTGTTCACATCTGCTCTCAGTTTTACTGTCTTGACTTGCTGCCCTAGACGTCTGAAGGACAGAGAAAACAACATAAATGCTCACTTAGGGATCTGTCTGCAATTATCAAAAGTAGTTTCAATCCATAAAGTTTTTGCATTTTTACCACTTACCCCAATGCAAAAGTTAAAACTTTAAATTGCAATATTTAAATACATGTTACACCTGCACAACATCTCACATTTGTTTTAGAGTATTCAGGAATGCTATGGACTATGGGACACCGCAAGCCTAGAATAGCTCTACTAGGGCTCCTTAGATGGTCACCCTGGCTTCAGTGACTATGTCCTGCTTCTTGCTTGTGTTGTTGTAATTGATATGAAGATGTAAACACTAAAGCGTAGGCATTGTGTGTGGAACAGTGGCATGATGCTTTTGAGGGTAGTGGATCACCTGAAAAGTGGACACTTTCAGGTATGCACACTTTTCTCTCTTCT
Source organism: Gammaproteobacteria bacterium (assembly GCA_965222155.1). Lineage (GTDB taxonomy): Bacteria > Pseudomonadota > Gammaproteobacteria > Eutrophobiales > Eutrophobiaceae > JAAXHV01. The sequence goes on from CBDCTH010000004.1 coordinate 39,181, forward strand.
AGTTTCTCCACCCTTACTCAGATCCTCAAGCTGGGTTAGCATTGCCATTTTACCCTCCACATCCTCTGCCAAAAGGCAACTGGTTTAACACCAACATTTTGAGTGGAGAGATCAATGGACAGCTTGTTGATGCTGACTGTTCCATTGCTGCTTTGCTCAGGCCGAAGAATTTGTTATCAGCCTTTGTGGCCAACTTCACATGGGATCAGAAGAATGGTCACACTAGATGTCATATCATCCCTAGGTCTAGCACAGATGGTCAAATGTGCATTTTCATCCTTTGAGTACTTCTTTGTCCACAACTTCTGTGCAGTCACCAAAAATCTCTGTTTGCTATCTTTGCTGTGGAGCTTCCATTAATTGTTTCAAAGTAAGGGGAAGTCTCATCTCCCTGAATAGGGTCTTCTAGGCCACAGGCTTAACGGCATCATCTGCCACTACATCAAAGGAAGTCACCATGTGCCAAATCTCCTGAACTGAGTATTACCAAGTACAGCATACAACCATGAAATAAATGAATAAACATAAAACTAAACTTGTTTGTGGCAAATTACTTTAAGAGTGTTCCAGCTAGGATATGAATCAGGCATGGCAAGGAGCCACCTAGGAGGGCACTTTGCATGGAAAGTAAGGCTGCCTCCACTGGGCAATAGAAAGATTTTTGACCAAGGTGCCATAAAACTATTGAAGTGCACCCTGGTTACAACCACATACGCCATTTAGAGGCTAGAATCTGCGTACTTCCTGTAAGAAAATGACTGGGAAGAGGGTGATATGCAATAAAAGTCGATTTTATCATCATAACTGCCAAACTTCGGGGAGGGCACAAGGGGACCATCAAAATTTGGGCAGGGTGCAAGCAAGGTGCAAGCAAGGTGCAAGCAAGGTGCAAGCAAGGTGAGGCAGTGCCCAGCTCAAATAGCTTAGCTGGAACTGGAGAGATTACTCGGGCAAGGGTGTTAAAGGAGAACTCTCACCAAAAACGATTCTCTGGTTAATGAAAGCTGATGCCTTGAAACGTTTATCAGTTACATTTGTTTAGCCCTTGTCGATGGTGTTGCGGAGAAATAGGGCAGCGAAGTATGCACAAGGAAGTCGCCATTTTGATCATAGAAACCCCCCAGATGCCTTAATAGGTTCGGAAGTGCTGTTCTGAAGAAACGAAGTAGCGCCAGTACTACCAGGTGCCTGTTTCGTAAGTAGATATGTGGCTAGAGATGATTTGTACAGTATAAATCGGTGGGCCCCCCTAATATTTCAGTCTTAACACAGCGACAAAAGGGGGCCTACTGATTTATACTGTACAGATCATCCCTGGCCACATATCTACTTACGAAACAGGCATCTGGTAGTACTCGCGCTGCTTCGTTTCTTCAGAACAGCACTTCCGAACCTACTAAGGCATCCGGGGATTTCTATGATCAAAATGGCGGCTTCCTTGTGCATACTTTGCTGCCCTATTTCTCCGCAATGCCATCGACAAGGGCTAAACAAATGTAACTGACAAACATTTCAAGGCATCAGCTTTCATTAACCAGAGAATCGTTTTTGGTGAGAGTTCTCCTTTAATCAATAAAACTTAACCTCCATCTCAACACTGCCAAGTGCTTACTAGCATGCTGATATCTACCACTAACTCCTTATTCTGGCAGAGGTGCTTATAAGCAATTTTTCATCAAGCAAGCTGTTTTGGGGGGGGGGGGAGAATAATGCAGACAAACATTAATATGGTCATCTACAGTATCTGATAGTTGGCTCCATCACTAATTAAATATAAATAGTGGCAATTACAAGTTGTTTGAAAACTGATACACATGAGTGTGTCTATGTCATATCTTGTAGCATCATCTCTCCCTGTGTGTTTCTATTGGCTAGAGATGAAGAATATACTATAGGCAGGTTAGAGTCTTGAGAGTTGTATAAAGGGTAGATGCCATTTTGACATTTCAAATGTTTTCCAATCTGAAAATACCTACATATCCCAAATCAAAATTACTTTCGATAACTAGAGGTGTCCGAAGGACATGAAGGACATGAACCCCACACTCTGTGAAGTATGTATATGTGGTACTTAGGTGACATGACACAATTAGGAAAAGTATGCGCTCAGCCCCTCCTATGGGAACTTCATGGGGACTTGCTCCAATCAGCCAATCATCATCCAAGAATAGGGAGCAGTCCCGTAGACCACTGCTCTTTCGTTTGTTTAAGGATGAAGAGGACAGAAGAAGAATTGGTGAAGCTACTTGACACCAGGATTGCAATGCAGAGGATATAGTAGTTAATTTGAATGCTAGTGGTAACAGTAAATATTTGTTTGTTCAGTTTGTGGGTGATCATGATGGGTGCCTGCTTGTTAAAGGAAGAGATAGGTCGGGTCAACTTTACATAATAGCATCAAGAATAATATTAGGCTGTTCCTGAACTGACTGTTTCTGAGGATTCCAGAAGCACTGCTGACTGTGCAGTTTACTTTCCAATTCAACCATTTCAATCACTTTGCTCCCAGTGTACACCAACAAACTCCTGCCTCTTCTTCATATACCTGTTCAAGATTCTGCCCTTCATTTCGCCATGGCCCTCACCTTACGACATCCTGTTTTATTCAGTCACGTCTCTCCTACTGGGGCTTCACAAGTTGTTACATTTATGTACATGTATTGCTAGAACAATCTAGAAACTAAGACAGGTATCATGTGGCATACTACCTGGAATGCAAAATTCCCATATATGTACTTGCCAACATGTGTACATGTGGTCATCAGCGGAATGTGACAATTATATCTTGACCAGCTTCATCAGCCAAATTCTGACAATCTAGTATTATACCTTCCCACCATCCAACTCATCCAAATTACGCAGCGCCCACCTCACAGGCTGCTCCACCTGCCTCGTTGATCATTCTTTCTCCTCCAGCTCCCCTGCCCTCATCTCGGATTTCACCGAAACTGAACCAGATGTAAATCGGATAAACTATCTGGGCCAAAAACACATCCCTATGACCTCCTTAGTCTGTATCGTCCCCCGCAGCTCTTGATTTTTTCTGGTTTCAATATTCCACACCTAGTTACACATCAATTACCCTCCTCGAACTCGATATCTATATCTGTCTGTCCCAAGAACAACTACTATACCCTTTTCGGGGACATGGGGTAATTAAGGAAAAGTAAGGAAAAGTACCAACAGCTGACCGTCCATCTCTTCTGTCAGATCGATGCTGTATTCTCCTAGGTGTAACACTGATCTCCAGGCTTTTACTATATGTTCTGTCATCAAAACTGAAGAGCAAGACAAAGTCAGAATAACCAAACAGAAGGACAAACAAACAGGGCTTTCTAGAAAAGATCCTTATCTGTTGCACTACAGCAAGTCTGAGAAAATATCACCACTGACACTATCAGAAGATACTAACGTTCACTGCATGCTGAGGTCGAAAGTACTGTATGTCTGCCCCAACGGCTACAATTACTTAGAAGGGTCACACCGTCCAGAAGGAAATGCCCGGATAAGCTTACCCATCCAGCAAATCCCCTGTCACTCTCCGACTGCGTCCTTGTAGAGATAGGTGGTCGTCAGCCTTCTCGTCTTCCACTATAACCATCTCACATAGTCCTGAGCGCTCAAACAGACAACAATGAGACCACACATTCGACCATATGCATTCCCTCAAATCAATGACCTGTCTCATCTCCAGTAACACAAGAGTGTCTGATATGAGCAATAATCATTGTAGGATCGTCCAAAAACGCCATTCTCTAACACCGGCATTACCTGCGCGCTACGGAAATAAACTTTGTAGCGTGCGCGCACTCGACTACGCCCAATTGCGCTGGCGTCATGGCAACACATTTAAAGTAGCCAATCAAGATACGAGTAGACACAGCGTCATCAACTTCACTGATAGTTGTTGTCTTGTGGGTGTTAGTGCGAGTTTCGTCTTCCTATGAATGATCCGTTGTGCAATATACCATCAGCCTTCTTGTCCAAGGCTGTCTTCAACCTGTACTGTGTGCACTGTGATCGCACGCTTTGTCGACGGGGAATGAAGGCCATTTTATTAGCCGACACAAACGTCGAGCTCTTTTCAACAGATATACCCCCTACAAGGTGAGAGGAACGTTTAGTGCGGCTGGTAATGTCGCGGACTAATATCGCTTGTTCAGTGTTGTTGTTTGCTGTGCTAGAGGTGTGCAGCTCGTCGGAGACGACTATGTGACGAAGAACTGTGCGTGCTGTATCAGAGATATCGCTTGCAGGGGATGGTGAGTTGTTAGCCTTCTATGCGTTTCCTTTTTTAACCAACAAAACGGGTGGGCAACTTCAAAAAAATTTGTCGCCGAATTATGTATGACGTCACCCGCCGGCCATACTTATAGTCTAAGTGCGTGCTGTCGGCAATAAGTTGTCAGAGGCCAACAAAATCTCGCCATGCATGCAACGTTGTGATTATTTACGTCTACTAGCTGGTATAGGTTGACAGTATCTAGACAAAGAACCACGTACTGTACACCCTTTTGTGGTACTGTTGCAAAGAAACTGGTGCATGATATTTGATAGATTGTGTATTTACCACCAGTAAGTATGACAAAATCAGAGCACATTTGGCACTATCGAGTTCATCATCTAGGTTCTGATTTTGTTGTTGCTAGATGCCTGTACACGCATTCATGGTTGTTGGGGTAGACAGCTGGCATGCATGGTCACCTTGTGGCCATGCAACCAGTTTTGTTGCTCTCTTTATCAAGTTTTGCTTTTGGGTCTCTTCAGTATACCGAGTTCATCCAAATAAGTCCTCGAGGGCAAGGGGCTTGCTTATTTATGTATGGGTCTTGAAACTTTCACAGCACTTTTGTGGCCCCCATAATACCCACTCTTAGCCAGTGTAGATTGTTTTCTGCAAGCTCAGTGTAAAATGGAGCATTGGCAGGTACAGGATTGATTGATGAACTAATAGTAGCAGCTGCTTTACGCATGTACAAAACCATCACCCCTGTCCTTGATGGTGCCACAGCACTTATGATATACACCATGCTGAGTTGGCAAGGATAGGGTCTCCAAACATCCATGCAGTAGAGAACATTATTCTTAGAATGACACTCTGATTTACATTAATCGTTGTTGATCCCTCTGTCTGTATGTCACCTTTTCACTGGTGTACAGGAAAGCAGATTTCTAAACAAGTTTTGATTGACTGCACATTCGGTAGTACTAACATAAGATTTCTGTTTCAGTGGCAACATAGCTGGTTACCATGTGACCCTACCATGCAAGCCATGCCTTCGTGCATGTAATAATGGTCACTTTTGGATGTACAATGCAGGCTGTGTGTGGGCAGAGGAACGGGTGGATATGACAGGCACATGTGTACTGACATGGGCAAATCTGGAACCTTATGTTGGTGAGGGAAAGGATAAGCTGAAAGCAAGCATCAACTGTGAATTAGAGGGACTGAGATAGAGTTAGTTATACTGGAGTAATGCTACAATGTAGTTGATTGATACAATTTTACGTGCTTATCTTCTTACAGTAAATGAACTTGAGTTTCAGTTTCAGTCTGAGAATACCATATTGCCTACTGCAGAGAATACACCTTACTGTATATTCTAGGGTCTAAGCCCAGGGGTCTTTTTAGAGAATTTTGAGTAGAGGGTGACAATGAGATCAGTTGCTGGGGAATAGGGTTTCTCTTGTCAAGCCACTAGATTATCCACTATTGAGATCCATGATAACTGAGTCCAAACAGTGATGTACTGTATGCACTGTTTCCATTAAACCTTTGTGAGTGCATGACCAGTTATCACCTACTAGTGTAGGCCAGGTTCAGGAAGTCCCAAGGGTCCCTGTTTCCTAGCAATAGGGATTCCTGTCACCCTGTAACCTAACTTTTCCAATAAGTGCATGTAACAATATGGCTTGTCTCTTTACTAAACCATTATAGCCTTAGGTGACAGCAAGAGTGAGGAGTATTATGACATTCAACTATGAAAATGTAGGGATGGCATACACTGTAAAAGGGAAACAGGTACGTAGTTACAAATGTGAGCCATTTTAGATCTTTTCTCCTTTAACCCACCTGAGTTCTGATGTAGGGACTAGGTAGGAAAGAGTCAATATAATGAAACACAAACAAAACCTAGGGTTACCAGGGGGAATCATGTATTACTTTCTCACTTTGGAGACTGTTTTTGTTGAAATTACAATTTATCCCAGAATTTGGCTCCTTTGTTGAAGTGATTTCGGCGTTTCCTGGGGTTGGAATGTCCGGAAAACAGAAAAAGCAACAGTCCCTGAGAGATCTGGTCTTTTTTACCCTGACACCATTGCTTCTTGGATTTCTTTTGTGACTTTGCCTCGAAAACTTGCCAACATCAAAGAATTTCTGTTGTCAGTGACATTTTCAGTCTGTTATTGGGAATAGCACACAAATTAGGGTACGAAGCAGCACAACAAGACAAGATCATAGGCCAGATCTCAGGTCCTCAACACTTCTTTACATTAAATTGGGTTGATCCACTGTGTCTGAAATCACTACAGTACGTACTTGTAGAGATGTATTACATGAATGGGTAGAACAATAAATTCAATAACTCTCAACAAAATGAATGAAAATCACACCACATAACACAGGGACATCAAACTATTCAACATCCATTTAGCCTGTCATGCTAACTTCTCATAAAAAATCTCTGTGCAACCTGCCTACTATTCTTCAGTCTGATCAGGATTGGGCATGCCATCATTAAACCAGAGGTGCTTTGCAGCTTCAGCTGCTGTTGCTCTCTTTGAGGGTGAGGCATCTAGCATTGGGAGGAAACAGTCAGAAAATGCTTCAGCTTCCTCTTCACTCCATTCATATTTCTCAGTTAGAACACACTGGAGAGACCTGTAGTTATGACATCTCAGAAAAAGTAGACATAAATACATAGACAGACAGCAAGAGAGAGGTATAAGCTGTTGGGTCCTACACAGTGCAAGCATGTTTCCCTAGTATGGATGACAAAGTAGCAAGTGAACCCTGCAACTATGTACCTACCAGCAGATCTGCTCATCTTACTACGAGGACTTCCTTAATGACTGTATTCTACATCAATGAACTGTTCAATAGGGCATTGGCAATGCTGATCAATCTAAGCTTGGAAATTTCCTCCCATACACATATCACACACACGTCACACACACACACACACACACACACACACACACACACACACACACACACACACACAACTGCTGTAAACATGACTACACTACCCCAGAAGTGTGGGGACAAAGAACACAATAGTTAAAATTGGCAGCTATCCTCATTTCACTTGTCAATATTATTCTCATCCCAAAACAAAAACAACTGGATCTCTGAGATTTGATGTTGTGTAAAAGAAGACTGATCTCGATGCATAATGATTTCTGTTGCTTTCTCAAATGCTGGCAAGAGAACAAAACCAGCTGGGCTATCTACTAACCATTGTTCACTGGAGCAATGGAATGGAATTGAAAATGTAACTGAATTGGCTGGCCTGCTTTCCAACTGGCCTGCTTTCCAACTGGCCAATCTAATAAGCCTGGCTCTGTAAGGCGTAGTTGGCCACATGCATGTAACACAGTGATGATAAAGAGTCTCTTGCTGCTAGATTCTGTGGGATTGTGCAGACAGCTCTTTATACTTTCTCTACTCACTACATAGCCTGTTCTGTGCTCTCACCCCATCTCCAGGATCAAATTCCTGGTTCACAAAGAAGTACGGCTTGAGGTTCCTGATGTCAGAACACCCAGGGACACTTTTCAGGTATTGCTCATTGGACTGACGTGTTGTAGACAAGACTGACTGGTCTATGCGCCTAAACAAATTTTTTCAAGTTTCTCTGTAACTGAGAATTGAACAACATTCTCCAAAAGCTTCATTACTTAGAACCCAGAATAAACAGACAAAAGTCATCAATCACTAAGTACACTGCCTACCAGTTACAATTAACTGACAACTACATGTTGGCGATTACACATCTGAGAGCAAGTTGTATGTACGTACCAATGGCTAGTACCCAGACATCCAGAGAACAACACCTGACAAACCATATGGCAACAAAGACTCAAAACAAAAAGGAAAACAAAGCCATGGTGGAGCTAGACAAGATTCTGGAGGTCACTGCATTTGCAAAGCGCCTAGAAAGACTGTCAAAGGGGGTGGACAGCATTGCATGACAATGTGAAGACAACCTATCCTAGCCAGACTAGCACAAGAGCCTGGAATGAGGATAGCATTCAACATCCACACCCAATCAGGAGCAAACAAACACAGGTGGACAGACTGATGGAAAGAGAGACAAGGCAATCCCAAAGCTACTGAGAGCTCACAGCTCCACACTTAGTAACTGACCAAAACTTGAGGTCTTGTATGTGCCTCAGTTCACCTGAAAGCATAAATCAGACAATGAGAAGGCAACAACACGAATACTGACATCTTACCCTTTCGACTGAAGAACTCCCTAGAATATTTCCCACTGAGGGCTACTGATCTGGGAATGTGTCCTAACAACTCAATTACATGTGCTAAGTGATCTGAAAAGGAATAGCAGAGATAAAGCCAGCATTCTGTTAATTCTCTCAGTGACATAACCTTCATCTCTAGAATAGTGTTTTCCAGAATGAGGTTCAAACAAATAATCGCCTGTCACCAGTTCAAATGCCTATAAAAACCAAATACCATGAACACAACATATCGACCAGACGACACGAACATAGCAACCATGCAAGCGACACTCCACACATCAGCTGGTGGGCCATAGCCAGCACCAAGCAACACTTCTGGTGATCGATACTGCCGTGTCTGGATGTCTTCTGTAAAGTGATGGTCCTATGAATAATAAACCAACTTTGTGCCAGCAACAACACCATAGTGGTGTAGCCATATGCAGTTCTCACCACCCAACATGCATTCCCCAGGTCAGCTATCTTGACATTGATAGGGTAGTGTAGGGGATCCCACAGAGGAGACAGACAGTCTGCAACAGGATCAATAGAACCAGCTGCAGCTATTGCAACCCCTACAACAGAAGAAAGTTCAATGTCACTGTAAACAAAGGTAACAACACTGCCAATATAGCTCCAACAGCATTACCAGTGTTTGGGTGATGCAAACTAACAGCAATCAACTATCAGTGGTGACCAATCTACAGACGCAGATAGGTCATCCTCTGACAGCTATTAACACAACTAAACAGCGTGCCAGCAAAGCCTTGTAAACTAGTAACTGAAATTATACAGGATCATGGCACTGCTGTCAGTAGAAACACTGACTAAAGGTTTGATAGAAAGAACCCTATGAAGCACTGTTTTGGCACAGCTACTGTATATCAAAGTACTCAGAGACAGTCTACAGAGAGTCAGTCCTAACTGACCACCAAACAGAAGACTGTCCTTGCCATTATGTTAGTGAATTTTATTCACCTACAAGAGTTCACACCTTGTTGTTGTTGGTCTTTACATTCTACCATTAGGTCAGCAACGAAACTTTCTTCCACCTCCATATTGACATCACTCCTATCATCTGTTTCCACGTAGACATTATCACTATCCTGGTGGCCTTCTGTTCCAATAGTTTGGCCCATGTGACATTCACTTGCCAGTTGTCGAATCTGCTGTTGCTGCTGCTGCTGCTGCTGCTTCTGTTTCTTCTTTAGTTTCTTCTTCTTGTTCTTACTGACCTTACTGCTACTACCACCCCCACTGCTGATTGTTGCTGAAAGACGACGTCTCAAGTGTGGTGGAATATTGCTTACTACAAACAAAAAAGTATGGGATAGGACAAACAAACAGACAGACAGACCACAAACAGGCAAGGAAGTGGTTGGACACAGATCAAAACAGAATTCCATCAATGACCACCTGCTGACTTTGTAGCCACTGATTCTGTTGCCAATCTCCTAACTGCAGAGTCACTCAAACACACCAGGATATTTTCAGGTTTAATGTCAGTGTGAATTATATGACATTTATCATGGAGATAGCTAAGTCCAAGCAACACCTATAAACAATACAAATAACGGCCGTAGCCCTCACACATCAAATGCACAAGTGACTTGTTTGGTGATTCTTTTGACTGCCACAAGTGGAAGTCCCTTATAGTCAGATCGTATAATCATTTTTAGGAGGTTGTGTCCCAACACTTCAGACATCATTGCAACATCTAAGACAGCAACAATTTACTAACTGCATGTCTTCTGTCTGTGTCTATCTATCAGTCTGTGTGAACACTTGATGACAAGAAATGGTCTGAACCTAGTCTGAAGACAAAAAACTTGGGAGCTTGAATTCAATTCCCCCTGATCATATTACATGTATGGCTCTACATTTACATGAGCTTGGCCCACATGGGTAAGGAACTTACAGTGACTGGCCAAGTTTAAAAACACTGTCATATGGACTGCAGTTTAATTCTTTTCAAGACAAAATCTTTTGTTGCACAAGTTTCGTTTCATTCAAACCTTATATAAAGTAGCATGTGTAAGCTGCATTTCGGAAATTGCCTACAATGGACAAAGTAGGGAGTTGACCACTGAACAACATGCAATGATCATTGGCATGCTGAAAGGGGGAGCTACAGCAAGATAACCATTTTTCTGTTGATTTGTGCCCAACAAAGACACAACTGTCACTCCCATCAACTATAATCTTTAACTCATAGCACTGACAAATGGTTTCTTCCAAGCTTGCCATCCATTGTAGTCTAATGATTTAAGGTATCACCTTGTTGCCTTCTCGCTGATTGACTTTTCAATCAGTTGTTGCCATTGTTGCGATAAATCTCTTGCCATTGCCCTCCGGTTCTCTTTTATAAGCTTTACCAACTGGCAGTCGTCTCTCGCATGGTCTTCGAAGGTCATCCTGTACGCTACAGTAGACCCTCGCATATCCGACCTTTAGAATAAAGCGGAAATGACGTCAGATACATATTCACCCAACCCTCGCTTATCCGTTCTTTTCACTCATCCGACCCCTATTTCTCCGTGTCTTGCCCAAAGGGGGTCGGATATGCGAGGGTCTACTGTACACTGCTTCCACGCTTTGCTGTTTCCATGCTTCCTCATTGACTATACCTCTTAGGACTATCTCCACAGTGCCTCTTGGTCGTCTCAGACTCTCAGACTCTCTGCTTTCTTCATGACTGTAGCTCTCCCTTTCACCATGCCAACGATCATTGCATGCTGTTCAGTGGTCAACTCCTTGCTTTTCCTTGCCCATTCTAGGCGATTTCCAAACTGCAGCTTTAAAAATCCCTACTTTGTGTAAGTTCTGAATGAAACGAAACTTGTGGGACAACAGATTTTCTCTTGAACAATTGAAAAGCAGTCTATACAAGTGTTTTAAACTTTTGGCCAGTCACTGTATCAAACACTTTCCACAGGTAGCAGACACCACTGACAGGCACGTTTCAGCATTCCTATCAATCATACCAGACACCACTGACATGCTTGTTTCAAAGTATATCTGTCAGAGGATTTGCTACTTTTTCTGAAGATTCGTCAATCAGAGCATCTCTGACGCTGCCACAGAGGCACAGCCTCCTGAGTATTCTGTTGACAGCATTGAGTCAGTGTTCCACATCAGATGGGTATTGAATCAAAGCAAAGTTTCACAGCATTATGCATGAGACTGGGTTTGCCCTTCAGCAATTTGATATACCGGTACATGTACACCATGAATGTGAAAAGATGTAGACAAGAAGGGATATCAGTTTGTCACTTGCAAATTAGGGGGGAAAGAATTTTGAGAACATAAGGCTATCATGTTGTTTGGATGGACTCCCAACGTATGCTACTAAGAACACTGAAGTATGGGACCATTGATTTGGAAGACCAATGAGACATACTGTTCTTTCACTTGGAATCTGGTCAGATTATTCACTGAGTTTGGATAAAATCAAAAGGGTACGACAGGCAACTGAAAGGTCACACTGCTGTAAAATGCAAAAACAAAATTAACAATGAAATCTTGCTTTCATGTCATGGCCTTTTCTCTTTTCCCTAGTCTTTTAGCACACTGGTCACTGTGGAGACCTGAAGAAATGTTTGTCAATGGACTGGTAGAGAAGTCTAAAACCACACAGGGAGCGAAAAACCATGCACAGTTTTATGTCACAGAACAGAGAAGTCAACAAGTTCTATGACAGGGACACCCTTTGAACAAGCAATGCAATGGACTCTACTGGTCTGTCCATTTGTCTGTCTGCCTCTTTGTCTCTTATCAATTACGTGTTCCATGGATGCCATGTATTCTAAATGTGTCAAAGAGTTGCAATACGTGTTCCCTGCCAATTGCCTTCTCATCACGTTCACGAACCTACAGTTAACCAAACATACCTCCATATAACCAACAACTAAACACAGAATTTGCATTTGCCAAGACTTTAGTCAACAGCTTGACTTCATCCAATGCAGTTTCTGTGTAATGTGAAGCACTCTTCACAGCCTTTAGTGCTCCATATCTCTTCCCTCTACAGATTCACTAACAACAAATTCTTCCATCACTCAATGCACACAATAGGTTGCACCTGCAATCCCAACAGAGCCACACAGTTGAGAAATGTCCCCATCCCAATTTCCTAATAACGCTGTATCTGTCATTGTACAAGTCCCCGATTTGAACAGGATGATAGCCACCTGTAGAGCAAACGGTAACATAACAACTACTGCACTTGTTTCAGATATTAGCTGAAGCCTGACAAACTGAAGCAGAGAAGCAGACAGGCAGACAGAGAAACAGACAGGCAGACAGAGAAACAGACAGGCAGACAGAGACACAGACAGGCAGACAGAGACACAGACAGGCAGACAGAGAAACAGACAGGCAGACAGAGAAACAGACAGGCAGACAGAGAAACAGACAGGCAGACAGAGAAACAGACAGGCAGACAGAGAAACAGACAGGCAGACAGAGAAACAGACAGGAAGACAACAAATGGACGGACAGACAAACTTCAAGAATATAGTACTACTACAAAGGTATCTCCTTTTTGTCTCTTGTTGTCTTACCTTATCCATTATATACCTGAGAGACCTAGTGTTGGTTGCTGTAATATCTAATGGTGTGGCAAAAGCCATCTCTTTCGAAGAAATGAATGTCAGTGCTCTACCAACTTAACTAAAGAACAGTTACAGCTAAACTAATAGTCAATGAATTGGAACAGCAACCAGTAATCCTGCAAATCAAGTGTAACAGTCAGGAAAGGTGGTCTGGGTTCCCCAGGTGGGAGAAATTCCTAATTATTTGGGGCTTGAGATGTCAAACAGTTCTCCTGATCCAATTTATTGGTATCAGGCACACAGGCAGGCAGACAAACAGATTTTAATGCAATACAGATCCTACAAGTTTCACAACGGTACTGACTACCAAACTAAAGCTGTGTGCAAAAATTATTGAACATCCTGATCATGATACTAGTAACTGTTCTCTATTTTAACATTTGGTTGTGATCCTGACAGTGTCTTTTAACTGCTTGAACTTTGACTGTGTACTTGTGTCTCTACAAACAGACAGAGACAGAGACAGAGACAGACAGACAGAGACAGGCAGCCAGACAGACAGAGACAGGCAGCCAGGCAGGCAGAGACATACAGACAGACAGATTTAATTATAGCATAAGACTGAAAATTGACATCAATGACTGTAAGTATAACTCTAGTTCTCTGCTCCACTACTTCTTCATCTAATGAACTGAGTTATGGATGTCTCTATAAAAAGTCTGCATTCATCGCTAGGGAGATAACTACAATCACAGATGACGTTCATTGCTTTCGCAAGATATAGGTGTGTACAATCCATAAATACGACATGAAAACAGAGGGAAAGACAGTATGGGTTGAGATAGACATGAACAGACAGACAGACATTTTTATTGTCATAGACATTCTACATGTGAACAAACGCATCTAAAAGCAACCAGTCAGACAGACAGGCAGACAGCTAAACACTACATATACTATAGTCCACTTAATTAAACATGCAGTGCAGGTTCTACAGCTATAACTCTAAGAGGTAAAGAGACATGCACAAGACAAAGAACAAGGATGATTGATATCAGAACACTGAAACTAGTCAATAAAAAAGTTGTCTCTCATTCAGGTGATAACAGATCGCATATACATAGGTGCTAGGCAATAGTAACCAAGACCCTGTTGTTCCTGTCCACATTCTACACAGGCAGATGTAACTGTTTACCAACTACAGTAGCTTTTGCTTTCAGAGAGCTTTGCTCAATTCAACAATGCTGTTTACATCTACATAGCTGGCAGACATGCTTTGTAAGTAAATCTCCCTGCTGAATATGGCTTCTTTGCTCGTGCTCCATAGGTGAGTTACTTCCTTACAACTTGACAGTTTGATGAATGGCAGTAAAAGTTTCTTTGTACAGTATGTCTCTGGTGTAACCCACAGTGGAAGAATTCAAGTGTTTTGATTGTGTTTTCAAGGATGTGATTACCTGTGGCATCTGATTTCAATTCATGTCTGCTGCATCGCAATTATCTTGTTTGATCCACCATAACATCTGTCATCACCACTTATTGCTACCGATATTCCACTAGGATCCTGGTGGTAGTGTGAGTATGCTGGCACAATCAGATGTAGGGTTGTGTACCCTTTCTTCTCAACTGGAATGAAGCAGGGAAGGGTCTGGCTACAGAAGACTAACTGCAGGCTTGGTAAATCTCCACGAGATCCCACTTGTACAGTGTAAAGTTTAGCACACCTGCCCAGACCTGTTAGATGGTTTTTCAGTGGTGGTTAATGCTCATGTTTCCTCCTGGCTGCATCAACTATATTTTCTTCAAAAGGGATGATAAGCCCAAACAGACAGACAGACGTACGATAGACAAACTCTTAAAACCACTTTGTGGTCATTTTCAAGAACTCTAGTTCAGCTGTGTAGTATGATCTGTAGTAGCATTGATGTTTACAATATATGTTCATTTGACAGACAGACAGACAGACAGACAAACAGACACAGACGACAGACGGTTTTATTTTTCTAAATCTTCTATGAATACAATAACATCGCTGAAAGTAAAATTGTCTAGAGTAATTAGTGCAGACAGCGCTGCACATCTCCTTCAAAAAGTGTCCTCTGCTAATCTACAAGTGAATTTCCTGAGTTTGTTTAGGATTACTCTGGCATTAATCTCTGTATATTTATAGCTAACTGTCTTCTCCATCTCGTTAAAAACATTTTCCCGTCCTTCTGAGTCTTGTGATCCCTTAGCTAGCTCTTTCAAATAATCATATGCCTCCTCATGTCCGAAATGTTCAAACACTAAAGGAACAACCTTTGCGCACTTCTCTCCTGTTGACAGACAGACAGACAGACAGACAGCTTGTTTTATTGTCACTAAGTACAACACGTGGTGCAAAATGTATAGTTAACGTTCTAACACACAGATCTAGACAGACAGACCTGTCTAACACACAGTACTGACACTTCTTAACAGACAAGATCGGTTTATTCCTTGCTCACCTTTGCAGTAATCTCCCGGATCTTCCTGTTCATCCTCTGTTGATTCAAATTCGTCATCACTGTCTCTCTCAGGAGAACTACAGGACACACGGGATACACACGTACACGCCCTCCTCATCATTGCCATCATAAACCCCATACCAACCTGCGTTTTGCCTTTCCGCCTTCCGCTCTCGAGCTCACGCGCCCTTTCGCTTTATTGCGTTTTTTCTTTGTCTTTTTGGCCACCACTACGTTTAGAACACGCTTTATAGCATCATTAGATGCTCTCACATTCGTTCTAAACTAACCTTTTCGCTGAACAGGACCAGACACAGAAGCCAGAATATTGGCGGACATCGCTTATCTCAAAATATACGGGACATTCAGTTGCACGTGCAATGTCAGCTCGATTGGTATCACGTAAATATACACGTGCCTCCCTCGACACTGGAGGGGAACAGTAGTAGCCAGTGTACATGTAGTAGCTGTACATGTGACAGAATTATTTCGGGTAGCCAGGTGTAGTAGCTGTACATGTGACAGAATTATTTCGGGAAGGTCACATGCACGGTGATATGGATGACCATGGCCATAGATAATTTATTCGGAGTGGGAGGGATAGCTTCCGGATTGTAACTGTTACACCACAGATCAGGAATCCTCTTCCATGAAGCTGAGTGACCGTTCGGATGAGTCAGTATAGTGCTAATTGATTCGACATGTACATTTAACATGGAATCTCTTGTCTGCAACACTGTCAGAGGCTACAAATGAGTTTTACGACAAAAACCGTCAAAGTGTGGAACTTTAGCTGGAAGGATTATTGCTGAAAGTTATAGTGTCACTTGACCTGCTTCCAGCATATGGTGTGACATATGGTAAGTTGCATGGGTGCGGGCATTACTTTAAATTTACTTGGCATGGTCTCTGAAAGCAGCAACAGATGAGCAAGCAAAAGCAACATCAGGACATTTGGAAGAAGGACTTCTGGAGAAAGATGTGGAAACAGAAACAACGTTAACAGTAGTCATGATAGTGATGATGATATCAAAAGTGAGGATTCAGTATTAAACTTTGTGGTCGAGATAAAGAGATGGAGACTCTTGTCCAGACCACATTGCCAGTCAACAGATTGGGGAGACCATGTATTTTTCTTTTGTCCAATACAACTTACAAAGGGAAGAACAAGGTTACAATCCTTTGGTGCCAGGGTTGATGATCAAACAGATCATCAATTTACGGTTACAATGTATGATCCTGTGAAGGACATCGTGATTGTAACCAGAAAATGACTGCAGGCGTCTCAGTCTCCTATTTGGAAGAGCATTGTGTTGTGGGGAGTATTACACCACGGGGTATTTGAATAGAATTCTGTGAACATATTCAATATCATGAAATGTCAAGTTGCAAAAGGAACATGGCATATGCACTCTTAGTAATTCTGTAACATTACTATATGAAGGGCTGAGTGCAAAAAGGGCCTATGAGCCAAATAATAGTTATTGAGTAAAACTACTTTAAAGTGCAAGTAAAGCTTCTTCAGCATAATTTAACTCTTTTAAGACGAAGTAGAATCCATTTGGTAGCATTTTTATTCCCCTATCCACCCGTGCATGCCTAACCCCCTACTGTGCTTACGTAAACATGTCAGAATTTATATTAATGTTCAACGTCACGCCTTGGAATCGGACCCATGAGAAGTAGCTGCTGTCAGACCGTCATAGAATGGCACGTACTGCGGAGGAAGGTATGGAATCATCTTCCGAAGGTCTCCCAACTTCAGAGCCTTAATCGGATTCCCAGCGGGGTACTTCTTCCGTAATTGGCGTGGGAATATCGCTGGCTCTCTTCGTGATGTTTACCTTTCTCCATGGTTCGTCTTCTGAATAGCTGAATCGAAGCCAAATGACGCCTGGATGTTTGACAGTTGTTTTTTTCCCATCAATAACCTCTTCCCCTTCTCCGTAATTTATCCAGAGTGCTTTGCTTTTTACCACCAGGTAGATATTCTGCTGTTGATAGCTTCCTGTTTCGTAAAAGGCCTTGCAGATCCGCTCAGCTTCTTCGGATGAAACCTTACGACGGCATTCTTTGCCGCAGCGACAAGTTATGGCTTTCACCGTTCTTTTCTCGACCGTTCTTCCTTCAGAATCCACGTGTTCTTCTCCCGAGGCTTTCAGTCTCTTCCTCTCGTTCCTCTCCCACGAGTCAGGATTCCGCAGACGCTTCCTTCCTTTCCTAACAGTGGTTTCCATTTTAAATACGGGAATGTAGCCAAGTGCGCTAAGTATCACGTGACCTATCGGAACAAAAGCTGCTCTCCCTCCGTAGATTCTCAACCAACAGGTACGAAACTTTGGATTATGGTAGCTAGAAAGTAGACCTATTAGTTTTCGGGTCTAACTCGATTTCGGAAAAAATGTCGCATAGGCCCTTTTTGCACTCAGCCCTTCATATATACTACATGATCATGAGCAGTACTAGTACTGTAGGGAAACATTTGACGTCATAGGTATCTCTAAGGTCACAAATACCAATAAAATTTCGTTGAGGGGGTCAACTCATATGAAAACAGGTGTAAATCAAGTAGCTGTCTTTTATTGGTCTATACACAAAAATACCTGTCAGAATTTAGTTGTAGCAGTTTTGGCTAGGTCAAATTTAATTGTACTGTGCCTTAAGAATTTAGTTGCACCATTTAAGACTTTGGTGTACATGACACAGAAAGTCTTTCCTAGAGCGTTTGCACTAGTTGGTGATTGCTCACAATAAAAGTCACTACTTGGTAGAAGCTACTTTCTCCATTCAACATATGGCATTGGGTAAAAATGTGTACTTTTGCACTTACTTGAACACAAGTTCTAAGACTAAGATTTAACAGTAACTTCCTTAAAATTGGGATTTCTAGTTGGTTTCCACTGCTGTAGCCTAGCAATCTTTTTGAGCAGAGTCTTCCAGTAACATGACACTTCCTTCAGTGTCAGATGATTGGCTACAAAATTGTAGCCCCTGAAAATGAATACACACAAAATACATCACTTGAATTGTTCACAACATGGCAGAGCCACACAGACACCTTTCTGCAATGTCTTGAGCAACTTGATCATTCTCACGAGCAAACTCCAGCAGCTCCCTAATTATACACGACACAACAGCAGAAAATGAACCAACTCATTGCTTTATTATTAACCACTATACAAGCTTGCTCTTAATTAAGAGCCATAAGATATGGACCCAATGGACTATCCAAGCCGGGATGATCCTAACTAACGCTAAAAAGCCCAATGTGGTACAAAGCATAAGATTAATTTCTTAATTGTGAGTTCCAAGTGTGTGGAAGGTTTGTCATGAGTGCAGTGTTATTTTCTGTACTAATACTGGTGCTCTTACTCTCTTGATGATGTACATAGCTGGGTTGTCCACTCACCTTGCTTCTCCCAGGCTAACAGAAACCGGGATGTAGTGAACCCATGGTTTCAATTCTGGGTAGAAAAATTCAATCCACTCATCACCAACATGAAACACAAGAGACTTGCACAAAAACAAATGTTTGAAACGAAAACTGGCAGCAACACCGCGGAAATTAAAGAGATACCTACCAAAACAGAAGCCAATAATACTACTTCACACATAAATGACAGCTACACAGTCACTGACTTGTAATTACAATGATCTTCCAGTTTCACTTCCTTGGCTGGTGGGGCACCAAGAGTATCCTAGGAAGTCCATACATTGACAATGGCAATGGCTATACTACTTAAGTCTACACAACCATACACCATCAGACTTCCAAGCTTGGTTCTTTGTGTACGAGGCATTCACAAGGTCTGGCTCTTGTCGAGACAACAGAATGAGAGGGTCTCGTTCAGCAGTTGTTCTGTTGTATGTTATACACATTAGTTTGACATACATAGCTGGTATTAAAAGTCAACATCTCACCTTGAACCAATGAAGAACCCTTTAGGCTCTTTCTTCTCCCATGGCCACACAATAGCTTTTCTACAACAAATGTGAGCTGCAAGAAACTACAAGAAATGTACTGCTTGCTGTTACACAAACTTCATGAGAAGATCTCTCTGCACATCCCAACGTCCCAATCCTGTGGGATAGATAGGCCATACAGCAGGACCTCCCTCCCAGAACGTCCATGCTGGGTACATGATGTCTTTCTCACGGGGAGTTTTGCTGAATGACATGACAGGCAGCGGCTTAGTCCTTACAGGCACCTTGACAGAGAAACCAGCTGCATCATCATTAGGACCTTTACATGGGATTGACAGACTACTTTTGGATAATCTTGTACATTGATTATAAGTTCCATGTCTGGCAGACGGTCCAGTAGTTCCACAATGAAATGTTCAATACCAGAACATCTACCACAAAACAGTAAATTACTAATAAAATGAAAAGTGAATTATTCCTATGGAAATTTGTCATTTAGAATACAGCAAACATTTAGAGAACACATGCCCATAATACAGTGGCACACCCACATGGCCACTAGCTGAATTTCAACACCCTGGAATTCAGATACAGTATGCAGGGTCTGGGAACAAGGCTACCTCTATCCTGGTATCATTCTATGTATTGTTTTCTACACTGCCACACTGGAGAAGTTAATTATTTAAGGTACTGTACACTGTAACCATTTCGCTTTTTCAAAAATGTTACAAAATAATTTGCTGATTACCATATACTGTCCACTGTGACCTCCTAGCCTTATCCCCAGCAGGAGTGGCAATGTCCATCCCTGGCCAAGGCCCTGATGACAGTCATCTACGCCTTGGCCAGTGATGGACATCAACACTCCAGCTGGGGACGAGGCTAATGACCTCCTGCTTCAGCTAAAACTTACAATTTAGAATTTTCTCAGAAATTTGTTGTCCAAATGTACATACAAGTTGTAGGGACACCCAATGTAACCCCACTTTCATGCACGAACTCTAGTTAGTCTTTTATGCTTTCATGGCAGTTTTTCTGCTCTTCTGTTACCTGTTCTTACCCACACTCTGATTACAACCTCATCGGGTCATTTCTGTCATAGTTTAATTCAACCTAATTCTCACAGAACTCACTAGACTTTGTCAACGTTTTGCAATAAGGGCAGAATCCAGTGCCGTAGTGGTTCATAATAGGAAAATGGCACCTGATCACAACCACGCCCACTTTCATATACCATTCAGGTTTCTTCATGTTGGAGCAATTTTACATCCTTGAAACAACTCAGATGATACACCCAAGAGGTCAGCGTACCATAACAACAAGATGTATTAGCAGTTTGCCACTGCACAATTTTATTATAACAACAACAGCATTCCTCTAATTTGTGTACGTACAATGAATACAAATTACTTGCCCAATGTAACATACACTGTATTGCAACGCAATATTTTCAAGCTCACAAATGTTAATCACAATGAAGATCCTGAATAAGCAAAAACTCCCTGCTAAGTCAGTATTATGGTAATGCCTGCTCCTTCTGCATAATACAAATTAAGACTATCTGTTATGGATTGACCAAGGAGCAATTTGCCAGACAGACACTGTTAGTAGCCTCGTCCCCAGGTGTTGGTTGATTTTGGTCCCATCCAAAGCCCAGATGGTCTCATCTCTACAATGTTATGGAGATGAGGTCATCCGAGCTTTGGCTGGGGATTGAAATCAACACAATGTCTGGGGCAAGGCTAAACTGGTAGTGGTTCAAGCATTACTAAATCAAATCTATGTAATACCTCTTTTATTACACTAAAAAAGTGACTGATGCCAATGCAAATTGTTTGTTTAGGTTTAGAGCAGAACGTAGCAATGTGTGGAACTATGTAGTTTTATCCCAAATTCAGGTCTATATGTACATTTGCAAAAGCCTCATTCGGAGGTGTCCTTCCAAGGCATTGTGGCATTCCTCAAATTTATGGCAGTCACTACAGAATTATTTGCTAAATAACTTCCACATCAATCACCTCTCCTCAAGGGCATTCTACTACATTTCATGGAGGTCTAGAATTTTGCTAACTGAAAATCATATAATGCCACACCATGCCAATCAACAGCCCACCTGAAAGGAAACATGCAGTCGTTCTGTCTGTATAGCCTGTGCTTGATAATCTGGTAGTGCACTCCTTTGGACACTGCTTCATCAAAAACTTCTTTGCTAATGCCATCCTTCCAAATGCTTAGATCTTCCTCAATCACAGACGAATAGCATCCACCATCACACTTTTCAGTAGAACATTCCTCGTACAGAGAAACAGCCTCATTAATATTCTTCATGTACTTCTCCCAATGGCCATCTACACAAAACAATTAGATGACAAAAATGGATATCATCCACAAAGTTAGAAGAGCCGCAGATGGATCAACCAGTACAGTATACATAGAAGACCAATGAAGATATTCATCCACTGTACTTCTAAAATGAACATGCAGGACAAAAACGTTGACTTCCTTAGTGAAACTTTTTAGGTAGCTCTATAATATATCCTCAAAAATACGTGTTCACCAGCGTTAGGCGACGTTAACGCGCGCTAGACATGCAGCTTACGTTTGGAATATTTGCCAGTCACTCGGCTTTCAGCCTCATCTATGCAGCTTCCAGCTTCGTCTCTGCGAGTACAGTGGCCTCCTTCTGATTCGCCCTTGCAACACACCAATAACAAGAAGAAACAGACAGCCACAGGCATTGACATCCTGTCACTACCACGCATGCGCACAATAGAGACACGTGTCACAAGAACGATTGTATTTATCAGACTACCAGGAAGTCTTTACCTGGCAATCGTCATTACACAATACACCCTTGCAATTTGTTCATTCTAATTCTGTACACTACAAAAGACCAGCTTCTCTGGCATGTCACTAACAATCAGACATTCCTGCCGTGTGGGGTTTAACAGAAATGCATCATCAATGTGACCATAGCCATAAAAACTGGTTAAAAGGTACATCATATTCCAAAGTCATCCCAGCCATTTACTTTGCTCGAAGTTCTCTCCACTTTTGCCGTATTTTGAGGCACTGCTGTTTGATATTTGCATTCCACATAACACCAATAGCCAAAAGAACAAACCCGGTGTACGTCAGTATTACAGTGAAGAGAATGCCAACTGAAGTGAGGCAATGAACATTTTCTGATTCACAGCCAATACGGTACTCAGCTGAGCCCTACAACAACACAAAATGGTGGTTAACATACAGGTACAGGTCTGACAAACAGTGGGAAGTGTCAGCTGTGCTAGAAAGAGCTGGAGGATGACAATGCACTAAAAGAGGCTGGAGTCAACATTCCCCTGGCATAGCCTCCTCCTTGAGCTTGTCATTCCGGATACTCTCCAGGGCATGTTGACAAATAGTTCGACCAGTTCATTCATTACGCCATCACAATTTCAGAGCCAGCGTTGATGGACAGTCTTAAACTCTAGATCAACACACCATGCTTGAAAGAAGTTGGGCACTAACAGGTGAGTCAGTTTTCAAGTTTCCCTAACCAGGCATACTACACTCCTAAACCATTGCAGTGGTCTGTCTTTCACTCTCATCAGGCAACTAGGTGTTTCTCAAGGAATTCATGTGCTACACCTGATCAGTGCAAGTCAATTTCTGAAATGTGATCATGACTCATGGTTAGGGAGGTAAAGGGGGTCTGTCAATGTTGTGTTCAAATTAAAGGGAGGGTAAGAATTAATCCAAACATTGTTCAGACTTCAACATTTTATATATGTCCCCCAAACCATTTCTGTTTCACAAACATTGATTTATCACTAACCACATTACTAGTACTCTAGCCAGTGACGACTACCATTTCCAGTTACAACGTGTCAAGTACAGCATGGATGAACTACATATAGGAAATGCACACAGCATAAGTTCAAAACAGTACATCTTTTTATGGTCCTATACGCTTTCGCTTCAGCTGTAGTAAGCAAATTGAATTTCAGTAGTACATAAACAAAAGATAAGAGAGACAGGGATTGCTCCTCTAAAGAGTTTTGTTGAAGCTGATATTCTAGCGTAAACAACTTTGAAGATTACTCATCAGCCTTTTGGAGGGATTACTCTGTACACTAAACGGCTGCTACAGCACCACTGTGACGTCACGTACACAACATGGGGACAAAAAGACCTGTTCATTACCATTCCATTCCTCATGCTACTAGGCCAAAGACCACCGTCCTGCAGCACGTGACGCAGCGGTTCCGCCATGATGAAGATGGACGCCAACACGACGAGAATGAGAGGCCCGTATTTGTCTGGCCCTTTCCTCTGCCTCGCTTTGTAGATAATGTAGATGAGTAGTAGCAACAGCATAGTGGCTGTTATGACGATGCCCACTATGTGACCAATTGACCGCGCTGCCGCCGTCACCGTCCCCGAAAAGAGGCCAATGACCAGCGCGGGCCAACATCATGCGCCAATAAGAGCCGGAATAGAGAAGATAAGAGTCAGGATAGAGATGACCAACCCTCCTTTGCCTCCCTTCTTCTTCCTCATTTTCTTTCCATCTTCTATCTCCTTATCGAACTGCGACCCGCTGTTCACGGTGCCAGCCTTCTCGCCGAACAGAGGCGTTGTCTCGCTTTCTCAGTCACCGCATTCCACGTCTGATTCGACCTTCTTGCCTTCGGACGGCATGGCACTCATTGTTTACTTCCAGAAACGTAGGTCTTTCGCAAATATGATGATGCAAAGATGCAATGAGCAACCGGAAGGCAAGTCACAAGACGAGTCACAAGACTGTCTCAAGTTGCTAGCAATACCTGCCCGTATGACATGACATTAGGAGGCGTGGCAAATGCGATTGAGCCCAAGTAATAAGGGACCGTCCGTAATTGCCGTATTTTTTAGTAGAGAGATAAACCAGGGTTAGTTGAAATTATTTGTGGGCAGCCATATGCATGTAAACAGTGCTTTCTTGTCTCAATTTTTACTAGCTAGCTACACAGCAATTATTAGTTCAGTACAAACGTTAATTAACGTTTCAATAGCAGTCTGTAAATTATAAGTAAGCATTCCAATTTCAATGTCATACCCAGCTGCATGAGGGGAAAGTATGGTGTTCTAGGCCACATTTCCTCTCATACTGTCTATACCTACATGCCCTGCTAGACGACTCACCATGCCAGCAATATTTCCAGCCAAACTAGCAGTCGCATTTTGTTCTTGACCTGTTCGTACTGTTGAACTGTATGAGGAAAGAAACAATTCCCTCACTTGGTCTAATCTCTGCCTTCTACTTGGAACATTGTGTTCAATTTCTCTGCAACACAACAGCAGTGGAACAGGTGAAGCATGAACGCATGCAGGTAGCAACTTACAGTGTTGGAGGAGTGATACCATACTGTGGCGGAGTGACGCCATGCTGTGGTGGGGTGACACCGTGCTGTGGTGGAGTGACACTGTGCTGTGTAGCAGTGAGAGGTGAGCCTTGTAGAGTGACTGAGCCCTGTGGACTGCCTGATGCAGAAATCAATTGCCAGCTACACAAAAACAAAGCCAGTGAGATGACGTAATTTAAGGAATGAGGAGAGCGTCACCTGCCATAAAGCGAGTTTGTTGAGTTCTATAAAGTAACAGGCACATTTGTTAACACTAAACTAGCTGTTCATGTTCAACATACAAGACAGGTTGAGGAGATGCACAAACTGCAGGCACATTTAGAAAATATGGATATACTGTGTATGTCTGATCTGGTTTAAAGATGACTTATGTACTGTACACTCTGTGGTTAGACACACGTAAATTCTGCAGTTGTGTACGTTCATCAGTCCGTCTCTGTTTCAATACAAGTGTCTTTGTCAACTTTACACTACAAGAAACTACCACCTCCTACAAAATCAATACTATTATTGTGCACAAGACACCTCTGCTCTGTTAGCAGCTGTTGATGATAGGGGGACTGAGATGGGATTTGACTTGTCAGCCCTTGCTACTGCTGGAACACTCTTTGGTCCAACATCATTTCTAAAGAAAGGTGGCTTCTTTCTTGGCTGTTGTGGCAACCTACAGCAACAACAACGTTGACATACGCAGTGATCTCACACGTCTCTTCAGCTTACGAGTGGCAAGATGGCCTTAAGCCATCACTTTGTCCTACAGCTTCAGCTCCAACCACAGCTGCACTGCTTGCAACACTGCCACTGCCACTGCTGCCTGTGCTACTCAAACTGCTTGTACTACCAGCTAGATGGCTTGATCCTACAACAAAAGACTTTCAGCACTGAAGAAGAGAATGTGAAGCTATTAAATTAACCGTTTATTCACTTCAGCTTCAACACTTGCATGGATAGAATAACACTAATGTTTCCAACTTGTAATATGATGTATATTGAAGTCTACAACTCCCTACAGGCGGAGGATTGTATACCTACGTAATACCATAGGTAGATTCACATACTTTCTATCCTGCATCCAAGGTTTGTTGAATCTAACAAACAGTCATTTTTTCAAAAGCCTACTGGTCATACCTTCCCCCCAGGCTAACAGCACTCTGACATTAGAACCTCTGTACATGAGACCTTGCAAAGGACAAAGAAGGTTCTGCTAAGAGGCCATATCTGCAAACCATATTCTGAACAGAAGAGTGATTCATAGAACTTCCACTGCCACAGGATACCAACAGACAGCCAAACCATACATCTTCAACTACAGTCATTCCTATCACTAAACCTGCTCAACCAAATCAATCTGTCTAAAGTCTACTGCTAGTGTGAAGTTGCTGGAAGCAAATCCCAAAGCACAGCTTTCTGTATACAAGTACTACAGGTTGTGTTGACCTGGAATACTGTCCAGCTGTGATCTGGTATTAGCTAAAGGCAGCAGGGTATCTGTAGCACAACAGCACACAGCTACCTATCATTGTTACACAGTACTAATGACAGGAAAACAGAGAAATGACACTGATATTCACAAATTATGCCACCCAGTTAATTGAAAATCTACCCGTTTGGTCTCACTAAAAACAGACTTCAGTCCCAGTTTACCTAAGTATTTTAATTGCCTAAGACTTAATTAATTAATTAAGATCTGGTAGTGGCTGACAAGAACGCTTAATCTATGGCAACAGGTATCAGACAACTTGCCTTGCAGGACTCCTTCAGCAGCCACCTCTGAATCACACTGACTGATACGATTTCTGTAGAGTTTTTACTTGCATTGAACATAAACAGTGTAGTGGAAGGTGAGCAGTGACCAACCTGTGGACACTGAACAGTGAATACTCATCAGAATATATTTGGTTCAAGAAATGAAAACAAAAGAACAAAATCTGCAACGGTCAAATTGTGACAAAAACATATCAAGATTTCAGCCAGGCATCTTACTTCCTCCCCTTTATTAAGTCTTGTTGACAGCTGGTGCCTAGGATGTTACTCCTATCAGCTATGAATGCACTACATCATGTACAACAAATGACAACTCACCCAAAGAGCAGCCAGTCATAGGCCAATGTTAAATAGAGAATTTCTGATGCGTTCAGAGACTGGTGAATCAAATTGTCCTATCACAGAGACAAGACTTCACAACAAAGGCCTAAGAAAGTTTGAAACACATCCACAGCAACTTACTGCCCACAGTGAGAGTCTAATGAGTGAAATAAACAGTGGTGTCCTGTCCCAGCCTGAGATGCAGTGAACAAGGAGACCACCATCTCCTGAGAAAGTTCACAAATACTACACTGTATGACATGCTGAATGCAACTTCAGCCACACTATCAATATATGGACACTGGAAAATACAAGGACCTCAAGACAGGCAGACAGAGATAGACCAACAGACAGACAAACAATCAAACTGACAAACAGGTTGCTTATAAGCAACAACATGAAATTCACAAAACCTACCTGTGCGTAGAAGATACAAGAAGAGTTTCAAGTAGTTCTGAGTTATTTTTGTCAGATTCCACATCTAAACAGCGCAGCATTCACCATACATTGCCATCACAGTCAAAGTAGGTTACCACCTATGTCAGCCATTCACCTTATAATCTTTCCACTGTATTGAAAGTTTGTCCTTCACATCAGCAGGAATATCCATGGTTGTATTGATAAAAGGCTGACAGGCCACAAGGACTACTGACTAACTGATAGCAAAGCACAGTCTACTGCAACAACCAACCTGTGTCCAATCAAAGTGAACTCTGTCACACACATAATCGTGAGTTTTGAGCTCACCGAATAGTTCACAACCTGAGACAAGAAGTGCTTAGTGAATCTGTCACATCACGTCCACACATCACATCTTTGTGTTTGTCTGTTTGTCTGCTTGTAGGCATATCATGAAATGGAAATGAAATGGAAATGGTGGAAATGGAATGGAATGGAAAACGCGTGCGTTTTTACTGTATACCTTCATCTAAATCTAGTTCTATACATTCTTTTCAACATCTGTGCTAGATACTTTACAGTTTGTGCTGACTAAAAGAGTTTTGTCTGGCCAACTTCCCTGTCTACCTGTCTATCTATTTCTCATTCCTTTGTCTACGCTATATACTATAGAAAATAAATCACCTGGGTAGGGAACTGACAAAACCCTGAAGTCAGCATAGCGCCGTTCTTTGTCAACCTTCTCAGATGACGTCACTCTACAAACACAACTGCAAGACTTTCCTTCACAGCTAGTCAATACACCAACTTACGTCATTCCAAACTTTACTTTCTTCTGTTCAACCATCAGATCACAGATATACTCAACTCCAAGCAATTTCAACAGCCGGATATCTTCTCCCCGAACACGGTCAAACAGCTCCCAGTCACCAACAGCAGCTCTACAAATCAACTCTGTCTCAATTTACAGACACAGACACAGACACAGACACAGACACAAGGCACATCCACACCAGGCAGGCTTATGTTTGATCTGGACCTGATCTAGGACTTGACCAGTGTCTCAGAACTATCTGCCACTCTTACACTGAGTCTACAGGGCTACAGTAAAAATGTGGCAAAGCAGAAGCAAACATGGCTACATAAGAGACAGAGCTCATGCTCAACATCCAGCCAGATGTGGCTGTCAATCTCCAAGATTTTTGGTGCCACTTGACAATACAGCTATAGCTTTGGAGAAATCTCTGCTGTCTGTGAGCACATCCCATGGCTTTACTGCAGTCGCTAAACCATATTTCCGAGATCAACAGCATTCTTCCCAAGCACATCTCACATGCATCACCAAACAAGGAAACTTGACAGAAGTTGGGAAATAAGGTACACAATGAAGTTCCTAGAATTAGGAGAAGTACGGACACTTAAGGCTACTGTAAATGTAAACATGTTCGAACTTCAAGGACACTTCATGAAGGGTGAAAATACAAGGTGGCTCAACCCTCAGTGTGAATGCACCTTTAGACACAGACAAAGTCTTAGGCACTCCCAAAAACCTTGATGGGGCACACGTAGTTGGAACAAAGGCATAGGAAACACCATGTTTAGGTATCACAGATACTGTACTCTATATAATTTCCCCCTCTGATGAGAAAAAGATTGGAAGATATGAATTCAATTGATACCACCCTATACTAAAGACTGTGTTCCACTTCATGAACATGAAAAGTTGGAAATTCTCGAGCTCAACATATGGATGTGGTGGCAACACTTGCAGGGCCAGCTCCTCCTCTTTTACTACAAAAAGGGAAGAATTGACTATTAACTTGTACTGCCAGCACTTCACCTCCATCTCTGGCATGCCTCAGTTGAGTCAATGTTCTCTGATGCCATTGACATAAAAGAATCTATGCTTGCTGAAAAGGCCCGTTATTGTTTTTGTACAATCCTGCATGACTGCCATTTTCAGGCACTTTCTAGTTACAGTAGAACAGTTCAATGGAACACACTATTAAGCTAAATGTTCTAACCTTGCTATGGACTTCAGAACAGCTGGTTCACCGTTGTCATTACTACCATTATCTGTTGATGACGAGTCACCCCCTTAGAAACAATGAATGGCTAATGGTAACAGTTTGGACTCACAACTAAAAAGTAGAAACCCACCTCTAGAGAAGAGCCAACCAAGACCTGACCGGCCATACATTTCTGCTCCACTGGAGAGAGTTGACGAACGACAAATGTACTGTATACACCAAACAGACAGTCAATATCAATTAATCAAACTGTGCTGGTCTGCACTCATGCTGCACTGTCATTGCCAATAGCCATAGTTCTAGCCAGAGCCAATCAAGCTGGCAAAATGCCAGCTGGCTCATTACTCTGCCGTCTAGGGAAGTTCTACGAGTTGAATTTGCCGGCTGTTAGCATCAATAGTTGCCAGAGCAGAAGAACTATGGTGTCTTTTAGTGTTGCTGTCTGTCAGTTGCTAAGCTGAACCTGTTGCTGTGCCATATACAGTGGTATACAAGTGTTGTCGGCACATACACAATGGTCTCATGTAACCAGACCCTCTGCGCCTCTTTCTGTTCCTGCTACACAGAGTGTAGTCTAATTCGTCAGTAATGGCATTGCACTCACACCATCTGAGAAGCTACCTGCTGGACTGCACCTGCATGCATGCAGGAATGGCCAAGACACGACCACAGTTGGAATGCTCTGTGAGAGAACCAGTCTACTATTACACCTATAGGTGGGCAACCGGTTCCTAAAGTCATGGATGCATATGTCTAAACTTTGCTTCTTGATCGCTGTAGATCCTGAGAGAAATGTAATGTTATGAATCCTAGGTCCTTCATTCATGAGTGGTTCATTTAGGTCAAATTAATGTTTAGAATAGACTGACTTTTTTAGTTGCTAATGGAATTTCAGGACAAGTGGGCTGAGTCATAGATTTCCAACTTTGCCAGCTGGGAATAATTTCTGGCTAGAACACTGATATTAACCATGCTCTAGAAATGAGCATTTCACTGTCACTATGATGCTTCACCGTATCTGCCCATAACTTCAACATGTGATAGAGCATACCCCTTCCACGTGATACATTTGGCAATGCATATCATAACTAGTGACTTCCTAGAAGGTTCTGGGAACCAGATAGAATTGAACACTTCTGATTTGCTGCAAAGGTAGGTGGAGTTTGCAGCAATTGGTACTGTAGTTATCTTATTGCCCTGCTTACTGAAATAGTCTTTTGTTCTTCACCCACCTATAATTCAAATTGGAAGCAAAACCATGCACAAGAGAAGCTGAAACATGCATGGGAGTGTAGAAAGAAGATCAAAGAAAATGAATCCAAACCACCACTGGGAAGTAACCTGATCAACAGCTTTGTCTCTTAGACCCCATGTTGCCATTGCATGCACCTGGGAGAGTCTCAGTTTCGTAGATTGTCCCATTATCACTACAACAGCAGGTGCATAACAGGAGCAATGTTCAATCATATCAGCTTTGGTGATACTCCATCTCTGCTTCTATATAAATATTCAAAATGCTGTAGTGTACACTTTTCCTTGACCGCTGGCAGAGGAGTCATCATCAAAAGTCTACTCCATTGCTGCTGCTTTTCCACAAATCTACTGTATAAGGCCATATTAAATTGCTATTGGGCACCTCTTTCAAAGAATGAAAAAGCCAAGACAAAATCAGAAACTTTGTTTTTCAATGAGGCCAAGTGCATATACCATCCATCACTTAAGCAGTGACCTATACTGTAATTCAGTCCCTACTGTACAGTTCCAAACCTCTTGTGTACCTTTCCTCTTACTTTAGACTCCCACCACATCAAAATGCCTGGGGACAACTTCACATGCAGTACAAGAACAGTGAGCATGTACTGTAAAGGTTGCCTCTATAAAATGAGCATCCACAGGTCCAACTGCAGCTTCTAAAATACCAAGTTACAATAACAAATAAATTCTACTGTGTAAATTGGGGTCTTCTTGGCTGGACAAATCCACAATGAAATGGCTGCATGCACAAGTGTACTTGGGATACTCATACAAGTGCAGTGCACGGTATACACCTTTTGTTACCATCAAAAGCCCAATATCATGTATGTTTCAATGCTGAGTAATGATTACAGCAGGATTCCGCATTTGTGACTGTTAGGAGGAGAACTTCTCTAGTTGTACACCTACTAGGCTAGTACATTAGAAGTTGGAAATACAGCCTAAAAGTAAAGGTGGATAATGCCACATAAATTTACAATAACAGCTGTTGTCATCACTTTACTAATTCGACTGTGCCATGCCAATGACTGAATCAAACACAGGTCATTGACAACACTTCATAATTGACACCGCACATTCACCTTGTTTCCATAAAGAATAACAGGAACAACAAATCGAGAACGACATCTTGCAAAACGAGCCTTCTGCATGATGTCACTCAGATGATTGGCAGCAGCGCCTGGTCCTTCAACGCCTGCACTGCTGAACAGTCTCTTACTAGAAGCACTGGCTGTCGATAAAATCTCACTAAAACTTAGCAGCAGTTCCACAATAAAAAGTAGGTAAAGCCAGGAGACAAAACTATTCACTTGCTTGCTCTTTCTGAATGATTTCTGTCAGGAATGATAAGCTTTCCTGGATAATGGGAACATAGCTCACCTGATGTGTTGGAAATTGTCTGCATCAAGCCAAGGGACCAATTAAATAATGAAGAGACAATTGGAGAGACAGACAGACAGACAGACAGACAGACACATGAAAAGACAAATAGACAAAGGAAGAGACAAATGGACACACACAAACAGACAGTGGAACAGCCAAAGAACAGACAAATGATCAGACAAATGGACAGACAAAGGAACAGACAAATGAACACACAACCAAACAGACAAATGAGCAGGCAAATGGACAGACAAAGGAAGAGACAAAGTAACAGACAAGTGGACAGACAAATAAACAGACAAATGAACAAACAAAGATACATAATTAATTATATTATGTCTTAAAATTATCATTTGACATTAATTCATTTATCTTGATACTTTAGACACTTAGTCTGATGACTTTTGCTGTTTGACTCTAATTATGTATGAGAGGACTTTATTGGTCCTATATATGACTCAAGTAGTTTAGTTCCTTATGATTGTAATAGCTCTCATGTTTGAAAATATATGTATTGGACAGACAGACAGACAGACAGACAGACATTCTTCAAGTTTCACACTCTGTCAGAAATGTGACTTGGAGTCTATGTAGGCTAGGTTGCAATGTACCAATGCAAACTGTGGACTGTCGTGTATAAAGAGCTTGGTGAAGATGGCTAACATCTAATCACACACAAAACAGAAGGTGGTCTCTTTAACATGCACAGCTCAGTTTTGTCTACATCATCCAAATACTTAAAGGGACACTCAGTTGAAGTGCGTAGATGTGGCCAAGCAGGAACCATACCACAAAATAGTAACTCTCCAAAATCCATTCCATTTTGATTTGGAGCCAGACCAGAGAAAAAGTTCAATGATAAACAATTCTATACATC
This sequence comes from Gammaproteobacteria bacterium, assembly GCA_965222155.1. Classification (GTDB taxonomy): domain Bacteria; phylum Pseudomonadota; class Gammaproteobacteria; order Eutrophobiales; family Eutrophobiaceae; genus JAAXHV01. The sequence continues at coordinate 72,025 of CBDCTH010000004.1, forward strand.
ACAGCTAAATGTCCCCAGTTCACTTCCACCTAGACTTCTTTAGATCAGAATCAGGAGCAGTACCATGACAGACAAATTAATTATCTTTGATACCACCTTGCGTGACGGCGAGCAAAGTCCCGGCGCGTCCATGACCCGTGGTGAGAAAATGCGCATAGCCAAGGCGCTGGAGAAATTGCGGGTGGACGTGATTGAGGCGGGCTTCCCGATTGCCAGCGGCGGGGATTTCGAGGCCGTCAGGTCGGTGGCGGAAATTATCAAAGACAGCACGGTTTGCGGCCTGGCGCGTACCGGCTACCAGGACATCGACGCGGCGGCAGAGGCCCTCAAGCCGGCGCGCTCTGCGCGCATCCATACGTTTATCGCCACTTCGCCCATCCATATGGAGCGAAAGTTGATGATGCAGCCGGACGAGGTGGTCGAGGCTGCGGTAAAGGCGGTAAAAAGGGCAAAAAAATATACCGATGACGTCGAGTTTTCACCTGAGGATGCCGGTCGCTCGGAGCTCGATTTCCTGTGCCGGATCATTGAGGCGGTCATCGCCGCCGGCGCCACTACCGTCAACATCCCGGATACGGTGGGCTACAGCATCCCCACCCAGTTCGGGGAAACTATCGGCAGTATTATCGAGCGGGTGCCCAATTCCGACAAGGCGGTGTTTTCGGTACATTGCCACAACGACCTGGGTCTTGCCGTGGCCAATTCCCTGGCCGCGGTCATGCACGGCGCCAGGCAGGTGGAGTGCACCATCAACGGGCTGGGAGAGCGCGCGGGGAATGCCTCCCTGGAAGAGATTGTCATGGCAGTGAAGACACGCAAGGATTATTTCCCTTGCAGCACCGGGCTGGATACGACCGAGATCGTGAACTGCTCAAAACTGGTATCGAACGTGACGGGTTTCCCGGTACAACCGAACAAGGCCGTGGTAGGCGCCAATGCCTTTGCCCACGAAGCCGGCATTCACCAGGATGGCGTGATCAAGAGCCGGGAGACCTACGAGATCATGCGCGCCCAGGACGTCGGCTGGTCAACCAATCGCCTGGTTCTAGGTAAACATTCGGGCCGCAATGCATTCCGCACCAGATTAAAGGAAATCGGGTTTGAATTCTCCAGTGAAAAAGAACTGAATAACGCCTTTATCAAGTTCAAGGACCTGGCAGACAAGAAACATGAAATTTATGATGAGGACCTCCAGGCTATCGTTACCGATAACATGCAGGGCGAGGAAGAAAAAATCAGGCTGGTGTCACTGAGGGTGGTAACGGAAACTGGCGAGACGCCCCAGGCCGAATTGACCTTGTCCATTGACGGCGAGGAAACGCCGGGCATATCCCAGGGAGACGGTCCTGTCGACGCGGTTTTCAAGGCCATAGAGACTTTAGTGTCCAGCGGCTGTGAATTACAGTTGTTCTCCGTTAACAATATTACCGGTGGGACCGATTCCCAGGGAGAAGTGACGGTGCGCGTGAACAAAGACGGCCATGTCATAAATGGCCGGGGTTCGGATACGGACATCGTCACAGCGTCGGCAAAAGCGTATATCAACGCGATAAACCGGGCTTATTCGATCAGCAGCAAAATTCATCCCCAGGTATGAGGTTGACACCCCGGCAACATCATTATATTCAGGCCCTCGGCATCGAGGTATACAGGGTTCGAAATACAGAGCATAAAGAACAGAGTCTAAAGGGGACAGATTTGAAATCTGTCCCCGGTCGTACACTGGATACCGGCGTGATTGACGAGGGCCATTCCGTTAGAGCAGGTGGGATTGCCGTGCAGCAGGGAGACGGGATGGCGCTTGACTGGGAGGCTTTGCAGCGTAAGGTGGCCGGGTGTCGCTTGTGTCAGCTGCATGAAGGCAGGACGCAGACGGTGTTTGGGGTGGGTGACGTGAATGCGGACTGGATGCTGATCGGCGAGGCGCCGGGGGCCGAGGAGGACCGGCGCGGCGAACCCTTTGTCGGCAGGGCCGGAAAGTTACTTGATGCCATGCTTCAGGCGGTGGGTCTTGCCCGGGATGAGGTGTTCATTGCCAACATCCTCAAATGCCGCCCGCCCAATAATCGCGACCCCAGGCCCGAGGAAGTCCTGTCCTGCGAGAATTATCTCGTGCAACAGATAAACACCATTAAACCCAGGCTGATACTGGCCCTCGGCCGGGTTGCCGCCCAGAATCTGCTCAAGAGCGAAACCCCCATCGGAAAAATGCGCGGCAAGCGTTACCACTACGGTGATCCCCCCGTTCCGGTCGTGGTAACATATCACCCTGCCTACCTGTTACGTTCACCGCGGGAGAAAAAGAAATCCTGGCAGGATTTGCAGTTGGCAATGACGATATATAAAGAGCAATCGTGAGCGCAGCGCTGAATGATGTCCAACTGGATTTGCGACCTATGGTGGAAACCGATTTAAGTGGTATATTGCAGATTGAGTATGCGGCGTATGCGTTTCCGTGGAACAGGAACATCTTCAAGGGTTGCTTGCGGGATGACTATTGCTGCCGGGTCGTGGAACTGGATGGGGATTTAGCCGGTTATGCGATCATGTCCATGGGCAAGGATGAGGCGCATCTCCTGAATTTGTGTGTGGACCCCGGACGACACAGGATGGGGCTGGGGGGCTATTTATTGAATTTCATGCTTGACTCCGCCCGAAAGAACAAAGCCGAAACCACGTTTTTAGAGGTGCGTCCGTCCAATACGGCTGCGCGGGGGTTTTATGAAAGGAGCGGTTTTGTAGAAGTAGGGTTGCGCGCCAATTATTATCCCGCCATGTTCGGCCGGGAAGACGCCATCATCATGGCTCGGGAAACGGTGTAAGGCAATGTCTGCGATAACGTCAGCCGGTGGCGGGGATTATCCGACTATCGACTCCAGCATCGGCAATACCCCGCTGGTAAGACTGCAACGCCTGCCCGGCGCTACCACCAATACCATCCTGGCAAAGCTGGAAGGGAATAACCCGGCAGGTTCGGTCAAGGACCGGCCCGCGTTGAGCATGATCCAACGGGCAGAATCACGCGGCGAAATCAAACCCGGTGATGTGTTGATCGAGGCGACCAGCGGCAACACGGGTATCGCTTTGGCGATGGCGGCTGCCATTCGCGGCTACCGGATGATCCTGATCATGCCGGACAACCTGAGCGGTGAGCGCAGACGCACCATGCGGGCCTTCGGCGCCGAGCTTATACTGGTTACCAAGAAAGAAGGCATGGAAGGCGCCCGCGACCTGGCTGAGAATATGGAAAAAGAAGGGAAGGGGAGGATACTGGACCAGTTTGCCAACCCGGATAATCCGTTGGCCCACTACGAAGGTACCGGTCCGGAAATCTGGCGCGACACACAAGGCAGCGTGACCCATTTTGTCAGTGCCATGGGCACGACAGGGACAATTATGGGGGTATCGAGATATTTAAAGGAAAAGAATGACCAGGTGCAAATCGTCGGGGTACAACCGGCAGGCGATGAAAATATCCCCGGCATCCGGCGCTGGCCGAAGGCGTATCTGCCCAGGATCTTCCAGAAAGAGCGGGTTGACAGAATAATTGACGTCACACCGGCGGAAGCGGAAGACATGACCCGGCGACTGGCGGATGAGGAAGGCATATTTGCAGGTATTTCCTCAGGCGGCGCCATATCCGCCGCATTGCGATTGTCCGGCGAAATAGAAAACGCCATTATCGTAGTTATCATCTGTGACCGCGGTGACCGCTATCTTTCCTCAACAGTCTTCCCGGATTGAATACCCACCACCATACCGGCGAAAGCCGGTATCCAGTGAATAGGCTACCCACATGAACTATGAATACCCTCGTATTTGACATCGAAACCATCCCGGATCTGGCAAGCGGCCGGCGTCTGTACAACCTGGACGGTCTTCCGGACAGGGACACCGCGGAAGTTATGTTCAAAAACCGCCGCCAGGAGACGGATAACACCTCTGACTTCCTGCGCCTGCACTTACACCGGGTCGTAGCGATCTCAGTCGTGCTGGCGACCCGCGATAATGTCAGTGTCTGGTCACTGGGCGCGCCGGAATCCGAAGAGGTGGAACTGGTACAGCGTTTTTTTGACGGGATTGAAAAATATACGCCGACGCTGGTGTCCTGGAACGGGCGCGGTTTTGACCTTCCCGTACTGCATTATCGCTCATTGCTGCACGGCATTCAGGCGCCGAGGTACTGGGAGACCGGCGATGAGGATCAGAGTTTTCGCTGGAATAATTACATCAACCGCTTTCACCAGCGCCATACGGACTTGATGGACGTGCTGGCCGGCTACGAGATGCGCGCCGCCGCACCGTTGAACGAAATTGCCTCCATGCTGGGTTTCCCCGGTAAAATGGGGATGGCGGGAGGCAAGGTATGGGATTGCTACCAGTCCGGTGATATCGAGGCGATCCGCGCTTACTGTGAAACGGATGTCCTGAATACGTATCTCGTCTACCTGCGCTACCAGCTCATCTGCGGGCGTTATTCCGATCAGACCTTCCAGGCAGAATGTGATCGCCTGAAACAGGTGCTGGCAGGCGAAAACAAAGCGCACCTGACGGCATTTCTCGAAGCCTGGGAAAGTGCTGAATAGCCTGTACAGGCTCAGATATCCGGGGACAGATTTCAAATCTGTCCCCGATCAGCAATATCAATAGCGGGGGTTCTTTTCCCAGTTGTAACTGGTCCTGATGATAAACTCCGGATCATCATAACGGGGCTGCCAGCCCAACGTTTCCCGGGTTGAACTGCCGTCCGCGACCAGTTGCGGAGGGTCGCCGGGTCTTCGGCCTGTTTCCATTACAGGTATGGGACGACCATGCACTTGTTCCACCGCCCGCACCACTTCACGGACGCTGTAACCATGACCATAGCCGCAATTCAGGGTGATTGAGCCTCCACCTGCTTCCAGGTAACGCAAAGCCAGGGTGTGTGCGGTAGCCAGGTCACTCACGTGGATGTAGTCCCTGACGCCGGTGCCGTCCGCTGTCGGGTAATCCGTGCCGTAAATATACAGCTGGTCGCGTTTGCCCAGAGCCGTTTCACAGGCAAGTTTGATCAACAGGGTACAATCGGGTGTCGACTGTCCGATGCGACCGTCCGGGTCGGCTCCTGCCACGTTGAAATAGCGCAAGGAGGCATAGTTCAGCGGCGCCGTTCTGGATAAATCCCTGAGCATGATCTCAGTCATGAGTTTGGACATTCCGTAAGGATTCACGGGTTCAATGGGGCTTTCAAGGCTGACCAGCCCCGCCTCCGGGATGCCGTAAACCGCGGCAGTGGAGGAGAATATAAAGTGCCTGACGCCGCATTCCACACAGGCTTCCATCAGGTTGCGGGACTTGACGGTATTGTTCTCGTAATACATCAAGGGTTTTTCAACGGATTCCGGTACGATGGTGGAACCGGCAAGATGCAATACCGCGCCTATATCATGCTTATCCAGCAACGCGGTAACGAGTCCCTTATCGCCGACATCACCCTGGACCAGCTCACAATCGGTGACCGCCTCGGCGAAGCCCTTGGACAGGTCGTCCAGTATGATGACCTCGTAACCCTCCATGAGCAGGTCCAGGGCAACGTGGCTGCCGATGTAACCGGCGCCACCAGTCAGCAATACTACTTTATCACCCATGACAATCTTTCATGAAATAATCCATCCCTGCGGGAGCAGGAATCCACTACGCGACATCCACCTTAAAAACATGAACTCCCTCACTCAAACAAAATTACTTCACATCCTACCGCAACCAACTCAAACAACTCGACCACGTCGCGGTTGCGCATACGTATGCACCCGGCTGAACCGGGCTCACCCATGGTTACATCGTCGGGTGCTCCGTGTATGTAAATGTAGCGGCTATAGGTATCTACCGATCCGTCCCGGTTGACCCCGGGTTCTTCTCCGTGCAACCAGATAATCCGGGTGAGTATCCAGTCACGTCCGGGGTATTGCCGGCGCAGTTCCGGATTATATAGCTCGCCGGTGGCTTGCCTGCCGACAAACACCGTATTAGGCACGCACCCTGCGCCGATCATCTTTGCGATGCTGTGTCTGCCCCGGGGCGTACGACCACTGTCAAGCTCCTCACCGCTGCCGTTTTTTCCGGTCGACACAGGGTATTCGCGGCTGACGCCTGCAGTTCCATGCAGTTGCAGAACCTGTCTGGCTAAGTCAATATAAATCTTGTAGTCAGTATGTCTCATTGATTTTGTACCTTACTCAAACAAGGCGATGGATTCAACATGGGACGTGTGGGGAAACATGTCCATTACGCCAGCCGCTTTCAAGTATAAGCCTGCTTGTTTCACCAGGATACCTGCATCCCGGGCCAGGGTTGCGGGGTTGCAGGATACATAGACCAGTTTTTCCACCCGTTGTAAATCCAGATGTTCGATAATCTCCCGGGCGCCGCTGCGTGGGGGATCAAGTAAAACCTTATTGTAATCGCGCCCAAGGAGCACAACGCCGGCGTCCTGTCCTGACAAGTCACACACACTGAAATTGACGTTGGATAAGCTGTTTTTCTGCGCATTCCTGTTTGCGCGACTCACCAGTTCTTCCGACCCTTCAACCCCGGTTACGTAGTTTGCATATCTCGCTATAGGCAGGGTGAAGTTACCCAGGCCGCAAAACAGGTCAAGCACCGTGTCAGCGGCGGACAGGTCCAGTAATGAGATAACCCTGTCAACCAGCAAAGGGTTAAGATCAAAATTTACCTGGGTAAAATCAACGGGAGAGAATTCTATGCTGACATCGTGGTTGTCCAACCGGTAATACAGGTCTTGTTCATCCTGCTCGGATAAGCTGTGTACGCTGTCCAGCCCGGCAGGCTGCAGGTAAAACCTGACAGGATTTGTTTTCTCATACTCGGCCAGTACCCTCATGTCACTCTCGGTCAAAGGGGCTATATGCCGGATAATTATGGCAGCGAACGCATCGCTTATCGCCACCTCCAACTGGGGGATGTGCCGGTAAGCCGACAGGCCGCGGATCAGTTCCTTCAGTTGGCCGATCGTTTCCCCAAGGAACGGATGCAGGACCTCGCAGGAATCAATATCGGCAATGAAACGGCTGTTCTTTTCCCTGAAACCCACCAGCACTTTTTCCTTCCCGGCGACGTATTTCACGCCCATTCTGGCTTTCCGCCGGTAGCCCCAGTGAGACGCTGACAGGGGCGGGATAACCCGCTCCGGCGCCAGCCCGCCAATGTGCTGCAACTGTTCCAGTAAAACCGTTTGTTTGTGTAAAACCTGCTGTCCGCTGTCCAGGTGCATCAGGCTGCAGCCGCCGCATAGCGCGTAATGCGGGCAGCGGGGTTCAACCCGCAGCGCCGATGATTCGACCACGTCAACCACCCGGCCCTCATCGAATTGTCCGCGCTTGCGGGTATACTGAAACAGTACTTGCTCTCCCGGTAGAGCGCCGTCTATAAAAACGGTCTTGCCATTGATATGGGCTATGCCCCGGCCTTCATGGGAAAGGGATTCTACTGTTGCCGACATTGGTTCGGCAGGGAGTTTGCTACGTCCGCGGGACATTGACCGTACAAGGATTTTTATTTAAACCATGTGTATCATACACGCTGATAATCGATAATTATCTGTTTTGAAGAGAGAATTTTGACGTATTAATTGATATAGTCTATATTAGACTATATCATTAGTTGAAGGAGTATTGACCGTGGACCATTCCAAACCATATCCAGTCTGGACAGTTGCCCAGGCCAAAGCGCGGCTTTCGGAAATCCTGCGCCTTGCCGAAAAGGAAGGGCCGCAACGCATCGGCGCCAGGAAGGCTTTCATCGTAGTGCCGGAACATACATGGCGGAGACAGACTTCACATCGTAAGCCCCTGGGCCGGTGGCTGGTCGACAACATGCCGCGTGGGACTGATCTTGAGGCAGCGGACCGTCACGAACCCGTACGCGAGATCTCATTCGTGTCTCAGGATGATGAATGAGCGGCTATCTTATTGATACCAATGTGGTATCAGAACTGACGAAAACATTGCCGGACTCAGGGGTCGTTGCTTTTCTGTCAGAACACGATGATCTGTGGCTGTCGTCGGTCGTGCTGCATGAACTGGAGTTCGGATTGCTATCTCTTCCCGAAGGGCGTCGCCGCGATGACTTGCAGCAGGTTCTGTCAGATTTCATCGCCGAGTTTGACGACCGCATCTTACCCCTGGAGCGTATCGAGGCGGAGTGGGCCGCCCGACTGAGAGCAGAGGCCCACCTGTCAGGCCGAGTGCTGCACCTGGGCGATGCGCTGATCGCCGGAACGGCTAAGGCGCATGGACTCTCGGTCGCAACACGGAATGTAAAAGATTTCGACGGGCTGGATGTCAACGTCGCCAATCCCTGGCAAACACCATGATGGCCATCTCCGAATTCATTATCGGCGATGTTGTGCTTGATGAAATCAACCCGGAGCATAAGGATTAACCGGATGAGTGGTCGCTTGAATGTGCTTCACGTTACACCGAGCATGTCGCCTTCATGGGGAGGGCCGGCGGTTGTTGCTTCGGAATTGACAACGGAACTCGTTCGGAAAGGGGTACGATGCGAGATTGTGACGTCTCATGGGTACAGGGTGGGTACCGGTCAGGTGCCGGCACCCGGCGTGCCTGTTACCAGCTTTGCGACAGAACTACCGGCGCGGCTTTGGGTCGGTTATTCGAGAGAATTATCACGGTTTCTGAAGGACAGGGCGAACAGCTTCGATCTTATCCATATCCATGAGATATGGCATTACCCCGCCTTTGCGGCGTTTTGCGCCGCCAGAAAATACAGGATTCCCTATGTGGTGACCATTCATGGCGAACTCAGCGAGTGGTGCCTTCGACAGAAAGTGCTGAAGAAACGAATCTACAGGCTGTGCCTGTTGGACAGGATGTTACGCGCTGCCGGCACACTTCACGCGATTACCGACGCTGAAAAAAAACAGATTCTCAATCTGGGTTATGATACCCCTTTGGTCGTAACTCCAAACGGCATTGAACCGTCCAGGTTTGAGGCACTGCCCTCTCCCCGCAGTTTTATTCAACGCTTTCCAGAATTAAAAGGAAAACGTGTCGTTCTTTTTATGGGTCGATTACATCCCAAAAAAGGGCTGGATATACTTGCCCGGAGTTTTTCCATGATTGCCCGGCGTTTTGACAACGCTGTCCTGTTGGTCGTCGGCCCGGATAAATTCGGGACTAGGGCGTATATGCAGTCTATCCTGCATGCGGAAGGAATACTGGACAGAGCGGTGTTTACCGGTCTGCTGACAGGCCGGGACAAGCTGGCTGCGCTGAGTTGTGCCGACCTTTTCGTGTTGCCGTCACACTCCGATGTTCTGGGGATCGCCGTACTTGAAGCAATGGCCGCGCGGCTGCCTGTGGTGATTACTACGAAGTGTGAATTTCCCGAGGTCTCCGAAAACAAGGCGGGCCTCGTGGTCGAAACAGATGAGGCGTCAATTGCCGCAGCGATGAGCCGGTTGCTGGAGGATGCAGCGCTACGCAAGCGTATGGGTCAACAGGGATACAAACTGGTCACCGACCATTATACCTGGCCTGCCGCCGCCGTGATGGCCGACCTTTATAAGGGTCTTGCAGCAGGTCAGCATGAATAATCATGATGCGGGCGGGATGAGCCTCAGCGCACGTACGCTCAGTGGGCTTGGCTGGTCTTATCTGGCTACCTCCATCAAGGCTTTGCTGTCATTACTGGTATTGGTTATCCTCGCCCGGCTGCTCGCACCGGTTGAATTTGGTCTGCTCGGCATTGCCTGGATTTTTATCATGCTGGGAGCCAGGTTCGGCCAAGCATTTATCGGACCGGCCGTAGTCCAGCGGAGCGAGTTGACCGACCGTCATATTCAAGTCGGTTTTACCCTATCAGTGATAATCGGTATCGCCTTGGCGGGGATTATCCTGTTGCTTACGCCGATTATCGGTGAATTCTTTAATGAATCGACGGCAGCGCGGGTTCTCCAAGCGTTATCAATAATATTCCTCATCAATGGCATTGGAAACGTACCCACCAACCTGCTGCGACGGGCTCTCCGTTTCAGAGAATTGATGGTTGCCGACGTACTGGCCTATTCCGTCGGCTACGGGCTTACGGCAATAGCCCTCGCTCTCCAGGGCTATGGCGTATGGTCTCTTGTCTGGGGCGAGATCATGCACAGGGTCATCCATACGATAATGGTAGTCCGCTATACACATATGCATCTTTATCCCCGCTGGGCACTTAGCGAGGCGACAGATCTCCTGTCCCGCGGGGCCGGCTTTTCGCTGGCCCGGTTTTTCGAGTTCATTGCCCGGCAAGGCGGCTACTTTGTTATAGGGCGCTGGCTGGGCGCCGCGTCACTGGGTTTTTACTCGCGGGCGGACAAGCTCATCCTGTTGCCGAGGAACTACGTCAGCCAGAGTTTGTTTCATGTACTGTTCCCGGTCATGGCACAGCGCCAGCAGAGGACGGAGCGGCTTGCAGGCATTTACCTGCATGGTTCCGAGATATTATCACTGGTGGCATTACCGGTAAGTGCCTTGTTGTTTGTGGGGGCTCCGGAGATTGTATCGGTGATCCTGGGAGGGCAGTGGGACCCGGTTGTCGATCTTCTCCGGATTCTTGCATTTGCTGTCCTGTTCCAGATGTGCGACATCCTGAATATCGCCGCCATCGGCGCGTTAGGCGCGGTTTATCGCCAGGCCTGGCGGCAAGGGTTACACGCTTTTCTTGTTGTCGGCGGCGCCTGGTTTGCAAGCCGGTGGGGTCTGGAAGGCGTAGTTATCGTTATTGTCGGCGCTCAGGTTATCGCTTATTTGTTGTTGACGCAGTTGACGGTTTCACTTCTGAATATGCGGTGGCGCCATTTAATCCGCAGTTGCCTGCCGGCATTATGGGTCGGTTTCTGGGCTGGCGCGGCACTGTGGCTGGCGGCAGGACTAGCGCGGGCCATGGCCTTGCCGGCGCTACCGGCGCTGATTGTCGAGGTCCTTATCTGGTTCACGGCGGCGACCGCGGCGCTATACTTTGCCCCGTCTTGTGTACGGCCTTTCTCCCTGCACTGGACACTGGGCAACGTTCCCTTTGAGGTACTGGGAACGCCGGGAAGTTACCTGAGAACAGGACTTGGATGGTTGTCACGGGAACGGGAGGATTGTTGACATCAGTGCTGGAACAGTCATACTTTGCAGGTCATTACACGATAATCGTGGAGAGTCCCCGCACCTGATATCTGGTTAAAAAAGCGTGAAAGAAAGCACTGATGTATGTGACGGATACAAGCGCGTCTTCGATCTGGCGATAATAATTATCGCTTATATATTGTTTTTTCCGGTATGGCTGATTATTTGGTCCATAGTGCCCGTTGCCATCTGGCTGGAAGACCGGGGCCCGGTTTTCTATGCGCAGGAACGGGTTGGCCGACGCGGTAAGCATTTCAATGTCTTCAAGTTTCGTACCATGATCCAGAACGCCGAAAGTCTGACGGGACAGGTCTGGGCAACGGAAGATGATCCCCGGCTGACCCGGGTCGGGAAGATATTGCGCAGGTTTCATCTTGACGAGATACCGCAAGTAATCAATATCGTGAGGGGTGAGATGAGCCTGGTGGGGCCGCGCCCCGAGCGCCCGGTCCTGGCACAACAGTTCAACCGCGAAGTGCCCGGATTCTCCCAGCGCCTGAGGGTCAGGCCGGGTATTGCGGGGCTGGCCCAGGTGCGCGGCAGCTACTGGACAGATCCGGGTTACAAACTGAAATATGACAACCTGTACATCGAAACAATGAGTCCCTGGTTGGATTTAAAGCTGCTTTTTCTCGCCGTCTGGGTCGCCATCAAGCGTGTCTTTTGTGGTCCGGACGCTTCCGTTGCAGATAACGGCGCTGAAAAGGATTAAACCTGATGACGCGACGAAACAGGTAGGCAACCATTTGGAAACCGGGCATAAGAAGGCACAGCAGGTCACCGTTTCAATTATTATCCTGACCTGGAATTCCGAGCAGCAGGTCGGTGCCTGTTTAACCTCACTGGATCAGGGGTTGAATTCGTTTTCGTCCGAAGTCATTGTGATTGACAACGGTTCACAGGATCGGACCTGCAGCATCGTCAGGGAAACCCGGCCTGGGGCGCAGTTGCTATGCAATCCGAAAAATCGTGGCGTTGCCCCGGCTCGCAACCAGGGAATACGACTTGCCCAGGGCGAATATGTACTTATCCTGGATGACGACACGATCGTGCAGCCCGGAGCATTGGACCGTCTTATCCGTTACATGGAGGATCAGCCCGAGGCAGGACTATGCGGACCCAAACTGACTGACGCTGCCGGCGAGCTACAGTTATCGTGCCGGCTGTTTCCGACCCTGATTGATAAACTGGCCCGGCGCTTGCCAGGCGATTCGCCACAGCGCTTTACGGGAGGTGGGCCTGTTTGACGAGCGTATTTTTTATGGCCCGGAGGACATCGATATGTGTCTGCGCCTGCAACTGGCTGGCTGGTCGGTAGTGTATAACCCTGAAGCTGTGGTTATGCACGAGGAACGCAGGATGACCCGCTCCCTGGGATCCGGCCTGGTGTGGAAACACGTTTGCGCTCTGGGCTATTATTTCTGGAAGCATGGCTATTTGCTGTCGTGTCAACGGTTGTATTCGCAGCTCACACACCCAGGGCAGCCTTTCAGTCAAGGACAGAAATCCAGTCAATCATCGACCCAGGAATGATCAGCTTCGTAACCCAGATCTATCAGTGCCTGTCCGGCATAATGGTCAAATACTTCCCTTGCCTCCCGCGTGAAGTGGTTCTTCCAGTCCCCGACGATACCTTTGCGAACAAAGCAGTACGCATTTTCATTACCCGGTTTACGACCTGTGACGTTCTCAAAAGAGAATTTTGAAATACACGCGCCAAGCTTCGCATCATCAACACTGTATACCGACAGATACTCGAGGATTTTTTTCAATTCTCGTCCAGGATTCTCCCGCATGGATTCATAACTGGTTTCCACGTAATTAGTCCGATTTTTCCAGGTTTTTATGAAACTGGTCCAGGTCATATTGAATGGTGGCCCCTCTGTGAAGCAATAATCGATGTACCTCGGTAAGTATTGTTGTATATCCTGGGCATCTTTAATCCCAAGTCGTTCCTGCTGCGATTCCGCCCAGCCCGGCATAACCGTACGTCTGTGAAACAAGTGATAGTAATAGTGGGACACAACCACATCTCTTCCATCGCGCCACATGACAATAGTATCGTTTGAATCGGCGACGTCCAGGTAGTGCCCATGCAGGATACAACGGCTGCGCGGCGGCAACGATCGCGCGTATTTGGCATGTCCAGGTACTCGGCAATCATTTGGCACACCCAGGTTCCGCCGGATTTTGGATATTCCGTCAGCACAACCATATTGCATTTAGCTTATTCCTCCTTAAACTGTACACATACTCGTTGCCAGTTGTTGATTGTTCCAGCTTTAATATCCATCCATAACAGAATTGAACCAAACTAATCCAGTAGATTTTCTCGTAGTCGGCGCCGCAAAATCAGGTACAACGACATTGTTCGAGACTCTGGGCAAACACCCTGGGATATATATTCCCCAGCGCAAGGAGTGCCGTTATTTTTCTTGCACGCTTGGCGAATTTGCTGAGCCCGGGCCGCAATATGCAAACAATGTAATTCGAACTCTGGAAGAATATCGGGCTTTATTTAAAAAGGCAAAACCAACTCAGGTTTGTGGAGATATCTCATCGGATTATCTCTATTATTATCGAAATGCCGTTCCCAAAATTCTTGAAGAAAAGAATGCGCAGACCCCGATTGTCATTGTTCTGCGTAATCCTATTGACCGGGCTTATTCGAGTTATCTCTATCATGTTCGCGATGGGCGGGAGAAGTTGAGTTTTGAAGATACCTTGGATGCGGAAGAAGAACGTCGTACCGCAAATTGGGCCTAGGGCTGCAAATCGACGCCACGTAGCGGGCTGGGCTTTGCTGCCGGCTATTTAGTCGCCCCTGAAAAACCCTGTTTCAGGCCGCCATTGAGGTCGCCGGCAGCCATGACAAACAGCGCGGTGCGCTCCACAGACGCAGCCAAGCCAGTATAAGTATCCTTTTTTTGAGACAAAAAAACCTGAGCCGCCTCAGGATCAAGCGCAGGTTGTGGCCGGCACAACTCAACAGGACATTTAATTGGTCGCCGTCTGTCCCGTTCAGGTGATTGCGCCCTAACAGCCCATCGGCTTTCAAATGACCGATCACCGGTTCAATCGCCTGGCGGCGTTTGAGTGACTGTTTTAACCGCTGTGTCTTAATACCGCGCTTCTGCCCGGAGATGTACACCGTGGACTCGGTTTCATCATGCCCCCGATAGCCCCGGTCCACAAACGCCTCATCAATACTCGTCCCGGTCAAGCGCCGTACCTGCTCCAATGCTTGTTTCAAGGTGTGCCCGTCATACGGGCTGCCCGGCAAGGCCATACCCCCCACCACAAAGTTACTCTTGTTCGTGGTGGCAATGCTCGCCTTCACCCCGAATTCATAACGTTTAGCCACCTTACCCTTACTGATACATTCCACCTCCGGGGCGTGCAGGCTGTACAGCTTGTTTTTATCCTGCTTCTGCTGCGCCAGCAGCCGCTTGGCTAAGGCCAATTCATCGGCAAAGATACGCTGCTGTGCCGGATTGCCCGCGGTGTTACGCTCACTGTCACGCACCACCCGGCCCAGAGCCTGCCCCTGTATGGAGTTGAGCAGGGGGAGGTGCGTAACCGCTTCACCTCGCGCCGCAGCCGCCGATACTGTTTGGCATGGCCGTAGCGGTTCGCCTGCTGCAACGCCCGCGGCCCCTTGCGGGCAGTGCTCTGGCGTAACACCACCCCCTGTTTGTGACATAACCGTACCCACCGCACCCGGGACCGATTCAGCAACTTGCTGTCGGTCGGATAACTCACCGCTTATCTCCTGTACCGTGGTGTCCACCGTCACCCGTTTGAAGTCCGTCGTCTTCACTGCCTTGCTCTGCACCCCCAGCGCCACCGTCACCTGTAAAATCCGCGCACACCCCGACTCCCCAATGCGTCGGCGAAAGCGCGTCAGACTGCTCGGGTCGACCGGCACCTCGTGCTGAAAGTACACCGCCCCGCAGACGTACTGCCAGTACGGATTCTCCACCCAGCCCGACACCACCGCCTCATCGGATAACCCATAACAATGCTTCAGATAGTGCAACCCCACCATTAACCGGGTCGGTTTCCCCGGACAACCGTTATCCGGACAGTACAGCGCACCGAATGCCTTATCAAAACCGACTAGTCCACCCGGTCGGCCAGGCGATATAAGGCATGGCGTTGATTGAGCATAGTGTCCAGGCGTTCGCGGAACAGGTCGGTTGAGGTGCGGGTTGCGGCGTCAGGTTGTCTGGGGGTCATTTTTTCCTCCGAAATTGCAAGAAAATGAAGGTCCATGATACCAAAACCGGCACTATCAGTCCAGGAATAAATGCAGGTTACATAATTATAATCAATAGGTTAGAATAGCTTTTGGGGTTATTCAGGGACGACTATTTACATGATACATCGGGTTGTGCAATTTTCAGATTCTCAGCCAGGGCTGGCTGATTTCGGCCCCTGGCTTTTTTTCCCTCAGCGAGCGACATCTTCGCGACGATGTCCGCGGCTTTAGCCTTCGCAGCAGCCCGCACCTCCGGCTTAATGTTTTCTCTATGTTCATTCAGTGGCTTGGCCATGATGTCCCTCCGCCTATTTGAACCCTTCATTATCCAGGTGATTTAAAAATTCATTCTCCGCCAACGGGATCATCCGATCATAAAATCGCTTATCCTTTTTACCGTCTTTACGTCCACCGCATAGCAAGACAGCACGTCGTTTTGGATCAAAGGCATAAAAGACGCGGTAGGGTTTCCCGGCATGCTGAATTATCAACTCTTTCAGGTTCTTGACCGTACGTGTACCTTTCAAGGTATCCGCATAAGGCCGTGCCAGCCAGGGACCTGTCATCTCCAATACTTCAACCATTGCCAGTACGTCTTCCTGTTCCCCGTCCGTTAAAGCCAGAAACCACTTTTCATACTCCTCAGTGACCAGAATTTTCCATGTCATATTGCATGCTCCCTACTCCATGGATAGAGCATACATTTAACATATATATTGTCAAATTATTGTCAGGGAATTGTCAGGCACTGTAGATAGCGCACGGGGCGAGATCATACTTTTGTCGTAAACAATAGGGTTTGAAGCCAGGAGCGGAGTACCTTGCCTTGCGTTGAATCTCGACGTTCTACCAATAGCACACCCGTTTCAAGTTCCAAAATTGTAATAACCGACAAGAAAAGACTCGTGGTTGAAACTTCATTGGACAAACCACGTTTTTTCTATCAAGCCAAAAGGCTCAATAATGAAAACGGTATCATGTATCTGGATACAAATGAGGATAAACTAACCATACACAATGCTTTACCAGACAGGTGGTTTAAGCTATTAAACTGAACTATCATCCGGAAACAGATTCACTTGCAGTGGCAGAACTGACGTCGGAGTTTTCCCGGCAAGGTATATGCTGTGAGGTCGTAACGATTCGTCGTTGTTATACGCCAACATAGAGCAAAGCAGATCAACATGAATAGTAATGATGCGCGTGAGACCAGCCTGAGCGCGCGCACGCTGAGCGGGATTGGATGGTCTTATCTGTCTACTTTCATCAAGGCATTGTTGTCGTTGCTGGTCCTGGTGATCCTGGCCCGGTTGTTAACGCCGATTGACTTTGGGTTACTTGGTATTGCCTGGATTTTTATTATGTTGGGGGCTAGGTTCGGTCAGGCAGTCGTCGGTCCCGCAATAGTTCAACGGAGCGAGTTGACCGATCGTCATATTCAGGTCGGTTTTACGCTCTCAATGCTTATCGGCATTGTCATAATGGGTATAATCTGGTTGCTTGCGCCGCTTATCGGTGAGTTCTTCAAGGAAGCAATGGCAGCGCAGGTCCTCCAGGTGTTATCAGTGGTATTTGTTATTAATGGAGTGGGGGCTATACCTACTCACCTGCTGCGCCGTAATCTCCAATTTAAGCAATTGATGGTGGCTGACATCCTGGCGTATTCGATTGGCTACGGATTTATAGCAGTAGTTCTGGCTTTTCAGGGATTTGGTGTATGGTCCCTGGTCTGGGGCGAGATCATGCACAAGGTGATCCATACAGCCGTGGTAATCCGTTATTCTCCAGAGCATCTCCGGCCCCGCTGGGCGATTCGTGAGGCAACTGAGCTGCTCTCGCGTGGGGCCGGGTTTTCGTTAGCCGGGTTTTTTGAGTTCGTCGCCCGGCAAGGCGGTTACTTCGTCATCGGGCGGTGGCTGGGTGCTACCTCTCTCGGTTATTACACTCGGGCTGACCGACTAATTCTTCTGCCGAGAAACTACGTCAGTCAGAGTTTATTCCAGGTCCTGTTTCCAGCCATGGCACAGAGACAGCAGGGAACAGATCGTCTTGCAATCATTTACCTGCACGGCACCGAGATATTGTCATTGGTGGCATTGCCGGTTGGCGCCATGCTGTTTGTATGTGCCCCCGAGATTGTCTCGGTCATTCTGGGAGGACAGTGGGGTCCGGTTGTTATTCTGCTCCAGATTCTTGCATTTGCTGTTCTGTTCCAAATGTGTGACATCCTGAATATTGCAGCAGCAGGCGCAATCGGTGCAGTCTATCGTCAGGCCTGGCGACAAGGGGTACACGCTTTTCTTATTGTCGGCAGCGCCTGGTTCGCAAGTCGTTGGGGTCTGGAAGGCGTAGTGATTGCTATTGTCGGCGCCCAGGTTGTCGCTTATCTACTGTTGACACAATTGACAGTGTCGCTTTTAAAACTGCACTGGCGGCGTCTCCTGCGTTGCTGTCTGCCGGCGTTATGGGTCGGCGCCTGGGTTGTCATGACGCTGTGGCTGGCCGCCGGCCAGGTACGGGCTATGCACCTGTCTGCCGGGCTATCGCTGTTAATCGAGGTACTCATCTGGTCCGCGACAATTATAGCGGCGGTATATTACGCTCCATCATTCGCTCGTCCCTTGTCCGTTCCCTGGGCAATGACGAATATACCCTTTGAGGTTTTGGGAACCACCGGACATTACTTTAAAAAGGGACTGAAATGGCTGTCACGAGATTAACCCGATTATTGACATCAATGCCGGAACAGTCATACTTTGTATCTCATTACGTGGTGGTCGTGGAAAGTCTTGATACCTGAATCATCTGGTCAAAAAAGCATGAACGAAAGCATTGTCGTGCGTGACGGATATAAACGCGTCTTCGACCTGGCGCTTATTATTATCGCCTATATCCTGCTGTTTCCCCTGTGGCTGATCGTTTGGGTTGTGGTGCCCCTTGCCATCTGGCTGGAGGATCGCGGGCCGGTTTTCTATGCGCAAGAACGGATCGGCAGGCAGGGAAAGCATTTCAAAGTCCTCAAGTTTCGCACGATGATACCGGATGCCGAGAGTCAGACCGGGCAGGTTTGGGCGGCGGAAGACGACCCGCGCTTAACAAAAGTCGGAAAGTTGTTACGCAGGTTGCATTTTGACGAGATACCGCAGGTCATAAATATCGTAAGGGGTGAGATGAGCTTGGTGGGACCGCGACCCGAACGCCCGGCTCTGGCCGAACAGTTCAACCGTGAAGTGCCGGGATTTTCCGAACGTCTCAGGGTCAGGCCGGGTATCGCAGGCTTGGCCCAGGTGCGCGGCAGTTATTGGACGGATCCAAGTTACAAGCTGAAGTACGACAACCTGTATATTGAAACAATGAACCCCTGGCTGGACATCAAGCTGCTCTTTCTTGCCGTTTGGGTTGCCATCAAACGCGTGCTCAGTGGTTCGGAAGTCTCTGTCATTGAAGCCAGCGGTGAGGAAGGTCAAACCCAGTGAGAGGGCGAAGCGTGGAGGTAGACACTTGGCGACTGAACAGATGCAGGGCCAACAAGTCACCGTTTCAATTGTAATCCTGACCTGGAATTCTGAGCGGCAGATTGAGGCGTGTTTAGCCTCCCTGGCTCAGGGATTGAGCGCGTTTCCTTCCGAGATCATTGTGATAGACAATGACTCACAGGATGAGACCCGTGCCGTCGTCAAAAAAACCTGGCCCCAGGTGCAGTTGGTGTGTAACACGGAAAACCGTGGTGTTGCCCCTGCCCGTAACCAGGGTATACGCTTGGCTAGTGGAGAATACGTCGTTATCCTGGATGACGACACGGTTGTACAGCCGGGGGCTTTGGACTGCCTCATCCGCTATATGGAGGACCAGCCTGAGGTAGGTTTGTGCGGACCTAAACTGACTGACGCTGACGGAGAATTGCAGTTGTCGTGCCGGTGGTTTCCGACCCTGGTCGATAAACTGGCCCGACGTCTGCCCTTAGCCGCGGCCCGGAAAGTGACTAGCAAAGTGGAAATGGCGGACTGGGACCACCAGACGATTCGCGCGGTAGATTACGTGATCGGCGCCTGCCAGGTCATTCGTCGCCGTGCTTTACAGGAGGTGGGACCGTTTGACGAGCGCATCTTTTATGGTCCGGAAGACGTCGATCTGTGTCTGCGGTTGCAACAGGCCGGCTGGCAGGTAATGTATAACCCCGATGCTGTCGTTGTGCATAAAGAGCGGCGGCTGACCCGCTCGCTACAGTCTGACCTGATGTGGAAACACGTATGGGGACTCGGCTATTTTTTCTGGAAGCACGGCTACTTGCTGTCCCGCCGACGGCTGTACGCGCAGCTTGCCCAGTCCAGGCCGTCCGGTCAGGCTTAAAGGGGTTACCAGAGGTAGTGAATGTCGTATTGGTCGAAAAGCGTCTCAATTACTGGCATGATGATATTGCACTTTGCTTATTCTTCCCTACACTGTACAAGGAACCGCTGACAGCGGCTGATTTAACCCGACTTTAACACCCACTCACCAGACCATTGAACCAAAGTAATCCAGTCGATTTTCTCGTTGTTGGCGCCGCAAAATCAGGAACAACGACTTTGTTCGAGACTCTTAGTAAGCACCCTGGGATTTTTATTCCACAGCGTAAAGAGTGTCGATATTTTTCTTGTACTCTTGGCGAGTTCGCAGGGCCAGGGCTGCAATATGCAGATAATGTAATTCGATCCTTAGAAGAGTATCGACGTCTGTTTAAAAAGGCCAAACCGGCTCAGCTCTGTGGGGATATTTCACCTGACTACCTGTATTATTACCAGAATGCCGTCCCCAAAATTCTTAACGAAACAAATGCGCAGATCCCGATTATTATCGTTTTGCGCAATCCCATAGACCGGGCACATTCAAGTTACCTCTACCATGTACGCGATGGGCGGGAGAGATTGAGTTTTGAAGATGCCCTGAATGCGGAAGAAGAACGCCGTGCTGCAAATTGGGCTTGGGGGTGGTTATATGTGGCTGGTGGGTTATACGCTGAACAGGTCAAGGCATATACCGACAATTTTGAGCGGGTTTTACTTCTTTTGTTTGAAGAAGACATTGTAACGGGGCAGGCAGCAGAAAAGATTTTGAATTTCTTAAATCTCGATTTTCTCCCGGAAGACCTGGGTAATATACACGAAAATGTTTCAGGTTATCCCAAAAATCGTCTGTTGCATCGGGTGACTACGCGAGTTATGGTGGATGAATTGATCGTCAGAAAAGTCAAGAATGCGATCAAGGCGACTCCATTATATGCCGGCTCAAGGCGAATTTACCGAAAAATACTGGAAGCAAATTTGAAAAAGGAAGAAATGGCCACAAAGACGAGGGAGATGCTCAAAGAAAAGTTTCAGGGAGATGTGGCCCTGTTGGCAGAGCGAACTAAACTTCCCGTTCAAAAGTTCTGGACGGATTTTCAATGAGTAGTCCCCTTCTATTTGCGCTCAAGATCACCCTCAAGCCGTACGATACCGTCTTCGCCGGGATACTCCCGTAGCTGCACCAGACCGATCGAACGTGGTGAAATCGGTATACTGGGGCATCCAGGGTCAGACCAGTATAAAAAGTATAACTGTTTGATTTTAATTGATAATCCGTCTGTACATGACCTTTTCAAATCGTTAGAACACGCGTTTTATTACGAAAAAAGACATTGTAAGAAATGTCACTTGCTTAACATGATATTTTCCGCCGTGAAAACCCAGTACTTGTTTGAACCAGAAAGGACATTTATACTCCACATATACACGCGTCAAACGCGAATCTGCAATGGCCACAAGCTCAGACTGTAAGCGAAAGATAGGAATCATGGTATGCTTGGACTATTATGCCCTGGAAGACAAGAGGGACAAGCACCCGACCGAGAAATGTTGGAGAATTGGTGATGGATGAGAAAGATAGCGCAGTCAATCAGAAGGCCGAGAGCACAAATAGAGTCTTTGCAGAATTCTTTAATAAAATTACTGATCGGTTTGTGCCAGCTACCTCCGAAGACGACAATGCCTCTTCATGGATAAGGTATGGTGTAACACCTCTGGGATTGTTTGTTTGGTGTGCCTACGCGTATTTATACGTGAAAATTGCCAGCGTAACAGAGAATCAAAATGATATGCTATTTAAAGAACTTCCACCTGACTGGGCAGGATCAACCTCAGTAGTTCTTTGGAGTATGGCCATCATGCTGTGGTTTTTGATAGGTAAGAGCTTTAAACGTGGGCAAGCACTGACCTTCTTTTTCTACGGTCTGATTTTCCCCACGTTAGCCTTGCAAATTCTGAGGTTCGCATTCCCATCGTAATGAGGCTCCGGACAAATGAATATATGGGCAACACAGGTATTAGTATTAATGATGGTCCTAGGTTGGACAGCACAAGTCGTTTCCCAAGGCAAACGCGATAATGCAATAGATACGGAATACAGTGCCCAACTCGCCAACGCCAAACCGAACGATGTTGATCGTGCGACGCTTCCCAGAAAACTGCTTTGGGCGGGAATCTCATTGATCAATCCTGACGAGCGATACAAGCTTGTCCCTCTATTCGGTTATTCCATTTCCAATTTGGATGAAAAATGGTCAGAAGAACATTTGGGCAATGTGCTGGCTAAGGTAGAGGCGGGCAGTGTCCGTCTTGCCATACTGAAACTAGATGCAGTTGCATCAGATTCTGGGAACACTTATAAAGGGCAGGGCATCCAAGTCAGCAGTAAAAAAAACAGTAATTTCCCAGTATATACTCAGGCACAGGTGTCCAATTTCCTGAAGGCTAATAGCATAGATATAAGTTATAAAGACATGATCGCATTCAGCCAACCCCTTAGCGATGTGGATTTCAAGGAAGAATTCATTGCCAATTCAACTCTCTGGGCCAACGATAGCAGTGTGCGTCTACCTGACAAGGATACGGCTTCTACATCATTAGTAAAAAAATAAGAAGATACCTGTTAGGCGGATTCAAGTCATAAGTGCAACAAGTGGTTTGGTATTGTTCTGAACCAGCTCAGCGAATACCTCCCACGGGGTCTTAAACCCCAAACTTATACGCAAAATTAATGTCTTTTGCTATCAGATACAAAAGTATGCGTTTGCCCTGCTTTACCGGCCCGAATCCCGGAACGTTCTGCACCATGGCGTACTTTATGGTATTATCAAGTTTGCGCCGCGAACGCGTGTTTCTTCGTTCAAATGTCATTTATTAGTAGTGGGCAGGGAGCAGTTATGTGTAAGTGTGTTAGTCAAACCAGGATGACCTGTAATTATAAGCAAAGGAGTTCAACACAATGCAACTACTCATAGAATCTATGGCAATTATCATACCCTTGACCGCGATCATGGTGACGCTGTTTTCCTGGTTGCGTCAGGACATCAGGGCACAAGGTGATCGTCTCGATAGACGCATCGACGAACAGGGCAAGGAGATCAGGACGCAAGGTGATCGTCTTAATGAACGCGTCGACGAACAGGGCAAGGATGTCAAGATTCTGATCGCTGACATATCCGCCCTGAAAGCCACGCTGGAAACTTTCTTCCGACTGCGCGTGGACCCGCCCCAGCCACCGGACAATACTAACCCTGATCAGGTCAGCAAGGTCGCATGAACGACATTCCCGTCGTACAGCACCACTATAAGGTATCTAAGTCCGATGCCTCTGTCGCACTCATACGTGTACTGAGTAGCGGTCTGGTTACGCCGCTGAACCGGAATCGGTGTTCACCTTCAACCGGAATCAGTGTTCATCTTCACCGGAATACGCAGTCCTGGCGGTAGAAGTCGCTCAGGCGCATCCAGGGTCAGACCAGCATAAAAAGTATAACTGTTTGATTTTAATTGATAATCCGTCTGTACATGACCTTTTCCAATCGTTAATGGCAGTGCATCCAGGGTCAGACCAGTATAAAAACTATAACTGTTTGATTTTAATTGATAATCCGTCTATACATGACCTTTTCCAATCGTTAGAACACGCGTTTTATTACGAAAAAAGACATTGTAAGAAATGTCACTTGCTTAACATGATATTTTCCGCCGTGAAAACCCTGTTCTAATCCTTAAAACGGCGCGCTATTGAGAATTTTATCCTCTATAATCATAGAGTTATATTGGTCCGACCCCCTCGTGTCGTCGTATCACTGCAGCCTGCAAGTTGTACACTGGGCGACTATATCAGGCACTCAAGAGTTTCCGCACCGGTGTGGTCATCGCACCTGCGGTCTGATGTGATTTAACATAGATAATTGCACGTTACGTGAGAATTTGCGAAAAATTTACGAATAATGCTATAATTGTGTCATCTAAATGCCCCAAAAGGAATAAGCCAATGCTGTTACGTTTTGCTGTAGCAAATCACCTTTCCATTCGCGAGAGTCAGGAATTGTCCTTCGCTGCATCTTCGTTGAGAGACCGAGGCGATGGGCTAATTGACTGCAAAGCGGTGCAGAGCGGGTCAGTTTTGCCCGCGATAGTGATCTATGGCGCCAATGCATCAGGCAAATCCAATATCGTGAATGCAATAGCCGCCATGATGAAAATGGTATTGAGGTCGCATACCCAGGGTGAACCCGGTGGTGGCGTACCACGCCATGCATTTAAGCTTGATTCAACTTGTTCGCAAACCCCGTCCAGATTCGAAATCGACTTCGTCATCGATGACGTAAGATACCATTATGGATTTGAAACAACGGATGAAGTTTTTGCTGCGGAGTGGCTGTACACTTTTCCCAAATCACATCGCAGAAAGATGTTCGAGCGCGACAACAGCGAATTTGAATTTGGACGCTGGTTGAGAGGGCAGAACAATAATATTGCTGGATTGACTAGACCCAATAGCCTATTTTTATCAGCTGCCGCACAGAATGGTCATGAGCAGTTATCAAAAATATACGAATATTTTAGGTCAATTAAGTTTGCTAGTACGATTTCAATACCAGGTATAGAGGCTTCAGCGCGATTTGTAGGAGATGACCCAGATTCACGGGTGATCGATTTCTTAGCATCGATCAATACTGGGGTTATTGGTTACCAAAAAAGGACAGATGAAATTTCGGAAAAAGATCGAGCAATACGTCGAGAGCTAATCGCTATAGTTGAAAAGTTTTCAGATGGTCCTATAAAATTTGAACCCGACGAGGATGATAAGCATGTTGCTATTGAACTGGCTCATCGTGGTCGGCAGGGAGAGTCGGTTTATCTTGACTTAGATTCGGAAAGCGCTGGTACACGGCGGTTATTGATAGTGCTTGGCCTGGTATACCAAGCATTGGATAAGGGTGTCCCGCTATGCGTAGACGAAGTGGATGCCAGTCTGCATACCCATGCTAGTGAAGCGATATTGAAGTTATTCTGCCTACCAGAGATAAATCAAAGCGGTGCGCAGCTTATTGCTACAACTCACGATACTAACTTAATGAAATCGTCAGTATTGAGACGCGATCAACTTTGGTTTACTGAAAAGACCTCGGAGGGAGCTACGGAGCTTTATCCGCTAACGGATATTCGAACGCGCAAGGGCGACAATATTGAATTAGGGTATTTGCAAGGCCGATTTGGAGCGCTTCCAAGTGACGACATAACATTGGAGCAGGCATCCAGGGTCAGACCAGCATAAAAAGCGCTGAAGTATAACTGTTTGATTTTAATTGATAATCCGTCTGTACATGACCTTTTCCAATCGTTAGAACACGCGTTTTATTACGAAAAAAGACACTGTAAGAAATGTCACTTGCTTAACATGATATTTTCCGCCGTGAAAACCCTGTTCTAATCCTTAAAACAGCGCGCTATTGAGAATTTTATCCTCTATAATCATAGAGTTATATTGGTCCGACCCCCTCGTATGCCGGTGCAGTTTTCGTCGATCAGATCGCGGTATTGCTGATTGGCCGCCGTAGTGACTGCGTAAAACTTGCGAGCGGGGCGAGTGTGGGTATAGTCGGCGAAGAGCCGGTCGTGGAATTGAGCTTCTCGTTGCAGGCGGGTATCTTTATCAAAATCAATCACCGGGTTCTCTATCAGAATCAGGCGCTACATAGATGTTTTGTTTTTGGAGGACTTTTATGATTGTCTGCTGGTAATCTTTTGATGAACTGAGTTTTGGGTCTTGAAAAGCTAATAAACCAGCTTCTACGTCTTTATTCCGCAAGCCAGGTAATACGCCGGATATGGCCAAAGTGCGTGGCTCAGGATGTTGTAATGCCAGAAAGGTTACCGTTATTAATTCATTGCGGTTTTTATTTTGATTAACCTGCCAATGTTCTGCTACACCTAATTCGCGATATTGGGCCTGCTTACCTTTATCGATGGATGTAATCCCGACTTCTACTACCAGATCCGGGGCGTGGTTAAGAACAAAGTTATCGCCAGCCTGTACACTATGCGCTCTAGCAAGTCGATACGCGCGGGCTTTTGGCCCGAGGTAATAACAGCAATCAGGTTCCAGGCCCGTATTCTCTGGATCGTTTGAACGGCGCCATCGATTTGCACGCAAAGCACTTCTTGATATAGAAAATTCGTCTACTACGGCTTTGATAAGGGTATCTATGTCTTCTGCGAGTTGTTCGTGTGTTGCGCTGGGTGACATCAACATAACCAGGCCACGTACTGGATCTAATATTACCCGTCGAAAGACCTTCTCAAGCGGTAAACGAGCCAGGTTTAGCACCAGATCTTTATTCGCCAGGAAAGCGACGTACTCAGAATCCAACGAGTTTTTTCTGTGGACAAGTTCTGCTAAGTCGTCAACATTAATGGTTGTAGTTGTTAAATTCATGGTGGTAATTCCTTAGTTGTAATGTGTACATCTTATTTGATGTAATTGTATAAAGTTGCCCTGGAGATTTTATAACGTTCTGTAATGGTTTTGATGGGGATGGCCGGGTTCTGTTTTAAAGTTTTGATCTCAGTGATTTGCGCGGGAGTCAGGGCTTGTGGTCTGCCGCCGCCGCGGCCGCGCGCGCGGGCTGCTTTGAGGCCGGCCAGGGTGCGTTCGCGGATCAGTTCACGTTCGTATTCTGCCAGCGCGTCGACGACGTGGAACATGAGTTTGCCGGCAGGCGTGGTGGTATCGATATTTTCTTTCAGGATTTTGAAATGGATGGCTCTGTTTTCAAGATCCTGGAGTATTTTGATGAGGTGGCTGAGACTGCGATCTAACCGGTCCAGGTGCCAGACGATGAGGATATCGGCGGCTCTGAGTACTTTCAGACACTGGTTAAGTTGCGGCCGATCGCGGTCTTTCCCACTGGTAACATCCGTGTAGATCTGTTCGCACTGGGCGTTTTGCAGGGCGTCATGCTGTAATGCCAGGGATTGATCACCGGTGGATACCCGCGCATAACCTATTTTCATTTTCTGCCCGTTTTTTGTACGTTGATAAATATACGGGTTGTTAGACAAATGATCAAGCAACATCAGTATTTTCCAATATGAAATGAGCCTGACATAATCTGTGTTTCTGCTCATTGCGCCCATCCCCCTGCTCAACTCCATACAGAGCCTGCCCCCCTGCTTACAACCGCAGGGGCAGGCTCTGTATGGAGTTGAGCAGGGGGGTGGCCTTTGAGGTAGCCGGTGACAAACAGAGACGTTATGACTGGCTACGTCGGACACTGGTTAAATTCAACTATTCAGGCTGTGGTAAAGCGGACAAGGGGGTGCTGATACGTTACCTGATGAAGGTCAGCGGGTATTCCCGATCGCAAGTGAAGCGGCTGATTAAACACTACCGGGAGACCGGGCGGCTGGTGCCTCGGCAACGCACGATACGCGGCTTTGCCCGGCGCTATAGCAAGGCGGACATTCGCCTGCTGGCGGCCATGGACGAACGCCACAACACCCCCAACGGGCTGACCTTGAAGAAGCTCTGTGAGCGCGCCTATGAGGTCTTCGGTCAGGCCGAGTATGCGCGCCTGGCCGGTATCTCGGTGTCCCACCTGTACAACCTGCGCCAATCGCAGACCTACCGGCGTCAGCGGCACACGGTGGAGAAGACCCGTCCGGTCAACCGTGACATCGGCGAACGACGTAAGCCGCAGAGTGACGGTCAGCCGGGCACTATCCGTATCGATACCGTGCACCAGGGCGATGTAGACGGGGAAAAAGGCGTCTATCATATCAATGCGGTGGATGAGGTGACCCGGTTCGAGGTCGTGGTCAGTGTCGAGCGCATCAGCGAGGTGTATCTCATCCCGGCCCTGGAACACCTGCTGGAGGCCTTTCCGTTCGTGGTCCTGGGATTCCATACCGACAACGGCTCGGAATATATCAACCACCGGGTCGCCCGGCTGCTGGAGAAACTGCGCATCGAGTTCACCAAGTCCCGCGCCCGGCACAGCAACGACAACGCCCTGGTGGAATGCAAGAACGGCCATGTCGTGCGCAAGCTCCTCGGCCATGCCCACATCCCGCAGCGCTGGGCCGGCCTGCTCAATGCCTTCCATCGCCAGCACCTCAATCCGTACGTCAACGACCACCGGCCCTGCCTGTTCCCGGTCACGGTCACCGATAAGACCGGGAAACAACGAAAATGCTATCCCTACGCGTCCCTGATGACCCCGTATGAGAAACTCAAATCCCTTACCGATGCAAAGACGCACTTGAAACCGGGCGTAAGCTTTGACAGACTGGACACCATCGCTTACCGGCTCCGCGACAACGCGGACGCCGAGGCCTTGCAACAGGCGCGCCGACAACTCTTTACGACCATTGATGAACAGGAGCAGAAACGGGCTTGAGATGGAGTCAGAATCTCTCTCTCTTCAGGCTCAGTCCGAATTGGAAAACACTCCAGGTGCGCGGCAGTTACTGGACCGACCCGGGTTACAAGTTGAAGTACGACAAGCTGTACATCGAAACTATGAGTCCCTGGCTGGATATCAAACTGCTCTTCCTCTCCGTCTGGGTCGCTATCAAGCGCGTGCTCAACGGTTCGGATGTCTCCGTCATCAAAGAGGGTTCCGGGGAGAATCAAGCAAAATGAGAAGATACAGAATGGCAAGCTCGCCATACTATGCAAATGCCATTAAGCGCCGGGGAAGATCAAACCGAATGAGAAGACGCAGGGCAGTCGGCCACTGTGCTCAATGTGCGCCATGATACTGAGCGCAAACACCACACTGAAGCAAGAGGAGAAAGACACCGGTGACTGAGCAGAAGCAGGACCGACAAGTCAGCGTTTCAATAGTCATCCTGACTTGGAATTCCGAGCGGCATATTATGGCCTGTCTGGCCTCCCTGGAGCAGGGCTTGCGCGCGTTCAGTTCCGAAGTCATCGTGGTTGACAACGGTTCGCGGGACTCAAGCTGCGCCGTCATCGAAAACAGCTGGCCCGGCGTGCGCCTGGTGCGTAACGCTGAAAACCGCGGCGTTGCCGCGGCCCGTAACCAGGGTATCCGCCTGGCCGGGGGGGACTATGTACTGGTCCTGGATGATGATACGGTCGTGCAGGCCGGTGCGCTTGACTGCCTGGCGCGTTATATGGAGGGCCGGCCCGAGGTCGGGCTGTGCGGGCCGAGACTGACCGGCGCCGACGGGGCATTGCAGTTGTCATGCCGGCAGTTTCCAACCTTGACGGATAAATTAGCCCGGCGTCTGCCCCCCTTCGCGGGCAGGAGGATGACTCAAACGGTAGAAATGGCGGACTGGGACCACCAGACGGTGCGCGCGGTGGATTACGTGATTGGCGCCTGCCAGATGATACGCCGGCGCGCCTTGCAGGAAGTGGGTCTGTTTGATGAACGCATCTTTTACGGCCCGGAGGATATCGACATGTGCCTGCGGCTGCGACAGGCCGGCTGGCAGGTCGTGTACCACCCCGAGGCTGTGGTTATGCACAATGAGCGCCGGCTGACCCGATCGCTACGCTCCGGCCTGACCTGGAAACACCTGTGGGGACTCGGCTATTTTTTCCGTAAGCATGGCTACCTGCTGTCCCGCCGGCGGTTGTACGCGCAACTCCCCGAAGTCATGCGCCGGTCCGGCCCGGAGGTGGCGAATTGAATCTGCCCGGTCACGCGACAAAGTTAACGGCATATTGTTATGGATAAAGTATCCGTTGTCATACCTAGCTACAACTCCTCAGCGTACATCACGCGCGCCGTAGAATCTGCCCTGAACCAGACTTACGATAACCTGGAAGTGATCGTTTCCGATGACGCCTCCACCGACGACACCTGTGCCCTGGTGCGCAAGACAGACGACCCACGCGTCCGGTTGCTGGAACATACGGAGAAAAGCAGCGCCGCCTCCGTGCGGAATTCAGCCATAGACGCGGCGACCGGGCGCTATATCGCGTTTCTCGATTCAGACGATTACTGGTTGCCCGATAAACTGACTGTACAAATCAGCAAAATGCAGGCGGCTTCAAAGAGCTTCTCCTATACCAGCTTTATAGCCAAATCGAAAACGGGGGAGGTATTGATTGACGTGCAGGAACAAGTGGATTACAAGACCCTGTTGAAAGGAAATATAATCGGCGCCTCAACAGTCGTTTATGATGCCGGCGCGCTGGGCAAGATGTACATGCCGTTGTTGCCCATGACGGAAGATTACGCGACCTGGCTGAACATACTGAGGCAGTGCGGTTCAGGGCTGGGGATATGCGAACCGCTGACGTATTATACGATACGCAGCGGTTCACTGTCTTCGCGGTTTGTGGTGGCTGTGTATTTCAATTACCAGATGTATAGAAAAACGCAAGGTTTGTCGCCAGCCATGGCACTGTATTACCTGTCCCGGAATTCGCTGAGGGCGCTACGGAAACGAGCGCAGTATTTGACGAGTAATTTATAAATGTTACGTCGGACGGGCTTCCCCGAATGACGCGCCGGGTTTCCGGTCTCGATTCCGTGGCGCGCACTGAGCGATGATGTAACGGCATACCAGCAAAATGTTAAACGTCCTCCACGTTACGGCCAGCATGTCGCCCACCTGGACCGGGCCTGCCTTTGCCGTGGCGGAACTCACTTCGGAGCTGTCCCGGCAAGGCGTGGGCTGCGAGATTGTCACGACCCGTGGCTACCGGGTGGGCAGCAACCCCATGTCCCCTCCCGGCGTGCCCGTGCACAGTTTCGACGCGGGGCTGCCGGCGCGCCTCTGGACCGCTTATGCGAAGGAATTGTCCCGCTTTATCGATGACAGGGCGGCCGACTATGACCTCATCCACGTCCACGAGGTATGGCATTACCCCGGCTACGTCGCTTTGCGCGCCGCCGCAAGACATCAACTCCCCTGCGTGCTGAGCCTCCACGGCGGACTCAGCCAGTGGGGCCTGCGGCAGAAGGCGCTGAAGAAACGCATCTACCGGTTTGTCCTGCAGGACCGGATGTTGCGCAATGCCGGTGTGTTGCATGCGATTACCCGCGCCGAACGGGAACAGCTCGCCCGGTTGGGCTTCGCAACCCCGACGGTGGTCATCCCGAACGGGGTAGTACCCGCCTCGTTCGAGGCGTTGCCGGAACCGGCTGCGCTGACGCGGCGCTTTCCGCCTTTGGCGGGAAAACGCGTTGTCCTGTTTTTGGGCCGGCTGCATCCTGTCAAGGGCCTGGACGTGCTGGTGCGCAGTTTCGCCACCATTGCCCGGCGTTTTGAAGACGCCGCGTTACTGCTCGCGGGGCCGGACAAGTTCGGAACCCGGCAATACCTGGAATCTGTCCTGCGTGAACTCGGCCTGCTGGACCGGGCAGTGTTTACCGGCATGCTGACGGGCAGGGACAAGCTGGCAGCCCTGAGTTGTGCCGAGCTCCTGGTGCTGTCGTCCCATACCGAGGCGCTGGGGATAGCCGCGCTGGAAGCGATGGCGGCGCGCCTGCCCGTGGTGGTCAGCGAAGGCTGCGGGTTCCCGGAAGTCGCCGAGCGCGGCGCCGGCCTGGTCGTGAAAACCGACGAGACGGCCATCGCCGAAGCGGTATGCAGGTTGCTGGCGGATGCCCCGCTTCGGCACCGTATGGGAGAGCAGGGGCGCAAACTGGTATGTGAAAGTTATACTTGGCAGATAACCGCGAATCAGATAACCAATCTATATAAGAGTCTTATGGCAGGCAAGCCGGTAAAAGGCAACTATGACTGTGACCCCTAATCCCGCATTAGAGATTTGAAACGGTCATTCAAGGCGCATTCTGTCTGTTTGCCAAATCAATCGAGTCTGACCCCATTGATTTCGGCCGCAGCAACTCAGCCACACACACCAAGCCGCCGCGCCCGGTCAATAAATCGTTGGTATTTGCGATTCTGTACGGTACGATTTGCATAAGCCTTGTCTGTTGCACCCAGCGGGTGATAGTCATTGATCGTACAACCTATTATACAGGCAAGGCTTTTTTGATTCCTGCACTTTCTAATGCGGGATTAGGGGGATGGATAGGTATTGACTTATGGAGCGAGTTGTGCATTAGTTATTATTGGTGATCTTTATTGTAATCCCTGGCGTTGGTATGCAGATCTCCAGTGAGACATCTGTTCAAATCGCGGCTTCAATTCGGTCAGGATATGGACATTTAGTACGTGATTTATCAATAGGACCTGAGGTAAACGAATAATGAGATTCATTCATGCCGTCGATATCCACCTCGGCAGAGCCCTGCACGTCCTCGAGAGTGCTCCCGTTGAAGAAATCCGCGGCGCAACTCGCCGATCTTTCGACAACCTGAACGAGCTTGCGGTTAGTGATGTGGAGATGGCGCAAACGGATATCGTAGGGATTTCGGCTATTACGCCTTAAATCGCCCTGTTGGCCGAGAGAAGCCGTCTGCGTCTCGGGCGTGAGGTGGGAGTGTGGATTTAAACCGTGCTAGTCTTGCCGGGTATTGATGACGTTACATACCCTTCTGACGGAGTTGAAACGGTAGCGAGTAGACTGGAGGTTTCTTGATGCCCCAACTACCCCATTGGCTGGAACAGTTACGCCGCACCGAAATCATACAGCGCGTAAAGAACGATCCTCGTTCCGGGCCAGAACAATACCTTGGAGTCAGTAGCTCGGATGCGACGCACGAAGTTGCCGGGTGGGGTCAGGCGGACTTCGACAAACCTTGGCGTCATCTGTCGCCTGATGACCGTGTCCTTCTTTACGCTTACTTCTTTCAGCTTGGGCACTTGGAAGAACTTGTCGAGGCGTTTGGTATGCTCTTTGCCAAAACCCGTCCTGCGGAACAACCCATTGTCGTCGATTTAGGTTGTGGACCGTTCACAGGCGGACTTGCTTTTGCCAGCGCACTTGGCTCCGAACAGCAATTTGATTATATCGGCGTGGACCGATCTGAGGCTATGCGCAGACTAGGCGAACGGCTCGCAATCGCCGCCGAACATCACAATACAGCACTTCAAATTGGTCGCCAATGGGCATCCGACATCTCCTCGATTTCCTGGCATCAACCACTGACTTGGCATCCGGTATTTGTCATTGTGTCGTACCTTCTGGCTAGCCCGACGGTGGACGTGGTGGGCACCACGTATAGTAGCTAGAATCGAGGACTTCGATCACATACGCAACGCCATGAGAAATCATTGATAACGATGGTGAACACAATAACGGATTGGGATACCTGATAAGAATTGCAAGCGCCAACCTGTTCGGGTTATGATCACACGAAGCCGTCAAGATAGATACAATTATAGTGGACAGATGATATTGTATGGAATAATGAGCTTACGATCATAAAAACGGTTGCAACAATCAATTTCAAAGGCGGCGTGGGCAAAACAACTGTTACTTGGTGTTTGGGAGACGTGCTTTCAACCTTTGGTAATTCTAATGTTCTTCTTTTTGACCTTGATGCTCAGATGTCGCTCACCCAGGCTATTGCTCTGGATGCTGATGGGTCCTCGTCAGGGAAATTTGATCAATGGTATGAAAAGAGTATCAACAATCAAAGAAATATTTTCTCCGTTCTTCGCCGGCATTTGGAAGACGACCTGACGAAATTCGAACCTGATAACGGATTTGTCTACAGGTTAAAGAAAAACTATCACTTCGTTCCGTCAACCGAGCAATTGTATTGGCTTGAACTTGAAACCCCGGACCCTGGCAAAGGAAAGTTTTTCGTCAAAAACCTTCTGGGCCGAATCCAGAACTCCGGTAGTCTGCCGGAATATGACTACGTTCTATTTGATTGTCCGCCGTCATTTACGCTTCTGTCGTACAGCGTTCTTACGTGTTGCGACCTCATTCTTATTCCATTTAATCCGGATTTCTTTGCTGCTCGTGGTATCGGTTTGCTGATTGCCGGTTTGCGTCATCGAATACAACCACACCCATTACCGCGGCTCGGAGTATTCGCAAATCGAGTGCGAACATACCGCCAACCTACAAGACTTGCGCGAGCTTGGATTAACGATGTTAAGGAAGCATGTAGACAGGCCAGTGATCAAAATAATCTTGATATCCGCTTTATGGATACTTGGATTCCTGACCGTACTTCGCTACGCGATGCCATAACGAATCGTATGACGCCCACCGAACTTGTTCATGAGTTCAGGTCGCTCTGGTCCGAAGCGGAGAATATGCTATGAGCATTGATAAGAAGATATATGCCGATAACCAGGATGAACTGGAACTGCTTGTGCTTGAACTCTCGGAAGTCAAAGGTATCCTGCGAGAATTATCACAACAGGTGCTACGGGTAGAAAGACGGGTAAAAGCTGCATTGCCTGCGTCTCAAAAGCCGTCAAAATCAAATCCTCGTCAGCGGCTTGATGAAAGCGCTGCGCGCCGTACCATCAGTCGTTTGAGGGAACGCGCCAGGGGCGGAGAGCAAATCGAAAACGAGCTCAGGAACATGAAGGTTAAGGACGAACTGGCAGTTATGGCCAGGGAACTGGGGATGACAAACGCGAAGTTACCGCCAAAGGATGATCTCATCCGCCGAATTTCGACCCGGCTTCGTCAAAGCGCATCGGTTGTAAGTAGTATCCATGAAGGGGTACGAGAGGACAGTGAAAGTCTTCCTGGTGAAGACCGGGTAGATACGTGAGGCGATTATCGTAAATCCAAATCCAGCTATGACTTGCCAAACCGGTGTAAACTTTTTATGGGGTATGGCATCAACAGTCTTTGGAGGTGTGTTGCTTGCCATTCTCTTTTTTCTCTCAAGAGAAATATAGTTCCCGCTACCCAATGTAACTGGAAAATGGCATGTTGAAATGCGCACGTCCAAAACGGCTTACGAACCGTATGAAGGCATGGTATTGAGATATATAGCGATAGTCTGGCGCGAGGGCTCTGTTATCAAGGGTACCGTGGAGCAAGTCTATGAAAACTCTTCGACAGGCGAACGTGAATATGTGGGCAAGAACAGGACTCGTGGTCAGGTCGAGGGGCACATTGAGAAACGATATTTTTTGAAGAACGGGGTGTCTCTACATATCGTTGAGGATGGTCACGGACGACAGTCAACATGTTTTTATGAACTTGTTGTATAGAGAAACGACCGTATGACAGGCACTTTTTTTGCGATGGCAGCAGCTTCTCAAGGTGAAGTAACTTGGCAACGAGAACCATTCTGAAAGTTGTATGCGGTTCAGGCGCGCCGGTTGGGATGAAAGAATCTGAGTGGGAAGATCCCTTTGTAAAAGGTGGTCCTCAGGACCTGCTTGATCAGCTTATTTCGTCTGGTTTTCCATGGGGAATGTTGGGCAAAGAAAAACGGTTGGTTTTTTATGAACCCGCTGAAGCGTCTTGCTGGTGCAATTAAATTAAGGAAGCTCTGATTAAGCCCCGTTTTTAAAAATATTGTCTTGTTTCAGGCAAAACCGGCGTATAACAGACCTGACAACTACGCTTTTGCATCGCTGTGAAGCGATGTTCTCATTCCCGTCCAACCTGCAGACAGATTAATCCTCATGTCTCTGCCAATGCCTGCCTGACCAGGTAGAAGTTGGCCAGGGCGAACAGGGTAAACACCTGTGCCGCATTCTTCTCCAACCCCCGATAACGCACCTTCCGATACCCCCATAGATGCTTGACCACGCCACAGGCATGTTCCACCCGGGAGCGGGGCCGATTACTCTTCCGGTTAAACGACCGGTCCGCGTTAACGTCAGTCGCTTGCCCCGTCTCGCCTTGCGGCTCACCCGCCCGTCAATGCCCCGGGCCAACGCCGCCTGCCGGCGTGCCGCATCGGCATACGCCTTGTCGCCGTAGATGACGCCCTCCTCACCATGCAGACAGTCCGCCATCACCACCGAATCATGCACGACGGCATGCGTCACCACCACACTATGAACCCGTCCCTGCACATCACTGCCACTAGGTGCCTTCATGCCAAAATACCAGGCATTCCCCTTTTTCGTCTGTTTCATTTCAGTGTCCCGTTTCCTGTCCCGTTTCTTCGTCGAACTCGGCGCATTGATAATGCTGGCATCCACAATCGTCCCTGCACTCAGCAGCAAGCCTTGTTCCGACAGATAGCGCCGGGTCAGCCGAAACAACTCCGCCGTTAGCCGGTGACGTGCCAGACAGTGCCGGAACTTCAAAATCGTGCTCTCAGCCGGCACCGACTCCAAATCCACCCCCGCAAACCGACGCATCGACTCCACGTCATACAAACTGTCTGCCATCCCCGGGTCACTTAACCCATACCACTGTTGCAGAAAGTAAATCCGTAACATCACCGCCGCCGGAATGGGTTGCCGGCCCTGACCGGCTTTCGGATACTTCTTCAAGATCGGCTTCAGAAGCTCCTGCCAAGGCAATATCGCATCCATCTCCCCAAGAAACCGCTCTTTGCGTGTCGTTTTCTTCTTATGCTCATAGGCCAAGTCCGAAAAACTCGATTGTTTCATACGTGTTCCCCTGATGGTTTACTTTTGCCTATGATCTCATATTATGAAGACTTGATCAGAGTTTCCTTAAACGTTATACCTATAATCCTTTAGATAATACCGAAACAGAATATCCTGGTTTGAGGTCTAGTATCTGTCAGTCATCTGCTTGATTGGCAAGCTCCACAATGTGCAATGTGACCGATTCTGGAAGCCAGTGTGTGTGACCGTATTGACTAGCAGCCCAGTCAGCGGGTGGCCTTGTTTCACAATTAATGGTGCATGGTATGAAAGGACGCCGATGGGAGTCAATGGTCGTTTGTCTGATCATCCTTCTTATCCTTTTTGTTCGTTATCAGCTGTTCCAATTCAGACTCGATGGTTGTTACGATTTTCTCAGCCATATCATAGATTTTGCCGGCTTCAGCAGCATCAATAAGCTTGCCGCTATAGTCTGCCACAAGTCTTGCATTCTCTGTTTTAGATAAATAATCCGATATATCTAAATCTACCATGCCGGCATTGACAATATGCCGGTGAAACTGGATATTCACCCCCTTGTGTGTTTTCGGAACAGCAAGCCCCCGCGCGATCAAAGCGCTGCAAACCGCATTATAGGCAGCATAATACGCACTTGTGCATGTATCGCGATAAAAACCGTTGTCCAGCGCAGAGCGTGATGCACCGAGACGCTCATAGGCAAGCGCCATATATTGCTCAGGCGTTAATTGCTGTTCGTCCACGTTATATCCACCCCGTCGGCCAGCACGTTGCGGTAGAAATCAGGATTGCGTTGTTTACTCGGTTGGCGCAGTTCGTCTTCCCAGACGACAAAGGCTTCCACGTACATCGGGTTGTCCATCCCCATCATGATTCTGGACCTGACCACAGCCAATTGCATCATGAGATCAAAGAAGGTGCCATCGCCCGGATCTGAACCGGACAACACCACCGCGATATCCACGTCGCTGTCCGTCTGATGGTCGCCGCGGGCGCGGCTGCCGTACAGCAGCACCTTAGAGATGCTAGGCAACTCAAGATCATGAAGGCGAGTCATGAATAATTTAACGGCCTGTCTCGTGTCGGGAGACAGTACATCATCAGGCCTTGCAGCATTGGTCAGTGTTGTCTCCATTATGGGTGTATTATACCTGACCGTTCGGAATTTTTGGAAATACGGCTGCCTGCCGTCCCGTCAACTGGAAGATTCGGGATTCCTGATGATCGATGTTCTCCTGCAAAATCGGCTGATAATTCCGTCAAAGTAGTTATCAGCCTGGTGCAAGCCGAATGTCAGAACGCCGTATTGG
Source organism: Gammaproteobacteria bacterium (assembly GCA_965222155.1). Taxonomy (GTDB): domain Bacteria; phylum Pseudomonadota; class Gammaproteobacteria; order Eutrophobiales; family Eutrophobiaceae; genus JAAXHV01. Next base: position 109,526 of record CBDCTH010000004.1, read on the forward strand.
TATAATCGATATAGATCCGCATCCAGGGTCAGACCAGTATAAAAAGTATAACTGTTTGATTTTAATTGATAATCCGTCTGTACATGACCTTTTCCAATCGTTAGAACACGCGTTTTATTACAAAAAAAGACATTGTAAGAAATGTCACTTGCTTAACATGATATTTTCCGCCGTGAAAACCCTGTTCTAATCCTTAAAACAGCGCGCTATTGAGAATTTTATCCTCTATAATCATAGAGTTATATTGGTCCGACCCCCTCGTATCCCCTCGTATGTACCTCTAAGGGGGGTGGCTTTGTAAAACGCTTGTTGAGTACACCTGCTCTCTAACTCAAATTTTGTTGATTTTAGTTTTATTAAAATTTTTCATTAGTGTCCCAAGAATTAATCGAATAAATTCAACTGGTTAAGTATATCATGGCGGTCTGTTTTGTAATCGGTCTGCGTAAGTAATTGATACAGAGGTACTTTTTCAAACAGGGTCAGGCTTAAAACCTGTAACATTGTGTAGAGTTCTGCAATTCAGCAATTCAGGGGACACAATAATTAATTATCGCCGTCACAAAAGAAAACATCCCGACGGCGGTTCTCCCGTTGCGTCATGTAGTGGGGATACTCAGGTAGAACGATCATTGCCAGCCTTGACATATTGGCAGTATTCCAGAATTAAGTATTGTGTCCCCAGAACTCCTATTGTTTAACGTGGGGCCGTCAGCTATACTTGTCATACCCCATGACCTCACCGGATATTTTATCACCTGATGTACTGGGTTACGACCCGCGTCCCGACCAGCACGATTGGCGCGGCACGCCCATTCCCAAGGTAAACAATCCTTTGCCCGCCACCCCCGAACTGGTGGAGATTGCGGACAAGATGTGGTGGAACGGGGACCCCTGGACCATCCTGCGCAACCGGGTTGTCTTTCTCCGCCACGCGCTGGATTATGCCTTGGAGGGGCACTGCGAGTTCCTGTGGCGGACAATCCCGCGCGAGGACTGGGTGCATATGCTCACCACAGCAAGGCCCGGCCAGGTGTCCATGCGCTCCTGGAAGTACTGGTCCTGGCGCGCGGGCCTGCTGGATGAGCGTCTTCGCATCCCCGAAGAATGGCACCAGCCCAGACATATCATAGACCTGATATATAACAATCAACAGACCTGGGCTGACATAAAACAGGAATTGCTTTCCAGTGAAAGTGGCTGATATAAATTTAGAGCCTGTTCATATGGATTTCATGGATCAGGACATGATTGATTTGTGGGAGAGGATGGTAGCCCACGATCTGAAAACATATCGGCTCTACGGCGGCACGGCGCTCGCCATGTACTTGAATCACAGAAATTCTACGGATTTCGATTTCTTCCGGGACGGTTCGGTGACAAAAGCCGAGATTGAAAAATTCACATGGCTGAGAGGCGCACAATTCAGAGGGACCAGTGGCATGGTGGATGCCATGATGCCGGCCTCAAAAAGAAGTATCACAATAAATTTCATTAGCACAAGATCATTTAATGGCATCCCCCCCACACAGAGTCCGATACGTGCGGCAAATGGCATATTTGTGGCGCATCCCGTTGATATTCTGACCGGGAAGCTGTCTGCCATGTCACGACGAAAAGAAGTACGTGATTTTATTGATATTGCCAGCGCGCACGATGTTATCCCAGACATGCTGCAAGATGCAATTGATGTCTATTTGCAGGATTCTATGACACAGGAGGCGTCACGCAGGGAACTGGCCAAAACTATCATAGCTTGCCCACAGGCTGTCGAATACGAACTGTCTGATCAGTTATTGAAATCGCTGAGCGCATTGACAGAGTCTCTCAGCGCACCTGAAGATGGCAATGGCAGGGGGCGCAAAAACGTTCACGCTTCGTCAAAGAACGCCGATAAAACGACAAAAAGGACTGATCGTCGTTAATGCGCTCTGCGCGCGTAAGTAAAACTAGTCAAAGACGTTCCATGTGTTCAGGTACAGTGTAAAATACCAGTCAGTTACAGAGTTTATCCCCAATGAAACGGAACGTCTTTACTGCCGCCTGTGCCGCATTCAAAACATACGTGCGTGGGTTACCCTGCCTGAACACGCGTATTTTTGATATCGATGAGTTCCTTTTCAGCCCCGAAATACAATATCGCCAAGGGGGGGTCAAGGGGGAGATGCCCCCTTGCCCGACCTTTTGAGGCACGATAAAGGTTTACCGGGCTTTGGCGGGGCGAACGGAGTGAGGCACGGCGACACAGCTGAGCTGAGGACTGGCGGTGTTTTTTCCGACTTCAACGGTGTAGAGCGCCCGGAAGGGCTGAAAATTCCTTATAAATCAAAGCGGGTTTTAGGGCAGGTTGTTGTAGTGCCTAGTGCTATGTCATAATTAAAAGTTATAGAACATAATGTCCTTATCTGCAATACTATCAGGCACTCACTCTGACCGACAGCGAGGTGCATGGTATGCACAAGAAATATATCGTTCGGCTCACCGACGCAGAACGCGCGATTTGTCGCGAGACGATTCACCGACTCAAGGGGAGCAGCGAGAAAGTGCGGCGTGCGCAGATGTTGTTGAAGGCGGATGTCGACGGGCCGGGCTGGAGCGACCGGCAGATTGCCGAGGCGTTCGGCTGTCGCACGAAGACGGTGGAGAATCTGCGTCGGGGTGTTCGGTCAGCACGACCTTTGCCGGCCCGAATCCCGGAACGTTCTGCACCATGTAAACCGGAATCAGTGTTCACCTTCACCGGAATACGCAGTCCTGGCGGTAGAAGTCGCTCAGGCGCCTGTAGACGGCAGGGTAGGCGCTGTCAAGTACAGCTGGCGCATCAAAAAAATACTCGCTGGTAACAGCGAAGAACTCAGCAGGGTCCTCGGCGGCGTACTCGTCTATCACCAGCGTCTCGCCGGCATCGATACGGCGGTTCATATCCTCGAAAGCCGCGCCGAAGTCCCGGTTCCAGGCTTCGAGGTCCATACCCCGGTGCAGCGACGGGCAGCCGTTTGCCCCACCATGCAACATGTCAAGTTTGTGAGCCATCTCATGGATTATGACGTTATAACCCTCGCCCTGCCCTGAGGCTGCGATATCTTCCCAGGAAAGGATAACCGGGCCACACAACCAGGCCTCGCCGGCTCGGGCTTCCTCCCACTCATGTTCAACGCCAGCCTCATCCATCTCGTATTCCCGCGCGACAAAGCTGCCGGGATAGACTACGATACTATGCCACGAACTGTAGGCGCCAAGACCAGGAACAAGAACAGGCAGACAGGCCTGGGCCGCGATCACAACCAGGTCCAGCGCATCAAGGCACTGTCCGCGTACCGGTTCGATGGACTTGCCGGCGATAAAACGAGCGGAAAGTTCCCGCAACCTGGCGCGTTCGCTTGCATCCAGCGGTGCAAGCGCAGGAAGGGCGTCAAGCGCCGCTCTCCATACGGATTCATCAATTGGTTTTTGCCGATGCGGCCACATAAGCGATCACAATACAGGTTCCCAAAAGTCAATATAGCATCGTTTCCAGCAGGTGTTCCCGCTAACTTCCCGGGGGCGCGGGCGTCCGCCCGCATGGCGTGCTGGACGTGCCCCACGACTCCCGCCAACTGGTGATCAGCTACTCCCCGGTACGGGCCGAGAAAGACCGCCACGACCGGGACAAGGCCCTCAGCAAACTGCTCCGGCACACCTTACGAACTCAAATAATTCCCTGCCTTCCTGCTTTGAACATAGGGCATTTGTAGTGCCTACGGGCAAACTCGTCTTCAACAAAATCAATCAGTTAGAAAAATAAACCGTCGAAGTCGGGATGTTTATCAGACATCCACCCAAGAGTGATCTGTTTCATAGCCCAGATCTATCAGCGCATGACCGGCATAATGATCGAATACTTCCCGTGCTTCCCGCGTAAAATGGTTCTTCCAGTCCCCGACGATGCCTTTACGGACAAAGCAGTGAGCATTTTCCTCGCCAGGTTTGCGGCCCGTGACGTTCTCAAATGAGAATTTTGAAATACATGAGACAAGTTTCTCATCATCGATCTTTTGCTCCGAGATATATTGAAGAATCTTTTTCATCTCGCGTCTGGGATTTTCCCTCATTGCCTCATAGCTGGTCTTCACGCATCCTGTCCGGTTCTTCCACGTTTCGATAAAACTTGTCCATGTCATATGGAGTGGGGGCCCATCAGTGAAACAATACTCGATGTATCTCGGTAAGTAGCGTTGTACGTCGCGCGGGTCTTTGATACCGAGTCGTTGCTGCTGCTCTTCTGCCCAGCCCCGCATCGTCGTTCTTCTATGAAACAGATGATAGTAATAGTGTGATACGATTACGTCTCTCCCGTCGCGCCACATAACGATAGTATCATTGGCACTGTCGACGTAGAGGTAATGACCATGCAGTATGCACCGGCGCCGTGTCGGTAAATGATCGCGCGGATTGGGCATGTCCATATATTCGGCTACCATCTGGCTCACCCAGGTTCCGCCTGACTTGGGGTGTTCGGTCAGTACAATCTTCGGAGGACCAAAACCCGGAATATTGTGTACCATGGCGCGCTTGATCAGTATGTTCAGTCTACGCCACCAGAGAGTGTTTTTCCGGTCGCCTATCACCCTGCACCCCAAACTTTGATGCGTTTAAGAATTTTACTGTCTCCTACTATATAAATATTTACAATCGATACGACGCAGCCAATGCGATTACGTTCTTCTCTCTATGGCCACACTGCATCGCTACAACTCTTTTATTGTTGATGGCGCAGATTTTACCGCATAAAACATACCTGATAAATCGCTGATATATGATTATTTTCAACACAGCATTGCACTTTATTCATTCTTCCTTACGCCATATGAAAAGCCGTTGTCAGCGGCTGATATAATCCGGCTTTAACAGCAACCCCGGAAGAACATTGAAACAAAATAAAATGGCTGATTTTCTCGTTGTCGGCGCCGCTCAGTCAGGGACAACGACATTGTTCGAGATTCTCCGTGAGCATCCCCGAATTTTTATGCCTCAGCGCAAGGAATCTCGATATTTTTCTTGTATGCCGAGAGATATTGCGGGGCCAAGGACAGTATCACCGATTGATAATCCTCAAACTTTAGATGAATATAAAAAACTATTTATAAATGCAAAACCCGACCAACTCAGTGGGGATATATCACCTGATTACCTGTATCATTGCCAAGTTTCAGTTCCTAAAATTCTTAACGAAATCAATGCGCAGATACCGATTATTATTATTTTGCGAAATCCCGTTGAAAGGGCTTATTCGAACTACCTCCACCATGTGCGCGACGGTTGGGAGAATTTGAGTTTTGAGGATGCTCTGGATGCGGAGGAGCAACGTCGTACAGCAAATTGGGCTTGGGGGTGGAATTACGTCGGCGTCGGATTATACGCCGAACAGGTCAAAGCCTATCTGGACAATTTTGAACGAGTGTTGTTGCTTCTGTTTGAAGAAGACATCGTAACGGGCCTGGCAACGGACAAGGTGTTGGATTTTCTGAACATCGGACCCTTCCAGGCAGGCCCCGGTAAAGTTCATGCAAACATTTCGGATATCCGCAAAATCGCCTCTTGCACTGGATTATGACGGACAAACTGGTTGTCAGAAAAGTCAAGAATGCGGTCAAGACAACGCCTTTGTATGCCTGCTCAAAGCAGATATACCGGAAAGTGATGGAGGCGAACCTTAAGAAAGAGGAAATGGCCCCGCACACCAGGCAGATGCTCAAAGAGAAGTTTCAGGATGATGTTGCCCTGCTGGCCGAGTACACCGGACTTCCGGTGCAGAAGTTCTGGGCGGATTTTCAATGAGATAAGTCTTGTAACCGAAGTCGCCCAGGGTTACCAAAGTCGGCGAACGCCGTATCGGTCGAACGGCGTTTCAATCGAGATTAAGACAAGGTTGCGTGCAAGCGCCTGTGATATGAGCATTCTATCGAACGGGTCGCGTAGAGGGCCAGGCAGTTCGCCGGCGCGTCCGGCGTCATCCACGCTAACCGCCAGTTCCTCAAAACCCTGACTGGCAATGGTGCCTGCAATGTCTTGGGCGACCATTTCAGCGCCTTGAAGTTTACCGAGGCGATGCTTGGTTGCTATCTCCCAGGCAGAGGCTGCGCTCACCAGTACGTCGTTTGCTTCATCCGCAATCGCCTGGCGGGCTGATTGCGACAGCTTTTCGCTTCCGGCAAGCCACCACAGGAATGCGTGGGTGTCGAGCAAAAGTTGCAATGCTCACGTATTCCAGGCAGTCAGTTCCGCTTCCGGAAGCGGATCAAAAAAGTTGTCGTCAATCGAGACCTGCCCTGCGAGGGAACCGAATTCACGCTTGCCGCGGCTATTGCAACTCACGAGCCGAGCTACCGGTTTGCCGTTACGGGCTATGACGACCTCCTGGCCGTCCTCGACTTGCGCGAGCAAACGCGACAATTGGGTCTTTGCTTCATGTACATTCACTAAAGGCATCGCCGGTTCCTTGATATAACAGTTAGCTAATTATATGACTAAGAGCTATAATGTGTCAAGCGGCCTGAGAGAATTCACTCCGTTTGTCAGAACTCTTGGGAAAGACTTGTTCATCCAGGGTCAGACCAGTATAAAAACTATAACTGTTTGATTTTAATTGATAATCCGTCTGTACATGACCTTTTCCAATCGTTAGAACACGCGTTTTATTACGAAAAAAGACATTGTAAGAAATGTCACTTGCTTAACATGATATTTTCCGCCGTGAAAACCCTGTTCTAATCCTTAAAACAGCGCGCTATTGAGAATTTTATCCTCTATAATCATTGAGTTATATTGAGTTATATTGGTCCGACCCCCTCGTATCGCGTAGTGATTAAATTTTTCGATATTGCGTGGACCGACCCTGCCCGATTCTTTCAATCTTTTTGAGACGCAAAAGCTTATCCAGTGCCTGTCTCACTGTTGGTTGCACAACGTTTGTATTCTCAGCAATTTCACCAGGTCGTGCACTGTCAACTTTCCGAAGATACTCCCAGACTGCCATTTGCTTTGCGGTGAGCAACTTCTCAAGTTTTTCTTTTGCGAGTAATTCAACTGCCATCTGGGCCTGCTTGAGGAGCATGGTGAGGAAGAAATCAAGCCACGCTACGATATTATCTTTTTTCGCATCAAGCATTTTCTGAGTTTGACGAAGAGCGATATAGTATTCCGGCTTATTATCTTCAATCAGTTTCTCATGGGAGATGTAGGGCATGTACACATAACCCTCTTTGAGCAGAAGGAGATTTGTCAGGATGCGGCTAAGTCTGCCATTGCCATCCTGGAATGGATGAATAGCCAGGAACTGAACAAGAAAGTGCCCGATGATGAGCAGAGGATGATACCTTTTTTCTGCAAGCGATTGCTTGCTCCACTCAACCAACTCCTGCATCTCTTTGGGGGTGAGATAGGGCTCAGTGGTATTAAAGAGGATAGCAAGCGATTGGCCAGCCTCATCAACCATATGCACCTTGTTCTCCCGCTTTTTGTAATTACCGCGATGTGGTTTGTCTTTTTCAACATATTTGAGAAGTTCCTGGTGGAAGTGCTTAATGGTATTCTCGTTAAAAGACAGTGTCCTCCATGAATTAAAAACGTTCTCAAGGAGTTCGTAGTATCCCTTCACTTCCTGTTTGTCCCGATTGGTGAATTTCTGAATATCAATACCACGCATCAGATTCTCAACATCCTTGTCTGAAAGGCGTGCACCCTCTATACGAGTCGATGCGCCGGTGGAGGTAATCAGAACAGAACGCTTAAGACGTCCTAACACCTGGACGCCAAGCTGTGCTCCGGCGACCCATCGTCCCTTCAACTCATCAATTTGAGCGAGTTTTAAGACGATTTCAGCCGGGATATACTTCAGCCGATGATCAAATTTTGTGCTTTTTCCCGTCATAGCAAATAATCTGATATACCCGACTATATCATTTTGCATCAGAATAACTTGATATATACAACTATATCAGATTATAACAGATTAGAGAATACCTGTCTGGGTGACACCGGGCGGTGCTGGAACAGAAAAATAAACGACCGAAGCATTCAGTCAATGGTTACATAACTACAGTAGGCTTCAGGTTTTTCTTTCTCCAGCTAAATACGCATCTGCAAGCTAATCAAATTCCGGCGGATCAATTCCACTGCAATATCCAAATCGAGTGTAGCCCATGCCCAATCTGTGGTAACAACCCTGGTCTTCTCTCGAATTGCCAGGGCCAGGCAGGCACGATCGCCAAGCAACAGGCCCGTATCCCGCGTTGCTGTTCGCACAAGACCCGTTGTGATCGCAAGAGATCTGCCCTGAATTTTGGTGGAGACAATGCTTTGGAAAAGACGCCCGGCAAGACACAGACACGAAAGCGCCTCAAGGTGTTGAGATCAGCTTGCCGGCAATGTATCAGCGACATGATTCATCCAACGCTTTTGGCGACTCCCCACAAACAGCTTATTGGAAGGGCATAGGCCCTCTGACCGAAGGTCAGCTTCTGGTCGCCCAGGTAAAATACAATGGAAGTGACGCGCCGACGTTTTCCCGGCCCAATGTTACAGAACCAGTTCAAGTGCTTGAAGTGCGGATTCCGGTCGAACGTGAACACTGATTCCGGTTGAACGTGAACACTTTTCGGGCCTTTCCGGAATCGGTGTTCACATTCCCGGAATCAGTGTTCACGTTGAACCGGAATCACCCCCAACGCATGGGACTTGTAACCCGGTGGTACGGTATCTCCTTTTTTTGGGAGAACCTGCCATGTCAAACAAGAGAACCACCCTGCGTACACTACGAGAGATACTACGGCGCCGGCTGCTGGCCGGTCTATCCATCCGCGCCATCAGCCGCAGCACCAAACTGAGTGTCGGCGGCGTACAGAAGCTCATCAGCCGGGCGGAGACGTTGCACCTGAGTTGGCCCTTGCCGGCCGAGCTGGATGATGCCCGCCTGGCCGAGCTGTTCTACCCCGGCGCCGACACCGGCACGGGGTCGCGTTGTGAGGCACCGGACTGGGCGGCGGTCCACGAGGAGTTGAAGCGTCCGCACATGACCCGGCAACTGGTGTGGGAAGACTATACCCAGCGCGACCCGAACCGGTGTTGCAGCTACTCCCAGTTCTGTGACCGCTACCGCCACTGGCTCGGCCAACAACCGCGCACCATGCGCCAGGGGCATAAGGCCGGCGAGAAGTGCTTTGTCGATTACGGCGGTGACACCGTGCCCAGCATCGACGCCAGCACCGGCGAGGTGCGCCCGGCACCACTCTTCGTCGCCGTGCTGGGTGCCTCCGATTATACCTTCGCCGAGGCCACCTGGACCCAATCACTCCCCGACTGGCTCGCCAGCCACACCCGCGCCCTGTCCTTCTTCGGCGTCGTCCCCGCCCTCATCGTCCCCGACACCCTGCGCAGCGGCGTCAGCCGTGCCTGCCGCTACGACCCCGACATCAACCCCAGCTACCAGCAATGGGCCGAGCACTACCAGACCGCCATCCTCCCCGCACGCCCCTATACACCCCGCGACAAGGCCAAGGCCGAGCAGGGCGTGCTGCTGGGGCAGCGCTGGATCCTGGCCCGCCTGCGCCACCACCGCTTCTTCGCCCTGGACGAGTTGAACCGTCATAGCGCCGCCTGACTGGACGATCTTAATAACCGTCCCTTCAAACGCACGCCCGGCTGCCGCCGCAGCGCCTTTGAGTCCCTCGCCCCACCGGCATTAAAACCGTTGCCCCCTCAACCCTACCATTACCTCCACATCAAACCGGTGACCGTGCATATCGACTACCACGTTCAATATCAACAGCATGACTACTCCGTGCCGCACCAGTACGTGGGCGAGAGACTGGAGTTACACGCCGGTAACTCGTTGATTGAACTCTACGTCCACCAACGCTGCATCGCCACGCATGCGCGCCGGCACGCCCCCGGCTTCACCACGAACCCGGCCCACCTGCCCGCACGCCACCGCGCCCAGCAACAGTGGTCCCCCAAGCGCCGCACCCACCCCGAGCAGGCCTATCGCACCTGCTTAGGATTGCTCCAACTCAGCAAACGCTACCCTGACAGCCGCCTCAATGCCGCCTGCCAAATAGCCAACCAGAACGGCCTGGTGCGCCTCAAACAGGTCAAGCACCTGCTGGAGTCGAACCAGGACTCACTCATCGACACCCCCGAGCCGGATACCGCAGCTACCCCCCCGCTGCCCCAAGACCACGAGACTGTCCGCAGGCCGCAACACGTCAACTAACCGGAGACACCACCATGACCACCACCGCACACACCCTGACACGCCTGCGCGACCTCAGACTGCCCGGTATGGCACAGGCCCTCACTCAACAAACCGAACAGCCCGCCACCTACGACCCCCTCCCGTTCCTCGACCGACTCGCCCTCCTGCTCGAGCAAGAATGCCTGCAACGGGAACAACGTAACCAAGCGCGCCTCATCCGCCAGGCGCGCTTCAAACTGCACGCATCCCGCCAGGCTATCGACTACCAATCATCCCGTGACCTGCAACCGGCACAGATAGCCCAACTCGCTCAGGGCGAGTGGCTGCAACGCGCCCATAACCTGCTCATCACCGGCCCCTGTGGCTCAGGTAAAACCTTCATCGCCTGCGCCCTCGGCCACCCGGCCTGCCGGCAAGGATACGCCACCCGCTACTTCCGCCTCCCCCGCCTGTTCCTCACCCTCACCCAGGCCAAGGCCAACGGCAGCTACCACAAACTCCTGCACCCGTTCACCAAGACCCAACTGCTCATCCTCGATGACTGGGGCATGGACACCCTCAACACCGCTCAGCGCCATGACCTCATGCCCCTCATGGATGACCGCTATCAGTCCGCCTCCACCCTGATAGCCAGCCAACTCCCCGTCGACCAATGGTATGCCGCCATCGGCGATAACACCCTCGCCGATGCCATCCTCGACCGGCTGGTGCATAATGCGCATCGACTGACATTAAAGGGGGAATCCATGCGAAAAAAGCAGGGGATGATGCTGTGGGTTGGATTTGCGCTTCACACCAACTCATCAACTCATCCCGGCAAGTCGTCAGCCGGGGGCATGTTTTGCGACCAAGTTGGGAACCCACAAGTATATGAATATGCAACTGCTGAAAGAGATGGATAAAGAGGCTATTTACTCAGCAGCATGAATGACTACCGGGATCACCCCAGAGAAAAAAATGCGAAAGATTCTTGACACTACCTGCGTATTTCACTGAATCCTGCCGCCCATCACACGTGAAAGCTGCCACCCGGAACGGGGCAAAGCTGCCACCCATCGGAGCGTAGCGACGCGGGTTTTGGTCGACAATGTTCCGTGTCTCCGAACCAGAATACGAGATAAATTCCATAACTATCTGCGCCCGGGTCCCGAGTGTATTTGGCAATCAACTGCGTTTTTATCGCACTCCAAAGATCGCGATGACAGCTTCTCTTAACCTCCACCGGAGCGTTGAAACTACCGTAACATACGTGAATGTCTGACCGTTTGTCGTTGGCGTAACGACCCTCCGGTTGGGCGTCGATACCCAATTGCTTTAACCTGTCTTGTAAAGCTGATAACAGTGCATCCCGGCACGCGTCTTCCGGTTTCGGGTTCTGTGGTCGATTGTAAGAGTCTACGTTCCAATACTGGCGCCAGTCGGATGTGTTTCCATAGCGGATGTTTTTTGATATTACGCGTAAATATTCAAACGTCAGCGCGGCGAGGTCGTTAGCGTTCGCAGGATTGCGATTATCGAGTACCTCAAGCACCTGCTCGACCTCGGGATGCTGAAATTCGACTTCACGTCGCGTGATGTTCTGTTGATATTTGGCATCGTTGAGATAGGACCGCCAAGGGAGCAGCTCATCGTCGGACGACAGCGTTTCGAGAGCATCGGTAGCGGCCCGGGTTGGGACGGATGCCAGTTGATTGATGAATCTCCGAATGTGGTCCGGCGCTGTCATGGCCGCTGTCACAGTAATGTCTTCTTCCGAAGTGGAATCAAGAGAATAAGGTCTGCAGGAAGGACCGATCAGCCGGACCAGAAGTTGCAGTATCGGAACAGTCAGGCGTTCGATGACCCCTTGGGTTTGGACCGCCGCCAAGCATCGAAGTCGGCGTTCATTACCGGCTGTATAGGATGCCAGCCTTTCGAGATACGAGTCCGGCGAAGCAAGAAGACCGGCGGGAGTTTGGGACACTCATAAAATAGCGAATTCATGCCACTGAGTCTTATCGCCAGACCGACTAATTAATCTTGCAAAGGATCCTTATATGATTGCCTTTCATTTCTGCCTGGTATTTCGGAGGATCCCGGAAGGGCCATGGGCAATCGCCCCGCTTTTTCATCCAATTACCGATGCTTTGGCTACGAATTTCCGAGCATGTGCGCCAGAATGATGGGCTTAGTTCGATATTCAGGGGCTGCACTTCACCGTTGCAGAGAGGCAGTTCGAGGACAACTTCACTCAGCCCTTTGAACAGTTTATTACGATCCATTAGCTTTACTCCGAACCCCAATGCTCCTGGTGCCTCCCTTGTTCCCGATTTCCAACCAGTCAATTCTATAATCGCCATGTTCATCCACTCAGTGTTTTTGGATATAGAAAGTATAAACCCCGTTATTCTCGCAAATCCATACTCATTTTTTGTCAGCCTTTCCCTCTTCTTCACTGGAAGCTGATATAAGTTTGTCCAATATGTATTGCACCCGGACAATGTATTGGGAACTTCTATTTATTGACGTTTTCTGGCACATTGCCTACGTGAGCAGGCAAGCGGACTATTTTGTATATAAAGCTATGCCATACATGCGCTGATGGGCCTCTGTCTACCCACCAAACGGGCTGTTTGACCCCTTCAGGTGTCTGTTTAACACCCTTTTATGCCTGTTCCCCGTCATGCGGGCGCGCTGACCCCTTCCAGGTAACACAATCGTCGCATGTTATACACCAGGTTCAGCATCCCAATGGCCAACTCACTGCGCGCCAGCCCGATACAGCGTATCAGCTTGGCCCGGGTCGCACACTGCGCCCCGAACACGTGTTCCACCCGCACCCGCACCTTGGCCCGCGTGCGGTTGCCCTGCTGCGCCCACGCCGTCAACGGCTTGTTGCGGCGCCCCTTGCGCTGAATGTGGCTGCGGTAGCGCTGGGCCTGCAAGCGTTCCTCCTGCTCCCTGGAACGGTAGGCGCGGTCCGCCCATAACGCCTTGCTGCTGTTGTGCTCATCCAACAACTCATCGAGCAGTTGGGAATCATGCACAGTCGCCGCGCTCACCGCATACGTGCGTATCAGCTTGTGCTTGTTGTCCACGTTCACGTGATTCTTGTACCCGTAATGACTCCTGCCCCGCTGCTTCGTCCAACGTGCCTCCACGTCCTTCTGCCGCCGCTTGGATTTGGCTGCCTCATCGTCCCAGCCCGCCGGTGCCTCCCCCGCCTTTATCGCCGCATTCTCCTCGCGCGTGTTGCGCTGCACCGGCGCCGGCACCAGGGACGCATCCACCCACTGCCCCGTGCGCGCCCGATACCCCAAGTCTGCTAACTGCTCGGCAAACCGTGCAAACAGTTCCTCCATCAATTTCAGCTCCACCAACTTCTCACGAAACGCCCAGAAGGTCTTCGCAGCCGGCGCCCGATGATAGTTATCCAACCCCATAAACCGCTGAAAACTGCGCCGGTCTTCAAGCTGATATTCCAACTGCTCATCACTCAACCCGTACAAATGCTGTATCACCAACCCCTTGAACAGCAGCACCTCATCCCGACGCGGCGCACCCGCCTTGCGCTTGCGGGTCGTGGGACGGATACGCACCAATAGCGGACGAAATGCCTCCCAGTCCACTACCTCACCCAACCGCACCAGGGGATCCTTCAGTTTATTCAAGCGGGTGTCTTGCAAGTCAAACAACGAACCGAATATGTCTTGTGTCTTCATGAAACCACCTTGAGGAAAGAGTTGAAATAAGTCACCGCTATTATATCATCTGACCGAATAAATAGAGGTTCCTTATTGACTGTTTTATGAAGCATGTTATAAGATCAGGACAACTATTTGAGCTTGTGCAAGGGTAGTATATCCGATGGGTGAAGATTGGCATTTACCTGTATCGGAGCAGAAAAAAGCCTCATTAGACGGCTGATATCAACGGACCAACGGGATTTTTGCAGGAGGAATTGAAATGGCCAAACGTATAAGTATTATCAACTTCAAAGGTGGGGTTGGTAAAACCACCCTTGCATATCACCTCGGCACTGGACTGGCAAAGTATCATAATGCCAGAGTACTGCTGATAGACGTGGACCACCAAAGCAGTTTATCCATTGTTTGCTTAAAGGCTGATAAATGGCAAAAAGCAGTCGATGAAAAATGTACGATTAATGAGGTCTTTCAACCGTTTGTTGGCCAATCATCTGGCCCACCCGGTGATGAAATTATTCTCAGAGAGCCAATCAGGAATAGGGGCTATAACAGCATGGACCTCGTTCCTGCCAGCCTGCAACTTGATGATACCGAAATTGAACTGACGGCTTCACATCAGGGTAACGCTATCCACTCGGAATGGAACAAGAGAACTCTTATATGTCGTTGGATTGAAGATGTCGGAATTAATGATGAATACGATTATATTATTTTCGATTGTCCACCCGCGACGAAAATCGTTTCCCAGAACGCCATTGCAGCTAGCCATGGTTATATCATTCCCGTTGTTCCGGAAGCAGTGATGGAGCGTGGAGCACCCCATCTGTACGAAATGGTACGGACTGGCATTGATACCCGATTGAATGCGCTAGCTGCAATGGGAGAACCAAGAAAGATGTACGTGTCCGAGACTAAACTTGTCGGGTTGGTAATCACTCGAATACAGACTGCTGGGGGCTACTCTGGATATACCAATGATCACACTCAGCATCTCGATTCGCTGAAAAGGCGTTGGAAAAATATGTTGGTAAAACCCTATATTGTTCAGGGAACAGGTCTGTCTCAGGCCTTGGCAGATGGCGTTCCGGTTTATGATCGGAGTTCGACCCAGAACGTAGGTGGGCGAGGAATTCATAAACAGTTTGAGAAACTGACAACCGAACTTAAACAGAGGGTTGACAGCCTATGAATGACGAACAGCAGAATTCGGTTAGAGAACCTGATCCCAATGCCCAGGCAAATTATTTGCTGGTTGACGATATCGTTCGATACTTATCGCGCCTGGCGAACCTGTACAGTGAAGCAAAAACAGGCAACTCGGAATTAAGTGATGGGCTTCGACAGTTGGTCAATGCCTTACGGCCTTATTCAAACCGCCCTGTTCCTGATCTTGCCGATATTATCAGAGAGGCAACTCTACGGAGATTCCGTGAAACTTCCCCAAAGAAGATTAAAGCAATACTTCCATCTAATCTGGAATCTCTTCCGCCACAGGAGGTCGAAAAAATACTGGATGATGAAAACTACACAAAGGATCAGGTGATTAACCTCGGGGTCCAACGTTTTGGTATTTCCTCTGCGAAGCTCACACGCCTTGGCAAGAAAAATGTACTGGAGTCAATACGTGCTGCGCTAAACCATGAAAAATCACTCGAAGTGATTTCCAAGGAAGCACAACGCGGAGGTGAAATGAGGTCATCTTAGGCAGTATAATTCTGAATATAGGTTGTTGACGCCGCACAATCAGGAACAGCGACGTTGTTCGAGGCTCTTAATTAGCACCCTCGGATTTTTATTCCTCAGGAAATTCAGAAATTCAGGGGACACAATACTTAATTATCCTGCCGTTGTTTTGGCCTTGGTTTTTTCTTTTTCAGCGACCGGCCCAACACCCCCTCAATCCTGCCAATAAATCCCTCATCCCCCAAGGGTCTGCCCGTACGCGCATGGGTATTCCAGAATTAAGTATTGTGTCCCTAGAACTGGTTCAGAACTGGTTGAAGGTTAATGATAGGCGGTTTACACAGTTTTTGTTACAGTCGCAATATAGCCCGCCCCAGCACGCGGACCTGTCACAATTTTTTCACGCCAGCAACTAACGCCGCCGCTGTAGTGAGTTACGGAGACCGGTAAGACCCCTGACAAAAAAAGCCAAAGGCCTCCGAAGAGGCCTTATCGAAACCCCGGCAGGCTTGGCATCACCAACGCCAGGATTTGCTACCGACAAATCTGCCTGGAGCAGATTTGGACGCTCGAAGAGCGCCTGAAGGGTGCGTCCCATGGATGGGACGCATCAGGTAGTCTCACTTGCCCGGAATTCACGGGAACGGAATCGATCATGGCGCGTTACATGTTAATAGTCAAGAATATTTATTGCTGACAACAGGAATATTTATTGCTGACAAATGAAAAATAGGAACAAATTAGAGAGTCAGCCAGAATCTCACACCATCTTTTATGGCTAAGAAATCATGCATCGTGATGCAAGAGGTTGAATACATACGTTTTCCTCGAGGATCACGACCTATCAATATCCTGTCAAGACGGTTTATTGAAACAGTTGTTACCATGTCACATTTAGCCCAAGTCTCATCCCTTGTAAACTTGCCCGCAAGAGATGCCGAATCCATCAAATGATGATATGGCTGTGGACCATCCGGCGGACTGGTTGAGAGTGGTATTACAGTACAGGTTAACGACTTTCGCGACCTTCTCGACAGTACGACAACAGGCCGTCTTTTTGTCATTTCTGGCGGCACAAAACCGGAAAAATCACAAATCAATAATTGTCCCGGGTGCGGGCAAGCTGACAATCCCATAATAAACAATCCGTATTATCCGTAATTTGAATTCTAGCTTATATCTTGTTCGCCGATTCACTCCCACCATAACCGGACAAGCCTCCATCAATAAGGCCTTGTGACTTATTGATGGAGGCTTGGCGGAGAGTGTGGGATTCGAACCCACGAAGGGCATTACCCTTGCCGGGTTATCAACCCGGGGCATTAAACCACTCTGCCAACTCTGGAAAGAGGTATCGCTTTCCAGAGTTGGCTATACTCTAAGACAATGTAACTCAATCATTAAAAATATCAAGTCGTACAGTCGGAGTCTGAAAATCGATAACCCTCGATCCAACAACGTCGTAAGGCGGTGCCGCCTTTAAACGCCAGTTTTTTGCGCAGTGGATGATCAGCCAAGCCGGTCAGGAACCACGCTAACATATAGTCTCGTTCGATCACAGCTTCAGGAGTACGTCGTCCGCTGTCTGTCGTCAGTGTATTTGCAATGAGTGAAATATTCCGTTGGGGGATCATCAGCCGAGTCTCACGGTATTCAGTTCTTCCGGGGATACATTTAATTGAAGTCGCCAACGTGAAAAATACTGTCCACCCGCTGGTAACACCGGATCGAGGCGCTGATACGTATTTGTTAACATTGAGCGCAGGTATTCAAGCGTGTCGGCATTGGTCAATTCATAGAACTCAAGTAAGTACCCAAGCCGACGTACTACTGCACCGACGCCGAGACGCTCCGCATATTCCAACAAACGTTCCACGTTCAGTGAATCACGCTTCATCCACATACCTTTACCCACCTCCGTGATTCCACCGACATGGGCAGGGTGACGCAAACTATCAATGACGGTACGCTCCAAGTCACTGATCATCACAAACCGTTGTCCATCCACCCAGTGTTTCATTGTCCCGAATGTTTTAGCTTCGCTGACATGAATGAATTTGAACGGGTAGCCGCCAACTGTTTGAGGGCGTATCCTTTTTGCACATGACACATACATGGTCAAAATCGGCTGTGTCACCATGCGATGGAACTCAAACGCTGTGCCGTGGGACAGGAAGTACCGATTTGCCCCCACCATTTCATGGGCTATCAGGTAGGGGCTATCGACATGTTCATGCGCTCGACCCATTTGAAATGGAACCAGGTTATACAAACCTGGTTTGAGCCGTGTCACAAGACCCCGCCGCTCTGCCTTATGTACCAGGTTGCGGGCGGCAGCCGGTGACAGGCCAGTGATGGATTCCACGTCTGCCAGCATGAACGTCGACCGACGCCGTTCATTCAAGTCAGTAAACAGTTGTGCGGCCCGCGGTCCCAGCGTCTTAAATGTAGACTTATATTTTAAACCCATTTCGTATCTCTTATAGAAATATATTGCGCGAAAAATATAACATTAGTTATATTTAATGGCAAATATGTTTCTATAATAGAGATATTATTATCATATAATATAAAAAAATAGGGACAGACTGGAAGAAAGGGAGACAGGTTTAAACCTGTCCCCACAAACAGCTTATCGGCAGGGCGTATCTCCGTTCACCGAATGTCAGTTGCTGGTCGCCGAGATAAAATACAATAGAGGTGACCTGTCGACGTTTACCCGGTCCATCGCTGCCGAACCAGTCCAGGTGCTTGAAGCTTCCAGTGCCTACCGATAATGACGCTTTGACTTCAATTGCTACCAGGTGGTTGGCGCTTTCCGCGAGTATGTCTATTTCATGACCCCTTTGATCGCGCCAGTGATAGAAGCGGAAACTATTTTCCTGAAAGGGCGCTGCGCGGATCAACTCCGATAGGACAAAGCTTTCCATCAGACCGCCAAGAGCGGTTGGATTTGCGTCGGCATGAAAGGAATCCGGTTTCAGGTTACGTAGCGCTGAAGCGATTCCCGTATCCACAAAATGATTTTTCGAGTTCTTGATTTCGCGCCGGGTTTCACCGGATGCCCAGGCCCCAAGTCTGGTGACAATTGAGAGTTTCAAGAGAACATCAAGATACTGCTCCGTGGTTTTCCTCTGCACCCCAATAATTTCGCATAACTCTGCGATATTGAGTTCCGAACCGGTGCGAACGGCTAATTGATCGATCATGCGCCGCAGTGCATCAGTCTTGCGCACGGGCAGCAGATCTGCGATGTCTCTGTCGACCACGGCATCCACGTAATTTCGATACGCGGCTTGTCTGGGCGCTAGCGGATAGCTCCTGATTTCCGGATATCCACCGCGCAGCAGGAGATCGATATAAGCGGCGCGCGTCAACGGTTCGGCTGGGGGCAGACGCCTTAAATCGGGGGAGTTTGAGACTGCCCAATCCAGCAGACGGCACGGCGGCTGCGACCTCGTTTCAGCGATTGACAAGGGCCAGAGCTTGAGGGTCAGCACACGCCCGGCAAGAGAGTCCGCTACGTCTGCTGTCGTAAACACATTGGATGACCCGGTCAGGATGAACTGACCCTTGCGCCTGTTCGCATCGACAATCATCTTGATGGCAAGTGCGAGCTTCTTTGAGCGCTGCGCTTCATCAATGATCAGTGGCGCCTCTGCAAGATGGCTCAGAAGGCTCCCGAGCTGCCCTGAGGGATCGTCCTCTATGGCATTGAGCGTGTTCCGATCATCCAGCGTGATAAACTTGCCCACATTCAGAATGTCTCTGACGAGCGTTGTCTTTCCTGCTTGTCTCGGCCCGATAATGTTCACCACACGGGAATAAGAGAGAGCTTTTTGTAATTCGACGCTCAGGTGGCGAGGAAGAATAGGGTTGTCATTTAACATACAGGGGTCGTCCCCGGTTGGTGGAATTGGTATTATATATCTGGTGAAAATGGTACTAGAAAACTGGTGAAACTGTCAATAGGGTCGATTGCTTCGAACGGATCGGGACAAAAAGGGACAGATTTATTTTTCAGTATAATGGTGTGGAGTCCGGGATGCCGGAGAAAAATAAATCTGTCCCCACGATAATCACTTGTCGGTTTTCCCTGTAAGCTATGCACATTTCAGCGGATCAGTTCTACTGTAATACCCAAATCGAGTGCTGCCCATGCTCGGTCTGCGGTAAGAACTCTGGCCTGCTCTCGAATTGCCAGGACCAAGCAAGCACGGTCGCCAAGCGACAGGCCCGCATCCCGGGTTGCCGTTCGCATAACACCTGCTGCAATCGCAAGGGATTCGTCAAAGGGACAAATCTCAAGACCAAAAGCCAGGAGAGACGCGCGGGCATCTTCTTCGTTTGCTCCCAGGTCAACATACCGTGCAATAACCTCGGAGGCATTAACTGCTGATATCATCCCATCGTTCAAAGCTCGCGCCGCAACTTCGGCGCCTTCTTCCTCAAAAGTGATTACCAGCAGTGCGGAACTATCGAAGACGATGCTCATTCCTCTCCCCACATAGTCCGTCTGTCCTTGAGGAATTGATCGACAATACTCGTTCCCGGTTTTTTGTATTTTCTCATGCGGGATTGGATTTGTTTGACCGCAATGATGGGAGAAATAATACGGAGTTCTCCTGCCTCAACGCGGGCCGTTACGCGACCATCCTCTCCCAGGAGCATCGCCTCCCGCATCTCAAAGGGAATTGAAAACCGACCGTCCGGCGCAACCCTCAGCGATTGGGGTTCGACATCGCAAGGCTTTGCAAACGATGCAGTCGCCCGACCCGGTTGCAGTTCATACCAATCTTTCCAGTACTGGTACTGTGTGTTGGCCGTATTTGCATTACCATTCTCTGCCGTGAAACGCTCTATGACTTCACGGCGCTTTGCTGGACGACCCTTCTCACGTGTAATCTCGTCAGCAATTTCCCAGACCCGTCCGGTTTTGGTGCCAAGCCTGGGCCGGGGATATGCTACGGTCTGAGTTGTCGATAAATTTGTCATGTTTGTCTCCATGAAATATAGATTTTGTCAATATGTAACAAAATATACAGTTTATCAACTAATTGGTTCAAATATACCAGAACGATAATCATTGTAACTACCCTCCCGTAAATTCAGATAATAAGTGCAACACTCGAAAGTGGATGCGATGAGCACGCAGGCTTTGTGAGAAGTACGGGTTAATACCAAAAAACAAATGGACAGTTAAAACACTTTTATATGTGGTTATAGTATACTTATTTCGATATACTATCAATAAGTGTATAATTAAGACACTTTTTAATAGTATATATGTCTACTTAATTGAGACCAACGCCATGAATCAAACGAACGCTATTCAACGGTTGGCTGCCTATGACAAGAAAGGTCGGTATATTTTTACCAAAAAGGATCTGACGAAAGTGTTTCAGGAAGATAGCGATCGAGCGCTTCAAGCGGGGCTTAAGAGGCTGGTTCAGCGAGGAGTATTAGTACGCGCCGCTAAAGGTATCTACGTTTACGCACTATCAAGAAACAAGGGCAGCGATACTTTAGAGCAAATTGCTAAAACCATCCGTAGAGGTGAGTACAACTATGTCAGTTTGGAGTCTGCCCTCTCTGAATATGGAGCAATTTCGCAAATTCCAATTGATCGCCTGACCGTCATGACTACAGGTCGAAAAGGCCAATACAAGACACCCTTCGGCGTCATTGAATTTACTCACACCAAACGTGCAGTCCCGGACATAATCAGCAATATAAACGCCGTCGGCAGGCCACTCAAAGTAGCTGGTAAATTTGAAGCATACCGGGATTTAAAACGTGTGGGACGCAATACTCACCTGGTCGACGAGAGGATATTAAATGAAGATAACTAAAGAAGATTTTGCCCGGCTGGTCAATAAAGTGATGGAAGATTCAAACGTCACACATTTACGCCCCGTCATTGAGAAGGAACTGCTTCACTATGACATCTTGTTCTGTCTGGATCAGAAAGGTTTACTGGATAATCTGGTTTTTCAGGGTGGGACGTCACTGCGGTTATGCCACGGTGGCAACCGTTTCAGTGAAGATTTGGATTTTGCAGGTGGTAAAGACTTTTCATCAGCCATGCTTGCCGGGATGAAAAGCTGTATTGGAGATTACCTTGGCGCAAGGTATGGCTTGGCAGTCACAGTCAAAGAGCCCGCAATATTAAAAGAAGATCCAAAATATGCAGAGCTTAACATCGACAAGTGGCAAATTGCTGTCGTCACTGCACCTGATCGTAAAGATGTGCCGAAGCAGCGCATCAAGATTGAGATTGCCAACATTCCGGCCTATACCAAAGAAGCTGTTCCATTGAAGGCAAACTACGAGTTTCTTCCGGACGGATACGACGATACGCTGATCTTCGCGGAAACACTTAATGAAGTTATGGCTGATAAATTGGTTTCGCTCGCTGCCACGCAAAAGTATGTGCGCCATCGTGATATCTGGGATTTATCATGGCTGAAACAACAAGGGGCAACCGTGCAGCCTGACTTGGTGGAACAGAAAGTTGATGACTACCGACTCCTCAATTACCCGGATATGCTCGATAGCATAATTGCCAGGAGCCCGACCATCGTAGCCGGAACCGCATTCAAAGATGAAATGAAGCGATTCCTGCCAACGGATGTGTGTGATCGGACTCTGGATAAAGAGAAATTTGAAGGGTTCCTGATCAGTTCGATTACGGGCTTGTACAAAGAGCTTAGGCAAAAGCTGTATAACCGGCAATCAAAGCCAGAATTCTTACTATAGTTTTTATCCTGACCTTGTCGGCATATTGCGTTTGCCACTATGCCGCTGATCCACGGTAGACGTTGATCTTTCTCCAATAACCCGATCCACGCCAGATGAGGGGGAGAACACCACCAGTCTGCGGTAAGAACTCTGGCCTGCTCTCGAATTGCCAGGACCACGCGGGCACGGTCGCCAAGCGACAGGCCTGCATCCCGGGTTGCCGTTCGCATAAGACCCGCTGCAATCGCAAGGGATCCGTCAAAAGGATAAATCTCAAGACCAAAAGCCAGGAGAGACGCGCGGGCATCATCTTCGTTTGCTCCCAGGTCAACATATCGCGCAATAACCTCGGAGGCATTGACCGCTGAAATCATCCCATCATTCAAAGCCCGCACCGCAACTTCGGTGCCTTCTTCCTCAAAAGTGATTGCCAGCAGTGCGGAACTATCGAAGACGATGTTCATTCCTCTCCGCATGCGTTCAGCGGGTTTGGGGTCAATGTCGGCGTAATTGCAGAGAAAGGTCAGTACTACTTGGCGTAGGGCTTCGGCCAGAACATCGTTTGGAATCGGTGGCAGGACGCGGAAGCTGTCAGAGGGATAGAACACCCCATCGGCGACCGTGGCGTGTATAACAACTTAAGACCGGAAGTCAAATAAAAATCTGTCGTTAGCCTTAAAGCACAAGGCAAGCTCATGCATTTGGTTTATTATTTTCTTTTTGGAGAAAGTAATATTGAAACTCCGCCATATTGTGACCAGTAAGATCCATATATTTAATTCAGCAAATACCGATTCGCGGTCAGGATTGAAATTCCTTGACCTTTGAAATCGCCGTCATGCGTAATCAATGTTAATCCTTTGACTTTGCAGAGTTCAGCAATAACCTGATCATTGAAATCAGAATCACCCGTAGAATAGGCATCAAGTAGAGTATCTATTTTCAATTTCTCAAAGCCGCTTTCCATATGTGAACAGTGATTCATCACACGTTTGACGTCATCGGTGATTCCTTGCGCAATTGGTTTAAAATTTGGACTGTTACGAAAAGTTTTAAATTTCATGGTGGACGCAATAACTTTCCATTGCAATCTGGCGTATGTGTTAATGAATTCTGAAACGACGAGCACATCAATATGGATATGACTTTTTGCGACGATAATACGCTTGAGCATATCTGAGTAAGTAGTAACTCGCGAATCCCCCGGTCTTTGTGGGGCATAGATATACAACTAGATATTGGCATCTAGAAACAACTGATCATTGGAGGTAAATTTGTAGCGATTCACCTCCAGCGCTTTAAGCATCCTCCTCCAGCGTATCCCGAACTGCCTGCTCGAATCTTTGTGGGTCTTTGAAGTACAGCTTGGCCGTATCAACCACGCGTTTAAGTAGGGCTAGGTCATCGGATTCCATCTCCTCTACCCTGAGCAAAGAGCGTATTTTTTCTTCATTGAATTCCCCATATAACTGGCCGATAGCGGCATTCAAAAAGGCCGAGGTTAACGTAGTAACATTGCGGAAGGAAAGTACGACGCCACGCTCCTGTTTAAAAACAGAGGCAAGGCGATCATAAATCTTCTGTCCATCGCCGGAAGCAACGCACAGGGAGCTTCCCACCACTTCAAAAACGGATATAGTAAAATCTTTTTGCATCATTAATCTCCTTCTTAAAAAATATCCTCGGCGGTCAGTTCGGAGGCAAGACTATAAGACTCTGTATCTGCCGTATTGATTTCCACACTTACCACAGTCCCAGGGAATGGGTGATTTAATTTTGTGACGGCAGTTTGTCTGCCACTCCGCCGCCAATAGCCGGCATCTGACACAATTTGAATGCAGCCACCATTCAAGTCAATAAACTCACAAAGTAATTTCAACCCTAATCCACCCGGTATACCGTCACGTTTGGTTGTATTATTGCCCTGTGTAGCCCAGACAATTGCTTTCTCGGGTGACAAATTGCGCCCTGTATAGTCTTTTATATTTTGACGTATGCCGACTCCTAGGTCAGCCACCGTAAAATCGAGCCTGTCCTTATTGGGGAAAAACTGCCCACAACTGAATATCCCTAACTCAGTACGTGAATGTAGCACGGCATTACTGAATATCTCAAAAATACTCTCGCGGAATTTTTTCAGTAGTCCCGGAGACATGTCAGGCATTTCAGAACGATGTATAAACTCCTTCTCAATATAATCGGAGAAATAGCGGTCGTCATCAACATCCAACCGTTGATAAGTAATGGTTGTGCCCCAAAGATCGGGAATTTTTTCCCGTCCATAGTGACTCAGGAAACCATTTTTTGAAAGACTACGTTTGACCTTTGGCTGAATATTGACTAAATTGACTTCGTTAAGATTTTCTCCGAGATTGTAGAGAATCGCGCCAAATACCGCACACATATTGGCGTCAAACCAAGTCGCTGCCTGCATGTCAATCTCAATAACATCAAGAAAACACTCTTTGGTCTGCGCATGCAGGGACGCAAAGGCTTCAAAACTTTCTTGGTCGTGGTGAATCTTCCGTAGAGTAAACCTCACACCGACACCTCAAAAATCGTTATAGTATCGCCACCGAAGATATTCACTATCTTAACCTCTCGTAAATTCAGACAATAAGTGCAACACCCGAAGAAGTCAGCCGGCTGGACTATTTCACAATTTGACTGAAACCAACTCAAGGGTGATTGCTATGCGCAAGAAATACACACAACTGACTGAGGCTGAACGATACCACATTTATATCATGAAGAAACAAGGTTATTCCAACACCAAAATTTCCCGCGGCAAATTCTGGGGACACAATACTTAATTCACACGATATTGGATGGGAGGGGAGAAAAGAAAGGCCTGAGTGAAATAAACGGTAATCAGGTATCGTGTCCTCAGAATTCCCGTTCGGGATCACCAGAGACGGCGAACGCCGTATTGGTCGAAAAGCGTCTCAATCGAGATAAGAACAAGGTTGCGTGCAAGCGCTTGGGAGATAAGCATTCTATCGAACGGATCGCGGTGGGGACCAGGCAACTCACCGGCGCGTCCGGCGTCGTCTACGGTAATCGCCAGTTCTTCAAAGCCTTGGCCGGAAATTGCCCCGGCAATGTCCAGCGCGACAATCTCAGCGTTTCGAAGTTTACCGAGACGGTGCTTGGTTGCGATTTCCCAAGCCGAGGCTGCGCTCACCAGCACATCGTTCGCTTCATTTGCAATCGCCTGGCGGGCCTGCTGCGACAACCTTTCGCTTCCGGCGAGCCACCACAGAAATGCGTGGGTGTCCAGTAGGAGCCGCAACGCTCACGCTTCCCAGGCAGACAGTTCCGTTTCCGGGAGCGGTTCGAAAAAGCTGTCGTCGATCGTGATCTGCCCTGCGAGAATACCAAATTCCCGTTTGCCCCGATGTTGACAGCCGACAAGGCGCGCAACCGGCTTGCCATTGCGAGCAATAACGACCTCCTGGCCGTCCTCGACTTGCGCGAGCAGACGTGACAACTGGGTCTTCGCTTGATGGACATTCACTATTGACATCACTGGTTCCTTGAAAAGGTTTAGCTAATTATATAGCTAATGTTTATATTATGTCAAACAGCTTTTTTGACAACAAATATTCTTACGGCGAAACAGAATTGCCGTTTGTTTAAATTTAAACAGGTATCTATAAGATTTTGCTTCATTTATCAGGGTACTTATGAAAAACTTTAATTCGTCGTTGCTGCGGAGAGTTTGTCGACTTGATAAATTGTTACAGGTGTAACAGTAAGATAACCGGAAGAACAAGATGTCTTTAGGCCCAATCATGCTGGACCTGCGCGGCCCTGAGTTGGAAGCCGACGAGCGGGAGATGTTGCTGCATCCGCTGGTGGGTGGGGTCATCCTGTTCGCCCGGAACTATCAAGACCCGGAAACATTGATTTCGCTGACGTCCCGGATCCACGCTTTACGCAACCCCGCCTTGTTAATTACCGTGGACCATGAGGGAGGGCGGGTACAGCGCTTTCACCATGGATTTACCCGCCTGCCTCCCAGTCGCTGTTTCGGTGATCTCTATGATCTTGATGAGGCAAGGGCCTTGGCGCTTGTTGAGAATGCCGGCTGGCTGCTGGCCGGCGAGTTGCTTTCGGTCGGTGTTGATCTCAGTTTTACCCCGGTGCTGGACTTGAATTCCGGGGTGAGTTCATTTTTAGGCGATCGCGTCTACCATCGCTCCCCGGATGTTGTAGCGCACCTGGCGCAACGATTGATGAAAGGTATGCGTAGCGCCGGCATGATGGCGGTGGGCAAACACTTTCCGGGCCACGGCAATGTCAAAGGAGATTCTCACCATGAGGTTCCGGTGGATAACCGCAGGTATGAAGATATAGTGATGGAAGATTTGCTGCCTTTTGAACGTATGATCAACGCGGGTTTGGCGGCAATCATGCCGGCGCACGTTATTTACCCTCATGTGGATGATAAACCCGCCGGATTCTCCCCACTGTGGTTAAAACAGGTACTACGCGGCAGGCTGAATTTCCAGGGTGTGATCTTCAGCGACGATATCAGCATGGCTGGCGCCGAGGTTGCCGGGACTTATACGGAACGGGCATACAGCGCGCTGGATGCCGGTTGTGACCTGGTCCTGGTATGTAATAATCAGCCTGCGGCCATAACGCTGCTGGATGAGCTGAAGGTCAACGCTGACCCTGCATCCCAACTGAGGCTGATGCGTATGCATGGTGCTAACACCTTGTCATATAAAGACTTGTGCAACAATGAAAGACGTTTACGGATCGCAAGTGAGATATCTGAACTGGACGTGGCGCCGGAGTTGGAGTTGGATGATGACGGCATTATGTCGTAACTGTTTCGCTATCTTTCTGCTGTTGTTCTTGGCGGGTAGTCTTTTATCCGCGGAGCTTGACTGCCGGCCCCTGCAGATAAAAGAAATTCCCTATCCCGGTCCCGATGAGTTCGGGCAGGGATTGTTATGGAAGGTGACCAGGGAAAATCTGCCGCCGAGTTATGTGTTCGGCACCATCCACGTTGCGGACAGAAACGTCAGCGCGCAACTGGATAAGATCAGGGACCTGTTGGCTGACAGCGAGGTTTTTATCATGGAAGCAATCCCTGAGCCGGGTGGCATTGCCTTGTTGCGGCAGATGATGTTCTTCAATGACGGCACAAAGCTGCAAGACGTCATTTCAGCCGACCTTTATGCAAAAACGCTTGCGGTGTTGAGCGCGTACCACCTGAGGGAGACGGATGTATCAGCCATGAAACCCTGGGCCGCCTACCTGACCATGAGTTATCCGGCAGACATGGGCCTCATACTGGACCAGCAATTGCTGCGCCTGGCCCGGGAGACGGAGGTAACTGCCGGGGGCCTGGAATCAATGGTGGAACAAGGCAACCTGTTCAATAGTTTTTCACTCGCCGATCAGGTACGATTATTAACTGATGCCGTCTGCCACCGTGAGCTGTTGGTGGATGATTTTGCAAAAATGATCTCGTTATATATGGACGGGGACCTTGCGGGATTGTTTTCCTACGGCCAGCGTTACTCGTTCAGCGATAATACGCTGTACGAAACCCTGACGGAAAAATTGCTCACCAGGAGAAACCACTTGATGGTGGAAAGAATGCGGCCGGCATTGGAGAGAGGCAAGGCGTTTATCGCTGTGGGCGCCTTGCATCTTCCTGGAGAAGAGGGCGTGCTGGCTTTGCTGGAACAGCATGATTTTGATATAACCCGGGTATTCTGATGACTGACATGACGAGGCTATAGTGGACTTTAATCAATTTGCCGCCGACACCTGGCGCTATTTCGTGAATGAAGCATGGATAGTGCAGGTCTTTATCCTTGTTTTTGTAACCTTGCTGATTGACTGGTTGCAGAAACGGGTGATAGCAAAATTGCAGGTGCGGGCTGAAAAGACCCGGCTCCCCTGGGACAGCGCGTTGGTGGAAACCGTCGGCAAGCCGTTGACCGTATTGATCTGGCTTATTGGTATAACCCTGGCTGCCGATATTGTCAAACATGAGACCGGGGCGGTTATTTTCGAGATCGTAGACCCGGTTCGCGAGGTGGGTGTAATCGCGGTCATCGGCTGGTTTTTAGTCAGGTTCATACAACGGGCCGAAATGCACTTCCTCAGAATACGCGTAGAGGCCGGAATGCCGGTTGACCGGACTACCGCCGATGCCATAGCCAAGTTATTGCGTATATCGGTTCTGATTACCGCGTTTCTGGTTATATTGCAGTCTTTGGGATACAGCATTTCCGGGGTGTTGGCCTTTGGCGGCGTCAGCGGTATCGTAGCCGGGTTTGCAGCCAAGGATTTACTGGCTAACTTTTTCGGCGGTTTGATGATTTACCTGGACCGGCCTTTTGAGGTGGGAGACTGGATACGTTCGCCGGATAAGGAGATAGAGGGCACTGTGGAATATATTGGATGGAGATTAACTCGTATCCGTACCTTTGACAAAAGACCGTTATACGTCCCAAATTCTGTATTTGCCAGTATTGCCGTGGAAAATCCAGAGCGGATGACCAACCGGCGTATCTACGAAACCATAGGGATTCGCTATGATGATGCAGGCAAGATGGCCGCGATTACCCGGGACGTAAAACAGATGTTGCGCAACCACCCGGAAATTGATACGAACCAGACCATGATCGTCAATTTCATCGCGTTCGCGCCCTCATCACTGGATTTTTTTGTTTATACATTTACCAAAACGACTGAGTGGATCAGGTTCCATGAGATCAAGGAAGACGTTATGCTGAAAATTATAGAAATTGTCGAGCGGCACGGCGCTGAATGCGCCTTTCCCACCTCGACGATACACATCGCCCGCGAACAGGACAATGTGCCTGAGCACTGATCGGTTTCCATGTTACTGAAGTTCACGAAAATGCACGGGCTGGGCAATGACTTTGTGGTCATTAACGCATTGGAACAGGCCGTTGAGTTGGACAGGGAACAAATTCGCAGGATTGCGAACCGCAGGCTTGGGATCGGTTGCGACCAGCTACTGGTGATTCGTCCGAATCGACATGAGCAGGCGGATTTTCTTTGCAGTATTTATAATTCGGATGGCAGTGAAGCCGAACATTGCGGTAACGGCATACGTTGCGTAGCTGCTTTCCTGAGGAATAACGGTCTCATCTGCAAAGATGAGCTGGTTGCCGAGACCGGGGCCGGATTGGTAAAACTTTACTTTGAGGGCGATAACGTCAGGGTCAATATGGGCCGGCCCAATTTCAAACCGGCGGCTATCCCGCTTGCCGCTACCGAGCAGCAACAGCTCTACAATTTCGAGGTGGATGGAAAGGACATTGAGGTCGTAGCCTTGTCGCTGGGCAACCCCCATGCTGTTTTACTGGTTGATGACGTTGACAGCGTCCCTGTTACCGGGATTGCCCCGCAGGTTCAACGCCATGCCTTGTTTCCCAATAGTGTAAACGTGGGGTTTATGCAAGTCCTGGATAATTCACATATCAGGTTGCGTGTATATGAACGCGGCGCCGGTGAGACGCTCGCCTGCGGCAGTGGGGCCTGTGCCGCCGTGGTCGCCGGAATTAAAGTGTATAATCTTGACAGGAATATCGAAGTATCATTGCCTGGCGGCAGTTTGGCGGTATCATGGGCGGGTGATGACAAGCCGGTTTGGATGACGGGACCGACTGCAACAGTATACGAGGGAAGTATTAACTTATGAGTATGACAGAAAAAATTTCAGACGGACCCTCCGTGACTGCTGAAGACGTTGAAAGTTATCTCGAGAATAACCCGGATTTCTTTCTTGGCCGGCCGGAACTCCTGGCCGAACTATCCATACCACACACGTCCGGCGAAGCTGTCTCCCTGGTGGAAAAACAAGTCAAGATACTGCGTGAACAGAACGAACAAGCCCGCAAACGACTGCATGAATTGATAGAAATAGCCAAGCTGAATGAAGACCTGGCGCACCGGATGCACCACTTGGTGTTGACCATGATAGATGCAGGCAATCCTGAAGAGATATTCAAGACACTCTACGAAAACCTGAAGCGTAATTTCAGGGCTGAGAAGGTGGCGGTAAGGTTGTTTGCCCTGTCGCCGGAAACCGAAGCTCATGCCATGGCCGAGTTCGTCGGGAAACAGGCAGAGGCGGCAAAGTTGTTTGAGACATTGATTGAGAAGCGTCTGCCGACCATAGGAGCGCCGGACACGGCACAACAGGCATTTTTGTTTGGCCCGGACAGCGCTGATATTACATCCGTGGTATTGGTCCCTTTGCGCGGAAGCAACTGGGGGGGCGTAATGGCAATCGGTAGCCGGGACCGGGATCGTTTCCAGAAAAGCATGGGAGTTGAACTGCTGGCAAATCTTGGTGAGATGCTCAGCTTCATCCTTAAACCCTGGATAGTCGCATAGCGTGAAACAATCCGAAGTCGCCAAGATCGATGCGTTCCTGGGGACACTGCTACATCTCTCAGGTCATACGCGCAAGGCTTATGCCGGTGATCTTGCATTTTTTTTGGATTATTGCAATCAACTCAATGTGAACGGTTGGCGCGATCTGGACGGCCGGCAGATACGGGGATATGTCACGCAAAGACACAGGAAGGGAATAGGCGGGCGGAGTTTACGGCGCAACCTGTCTTCAGTCAGGGCGTTCTACAGGTACCTGTTAACCAGGGGCGAAGTAACACAGAACCCGGCAGAAGGGATCACTACGCCCAGAACGGAAAAGAGACTGCCAAAAACACTGGATGTGGAACAGTCTGCCCGGTTGGTGGAGATCAAGGGAGATAAGGAACTGGCTGTGCGTGACAGGGCTATCCTGGAATTGATGTATTCATCGGGACTGCGATTGTCGGAATGTATCGGACTGGACCTGTACAGTGTAGACATCAGGGACCAGCTGGTAACCGTCAGGGGGAAAGGAAACAAAACGCGCAAGGTGCCGGTGGGGAGATACGCCCTGGATGCAATCAGCGCCTGGCTGAGAGTGAGGCCGCAGTTGGCGGCACTGGAAGAGACTGCCTTGTTCGTCAGCGTCCGGGGCAACCGGATCAGCGCACGTTCCGTTCAGCAACGCTTGCGCCATTGGGCGCTGAAACAGGGTCTGGATACCCACGTGCATCCGCACATGCTGCGTCATTCATTTGCCACACACATGCTCGAATCCAGCGGCGATCTCAGGGCGGTACAGGAATTACTGGGACACGCCGATATCAGCACCACGCAAATCTACACCAACCTGGACTTCCAGCACTTGGCTAACGTATATGACCAGGCCCACCCCCGGGCCAGGAAGAAGAGTTGAGGTCAGTCTATTGATTTAAGCCACAGAGGACACAGAGTAAAACAGGACAGATTTAATCTGTAGTCTGTCATTCTTGAATAGCGGGTAAAATGAATTGGCAAACATGCAGGTTACCTATGCATTAACAAGCTTCTCGATTCACTCTGTGTCCTCTGTGGCATCCTGGAATGACATTCCTCGCCAGCCCTTCAGCGGCTCTTCAGCAGGCGCCGTTTTTGCAGTTGCCAGTCCCGATCCCGTTCAGTCTGACGTTTGTCATGGACTTTTTTACCCTTTGCTACGCCGATTGCCAGCTTGGCCCGGCTGCTTTTCCAATACATCGTCAGCGGGATCACGGTATAACCCTGCCGTTCCACTGCGCTGGTCAGCCGGTTTATCTCAGCACGGTTCAGCAATAATTTCCGGGTCCGTTGCGGGTCGGTTTTAATGTGCGTCGAAGCCGTCGGCAAGGGTGTGATCAAGGCGCCGAACAGAAAAGCCTCCCTGTCTTTCAACAGGATATAACTTTCATTGATCTGTATTTTACCGGCACGCAGGCTTTTCACTTCCCATCCTTCCAGGGCCAGACCGGCCTCGAATTTATCTTCGATATAAAATTCAAACCGCGCCTTTTTATTCAGGGCGATTGTATTTTCCGGTGTTTTGCTTTTCTTTTTTGTCACCAGTATTCATGCGGGAAATAGTCACCTGGAGTATAGCATTTCATGGGTGTCCTGATTTCACCACCCACCGGGGACAGATTTGAAATCTGTCCCCTTTCTCTTGTGGACGATTTGTGGGTATCCCAAATCTAATGCGTCCGTCATTCCGGCATTCGCCGGAATGACGGCTACTCTGGATTTCCATCCTTTGGTCCGTTAACGGCACATCCCCCTGCTTACAGCATGCAGAGCCTGCCCTGTCATGCCGTAAGCCGGGGGGCAGGCTATGTGCCACTACTCGGCATTCGCCGGAATGACGATGGGTTGGATTCAAATGTATGCGTTTGTCTTGAATAGTTATGGAAGCAGGCTTGTGTAACACGGGAATATCCCGCAGAATTGTTGGAAACGGAGAGAGGGTAAATGGCTACTAATCGTACTTCTATTCATGGTCAGTGGTCGTCAAGGTGGATATTCATCCTGGCGGCTACCGGGTCTGCCGTCGGCCTGGGCAATATCTGGCGGTTTCCATACATCACCGCGGAACATGGCGGCGGCGCTTTTGTGTTGATTTACCTGGTCTGTATCGTCCTGGTGGGTTTGCCGATTATGATGTCCGAGATCATGCTGGGACGGCGCGGGCGCCGGAGTCCCATCCACACCATGGCGGTCCTGGCTGAAGAAGAAGGACACAGCAAACACTGGCGTCTGGTCGGTGTACTGGGGGTGTTTGCCGGATTTTTTATCCTGACCTTTTACAGCATCGTGGCCGGCTGGACCCTGGCATATATCGTGCGCGCCGCGTCAGGCATATTTACCCAGGCAAGCGCGCAGAACACACAGGATATTTTTACCGCGCTGGTGTCCGACCCGGAGCGGCTGCTGGCCTGGCACACCATTTTTATGATCATGACCGTGTTTGTCGTATCAAGAGGGGTAAAAAAAGGATTGGAGCAGGCTGTGCGTTATCTGATGCCTGCCTTGTTTCTGCTGTTGCTGTTCCTGGTAGTTTACTCTATGACCACCACAGGTTTTTCCAAGGCCGTGTCATACCTGTTCAAGCCGGATTTCAGCCAGATCGGGGCCTCCACCATACTGGTTGCTTTAGGCCAGGCATTTTTCAGTTTAAGCCTGGGTATGGGCGCCCTCATGACTTACGGTTCCTATCTCTCCGAGCGCACCTCCATTCCCGGTACGACAGTGACCATAGCGGTGATGGATACCAGTGTTGCGCTGCTGGCCGGCCTGGCCATATTTCCCATCATGTTCAGTTTCGGCTTGCAGCCGGAAGAAGGCGGACCGGGGCTGATATTTAAAATATTGCCGATAGCGTTTGGCCAGATGGCTTACGGGCGTGTCCTGGCCGTGATTTTCTTTACCCTGTTAATGTTTGCTGCCTGGACCTCAGCCTTGTCCATACTCGAGCCCATCACCGCCTGGCTGGTGGAAAAGACGGGTTATACCAGGGCGAGGGCGGCTATCTGCGCCGGGGGTGTCGCCTGGTTACTGGGATTAGGCTCTTTGTTGTCCCTGAACCTCTGGTCCGAGGCAAAGTTGTTCGGAATGACTTTCTTTGGCCTGATGGAGCACCTCTCAGTCAATATCATGCTGCCTGTAGGGGGCTTGTTGATATCCGTGTTTGCTGCCTGGTTTGTGTCGAAGTCATCCTCGTTTGCCGAATTGAAATTGAACAAAAACGCCTATCTGGCCTGGAAAGTGACCGCCATGTTTATCGCTCCGGCCGGGGTGATTTTAATCCTGTTGCAGGAACTGTTCGGTTTTCTGGGCTGATGTGGGTCAGGTAAACAGGACAACCGTTGTGCCGTTCACGTCCGAGCAGATGTTTGCGCTGGTGAACGACGTTGTATCCTATCCCGGATTTTTACCCTGGTGCAGCGCTGCCGAGATCGAAGACGCCGGTGAAAACTACCTGATAGCGACGATTACCCTGTCCTGGGGCAAGATACAACAATCGGTGACCACCAGGAATACCCTGCAACCGGGCAAGCGGATTGATATGGAACTGGTCAGGGGCCCGTTACGACAGTTGTACGGCGCCTGGCGATTTGATGACGTTGCCGACGGCCAATGCCGGGTGAGCCTTGATATGGACTTTGAATTCAAAAACAAAATTCTCAAGCTGGCGCTGGATAAGGCGTTCGGCCATCTGACGTATTCATCAGTTGACGCGTTCAGGAACAGGGCGAAGCAGGTATATGGAGGGCGTTGATGTCCGGCAAACGCCGTTGGCGTCTGTCGAGGTTGAGATCGTCTATGGCAAGACCGGAGCTGCACAGGTAATCAGACAGCAAGTCCCGGGCAGCGCGACGCTGAGGCAGGCTATCGAACAATCGGGGATCCTGGAAATGTACCCTGACATCGACCTGGACAGTAATAAAGTCGGCATATTCAGCAGGAAAAGGGAATTATATGATCGAGTGAAAGCCGGTGACCGAATTGAGATTTATCAGGCATTAAAGGTGGATCCCAAAGAGGCGCGCCGCCGGCGTGCAAAAAAATGATTGGCTAGGCGGATACCCATGGCTTTGCTCAACATCAATCTGCACTCGACACCACGCTACAAGATAGTATTACTATTCTCCTCCTTGTTCGTCATCGCTGTCATCACGGGATTGGTTTCGCTGGCCAGCGGCTCGGTTTCGGTCCCGCTTCGGGAAGTGATCGATATCCTGCTGGAGCGGCCGCAGGGAATCAATTCGCAGATCATCCTGGACCTGCGTCTACCCAGGGTCACTTCAGGCTTCGTCGTCGGCGGTATGCTGGCGCTTGCGGGTGCGCTGATGCAGATATTGTTGCGCAACCCGCTGGCAGAACCTTATATCCTGGGTATTTCCGGTGGTGCCTCCGTGTTTGCGTTGCTGGCTATCAGCATGGGGCTGGCCGGAGTATGGCTTACCCTGGGCGCCTGCTTCGGAGCATTGCTGACCATGTTCATGGTATTCATATTTTCGGGTTCCGGCGTCGGCTGGAATCCCCTGAAGGTGCTCCTGACGGGCGTCGTCATAGCGGCCGGCTGGGGCGCGCTGATCAGTTTTCTGCTTGCCATCAGCCCGGCTGCCAAGCTGCATAATATGTTGTTCTGGTTGATGGGTGATCTGAGCTTCAGCCAGCCCGGCGGCAACTATTTCCTGGTATTAATCCTGGCGGTTATCCTCGCAATGTATTACTCCCGGGCCTTGAATTTACTGGCAGTCGGCGACATGCAGGCCGCCGCGCTGGGCGTCTCCGTCAACCGGTTGCGCGTGTTTACTTATTTCCTGGCGTCAGTATTGACGGCGGCGGCAGTCATACAGGCAGGGAGTATAGGATTTATAGGCTTGATTATTCCACATGCAGTCAGGTTGCTGATCGGCAATGATAACCGCCTGTTGCTGCCGGCCTCAATGTTGGCGGGGGGCATACTGCTTGTGTTCGCCGATTTGCTGGCGCGCATCCTGCTGGCGCCCCGGCAACTGCCCGTCGGCGTCCTGACAGCGCTGATCGGCGTGCCTGTGTTTCTCCTGTTGCTGCGATCCACTGCCGCAAGGCAAAGACCATGAGCCCGGCGATCTACAGCACGCGCCGGTCTACCGGATTCCGGAAAATGGTCTTATGGCTGTCAATAGATTAGCAAATGCCTACTTTATACACAGAAGGGTTGACCGTACGCGCCGGGCAGAAACTGATCTGCCGGGATTTCAACCTGAAGATCAGTGCGGGAGAACATTGGGGGATACTGGGCGGCAACGGGGTTGGCAAAACAACCTTGCTGCATACGCTGGCCGGATTGAGGAAACCGGTCGGCGGCAGGATCATGCTGGATGATATTGATTTACAGAATTACAAACGCCTGCGCCTGGCCCGGAAGCTCGGCGTATTGTTTCAGGACAGCCAGGATACGTTTCCGGCTACGGTGAAGGAAACCGTGTTAGCGGGGAGGTATCCCTATCAGTCGTTCTGGCCACCGGAACAGCGCGCAGACCTGGTTCTGGCGGATACGGCGCTGGCGCAGTTAAACCTGTCGCCGATGCAGAACCGTCAAGTGGATACCCTGTCGGGTGGGGAACGACGGCGCCTGGCTATTGCCACCTTGTTTTTACAGGACCCCGGACTGTGGTTGCTGGATGAACCGACTAACCATCTTGATTTCCATCACCAGATTCAAGTCCTCGACCTGATAGGGCAACGCGTCAGGGACAGCAATGGGGCCTTGTTGATGGTGCTGCACGACGTCAACCTGATCAGTCGCTATTGCAGTCACGCAATCCTGATGTCGGGCACGGAACAGATGCTATGCGGCGAGGTTGCGACAATCATAAACAAGGTTAACCTGGAAAACCTGTACCGACATCCCATCCATGAGTTGTCGAGTGAAGGGCGGAAATTTTATTTCCCCGCTTGATATCTATCGTGCCGTCATGCCGGCGCATGCCCACGCCTGTTGCTTAATGTATCAAGGCTGTGCCGGACTGTCGTCAACGTGTGTGTCAGGTTCGGCAGTTTCTTGATTTTCCTCTTTTTTCTTCAATTCGGGTTCGTCGTCGTCACCGGTAAATGGCAGTTTATTGAATAATTTGCTGAAAAAGCCGCGTCTCTTATATTTGCGTAACGGGACATCCACGATCTTTGAGGCTTTGTTTGTTATATCCTCGGGTCTTTCAAGTCCCGGAACGACGTCACCGTCAACGTAAGCCAGTTTCTCGTCTTTGAAATGTAGCGTAATATGACGCTGTTGCCGCTGGCGGCCCCCTTTCGAAAAGGTATAGATGTACTCCCAGCGGTTTGTATGAAAAGGGTCGACCAACGGCGGCGTCCCCATAATGAACTGCACCTGGGTTTTATCCATGCCGGGCTTCAGTCTGGACAGCATCTCGCCGCCAATAATACTGCCCTGCTGTATGTCGATTCGATAAACCCCCGGCAGTTTAAAGGACCCTTCATGGCTGCACGCCGCGAGAAAGAATGCAAGTGATAGTAATAAAAATCTCATCGCCATAATTTACGACATTCCTGCCGACATGCAGTATACTTAACTCTGAGAGGGTTATCAGAGTTTCTTTTACTATTTTTACGGGCAGGAAAAATCCTATGGACAGTAAGTCTCTGAAAGAAGCGGGTTTGAAAGCGACACTGCCGCGTATCCGGATACTGGAAATCCTGGAGGCGTCTGATCAAAAGCACGTGAGTGCAGAAGATGTCTATAAAGCCCTGCTGGATGCTGGGGAAGACGTGGGTCTGGCAACTGTCTACCGGGTGCTCACACAATTCGAGGCCGCCGGCCTGGTAATTCGCCATCATTTCGATTCAGGTTATTCCGTGTTTGAACTGGACCGCGGCGGACACCATGATCACATGGTCTGCATCAAGACCGGTAAAGTCATCGAATTTGAGAATGAGGAAATTGAAAAGCTGCAACGTCAGATTGCGGAAGAACACGGTTACGAACTGGCTGAACACAGCCTGATACTTTACGTGAGACCCAAATAACATTGAGCCCGAAAGGCTGCGCCGCCCGCCTGGTTTCTGTCGGCTGGGAACGTCCAGGTAGTGGCGCACAGCAACGCAACCCTGGATTTACTGAACGATACCAACCACCTGGCAGGTGATTAATGCTGTCCGGCCATTCTCCGAGTTGGCCGATCAATGAGTAATTCAACGTAAGGAGCCGGCCTCCCTGGCTTGGCTGATATTCTTTCTTGCCTGTTCCAGGATTTCACACAGTTGTCTGGACCCCAGTAATATCCGGGTAGTGTGGCGCTGAATGATGTCGGGGTCGATGAAGAACAGGTTGTCGTAAGTTGCAGCTTTGAGAAATGACCATTGTTCCCACTCATTCAGCCAGTCCGGTCTTGCCTCATTCATGCCGCTGACGATGATAGTTTCCGGGTTTTTTGTCAGCACTGCTTCTTTGCCTACCTGGGGTGTCGGCGAACTCAGCCCGGCGAAGATGTTACTGCCGCCGCACAGTCGAATAACGTTGCCGATGATCTGTTTGTCCGTTACGGTAATCAGCGGGTTGGGCCACACCTGGTAGAATACGGACACTTTTTCCAGTCCGGAGTACTGGTCCCGTAACCGGGAAAGCTCTGCCAGGTACTCCTGTGTGACAGTCCCGGCTTCGGCTTCCCCGCCGCCGAGAATACCGAACCTGGTTATATCTGCAGCC
The DNA here is from genome assembly GCA_965222155.1 of Gammaproteobacteria bacterium. Lineage (GTDB taxonomy): Bacteria > Pseudomonadota > Gammaproteobacteria > Eutrophobiales > Eutrophobiaceae > JAAXHV01. The sequence goes on from CBDCTH010000004.1 coordinate 147,966, forward strand.
ACGTCCTCCGGTCGATGTGGCTCGTTTACGAATACCGTGAGTCCCAGGTCCATCAAGCGCTCTACCTGGTGGAATTGATTCCCCTCTTTCCAGGCGATGACGAGGTCAGGTTGTAGGGCCAGGATCAATTCGGTATCGAAGTTGTTATAATCGCCCACTGACGCTATCTTGCGCGCTTCGCTGGGGTAATCACTATAGCTGACAACGCCAACGATGGAGTGTCCGACACCCGCGGCAAACAGGTTCTCGGTGATGTGTGGCGCAAGACTGACAATCCTTGTGGCCGGTTTGTCCAACTGCACGGTACGGCCAATATCGTCGACTACCGTGAGCGCCCCGGCGCCGTGCGCATAAGCAGTCAGGAACAACACGCTGAACAACCATGAAATTCTCATAACAATCTGCAGCCTATGCTAACCAGGACACGCTAGCATACCATGTAAGAAAACCCGCCTTGCTGCTCGCCGTCATGGCGTCCTATCGCCGCTTGCGCCGCTTTGCTGAAATGGGCCGGCCTGAAACATGCGGAAGTGACGGATTACCGGCCCTGCTTTACAACTTCTGGTAGTTTTGAATTCATGTTTATGTTAGTATTTGCGCCGTTTTAGCAATGGTGGCTGTAATCGGCCGCCACACGCCATATATGGACAGCTTGACTTCATTCTGTGAGCAGCCGACAACAACGCCAGGTTTCATCAGTGTATTCTATCAAGTAGCAACCCGTCATTCCGGCGAATGCCGGAATCCAGTCAAATAAAGTATTCCTTGGTTACTGGATTCCGGCATTCGCCGGAATGACGAGAGTACTTGTCCTGCAGGCTTTACAACTTCTGCGTGTTGTCAACTTCTGCGTGTTGTCAACTTCTGCGTTGTAATTCCGCGTAATATCCTTTACCATTCTGGCCTGTATACAGGTTTCCAGCCGGTGAATTGAACTGCCGACTGGATTAACGGGAAGCCTGGTGAGTTCTTGCGAACGATTCCAGCACTGCCCCCGCAACGGTGATCAGCCTGGTCCCGGACGTTACCACTGTGCTGGTCCGGATGTCTCAATAAGTGATACATCCGGGCCTGGAGCATGGGAAGGTGTTCGGGACGTTGATTGGCAACAATCAGCGCTGATAGTCCGGAGACCGACCTGGATGCATCATTCGTCCGGGTTACATTCCCGGTACGGTAATGACATGTTGCGGAGGGCGGCATTGGGTATTTGTTCTGCTCCACTTCCCCTCTTTGCTACTGTCTGAATTCGTTCACGCGATATTCAACGGGAGTGAAGATATGAATAAGTCGTTTATTTTGGCGCTGCTTGCCGGCGCCGGTCTGTATGGGCCTGTTATCCAGGCCGCTTCTTATGAAGAAATCATTGTTACCGGGACGCGCTCCCCGATAACAGCTGACAAGTTACCCGCTGCCGTTACGGTGATCAATCGGCAGGACATTGAGGAACTGCAGGTGAATTCCTTGCCTGAATTGCTGCGCGGAGTCGCTGGTGTCGATGTAACGGTCAGCGGTGGTTACGGCAAAACGACGGGTGTCCGCATGCGCGGTACCGAAAGCCAACACGTACTGGTATTGATCGACGGCGTCAGGATCGGGTCAGCGACTCTGGGGACTGCCGCTTTTCGACATTTGCAGCCGGCGCTGATAGAGCGCATCGAGATCGTACGCGGCCCGCGTTCCAGTCTGTGGGGATCTGAGGCTCTGGGTGGGGTCATTCATATATTCACCCGCAAGGGTTCGGGTGAGAAGCCGCGTTTCAGCCTGGACGCCGGTGGCGGTTCTTTTGATACCTTCGGGGTAACCGGTGGCGTCAGTGGCGAATATCGGGATTTCGACTACAGCGCATCTGTTTCCTGGTTTGATTCACGCGGGATCGATTCGAGACGGCCTACCCCGGGTCACTTCGGTGTCGATCAGCCGGATAATGACAACTACGACAATATTTCCGTGCATTTCCGCGGGGGCTATGATTTCGCCGACACGGGCAGGATAGAAGCCTTCATCATGAGGGCGGAAGGAATGACTGAGTACGATGGCAATTTCCAGGATGAGACCGATTTCCTGCAACAGGTGGGGGGGGGGTCACTTTCATTCAACCCCGTGGAGGACTGGAACACGTCTTTACGACTGAGCGAGGCCAGCGATGAGATGGAAAACTTCGCCCCGTCTGGCGATTTCTTTTCGAATTTCGATACCCGGCGCCGGCAGTTGTCATGGCAAAACGATATCTCGTTGTTTGACGCACAGTTACTGACCTTTGGTGTGGACTACCGGAATGACAAGGTGGGCAGCTCAACCGACTATGCCCGGACCGGCAGGGATAATATCGGCGTATTCGGGCAGTATGGCGTGAACTTTCACGGTCACCAGTTGATTGCCTCGGTGCGCTGGGATGATGACGAGGTGTTCGGCAATGAAACGACAGGCGGGGTCGGTTGGAGTTACACCTGGCATGACTCGTTGCGCTTGTATGCTTCATACGGCACAGCCTACAAGACGCCAACCTTCAATGAACTGTTTTTTCCCTTCTTCGGCAACCCTGACTTGAGGCCGGAGACCGGCGAGTCCTACGAGGCGGGCATTGAGGGACAATATGAACGCTTCGGGTGGAGTACCCGGGCTTATCGCATAAACGCGGAGGATCTCATCGCTACCGTCTGCGATCACAGATTCAACTGCGCTCCGGAAAACGTCAATGAGGCACAGGTTACCGGCGTAGAAGGTGAATTTTTTGTTCAATGGGGCGGATGGAATGCCATGTTAGGCGTGGAGTACCTGGACCCGGAGAATGAAACTTCGGGGAAGCGTCTGCCGCGCCGGGTCAAGAAGAGGTTGTCGTTCGACCTGAGGCGGGACCTGGGCAGGTTCACATTCGGCACACGCCTGCTTGCCGAAGGGAACCGCTTCGATAATGCCGGCAATACTATCAAGGTCAACGGGTTCGCTACGGTTGATTTGTCGGGAGAATACCGGCTCAGTGAACACCTGACATTGCGGGCAAAGGTCGCGAACCTACTCGATGAGGAATACCAGACCATCGACACCTTTAACTCATTCGACCGGAATTTTTTTGTATCGGTGCATTATCGAAGCCGGTAGTCGACCAGTCCCCAATAACCCCTTGAGGCGAACGGCGCTAACTGCCGGCAGACATGGGGGTTATGCATAGAGAAACCGCTGTGCTAATATTTCCGACCTGTACCTGGATTACCCCGCAGCCAGGACGGTCAGGCGAATAACCTTCCTTGTTTATATGGGGCGAGGTGGAGAGGTAGAGACATGTCAGAGACAACAGTCAGTGCCGCCGAGCACAAGCAGAAGATGCAGGAGCAGCAAAGACAGGTGCGCGCCCGGATTGCCGGGGCGAAGGCAAAGCGCGGCGTCATCATCTACCTGTACGGCAACGGCAAAGGCAAAAGCAGTTCCGCATTCGGCACTCTGGCAAGGAGCGTGGGCCACGGCAAGAATGGCGCGGTCGTACAATTCATCAAGGGTAAATGGAAGACCGGTGAACAGACGATCTTCAAACAACTGGGTGTAAAACATCTGGTAATGGGAACGGGGTTTACCTGGGATACCCAGGATCGGGACAAGGATATCGCCGCCGCCGAGCAGGTCTGGAAAAAAGCGGTTACGCTGTTTCAGGACCCCGGTTTCGATATCATCGTACTGGATGAAGTGACTTATATGTTCAAATATGGCTACCTGTCCGTTGCGGAAATCTGTGAGGTCCTGCTCGCCAGGCCGGAAAAACAGAACGTCATCATCACCGGCAGGGACGCGATACCTGAATTACTCGAAATCGCCGATACCATAAGTGAAGTCAGGGAGGTGCGGCATGCCTTCAACCAGGGTATCAAGGCCCAGAAAGGAATAGAATTTTAAAATTTTAGCCCGACCCGGAGCCCAGCATCTCCCTGGCGTGATTCCGGGACTGTTCCGAGACTCGGATGCCGCCCAGCATACGTGCGATTTCTTCTACCCGCTCAGCCTTACCCAACTCATGGACCTGGGTTTCGGTTATTTTATCGTCGGTGGTTTTTGTCACCCTGATGTGGTTATCCCCCTGAGAGGCTACCTGCGGCAGGTGGGTGACGCACAGAATCTGCCGGTCTGCAGCCAGCCTATGCAACAGGTTGCCGACGATTTCGGCAATTCCCCCTGCGATACCCGCGTCCACTTCGTCGAATATCATGGTTGCCACGCTGCTGTCCCGGTTTGCGCTGACCTGGACCGCAAGGCTGATGCGTGAGAGTTCTCCTCCGGAGGCGACCTTTCTCAACGGCAGCAAGGCCTGGCCGGGGTTGGCAGAGACGAGGAATTCAACCTGGTTATTCCCGTTTCTGTGAGGCTTTAAATCCGGGCCGGGTGTGACGTTGATATTGAGAGTGCCTTCAGGCATACCCAGGGTTCGTATCCTGCCGCTGATGTCTGCCGCCATCACGGTCGCGCACTCACGCCGGCGCTCACCCAGATTATCTGCGGCCGTCCGGTATTCTTCAAGCGACCTGATTTGTTCCTGTTCCAGTTCCGCCAGCCGCTCGCGATGCTGTTCAATAGCGTCCAGTTTCCGTCCTATGGATTGATAATGAGCGAATAACAGTTGCGGCTGCACCCGGTGTTTTCGGGCCATGTCGTGCAACTGCTCCAGACGCTGTTCCACCTGGTGCAGGTGAGCTGGGTCCCGGTCCAGGCTGTGCAGGTAAGTCCCCAACTCATCGGCCGCCTCGCTGATATGTATCGCCGCATTTTCCAGTAGCCCGGTAATGTTTGCCAGGCCGGGATCAAACCGTTCCAGAGCGGTCAGCTCTTTTTTGACGGTGTTGATCCTGTCGGTTACCGACTGCTCGCCGGCACGTAAACCGTCCAGTGCCGTTTGGGCCGTTTCGAGCAGATTGTTTATATTGGCCAGCCGCTTATACTCGTCTTCCAGCCGGTCCACCTCGTTTTCTTCCAGTTCAAGCGCCTGTAATTCTTCCACCTGGTACTTGAGCAGTGATAAGCGGTCACCGGATTCTCCCTCCGTATCGGTCAGTGAACTTATCTCCCGGGTCACGCCATCCCATTTTTCAAACGCGCGGCTTACCTGGTCCGCTATATCGCCATAGTCACCGAAGCCGTCTAGTAACTCCCGTTGTACGTCTCTTTTCAATAAACTCTGGTGTGCATGCTGGCCGTGGATATCAATCAGGAAGGCGGCTGCGCCACGCAGCAACTGCAGGGGGGCCGCAGTGGTATTGATATAGGCGCGGGAACGCCCGTCCCTGTTGATGATCCGGCGCAGTACCAGTTCGTTATCTGCAACGTTTATGGATTGCTCCTCCAGCAACGACAATAACCGTTCATCTTCTGCGACACTGAATGCGGCGCTGATCTCGGTGCGTGCGCACCCCGTTCGGATAACGGAGGTATCCGCCCGATCACCCAGGACCAGTCCCAGAGCATCTATCAGTATGGATTTTCCGGTGCCGGTTTCGCCGGTCAGGACCGTCAGACCTTCCCTGAACGATAACTCAGCGTTTTCTATTACTGCAAGATTGATGATGCTGAGATGCTTCAACATAATATTTCCGGAGCGTGTCTATGTTATGCACTGAAGGGTTCAGGTACCCGCTGGCGGCAAAAATCCGCCACATCAACATAAGGGGACGGATTTGAAATCCGTCCCCGGAGAGTTCAATAGATCGTGTATTCTCTGTGGCGAGATAAAGATCTACCCCCAGTTCAATTTATCCCTGAGGATCTTGAAATGATCGTGGTCCGCGGGATGGATGAGCCGTATTTTCTTATCTTTCTTTTGTATGTTTATCTTGTCTCCCGTAACCAGTTCGCAGACGATTTCACCGTCACGGGTCAGGTACGCCCGGTCGATTTGCGGTGTGCCGATGATGACCTCCACCACGCTGTTGCCGTCGATGACAACCGGCCGGTTGCTCAAAGTATGCGGACAGATCGGCACCAGCACCAGTGCGTTGAGCGCCGGGTGTAATATCGGGCCGCCACCGGCAAGTGCATAAGCGGTTGAACCGGTGGGCGATGAGATGATCATACCGTCTGATCGCTGTCGGTGGAGAAAATTGCCGTTGACGAATGTCTCAAGTTCAATCAGTTTGGCGATATTACCCTTCTGTATAATGACGTCATTGAAGGCATGGCTTTCCATTAAGGTTTTACCCTTGCTTTCAATTTCGCAGTGTAATTGAAAGCGTTCGTCTTCAACATAGTTCCCGCCCAGGATTTCGTCCAGACGGCGGATCACGGCATTGGCGGGTATATCAGCGAGGAAACCGAGGCGGCCCCGGTTGATGCCGAGTAACGGTACATTGTAATCGGCCAGCAGATGAGCGGCCCGCAACATGGTGCCGTCGCCACCTATGACAATGGTGAGGTCGCAGTTCATACCGAAAAATTCCGCGTTTCCTTCGGGCAGTTTCAGATTCGGTACCAGCCTGGCGGAAAATTCATCAAGCACCACCTCCATGTCACGCTCCTGGAGATATTCTATAACCGCCTGTAAAGTATAGATTATTTCAGCAGTGCTATTATTTGTGATAATGGCTATAGTTTTGAACATTATTTTGCACTAATATGAATTGAGTGATAAATTTTCCTCCGGGGTACTTTGCCACATTAAACTGAACTATGCCAAAAAATCGTCACCAGCCCGTATTTGATTTAAACGAGCGCAGTTTGTTATTGTTTAAATCCCTGGTTGAGCATTTCATCCAGGATGGTCATCCCGTGGGTTCGCGTACCCTGGCTCGGGATACGGGTCTGGCTTTAAGCCCGGCAACCATCCGCAATGTGATGGCTGACCTGGAAGACATGGGATTATTGCACTCTCCTCATACTTCAGCCGGACGTATTCCCACGGTGCGCGGGTACCGCCTGTTCGTTGACAGCATGCTCCGGGTTGAACAACTGCAGGAAAGGGAAGTGCAGCGCATGGCGCGGGAAATGGCTGCGGAAGTTGATATCCAGCACCTGGTAGTACGCGCCTCAAGCCTGCTATCCGATATTACCAAACTGGCAGCGGTCGTCATGCTGCCCCGCAAGCGGCAGAGTTCGCTTGAGCACATTGAGTTCATCACCCTTTCAGAGAATCGAATTCTTGTCATACTGGTTTTAAGCAACAAGGAGATCCAGAACAGGATCATACACACGGCAAAAACCTATACTCAATCACAGTTGCAACAGACTGCAAACTATCTTAATGCCACCTGTCGCGGCAAGGACCTGGAAACGATCCGGATCGATGTGCTGAGTGACCTGAGAAAGTTGAAGGAAGACGTCAATGAATTGATGCAGACAGCCATCGAAATGGCGCAACACGCCTTTGTTGCCCCTTCTACCGAGGGTGAAGTCGTAATCTCAGGTCATACCAACCTGATGGGTGTGGCGGATCTTAGCGACCTGGATAAACTGAGACGATTATTCGAGAGCTTCAACCAGAAACGGGATATCCTGCACTTGCTGGAAAATGCGATTAGCGCCAAGGGCGTACAAATATTCATTGGCGAGGAGTCGGGCTATGAGGTTCTGGATAATTGCAGTATCGTCACCTCCCCATACAAGGATGGAGGACAAGTCCTCGGCGTGCTGGGTGTAATAGGCCCTACCCGCATGGATTATGAAAGAATCATTCCGGCCGTAGACGTGACCGCCAGAATACTGGGCTCGATCTTGAATTCTGCGGATTAGCCTATATCTTTCATACGCAAGTAGCGCGGAGTCGTATTTACGCGCCTCCACAGGTATTGTTGGCATGAGGAACATCCCGTTCATTAAAAGTATTCCTGACAATACCGATTCAATGGGCAAAATAATGGGTTAATCATTATGGTTGAAGAAAAAAAACAAACAGGCAACGGAGTGGGAACCGGACAGGCTGAGAATTCTCCCGCAGTAGAAGCGTATCCCGAAGAAGTCGAAGTCGAGGCAGGTGCCCGGGAACCGGAGCAGGCTGTTCCTGACGAAATTGCCGACCTGTCGCAGGAAAATGAACGATTAAAATTAGAAGTACGGGAAAGTATTGATAAAGCGTTACGGGCCACTGCGGAACTGGATAATATTCGTAAACGCACGTCCCGTGACATCGAAAATGCCCATAAATATGCGCTGGAAAGATTCGTCAATGAATTATTACCGGTTGTAGACAGTATGGAGTTGGGCATTAACGCGTCACAATCAGCGGAAGATATCGAGAGTTTACGAGAAGGGATGGACCTGACCCTGAAAAAGCTTTTCGATTGCCTGGGCAAGTTTGGGGTAAACGCCATTGACCCGGCCGGTGACAAGTTCGATCCTGAATGGCATCAAGCCGTTTCTATGCAGGAGCTGGAAGGCAGTGATTCGGGCCAGGTTATAACCGTGATGCAGAAAGGCTATGAGTTGAACGGGCGGCTGATAAGGCCGGCCATGGTCGTGGTGGCGAAATAATCAATATTGGCCTGCCATGCTTGAATTTCAGCACTATGGCCCACATATACCCGTTATCCCGCGTATTGCGCCGGCGGCTACATGAGTCACATCGGGGTTACATACAGAAATAAAACAGTTAGGAATATCAAAGAGGCTTGAAAGATGAGCAAAATAATCGGTATAGACCTGGGCACGACTAATTCCTGTGTTGCGGTGTTGGAAGGCGGTCAGGCCAGAGTCATTGAAAACAGTGAGGGCGGTCGAACCACACCGTCTATTGTCGCGTTTTCCGACGACGACGAAGTCCTCGTGGGGCAGTCGGCCAAGCGCCAGGGGGTTACCAACCCCGACAAGACATTATTTGCGGTCAAACGATTAATCGGCCGGCGTTATGAGGACAAGGTAGTGCAAAAGGATATGGATATGGTCTCGTATAAAATCGTAAAAGCGGACAACGGTGATGCCTGGGTGGAAATAAAGGGCAAAAAGATGGCGCCCCCGGAGGTCTCGGCGCGCGTCCTGATGAAAATGAAACAGACAGCCGAGGATTACCTGGGAGAAAAGGTCACTGAGGCGGTGATTACCGTTCCGGCCTATTTCAATGATTCGCAACGCCAGGCAACCAAGGATGCAGGAAAGATCGCGGGTCTGGAAGTGCGGCGCATCATCAATGAACCGACGGCCGCAGCCCTGGCCTACGGCATGGACAAGAAACATGGAGACTCCAGGATAGCCGTTTACGATCTGGGTGGCGGTACCTTTGACGTATCCATTATTGAAATCGCCGAAGTGGATGGTGAACACCAGTTTGAGGTGTTGTCCACTAATGGCGATACGTTTTTGGGCGGAGAGGATTTTGATCTGCGTATCATCGATTTTCTCTGTGATGAATTCAAGAAGGACCAGGGAATCGATCTGCATAATGATCCCCTGGCGCTGCAACGCTTGAAGGAGGCTGCGGAAAAGGCAAAGATAGAGCTGTCGTCCAGCCAGCAGACTGACATAAACCTGCCTTATATCACGGCAGACTCCGGTGGTCCGAAGCATCTCAACATCAAGCTGAGTCGTTCCAGGCTCGAGGCGCTCGTGGGAGACCTGGTTGAACGCACCATTCAACCGTGCCGCGTGGCCCTGGAAGATGCCGGATTTCCCGCATCGGATATCTCCGACGTTATCCTGGTGGGCGGTCAGACCCGTATGCCCAAGGTGCAGGAGAAGGTCAAGGATTTCTTCGGTAAGGAACCGCGCAAGGACGTCAACCCGGATGAAGCCGTCGCGGTCGGCGCGGCGATCCAGGCTGGCGTACTGGGCGGTGACGTGAAAGACGTGCTGTTGCTTGATGTAACGCCGCTTTCGCTGGGTATCGAGACTCTGGGCGGCGTGATGACCAAGCTTATCGACAAGAATACGACCATTCCGACCAAGGCGCAGCAGGTATTCTCCACTGCGGACGATAACCAGACCGCGGTGACGGTACACGTCCTGCAGGGTGAGCGTGAGATGGTCGCGGGCAATAAATCGCTGGGCCGGTTTGACCTGACGGATATTCCGTCTGCGCCTCGGGGCATACCCCAGATTGAAGTGGCTTTTGATATTGATGCCAACGGTATATTGAACGTATCGGCAAAGGACAAGGCAACAGGTAAGGAACAGTCTATCGTGATCAAGGCTTCCAGCGGGCTATCGGACGAGGAAATCAATAATATGGTCAAGGACGCGGAGGCTCATGCCGAGGAAGACCGGCAGGCAAAGGAACTGGTCGAGTCCCGTAACCTGGCGGAGAACCTGGTGTATTCAACGAAGAAATCCATTGACGAATTGGGCGACAAGGTCGAAGAACAGGAGAAAAAGGACATCGAAGCCGCCATTGCCGACGTCGAAGAAGCCGTGAAAGGGAATGACAAGGAGGTCATAGAGGAAAAAACCCGGAAACTGACTGAAGTTGCGGGTAAACTGGCGGAGAAGGCGTACCAACAGGCTGCGGCTGCCGACGCCAACGCCAATGCCAACGGCGAAGATAATCCTGCAGAAGCGAATAACGGCGCCGGCAACGAGGATGTTGTTGATGCTGAATTCGAGGAAGTGGATGACAACAAGAAGTAAATGGTTGCGAAACGAGACTACTATGATGTTCTTGGCGTATCAAAAAATGCGTCCGATGCTGAAATAAAAAAGGCATTTCGCCGTTTGGCAATGAAGTACCATCCGGACCGCAATCCGGATAATAGCGAGGCGGAAGATAAATTCAAGGAGGCAAAGGAAGCCAATGATATCCTGAGCGATCAGCAGAAACGGGCAGCCTATGATCAATTCGGCCATGCCGGCGTCAGTACCTCCGCCGGCGAGTCGAGCGCCCAGGGAAACAGCGGTTTCGGCGATATTTTCGACAGTGTTTTCGGCGATATATTCGGCGCGCAAGGGCGCGGCGGCCAGCGCGTCCGGTCCGGGGCAAACCTGCGTTACGACCTGGAAATGAGTCTGGAGGGCGCTATCGCCGGCACAACGATCAAGATACGGGTACCCAAGCTGGTAACCTGCAATTCCTGTTCCGGCAGCGGCGCCAGGCGGGGTTCAAGTCCGGTTCAGTGTCCTAACTGTAACGGCGGCGGCCAGGTCCGTATGCAACAAGGTTTTTTCTCGGTGCAGCAGACTTGCCCGAAATGCCGTGGCCAGGGAAAAATCATCAGTGATCCGTGCAATACCTGCCGTGGGCAGGGGCGCACCCGGGATAGCAAGACCATCTCCGTGAAAGTCCCGCCCGGTGTTGATACGGGTGACCGGATTCGCCTGTCAGGTGAGGGGGAAGCCGGGGAGTTCGGCGCTCCCTCCGGTGATTTGTATGTGCATGTCATCGTCAGGGAACATGAGATATTTACTCGCGAGGGTTCGGATATTTTCTGCGAGATTCCAGTCAGTTTTGCCGCAGCTGCTCTGGGTCGGGAAATAGAAATTCCGACCCTGGACGGCAAAGTCAAACTGAGGATCCCGCCGGAAACCCAGAGCGGCAAATTATTTCGCCTGCGCGGCAAAGGCGTACGCTCTGTCAGGTCATCGGCAAAGGGTGATTTGTTATGCCGCGTGGCTGTTGAGACCCCCGTGAATTTAAGCACCAGACAAAAAGACTTATTGGAACAATTGGAAGAATCCATGCTGGAAGATGACAAGCGTTATCGTCCCAGAGCCAGCAACTGGTTCGACAGCGTGAAGAAATTCTTTGATAATGCCAGCCAGTAATAATACGGGTCGTCATTCCGGCGAACGCCGGAATCCAGTAGAATAACCGTCTCGAAGAGACACATTATTTCACTCATGATCAAAGCAGGAATATGCGGCGCCGCGGGCAGGATGGGAAAAACCATCCAGGAAGTCATTGATGCGACAGACGGTGTCGCGGTCGGCGCGGCCATAGAACAGGAAGGCTCGCCCATGCTCGGCCTGGATGCCGGCGAAGTGGCCGGTATCGGCAGGCAGGGTGTCAGCATAACGGATGACATCGAAGCCGTCATGAACGACTTTGATGTTCTGATAGACTTCACCCAGGCCGATGCAGTGCTGGAAAACCTGGAATTTTGCCGCGCCGGCAAAAAAAGAGTGGTCATCGGCACAACCGGGTTGTCTGCGCAACAGCAGCAGGCGGTACGGACGGCGAGCCGGGAAATCGCGGTCGTGTTTGCTCCCAACATGAGCGTCGGCGTCAATTTATGCTTCAAACTGGCAGAACTGGCGGCGAGCATTATCGGCGACAGCACTGATATCGAGATTATCGAAGCGCACCATAATCGCAAGATCGATGCGCCGTCAGGCACGGCAGTACGGTTGGGCGAGATCGTGGCGGATACCCTGGGACGCGACCTGGCAGACTGTGCGGTATACGGGCGGCAGGGTTTTACCGGCCCCCGGGATAGCAAAACCATTGGTTTTGAGACCATACGCGCCGGCGATATCGTCGGCGAACACACAGTCATGTTCGCGGGCGCCGGCGAGAGGGTTGAGATCAGACACGTAGCCACCAACCGTAAAACGTTCGCCGGCGGCGCTGTGCGCGCCGCGCAGTGGATCATGGGCAAGGAAACCGGGCTGTATAATATGCAGGACGTGCTGGGTCTGCATACGGCGCAACAATGATTTTTGATGCTTACCTGATGGTCGACTGGAGCGCTGCGAAGCATCCGAAAACTGGCGCTGGAAGTATATGGTTTTATTTCAAACACCCCGGCGGAGAAATCGTCGAAAATCCATCTACCCGCGTCACAGCATACAAACGAATACTGAACTTGCTGCTTCAGTATTCTGACCTGCGCATCCTGGTCGGCATGGATTTTCCTTACGGTTACCCTGCCGGCTTAGCTGAGCGCCTGGGGGTTTGCTGCTGGATTGGAATCTGGAACGAATGGCACAATCGTATATCTGACAAGGATGACAACTCAAACAACCGGTTCCGCGTCGCAACAGACTTGAACCGCCTGATTTCGGGTAAATCAGGCCCTTTCTGGGGATGTCTTCAATCAGATTCCAGTGACTTCCTGACTGTCGATAAAACATCCCTGGCCGGGCTTCCAGAGTACCGATTTTGCGAACCGAAAGGAGCGAAGTCGGTGTGGCAACTTTTCTACAACGGATCGGTTGGGTCTCAGGCCTTGATGGGAATCCCTCACCTGTACGCATTGCGTTTTGATGAACAACTCAGAAAGGAGTCATGCGTCTGGCCTTTCGAGACAGGTATGGCCACTCCTGACCCTGACAAGCGTATAGTTTATGCTGAAATATACCCGTCTGTGGTGGAAATCGAAACGGGGACGGGGGAGGTTCGTGACGAGGCGCAAGTGCGTGAACTTGCACGCTGGTTCCATAAACTTGACTCCGAAGGCCAACTGGGAGACTACTTCGCTGGACCAAAATTGACCACTGACCAATACAATCAAGTCGAGTCCCATGAAGGATGGATTTTGGGTGTGATGGAGGTTCGGCAGCGTACCGTCGAAAATGTATGTGTTCAGGAACCCGCCTCGACTTACCAGGTTGAATATACTGAAAGACTAGGGAAACACTCTGAGTTTATTCTGCACGCTTATCATCACCGCATTGAGACATTGCGGTGCGACGCGAAGATTGATGGGTTATCTGTCAATAAAGCTTCAGAAGCTAATTTCTGGTCTTTTATTGGATCGATACCCTCAGCAAGAAAAGCGGAACTGGTGCTGATGGACAACGGGAACTTTCGAGCGGTTTGGAAAGACAAAAACGGAGACCACTTAGGTGTTCAGTTCCTCGGCGAGCAGATGGCAGAGTACGTTATTTTCAAACATCGTCCGGCAGCAGGAAGCGTCTCTCGGGTAGCCGGCATTGATACCCTTGAGGGAGTGATAACCCAGCTTCATGCGTTTGATCTCGACCTCGGGCCATTGGCAACTGCATGAGCAACATTGATTTACCAAATGACGACCACGTTGTCCGTTACGCAAAACCGACAAGCGTCCGTGAAGACGGGAGTGTAGACGGCTCCGAATTTCGTTTACGCCCGTCTGATAAAGGTCTGTCTGTCAACTGGCTCGATTACTATCAGGGGATCGACAAATCACAACAACTTGATAAAGTCAGACAGTCGTCCCGATTGACCATGAGGCCCAATGGACGTCTTGCTGAGCTGAACGTCGGTGTTACGAAGCGCTATGTTCAAGTGAGGCAAAATACTTTACGATTTGTTCACGTCCCTTTGGCCGCTGAGGGCGTGTATCAACCTGACCCCTCTCATGGAGAGATATCAGGATTACCGCCGGGAGACTCTCCAGAGGCCGCGTTGATTGGTGATATGATCGCCGAGTGTATAGAAACCATTCATCCTGCAATTATAAGGCAGGAAACATAGCGAGATTCAGTTCCCATGTCGATACCCGCGCCGCTTGAGCTGTATAAGGACTTGATACTTCCTGAATGGATCGATTACAACGGCCACATGAACGTGGCCTATTACGTCCTGGTGTTTGACCGCGCCACCGATGATTTTTTCGATTTCATGGGTTTGACCGCCGAATACAGGACTGCCGCCAATGTCTCCGCCTTCACTGCGGAAATGCACGTGAATTATATCCGTGAGGTGAAGGAGGGTGACGAAGTATTCGTAACCACCCAGTTGCTGGATTACGATACAAAACGCTTCCATTATTTTCACCGCATGTACCATGCCGAACAGGGCTATCTTGCCGCCACTAATGAATTGCTGTGCCTGTTCGTGGACATGAACCTGAGACGGGTAACGCAGATGCCGTCCCCGACCATGGACATGCTGGCCGAAATCAAACAAAGTCACGCCGTACTGCCGCTGCCCGAACAGGTCGGCAGTGTGATGAAGGTAAAGCCGAAAGGCATCGTGAAGGATTAATCAGTAGCCAGACCCCGAACGCCATTCCCGCCAGACAGGCGCCGGCGCGAAGAGTCCTTCTGACATGTTGCCTGCGGTCAGTCCCCCACTTGGGTTCTTTCAGATCGTTCCGGTATTCCGGGCGACATATCTGGTAGAGTTGGTCAAAGCCTTGTATCGTAGCGTTCATGAACGGGACCGTATGGACGTACATTCGCCACTCGCGGGATGCGCCGATGTTGGCAAAATCCGATGAGACCATCCGTGCTGCACTGTTGCCGAATTCGTAACCTCGAATAATTCTGTCCATGCACGCCAACATATTCCCGGGAAGGGTTATCCGACATATCCTGGCGCCCTGTCGCCGCGTCGTTTTCCCTGAATGCGCCGTAGCGCCAGACATACTGGGTCAGGGACTCTCGGTGATTGATATGCTCAAAGCGCATTCCGACACTTGGCCGTCCATGTTGTTCACCAATCGTCTGTGGTGCGTGCCGGCGGTGAATAAACAGGGTTCTCCAAAAACGTAACTTTTTACAGAAGTCGTCAGCGCGGCTTGAATTATCGTCCTTTAACACGCCATAGCTCGCACATGGCCAGATATAGCATAATTCAGGATCTGCCTGTCGCGTGTGACCAGGGTACAGTCGAACTCACGGGCAGTTGCAATAAGAATTCTATCGGCCGGGTCGGCAGGTGGTTCACCGGGGAGTGTCGTCGAAGCAATGAGGACTGAAGGTGACAGGTCTGCCAGTCTTACCCGCGGTAAACCGCATAACTTCCTGAACCAGACCTCCGGCCTGAGGGTCAACAGAATTCTCTTCTTTTCCGAGAGTATCGCGATTTCCCATGCCGTAATGGGAGAAACGACAAGCCGCCCGTTGCGTTCCAGTGCTAGCGGTAATTCTGTCTCGGCAGGGTCTTGCAGCGGATCGCCATTCATCAGCCAGATAGCCGCACACGTATCAAGAAGGTAATCCGTCATTTCGGACTATTGCTGTGCGTTCCATTTCTCCCCTGTCGGCAAGGTCAGGTCAACTCCCGGCGCAATCGTGACCGTTCCTTCGAGTGCACCGAATATACGCGAAAACGGACTCGCGCCCTCATCCTTTCCAATCCTGTTGTTACTCAGGGCCGGAAGTTCACTCGCTGGTGCTTTCCTGAACACGAGTTTGCACTTCGCCATATCCACGTCCGCCGTTTTATATCCCGCACGGAGCCATGAGTCTGCATTAACATGGTTCGAAGGATTATTTGACCACCAGGGACGGTATTGATAAGCCGAACGTGGTAAGTTATCACCAATCACTTCCTCAACTTCCGCAAACGTCATGGGGATGTAATCCATCCCGGAGGAGGACAGATAACCGGTTAAAGGTGCATATTTTGACATGATTCAACCCAAGAATAGTTATTACATGCGTAGTATATACTATAACTATAGTTAGTGTCAAGACGCCTATCTTGTCAGGAACTATCATTGTTGGCTGCCGCTGCCCGAACAGGTCGGCAGTGTGATGAAGGTAAATCGATAGAATTGTTATGCCACAGAGGACACAGAGATTAGGTCAAACGGCTCAGCGTACCCCGGTTACATATTTTATTAACAGACTTCTTTGAAACGATGCAGGGGTTTAAATCCCTTTCACTTAAAAAGTTCTCAGTGCCCTCTGTGGCTGAACTCTCCCGTGGTCTTGAATTTCAGGACAGATCGCCAGGGCTTGTGTTGACAAAGCCTGCGGGGTTACGGCGGCGGGCCAGCAGGTTGTCGATTTCCCAGCGGGAGCCGGGGTCCACGTCAGTGAGACAGGTGGTTACGCCGTTCAGTTGTTTGGCAACAGGCAGACCGTTTTTAAAGAGTATCCTGTTGGTGTGTACGGCCGGGATGCGTTCGCCGGGCAACAGGCAGCCAATCAGGTTCAGCGGATCGGTTGCGGATATAACGACAGGAGGCAGTTTCCGTGTTTCATTTTTTTGTTTCCTCAACAATGCAATCGCCTCCGCCCTGGCAAATTGTTCCCCTGAGCAACCTTCGACAAAGTAACCGCCGCGGATCTCGCCGCGCGCCTCCATACGCCGGCAGATATACAGCAGCTCTCTCCAGGGGGGCAGGTCGGACTCGCGCTCCAGCACCTTGCGGAACAGAACCCCGTAGCGTTTCAGCAGGGTATCCACAATGGCAGCGAGGGTGTTTTCATCTGTCCCCGGCCAGGCGCCTGGCGCCGGATGATCCGGGTTCCCGGCAGGCGCAAGGATAGCCGACCAGCGCCCCGCGGCATCGATGTTGTTCATGATCGACGTTCTTGTACGACGGCGCTTTCCGTGGGCGTAGGCAGGGCGTTTACTCTCTGGTGTAATCAGCGCCCGCAATCCCGCGTAACTGTCGGAGGTAACAAGGCCGCATGCGGCCAGTTCCGCCAGGGCCGTTTCGACCTGCGTGCGCAACAGGCCGGTTTGTTGAACCAGGTCTATGAAAAATGACGCGCCCTGGCGGAGCAGCAGGTCCAGGGTTTTCCCGGCTACTGACGATAACCTGGGGCCCTCAGCCGCCCCCGAAGGTTGCAGTTTCTGCCACAGGTCCAGGTTTTCACGGGCTATTAACGTGATGGGCGTGTTTCTCAGCAATACCGTCTTATTGATCGATACCTCATCCCATTTTGGTTTGTGCCTGCTCGTAACCAGACGTGTCCAGACGATGCGGCCGCTGCCGCACAGCCGATCCAGCGCTGCGTTCGAGTAGTCGTTCACCCGGGTCGGCAGGATATCTTTTTCCCATGCTGCCGCTGGAATGGCGCAGCCCTCCAGTTTTTCCAGCGCGGCCAGCACTGCGTTGTCTCCCTCGGACCGGAGTTCGCCCATGCCGTGCCAGTAAAATAAGAAACGCATATAGTTTGCCACCGGGACTGGTTGGATTTCCTCCCGTAACGAACGGATAGTGTAGCGGTGCATCCGGGCGAGCAGACCCCGTTCGCACCATTCCGTCTCCTCAGCCTCTGTGCTGAAACGCCCCTGCATGGCATAACCTTCATTCTGTAATGCCAGCAGGGCCACACTGATTTCATTTGGTTTTGTTTCAAACAGATCAGCCAATTGAGTTACCGTGACGGGCCCGCTGCATTCAAGCCGGGCGCGGACCAGTTCGATCAGTGCAGCCTCTTTTGTCCAGCCATCGCCAACATCACTGTTCAAGCCTGAATCCACTGAAAGATCATCCCCGTCTCCATTCCGGCGAATGCCGGAATCCAGTGAACAAGGCGCCACCCCTGGTGGCACGTTATTCGACTTCATTCCTGCTTGCGCAGGAATGAAGTCCGAGGCATAGGCGTTAAGTTCCGGCGCTGGATGGTGGTTTGGTAAGGTCTCGGATTTATCCGAGCTGGGGGAGGATATGGGCGGGTCTATTTGCGCTCCGGCGTATACCGCTTCGATCTGAGGCAAACGTTCGGCGCAAATCCACAGGGCCTGTTTCCCGCTCTGCAGGACCGCAGCACGCTTCTCCTCCATGAGCCGTGACAGCCAGGCGCGGCCATTAGCCTGCGCAGGGTTGTCACCGTTGCCTTCCCACTCGGTCATGACGCCCGTGAGCATCAGCGCGTCGTGCAGTTCCTCTGCGTCATTCATGACGGGCCAGGCTTCCCTGCGGACCCGGGCTATGGCAGCCGGGCTTAACCGGGCCAGTTCGGCAGCGTCCGCCGGGTCCCTGAAGCGTCTGGCTATCACCGCATTCGTGCGGCGTTCTTCCGCAGGCGCATCGTCCAGGAATGCGTAAGGTCGCGCGCTCAGGATTTCCTGCGCCAGGGGAGAAGGACCGCCCAGCTCGCGGCAATGGAAACGGATACGCCCGTCCTCATACCGGCGCAGTATTTTTTCCAGCCCGGCAATGTCCATGAGATCATGCAGGCAATCGTTGACAGTCTGTTCAACCAGTGGATGCCGGGGTATCTCCCGTTCCCCTGTCAGGTTGTCCTGGCAGGCCAGCTGGTCGGGGAAAATCACAGCCATCAGATCTTCTGCGTCGCTACGCTGGAACTGTGCGGGCGCTTTCCGGCCTTTGTTATTGCGTCTGACAGCCAGGGCCGTGGTGGCGTTCCAGCGCCAGTGGGTGGGGAACATGGGTGTCGCCAGCAGTGCCTGGGTAACCGCGTCCCTGACGCCGGCAGAGTTCAGGAAACGGGTCACATCCTCCAGGGGAAAACTATGGGTCGCGCCCAGTGAAATGACAATGCTGTCATCCAGGGCTGCGGCCTGTAATTCAAAATTGAACTGCCGGCAAAACCGCTTGCGCAGGGCCAGGCCCCAGGCGCGGTTGACACGGGATCCGTAGGGGCTGTGCAGCACCAGGTGCTGGTCCCCAGCCTCATCGAAGAACCGTTCAAACACGATATCCTGCCGGGTCGGTATTCGTCCCAGGGCCGCGCGGGCGCCCGCCAGGTGCTCGGTCAATTGGCGCGCCGCCGAGTCGCCAAGCCGTAACTCGTCAAGCAGCCAGCGACATGCAGCGTCCGCGCCATGGGCTAACTTCTCATCCATAATTCTACGCAAGCGGGAGACCGAGCGGCTGAGTTCGTCCGACCTGCCCGGCGCCTCGCCGAACCAGAACGGGATATTGGGAGGTTGTCCCTGAGCGTCTGCCACGCGCACTTTGCTCTGTTCTACCTTGAGGATACGATACGACGTATTGCCCAGTTGGAAGATATCGCCGGGCAGGCTTTCAAAGGCGAAGTCCTCGTTCAATGTTCCGATAAAGTGATCTTCCGGTTCCAGCACCACGTCGTAATCAAATTGATCCGGTATCACGCCGCCATTGGTCACGGCAGTCAGCTTGGCGCCTTTCCTGGGCCTGATGCGTTTGTTTACCGCGTCATAATGGATATAGCGGCTCTGCCTGCCGCGCCGGGTTGAAAACCCCTGCGCCAGCATATCCAGCAGTTCACTGAACTTGTCACGCGTCAGATCACGGTACGGATAGGCCAGTGTCACCCACCGGAACAACTCATCTTCCTGCCATTCCCGGCAGGCTGTTTCGGCAATGAGTTGTTGCGCCAGCACGTCCAGGTGCCCCCCGGGTATTCTGAGCCGGTCCAGTTCATCGCGCCGGACTGCGTCAAGCAGTGCCGCGCATTCCACCAGTTCGTCCCGGGTCAGGGGAAACAGGCGGCCCTTGGGAATATCTCCCAGGCGATGGCCGGAGCGTCCGACCCGTTGCAGGAAGACGGCTATGGACCGGGGGGAGCCCAACTGGCAAACGAGATCGACGTCCCCTATGTCAATACCCAGTTCCAGGGATGCGGTCGCAACCAGGGCCTTGAGTTCACCCCGTTTCAAGCGTTGTTCGGCATTCAGGCGATGCTCCTTTGCCAGGCTGCCGTGGTGGGCGGTTACGTATTGTTCACCGATGCGTTCAGCCAGGCTGCGGGCCGCCCGCTCAGCCAGGCGCCGGTTATTGACAAAGATCAGCGTGGTGTTGTGTTGCTCAACCAGGTCGGCCAGTTGCCGGTACAGTTCCTGCCACACTTCCCCGGCCATCACGGCCTCCAGGGGTGAACCCGGGAGTTCGAGAGCAATATCGAGTTGCCTGACGTGACCACGGTCCAGGATGTTGCAATGTTCCGGCCGGTTGCCGACCAGGAATCGGGCGATCTCTGTTATGGGCCGTTGCGTTGCCGACAGGCCGATACGCACAGGCACCCGGTCTGCCAACGCATCGAGCCGCTCCAGCGATAACGCCAGGTGTGCACCCCGTTTGTTTGGAGCCAGTGCGTGAATTTCATCGATAATCACGTTGCGCACGGTCTGCAGCAGTTTCCTGCCGGAACTGCTGGTCAACAGGATATAGAGCGATTCGGGGGTGGTAACCAGGATATGGGGCGGCACCCGCCGCATGCGTTCGCGCTCTGTCTGTGAGGTGTCGCCGGTACGCACCAGGGCGCGGATATCCTGCGCCGGATATCCCTGGGTTTCCATCATGGCCTTGATCCCCTGGAGCGGTCCCTGGAGGTTCTTTTGAATATCGTTGGACAGGGCTTTCAGGGGAGAGACATACAATATATACGTCTCATCCGCCAACCCGCCGGCAAGCGCCTCATGCACCAGGTCGTCTATTGCCGCAAGAAACGCGGCCAGGGTCTTGCCGCTGCCGGTGGGCGCCGCTATCAGGGTATGCCGGCCTTGTTTAATCGCCGGCCAGGCATCTTCCTGCACCGGTGTCGGGCTGGTGAATGCGCTATCAAACCAGGCAGCCGTAACAGGATGGAAAATAGCGGTTGACATAAAGGGACAGTTTATCTAAAAGTTGGGCAAATAGCAGGTAACTCGGCCCATCTGCAGGTGCTCCCGCTAAATCGAGGCCAATACAGTGATTATTGCCAAAGGCAGGGGGGGACAGATTTAAATCTGTCCCCCAAGTTCCTGACCATAAAGGGGCATGTTTCCCTGGGAGGGAGGGCGTCTCGCCCTCCACGAGGGCAGGATGCCCTCGATCCCGGGAGTTAGCGGGAACTGCTGGCCCACCTGTTCCGTTAAAGAAAAAAATATGAGTAAAGACTTGTTGGTCCATAAGGGCGGATGTCATTGCGGCGCGGTCCGGTTTGAGGTGGATGTGCCGGCAGCGATATCGGCGCTCGATTGCAATTGTTCCATCTGCCGTATGAGCGGTTATCTGCACCTGCAGGTCCCCAAATCACAGTTTCGGCTGTTGCAGGGCGAGGAAGCCCTGTCGACGTACACTTTTAATACGGGCACGGCGAAACACCTGTTTTGCAGGACCTGCGGCGTCAAGTCATTCTACGTGCCCCGGTCTTTTCCCGAGGGATACAGCATCAACCTGAATTGCCTGGACAGGGTGCATATAACAAGCGTTACAGTACAGCCATTTGACGGCAATGACTGGGAGGTAGCCTATGACAGGAAAAAGCACGCGCCCATTGATTGATTTATAACAGGCCGCATCCTCCGGGAGCTGGCGCCGCTCCTGTTTATACTCTATGTTGTTGCCCTGCCACGATAGAGTTGTTTATTCAGCTTTTCCAGGTCGGTGGGAACATCCAGATCGAATTCAGCTTCGGGGATGGGGATTGTCCTGACCCGGCCGGGATTATTTTGTAACACGGATTTTGCCCCCGCATCACCTTTAAGCGCCAGGAGTTGCGGATAAAATTCATCAGGAATAACGGCCGGTGTGCCCAGGGTATCGGCATAGCCGCTGGCAATGAACCTGGACGGGTCGTCAATCCACAAGTCTGTCAGCTGGCGCAGGTGATCTTCTGTGACCAAGACCTGGTCGCACATGGTGATCATGACACCATGGCAGCCCGGTTCAAGGCTGTCTATACCTGCCTTGAGCGAGGATGCCAGTCCTTCTTGCCAATGCACGTTGTAAATGAGGTTTACCGGCAAGTCGCTGATCGCCTGCGCCACCGATTCCGAGTTGGCTCCGACGACAACGCTGATCCTGTCATGGGGGAACAGTGACGAGAGTTTGTCGACGGCAAGCCGGACCAGGCTGGAGCCGTTTATTTTGATGAGTTGTTTACACTGGCCGTACCTGCTGGAACCGCCCGCGGCAAGGACTATGGCTGATAATTCCCTGGTAAGCATAAATGCATCATGATGAAGAAAAATGTTGCTGTCAAAAAGAGTTGCATCAATTTGCAATGAAAGCAGGCAGCTTTGATTTTCGACAGGCGCTTTGATTCCTGCTTATCTGTTCCTGACAAATCATAACATTTAACGATTGACGTTTAACGCTATTCGTTATATTATTGCTGCATGATTAAGCACTTTGCCTGCAAGCGCACGGAAGCCCTGTTTGGTGGGCATTGTCCGCGACAATTTCGAGCATTTCGGGCACAGGCAGAGCGAAAATTACAGATGCTGAATAGTGCTGTTCATATTGATGATTTGCGATTCCCGCCCGGCAATCGGCTAGAGAAACTCGGGGGCGACCGGGAAGGACAGTGGAGTATACGGCTAAACCGGCAGTGGCGATTGTGCTTTGTCTTCAATGACGGTAAGGCAACCGATGTTGAGATTACAGATTACCACTAGGAGAAATTCCATGACTGTTAATAAAATGAGGCCCATACATCCCGGTGAAATCCTACGGGAGGAGTTTTTGATACCTACAGGTATGACTGCTAACGCCCTGGCAAGGGCATTAAGGGTTAATGCCCCACGCATCAATGACATAGTGCGGGAACAGCGCGGCATTACGCCGGACACCGCCCTGAGATTGGCAGCATTTTTACAGACCTCGCCCGAATTCTGGTTGAACCTGCAAACAGCTTATGACTTGAAGGTAGCCGATGCGGCGAAAGGTAAAACCATACGCGCTGAAATCGTGCCGCGGCAAATGCAGACAGAAGAAAACCGGACATCAATGCGGGTGGAAAGCAGATGATCCCTCAAGAAACAGTGGGTAGTGCAAGTAACCAAACATGAATTATCAAGTCTCTATGACGAACCGCCAAGACTTATCCGTATTATGTCGGTGAGCGATTATTTTTCAGCAAGTGCCATACAGCTATTCGTTTGGTTCGTCTTTGTAATATTTTGAAATTACAGAGAGTTCCGGAAAATAATTGAAAATCAATAATGGAAGACTAGCAGATGATAAAATGTTTTTCTCACCAGCATGGATATAGAGGAACGGATGTAGAAATCACGGTCCGCAATGATGTGACCGTACCTGCTCGATCCTCCTGCCGCCAGGACTAGAGCGGATAATTCCATTACCTGTTTTGACCTGGTCACAATCATCTGGTAGTGGTCTGTTGTCAAGAGGCCAACGGAAACCGGCAATCCAAACCGGGAAAACGTCGGAAATCCTGATCTGCCGTATGTACTTCGGCTTGATGCGAAATTGCAAATTCAGCGATTTGAGCATCGGTGACCATATTGCCTCCCGAAGACCCCACCGCAGCAAGTAGTTCCAGTACGTGACGGGTGTGCCGGGCAGTTGGATAAAGCGTCTGCGTGATTTGGCGATCATGCCAGGACTCGACGATCTGTGTAGCCTGTATTAGTGATAAAGGATGTTCAAATGCACGGTGATTAGTGCTGATTCGAACAAAGGCAAATATAACGGGGTGACAAAGCCCGACGGGAACGGAGCCATTCAGACAACCTGACCACCATTGTTTAGCAGCGCTATGAAAAGGACTTGTTGAGTCGACCGCATACAGCAACAGGTTTGCATCCGGCACGATCATCCGGGTGGGGACTGATTACCCAAACGGCGTGAAAGAGCAAGGAAAGCATCCACTTCCAAATCGTCATTGAGGGAATTGATGTGGGCAGGATCGTAGCCGCTGCGAAGACCCATCGGAAATGACTGTTGGACAAAAGACGTTTTATCGGTATCACAAAGCAAGTCTGCAAGCCCCCTGGTAACAGCCTGGTTCAACGTTTCCTTGAAACTCTGCCCGCGCTGGTGCATAGCTTCACGGAGCAGGCGTTCGGTTTCCGGTTCCAATGTTACTGTAGTACGCATAAGATACATAATGATGTAAATATTATTTGCTGTCAAGATGATGATCTTAAACGTGATGATCTTAAACGTATAATATAGAAATTCGGAATGGATTTGTGCCGCCAGCGGGAACAGCGCGGCATTACGCCGGACACCGCCCTGAGATTGGCAGCATTTTTACGGACCTCGCCTGAATTCTGGTTGAACTTGCAAACAGCTTATGACTTGAAGGTAGCAGAAGCTGCGGAAGGTAAAATCATACGCGCAGAAATTGTGCCGCTCCATACACAGACAGAAGAAAATCAGACATCTATTCGGGCGGAAAGCAGGTGACTCCTATGCGGCATATCCCACACAAGTACGGAAGCAAGCTGAATCTCATCGGTTTTCCGGGAACAGGATACAGGTATCCTCTTTTTTCGCCAAAATGTGACTTTTCTCACAATTCAGTTAATTCTTCGCTTTCCAATTCATCTCGCCCGAGTAAAATTATCATTGCCATAGGGAAACAAGGCGGCGGTCAATCCAGGCTGAACGGGACTGAACACCCTGACGCCAGATGATCGGTCGAATGGAATTCGATAATTCTGTTGTTTGTTGAGTGCCTTCATGCCTGAGGGTGGCCCGGTTAGTAGTCTCCAGGGCCAGGGATCAGGGACAGCCCG
The DNA here is from genome assembly GCA_965222155.1 of Gammaproteobacteria bacterium. Classification (GTDB taxonomy): domain Bacteria; phylum Pseudomonadota; class Gammaproteobacteria; order Eutrophobiales; family Eutrophobiaceae; genus JAAXHV01. The sequence continues at coordinate 172,882 of CBDCTH010000004.1, forward strand.
AGGGCGCCAAGGGGGGCGGTGTTTCATCTGCTGCTGATATTGCTGCGCCGCCCCCCTTTGGCAGAGGCATGACCAGTCGCCGCTCCGGCAAACCTCTTCCTTATGATTCCCGACTTCGGCGGTGTCCATACCGTCTATTTGTTAATAACACCTCCAAATTCAATATAGGCACTACGATAACCTATCTGTAATACGATGACACTCAATTCCGCTGTCAGCTCCGAACCCGTCACTCTTTCATTTTTTGGTGTTGTATCGCGTTTGTTCTTCAAGCACCCTGTCTATTCCCCTCATCCAATTCAGATCTTTTCCAATGACCAGCTCGGTCATTGCAGCGTGATGAGTATTTTTCATTGAGATAGGTTTGACTTGAAACCCGTACTGTTTGGACAGTTCCTTAACCTCAGAGGTATTATCGTAGGTCATTATAAAATCTCCCTTAATTGATGTACATAACTCAAACAAGGTCCCATGATCCAGTTCATAATGCGTATATAAACGACTGCCCGCCTTTTTACCGCCGGCGGTGTATGGTGGATCCATGAAAAACACTGCCCCGGGAAAGTCCTTATACTGATTAATAACCTCGAAAGCGTCACCATGCTTAAATCGGAGCTTACTGACTATTTGATTGATATCTCTCAGCCTCTTTGCAAGTGTGCTTGGATACCATCTCGAAAGAATACCTTTTCCACTTTCTCCGTTTTTGAGAAAGCCTGAGCCTGCTGCCAGGATACCGCCGTGGAAGGTTCTGTTTTTTATTATGGTTTGGAATGCCTTCTCTTTCTGACACCTCCTTTTTTTTCGGAGCTCGGCGACGGCATTATCTTTTGTCATTTCAAAAGTAAGAATCCTTCTCGCAAGCCATTCTGCCTCGCCATCAACTATGGTTTGCCAGACTGCCGCAATCTCTTCGTCTAACTCAACCATAAGAGCATTTTCCACCAAATATTCAAACACAGCTGTCAGTGACACGATCCCGCCTCCAACAAATGGTTCAACCAATACTTCCGGTTTTGAGGATTGGCTGAGAAGCCATTCGCGCAGTCTTGGAATAAACCACGTTTTACCTCCCGGGTAGCGAAATGGACTACGCTGTGGAACAGAGGCTACATTCACTACTTTCAAAGGTTCAAGTTCATCACTGAAAAGTAGTCTCTGCATATTACCCGCCTCCGAAGGGGCTCTCAATGGTATTGTTGACAGGAAGACTCTCCAGCTTTTCATCTACCTTTGATTGAAGTAGATTCATGAATTTCTCCACCTTTCCAATCTTCGGCTTTGTTATGGTGTTCAGAGCATTAATAAATTTAGTGTAGACAACCTTGAATTTCCGGTGATCCGAAATCGTAGACTTTTCCTGCATCGTTGTAAGCCACGAGAACTACATCAATATTTCCAGCAGAGTTTCCGTAGTAATCGACTAATCTTACCTCTGTGAGGGAGGTCCATGTCGAATCAGGACCAAAGAAAAAATCTGCTGCATCATCTGCAATAAGCCAATTCTCACGGAATCTTATGGGACAGGTGATTACAGGATTCTTTCCATGTAATATACTGCACACGCCAAGTGGATCCTTGGCCTTGTCTTTCGTACAACTTGGAACTTTGTTGTTAAAGGGACAGAGTTTATTTTTTCGAAAGCGCGTCGCCTTCAAGCTGAAATCTGTTGGTAAATGTCCAAAAATTTCTGCGAGTGGTTGGCTCTATTCTTTCATTTCTGCCATGGGTTGCTCAGCTTCTTGGTTCTTTAACTATACAGAGAATAAACTCCTTCTGAAAGGTCATTTGAATAGTAGTAGCAGCTCCCGCTAACTGGATTGAAAGAGAGTTTTCATTCCGAAAAATCACATTCCGAAAAACCAATCGACACCCAACCCTTTGATTTAGTAAACTGTACAGACATTGGTCAGCGGGAGTAATCGGGAGGTTGCTCCCGTTTTGTATGTGTGTCACTTCCGTGGAGGTATTTATTGGGTCATTCGGCTTTACTCGCGCTGGCAGACGGTAGTCTGTTCTATGGTGAATCCATCGGCGTCGATGGTGAAGCGGTCGGCGAGGTAGTTTTTAATACCTCGATTACCGGTTACCAGGAGATTCTCACGGATCCGTCCTACTGCCGGCAGATCATCACCTTTACCCAGCCGCAGATCGGCAACGTGGGTGTCAATTCAGAAGATGCGGAATCAACCCGGGTCTATGCCGCCGGCATGGTCATCAAGCAGGCGCCTCAGATACCGAGCAATTGGCGCACCGAGCAATCGCTTCCCGATTACCTGAAAGCCAGCGAGGTCATTGCAATCGCCGATATTGATACCCGCCGTCTCACCCGCTTGCTCAGGGACAAGGGCGCGCAGGACGGTTGCATTCTCGCCGGGCCGGAACCGGATGAAGCGCGCGCAGTTGAACTTGCCCGCGGGTTTCCCGGACTGCAAGGGATGGACCTGGCCAGGGAAGTGAGCACAAGGCAGGACTACCGCTGGCAGGACGGCGCCTGGTCACTCGCGGGCGGGTACGGACAGCCGAGTATGGCGCCAAAGCGGAAAGTTACGGCCATCGATTTCGGCGTGAAAAGAAATATCCTGCGCATCCTGGCTGACCTCGGTTGTGAACTGGAGGTGGTACCGGCGACCACGCCTGCAGACCGGATACTGGCGCGTTCCCCTGACGGCGTGTTTTTATCCAACGGTCCCGGCGACCCGGAGCCTTGCACTTATGCCATAAGCGCTATCCGGGACATCGTAGCTGCAGGCGTCCCCACCTTCGGCATCTGCCTGGGACACCAGTTGCTGGGGCTTGCCTGCGGAGCCGAAACGGTGAAAATGAAGTTCGGCCACCACGGCGGCAATCATCCGGTGCAGGAACTGGCTACCGGGAAGGTCATGATCACCAGCCAGAACCACGGTTTCACCGTTGCTGAAGAATCCATCCCCGAGGTGTTGTCGGTCACCCACCGGTCACTGTTTGACGGCACGGTGCAGGGCATCCATCATAAGCAACAACCCGCATTCGGCTTTCAGGGGCACCCGGAAGCCAGTCCCGGGCCCCACGACGTCAAGCCGCTTTTCGACCACTTCATGAATTTAATGGAGATAAATAAATGAATCCGGGAGTCGGTGCGAACGTCATATCGGACAGGGAGGTCAACAATACACCGCCATTGTCGCTGTTTAACGACTGGATTCCGGCATTCGCCGGAATGACGGACCGGGTCGTCCTGGTTGGGAAATACCATCCCAACCCGTTTGAGATATTATTGGATAACTTTGTGTCCTCTGTAACTTTTATATTTATCTGCGCTAATCTGCGTCATCTGCGGATAAATGCCTAAACGAACCGACATAGACAGTGTGCTGATCATCGGCGCCGGGCCCATTGTCATCGGCCAGGCCTGTGAGTTTGATTATTCCGGCGCGCAGGCTTGCAAGGCTTTGCGCGAAGAGGGTTATCGAGTCATCCTGGTGAACTCGAACCCGGCAACCATCATGACCGATCCGGAGATGGCTGACGCCACCTATATTGAGCCTGTTCGCTGGCAGACCATTGCAAAAATAATTGAAAAAGAACGTCCCCACGCGCTGTTGCCGACCATGGGTGGACAGACGGGCCTGAATTGTGCGCTTGATCTGGCCCGGACCGGTGTGCTGGATGAATTCAACGTAGAAATGATCGGCGCCGACAGAGAAGCTATCAACAAGGCGGAGGACCGGGAAAAATTCCGCGACGCCATGAACAGTATAGGGCTGGCAATGCCCGAATCGGCGCTTGCCCACGACCTGGAGACGGCAATCGAAATCCAGCGACAAATCGGCTATCCCATTATTATTCGCCCTTCATTTACTCTGGGGGGGAGCGGTGGCGGCATCGCCTGGAATAAGGAGGAACTCATAGAAATCGTCGAAAGGGGTCTGGAAGTCTCCCCCACTCATGAGGTCCTGGTGGAACAATCCGTGGTCGGCTGGAAGGAATTTGAGATGGAAGTCGTACGCGATCGGAAAGATAACTGCATTATCGTCTGTTCCATTGAGAATGTTGATGCCATGGGCGTGCATACCGGCGACTCGATAACCGTCGCGCCGGCGCTTACCCTGACGGACAAGGAGTTCCAGTTGATGCGTGACGCTTCGATCGCGGTATTGCGCGAGATCGGCGTGGATACGGGCGGTTCCAACGTGCAATTTGCCGTCAATCCCGATAATGGCCGGTTGCTCATCATCGAGATGAACCCCCGTGTATCACGTTCGTCCGCTCTAGCCTCCAAGGCAACGGGGTTTCCGATAGCCAGGGTTGCGGCAAAACTGGCAGTCGGCTACACCCTGGATGAACTGGATAATGAAATTACCGGTGGCGCCACACCGGCTTCATTCGAACCGACTATTGATTACATTGTTACCAAGATCCCCAGGTTCACATTCGAAAAGTTTCCCCAGGCCAATCCACGACTGACGACCCAGATGAAATCGGTGGGTGAGGTGATGGCAATCGGCAGGACGTTCCAGGAATCTCTGCAAAAGGCCTTGCGCGGGTTGGAAACCGGGGTGGACGGTTTTATCAATATCTACCCTGAAGTCAGCGCAAACAACCTGGAGGAGATAACCTACGAACTGCAAAACCCCGGTTCGGAACGCCTGCTGTACGTCGGCGAGGCGTTTCGGCACGACATGGATTTGGCTCGGGTTCAATCCCTTTCACGCATCGACCCCTGGTTCCTGGCGCAAATTCAGGACCTGATTGACGAAGAAAAACGCCTGTCGGGGTCACCCCTGGAGGCCATCGACCGGGAGCGCCTTTACCGGTTGAAGCAAAAGGGTTTTTCAGACAGCCGCCTGGCCGCATTGGTGAACGTCAGCGAAGCCCGGCTCAGACAGCGGCGTCATGAACTGAATATCCGGCCGGTCTTCAAGCGGGTCGATTCCTGTGCCGCGGAATTTTCCGCAACCACGGCGTATATGTATTCAACGTATGATGAAGAATGCGAAGCAAATCCGACTGCCAGGGAAAAAATCATGGTGCTTGGCGGCGGCCCCAACCGGATAGGGCAGGGGATCGAGTTCGATTACTGCTGCGTGCAGGCCGCCTTTGCCATGCGTGAAGCCGGGTTTGAATCCATCATGGTGAATTGCAATCCGGAAACCGTCTCCACGGATTACGATACGTCCGACCGGCTCTATTTTGAACCACTGACGTTGGAGGACGTGTTGGAAATCATTCACCTGGAACAGCCCCGGGGTGTGATCGTCCAATTCGGCGGCCAGACGCCGTTGAAGCTGGCCCGTGAACTGGAGGCTGAGGGCGCGCCGATTATCGGCACCACCCCGGATTCCATTGACCTTGCGGAAGACCGCGAACGGTTCCAGCGCCTGTTGCAGGAATCAGGCCTGAAACAGCCGCCCAACCGGACTGCGAGAAACCTGCCGAATGCGGTCAGCCAGGCGCGGGAGATCGGTTATCCCATCGTTGTGCGACCATCTTATGTACTGGGAGGCCGCGCCATGGAGATAGTCTATGATGAAACCTACCTGAAGGAATACATGTCCCGGGCAGTGGCGGTATCCAACGACTCCCCCATATTGCTGGACCTGTTCCTGGACAAGGCCATTGAGGTGGACGTAGATGCGGTTTCCGATGGCGCGGGTGTGGTTATCGGCGGCATCATGGAACACATCGAACAAGCAGGCATTCACTCCGGTGATTCGGCCTGTTCGTTGCCGCCATTCAGTTTGAGCGAGACTATACAGCAACGCCTTGCCTGGCAGGTGGAGAGGATGGCGCGCAGCCTGAACGTGGTCGGCCTGATGAATATGCAGTTTGCCATACAGGGGGAAGATATTTTTGTGCTGGAAGTCAATCCCAGGGCATCCCGCACCGTGCCGTATGTGTCCAAGGCAACGGGGGTTCCGCTGGCCCGGATCGCGGCCCGGTGCATGGTGGGGATCAGTCTTTCCGAACAAGGGGTTAAAGCCATTCCCAGGCCGGATTTTTACTCGATTAAAGAAGCCGTGTTCCCGTTCGCCAAGTTTCCCGGTGTCGATCCCATACTGGGCCCGGAGATGAAATCCACCGGTGAAGTTATGGGTATCGGCGCCAGTTTCGGTGAGGCCTTCAACAAAGCGGTACTGGCTACCAACCAGGAAATTCCGCAGCGCGGCATGGTATTCATCAGCGTTCGTGACAAAGACAAGCCTGACGCCGTGCAGATTGCAGGTGACTTTGCGGCAGCAGGTTTCAGCCTGTGCGCCACCGAGGGTACCGAGAGGGCAATCAGCTCCGCCGGTGTGGAATGCATCAGGGTTAACAAGGTCGCTGAAGGCCATCCTCATATCGTCGATATGCTCAAAAACGATGAGATCGACCTGATTGTCAATACCACGGAGGGACGGCAAGCCATAAAGGATTCCCATTCCATCAGGACCAACGCCATACAGCATAAGGTATTTTACACAACCACAATCGCCGGAGCGAAAGCTATAATTGCAGCATTAAGGAATAATCAAATTGACAGCATCCACTGTCTCCAGGATCTACACGAGGTAATGACACAATGAATAGAATACCATTGACTGCAAAAGGCGCCCAGCGTTTACGCCGGCAACTGGATGAATTGAAATCAGTCGAACGTCCCAGGATAATCCGCGCCATCGCGGAAGCAAGATCCCACGGGGACCTGAGCGAGAATGCCGAATACCATGCTGCCCGGGAGCAGCAGGGTTTTATTGAAGGCCGCATTGCGATGTTGGACGAAGCTTTGGCCGTAGCGGAAATCATCGAGGTTGAGAAAATCGACGCGCAGGGAAAAGTTGTATTCGGCGCGACTGTCGAATTATTGAACCTTGAAAGTGATCTGGAGTTCCGTTACCAGATCGTAGGGGAGAAGGAAGCGGATATAGATCAGGGGTCGCTGTCCGTTACTGCGCCGATAGCCCGGGCCTTAATCGGCAAGGAAGAAGGCGATGTGATAGAAGTCAATGCCCCGGGGGGTGTTGTGGAATACGAAATACTGTCGGTTTCGTATATTTGAACAGGTACTCCGAAATTGAAGCGCAGCGCCAACCAGCCGTCATTCCGGTGAATACCGGAATCCAGTCAGACAACGCGCCGCCAACGGCGGCACATTGCAATATCAACCATGTCAAAAAGCAGCAAGCGCTGGTTGCAGGAACATAACCGGGACCCGTTCGTCAACCTGGCAAGGAGCCGGCAACTCCGTTCCCGAGCGGTGTTCAAGCTGGAAGAGCTGGACCGGCGTTACAAACTGTTTCGCCCCGGACAAACGGTGGTTGACCTGGGTGCGGCGCCGGGCAGCTGGTCAGGTTATGTGAGTGAAAAAGTCAGGCCCGGCGGTAGAGTCATCGCCATCGATTTGCTGGAAATGCAACCGCTTGCAAATGTAACTTTCCTACAAGGAGATATTACCGACCCGGAGTACCTGCAAAACTGCGTTGCCGAATTGCGAAAATTCAAGGTTGACCTTGTAATTTCGGATATGGCCCCCAATTTATCAGGTATCGCTTCTGTTGATCAGGCCAACAGCCTGAACCTGGCGCAGACGGCTTCCCGGTTGGCCAGTTCGGTATTGCAAAAGAGTGGACATTTTCTGGTCAAGCTTTTTCAGGGAAGCGACAGTGCGTCCTTCAGAAAGCAATTGCTGGAGAAGTTCGAAAAAGCTATACTTTGCAAGCCGCGGGCCTCAAGAGCAAATTCCAGAGAGGTATATATTCTGGCAAAAGGCTATAATGGTTAGCATGGAGCAATAAAATACGGGACGTCCGTGATTCCGTCGAAGCATTCCCCTGCTTGCAACATGCGGGGACATGCCCCGCCGGAAAGACAGGCGGGTTACCGGTAGTAGAATAAACAATGTAGGCGTACGGCGTTATGTTAAAGAGTATATTATTGTGGGTAGTAATCGCCATGGTTTTGATGATGGTATTTCAAAATTTCGGAGTGCGTACTACCAGCACCAACATCCCCTATTCCCAATTCATCCTGGATGTAAAAACCGGCAAGGTGGTTTCCGCCACTATCGAGGGCAGCACCGTCTCCGGTAGCCTGGCTGACGGGACCAGGTTCAATACTTACAGCCCGGAAACCAGCAATGATGCCCTGATCGGGACCCTGCTGGAGAATAACGTGGAGGTGCAGGGCGCCGAGCCGAACAAGAATTCGTTCTGGGCTCATGCTTTTATCTCCTGGTTCCCCATCCTGCTGTTGCTGGGCATCTGGATTTATTTTATGCGGCAGATGCAGGGCGGCGGTAGCGGCCGGGGCGCCCTGTCGTTCGGCAAAAGCCGGGCGCGGTTGTTAAGTGAAGATCAGGTGAAGATTACGTTTAATGACGTTGCAGGCGTTGAAGAGGCCAAGGAAGAAGTCGTCGAGTTGGTCGAATTCCTGAGCGACCCCGGCAAGTTCCAGAAACTGGGAGGCAAAATTCCCCGCGGTGTGCTGATGGTAGGTTTGCCGGGCACCGGCAAGACCTTACTGGCAAAAGCGATAGCCGGCGAAGCACAGGTTCCCTTCTTTACTATTTCCGGTTCCGATTTTGTGGAAATGTTTGTCGGAGTGGGCGCCTCTCGGGTGCGCGACATGTTTGAGCAGGCCAAAAAACACGCGCCGTGCATCATCTTCATCGACGAGATTGATGCTGTCGGACGGCACCGTGGCGCAGGTCTCGGCGGCGGCCACGATGAACGCGAACAAACGCTCAATCAGCTCCTGGTTGAAATGGACGGGTTTGAAGGCAATGAAGGGGTCATCGTTATTGCCGCCACCAACCGGCCCGACGTGCTTGATCCCGCCTTGCTTCGTCCCGGACGGTTTGACCGGCAGGTGGTCGTCCCATTGCCGGATATCCGCGGGCGGGAACAGATTCTCAAGGTGCATATGCGCAAGGTTGCAATAGCCGATGACGTGAAGCCCGCTATTATTGCCCGCGGCACACCGGGTTTCTCCGGGGCGGATCTCGCCAACCTGATTAATGAGGCAGCGCTGTTTGCAGCCCGGGCAAACAAGCAAGAGGTCGACATGGAAGAGTTTGAACGGGCCAAGGACAAGGTCATGATGGGTGCGGAACGGCGTTCCATGGTAATGAGCGATGATGAAAAGAAGCTTACGGCCTACCATGAAGCCGGTCATGCCATTGTCGGACGGCTTGTGCCGGGCCACGATCCCGTCTACAAGGTCAGCATTATCCCGCGCGGACGGGCGCTGGGCGTGACCATGTTCCTGCCTGAACAGGACAGGTTGAGCTACTCCAAGCAGTTTTTGCAGAGTCAGATCTGTTCCCTGTTCGGCGGCCGTATCGCAGAGTGTCTGATCTTCGGAGAGGATGCCGTAACAACAGGGGCGAGCAATGATATTGAACGCGCGACCCTGCTTGCAAGAAATATGGTAACCAAGTGGGGCCTTTCGGAAAAAATGGGGCCACTCGCTTACCAGGAGGATGAAGGAGAGGTCTTTTTGGGGCACTCGGTGACCAAACATTCAACTGTATCCGCTGCGACGCAGAATGATATCGACGCAGAAGTGAAACGGATCATTGACAAGAACTACCAGCACGCCAAGGGACTGCTGGAAAAAAACCAGGATAAACTGCACATGATGGCTGATGCATTGATCAAATACGAAACCGTTGATTCGGCCCAGATCGACAGCATCATGGAGGGAATAGAACCCGGGCCGCCGGCTGACTGGGGCGATGACGACAGGACTCGCGGCAAGCGAGTCGGTCCTGATGAAACTCAGCAGAAGGATGAAGGGCAGCCTGTTGAAGACCCTGCCATTGACGGGCCGGCGCGACCTGCCTGAAAAATAGTATTTGAACACGGACAACAAGGAGGATGGCAATGTTGATTACATATCATAGCGCGGTCCTGCTCTCTTTCGCCAGTGTATCGCTTACCTTGGGAGTGTCCTGATTACTGCCAATTCACGAAAATATTTCAGTACGGATGGTATTCGCGGCAGGGTCGGCAAGGAGCCTGTCACCCCGGATTTCATTATGAAATTAGGTTGGGCCATCGGGAAAGTTCTGAATGGACAAAGTGCAGGCCCCATTCTTATCGGCAAAGATACCCGTGTGTCCGGCTACATGTTTGAATCTGCGTTGGAGGCAGGATTGTCCGCCGCAGGCGTTGATATCCGCTTACTTGGGCCTGTGCCTACTCCTGCCGTTGCCTACCTGACAAAAAATACCCGCGCCGAGGCGGGGATTGTCATCAGTGCTTCCCACAACCCCTACTTTGATAATGGCATCAAGATCTTTTCCAGAAACGGCAGGAAGTTATCGGATGCTGTCGAATTACGGATTGAAGAACAACTGGCTAACTCCATCGAGGTCGTGGACTCGGGCAAATTGGGCAAGGCGCGCCGGATTACGGATGCGCCACGCAGGTACATAGAGTTTTGCAAGAGCAGGGTCGATTGTGATTTGAGCGGTATCAGCATGGTGCTCGACTGCGCTAACGGCGCAGCCTACAAGATTGCGCCGAAGGTATTTGAAGAATTGGGCGCCGAGGTCCATGCAATCGGTGTGGAACCGGACGGCTTCAATATCAACGATGGTTGCGGCGCCACGATGCCGGAGACCCTGCAACAAACCGTGCTGGAAAAAAAAGCGGATGTCGGGATCTCGCTGGACGGAGATGGCGACCGGTTGATCATGGTCGACCATAAGGGCGAACTGGTGGATGGTGATGAGTTACTGTATATCATAGCGAAACAACAGAGAGATACGCTCAACGGAGGTGTCGTCGGCACGCTGATGAGTAACCTGGGCCTGGAGCAGGCGCTAACGGAAATCGGACTTGAATTTTACCGGGCGAAGGTGGGGGATCGTTACGTAACGGAATTGCTGGATGAAAAAAAGCTGGTGCTGGGTGGAGAACAGTCAGGTCATATTGTAAACCGGAATTTCTCCGATACGGGTGACGGCATCATTTCCGCATTACAGGTATTGAATACAATGACGAGCAGCGGGGATGGTTTGTACTCATTGAAAAGCAGTATGCAGAAATATCCGCAAACACTGATGAATATTGAATTACAAAAACCAGTGAAGCTTGCGGATTATCCGGCGATCGACGAGATAGTGAAAGAAGTTGAAAAACAATTGGATAAACCCGAGCGGATATTGTTACGGCCATCCGGCACTGAGCCGTTATTGCGATTAATGGTAGAAGGCAGCGATAGCGTAAAGGTCAGTTTGCTGGCGCATAAGCTGGCTGAGGAAATAGATAATATAATCAGTGAATAAAGCGTTAGGATTATGGGGTCACGTTAGGATTATGGTGAGGATTATGGGGTCAGGTCGCACATTGCACACACAAAGAAATGCATAAGGATTATGGGGTCAGGTCGCACATTGCACACACAAAGAAATGCATATGAAACCGTAACAAACCGCTGTGTGTGCAATGTGCGACCTGACCCCATAACACTTGGCCTGCTCTGCCTGGTTATCCGATAGCAATAATTATCAATATGACAGATGTAAATCAGCAGAAACGCATCCTGGTAGCGGATAAGATCTCTCCCGAAGGCAGGACGTTCCTGACCGGACAGCAGAATATCGACGTTGACCATATCCACGATCTTGACGAATCCGAATTGTGCGACAAGATTAGCGACTATCATGCCGTCATTGTGCGCAGCGCCACAACGATTACAGCGAAGGTGATCGACGCGGCCGCCAGGCTGGAAGTGATAGGCAGAGCCGGTATCGGGGTCGATAATATTGACGTAGACCATGCTACGAGCAAGGGTATCGTTGTACTGAACACCCCTGACGCCAACGTAACGACCACCGCGGAATTAACCATTGCCCATATCTTTTCTTTAAGTCGAAACCTGCCACAGGCCAACAGGTCGGTGAAGTCGGGGGAATGGAAACGCGCCCGTTTCATGGGGGTGGAACTGACCAATAAGGTATTGGGCATAATCGGCTACGGCAATATCGGCAGAATTGTGGCAGCCAAGGCGCTGGCCCTGGATATGCAGGTGCTTGCCTATGATCCGTTTGTTACCGAGGAAATGTTTTTGGCCGACGGCGTCAGCGGTGTTGAGATTGATGAGCTGGTAGGCGAATCTGATTACATCAGTCTGCATTGCCCGCTGAATAACATGACCCGCAACATTATGAATGCCGACCGGATTAAGGCCATGAAATCCGGTGCAAGGCTGCTTAATTGCGCCAGGGGCGGGTTGGTAGACGAAACGTCGCTGTATGAGGCTCTGAAAAGCGGACACCTGGCCGGCGCTGCGCTGGACGTATTTTCCCGGGAGCCGCCTGAGGGTTCTCCCCTCCTGACTCTGGATAACGTCCTGCTGACGCCGCACCTGGGAGCATCGACCCGGGAAGCGCAAGCGGCGACCGGCATGGAGATTGCCCAGCAGATTTGTATTTATTTAAGAACCGGCGAACCCATTAATGCGATTAACCTCCCGGCAGTGTCGGCTGATGAACTGGTGAAGCTGCAGCCTTACCTGGCACTGACCAGACGCCTGGGGAAATTACTCGGACACATGATACCGGAATCCATTCGCCAGTTGGAGGTATCGCTCTTAGGTGAAGCTGCTGAGAGAGATATGAGAAGTATAGCAACAGAAGGGTTGGTGGGGTTGTTGAGCGCCAATATGTCGGCTGAAGTCAATCGGGTGAATGCGAAACATATCGCTGCACAACATGGGTTGAGCCTGGTGGAGTCACGGGGTGGCGATCACCCGGATTACCGTTCGGCAGTCAGCCTGTCGGCCCATCACGGAGATCACGCGACCCGGGTGATCGGCACACTGTTCGACAAGAAACACCCGCGCCTGATACGCATCAATGATTATGAGATCGAAGCTGTGCTGGAAGGTCAGTTGCTTGTCACCCGGCATAGTGATCAGCCGGGCGTGATTGCCGCCATCAGCAATCTGCTGGCCGCGGAACGGATCAATATTTCGCGTATGCAATTGGGTATCGTTTCCGGCAGCAACAAGGCGGTCGCCGTGATCGGAGTATCAACCGCACTGAAGGATGAGTTGATAAATGAACTCGCAGAGATCGAGGCCATCACGAAGGTGATGCAAGTCAGGTTTTAGTTTTTTTACCGTAGAAAACTAAAACGGGTATATCGATTTGCGTATCAAAGCTTTCAGGGGGTATCGCCCCGGTAAGGATAAAGTTGATAAGGTCGCATCAAGGCCTTATGACGTGCTGTCGAGCGCGGAGGCTAGGGAGGAAGCAGCCGGCAACACGTATTCTTTCCTGAATATCGTCAAACCGGAGATCACTTTTCCCGCAGGAACGGATCCCTACAGCCCCGATATCTACCGCGCGGCTGCGGCGAATTTCCAGGTTTTAATAGACAATGGAACGTTTGTACGTGATAAGCGTGAATGTCTGTATATCTACGAGTTGTGTGCGGATCAGCGGCCGAGAACAGGCATTGTTGCCGCCGCTGCCGTAGAGGATTACCTGAATGGCAGTATCAGGAAGCATGAACTGACCCGGCAAGATAAGGAGGCCGATCGCGCAAATCATATTCGCACGACCATGCTGAACATGGAGCCGGTCATGTTCGCCTACCGCTATGACCGGAAAATCGACAACCTTGTAAAAACGGTTAAAACGGCCCTGCCGGAGTACGATTTTGTCGACGTGGATGAGGTCCGGCACCGGTTCTGGATCGTTAATGAAACTGAGACCATAGCGGCAATTATCAGTGCGTTTGCCTCCATCCCCGCGACTTACGTGGCAGACGGACATCACCGTACCGCAGCCGCCGCCATAGTCAGCCAGGAATTGAATAACCAGGGCCGGCACAATGGCGCCGGCCCCGGACATAAATATTTCCTCGCGGTACATTTCCCCGATAACCAACTGGAAATTCTCGATTACAACCGCCTCGTTGCCGACCTTAACGGCCTTGATGCGGATGCATTCCTGAACCAACTGGCGGCTTCTTTCATCATTGAAAAAGCAGGAAGCCGGCCTGTCAGACCGAAGCAGCCCGCTGAGACGGGTATGTACCTGGCAGGTGACTGGTATCGCTTGATCGTGCGGCCTGAAAAGTATAATGCCGCTGATGTCATGGCTACCCTGGGCGTCAGTATCCTGTCGGACCTGATCCTGCGACCTATTCTGGACATCCATGACCAGAGGACCGACCCGCGCATAGCCTTCGTCGGCGGCGCACGCGGATCGGCAGAACTGCAGGGCAGAGTGGACAACGGCGAGATGGCAGCCGCCTTCAGCCTCTGTCCGGTATCTGTTCAAGAGCTCATGACCGTCGCGGATGCAGGCGCGATCATGCCGCCCAAAGCCACCTGGTTCGAACCTAAATTACGCAGTGGGCTGGTTGTGTACAGCCTGAAAGACTAATCCGGATGCGGCCAGGGATAAACCGGATACTAACCCTGTTGGTCATTCTCGGTTAGAATATCCCCCACGGAGAGGTGCCAGAGTGGTTGAATGGGGCAGACTCGAAATCTGTTGTACGTTTCGACGTACCGTGGGTTCGAATCCCACCCTCTCCGCCATAGGCGTTCAGAATATGGTGACAAAAATTGTCTGTTGGCATAGTCTTGTTTTTGTCAAACCGACGGTTAAGAACTGATATGAAAACATACCTTATCACTGTACTAATGCTTATTCTCTATACGGTCACGCCTGTATGTAGTGCTACCGATAATCCATGTGATGATGATTACGATAAAGAACGGCAAAATCAATTTAAATGTCAAAGTGCCTATTATCGTTCTCCTGAGATGCGTAATTCATTGAAGCTCTCAACCACAGAACAGGCAATAGCAAAAGACAAATTCATTATGGATTGCATAAAAGATTTAACGGAATACCAAGAGCAGTATTGCAAAGAAAACGCACAATCGTTTTTACAAGATAATGAATCCGATTCAGATGAAGTTTTTGCTGCACAAAATGATGACACCAGTACAGATGAAATCTCTGCACTCGAATTATTTGCAACACTCGCTATTGCTGTTGAAAACGAAGAAAAATGTGAAGAAGCCTACATCGGTTCAACCGACCAACAACAAGCATCAAAACTTACCACCACAGAACGAGCAATTGCAAAAGAAAAGTTTATTATGGATTGTGTCGAGTCATTGACAGAATTTCAACTTGAGTATGTTGAAGACCAATTAACGCAGCCTAACCAATAGAAAATAAGTCTGATATTTTGTGCCGCAATTCTAGGCAATTCTGGGGACACAATACTTAATTCTGAAGACAACGGCAGGATAATTAAGTATTGTGTCCCCAGAACTCCCTCCCCAGAACTCCCCACCGACTTGAAAGCATGCCGTGTCGATGATGTATGCCAACGGCGGGGGCGTGCTGAAAGACTACGCCGAAGCCGCGCATTGGTTGCATCTGTCTGTCGAGCAGGGGCACGCCAAGGCGCAGTACAATCTCTGCATCATGTATAAAGAAGGAGAATGCGTGTTTAGGACAATGCCAAGGCCCTGCGCTGGTATCGCCTAGCTGCCGCGCAGGGGTACGCACTGGCACAACACAATCTGGGCGCCATGTATTACCAAGGTGTGCCTGAACAAGATATCGTGCAAGCCTATGTCTGGTTCAGTCTGGCTGCGGCAGCACAAGCAGAGTCCGCTGAGATAAGAGACAGCATCGCCGATGAAATGACTGCTGCCCAGCTTGCCGAGGCGGAGTCTTTATTTCAGGAATTACAGGCCCTGGATTGAGTGTAAATGGCGCTGACAGGGAACTCTGTTCAGGGCACAGGAAAACCAGTTGTCAGGCTTCGGATTCTCTTCCCTGCTCCTTTCGAGCACGCTCATGTCAATGAGCGTCATTAAATCAGTTCCTTAAACTCCCGCAATAAGTCGGCTGTGACTGGAAGTCTTGATGAAGACAGAATCTCCAGGTACTGATCCGCACTTTTTTCAGGATTCAGCAGTCGGGCGCGAATGCGTTTGGCGCAAGCAATGACGGCGCCTTGATTCAATCCAAATTGATGTTCAATAAATTCATCGGGATGAAGCGCTTCTATGCCATAAGGAGACAGGTATTCCGGCAGGAAGTCCTTCAGGTTTGCGGTAACAATAATTTGGGCGCCACATTTGATAGCGGCCGCCAGTACATGGCGGTCCCTGGGATCCGGTAAGGAAATGCCATCTATCAACGATTCGTAATGCCTGACAAGCGCATCGGGGATAGCCGCGTCCATCAGCCTTCTTGTCTGTTGAATGCGTTTCTCAATTTCCGGACGGTCTTTTACCAGACTGGACATCCACTCCTGATGGATCCGATCCGTCCATTTGGCCCGCACCAGATCTGAAATGGCAATCTCCATAAGCAAATCCCTGACCGGCGCGGGATAGAGAACGCACGCATCGTAGACAACAACAAAGCCCATTAATATCCTAAATTACTTTCCTGGGCAATTTTTACCAGTTCATCCATAGCCTTTGAGCTTTGCTTCTTGATGTTGTCTTTGTATGCCATCAGGTCTTTGAACCGGATGCGCCTGTGGGTTCCCACCTTGGTAAATCGTAATTCACCTTTCTCCAGCAGCGTAACCAGATAGGGCCTGGACACATTCAGGATATCGGCTGCCTGTTGTGTCGTCATTTCTGCATGGACAGGGACGATGGTGACTGCATTCCCCTGAGCCATGTCAGCCAGCAAGTCTCTGAGAAGGATAAGTGCCTGGCGCGGTAGAATCAGGTCTTGTCCGTCCAGTTTGACATGGGCTCTATCCGTTTCCGGCAGTTTGTTCAGTAATCGACCAAGCTCCGCCGCACCGGCACGGGCTAATCGTACCGTTTCATGGTCAGGTAATTGCTCATGCGCTCGTTCAATCATCATGGTTGTTCTCCGGTGCGGCCCGTTCAGATTCGTATTATTGTCTGTTAATTTGTCAAATCAGTATCACTAATATAGTAAATAATCGAAATAAACGCAACAACCCCATTGACGGGCTAACCGGTTAGTTCAACCACTAAGAATTCTACGTCCATTCAACGCCATTTGCCTCAGGTCCCCAGAACTCCCCCGCAGGGCGCCCGTACTGCATAAGGGGACGGATTTGAAATCCGTCCCCGGAGAGATGGAAGGCGTACATCAAAAAATCCGGCGCGTTCATTGCGCCCATCCCCCTGCTCAACTCCATACAGAGCTTGCCCCTGCGGTTGTAAGCAGGGGGGCAGGCTCTGGGCACAACCCTTCGGGCGGCCTGTGCCGTGCAAATCGTCTGTCCTGACGATTTGTCATCGCATCAACTGGTGAGAAATCCGGGCTAGTCGGCTTCCATACGGATACCTGCCGTTTCAGTTAAATGCGTGCTCAAGCAACCGAGCATACTATGCATGTTTTGAAGCTGCACATGCCGCACTGTCACTTGGATATGATGCGATTATTTAACATAATCGCATCATAATGTACTATTATATGAAGCGAATAACGGGTATGATCGCGTCATGAAGTGGATATGGGAGCACGACAACTGGCCGCATTTTGAGTATGACTCTACAAGATCATACGACCTCGGCACCAATGATTTCAAGCTGACATCACAACGGTTGCATGGAAATATTGAGGCTATGCCAGCGAACGACCAAGTCGACACGCTGACAGACCTGATGCTTTCCGAAGTATTGAATACTAATATGATCGAAGGCGAGGCACTGAACCGCGCGTCCGTACGCTCATCTTTGCTGGTATTACTCGGTGGTGAAGCGGATGGTACAGGCGGTCATCAGGATGAAAAATCGTTATCGGCTGCAGAGTTCATGGTGGATGTACGCAGCTGCTGGAACAGTCCCCTGGATGCGCCCATGCTGGGGCGCTGGCAATCCATGGTGATTGCAGAGAAACGCGTTAATACCATCACGCGGGGGGCTTTCCGTCACGATGTTGCCCCAATGCAAATCATCAGTGGCCCTATTGGGCGTCATCGGGTTCACTATGAAGCGCTGCCGTCAGCACGGGTTGATGATGAGATGGCGCGTTTTCTTGACTGGTATAACACAACCCGCCCTACTGAAAGTGGCAATAACGACGCGCTGCCTGGTCTGATCAGGGCGGGAGTAGCCCATGTATGGTTTGAAATGATTCATCCGTTTGACGACGGTAACGGGCGAGTAGGACGAGCCATTGTCGATCACGCAATCTCACAGACAGTGGGTTATCCCACGCTCGCCTGTTTTTCAACAGCGGCCTTGCAATCCCGGAAAACCTATTATCGGGAACTTGAATGGGTCGGTCGCGGCAATATAAATCTGGATTCCTGGCTGCGCTTTTTTACAAGGACCGTCAGGCAGGCGCTCATGATTGCGCAACAACAAGTGGCTTTTGTGCTGGGCAAGACCCGGTTTTACGATGCCTATCTCGAACGATTGAACGAGCGGCAAAAGAAGATGGTCGCCCGCGTGTTTGCTGGGGGCATTAAAGGCTTTGAAGGTGGCATAACAACCCGGAAATATCAAGTCGTCACAAAATGCTCCCGCGCAACCGCGTTCCGAGATCTCAATGAGATGCTGAGGCAGGGCATGCTGGTTGCGCGACCGGGTGCGGGCCGCAATGTCAGCTATGATCTGGTTTCAGTTGAAGCATGCATGCCTTTGGTCATGCAAGCGGACGTGCCGACTTTGCCAACTGCCCCTGAAGGGATGTCACCATGATTCCAGATATCCATACAATCAATAGAGCACGCTTATACATCGATCATAACGGCTTTTTTACATCATTAGATTCCAGAACTGCCGACTGTTGGAGAAAAAACCAACCTAACAGATAACACTCAACTCGCAACCGCTTGATGTAAACGGGGTTGATTTGTCTTTAACGTTATTAATATCAATGAGTTATAAAATAGAAAATGACCGTTAAGAGAAGCATTGTTTTAATAGGAATAGGAAAGATATGCTATAAACGCCTATAAGCCGATGATGGCGGCTTCTAAAGTACTTCGATGCATACCTGATCGGTTTTACAGTCACTTTGGACAACCTTACGTTAGCGCCAAGCGAGTAAGCGGCCGTTGAAACGGCCAGGCTAGTGCTATGGTTTTTGGTATAAAGTCCCTTGTAAAGAAGGCTCTTGTGTAACCTGAGGGGCACGTGCGGATGCTGCTCAGAAACAGTGAGAAAATAGTCGAAAATGTCACAGACAGCGACGGTAAGCCTGATGTAAGAACCACTTTCGAAAATACACACAATAGGAAATAGAGAATTTTGACCTCTTGTCTGGTTGCCGCAATACTGTGTAGGACATCTCAGGATGTTAAGGTGCCTTTTTTAACTCTCAGACTGACGTTTTTTGAGTGCGAATCTAAAAAATACCGACAATGAGTCTAAGTTATCTTTCAACGCATACGCCCATGCTGGGGCACGACTGAAAGTTAAGTTATAGACAAATCTGGGTATCATAGATACACTCAAAGAATGAAATTACAAGGAAATGCAAATGAGTAAAGCTGTTATAAACAGGAACCCTAATATTCTGGGCGGCACTCCCGTCTTCACAGGTACCAGGGTTCCGGTCCGTATTCTGATGGAGTATCTGGAGACCGGAGACAGCTTAGATGATTTTCTGGATCAGTACCCTTCTGTCAGCCGTGAACAGGCAGTTCAATTAATTGAACTGGCCACAGAGAAACTGACGACAGACACAGGGTATGAAGCTTCTCCTAGACAAGTCCGTGCCTCGGCGCCTGGCAACCAGTTTCCCTGACACACAGACGCGAGATGCAGGTGGCAGGCATTTATGGGGTTGCCGTACCGATCCGGTCAAAGATCACCGAGCCGCTCGATCAGCAAATCAACGGCAGCGCCGGAAGACCAGGCTTCACAGTGTCCGGAATTGGGCAGTACATGCCATTGCTTGTTTCCATCAGGTTTCAACCTGGCGAAGGTGTTTGTAAATTCTCCCAGTGAAAAGTACTCATCGCCACCAGGCCCCTGAGACTCTCCAAACTTCCGGTTGATATTTGCGACCAGATCGATCTTGTGGTCCAACTCCCAATCGGCTTCTGCTCGGAAAGCCATGCTGCTGTCATCGAAGGGCGGGTAGGGTTCCAACTCTTCCCCCGGAGAATAATCGCAGGCGTCTGTTTTGTGGACATGGTTTGCAAATATTTCATAGTTTACGCTGAAGTGCGCATAGGACCCGGGTTTCCGGCACCTGCTTCCTGAAGCAAGTGCAGCACACTCGTTGTCCGTCGAACAAATGCTTGTTCCATCGAAGTCACAATGCCCCTGTGTATAATGGCGCCGACTGCAGTGGGCATTGATATCCCAGTTATTCGGACCACCCACGAACAGTTGGTAATCGATAATGGGATCAAGTCCATGCCAGAGTCTTGGTAGAAAGGTCGCATTGCTGCCCATGCTGCAGCCGGCCGTCGCGAACGGCCTGTCATCCGCCAGGTTCTCATGCACCCAGGCAATGACCCCGGCGACCCGTTTAGTCAACTCGTAGACATTGGTGGCCTCATCACTGGTGCGTGAGTACCAGCCCCAATTTATCGGTGCACGGAACGGCGCTGCGAACTCCGCAGCGGTAAACCCTTTTTCCCAGCGTACCATTACGGTACGAACGGGTAACCGTTTCTCCAGTTCCAGAGCCGGTTCTGCAAAACGGTAGTCCGTGCCGCCGGCGCCTGTGTGCATTAATAATGTTTTATCGCCATCCGGCGTGAACACCAAGTGGCCGGCCATATCATCGACCACGTAGGCAAGCGCCAGCTTGGGGTCAGCCGGATTGCGCCCTTGAATCATCACCGGCATAGCGTCATCTTCATGCGCAGGAGACAGGCATTGCCACCAATCACTGCAGGCCTGCCTGCAACCGTATCGAACATGGTAATCGCCGTTCTCATCGGGCGCTGATTTCGCCAGGTTGAATGCGGAGGAGGGTATTGCGGGATCCGGTATCTCACATATCTTTACCTGCGCGGCTAACGCCTCAACGACATCAGCAGACCCTGTTACTGCAGATGTTTCGCCGGGCAGGTTTTCTGCAGGCATATCGTCGGCCAGGCAAATCTGTGAAATTAAGGTCCATACCAGGAAAATCCAGTAGCGTTTGTTTCTCATGTTGTTAATTCCAAGCATTTTTACGAACCTATCTGGTTTCCCGGGCAGGGCCGTAGGTTTTCAGATATTTGCGCGACAGTTCTTCCGCTTCGGTGACCCCGGCTTCAGTCATACCTTGTCTTAACTTTTCCATTGCCTCGGTTGCTGCATTGAACCCCAGCGCGGCGGCAACGCTGAACCAAGCATAGGCCTGCATCTCGTCCCTGGGTAGCCCGTGGCCTCCAGCATACATATGACCAAGATTATGCTGCGCCCCGGCGTGGCCACGCTCAGCAGCCAGGCGGTACCAGAGGACGGCCCTGGCATCGTCTCTGGGCACGCCTTCGCCGCGGGCGTACATGTATCCCAGGTAATACTGTGCGACGGCATGCCCCTGTTCGGCGGCTGAACGGAACCAGCGTGCGGCCTCGGCATGATCCTCAGGCATCTCCTTTCCCTGAGCGTACATATTGCCAAGATGGTATTGTGCGGCGGCATGCCCCTGCACGGCAGCTTCGCGCAACCAGTGGACGGCGTTGTCAGTATCTTTGTCTACCCCGTCGCCCCGTGCATATTTGTGTCCCAGGTAGTATTGCGCAGACGCATGTCCCTGTTGCGCAGCCGAGAGGAACCAGCGTGCGGCCTCGGCGTCATCTTCGGGGACGCCTTGGCCGTGGTCGTACCTGTTGCCGAGAAGAAACTGGGCCCCGGCGTCGCCCCGTTCGCCGGCCTTTATTAATTCTTCCAGTTCGCCTGCGAGGAGCACCGGGCAGGCAAACAGAATCAAGCCCGCCAGCAGAGATCTGAACATGAGAAATTTATAGTCAGGCATACCTTTCCCGCTTCTGCAACCGATTGTTCAGGTGTTTGCCCGACATATTAATCAGTGGCCGGTTGCCCGCTCCATAGCGCGCAGTACTTTTTCCCGGCTGAATTCCCGCCAGCGGGCGACGACATGTTGATCGGGCCGTATCAGGTAATAAGTGCCCGGCAGGGCGTTGTAGTGTCCAGCGTAATTTTGACTGGGTAAACGCGAAAAGGCCATCTCCTTTGAAGTGTCTAACGGATCGGAGTCAATTGATTTATTTGGTCAGTCTGTCAGCTACAATTTGTGCGGTTCGAATTAACGCATCGAGTAATCCGATATCGATGTCAAGCTCGCCCTCGTATTCAGCAAGATTGCGTTTTCTGTGAGCCTGTTCAAGGATGCGCCATTGCTCGTTTGCGAGCTCCAAAGTGTGCTTGAGACACTGGAACACAATGTATCGACTATCAGATCGATATCCGGCTTTACGAAGAGCAGCGAGCGATAGCGCATGCGCCGCGTTGTATGCCAGGTCGAACCGCGACTCGATGTTGAGTGATCCGTCTTTTGCGTCGTTGAGTCGAGCCAGACCGGAACGAATCAGTCCGCCCACTTCCCGCTCAGAAGACGGCTCGATTTTAAGGCTACCCACCTTGACCAGATTGTTTAACTGCTCACGCGGCACCCAGGTCCCCCCAGAGCACGGTAGTCGGCCCTTCCAGCACACGTTTCAGAAAGGAGTTGCCGTTGCTGCGCCGCTTGCTGAACTCCATTACTGTGTAGAGTGTGGGGTTGATTTGCCTGCCCACCTTTATTTCGGCGGTAGAAAGATGCGAATAAAGATCTTCCAGGGTCAGATGATCTGATACAACGAGCAGATCTATGTCACTCCCGGCTGTATCCGACTGCTTTGCCACCGAACCGTAAATCAGGGCGATGAATATTTGCGCTGCCAGTGGTTCGAGCGTTGCCCGCACCTGCTCCTGAACACCAACGGTCTTACTGATGATCGAACACAACTCATTGTATATCGGTGCATATGAATTAGCCCGGCAGTGCTTTTGATTCCCATGCCGCTCTGTCACGACCAGTCCACTGCGCTCAAGACGCGTCAGTTCACGCTGAACGGCGCCTCGCCCAACATTGGCGAGTTCAATTAATTCAGTGACGAAGAAACTCCTTCCGGGTTGGCCAAACAACAACCCGAGTAAACGTTTTTGTGTTGTAGTAAACAACGCATCCGACGGCGAAGCAGTGCTCGGCTTACCGGCTTCTGCAGATGTCAAGCGTTGGCGGATTGAGAGGTCTGTACCCATAAAGAGTACTTTAATCCCCTTTTTGGGTATAGTCAAGTATTGATGTCAGACAGGATAGGGTCGTCGGCAGGATAGGGTCGGACCTGCCTGACTATTTGTTTCAGCTCAGTTTATGTTCCATCTATGCCCATTATTTCTCCTTAGAACCCCCTTTTTGCTATCAAAATCGAGGTTGTAACATCCACATGCCTGTTTGACGGCATTACTCTCCTGATTTACTGTGGCCTGCTTGTGCAACGTCTGATACTTCCTCCTTAAAATCCTGTTTTGGCGTACGAAAACCGCAGTTTAAGCCCAGGATAGCACGTCTTTTGTGACAGTTTCCCTTTATTATCAGTAGGTTCTGTCAGGCTGGACTGGTCTGACCCTATACTGGGCTCCCATTCCGGCAACGGTGTGGACTCTACTGTCCGGGCGTTGTGCCTGGCGCATTTTTCAATGGCCGGTTGCCCGCTCCATTGCGCGTAATACCTTTTCCGGGTTGAATTCCCGCCAGCGGGCGGCCACGTGTTGATCGGGTCGTACCAGGTAATAAGTACCCGGCAGGGCGTCGTAGTGCCGGTGCAGCAGACCGTTGCTGTCGGCGATATAGCCGTTACCGCTGTTTGTCCGGCTGACGATAATGGTTTCAACCGGTACCCGGTCTGAACCGACGCTGTTTACTTCTGCCGGTGCGTCGCCGTTGTCACTGAAATAAATACCAACGAAACGGTCGCCCAGTTGATTCAGGAACCAGGCGTCAGCGCCGTTAATAGAAACAGGGGCGTCGAGACAGGGCGCGCCGGGGCGTTGTCTGTTGCTGAACTCATCCTCATCCGGTGTGTTCAAGGGAGAACCGTCCAGCACGCTGGGGGTGGACAAACGGCCCGGGTTCACGAACTTGCGGGCGAACTCAAAATCCTTGGCAAGTTCCAGGGCGGCGTTGCGGAAGGCGAGACTGACTTCGCTTTTCGGGGTCATGAAGTCCGTGCTTCGGGATGAATTCATCACGTTTTCCTGCGCAGCGAGTATGCGTTCGTCATCGTAACTGTTGATCAGACCGGGCGGGGCGGCGCCCGTTAACACCAGGTGGAGTTTCCAGACAAGATTATCGGCGTCCTGCAACCCGCCGTTGGCCCCCCGCGCCCCGAAAGGCGAGACGAGATGGGCCGAGTCGCCGGCGAAAATGACGCGGTCATGGACGAATTTTTCCATACGGCAGCATTTGAACGTGTACAGGCTCACCCATTCGTATTCGAATTCCAGGTCCGTACCGAGGAAGGCCTTTATCCTGGCGTCGATATTCTCTTCCTTCATCACCTCGTCACGGTCGATATCCCAGCCCATCTGAAAATCGATGCGCCATACGTCATCGGCCTGCTTGTGGATCAGCGATGTCTGTCCGGGATTGAACGGCGGGTCGAACCAGAAGCGCCGGATGGCCGGGAAGTCCGCCTTCATGCGCACGTCTGCGATAAGAAAGTTGTCTTCAAACACGCGGCCTATGAAGTCCAGCCCCAAGGCGTCTCGAATCGGGCTGCGATGCCCGTCCGCGGCAACCAGGTAATCACAACTGAGCCGATATTCCCCGGCGGGAGTCCTGACCGTCACGGTGACCTTGTCGGTGCCGTTGGCAACACCGATCACCTCGTTTTGCCAGCGAATTTCAGTCTCCGGGTATTGCGGAAACAAGTCGACCAGGTATTCTTCGGCATAGAACTGTTGCAGGTTAATAAACGCCGGAAACTTCTGCTCTTTGTCCGGCAGCAAATCAAACTTGTAGATCGGCTCGGTTTCCTGACCGAAATAGACCCAGCCCTGGTTCCATACCACGCCTTTTTCCATCATGCGTTTACTGGTGCCGATACGATCGAGGATTTCCAGTGTGCGTTTCGCCCAGCAGATTGCCCTGGAGCCATCGCTGACGGTGTTGTATTTTTCCAGCACGACTGATTGGATACCGTGACGGGCAAGGTCTATGGCGCTGGCCAGGCCGATTGGCCCGCCGCCGGCGATGATAACCGGGAAATGGGGAATTTCACCAGAGTCGATCTCAGCGGGCCTGATAAATTCATAAACGCACCGCGCCTGGCGACTGGTCTGTTTGGCGCTGCCTATATCGCCGTATTTTGCCATAATTCATTATATCGTATTTAGCCCATCTCAAAGTCCGGACTTATCTTTACATCACACCCCCGACATCGATTTCCGCTACAGCCATGTTTTGCTTCCGCTACATCCAAGTCCGGCCGCCTGGATAGCCTCATACTGCAACAACAAAGACAGGTAGTCATTTTATCCATACAGGGATGCCGATACATGATATTCGGAGGGTAGATTTATGAAGCGCCTATTTAGTTCAATGGCTTTCAGTGTTGTAGTCACCGGACTGTTTTTCCCCATGGTGAGTCACGCGCAAATTGAAGAAATCGTCGTGACCGCGCAAAAGCGGGAAGAAAACCTGCAGGATACGCCCATCGCCATCACCGCGTTTACAGAAGAAAGCCTGGAAGGACGTATGATCAATGACATATCAAAACTGGCCGACTTCACCCCTAACGTCATCTTCGATACCACTACGCCAATCAGCGGTTTATCCAACGGCGCCGCGGTGTTTATCAGGGGAGTGGGGCAACTGGATTTTGGTTTAACGACAGACCCCGGCGTCGGCACTTACATTGACGGCGTTTATTCTTCCCGTGCAGTGGGTGGTGTGCTGGACGTAGTAGACATCGAGCGCATAGAAATCCTGCGCGGCTCGCAAGGCACCTTGTTTGGCCGCAATACCATAGGCGGAGCAATTAACATTACCACCAAACGTCCGGCTGAGGCCTTTGGCGGCATGGTCGAAGCCACGTTCGGTGAATTTGAACGAATGGATTTTAAAGGTTCGGTCGATATTCCCATTGCAGAGAAGTTCCTTACCAAATTTGCGTTTTCCAGCAAGAACCGGAACGGGTTTGTTGATCGCATAACAGTGGGTGACAGGCTGGGAGATGAGGATCGGCAGTCGGCGCGGGGTTCATTCCTGTTGCAGGCGACGGATGATATCGAGTTGTATGCAACAGTGGATTACACCAGTATTGACGAACAGAGCGCCGGTTCGGTCATGGTCGGTATTACCGAGTTCCCCGGCGCTCCTCCTCTGCTGGCGCCCAGCAGTATCTGGGCCTACAACCAGGTTTTTGTGCCGGCGAATCCGGGCGCGGTGCCTTACACCGCGCAAGAATTTTTACTTGACGGTAATGACCGTACCCTGGCCACCGGGCCGACCGGCACCGACCTGGAAAGTGTTGGCGCCACGCTGACCTTCACCTGGTCTCTCCCCTGGTTTGAGTTCAAGTCGATCAGCTCTTATCGGGATACCGAGGGTGAGTTTTACCGGGACCCGGATAATTCCTCCATCCAGATAACCGAGACTAGCAACCCCAATTACAATCATGAGCAATTCAGCCAGGAGTTGCAAATTACCGGCGCGTTGCTCAATGAACGTCTGCAGTATGTATTGGGCGCGTATTACTTTGAGGAAGACGGGACGGATGACGTGTTCGTACCCATTTACGGGGCGCTTCCCACCCCGGCAGGACTTATAGCACTGCCCTTGTTTATCAACAATTTTGTCCTGGTGGATAACAGCAGCAAGGCGGTGTTCGGCCAGGGCACCTTTGACCTCACCGAGCAGATTGCCGTTACCTTTGGGTTGCGTTATACGGAAGATGAAAAGGGGTTTGGTTATCGCCAGTACATATCCCCGGATCCCGCCGGGAATATTGCCGTGCTGGCATTGCTGGGAGCGCCGGTTACCGTGCCGGGGCCGGCCGCCGATATCGTTTTTTGGGATGAGGTATCCGACGAGTTCACCGAACTGAATTTCCGGGCCGGAATCGAGTACCAGTTCAATGATGACACCCTGTTTTACTTTACCTATGCTGACGGCTACAAGAGCGGCGGGTTCAATTTCCGCTACGTGGTGCCCCGCGCAGACCCGCTGGCGTTTGCCCCGGAAACCCTGGAGTCTTATGAGGTAGGGGTGAAATGGCAGGGTCTGGACGATCGCCTGCGTATCAACGCTGCGGGCTTTGTCAGTGAATACGGCGACGTACAGATCCAGTTGTTTGAGACCGGCGGCGGGCCGTTGACCCAGAATGCCGGGGTTGCCGATATAATCGGCGTGGAAGTGGAGGTGACCGCAGTGCCCCATGAACGCCTGCTGCTCAATGCCGGTTTCGGTTACATCGATGCGGAATATGATGAACTCAACTTGCCGACCACCAACGTGGCCCAGGCCATCAATCTTGATACAAAATTACCCAACACGCCGGAAACGACGGTCAATATCTCGGCGGAGTATACCCACCCGCTGGCGTGGGGTTCCCTGATTGTCCGGGGTGATTACCACTACACCGACGACCTGTACAATGATGCGCAGAATTCTCTTTTTCTCTACCAGGACGGGTATCATACGTTTAACACTTCGTTGACTTTTTCCACCGGCAACTGGGATTTCAGCGTATTCGGGACCAACCTGACGGATAAACGGTTTATCACCAGCGGTGATTCCAACTTCGGTTTAGGGTTTCACGAAGCCAACTATAACCGGCCCCGGGAGTTCGGTGGGCTGATTAGATATCGGTTTTAAACTAATTGGGGAGTTGTGCGATGTTGAATCAATACAAGGTAGCAGTGGTCCAGGCGGCGCCGGTGTTTCTCGACCTGGATGCCACGGTTGAGAAAGGGATTGCCTTAATAAAAGAAGCAGCGGGGAACGGCGCCAGGCTGATCGGGTTTCCGGAAACCTGGATACCGGGTTATCCCTGGTGGATCTGGTTGTATTGTCCGATCGACGGCCTGCGCTTTGTGCAGCAGTACCACGAAAACAGTTTGAGCAAGGACAGCCCGCAGTTGCAACAACTCTGTGACGCTGCCCGGGAACATGACATCGTTGTGGTGATGGGCGCCAGTGAACGGGATGGCGGTTCGCGCTACATCTCGCAATTTTTTATCGATGCAGACGGTGCCTTGCTGGACATCAGACGCAAACTGAAACCGACCCACGTGGAACGCACGGTGTTCGGTGACGGCCACGGCAATAACCTGTGCGTCTATGATACGGAACTCGGGCGTATCGGCGGCTTATGCTGCTGGGAGCATCTGCAGCCCCTGAGCAAATACGCGCTGTATGCCCAGAATGAGCAAATTCACGTGGGCGCCTGGCCCAGCTTCAGCCTGTACCGGAACAAGGCCTACAGTCTCGGTCCGGAACTGAATATGGCGGTATCGTCGGTCTATGCGGCCGAGGGGCAGTGTTATTTTCTTGCTCCCTGCGGGGTCATCTCGGAAGACATGGTTGAATTGATGGCCGATACACCTGTGAAACAGGAATTACTGCCGGCCGGTGGCGGCCATGCCATGATCTTCGGGCCGGACGGCGCCGCGTTATGCGATTACCTGGAGGAAGACGCGCAGGGGCTGTTATACGCAGATGTGGATTTCGGTGCAATCACGATAGCGAAATCATTTGCCGACCCGGCCGGCCACTACTCTCGTCCCGACATTACCCGGTTATTATTGAATACCGCCCCCGTCACTCCGGTACAGGTCATGAATTCGACAGAAGATAGCATTGAAGACGATGAAAGCGATACGGCCCATGATGCTCAGCCGTTAACCATAGTCAAGTAGCTACGCATAGTGCGGATCGTTGAACTCGATCAAGCTGGTTGTGTCAAAACAGAGTAATGAGGTGATAATTGAGAGTTAACCCATCAGTTAGTTGATGGAGTAAACTGATACTATATATCCCGGTACTTTATAATGCCTGACTTCCTGCTTCCGAAAGGGAATATCATTTCGACAGAGGATGTTGACGAGAAAGAACAGCTTGAATACTGGATAGATATGATCTGCGATGAGTTCGTGCAACTGGATTGCATCACCGGGCAGCGCAAGGACTTCAAGGGAAAACTCCGTGGCACTGAGTTCGACAAGATACGGGTCTCGGAAGTCAGTGCCGACCCGCAGGATGTCATCCGTTCCAGGAAACAGATCGAGATCAATATCCGCCACCCGCAACTCAGTCCGGCTTTGATAGCCAGACACCACCATATCAGTGAACGGTACCAGCGCATGTTATTTGCCTCGACCGGCACCACGGTTTCCCGGTATATCCTGGAACAACGTCTGGCGTTATGCCGTGAGGCCCTGGAGAACAAGTCACTCCGTGATTACAGTATCACGCAGATCGCCTTCAGCTACGGCTTCAATGATGCCGCGCATTTCAGCCGCAAGTTCAAGGAGCGGTACGGCGCGCCCCCGAAAGAATATCGAGACGATATAGTCAGGCTATCCCCTTAGATGTGTTCACTGCCAACTTCTTTTTCAGATTGTCCCCCTTATACTCAACGAGAACACCCGTTTAGCTAAATATGCTAGTATACGTATAATTGTATAACTGAAAAGGATAGCCAAAATGAAACGTGTCATATGGATAGGTTCATCACGTAAAGACCTGAAAGGTTTTCCGATTCCTGTACGGCGTGATATAGGTCAAGCTCTTTATACAGCGTAGCAGGGAGAGACAGACCCGACAGCCAAATCGTTTAAGGGGTTCAGCGGTGCAAGTGTGATGGAGATTGTCGAGCGTTATAATACGAATACATATCGGGCTGTTTATACAACAAAATTTGCAAGGACACTTTATATACTGCACGCTTTTCAAAAGAAATCAAAACAGGGTATTAAAACGACGAAACAGGATATCACTCTGATTAAGCAACGATTGGCGCTGGCTCAGAAACATGCCATAGTAAAAGTAGGATTAAATTGATATGAACAAGAAAGACAATGGTTCCGTAGAGGAAAGTAGTGGTAATATCTTTGCCGATACTGGCTTGCAACAACCTGATCAGGAACTGCTTAAGGCCAAGTTGACGCTCCAAATCTATCGTCTCATCAAAAGTCGCGATCTGACACAGATGCAAGCCGGTGAAATTCTGGGCGTCAAACAGCCTCATGTGTCGGCGCTGATGCGCAACCGTTCAGGGAATTTTTCTGTTGGACGGTTGATGGATTTTCTTACTATCCTAGGTCAGGACGTTGAAATTAATGTCAAGCCGGCAGCGAAACGCAAGAAGCATGGTGAAGTATTAGTCCATGTTCAGGGGTGAGGACGGTTCGTGGATTTTCTTACTATCCTGAATCAGGACGTTGTGAGTTAAGCGGCGATCCTGACGTATTCGAAATCACCCGGTTTACCGTTGATGCCGGCCCTGGGCGGTGCAATCCAGTGGGCGAATTTCCCCGGCTCGATCACCTGCTCCATGAGTGACAACAGAAACTCCAGGTCGTCATTATCCGGCAACCATTCTTCCCAGCGTTGTTCCCATTCGGCTTGAGGGATCAGTTGCCCGTCCGGCGCGGCGTGAACGTCGCTGAACTCACCGACTGCCCTATTGAAGGCGCGGCTGGGCAAGCTCAGACGGCAGGCATAGCCATGGTCGGCAATGGCCTTGTTCCAGGTTGCCAGGACCTGTTCGCAATCCGCGATGAAGTCGTCACACAGGCGGCTGTTGACTGCGTTGATGGCCGGCTCGTCCACACTGACCAGTTTCCCTTTGACATGTTTCAATACCGGATAGGTGCTGTCATGAAGTCGATGGTCGTCGTCAATAGTGGTTTCCCTGAAACGGCCCTTCAGGCTGGCGTTGAATGCATTGGAGGCGTTGGTGGAAATCTCGGCGCCGAATAAATCCAGGGTGACGGAATAATGAAAGTTTATTTTCTTCTGCATGGTCGGCAGGTCGATAATACCCAGGTTCCTGACTGTGCGGATATCCGTGGGATCAGAGATATTATTCTCCTTCATCACCTCACAGGTGCGTCTTACCACCCGTTCAACCCCGGTCCGACCCACGAACATGTGGTGGCCCTCTTCGGTAAGCATGAAACGGGTGGTGCGGGCCAGCGGGTCGAAACCCGATTGGGCCAGGGATTCCAATTGCATCTTGCCGTCCCGGTCGGTAAAGGTGGTAAACATGAAGAACGACAACCAGTCCGGTGTCGCTTCATTGAACGCGCCCAGGATGCGGGGCTTGTCCCGGTCTCCGGAACGGCGCATGAGTAAATCCCCTGCTTCCTCCCGGCCATCGCGGCCGAAGTATTTGTGCAGCAGGTACACCATGGCCCACAGGTGCCGGCCTTCTTCGACGTTGACCTGAAACACGTTACGCATGTCATACAAAGAGGGCGCGGTATGCCCCAGGAAGCGCTGCTGTTCCACCGAAGCAGGTTCCGTATCTCCCTGGATGACCACCAGGCGGCGTAACATTGCGCGGTACTCCCCCGGTATTTCCTGCCAGACCGGTTCGCCCTTATGCCGGCCAAAGGCGATTTTCCTGTCGGGTTCCTGGGGCGCCAGTAATATGCCCCAGCGATATTCAGGCATTTTCACGTAGCCGAATCTGGCCCAGCCCTCCGGGTCCACACCGATGGCCGTACGCAGGTAAACGTCCAGGTCCTGGAAGCCATCCGGCCCCATCGTTTTCCACCAGTCGATAAAGCCCGGGTGCCACTTCTCCAGCGCCCGCTGCAGGCGCCTATCCGAGGCGAGCCCAACGTTGTTGGGGATCAAGCTATCGTAATCTACGTTATTCATGGTCATATCCTCACTACTCTTGCCGTGCTATACCCTGTTTTTGTCGTATTCGGGACGCAAGCCCGTGCCGTAACGGCGCAGGGCGCCGGCGTCACTGACCGCGTTGGGTCGTTGAAATATCCAGTTTTGCCAGGCGGTGAGTCGGCCGAAAATCTTGGTCTCCATGGTTTCCGGCCCGGCAAAGCGTAGATTGGCTTCCATCCCCACCAGGGCATCGGGAGAAAAACTGGCCCGTTCTTCCAGCAGCATTCTGATCTCGTCCTCCCAGTCGATGTCATCGGGTGTAAAGGTCACCAGCCCCAGCTCCGAGGCCCGCGCCGAGTCAATATTTTGACCGATAAATTTCCTGGTAGTTTCAACACTGTCCGGCTCGCCGAGGAAACGGGTTTGCAGGCGCGTCAAGCCGTTTGCCATCGGCAGGGGGCCGAAGTTGCTTTCTGTCAGGATGATGGCGGCAGGCGACGTGTCATCGTCCTCAAACTGTCCATCCAGCATATAACTGCGATCCACGGCAAACAGAAACTCGGCCAGGAAGCCGGCAAAACAACTGCCGGGCTCTATCAAAGCAAAACTGGTGCGGGAAGTCATATCAAGCCGTTTCAGTGTGCGCTTCCAGTAGAGGATGATTTCCCGTATCAACCAGTCGTCCTTGTGGCGCTGCAAAAACTCGTCATAGACTTTGACGGACTCGACTGCGCCCGCGCTTGTGATAATGATGGTGCCGATGGTCGGTTCGTTTAAGCGCAGGTGCAACAAGGCATCGTCCAGTTGCCGGACCAGGGTCAGGGGCCAGAATTGGTCTCCCCTTTCAACCACATCTGCCGTAGCGTCGGGCGCTTCGGTCCCAGGCCCTTTGATCAGCAGGGTAACATTGCGGTTTTTCCTGTCTATGGTCAGGTTCAACCAGTCGTATTCGATGCTGTCCGCCTTGATTGTCCTTGATAACGGTGTCAATTGCACTCCCCTGGCCGTGTCGGGACGATCAGACGTCAGGCTCATTTCCCGGGCCCGTTCAGTCACTCTCTGTGCAAATCCAGAACTGGGCGCGGTTTCATCCACCAGGCGCCAATCGACTGCGCGTTGGCCTTTAACGCCTTCCTCTACGGTACAGAATACATCTGCCAGGTCCCGGCGCACCTTGCGTTTATCGACGATCCGCGTG
Organism: Gammaproteobacteria bacterium; assembly: GCA_965222155.1. Taxonomy (GTDB): domain Bacteria; phylum Pseudomonadota; class Gammaproteobacteria; order Eutrophobiales; family Eutrophobiaceae; genus JAAXHV01. The sequence goes on from CBDCTH010000004.1 coordinate 205,839, forward strand.
AGTCCACCGGTGCCGGGCAGTACCGCAAGCAGCGGGATTTCCGGCAGCGACACGGCGGCATTGCCGTCATCGATCAGGATCAGGTAATCCATGGCCAGCGCCAGTTCATAACCGCCGCCGGCAGCGGTCCCGTTCAATGCGCACAGGTAGCGCTGGCCGGAGAATTCCCCGGCGTCCTCAATGGCGTTGCGGGTCTCATTGGTAAATTTGCAGAAATTCACCTTATGGCCATGGGACGCCCCCGCCAGCATGCGGATATTGGCGCCGGCGCAGAACATGGTGGGCTTATTGGAACTGACCACCACGGTTTTCACTTCCGGGTGTTCAAAACGCAGCCGCTGAATGGCATCGTAAAGCTCGATATCCACGCCGATATCGTAAGAATTCAGTTTCAGTTCATAACCGGGGAACACTGCGCCGTCTTCGTCCACGTCCATGTCCAGGTTGGCGACAGCACCGGAGGTCGTCAGCTTCCAGTGGCGGTAGCTATCAGGATGAGTCTGGAAATCCAGCCGCAGCGCGTCCGTTGAAAGCGCTAACGCCGGTCTGTTATCGTCGACTTGTTCCGGGTTGAGCACGGTTATTGCCGCCACCAGTTGTCAGCAAATTCATTGACTTCCCGCGCGTGGAAGCGCGCCACGCGGTTACTGGGCGCCAGGGCCTCCTTGTAGAAGAATTCGGGTAATTCGTCATCTTCCTCCGTGAAGCCAGCAGCCCGGTTGAATTCTCTCTCCAGCCTTAATGTTTCCCGGCCCAGTTCATTGAAAAAGGATGTATGGAGATCAGTGCCGACTGCGGCGTTTATCGCTGCTGTGATCGTATCCAGTTCGGCGCTGGTAACGGTACGGCCAAAAATACAGAATCCCAATGAATCTGTGGCTGCGCACAGCACCTGGGCAGCATGGCTGGCCGCGGCAATCTCATCAATGGTTTTGTCAGCGGTTTCCATCTTGGGGACGTTCCCCGCCGTATGGTCCGCGCCCTGGGCCGTGACCATCATGGTAATTCCTGTCGCCTCGACCACCCGCGGGTCATACGCACTGATGGCCTGCCGTTTGATGACCGGCACCCGCTCAACCCGGTAATGCTCACCGACAAAGGCCGTGCCCCGGGCCCACAGACGTCCTTGCTCCGTGCCGTTGCGGATCTGTTCCAGTACACCGGCGATAAACCCGGCGTCACCGAATTGGCCCACTCCGGCCTCCATCAGCACACCTACCATGGCGCCGGTCTCAATGGTATCTATACCCAGGTCGTTGGCTATGGCGTTCAAGCTTGCCAGGTCGTCGGGCTCCTTGATGCCGCAGTTGGTCCCCAGCAGGCCCAGTGTTTCATACTCAATGGGCGATGCAATCTCATTGCCGTCGGCGTCGGCGTAGACGTTACTGCAGCGGATCAGACAACCGGGCATACAGGCATGGGACGGATCTCCGCCCCGGGCGATATTCTGCTCGCGGATGAAGTCGCCGCCCATCTTCATGGTTTCCTGGTTGGTATCCACCAGGCGTCCTGCGGAAAAATTACGCACCGGCAGACCACCTACATGATTCATGTAATCCGCCATCATGGCCGTGCCGAAACGTTTGTAGCTGTCTATCATCTGGTCTTCATCGAGTTTTTCGGCATAGTAGCGCACCGCGCCGATGACTTTTTTCCGTTCATGCAATTGCGGCATCCGGTTCAGGTCGGCGACGATGGCCTTCACTTTTTTACTGCCCATGACAGCCCCGATGCCGCCTCGAGCCGCCAGCCTGGCGGGGCGCCGATCGGTATCGCTGATGGCGATACCGGCGAGCAGCCCCTGGTATTCACCGACCGGACCGCACAGGGCGAGACTGACCTTCTTCCCGTATTTTTCATGCAGCAGTGCGGCCGTCTCGAAATTGCCTTTACCCATGAAACCCGCGGCTGAGTCGAAGCTGCAGCTACCGTCTTTTCTGAGATGAATAATCAACCAGTCATCTGCTGCGCCGTGCAGGGTGAATCCAGACAGGTGCAGTTGGCCCAGCGCCACACCGAACGTGCCGCCGGCATTGGCTTCCTTGATACCGCCCGTCAACGGGCTCTTGCAACCGACACTGGTGCGGTTGGCATTGGAGAAGTTGGTGCCGGCAAAGGGACCGGCGGAAAAAATCAACGGGTTGTCCGGTGACAGTGGGTCGACACCTGCAATGTTCTCTTGCACCAGGGTTTTGGCGATGAGGTAGCGACCGACGCGTACCAGTTCTTCTCCATCCTGCTCGATGGATTCCACTGTCTTGTTTTTCAAATCAATATGAAGATAGTTACGCATATTTAGTCAGCCCTGAAAAAATAATCATTCATTATAGTTCTAAATGTTCCGCCAGTCGCAGGACTGTTCAAAACCGTGGGCAGCCCGATAGATGTTCGGCTCGTCAAAGTGTTTGCCTACCAGCATCATGCCGACAGGCAAGCCGTTGCGCAGGCCACAAGGCAGCGACAAGGCAGGGTGGCCGGTGATATCGAACTGGCAGGTATTCAGAACAGTATTAAATGCGAGGAATACAATGTTTTCGATAGCAGGGTCAGAGGCGGATCCCGGATTCTTTTGCGGCTGCATCAACGTCGTCGGCATCAGTAACAGGTCATATTTCTGCAGGACATCGTTATAGGCCTTGGTCAGTTTCGGTAACTGGTTTTTTGCTTTTGCGTAGTAGCTGCCCTGGTATTTCTCCAGGTATTTGCCGAGCATCAGGACCAGGTGCAGGTTGACGGGGAACTGGTCGAATTTGTCCTGCCAACCGGTCAGGACATTCTGCAGTGCCGGTGAGTTAATAGCGCTGGTGTTCATGGCAAGACCGTTATGACGCATGGTATGCCAAAGCCCGTCAGTGATAATGCTGCCCCATAAAGGGACGCCATCCAGGTGCATGGGGATGGAGACTTCATCCACTTTGGTGCCCATATCGGCGAATTTACCCGCTGCATCAAGCACGCAACGGTCAACATCCGCATCCGACAGGGGGTGGCCAAAGCCTTCCTTGACCACAGCGATTTTCATTCCATCAAGATCCTCTCCGAGCGCCCAGGAATATTTGAACATGCGTAATTGGCGTTGCCGGCTGTCCATTCCGTCGTAACCTGCCAGGACTTCAAGCAGCACAGCGTTGTCGGTTACGTTTGCCGTCATCGGGCCCACATGGTCCAGCATGGCCTCCATGCCCATGATGCCCGTGTAAGGGACCAGACCATGGGTCGGTTTCAAACCGTAGACGCCGCAGAAACTTGACGGTATACGCACTGAACCGGCCTGGTCGCAGCCCAGGGCCATATCCACGTCGCCGTTGGCCACCAGGGCGGCGCTGCCTGATGAAGAACCGCCGGCAGAATAGTCGTGATTATGTGGGTTGCTGACAACACCGGAACTGGCTGTGGCGCTGCCGCCGGAGACACAGAGAAATTCACAGACTGCCTTGCCGGTAATTTCTGCGCCGGCATCCAGCAGCCGGGTAACGACCGTAGCATCGAAATCCGGGATAAACCCTTCCAGTATCGAAGCACCGTTCATCATGGGAATGTCGGCGACAAAGATATTATCCTTGAGGGCAACCGTCCTGCCTTTGAGCGGCCCCGTATCCCGGCCTTTCAGGTCGGTTCTGACGTACCATGCGCCCAGTGGGTTTTCCTCCGCAGTCGGCGGCCGATGATTCCTTTGCGGGTAACTGATTTCCGGCAGGTGATCTTCCAGTTGATCCATGCGTTGATAAGCACCGCCAAACATTGCCAGTTGTTCGAGCATGGTTTCCGCCAGGGTGTCATCTACCGATAATCCCATGGATTCGGCAATGGTTTTCAATTCATCCCTGTCAGGCAGTTTGAATGTCATCGGTCCAGTGCTCCGTTACCACGGTGAGGGGTTGGAATAAGTAAACCTTAACCACTTCAGTATTACTTATCAAGAGCTTTTGCCGCGCTGTCCATGCCCGAGAATTTCAGTAACAAACGCAGAAATTCCCGCCGTTCTTTTGTACCGAGGCGAGCCGTCATATCCTGCTCATGGGTAATGATCTTCTCCAGTATCGTTTCCAGGAAAGTCTTACCGGATGACGACAAGGTCAACGCATAGCTGCGTTTGTCTGAATGGGAAGGATGCCGTTCCACCCAGGATTTGGCCTCCATATCGGTAATAATTTGACCCAGGGTAGCCCGTTCCACACCAATTGCCCGGGCCAAGGCGGCCTGACTGATAGCGGGATTGTTCCGTATCAGGATGAGAATACCGGCCTGGCCCGGCGTGATTCCCATTTTTCCGACGGTTTTCCGGAAATGATTAAAAACCAGGAGTTGCGCCTGCCGCACCTGGAAGCCGATTAACCCGTTAAGAGTGGAGAAATCAACGCTGTATTCAGTTGTGTTTTTACGCATAGCTTTTATTATACTAGAATGTAAGGTATCCTTACAATATTAATTGTCAATCACACAGTGTGAATCTGTTTGAGGATGAATCATGAACCGCGTCACAACGCTTAAACGGGATACACAGGATAACGCCCACATCAGTTGTCAGGTCAACGGCGAGTGGCTACAGGTCTCGGTAGCGCCTTATAAAACGTTGCTGGAGATGCTGCGGGAAGACCTGCAACTGACCGGCACCAAGCACGGTTGCGAACTGGGTGAATGCGGCGCCTGCGCAGTGCTGGTTGACGGCGAACCCATCCTTTCCTGCCTGTCACTGGCGCTGGATGCGGAAGGTTGCGCCATCGACACTATAGAAGGCATGACCGAGGACGCGCAATTGCATCCGTTACAATCGGCTTTTGCTGACCTCGGCGGGGCGCAATGCGGTTATTGCACCCCAGCCATCCTGCTCACTTCCAAAGCCCTGCTGGACCGGCATCCCAATCCCGATCGGGAACAGATCCGGGAAGCCCTGTCCGGCAACCTGTGCCGTTGCACCGGCTACCAACAGATCTTCGAAGCTGTGGAAGAGGCGATCCTGCGCGTCAACCAGTCACGGAGACAAATTACGGATAACGTCGGCTGATGGGTGAAAAAGACACATTCTCGATTATTGGCAAGCCGCGCAGGCGGGTAGACGGCGTCGACAAGGTGACCGGGCGCACCCGGTTTGCCGACGACATTATCCTGCCGCGTATGCTGCACTGTAAGCTGCTGCGCTCCCACGCCCCCCATGCCCTGATCAGGTCAGTTGACGTCAGCAGGGCAGAACGGTATCCCGGGGTGAAGCTGGTATTGACCGGCAAGGATTTCCCCAATGAGTACGGCATCCTGCCGGTAAGCCAGGATGAACAACCGTTATGCAGGGAAAAGGTTCGTTTTGTGGGTGATCCCGTCGCCGCGGTCGTTGCCCGGGATGAGTTTGCCGCAGAACAGGCACTGCACCTGATCAGGGTCGAATATGAGCCGCTGGGAACAATCTCTGACTCAGTCAGCGCCCTGAATAATCCCGCGGCCCGGCTGCATGACTACAGCGAAGAGGGGAACATCCATAAACGCCTCAGCTACGAATTTGGCAATGTCGAGGAAAGCCTGGCAAACAGCGCCCACGTGTTTGAAGATATCTTCTTCTTCGAAGGCAATACTCACCTGCCCCTGGAACAACATGCCGCAGTCGGCATGGCGGAAGCCGAGGGCCGGGTTACCCTGTGGTCGAGTACGCAATGTCCCCACTACGTACAGCGCGCGGTCGCCAAGGCCCTGGACCTGCCCATGGCGCATATCCGCGTCATCGCCACGCCCAACGGCGGTGGTTTCGGCGGCAAGACCGATCCGTTCAACCATGAAATAGTCGTGGTGAAAGCCGCCATGATGTTGGGCCGCCCGGTCAAGATTTGCCTGAACCGCGAAGAAGTCTTTTATTGTCATCGCGGTCGCCATCCGGTACTGATGAAATTCAGGACCGGTGTCGACGAGAACGGCGCGTTAACCGGCATGCACTTACAAACCCTGCTGGACGGTGGCGCCTACGGTTCCTATGGCGTTGCCAGCACCTTCTATACAGCCGTGTTGCAACCCGTCACCTACCACCTGCCGCGCTATGCCTTTGACGCTTGCCGCATGTTCACCAACAAACCCCCCTGCGGTCCGAAACGGGGTCATGGAACGGTCCAGCCGCGTTTCGGCCAGGAAGTGCAGTTGGACAAGATAGCGGAAAAATTGAAAATCGATCCCGCCGAGTTTCGTCTCAATATCGTTGAGAAACCCGGCGCGCTGACAGCTAACTACCTGAAGATCGGCAGTATCGGTCTGGCGGAATGTATCCGCAGGGTGGTCGAGCGTTCCGGCTGGCAGGATAAATACGGGAAGTTGCCGGAAGGGAAGGGTGTGGGGCTGGCGTGCTCCAGTTACCTGACTGGCGCCGGCAACTCCATCTATTGGAACGCCATGCCCCACTCCGGCGTGCAACTGAAACTGGACCGCAGCGGCAGGGTCACCGTGTTTTGCGGGGCCACGGAGGTCGGCCAGGGTTCCGACGACATGCTGGTCGCCACAATCGCGGAGATCCTGGGCATAGATCCTCTGGATATCCGTTGTGTCACCGGCGACACGGATTTAACCCCGGTGGACCTGGGCTCCTATTCCTCCCGCGTGACCCTGATGATGGGCAACGCCGCCATCCAGGCAGCGGAACGGGCTCGGGAGTTGATCGCACAGGCAGTGGCGCGGAAATTTGCTGCGGATGTTGCATCCATCGTGTTTACCGAGGGTCGGGTCTGCAACAGCGGCCAGCCCGAACAAGTATTGTCATTTCAGCAGGCGGTGGTATGCGCGGAGGAGATTTACGGTTCCCTGGGAACCACGGGTTCCTATACACCGCCGCCGCCGCCGGGAAAATATAAAGGTGGGGGTGTCGGGCCGTCACCGGCTTATTCCTATACCGCAGCGGTGGTGGAAGTGGAAGTGGATGCGGCCAGCGGCTGGCTCAGCGTCTCCAAAGTCTGGATCGCCCATGACCTCGGACGCACCATGAACCCCGTGCTCGCCCGCGGCCAGGTGGAAGGCAGCGTCTACATGGGATTGGGCGAAGCCTTGATGGAGGAGTCTGCCTTTCGCAGGTTGCCTGCGCGCTTATCCGCGGCGCTGGTCCATCGCCAGCCGTCCATGCTGGAATACAAAAGTCCCACGTCCATGGATATGCCGGAAGTGATCACGGACTTGATTGAGCATCCTGACGACAATGGCCCGTTCGGCGCCAAGGAAGCGGGGCAGGGACCCCTGCTGCCGGTTATACCGGCGCTGGCCAATGCGGTATATGACGCCGTAGGGGTGCGTATTGATGAAGTGCCCATCACCGCCGAAAAGATACAGCGAGCCCTGGACGACAAAGCCCGGGGGGGCGCCGGCCGGGTAGGGCCGGACCGGTTCCCGGACATTGAGTGGCCGGAACCGTACCGGGTCCCACCGCCCTGGGAGGGAGGAGACGGCAACGCCGTCAATAAACCGCAGCGCAAGCGCGCCGCCAAGATGCACAGGATGGATGAATTCAAACAGGTTACCGCATCATGATGCGCCTGCCCCGATTCCATTACTACCGGCCCCGGGATATCCATGAAGCGGCCCAGGTCCTGGCCGGTGAGGATAACGCCATGATCATAGCCGGCGGCACTGATTTGTTGCCCAATATGAAGCGTCGCCAGCAAACGCCGGGCACCCTGGTGACTTTGCGGCATCTGGACACGCTGAAGCGTGTTATAAACGGGGCCGGCCTCAGCATCGGCGCCGGCGTGACCCTGACTGCCCTGGTGCGGGACCGGGGAGTCAAATCGGCTTACCGGGGATTATGGCAGGCCGCCGCCCAGGTGGCGACACCGCACCTGCGCAATATGGGCACATTGGGCGGCAACATCTGTCTGGATACCCGTTGCAATTACTATGACCAGAACCATGAATGGCGCAAGGCGATTGACTTCTGCATGAAGAAAGATGGTGACATCTGCTGGGTCTCGACCGGCAGTAAAACCTGTCTGGCAACCTCGTCGACGGACACCGCTCCGGCGCTTATTTCATTGCGCGCAGAAGTGGAACTCGTATCGGCGAATGGAACGCGCACGGTTCCCTTGCAAGACTTGTACCGGGACGACGGTATTCACTATTTAACGCGCAGGGAAGACGAGATACTGACGAATATCGTATTGCCGCATGCAAGCGGCACAAGAAGCGTCTATTGGAAATTGCGGCGCCGCGGATCTTTTGATTTCCCGGTTCTGTCGGTGGCCGCTACGCTTGAATTTGATGCTCACGACATCATCACCGATGCACAAATCGTATTGGGCGCGGTAGCGTCGCAGCCCGTTGTCTGTGCGCTGGTCAATGATTTTCTACGGGGCAGGAGATTGTCGGACGAGGTGATTGAAGAGGCTGCGGCAGCCTGTATCAAGGCGGCTAAACCGGTAAAAAACACGGACTTTGCCACCCACTGGCGCAAACGCGCCATCGGCTATATTGCGGGCTGCGCGCTACGGGAACTGCGTGGTGATGATATGCGGGCGGCCAGGCAAAAGATCGCTCACCAATCCCTTTCATGAACTGTATTGACGCCTTGAGTCCTCCCACCTGAGCCGCCAATGAAGAGTTGCGATTAACTAAGGTGCAGTATACCTTTGCAGGCTTGTTTCAACTTAACAGGGATTGAGACAACGGCGCATCGCCACAAAAAATTAACTATACGCCAGGAGTCATTAGCTTGCCCGTTCAGCGCTTCAGTTCTTTTTTGACGTCGTTGATGGCAACCGCCGGTCTCGCCATCGGTATCGGCAATGTGTGGCGTTTCCCCTATATGATGGGAAGCCATGGCGGCAGCGCTTTCCTGGTCTTGTTTATCGCCTGTGTGGTGTTCCTGTCTTTACCGGCACTGATGGCGGAGTGGGCGCTGGCCAGACAAACGCGGCAGGGCACCATCGGCTCTTTTATGGCAACGTTCGGTCCCGTATATGGGCGCTTGGCCGGTTATGGATTGTTGGCTTGTATTACAATCGCAGGGGGATATTACCTCGTTGTTATCGGTAATGTTTTCTACAGCGGTTATTATTCGATATTGCACGGATTTTCCGCGCAAACGACACCTGCCTTCAAGGCGGGGCTGGGCGACCACTACCTGCAATTGTTCCTGGCGCTGCTTATCCTGTCAGCTTCCGCCGTCATCATCCATCGTGGCGTCAGAAGAGGTATCGAATACGTCAGCAACCTGTTTGTCCCGTTCTTCTTCCTGGTCAGCTTTTATCTCGTATACAAGGTATTAAACCTGCCGGGGGCCACTGCACATTTGTCCGTATTCCTGCAGGTGGATTTCAGCAAGATAGGATTCACCGAGGTCTTTGCCGCCATGGGCCAGGCCTATTTCTCAATCGGACTGGGCGGGACTCTTACCTTGATTTACGGCAGTTACCTCAAGGATGACATCAAACTGCCGAAGCTGGCCGTGATGACCTGCATCAGTGATACCGGCGCGGCCTTATTGGCCGCATTTTATCTTATTCCGGCCTTACTCGTATTCGGTATGGACTTGACGGCCGGACCGACACTGTTGTTTGAAACCCTGCCCGGCTTGTTCAGTATCCTTCCCGGTGGCCGATTATTCGGTAGTTTGATGCTGCTCTCGCTCTTTTTAGTGACCTTGCTTTCCTACGTTGCCGTGATCGAAGCGGTAGTCGGCGGCCTGCTGGGTGATGCTGATATTATCCGTTTCAGCAAAACGCGCTTGCTGCTTGTTTTAGTTGTGATTCAAGCCCTGTTGGCAGTCTTCTTTACGTTTCGTCCTGAACTGATCGGGATTGCAGATTTACTCTTCGGTTCTGCCGGAATGATGATTGGCGGCTGTCTTGCCTTACTTGCGCTTGCCTGGGGGATCGGTAGAGCGGATACAATCAGGCAGGTTTTTGGCACAAAGTACAAACTGCTGTGGTCCGTTTACTTTTTCTGGATCAAATGGGCGGCCCCGGCGATCCTGATCATTGTCCTGAGCGGAACTTTATATGAAGCAATTACGGGTTAGAATTTTTCCTGTTCCCCTGTTTACGAGAGACAGAGGCAGGCTTCGCAGTTATGATAAAATCTATGACTCGACCAAGAGGGGATAAAAAATGAATGTAAACATGAAATCCGTTTGTATTTTTCTTGCCGGCCTGGTTTTCAATGTAATAGTCTCAGCAGCGGCATTCGCTGAAGATGACGGGCATCCTGCCATTACAGGAGGCGTTCCGTTTTTTTACTACAATGATCTTCCGGCGGCGGCGGACTGGTACAAGAACAAACTTGGTCTTAAGCCACTGACCGAAGAGGACTGGGTGGTCATCTTTGAACTCAACGCTTCTTCCTATATCGGCCTGGTCAATGCTACCGGCGGAGAATTGAAACCGATCGCGGAAAAGGGCTCATTGCTCTCCATCGACACGCCGGACCTGGAAGCCTGGTGGGACAGGCTGAAAGACGTGGAAGGCATCAATATCAAAAACGGCATCATAACCGGCGCCGACGGGATGATAGAGCAATTCAGCCTGCAAGATCCGGAAGGTTACATCGTAGAGTTCTTCCGCTGGAAAGAACACCGCCCGGAAGCGCAACGCTATAGCAAATAATTTGTACGGGGTCACGCGCGCTTCTTCTTCCATCGAATGGCCGTGACCAGCCGCTCTCATGCGGAGTTGTGTTTTCACGTCGCTATCAAGATTGCGGATTGTAATACTCGCCATAGCCTCACCATCCGTTATCTGAATTGCTCGGTATGCTAAACAATGATTGCAATGCAATCAAGACCGACTGCACCAAAAGATAATTCAGGCTGATACAGCCGCTCTGCTATGCTAATTCTCATCAACATATCTTTATCGACTTCTCTATGACTTACTCGGTCGTCGGCAGGAGGCAGGCGTTCTTATGTATTTTAATTCAGTATATTTGTAAAATATACTTTACAAAATTATTATTTTAATCTAATATGTTCAGTATATTTTACATAAATGAATTATTATGACACTACAAAACCTCGGAAAAAAAATTGCTGTCTTGCGTAGAGAAAAAGGCCTCAGTCAAGATGAAGTATGCCGGGTTGCGGGTATCTCACGTACCACGTTAAGCCAGCTTGAAAACAGTGAATTATCTGAGTTGGGTTTTAATAAGGTGTACCGCATCCTGTCCTACCTCGATAAGGATCTATCTGTGGTAAACAAAGCGCCCCTGCCGACGCTGGATGATCTCCTGCGTCAGCGACAGGAAGACTTCGATAAATGACCTTCAGACAAACCTCAATGAAAGGATACGCTTGTGGTCGCAAAAGTAAAAAGATTATTAATCAAGGTTAATCAGGTAGCGGTAGGCTATCTGTCCAAAGACGAAACCGGGTACGGTGAAAAGAAATATGTTTTCACCTATCTCCCCGACATCCGTCCGGACCAGGCTGTCTCATTAACTATGCCTGTTCGCAATGAAAGCTATGTTTTGGGGTTTCTGCATCCTGTGTTTGAAATGAGCCAGCCAGAGGGTTTGCTTAAAGACCATTTGGTGAACCGATTCAGTAAAATACTTTCTATGGATGACATGGGGCTCTTATTCCTGACCGGTCGTTCCCGGGTCGGGAACGACACGGCGGAAATAGATCCCAATAACACTGATAAGGAACTCGCTGATCTTGCTCAGATGACATTTCGGCATGAACGACAAGATGGCATAGAAGCAAAGGACGTCGTCCATGCGAGTGAACAAGACTGGGAACCGTTGTTTGAGCGTATCCTTAAGGATTTTGCTATCAACTCAGGGATTGGCGGTATGCAGCCGAAAGTTCTGGCCCGGATTGCGGAAAGTTTACCTGAGAATGAAGTTCGGTTTACAGCCAGTATACCCACACATATTGTTAAGGCATCAGACAAGGATCACCCTTATCTGGCACTAAATGAATCCTTGTGCCTGACGGTAGCTAACCAAGCCGGACTCGATGTCCCCCATCATCAAATCAGTGATAACGGTCAGGTTATTATCATCGACAGGTTTGATTTAAAAAAAGATGGCAGCCATTATGCTGTTGAAGATGGTTGCGTACTCCAGGCTCAACCGGCCAGCGAGAAATACGATAGCAGTATGGAGAAACTTGTCAAAGCGATCCTGACGTACTTGCCGGACAAAAATAAACCAGCCGCGGCAAAGGCGATTTTCACGTTAACCGTGACCAACACACTGGTTCGCAATGGCGATGCCCATTTAAAAAACTTCGCTATCGTATATGACGAAGCAGCCGACGCCGTTTTCGCTAAAAGCTATGACGTCACTACAACCCGAGCTTACGCATCTCTGAGAGAAGATGTCCCGGCACTCATGATGCATAACACCAAGCGTTGGCCAACAATAAAAGAACTCGTTCGCTTTGGAAAAGGGTCTTGCTATCTTAAAGAGCGGGAATGCAATAAAGTCATTAAGAATGTCATTAAGGTACTATGTGATGTCGGCAAATCTATTCCTGGCGTCATTAAGACATGTCCGGGATCAGAACATGTCTGTACCGCCATGGTTTCACAGTGGAATGATGGTATTAAGTCACTTTACTTTAAAAAGGATGGTGAAAAAAAAGCTTTTCAAACTGGTCTTGACGAGGTTGAAGAAGCCCTGCTGTCAGATTACGGTGACCCGTATCTAAATCAGGAAAAACCGGCCCGAGCTGTTCGACCGGAAAACTCATTACGCACACCTGGAATTTAACAGTGTTTTCCAATCTGAAGGGTGATAGGTTAGATGATCTGCGATCAGTATCTGGAGAGGTTCTAGCCCGCATATCTCACAAACCATTGTAAAAGGGTCTCAACTTCGCGTATAATGTAAGAGTTATCAATATCTTACATTAAACTTGAGAGGAGACCCCATGGCTACACAGTGTACTTCAACCCAACTTGAATTTCAATCCTTTGGTCGGCGCCATGTCACCGGGCGATTTGACGGTGGCCGGCGCACCTCGGACGCCGGCGGGCTGCTGCTGCGTGAGCTGGAGCAGCGTTTGAATGTGCTGCCCCGGCTGGCGGGGTGTTTTACGGATTATCGTCAGGCGGGGAAGGTGGAGCACCCGGTACAGGCGTTGTTGGCGCAACGCATCTATGGGCTGGCCTTGGGGTATGAAGACCTCAATGACCAGGATGCCTTGCGCAGTGACAGTCTGCTGGCGTTACTGGTGGGCAAGGCGGACCTGACGGGGGATAGCCGTCGCCGGGCCCGTGACCGGGGGCATCCGTTGGCGGGGTCGAGCACGTTGAACCGGCTGGAGTTGGGGGTGCCTGAGCAGGCGGCGCAGCACCGTTACCGGAAGATAGTGGCAGACCCTGCGGGGTTGGACCGCGTGATGGTGGAGACTTTTCCGGCCTCGTACCGGCGTGCGCCGTCGGTGTTGTGGCTGGACCTCGATGCGACGGACGACCCGCTGCACGGTGAGCAGGCGGGGCGTTTCGTTCACGGCTACTACAAGTCCTATTGTTATCTGCCGTTGTACATCTTCTGTGAGGAGCACCTGTTGTGCGCCCGGTTGCGCCCGGCCAATGAGGATGCGGCGGCAGGCCGTGTGGACGAGTTGGCCCGGATTATCGGACAGATAAGGCAGCGTTGGCCCGAGGTGCAGGTCAGGGTACGCGGGGATTCGGGGTTTTGCCGGGAGGAACTGATGGCCTGGTGCGAAGCCAATGATGTGGATTACCTGCTCGGGTTGGCGCGCAATGGCCGGTTGGAGAAGCAGATTGCCAAGGCCTTGCGCAAGTCGCACCGGCGTTACCTGCAGACGGGCCGGGCCGCGCGGCGCTTCCGGGAATTACGGTATCGTACCTTGCAGAGTTGGTCGCGCACGCGCCGGGTGCTAGCAAAAGCAGCGCATCTGGCCAACGGCGCCAACCCGCGTTTTGTGGTCACCAACCTGGATAACAAAACCGCCGGCGCCCAGGTGTTGTACGAGCAGTTATACTGCATGCGCGGGGAGCTGGAAAATCGCATCAAGGCGCAGCAACCGGGCCTGTTTGCCGACCGTACCAGCACGGCCACCCTGCGCGCCAACCAGTTGCGCCTGTAGCTGTCTGCCTTTGCCTGCCTGCTGCTGCACGGCCTGCGCCGCCTGGGACTGGCCGGCACCCGTTGGGCCAAGGCGCAATGCGGCACGCTCCGCACCCGTATCCTCAAACTGGCCGCCGTGGTGCGCATCAGCGCCCGCCGGGTCTGGCTGGCCTTCGCCTCCGGCTATCCGCACCAGGCCAGGTTCGCCACCGTGCGCCAACAACTGCGAGACGGCCCCGTGCCCGACCCACCCGGTTAACCCGCGGGACCTCACTCATCCCCTGACCCGCGCGGCGGCCCCGCCGTGAACGGTCTCCCTTGGCCGGCTGACCGCATCACACCCGCCTGGGCAGGGCAAACGCCGGTCTGTCACCGGAGGGTCGTGATAAACAGGCCGTACGCGTCACCGATTTGCTTGTTTGCCTGCTCTATCGACCCTATGCAGTGAGTGAATCAACGACAGACAGCCTGTTTGTCGCTGTTTGGTAAAGTTTGTGAGATATGCGGGCTAGTCCTTCCCGTTACGCTCATACTTGCCTCCCTGATCTGCTTCATTGCGAACGCTGCCGATTTTTACAAGCCGCCCGAATTTTCTATTCCCGGCGGGACAACCATCATCCATGCAGGTACTTTGCTGGCTGTGCCCGGTGAGACAGCGATGGTTGAACAGAGCATTATCGTCAGGGCCGGCAAAATTGTTGAAATTCGTCCCGGCTACGCCTCGATGGACAGTATCGAGGCCGACGATATCACTGGTATCGTTGACTTATCCGATAAATTTGTAATGCCGGGTTTTATTGACCTGCATGTTCACCTGACCTCACAAGCCGGTTCCGGTAACAAATTGCAAAGGGTGACTTATAGTGATGCGGACTACGCTCTGAATGCGGCTATGCATGCCCGTAGAACCCTGCTGGCGGGGTTTACCACCGTGCGCAACGTGGGTTCTCGCGGTAATGCAATGTTCGCCCTGCGCGATGCCATTAAAGCAGGAAAGGTGCCGGGGCCAAAAATATTGGTTGCCGGTCGGTCTATTGCGGCAACAGGCGGCCATGGCGACAACCATGGTTTTCGGCAAGAGGTGTTGGATGCCTTACCCAGCAGTGGAATCTGTGATGGTCCCGACTCCTGCCGGGCAGCGGTAAGACGCCAGGTAAAGCGTGGCGCTGACGTAATCAAGGTTACCGCAACGGGTGGTGTGTTAAGCGAAACAGCAGCAGGAACAGGACAACAACTGACCGATGAAGAGTTGAAGGCTATAGTAGAAGCGGCCCATAGCCTGGGCCGCAAGGTAACCGCCCATGCCCACGCCAAAGAAGGTATTGAAGCCGCCCTGCGAGCAGGATTTGATTCCATTGAACATGCCATGTGGGCGGACGAGGACACCATGAATCTGTTTAACGAAACGGGCGCATGGATGATTCCGACGGTCTATCCCATTACCGCGGTTGGCGATACGCCGGAAAAAATGAAGCAGGGGCCATTTCGGGATATGCCCCCTCCGATAATGGAAAAGTTACTGGCATTGGGCAGGCAACCCAAAGATATGACGGCCCTGGCCTACAAAATGGGTGTAAACATTGCCTTAGGTACTGATTCCGCGGTGTCCCCGCACGGAGAAAATGCAAATGAGTTTGTTGAATATGTCAATATCGGCATGTCGGAGATGGAAGCGCTGGTCGCCGGTACAATCAATGCTGCAAAGGCAACGGGCATTGATGCAACTGTCGGTTCCCTGGAACCGGGCAAGGCCGCGGATATCGTGGCCATGCCAGGCAATCCCCTCAACGATATCAGCGCCGTTTTAGACGTGGTATTCGTGATGCGGGATGGTGTTGTCTTCAAGCAGGAATAATGTCTTTTACTACTATCATCACTTAATCGATATGTTCAAACTGAAAAACAACATGTACAGATTTGCAACTGTATTCCTCATGATCTTTTCCGGCATAGCAAGTGCTGTCGGCGCAAGCCTGATTATCGAAGACGTTGTCTTAATCGATGGGACCGGTCGACAACCGGTAGAACAGATCAGTGTGCTGGTTCAGGAGGATCGCATTGTCGAAATAAAAAGAGGACAATTCAGCAGCTCCCAACGTAAGGGCGCGCGAGTCATCGACGCTAAGCACAAATACCTGATCCCCGGCCTGATGGATGTTCATGTCCATTTGGCAGGTAGTATAAAAGTCACTGAGGAGGGCCTGCGTGAGGTAGATATGGATATGCAAAAAGGTATCAGGGCGTTGCACGGCTATCTATATAGCGGTGTGACCTCAATCTATGACGCAGGAAATATACCCGATTACATTTTTGATCTGAGGGAACAGGAACGCTCCGGCGCTATTACCAGTCCGCGTATTTTTGCTACAGGTGGTATTGTGACCTATCCGGGGAGTCATGGGAGTGGTCCCGGAGCGACTACCGTAGATGACTGGCCTGAGGCGATTCCTCAATTAGACGAACATATCCAACGCCGGCCCGATATATTAAAGCTGACCCTTGAAGAAAGGGGCTGGGGACTACGGCCAATGATCCCGAAGTTGCCTTTGCCCTTAATGGAGCGAATTATCGAGTACTACAATGATCATGGTATCCGCACCACCGCACATACTCCCAGTGAAATTCGCGCAAGACAAGCCATCTTTGTCGGAATAGACACCCTGGCGCATCCGGTTATTGTCGGTCCCATTACTGATAGCTTTGCAAAACTCATGGGTGTAAAGAAAATTCCCATGGCGACCACGTTAACGATCGGCGAAAACTACAGCCGATTGGCCGAGCATCCTGAATACCTGGATCAAGCGCTTTATCAGGCGGTATTCACAAAAGAGGAAATCGAGGTTTTAAAAAATAAAACCCGGCAGGAATATCAGGACAGGGACTGGACCTGGTGGATGAAGCTGATGACCCCGGTTGCCCAGGATAATCTCCGTCAAATTAACGCGGCAGGCGGCATACTGGCATTAGGGACAGATCAAACCAATGGTCCGGCAGTACATCGTGAAATGGAACTCCTGGCTGCCGCTGGCATACCCGCACTGGAAATCATCCGAATTGCAACATTAAACGGCGCAAGATTTTTAGGAAAAGAGGAACAGCTGGGGTCGATTGAGGAAGGAAAACTCGCTGATATGGTGATATTGAATGCCGATCCGACAGAAGATATCGATAACGCCAAAAACATCCATATGGTCATTAAAAATGGCAGCCTGATAGACAGAAAGAAACTGGACCTGCCTGTTAATTATTAATGCGTTGCCTGGTCGAGCGCAGAACCCAGATTTTTATTTATGACCCCCGACCCAACACACGAATTGCTCATACATGACATCGACAAAATAGTCATATTCACGGCCGCCACACTCCAGGGCACCAAGCAAACAAGAATATTCATAAACAACAACCCCCCATCACTGGCACTGCGAATATGGATTGAGGCGGTATTATCTGTTCCGTTTTGAACCCGTGACGCATTGTCAGGTAACCGGCGGTTCATCCCCACGTGGTGGGGAACTTAAGGCAGCGCGGCAGACGGGTAAAACCACTTCCCTTCTTAATCAGGTCTATTTGCCTGAATACCGGCGATTTCTTTCGCGTTTTAATCCACGTATCCAAAGATACGAAACCGACCGCCGCGCCATTTTTTGTTTCGTGCCAAGATGCTAGTCCAGTATAACCAATACCTGGCAACTGAAACAAACACGCGTAGATTGATCTGAACCGAGTAAAAATCATCTACCAGAAAAATCATAGTAAACCGTTAATATATTAGTCAATACTGTTTTTTTGCTGTGTGGAATGCGCTACACTATCAGAATGAAGTTGAACCTAACCACAACGTGGGAAGACGTGCGCCGCCTGGGAATCATCCTCACCGCGGGCGGCTTGCTTTCCGGCGTACTTGAAAACGGTGAAACACTCACTGCCGGGGGATAGACCCTGGCCGGATTGGTTTTACTTTTGTTGGGCAACCTGGAGCATTGATGAACACTGCACTATTGACCGCAGGCGGCATAATTTTTGCCGGCGCGCTATTGCTGGCTTACCTGGCAACACGTCAAGCGCGCCGCGATAAACAGCCCTAGACTCCCGCATCCGGGCTAATTCAGGCATTGCCATTGCCGGATGCCCAAAAATCCGGCAGACAGGCAGATTCTCACGATTCCGGGCATTTTGAGCGCGTGGCTGACAAAACCAAGCCGCTGTAATCGCCTGTAAGCGATTTAAGGGAACCTCTAATAATAGACATTTTTCGATACACAGGGTCGCTAACTTATTGAAATCATTGACCGCTAATATATCAATTTGTGAATAAATAGAGGTTCCCTTAATTTGACTACCCTCTTGTCCTGCTATTGTCTGATTCGGGCTAATTCGCCGGACTGGATGCCGGGGCCGCGAGGCAGAATCCGATCCAGGCATTCGTCACGCACGCGCCCGGCGGATGCAATCGGTGGCAGGCCGCGACGCGCACGCTACGCTTCTTCAATCTCCAATTTTCTACCCGTCTCAGTGCCTGACAATGGGCGGACAGGCCATAATGGACAGGTTATCACCGTACCGGCAGCAGTCATGGCCTGGCCGGGATACAGTCGCGCCGGGGGGATTTACCGGACGCTGCCATGCCGGAAAATCTGCCTGAAGAGCCACAACGTATAAGGTAACGAATGGTTATCCGGCGGCCCGGCGTTGGCGTCCAGTGAGCCGCATTCGGTGGTGTTCGCATCATGGGAAGACGCGCAAGACGAAGCACGCTGGCGGCTATGCGATTGGCCGCGTGCGCGTGGTGATTATCGGAAAGCATGAATAGATGCTCAGCACGCTCGCGCTCGGAGATAAAGTCTGAGCGGCGGGTAGAGGGCTTTACTGTCCGCGCTGGGTGAGTTGAATTTTCGCGATGTCGTCGGATGTGATAGATGGATGCGCGGGGGGAAATGCCCCTTTTCTCTACTGGCGGTCTGGGAGGTCGTGTGTTACTGACTGTATTATCACGTGATCTCTATTACCCCCAACTTGAGGAGAAAATCATGAGTTTAGCAGCAGTTCCCGCTAACTCCCGTGAGCTGGGGCATCCTGTCCTCGTGGAGGGCGAGACGCCCTCCCTCCCAGGGGAAATGCCCGTGACTCCTGGGGGACAGATTTAAATCTGTCCCCTCCACACAAGAACAGTATGCGGGGGACACTCAAGCAGGCCGGGTGGAGTGATACGAGACGGGCGGAGATTCTATCTGGACAGTCCTTATAACAGATATAAAAAAGTATGCGGTTGCCCTGGTCTCGTCATTCCGGCGCAGGCCGTCAAGAATAGAAAACCAGCTGTATAACTCAGTGCGTCATTCCGGCGCAGGCCGGAATCCAGTTAACAAACCAACCTTCTACCATAAGGAACCGTCTTTTTCGACTGGATTTGCATCCTACGCTCCGTTGACGGCACATCCCCCTGCTTACAGCCTGCAGGGGCAGGCTATGTGCCACTACTCGGCCTGCGCCGGAATGACGATAACCCGGATTCTAAAGTATGCGTTCGCCCTGACCACGTTAATCTGCCCGGTATGGTTCAAATCCGGCGTGAGCGAGCGATAACCTACCCTATACAAGGGTAAACCATGGTTCATTGCTATGGAGTAAGGCACTACAAACAGACAGAATGCGCCTTGAATGCCCGTTTCAAATCTCTAACGCGGGATTGGGGTTTAGGAATTGATTGCAATGCAATCATCATGTAGTATCTTGGATGTTTAATCTCGATAGAGGCATGGTTATGGCAAGCATCACAATTCGCAATCTGGATGATAAGGTAAAGACACGTCTGAGGATACGCGCAGCCGGACACGGGCGCTCGATGGAAGAGGAGGCTCGCCTCATACTGGCCGAGGTGGTCGAGCAGGAATTGGCGCCCGAGAAAGGATTCGGGACAGCGCTGCATGAACTCTTCAAACCTCTTGGCGGTGTTGAACTGAAGTTGCCGCCTCGCGAGCCGATGCGGGATCCACCCCCGTTTGAGTAGTTCGGCAATGTTCATTCTTGATACCAATATCGTCTCAGAGGTGATGCGTAATATCCCAAGTCCGGAAGTTATGGCCTGGCTGGATGAGCGTCCCATACACGACTTATACGTGACCGCCGTGACTCAAGCAGAAATTCTCACCGGTATAGCATTCCTGCCTGAGGGTAGACGGCGAAGCGAACTTACCAAAGCAACCGAGCATGCTTTTAACAGTCTGTTTAATGGACGATTGCTACCTTTCGACAGTGCGGCCGCACATACTTACGCAGAAATTGTTTCAGCCCGTCGCAGTGCCGGGCGACCGATATCTCAGTTTGACGGACAGATTGCTGCGATAGCACGGTCGAGAAATATGGCTGTCGCAACGCGCAATGTGGCGGATTACGGAGGTTGCAGCATCACTGTCATTAACCCATGGAGCGACAGATGAATACTGCGGTTGTCAAGGATGCTGAAACCTGTAAAAAAATGACGGCATTGGCAGCGTATGCCGAAAGTGTACAAAGTATCAGGCAGGCCATACCCGAACAAGGACGGCCGCTGAAGGAATTCACCACTGAGTTTGAAGCCAGGAACGGTATTACTCGTTGAATTATGTTGTGGGTGTTGGGGTCGGACCTCTATAACTATTTGTTTTAATTCAATATATATTCCATTTTTGACTATTTTTCCCGTTTAAAACACCTATTTTGCTGTCAAAAACGGAGTTTTAACAGTTCAACGCCCCCTAATAGTATGACCCGCTTGATAAATCGCGGTTTGCTCATGCAGTACTACGATGGGTGGTGTGGCGGATGGGATCCAGCAGAAGGAGATGATTGGCTCCGAGTGACTCCCCCTAACTTCCCGATTTACCCCATGAAAACCGCCGTTTAAGCGTATAATAGCGCATATCCCATGAGTTTTTTTCTTTATTATTAATAAGTTGTGTCAGATTTATCTGGTCTGACCCCATTCATCCATTCATCGTACTACTTCTTCGTACTACTTCTTGCCCTGTTTCTCACTTGTCGGTTATACTTTAAGGCACTAGACAATCGAGGAGAATCCGTGCAATTAACAGCTGTATTGACCCCGGCAACGGAAGGTGGCTTTATCGCCATGAATCCTGAAACCGGAACTCATACACAAGGCGATTCGGTTGAAGAAGCACTTGCCAACCTGCAAGAAGCAACCGAGCTTTATCTTGAAGAATTTCCTTTGGAGATCTGCGGCAAATCGCTGTTAACGACAATTGAGGTTATGGCTTATACCTCCTGATTTACCCCACCTCTCCGGCAAAGAAACCGTCCGAATTCTCAAAAAGCTTGGATTTGTCGTTGTTCGTCAGCGGGGCAGCCATATTATCATGCGCTGCGGGTCAACAGGTTGTGTAGTCCCTAATCATCGAGAGATAAAAGTTGGAACTTTAGCAGGTATTCTTAAACAGGCAGGTGTTACAAGAGAAGATTTTTTAGCGGCCCACTTCAAGTAGCGAGCACATCTTCTCATAAAGCATGAACAGGTGCTCGACACGTTCGCGTTCAGAGGCGAACCCTGAACGACGATAGAGCCGGTCCACAGCGCGGTCGAGAGCTTGGTGCGCCCGGCGCAGGTTGGGTGGCATGAGGTCAGGGTCGTAAAGTTCGGCCAGTGTTGCGTTTGAGTGGACAGCGCGGGTGTCTAGCACGGCTTGTGCAAGCGGCTCCAACTTCGATAGGTCTGCGCTTCCCTTCCCAAATCCGGGTGGTGTTGGGAAGGTGTTGTAGACGAGACCGATGGAGTAGCGGTAGTCGCTCTTGAGCCGCCCGCCGATATGGCGCAGCCAGGCCATGTGCATGGCCGAGGTCAACAACGCGAAATCGGACAGGGTGGCGTTTTCCAGAACGTGGACGAGGTTGCTAGGAATGGTGGGCGGCTCCAGCCACCCAATAGGCGTATACTCGCGCCGCTCCGAACTGACCCCGGGAACGATCAGAAAAGGCGCGGTGGGAAGAACATTTACATGGTAGAGTGTTGGTGTTGCCGCCAGCTTTTGCGTGGAGGCGCTCTGGCTGGCTTCCCGGTACGAACGGACCGCGGCGATACGTTCCCGCACACGCGGCATCCGCACTAGAGCGTCCGGCGGTGCGTCATGCATGGCGAGTATCCAGCGCTCGCCGCCTTGCAGATATTCGCGGGCGCCGACAAACGGGTGCAGGTATGGCGCGGCATCTGCTTCAGTTTCCAGAAACGCTGTTCGCTCTTTCGGGCTGAAAATGAAATACCCGCCGTCTATGGGTTTGGAACCGATAATCAGCTTCCCCATCCCGTTGATCGGCCTGCTTTCCTCACGCACCGTCAGGTGTGGGTCTATAAGCCCGCCAGCATCGAACAGGTAAGGCGAGAGAATGGCATGACTGGTTTCCTCCGGCGCGCCGTTGATGTCAGGATAGCTGAACAGTCGCCTGTTTGCCTTTGCATTTTCCTGTTTGTCCAGACCGATAATTACGACGTGGACATGAGCCTTGCCCCGCGCATCCGACCCCCAGGCAAAGGTACGATGCGCAAAGGCAATCTCCAGCTTGCAACGGTCGTACAGGATAGGCCAGAGTTGTCCCACTTGCTCACCCTGGGTGAATGAATTGGTTGAAACAAAGCCAATATGGGCTTTACTCGTCTGAACATACTCTCCTGCCTTGATAAACCAAGCGGTCACGTAGTCAAGCGTGCCGCCGGTTTTTCCCAGTGCCGCGATCTTCCGCACCTGCGCGCGCTGCTCCGGTGAGCACGACGAGAGGGTTTCCCTGGCGTCGAGGCGATCTTCCGCACCTGCGCGCGCTGCTCCGGTGTCTGGAACTTGGCTCCTACGAAGGGCGGATTGCCGAACACGAAGGAACACTCTTGCGCCGGCAGCAATTCCTCCCAATCGATCTCCAACGCGTCGCCGTGGACGATATGCGGCGCCGTCTGTAACGGGATGCGTGCGTAAATCTGGCCGAACTCCAGACTGAGCCGGTTGTTCATGATGTGGTCCATCATCCACAGCGCGGTTTCCGCAATGCGAACCGGAAATTCATTCAACTCAATACCATAGAACTGGTCGACGTCAATTTGTGACAGGTCTTGTGCCAGGGCGTCCGTTTGTCCGCTCTGGTGGATTTCCTTCAGCACCTCCATTTCCAGTGTACGCAATTCCCGGTAGGCGATGATGAGGAAGTTGCCGCAGCCGCAGGCCGGATCAAAGAAACACATCTGTCCCAGTTTTTTCTGGAACCGTTGAAGTTCGGAGAGACGGCGACTGTCTTTGCGTGATTCCAGACGAGCAAACTCGGCCCGCAGGTCGTCCATGAACAGCGGCTCAATCACTTTCAGGATGTTCTTCTCGGTCGTATAGTGCGCGCCTTGCGCACGGCGTTGTTTCGGCTCCATGATTGACTGGAACAGGGCGCCAAAGATGGCGGGTGAAATGTTTGACCAGTCGAAGTGGCAGGCATCAAGCAGCGCCCTGCGCATGGCCGCATCAAAGGCGGGAATACGTAACGGCCCGTCGAACAGGTCGCCGTTGATATAGGGAAACCGGATCAGGTCTTCGTCGCGGGTTTGCTGGCGTTCGTCTTCGGGCGTGTCAAGCACCTGGAACAGTTCTATGAGCCGGGCGCCGGTATCCGAACCATCTTCTCCTGTACGGGTTTCGAGAAAGTCGAGGAAGATATCGCGCGGCTCGAAGATGCCGGTATCATCGGCGAACAGGCAGAAGACGATTCGTACCAGGAAACGTTCCAGGTCGTGGCCGCGGTAACCGGACTCGTAGAGTGCATCATGTAACCGCCCAACCAGTTCGGCAGCCCGGATATTCACCGGGTCCTGGTCGCGGAAGGTGCGGCGCTGCACGCCGAGGATGAAGCCAAATGCTTCCACGTGTTCAGGCAGGTCATTGAGTGGAAAGGCGACAGTCTTTCGCTCATCCAGGTCATGCAGCTCGAAACTCTGAAAGTCGCTGACCAGGATGTAACGTGGTCGCTCACTCTCTTTCACGGCGTCGAAGTATTCACCGGCCTGGTCGTAAGCGTCAGCGAGATCGCGACCTGCGCTCTTCTGCTCGACGAGCAACACCCCCGGCCAGAACAGGTCGATAAATCCCGAGTGGTTGTCCAGCTTTTTCACGTGCTGTTCGTAGCGCGCGACCGAGCGACGCTTGACCCCGAATATCTCAAAGAAGTCGTTATAGAAGCTCTGGGTATCACTACGCTCGCGCACCGTGTTCCACCACTCTCGCCCAAAGGCGGCGGCGCGTACACGAACTTCATTCCAGGAAAGGCGCATCAGTTTTCACCACTCGATGGGCGTTGATTATACCAGTTATGCCCAAGCGCCAGGACGCTCCGCGTCAAGTCGCTTTTACGCCTTCATTGAAACCTACAATGGTCATGATCTTGGTTATCTCCTCATTGAGCAGGGCTTAGCCCGGATTTCGCATCAAGCGCAGTCTGTAATGACGGGATATTGAGAATATTACCATAACTTATTGACAGCACATTGACGTTTCCGATAGAAGCTAGCGACCTGGTGAGAAATCCGGGTTAGCCAGGATACATGGTAAAACCCGCCCGAGTCCCGATGGAACACCAAGCCATACTGTACTCGAACACCTACAGGATCTTCGTACCGTGGCCCTGTTAAACCGTGCCGGGATATGGCAGTCAACTCAACCCCGCATCTTAGCTGAAATGCGCAGCCGTCAGCGAGAGGATGCTCGAAAGCTCAAGGAATTCCGCCAAAGCGTGGTGAAAGTGCGCACTCGCGCTGACCAGCCTCTCAACCTGAACAGTGCATCGAACAAAGAGCTTCAGCGAATCCCCGGTATCGGCCCGAAAACGGTAGAGGCTATCACGCCTTACGTTACGATAAGGTAACTTCTCAATAACCTCGTGCATAAGGTATATTGCGCACCCCGAGAGCTGAAGGCGCCGGGTTATTCAGAAGTGACGGCGATACCATTTATTATTCATTGCCCGGAACGAGGGCATCTTGCCCTCGTCGAGGGCGGGACGCCCTCGCTCCCAGGTAAATGTATGGGGTTATTGAGAAGTTACACGATAAGGACTGAATAATCACTGTCCCCGAAGACCGGAGCTGGCTATATATCAGCAACATTCGGTGGGAAATCCGGGTTAATACTGTAAAATTAAGTTCGAGGCAACGTAAATGAATACTACAAAAGATATTGAGAAAGCCGTTGTATTGTTGTCAAAATCGGAATTAACCAGATTTCGTATCTGGTTCACCGAGTTTGATTCGGAGAATTGGGACATGCAAATAGAGACTGACGTAGACTGCGGTCACCTTGAAAAGTTAGGGCAAGCCGCATTGAAAGCACACAGCGACAAAAAGACGATAGAAATTTGAGACATTACGCGACCCCCGGGTTTTGGGAAATTTTTGATAAATTGCCTGGGCACGTGCAAGATACTGCCCGAAAGAACTATACCTTGTTAAAAGAAAATCCGCGACACAACTCTTTACGATTCAAAAAAATAAAGAACTTCCGCTCTGTCAGGGTTGGTTTAAATTACAGAGCACTCGGCATCGAATCAAACTCGGATATAGTTTGGTTTTGGATAGGAAGTCATGCCGATTATGATAAGCTCATCAGTTGACGAAACGTTAAAAACTTTGCCGCGCTGTTCCTTAAATTACACTTTCATTATGGCCAGACAATAACTACAACACGCTTAAAAAATAATGCTTTCGATGAGCAATTGGAGAGTTTTCTGCCCGCGAACTTTGACAAAGAAAAAGAACAAATAGTGAAAACAGGTATCAGAGATGGGGAAAATTATGTTGGATTTGATACTCAGGGAGAGTGTTGACAGGCGATGATCTGCATACTATTGTGCTACTGCCTGGTAACTACCAGGCACTACTTGGAATAGATGGATATGGAGAGAATCATGAACTACGAACTCATTACCATAATCACTACTATTGTGCTGGCTTGGGGGTCGTTGGCTTGGTCTATATGGTCAAGCCACAAGGACATTCACAAAGACATCGGTGAGTTAAGAGAACGTATGGCCCGCCTGCAGGGTATGTTTGAGGGATTCACCGGCAGGCCGCAGTAGTTACACCGGACTGGAATGGCCTTGACCTGACAGGAAGATCAGGCGCCCTCGATATCAAAATCATCCAGTTTGACCTCGCGCATGGTGGCCCGGTGGTATTTATCCTCCCGGGGTAACGGTACGGTGGCATCGATACCCAGCCGCGTCCACTTGTCGTTCTCCACCATGGGGTTCAGGCGGTGGCCGATGGAGTCGGGGATGGGCAACAAGTCCCGGTCGAAGCGGCAGCGGGTCTGTACCGCCCAGTCCACATCCGCCAGGCTGAAGATGTCCACGTCCGTATCCACCACGGTGACCGTTTTCACAAAAGCGAGAGAAACAAAAGCGGCCATGATGGCGTTGCGCTGGCTACCCTCGTGCTTCTTGTCAATCTGCACCACCAGGTGGTAGGGCACGCTGCCGTCGGAGAAATGTACCGCCGTCACCTCCGGCACCAGGCTGTGAATTTTATCGTAAGCCCCGGCGCCGGCGATGAGGCCGTAGGCGTTGTAGACTTCCTTGCCGGAAAGGATGGAATGGAAGATCGGTTGCCGGCGCCGGGTGATAGCGGAGACTTCGAACACCCAGCGGTCATCGACGCCGGCGTAGTAGCCCGTCACCTCTGCGTAAGGGCCTTCCGGTTCCCTGACATTGGGTAGTATTTTCCCTTCAATGACGAACTGGGCATCGGCCCAGGCCTCCACCCCCACGGTCTGCGCCTGGATTAACCTGACCGGCGCGCCGTGCATCTGGCAGGCAATACCGATTTCATCCATCTCCATCGGCGCTGCGGAGGCCGGCGCTGCGGCCGCCATGCTCATGGCATAGTCCGCCCCGTTGTTGACGGTGAGTTCCAGGGGCTGTCCCCTGGCCTCGGCCCGTTTGAAATAGTCCATTAAATGGCCCAGTTCCTCCAGCAACAGGGTAAAGCGGTTTTTCCCCGTCACCATCATGCGATGGATGGACAGGTTGCGCACCCCCGTGTCAGGGTCTTTGGCGATGACGACACTGGAAGTCAGGTAAGAGCCGCCGTCTCCTTCGGCATGGTGCGGTATCGGCAAGGTGTAAAGGTCAGGGTCGGTCTCGACTACCTCATTGGCCGGGCCTTGTTTTATCACCACGGGCTCGATGGGGTTTCGGCGCCAGGCGCGGATATCGTCGGCCAGCGCGAACGGCAGCCGGGCGCTGGTGGTTTGAAAAAACTTCGCCAGAAAGTCGCGGTTCCAGTACAGGCCGATCAGCACCGGATACTCCCGGCCCTTGACGTTCTCGAACAACACGGCTTTGCCGCCCTCGAATTTACGGGCAATCCCGGCCAGTTCAAAGTCGGGGTCGACTGCGCTCTTCACCCGGATTAAATGGTTGTGCCGCTGCAGGAATTCAACATAGGATTGCAGGTCGATAAGCTTGCGTTTCGCCAGGTCCATGATTGTTCTCAGTAAAGTTTCAGTTCATATCAATATTGCCGGTCATCAGTTCGCCCGTCAACCTTACATTCCGGGGTCAAGTGCTCGTCGCCCGCAACGAGCGCAGAATGCCCCGGGGCCGCGCCTTACAATCCCATGTACTTCGACTTCAGGCGCACGTAATATTCCGCGGCAAAGTCCAGGTAGGCCAGTTCTTCGTTTGTCAGCTTACGCACCTGGCGCGCCGGCGTCCCTACGTAGAGGTAACCGCTTTCAAGCACCTTCCCCGGTGACACCAGGCTGCCGGCCCCGACGATCGTATCGGATTCGACCACGGCCTTGTCCAGGATAATCGAAGACATGCCGATTAAGCAGCGGTCCTTGATGGTACAGCCGTGCAGCATGACCTTGTGACCAACGGTCACGTTATCACCGACGCGCAACGGGTCGCCGCCGGGATTATGTTCATCATCATGGTTGACGTGCAGCACCGATCCGTCCTGTATGCTGGTCCGGTTGCCGATGGTGATGGTGTTGACATCCCCCCGGATCACCGTCGTGGGCCAGACCGAGGAGTCTTCTCCTATCCTGACGTTGCCGATGACGACGGCCGTCTCATCGATAAAGGTGGATGCTGCAATGGCAGGTGTGATACCCTCAAACGTTCTGATCATTATAATTTTCTGATTGTTATTGAAACTGCCGGTCACGTCCCTGACCGGGGTGTGATTACCGATCATATTAACATGCCTGACAGCTTGTATAGTCATACTCTGTTTATCGCCGCTGCGGTTTTTATAAGCTGCCGGTTGCTCATACCGGTCACGGGCCTGACGCTTGACGAAATGACGGCAGCGCCGTCCTTTACCCATAATACTGAGGGTGAGTGGTTGAATTCCGCGCCACGATTTTTCCTACTGGTGCGCTCTGGGTAACCATTACTGGCCGTCATTCCATGTTTTTGACAAGCAAGGCAGGCTGCGCGCAACATTTTATGGTGAGACCCACGAGGGAGACCGGCAGGCCAGGAATATTGAGGCAATCATCCAGGATCTGCTGACCGAGTCCTGACCCGAATTTCTCAAGAATAATAACCCCCATGTCCAAAGCAAGTATCAGGCAACTCATCGATGAGAAACCCATCAGCGGTTTGCAGTTACGGGTCGTGTTCGGCTGTTTTGCCCTGAACATGCTGGATGGGTTCGACGTACTGGCCATTGCCTTTACCGCGCCCACCATCTCCCAGGAATGGCAACTGACGCCTTATGTGCTTGGTATTATTTTCAGCGCCGGCCTCATCGGCATGACTCTGGGTGCGGCGTTTATTGCCCCGTACACCGACGTCATCGGCCGGCGCGCGATGATATTGTTATCGCTGATCGCCATCGGCGTCAGCATGGCCTTGACCGGCATGACCACAAACGCCACACAGTTGATCATCATGCGGATCATTACGGGGCTGGGCATCGGCAGCATTCTTGCCAGTCTCACCAGCCTGGTTGCCGAATACACCCCGGCCAGGAAGCGCAGCCTGATGGTGGGTTTTATGCAGGTAGGTTATCCCCTGGGCGCCACCCTTGGTGGGTTTGCCGCGGTCTGGCTGATCCAGCAATCCGGCTGGTCGGCGGTATTTTATTGCGGCAGCATCCTGTCGTTTGCCGCGGCTATCTTTACTTATTATTTACTGCCTGAATCCATGGAATTTCTTTCCTCCCGGCAACCCGCGGGCGCCATGGACAAGATAAACCGGATCCTGGCCCGCATGGACTGGCCGCAATTGCAGGCCATGCCTGAGGCGCCGGCAGTCGCGCTAAAGCCGTCCGTCAGGCAGATATTGACTCCCGAATATCGAAACTGGACTTTACTGCTATGGGCCGGTTTTTTCATGGCGTTCCTGACCCTGTATTTCCTGTTCAGTTGGGTACCCAAGATTACTGTGGACGCCGGGCTGCCGGTGGATAAGGGGATCTACATCGGGACGGCGTTGAATTTCGGCGCGTTCATCGGAGGCACCTCACTGGGTTACCTGTCTGACCGGTTCGGGGTACGCCCCTTGATCATCTGGTTTTTTACCGGCGGCGTCATCTTCATGACAATATTCGGATTTTCGCCGGCTGAGGTGGAGTTGCTGCTGGTATTAGCCTTCCTGATAGGCTTCTGCGTACTGGGCGGCTTTGTCGGTTTTTATATCTCAGCCGCGTGTCTGTACCATACGGAGATTCGCACGACCGGCGTAGGCTGGAGCATCGGCGCGGGACGGACCGGCGCGATCATCGGCCCTTACCTGGGTGGCGTGTTTATTGATGTGGGCTTCCCGTCGAGCGTGAATTTCATCATCTTTGCCATCCCGCTTGTCCTGGCTTGTGTCGCGATATACCTGTTGCGAGCGCCCCAACTGGAGCCGGGTTATACAGTACAACATTAGCCCGGATTTCTCACCAGGTCGCTGGTTGCTATCTCGATATTTGGGGTTAGAGTAAAAATACAGTCAGTTTGGCAAAACGCCACGATCATCCCGAAATAATCGTATTACCCAACGTGCCGATGGCCTCCAGTTCCACCTCGACCCTGTCACCTGGGGACATGAAAAGCTGCGGCTTCCGTTTATAGCCGACCCCGCCGGGGGTGCCGGAGGCGATGATATCGCCGGGTTCCAGGGTGGTGAACGTGGAAAGGTAGGCCAGGAGTACGGGAATGGGGAACAGCATCAGGTCCGTTGTCGTGCTTTGCACCGTTGTGCCGTTCAGACGGGTTTCAAGCCGGTAACCGGCATTGGGGTCCGGTATTTCCCCGGCAGGGATCATCCAGGGGCCACAGGCGCCGGAGCCGTCAAAGTTTTTGCCCGGGATGTACTGTGTTGTATGGTTCTGGTAATCACGCATCGTCCCGTCCATGAAACAACTGTAGCCGGCGACGTGGTCAAGCGCCTGTTCGGGACGGATGCGCCGGCCCGGTTTGCCGATAATGACGGCCAGTTCGCCTTCATAATCGAACTTGTCACTTTCCCCTGGTTTGAGCAGGGCCTGGCCATGGCCCGAGACCGAGGCAGGGAAGCGGGTAAAGATAAGCGGGTATGTTGTCTTTGCCCCACCCATTTCATCCCGGTGCGCGGCGTAATTCTGGCCGACGCAGAGGATGCGGGACGGGTCCGGAATGGGCGGCAGGAAGGTGATTTCGTCCAGCGCCACTTTTTTGCCCGTTGCGGCGGCACCAGCGCAGGCCGCCAGGTTGTGCTTGCGGATAGCGGCTTTCAGGGAGGGTTCACAATGGCTCAGGTTCGCTATGACCGCGCCATCCACCAGGCCCCAGCCCGGTTTGTTATTGTGCAGGTAAGAGACGAAACGCATGTCAGCTTTCAGTCCTGACGGTTCGAAAGCCTATATGCGCGGCACCCAGTGTGGTTTCCTGTGGATGCTTGGCGGCAGGCCGGTAACGCCGGCAATAATTTTCCGCACATAGATAGGATCCGCCCTTGATTACCTTGACCGGCACCCCGGGTTGGCGCGGATCATGGCCTGTCGTCCCAGCGGGCGCCTGTTGCGAGTTCACCGGGTAATACCAGTCATCAACCCACTCCCACACGTTACCGATCATATCGTACAGGCCGTAACCGTTGGCGGGGAAACAACCTGTCGGAGCGGTAGCGAGGAAGTTATCTTCATTGTCGTTCATTACCGGGAATACCCCTTGCCAGGTGTTGGCCTGGTGTTTCCCGTCAACCAGGTACTCGTTGCCCCAGGCGAAATAGGCCTTATCCAGGCCGCCCCGGGCCGCGTACTCCCACTGCGCCTCCGTCGGCAGATCATGCCCCAGCCAGTCTGCAAAAGCCCGGCCGTCCTGGTAGGTGATATGCACGACGGGATGATCATCCCGGCCTTCGATTGAACTGCCGGGCCCGGCCGGTTCCCGCCAGTAGGCCCCGGGGACGAAACGCCACCACTGTGTCAGCTTGCCGGCTGAGTCCGTGGGCATGACAAATATGACGGAACCGGGTTGCAGCAGGGCAGGATCAATGTCCGGAAAGTCATTCGGGTGCGGCCGGCGTTCCGCCACGGTGACGTAACCGGTCGCCTTGACGAATTCGCCGAACCTCGCATTGGTCACTTCATACCTGTCGATCCAGAAGCCGTCGACCTCCATTTCCTGCGGCGGTCCTTCTTCGGGATAAAAATCTGCCGCGCCTTTGGTGAAACTGCCGCCTTCGATCCAGACCATATCGTCCTGTCCCGCCGGTTTGTTGCAGCTTGCCTGTGAGTGAGGCGCGTCACTCACTATTCGCCTGCCGTCCATGGCTGCAAAATACCCCAGCAGGGCGACGACCCCCAGGATGAATGCGATGAGCAGGGATTTCTTCATCGAATCATATTACCACAAGTGCTCCCGCTAACTCCCGGGAGCGAGGGCATCCTGCCCTCGTGGAGGGCGAGACGCCCTCCCTCCCAGTGAAACATGCCCCAGGACTCCTGGGGACAGATTTAAATCTGTCCCTCCCCCTGTCTTTCGGCAAACATCACTGTATTGACCTCGATGTAGCGGGAGCACCTGATACCATTATTCAGTTTGTAATCAGCTTCATTCGATAATATACTTCCGAGCATATTTTTATCGACAATTTTCAAGGAGGAAAACCTGCTATGGGCATGATCATTTCGGAAGTTTATGATGCGTTAATTGATGCCGGCGCAGCGGAAGGCAAGGCGATAGCGGCAGCCTCGGTACTGTTACCACAAAACATGATTGAAACTTCATTGAACAATATTGAAACCCGGTTAACTCATATTGAGGAATCCGTTGATCACATGAAGCTCAATTTAGCCATTTTGAGTTATATTTACGGCCCTGTAACAGTGGGCCTGCTTATCAAACTGGCTTTTTTCTGATTCTTTTCCCATTCCGACATGCCCTACAAGCTCGTTTTACTGGAAACGGCCAGGAAACTTGCCGAACAACACGATTTTGACGGGGCATCCTTAAGGGAAGCCATCCCTTACCTGGAGGCCTTCCAGGGGAAGAAGTTTGTCCTCAAGATCGGCGGTTCGGTGTTGCAGGATGAACGCCTGATACCCTCACTGGTGAGCGATGTCGTGTTCCTGAAGCGCCTGGATATCAATGTCATCCTCGTTCACGGCGGCGCCCGGCAACTGGACCGCCACATGCAATCGCGGGGGATGGAACCGAGCAAGCTGGACGGACTGCGGGTGACTACCCTGGAAGTCCTGGAACTGGCGAACGAGGTATTCTTGGAAATCAGCTATAAAATCAGGGACGCGGTCGCCAATCGGGGGTACCGGGGCATCATATTCGACCGTTCCAGCGGCCTGGTTTGTTCCCGGCGGAAACACGCCGACCTGGGTTACGTTGGTGAACCGGTGCGCGTGGATACGTCTCTGCTGGAACAATTACCAACAGAAGCCGTTCCAATCGTCACGGCGATAACCTCGGGGGAGGAACCCCGGGAACCCGGTTACAACGTCAATGCCGATGAAGTGGCCAGCGCCATCGCCCAGGAGATCAAGGCAGAAAAACTGATCCTGATGACCGATGAGGACGGGGTGAAGGACGGCCGCGGCGATTTGTTGCCGTCGCTCACGCAGCGACAGGCGGAAGCCCTCATCGAAGCAGGGGTAATTTATGGCGGTATGATTCCCAAGGTGCAAGCCTGCCTGGAGCCGCTGCAACACGGCGTAAAAAAGTCCCATATCATCAAGGGAGAGGCCGATTCCTTTATCAATGAGATCCTGACCGATGCCGGCGTCGGCACGGAATTCATCCTGGAATAGCTGAAAATCGGGCACTGTCCCCGGTTCCTTTCTGTTTCCCGGTTTTCTGAGGTTTCCTTCGAATTGGCCAATTATATGGCCAAATATTCAATTATTTCTTGACGAATATAATTTTATGTTCTATAAAACATAGAGTTATTAAATTTATAACCGGCCAACAAAGTGGCCAAAATATTGGTTATACAGGAATGGTTACGACAAGTCACGATTTTACGCCGTTTATTCCAGGCGATGAAGCATTAAACGAGTCTGAGCTACCGGATTTAGTGATGTCAATGGTGCGGGCTGATGCAAAACTGGCTGGCTGTTTGTCAGAGGTGACGAAGGAAACGATTCGTCAATATATGGCAGTCGTAAACTCATATTATTCCAACCTGATTGAGGGTAACCATACCCACCCACATGAAATCCGTGCTGCGCAAAGAGGTGAGTATCATGATGATCCCTTAAAAAGAGATTTACAGGTAGAATCCGTTGCACATATCCATGTTCAGAACTGGATAAAGCAGCAAGACTTTGACCAGGATTCAATATATTCATGCGATTTTTTGAAAGCTGTTCATAGAGAGTTTTATGTACAACTCCCTGAGCATATGCTGGAAATCAAAGATGAAGAGGGAAAATTAAAAGGTAAGATAGTACCGGGAGAATGGCGTACCGACCCTGTCAAAGTAGGCTTGCATGTCCCGCCGTATGCGGACCATCTGGATTCACTAATGCAGCAGTTTTGTGAGATATACCATCCCGGCAAGTATAGCGGGGACAGGAAATATATCGCGCTTATGTCTGCACATCACAGATTTGTCTGGATTCATCCGTTTCTTGATGGTAATGGAAGAGTTGTCAGGTTATTTACCGACGCGGCGCTGTCCGGTCTTGGACTGAACAGTGTAGGGGTGTGGTGTATCAGTCGTGGTTTAGCCAGAACGATGAATGATTACAAGACTTTACTGGCACGGGCGGATTTCGCTCGACAAGGTGTCCATGATGGCCGTGGCCTGTTAAGCCAGGAGAACCTGGTGGACTTTTGCCGATACATGCTTGTTGCGGCAATTGATCAGATTAAGTATATAACCGGCTTACTTGAACTGGGACAAATGCAAAAAAGAATATCAAGATACATACAAGCGCGAAATGATCTTCGTGTGCCGGCAATCAGCGCCGAAATCAAGGAAGCGGCTTCACTTGTCCTGTATCACGCTTTCATCAATGGTGAACTGGAGCGTCAAATGGCTTATGAACTGTGCGGGATGCCGGATCGTAGCGCACGCAGATTACTTGCTCAATTAAAGGATGAAGGCTTGTTAACAGAAACATCTTCACGGTCACCGTTCAAGTGGTCCATACCTGAACATGCGGAACCCTGGTATTTCCCTCAATTAGTACCGGGACAAGTATAGCTGCTGGTATAAACGGGATAGACCATAGACGGGGACGGCCCCTGTTATTTTGGGCGTCGATTTGTTATGTGATCGCATCCGGCGGATAATCAGCCGGGTCGAACGCCGGTTCGGGGAAGCGGGGATCCATGTCTTCCAGGGTATCGACTAGCAGGCGGCTGATTACCAGGTTGCGAAACCAGCGGTTTTCCGCAGGGATCACGTACCAGGGCGCATAAGAAGTCGAGCAGCGCCGCAGCATGTGGTGATAGGCTTCCACGTAGTCATCCCAGCGCTCCCGGTCGCGCAAGTCGTCCGGGACAAATTTCCAGTGTTTATCAGGGCGGCGCAGCCGTCGTTTCAGCCGTTTGAGCTGGTAGTCTTTGGATATGTGCAGCATCACCTTGACGATACGCGTACCGTGGTCGGTCAGCATTTTTTCAAAGTCATTGATATGCCCGTAGCGTTTCTCGATGAGGTCGGGCGGCGCCCAGCCGTAGACACGCACGATCAATACGTCTTCGTAATGGGAACGGTTGAAGACGCCGATGCTGCCTTTTCGTGGCGCGTGAGAGTGGATGCGCCAGAGGAAATCACGCGCCATTTCCGCGTGGTTCGGTGACTTGAAGTTCGTCACCCGGCAGGCCTGGGGATTCAGCGGCGCCATCACGTGGCGAATGGTGCTGTCCTTGCCGGCAGTGTCCATGGCCTGCAGCACCAGCAGCAGCGATTGCTTTGACTCGGCAAAAAGCCGTTGTTGCAGTTCATCGAGACGCTTTTGCAGCATCGCAAGCTGTTCTCCCACTTCCTGCTTGACCTGCCCTTTGACCAGTCCCTGAGTATCACCTGGATCAATATCCGTCAGTGAAAATGAACCGTCCTGGGGTACGCGGTATTTTGAATAATCCAATGAAAAGCCAGCCATGTATCACTCCCGGGATGTTATTTGCAAACCGGCAATACGATAGCATTATAACCGCTGAATAACCAACGGCGCCGGGCGCTGTACCCCCATATCAGGATTGTTGATTGAAATGTGTGTTAATCTTCCTTAGTATTTGCATGAAATACTAAACCTCCCGTATGTGCTACAACTTGCAACCTGCCTGTCGAGGGCAGTTGACGCCATAACATGCTGAACGATTTACAGACCACCAAAGCCGCTGAAGCCATCCATGCGGCGGAAACAAATCACCGGCAGGCACGGGCAATAACCCTTGAACATCCTGACATGAGCCTGGATGACGCCTACCGGATCCAGGCAAAATGGATGGCAATCAAACAGGCTGAAGGGCGTGAAATCAGAGGATACAAGATCGGCCTGACCTCGCGTGCGATGCAGGTGGTCATGCACATCGACGAGCCGGATTACGGTACCTTGCTGGATGACATGTTTTTTGCAGACGGCGCCGAGATAGAGGCCGCGAAATTTACCGATCCCAGGATAGAGGTCGAGTTGGCGTTTATCCTGAAGGACAGGCTGGCGGGTGAGAACGTGACCGTCGCCGACGTGCTAAATGCAACGGATTACGTGGTGCCGGCCCTGGAACTGATCGCGGCCCGCACCTACCGGGTTGATCCGGATAGCGGTTACGTGCGCAGGATACAGGACACCATTGCCGATAACGCTGCCGGCGCCGGCGTCATCATGGGAGGACAACGTATCAAACCCGATAGTATGGATCTGCGCTGGTGCGGCGCCCTGCTTTACCGGAATGGCGTGGTGGAAGAGACCGGTCTGGCCGCGGGCGTGCTGGATCATCCTGCCAACGGGATAGCCTGGATCGCAAAACGCTTTGCGCCCCACGGTATCGCGCTGGAACCCGGCCAGGTACTGCTGTCAGGTTCGTTCACCCGGCCCGTGCTTGCCCGTCCGGGCGATGCGTTCCGGGCCGATTACGGGAAACTGGGAAGTATCGATTGCCGCTTCGGGTAACGAATATTTGATGTGCACCTTCCCTGGCACACACCCTACGGGCGTCCTTCGGACGTCCAAATCCGCTCCTGGCGGATTTGTGGGGTCAGAGTAATAATACGGCCGGGTCAGCAATGTGTTGATTTATGGTTGCGCATTTTTACTCTGACCCGAAATACCCTGTGCCTTCTGTGGACAGAGATTGTTAAAAAATATAATACAGGAGAGATGAATGGAATTACCCATTAACCGCCTGAAACAGGCCCTGGCTGCCGGCCGGACGCAATACGGTCTGTGGCTGGGTTTGCCGGACACCACCTGCGCCGAGATCTGTGCCATTGCCGGCTTTGACTGGCTGGTCATCGACGCGGAGCATGGTCCTTTCGACCTGCCTGCGGTGCTTGGCCATTTACGGACTATTGCAGCGTACGACGTAGCGGCTGCCGTACGTCCGGTATCTGATGATCGCAATGTATTGAAACAACTCCTGGATACGGGAGCACAGACCCTGGTAGTGCCGATGATCGAATCAGCTGAACAGGCGGCAGAGCTGGTACGGTCAGTGCGCTACCCGCCGGCCGGGGTGCGCGGTCTTGGCACATCCCTGGCCAGGGCGGCGCGCTGGGGCAGGATACCCGGATACCTGCACAACGCGAACGAGCAGATCTGCCTGATCGTGCAGGTAGAGACCCTACGCGCGGTACAGGCATTACCCGGCATACTGGAAGTCGACGGTGTCGACGGCGTATTCGTCGGGCCGTCCGATCTGTCTGCTTCCATGGGCCATATCGGCAATGCACGCCACCCGGACGTCGTCAAGGTGATCCGGGAGATCCTGCAAAAGACCCGCGCCGCAGGCAAGGCCGCGGGTATTCTCGTCATTGATCCGGCCCAGG
This sequence comes from Gammaproteobacteria bacterium, assembly GCA_965222155.1. Taxonomy (GTDB): domain Bacteria; phylum Pseudomonadota; class Gammaproteobacteria; order Eutrophobiales; family Eutrophobiaceae; genus JAAXHV01. The sequence goes on from CBDCTH010000004.1 coordinate 243,276, forward strand.
CCCAGGAATACCGGGACTGCGGCGCAAATATGATCGGTATCGGCACGGATACCTTGCTGCTTGCCAACAGCGCTCAGCAACTTGCCGACAGTGTAAAAAGCGGGAAAGCCTCCAGTCAGTGAAGAAAATCCGGATTAACGCGGACGGCGTGCTGCGGGATGCCGCGCTTGATGGGCAAGGTCGTATCCTCATGGACGGCATGACCGTGGGGCTGGAAGAAACCAGCTTATTGCCCGTCACCGATCAACCCGTGATCTGCACCGCACTGAATTACACCTCCCATTACGCCCGGCATGAAGACGCTTTTCATCAACCACCGTACAAAAAACCGCCTCAGCAACCCGTATTTTTTATCAAGCCTCCAAATACGCTGGCGGGACACTTGAGCGAGGTGCCGTGCCCGGGCTACGTGGACCATATTTACACCGGGGCGGGACTGGCTTTCGTGGTCGGCCGGATGGCTTCCCGCGTCAAACGGGAACAAGCGTTTGACCATGTCAGCGGTTATACCATCTTCAATGACTTCAGCCTTGCCGAGGACAGTTATTTCAGGCCGCCCATCACCAGCAAGTGCCTTGACGGGTCCGGCCCGGTAGGGCCATATATCGTTGACCGGGAGGAAGTCACCAACCTCCATAATCTCACAATAAAAACAGTTGTGAACGGGGAGTTAAGGCAAGCGGCCTCCAGCGCAGACCTGAGGCTCGATATCCCCACCATTATCGAAGCCCTGACCGAATTTATGACCCTGCAGCCAGGCATGGTTGTGGTGAGCGGGTTTCCCGCCGAGCGTATTGCAGTAAAACCGGGAGATCAAGTCATGGTCGAGATCGAGCAGATCGGTTCGCTGGTGAACCGGATAGTTAACGACTCGAATGAACAGTGAGACAGGTTAGGATGGCATTTTTAAGACACGCTGTGAATACATCCATGTACGTTCATTGCGCCCATCCCCCTGCTCAACTCCATACAGAGCTTGCCCCTGCGGTTGTAAGCAGGGGGGCAGGCTCTGGGCGCAACCCTTCGGGTGGCTTACGCTGTGCAAATCGTCATTTGCACAGCGTAAGCCGTCCCTGGCTGGCGACGGTCTTAAAAATGCCATCCCAACCTGTCAACGTGCTGTTAGGTATGCGTTGTTATTAATTATATGAAAACAGCAAGGGTAAGAATCGATAACCGGATACACCAGGTCAGCGTGAATGACGATTACAGCGTCATCAGCGCGGATGGCAGGACCTGGCAGGAGGATGATGTGACATGGCTGCCACCGGAACACGGCACTGTCTTCGCGCTGGGTTTGAATTACGTGGACCATGCGGCTGAACTGTCATTTAAAGCGCCAGAGGAACCCTTGCTGTTCTTGAAAACGCCAAACACCTTTGTCGGGCACAGGCAGCGCAGCTACCGGCCTGATAATGTCGATTATATGCACTATGAGGCGGAACTGGTCGTGGTGATCGGTAAAACGGCCCGTAAGGTGAAACAACGGGATGCCATGGATTACGTGGGCGGATATACCTTGTGTAATGATTACGCGGTGCGGGATTACCTGGAAAATTATTATCGGCCGAACCTGCGGGTTAAATGTCATGATTCCCTGTCCCCCCTGGGGCCGTATATCGTCGACAGGGATGATATTGACGACCCCCATGATTTGAGGCTCCGTACCCAGGTCAACGGCGAGTTGCGCCAGGAGGGGAGCACACGGGACATGGTATTCAGAATTCCTTTTTTGATCGAATACCTGTCGGCATTCATGACCCTGCAGCCGGGCGACATGATTTCAACCGGCACACCGAAAGGGCTTGCTGACGTGCAACCGGGCGATGAAGTGGTGATAGAAGTTGAACAGGTGGGCCGATTGATCAATTATGTGATCAGCGAGCAGGAATATTATGCAGGATCAGACAATCATGAGCGGACAATTTAAAGAAAACGTTAAAAAGGCTGAGAGCTATTTAAAACGTTTCAAGGATAACGTGACGGCTCATCATGTGAACGGGGAAGCCTGCCGGGGCGATTCAGGTAAAACTTTTGAAAATCTGACGCCGGTGGATAATACGCCGATCGGCGCCATTGCCGAAGGTTCAGCCAGCGATATTGATCTTGCCTGCCGCGCGGCCCGGGACGCGTTTCCCGACTGGTCCCGTAGCCCCGCCAAACAGCGCAGGAAAATCCTCAACCACTTTGCCGACCTGGTCGAACAGCGGGCGGAGGAGATCGCCCTGGTGGAAAGCATGGATTGTGGTCAGCCGATTCGCTTCATGCGGGCGGCCGCGGCGCGCGGCGCGGAGAATTTTCGTTTCTTTGCCGATAAGGCCCCGGAGGCGGGCAACGGCCTGTCATTGCACCAGGATGAGCACCTGAATTATACAAAGCGCACACCGATCGGCCCGGTAGGCGTGATCACGCCGTGGAACACGCCGTTCATGTTGTCCACCTGGAAGATCGCGCCGGCCCTGGCGGCCGGATGTACCGTTATGCACAAGCCGGCCGAATTCAGTCCCCTGTCGGCCATGATCCTGGCGGAAATAAGCAAGGAGGCCGGTTTGCCGGACGGAGTATGGAACACCGTTAACGGGTTCGGTGAGATCGCAGGGAAAGCATTGACCGAGCATCCCGCCATCAAGGCCATCGGCTTTGTGGGGGAAACGCTGACCGGTACCCGTATCATGAGTCAGGGATCGGCCACCCTGAAAAGAATACACGTCGAACTGGGGGGCAAGAACCCCGTCATCGTCTTCGATGACGCGGATTTCGATCGCGCCCTGGATGCCGTGGTGTTCATGATCTACAGCCTGAACGGACAGCGCTGTACCTCCAGCAGCCGCCTGTTGATACAACGCGATATTGCTGATCGGTTTCTGGCTGCGTTGGAACAGCGGGTCAACAAGATCAAGGTGGGTCACCCGCTGGACCCGGCTACGGAGATTGGACCGTTGATTCATTCGAGCCACCTGGAAAAGGTGATGAGTTACGTGGATGCGGCGCGTCAGGAACACGCTTCGCTTGCCGCGGGAGGTGTATTGGTGAGTGATCTCGGCCCCGGCAATTATCTCCGGCCCACCTTGTTTACCGATGCCACGAACGACATGAAGATTGCGCGGGAAGAGATATTCGGCCCGGTGCTGACGGCGATTCCCTTTGCCACGGAACAGGAGGCAGTAACCCTGGCCAACGATACCCCGTATGGTCTGGCGGGTTACGTCTGGACCAATGACGCCGGCCGCGGGATTCGCATGGCGGAGGCCCTGGAAGCCGGTATGGTCTGGGTGAATTCGGAGAATAACCGCAACCTGCCTTCGCCCTTCGGCGGCATGAAGCAAAGCGGCATAGGCCGCGATGGCGGCGACTACAGTTTTGATTTTTACATGGAAACCAAAAACGTGTGTATAGCTCATGGTACGCACAGAATCCCGGTTTTGGGGAGGTAATGAGGCATGTGTCATACCGGACAGGGATTGTCCGGTATCCAATAACAGGGATGTGCTTGCAGGGGAGGAAAGAATGGGTGAAATCGTATTAGCCGCGAAAATAACGCATGTGCCGTCCATGTACCTGTCGGAAATGCCCGGTCCTCACCAGGGTTGCCGGGAGGACGCCATTGAAGGCCACCGTGAGCTCAGTCGCCGCGCCCGGGAGCGGGGCGCGGATACGGCGCTTGTATTCGACGTGCACTGGCTGGTGAACAGCGGTTACCACATCAACAGCGGCGAGCATTTCGAAGGGGTGTATACCAGCCATGAGCTGCCCCACTTCATCAAGGACATGGCCTATGAGTATGACGGCAACCCCGCTCTGGGCGACCTGATTGCCGAGTGCGCCAATGCCCGGGGGATCAATACCCGTTCACACCACATTGAGAGTCTGGCCCTTGAGTACGGCACCCTGGTGCCGATGCGCTACATGAACCGGGACCGGCACTTCAAGGTGGTATCGGTTGCGGCCTGGTGCGCCTGGCACGACCTGAACGATTCCAGGATCTTCGGCGAGGCGGTGAAAACCGCCATCGAAAAAAGTGACAGCAAGGTCATGGTATTGGCCAGCGGGTCCTTGTCCCACCGTTTCAACGACAACTCCAACGCCGGCGACAGGATATTCCAGATCAGCGACGAATTTTACCAGCAGATGGACCTGCGCGTGGTGGATTTATGGAAACAGGGAGATTTCAAGACGTTTACGGAGATGTTCCACGAGTACGCCTACCGCTGTCATGGCGAGGGCTGGATGCATGATACCGCGATGCTGCTGGGCCTGCTGGGCTGGGATGCCTATGACAAGCCGGTGGAAGTCATCAGTGATTATTTTCCCAGTTCCGGCACCGGCCAGATCAATGCGGAATTTCCGGTAAACTGATTTGAACAAGACCGGAGCGTGATATGCCCCATTTCATCCTGGAATATTCAGCCAATATCAAAGACGACCTGGACCTGGACGGTTTATTCAAGGCCCTGCATGAAACCGCCCTGGGAACGGGCGTCTTTCCCCTGGGCGGCATCCGGTTTCGCGCCGTCCGTTGTGATGATTACCTGATCGCAGACGCCGATGCGCAAAACGCTTTTGTGCATTTAACCGCCAAGATAGGTCGTCGGCGGGAGCCTGATGTCAGGCAGGTTGTTGCAGAGAAGATATTCAATACCCTGGTCGGGTATCTGGATGCCCTTTACCAGCAACGGCCTTTGGCCATCTCTTTTGAACTGACCGAACTGACCATGGGGCTGAGTTTCAGAAAGAACAACATCCACGAGAAGATAAAGCAGGGATATTTGGGGTCAGAGTAAAAATACAGTCAGTTTGGCAAGTGCTAGTGGCTTGTTGTAGAGTATTTTTACTCTGACCCCAGATATCCTTACCCGATTAATACAAATCGATATGTCGTTGATTGAACCGGTAGCAATCCTGATCGTATTCGGGTCGTTTTTCGCATCGTTCATCAGCGCGACCTTTGCGGTGGGGGGCGGCTTCATCATGCTTGCCATCCTCTCAAGCGCATTGCCGATTACCTCGGCGGTGCCGTTGCACAGCTGGATGATGCTGGGCCTGTCACTGGGCAGGTTCTGGTATTTCCGTAAAGAAATAAACTGGCAGATCGTGATACCGTTTATACTGGGCGCCTGTATCGGTGTGTTTGCCGGGGGCCGGGTCTATTTTGATCTATCGGAATTTCTGCTGAGCCTGGTCATCGGCGTCCTGATCCTGGGCGCGGTCTGGATGCCGCAACAGGTAAGGTGGGGGTCGCAGCTTCCCACGCCGTTTTTCTGGGTCGGCATTATTCATTCTTTCATTTCAACCCTGTTTTCATTCGGCGGTTTGTTTCAGCCCCTGATGCTGCGCGCGGCATTATCCAAGCTGCAAATCGTGGGGACGCTTTCAGCAGGCCTGTTGCTCATGAATATTCTCAAGCTGAGCGCGTACAGTTATTACGGGTTTGATTACAGCCGCTATTACAGCGTTATCCTTGCTGCCGTTCTTGTTGCTATCCCCGGCGCATTCCTGGGGAAAAAGGTGTTGCATCAAATCCCCGAAGACAAATTCAGGCTTATATTCAAGATCATCATGACATGCTTTGCCTTGAGATTATTCTACCGGGCCTGGATTCTCCTCTGAGGGACTCAACGCATTCAGTAATCGTGTTATCGGGGGGCATATTTCCCTCCTTAAATCACAGTAATCTGGCTCGATTTACAACTCACCCATACCGAGTCGCCAAGTTGCAGGCCCAGCTCTTCCAGTGCCCTCCTGGTAATCACGACGTTGAACATCACGTCCGATTTGATCTTCAGGTGAATCTCTCCATTGACCGAGCTCATTATTGTGACCGTACCGAAAAAGTTGTTGCGCATGCTGGATGACAGGCGCTCCGTGGAAATAACGAGATGCCTGGGATCGATGAACAGTTTATGGCCTGATTTGACGCTTTCCGGCACCATGAACCGCGCCTTGCCGCTGATGAACGTGCTGTCATTCACGTCCACAGTCCCGCTGAACAGGTTCCCGGATGAAACCGGATAGGCCCGGCCATTGATCAGGTTGAGAGTATTATCGGACAATGACTGCGCCCGCAGCCGGTCATGGGTGCTGAAGATTATCGTTTTCGCCTGATCCGCCCGTTGCCCGGCTATCCAGTCTTCGATTTCATGGACGGTGACTTCATCCAGGTAGGTGAACGGTTCATCCATGATAATCACCTCAGGTTGCAGCGCCAGGGCCCGGGCCAGCGCCACCTTTTGTATCTCACCCCCGGATAACCTGCCGGCGTCACGATCCAGCAGCGCGCCCAGACCTAGTTCATCGGCAAGGGTGTCAACGGCAGCATTGATAACAGTGTGCTGTTCGCCGCGGAATTTCAGTCCCAGACCGATGTTATCCCTGACGGACATTTTCATCAGGTAGGGTTTTTGCTGTACGTAGCCGACCTGGCGCCGCAGCAGGGCGCTGTTCATCCCTGAAGTGGGCTCGCCGCGGAACAGTATACTGCCCACATCGGGTTGTCGCAGGAAGGCCAGTATGTCGAACAGCGTGCTTTTACCGGAGCCGTTAGGTCCGACTACTGCCGTTACCCGATTGCGATCGATATGAAGTTCCTCCAGTTCCAGTACTTTCCGTTTTGAGTAGGAGAATGCCAGACCGGAGATTTGATACAGGCCTTCCATCAACCCATGGACTGGAAACGTTGCACGATGAAATTCACCAGGAAGGCCGTAACCAGTAATAATATTCCCAGAGCCAGGGCGAACTCGAATTCACCTTTGCTGGCCTCCAATGCGATTGCCGTCGTCATGGTGCGGGTAAAACCTTCTATGTTGCCCCCCAGCATCATGGCAATGCCTACCTCGCCTATAGCTCGGCCGAAGCCGGCCACCAGGGCGGCCGCCAGGGCAAACTTCACTTCGTTCAGGTACATTGCCCCCTGCTGCAGGGTGGATGCGCCCAGGGCCTGGCTGGTGGGCAGCAGGCGCGGGTCGGCGCTGGATGCCGCGGCGATGGAGAGGTTCCAGATTATGGGCAATATCAACAATGTCTGGCCGATGATGATGGCACCGGTCGTATACAGCAGCCCCAGGTCGCCCAGGACCCCCTTCCGGGTCAGCAGGCCGTATAACAGCAGGCCCACCACCACCGTCGGCAGGGCCATCAGGGTATTCAGTACCTGTTGCAGCAGGCGCTTGCCGGGAAAGTCCCGCAATACGACCAGGATACCCAGGGGGATCCCTGCCAGCGCGGCCAGCGTGACCGCAACCATGGAAATGTGTAACGAGGTCCAGACTACCGTATAGACTTCCCGGTCAAAACTGAATATGAGCGTCAAGGCAGCGCTGGTCGCCGCGGAAAAATAGTCCATGTGATAGGATTATACACCCATCTATCGACAGCATTCGGACCCGACCCGGAGGTCTGGTTCGGTATACAGAGGGAGAACGTGATTCTGCAGCAGTTCCCGCTAACTCTAGGGATCGAGGGCATCCTGCCCTCGTGGAGGGCGAGACGCCCTCCCTCCCAGGGAAACAGGCCCCGTGACTCCTGGGGACAGATTTAAATCTGTCCCCTGTGTCTTGTTGACATCGATTTAGCGGTAACACCTGAAATAACTACTGGATCGTGGATTTTAGGAAAGAAGGCGGTATATACTTCTCCGTATACTGTACATATTGAGAGAGTAATGTCAGCCAGTATTATAAAAGAAGGCTTCTGTTGTATACGAGCCGGGAGATTCCCTTGAGTAACAGTATAACCGTAAATGAAGAAGTCGAGCGTGTGAGGGCGATGGAGAATGCTGCCGGTTTAAACGAAAGGACAACGCAAACGGCTATTGTCCTGCCAATCTTCAGGGCGCTAGGTTGGAATACGGCTGACCCTGATGAAGTTACCTTTGAACAACCGGTTGCGGGACACCTGAGAGGTAGCGTAGACATTGTCTTAATTTCAAGGGAAAAGCCACTGGTGCTCATTGAAACAAAAGCGCCGTCTCAAAGTCTGGACGCAGAAAAAAATCGAAACCAGTTGTTTGATTATTGCCGGATGATGGATGTATCTCTGGGTGTACTGACAAACGGCGTCGAATGGCGTTTTTATCTTGGCGGGGGAAGCGCGGAATTACATTTAGCGGAAGTGTTCGACCTCATCAAGGATCAGCCGCTGGAATGTGTTCTGAAGCTCGAGCGTCTTTTGAGTAGAGACAAGGTTTCGGATGAAGGCGCTTACACCTACGCGAAAAAGGCATGGTTCAGACGGACTTTGGTCCAGGCATGGGACAGGCTGCTCTCCAGTGGCGATAAAGGACTGAAATCACGGCTGAGAAAAGCAGTTAAAGAGTCAACCGGGGTGGATATACCCGGCTTGGAAGTTGAGGACTTTCTTAAGCAGCAAGCGATTTCATCGTCTGAACAGGTCCTGGTGGGACAGGAAAATGCCGAGCGAGCCAGCACGCCACCACCTTCTCCGGACCCCGGTCGCAGTAAACACCCCAAGCCGACTCACGTAGTTGTATTTGGAAGACGAGTGGAAGTGAAAAGTTGGAAAGAAGCCATGCTGGTCTTTTTGTCTGAAGCATATAAGGACAATCCTGATTCGTTCCAGGCACTGGTGGAGCATCAGTCTTATCTTGTACAAAGTTCAGTGCCGCCCGGGAAGTTCAGGCGGGCGGTACAGATTGCACAATCAGATTTATGGATAAACGTGGATTATAACGGGAAAAACATGGTGAGGATTTGCCGTGATGTACAGAAATTACTGGGTCTGACCGAGGATACGCTGAACTTTTTTCACCAGGATAAACTGCTGTAGAAAGTTTAATCGAGAATTTCGGACAACCCGACGCCACCGCTTACCGCAATCCTACCGTTGCGGAGGCCATGAAAAATATGGGCTTTATGCAGCGGTTCGGAATCGGTATCGTTACGGCGAGGAAGGCGCTGGAAGAAAATGGCAATCCGCCGCCCGAATTCACAATAGAAGAGACCTTCATTTTCGTTAAGATAAAGAAACGACAATGAAGACTATCGCATTTTTCAACAACAAAGGCGGCGTGGGGAAGACCTCGCTAGTCTATCACCTTGCCTGGATGTTCAATGAACTGGGAGCGCGCGTCATCGCAGCCGACTTCGACCCCCAGGCCAATCTAAGTGGAATGTTTCTGAATGAAAGCAGGCTTGAGCAATTATGGGACAAGGAAAACGGGAAAACTGTGGATGGTGATATTGCCCCTTTATTCAAAAGGACGGGAGACATTGCCACAGAACCTCACATTGAGCAGATTGGAGAGCGGATCGGCCTGCTAGTCGGCGACCTTGCCCTTTCCAACCGTGAAGGAGAACTTTCGGAGCAGTGGTCGAAGTGTCTGGATGGGAAAGAACGGGCTTTTCGCGTGACGACTGCCTTTGCGCGACTGATAGCCAGCGCACACGAGACGTTCGAGGCAGACCTGACATTGATAGACGTCGGGCCGAACCTGGGGGCCATCAACCGCGCCGCGTTGATAGCCAGCGACCATGTGGTTATCCCGCTTGCACCCGACCTGTTCTCGCTACAAGGCTTGGGGAACGTGGGGCCGACGTTGAAGGATTGGCGAACAGCATGGGGCAAACGCATTGAAGAAAAGCCGGAAGACTTGGACATCAATCTACCCGGGGGCAACATGAAACCGCTCGGCTATATCGTCATGCGACACTCCGCCAGGCTGGACCGTCCGGTAAAAGCATTTCTGAGATGGATTGCAAAGATTCCAGCAGAATACAGACGGGCTGTCCTGGCACATGACGATCCTGCGACACCGGCAATTGACGATGACGAATATCTCCTGGCGCACTTGAAAGATTACCGTTCACTTATGCCTATGGCACAGGAAGCGAACAAGCCCATGTTCATGCTGAAGCCGGCCGACGGCGTTATCGGCGCACAGCAAAATGCTGCCAGGAGTTGCTACAACGATTTTCGCGCTCTGGCGAAAAAAATCATTCATAAGCTCTAGCCCGCATATCTCACCAATCCGCTTGGAGGTAGACTGAAACTTGTGTGCTATCAAATAGTTACCTGGTTAATTCGGGTCATGGCATCATCACACACTGCGCTTGATGCGTTCATTGTGTCCGTCCTTGGACGCAACCCTGTGGGCGGCTGTCGCCGTGCAAATCGGCTGTCCTGCCGATTTGTCTCGCTTGTCTTTTGGCTGCCAGTGGGCACATGCTTCCTCAACCATAGCTACGGCTATGCTTTCGGTCCCCGTATCAAGTACGGGGCAGGCTCCGGCGCCCACTGGCAGCCAAAATCCTGTGCGATCATCACATCAATTGGTGAGATATCCGGGCTAGTCCTGAGAGAGGACGACGGGAGGGGTTCTTATCAACAACGCCAGATACTTTTTGCACTACCTATTTTATCGCCAGGGCCAGTATCGCAACCAGTAACGCGACCAGTGCCAAGACAAAAACAAAAGTAGAACGTTGCAGAACCTGCTGCAGGGAGCCGGCCAGCGCTTCATTCTGCTTGGCCAGTTGTTCTATGAGTTTGACCTGTTCAACGTTGGCTTCATCCGTTGCGTCAAGGCGCGCCTCCAACCTGCCGATGACTTTTCCCAGGTTATCCGTGGTAACCGGTTCGGCCTCATATTCGCCGGGAGCTTCTTTTTTCCGATTACTGATTAAATTGATTAATTTGCCTGCGCCTTGAATGATCATGGGCGCGGAATTAAGGATCGTACCGATCGTAGTCGGGCTCATGAATTTTTTAATCACTGTGATCTTCACGTACTGAAATAATGCCGGCAATCCCCGCTGCCTGGGTGTTGCGGGCTGTTTGTCTGTTCCGAGGGCGCTCTCCGGCCCGTCCCGCGCGCGTTTGCGCTTGAAAAATTTTATCTCATCCCCATTTATTCTACCAGTGGCACATATTAACTCGTAAACATAATTCTGGAGGTGTAAACATGGTCAGATTATTTACAAATCCGATTGACAGTCTTTTAACCTTGCAAAAAGCCCTGTCGGACACGATGACGAACGACTGGTTCGGTTCAGGGCTCAGCAGCCGCGGCGGGTTTCCGCCTATCAATATATTCCAGGCGGACGGAGAATACGCGATTATTGCAGAACTGCCCGGCGTCAACAGGAAGGATATTGATATCGACGTCCAGCGCAACCGCGTCAGGGTTTCAGGAAAAAAGCAGGTGGACTATGGCGAAGGAGCAAGCGTACACCGGCGCGAGCGGCAAACGGGCGCGTTCGACCGTACCTTTGCCACGCCGTTTGAGATAGACGCAGAGCAGGTCAAGGCGGAATACTGTGACGGCATCCTCGCTTTGTCCCTGCCCCGGGCCGAGCAGGATAAGCCCCGTTCCATCAATATTTCCTGAACTTTTTAAGCGAACTTTTAGCCATTCACAGGCAGGAGGTTGTCATGTCAGAGAATCAAGATTTAACTCCGCAGGAGAAGAAAGAGCTGGATGCAAAAGAAGAGAAGACCTATGCCGGAAAATTTTATTTGCCCGGTACGGATATCTTCGAAACCGGTGATGCGATCACCATGGCAATGGAAATGCCCGGTGTAAGCAAAGAGAGTATTGATATCAAGCTGGAGAAGCGCCGGCTTTCGGTGCAGGGCCATATTGATTTCAATAGTTATGAAAACTTCAAGCCGGTCTATACGGAATACAACGTCGGCCACTACAGCCGCAGTTTTGCCCTGTCCAGTGAGATCGACACGGATAATATTAATGCCAGTGTTGCCGACGGCGTGTTGACCCTGGTGCTGCCGAAAGCCAGGGAAACCCAGCTCAGGAAGATCCAGGTCAACTGAGGAACAGGCTGACTGGCGGCGGCAGCTAAACCGGAACGCAGAGACGCACTGGTGCGTCTCTGCGTATCTTGCGGCCGTTCCAGCCGGCGTTTTTCGGGAACCCTGACGCGCCGTTTAATTATTTTACAAAGGATATCCGTTTATCCGTACAATAACCGGTAAATGTCAAACAGATCCGAGATTCTCCGACTTAAATCATTCATCTCCCGGCATATCATAGGCCAGCAGAAACTGGTGGAAAGACTGCTGATGGCCTTACTCGCTGATGGACATCTACTGGTTGAGGGCGCACCAGGCCTGGCCAAGACCCGGGCCATCAAAGTCCTGGGTGACGGCATCAAAGCGGATTTTCACCGGGTTCAATTCACGCCTGACCTGCTGCCCGCAGACTTGACCGGTACCGAGATCTACCGCCCCCAGGATGGCACTTTCCAGTTCCAGCGCGGTCCTCTGTTTCATAACCTGATCCTGGCAGACGAAGTAAACCGGGCGCCGGCAAAAGTCCAGTCGGCATTGCTGGAAGCAATGGCCGAGAGGCAGATCACCGTCGGCAGGGAAACCTACCCGTTGCCGCAACTGTACCTGGTCATGGCAACGCAAAACCCCATCGAGCAGGAAGGCACCTATCCTTTGCCGGAGGCGCAGCTTGACCGGTTTCTGTTACACGTCGAGATTACCTACCCGGAAGCGGAAGACGAACTGGCAATCCTGGAACTGGCCAGGCGGGAGGCCCGGCAAGGTTATGACCCGACGGAATTATCACCCGTGACCCAGGAGGCCGTGTTTGCTGCCCGTAACGAGGCGTTGGATACCTACATGGCCGGGAACCTTGAGCAGTACCTGATCCAGGTGGTGCTGGCGACACGCAACCCGGGCGCTTATGGTGACGACCTTGCCCAGTGGCTGCAGTACGGGGCCAGCCCCCGCGCAACCATCGCCCTGGACCGTTGCGCCCGCGTGCACGCCTGGCTGAATGACAAGGATTTTGTCGGGCCGGAAGACGTGCAGGCAGTGGTCTATGACGTACTTCGCCACCGCCTGATATTGAACTACGAAGCGGAAGCCGAAGGGATCACCACGGACCGCGTGATCGGTGAACTGATTACCCGCATCGCAGTACCCTGAGGGCAGAGTGAAACACAGGACGTCATTCCGGCGAATGCCGGAATCCAGTCAGATAAAGCACCTTGACCACGGCTTACAACATGCCGGGGTAGGTATAAGCGGCTCATTTTGATCAGATATGCAGGCCAACATCTCCAATGCCGTTACTGATCCGGTACGGGTATCCGTACCGACCCTGGTCGGGTTGAATCGGCAGGCGGCCTCGATCCGGCTGGGCAGCGGCAGGATACTCTCCAGGCAAAGTGGTGATTACCAGTCTCCGTTCCGCGGGCGCGGCATGGAGTTTGATGAGTCAAGGCTATATCAGCCCGGAGATGATATCCGCAATATAGACTGGCGGGTGACGGCCAGAACCGGCAAGACCCATACCAAGCTGTTTCGGGAAGAGCGCGAGCGCCCGGTATTTGTCTGGATAGATTTACGCGGGGCCATGCATTTCGCCACGCGCGGCAGGTATAAATCAGTTCTGGCCGCGCAACTGGCCGCCTTGATTGCCTGGAGCGCCTTGCATAATGGCGATCGGGTAGGGGGAGTGGTTTTTTCCGAGGAGGAACATCATGAGTTAAGACCCCAGCGCGGCAAAACCGCGGTATTACGCCTGATCAACAGGATAGTCAACGACGCCGGCTGGGCACATCCGGCGCCTTCCGCAAGCGCTAACCAGTCACTTGAACATGCCTTGCAGCGCCTGCGCCGGGTGGCGCGGCCGGGCAGCCTGATTTTTTTAATCAGTGACTTCCGCCACCTGGACGCCCAGGCGGAGATAACCCTGAACCGGCTGTGCCTGCATAATGAAGTCGCCTTGCTGTTTGTTTATGATCAACTTGAACAGGCATTGCCTCCACCCGGACGCTACAAGGTAAGTGACGGCAATCGGGAGTTCCTGGTGGATACAACGGATAATCACCTGGTCGCGCAATACCGCCGGCAGTTTCAAGAGCGCCAGGACCGGTTACGGCAGCTTTCCAGGTCAAACCGGATGATTTTACTCCCGTGCAGAACCGACGCCGAACCGCTGTCGCTATTGCTCGACGGCTTGAAGTCCAGCGGCCGAAAGACAGAAGACGCCAGCCCGAAGCCGGAGGAAAAAGGACAGTGGGCATAATACGATGCAGCCCGCCTCATTAAATCCGGATCCTGCTACATTGCCGCTCAGGGAAATTCATCTCCCCGAGAGTATTGGCTGGTGGCCGCCGGCGCCGGGGTGGTGGATCCTGCCCGGACTCGTGTTGCTGGTGGCAGCCGTGACCTGGTATTGCCAGCTCCTGTACCAGCGCCGCAAGTATTCCGCCATTAACATGGCAAGAAAGGAGCTGGCCGAGATCAAGTCACGCTATGCCGCTGACCGCGATGCCAGGCACTGTGTCCGGTCTGTTTCCGGTCTATTGAGACGGCTGTGTATCAGTGTATTCCCCAGGACCGAGAGCGCCGGGTTGACCGGCGCCGAATGGCTGGCATTCTTGCGGGGGGCCGCACAATCTGAAGCCGGAGGAGGGGAGTCACGGGACGGAGGGCAAAAAACAGGTGATGAAAGATTGCAGCACATAGGCAAGCTGCTGCTTGAAGCCCCGTATCGCCAACAGGTCGTTGAGGAAGACGTCGATTCCTTGATTGGCTTCTGCTCGGACTGGATTGGCTCACTGGCCGGGAGAAAATAATGATTGCTTTCGAATGGCCCTGGTTAATCCTGTTGTTGCCGCTGCCGTATTTCATTTACCGCTACGCGCGTCCCTGCAACGTCGCCGGGAAATCTGCCCTGCGGGTGCCTTTCCTGGATGACTTCGTCGAGGCTGAACCGGACGTCGCGAGCAAAACTCGTCCCTGGCCCTTATGGATTGCGCTTATCGCCTGGTGCCTGCTGATTTTCTCCGCCATGCGGCCGCAATGGCTGGGCGACCTGCTTGAAGTTCCCATCACCGGCCGGGAACTCATGCTGGCGGTTGATTTGTCCGGCAGCATGGAGCAGCAGGACTTCGCCCAGGGAGGCAGGAGAATTGACCGGCTTACTGCGACAAAACTGGTTGCCGGTGATTTTATCGAGCGCCGAATTGGCGACCGGATCGGCCTGATCCTGTTCGGCGAGCAGGCTTATTTGCAGGCGCCCCTGACATTTGATCGTGAAACGGTCAGGACCTTGTTGTCCGAGGCCGTAATCGGACTTGCCGGGAAATCGACCGCTATCGGCGATGCCATCGGCTTGGCGGTAAAACGCTTACGCGAGCGCGATGAAAGCCAGCGTGTTCTGGTCCTGTTGACGGATGGCGCGAATACGGCCGGTGTCGTTGACCCGGTTTCCGCGGCTGAACTGGCGGGCCGCGAGGGATTGAAGATTTATACTATCGGCATAGGCGCCACTGAACTGGTTGAACGCAGCCTGTTCGGCGCCAGGAGGATTAACCCGTCTGCAGACCTTGACGAGACGGTCCTGAAGGAGATTGCCAACCTGACCGGCGGCGCCTATTTCCGCGCCCGCGACCTGGACGAGTTGGAACAGATATACGCATTGATCGATGAACTGGAACCCGTTGAACAGGACCCGAAGAAGTTCAGGCCGCAGAAATCCCTTTATTACTGGCCCCTGGCCGCGGCATTATTGCTCGGCGCCTTATTGGGGCTTATGAAAATACGCATGTGACCGTCATGGATATGGAATTATTTCACTTTTTACGGCCACAGTGGTTTTTTGCCTTGCTGCCCCTGGCGCTTCTGCTCTGGTTCATGTTTTTCAGGAAGGGGGCGGAGAGCAACTGGGAAGCGCTGGTCGACGAACCGTTACTGCCGCATATATTGATCAAGGGTGTGCGCAGCACGCAGCGCGTTGCGCTCATTTCCAGCGCAGCAGGCGGGTTGCTGGGTATTATTGCACTGGCGGGTCCGGCATGGGAGAAACTGCCGCAACCCGTGTTCACGGTGCAGGATGCCCTGGTTATCGCCCTGGACCTCACACGTTCCATGGATGCGCCTGACGTGTCTCCCAGCAGGCTGGAACGGGCTCGCTACAAAATCCGGGATATTCTGGATCAACGGCAGGAAGGGCAGACTGCTTTGCTGGTCTATACCGGGGAAGCCTTTACGGTCACACCGCTGACCGACGATGGCGCAACCATCAAGTCGCAATTGAAGGCGCTGGATACCAATATCATGCCGGTAACCGGCAATCGGACCGACAGGGCGCTTGACAAGTCACTGGACCTGCTCAAACAGGCAGGCATGGGACGCGGCCATGTCTTGCTGATCACCGATGACGCGGACCCGGACAGTGCGCAAGAAAGTGTACGCCGACTGCGTAATGAGGGTTATCAACTTTCCATTCTGGGCGTAGGCACACGCCACGGCGCGCCTGTGTTGTTGCCGGATGGTGGTTTCCTGAAGGGGAAAGACGGTGAGATCGTCATCCCCGTCCTGGATGAGGACGCATTGCGCCGGCTTGCTTCATCAGGCGCAGGAATTTATGTCCGATTGACAAAAGACGATCAGGACATCAGCCTGTTGACCGGGAATTTCTCCGCGGCCCAACCCGACACTGAGCAGGCCGGCGCCGGGATAACGGCGGATGTCTGGCGCGAACAAGGCCCCTGGCTGGTGTTGTGTCTACTTCCTCTGGCTACCCTGCTGTTCCGGCGCGGCTATATTTTTGTATTGGCGTTGGTGCTGCTTCCCCCGGCGGGTCCGGTTCACGCACTGGACTGGGAGGGTCTATGGTTGCGTAACGATCAACAGGGACAGCGGGCGATGGATGCCCGGGACTATGCGACTGCGGCTGAATTGTTCGATGACCCCGCCTGGAAAGCGGCCGCGCAACACCGCTCCGGAAATTATCAGGCGGCCCTCGATATCCTGGAACAACTCGATGACACGGAAAGCAATTATAACAGGGGGAACGCACTGGCCCGCCTGGGACGTTACCAGGAGGCCATCGCAGCTTATGACAAAATCCTGGCTGAACTACCGGATCATGCCGATGCAAAATTCAACCGGGAATTACTGGAGCAGGAACTGGAACGACAGCAACAGCAACAACAGGAGCAGGAACAACAGGATCAGCAGAACCAGGGGCAACAGGACAGACAACAGGCCGGGCAGGAACAGCAAGAACAGTCCCAATCCCGGCAGGATGAGGCTCAGCAGGAGCAGGCAGAGCGAAATGAAAGGTCGGAACAGGATAGACAAGAACAGGCTCAACGACAGGAGCAAAATGAACAAGGGAAGCAACAACAGGATAGGGAAGCTGAGCAGCAAGTCGCGCAAAGCGACGATATGAAGACTGCCGAGGAGCAACAGGCCACGGAACAATGGCTGCGCCGAATTCCAGACGACCCCTCAGGGCTGCTCAGGCGAAAGTTCCGCTATCAGTACCAGCAACGCAACTACGAGGCCAATCAGGATGAATAAATCTGGTAATATCTTCGGGCTGGTCATAGTGACTGTCCTGGCGCTGTTTCCCGGTTTCTCCGGCGCCGCAACCATTACCGTCAAAACCGATCGGAACCCGGCTGTATTACAGGAATCCTTCCAGTTGGTATTTGAAGCTGCCGGAAGCGTGGATGGCGATCCCGATTTTTCTCCGTTGGAAAAAGACTTTCAGGTGCTGTCCACCAGCACCAGTACCAGCATGAGTATCGTCAACACAAAAATCACCCGCACCAAACAATGGCGACTGACCGTATTGCCGCTGAATACTGGCAACCTGGTTATCCCTGCCATTTCTTTCGGCAAGGATATAAGTCCACAAACGCCATTGACGGTCAAACAGGCCGCAACCGGTTCGACAGATCAGGCCTCGCGGGACATATATCTGGAAGTCGAGGTGGTCCCTGAGTCGGCTTATGTCCAAGCCGAATTGATTTATACCGTAAAACTGTATCGCGCGATCGCCACATCCAACGAGACCTTATCCGAACCGGAACTGAGCCAGGGGAGCGCAATTATTGAACCGCTGGATGCGGACAGGAGTTATGACCTCTTCATTGAAGGCAGGCGCTATGCCGTCTTTGAAAGGCGCTACGGTATCTATCCCCAGGTCAGCGGGACCTTGCTGCTCAAGCCGGTCCGGTTTCAGGCGCAGGTGTCGGCAACCTCATCCTTCAGTCTCGATCCGTTCGGAGCCAGGACAAATACGCTGGTAAGACAATCGGAACCGGTACGGCTGGAGATCAAACCGGTCTCCGGCGCCTACCAGAGCGGACACTGGCTGCCCGCGACTGACGTGAAGATAACCGAGAAGTGGTCAAAAAACCCGCTTGAGTTGTTGCCCAATGAACCGGTGACCCGTACCCTCACGCTTAGCGCGCAGGGTTTGACCGCCAGCCAGTTGCCGGAAATGCAGGAACAACTCCCCGCAGACTTCAAGCAATATCCCGATATACCGGTGCTGAAAAACCAGCAGGCCGCTATCGGAATAACAGGGATAAGACAGCAAAAGAACGCCATTATCCCGGCGCGGGCGGGTGAATTTACCTTGCCGGGGATCTCTCTGCCCTGGTGGAATAGCGAGACGCAGACCATGGAAAATGCAGTTTTACCCGAACGGCGCGTACAGGTAGCGGCGGTTGAATCGGAGGCAGCTATCGAGGCGCCGGACTTGCCTGCGCTTGATTTGGATACGGCGGACCCTGGACAGACAGTCCCGGACGCCGCGCAGACTGCCACAGCCGAAGACACGGCCCCTCCCGACGTTTCGCTCTGGCAATGGCTTACCTGCATCCTGGCGGTAACCTGGGTCATCACTCTCGTATATATACTGAACAATAGAAGACGCCCGCGGCCTGTGACCCCGCAGACGCATACAGGAGATATTAACGAGGCGCTGAAAGCCCTTAAACGGGCCTGTCAGGACAATGACCCGCAACGGGCAAAAGCGGCTTTGTTACGCTGGGCAAAGGCGCGCGCAAGCGGAGCGCCGGTCACCAGCCTGGGCGACCTGGAACAACACAGCAGTGAGAAACTGGCTGCGGAAATCCGCGATCTGTCGCGCCGGCTTTATTCCCGTGCGACAGACCCCTGGCGCGGCGAACCATTGTGGCAGGCATTTTTGCAGGAGCGCAAAACTGCCGATACGGAAACAGCGCTGACCCGCGGCAACCTGGAGCCACTATTTCGTCTGTAGTCAGGGGACAAACAGGGGACAGATTTAAAATCTGTCCCCAAATATACAAATATACATACTGTCTATCACTCCTCACAGTTTGACAAACTTCATGGTCATCCTGTCGCTTTCGCCTATGGCGGTGTATTTTGCCCTGTCCTTCTCACCCAGGCGGTACGTGGGAGGCAGGGTCCAGACGCCCTCCGGATAATCCTTGGTGTCTTTTGGGTTGGCATTGGTTTCCGATTTTTTCACCAGTTCAAAGCCCATGCCTTCCAGCAGTCCGATCAGGTAACTTTCAGGCACGTAGCCGAGTTCGGCGCTTTCCTTGGCATCGCTCCCGGGTTCGGCCCGGTGCTGGACCACGCCCAGAGTCCCGCCGGGCTTGAGCACCCGGTAAAGTGAACGGTATATGTCTTCCACAGCGCCGGAACGGATCCAGTTGTGGGTATTGCGAAACGTCAGCACCACGTCGAAACCGGCATCCTCGAAGTTCTCCAGGTATGCCTCACCCTGGAACACGCCGAGTACGACCTTGCCGTAAATCTCCGGTTCGCCGTCAAATTTTTCCACAAGTTTGTTATGAATGCTGCGCAGGTACTCAACGGAATGTTCATGGCCGAAACTGGCGACCGCGAGCAGGCCGTCATCTTTCAGGTACGGGGCCAGTATCTCTGTATACCAGCCGCCGCCGGGCAGGATTTCAAGCACGCGCATATCCGGCTTGATGCCGAAGAACGACAGGGTTTCCTTGGGATGGCGATAGACGTCCCTGGCTACGTTTTTCGCATCCCGTTGTGATCCTGAGATGACCGCGTCCAGCGGGTCCGGGCCGTTTTCGGCACATCCTGAAACCACAACCGTGAACAACAAGAAACTGATTACACTTCGCACAATTTTTTCTCCTATAGTATTGACGCCATCTAAACGTTACTATGACTTTGTTAAAGGACAAGTCAGGTTGCGATCCATATTTAATATGCCAACCAGTTTCTGTTACTCCAAATTTTCTCTGGAGAAATAGTTCTCTGAAATTCCCGCTTTTTTTGGTGTGGGATATGTCTCTATATCCGGCATCTCATCCTTTTTCAAATATTTCCTTGCATCTTTGGTAAATACGGTAACCATGCCACTGGCAGCACATCTAATGCCCACTGGACGAGTTGTAGTCATGTTTTTATTACTTCCTGTGACTCCATGCCAAGGTTCCCCGCGTAATCCCTGCCATTGAGCGAGGTAGAACAATGAACCGAATTGGCGAGTCGGTGGAGGTAAGGTGTCAATACCTCCAGGCCAATTTAAACCCGGTAATTCCCCGTTTTCAGCACGACCAGCAAGTTCCAGATTTGTTTCTTTTAATTGTAACCCTATTGAGTGACAAATTTTCAGCGTATCTCCTGTGCTTATTTGTTTCCCCGAGAGATAGTTCTTACTATCCCCGGTAAACACTACAAGCCAACCTGTACGGGTACACATAAGAGGTATTTCCTGTGAGGGCGTTATATCCAGGTCTTTACCCGACAACCCTTGTAATTGAGCAAGATAGTACAAAGTGCCGTATTTCGCATTCAGCTCTTTATTTTTCTTGATGTCTTTTGCGTGCTTGCTGTTAATATCAATAAATTCGCTTATGCCACCAGCCCAGTTTAAGGTAGGCAATTGGCCATTCAGTGCTCTGCGGACGACCTCTGGTTTATTTCGGTGCCATTCTCGTCCGTTTTCCCAGCAGGTAATTAATCCGCCGTCATCACCATTCCAACGTTCATCGTAGGACAGTTCCCCCCGGTTCGGTTCTGAAAATTTTCTAGTGACTCGCTGTAATGCAGGAAGACTCATATGACGATATTCTGTGCTTCATTGATCTTTCGGGTTATTTCTGCTGTGCTTTCTTTGCTGCCAGGGTTTGTAGGGGAACAGGTGGTTGATGGTTGGCTACCAGTGAGAGAAAATCCGTCTCGCTGATGATTTTTATATCGTGTCCCCCTGAAATTAACTCTTCAGCTTTAATATGTTTACTGCTTTTTCCCGAAGATGATTTAATTGCAGAATTTTTTTGAATTCCGCTGACTAAAATTGTTGTTTTCTTGGAAACGGAAGTACTAACCTTACAGCCCATAAATGATGCGTAAATTGCGGCCTCAGCGCGAGGCATTTGTAATTCTCCTGTGAACACGAGTACCTCTCCGAAATGTTCTCCATCAGGATTACCTTCTCTCCTGAGAGGTTCATATGTTTGTCTTTCCCGCTTTTTCCTGTGGAAATTATTTTTCTCGAATATGCGCAGCCAGTATTCTATATCGACATGTTTTTCACGACAGGCTGCAAGTGTAATCTCTGCCGCAGCTACTGCATCCTCCAATGCATCGTGATGCCTGAATTCATATCCAATGTAATGTGCCACGTTTTTAAGTCCATATCCCCGCTGACCAAATTTCTCCGCCCATGCACGACGTACTACCTTGGCGCTGTCCAGCCAATAGACTTGTAATTGGTCCTGTCCGTATTTATCCATAGATGTTTCAAAGGCGCTACGGTCGAAGCTGGTATGTGATACCAGCACCTGACCCCGAAGGCGTTGTCGTAGTTCCTCCCGGACTTCTGGCAAGGTCGGAGACTCTTGAACCTGCTTTGCTGTGATGCCGTGTATGCCGATATTGAAATCGTCAAATTCATCTTCGGGGTCTACCAATGTACTCCAGCGGTCATTAATCTGGCCATCAACAACATGAGCTATTCCAATCTGACATATGGTTGAACGATCACTATTAGCAGTTTCAACATCCACGGCATTAAATGTCATCCCGCATCCAGCCACATCTTCCAGGGACAACCCCTGTTTGCCTCTGTTTTCACGCAGGTTTGTAATGGTGGTATCAGGGTCATTGAGTTGGAATTTAATGCTAATCATTGTAAATATTTCTAATACATTTCAATATGTTTGGTGACACTGAAAAATAACATAGCAAATGAATACATTTGTAAATTGCGAAGTTATATAAAATCACATATCAGCATATTGTGCATATGCATCTGACTCCAATCTGTTTTTTCTAATTCCTGATCGTGACCAGTGTTGGTCTATTTCCTGAATAAAGGAGGGGCGCACCAGTTTTGCCCTCTTTACCAGCCAGTTATCACTCTCATATCTGATGCATATACCCTCTGCCGGTTGGTCGCCGAGTTTTGACTTCGCAAGTAACAACTTAATTTCGTCGAGAGTAAAGCGGCCGCGGGCAAGTAAGGGAACATGTTCAACACCTATTTCCCGCAACAACTCATCGCGCCGATTGACAGCCAGAAAATTATCGGTTTGTTTATCATAAACATCAAAACCCAGAAACCAGTCAGGCAGCCAGTCGTACTTAACAGAATGCTGGGCATAACACCATTCTCCAAACAGGATATAGCGCTCACTGATTATATCGAAAAAAGTTTCCGTTCTAGGAGCTAACCAGCCGGCCAGACTTTTCCATTGACCTGAGCCAGGGAGACGCAGGTAGTCGCCTCTGTTTTGAGCGCGAATATTCCCATCGGAATCAAACGAGATGCCAAGATTAGCTCCATCCACTTTTTCTTCAATAATGAGTTCGTGTTGCAGGAATTCATCACGCTCAGATTTTGACATGACCTTATCACCCCTCACTGACATGTCTTCGAGCACCGTCAAGTGAGAGGTGGAGGGATACTTGAAGAAATCAGACGATTTCATTGCTTCATCTTTTTTGGATATTTTTCTTTAACATAGTCAGGGCAAAGGAAGCGAACATCAATACCAACTTCTGACAAAGCATCCTTCCAACCCCACCACTTGCTGTCTGTTGCTTGAAAGATCGGCGGTTTTTGAGTGTCATAATGCGCGTTAGCCACTGCTACGAACTTTCGATCATCTGTATCAAAGTTTTCCAGATCATCATGTTCGGGAAATTCTTTATACGTGTATTTTAGGCGGTGAAT
This sequence comes from Gammaproteobacteria bacterium, assembly GCA_965222155.1. Taxonomy (GTDB): domain Bacteria; phylum Pseudomonadota; class Gammaproteobacteria; order Eutrophobiales; family Eutrophobiaceae; genus JAAXHV01. The sequence goes on from CBDCTH010000004.1 coordinate 266,227, forward strand.
TGAAATGCGTGCGACTTTATCGCGGTACCATTGATAGTCATGGACCCATTTCATAAACTTGTCTCCCAGCCCAGGCGCTCCCTTATAAGAGAGGTATCTGGAGTATTCTTCAACTATTTCTCCGGTGTCATCAATGACCAAGCCACCATTCTTGCAAACATGGTCAATGACTTTAACGCAGGCGTTTATACAGTCCAACGAAATACCGTTATTTACATCATAGCTGGTTGCAAGATTGGCAACTTTCGGAACGTTGGTATCAATCACACACTTATCAGGGAGATCGTTCATTCATCTCCGGTTGCAGCAGCAGATTCCTGTTCCAACCGCCTCTGCACAGCCCATTTTGCCTGTTCCGTAATATCTCCCATCTCATCCCCGAAAAAGTGATTCGGCCAATTTCGAATGTTGCCAAAAGGATCAATTTTTAATGGCTCCAGGATTGGTCGTGCGCCGGAGGTATTTGCGAAATAGGCCGATACTTCGTCCTCTGATATTATTTCCTCGGCGATACGTCGTTGTAGTCGCCTGAGGAAATGTTCAGAATGAGTCTCTATAATCAGTTGAATGTTTCTGGCTGAATAATTTTCGCGTGATTTTATTACATCAATCATCACATCTGCCAATGCCGATTGAGCTCTGGGATGGAGATGAATCTCCGGTTGCTCCATAATGATGATCGAACCGGGTGGAGCATAGAAACACTGCACGAGTACAGGGAGCACTTGGGAAATACCGAAACCGACATCCGGAAGATCCACCCAGTCTGTCGAAAGCTTGGTCCTGAGCTTCACCTCATACTCCTGTCGTAGTTCAGAAATGGGCTTGATCTCAAATTCATCAATTAATTCCATCTCCTTGAGCTTTAACGCGATAATCTCTTCAAGAAACATATTCCACTTATTGGGCCCGGGACTGATTTTGCGCCCTCTAGCCGCTATAATGGCTGCTACAGTATATTCGCCCGTGAATCCCACACTATCCGGTTTTGTCCCAGACCAAGCATACAGCCGTTCGGCTTTTGTACGTAGTGGGCCGAGATAGTAAAGCGACCGGAACAATCTTTCGTGCTGCAAGTTCAAATCTTGAACAAAATCAGCATTTTGATAGTAAGCAACTACTTCGTCAGGAAATCCATAAAAGCGAAGGGGGGCGCCCAGAGGCCAAGCGCGACCCCTTTTGCGTATCAATATATCCGGGTCAGGCGTAATCTCATATTCTGACTTGGCCTCAGGTGTACGTTTCATTTCAATGATTAAATTGATTTTATCGTTTTCATGTAACTCGTATTTAAGATTGTTCACAAGCGGTGTCGGTACGCGCTGATTTTTTTCAAGCTCAACTTCGGCTTGAAAATCTAATTCAACTCCAGAAAATGTATCCCCTGAAATTGGATCTTTGAATCTCAAAGTATCCAATGATGACCATCTGTACTTAAACTCTATTCTTTCTGTTGGGTCACGCCCATATACCATCTTCTGGAAAGAACCGAGTTGTACTACTGAGTCTTTTCCGCCCGGATAAAATACGGTTCTTCGGTCAGATGAATCAGCCGTTTGTTTCAACATCATTAGGAACTGACCTATACTAGATTTACCGGAACTGTTGGCGCCAAAAAACAGAGTAATTGGGGCCAGACGAATATCGCCAGTATCCTTCCAAGCCTTGAAATTTTGAATTCGTAAACTTTTGAGCATTTTACTATTCTATAAGTTGTGATAACGGGACCTATAAGTTGCCTGTAGCAATCCAGCGATACTTTACTATGTCAATTGTATCATCCTCTGAGAAAACGATGCCCTCCGCTTCAAGCAAGATCCGTTGCATGTAATGTCCTTCCGAGCCGCTGCGCAGGCTGATCATGCCCTGGCTGTTGATGATCCTGTGCCAGGGTATCGCGCTGTCGCCGGACAGGGCCGCCATGGCGTAGCCCACCTGCCGTGCTGAGCATTTCCCCGCCAGCCCGGCTATCTGGCCGTAAGTGGCAACCTTTCCTTCCGGGACCCGGCGCACCCATTCATAGATTCTGTCATAAACGCTCATTAAACCTGTCTATCCGGGTTACCTGCACCTGGTAGTCGGCGTACCACTTTGAGCGCCCCAGTTCCTGGGCCGTCCGGTGTTCCGGGTGCGCTTTCCAGGCCTTGACGGCGTCGAGACTTTCCCAGTAGGAAATGGTGATCTCGCGCCTTCCTTCCATATTGTGGTATTTGCCGATATAACCGGGCTGTTCCTGAACCAGTTCATTCATCCTTTGCGCCATATCCGCATAACCGGTCACGTCGGCAGCCATTTCTGCGGTGAATACCACCGCGTAATAGCTGTCATCCTTATCTCTCATCATCTCGTAACCGGCTTGCCGTTTCCGTAATCAACTGCCATGCTTGTTGGACGTGTTCCAGCTCGGTGCGGGTCTGGCCGATGCAGATGCGGATGACAAAGCGTTCGTTCAGCTTCGTATGGGTGAGGAAAATATCGCCGCTTTCGTTGAGTTCATCCATGATCTTCCTGTTCAGTTCATCGCTGCCGCGATGGCGCAGGCAGACCAGGTTGAACGGCGCCGGCGCGACGATTTCAAAATGTTTATCGGCCTCGATCCACTCAACCAGTTGCCGGGTCAATTCGATATGCCGGCGTATATGGTATTGCAGGCCTTCGACACCGTAATAGCGCAATACGAACCAGAGCTTGAGCGCGCGGAAGCGGCGGCCCAGCGGCACCTGCCAGTCACGGTAATCAAACACCGCGCCGCTTTCCGTCGCCTCATTAAGCAGGTATTCGGGCAGGATGGACAAGGCGTTGATCAACGCGGCCCGGTCGGCCACCCAGAAGCAACTGCAATCGAAATTGGTGAACATCCATTTATGGGGATTGAAGCAATAACTGTCGGCGTATTCAATGCCGTCATGGAGATAACGGTATTCAGGGCATATTGCCGCCGTGCCCGACATGGCCGCGTCCACATGGAACCACAGGCCTTCGTCAGCGCAGATCGTGCCGATTGCAGCAATCGGATCGAGCGCGTTGGATGAAGTGGTGCCCAAAGTAGCGCAGACAAAGATGGGGCGCAGCCCGGCGGCCTTGTCGGCCTTGATCTGCGCAGCCAGTTTGCCTGCGTCCAGGGCAAAGTTCTCATCGACTGCAACCTGGCGCAGGTTGGCGCGCCCCAGGCCGGCTATGCCCATGGCTTTTTCCAGGGAGGAATGGGTTTGTGTGGAGCAGTATGCGACCTGTTTACCATCACAGCCTTCCCGGTTTGTACGCAGGCCGGAGTCTCTCTCACGCGCCGCGAGCAGGGCGCACAGGATGGCGCTGGAAGCAGTGTCCTGGATCACGCCGCCGCCGTTACCCTTTGAACGGTACTTGTCCGGCAGTGCCAACAGGTCTGCCAGCCAGTCCAGCACCCGGGTTTCCAGTTCCGTACAGGCGGGACTGGTCGACCATAACATCCCCTGCACCCCGAGACCGGATGACAGCAGGTCGCCCAAAATGGCAGGCCCCGAGGTATTGGCGGGGAAATAGGCATGGAAGTGAGGGGATTGCCAATGGGTGACGCCGGGCAGGATTTTATCCTCGACATCCCGGATAATTTCCGCAAAATCTTCGCCTTGTACAGGTACGGCACTGGCCAGGGAGTCCCCGATCTCACCGGGTTTTACGGAGGAAAGAATGGGAAAGCGGTCTACTTTTTCATAGTAATCTGCTATCCAGTCGATCATCTCCTTGCCATGGCGGCGGAAATCTTCCACCGACATGTGATAACTTCGTTCACTCATCGGTAACGCAACCGAGCGAGGCTGACTTCACGCTCTTGATATATTTGTACAGGGTGCCGCGCTTCGCCTTGTACTGGGGCATTATCCAGTCTGCCTTGCGTTGCGCCAGTTCGTCATCGGACAGGTCCACGTTTATCTGGTTGTGTTCGGCATTGATTGTGATTAAATCACCGGTTTTGATCAAGGCAATGGGACCGCCTTCCTGGGCTTCCGGCACTACGTGGCCGATGATAAACCCGTGGGACCCGCCGGAAAACCGGCCATCGGTGATCATGGCAACGTCATTACCCAGTCCTGCGCCCATGATGGCGGATGTCGGGGTCAGCATTTCCGGCATCCCCGGCCCGCCCTTGGGACCCTCGTAACGGATCACGACCACGTCGCCTTTTTCAATCCGGTCCTGTTCCAGCGCCGCCAGCATGTCTTCTTCCGAGTCAAATACCCTGGCTGGGCCGCTGAACACTTCCCCTTCCTTGCCGGTGATCTTCGCCACCGCGCCGCCGGGCGCCAGGTTGCCCTTCAGGATGCGGATATGGCCGTTGGCCTTGAACGGTTTGTCCAGCGGCCGGAGAATGTCCTGCCCTTCACTCAGTGCCGGCGCATCAGCCAGGTTTTCAGCGATGGTCTTTCCCGTCACCGTCATGCAATCGCCATCGATCATGCCGTTTTCCAGCAGGAACTTCATCACCGCCGGTACGCCGCCGACCTTGTGCAGGTCCTGCATCACGTAGCGGCCGCTGGGCTTCAGGTCGGCCAGGTAGGGGGTACGGTCGCTGACTGCCTGGAAGTCATCGATACCCAGTGCCACATCCACGGACCGGGCCATGGCGATCAGGTGCATTACCGCGTTGGTGGAGCCGCCGAGCACGGTGACGAGGACCATGGCATTTTCAAAAGCGGCGCGCGTCATGATATCCCGCGGCTTGAGGTCCAGTTCAAGGAGTTTTTTGACGGCGGCCCCAGCCTGGATGCATTCGTCCAGCTTCTGCGGATCCACTGCCGGCGTTGACGAACTGTAGGGCAACGACATGCCCAGCGCCTCTATTGCCGAGGCCATGGTGTTGGCCGTGTACATGCCGCTACAGGCGCCGGGACCCGGACAGGCCGAACGCACGATGGCGTTGCGGTCTCGTTCGTCAATCCGGCCCGAGATGAATTCGCCGTAGCTCTGGAACGCGGAGATGATGTCCACCTTGTTGCCCTGGTGATAACCCGGCTTGATGGCACCGCCGTAAATCATGAGGGAAGGACGGTTCAGGCGGCCCATGGCCATGATGCAGCCGGGCATGTTCTTGTCACACCCCGGGATTGAAACATTGGCGTCGTACCATTGCGCGCACATGATGGTTTCGATGGAATCTGCAATGAGGTCCCGGGATTGCAGGGAAAAACTCATGCCTTCCGTGCCCATGGATATGGCATCGCTTACGCCGACGGTGTTAAAGCGCATACCAATCAGATCCTGGGCCTCCACCCCTTCCTTGACCCTGGCAGCCAGGTCCAGCAGGTGCATATTGCAGGTATTTCCTTCGAACCAGACACTGGCAATGCCCACTTGGGGCTTGGCCATGTCCTTTTCGGTCATACCGGTACCGTAGAGCATGGCCTGTGAGGCGCCCTGTGATTTCTCCTGGGTCACCCTTGCGCTGTAACGGTTTAATTGTTCAGTCATTATATTTTTCCCATAACTATGAATTGAATACAGGCATTTTTATCCGGGTCGCTGGCGGTAAAAGTGCCCCCTGCTTTGAATAATGAGTATAGCGGACGGAAAACATCTATTTAGTGTTATCATCTGAGATAATCCCTGTCCCTGCATGCTTTAAGCAGGGATGCGTAATCTGCGGATAAATTCAAGGCTTATATGATAACACTACCCGCATTCAAAGAGTCTTTTGCCGCGCTGGTGGGAGCGCCTTCAGTGAGCAGCATAGACCCGCGCCATGACCAGAGTAATCTTCCCGTGGCGGACCTGCTGGCAAACTGGTTTGCCGACCTGGGTTTTGCCGTTGAGACGGTGCCGGTCAACAGCAGTGCGGACAAGGCCAACCTGATCGCGAGCCTGGGCGTCGGCGCCGGCGGCCTGGTCTTGTCGGGCCATACCGATACGGTGCCCTACACCGAGTCCGCCTGGCGCCAGGATCCCTTCAGGTTGACGGAAAGAGACGGGCGCTTTTACGGCCTGGGCACATCGGACATGAAGTGTTTTTTCCCTATCGTGATGCAGGTGTTGCTGTCCCTGGACCTGAAAAAGATCAAGCGCCCCCTTATCCTGCTGGCAACCTGCGATGAAGAAAGCACCATGGCCGGCGCCAAGGCCCTGGTGGATGCAAACAGGGGTCTGGGGCGCTACGCACTCATCGGCGAACCGACGGGTTTAAAACCCGTCATCATGCACAAAGGGGTGATGATCGAGACCATTACCCTCAAGGGCAAGGCCGGACATGCCAGTAATCCGTCCCTGGGCAACAATGCCATGGAAGGTATGTATGAAGTCATGCAGACCCTGCTCGATTGGCGCAGTCGCCTGCAGCAGGAGTTCTCCAACGGAAACTTCGATGTGCCGGTCCCGACCTTGAACTTTGGCAGTATTCACGGCGGCGACAGTCCTAACCGGATCTGCGCCGAGTGTGAGCTCAAGATCGACCTCAGGTTATTGCCGCGCATGCACATCGGTGAGGTTCGACAACAGTTGCGCCGGACGGTGACACAGGCGCTCGCCGGGAGCGGCCTGACCGTGGAGTTCGATGAGGTATTTCCCGGGACGCCCCCCATGGAAACCGATCCTCTGAGTGAGATCGTCACCGTGGCGGAGAGACTGACCGGACATGCCGCCGGGCCCGTCAATTTCGGCACGGAAGGGCCGTACCTGAATTCTCTCGGCATGGACACGGTCGTGCTGGGACCGGGGGATATCGACCAGGCTCACCAGGCCAATGAATATATCGAGCAGAAACGCATTCGGCCCATGCAGGACCTGCTGAAAAAGATGATTACCCATTTCTGCCTGTCATGATCTGTCATACCAACCTCAGGGCGAACGCACACGTTAGAATCCAGGTTATCTTCGTTCCGGCGCAGGCCGAGTAGTGGCACATGGATGTGCCGTCAACGGAGCGTAGGATGCAAATCCAGTCGAAAAAAACGCTTCCTTATGGTAAAAAGTTCGTTTGTTCGCTGGATTCAGGCCTGCGTCGGCATGGCGGACTGAGTTTTACGGTTGGTTTTCTGTCCTCAGAGGCAGAAGCTGAAAGTATGCGTTTGCCCAGATACCAACCTGTCATGACTGGATATTATCTTTATTTTCTGAGATGAAGGTATGGACAAAACACAATTCGTAAGCTGGTTCCGGTCAGCTACGCCTTACATCCGCATCCACCGCGGCAGGACATTCGTTGCGCAGGTCAGTGACAGTATGCTTCACAGCGCTGGCTTTACTTCGCTGGTCCACGACGTGGCCCTGCTTACCAGCCTGGGCATCCGGCTGGTGCTGGTATTCGGTGCCCGCGCGTCCATAGAGGCCCGCCTGAATGAGAGGGGGGTGGATTCCAGCTATCACAACGGCATACGCGCCACCGACCCGGACACCATGGAAGCGGTCAAGACGGCTGCCGGACGGCTGCTGCTAAAACTGCAAGCCGGGCTGTCCATGGGGCTTGGCAACAGTCCCATGTCCAATGCGCAAATCAGGGTGAACACGGGAAATTATGTTTCTGCAAGACCCCTGGGCGTGATCGATGGAGTGGATTATCAGCTCACTGGCGCCATCCGCTCTATCGACGGAGAGGCTATTGCCCACAAGCTCGATAAGGGCGAAATCGTAGTCTTGCCTCCGTTGGGTTATTCTGTGACCGGAGAGGTCTATAATTTATCAGCGCTGGCCCTGGCGTCCGAGGTGGCAGTGGCTGTGCGTGCGGACAAACTGATTTATTTAATGGAAGAGGGCGCTCAGTCCGCAGTGATGGATGGCCGACAGGTCAACCAGTTGAACCGGGAAAATGCCCGGGAGTTGTTGAGCCGGACTGATGAACATTCGGATGGTTATCATTACCTGAAACACGCGCTGGACGCCTGCGTCAACGGTGTTCAACGCGCACACCTGCTTAATCGGGGGGAAGACGGCGCCATATTGAACGAACTGTTCACCCGGGACGGCGCCGGGCTGATGATTTCCACCTCTGCCTATGATGTGACGCGTAAAGCAGTCACTGATGATATCGGCGCTATCCTGGATTTGATCGATCCCCATGAGCAACAGGGCGCCTTGGTAAAACGCTCCAGGGAGAAACTGGAGTTGGAGGCGGATCACTTTACTATCCTGGTCCGGGATAGCGTCATCATCGGCTGCGTCGGCCTGTATCCCTTTCCCGATGACGGGATGGGAGAAGTGGCCTGCCTGGTGGTACACCCGGATTACCAGGATGCCGGTCACGGCAACCAGTTGCTTGACGAAGTGGAGAAAGAGGCACAACGCCAGGAGCTGGACAGCCTGTTTGTGCTGACCACCCAGGCCCAGCACTGGTTTCTCGAGCGGGGTTTCCATGAAGCCTCACTGGAGAACCTGCCCATGGCAAAACAGAGCTTGTACAACTATCAGCGCAACTCCAAAATCCTGGTCAAGCACCTGAAATAACACGCACAAGGTTCCCTCTCCCCCGCAGGGAGAGGGACAGGGTGAGGGGGAGAACCAACCGGGTACAGGGACAGCTTCGACCAGCGCCGGGGACAGATTTAAAATCTGTCCCCTTCGTCCCCTTCAAATACTCACTCCACTGGGCCGACTTCCGTCATACTCCCATCAGGATGGAGTTTCATGATCATGTTGTTTTCCACGATGATCGCATCGAAGCCCAGCCGGCGCTTTCTATCCAGCTCTTTGGCAACGGCATAGTCCAGAACTTGCCCGATGAATTCCGAGTCCACGTCTTCTATACGACGCTTGGCGGGTGGCTCATATACGACGCCATCCAGCTCATAGGCTTCACGTTCCTCTTTCACTTCAATTTGACCGGTCATGTTTGCTTGTCTTCTCATCACGTCAAACAGTTCGCTGTTTATCACTATAACATCTTCTCCTGTCTGCCGGAAAATAAGCCGTCTGGACCTCGTCGAATTGTCAAAACATTCTACTTCAGTACACAGGGGCGCGTAAAATATCAGCAGATTTTCCAAGGATCTGAGATAACGCCTGCGAATATCCTGTTCGGGAATACCATGCCCGCCTTGTTGTACCCTCTGCCTGACCCGGTTTAATGATGCCTCCACACCGGGCAACCAGAGATAAATGAGATTAACGCACCAACCGTCTTCCAGCATACGGCGCACTCTTGATAAATGAGACTTGCCGGAGAGAGTAGTCTCAAAAGCAAAATTTTCTCTTTTCCCGATTGATCGCGCAATTTCCCATAAAAACAATTTCCCGGCCTCAAGCAGCTTTTCCTCCGCTCTAAGTGGAGCAAGGCCGGCAGCAATCATATCGGCATTAAGGAAAACACGGCAATCAATCAGCGGCAGGTACTTCAGCGCAAAGGTAGTTTTCCCAGCCCCGTTAGGCCCGGCTATGATTGTGCAAGTTGGTTTACTCATTTTAAAATCAATCGAGTCTGACCCCATTGATTCCATTGATTTCCTAACAATACAAATAGAAAAATTAAATTTTTCTATTTAAAAGTGGTATTGTGTGGTAGATCGTTCCCTAAAGGTACACAAACATGGTCATGATCAAAAAAACCAAACCGCGCGGGCGGCCTGTCGAAAACGTGATCCCGCTGATTGACGCAAAGCCTGAAGATGTTGCCGCTGCCATTATGCAGTCCCAGCCTAAGAAAGGCTGGGAATACCTAAAGCAGAAAAGTGGTTAAACTGGTTTTTGCCTAGTGTTCAGACAGCCGGTAGAGATTTTCTGGTAAAAATCAGAACTATTGACAATACTTTTGTCAAAATGCTTATATATCCAAATTATTTTTATAATTAACTTAAAGAGAGGTGAGGAGCACGGGCATGTTAAGACAAGCTTCTGTGCGGCGACAGAGTGCCGGATTATTTTTTCAACGAAGTAGTAGGTCAGCTATCGAAGCTTGATGATCTGCCCTATCCTGATATAACCAGACAACTAAAATTTACAAATCCAGACAAAGAGTAATTGTCTACAGATAATGTAATAGCAAGCAAAAGTCTGGTGCTTGCTTAATTTGGCATAACGGATGTGGCTATATAATATTTTTATGAAAACGTCTAAAAAAAGTCGGTGGTTTTTCGCCTTTAAAGAAAGCGATGTAGTACATGAGTTAAAACTGATCGACGGGATGTCTATAATTGATCAGATGGGAGTTCATCACATTTTAACCCCTGATGAAGCTTATAGGGAATACACAAAGAATTTAAAAAGATATTTCACAAATAGTGTGAATACGGTTGAAAAATCAACAGGAGTCGAATTTCCTCCTAGCAAGGAAAGAGCCAGCATACATGAATATAAAAAATGACGAACTTGTAGAACAATCTACACAGGAAGTTGTAGAGGGGGATTTAGAAACACAAAGGGAAGAACAATCACAAAATCAAATTGTTGGCTATAGTGGCCCACTTCCAGATGCCGAAAGTTTCAGAAGATACGAGAATGTTTTGCCTGGAGCTGCTGATCGAATTCTAACAATGGCAGAAAAGGAACAGCAAAGACACATGGAAAGCCAAAACCAATTTACCAAATTAGAAGAAAAATGAATTTCAACTGTTAAAACAGTGAGTATTTTGACGCTTTTGGTTTCTGCTTACGCAATGTATTTAGGTCATGGATGGATAGCAATAACAGGCCTTGGAGTTTCTTTGCTTGCCGCAATAAGTCGTTTCTTTCTTCTTAAAATTAGAATGGACAAAGACTAATATTTACTGCCTAAGCAGCAAACCTTTCATTTCAATGGGTAATATTGTATATAAGTCCCATTTAAATCTGTCCCCGGCAAATACTCACTACACCGGACCAATCTCCGTCCTGCTCCCGTCAGGATGAAGTCGTATGGTGGTATTGTTTTCCACGATAACCGCATCAAAGCCGAGCCGGCGCTTTCTGTCCAGCTTTTTGGCAACGGCATATCCCAGAACTTGCAGAATAAATTCCGTGTCCACGTCTTCTATACGGCGCTTAGCGGGTCGCTCATAAATCCTGCCAGCCACCTCATAGACTTCACGTCATTCTTTCACTTCAGTTTGTCCGGCGTAGTTTTCCCCACCCCGTTAGGCCCGGCTATGATTGTGCAAGTTGGTTTACTCATTTTTAAAGTCTGTCACTGACAAAACAGGGTTTGAATGCCGGGGTCGACTCTTCCCTGAACCCCGCATCGGCATGGATGATAAAATATGCTGCCAGTCCGTTTTGTCTTGCCAGTTCAAGGCCCTGTTCCGGGCCCAGCACAAGCAGGCCTGTCGCCCACGCGTCGGCCAGCATGGTTGATGTGTGCAACACCGTCACCGAGGCAAGGCCATGGGTGACCGGATGGCCCGTGCGCGGGTCGATCGTATGTGAATAGCGGGCCCCGTCTTTCTCGAAATAATTCCGGTAATCACCCGAGGTCGCCATGGCCATGTTCTCCAGTTTGATGATTTTCCGCACGGCACGAGATCCGGCAACGGGTTTTTCAATCCCGATTTGCCAGGGTCCATTTTTGTCGTTTACGCCCCGGGCGCGAATTTCCCCGCCGATTTCCACCAGGTAGTTGTCTAGTTGTATCCGCTCCAGGTAGTCGGCGATCTCATCCACACCATAACCCTTTGCGATAGCGGAAAGATCGATATACATTCCGGCAGCCGCTTTTTTCAGGTTAGAAGCTGCGGGGTCAAGTTGCAGTTTTTGATAACCAACCAGGCGTAAAGCCGTATCGATCTGCTCCTCCTCCGGGACAGTGAAATCCTGTTCCGGGCCGAACCCCCACAGGTTGACCAGGGGGCCGACGCTGACATCAAACGCACCCCGCGTTAATCGGCTCAGCTCCCTTGCGGTCTGTAACACGTGCATCAGGGATGCGCTTACGGAGAGCCAATCGGTACTATCAGTATTGTTTATCCAGGATAGTTCCGACTTGGACAGGTAGCTGGACATCTCCAGGTTGACCTTGTTGAGAATAGCGTCGAATTGCGCCTGCAAATGCTGCCTTGAATGCGGTTGCGTCGCACCATAAATCATCACGGAATAGGTCGTCCCCATCGTCAGCCCGGTAAATTCATGCATCTGCTCCGGCCGCTCCGACTGGCATGCAGACAGGCAGAGGAAGCAGATAAGGGATAACAGAACAGGGCGAATCGGGGTCATTTCAGAGTCGGAGGTTGCCCCTGTAGTCATTCATTTATCCTCCGAATACTGCAACGGGATGATCCCATCACATTATGGCGGTTCCCTGTTCCCTCTCCTCCATTCCCTGATCGTGTGCCGGCATCGAATGCCGGAAATAAGGAATAACCGGTTCAATATCGCCACTCAGGTTCTTGTTCTTGACGCCGTTCCAGTAATCAGCCGTGAGCAGGTCGCCGTGGACTTCCAGGAACAGGGCGCGCAAACCGGGTTCCATGGATAAAAATTTGATGAACTCTTCCGGGAAAATATCGTTTTTGTTGACGTGGAACCAGACATCCGAACGCATCAGGTCTTCGTCATCATCACTGTCCGGGATGTCGCGGAAATCGCATTCCGTTACCAGCGCCACTTCATCGTAATCATAGAAAACAACCCGCCGGTGGCGGGTCACGCCGAAGTTTTTCAGCAACAGGTCGCCGGGGAAGATATTGGTATTGGCCAGGTCCTTGATGGTCTGCCCGTAATCCAGTATGACCTCGTTGGCATTGGCGCGACCGGCTTCCCTCAGGTACAGGTTCAATGGCCGTACCCGGCGCTCGATATAGACGTGGTCGATAATTAATTGATCCTTCTCAACACGCACGGTTCCGGCCGCTTCGCTGAGCAGTTCTTCCAGCAAATCATCACCGAAGCGGTTTAACGGGAATTCCAGGTTGCGGAATACCTGGGTATCGATTAAACGGCCGGCCCGATCATGGCGGGAGACCAGCTTGTATTTATTTTGCACCTCCTCCCTGTTGATGGTTTTCGGATAACCGAAATTGTCCCGGATAATTTTAAATACCAGATCATAAGAGGGTAATGTGAATACCAGCATCACCAGGCCCTTATCGCCTTCGGCATGCACGAACTTGTCATCCGTGTTTTCCAGGTGGTGCGAAAAGATGCGGTAGCGCTCGGTCTTGCCCTGGCGCAACCTGCCCAATACCGTGTACAACTCGTCAATGGGCTTGGCCGGCAGGATGGAATGCAGGAAATGCACCGCGCCGATTACGGAATGCGGGTTGGCAAAATAATAGGACCGGGTATAACTGAATACGATACTGACTTCTTCCTCGGACAACAGCACTGCGTCCACCTCGATGCCGTCGCCAGAATTTTTCAGGGCGATAATGATAGGGTTAACGTGGTCTTGCTGTATGGTACGGCCGATTAAATAGGCCCGGGCTGATTGAAAAAACGCCGAGTCGATAAATTCAAACCTGAGAAATTCACCATATTGGCGCAGGTGCCCCTGGTAATAGCGCTGGATTTCCTGGCTGATGGTCCTGGATTCCGCAGTAATATTTTTAAAGGGTACCTTGAAGGCAAAATCATCAAGAATATTTTTGAATGTCTTGCTCAGTGAACCCCAGTAGGGATAGCGGTTCAGGGTCAGCGTCTCCAGCGGGTTAAAACCTTCATCCGGCGCCGAGGAAACAAATTCGATCTCCGAGTCGATGCCCACCGTATCAAAGATGCGCCGGGTTATGGAATTGAAGAACGTCTTCATGAAACCGGCGTCAGGCACGTTATACAGCCGTTCACCAAAATATCCCCGCGTACTGTGCCAGAGCTTGCGATCGATTACTCTTGGACCCAGATTTTTCCGCAACGAGATAACGATGCGGCGCACGGATTTTTCATAGAGTTCGACCCGTTCGGCTATGTCCTGATGATGCCCACCCCAGTCCTGATGCTCAAAACGCCGCCGGGCGCGCTCCGTAATACGGGTGAAATTCTCGTTATATTTCAGGAATCCTTCGTAGATAAACTCCGAGATGCGCGCAATGGTCTGTTTTCGCTGCTCTGACATTGGTACGGTCAGCCCGGATTTCTCACCAGGTGATGCGATGATTGCGCCGGATTTTTTGCGTCAGCGGGTGCCTGCGACCGAAAGCATAGCCGTAGCTATGGTTAAGGGACAAATCGTCAGGACAGACAATTTGCACGGCGACAGCCGCCCGCAGGGTTGCGCCCCAGAGCCTGCCCCTGTATGGAGTTGAGCAGGGGGATGGGCGCAATGAACACGTGCCCGCTGGCGCAAAAAAGACAAGCAAGGGCGCATCAAGCGTAGTTTGTTTTAGTGACATCATCGACATGTTATCGTAACTCATTGTCAGCAAACAAGGTATCAGATGGCAATAAGCGGCCTGGTGAGAAATCCGGGCTACATATTTGCGATTAATGCCTGGCCGAACTCGCTGCAACTGACTTTATTTGCGCCCTCCATTAACCGGGCAAAGTCATAGGTGACTGTCTTGGAGCATATCGTATTATCCATACCGGATATGACAAGGTCTGCAGCTTCCGTCCAGCCCAGGTAGCGCAGCATCATCTCACCGGAGAGCACCAGGGAGCCCGGGTTGACCTTGTCCTGGTTGGCATACTTGGGCGCGGTGCCGTGAGTCGCCTCGAATACGGCATGACCGGTGTCATAGTTGATGTTACCCCCGGGCGCTATGCCGATACCGCCGACCTGTGCTGCCAATGCATCGGACAGGTAATCACCGTTCAGGTTCATGGTGGCAATCACATCGAATTCCCTGGGTCGGGTCAATACCTGTTGCAGGGTAATATCGGCAATGGCGTCCTTGATCAGTATTTTTCCGCCGACCAGCGCTTCCTCCTGTTCCTGGTTGGCTGCCTCTGCTCCTTTTGCCGAGCGGGTGCGTTCCCATTGATCCCAGGTATAGGTCTGGTCAGCGAAGGAGTCCTCCGCTAACGCATAGCCCCAGTTACGGAACGCGCCTTCGGTGTATTTCATGATGTTGCCCTTGTGTACAAATGTCACGCTCTTGCGCTTATTATCCAGCGCGTACTGGATTGCAGCCTTGACCAGGCGCTCCGTCCCCTCCCGGGAGATCGGCTTGATGCCGATACCCGTGGTCTCCGGAAAGCGAATTTTCCGGTAATAGTTGGGAAATGCATCCTGCAGTAATTCCAGAAATTTCCGGTTCTCTTCCGTCCCTTGTTCAAACTCTATACCAGCATAGATGTCTTCGGTGTTTTCCCGGAATATGACCATGTCCACGAGTTGCGGGTTTTTTGTCGGCGAGGGTACGCCCTGAAACCAGCGCACCGGACGCAGGCAGACATAAAGATCAAGGATCTGGCGCAGGGCGACGTTCAGGGACCGAATACCGCCGCCGATGGGAGTGGTCAGCGGGCCCTTGATGGCAACCAGGTATTCCCGGCAGCGGTCCAGGGTCTCGTCCGGTAGCCAGGATCCGGTCAGTTCATTGGCTTTTTCACCGGCATAAACTTCCAGCCAGTGAATTTCCCGTTGACCGTTATAGGCCTTGGCTACCGCCGCATCAAGTACCTGCCGGGTCGCCCGCCAGACGTCAGGACCGATACCGTCTCCTTCAATAAATGGTATTACCGGGTGATCCGGTACTTGCAGTCGTCCATTCTCAATAGTGATTTTTTCCCCTTCGGGGGGTATCGAAAGCGCTGTGGCCACGTTAAATCTCCATGTTTGGTGAATTTTTGCAATAGCTTACCATATCTCTTACTTGCTGAGCAGTTGACAGCGCCGGTGAGCAGGGCGGAAAGAGGGATATTATTTCGGATAGTACCTGACGTTTTTTAAATCCTTGAAATCTGCATCCTGTGTCCACACCAGGGCCTCATATCTGCGCGCCGTCGCGTAAATAATGCTATCAGCCAAGGGCAGTTTGCATTCAACTCCGAAATAAGCCGCATCCACTGCTAACCCCTCATTCAGAGGAACAACCTTCCCTTGTTCCATATGCGCAATGGCTCGCAGGGCTGCCTCCTCACCTCGTTGACGCAGAATATTCTTAAAAACCTCAGTTAAGGTAATACTGGGTACCAGCAGCTCTTCCAATCTTCCAATCGGATCGGCAAAAGATCGTGAATTTTTATCGTTGGCAAAATAGGACAACCATCCCGACGAATCGACTACATTCATAGCCGATCTTTGTCGCGTTCTACACTTGTATCAATGCCTTTCAGGAAGCCTCTCAAGTTCTCCATTGGCTCTATCGGAATAAGCTGTATCCGCTTTCGGTAACTGAGCATCTGAACTTTCTGTCCGGAGACGATTCCGCTTGACTCCCTGATTTCTTTAGGAATTACAATTTGGTACTTAGGTGAAACGGTAACAGTAGTCATGGGTAATTCTTCATCGATAGAGATATCATTTTACAATAATACCATCGATGTATCCTGTCAAGACTCAGTAGAATGATAAATTAATCAGGTCAACAAACCGGGCATGACTTTAAGATGGCACTGACAGTACCGTAGCGGGATGAGTCTATATAGTCCCATAAACGGACTCAGCGCGCTGCCTGCCGCACTTGCCGAAAAAACACCAGCGCATCAGAAACATAATCGCCGTGATGGGCAAGGCACGCCAGTTTTATTGCTCTAATACCCCTTCAGCTTCGTCTTCCAGCATTGGGCCGATGACTTCCATGGGCCAAGGGGCTTCAGCGAATACGCCGGCCGCGTGCATGGGCAGCGCGGGGGCCTTGGGGGCAGTGTCAAATAACCGGTAAATCGCCTCCATTCCCAGCCCGAACACGACCCGGCGGATATTGGCCCAGACGATGGCGCCGGCGCACATGGGGCAGGGTTCGCCGCTGGCATACAGGGTGAACGTCTTTAGCTGATCGGGTTTAAATTTCCTGGACGCAACCCGGATCAGGTTCATTTCCGCGTGCGCGGTGACATCGTTGTCGGTGACCACCGAGTTCTGCGCCGCCAGTACGGGTGTGCCGTCCGTATCGACCAGCAATGCGCCGAACGCATGATTGCCGCGTTCCCGCGCGCGTTCGGCTTCCTTGAAGGCAATGCGCAGGTAATGTTTATCTACATTCTTCATCCGGCCGTATATATATTACTTATCTGCGGTAATCTGCGTCATCTGCGGATAAAAATCTGATCATGCAGGAACGGGTCGCCCCGCATGGCAGTCTCCGTGTCCAGCAGGATGCCGCAAGCCGGACAGCCGAACGAACGCAACACCGCTTCCCCACCACTGGAATAAGGGTCTCCCAGTGTCTGCATGGGGGTTTCCTGCACACTGGCGGCATCCTTCCAGTCACTGCCCGTATCGGCTAATGCCTGTCCGCAGTGTTTGCAGGAGACGTGCGCGCTTGTGACCAGAACGGGTTTCATTCCGTTTTTTCTCTGCGACAGCAGGGCAGCCCTTTTTTTGTCTGTGAGAAGCGGGTCAGGCTCTCCCGTCCCCGCGTCCATGACGACTCCGTAGACGGTTTCTGCAAATTCCGCGGAAGTCAGGCCGTTGTGTACGTCGCGGCCCACCTCTTCCGGCGGTCGCAGCAGGGGGTCGCCGTAACCGCCGCCGCCATTCCAGCGCACGTACAGGGCGTCGTTACCCATTAACGGAAACACCCCCCAGTCAACGCTTTGTTGTTCGCCTGCCATGGGCTCTGTCCGGGCCGGCGGTGCGCTGTTGCCCGGTTGCGGTTCACTGTTCTTAATCCAGAAGTAGGCGTTGGACGAGCCGGGAAAGCCGCCGGCAGCGTGCAGTTCACGATAGTGCCTTCCGGCGCGATCATGGTTTCGGTGTGTTCGATTCCTTCAATCCGGATCATGCGGTTGGTCACCATATCGGCTATGGCCTCATTAGTCTCTACTCACAGGATGCTGACGATATCGTAGCTGTCGCCCACGGAGTAAACCTCGGAAAATTCCGCCAGTTCAGCCAGGGCTTCGGCGACCTCATTGATCCTGCCGTGATGGGTATTGATTAACACGATTGCTGTAACCATTTAAATCACCTGTCGCTAAGTGCGTATCTTATTGGTGTAATGCCCGCAGTTTGTTTCTCTGGATCTTGCCGGTCTGTGTTTTTGGCAGCGCCGCTATGAATTCTATCACCCTCGGGTACTTGTAAGGGGCAATGGATTGCTTGACAAACTCCTGCAGTTCGCCAACCAGTCGCTCCGATGCCTGATACCCCCCGGCTAATACGATAAATGCCTTGATGAGCATGCCCCGCGCTTCATTCGGTATCCCGATGACACCGCATTCACTGACGGCTGCGTGGGGCAACAGGGCCGCCTCCACTTCCGCTCCGGAGATGTTGTAACCCGAAGAGATAATCATGTCATCCGTACGCCCCTGGTACCACACATAGCCGTCTTCATCCATGGTGCAGACGTCCCCGGTCAGGTTCCAGCCGTTAACCACGTAATTTTTTTGCCGTTCATCGGCCAGGTATTTACAGCCTGTCGGGCCTTTTACTGCCAGACGGCCCAGTGTGCCCGGAGCTACAGGCTGGTTGTCATCACCCAGAATGCAGGCCCGGTAACCGGTTATCGCCTTGCCCGATGCTCCCGGACGGATATCATCACCCGCAGCGGAAACAAAGACGTGGATCATTTCGGTCGAACCGAAGAAATCAAGCATTTTGATCCCGGTTGCCGCCAGCCACTCCCGGTAAGTAGGCAGGGGGAGCTTTTCGCCCGCGCTAGCGGTTTTTTTCAAACTGCTCAAGTCAAAATCATCGATGTGATTAAGGATAGCGTGGTAAGCAGTCGGCGCAGTTGCACAAAGGGTTGCCTTGAACGCGCCAATCGCCCTGGCCAGTTCCAGTGGCGGGGTTGCTTCCAGGAGCACCACACTGGCGCCGGCATACAGGGGCATACCTACAAGCATCCCCAGGCCAAAGGTGAATGCAATCGGCGGGCTGCCGATGAATATATCAGTGGGCTCCGGTTTGACGACGTATGAATTACCGCAGATGCACATAGCCAGGATGTCGCGGTGGAAATGAATCGTGCCTTTGGGCGCGCCCGTAGTGCCGCTGGTGAAGGCGATGATGGCGGGGTCGTCACTGGCCGTATCAACAGGGGTGAAGGTGGTTTCCTTGGTGGCCATGAGCCGCTCCAGTTCTGCTGCGGCGCCGGCCTTCCCGGAGCCGTTGAACTGCATGATACGTTGTATAAATGGACTGGATTCCGTGGCTGCGGACAGGTCGTCAACAAGTCGTTTATCGCACAATGCGAACTGGGCCTGCGCCTTGTTGATGATCGGTTCCAGATCCCGTTTGCGCAGCAGAGGCATGGTGGCGACGGCTACCCCGCCGGCTTTTATCACGCCGAACCAGCAGGCAACCAGCATCGGGTTGTTGGCGGACCGCAGCAGGACGCGGTTGCCCGGCTGCAGGCCCAGGTCATCTACCAGCACCCGGGCAATCCGGTTGGATCTTTCGTACAGGTCCCGGTAACTCCAGGTCTCGTTGGGTGTCAGGATGGCATTATTGGGGCCGTATCCTGCGGCAATTTTTTTATCAAGCAACTCTGCTGCGCTGTTCATACGCGCAGGGAACTGTAACTCGTCGGTGGTAAACAGGAATTCAGGTAATTGTTGCGCCGGGGGCAGGTTGTCCCTGACGAAAGTATCGACATGGCTGGTATGATTATTCACGTTCTATCTCAAGCAGGCGCTTGCAAATTTCACCAATACATATTATTAACCTGTAATGGTTAACTCGTAAAGCGTACTTTAACCGAACGCCTCCACAACAGAATGACACCTCCATGGCATTTAAACTCCCCGACGGCACTGAACTGAAACGGCTGGCCGCTGGCCCGATACCTTGAGATCTATCAGGGCCGCTACTATGCCAGGGCAAAGAACCTGGTGCGCAAACTGCGGGCAAGCTATGACAAGCCGTTACGGGAGTATGACCTGTTGCTGATGCCCACCCTGGTCGACACGGCCACTGAGAACCCGAAGTCACAGCAGCACGCAAGCGCTGAGGAGATAATGCACACCGCATTCGGCAATACGCTGAACACCTGCCAGTTCAACGCTACCGGACACCCCGCCATCTCAATCCCCTGCGGCCAGAGCAACGGCCTGCCGGTGGGCCTGATGTTGGTAGGCCGGTATTATGCGGAAAAGACCATTTACCAAGCGGCCCATGCCTTCGAGCAATCGACAGATTGGCGGGAGAGATAATCAGTACAGACGGCACAGTCTACTAAATTGGTAATTCAAAGAGAACCGGCCCAACATCACTCCAATCGAAAATCCGCGATGCGTAATTATGGAATATGCAGGGGTTATCCAGTTCCACTATAGAATTCTGACTAGTTTGAAAATGAGACGGATTGTATAAAATCTATCAGCCAAGATGGTATATTGATTTTAACTTTTCTGTTATTAAGTTAAATACACGAAATTACCGCCATGTCTGATCTATATCCAGTTATTGAGATCCAGCCGGAATGGGTTCGTGACCCAGAGGAAATGGGAAGCAAGAAGAAGTTCTGGTATCGAGTTCCCGGGGGTTATTGGGTGAATACTGGCTTTTCAAATATCCCCGGGCAAAAACAGGGGAGCATTGGGCGGAGAAGATTGCTGCCGAAGTTGCGAAATTCCTGGATATTGAATGTGCTAAAGTGGAATTGGCACTATTTGCAGAAGAGCAAGGATCGGTGACGAAAGCGTTTACAGGTCTCGGTCAGGAATTGGTCCATGGGAATCAGATGTTGGCAGTGGTCGTTTACGGCTACGACTCTGAGGCAAAATATTGGCACTCCAGTCATACCCTGGCGAATATCATGAAGGTTATGGATCGTGTTTTTGGAGGTAGTGAAAATGCTGAGGACATTGACATTGTAAAGAGCGAAGCTGTACTGAAAGCAAAACGTCGGATCGCAGAGTATGTGGTCTTGGACGCGTTAATTGGTAACGTAGATCGTCACCACGAGAACTGGGGAATACTTCGTAGACAGGTAAACGATCACTGGGAGGATTTCGTAGCTCCTTCGTTCGATCATGCATCCTCTTTGGGCCGGGAGCTTCATGATACTAAACGAGACATGTACTTGGCAAAGAATCGTGTCGGCGACTATGCCGAAAGAGGACACGGCGCGATTTACTGGTCGGAGGATAGCAAACGTGGTCCTAGCCCGCTGGGACTTGTGCGACAGGCAGTCAATTCTTATCCGGATATTTTCCGTCCGGTTAAGGCAAAGCTCGAAAAGTTGGATGTGAAAGCTATGGAGGAAAGCGTAGAGCGCACACCGGATGGGTGGATGTCATCACCTGCCAGAGAGTTTGCTATCGCATTGATGTGTTATAATTTTCAACAGTTACAGGATCTATTTCAATGAGTGCGAAGACCTTATTTCTGGCTTGGCAGGACAGCGATCCCAGCACGGCATGGTTTCCGGTGGGACAGTTGGATGCGGACGTTAAAGATTCTTCGTATCGTTTCCGCTATATCGGGGGAGCGAAGCGAGCACAAGAGAAAGCCGGGTTTCCTCTGCTCATCGAATTTCCCTCACTGGATGAAGATTACCAATCCTCGGAGTTGTTCCCGCTGTTTCAAAACCGGGTGATGAATAGGAAAAGGCCAGACTTTGCCGACTATCTGGAAAGTCTTGACCTTTCCGAAGAGGTAGACCCAATTGAGATTCTATCAGTAAATGGAGGACAACGAGTAACGGACTCTTATGAGGTTTTTCCGAAAATCGAGAAGGACGAAACTGGATGCTTCACTTGTCGGTTCTTTCTGCACGGTTGGCGGCGTGTAAGTGACGCTGCCCAGGAACGAATTAGTCGTTTGGAGTCAGGAGAAAAACTTTATCTGACACTGGAATTGACTAATCCAGCGACTGGATTGGCAGTGCAAATTCAGACAGAAGACTACTATATGATCGGTTGGGCGCCACGTTATCTGGTGACAGATTTATCTGCAGGCATGGCTGAATCACCTGAATATTCTGCCAAAGTGGTGCGAGTTAACCCCCCATCTGCACCATCTATGCAGAGCGTTCTGATTGAAATGCGTGGTCGCTGGGAAGAGCACGAACCGATGAATACTGAAGATTTTACGCCTTTGGTCGACAACTCGTAGCCAACTGGAATCGATCTTCAGCCTATCTTCATATCCCTGGCATTCGGTCATATTGAACATTCTCTGCTCAGAGGGTGGCGCAATCGTTTTAATCATCCAGCACACCGAAGATCTGGTGGTATATCGCCATGCAATCGCCCTCAATCCTCTGGCGCCTCTGTCATGGGATTAAAAGTGGCGGTAATCCGGGTGGCTTCATCGTATAAGCCGGTCATGATGCTGATCAACTTGTTGGTATCATCGAGTTTTTCATCCACCCGGTCGATGTTTTTCGATTGTTCAATCAGGATACGCTTTCTTAATTCGGCGTAATTCTGGGTCAAGCTTCTGCCTTTTTCAGTTACCCGGTAGATCGGGTTTTTCCTGTTTTGATCTTTTATCCTGTCGCATAACTCCATCTTTACCAGTTTTCTCAGGCAGTATTGAATGTTGGGAATATCGTCCCGGTTCAATTGCCGGGCAATGTCCGCGGCGCTCTTGGGCCGATCATGCATGCGGATAATGTGGATGATGACGGCCTCTATATAACTCAACTCGCCCATGCCGGTCACGCCGGCAAGCTGTGTCACCCATCTTTCAAAGGCCTGCTGAAAACGCAATATGCTCCACTCGAATTCCGTGGAAACGGCCTCATGGGATGAACTGGCAAGGTGCCATGCCCGATAATGGGATGCGTCAAAGTTGTCCTTTTTTTTCTTCACCGTGGGGGTTTGCTCAGTTCGTTGAATATTTGGGGTCAGAGTAAAAATACTCAACAATAAATCAGCATCGCCTACCGATTAGATTAATTTTTACTCTGACCCCAAATATTAGGGCGGATATATTCCGCTTACCCATGCTATAACTCCCTTAACAGAATTCATGTTTTATCGAAATTTTATTGAAAGTTAAAATGATATTATCATATATCGATATGCTTGACCGCTTCCTGGAAATTAACCGATCATGATGGAAACCTGCATCCCCTATGGCGCTTACTGGACCACCCCGTTTGCCAAGTGGCAGGGCAGCCTCGCCTACCTGCACAGCATGGAATTCGCCGCCCACGTCACCAGGCAGTTCCTGACAGATCGGTGCCTGGACGGAAAGCAGTTCGATCGCGGTCAATGACATCATTTTTGCCGGGGAAATGGGTATTGACGTCATGACCATGAATAATTACGGCTGTTCCCTGATCTGGGGCCACCCGCAAGGTCCGACGGGGATGCGCGCGGTGATAGAACTTATTGGGGAACTCATGCTGCTGGGCGGCGGTTACGGCCTGTTCCACGGTTGTGCTGCCGGTGATACCGCCATGGCAGTGGTAATCCGCGTGAGTTGATAATGGTTCAAACCGCTGACGGTCTGCCCAGAGTCTTTCCCAGCGTCGTTCACGCACTGGTGGACGCGGCAGCGAAAAGTCCTGGGCATGAGGCCCTGGTACTGGGCGGGGAACGGCTTAATTACCGGGAATACCTGCGCTGCGTTGCAGGCTTCAGCCGGGAACTGGAAACGCTCGGTCTGAACGGCTGCCGGGTTGCGTTGCTGATGGGCAATTCCATCGACATGTGTATCGCGCTGTTCGCCATCCATGCCGCGCGGGCGGAGGCGGTACCGTTAAACCCGGTTTACACGACCCGCGAACTGTTTCCCATGCTGGAAGATGCCGAGGTATCCGCCGTTATCTTTGATGAGGCACTGGTGGACGTGGTCCGGGACCTCGCAGCCGAGTTGCAAATCAAACATCTTCTCGCTATAGGCAGCGACTACCGATTGACCGTATGGCGCGCCCGCAGCGATCTCGATACACTGGGTGATCTGCCGGAAGCAGAAGACCCGGCCACCCTGCAGTTTACCGGCGGCACCACCGGCAGGGCCAAGGGCGCCTGTATCAGTCATTATTCACTGTCCGTCAACGTGAGCCAGCGCGAGGCCATTTCCCCCACCCGGGATGACGTGGAGAGAACCTTGTGCATCATGCCGCTGTTCCATTGCTACGCAGTGTCCATGTGCCTGCACGCCATGGTCTACCGGCGCGGCGCCCTGGTCATTCTGCCGCGTTATCATCCCGAGGAAGCCATTGCCGCCCTGGTGCGGGAGAAGATAACCCTGTTTGCCGGCAGCCCCACTATTTTCATCGGCCTGTTGAATTATCCCGGCTTTGCCGAAACCGATTTCTCCAACCTGTACATGTCCTCATCCGGATCGGCGCCCCTGGCGGGAAACGTCCTGAATGAGTGGGAAAGGATTACCGGCACGCCGATACTTGAGGGCTACGGCCAGTCGGAGGCGGGGCCGGTAATATCATTTAATCCGCTGGACGGGGTCAGGAAACCCACTTCGGTCGGCATCCCCTTGCCCGCAACGGAAATCCAGGTGGTTGACCTGGAGACCGGCACAAAAATCCTGGAAACCGGGCAAAAAGGGGAAATCCGGGTAGCCGGTCCCCAGGTGATGAGTGGTTATCGAAACCGCCCGCAGGAAACGGCCCAGGCTTTGCGCGACGGCTGGCTGTACACGGGCGATATCGGCGAACTGGATGAGGAAGGCTACCTGTACATCCGCGCCAGAAAAAAGGAAATGCTCATCGTATCCGGCTATAACGTTTTCCCCCGGGAGGTCGAAGAAGTCCTGCACCGGAACCCGGGGGTGGAAGAAGCAGCCGTCGTGGCGAAAACGGACAGCTACCGCGGCGAATTGCCGGTCGCATTTATCGTGCCCGGGAAAGAGAACGGCGCAGATGAGGAATTATTGCGGCGCTATTGTACGGAAAACCTGGCGTCCTATAAGATCCCCGCGGAATTTCACTTCGTGGACAACCTGCCCAAGACTGTGGTAGGAAAAGTAGACAAAATCCAGTTGACCGAAATGGCAAACCGGAATCCGGTAAGCAAATAACCGACGACCGTCGGGTGCAAATAAAATCAAGAAATATTGAGGTTGTCCGCCTTATGCAGGAATACAATAACCCCATCCTGATCCAGCCCACAGGGGAAATACCCCGCAAAATCGGCATTATCGACGCCGGCACCATCGGGCCGGATATCGGATATTACCTGAAAAGCGCCATCCCTGATTTAAGCCTGGTGTTGATGGATATCAGCCGGGAAGCCCTGCACCGGGCTGATGACACAGCCCGGAAGCTGAAGGACGCACGACACGAACCGGGATCTGCTAAAGGAAACAATTCAGGACACCCATGAAATGAAAACAATTCAGGAAAACAATTCAGGACACCCACGAAATGAAAGCTGGGAAGAAAAATGGGATACCCAGGGGAAATGGAAGACCATTAAACCAGGAGAGAGCGTAGCGGTCCCCGAAGCCTTGAATGCCATACACGATGACATGACTGATGAAATCCTGACCATCCTGAAGAAATATGAGAATGATCCGCAGACAACCGGTTTCGTCATCACCGGCTATGGCGCTACGGCATTTTCCGCAGGCGCCGACATCGGCAAGTTTCCATCGATGCTGGGGGACAGGAAACAATCCGTCGATTATGCCCGGGTGTGCTCCAGGTTGCTGATCTATCTGGATAACTGCAAGAAACCGGTAGTCGCAGCGTTGAACGGAATGGCCCTGGGCGGCGGCCTGGAACTGGTGATTCGTTGTCATGGAATCGTCGCCGCGAAAAACGCATGCTTGCAGTTTCCGGAGATTAGCCTGGGCATGGCGCCGGGTATCGGCGGCATGGTGGTGCCCTACCGACGCTGGCCCGCAGCCGCAGCGACTTTTCATACTATGCTGCTCAAAGCTGAAAAAATGACTGTAACGGATGCGGTCGAGCTGGGGATCATTGATAACCTGGCGGATTCGCATGCTACACTGCTCCCCGGCGCGACCCGATTGGTCAGGGAGCTAGCACAAAAACAACACGTGATTGCCGATACGCCAGTCGATATTGCGCCGCCGCCTGCCGTTGAGGACGAACCGCTCAGCTTTAATGGCCAAAGACTGAGCGCCAGGCCATCATAGATGCGGCGGCAGCCCCGTCACTGGACGAAGCATTGGAGATTGGCTATGCCGCGTCTGGCGAGAGCGCCTGCACGTCTGTCGCCCGTGAGGGCATAGGCGCGTTCATGGAAAAAAGAAAACCGGATTTTACTATCACCGGATGAAGCGGAACGAAAATGCAAAATACACCGCAGAAATGGGGACAGATTTAAATCTGTCCCTTGAGTAGGCCTGAGTAAGCATTAAGAGGAGAAAAATGCAAAATACACCGGATCACGATAACGGCAATGTAGATGTCTATCATCACCAGGCGGATAACCTGCCGGCGCACGGCTCCCATGATAACGAAGTATTGTCGGAGGCCAGCGTCGCGGCCTATTGGCGCGCCAATATCAGCCTGTTGCTGAAGTTGCTTGCGGTCTGGTTCATCGTGTCCTACGGCTTCGGCATATTGCTGGTTGACTGGCTGAACCAGGTCAGCCTGTTCGGGTTCAAGCTGGGGTTCTGGTGGGCGCAACAGGGTTCAATATACGTGTTTGTGCTGCTGATCTTCGTCTACGTGGGGCTTATCGGCAGGATCGACCGCAAGTTCGGTGTGGATGACTCCGGCGCAGATGACAACAGGCAGGGAGAACAGTCATGACCACCCAGATGCTGACTTACATCGTGGTCGGCCTGACCTTTGCCCTCTACATAGGGATTGCCGTGTGGTCAAAAGCATCATCAACCAAGGATTTCTACGTGGCGGGCGCCGGCGTGCACCCGCTGACCAACGGCATGGCGACCGCAGCGGACTGGATGAGCGCCGGTTCATTCATTTCCATTGCCGGCATGATCGCTTTTTCCGGCTATGACGCCTCGGTCTACCTGATGGGCTGGACCGGCGGTTACGTCCTGCTGGCGCTGTTGCTGGCGCCGTACCTGCGCAAGTTCGGCCAGTATACGGTGCCGGACTTCATCGGCGAGCGCTATTATTCCGGTTCCGCCCGCGTGGTGGCCGTTATCTGCCTGGTTTTTATTTGCTTTACCTATGTGGCCGGCCAGATGCGCGGGGTGGGGGTGGTATTCTCCCGTTTCCTGGAAGTGGAAATCACTACCGGTGTGTTTATCGGCATGGCAGTGGTGTTCTTCTATGCCGTGCTCGGCGGCATGAAAGGCATTACCTATACCCAGGTGGCGCAGTATTGCGTCATGATTTTTGCGTACATGGCGCCGGCGATCTTTATCTCATTGTTGATCACGGGCAACCCGGTGCCGCAACTGGGTCTGGCTTCCGAGGTGCAGGACGGCTCCGGTTTGCGAGTGCTGGAAAAACTGGACCTGGTGTTGGCGGACCTGGGTTTTGCCCCTTACACGGAAGGGATTAAAAGCACTATCGACGTGTTTGCGATTACCATGGTGCTGATGGTCGGCACGGCCGGTCTGCCCCACGTCATCGTGCGTTTCTTTACCGTACCCAAGGTGTCCGATGCGCGCAAATCCGCGGGTTATGCCCTGATATTTATTGCCTTGTTGTATACGACTGCGCCTGCCATTGCCGCTTTCACACGACTGATTTTTATAGACACGGTGAACAACACTGCCTACCAGGAAGCGCCGTCCTGGGTGAAGACCTGGGAAGATGTCGGCCTGATTGCCTGGCTGGATAAAAATGAGGACGGCAGGATTCAATATGCCGCCGGCGCTGCCTTCGATGGCGCGCCGGTCTTCATTGACGGCGCCGGCGAACACGGACAGAAGCTGGTCGACAACGCGCCGCTGGACAATACCAACGAGGTTTATGTCGACCGGGATATCATGATGCTGGCCAGCCCGGAAATCGCTGAACTGCCGCCCTGGGTGCTGGCGTTGGTGGCGGCCGGCGGCTTGGCCGCTGCATTATCCACCGCAGCGGGATTATTGCTGGTGGTATCGACGTCTGTCTCCCATGACCTGCTCAAGAAGACTCTGAGGCCGGACATCAGCGAAAAACAGGAGTTGTTCTATGCCCGTATTGCGGCCGCGGTTGCCGTCTGCTTTGCCGGCTACCTGGGTATCAATCCGCCGGGGTTCGTCGCCCAGGTGATCGCTTTTGCCTTCGGTCTGGCTGCCGCATCGCTGTTCCCGGCCATTTTCCTCGGTATTTTTGTGCGTAATATGAACCGTGAGGGCGCCATTGCCGGTATGTTGAGCGGTCTCATGTTTACCGTTGCGTATATCGTCTACTTCAAGTTCGTCAATCCAGCGGCCAGCAACCCGGAAAACTGGTGGCTGGGCATTTCACCGGAGGGTATCGGCAGCATCGGCATGGTGATCAATTTCGCCGTCGCGTTTACGGTCAGCCGTTTCACCGCGCAACCGCCGGAACATGTCAAGGCACTGGTCGATGACGTCCGGATCCCTGCCGGCGCAGGGGTGGCACACAGACATTAATTAATAGAGAGTAAGGAAACAGGTTCGGATAGGCTTTTCAAGACCCGCTGTAAATACGTCCCTGTACGCTTACCATCCGCTGTCCCTGCGGATGATAGTCTTGAAAAGCCTATCCAAACCTGTCTTAACTTTATGTCTTCTGTGGCTTTAATTGTTTTTTATCTGCGATAATCTGCGTAATCTGCGGATAAATGTAATGAATATAACAAATGACAGATTCATAATTGCCGCGCTGTACAAGTTCGTCAGGTTGCCCAACTTCAGGGAGTTGAGACAACCCTTGCTGGATCGTTGTAGTGATCTCCGGCTCAAGGGTACTTTCCTGCTGGCGCCGGAGGGCATCAACGGCGCCGTCGCAGGCAGCAGGGAAGGCGTAGACGGCATCCTGGACTATTTCCGTTCGGAACCCCGTTTTGCTGACCTGGTGCACAAGGAATCCCGCGCCGCTGAATGTCCTTTTCACCGGATGAAGGTAAAGCTCAAGCAGGAGATCGTCTCGCTGGGCGTAGAGGGAGTTGACCCGCAGAATCTCAGCGGCAGGTATGTGGAACCGGAAGACTGGAATGCGGAAATCTCCCGGCCGGATACGCTGGTGCTGGACGTCCGTAACGAGTATGAATCCGGGATCGGCGGTTTTCAAAATGCCGTCGCGCCGCATACAGAAACCTTCCGCGAGTTCCCTGAGTACGTGGAGCAAAACCTCAATCCGGCGGAACATGCCAGGGTCGCCATGTTTTGTACCGGGGGTATCCGTTGTGAGAAGGCATCATCTTACCTGCTGTCCCGGGGCTTCAGGGAAGTTCTCCAGTTACAGGGAGGCATCCTGAATTACCTGGAGAAAATCGACCGCAAAGACAGCCTGTGGGAGGGAGAGTGTTTTGTCTTCGACAGCCGGGTTGCCGTCAATCACGACCTCGGCGAAGGTGATTATGAGCAGTGCTTCGCCTGCCGCCGGCCGATTACCGAAAACGACATGGCCTCGGAAAAATACCGGTCTGGCGTGTCCTGCCCGCGTTGTCATGATAATTTGACGCCTGCACAGCGCCGCCGCTTCAGTGAACGCCAGCGCCAGGTCGAACTGGCGCAGAGGCGCGGTGAAAAACACATCGGTGAATCCTGACGGGAAACTGCCGGTCTTCCCGGATCACCTGGCGCGTTTTTACGATCATGTCAGTCATGGCGATCTCCCCGACTGGCTTGACGCTATAAACAGGCTGCCTGAGATCAGCCCTTCTTTGATCAGGCTTGACGCGGACTCCATCCAAATCGGCACTGCGACGGATTGCAGCACATTACAACGCGCAGCCATCCGGCAACAACTGAAACGGCTGCTACCGTGGCGTAAAGGCCCTTTCAACCTGTTCGGCCTGGAAATCGACGCGGAGTGGCGTTCCGATATGAAATGGCGGCGCCTGCAGGATAAAATTACCCCGCTGTCCTGCCGTACCGTTCTGGACGTCGGCTGCGGCAACGGGTATTACGGCTGGCGTATGCTGGGAGCCGGCGCAAAACGGGTAGTCGGGACCGACCCCACGCTGCGTTATGTCATGCAACAGCGCGCCATGGCAAAATACTTGCCCGGAGAACCCTTCGACATACTACCGTTCCCGCTGGAGACCCTGGTTAACGACGCGACGACCCCTGTGTTACCTCATGAAGAATTTGATAGCGTCTTTTCCATGGGCGTAATTTATCACCGCCGCGATCCCGTCAACCATATTCGTGATCTGCTGCGGTTCCTTCGGGCCGGTGGTGAACTGGTGCTGGAGTCCCTGGTTATTGATGAAAAATATGGCGCTGTACTGGAACCCCGCGGGCGCTACGCCAGGATGAGGAACGTCTGGTCGATCCCTTCCCTGAACACCCTGAAAGACTGGCTGTACGCGGCAGGCCTCACCTCTGTCGAAGCAGCGGATATATCCGTCACAACGCCAGCCGAGCAACGGGCCACGGCATGGACCTTCGAGCAATCACTGTCAGACTTCCTGGACCTGCAAAACCCCCACCTCACCATTGAAGGCTACCCGGCCCCGCAACGGGCGATCATGATCTGCAGCAGGAACTAATCAAAGTTATGTACTGAATGAAAGTGGCTGCTTGAAATAAGTATCAATAATGCTATCATGAGACATGGATGAGGTAGTAAAAATACTTGGACAAATGGAGGCGAACCCGAATGGGATTCGGTATAGCGAGCTTCAGAAAGTTTGTGGTCATTATTTTGGGAAGCCGCGCCAAAGCAACAGTAGCCATTGTATCTATAAGACCCCTTGGCCTGGCAACCCACGGGTAAACATACAAAACCATAAAGGCAAAGCTAAAGCTTATCAGGTCAGGCAAGTATTACGTGCCATAAAGAAACTGGAGACAAATCGTGGAACATGAAATAAATAAATATACTTATCGGATTACTTGGTCTGAAGGTGATCAGGAGTTCGTAGGCTTATGCGCCGAGTTCCCCGGCCTTAGTTGGCTGGCGCCAGATCCCGACGATGCCTTAAAGGGTATCCGTTCAGTAGTCAAGGAATGTGTTGAGGATATGGCTCAGTCCGGGGAGGGTATCCCTGTTCCGATTTCCACCAGGCAATATAGCGGGAAATTCATAGTCCGCGTTCCACCGGAAGTGCATCGCCATCTTGCCACCGAAGCTGCTGAATCCGGCGTAAGTTTAAACCGAATCATCAGCGCGAAGCTGGCAAATTAATGGTGATCAGGTTCTAGCTTGACCTTGCGGGTTGTCTGATCTGTTCGGAAAATCGCTGGATTGATCGTTTAAATCTCTGCTAAAATTACCGGGATAATGATTAAAATACACCCGCAGGAGAAATAACATGCCATTACGTATTGGTGATGAAGCACCGAACTTCACCGTCGAAACCACAGAAGGAACGATCAACTTCCACGACTGGATTGGTGACGGTTACGCCATCCTGTTTTCCCATCCCAAGGATTTTACCCCTGTGTGCACCACGGAACTGGGTTACATGGCCGGGCTCAAGCCGGAGTTTGATAAACGCAACACCAAGGTTATCGGCCTGAGTATCGATTCAGTAGAGGATCATAATGCCTGGTTGAGCGACATAGAAGAAACCCAGGGCCATGCGGTCAATTATCCGCTGATCGGAGACACTAACCTGGCAGTGGCCAAGCTCTACGACATGATCCACCCGAACGCCAGTGGTGCGGCAAAGTCGCGCACCGCAGTGGATAACGCCACGATACGTTCCGTATTCGTCGTCGGCCCGGATAAGCTGATCAAGCTGATCATTACCTATCCGATGAGCACCGGGAGGAATTTTAATGAAGTACTCCGAGTGCTGGATTCCATCCAGTTGACCGCCAAACACAAAGTGGCCACCCCGGTCAACTGGCGCCAGGGCGAAGATGTGATCATCGTCCCCGCGGTATCGAATGAGGCTGCCAAGGAGAAATTTCCGGACGGCTGGAAGGCGCCGAAGCCCTATCTGAGAATCGTACCGCAACCCGAATAATCCGTATCCCGTCTATTCGGCGCGAACCTGCCCCCTGCTTACAACTTGCAGGGGGCGCATTCCGCATGTTTTATGCACAGGGATAACCTAGCCCGGATTTCTCACCAGATCGCTGGTTGCTATCGGAAACGTCAATGTGCTGTCAGTAAGTTATGGTAAAATTCTCAATATCCCGTCATTACAGACTGCGCTTGATGCGTTCATTGCATCCATCCCTGGACGCAACCCTACGGGCGGCTATCGCCGTGCAAATCGGCTGTCCTGCCGATTTGTCTTGCTTGTCTTTTTTACGCCTACGGGCACGTGCTCCCTCAACCAGACAAATCTGCCTGGAGCAGATTTGGACATCCGAAGGATGCCCGCAGGGTGTGCGTCATGGAGGGCGCACATCAACTACGGCTATGCTTTCGGTCGCAGGCACCCGCTGGCGGCAAAAATCCGGCGCGATCATCGCATCACCTGGTGAAAAATCCGGGCTTGCCCGGCATAACGGGATTCAGACCTTGTGAGTCAAAAGACAGAACGTACCCGAAGGATCACTTCGGAGCCCATTGGCCCGTTGCTGGCGCGCCTGACAGGCACCATGATCCTGGGTGTCATCGCCATGATGACGCTGGGATTTGTCGACACCTGGTTTATCAGCCTGCTGGGGACAAACCAGTTGGCGGCCATCGGCTTCATTATTCCCATCTATATGATTTTTGTCAGTATTGCCCTGGGGATGGGCATGGGGATCAGTTCGATAACTTCACGGCTGATAGGGGAGGCAAAACACGACGTAGCCGCCCGTTACGTGACGGATGCACAGATACTGGCATTATTATTTTCAATCCTTATCGCCGTCCTGGTCGGGTTTTCCATGAACGCCATTTTTTCAGCTATGGGAGCGACGGAACAAGTGCTGCCCCACATCAGGAATTATATGTATATCCTGATTTTTGGCCTGCCCGTGATAATGATCGCGGTTATCAGCGGGAACACTTTCCGCTCCATCGGCGCGATGAAGACCTCGGCCTTGATGTCAGCACTCATGGCATTGCTGAATCTGGCCCTCGATCCGTTGTTGATATTCGGTCTGGGTCCGTTCCCGGAAATGGGGATGAAAGGCGCAGCCGCCGCCTCTGTCATCGCCGCATCAACCGTGTGCGTCGTCGCAGTCTATGTCCTGGCGGTTCGGGAGAAGCTCCTGCTTTTTACCCTTCCGCGCCTGCGTCATATACGGGAAAACTGGGAGGAATTATTGCAAATAGCGATCCCGGCCATGCTGGCCAACATGATGACTCCGTTTGCCGCGGCCATCATGACTGCGCTGATAGCCGGCTATGGCGCCGAAGCCGTTGCCGGGTTCGGGGTCGGCGCCCGCATTGAAACCTTATGCCTGATGGTTGTTTTTGCCTTGTCCGCGACCTTGCCCATGTTTATCGGGCAAAACCTGGGAGCGGGCACGGGGGAGCGCGCTCACCGGGCATTATTCGGTTGCCTGAAATTCAGCGTAGGGTTTCAAATAGCAGTCTATATCCTGCTGATCATCCTCTCTCCGTATATCGCCCCCGCGTTCAGTGATGACGCCATGGTGATCCGGGTGATCAATACCTTCATCTACATATTACCGCTGACCTATGGCGCTCATGCCGTCGTGATCCTGGTCATGGTCTCCCTGAACGTGCTGCGGCGTCCACGGCTGGGTTTGTTCCTGATCATTATCAGGCTGATTGCTTTGTACCTGCCGCTGGCGTATATTGGCGGCCTGTATTGGGGGATAACAGGTCTGTTCTCGGGGGCCGCTGTCGGAAACGTCATCGCCGGAGTCATTGCATACCGGGTTATCAGGAAAGTCTGTACCGCTGAGGGTGGTATGATGCCGGCAACCGCGGCGTCCTGATCCGCGCTGGGAAGTGGAGTAACTATCAAATCTGAAAAACGAGGAAATGAATATGAGTCGATTATATGGTGATAATCACCGGCAGTTGCAGGAACAGTTTGAAACGCGGCGCATGGCCGACGTTATCGAGAAAGTTGCAATGGAGACGGAAGTGGTTGGCCCACACAAGGATTTTATCGAAAGCCGCGATATGTTTTTCCTGAGCACGGTGGATCACAAAGGCAGACCTACCGTGTCCTATAAGGGCGGTGACCCGGGCTTCGTCAAGGTGGTTGATGATACGACAGTGGTTTTTCCCAGTTATGACGGAAACGGTATGTTTCTGTCCATGGGGAATATCAAGGGCAATTTGAATATCGGCATGTTATTTATCAATTTTGAGACGCCCCACCGCTTGCGATTGCAGGGAGAAGCCACCATCCATGATGACGACCCGCTGATCGCCGCTTACAAGGAAGCGGATTTGATTGTCAGGGTCAAGGTCTCGGAGATCTTCGTAAACTGCCCGCGTTACGTGCACAAGTACCAGAAAGTCGACCCATCCAAATACGTACCCCGGACCGAATGTGATACGCCCCTGGCCGGCTGGAAGCATATCGATAAGATCCAGGAGGTCCTGCCCACGAGAGACCTGGGACGCGCGGAAAAAGAGGGTGGAATCATAACCATGGAAGAGTGGTACGAGAAGGTCGC
Organism: Gammaproteobacteria bacterium; assembly: GCA_965222155.1. Classification (GTDB taxonomy): domain Bacteria; phylum Pseudomonadota; class Gammaproteobacteria; order Eutrophobiales; family Eutrophobiaceae; genus JAAXHV01. Next base: position 300,617 of record CBDCTH010000004.1, read on the forward strand.
ACAAGGGGCCGGATAATTTCAAGCCCCGGATGCAGGCATAGATCGGGATGCATTGACCGTTATTCCGACGAAACTCGTCATTCCGGCGTAAGCCGGAATCCAGGGAAGTTTTTTCTAGAAACCTTCCGTTGACAGCGCCAGGGCCTGGCGCATCACTGCGCTTTTTGCCAGGACTTCGTTGTGTTCCAGCGCCGGGTCGCTATCGGCAACGATACCGGCCCCGGCGTGGTAGCTGTAACTGCCGTTCTCAAAGATGATGGTGCGTATCGCGATGGCCTGGTCCATGTTGCCGTAATGGTCAAAATAACCCACCGTACCGCCGTATAACCCGCGTCGAACCGGTTCATAGCCGTTCAGCAATTCGATAGCGCGGATCTTGGGGGCGCCTACCAGGGTGCCGGCGGGAAAGGCCGCTGCAAACAGGTCAAATGCGTCCTTGCCCGCTTTGGGCCTGCCGCTGACGCCGCTGACGATGTGCATGACGTGGCTGTAGCGTTCGATGGACAGGTAAGGATCAACCTGTATGGAGCCGGTGGCTGCGATACGTCCCAGGTCGTTTCTGGCCAGGTCCACCAGCATCACATGCTCGGCAATTTCCTTGGGGTCGTTAAGCAGGCCCCGCTCCAGGTCTCGATCTTCTTCAGCAGTGTTTCCCCGGGGACGGGTGCCGGCAATAGGTCGCAGTGCGGCCACGCCGTCCTGCAATTTAACCATGGCCTCGGGAGAGGAACCTGCAATAGTCCGCTTGCCGATCTCGATAAAGTACATATAAGGGGATGGGTTAATCAGGCGCAACGCCCGGTAGACCGTGAACGGGTCGACCTCACACTCCCCGGAAAACCGGTTCGCCAGAACAACTTGAAAAATATCGCCGTCACGTATCTTGTGCTTGGCCTCATCGACCAGTTGCATATAGTCCTCCCGGGAAAGACTTGTCGTTGCCGCTGAACAGGTGTTCCGGCCGTTGGCAGCGGGAACAGGCCCGCGCAAGGCTGCAATCACCTCCTTGCGCAGTGACAAGCGTTCGGTCTCCGGGCCGGCATGCAGTAACGCCACACGGCGTGTCAAGTGGTCAAACACAAGCAAGGATCGTGGGGCCAGGTACGCGGCCTGGGGATGGTAATCCGTAATGGTCGTATTAATGGGAAATTGTTCAAGTTTATGGATCAGGTCAAAATCGGCATAACCTACCAGCCCGCCCTGAAATGGAATCTCGTCTGTCTGGGGGGTCAGTTCCGGCGCGTTGCGTAATCCTTCCCGGAGTGCGGTCAATATCCCGGCGCGTCCGGGTTGTCTGATGCTGTTTACCGTCAGGCCTTGTGAGTCGAAATACAACTCCAGTGCACTGCCTAAACCCAGGAAAGAAAAACGCGCGACCTGCTCGCCTCGCTCCACACTTTCAAGCAGGAAGCGCACTCCCAGCGGCTTCAGTTTCAGGAATGCGGATACCGGCGTATCCAGGTCTGCTGCAATGTCGAATGGTGGTCTCATGGGTTCCCCTTGTTTATTCATCACCCGCCGTCAGGGGAACAGGCAAAAAAAAACCCACCCCTGGTTCAGAGGTGGGTTTGGACTTTATACAATTGTGGCTAAGCCAGCATCCACCTCAGGATGTTCGGCCACCACCATTGTTTGTTATTCAGTTGCACCATGGACACAGCATAGCGATATTTTACGGGCAGGTCAAGAATTGAATAGCGCCTGTTGAATAGCGCCGGGTCAACGCGTCAGCGACGTAATCAGTTCAGCGCTGTCCGGGTATTGTTCAACCAGTAACTCCCGGTCCCCGGGGATATAATCTCCATCGACATAGCCGGGCGCCATGGTAGTGCCCAGGAGCGCGAACTCACCTCCCCGGATGAGGCGTGAGCCCTGCCAGACCCCGGCGCGGACGGCAAACTGGATACATTGTCCATTCAGGATGTCGTGTCCCAGGGTGATTACTTCGCTGCTGCCGTCCTGCTTGAGCAGGAGTAATTCGACCGGGTCGCCCAGGTAGAAATGGTATATTTCGTCCGTCGGCAGCATATGCAGCGCCGAAAAGGAATCCTCATCCGGGGAAAGCAGGTAAATAATTGCGGTAGAACGCGGTTTCTGCCGCGGCTTGCCCTGTTCCGGCGCCGCCACGAGTACCGTCTCGTCCGCGCTATAGGTCTGCCTGAAGTGCCCTCCCTCAACAGGGAGTATTTCAAGGCCCAGTTCTTTGATCAGTAGTTCGGCGGTTATTTTTTTCACGGTCGTTATAACTCGGAAAAACAGGAAGACAGTATACTTGTGACGCAGGTAAGAGGACAGAGCCATCTCAAAGTCAATAGACACCTCGTCCGTCATGACGATAGTGTTTTTACCTCCCTGTATCTGGGTACCGGACAATCCTTGTCCGGTATGACGAAAGTGCGGCGACTTTGAGACTACTCCGGGGAAACGGAAACAGAGCCTTTCCGATAAACATGACAACATGTAGTATAAGTTGTTCTCAAACCCAGAGGTAACAAACATGTCGGAGACACAGAATGACTTATTGAGCCTGGCAGGCAAGACCGCCGTAGTCACAGGCGGGGCGGGTGGCATAGGAACGACCATTTGCCAGGTTCTGGCGCGCGCCGGCGCACACGTCTGCATCCATTACCACTCCAGTGAGGCCGGGGCGCTTGCGCTGAAACAGCAGATTAACCGGGCGGGAGGGAGCGCATCCGCGCTGTTTGCCGATGTGACCAGTAAGGCGGATATTGAGAGATTATGTGAGGCGGTCATCGCCGAGACCGGCAGGGTGGATATATTGATCAACAATGCCGGGGTCTATCCGTCCTCAGCGTTTCTCGATATCAGCGAAGAAGAGTACGAACTGATGATGGACGTCAACGTGCGCTCCGTGGTGTTATGCACGCAAGCCGTTGCCGGACGCATCGCCGGGCAGGGGAGCGGCGGCGCCGTCGTCAACATCGCCTCGATAGCCGCCAGCGGCGTACTGGACATGCACAGCCATTACTGCGCCTCCAAGAGCGCGGTCGTGATGTTTACCCGCGCCGCCGCCAGGGAGCTGGGCGAGCACAATATCCGCGTCAACGCGGTGTCACCCGGCCTTATCTGGCGTGAAGGGCTGGACAAGGCCTGGCCGGAAGGAGTCGCGCGGTACAAACAGGCTGCCGCGCTGAGCAGTGTAGGACAGGCAGAGGACGTTGCCAACGCCTGCCTGTTCCTGGTTTCCGCCGCGAGTAAATGGATAACGGGGGTCGACCTGGTCGTCGACGGTGGGGTCCTGACGGACAAACTGTTCTAAGGTTATCCTTGAAAATATCACGAAACGAAATAGCAGCGCTCATCGATCATACCTTGCTGAAACCGGAGGCAACGGCGGACATGGTGGCGCGCCTGTGCCGGGAAGCGGACGAACATGGGTTTTATGCAGTTTGCATTGCGCCCGTTTTCGTCAGGTTGGCTCGTGATCTGCTGGCCGGGTCCCTGGTCAAGGTCTGTACGGTGGTCGGTTTTCCTGCCGGCATGAACGAAACGGACGTGAAGGTCTATGAAACCCGCCGGGCAATTCAGCACGGCGCCGACGAGGTGGACATGGTCATGCATATCGGCGCGGCAAAGGCGGGGGACTGGAAGCAGGCGGGCCTCGACGTGGAACGTGTGGTTGACAGCGCCCGGGGCCACATCGTCAAGGTAATCCTGGAGACCTGCCTGTTGAGCGATGAGGAAAAGCAACGGGCCTGCGAGGTGAGTGTCGCCGCGGGCGCCGGTTTCGTCAAGACATCCACCGGTTTCAACCGTTCCGGCGCCACCGTGGAAGATGTCAGGCTAATGCACGCCGCCGCAGGCTCGAACGCAGGCGTAAAGGCCAGTGGCGGGATCAGGGATTACGAGACCGCCTGTAAAATGATTGAGGCAGGCGCCACCCGGCTGGGCACCAGTTCCGGAGTGGAAATAACAGGAAAATAGTGACCGTCCTACCGGCGCCCAAAGCCGTCCTACCGGCGCCCAAAGCCGTCCTACCGGCGCCCAAAGCCGTCCTACCGGCGCCCAAAGCCGTCCTACCGGTGCCCAAAGCCGTCATTCCGGCGAATGCCGGAATCCAGTCGATATACCAATTCCTTTTAATTTCTCTCAGCGACAGCAGTCTCCAGGGCTAACTCGATCATCTCGTTAAAGCTGGATTGCCTTTCTTCAACAGTCAGCCGCTCACCGGTGATGATTTGATCACTGACCGTACAGATCGCCAGAGCCTTGACGCCGAATTCTGCGGCCAGACCGTAAATGCCGGCGGTCTCCATTTCCACGCCCAGCATGTTGTATTTTTCCATCACTTCAAATACATCCTGTTCAGGCGTATAAAACAGATCAGAGGAGAAGACATTGCCCACATGAAAAACAAGCCCCCTTTGTTCAGCGATAGTGACCGCAGATTGCAATAACCGGTAATCCGCGATAGCGGCAAAATCATGATCCTTGAAACGAATGCGGTTCACTTTTGAATCGGTACAGGCGCCCATGGCGATAACGATATCCCGCAGTTTCACCGATTTGTTTACGTTGCCGCAACTGCCGGCCCGGATCAGCCGTTTGACGCCGAACTCGTTGATCAGTTCGGTGCAATACAGGGAACAGGAGGGAATGCCGACCCCATGACCCATGACCGACAGGGCCTGCCCTTTGTAGCTGCCGGTAAAACCCAGCATCCCCCTGACGTCGGTCACCATACGCGGGTTGTCCAGGAAGTTTTCCGCAATGAATTTTGCCCGGAGCGGATCCCCCGGCATAAGCACGGTTTCCGCGAAATCACCGGGTTCTGCATTAATGTGTGGCGTAGCCATTATCAATACCCTTGCAAGGAGACGAATAAACCGGCCAGAACGGCGCTCATGAGGTTGGACAAGGTGCCGGCAAGCACGGCCATCAGACCCAGCCCGGCAATGTCCTGGCGTCGTTCGGGCACCAGGGCGCCCATTCCGCCCAACAGGATCGCGATGGAAGTCAGGTTGGCGAAGCCGCACAGGCTAAAGGTGACGATCACCTGGGTGTGCGGGCTCAAGGTATCCCTGATCTCGCTGAAACTCAGGTAGGCGATAAATTCACTCATGATGAATTTCTGTCCGATCAGGCTACCGGCCGCGGCTGCCTCAGACCACGGTACGCCTATCATGAAGGCCAGGGGCGCCAGTAGTTTGCCGAGAATTCCCTGTAAGGTCAGCCCCTCAATGCCGAACCAGCCGCCGATGCCTCCCAGCAGGCCGTTGAGCAAGGCGATCATGGCCACGAATGCGATCAGCATGGCGCCGACGTTGGCCGCGAGTTTCAACCCGTCCAAGGTGCCGTTGCCGATGGCTTCAAAGATATTCACCACTTTCCCCGGGCCGCTGAATTGTACGTGTTCTATATCCTGTTCCGAGCGTTCGGTCTCCGGCTTGATGATTTTTGCCATGAGCAGACCGCCGGGCGCGGCCATAAAACTGGCCGCAATCAGGTAACTCAGGTTGATCCCCATCGCCGCGTAAGCTGCCATAATGGCGCCGGAGATGGCCGCCATACCGCTGGTCATCACCGCGAACAGTTCCGACCGGGTCAGGTCCTTCAGGTAGGGCCTGATTACCAGCGGCGATTCGCTGTGGCCAATGAATATGTTGGCTACCGCGCACATGGATTCAGTTTTGCTGGTGCCGAGCAGTTTATGTATGCCGCCCCCCAGAAACGTCACCAGTTTCTGCATGATGCCGAGGTAGTACAGGGTGGACATCAAAGCGGAAAAGAAGATAATCACCGGCAACAGGTGGAATGCGATAGAAAATCCGCCGTCCTTCCTGCCCAGTTCCCCGAATACAAATTCACTGCCTACGGCGCCGTAATCGATCACGTTCTGAACGCCGGCCACCATGGTGTTAAGAAAAGTCTGCCCCAGCGGGAAATAAAGAATGAGCCCGGCAATAGCTGCCTGTGTGAGAAAAGCGGCAACGACAGTCTTGAGCCTGATCGCACGCCTGTTTTCGGACAGCAGCAGGGCCAGGCTGATAATCACCGCCATCCCTACAAAACTCATCAGTATTTGCATGGAAAGTTATCCTTTTATGAAGTTTCGGAAATCCTGATCAAGTCATAAACACCCGCCGTCACACCAGCGCAAACCACCCGCCGTCATTCCGGCGCAGGCCCTCATCGTCATTGCCGTGCAGGCCCCCGCCGTCATTCCAGCGCAGGCCCTCATCGTCATTCCAGCGCAGGCCCTCACCGTCATTCCAGCGCAGGCCCTCATCGTCATTCCGGCGCAGGCCGGAATCTAGTGAAATACAGAGTCGCCGGAGGCGACACGTTATCAGACTGGATTCCGGCCTGCGCCGGAATGACGGCGTGCGGGCAGTCAGCGCCGGAATGACGATGAGGGCCTGCGCAGCAATGAAGGGTGTAGCGCGGCATTGTTTTATCATGATTCCGTTGTGAAGTTATTATAAGATACACGTGGAAAGGAGGTTAAGCAAAAATGAAATTATTGCGATCTTGCTGTATGGCATTACTGGTTCTGCCCGTCATTGGCGCAAGCGGCAGCGTCTCGGCCGCAGAAGCGGGGGCCCGGGCGTATTTTCAAAAAGTGCGTCACGAACCGGCATTGCTGAGGAATTTCCTGTACGCTTTTCCCAAGGGGGGCGACCTGCACAATCACCTGGATGGCGCCATCTATGCAGAGAGCTATATCCGCTGGGCCGCAGAGGATGGCAAGTGTATAGACCTGGAAAGCTTCATGATCACGGCGCCGCCCTGCAATGCGGAAACCGGCCTGCCCGCCGTGAGCGCTATCCGTTATGACGGCGACATGGTGAACCGCATAATCGATGCGTTCTCGATACGTAACTACGATCGCCGTGGGATATCCGGCCATGACCAGTTTTTCTCGACCTTCCGGCGTTTCGTCCCCGCCGGCGTCGGCCACGAAGGGGATATGCTGGCCGAATCAAGCGCCAGGTCGGCGCGCCAGAATATCCTCTACCTGGAACTGTTGCAGTCCTGGGGCATGGACCAGGCCCGGCAACTGGCGGCGACCAATGAGGAGTTCGGCGCCGATACGCCGCTGGCCGAGTTGATCCGTCACCCGGATATCGAAAACCTGGCTGCGGCAACGATTCTCAAGCTGGATGGTATTGAACAACAGTGGCGCAGCACCCTGGCCTGCGGGCAGGAGCACGCCGACGCCGGTTGTGATGTGACCGTGCGTTACCTGGCCCAGGTGATCCGTATCTTTCCGCGCACACAGGTCCTGGCCCAGACCCTGCTAGCCTTCCACCTCATAGAAAAAGACCCGCGCTACGTGGGGCTTAACTTTGTTGCGCTGGAAGACAACCCCGTCACCCTGAGAGACTACCGCTGGCAGATGGAGATGATAGGGGAACTGGCCGGCCACTTCCCCACGGCAAAAGACGGCATCACGCTGCATGCCGGAGAAGTCTCCATGGGCCTGGTGCCGCCGGAACACCTGGGCTGGCACATCCGCGCGGCGCTGGAGGTTGCCGGTGCCCGGCGCATCGGTCACGGCACCGATATCTTTTACGATCCGCAGGCAACACGGCTCATGGAACAAATGGCCGAGCAGGGCATCCTGGTCGAGATCAACCTGACCAGCAGCGAGGCTATACTGGGCATACAGGGCGAGAAGCATCCCATCCGAGCCTATCGCAAATACAAGGTTCCCATTGCCCTGTCGACGGACGATGAGGGGGTCGCCCGCATCGACCTGACCCACGAATACCAGCGCGCGGTGGAAACCTACGACCTGGGGTATGACGATCTCAAGTATTTATCCCGAAATGCCCTGGCCTACAGTTTTCTCCCCGGGGAAAGCCTGCTGGAATCAACCTACACGGGAAAAATAGTAAAACAATGTGATTACAGTCCCGCCAGGGCCGCTGACGAGTGCCGTCCGTCGACTGCAACCGCAGGGGATGACCCGGCGCAACAGTGCATGGATGAAGAAGAGAGACTGGAAGCAATCATGGAGACATGCCTGGAATTCAAGTTCCGGAATGAAAAAGCCGGGTTACAGTCTGAACTGGAGCGGCGCTTCAAGGAGTTCGAAGCGGATTATCCGCAGATGACGCAGATGAACGCAGATGAATTATGAGTCTTCATTTCACAGGGATGGATTCTCAAACCGGCAAGCATAAGAATCTTTTTCTGGATTCTTTTATTGCATAACTCCCGGATGACAGGTGATGTTTCTATCCGCAACATTTCAGAGGCTGACGGATAACAATATAAATTTTATCTGCGTTCATCTGCGTCACCTGCGGATTATTTTATCTGAGCTAACCTGCGTCATCTGCGGATTAATAGTATTTTCATTGCCCCTTACGGCCCGGGAGGGGGTTCATCGCTTTCCTTACTTCGGCGACCTGCACGTACACACGTCCTGGTCGCTGGACGCCTACATCATCTTCAACAGGACCACACCGCGGGACGCCTACCGGTTTGCCCGGGGTGAGGAAATTGAATCCTACGGCGGACAGCCGCGTAAACTCGCGCTGCCGCTGGACTTTGTCGCGGTGACCGAACATGCGGAATTTCTCGGCGAGATGTTGCTCTGCTCGGAGCCGTCCACCGCTGCATACCGGGCCCGGTTGTGTGCCGACATAAGGAATGAACAGCAGGACCCGGCCATCGAGAACCGGGTATTCCGCACTGTGCTGTTGAAAATCCTGAAATCGGCAAGGCCGCAACGCCCGGCCTTCTGCGGCAGCGGCGGGCAGGACTGCCGGCACGCGGCGCACAGCCGCTGGCAGGACATCGGGCGCATTGCGGACGAATATTATCAGCCCGGCGAATTCACTACCTTCATCGGTTATGAATGGACCGGCGAACGCAACGGCAATCGGCACCGCAACGTGATCTTTCGCAATAACACGGTACCCGAAACACCCTGGAGCATGATCGAGGTGCCGACCGTGGAAGAGTTGTGGGGTAAACTGGACGAAGACTGCCGGGCGCCCTGTGAGGCGCTGACTATCTCCCACAACTCCAACCAGAGCCGGGGCGCGCGTTTCGCCGGCCTTAACTCCGCCGGCGCGCCGCTTACCCGGGAAGATGCCGCTTACCGGGCTGCCCACGAACCGTTGGTGGAAATCATGCAGTTCAAGGGCGATTCCGAATGCCGCGCCGGCCTGGGCACGGAAGATGAATTCTGCAATTTTGAAAAATACGACCTGCGCCCCCTGTGTTCCGATCCCCCGGCGCAGGGTACTGCCCTGCCGTGCGTGCCGGTCTGTACGGCTCCAAACCACCCGGAAGGCTGCGCCACCCCGTTCAACTACGTGCGCAACGGACTGAAATCGGGCCTGGAGTTCCAGCAACGCCTGGGCGTCAACCCCTACAAACTGGGCCTGCTCGGCAGCACGGACGTCCATAACGGCAACCCCGGTGATACCGGCGAGGACGGTTATCGCGGTCATTTCGGTTATCTTGACGCCGCCGCGCAAGACCGCCTGGTGCCTGCCCTGAAAACCGGTTTCAAGGAGTTACCGAGGAATCCCGGCGCCCTGGCAGGCGTCTGGGCTGAGGAAAACACCCGGGACAGCCTGTTTGACGCGTTCCGGCGCAGGGAGACCTTCGGCACCAGCGGCAACCGCACCCTGGTACGCTTCTTCGGCGGTTGGGATTTCCCTGCCGGATTGGAGCCCGGAACCGACCTGGCCGAACTGGGTTACCGCTTCGGCGTGCCGATGGGCGCCGACCTGCCCGAACCCGTGACAGGCGGCCCGCCGCGCTTTCTGGTGTGGGCCATGCAGGCTGTGGATGGCGAGACGCTGCAACGCCTGCAGGTGATAAAGGGCTGGCTGGAAGACGGCATGACACGGGAACGGGTCTATGACGTGGCCTGTTCCGACGGCCTGGAACCGGACCCGGACAGCAACCGCTGCCCTGCCAACGGCGCCCGCGTCAACCTGGAAGATTGCAGCGTGACCCCGAACCGCGGCGCAACGCAATTGCAGGGCGTATGGGAAGACCCCGATTTCGATGCCCGGGAACATGCGTTCTATTACCTGCGGGTGCTGGAAAACCCGCGCTGCCGCTGGAGCACTTACGATGCCCTGCGCCTGGGGCAATCCCCCCCGCCTGAGACAGCGCCCACGGTACAGGAACGTGCCTGGTCATCGCCGATCTGGTATACAGGGGTTTCATCGGCAGATGAAGAATGATTTATCCGCAGATGACGCAGATGAACGCAGATGATAATTTAATCGTTATCCATCATCAGTCGGCAGGATGTTACGGATAGGAATATCACTTTTCATCTGTTAATAATGCAAAAATATAAATTCGATGATTCTTATGCTGGTCGGTTTGAGAATGTATCCTTGTCAAAAGAAGAATCATAATTCATCTGCGTTAATCTGCGTCATCTGCGGATTGATAGTATTTTCATTGCCTCTCACGGCCCAGGAAGGTATTCAACGCTTTCCTTACTTCGGCGACCTGCATGTGCATACTTCCTGGTCGCTTGACAGTTATGTCAATTACAACCGTGTCGGCCCCCGTGATGCCTACCGGTTTGCCGGGGGTGAACCGGTGATCCTGTCCGGCGGCAGGGTGGTGCAGATAGATCGACCCTTGGATTTTACGGCAGTGACGGAACATGCGGAATACCTGGGTGAACTGCCGCTTTGTACCGATCAGTCCGGCGCCGCGTACTCATTGGAACTGTGCCGGGATATCCGCAATGAAACCGGGCAGAAGTCCTATATAGATAAGATTTTCAGGGAGTTGATCATACGCGACGTGCTGTCTGCGAACCCGCAACGGGAGCCTGACCTGTGTGGCGAAGATAACACCCGTTGCCTGGCAAGAGCAAAATCAACCTGGCGGGAATTACAGGATATAGCCCATGAATTTAACCGTCCCGGCGCCTTTACCACCTTCGTCGGCTATGAGTGGACCGGCAATACGGACGGAAACAACCTGCACAGGAATGTAATCTACGGGAATGCTCAGGTTCCGGCATTGCCCATAGGTTATTTCGAGGCGAACACGCCGGAAAAATTGTGGCGGCAATTACATGATACCTGTACCGCCCCCTGTGAAGTGCTGGCAATTCCGCATAATTCCAACCAGAGCAATGGACGGCAGTTCCCGGGAATGAACCCGGATGGCAGTATGCTCAGCGTTGAGCAGGCAAGATTGCGGACAAAAACGGAACCCCTGGTGGAGATTATCCAGGCCAAGGGTGAATCGGAATGCCACACCGGGGTGGGTACGGAGGATGAATTGTGTCTGTATGAAAAGCTGGAACGCCGCCCGCTGTGCGGGGCAGACACGGCGGACGCATCCTGTGCCCGGGTCTGTGAGAGTCCTGACCAGGCAGACGTTTGCATCGCGCCCAATAACTACGTCCGCAATGCCTTGAAGCTGGGTCTGGAACTGGAGCGGCAACTGGACGTTAACCCGTACAGGTTTGGCTTCATAGGCAGCACAGACACCCATAACGGCACACCCGGCGGCACCGACGAGACCGATTACCAGGGCCATCACGGGTTTGAAGACGGCACCCCGGCGCGGCGGGCGCTCACGCCTGAAATAAAATCCTTTTCGCCAAGCCGGATGAAAGGTTCCGGCGGGCTGGCCGGTGTGTGGGCGGAACAGAATACCCGCGCGAGCCTGTTTGCCGCGCTGAAACGCCGCGAAACCTTTGCCACCAGCGGCACCCGTATTACCGTGCGGTTCTTCGCGGGCTGGGATTTCCCGGACAGAATTGACGGTTCAACCGACCTGGCCGCACTGGGTTACACCAGGGGGGTGCCGATGGGTGGCAACCTGCTGGCGCGGGCCGGGTTACAGCACACCGGCAAAACCGCTGAGGGAGCATCGCTGAATGATGACCTGGCGGCAGCGGACGATGCAACGCCGCCGGGCTTCATCCTCTGGGCGATGAAAGACCCGGAAGGGGTCAACCTGCAACGCATGCAGGTGATCAAGGGATGGCTGGAGCAGGGGCAGAGCAGGGAAAAGGTGTATGACGTGGCCTGTTCCGACGGCCTGGTTCCGCTCCCGGACACACATCGCTGTCCTGACAACGGTGCCGCCGTGGACCTCAGCGATTGCAGTGTCAGCACGGAGAAAGGCGCCGTTGAACTGAAATCCCAATGGCGGGACCCGGATTTCGACGCGGCACAACACGCTTTTTACTACGTGAGGGTACTGGAGAACCCCAGCTGCCGCTGGAGCACCTGGGAAGCACTACGCGAAGGTAATAAACCGTTCGAGGACGTCGACCTCACCATACGGGAACGCGCCTGGAGTTCGCCGATTTGGTACAGCCCTTGAACACTGCCCTATGTCAGATCATGGATAAGTAAGGATGGAGCTTGTTACTTTAGCCCGCATTATTTCTCACCAGTTGATGCGATGACAAATCGACAGGATAGCCGATTTACAAAGTACGTCCTGTACTTTGCCCCGTCGGGGCCAGTCTCGCGGGGCTCGACTGTTCATATTTGCCCCAGGCAAATTTATGCACGGCGCAAGCCGCCCGTAGGGTTGCGCCCAGAGCCTGCCCCCCTGCTTACAACCGCAGGGGCAAGCTCTGTATGGAGTTGAGCAGGGGGATGGGCGCAATGAACGCACCGGATTTTGATGTGCGCCTTCCCTGGCGCACCCCCTACGGGCACCCTGCGGGCGTCCAAATCTGCTCCGGGCAGATTTGTGATGTGCGCCGTCCATCTCTCCGGGGACGGATTTCAAATCCGTCCCCTTATGCAGTACGGGCGCCCGGCGAAGGATATTTGGGGTCAGAGTAAAAATACAGTCAGTTTGGCAAGTGGTAGTGGCTTGTTGTTGAGTATTTTTACTCTGACCCTAAATATCACCAAATATCAATCAGCGTATTAACTTACGCCGTTTCATACAGCGATATTAAGTTCTTCGTATCTCTCACCGGCAGCATGACGGGCATCCATACGGTTGAATTCAAGCGCTTCCCTCAACGTTATGGTTAATGATTCCAGGAGTTCCTCACGAGTCAATTCCTGGCAGTTTACACCGGGCACTTCTTCAATCCAGCCGATCCAGCAGTTGTCTTGTTGTTTAATGATGGCAGTGTAGTTCATATTCATGTATTCATTGCATCTTAATTCCAGTTACAATGGATGCGGATTCTATAGTGATTTACAGGATACCCACCAGAAAGGATAACATTACCGGGTGCGCCCACCTGACAGAGGGTACTACAAGTAACATATTGAAAAAATTCATTTCGCAATTACTGATACAAGGCCTGGTGTTGCTTCTGGCCGGTTGCGCCGTCTCTGCGATTTCACCCGGTATCAAGGAACGGGACCTGCCTGATAGCTGGAGCGTTGAGGCAGAGCATGATGCAGTCAGGGCCGGCTGGCTGGCGGAGCTGGGTGATACGGAACTCAGCGACCTGGTGGCCGTTGCCATGGAGCAGAATTACCAGCTGGCGCAACTGGCCGCGGACGTCGAGGCCGCGCAACAGGCCGTCATCATCAGCGGCGCGCCGCTTTATCCGGAATTATCCCTGGCGTTCGACAGCTCGCGCAGGCGGGTTATCAGCAACGATTTCGGGATTACCAGGACCACCAGCAACTTCGAGGTCGGCGTGGACCTGTCCTGGGAAATCGATGCCTGGGGTAAACTCAGGGATATCGAGAAACAGGCCGGCCTGAACCTGCTGGCAGCGCAGGCGCGCTATACGGACAACCGTAACAGGCTGGCGGCCAGGGTGGCGCGCGCCTGGTACAACGTCGTCGGCGCGGGTGAACTGCTGGCGCTGTTGCGCGAGAGGCTGGCAAACCTCAAGGAAGACCTGGACATTATCCAGCGCGCCTATAACCAGGGTTTGACGGGCGCATTGGACGTTTACCTGGCCCGCACAAGTGTGGACCAGGAACGCGCCCGCATTGCCGGGCAGGAGCAACTGCTGGCGGAAAACCGGGTGGCCCTGCAGTTGCTGCTGGGAGATTACCCGGACGGCAGGCTGCATGTGGATAAGACGTTGCCCCTGCTTGAGGAACCCATTCCCGCGGGTCTGCCCGCCGAACTCATCAGCCGGCGGCCGGACCTGCAACAGGCGTGGATGAGCCTGCTGGCCAGTGACGCGGGTGTTGCGATTGCCCATAAGCAGCGGTTTCCGCGTATTTCCCTGGTGGCGGCCGGCAATGACGTCTCGAAAGAATTCGGCAGCCTGCTGAACGGCAGCGCGCTGGCCTGGTCGGTGCTGGGCAACCTGACCCAGCCCCTGTTTAACCGGGGCCGGCTGAAAGCGCAGGAGGAACAGGCCAGGGCCCGCGTCGCGCAGGCGGAAAATCAATACCTGGAGCGGTTGTACCAGGCCTTCTCGGAGGTGGAGAACGCCCTCAGCCGCAACCGCTCACTGCAAACCCGCTACCAGGTGACCCTGGCTGCGGAAAAAAATGCCGTGACCGGGCTGACCCTGGCGTTTGAACAGTATCAGCGCGGACTGGTCCCCTATACCACGGTACTGGAGGCGCAGCGCCGAGCTTTTGATATACAATCCGGGGTGATCGAATTGCGCAACCAGTTGTTGCAGAACAGGATCACCTTACACCTTGCCCTGGGAGGCGACTTTGGATGAGTAGAAAATTAATGCCTGTCATCATACTCGCCGTACTCCTCGGTCTGGCCTTCCTGGTGTTGCGTAACCCGCCGCAGGCTGATCGAAGCGAGGCGCCCGCCGCAGCGAAACTCGCAGTGGACGTGATGAAACTGGAGCGGCAGCCTTACCGGGTGAACCTGCAGAGTTACGGCACAGTGCAGCCGCGCACACAGAGCATACTGGTGGCGCAGGTGTTTGGTGAAATCACCTCCATCAATGACAGCCTGAGAACAGGCGGTTTTTTTGAGAAAGGCGAAAAATTGCTCAGTATTGATCAAAGGGATTATCTCGCCGATGTAAAAATTTCGGACGCATCGTTGATGGGAGCGAAACAAGCGCTGGCCGAGGAGGAGGCCCGTTCCGTGCAGGCGCTGGAGGACTGGAACCGCCTGGGCAACCAGGGCGAGGCGCCGGACCTGGTACTGCGCAAGCCGCAACTGGCGGCAGCCGAAGCCGGCGTGATTTCAGCGCAATCCGCACTGGACAAGGCGCGCCTGGAACTGGAACGCACCCACATCGTCGCGCCCTACGCGGGACGCGTCAGGAACAAGCTGGTGGACCAGGGGCAGGTGGTGAACAAAAACTCGCCGCTGGCGGAAATCTACGCCGTGGATTTTGTTGAAATACGCCTGCCGATACGCAACCGTGACCTGACCTTTATCAACCTGCCGGAAGACTACCGGTTTGACGCCGGGGAGCCGGCTGACGGTCCGCGGGTGACGATCCGTTCGGAACTGGGAGGCGGTTCGGAATGGCAGGGCAGGGTGGTGCGCACCGAAGGCGCCATCGATGACAGCGCCAGGCAGTTGCACGTGGTGGCGCAGGTCGATGATCCCTTTGGTGTCCATGCCCGGGGCAAAACGCCCTTGAAGATAGGCCAGTACGTGACGGCGGAATTGCAGGGCAGGCAGGTGCAGGACGCCCTGGTGATACCGAGCCAGGCCATTTACCAGAGTGGTTATGTCTATATTGTGGAAGCCGGTATATTGCAGCGGCGCGATATTGAAATCGCTTGGCAGAACCAGGCAGAGGCATTACTGGACAGTGGCCTCAGCGAGGGCGATATGCTGGTATTGACTTCTCTCGGACAAGTGAGTTCCGGCGTGCCGGTGACCATATCTAAGCGGTCGCGTAACGAATCCGGGGACGGATTTGAAAATCCGTCCCCTTTGGCGTTGGATGAATTGCCGGGCAGTTCAACGGGCAGGATGCAGTTATGATCGACTGGTTTGCAAGAAACCATGTAGCCGCTAACCTGTTGCTGTTCAGCATCATCATCGGCGGGCTTTTATCGCTCAAAACGACGCTGAAACTGGATCTGTTTCCGGAGATCGAACCCGACGTCATCAATGTGTTCGTGCCCCTGCGTGGCGCGACACCCGAGGATATGGAGCTGGGTGTCGCTATCCGCATCGAGGAAGCGGTACAGGACCTGGAAGGTATCGACAGGATAATCAGCCGTTCCGTCGAAGGCAGCGCCAGGGTCAGCATAGAAGTGGATTCCGACTATGAGCCGCGGGAACTGCTCAACGATATAAAGAATCGGGTCGATTCCATCAATACCTTCCCTGCCGATACGGAAAAACCGGTAGTGAGCCTGGCGCAACGCACGCGTCCGGTGATGTCGGTGGTGGTAGCCGGCAATTACAGCGAAGGGGAGATCCGCAGTTTCGCCGAGCAGGTGCGCGATGATTTATTGCGTATCGATGGTATTACACAGATCACGCTGGACGCCGTCAGAAAATATGAGATCAGTATAGAAGCGTCCCAGGATCGTTTGCGGGAATTCAACCTGACCCTGGCGGATATTGCCCGCTCCGTACAGCGCAGTTCGCTGGATATCTCTGCCGGCAACGTTCGCACTGACGGGGGTGACGTGCTCATCCGGTCCAAGGGACAGGCCTACCGGCGCGCGCAATTTGAAGATATCGTAGTCAAGACCAACCCCGACGGCAGCATTATCCGCGTAGCCGACGTCGCAGAGGTCAACGACGGTTTCGAAGAAGTCCTGTTGAAGGCCGGCTTCAATGGCGAGTTTGCCGCCATGATCCAGGTATTCCGGGTAGGCGACCAGGACGTCCTGGACGTCGCGCAAAAGGTGAAGGACTATATCGCGGCGAGACAGGCTACGCTGCCGGCAGGCATGATCCTGGACTACTGGAACGACCGCTCTTCCTTTCTGAAGGCGCGTCTCGGTACGCTGGTCAAAAACGGCATACAAGGCAGTATCCTGGTGATTGTCCTGTTGACGATGTTCCTGAGGCCGGCCGTGGCGTTCTGGGTATTCATCGGTATCCCGGTCAGTTTTCTGGGCGCGCTGATGCTCATGCCGCTCGGCGGTGTCAGCATCAATATGCTCAGTCTGTTCGGCTTTATTGTCGTGCTCGGTATCGTGGTCGATGACGCCATCGTCACCGGGGAAAACATCTACACCCGCCTGCGCGAGGGAGGTGACCCCCTCGTCGCTTCCATCCAGGGCACCAAACAGGTCGCGGTACCGGTGACCTTCGGTATCCTGACGACCATCGCGGCCTTCAGCCCGCTGGCATTTGTCGAGGGACGCATGGGTGATTTTATGGGAGCGATACCCGCCGTTGTCATTCCGTGCCTGGTGTTTTCCCTGATCGAGTCGAAATTTGTGCTGCCGGCGCATTTGAAAACCGTCAGGGTACGCAATGACCCTGCGACACTCTCAGGCTTCAGCAGGTTTCAGCAGCGCTTTGCCGACGGGTTTGAACAGTTCATCATAGATTATTACCGGCCTGTACTGCGCTATTCCCTGAACAACCGCTATTCGGTCATCGCCGCGTTCCTGGGTCTCCTGGTGCTGACGCTGGCGCTGGTGCTGAGTGGCTGGGCCAGGTTCGTATTTTTCCCGCGCATAGAAGGAGATGTTGCCACCGTCACCCTGACCATGCCGGTAGGCACGCCATTCCAGGTCACCGACAGGCACATGCAGCGCATCACCGATGCTACGTTTGAGTTAAAGCGTAAGTATACCAATGGCGCAGGCGGGGAGCCGATTATTCGCAATATTTTATCCACTACGGGCTCGGCAAATATTCCGTCAGCAGGAGGACCGGGAGGCACTCTGACCAGCGGTGATAATTATGGGCAGGTCATCATTGAGGCGGTGCCTTCCGATGAACGTCTCACCGATATTCGAACAAATGACCTGCTCAAGGAATGGCGCCGGAAGATCGGCGGCATACCCGGCGCTGAAGCGCTGACTTATCGCGCCGAACTCCTTCGCACCGGGGACCCGATCAGTATTCAGTTCAGCGCCCGCTCCCTGGAGACCCTGGCAAAAATAGGCGAACAGGTAAAACAACGTTTGATGACCTATCCGACGGTCTTTGATATCGCCGACAGCCTCTCCGACGGCAAGGAAGAGCTGCAGATCGAACTGACTCCGCAGGGTCACGTACTGGGCCTCACGCGCGCGGCGATAGCGAATCAGGTCAGCGAGGCGTTTCGCGGCTTTGAAGCACAACGCATTCAGCGCGGGCGCGATGACATACGCGTGATTGTGCGTCTGCCGAGGGAGGAGAGAAGAACCACGGCAACGCTGGATGAATACCTGATCACCGCGCCGGACGGCCGCCAGGTGCCGCTCTCCCACGTGGCAACGCTGACACCGGGCAAGGGCCCGGCAACGATTACCCGTATCGATCGCGAGCGCACCATGACCGTCTCGGCCGATATCGACAAGCAGCAGACGAACATGACGGTATTGCGCGCGGACCTGGACCGGTACCTGCATGCGCTGATAGCCGGCTACCCCGGCGTTACCTATTCGTTTGAGGGCGAGGCAAAGGAACAACGCGAATCGTTTGCCAGTCTGCAATTGGGCATGGTTGCGATACTGTTTGTCATTTATATATTACTGGCACTGCCCCTCAAGTCCTACACCCAGCCGCTGATCGTCATGTCGGTGATCCCGTTCGGTGTCATCGGCGCAATATGGGGACACTGGATAATGGGGCGCGAATTGTGCTTTCCAAGCATGCTCGGTGTGATGGCCCTGGCCGGTGTGGTCGTCAATGACAGCCTGGTGCTGGTGGATTTTATCAACCAGAAGAGGGCACAGGGCATGGCTGTGCTGGACGCGGTATTGAATGCCGGGGTTGTCCGCTTCAGGCCGGTGATGCTGACCTCGTTGACAACCTTCTTCGGTCTGCTGCCGCTGCTTTTCGAGAAGTCGGTACAGGCACAGTTCCTGATCCCCATGGGCATCTCACTCGGCTTCGGCATCCTGTTCGCAACAGCCATCACCCTGATCATGATCCCCGTCAACATCATAATCGCCGACGACATCCGCCGCTTCCTGCTTATATCATCGTTCCTGCGCAAGGAGGAATCCACACACTAACCAATCCGATACCACCATTCCTGCGTAAGCAGGAATCCAGTCTGGATGCCGGGTCAAGCCCGGCATGACGACTAGGCCAACAACGAACTAATTTGGGACACCCATAAATTAGGACGGCAAACTAATTTGGGACACCCATAAATTAGGACGGCAAACTAATTTGGGACACCCATCAAACTAATTTGGGACATCCATAAATTAGGACGGCTGATTCTGGCCCCGACTACCTCTCAATTTCCCGCGGCCACACCCGCTGTTTTTCCTCAAACGGCAGGAAACTGCACACCGCGGCGTCATCGTTGATGCGGTCGAAGTCTTCCTCGGTGAGGCCCAGTTCGCTGTGCAGGATGTCATACTCGTGGCACAGGTCGATGCCGAACAGGTGCGGGTCGTCCGAGTTTATGGATACCATGACCCCCGCCTCCATGAGTTTGCGTAGAGGGTGTGCGCGGATGGATGGAACAGAGTTGGTGAGCCGGTTGCTGGTGGGGCAGAGTTCGAGCAATACATTTTTCCGTTTAATAAAATTCATTACCTCAGGGTCGCGATATATGTAAATGCCGTGCCCAATTCGCTCGGCACCCAGTTCTTCAACGGCGACCCGCACATGCTGCGGCGCCTCAGGTACGTTTTCCTCTCCCGAATGCAGGGTAACGTGCAGGCCGGCTTGCTTTGCCTTTAGCATCAGCGGCGCAAAGCGCCGGATGCCGAAACCGATATCCATGTCGGCCATGTCGATACCGACAAACGCCTCTTTGTGGTTAATAATAAAGTCGGTGGTGTAGGCGGCATCCTCCAGGGACAGGGTTTTCTGCACGATGCCGATGAGGCCGACGGCAAAATCCGGGCGCTTCGCCCGCGCAACACCACTGGTAATAGCCTCGTGGATCTTCTCGAAGCTCAAGCGGGGATTGGCGGCGCGGATAAAGTCCGGCGAATAGCGCAGTTCAAAGATCCTGATATTCTGCTCCACGCCGTACTCGCAGGCCTCGTAAGCCAGGCGTTCGATGGTTTCCTCCGAACCCCACAGCTTCTGAATATTGGCAAATTTCTTCAGCGCCAGTTCCAGGTTGTCCACCGGTTCGGTGATCAACCATTCCTGTCTGAATACGCCGGGGTCGTCAGGGATATCCAGGCGCAGCGTCTGTCCGATCTCTTTCACGGTTTGCGGCTGAAAACAGGCTTCCAGGTGACAATGGAGTTCTACTTTCGGGATGTTTTTGCTGTCCATGATTGAATACTAATAGCTCAACCGGATTGCTACAACAGCGGGTTTTGTTAAACTACTTCCAATGCACGAGATCATTGCCATCATCTTCGATTTTGACGACACCCTGGCGCCGGACAGCACCTCGGGTTACCTGGGCCGGTGCGGCATCGACGTGCCCCGTTTCTGGAAGGAAGAAATAAAGGCGTTGACGGAAACAAAGTCCGCCGCGGAAGAATGGGACCCGGTGCCCGCGTATCTCTACAAGATGATTGAGAAATCCGCCACCGGACAGGTTGAACCCATAACCCGGGAAAGCCTGGCCCGCTGGGGCAGGGAACTCCCCCTGTATCCGGGGGTTGAAACGATATTCGATCGTTTGCGAAGTGTTGCCGCCGCGGTGAACCCCCGGGTCACGCTGGAATACTACGTGGTCAGTTCCGGTATCGGCGAGGTGTTGCGGAATACGTCCATCGCCCATGAATTCAGGGAGATCTGGGCCTCGGATTTTGCCTACGATGACGGGGGGTGGATTAAATTTCCCCGCAAGATAATCAGTTTCACCGATAAGACCCGGTATATTTTTCATGTCCAGAAAGGGATTTTCGGTCCGGAGTTCATCGGCAAACCGTTTGAAGTCAACCGCAAGGTCGATCCCGCAAAGGTAAGGGTGCCGCTCAACCGGATGATCATGGTGGGAGACGGTTTTACCGATATACCCTGTTTCTCCCTGGTGCGCCAGGGGCAGGGTATCGCCATCGGCGTGTACGGTGATTCTGAAGATCGTGAAAAACGCAGCAAAGCCTGGGGGTTTATCGAAGATGGCCGCGTGTCGAACCTGGTGCGGGCGGACTATTCCGAAAAATCCGCGCTCAGTGATTCCCTGGTCATGGCGGTGGAGCACCTGGCAAATCGCATCTCACTGTACGACCACATCTACCAGGGGTGAAGCAGAGGCAGGCTCCGGCGCCGTTCCGGCGAAAGCCTGCCGCCTTCATGCCGGCGCAACGCGTTTCACCATACTGGGCTTGACCCGGTATCCATAGCGATACCCCCCCATCACCATTCCGGGCCTGACCCGGTATCCATAGCGATACCCCCCCATCACCATTCCGGGCCTGACCCGGCATCCATAGCGATACCACCCCCCCTCACCATTCCGGGCCTGACCCGGTATCCATAGCGATACCACCCCCCCTCACCATTCCGGGCCTGACCCGGAATCCATAGCGATACCACCCCCCCTCACCATTCCGGGCCTGACCCGGAATCCATAGCGATACCACCCCCCCTCACCATTCCGGGCCTGACCCGGAATCCATAGCGATACCACCCCCCCTCACCATTCCGGGCTTGACCCGGTATCCATAGCGATACCACCCCCCCTCACCATTCCGGGCTTGACCCGGAATCCATAGCGATACCACCCCCCCTCACCATTCCGGGCTTAACCCGGAATCCATGGCGATATCACCCCCCCCCTCACCATTCCGGGCTTGACCCGGAATCCATAGCGATACCACCCCCCATCACCATTCCGGGCTTGACCCGGTATCCATAGCGATACCACCCCCCATCACCATTCCGGGCTTGACCCGGAATCCATAGCGATACCACCCCCCCTCACTATTCCGGGCTTGACCCGGAATCCATGGCGATACCACCCCCGACTGGATTCCTGCCCCTGCTCAACAGCATACAGGGGTAAACTTTCGCAGGAGGTGAGAGGAACACGCCTGGCATATCAGGAGTTATCCCCCTCACCATTCCGGGCTTGACCCGGAATCCATGACGATATCACCCCCCATCACCATTCCGGGCTTGACCCGGAATCCATGGCGATATCACCTCCGACTGGATTCCTGCCCCTGCTCAACAGCATACAGGGGTAAACTTTCGCAGGAATGGTATGTCGAATTTCAGGGCTGGCTCACAGTCCTACGGGGTAGAATCCGAAAGTATGATCTTGCTCTGGCTGCTTTTATTTCAGGGCCTGCTGCAACTCACCCAGCTCCGAGATCGGTTCCAGGCAGGTAAAGCCCGTGCAGACAAACGCCGTGGCCGCCTGGTCCGTCCTTTTCTCGTTGATCAGGTCCGGCAGGCCCTGTTCCGTGGACGGGATGGCGAAGACCAGGGAGCGCAGGTCCAGCAAGGGTTCCACCTGTCTTTGCCAGGCGCCGATGGTCTCCTCATCGCCGCGCAGGATAATCACCCGCCTGGGATCGTCGTATTCCAGTAACGCCGTCAGCAGGGCTGCACAGGCATGGGGCATGCGTTGCAGCAGGCCCCAGGCAGCCTTCAGGGTTTTCTCTGCGGCCTCCAGGTAATCCTGCCTGCCGGTCAGGTGTCCGAGGTTGAGCAGGGCCAGCGCCGCCATGCCGTTGCCGGAGGGCAACGAGTCATCCGTGAAGTCCTTACGCCGTTGCAGCAGAGTCTCGTGGTCGTGTGAGGTGAAAAAGAAACCGCCGCCGTCGGCATCATAAAACTGCTCAAGCAGAGTATCGGCCAGTTGCATGGCGAAGCCCAGCCACTTGCCCGACCACCGGTACGAAAGTATGTGGATAATAGCGTCGATCAGGAAGGCGTAGTCATCCAGGTAGGCGTTCAGGTGTGCCCTGCCGTCCTTGCAGGTAGCCGCCAGCCTGTTCCCGTCCCAGAGCCGGGCGTGGATGAACTCAAGACAGCGCAGCGCCGACCGGTAATAGTCAGGTTCTTCCAGGCGCATTGCCGCGATGCTCATACCCTTCAGCATCAGGGCATTCCAGGACGTCAGGATTTTATCATCGAGGCCGGGGTGTATCCGTTGTTCCCTCTCCCGGAACAGTTTTTCCCTGGCGCTTTGCAGGTGTTGTTGTATTTCGCCGGGGTCCCGGCCGTCGGCGCGGGCGATCTCTTCCGGGCTTTGCGCCACGTAGAGATGCCAGCGGCCTTCAAAGTTATCGGGTTTATCCAGGCCGGAATAGCGCGCGAAATCATCGAATTCGGCCTCGTTCAACAGCCGATGCACCTCACCCGGCTCCCAGGTGTAAAACTTCCCTTCTTCCCCCTCCGAATCCGCGTCCAGGGAAGAGAAAAAGCCGCCTTCCCCGGATTGCATCTCGCGCATCACCCAGGCAGCCGTGCCCCGGGCAGCCTGCCTGAAAAGCTCGCGCCGGCTGATGCGCCAGGCATTGGCGTATAACCCCAGCAAAGGGCCGTTGTCGTACAGCATTTTTTCAAAATGCGGGATGTTCCAGCGGGAGTCCACGGAATAACGGCAAAAACCACCGCCGACATGATCGTAAATGCCGCCTTCAGCCATCTTCTCCAGGGTAAAACATGCCATATCAAGAGGGTCGGTATCCGCCGTCCGGGCATACTGGTGGAGCAATAACTCCAGGTTGACCGGGTGGGGAAATTTCGGCGCCCCGCCGAAGCCGCCATCACGCCGGTCAAAGGAGCCCGCCAGTTGCTCGACGCAATGATCCACCGGACCGGTGTCGAGGGTCGTTCCCGCAGCGGCAGGTCCGCTTGTTTGAGTCTGTTCCAACGCCTTGATGAATGCCGTGTTCTGCTCCGTCAGGGCAGGCTTCTCTTCCTGGTAAACCTGGTGAATCCTGGCCAGCAGGGTCCTGAAACCGGGTAGGCCGTGGCGTGGTTCCGGCGGGAAGTAGGTGCCGCCGAAGAACGGCGTCTGATCTTCGGGCATCAGGAACATCGTCAGCGGCCAGCCGCCGGTACGCCCCGACAGCAGTTGTTGCGCGGTCTGGTAGATCTTGTCGATATCGGGCCGCTCTTCCCGATCCACCTTGATATTGATGAAATAGCAGTTCATCAAGTCTGCGGTTTCCTGGTCTTCAAAAGACTCGTGCGCCATGACGTGACACCAGTGGCAGGCCGAATAACCGACGGACAGCAATATGGGTTTCCCCTCAGTCCTGGCAAGCTCCAGCGCCTCATCGTTCCAGGGATGCCAGTCAACCGGATTGTTGGCATGCTGCAACAGGTAAGGACTGGTTTCGTCAGCAAGCGCGTTGGGCTGAAAGGACTTATCGGTCATCCAAACATTATCCGCCAATATCCACAAAGAGGACAGACCTAATTTGGCCTAATTTGGGACACCCATAAATTAGTAACCCAATTTGGGACACCCATAAATTAGTAACCCAATTTGGGACACCCATAAATCTGAAGGACCTAGATTTAATTTAGGACATCCATAAATCTCGATTGGATTCCCGCTCCTCCTCATCTCGCGTGGAATTACTGTTATAATTCAAAAGTTAATAAGCGCCTGTAGCTCAGTTGGATAGAGTGCTGCCCTCCGAAGGCAGAAGTCACAGGTTCGAATCCTGTCAGGCGCGCCATTTTTACAAGGGGCCGTAGCGAGGACATCGTTTACAGTTTATACCGGGGACATAGGGTGCTTTGCTGCAGGTTGATTTGGAATTGTTATGCTAAAATGAGACAGGTTTTTTTCTGAAATACAGGAATATTCATATGCAAATACAATTTGCGACACGCATCGAGAGCAAAATCAAACGAGCGGTAGAGAAGGTATGTGAGTCGCGGGGGCTGAAGATAAACCGATTTATCGAAGATGCACTTATCGATAAGCTGGAGGAACTGGAGGATATTGAGGATCTGAAAAGAATCCGGCGCGAGCCAAGCAAACCATTTGAAAAAGTTTTAAAGGACTTAAAACTCAGTGGCGAACTATAAGATTGAAATATCAGCAACTGCAGAGAAACAGATTCGGAAGTTAAAAAAACAGGATCAACTCCGCGTTCTACGTACCATTCGAAACCTCGCACAGACACCTTACCCTGAAGGTTGCCGCAAATTACACGGATATCAAAATGTGTTTCGTCTCAGGGAAGGAAGTTACCGTATCATCTATGGTGTAGAAACAAACCGGCTTTTGGTCATTATACTTAAGGTTGGACATAGGAAAGATGTGTACAGATAAAAGATTTAGTGAAGGAAAGATTATTGTGAAACCCATAATCCAGAGTGCGGAGACGATATAATTTGAAAGAACTGGTCTCCAAGATACCGGAAAGATACCAGGTTAAGGAAACAGACTGGGGACCGCCGGTTGGCAAGGAAGTATGGTAGATGTTGACTTTCCCGAATATAGACCCCGTTGCCGTAGACCTGGGTTTCCTGCAGATCCGCTGGTACGGGATCAGCTATATCGCAGGCATCCTGGGGGCCTGGGCGCTGTTGCATTACCGGGCGAAGTCGGGGCGCTTCGGCTGGACAACCGAACAGGTTGCAGACCTCATTTTTTACGGGATCCTGGGAGTCATCCTGGGCGGCCGGCTGGGTTCGGTGCTGTTTTACAACCTGCCCTACTACCTGGATCACCCGCTCGACGTAATCAAGGTCTGGCAGGGCGGCATGTCGTTCCACGGCGGGCTGCTCGGGGTCATCATCGCCGTCTGGCTCTATGGCCGCAAGATCAATAAGGCATTCTTCGAGGCCACCGATTTCCTGGCGCCCGTGGTACCCGTTGGTCTGGTTACCGGCCGCATCGGCAATTTTATCAATGCGGAACTGTGGGGCAAACCGGCAGACCTGCCTTGGGCAATGGTATTCCCCAATGCCGGCGCACTGCCGAGACACCCGTCCCAGTTATATGAGGCATTCCTGGAGGGGCTGTGCCTGTTCATTATCCTCTGGTGGTTCTCCACCCGCCCCCGCCCTCTGATGGCCGTCTCCGCGCTGTTCCTGCTGTTCTACGGCCTGTTCCGCTTTGCCGTGGAATTCATGCGTGAGCCGGACGCCCATCTCGGCTACCTCGGTTTCGGCTGGCTGACCATGGGGCAGGTTTTATCGTTGCCTATGATACTGACAGGTATAGTATTATGCGGCATAGCGTATGGCAGGTTCAGAACATGAAACAATACCTGGACCTGTTACGCCACGTGCGCAATGAAGGCGCACCGAAATCCGACCGTACCGGCACCGGCACCCTCAGCGTTTTCGGCTACCAGATGCGCTTCGACCTGGGCCGGAATTTCCCGGCGCTGACCACCAAGAAACTGCATTTCAAATCCATCATCCATGAGTTGCTATGGTTTCTGCGAGGGGAATCGAACATCCGTTACCTGCGCGACAACGGCGTCACCATCTGGGATGAGTGGGCTGATGAAAACGGCGAACTGGGGCCGGTCTACGGCGTACAATGGCGCTCCTGGCCCACGGCCGACGGCGCAGCCATAGACCAGATTGCCGACGTGGTGGAACAGCTCAAGGCCAACCCCGACTCGCGGCGCCTGATCGTCAGCGCCTGGAACCCGGGAGAGATAGACAAAATGGCCCTTGCGCCCTGTCATGCCTTCTTCCAGTTCTACGTGAATGACGGCGCTCTGTCCTGCCAGATGTACCAGCGCAGCGCAGACGTTTTCCTGGGGGTCTCCCTTTTTAGTAACTATATGATCGCTTCGATAACTCGTTTTGTTAACTATTACTTATTGAAAACACTAAGATTTTTTACAAAGCATTTTGTGCTACTTAATTTGTATCACTTCGCGCAATAAAAAGACGCGCTTTCAACACGAAATTCCCGACTTTGATTTGGGGAAAACATGTAGGTGAACAAATAGGTTTGTAACTAAGTGAGCTTGTAACCAGCACTCTGCTGTTTCCTACGCGCGCTTTTCAAGAATTAAGTTTGTAACCAATTCATCTTTGTGCGTTTCTAGCGACGAAATAATAACCAAATAAGTTTGTAACTAGAGAACGACTTCAATAACGCTCAGGCGATTGCTGAAACCGTCGGGCAGCATGCCTTGTCTTTGAACATCGTCGCCTGCTGGAACCCATTTGTAAAGTGCCATCGGCCGAGTTTGAAAATATGTACTACGATAAGATTGACATTTACTGCAAATCTGAATGACTCAAACTAACGGGCCTCCGGAATTCCCGGGGCGGTTCACCGATCTCGTCAGGATTCAGGTCCGGCAGTAGACACCGATCCGTTTGCCTGTTGTCTGGAAGCCTGGGTAACCAACACGCGAGGCGTGTCCAGGCATGCCGGGCCCAGGAGGAGAGCGCCAACGCATCCTCGGGCTTTAGAGCCTCGCCTATTGCCACCTCCAGCTCGTACCAGGACAGGCCAGTCCGTTCGTCCAGTGAGGGGGACCCACTAAATCAATCCACCCGTTAAGTGAATTTCTGGCAAGTGTAACCCCTGAGACGCCATCACGAAACGAGACGTCAACCGCGTATGCCGAGTTTTTATCCAGCAGACGGCAAACGTGGCTGCAGGTTCGAATACACTGATAATCGGCCGTGGCGGTGGCAAGCCTCTGAGAAGACTGACGGAAAAAGAGGAAGAGGAAAGCTGGATAAGGTAAGTGCCGTCATCTCCGGCCGGCGCCGTTCCAGTGCCGACGCCGGCTTCGTTTTTCCTTGCCAAACTCGATTTTTCCTAATCCTTATTTTTTCCGGAGTTCTAGTCTCTACTAGTCTCCACATACTTGACCGCTTCCAGCCAATCATCGGCCGTGATTCACTGTTTATCGCCTTTTGTCTTTGCAGGCTTATCTGCTGTTGCATTGTTTTCGACCAGCGCTTGCGTCGTCACTGGTTATTCTGCCGGTTCATCGTCTCTAGTAACGTCCGGTCTTGATTACGCTTCCCAGATAAAACCTTTATCCCTGAGCTCGGGGCGCAATAAGGCAAACTCTTTCCGGATGCACTTGAGCATGTCAGCAATGTCCAACCCGTTATTTCGTCCCGTGTTTCAAATACTCCGTCCTTGGATGTTTCACTTCTTCATTGTCCGGGTTAATGCTATTGGGGCAACAATACAAGACGATCATGTAGCAATTTAGAATTCAGCCCAGGCATGACAGCCTGAACTTGCTTAAATGCACGCCCAAATGCCTGCTGGAATTTATGACGGTCTTTTTTGTTATTCATATAGCCGAAGCCGAACTGTAACTGGAGATGCTCCCAAGTGATATATGTCTCTTTTTGAAGATAACTCAAGCGGTGGTTTATCCAGAGGTAGATATCAATAGCCAGGGAGGACGTTGATAACGCGCGCAAAGCACATATATCAATGGGAACATGATGCTGTATCACCTCGTTGTATAGAGTATCTTCGATTGTAATTGTGGATATATCTTTGTCGTCATCGTCAAATTCAAACAAATCGCGAAAATCACCAAAAACCGGGTCATCAATAGGAATAGGTATGACATTTGATGTACTTGTGTCACCAACCACGCCTTTTTGCAGCAACCTAATCCTTGAACATACCTTGCTAAATTGCGTCATACGTTTATCAAATGGGCCGTGATAACACATTCCGATGGTCACCCGGAATAAACCCACAGCCTGTCTCCTTACCGGTATATACGTATCCCATTGTTCTGTGGCCGGCAATACGCCAAGCGTGCAAAGAAAATCAGACAGGCCATCCCCCAATTCAAGTTTACGATTACGGGTCATGGCTGCTTCATGTATCATCCATGCGAACACAAGACGAGGAATCGGCCCATAAGGCGGGCTGCAACCGGGTGTATCAAGAATGGAAATCTGGTATTTTCCAAATTTCCGCTGATATCTGATATCTTCTTGTTTGCATGCAGGCAGCGCCGCTAGGACCAGTGCGCGGATTGCAAATGAATTTCCGGCATCTTCCCTGGTTTCAAAATCAAGAATCCGCTCACCCCCTCGTATGAGTTTCATTTGCTCCAGTGGCCGGGGTTGAATTGTCATCATAGTTATCCGATGAATGTCACATTACTATTGCGTATCGAATGACTGGGCCCATTCGTCTTTTTGACAACAAATTCCTAAAGACGTGAAGAAATTTTCCAGGAAACTACCCGTAAAAACGATTTTGCCTTTTCTCATTGTTCATCCCCTTCACATGTTTTTCCGGCAAAAAGGTGCCGGGCCATGTGACCATCACACAAAGAAAAGGTGAAGTCCTGCCTATTCGCCAGGACTCAGGGAGCTACCCCAA
Source organism: Gammaproteobacteria bacterium (assembly GCA_965222155.1). GTDB lineage: Bacteria > Pseudomonadota > Gammaproteobacteria > Eutrophobiales > Eutrophobiaceae > JAAXHV01. The sequence continues at coordinate 329,772 of CBDCTH010000004.1, forward strand.
GTTAGGTTACAGGCTATTTTATTTAGCAGGGAACCCGACAGGGCAGGTTCTCTGTTGATGGCCACTGGTCGAAGTATAACAAAATGTCTGACTATAGTTTTGACATTTTGACATTGCAGATTAAAGAGTCAGTGATAAACGGTATCAGTAAAAAAATAGTTGTCATACTGGAATTCGTAATCGGATTACTACACTTCAAGACAGACTTATGCAGAAAAGACGAGATCCGATATCTGTTTTCCAGCTCCTGCCTTACAAAATGTCCGGGAACGTTTCGACGAAAAGAAGGGGACAGACAGCTAAATTCCCGTTTTTTTCCAGAAATCTCTAAGTTAGATTGGCCCAGTTTTGTAGGACAAGGTTATTTTCAGTAATCCAATTCATCCATAAATTTTACAATTTTACTTTCCAGCACAGTTAGTTGAGCCATTAAATGTTTACGTTCTGCAAGTTCATCCATCAAGTCAATTTGTTCCTTCTCCTTATAAGAATCGACATAAAGCGGAATATTTAAGTTATATTCATTCTCATCGAGCTCTTCAAGGCTGGCTAGGTAAGCATATTTATGCGTGCTTACGCGGTCCCGGTAAGTAGCCACGATTTTAGCTATGTTCTCATCAGTTAGCTGGTTTTGGTATTTACCTCCTTTGAATTCATGGCTAGCGTCAATGAATAGCACAGAATTATCCGTTTTCGCCATTTTAAGAACCAGGATAACGACTGGAATGCTCGTGCCATAGAAAAGCTTTGCCGGTAGGCCTATTACCGCATCTAGTAGATTATCCTCGATCAGTTTCTTCCTAATCCTGCCTTCACGTAAGCCCCTGAAAAGAACACCGTGTGGCACCACTACACCAATACGTCCGGTTTTGGGCTTCAATGTTGCTAACATATGTAAGATAAATGCATAAATGCCCTTGGACTTGGGGGGAAGGCCTCGATGGAAGCGGCCATAATTGTCATCTTTGGCCTCATCGTATCCCCATTTGTTTAGCGAAAACGGCAGGCTGGCGGCCACGACATCAAACAATAATAAGCCACCATTTTTATCCAACAGTTTGGGATTTTGTATTGTATCGCCCCATTCGATAGTATGGTTATTCTCCCCGTGCAGGAGCAAATTCATCTTGGCTATCGACCAGATGCCACCCAAAACTTCCTGACCATACAAAGCATATTCTTTACTTTTGTGGTTGGTGATTACTTTTTTTCCAAACTCTAGCAACAGCGAACCGGAGCCGCAGGCAGGGTCACAAATTCTGTCACCTGGTTGTGGGTCCAACAGTTCAGCGAGCAAATTACTGACCTCTGGTGGCGTATAAAAATCACCGTCCTTCCGTTCACCACTGGCGGCAAAATTATTCATCAAAAATTCAAAAGCATTGCCGATCACATCCGGGGCGCCAACGCGGCTTGGTTTTAAATTTAGGTCTGGTTTGGCAAAGTCCTCCAGTAAGTGGCATAGGATGGCATTTTTCTGATTTTCTTCGCCAAGTTCATCGGAATTAAACGATAGGTATTGGAACACGCTATTACCGTCACCTTTGAGTTGAGTGCTGTTAACTTCTTCAAGGACGTGAAGGGCCTGGTTTATGCGCTCTCCATTACCCGGTTCGTGACGGTGCTGGCACAGGTTGTAGAAGTTGGCGTCGAAGGGTATGGAAAAGCTTACATTTCTTATCTCGTCTTCGATTAATTCCTGTTTGCTGTCGTATTCTGCTTCGTAATCTCCATAACGATCCCGCCAGACATCAGAGAGGTACTTGAGAAACAATATAGAAAGGATAAGACCTTTGTACGTGTCGACACTAACGATTCCACGAAAGGAATTGCAAGCAGCCCATAGAGCACTGTTAATGCTGTCTTGATAATTTAATCCTTTATCTAATCCATTCATGTTTCACTGTTAATTTGCAATTTACAATGTAGTGCTTCGCTGGTTTATTCTTATTGTTGTTTTAGTGTTGCCAATAAGTCGCTGGCAATGGTGTTCATCAACCGTTCACTATTACGTAACATTTGCTCAACAATCTTCTTTTCCTGCCTCAGGGTGTTGGCCAGGTCAATGATGGCGCGCTGCTTAGCGAGCTTAGGCAACGCTACGGTTACATCTTCCAGCACACTGCGACGTATGCTTTTTGTCAAGGTGCCTTCGGCATTTTGTTCTAAGTAGCTTTGGCAGGGGCGTTGATTTAAGAACCACGCCAAGTACCCGGGGATAACGTCATTGGACCTCAGTCTGATTACAAAGAAGTGTGGTGCGGCAACGGCCTGGATCCTTGCTTGAAACATCTCCTCATGTATGAGCACAGCATAGTAATGATTTCCACGCGCTGCTACCAATATATCGCCAGGTTGCAGGTAGTTAGGTTCACGCTTGCCGGTCAACTCTGTATGAATGCAACTGGCCCAGTGAATTTCGTTCTGAGCAGTAATATCTTTCATCTGAACCGCGACAACGCCTGAGCCAGCCACTTCAGGAATTTTTCCCCGAAACGGATAACCAGCATTGATATCCGCAATTTGTTTCAGTTTTATCACACTTACTTGTTTCATAGATAATGATGCAATAAATATATGTTGACTCGAGACAAATGTCAATTTATGATTGTTTCATCGACGATGATGCATTGTGCGAGATATGTATGGAGATTAGTATTCTTCAAGAGTTTCACCTAGAACAATGAAAGTAACTGTTGAAATCACCCGCCGGTTGGATTGTTACGAACCGACTACTGAACAGGCAGAAGGTCACATAACAGCTTCGCGCAATAAAAAGACGCGCTTTCAACACGAAATTCCCGACTTTGATTTGGGGAAAACAATCTAGTGAACATCTGATTAAGTCCCCATAATATGAGATCATGGACCAAGGTAAACCAACAAGGTGAATTCATGCAGCAGGAATCTTTTCAGAATTGGCCCAAGTCAGTGACGCTCATCGTCTGGATGGGTCGCCTGGAGTATTGGCTGACTAATATCAGTATCACCGTAATCTCGTGTCGACCTTTTTTCAGGTAGTGGTGGGTTTGTTAAAGGTGCTTAACAAAGATACAAAATAGTATTAAATGAGACTACATAATCCGGCATTGCCAAAATTATGACACATTTTAAGAGCGGGACTTAACTGGAGGTTCCCTATGATCCACCCTGAATATCAGTATCTAAACCTGCTAAAACTTCTCGTTGAAAACGGTGATGAAAGAGAGGACCGAACTGGGGTGGGAACCCGTGCAGTTTTTGGTTACGAAATGCGCTTCAACCTGGAGGATGGATTTCCTATATTCACAACAAAAAGAGTATTTTGGAAAACGGCATTTAAAGAGATGCTTTGGATGCTTTCAGGTGGGACAAACATTCGCGAGCTGTTGGAGCAGAATGTGAGAATTTGGACTGCGTGGCCACTGGAAAAATATCGGAAGACCACTGGCGAAAATATATCTCAGGATGAATTTGAAAAACGAATCCTGGATGATGAGATGTTCGCTAAAAAGTGGGGAGACCTGGGACCGGTTTATGGCAAGCAGTGGCGTCGATGGGTCACACGTGATGGGAGAGAAATTGATCAAGTTCAACTCGTCATTGACAAGATCAGAAACGAACCATACGGACGACGGATTCTCTGGGATGGATGGAACGTCGGAGAAATTGGGGAGATGGCGCTTCCACCATGCCATAAACACTATCAATTTTTTGTAAAGCCTAAAGACAGCAAACTTTGTGGAGCTTTAATCCAGAGGAGCGCGGACTCTTTTTTAGGTTTAGCATGGAACGTTGCCAACTTAGCACTCGTGACGACACTGTTGGCAGAACAGACCAATTTACAGCCAGGGGAGATCGTCTGGTACGGCCTCGATGTCCACCTATACCTGAACCACATCTCCCAGGCTAAAGAACAAGTGTTGCGAGAACCCCGTCCATTCCCGACACTCAAAATCAAACGTCGTGCGACAACCCTGTTTGACTACCGAATAGAGGATTTTGATTTGGAAAACTACGATCCACATCCCCATATATCAGCACCAATGGCAGTTTAATAAAATCAGTGACCACCAAACAAAACATAATAGGCGGTGAATGCCCAGAAAACACACCAGGTTGCATATGCAGAGAGATACGGCAACTCTATGAAAATCGCGAGTTAAGACTCTATCGTGGGAAAATTTCTCAGAGGGATCTTCAACGCATTCTAGGGTCACCAGTCCACTCACTTTATTCATCTTCGAAAAATAGGTTATATGAACAGGCTCGTCGATGTATTGCAAATTTCGATAAGTACTTATACAGCTGCGGTCATGGTACAGTCTGGGAAGAAAAAATTCCCCAAATCGAGGCCTATTTAGAAATACAAAAAAAGGCCAAGACTCTACCGGTTAATCCAAGTGGGGATCTCGGCAGAACTACGGTATTAAAGCAATTTGGTATGGGCAAAAACGATACAAGCACCATACAAAATCGCGCCCCCCGTCTTAAGGCACTATTGGATAGATACGACATTACAGCAAAAGATCCCGCGTATTCACAGTATAAATATACAAAGTTCAATAAGGAATTAAAGCTACTACTCGAAGATCCAGACCTGAGTCTAACTCATGATCGAGTTGTAAATCTCAAATGGTTAAGCGAGAGGCTAGGAATTCCGGTACATGCGTTACAGAAAACACCTCAGTTAAAAGCCTTAGTTGCGGACAAGCAACGTGAAATTGATCGCCTTAGCCGTAAAGGGGAGACACAACAATACTTCAGAATAAACGGAGTTTACCACCTAAACGTTGGTGCTAAGCCTTACTCAGATAAGCACAAACGAATATTTAACTTCAGTCGTCTAATTGACTGCTATGGGCTCAATTTCACAGAAAAAGCCGCAACAGTTTTTGTGTCATTGATTTCAAATCTTGTATCGCCAGAGGCACAATACCGTCGAATTATTCACTTTCTATTGTGGCTTGCAAAAGAGTCCCATCTGCATGGTGAAATAGTAGAGCGTCTCAAGAATAATAAACAGATCGATGGAACGATGTTTGAGCGGGCAATATTTTATTATAAGGAAGCAATTCTGTTTGATTTAAGTAAAAATGACATAAGCTGGAAATCTTCAAAATTCGAACTAGTCGTACTTCAGAAATTTGCAGATGCTGGAGTATTCCCGCAGATTAGAATTCCTGGAAAAAAAAGGGGGAATGTTCCTCGTGCCATCCGACCTAGGTCGTCTTTGGCCGAGGCTAAAACAAAGACTGATGGTCTGAAGAATATTGCCCAGCTAATGGACACCACTAGCGCCCATTTTAATGTCAAGTTTGATATGGGCGAGGATACTATCGATTTTGCAGAAAATCTGGCAAGAGAGATAAATCAACGGGAGGACCTTCCAAAGGACCTGTCGCAAGCGGTTTGTGTCTTATGTGATGAGAGATTAACAGCTCTGCGAGTGTCCGCTTCAAAAATATTTGAAAGTTGGCGAGAACAGTATGAGTTAGGCCGGCAGTTGATTAGCCGTTCTCATGGAGAAGGTCATGCTATCTATCGTAAGCTACAAAATGCGGGAACAAACAAAAGTTCTTATAAATGGAAAAACACCGTCGCGGTTCTGTTTCCAAAACAAAATATTGAGATCGCACTGTGTAACCTGCTATCACTTGTCGATGAGTGTTTCAACGCAATATGTCCGTTAGTGACTACACATGAGTGGGGTCATTCTTGGACAAAGTTATACAATAAGATCGGCGGCAAGAATAGGGTGCAGTCGTTCTTATCTCCCACTAGTCTAGTGGCCTCTGCTGTAATTTGTCTCTATTTGTGTGAGACGGGAGCAAATGAGGCTGTTGCGATATCAATGGAGTCTGGTGCTATAAGACCATCGAATGTACCCAATCATCTGACTATAGTTGGAAACAAGGCCCGATCAAAAGGTAAGGCAATTTACGAAGACCTTCCGCTTAAAAGTACGATTGATGGTTGTACCAGTGCCGCTGAGGCAATGTCATATTATCAGAGTGCGACTGATCGTTATCGCACAACAGATACTGAGCAGACTAAGCGACTATTTCTCTACATCGATCGTAGTAAAGTCAGACATATCACAGAATGGAAGCTACGGGAAGACATTTTGAAGATTTCCACTGACTCAAAAGAGCTATCAACTCTAAAGATTACTCCTTCCATGATTCGTCCGACCGTGCTACTCATGGAACATCTGAAAAATCCAATGAATCTGGGCGTGACACAGCTTCGTGCGAGGCATGAAAAAGACGGAACGACGCTCGGGTACGTTGGCAAGTTGCCATTAAGGCTAATTCTCACTGAAAAAATTCGCGAGTTCCAAGACACGATACAGGTTATTGCAGTTAGCGGTCTTAAAGATGCACGGAATAAGCTAAGTATAGATCAAAACGACTGGGATGCTGCGAGTGATCGTGTCCAGCGCACCGGATTGGGAACATTCTGTTTTGACCCAGAGGCAGGCGCTCAGCCTGACTACCCAAAGGGGAATAAATGCCAAGCACTTGATCGATGCCTGACCTACCCCTTAAAAATCGTCGTCGCGGAACCACAATCCATAGCAGATATGATTATTTGGAAAAAGGCGTTTGAATCTGCTGAAGGCAGATTTCTTGATGAGCGATATGAACGTTGGGAGACAGTCTGGATGCCATGGCAAGTATTTATCCAGGTGGTTTTGGACGAGAAGATGACACGAGGGGAGCTTGCGAATATAAAAATGGAAGCGCAGAAAATTGCAAATTTGCGCATGCAATCGAAAGACTTCAAGTTACCCATGCCATGGTAATGAATGATCATTTAATACAAACACAGTTTACTGATAGTGAGAATTTGATATCAGGGATTTTCGCTAACGCAAATACAGATAGATGGTTGGCATCCGTTTCGAGTGACCTTAGCCAATGGCAGATCTTCGATCTGGCGGGAAACACCAGGCGAGAGTCACTGATAGACCTAAAATTTAAACTGGCGGACGGTAGTATGCTAACGGACGCACAGAATCGTGATTTGTTTATTATTGCAGTCGAATATCTGGTGCTAATACGAATGTATTCGCCTGAAATGACCGCGAGTATACAAAGGAAACGGGTTAGGGATTTGCTGACATTCTACTTTTGGTTAAGTCAGCGTAGAGTCCGTTCGCTCCAGGCGGTCTCTCGTGACCACATTGATCTCTACACAGAAGCAAGTGTTTATGGCCAGGAATGGGCGACAGAAGCTCCTCAACGGCTTGTAAAGTATCTGCAGCACTGTCGTGAAAATGACGAAGAATTACCGAAGGAAAAACGCTGTCTAACTCGAGTATCGCGAAGCCGTCTTTATCGGGCGGCGGGGATCAGTTGGCCTACTGCTGAGCACTTGCACATCTGTTCACATATTATGAAGAGAGTAGAGAAAATAGGCCTGAATGAAGAACTGAGACTGCCAATTCGCGATATATTGAGACTGTGTGGATATACGTTACAACCAAATACACAGGTACGCTTGAACGCAACGCTGCTACCTTTAGAAGAACTGTGGGAATGGAGACACCAATTTTCCAAACCTACCCTAACAATTTGTCCCTATCCACATGGTGCATCGATGAGAGCGAAGCAGCTTGGGCGCGCTTCCGAACGACATAAGACTATCCCGCCCCAGATTGCAATGCGGTATCTGAACGAAGCACTGAAATGGGTCATCGAATATTCTCCAGTCATTTTGCGCGGCATTGCCCAAAACTGGGACTGTCTTTATTTTACAAATTCCTTGTCGGCAATTGGGCTCAACATCACGGTATGTGATCATGAAAAACCTGCTATTTCTACTCGTAAGCGGAGCGTTAATCGCTATGGGCTAATTCGACTTCTTGGAGTTGCCTGCTTTATCGTTATTGCAAGCTTATCGGCGCGTAGACGTGGAGAGATATTGGAGCTTGGTGCTGGCCGTTGCAAGCAGGATTCAAGAGGTAAATATTGGTTAAAGCCCTATATTGAAAAGACATATCAACAATATGATGAGATCCCTGTTCCGAATTGCGTTTATGAAAGCATTCACCTTATGGAAACGCTCAGCGAAACTGCGCGTCAGGAGACAAATAGAGATTATATCTGGAAATTTCGACAGCCCTGGGATGGAAAATGTCGCGATTTTCGCCCACAGAATTATCTCAATCAGTTCCGTCAATTATGTTCGTCCCTCTCAGGAACAGAATGGAGATTTTCATCACATCAGTTTCGTAGATTTTTTGCGATTGCTTACTTTAATTTTTTTGAAAAAGGGGATGTTGTAGCGCTGTCGTATCATCTTCGTCATCGTGAACTGGAAGATACCAAACATTATGTGACCGACACTGAATTCGGAAAGCTATTGAAAGATGTATTCGGCGAATGGCAAGCATATTTTCTCAGGGATGTAGTACTTGGAACACGAAGCGTAGGCGGGAAAGCCGGACAGTGGTTAAACCAAAAGATTCATAAACTGCGACAACGTTTCCGAAAAGATGTCGAGGTTGTTAGCGTTGATCGTGTTGTCGATAGAATTCTGAGGTTAGTACGCAAGCTAGGAGTTCCACTTAAACTCCACATATGGGGAACTGTATGTGCATGTCCGCGGAAAACCTCATTTTCTAAGTATGCAAGTTGTAAAGGTTCAGCCGCCACTGGACCAAACTTTGCCAATGCGACGGAAGAGCTATGTGGCGTATGTCCTTTTGCGATTCAAACTTCTACCTACAAATCAAATGCTAAATCGGCGTTAACGAACAGACGAAATCTGGCAAACGGATTAACCCAGGGCTCTTTGATACAGGAATTCGCAGCAACGAGTTCCGAGAGGTTGGAAAGTATCATTGAAAAAGGAGAACCCTTTCCGCTTTAGTCTTAGGTGAATGATGAATAATACCAAGCGAGCAGGAGCACTGAGGCAGCAAATTCAAGTCCGTTTAGAAATATTGGGGCGTTGGCAGGATAATGGTATCCCGGAAGGTTACAAGGTACCCGACTCCCTAAACAAGGTACGTACCTGGGAGGATGATTCACTTGGAATCCAGCGGATCGGCAGCCCATCGTCTTTTACCACCAGTCATTCTAGGTATGGTGGACAGGTAAAAAAGATTGCCAAGATCCTTGAGGAGTTAAATCGATCGAAGAGGAAAAAGCCTCGAAAAAACTCCAGTACTCAGCTACTTCACCAAGAAAGGGAGAAACTAGAGCACTACGAAAAAGCTCTCGTAGAAGCGGCTAATCAATACGCAGTAATCACTGTTAATCTGAAAGAAGCCCAGCGTGATCTCCGTATTGACAGACAGAGTCTTGAATCGGCAAATAATGAGATTAAGCAGCTCAAGTCTCAATTGGCAAGGACGGAAAGTAGCAAACGGGTTGTCAGGTTTCCAGGAAGCGATGTTACATCAAATTAGAACCAGGTGGGGCAACCATACCATATATAACTTTTCTCGTTATTGAGTAGCGCAGTGGGATCAATAGTTCCTTTTTTTATTAAGACAGATTCGCGTTGTGAGATAAATGGTATCTCGTACGCCGGTATCCCGATTTTCTTTGATGACAACGGTGTTATTTGGCCGTTATCAGATTATATGATTTCGCTTGTTTACCAGTGTCGAAAGCCTGCGAGCACCGTAGAAACCTATGCGTACTATCTCCAAAAGTTTTTAAAGCACATCAACGAACAGGAAATAATTTGGTCTGATGTAACGGACGCTGATCTAATTAGATGGCGTGATCAGATGATAGATATTGAATGTCTAAGGCCAGCGACAGCGTTTGCATGCTTGTTGAAAGTATTTCATTTTTATCAATGGGCTGAGGAATCTGGCATTTTGAAGTATTCCGTCGCGACATATGATGAATGTAACAAGGCATCTTGCTCTTGCCATAACCGAATCTATCAAATTTCCGCTGTTAGGAGAGGTAGAAGCAACTACTATACTTGGCCGTACCTCCCAAGGATAAATCAACAGGCAAATAGGCATACTCCGGTTAACGAAGAAATTGAAAAGCTACATGTAGCAGCCTTCAATTCATCGACCGGGCAAAGGGATTCGCTATTACTCAGCTTATATGAAGACCTTTGCCTGCGTCGTATGGAAGCACTAAGCATAACAATAAAGGATATTCCGCCATGGGATGAGATAGAGGAATATATTGAATCTGATAAAGTCTTTACACTTACGATTTTAGGCAAGAGAAACAGAGTTCGACATGTACCTGTGCTTCCTGAACTAATGGTTAGAGCACGTGAATATATTGAAGGGCAGCGCAGGGTAGTAATTAAGAGGGCAAAAAGTAGAAACTCAACTTTTAAGCCCCCTGACGAGTTATTTTTAGGTGCGACTACGGCTTTGCCTCTGACGAAAGGGTATGTTTCCAGACATGTATCAGGGTTGATGCAGTCCACCATAGATATCAAGCAAGCCTCAGGACACCGTCTTCGGGCATCCGGACTTACAGCATTGGCTGAAGCCTATGATGGTTTTGATGAAACAGGTAGACCATTTTCCGCGGAACAAGTTCTCTGGAAAGTGGCAGATCATGCGGGTCACGCTAATCCATCATCTCTGCAACCATATCTCAACAGCGCACGAAGTCCGAAGCATGGGTCGAATGTAGAGAAAGGAATACGAGACGATACGCGTTTACACCTGCTTAAACGAGAAAATGCGGAATTGAAAGCCAAGCTAAAAAAGCGTGGTAATTCTGATAACAAAACGGGATTATAATCTACGGATATAGTAAAAATTAAATTTTCCTAAACGGTTCGTGGTACAAGAACGGGGAGAGGGTCATTACTAACATCCAGCATAATACAGTAGAGGTATAGACATGACTCAGTCTGGTGGTCCTGCAGCGATCAATGGATTTCTCTATCAGATAATTCACCACCTCGGATGGATGGCGAGCGTTACCTTGAAGGGAAAAGTAAATGGTCAAGCAATTTCGGAAGCATGCCTAGTATTGGAACCTCGTAACGGTGGGGATGCACGTGCCGAGAGCCATGGTGTTTATATTGTGGAGCAATATAAGACTCGCGAAAACCGTACTTGGCCACTAAACGACATAAAACCAGTCCTCCGTGATCTCTGGAAAGCGATTCCCCTTCCTTTACCTCTGAATGCCAGTTATCGTTTCGTAACAAACGGACGGCGTGGAAAACTCGATACATTTGAGACCTTTCTTGATGATGTAAAGAGGGTTAACAGTCCAGATGAACTCGATAATAGTAATCAGAAAAAATTTAGTAATAGTCTTATTTTGACAAACCGTGAGTTCTTCGATCATGTCAATGCTCTAGTCCAGAACAAAGATTCACAGCATATCACCGAAACTTTCACCACTTTTCATCTGTTAGCCCATTTTGAGATGGGGTTCTGTGTCAGTAGCAGTGACCACGTTGCTAAACTTGAAAGCCTCTTACGGCCCTATGCCCCTAATCTTGGTGATGAACAAGGGATTCGCGAGCATCTAGTTGGAATGCTGCTTGATAAATTGGCTGAAGGCGAAACAAGACTTGACACTAACGGAATAAATTCCTTATTCCGTAAGGCCAACCTCAATCCTGAACGGCTATACAGGTTGGCGACATTGCCAGATTCAATGTATGCGTTGACGCACCGCCGCCTCTCAAAGTTGCAATACGACCCAGGGAGAGACGTCCGTGGCATACCAGAATGGCCAGAGAATAAACAAATTCTGCTGATTGCAGGTGAAAGTGGCGTCGGTAAAACATGGCAACTCGGAAGACTATTGGAGACACATGGAAATAAGGGAGATATTGTAAACTTGGTACTTTCGGCGCGATCTCGCGAAGATTTACTGAGCTAAATATCTCGTGACCTATGGGAAACAGGACTCGGTGAAACATCAGACAAGTCCATAGTTGCAGTAACGCATTTCCTCCGCGAACTAGATAAGAACAATTCCAATCAGACATTGATCGTCGCACTTGACGATGTCCAGGACATAGACCTTGCCCGGGAACTAGTGCGCCAAGACTGGTCTGACTGGGAAATTCGCTTGGCACTAACGGTTCCGCGTAGCGTGGCGCGATCATTATCTATGACGGATAGCGATACTGTCCACGTACATCACGTTAGTGAATTTTCGGTAGAAGAACTCGATTTATTACTGAAACAGCATAATCAGCGATGGGCTGATCTTCCACCAGATCTGAAAATATTGCTGCGCACTCCTATTCTTGCTGGTCTTTATCTCAAACTTTCTTATCGATCATTCCAAAGCGCACCGCGTAGCGAATATGAGATATTCGATCGGTTTTGGCAGAAGATTGTAGAAAAAGGAACAGTTGGGGATGAGGGTATTGTAACAGCGCTGGCTGCGCATACGCGTAAGGGGAAAGTTTATCCTCTTAAGCAAACGATGTGGCACAAGATTGGACTGATTAACGGGGAAACCCTAGAACGCCTTCTATCAACTGGCTGGCTTCGATACTCTGATAACGGCGAAGTCGGATTTACACATGACAGACTTCTGAATTGGGCAGTCGCAAAATCCTTGGTGCAGGAATTTAATCGCGGAGAATTATCGCTGGAAGATTTGGGAGCCTATCTTTCGGTCGAAAATAATAAACTAGACCAGCAGATGTCGTACAGACTAGGCTATGTTCCCTTGGATATGCTCTGGTTACTAGCTGAGAACCCACAGAACACCAAGACGATATGCCAACTCGTCGAATTAATGGAAGACAGAGGAAAATTTGGAATTCATGCTGAAGAGCTATACGCAGATCACCTGCCGACACTTGGTCAACGAGTTATTCCGATACTCCAAGAACGATTGCAGGCCATTATAACTAGTCCAGATAGGGAGTACCAGATAGCTCTAATCGGTAAATCTTTTGCTGCTCTTGCAAAGCAAGAGAATATCACACTAAAAGATACTGTCGTTTCTCTATTGAACTCGCCATCCCGTGATCTTCAAAACGTAGCTCTCGCGGCTCTAACTGTAGCACCTAATGTAGAACAACTCGACCGCTTGTGGGAATTGCACCAATATCGATGCGATGCACTGGAGGACAAGGTCGAAAACTCAAGACATAAGGACTATACAACAAGCTTTACAGCTATGCGTGCAGCTATTTCCTTCGACCCCGCATGGCTTCGTAACAGAATCCTGAAAACTGACACATTGAAGGAGAACGTCTCTGCACTTGGATATCTCCTTAACGCTATGGAAAACAACGAAGCACTGGAAATCTGGAAAGAGAGCGGACATATATTGATGAAAAAGGTGCCTGCCAGTAAGCCTCGTTGTCTACTAAATTGCATTGCTCGTTTCAAAGATCAGAAGAATCGTGATTTCGTAATAAAGAACCTATCGCACTCGGATGATTTTGCCGGCGCTATAGCACTCACTGCTCTCTCAGTCCTTGACCCTACTGCCGCCATTGATCGGCTAGTTCAGATAGATGATGCTCAGCGCTACTTGTTCCGTAATCATTGGCTTCCAACACTCCTGTATGCACAACCGGAACTAACACAAAATCGTATCCTCGAACTAGCTAAAGTAGATCAGTCTGGATATCGTTTAGTGATAGATCTATTCTGGGAGCGACCGAACCAAATAAACGGAGAAATGCTTTGTTTTATACTGCGTTCACTGGAAAACAGCTTATGTAAACATATGAATGAGGTCCTGGTCGGAGACCCATTATGGCTTAACAACCCGTTTGATTTTCTTGGGCGCATCAGCCGTCTTGACCTATTAGAAATATTGGCAGCCGAGGCCGATAGTCGATTAGAAGAGATGATTACCGAGGTTGCGTGTAGTCGACTACGTACAAACAGTAATTTTCGTGACAGCATCCGCGAAGATGCACGTCGAATCCTGATTCTCATCGGTGGAGAAGGCATCACAACCATGATTAATCGGGAATTAGATTCAGGACATTTTTGGGTGCGCCATGGTGGCTTGAAATGGGCAATGGTGCGGAACGATAACGGTATTGTGGAAAAACTCTGTGCAATTGCTTCACGTCAAGCTTCAAGAAATGAGGATGGAAGTATTGAGTCCAGTTTTCTGCAAGAGTTTGTACAGGCTACGAAAGCACTTGCAGCTTTGGGGTCTGATACAGCTTTAGTTGAAACTCTGAGAAATAGTGGCTTAGTGGAAGTGTCTATCGAGCTTACCCAGCTTCGTGCGCACCGTGGTTTGATGCCAAAAGCTATCACCGCTCAAACGCTACAAGTGTTGCAAAGTGAGGATTCATCTGAAGAATTGTTACTGACTGAGATTATGATTGCATGGCTCAGTCAAGACGCTGAGTTAATTTCACAGATGCGTTCGATATTAGAGCGCGCAGACATAGAAGGACGAATTGCCACTTATGCCTGCATCGCACTTCAGGCACTTGGTGATAGCTCAGATGAGTTCGCACGGCTAGCTTATCGCCTTCTCTATACTGAATCTAACACGTCTAATGGGTTACAAGCACTGATCTGGTTGGGTAATCGAGGAGCAAAATTGCTCGCAAATTGGCTTCAGGATGCAAGTGCGCGGAAGAATGAGAGACATGATACATCCGCAATCTACACTTTATATGATTATCCCTCAACCAGGGACATAAGTATTAATGCTGCTCTCACAAAATGCCTGAGTAGAAGCTCGTATTTTGATAGTCCATTTGACATTGCTGCTGAAGCAGAAAACTGCGTATTTCACTGAATCCTGCCACCCGTTTCACGTGAAGGCTGCCACCCGGAACGCAGCAAAGCTGCCACCCCCAGGCGCGTGATGACGTGGGTGTTGGTCATTATGACTCTGTTGGGGTCATCGTCGTCAATGTTTTTTTCTGTTTTCGCATGGATTCACCCTTGAGTTGTATTTTGTAAGCATTGTGCACCAGGCGGTCAAGGATGGCATCGGCGAGGGTGGGGTCGCCGATGCTGTGATGCCATTTTTCGGCCGGTAATTGACTGGTAGCGAGGGTGGAGCGTGCGCCGTGGCGGTCTTCCAGGATTTCCAGCAGGTCACGGCGCTGCTCTGCGTTCAATTTGACCAGGCCCCAGTCATCGAGGATGAGGGCCTGGGTTTTTGCCAGGGTGGTGAGGAGCTTGGGATAGCGTCCATCGCCCTTGGCGATGGACAGGTCCTGGAGGAGTCTGGGCAGGCGCAGGTAGAGGGCGGTGTAGCCGTGCCGGCAGGCGTTGTGTGCCAGGGCACAGGCGAGCCAGGTTTTGCCGACGCCGGTGGGGCCGGTGATGAGGATATTGAGGTGTTCGCGGACCCACTGGCAGGTGGCCAGTGATTGCATCAGGGATTTATCCAGTCCGCGCGGGTGGCGATAGTCGATATCCTCCAGGGTGGCATTGTGTTTGAGGCGGGCGCATCGCAGCCGGTTGGACAGGCGTCGGTTGTCCCGTTCGGTTATCTCCCGGTCGACGAGCAGGCCGAGGCGTTCCTCGAAGCTGAGGGTATCGATATCGGGCACGGACATCTGCTCGGTGAGGGCGGCAGCCATACCGGTGCATTTCAAGGTCTGGAGTTTGTCCAGGGTGGGATGTATCAACATAGCAGTCTCCTGTCGTGGGTCAGTGGTAGTAGGATGGGCCACGGATATTGTCGTGGTCATCAGGTAAGGCCGCCTCGGTCTGCTCGGCGAGGGGTTGCCGGTCCAGGCCGTGGCGGAGGATGGATTCGATACTTTTGTAACTGTGGCTGCCCAGGGTGAGGGCGCGTTGGCAGGCGGCCTCCAGCCGGTCGTCGCCGTAGGTTTTAGCCAGGCGCAGGATCCCTAAGCAACTGCGGTAGGCCTGCTGGGGGTGCTTGCGGGCAGACAGGACACGGAGGATAAGGGTTTCTGTGGCCGGCCCGACCGGCGCGGCCCAGCGGCCCAGGCGTTGCGGGGACCACTCGCCGGCCTGGCGGTGCGCCTCGGGCATGTGGGCCGGGACGGTGGTATGACGTGCCTTATGATACGAGCGTCGATGGCTGGCGATGCGCTGGCCGCGATGAAAGCATTCAATGGTGTTGGCGGTGATGCGCACGTCCAGTTGTTTTTTGATGAGCGCGTGGGGCACGGAGTAGTAATGGCCATGGACCTCGATGTGATAGTCGATATGGACCCGCGCCTGCTTCCACTCGGCGTATTCGTACGCTTCGACGGGCAGGGGGCGCAGGGCCGGTTTATCCAGTTGCTCAAACAGCGCGCGCCGGGTGCCCGGCAGTTTCTTGAAGGGCCGGTTGTTGAGCGTCTCCAGCAACGCCCGGATGGCGCGGTTCAACTCGGCCAGGGAGAAGCACTGACGCTGGCGCAGGGCGGCGAGGATCCAGCGCTCTACCACCTGTACCGCGACCTCGGCTTTCGCTTTGTCACGGGGACGACGCACCCGTGCCGGAATGATGGCTACCCCGTAATGGGTGGCCAGGTCCTGGTAGGTGGGGTTGATGTCCGGCTCATAGCGATGCGCCTTGCTGACCCCGGCGCGTAAATTATCCGGCACCACCACTTCAGGCACACCGCCCAGGTAGGTAAAACAGCGCACGTGGGCGCCGATCCAATCTTCCAGGCCCTGGCTCCAGGTGGCCTCGGCATAGGTGTAGTTCGACGCGCCCAGCGCGCCCACAAACACCTCTGCCTCACGGACTTCCCCGGTTGCCGGGTTGATGACCTGAGCACGCATACCGGCATAATCCACGAACAGCTTCTCACCGGCCCGGTGCTCCTGGCGCATGACCAGATCCAGCTTGCCACGCCACGTCCGATAATGCTGGCAGAACCAGGTGTACTGATAGCCTTGCGGGTGAGTCTGGCGATACTCATGCCATAACAACTGCAAGGTGACGCCCGGGCGTTTCAACTCCCGATGAATGTGTGACCAATCGGGCACGCCGCGGGCCGCGGCGGGTACAGCTGGGGCGGGCGGAAACAGCAGACGCTCCAGCGCCCCGTCATCCAGCGCCGCAGGCAGCGGCCAACCCAGCCCGGCCGCCTCGGCCCGGCGCAGGTACTCATCCACCGCCGGACGGGAAATGCCACAACTCCTGGCTGTCTGGCGTTTGCTCAGGCCCTGGCTCCAGCACAGGCGTAATACGTCTTTTATCTTTCTCATGGACAACCTCTTTGCAGGCATCTGTGTCTCCTCCTTTCAGTAGAAATAAGGACACAGGATACCCTTGGTTATCCACGTCAAACGCGCCGGTTATCTACCTCCTTGGGGGTGGCAGCTTTGCCGTGTAATGGGTGGCAGCTTTGCTGTGAAATACGCAAAAACCCTGTAATCCGTGAAAAGATTATCGATAAGGCCTTTACAACACATTCAATTGTGACAAATCAACCGCTCACTGCCATTAAAGGACTAGCAAAGTTTGATGTAGAACGAGCAATTGAAGCAATTGAACTTGCATTGCAATTTCATCATAAGATTGAACGGCAGCTATGCCAACTCCTCGTCCGCATTTCACCAGAAACTGCAGCACACCAGTTAATAAAATCCGCATATTCAATTGATAGAAAGTCCTTACGAAGTACAGTAGGACGGGCATTAAGGAAACTAGATTCTGAAATCGTATCGAGTTTAATCGTCGATAGAATGAGTGGCTTGATGCCCAGACCTGAGATAGCCGCAGAACTTGCTGGTTGGTTACAGCCCACACCATCGATTTCGAAGGAACTCGGTAATCTCGCTGATTACCATAGTACAAACGAAGTCAGGTATGCTGCCCTAACTGCACTGGAACGACAACATCAAGAGGCGAATGTTTGCTCTCTTCTTGCTACTTTCCCCACAGCAGCTAAGGAAAGGCAATGGAGCATATTAGTCGCAATATTGGAAGCAGGTGATCCTCATCTGCTTAGTGATAGTAAAGATTCTCTCTGGATTGGCAGCATTTTTTCCGAAGATACACCTAATGTATTCTTGCACCATGCCGACTCGGTTTTGTCCCAGCGAAAAAAGAAAATAGAGTGAATTGGATTACTTTTTTACACTTCAATCAAATGTGTGATTCATAGACATCCTTTCAATAAAATGGGTGTCTATGAACAGAGAGATTCAACAACGATTACAGTGGGTGCGGCTGTATGAAGAAACAGGTAATGCCGGGCTTGTCTGTCGCCGGTGTGGCATATCCAGGCCCACGTTAAGGAAGTGGTGGAAACCTTACCAACAAGACGGAGAAGGCGGCCTGGTTGACCTGAGCCGTCGTCCTCATCACTCCCCCAACACTAAGGTTGGCAAGCAAGAAGAACAGCTCATTCTTAAATTACGCAAGACACGCAACTTGGGCGCCAGGCGGATTCAGAGCGAACTGAAGCGCCTCCACGAGATTTCCCTGTCATTGGCGACTGTTCACAAGGTGCTGCGTAATCCGGCTGATCGTGAACACTCATTCTGGTTGAACGTGAACACTGATTCCGGTTCATCGTGAACACCTGTTCCGGTTGAACGTGAACACTTTTCGGGTCATTTCCGGAATCACTGTTCACGTTCCCGGAATCACCGTTCACAATCAACCGGAATCACACTCAACGCATTGAACTTGTAACCCTTTGGTAGGCTCTCTCCTTTTTGGAGGAGCCCACCATGCCAGGCAAGAGGGCAACAATGCGTAAACTACGAGACGTACTCCGGCTCCGGCACGCAGCCGGTCTGTCCGTGACATCAGCCGCAGCACCAAACTGAGTGCCGGCGGCATCCAGAAGCTGCTCAGCCGGGCCCAGGACCTGCACCTGAGCTGGCCGCTTCCCGCGGACCTGGATTGAACCGCCCCGGATTTGCCGGAGACTCCATTTCTTGAGAGGATGATTATACCTCGGAGATTCAGGAACGGGCAGTGCGCCTGGTCTTTGAACATCAGTATGTATTAGGATCAGAATGGGTAGACTGTTTTGAACATCGCTGTCTGCTGGTACCCATTTGCAACGTGCCACCGGCTGAGTATGAAAAGATGTACTATGACGGGTTTAACCGGTCATGCAAAGCGGCATGACTCAAACTAACGGGTCTCCGGGATTCCCGGGGCGGTTCAGTGTAAAACAAGATATTTGACGTAATGAATTTCACCTCAATCAAATTGGATAGAATGTAGTGAAAAGATTAAATAGTCGATCCTGAAAAACCCATTTCAGGTTGCCATTATGGGTGCCGGTAGCGGAGCCAGACAAGCCAGCTTTCGGTTCAACTGTGTGCCGGCGCTTAATAGACGCGCTGCGGGCATCAACAAGCGGAGCCAAGCCAGTATAAGTATCCTTTTTTCGAGACAAAAAAACCTGAGCCGTCTCAGGATCAGGCGCAGGTTGTGACCGGCACAACTCAACAGGACATTTAATTGGTCGCCTTGTGTCCCTTTCAGGTAATTACGTCCCAACAGCCCGTCGGCTTTCAGGTGGCCGATAACCGGTTCAATCGTCTGACGGCGCTTGAGCGACCGTTTCAATCGTTGGGTTTTGATGCCGCGCTTCTGCCCGGAGATATACACCGTACTCGCCGTTTCATCATGCCCCCGATAGCCCTTGTCCACAAACGCCTCATCAATATTCGTCCCGGTCAAGCGCCGCACCTGTGCCAGGGCTTTCTTCAAGGTGTGGCCGTCATACGGACTGCCCGGCAAGGCCATACCCCCCACCACGAAGTTGCTCTTGTTGGTCGTGGCAATACTCGCCTTCACCCCGAATTCATACCGTTTATGCACTTTACCTTTGCTGATACATTCCACCTCCGGGGCATGCAGGCTGTACAGCTTATTTTTATCCTGTTTCTGTTGCCCCAACAGTCGCTTGGCCAAGGCCAACTCGTCCGCATACACCGCCTGTCGGGCCGCATTGCCAGCGGTGTTACGCTCAATGTCACGCACCACCCGGCCCAGATACGTGCGTAACCGCTTCACTTCGCGCCGCAGCCGCCGATACTGTTTGGCGTGACCGTAGCGGTTCGCCTGTTGCAGCGCCCTGGGCCCCTTGCGGGCATAGCTCTGGCGTAACACCACCCCCTGGCGCCGGCATAACCGTACCAGGCGCTCACGCGACCGATTCAGCAGCTTGCTGTCGGTCGGATAACTCACCGCCTTCTCCTGCACCGTCGTATCCACCGTCACCCGCTTGAAATCTGTGGTTTTGACTGCGTTACTCTGCACCCCGGCCGCCACCGTCACCTGCAAAATCCGCTCACACCCCGACTGGCCAATGCGCCGCCGAAACCGCGTCAGACTGCTCGGATCTACCGGCGCCTCATGCTGAAAATACACCTCCCCGCAGAAATACTGCCAATACGGATTCTCCACCCAGCCCGACACCACCGCCTCGTCCGACAACCCGTAACAATGCTTCAGATACTGCAAGCCCACCATCAACCGGGTCGGTTTCCCCGGACAACCGTTATCCGGGCAATACAGTGACCCGAACTCGTTATCAAACACCGACCACTCTATCAGGTCGGCCAGGCGATATAAGGCATGGCGTTGGTTGAGCATATTGTCTAGTCGTTCGCGGAACAGGTCGGTTGCGGTGCGGGTCGCGGCGTCAGCTTGCCTGGGCGTCATGTTTGCCTCCGATATTGCAGGAAAATGGAGCATTATGATACCAAAACAGGCAATTTCAGTCCAGGAATATTTACAACTTAAACAAATATAATCAATAGCTTAGAGTGTCTTTTAAGGGTTTTTCAGGGACGACTAAATACGGTTTCATGTCAATATATATTTATATTTTATAATTATTTTTGAGTCAATTATAATTTGAAGAATACATAAATCACTACACAAATCTATATGGAAAAAACAAAGCGAAAAAATACAACATCCAAACACGGCTTCACACCACAGCAGGAAAGAAGTAAACAAACTGTAGAAAAGATATTAAAAGTTGCTACGAAACTATTCATTAAACATGGTGTTGCTGCTGTTAACTTAGGTCAGATTGCACGTGATGCTAATATTCCTACAGCAACAATTTATAGATATTACCCCAATAAAGAAGAATTGATCGTACACCTAATGAGTGATGATTTGAACATCATGCTTAACAATGCCCAAGAAAAATTGGACAGAGCGAGGAATATAGAAGAATTTAATTCGGCATTGTTAGTGGTTCTTTGGGACACCTATGAAGAGATACAAGATCATCAATTCTTGCATGGGGCATTCGGAGCATTGCTTTCGGAACGAAGTCAGAAACAAAGGTTATATGATGAAAATCAAAATTGGATAAATCTATTCCATATGACTGGGCGTCGATTTGTAGACAATATTTCTGATGAACACTTACGAACAAGGTTGACGGTTCTTAACGCTATGTGGAATGCTACAGTGAGAGTGGCGTATCTCACCACTAGAAACGAAGGTGATACACTGATGAAAGAAGCAATTTCGATTTTTTGTCGAGAGCTGGATCTACCCGTCCAAGAATTAAAAGTATAATAAGTATTTACAGGTTACAATTTTTCGATGACAAGTGTTGAGAAAAGCACATACGATTAATTAACTTTTTGATTCTGAACGGATAAAATAGGTAATATACTTTGCATGCGCCACTAAAACAGTAAAAGCAAGGCAGTATGAAAGTGAACCGGCATATAAGCCGGCGATAGGACTATCAAGCCATTGTACAATTACGCTGCTTGAAAAAGGTGCAATTGTTGCCGCAATCCCACTTGATACGATAATGAAGGATATGTGTTTATGTGAGGGCAGAGACACAAAATTTAACCCATAGACAACAAAAACATTATAAAGTACGGATACAGCCAAGCCAAACGTCGCCGCGATTAAAATAGTTATTGCGTAACTATGAGCGACTGTAAATAGCAGACCGCTCAGAGCCCCTATCAATAATGCCGCGCAAATAAAATACAAAATCCTTACTTTAGCAACAATGTATATTCCTGCTATAGATCCAATCAGAGCTGTACTAAAAACAGATGAGATAAGTTTGCCTGATTCTTCTGTCCCCAACGCCAATACATTTTGTGCATATTGAGGTAACCACAATATTATTGAATATTTACCATGTATAACTAAAAATAAACTAACTCCCGCAATTATAATGCCGCTATTCCATTCTACCTCTCCTTTTGATGCTGACTTATCATAGTCAGAGTTTATGTTGGAGAAGCTGGATTGCAATGAAAGATACAGGATAATGACCGCAAAGGCGACGACGGCCAATAAACAGTAAGCCCATGGAAGTTGACGTAATAAAATATAAGAAGTTACAAACGGGAAAAATACGCCACCCAGGTTATAAGCTGCATCCAATCCGATAAAAAAAGATTCCCTTTTCTTGGCCTCCCATAGTTTTCCAATGACTATTCCTGCTATACATGTGCTTATTCCTGTCACAAGTCCGATTATCCCGAGAAATATTGGTAGAACGGAATAATTTTCAATGAATAAGATGCTCAATACGGAAATAATAAGAACCAGACTATATCCGAGCACCATGGATTTTATTCTGATGTAATCAAAAAGGAAATACGCAGCTAAGGTACCTGCTAAAAAGCCGCCGGTAAGAAATGAAAAAATTGCCGTCGTGGAAGTGACTTCCTTATTATATGCACTTGCTATCGGACCCGTGAGCAAACCAATCTGTGTGACAAAACCGGCGATCACTACATATATTAAAATACAGATCAGCGAAAGCCTTAACTTTTCAGAAGTCATCTAAGGTTTGTCTGTTTTTGCCGGCCAGATTATTTCAATTAAACGGAGTTTCCAAATACTAAAACCAATTTGTTTGATATCTCGTCCAGGATATATTCAGAGGTAAAACAACCTTTATCGCATAAAATGATATGCAGGATGTGCCCTTGGATAAGTCTTGACAAATTGAAGAAATCTAACTACGGATGCATCAGCTTCGGTTAGTAAACCAGGATCATAATGCTGATCGCGGAGTATAATATGATCCTCATCCAGCATGGTTTCCCACATATCTGTAATTTCTGCTACTAATTCTCGTGCTTCAGCTTCC
The DNA here is from genome assembly GCA_965222155.1 of Gammaproteobacteria bacterium. Taxonomy (GTDB): domain Bacteria; phylum Pseudomonadota; class Gammaproteobacteria; order Eutrophobiales; family Eutrophobiaceae; genus JAAXHV01. The sequence goes on from CBDCTH010000004.1 coordinate 352,695, forward strand.
TCCTTATCTGAACCATTGCCTTTGTGAACCGCCGTCACATAATAATGCGAACTTGTCCCTGGTTTTGGTATTCCCAAGGCTGATAATAGAAAATGCCAGCGACCATTGAACGTTCCATGATTATGCCATAATGTGGTGCCTGTAATTTGTGCTTTATATACCAGTTTATCTTCCACTCCACCTGGTAATTGTCGGTTAACCGGGGCATCAAATTTTACAGTGTATTTATCATATTGATAGCTAGTCTCAGGATCAGGCCTATCGACATCTGCAATACTCATGTGGTGTACACAAGCGAAATGAGCCCAGTCCGGGGTGTTGCCTCTGATAGACCATGGGTCAACCGGCCAAGGGGGGCGGGGATCTTCGTGGGTAGAGATCAGGAGTTCATCGGGTGTATATTTTCCATCTTCAAAAAGATCGGGGAATGGATAGAGCGGAGACACTCCGTTAAAGGCAAAGATTATTCCGCAATGCTCTTCAGTGGGGAATGAGAATAACTTTGCTCTGGCGGGTGGCTTATCTCCAACACCTGTTCGAATACATTGTCCCAGCTCATCATATTCCCAATGGTGGAACGCGCATCTGAGTTCGTTGCCAATAACCTTTCCGTTGGCGAGATTAGCGCCCATATGTAAACAATAAGCACTGAATACCTTTGCTATTCCATCTTCTCCACGGAAGATTACAACCTGTCCATCAAGAAAATCTTTGCCGATCACACTTCCCACTGAGACCTCTGATGATAAACAGATGGGAAACCACGATTGAGTAAACAGGTTGTCCGTACCTTCTACTGGAATAGAAAATCTATTTCTTGGCCTTTCCAGATGTGGCGAACCTGAAGCTGTATCAACGTTTGTATCAGTCATCATGACCACTCCATCTAATTGTTTAATAAGATTTATCCTTTGTTATACCTGTTCAAATGGATTTTATTGGATCCCATATTCAGAATTTTTGAGTGGGATATTTATAAAGTTATTTGCACTAGGTAAATAAATATCACTATAATGGTATAACAATTTTATAAAATATAAAATATAAAATATAAAATATAATTTGTTTTATATTAATTTAGGATTTAAAATAGCAGCATCAGTTGTGAGTTATATCTTAATTTGGGGCGAGCAGGAGTTAAGTCTCAATGGTGTTCTCTACTATGAAGTTTGATCAAGGTTAAGGGGGGCAGAATATGAATAGTAACAATACACTAGTAAATCGTTTCGTTAATTGGCAATCAATTATAATTTTTCTCGCGATTTTCACTAACGGAACATATTTACCTATGACTTATGCGCAAAGCTCCATATTGGAAGAAGTGGTAGTTACAGCACGTAAAAGAGGAGCAGAATCTCTGCAAGACATCGGTGGCAGCATACAAGCGATCAATGGTGATGACCTGGCGGCAAATGCTGCAACTGGATTTAACGATTATATGAGATTGGTACCTAGCTTAGCCTACAATAACTCAGGGCCTGGTCAGACCCAATTACAGTTGCGCGGTGTCAATACGACAAGATTGAACCGCTTTAACGCAAACGTACCTGCAACAGTTGGTGTCTTTTTTGATGAAACCCCTTTGACAACATCTGGTTATCAGCCCGATTCAGGATTGATTGATATAGACCGTGTCGAAGTGCTGCGCGGCCCTCAGGGAACATTATTCGGGGCCAGTTCCATGTCGGGTGCGATCCGCATCATTCCCAAAGCGCCTGACTTTGAAGAGTTCGCGGCTGAAGGAGGTGTTTCTGCCTCACATACGAAACATGGTGACCCCAATTATGCGGGACATGCGGTAGTCAATCTACCTGTTGCAGATAATTTCGCCGCGCGTTTCGTGGGTTTTAGTCATTCTAATGGTGGATTCATTGATAATGTCTATCCTCTTGGCGGCGATGAGGACTATAACAGTGACGATACCTGGGGCGGCCGTGTTTCCGGTCTCTGGGATGCCTCTGATGACCTAACCTTGAAAGGCACATTTGCCTACCAGAAGACTAAGGCGGATGGCCGACCGGATGAGTACGTCCCAAATGACCCGATGGCGGGTATAGCAGCAGTAATGCAAGTAAGTCATCTTATATCCAGCGAATCACTGTCGCAGTGGCAGGTAACAGATGAGTTACAAACAGCAAAACCCATTGATGAAACGTTTGATGATGAAATGTGGTTTGCTACATTGCAGGCTGACTGGACGGTGAACGAACGCTTACAGGTAACGTCTGTGACTGCCTATTCAGAACGGGACATTCTGGATATTCTGGAGGATACCCCGCGTTTTCGCGATTTTGCTTTACAGGCCGGCGGCATGTGTGGGGCAGTTTCCGGAGCCTGTGTTGGCGCCAACAACGATATTCCGGTTGTGGGTGCAACAAACATCAATGATACAAGGATGGAGCGTTTCAGCCAGGACCTGCGTGCCAATTTTGAATTAACAGAAAATATCTCAGGCCTGTTGGGATTCTATTATGAAGATGAACAACGTCTTTTTATATCGGATCTGCCAATACCCGGGTGGGATGCCTGGACACTTACTCCGATTGGCAGCTTCTATGGTTTTGTGCCCCCCAGCGTAATAGCTGATTCTGAAGGTATTGACAACACCTTTCACGGTGTATTCGATATAAAAACAGAACAATTTGCGTTTTACGGCGAAGCGTCACTTCGTTTTGGCGATATCGAAGTTACTGGAGGGTTCCGCTACTTCGATTATACACAAGATACATTCCTGGACTGGGCAGGCTGGGCCGAGTTTGGCCGCGATATAGTTGATGAATCAATATCGGAAAATGGCGTCAATCCAAAAGGTGAAATTGTCTACCATGTAAACGATGACATGCTGTTTTACGCCTCTGTAACGAAAGGATTCCGCTTGGGCGCTGTATCGCAAGTTGTCAACCTGGGTTTTTGTGCGGATGAAATTGCGGGCCTGGGAATAACCGAACTTCCACCCTTCGTTGAAAGCGATTCACTTTGGAATTACGAAGGGGGTGTTAAAGCAACATTATTAGGTAATACCACAGTACGTGTTTCGGGATACCATATCGACTGGAAAGATGCGCGAAATACGGTGAATCTCCAGTGTGGATGGATCGTCGAATTAGGGGATCTCCAGGTAGACAGTGATGGTATGGAATTGGAAGTCGCAAGTCAACTCGGTGAAGGTTTGTCTGTAAATTTTGCACTGGGATATAACAAATCTGAATTGAGTAAGGATGCGGGCAACATTAACGCATTTGCAGGTGACAGGACGCCATATGTTCCGGAATGGACCGCCAATGTTGGTTTTAGTTACGTTAACCCCGAGGCTTTTTTAGGTTGGGATTGGTCACTTCGAGGAGATATGTCATACGTCGATGATCAGGTTACCGAGTTAGGGACCGGCGGTGCCGTGCCGCTTCGTACTATTCCCAGTAGTACAACCTTCAACCTTTACACTGGTTTTGCCACCGATAAGTGGGAGTTAACCCTCTATGCTAAAAACTTGACGAATGAAAGAGTGGTCACAGGTGCAGATTTTGATCGTCGACAACCGTTACATTATACACGGGGTCGACCGCTTAACATTGGTGCATCCCTGCGCTTTTTTTTCAATTGATTGAAGATTGGAGCTTCGCTTAAACCCTGTTCAAGGCAGAGGGTCGGTCGGGTTAATAATATCTCAACTTTGACGCGAATGTTCGGGTTCATGGATGGGCATGTCATTGGTTTTATAAAACTTGGCCTGATAGCTCGAAACGAGGGATGATATTATGAAAGTGGCTTTTATTGGGCTCGGTATCATGGGCAGCCGAATGGCTCAAAATCTCCTAAGCGCAGGGCATGAATTAGTTGTACACAACCGGACCCATTCAAAAGCGGAGGGATTGCTTAGCAATGGTGCTGTTTTTGCCGAAGCACCTCCCATAGCAGCACAGGGTGCGGATGTATTGATCACGATGCTTGCTGAGCCTGCCACGGTTAATGCGGTGGCACGAGGCGAGCATGGTTTTCTCAATAGTTTGTCTCACGACACCGTATGGATGGATTGTAGTACCGTCGATCCAGCTTTCGCACGCGAAATAGCTGCCGAGTGCAAACAGCGAGGGCTTCGCTTTCTCGAAACGCCGGTCTCGGGCACACGTGTGCATGCAGAAGAAGGTGCTTTAAAATTTAGTGTGGGAGGAGATAAGACCGATCTAGAGGTGGTTAGACCATTGATGGAAATTATGGGTAGTCAAATTGATTACTTAGGTCCATGCGGTAGCGCCTCTTCCATGAAATTGGTATTGAACCATATGATGGCATGCTCGGTTACGGCGTTCGCGGAAAGTGCTGTGCTAGGTCAGGCTCTGGGAATTGATCGCGATATGTTATTCGACCAAATAACAGGTAGTGTTGTTGCGGCACCTTTTTTAGTGACTGAAAAGGAAAAGATGAAGGGAATGGAATTCGAAATCGATTTCCCGCTGAACTTAATGACTAAGGACATGACGTTAATCTCCCAAGCCGCCTATGATGTGGGAGTCGTGATGCCGATAGCAAACTGTGTAAAAGAATCATATCAACTTGCAGAAGAGCATGGATATGGCGATGACGACTATACCGCTATTTATAAATTTTTAAATCATACGCAGTGTAAATAGTATATTTGGGTTTGAAACTAAGGTGAGACATCACACCAGCGAAATAAATAGCCGAGGTTCTACCACGGAGAGAAGTTGATGCAATTTTCCAATATGATTACTGCAGTAGATGCACATGCTTGTGGAGAGCCTGGGCGTGTCATTACAGCGGGAGTGTTAGATGTGCCCGGGCAGTCAATGTTCGACAAGATGAAGTGGATGGAAGCCAATGCCGATTACATCCGTCTGCGGATGTTACGTGAGCCCAGGGGGTATCCGGTCCTGTGCTGCAATGTCATCATGCCTCCAACTCACCCCGACGCAGATGCTGGTTATATCATCATGGAACAGACGGAATACCCACCCATGTCAGGAACCAATACCATCTGTGTGACTACAGTGCTTCTTGAGTGCGGAATGATCCCCATGGTTGAACCCGTGACAGAATTGACATTAGAAGCCCCTGCAGGGTTGATCAAGGTTAAGGCGGATTGTGAGAATGGAAAGGTAAAACAAGTCACTTTTAAAAACGTACCGGCATTTGCCATGCATCTGGACGCTGAAATTGATGTACCCCATTTGGGACGGGTTGTCGTTGATATTGCCTGGGGAGGAATGTTCTATGTCATTGCCGATGCACAAAAACTAGGGATTGAACTCAGTTCTGAAAATGGTGGAGAGATCGCACGTGTGAGTGAAATGCTACGTGTCGCTACTTGTGAACAATTACCTGTCGTCCATCCTGAAAATGATCAGATTACGGGGCCCACGATCTCTCAAATCTCCGGTCCACCAACACATCCTGATGCGAGTCGTAAAAATGCTGTGACAGTCGCGACCGGAATACTTGATTGGAAGCGACCGTCAACTTGGACTGGGGTTTTAGATAGGTCTCCTTGTGGCACCGGCACGTGTGCCAAAATGGCCGTGATGTATGCTAAGGGTGAATTAGCTCTCAATGAAAGATTTTGCCACGAAGGGGTGTTGGGAACCCTTTTCAATGGTAGTTTAACCGAAGAAACCCAGGTTGGCGGGTATAAGGCTGTTGTACCTACAATCAGTGGCCAAGCCTGGATTACAGGATTTGCCAACTATGTATTAGATCCTTCCGATCCCTTTCCCAGCGGTTATAGAGTAGGTGATATTTGGGCCGGTTAGGAGCTGAATTCATTTTTCAACATAATTTCTGAGAACACTAACCTGTATTCTCATTACGGGATAACAAATTTTTGATAAAACTTGTAAAAATAAGTTTCATGGTATCAATTGCACTTTGGGGCCTACTAGGTGGCATAGCTAATTTGATGGCCTACCGGGATGGATATAATTCTGTTGCATTCGTTTTTTCTATGGAAGGAGCAATAAATGCTCCCGGCCTATGGCGTGCAATAGAAAGTCCGCCACTCATTCATATCGGGTTTGCTTTTATCTGGATTTCAAAATTAGCCATCGGATCGTTATGTTCGATTAGTGCCTTACAGCTTTGGAAGGTTCGTAATACAACTGTAGACGCCTTTAATTCGGCAAAAACTTTAGGCCTGGTGGGGGCTGGTATTTCCATGTTCATGCTTTTCTTTGGATTTGTCGTTATCTCTGGTACTTATTTTGAGCTATGGCGGGACGTAGAAACAATGGGATACGAAGCGCATGTGTATGCATTCATATATTTTGGTTTTATTGGCATCCTGACCTTATTCATCGCTCAACCAGAAATCGATAATTAGTGGAATTCATCAAAATAAATCTTTATTCAGTCTGTAGGCATCATTATGAACACCAATATGTGAGGTAGGATATGGTCAGTAATCGAAAGGTATTTCATTTGCATGAAGAAGCAGAAACCAATTTCGGATTTTCCCAGGCGGTCAAGGCAGGCAACTTGTTGTTTGTGTCAGGAACGGTCTCAAGTAATGATGCCTTAGAGGCAGTGGAGACAGATAATATTGCTGGTCAATACCGTGTTATCTATGACAAGTTAAAGAGAACACTTGAAGCATTTAACTTAGGCTTCGGCCATGTGGTTAAAGAAAATATCTTCACGGAAGATTTAGCTGCTTTTTTTGAGAGCGGTAATGAAGTTCGGATGGAATATTATGACGGACTTGACTACTACCCTGCTGCTACAGCGGTTGAATCTTCACGAATCGCGTTTGATGGAAACCTGGTTGAAATCGAGTTAGTTGCAGTTTTTCCAGACTAACTTAAATGGGTCTGGATGCAATATCAGGAAAAATAATGACTTTAAACGCTAACACGAAAATATGGATGTATGAGCAGATGCTCAAGAATCGTTACTTTGAAGCATGTATGACGGACGTCTATATGGAAGGGAAGAGTCCAAAGTTTGATTTAGCGAAAGGTATTTTTCCTGGAGAGTACCATGTGTCAGCCGGACAAGAACCATGTGCAGCAGGTGTGATACCGCATTTACGCCATGATGACTGGTGCGGTACAGGCCACCGCTCACATCATATTGCTATAGCAAGAGGTGTTTCCGGCAAAGGAATGGCCGCGGAAATGCTGGGTAAAAAAACAGGACTTTGCAAAGGCTACGGTGGTCATATGCACTTATTTGATAAGAGTAAGAACTTTTCCACAACAGGGATAGTTGCCGAAGGTATGCCAATGGCGCTAGGTGCAGCGCTGAGTTACAAAATGCGTGGCAGAGATAATGTTGCGGTCGTGTTTGTCGGCGAGGGTGCCGCAAATCAGGGAGCATTCCATGAAACGCTGAATATGGCTGGTTTATGGCGATTACCCTTAATTACCATTATAGAAGATAACTCATGGGGGGTATCCGTCTCAAAAAAAGAATCAACAGCCGTAGAGTCCAATGTTGCCAGGGCCGAGGGCTATAACATGCCGGGGATCCTGGTAGAAGATAATGATCCCTATCTGGTATATGAAGCAGCACGAGAGGCTGTAGGCAGGGCACGTGAAGGCGCTGGGCCGACGCTAATTGAGATTCAAACCGTACGGATGGAGGGGCATTTTAAAGGAGACGTCGAGCAGTATCGACCGGCCGAAGAAAAGAGTGCTTTGCCAGAAAACGATCCTATACCCAAACTACGCGCAAGACTATTAGACGAAAAAGTAACAACAGAAGATGACCTGACGCGGCTGGAAGATGAAGTAAAAAAGGAAGTGGACTCATGGATAGTCTATGCACGTGAGAGTGAATATCCACGGCCTGAAGATGCATTAATTACTTCTTATGAATAAATAATAACACTCAGAGTTTACCAGGCAGATTAAAGAGAAGAATCGTAATGACAAGCGTGAGTAATAGAAAGCTCAACATGGGGCGCGCCATCAGTGAGTCAATTGCTCAAGAAATGCGGCTTGATGATCGTGTGTTTTGTATGGGAGAGGACATTAGACACGTTGGTGGGATTTGGGGACATACCGCAGGTCTCTATGATGAATTCGGAGCAGAACGAATTATAGATACACCGATTTCAGAAACCGGATTCATTGGTGCCGGTGTTGGTGCGGCGATTGAAGGTATGCGACCTATCGTTGATTTGATGTTTGTCGATTTCTTTGGTGTTTGTATGGGGCAAATCTACAGTGCTGCTGGCAAAACCCCTTACATGTCAGGAGGGCAAGTATCTGTACCGTTGGTTATCAATACTGCTGTTGGTGGAAGCTATGGTGACGCTGCACAGCATTCGCAGTGTTTGTACAGCACATTCGCCCATTTACCTGGCCTCAAGGTAGTAATGCCCTCAAATTCCTATGATGCCAAAGGAATGATGACCTCTGCTATCAGAGATGATTCCCCGGTTGTATTCATGCTGCATAAAAATTGCCTGGGCGTTCCGTTTCTAGGGATCGAAGAACGAGCAACCGTAAATGTTCCCCGTGAACAGTATTGTACTCCCCTCAATAAAGCCAATGTTATACGTGAAGGAACAGATGTGACTATCGTTAGCATGGGCATATGCCTTTATCATAGCCTCGACGCAGCAGATTCATTAGGAAAAGAGGGAATAAGTGCTGAGGTTATCGATATTCGTTCAATCGCACCGCTTGATCGTGAAACAATATTCAATTCAGTTGAAAAAACCGGGAGACTGGTCGCTGTAGATGATGATTATCTAAGCTATGGCGTTGGTGCTGAAATTATATCGAGTGTCGTAGAAACCGATGTTCGAATTCTGAAATCCTCACCTCGACGAGTCGCCTATCCTGATATATCAGTACCATTTTCTCCCCCTATGGAACAGTTCGCCTTGCCAAATGCGGAAAAAGTACTAGCAGCCATAAAAACAACTTTTTAAGAAATCTAATATGGATAACACAACAAAATTAGTATGGGAAGGAGATGGCGGTAGCCTGTTATCCCAATGGTTTTTCGAAGATGGTGATGATGTTGAAAAAGGAGACTTATTATGCGAATTAATGCAGGAGAAGGTGGCAGTTGAGGTGGAAGCGCCCGTATCTGGAAAATTAAAAATTATTATTTCCGAACCCGATACGGAAATTGCGCCGGGCACATTAATCGGTGAAATTTCAAGTTGAGTGTAATGTAGAGAAACATGATTTATGAGTAACGATTCAGGAGTGTCATCATCGATACCCAAAATCATAAATGCAAATACAGTACTCGAAGCGACACCAATGGAAGTCCTGGTCGATGTAATTGATCATGCGTTTGCCCATCCTCCCGTTGCCCCTGAACGGCATCATCACACCATGGAAGTCCATGAAAACGAACCTGATGCTACTTTACTGCTTATGCCAGCCTGGCGACCGGGCAAACATTTAGGCGTTAAAATAGCAACAGTTTTCCCAGGAGCCAATGCCATGGGCCTGCCCGCAGTGCAGGCTACTTATATACTGAGTCACGGCGAATCGGGTCAATTACTTGCCATTATTGATGGCAGCATGTTGACCGCACGTCGAACTGCAGCAGCTTCGGCTGTAGCCTCACGTTATTTGGCCGAAGAAGATGCCGAGACATTACTAATGGTTGGAACCGGAGCGCAAGCTCCTCACTTGATTGAAGCGCATAGTTGTGTGCGTCCAATCAGAAAAGTATTAGTTTGGGGGAGACAAACGGAGAAAGCCAAAAACCTTATCGAACGTGTTAAAAAAGACAATATCGAATATGAGGTTGTATCTGATCTAGAATCGGCAGCCAAAATGGCAGATATAATTTCCTCTGCAACATTGTCTGAACAACCACTAATTCTAGGAGCCTGGCTAAAACCCGGTGTCCATGTGGATTTGGTAGGTAGCTTTAAACCCAATATGCGAGAAACCGATAATGAAGCGATTCAAATTGCCAAGGTGTTTGTGGATACACGCGCAGGCGCACTTTCCGAAGCTGGAGATCTCATTCAACCGATAGCCGCTAATCTATTTAGTGAGGAGTCAGTAATAGCTGAACTTTCTGAATTGTGTTCCGGCAAATGTGAAGGACGTACATCTTCCGATGAAATCACCCTTTTTAAGTCTGTTGGTGCGTCATTAGAAGACTTGGCAGCAGCTGAGATGTTAATTAACTTAATTCAATAATATTGAATTTTGTACTTATCTCCTTGGTTTTAGTTATTGCTTTTGCGTGTTCGCACTTCCGTAATCAAACCAGAGAACGTAATTTGTAGGATAAATAATGCAGATTCCCAAACTTGACGACAGAGAATCTGAGATGCTGGCCGGGGGACTGGGTGCTGATAAACAACGAGCAATGAACCTTTTAGTAGATTATGCCAAAGTGGTCGGAGCAAAAAAATTTGTTCCCATTGCTTCCGCCCACATTGATAGTTGCCTCTATCATGGACAATCCAGCATAGATTTTATTGATAGATTTGTATCTCTTAAAGCCCGTGTCAGCGTGCCTACTACTCTTAATGTTGGTGCGGTGGATACGAAAAGTCCGGAATTAAATGTAGGTGATGAGGCTAGAATAGCAAGTCAACGTAAGTTAACGGAAAAATACACGAGAATAGGCTGTGTCCCCACACTTACATGTGCCCCATACCAGCGGCAACAACGCCCAAAATTCGGTGAACATGTTGCCTGGGCTGAATCCAACGCGATCGTTTTTGCCAATTCAGTATTAGGAGCTCGAACGGAACGCTATGGAGATTTTGTTGATGTATGTGCGGCGATAACCGGCAGAGTCCCCCTAACAGGTTTACATTGCGATCAGAACCGTCTGGCATCAGTAGTGGTTGAAGTGGCAGAAATTCAGGAAGCGAAATTAGGTCGAGATATTTATTTTGGCTGCGTCGGTTATTGCCTTGGTAAGCATATTGGTTCCGCTATTTCCGTGATTATTGGAGTACCAAGCGATGCGAATGAGAATGAATTAAAATTACTGGGTGCTGCGGCAGCAACTTCTGGATCTGTAGCCTTGTTTCATATTGCTGGTATAACGCCGGAAGCACCGACTTTAGAACAGGTATTGCGCAGTTCTGACAGTAAAAACAAAAATCTCAACATTACAGCAGATGACTTACGGGCTGCCGCAAAAATGCTCTGTCCTGTTAAGCCAGGAGAGATCGTATCAGCAATTTGTCTGGGGACGCCCCATTTCTCAGTATCAGAATTTCAACACCTGACTGCTTTAGTCAAAGGCAAAAGGGCAGTAGTTGAAGTATATATTTCTACCTCACGAGAAATAGCCGCGCAAATTAAAGCTCAAAACTGGTATCAAAACCTGGTGGATTTTGGCGCATGTATTGTAGTAGATACATGTACTTATCTTGCACCAGTAGTGCGTGATTGCAGGGGTGTCATACTTACCAATTCCGTTAAATGGGCGCACTACGGCCCGGGCAATCTAAAGCGACGGGCCGGATTGATGTCAATTGAAGACTGCATTCGTTCAGCAGAATCAGGATTTGTCTGTGATTAGTTGTTCAAGAATATATGTAATCAATTAGAAAAAAAGAGTATTTGAATTTAAATGGTTGGAATTATCGTACGGTCGAGATTACAAAATGTCTAATGGTATGGATTCGCAAAACGTTACTCATGATACTTTTGACGCTGACCATATTATTATAGGTGACACAATTCACCACGGCACCGCCCAAGGTGACATATTACTGTTAAATGAACCACTGAGTTTCTGGGGAGGGATCGAATTAGAGAGTGGAGAAATTTGTGACACATCCCACCCGCAGCACGGTTTGAATATTAAGGACCGTATTCTTGTTATGGTGTCCGGCCGAGGATCTTCGTCATCTTCCAGTGCATTAGTTGAGAGTGTATATAGACGTACAGCGCCTTGTGCAATCGTAATGCAATGCATTGACAGCATACTCGCAATAGGTGCGTTCGTAGCAGCAGATTTGTACAACATAAAGATTCCTGTTGTTACCGTCAGCGCGCAGGAATGGTTAAAACTAGCGAACAGTAAATTTCTCTCTATTGAAGCGACAGATGAATGTGCTCACATACGAATAACGCCGTGAAAACTGGGACACAGATATGACGGAATAGGCTAGGGAGGTATTCTAAATCCGAGGATACAGGCGCTACGCCCGCTTCGAGTTTCGTCGTTCAGTCTGGCTTCAACCACAAGTGAAACGGAAGGGTCAACAGCTACCCTGCCGGCGTTACTTGATTGTCAATCGGAGATTTTAAATTGTACTATTACACCTACAACGAAGTGATAAAATCAGTTTTTCATTTTGTGTAAGCGAATATAAGAGTTGTGCGAAGTGATTCAGTTAATAATACGGATGTCACTAAACCATTCAACATCGCCTCCTATTCCCTGCTGACCCTGATGATTGCCCAGGTCACCGGTCTTGCGCCGGGCGAGTTCGTGCATACGCTGGGAGATGCGCACCTGTATATGAACCACCTGGAGCAGGCGGACGTGCAGTTGACCAGAGATCCCCTGCCGCCGCCGCAGATGAAGATCAATCCCGAGGTAAAAAGTATTTTTGATTTCCGCTACGACGATTTTGAGCTAATCGAATACCAGGCGCATTCGTCCATCCCCGCACTTATCGCCGTTTAAATGATCATTTCGCTTATAATTGCCATGGACCGCCAGGACCACTCGGCAGACGCGCACAACGAATATCCCTACAGCTTCTTGGTACTGGCAAGAAACAAAAAGGATGCTCACCGATAAATTGACTATCTATAAAAGATGACGATATAAAACAAACCCGCTATACTCAAAGTCAACAATCCGGATAGATTTGTTATGGGTAAAAAAATAAAAAATTGGTTGCGAGGCGCGTCATCCACTCTTGAACTGTGGCCGGATACCTCTTCGAGGATGAAGGAGGAATTTCTGCGCCGCTCCGATTCAGAAGCGTTGTCCCGTGATTGGCAACGCATCGGCAACGATATAAAAACCGCTATAGGGAAATACGAACATGGGAAGACCGCGACATAGCTCTCAGCGTAAAGCGCCTGTCAAAAAACAACAGCTACCTACGCAACAACAAACCAGTCAACAAGTCGTTCAAGTTACGGAACAATTCAGTGGTCCCCTTCCTCCCCCGAACGTGCTCGAACGATATAATCAGGTAGTGCCCGACGCTGCAAACCGTATCATTGCGGTGGCTGAGCAGGAAACAGGCCATCGCCGTAATATGGAGCGATTAATTATTTCTAACGAATACCAGGAAGCAAAAATGGGACAGACCTGTGCGGTAATCATCGGTTCTTTGGCGATTATTTCCAGAGCGACCATATCAGTGCTGGGCGCACAGTTGGCAGGGGCGGCAATAGGAGGATGCGGCGTGATTGGCCTTGTTTCAGTATTTGTTCTCGGCAGAAAAGGTGATTTGCGACGTCAACAGGATAAGTAGAAATGGTGGGTATTTATCATTAATGAGAGCTGAATTTACAACCTTTTCCCCGCCGAACTAAAAAGTTTTCATCCCAGCCTTGCAGGCTACAGTTCTGTGGTGAGAAACGGGGACTGTTAATCTGATTTACTCTATCAGACGGAAGTCTTAGTTACTTATTTCCATATTTGTAATCGTACTATCCTGTCTCCAGTGAGGTGATAAAATCAACTCCTCATTTTGTGAAAGCGAATATCAGAATTGCGCGAAGTGATTTGGCTACATTTATGGATGTCACTAAACCGTTCAACATCACCTCCTATTCCCTGCTCACCCTGATGATAGCCCGGGTGACCGGTCTTGCGCCGGGTGAATTCGTCCATACGCTGGGAGACATGCACCTGTATATGAACCACCTGGAGCAGGCAGATGAGCAGCTGAAAAGAGACCCCCTGCCACCACCGCAGATGAAGATCAATCCAGACGTTAACGATATATTTGACTTCCGTTACGAAGATTTCGAGCTGGTCGATTACCAGGCGCACCCGTCCATAGCCGCCCCCATTGCCGTTTGATCAGCGCCAGCGCTGCCAGGACATCTTTTGTTCCGGCTATAGCGCGTGAAATACTTTGACAATATCCCGGTTTGGAATTAATTTGTAATATGTAAAGACCATAAAATGGGTAAATGGTCTATATATAAATCAATATAATGTCAAAATCAGTCACACACAGCTATTCACGTTACAGTCGCGCGGCAGTCAGTCTCCTGGGCAAACTGATTCGCGCCGCACGCAAGCAACGCAAACTCACCGCCCAGGAAACAGCGGACCGGGCCGGCATTTCCAGGGGGCTGCTGCAACGTATTGAGAGAGGTGACCCGAAATGCGGGATCGGTGCAGTGTTTGAAGTTGCCACTGTCGTTGACGTGAAACTGTTTGACGCTGATGAAACCGTGCTTGCCCGTCATATTCAGCAAACGGAAAACCACCTGGCGCTCCTCCCCAAGTCAGTGCGCAGGTCCCCACGGACGGTAGATGATGATTTCTAGAGAGGCCTTTGTCTGGATATGGCTGCCCGATCAAACAGAGCCTGTTGTTGCGGGCAGGCTCGAAGCTGACAACGACCTGGTTCTATTCAACTACGGGCGAAGTTATCTTGAGCGGATCAACGATTCAATGCCTGCTATCCCCATCTATGATCCGGAATTACCGTTAAGGGCCGGCGAGTTGCCCCTCACCAATGGCTTGAGTATGCCTGGTTGTATTCGTGACGCCTCGCCCGATGCATGGGGTCGGCGGGTGATTATTAATAAAAAACTGGGGCTGAAGGCTGAGGGGACGGATACGGGCGAACTGGATGAACTGACTTATCTTCTGGAATCCGGTTCTGACCGTGCCGGGGCGTTGGATTTTCAACAATCGCCTTCTGAATATGTGCCTCGTTCTGCAGGCAACGTGGAATTGGAAGAGTTGCTTCAATCTGCCGAGCGTGTAGAGCAAGGCATACCGCTGACGCCGGAACTGGACCTGGCGCTACTGCACGGCAGTTCAATTGGTGGCGCACGCCCCAAGGCATTGATCGAAGACAGGGGTGTAAAATACATCGCAAAGTTCTCATCCGGCAGTGATCTTTACAACGTGATCAAAGCGGAATTTATCGCGATGAAACTCGCCGCTCTCGCGGGGATCAATGTGGCACCGGTGAAACTGGCAAGTGCAGCCGGTAAGGGTGTACTGCTGGTCAAGCGCTTTGACCGGAATTACTCCGGTGAAGGCTGGACACGTAAAGCAATGGTGTCAGCACTGACGCTGCTTGGTCTTGATGAGGTGATGGCGCGCTATGCCAGCTATGAGACCCTGGCCGAGATAATCCGCCATCGTTTCACCGATCCGAAGCAGACATTGAGAGAATTATTCTCGCGCCTGGTCTTTAACGTTCTGTGCGGCAATACGGATGATCATGCGCGTAACCACGCGGCATTCTGGGAGGGCAGGGAATTAACGCTCACGCCGGCTTATGATATCTGTCCGCAGGGTCGTACCGGCAATGAAGCCTCGCAGGCAATGCTGATATCGGAGAACAATAATTCCAGCCGGCTGACAACCTGCCTTGAGACTGCACACAACTACCTGATAGCGGAAGCTGATGCGAGAGCCGTTATTGATAACCTGAAAGCGGCAATCGAAGAACACTGGGATGCAGTATGCGATGAAGCAAAGCTTGGTGAAATCGATAAAAGATTACTCTGGGGCAGGCAATTCCTTAACCCCTATTCGATTACTTAAGAACTCAATGATCATTTCACTCATTGTCGCCATGGACCGCCGGGGCGTGATCGGCGCCGGCGGCGCCTTGCCCTGGCGCCTGTCCGGTGATTTGCGCCATTTCAAGGCGATCACCATGGGCAAACCCATTATCATGGGCAGGAAGACCCATGAATCCGTCGCCCGCCCGCTACCCGGACGGCAGAACATCGTTCTCACCCGGCAACCGGATTACACGGCGCCAGGCTGTGACGTTTTCCATGACGCGGAAAGCGCACTGGCTGCCTGCGCCGGCCATGAGGAGGTCATGATCATGGGAGGAGCCGCGTTGTACGAACAGTTCCTGCCCCAGGCCATGCGTATCTACCTGACCCGGGTGGAGGCGGAAGTCAACGGCGATACCCGGTTCCCGCAGTTCGACGAGAGCGCCTGGAACGAGGTCGAACGCCGGGACCACCCGGCGGACGAGCGCAACGAGTATCCCTACAGTTTGCTGCTCCTGGAAAGAAAGGGAATTTTGGGGTCAGAGTAAAAATACGCAAGAACAAATCAACGCGTTTTGCCAACCAGACTGTATTTTTACTCTGACCCCAAATATCTGTCATCTCTGCCTTGACGGCGTCCTGAAATACGTTTCATCCTCCAGCCGCAGGGCGACCAGTTCGCCGCCCCAGACGCAGCCCATATCCAGGGGGTAGACGTTGAAGCGGCCGTAGTCCTGGCGGTAATCCCTGAGTGCGGCCCAGTGGCCGAACAGGATTTTGTCCGGCCGGCTTTTTCTGTCTGTCACCTCGAACCAGGGCAGCGCGGATTCTGCGCCGGGCGCGCCTTTCTCTTCCAGTTCCAGCACGCCGTCCCCGCTACAGTAGCGGATACGCGTCAGGCAGTTGGTGATAAAACGCAGCCGCTCCCAGCCGTCCAGGTCGGCGGACCAGCGGGCCGGTTCGTTTCCGTACATATTGGCGAAGTAGTCTTTGTATTGCGGACCCCGTAATACCTGCTCCACTTCCTGCGCGTATTCCAGGGCCTGGTCAAGCCGCCACTGCGGCGGCAAGCCGGCGTGCAACAGCGTGAAGCCGGTTTGTTCATCGTGATGGATCAGGGGCAGGTGTCGTAACCAGTCCAGCAGCTCGGCGCAATCATCCGTCGCCAGTATCTCATCCAGGGTATCTGCGTCATGCTGGTACTGGGGCTGGCCGTTGCCGATCGCCAGCAAATGCAGTTCATGGTTGCCCAATACCGTGATGGCCGTATCCCCCAGGTCTTTGACAAAACGCAGACAGGCCAGTGATTGCGGGCCGCGGTTGACCAGGTCACCGGTAAACCAGAGCCGGTCACGACCGGGTTCGAACCGGACCTGCTCCAGCAGGTCCATCAGTTCATCGTAGCATCCCTGCAGGTCGCCAATGGCAAAGGTCGGCATCGATATGTGGTCAGAAGCGGTTGGATATCACCAAATCCTGCGTGATCATCGCATCCATTGGTAATGAGAAATCCGGGCTAATGCAGCGTGTGCGGTGTGGCCAGGTTAAAAATCGGGATTGGGGAAGCGAATTCAACGCCGTCTTCAGCCAGCATGTCGTAAGCGCCCTCCATGCAGCCCACCGGGGTCTCCAGAACGGCGCCACTGGTATATTGAAAAGTCTGGCCGGGAAGCAGGTGGGGCTGCTCGCCGACGACCCCGTCCCCATGGACTTCCTGTACCTTGTTATTCGCATCGGTGATGACCCAGTGCCGGCGCAGCAGGGTTGCGGATACGCTACCTGTATTGGTAATCGAAATGGTATAGGCAAATACAAACCGGTTGTCTTCAGGAAGAGATTGTTCCTGAATATAGGCGGTTTTTACCCTAACGGAAAATTCGTAACGTTCAGTGTCCATCATAATGTATTTTACCTTATTGCCTGGCGTCAAACATGTCAATAATTACGGCCATGGTTTCGGTCGGCTGTCCTTTCAAACCCCGCCGGAACTATTGCGATAGGAAATCGCTTCGCTCAGGTGTTGCGGCATGATGGCATCGGATTCTGCCAGATCTGCCACAGTTCTTGCCACGCGTAACATGCGATACATGCCGCGCGTGGATAAATTCAGTTGTTTTACGGCCTTGTGCAACAATTCAGTCAGTTGCTGGTCGAGGCAGCAGTATATTCCCAGTTCCTCATTTTTCAACAGGTGGTTCTGCTTGCCGGCGCGCGCCTGTTGCCGGCGATAAGCCCGGATAACCCTGTGCCGCACCTGCGCGCTGGTCTCCGGCCGTTCATCCTGCAGCCTCTCCAGGATGTCCGGTGAGACGTTCGCTACTTCGATATGGACGTCCACCCGGTCCAGCAACGGACCGGACACCTTACCCCGATAACGCCTGATCTGTTCTGAACTGCACTGGCAGCGCCCGCTGCGGTCACCAAAATGGCCGCAGGGGCAGGGGTTCATGGCGCCGATAAATTGAAACCTGGCAGGGTATTCGGTTTGTCTTGCAGCCCGGGAAATGCTTATTTTCCCCGCCTCCAGCGGTTCCCGCAGGGCTTCGAGGACGGCGCGGTTGAACTCCGGCAACTCATCCAGGAACAGGACGCCGTTGTGCGCCAGCGATATCTCTCCCGGGCGCGGCTGACTGCCGCCACCCACCAGGGCGACAGACGAGGCCGAGTGGTGCGGCGAGCGCACCGGGCGCTGCTTCCAATCTTCAATGTTGAATCCCTGGGCGCTGACGGAATGAATCGCCGCCGTGGCCATGGCTTCCTCCTCACTCATGGGCGGCAGGATGCCGGGCAAGCGCTCAGCCAGCATCGTTTTACCGCTGCCGGGGGGACCGACCATCATCAGGTTGTGGCCTCCCGCCGCACAGGTTTCCAGGGCGCGTTTGGCAAAATGATGGGAATGGACATCAGACAGGTCCGGGTATGTTGGAGTATCCAGGGGCAAATTCTTACTGTTGCTGAAGCGCGGCAACGAGCCGGGACCATTGAGATGGGTGCAAACAGACAGCAAATGACTTGCCGCTAACACCGTCAACTTATTGATAAGTCCGGCTTCTGCGGCATTTTGCTCGGGCAGTATCAAAGCCCGTCCGGTTTTGTTGATGGCGTACGCACTGGGCAGTACGCCGACGACTGGTCTTAATTCGCCGGTGAGGGCCAGTTCACCGATAAATTCGTAGTGTTGCAGAGAGCCCCCGGCAACCTGGCCGGAGGCCACCAGAATCCCGATCGCGATAGCCAAATCATACCTTCCTCCTTCTTTAGGTAAATCCGCAGGAGCCAGGTTGACGGTGATCCGCTTCAATGGAAACTCGAAATGATTGGTTAAAATGGCGCTCCTGACGCGCTCCCGGCTCTCTTTAACCGCTGTTTCGGGCAAACCGACTATATGAAATGTGGGCAGGCCCCGTGACAGGTGTATTTCGACCGTAACCTGGATTGAATCGATCCCTGCCAGGGCGCGTGAATAAGTCTTTGCAATCTCCATTTGCCATCCTCAATGTGAATTGCGGCATGTCCGGGCATGCCGTATTCGTTGTACCAGGTTGTTAACGGGCCGGGGAAAATAGCGCTGCAAACCGGCCGCAATAGTTCACTGTCTTCAGACCGGACCTATTTTAACCGTCCGCTTGTTTTTCTGAAAGTGCTTTTTCCAGGGAGGTGATTTTTTTCTCCAGTTCATCCATCGCCGCACGGGTATTACTCAGTAATTGCGACTGGATGTCGAACTCTTCCCGGGTGACCAGGTTCATCCTGGAAAATGTCGCGTTCAGGGAGGCGCGCACGACCTTCTCGAAATCCTCCCGCGAGCGACTCAGGTCCCTGGGCAGGAGGCGCAAGAACTGCTGAATGAAGTCTTCAATTTCCTGTGCCTTAATCATATTCATAATTGTCCGGTGGGCCGACCCCGTATCATAGACATTTCCCTGTACCGGGACAACTGCTTGCACTATCGTTGTGCAATCCACCTGTTTTCTGCACGTTATGGGTGCAACGACAACAAACGCCTGCGCCGACACATTACCAAAATGGATACCGGGTCAAGCCCGGTATGGTGACGGAGTTACCTGCCGGACAGGGCAAACGCATACTTTTGAATTCAGATGTTTTTGCCCGATTCTGTCATTCTGGCGCAGGCCAGAATCCAGTGAATAACCCTTCATTACCCTGAGCCTGCGCTGTTGTTTGACTGGATGCTGGCATTCGCCAGCATGACGGGCGGTGTTGTCCGGTTGGTTTCCTGTCTTCTGCAACAGAATCCAAAAGTATGCGGTTGCCCTGACCTGCCGGAGGATAAACCATGGTTTGGCATGATATATGCATACGATTACAGTAGATATGATTAACGCAAAATAGTCCGGAGTGAAAAACATGCGAAAAACGATTATTAATTTGGGCATCCTCATACTTTCCATATGTTCTGCAAACGCATCGGCAGAAGATTCACCGCACCAGTTCAGCGGCAACGTGGCGCTGGTGACCGATTATCTTTACCGGGGCATTTCCCAGACCAGTGAGAAAGCGGCTGTCCAGGGCGGCATGGATTATTCGCATGGGCCATCCGGGTTTTACCTGGGTACCTGGGCCTCCAACGTGGATTTTGCCGAGGATCTGGAAATCGACGTCTACGGCGGCATTTCGGGTGAACTCGCCGGCGGTCTCAGTTGGGACGTAGGGGGTCTCTATTATATTTACCCCAGTTCCGATGCCCAGCCGGAAGAGAACTTCGTAGAAGTATACGCCAGCACCGGCTACACCTTCCCCGGCGCACTGGAACCCACCGTGGGCGCCGGCATTGCCTATTCCCCGGACTTTTTTGGTGAAGACGGAGACGGCATCTATCTGAACGGCAGCCTGGACCTGTCGCTGCCTCACGGTTTCGGCCTGTCGTTTTACGTTGGCTGGCAGGACGTGGAAGGGGACCAGACCACGGGACCGGAAGGCTTCAACTACACCCACTACAGCGTCGGCATCAGTAAAAGCGTCGGTCCCCTGAGCCTGAGCGCATCCTGGAACGATGCAGATAACGATTGCGGCGGAGAGATATGTGAGGCGCTTGTGGGCAGTATTTCCATGAGTTTTTAAGGTATTGCGTGTGGGGGGGAGATATGAAGTTCGTTTCGGCCATCATCCAGCCGTCAAAACGGAACAACCTGGAACAGGGCCTGGCTGAAATCGGCCTGCAAGGCATGACAGTCACGGAGGTCAGCGGTATAGGCCAGCAGAAAGGCCATACCGCGATCTATCAGGGAGCGGAATACGTGCTGGATTATTTACCGAAACTGAAGATTGACATCGCCGCTGAAGACCGGTTGCTGGATGATGTGATTACGGTAATCATGGAGGCGTGTCAAACGAAAAGAACAGGTGACGGGAAGGTATTTATTAGCGAACTGGACCAAGTTGTCCGAATACGTACAGGAGAAACTGATAATGAAGCGATTTAGTGATTTAACTAGTGGGAAAATGTTGGCGCGCGGGAAAAGCGGCGCTAAGACTGGCGCTATCGCAGCCTTGGCGGTTTTACTGTTATTGCCGTTCCAGGTGCGCGCCGATGAATTGAGCGCGGGTGATACAGCCTGGATGCTCACCGCGACGGCCCTGGTGCTGTTCATGACGATACCGGGGTTATCCCTGTTCTACGCGGGAATGGTGAGGAGCAAGAACGTACTGTCGGTACTCATGCAGTGCTTCGCCATCACCTCATTGATGACCGTACTGTGGGCATTGTACGGCTACAGTATTGCGTTCGGCGGTGAAGGTGCCTACTGGGGCGGGCTGGACAAGATGTTCCTGTCCGGGGTCACAGTGGATTCACTGAGCGGGACCATCCCGGAAACCGTCTTCATGACATTCCAGATGACCTTCGCAATCATAACCCCGGCATTGATCGTAGGTGCGTTCGCCGAGAGAATGAAATTCAGCGCGGTGCTCTGGTTCATGGCAATATGGCTGACGGTTGTATACGCGCCAATTTGCCACTGGGTCTGGGGTGACGGCGGCTGGCTCGGCAGCAAGGGTATCCTGGATTTTGCCGGCGGCACCGTAGTGCATATCAACGCCGGTATGGCGGGACTGGTTGCGGCCCTCGTTCTGGGTAAACGCAAGGGTTATCCGACTTCCCCCATGATGCCCCATAACCTGACTTATACCGTGATCGGCGCCTCCATGCTCTGGGTGGGCTGGTTCGGTTTTAACGCCGGTAGTGAGCTGGCAGCAGACGGGACCGCCGGTATGGCAATGGCGGTTACCCAGATTGCCACCGCATCCGCGGCCCTGGGCTGGATGATGTGCGAATGGGTCAACCACGGCAAGCCCAGCGTACTGGGGATTGCCTCGGGCGCGGTAGCCGGCCTGGTTGCCATCACCCCGGCCTCAGGCTCTGTCGGACCCATGGGCGCCATCGTGATCGGTCTCACCGCTGGCTTCGGTTGTTTCCTGGCGGCAGTCAAGCTGAAACGAATGCTTGGCTATGACGATTCACTGGATGTGTTCGGCGTCCATGCCGTCGGCGGCATCATCGGCGCCTTGTTGACAGGCGTCTTCTGTGCAGAAACCCTGGGGGGCGCAGGGTTTGGCGTAGAACAGGGAGGCATTGCCGCCCAGGTCGGCGTCCAGTTCGTCGGCGTGCTTGCAACCGTGGTTTATACCGGTGTCGTCAGCTTCATCATCCTCAAGGTGCTGGACAGCCTGATCGGCTTGCGGGTATCGACGGACGATGAGCAGGAAGGGCTGGATGTTGTGTTACACGACGAACGTGGTTATATTATTTAATTATTTAACAACAGGACATGAAACGATGAAATTACTTACGGCCATAATTAAACCATTCAAACTTGACGACGTACGCGATGCGCTTTCGGAACTCGGCATTAAAGGCCTGACCGTAACCGAGGTAAAGGGGTTCGGCCGGCAAAAAGGCCATACCGAACTTTACCGGGGGGCGGAATACGTTGTAGACTTTCTGCCGAAGGTGAAAATTGAAATTGCCCTGGATGATGATCAGCTTGACGGGGCTATCGAGTCGATTTGCAAGGCAGCCGGCACCGGCAAGATCGGAGACGGAAAAATATTTGTTCTCGGGCTGGATGAAGTTGTTCGGATAAGAACAGGCGAAAAGGGAAGTGAAGCCCTGTGACAGGAAACACAGGCTGCTCCTGGGAATTTGGTAACAAAGGATCAGAGAGGAACCGGGAGATAAAAAAGAATTGCCGGAGGACTTTATGAAACAACTTAAAATACGCTCGTTGATGGTTCTTGCCGGGCTCATCATCCCTGCAGTCAGCCTGGCCCAGGACGCACCTGAACTGAACGGCGCCAATACCGCCTGGATCCTGGTATCCACTGCCCTGGTGCTGTTCATGACACTGCCGGGGCTGGCCCTGTTCTATTCGGGCCTGGTGCGCAGCAAGAACGTCCTGTCCGTGCTCATGCAGTGCTTCACCATCGCCTGCCTGATGTCCATCCTGTGGTTGGTGCTGGCCTACGGTCTGGCCTTCGGTGACGGCGGCGGGATGAACTCGTTCATCGGAATGGGCAAGATTCTCCTCAGCGGGGTAGGTTGGGACAGCCTCAGCGGCGATATCCCCGAGACCGTATTTTTCATGTTCCAGATGACGTTCGCCATTATCACGCCCGCCCTGATCGTGGGCGGCTTCGCAGAGCGTATGAAATTTTCCGCGGTACTGTGGTTTTCATGCCTGTGGTTATTGCTGGTGTACGCCCCCGTGTGCCACTGGGTGTGGGGCGGCGGCTGGCTGGGCGATATGGGTTTCATGGACTTTGCCGGCGGTACGGTGGTGCATATCAACGCCGGTGTGGCTGCGATTGTCGCGGCGATAGTGCTGGGCAATCGCAAAGGTTTCCCCGGCACCGCGATGCCGCCACACAATATGACCCTGACCGTGGCCGGCGCCTCGATGTTGTGGGTAGGCTGGTTCGGCTTTAACGCCGGCAGCGCCCTGGCCGCCGACGGTAATGCCGGCATGGCCATGCTGGTCACGCATATCTCCGCGGCGGCAGGTTCCCTGGCCTGGGTTACCTGCGAATGGATCAAACACGGCAAGCCCAGCGTGCTGGGCATCGTCACCGGTATGGTGGCGGGGCTGGGCACGATTACCCCGGCGTCGGGATTCGTCGGACCTCTTGGCGGGCTGCTGATTGGCATTTCGGCCGGTGTCGTCTGTTATTTCGCCACCCAGTACATCAAGCGCGGCCTCAAAATCGATGATTCCCTGGACGTCTTCCCGGTGCACGGGGTCGGCGGCGCACTCGGCACCTTGTTGACTGCGGTGTTTTTTGCGAGCAGCCTCGGCGGCCCGGCTGAGGCCGGCTACGCGATGGGATCACAGTTTGCGATCCAGGCCGTAGGCGTTGTCGCCACCGTCGTGTGGTGCGGCGTAGTCAGCTACATCCTGTTGAAGGTCCTGGACAGCCTCGTCGGCCTGCGCGTGACCTCGGACGAAGAGACCGAGGGCCTGGACCTGATATCACACGACGAGCGCGGGTATTCCTTCTAATCCGCCTACGTCGTCATACCAGCGCATGCCGGTATCCAGTAAAATAAAGAGCCGCTTTAGCGGCACATTATTCGACTGGATACCGGGACAAGCCCGGTATGACGGACAAGGGGGACAAGCCCGGTATGGCGAACCCCGGCGTGACTGCCATATAATACCCCAATGGATAATTACGCCGTCATCGGCAACCCGATAGCGCACAGCCTGTCGCCCCGGATCCACGGACTGTTCGCCGCGCAGACAGGGCAGGCGTTAAATTACCGCGCCATCCTCTCCCATTCCGACGACTTTACCGCCAGCGTCGAGGCATTCAGGCAGGCCGGCGGGCGCGGACTGAACGTCACCCTGCCGTTCAAGGAGCAGGCCTGGGAATACGTCAACGACAGCAGCGCCCGGGCGAACCGGGTGAGAGCCGTCAACCTGATACGCTTTGACGGCGCGGGCCAGGTTTACGGTGATTCCACTGACGGGGCAGGACTGGTGCGCGATCTCGCCGTCAACCAGATGCAAATCAGGCAAAAACGCATCCTGCTGGTAGGCGCCGGCGGAGCAGTCAGAAGTGTACTGGGGAGTCTCATAGACGAACAACCGGTGAGTATGACCATCATCAACCGCACCCGGTCCCGGGCGGAACAACTGCTGGAACTGTTTCCCGAAGCCCGGGGAATGCTCAATGCGCAGGGCTTTGACGAACCGGCAGGCGGCCCCTATGACCTGGTGGTCAACGGCACCTCAGCAGGCCTGGCCGGCCAGCCTTTACCGTTAGCGGATAGCATACTGGCAGATGGCGCTTGCTGCTATGACATGGCCTACGGCCAGGCGGCGCAGGTATTTCTGGACTGGGCCGCGAACAACGGCGCAGCAATAATCAGCGACGGCCTGGGAATGCTGGTGGAACAGGCCGCCGAATCATTCTACCTCTGGCGCGGCATCCGCCCGGATGCGCAACCGGTCATACAAGCCCTCAGGTCATAAAGGCTTAATACACACACCATTGCGCCCCCGCCGTCATACCGGCGCATGCCGGTATCCAGTAAAATAAAGAGCCGCTTTAGCGGCACATTATTCGACTGGATACCGGGACAAGCCCGGTATGACGGACGAGGGGGACAAGCCCGGTATGACGAGCCCTCAGTAGAACTACAACCCCTGCATCCTGTCCATCAGGTCAGGCAGCCAGGTGACCAGGATGGGGAACAGGCACAGCAGGATGATGGTAGCGACCTGTATCGATATGAAAGGAATGATCCCCTGGTAAATATGCTGGATACGGATCTCTTTCGGGGCCACCGCCTTCAGGTAAAACAGGGAAAAGCCGAAAGGCGGGGTCAGGAAAGACGTTTGCAGGTTGATGGCTATCAGTACGGCAAGCCACAACAGGTCGACCCCCGTGGCAGCGGCGATGGGCGCCAGGATAGGAACGACGATAAAACATATCTGGAGAAAATCCAGGAAGAAGCCAAGGAAGAAGATCAGGAGCATGCTGGCGATGAGAAAGCCCAGTGTGCCGCCGGGCAGGTTGGTCATCACGTTCAGCACCAGGTCGTCGCCGCCCATACCCCGGAAAACCAACCCGAAAGCAGTGGCGCCGATCAGGATCATAAAGACCATACTGGTCAGGCGGGTGGTCAGCCGCATGGCCTCGCGCAGCCTGTCCAGGGTGAGTTGCCGGTGCATTGCCGCCAGAACCAGGGCGCCCAGAGCGCCGACCGCAGCCGATTCCGTAGGCGATGCAATACCGAAGAATATCGAGCCCAGCACACCGACGACCAGGATCAAGGGGGGCAGCAGAGTCAGGAAGACCTTGCGCAGTAAATTATCGTCTGTTTCGGCCTTGATCGTGGGCGCGACTTCCGGCCTGAGCCAGGCATACACGCTGATGTAGATCAGGAACAAGACCACGAGAAGCAATCCCGGCACAACGGCGCCGATGAACAACCGGCCTACGGGTACGCCAATCACGTCGCCCAGCAATATCAGGACGATACTCGGGGGGATGATCTGCCCCAGGGTGCCTGCCGCTGCGATAGTGCCGGTTGAAAGTTGCCTGGAATAATTACGTCGCAGCATGGTGGGCAGCGCAATGATCCCCATGGTGACTACCGTCGCTCCCACAACCCCGGTGGTAGCGGCCAGCAGTGCGCCGACGACAACGACGGAAATGGCCAACCCGCCGCGCAGCCGGCCGAACAGCAACCCCATCGTTTCCAGCAAGTCCTCCGCCAGTCCGGATTTATCCAGAACGATCCCCATGAAAATGAACAACGGGACGGCCAGCAAGGTAAAATTGGTCATAACCCCCCAGATTCGCAGGGGCAGCAAGTGGAAAAAATCAAATCCAAGGAACACCCCGCCGAACAGCAGCGCAATCGCCCCCAGGGTAAAAGCGACCGGATAGCCCAGCATCAGCAAGACCATCAGGCTCAGGAACATCAGGGCGATCCAGACAGTCATCGGTGCTTACGGAGGATCAGAGACAGACTTTTCAGGCTCTCACTGACGCCCTGGATGATCAACAGGAAAAAGCCCAGCGGTATCGTCGCCTTCAGGATCCAGCGCAACGGCAGTCCGCCGGGGTCGGGCGAGCCCTCGGAAAACTGGTAGGCCTGGATTACGAAAGGCCATGAGCTTATTATGATGAGGACACAGAACGGGATCAGGAACAGCAGCGAACAGCCCAGGTTGACCCAGGCGCGGCGGTAGTCCGACATGAAACGGCTGCGGTAGACCAGGTCCAGCCGCACATGGTCATCGTGTTTCAGGGTATAGGCAGCGCCCAACAGGAATATGATCGAAAACAGGTGCCACTCCAACTCCTGGATCGCAATGGACCCGCTCAGAAAGAAATACCTCATCACGACGTCATAGGAAACCAGCACCACCAACACCAGTACCAGCCACGCCAACCCCCTCCCGGAGAGTTCACTGAAGCGCTCAATCCTGTCCGACAAACCCTGTATCAGTTGTTGCATAACCAACCCATTTTAACCCTTTCTCAATTCAGGACACCCATAAATTTGAAGACTCAATCCAGGATAACTTAATTCGGGACACCCATAAATTAAAACCCTCAATTCAGGACACCCATAAATTAATGGGTGTCCCGGATTTCCATAAATTAATGGGTGTCCCGGATTTCCATAAATTAATGGGTGTCCCGGATTTCCATAAATTAATGGGTGTCCCGGATTTCCATAAATTAATGGGTGTCCCGGATTTCCATAAATTAATGGGTGTCCCGGATTTCCATAAATTAATGGGTGTCCCGGATTTCCATAAATTAATGGGTGTCCCGGATTTCCATAAATTAATGGGTGTCCCGGATTTCCATAAATTAATGGGTGTCCCGGATTTCCATAAATTAATGGGTGTCCCGGATTTCCATAAATTAATGGGTGTCCCGGATTTCCATAAATTAATGGGTGTCCCGGATTTCCATAAATTAATGGGTGTCCCGGATTTCCATAAATTAATGGGTGTCCCGGATTTCCATAAATTAATGGGTGTCCCGGATTTCCATAAATTAATGGGTGTCCCGGATTTCCATAAATTAATGGGTGTCCCGGATTTCCATAAATTAATGGGTGTCCCGGATTTCTTTGGGCTTATTCTAGGGAGTTGGACAGGTTTATGTAATTCGCGACGCTTAATTCGGCTGGTCTTGCGGAGGGGGGGATATCCAGGTCCTCCAGTTGTGTTGCGGTGAACCAGGGTTTCAGTCCGTTGCTGATTTTTTTACGGCGGGAGGAGAAGGCGGTGCGTACCAGTTCGGTAAATTGGTCGAAATTTCGTATCCGGGTTGTTGCCTCGGGTATGACATTCAGCCGGACCATGGCTGAATCGACCTTCGGGCTGGGGCTGAAGGCTTCAGGTCCCACATCAAACAGTCTTTCCATGCGGCAGCGCGCCTGCACCATGACGCTGAGGCGGCCGTATTCGGGCGTGCCCGCATGGGCGCAGAGTCGGCCCACAACTTCTTTCTGCAACATGAACACCATCAGGCCGATCTGTTTGAAGCGCAGCAGGTGGAACAGCAGGGGAGTGGAAATGTTGTAGGGCAGGTTCCCCACCACTTTCAGGCGCTCCGCCGGGAACCTGGTAAAATCAAGCCGCAGCGCGTCCTGCCGAACCAGGTTCAAAGACCCTCTGTCCATGCACCTCTCGATCAGGTCGGCAGCCAGGTCCCGATCAATCTCAACCACGTCAAGCCGGCCGATGCTGCTCAGCAGAGGTAGTGTCAGCGCGCCTTTCCCGGGGCCGATTTCCACGATTCTTTCACCGGGACGCGGGTCGATGGCTTGGATGATTCTCTCAACGACGGTCTCATCGACAAGAAAATGCTGGCCGAAGCGCCTGCGCGCTGGATGCAGCCGGGTACTAGCCATATGATAGCGCGCCGCTGCCATTCCCGCGGAAGCAGGAATCCAGTGAAACAAGGAGTCGCCCCCGGCTTACGACATGCCGGGGCAGGCTCCGGCGATACAACATCAGACTGGATGCTGGGTCAAGCCCGGCATGGTGATGAGGGCAACGGCCAACATTCTTGCGCACACTCCCACTGCCATTCCTGCGGAAGCAGGAATCCAGTGAAACAAAGAGTCGCCCCCGGCTTACGACATGCCGGGGCAGGCTCTGGCGATACAACATCAGACTGGATGCCGGGTCAAGCCCGGCATGGTGACGCCTGACTCTCATCTGCGCAGCACCATGTCAACGGCATAGTCGATGGCAGCAACCAGGCTGGTTTCCTCGGCATGGCCGGTACCGGCCATGCCGAAGGCCGTGCCGTGGTCGACCGACGTTCTTATGATGGGCAGTCCCAGTGTGATATTCACGGTTTTACCGAAGCCGTGGGATTTCAATACCGGCAGGCCCTGGTCATGGTACATGGCGATCACGGCATCCACGTTTTCCAGGGAAGAGGTGGTAAAAGCGGTATCCGCCGGGACCGGGCCGACCAGGTCCAGACCCGCGCATCTCAATTCATTGATGACCGGGTTGACGATCTCAATCTCCTCAGTGCCCAGGTAGCCCTGCTCGCCGGCGTGGGGATTGATGCCGCAGACCAGCAGCCGGGGGGATTCGATGTAGAATTTTGCCCGCATATCAGCGGCAACGACCTCGATGACCTCGCGCAGGCGCCGGCGGGTGATGCGCCCGCTCACCTGGTTCAAGGGCAGGTGAGTGGTGACCAGGGCCACCCGCGCAAAGTCGTTTGCCAGCATCATCACCGGCACCGGGTCACCGCAAAGCCCGGCAATGAATTCGGTATGCCCGCTGAACGCATGCCCCGCGTCGGCGATCACGGATTTACTGACCGGGCCGGTCACCATGGCGTCGAATTGCCCTGCCATACAAGCCCGAACCGCCTGCTCGATGGACGCCAGGACACAATCCGCATTCGCCGGATCCGGCCTGCCGGGCTCGACCTGCTGCGCCAGCGCCTGCCGGATATAACAGCAGTGCCCCGGCGTATGCGGCGTCGGCTCCGAACCCGGAACGAATTCGGACAGTTCAATGGCCATACCGAGCCGCCGCGCCCGGTCTTCCAGCAGATCCGGATCACCGATAACGACAACCTGCGCCGGCAACGGCTGCCGGGCGCTTTTCAGGACGATATCAGGACCGATACCGGCAGGCTCACCCAGAGTCAACACCAACCGGGGCGGGGGTGATTTCTTCATTTCATCCGTAGATTTGTTATGCCACAGAGGACACAGAGAAGAAATAATACGAATAACAGACAGGACGAATTGATGAACATGCAGTCTGTCCACACATAAAAAAAGAATCCCGATTCACTCTGTGATCTCTGTGTCCTCTGTGGCTTTCAAATTTTTCTGCAGTTGCATCTTGCTTCATGAATCCAGTCGATATTCCACGTAAGCCTCATCGCGCATCTGGCGCAGCCAGTCAGTGCGCGCCTCATCCAGTTTGCGCCTGCGAATCGCTTCCCTGGCCCGCGCCCGCTTGAGATCTTCGGTGCTGTCATGCTCCCTCCGGTCCAGCACCTGGACGACGTGAAAACCGAACTGGGTCCTGAACGGTTCACTGGTAGCGCCGGGTTCAAGCGAATCCATCACCCGTTGGAACTCAGGTACCAGGTCGCCGGGGTTGACCCAGCCCAGGTCCCCGCCTTGCGCGGCGCTCATGGCATCCACGGAATGGGCCTTGGCCAGTTCGGCAAAATCATCTCCACCCTCAATGCGTACTCTCAATTGCTGCAGCCGGCGTAGTGCATCCTCGGGCGTTGTCAACTCATCGGGCTGGATCAGGATATGCCTGGCATTGGTCTGGGTGACCACAACCTGCTCACTGCTGCGCTTGTCGAGCAGCTTGATGATATGGTAACCGCTGGGGCTCTTGATAATATCGCTGAGACCGCCTACTTCCATATCGGTGATAAAATCAGCAAACAGCGTCGGGACCTGTCCGGCCTTGCGCCAACCCAGATCACCGCCGTCCAGCGCCTGCTGGCCGTCGGAGTAAGTGGCAGCCATATTGCTGAAATCGGCGCCCCCTTGAAGCTCACTCAATACTTTATCGGCGGTCTCCCTGGTTTTCGTGACCTGACGGGTCGAAGCCCCCTCGGTTATCGCAATCAGTATATGGGCGATATGGAATTCAATGTCCGTTTCACCCTGGAATTCCCGGTTCGAAAGAAAATTTTCGATCTCCCTTTCGGTTACGATTATCCGGTTGTCGACCTGTCGTTGTTGCAGACGTGAAATGAGGATTTCATTGCGTATGTCGTTACGAAAGGTCTCGTATCCGTAACCGTCACCTTCCAGGATTTCCCTGAACTGGTTGAGATTCAGTTCGTTTTCCGCGGCAATATTGCTGATGGTGCGATTCAGGGTTTCATCATCGACCCGTATCCCGGTGTTTTGCGCCGTCTGGATCTGCAACTTCGTCATGATCAGCCGGTCCAGGACCTGCTTTTCCAGGATAGCCTGCGGCGGCAGAGGAATATTCTGCTCTTGCATCTGCTTTGTCACCGTCTTGATCTTCTCGGCCAGCTCGCTGCGCATGATCACGTCATCATTGATGACCGCAACTATCCGGTCCAGGTCCTGCACAGCCATGCCCGGGGTGGACAGCAGGACACCGGCGAACAGTATCAGGGCCCGTAGTTTCATGGTAGCAGCACGCTGTCCCCGTAGCCGGGTATGGCCTGGTTCAGGAGTTCCGCAGTGCGCTCACCGATACTTCCCAGCCCCTTCAACTGGATCTGTAAAAAGATACCGGTATTGAAATCACCATCCAGGTTGGACAGGAAACGCCGTCCCACGGCCTTGATTGAAAAACAGCAACCCTCGTATTCCATGCCGAAGAACAGGTCCAGGGAACGCGCCTCGGAGAGCGCATAATTCCACCGGCCTACGAGATTCAACCTGTCGGTCACGGGCCAACTGAATGACACGTCCGATTGCTCAATGTCCGTCGGGACGCGCCGTATCAGGCCGGAATCGGCTCGCCTTACCCGGTAAGCCAGGTTGACGACCTTGCTGCCGGGCGGGTCGTATTGCGCTGAAAGCACCATTTTCCGGGTTATGCTGTCTTCGGTATCCCAGTATAGCTCGGCGCCCACGGTCAGATCATCGCGCAGGTTGGCAGTGGCCTCGACAATCAGGGGTGAAAGCAGGTCATCTTCCGGCGACCCTATGTCCACAAGTTCCCCCCGGACGCCCAATATCTGCCTGATGACGTTCTGGTCTTCCAGGTAAAAGGATTGGGCAACCTGGAGAGAAGCGGTTTGCTTGCCGGTTTCCCGGTTGATCAGCCGGCTGCCCAGGGCCAGCGTGACCTGGTTCGTGTCACCAATCCGGTCATAGCCGCTGAACCTGTTTTCCCGGAACAGGGCGTTGTAGTCCAGGTTGAAAACGGACGAATCGAATACCGGCAGGTTGGACTGATCCTCGTGGGGTATGTACAGGTAGAAAAGCCTGGGTTCCAGGGTGTGCAGGTAATCGGTCGATTGCAGCCCCAGGTTGCGCTCCAGGAACACACCGCTGTCAACGCTGACTATCGGCAGGGTCCTGCTGGGGCTTTTGTTGAAAGGGCCTTGTTCGGTCAGGTTGTACTGGGTATAGCGCATGCCGACTTTGGGAATCAGGTAAGCAGACTGGCTGCGTATGGGATAGCTGATGGACGGATACAGGTCGGTGCGGAACCCGGTCACGTCTGTCGTGACCCCGGTTTCATCGGTGCGGTCGAAATAAGTGATATCCGATTGCAAGTTGAGATTGATTTTCCTGTTGCCTGTCAAAGGCCGATACCTGAACTGTACCCGGGGCAGGTTTTTATAGGGCCTGGATATGACCGCGATAGATCGATCGACAACCTGGTAGCTGTGTAACCGGGCCAGCAAATTCCAGTTCCTTCCCCGGTACGTCAAATCAGCCCGGCGCGGCAGGTAGCGGGTACTGGAAACGGCCAGTTCCGCACCGAAATCCTCCAGGTATTCCGGGTCCGATGCCCGGTTATAAATCACGGAAAGCCGGCCCCGATCAAGGAAACTCTGAGTGTGTTCAAAATTGATTATGCTGCGGTCACGGTCGTCAAAGCCGACGTCGCCGGGCAGGTATTCGATGTTCACGCTGCCCTGCCCCCGGCTGAAAAGATAGCGGTATTCAAGCATGCCCATCACGCCGCTGTTGGCGAGCACCCTGGGGGTAAAGGTTGCGTCCATGTTGGGTGAGATATTCCAGTAATAGGGTAGCCGGGTTTCAAACCCGCCGTGGCTGTTCTTGCCGATCCCCGGTGCGAGAAAGCCTGATTTTCGTTCCCGGCTCAGGGGGAAGGTGAAGTAGGGCGCATAGAAGACCGGGATATTCTTTATCTTCAGTACGATGTCCCTGCCCGAGCCCCGGTTGGTCTCATGGTCGAGGTTCAGTTCACGGGCGGAGATTCCCCAGAAATTTTCTTCAATCCCGCCGCCGTTTTCCGGCGCGCAGGTGGTGAAGGCCATGTTCTTCCCCGAAGTCAGGGTACCGGGGTCAATGAACATTTCTTCAGCCTCGCCCCAGGCGCCGCTGTCAGGGATGTAGTATCGGGCTGCGTTCGCCCTTGCCGTATTGTCGTTCAGGTCGATGTGGGCGCGGTCACCGTCAAGGAACAGGGATTCTTCCCAGAACTTCACGTCGCCGGACAGGTCAACGTAATTCCCGGCATCGTTATGGACCGCTTCATCCGCCCGCGCCGACCAGGTATCCGTGGTCATTTCGACGGAACCCACAAGCTGCGACACGCCTTTTTCCAGCAGGTCTATCTGGTCGGCATTGACATAGGTATCGCCTTCCTCCAGATCAACATCAACCACCGGCCTGTCGGGGATCTGGAACACCACCGGGCAATACGGCCCGGTGGCAGGCGTCTCCTGCGCCGCTGCAGTGGTACCCCACAACATGGGAAATAAAATAAGGAGCCGCCAAAGGCGGCACGTCGTTCCACTGGATTCCGGCATACGCCGGAATGACGACTCTCGCTTACATCCCTGCATCATGGCGCATGCCGTGATCCAGTGCAGCCTCCGCCCCATCATTCCGGCGTATGCGGTGATCCAGTGCAGCCTCCGCCCCGTCATTCCGGCGTATGCCGTGATCCAGTACAGCCTCTGCGCCGTCATGCCGGCGCATGTCGTGATCCGGTGTAGCCTCTGCGCCGTCATGCCGGCGTATGCCGTGATCCCGTGCAGCCTCCGCGCCGTCATGCCGGCGCATGTCGTGATCCCGTACAGTCGCCGCGCCGTCATGCCGGCGCATGCGGTGATCCCGTACAGTCGCCGCGCCGTCATGCCGGCGCATGCGGTGATCCAGTGCAGCCTCCGCGCCGTCATGCCGGCGCATGCGGTGATCCAGTGCAGCCTCCGCCCCGTCATGCCGGCGTATGCCGTGATCCGGTACAGCCTCTGCGCCGTCATGCCGGCGCATGCGGTGATCCAGTGCAGCCTCCGCGCCGTCATTCCGGCGTATGCCGTGATCCCGTACAGTCGCCGCGCCGTCATGCCGGCGCATGCGGTGATCCAGTGCAGCCTCCGCCCCGTCATGCCGGCGTATGCCGTGATCCCGTACAGTCGCCGCGCCGTCATGCCGGCGCATGCCGTGATCCAGTGCAGCCTCTGCGCCGTCATGCCGGCGTATGCCGTGATCCCGTACAGTCGCCGCGCCGTCATGCCGGCGCATGCCGTGATCCAGTGCAGCCTCTGCGCCGTCATGCCGGCACATGCCGTGATCCCGTACAGTCGCCGCGCCGTCATGCCGGCGCATGCCGTGATCCAGTGCAACCTCCGCCCCGTCATGCCGGCGCATGCCGTGATCCCGTGCAGCCTCTGCGCCGTCATGCCGGCGCATGCGGTGATCCAGTGCAGCCTCCGCGCCGTCATGCCGGCGTATGCCGTGATCCCGTACAGCTTCCGCGCCGTCATGCCGGCGCATGCCGTGATCCCGTGCAGCCTCTGCGCCATCATTCCGGCGTATGCCGTGATCCCGTGCAGCCTCTGCGCCGTCATGCCGGCGCATGCCGTGATCCCGTACAGTCGCCGCGCCGTCATGCCGGCGCATGCCGTGATCCCGTGCAGCCTCTGCGCCGTCATGCCGGCGTATGCCGTGATCCGGTACAGCTTCTGCGCCGTCATGCCGGCGTATGCCGTGATCCGGTACAGCCTCTGCGCCGTCATGCCGGCGCATGCCGTGATCCCGTGCAGCCTCTGCGCCGTCATGCCGGCGCATGCCGTGATCCCGTGCAGCCTCTGCGCCGTCATGCCGGCGCATGCCGTGATCCAGTGCAACCTCCGCCCCGTCATGCCGGCGCATGCCGTGATCCGGTACAGCCTCTGCGCCGTCATGCCGGCGCATGCGGTGATCCAGTACAGCTTCCGCCCCGTCATGCCGGCGTATGCCGTGATCCCGTACAGCCTCTGCGCCGTCATTCCGGCGTATGCCGGAATCCAGTAAGACACATTATTCATTATATTCATTCACGCCTTCGGCAGTGTTACCCCTGTCTGGCCCTGGTATTTCCCCTTCCTGTCCTTATAAGACGTCTCGCACGCCTCATCGGATTGCAGGAAGATCACCTGGGCGACGCCCTCGTTGGCATACACCTTGGCCGGCAGTGGCGACGTATTGGAAAATTCGAGGGTGACGTGACCCTCCCATTCCGGTTCCAGCGGCGTCACGTTGACGATGATGCCGCAACGGGCATAGGTGGATTTGCCCAGGCATATCGTCAGCACATCTCGGGGGATGCGGAAATACTCGACGGT
This sequence comes from Gammaproteobacteria bacterium, assembly GCA_965222155.1. Taxonomy (GTDB): domain Bacteria; phylum Pseudomonadota; class Gammaproteobacteria; order Eutrophobiales; family Eutrophobiaceae; genus JAAXHV01. The sequence goes on from CBDCTH010000004.1 coordinate 388,103, forward strand.
GCTGGCCAGGGCGAACGAATTGGGCGGGATGATGCACACGTCCCCCTTGAAGTCCACGAAACTGTTTTCATCGAAATTTTTCGGATCGACGATAGCAGAATTGATATTAGTGAATATCTTAAACTCATCCGAGCAGCGAATGTCATAGCCGTAACTGGAGGTGCCGTAGGACACCAGCGAGGTGGAACCGTTATGTTTGATCTGCCGGGGAGTAAAAGGTTCAATCAGGCCCCGGGTTTGCGCCATCTCGCGTATCCATTTATCGCTTTTTACCGGCATTCAGGCATTCTCGACGACGATTTTTGGGAATTTGCTACTGAAGTCTTTCGCCCGCAACGATAATCTCGCCGCGGCCTTGCGGGCGATGGCCCGGTAAATCCCGGCAAGGGGCGAATCCGGGTTCATCGCCACGGTCGGACGCCCGTTGTCCGCGCCCTCGCGGATACTGATGTCCAGGGGCAGGGAACCCAGCAGACCGACGTCATATTGTTCGGCCATCTGCTTCCCGCCGCCGCTGCCGAAGATGTGTTCTTCATGACCGCAGTTGCTGCAGATATGGGTGCTCATGTTTTCCACGACGCCCAGCACCGGCACCTCCACCTTTTCAAACATCTTCAGCCCCTTGCGCGCATCGAGCAGGGCGATATCCTGGGGCGTGGTCACGATGATCGCCCCGGAGACCGGAATTTTCTGGCACAGGGTCAACTGGATGTCGCCGGTGCCCGGCGGCAGGTCTATGACCAGGTAATCCAGGTCCGACCAGTTGGTGTCGCCCAGCAACTGCTCCAGCGCCGAGGTGACCATGGGGCCGCGCCATATCATCGGCGTTTCCTCATTGACCAGGTAGCCGATGGACATGGATTGCAGGTGGTAACTGACGTTCGGTTCGATGGATTTGCCGTCAGGGCTGTCCGGCTTGGCGCGGCAACCGAGCATGCGCGGCTGGCTCGGGCCGTAGATATCCGCATCCAGGATGCCCGTCTTTGCCCCTTCCGCATGCAGCGACAACGCCAGGTTGACGGCCGTCGTCGATTTGCCCACGCCGCCTTTGCCGGAGGCGACGGCAATCGTATTCTTGATATTGTCTACGGGTTTCACGCCGCGCTGTACGGCATGGGATTTGATCTCCGTGGTGAAGCTCAGGTCAATCCCCTGCACACCCGGGATTTGCCGTAACCGCTCGGTGACGGCATCCCGCAGCGTGTCGATGTAACCGTTTGCCGGATAACCCATTTGCAGGGAAAGTCTGATATTATCTCCGTCAATCTGTATATCTTTCACCATATCGGCAGAGACGATGTCCTTTTCCAGGTTGATGTCCTGCACTCCGGTCAGGGCTGTTTTGATTGCATCTGGGCTTGTATTTAGCATGGGGGATCGGTATGTCGGTTAGTAAACGGATATTTTACATGAATTTTGCCGGTCAAGCCGGAAAAAAAGAGGCCTCCCGTACCATTCCTGCGAAAGCAGGAATCCATTTGTCGGGCCTTTTTCTGGATTCCTGCCCCTGCTCAACAGCATACAGGGGTAAACTTTCGCAAATGGCTACGGGGCAGGAATGGTACGGGGCAGGAATGGCAACGAGGGCCTTGGTACTGATAAGATGACAACCCTACAACGCAAAATCTTTGTGACCAGCGCATTGCCCTATGCGAACGGGTCGATTCATATCGGCCACCTGCTGGAGGCGATACAAACGGATATCTGGGTGCGGTTTCAGAAAGTCCGGGGCCACGAGTGCCTGTATATCTGCGCCGACGATGCCCACGGCACGCCGATCATGCTGAGCGCCGACCAGCAGGGCATTACTCCGGAACAACTGATTGCCCGGATCCACGCGCAGCACCAGCAGGATTACGCCGGCTTTGAGGTCGGCTTTGACAACTTCCATACCACCCATTCCGAGGAAAACCGGGAAGTCGCGGAGGCGATATATGCGCGCCTCGATGGCGCCGGCCATATCAAGCGCCGCACCATCAGCCAGTTTTATGACCCGGTGAAACAAATGTTTCTGCCCGACCGGTTCATCCGCGGCGAATGCCCGTTCTGCCGCGCCCAGGATCAGTACGGTGACAGTTGCGAGTCCTGCAATCGGACCTACACGCCCACGGACCTGGTTAACCCCGTTTCCTCCATATCCGGCGCAACGCCGGTCAAAAAGGAATCCGAGCATTATTTCTTTGATCTCCCGGCGTTCGAGACCATGCTGCGGGACTGGGTCGGCGCCGGGCATTTGCAGCCCGAGGTCGCCAACAAGCTGGACGAATGGTTTGAGGCCGGCTTGAAGGAATGGGACATCTCCCGTGACGCGCCGTATTTCGGCTTCGAGATCCCCGGCGCGCCCGGCAAGTATTTTTACGTATGGGTCGACGCGCCCATGGGCTACTTCGCCAGCCTGAAGAACCTGTTGGACCGGCAGGGGAGGGACCTGGAGGAGTACACGGGCGCAGACAGCAACGTCGAGATGTACCATTTTATCGGCAAGGACATCATGTACTTCCATACCCTGTTCTGGCCGGCCGTGTTGCGCGGCAGCGGCCATCGCCTGCCGAACAATGTCTTCGTCCATGGCTTTCTCACGGTCGACGGGCAGAAAATGTCGAAATCCCGCGGCACGTTCATCAACGCCCGGACCTACCTGGATCACCTGGACCCGGAATACCTGCGCTATTATTTTGCCGCAAAATCAGGCAGCGGCGTGGATGATATCGACCTGAGCCTGGAGGATTTCCGCCAGCGCGTGAACGCCGACCTGGTCGGCAAGGTGGTCAACCTCGCCAGCCGGTGCGCGGGTTTTATCCATAAACGTTTTGTCGGGAAACTGGCCGCAGCCATCCATGACGAAGCGCTGCTGCAGGAATTCACCGACACAAGCCAGGCTGTCGCGGCGGCCTATGAAGCCCGGGAATACGGCCGCGCCATGCGCGAGATCATGGGCTTGGCCGACAAGGCTAACCAGTACATAGACCGGCACAAGCCCTGGGAAATCGCCCGGCAGGACTCCGGTTCAGCCGAGTTGCAACAGGTCTGTTCTCTGGGTATAAACCTGTTCCGCATACTCATCATCTACCTGAAGCCGGTCCTGCCCGGCATGGCCCAGCGCGCCGAGGCATTCCTGGCCATCGACCCGCTTGCCTGGGACGACCTGGCAATGCCGTTGCTCGACCACCCGATAACGAAATTCAAGCCACTCCTCACCCGGGTGGAACAAGACAGGATCGATGCCATGATTGAAGACAGTAAACAAGACCTTGAAGCTACGGACACCGGCACAGGTAATAAATATCTGGTCGACGACCCCGTTGGTGCCGAGATCAGCATTGATGACTTTGCCCGGATAGACCTGCGCGTGGCAAAAATCACCCATGCCGCCCACGTAGAGGGCGCGGATAAATTACTCCAACTGACCCTGGACCTGGACGGCGAGACCCGGAACGTATTCGCCGGGATCAAGTCCGCCTACCAGCCGCAAGACCTGGTCGGCAAGCTGACGGTAATGGTGGCAAACCTCACCCCCAGGAAAATGCGCTTCGGCATCTCCGAGGGCATGGTGCTCGCCGCCGGTCCGGGCGCCGACGAAATATTCATCCTGACCCCCGACCCGGGCGCCAGACCCGGCATGAAAGTCAAGTGATTGCTTGTCCCAGCCACTGGCGCCTCCCCCCGTCGTCTTACCGGCGTCTCCCCCCGTCGCCTTACCGGCGTCTCCCCCCGTCGCCTTACCGGCGTCTCCCCCCGTCGCCATGCCGGCGCCTCCCCCCGTCGCCATGCCGGCGCCTCCCCCCGTCGCCTTACCGGCGTCTCCCCCCGTCGCCATGCCGGCGCCTCCCCCCGTCGCCTTACCGGCGTCTCCCCCCGTCGCCTTACCGGCGTCTCCCCCCGTCGCCTTACCGGCGTCTCCCCCCGTCGCCTTACCGGCGCCTCCCCCCGTCGCCTTACCGGCGTCTCCCCCCGTCGCCTTACCGGCGCCTCCCCCCGTCGCCTTACCGGCGCCTCCCCCCGTCGCCTTACCGGCGACCGCTTTATCGTCATTCCGGCGAATGCCGGAATCCAGTCCGATAACGTGTCTCCCCTGGCTTACGACATGCCGGGGCAGGCTCCGGCGACGCTTTGTTCTACTGGATTTCCGTCCTTTGGTCCGTTGACGGCACATCCGTGTGCCACTACTCGGCCTTCGCCGGAATGACGACGGAGGGAGTCACCGGCATGGCGACAAGGGCAACGGGCCAAAATTTTTCCGATTGGTTCAGTCATGACTGAATTATCATTCATCTTCCTGGCCGCCTGCCTGGCGAACAACCTGGTGACCGACCACCTGCTCGGCGTGAGCCCCATGCTGGCGGCCGCGCAGAAAATCGACATTGCCGTGGATATGGCACTGGCCGTCACAGGCATCACCACCCTGGTGGCGTTTATTTCCTGCCTGCTGGACACCTTGTTCATTACCCCCCTGCACCTGGAAAACTACCGGTTGATCATCATGGTCATGACCGTCGTGTGCGTCTGCCAGTTATCCCGGAAAATACCGGGCGGGTATTTCCCCCGACTGTTTGACCGGGACGGCCGGTTCTATCCGCTGTTGCTGATGAATTGCGCGTTACTGGGCGTCATACTGCTCAACGCGCAACAGGGGATCAGCCTGCTCGGCGCGCTGTTTTTCGGCGCCGGCGCCGGCCTGGGCTTCTCCCTGGTATTACTGAGCTTCAGCGCCATAAACCAGCGCCTGATCGTCACCGACCTACCCGCCCCATTCAAAGGCCTCCCCCTGCAAATGGTCACCCTGGGCATCATCTCCCTGGCCTTCTCAGGCTTCACCAGCCTGATAAAAACGTAATGCTGGAACTCTCCTAATTTGGGACACCCATAAATTGGCTCTCCTAATTTGGGACACCCATAAATTAGAGGCACCTGATTTTTTCGATACAATTTATGGGTGTCCTGAATTAGGCATGTTGCCTGATACGGCAGTGAGATAATGTTGGAATTGATAATTGTTACCCTGGCGCTTTATTTGCTGGCGCAGTCAGCGGCTGTGTTGTTATCCGCAGCAGGCGACACAAATACACGCGCCGGGGAAGAAACCATCAAGGCGCTGGACGCGTTGCTGCCCCAGACCCAATGTGGCGATTGCGGCTATCCCGGATGCCTGCCTTATGCCAGGGCAATCGCTGAGCAGGACATCCCGCTAAACTTATGCCCCCCCGGCGGCGCAGTCACAGTCAGGAAACTGGAGAAATTACTCGGCATGACGTCTTACCGGCATATTGCCCCGGTGACGCCCGAAAATACCATTGCCCTGATAGACGAAGAAACCTGCATCGGCTGCGTAAAGTGCATTGACGCCTGCCCCGTCGATGCCATCGTCGGCAGCGCCAAACAACTGCACGCAGTCATCCCCGAATATTGCACAGGTTGCAAACTATGCCTGCCCCCCTGCCCGGTAGACTGCATCTCAATGATCCCCCATATTAATCCGGGACACTCATAAAAATCGGGATACTCCTGATTTGTAAGATGCCTAATCCAGGACATCCATAAAATCGGGATACGCCTGGTTTTTATACGATGCAATTTATGGGTGTCCTGAATTAGACTATTTTTACGTTCCATTATATGGGTGTCCTGAATTAGTCTTCCTGAATTAGCTCTGAATCAGCTTATGCAATTTATGGGTGTCCTGAATTAGTGTCCTGAATTAGTGTCCTGAATTAGCTTCTGAATTAGGATAATATGCAGTGATATTGTGCTTATTTTCGGAGCAGTGGCGGTATGCGTGAATTACATGATTTCCCGGGCGGGTTGTTGCTGGAGCCGCACAAGGAGATTACCGATCAGAAAATGTCTATCCTGCACCCGCTGCCGGAGCGGATGTTCCTGCCCCTGCAACAGCATATTGGCCAACCGGCTGAGCCGGTCGTAAAAATCGGCGACAAGGTATTGAAAGGACAGATCATCGCCCGCGCCGACGGCTATATAAGCGTACCCGTCCATGCCAGCACATCCGGGAAAATATCGGATATTGGCGATTATCACGTACCGCATCCGACCGTAAGCAAAGCGCCGTGCATCGTACTGGAACCCGATGGAAACGACGCCTGGTTCGATATCAGGCCGACTGAAGAATACGATCGAACCGAACCGGCGAAACTGCAGGAGTTAATCAAGGATTGCGGCATAGTCGGTCTGGGCGGCGCAGGCTTCCCGGCCCACGTAAAATTGATGGAGGGGGTGGAAAATGCGGTCGATACGCTAATCATAAACGGCGTTGAATGTGAACCGCATATCAGCTGCGACGATCGGCTGATCCAGGAAAAAGCCTCCTACGTCGTATCCGGTGCGCGCATGATCCGTCATGCGGTGCAGGCCAGGCATTGCGTGATCGCCGTCGAGGATGACATGCACCTGGCATACGACGCCCTGGCCGGCCTGGTTGATGATGACCTGGAACTGGTCAAAGTGCCCACCCGTTTTCCTGCCGGCAGCGAGAATCAGCTTATAAAAACACTGACCGGCAAGGAGGTCCCCAGCGAGGGCCTGCCGATCCACATCGGCATAGTCATCCACAACGTCGCCACGGCCGCCGCGGTATATCGGGCCATCACCCGCGGCGAACCCATCGTCTCGCGCTACGTCACGGTGACCGGAAAAGTGGATAACCCCGTAAACCTGCAAGTCCTGATCGGCACGCCGGTGGAGGATTGCCTCGCTACCTGCGGTTATCGACACAGTGAGGATAACAAGGTGATCATCGGTGGCCCCATGACCGGCCTGCGCGTTACCAGCCCCAACATGCCGGTGATTAAGACCACCAACTGCGTCTTCATCGAAGAAAATACCCCTGTCCAGCCGGAGATGCCCTGCATCCGCTGCGGCAAATGTGTGGATGTCTGCCCGGCCAGGCTGCTGCCCCAGCAATTGTACTGGTTCGCCAAAACCGCGGATCTCGACCAGGCCCGGGAATATCGCCTGTTCGATTGTATAGAATGCGGCTGCTGCGCTTACGTCTGCCCCAGCCGTATCCCGCTGGTGCATTACTACCGCCATGCAAAAACGCAGATTGACGTTGAAGAAAACCATGACCGGGACGCCGACCTGGCGAGACAGCGCTTTATCCGGAAAAATGAACGTTTGATAAACGAGGCAGCCGAGCGGAAAGCAGCCAAAACAGACCCCGGCGCAGAGCAGGGACAAGACACCAAAGCTGCAAAAAAAGCCTATGTGCAGGACGCCCTCGCCAGGGTCCGGGCAAAACGCCAAAATCGGTTGAAACCGGAACAAAATACAGACGACTCCGGATGATAAACAAAACCAGCAGCTCGCCACACTGGCACGATGGTCAGACCCTGGGGAGGGTGATGACGGACGTGTGCATCGCACTCGTCCCCGGATTGCTTTGTTACATTTGGTTGTTCGGCTCCGGCGTGTTGCTGCAATGTATCCTGGCCGTGCTGTTCGCCCTCACGTTCGAATTTACCGTCCTCAAATTGCGTCGCCGCGACCCCTGGGTTTCGCTGCGCGACGGCAGCGCGGTCGTCACCGCGTTGCTGTTTGCGGTCAGCATATCTCCGTTAGCGGCCTGGTGGGTCTGCCTGTGTGGGATCGCCTTTGCCATCATCATCGCCAAACATGCCTTCGGAGGTATCGGCTACAATATATTCAACCCGGCTATGGCAGGTTTTGTATTCGTCCTGGTCTGCTTCCCGGTGCAGATGAATACCTGGCCGGCCCTGTCGGCGCACGCTATCGGCGCATACCTGGGCAGCATCTTCCCCGGCGCAGGCTCGGGGCCGGATATGCTGAGCGGCGCAACGCCCCTGGATGAACTGAAGACCCGGCTGGAAATGATGGAGATGGTGTCGGAGATGAAGACTGCCCAGTTGTTCGGCTATCTTGGCGGGGCCGGCTGGGAATGGATCAATATCATGTTCATGCTGGGCGGCATCTATTTGTTGTATCGCGGCGTCATCAAGTGGCAAATCCCTGCCGCACTACTGGCAAGCGTTTTCATCGTCAGCACAGTCCTTTACTTATACGATGCGGAAACCTACGCCTCTCCGCTGTTCCATCTCTTCAGCGGCGGCACGATGTTGTGTGCATTCTTTATCGCCACGGATCCCGTCACCGCGTCCACGACCAACCGCGGACGCCTGATCTACGGCGCCTTAATCGGAATACTCATCTGCCTGATGCGCCAATGGGGGGCATTCCCCGACGGGGTGGCTTTCGCGGTACTCCTGGCCAATATCTTCGTCCCGCTGATCGACCTGCTGACCCGCCCAAAGGCATTCGGAGAAACATAATGGCCACAAAGGGAAACCCGCTGGTAAATTCTCTGCCGCTGTTATTCATCTGTTTCACGGCAGTGCTGGGTATCTATGCCCTGAGGCAATTTCTTGAGGATAACATCACCCGCAACCGGCACCTGCCCATCCTTGAGATCAGCGCCGGGATATTGCCCCTTGAGCGCGACAACGACTTGCCCGCAGACAGGTTAAGCGTCACCATGCCCACGTATTTCGGCACCGAGACCGCGACCTACGTCTATCGCGCGCGATACGGGGAAACCCCGGTGGGGCTTATCTTCAGTCCGCTCCAGGCCAGGGGCTATAACGGCATCATGGAACTGGCCGTAGGCATTCAATACGATGGAACCCTGGCCGGCGTCAGGATCCTGCAACACCGGGAAACCCCGGGCCTGGGCGACCAGGTCCACCAGGACAATTCACCCTGGATACTCGGTTTCAACGGCCACTCCCTCGACAACACCCCACAGGAAAACTGGGCAGTGAAAACAGACGGCGGCATCTTCGACCATATCAGCGGCGCCACCTCCAGCCAACGCGCCGTCATCCGCGCCGTGGAACACACCCTGAACTACTACAACGCCAATCGAAAAACCCTCTTTAACCAGGAGTAAAATTTGGGACACCCATAAATTTCGTGGTAAAAATTGGGGGAAATTTGGGACACCCATAAAATTTAGGAGTAAAAATCAGGGGGAAAATTTGGGACACCCATAAAATTTAGGGGTAAAAGTCAGGACACCCGTAGTATTAAATCGAATGAACCACGCTTTCTATACATTGCGCGGGGATCTCTTCAGCGACATCAACTCCACGGTAGCTGTATTGCCGGCTGCGCCGGCCTTCAGTAGAGATAAACACAGTAGATGTTGTGCGCTGGTAAACCCCAGCCGGGCGGCGCGTGGGGTGTGGGGTCAGGCTTGACAGGGTTCAGGTTTAGTTCAGCGAGTAGCTGGCCTGCCAGAGCCAATGCTGGCCGATAGCCTGGCAGTATTTCTTTATGTGCGTGGCAGACCCCAGTGCCTTCTGATGGGAGAGTACAGGAGGCTTCATAGCTGTTTGCCAATGGGCCGGTGTTATGCTGAGTTGGTCAATCAGAGGTGGAGCGTCTTCCGGTATGGCTCCTTGCTTATCCTCCCTGATGATTCGACCCGACCAATCCAGAAGCTGCAGATAGTCATCAAAGTAAAATGGAAGGTGGTAATAATGGTTCGTCACCGTCTCCGGTTTATCTGATTTGAATGGTAGCAGGTCAGAGCTATTCCCAGCCAGTCGGCGTTTGATGGAGGTGTACTCCGACCGCATTGGGTTGTGGCTGAGACCGGCTCGGACAGGGTTTAATTCCACATAGGCCAAACATTGCAGTAAAGCGGTTTCATCCAGTAATGCTTGCGACAGGAAGCGTCCTTCCCAAAAGCGTCCTTTACAGCCATCCTCCACATTGGCCTTACGGGCGATACGTTCGTTCAAATACCCCATGAAGCGGCTGATGCTGATCAGGATTTTGCGCATTCGGGCAATCTCCGTATCGACGATTTCCTTTTCCGCATCTGTTAACACATTCCCTGCTTTGAACCGTACCATAAGTGGACTGAGGCGATATAACTGCTGCCAGCGGGTAAGTATCGTCTCAGCAGAGAGGGATGCAGCCAGCTCCAGGTTGACTTTGACAATCACATGATAATGATTGGACATGATGGCATAACCCACCACATCAACACAAAATGCCCGGGATTGCGCTAAAAGCTGTTGTTCCACCCATTCTCTACGGTGTTGGTAGCTTTTCCCGGACAAGGCGTCGAAGCCACATAGGAAAGCACGGCGAACACAACGGGAAATACAGTGGTAATAACAAGTTTCTGCAAGACAGATTTGCTGGCGCCGAGCAATGGTCATGGTCAACTCCTGTAGTAATTGGGTATCCTGTAACGATTATTGTAATAACGTTTGGCTCAATGTCAATAGTCTGTCCGATGTCTAGAACCGGTTAATTTATGGGTGTCCTGGATTTTTCAGGGCAGGTAATTTGGGACACCCATAAATTTCGTGGGGAGGTAATTTGGGACACCCATAAATTTCGTGGGGAGTATTGGGACATACATAAAATCAGTTTATGGGTGTCCCAAATTTGCTCCCAAATTTGTCTCTGGAATTTATGGGTGTCCTGAATTTATGTCCTGAATTTATGATAGAGTACGGCGATGCGACATTTCCCGGTTTTTCTGGACCTGAATGGGCGCCGTTGTCTTGTGGTCGGCGCTGGTGAGGTGGCCGCGAGGAAAGCCCAGCAATTGCTCAGGTCGAACGCTGATCTGTTGATCGTCGCGCCCCGGGCGGGGGAGGGGATACTGGCCCTGAAGCAGCAGGGCAGGGTGAGGTATGAGGCAAGGGAATTCCTGCCGGAAGACGTTAGCGGCTGCGCGCTGGTGATAGCAGCAACGCCTGACAAGCAGGTGAACAGTCAAGTCGCCAGCGCGGCCAAGACCGGCAACGTGCCGGTCAACGTGGTCGATAACCCCGCCCTGTGCAGCTTCATCATGCCTTCGGTGGTTGACCGGGACCCGGTGCAAATCGCGGTGTCCACGGGCGGGGCCTCACCGGTCCTGGCCCGGCTGTTACGGGTAAAACTGGAAACGCTGATACCGGCAACCTACGGCCGGCTGGCGACTGTGGTGCGGGAGTTCCGCGGCCGGGTAAAACAGCGCTTCCCGGAATTCAGACAACGGCGCCGGTTCTGGGAACATATCCTGCAGGGGCCGGTGGTCGAGATGCTGTTTGCCGGACGGGAAGCCGCTGCCATCGAGGCACTGGAGAACGAACTGGACAAAGCCACGCCGACGGATCACCAGACCGGTGAAGTCTACCTGGTCGGCGGCGGTCCGGGCGATCCTGACCTGTTGACGTTCCGCGCCCTGCGCCTGATGCAACAGGCCGACGTCGTGCTGTACGACAGGCTGGTTGCCCCGGCCATAGTGGAACTGGTCAGGAAAGAGGCCCGGCGGATCTACGTAGGCAAACAGAGTGACAGCCATACGGTGCCACAGTCCGAGCTTAACGCCATGCTGGTCAAGCTGGCGCAACAGGGCAAACGCGTATTGCGCCTGAAAGGGGGCGACCCGTTCATATTCGGCCGCGGCGGTGAGGAAATTGAGGAACTTGCCGCCGCCGCCGTCCCGTTTCAGGTCGTACCGGGCATCACCGCCGCCGCCGGTTGCGCCTCCTACGCCGGCATCCCGTTGACCCACCGCGATTACGCCCAATCCTGCCTGTTCGTAACCGGCCACCTGAAGGATGGCAAGCTGAACTTTAACTGGCCGGCCCTGATCCAGCCGAAACAGACCGTGGCCATCTACATGGGAGTCAAGGGAATCGACGTGCTACAAAAGAATCTCCTGGAACACGGCATGGACGCGGATATGCCCGCCGCCATCATTCAGCAAGGCACCACGCCGGAGCAGAAAGTCTATGTGGGAAAGGTATCCACCCTGACAAAAACCGTCGCCGCCAATGAGATCAAACCCCCGTCAATGATCGTCATCGGCGAGGTGGTAAAGCTACACGAGAAGCTGACCTGGTACCGGTAAATCGGTCTTTCCCTGACTACGTCGCCATGACGGCGCCTCCTCCCCGTCGTCATTCCGATGCATGCCGGAATCCAGTGTAATAATGAGTCGCCTCCGGCGACACAGTATAAGACTGGATACCGGGTCAAGCCCGGCATGACGGACGGGGGACAAGCCCGGTATGGTGACGGGGGCCGGAATGACGCTGGGGAGCATGCGCCGGAGTGACGGCAGGGGCCGCGACTCCGTTCTAGCTTTCCTTATCCAAATTGAGGGCTACGGAGTTGATACAGTAACGCAACCCGGTGGGTTCCGGACCGTCGGGGAAGACGTGGCCGAGGTGGGCGTCACAGGCGCTGCATAGTACTTCCGTACGCGACCTGCCGAACAGGCTGGGGTCGTCCCTGGTCTTGACCGCGTCCGCATCTTCCGGCTTGAAAAAACTGGGCCAGCCCGTGCCGGAGTCAAACTTGGCGTCGGAACTGAACAGCGCCTGGCCGCAGCAGACACAGTTGTATGCGCCCGCGTCCTTGCAGTCATTATACTCGCCGGTAAACGGGCGCTCCGTCCCCTTGCGACGGCATACCTCAAATTGTTCCGGCGACAGCTCCTGTTGCCATTCCTGCTCAGACTTGACGACTTTATCGCTCTCAGACATGTTCAACCTCCTTCACGAAAGGCTAAAAAGTTTACACCTTAATAATATAATAAAGAATAGTTATCCACCGCGCCAGAATGGCAAGCACCCCCATCGCCATGCCGGGCTTGACCCGGTATCCATTCTAATAACGTGTCGCCGGAGGCGACTCATTCTTACAATACAGGTGAATAAGCCGCACTATTCACAGGCGGTTGCACGGCTGTTTCCGGCGTTGTCTCCTCGTAGGTCAGGTGCATCAGCATGGCGTAGTACCTGCGGATGTTTTCCACGAATTTGACCGGTTCTCTCCCCCTGGCGTGGCCGTGTTTTGTCTGCGAGTACCATTTGGATTGGTTCAACAGCGGCAGGGACTTTTTAACGGCGGCCCAGGAATCAGGGTCGCCGCCGTTTTTCTGGGTTAGCACCCTGGCGTCTTCGAGATGGCCGTAGCCGACGTTATAGGAGGCAAGTGCAAACCAGGTGCGGTCCGGCTCGGCAATCCGGTCCGGCATCTTGTCTGCCAGGGTGGTCAGGTACTTGGCGCCGCCATGGATGCTCAGCACCGGGTCAAGGCGGTCGCTGATACCGATCTGCCGCGCCGTTTGTTTCGTCAGCATCATCAGCCCGCGTACGCCGGTGGGCGAGCGCGCCGAATTTTTCCAATGGGATTCCTGGTAGCTGATCGCGGCAAGCAGGCGCCAGTCAAAACCGAACTCGTTCCCGGCATTCATGAAATAAGGTTTCAACTCCGGCAGCAAGTCGTTGTAGCGGTCGATGAAACTGCGCGCCTCCACATAATTTAATGAGTCCGCAAACGCATAAACCTGCTCGAGCAGGTCAGCCAGTTGACCCTTGCTCCTGATGTCATCCTGGAACTGCCTGATTGCCCTGATGAGAGAATCATCATTCGGGGACTTACTGACAGCCCAGCCCAGGGGCTCAGGCGCGCTCAGGTCAAAGGCAACCCGAAGCTCCGGCAGGGAGATGCGCGCGTGGGCCACTTCGTTGGACCAGGCCACGGTGTAGAGGATTTCCCCGTTCTCTATCATCTCCAGCAGGTCGAGGTTGTCCTTGTCGTCGTACAGGACCAGGATAAGGTCCGGGTGATGGGTTCGCAGCAGGTCAAGCTCCTCCGGGGTAAGGGCATTACGGCCCAGGTGAAGCCGGTGGGGCGCAATCTCAGCCAGCGAGGATGGACGTATATAGCCGTAACGGTACACCACCTGCCGGGTCACCCATTGAAAACCGGGGCCGTACGCCAGGGGATCGTCCGGTTCGAAGGTCCTTGTCAATCCGGCTGAGGCAACGTCCGCCTGTCCGGAGGCGAGCAGGTCGGTGATTTCCTCCCTGCCGTCAGCCTGGCTGAATTCGAAATCGACGCCCAGCCAGGCGGCGAACAGTTTGACCAGTTCGAATTCCAGACCGCGTCCGCCTTCCTCATCGTGCAGTTGATAGGTCGTCGGTCCAGCTACGGTGACGACGTTGACCACGCCCCGCTCCTGGATCTGCTCCAGCCGTGTTTTTTTCTCGGCACACCCCAGCATCAGCAGGTAGGCGGGCAGCACAAGCCCGATTAAAACCGGAACAAATTTCGCTGTCCTACCCACTTTGCGCTAGAACCAGGGAGAAATAGTGGTTATCCGGCTCAAAATGACGGATGACGTTAAGTCCAAAGTCCTCCAGTAAGGTTTCCAGTTCATCGAAGCAGAACTTGTAGCTCAATTCAGTCAGTATCTTCTCGCCGCTTTCCAGCCGGATGCTCTCGTTGAGCTTGCCCAGCGTGATTTCCTGGCGCAGCCCGGATACGAGATACATCTCGATTCTGTTCAACTCATTATTATAGACAGCCAAATGAGCAAAATTATCCGCGCGGAAGTTCGCGTCCAGTTCGCGGTTCAACACCTGCAATACGTTCAGGTTGAACTGGGCGGTAATACCCTGGGCATCGTTATAGGCGGCATTCAGCACCGCAGTGTCTTTAATCCGGTCTGCCCCCAGCAGCAGAAAATCGCCCGGCTCCATGCGCCGCCGGATGTCACCGATGAAAGCGCGCACCTCCGGGGGGGTGAAATTACCGATGGTGCCGCCCAGGAACAGGTACATCCCGGCGCCCCGGTAATGCGGCAAATTCTTCAGGCCGGCATGATAGTCCCCCAGCAGCGGCCTGACGTCGAGCCACTTATAATCATGCTGCAGTTTGCCGGCTGCCTCCAGCAATACGGGTTCACAGATGTCAAACGGCGCATACACGCAGGTATGGCCCTGTTTTTCACAGGCATCAAACAGGTTAGTCGTTTTTTTCGAGCTGCCGCTGCCCAGCTCGATAAAGTAATCGGGACGAGCCAGCGCGATGATATCGTCACCGTACTGCCGTAACAGCGTATCCTCGGTACGGGTCGGGTAATACTCGGGCGTTTCACATATCCGGCCGAACAACTCCGCCCCACGCGCATCATAAAAATACTTGGGAAGCAGGGAACGAGGCCGCTCAATCAGACCCGCACGAGCATCCTCCTCCAAGCCAGCAACATGCTTGGCCGGCGTGATCGTAATGCACTGAACAGCACCCGAATATCGATTAAGCTCGGTAATGGTATCCACTATGTCAAGAATATCCCGAAACAGGTTCGCTACCCGTAATTGTACCCGAGTTGCAGAATAAATTTGGGACACCCATAAATTCATTTTATGGGTGTCCTGAATTAATGGGTGTCCTGAATTAATGGGTGTCCTGAATTAATGGGTGTCCTGAATTAATGGGTGTCCTGAATTAATGGGTGTCCTGAATTAATGGGTGTCCTGAATTAATGGGTGTCCTGAATTAATGGGTGTCCTGAATTAATGGGTGTCCTGAATTAATGGGTGTCCTGAATTAATGGGTGTCCTGAATTAATGGGTGTCCTGAATTAATGGGTGTCCTGAATTAATGGGTGTCCTGAATTAATGGGTGTCCTGAATTAATGGGTGTCCTGAATTAAATTAATGCCTTGTTGAACATTACAAACTCATGGGTGTCCTGAATTAATGGGTGGAATTATGGGTGTCCTGAATTAATGGGTGTCCTGAATTAATGGGTGTCCTGAATTAATGGGTGTCCTGAATTAATGGGTGTCCTGAATTAATGGGTGTCCTGAATTAATGGGTGTCCTGAATTAATGGGTGTCCTGAATTAATGGGTGTCCTGAATTAATGGGTGTCCTGAATTAATGGGTGTCCTGAATTAATGGGTGTCCTGAATTAATGGGTGTCCTGAATTAATGGGTGTCCTGAATTAATGGGTGTCCTGAATTAATGGGTGTCCTGAATTAATGCCTTGTTGAACATTACAAACTCACTGGTTATAATAGTCCCAATTTAGGACATGATATTGGATTATGAGGATTATCGCGCTCCCGACGCTCAAGAAGTTCTGGGAGCAGAGCCCTGCATATACGGATGCGGCTGAGCCGGTCCGGGCCTGGTATCGGCATGCATTACGAGCTGACTGGGCCTCACCCGCTGATGTCAAACAGGATTTTGGCAATGCCAGTATTCTGAAGGACGGACGAGTGGTGTTTAATATAGCCGGTAACAAGTATCGGCTGGTTGTCTGGATTAATTACGCTTATCGAGTGGTTTACATACGGTTTATCGGAACACACGCCCAATATGATCAAATCGACGCACAAGTTATTTAGCCTCTGGAGGAACAAGTGATGGACGTTAAACCCATCAAAACCGATGCCGACTATCAAGCGGCGCTGCAAGAGATAGCAACGCTGATGACGGCGCGATTGGATTCACCGGAGGGTGAAAGGCTGGATGTATTGACGACACTGGTTGAGGCTTATGAACGGAAGCATTATCCGCTTGAATTACCCGACCCGGTGGCAGCCATCAAGTTTGAAATGGAACAAAAGGGTCTAACGGCCAAAGATCTGGAACCGATGATTGGCAGGAGAAACCGGGTCTATGAAGTTTTGAATCGCAAACGTTCACTTACCCTTAAAATGATTTGGCGCCTGCATGAGCAGCTAGGCATCCCTGCCGAGTCATTAATCAAACAGGCCCCTGGTCCGGATAACCAGGCCGCATAAACGCTTTATCCAGACCTGGACGGTAACGTTCTGGATGACGAAGCTAACAAATTATGTGTTTGACTTGATGGCCACACCGGTCTGCCGCCAGTGTCTTTTGCCGTTCCTCCTGCCCGGCATTGCCCCATCCATCGCTTTGGGCAACGAAGCATCAGGCACACAAGTTCCCGACCCTGAAGCGCCCGGGCTAACCTGGTCCATCGCCCGCTACGAAACGCGTATTGCCGAACTGGAGGCCGCCGAAGGTCCCCATGCAGCCGAGCTGGTTGAAGCCCACTCCAGCCTGGGCATGCTCTACCAGCGGGCCGGAGACCACGGCCAGGCGATTGCAGTATTGCGGGACGCCCTGCAGTCGGCGCGCGTCAACGATGGGCTGCACAATATGAGCCAGGTCGCCATCCTGGAGGCCATCATCGACAGCCAGGTCGCCCTGAGCGCCAGGGATGATCTGCGGCGCAACTATGAATACCTGTTCTGGCTGTACCAGCGCAACTACGGCGATTACAGCGCCGGCCTGGTGCCGGTGATCAAGAGGGTGGGGCAGTGGTACTTCGACCTCTACAACTTCAGCCCCCCGAACACCACGGTGGAACCCCTGATCGCGGCGGACGCCCTGTATGCCAAGGCGCTGAAAATCCTCCCGGGGGATGCGCCGTCCCGGGACCGGGCAGACATCTTATATAAGGTGGCCGTCATCAACCACCACGTCGCTGAGGACGTGCAGGCCCCGATGCTGTCCCACCGGGAAATACGGGAAGCCATGATCCCCCACGGCCGGGGCAGCCCCTACCTCAACGAAACGGCCGTGCGCCAGTACTACGCCGACCAGAGCTTCCACAAGGGCAAGCGCTCGCTGAAGCGCATCATCGAGACCTATGAGAAAACCCTGCCCGACGGCATCATGGACTACACCCGGGCGCTGGTATTCATGGGCGACTGGCTGACCGTGCAACGCCGGGTCCTGGAGGGCGCCCGCCTGTACCAGCGCGCCTGGGCCGCCCTGAAAGAACACAACGCCGACCCGGCGCAGGTGGATGAACTGTTCGGCGAACCGCAACCCATAGAGCAACTCCCCATCCCGGGCGAGCCGGAGCCGCAAGTCGGCGCCGACAACTACTACGTGGATGCCCTGCTGGACGTACCCGAGTCAGGCTGGCCCACCAACATCAGGATACAGGCCATCCACCCGCCCGGCGAAACCACCCTGATCCAGCGCGCCGAACGCGGTATCGCCGCCACCCGCTACCGCCCCCGCTACTGCAACGGCCAACCGGTCGTCACCAGCGACGTCCCCCTGCGCTTCATCTTCAAGCACAAAGACCAACCCGGCTGGCTGCATTATTAAACCTCTAAATTCGGGACACCCATAAATTGATTTTGTGGGTGTCCCGAATTAATGGGTGTCCCAAATTAATGCGTGAGCAGGAAAGCGGGCAGGACCAGGCCGGTTAAAATGGCAACACGTTGCACGGCATTAACCACTTTGCGCCAGAACCAGGGAGAAATAGCGGTTGTCCGGCTCAAAATGACGGATGACGTCAAGTCCGAATTCGTCCAGCAGTGTCTCCAATTCATCATGGTCAAACTTGTAACTCAATTCGGTCAGTATCTTCTCACCGCGTGCCAGCCGGATGCTCAAATCCAGCCTGCCCAGAGTAATCTGCTGGTCCAGTCCGGATACCAGGTACATCTCAATCCTGTGCAACTCATTATTATAGAAAGCCAAATGCGCGAAATTATCCGCGCGGAAGGCCGCGTCCAGTTCCCGGTTGAGCACCCGCAACACGTTCAGGTTGAACTCGGCGGTAATCCTCTGGGCATCGTTATAGGCGGCATGCAGCACGTCATTGTCTTTTATCCGGTCTGCCCCCAGCAGCAGAAAATCGCCCGGCTGCATGCGCCGGCGGATGTCGCCGATGAAGGCGCGTACCTCGGGGGGGGGGGGGGGGTAAATCCGGGATAAATTCAGGACACCCATAAAATGGGGCAAATTCGGGACATCCATAAAATAGGGGTCAATCCAGGGGGATAAATTTGGGAGGGTAAATTTAGGAGGTAAATTTAGGACACCCATAAAATGGGCAAGAATAAATCCTGGACACCCACGAAATATTTTATGGATGTCCTGAATCTATGGGTGTCCTAAATTTGCGTCCTGAATTGCGACCTATAATATCCAGGGGATACTGACAGATTTGTTACTCGTAATGATATCTGAGTTGAGCGATATACAAGTTATTACCGGCAACCTTGTAGACAATTCTATGCTCGTCATTGATCCGTCTGGACCAATAGCCCGTCAGGTTATGTCTCAGTGCTTCGGGTTTACCAATTCCTGCAAAGGGATCGCGCTGGATAGCCTTGATCAATGTGTTTATTCGCTTCAGCGTTGCTTTGTCCGTTTTCTGCCAGTAAAGGTAATTCTCCCATGCCGTGGAAGAAAACGTGAGTTTCATTCAATAAGTTCCCGTTCCGTGCCCTTTCCGGCTTCCAGTTCGGCGATGGATTCCAGCAGGCGCCTTGAATTGGCCGGGGCTCGCAGCAGATAGGCGGTTTCTTCCAAGGCCTGATAATCATCCAGGGACAGCATGACCACGGCCGATTCCCGCTTACGGGTAATAATGATGGGGGTATGGTCGTTGCATACTTTTTCCATCGTCTTCGCCAGGTTCGCCCGGGCAGCGGTGTAACTAATAGCATCCATATCAGCCTCCGGTTTCTATTGTACAGGATAATGTACGTATATCCTACACGCAAAAGCAAATGATGATCAACCCGTTACAAATTCAGGACACCCATAAAATGGGACAAATCCGGGACACCCACAAAATATTTTGTAGATACCCTTAATTTATGGGTGTCCTGAATTAGCTTCCTGAATTAGCTGTCTTTCGCATTGACAGGAGCCTGAACAGAATTAATACTGTCGATAACATTCGATATCCTTGACAACAGGTTTCGGGTTGGAGAATGGTTAATGCAATGAGGCACAAAACAGGTAAATGGATTTTGAGATTATCAGCATTATTCGTCATTCTGAAACCATCGCACAAGGCTTCAGGATTCGCGAGTTGAAACGCCTGCAGAAGATATATGGATCAGGCCGGTGGCGAAAACGTAAAGGTGAAACTACTGTCAGGCTGGCTGATGGAACCATATTGGGTGCAGAAGTTCACTGGTACGAAGCTCACGGTATAGGAAAACGTGAATTCAAGATTAAACGGTATCTGAAATAACACTCATGGCAAATACAAAATTTGCGGTCTGTATTGATAACTCAGGTTACGAGGCATCTCTGGAGCGTCGAAAATTATATCAACTGATCCCGGATGATGAGGCGGCAAAACATCATCAGTTGCGGGTCACGGATGAGTCAGGGGAAGATTATCTCTATCCGGAATCCTGTTTTGTGACTGCGGCCTTGCCCGAAGCAAAGAAAGCGGCAACATAATATAACCAAATCACCTCTGGTTATACCGGACAACCCCGTCATACCGAAAGAATCAGCCCGGTATAAATCCGGGACACCCACGAAATATTTTGTGGATGTCCTGAATTTATGGATGTCCTGAATTTGCCACTGGCATGGTAGTATCTTATATATTAAAAAGTATGCATCCGCCCTGATGACCGAACCCGTCTGCCGATATTTTTTGCCATTGCTTGTTATCGGCATTGTTCCATCCTTCTCTCCGGCCAACGAGCCGGCAGACATCCACCGCCCTGACTCTACTGTCGCTACACAAGCCCCCTCCGATCCCGGGCTGACCCGGTCCATCGCAAGCTATGAAACCCGCATTGCCGAACTGGAGGCTGCCGGAGGACCTCATGCAGCCGAGCTCGTCGAAGCCCACTCCAGCCTGGGCATGCTCTACCAGCGGGCCGGAGACCACGGCCAGGCGATTGCAGTATTGCGGGACGCCCTGCAGTCGGCGCGCGTCAACGATGGGCTGCACAGCATGAGCCAGGTCGCCATCCTGGAGGCCATCATCGACAGCCAGGTTGCCCTGGGCGCCAGGGATGATCTGCGGCGCAACTATGAATACCTGTTCTGGCTGTACCAGCGCAATTACGGCGATCACAGCGCCGGCCTGGTGCCGGTGATCAAGAGGGTGGGCCAGTGGTACTTCGACCTCTACAACTTCAGCCCCCCGAACACCACGGTGGAACCCCTGATCGCGGCGGACGACCTGTATGCCAAAGCGCTGAAAATCCTCCCGGAGGATGCGCCGCCCCGGGACCGGGCAGACATCTTATATAAGGTGGCCGTCATCAACCACCACGTCGCTGAGGACGTGCAGGCCCCGATGCTGTCCCACCGGGAAATACGGGAAGCCATGATCCCCCACGGCCGGAGCAGCCCCTACCTCAACGAAACGGCCGTGCGCCAGTACTACGCCGACCAGAGCTTCCACAAGGGCAAGCGCTCGCTGAAGCGCATCATCGAGACCTATGAGAAAACCCTGCCCGACGGCATCATGGACTACACCCGGGCGCTGGTATTCATGGGCGACTGGCTGACCGTGCAACGCCGGGTCCTGGAGGGCGCCCGCCTGTACCAGCGCGCCTGGGCCGCCCTGAAAGAACACGACGCCGACCTGGCGCTGGTGGATGAGTTATTCGGCGAACCGCAACCCATAGAGCAACTCCCCATCCCGGGCGAGCCGGAGCCGCAAGTCGGCGCCGACAACTACTACGTGGATGCCCTGCTGGACGTACCCGAGTCAGGCTGGCCCACCAACATCAGGATACAGGCCATCCACCCGCCCGAACAGACCACCCTGGTCCGCCGCGCCGAGCGCGGCATCGCCGCCACCCGCTACCGCCCCCGCTACCGCAACGGCCAACCGGTCGCCAGCACCGACGTCCCCCTGCGCTTCATCTTCAAGCACAAAGACCAACCCGGCTGGCTGCATTATTAAACCTCTAAATTCGGGACACCCATAAATTGGGTTTGGGAGGGATGAATTTGGGACACCCATGAATTGAATTTATGGGTGTCCTGAAATTGGAAATTAATGGGTGTCCTGAATTACTCTGCCATTTGACATCATAATTCACTATGTAACTTACAAAATACATAATATTTTCACTTTTTGACTTCATTTTTCCAGTAAACCCCGTATAATGACCATAAAATGAATTCAAAACCCCCGTTCATGTTCGAAAGACTCATTAAAAAACCGCTGGAATCACGCAAAAGTTTTTTTCTCTTCGGCCCAAGAGGGACCGGCAAGACCACCTGGTTGAAACACCATCTCCCCGATGCGCTGTTTATTAACCTGCTCCAATCTGAATTCTACAATCGCCTGACTGCGAACCCCGGATACCTCAGAGAGTTCATTCCCCCCGACTACACAAAGCGGGTTATTATTGACGAGATACAGCGTATCCCTGCGCTGCTGAACGAAGTACATGACCTGATCGAATCAAGAAAACTGGACTTTGTCCTGACCGGTTCAAGCGCCAGGGCGTTAAGACGGAAAGGGGTCAACCTGTTAGCCGGCCGTGCCCTGACGTATGCCATGCACCCGTTGACGGTGACTGAGCAGCAGGACGCATTCGACCTGCGCAAATCCATACGGCTCGGCCATTTACCCGCCCGGTTCAACGAGAACGACCCTGGCAAATATCTCAAGGACTACGTGCAGACATACCTCAGGGAAGAAGTCATGCAGGAGGGCCTGACCCGCAACATCGGCCACTTTTCCCGATTTCTGGAAGTAGCCAGCTTCTCCCAGGGAACAACGGTCAATATCAGCGCCGTAGCACGCGAGGCACAGGTCGAGCGACCGGTTGCGGAGAACTATTTCTCCATATTGGAAGACCTGCTCATAGCCGTGCGCCTGCCGGTATTCAGCCGCAAGGCAAAAAGAAAACTCATCACACACAATAAATTTTATTTTTTCGATGTCGGCGTGTATCGAGCGATACGGCCCGTCGGACCCCTGGACTCCGATGCAGAACTGGACGGTCCTGCATTGGAAACACTGGTGCTCCAGGAACTCAGGGCGCTGAACGATTATTTGGAATGCGATTACCGGATATACTTCTGGCGCACACGAACCAACCTGGAAATCGATTTTGTCCTGTACGGGCCGCGCGGCCTGCTGGCAATCGAGATTAAACGCTCGGCGCATGTCCAATTCAAACAGACACGATCGTTGCGGGAATTCAAAAAAGATTATCCCCCCGCCAGGTGCTACGTGTTCTACGGTGGAACCACTCCCCGATACATGGAAGACGTCACCGTGCTGCCCATCGAATACGCACTGAAGAATCTAGACCGGATGTTAACGGACAACCTGAACTGATATGGGTGTCCCGAATTTATGGGTGTCCTGAATTAGCTTCCCGTCCTGAACTAGCCCTTAGAAAGATTCAGGGACGGGTATCAACCCGTCCGTAATTCATGGGTGTCCTAAATTAAGGGTTCTAACAGTTAGCGGAAAACTCATCAACGGTAAGGCCGGCAGAGCGAATCAGGCTCCTCAAAGTTCCTTTGGCAACCTCCTTGTGGTCAGGCACAGAAAGCGTCGCTATTTCTCCTTCTTTTGTCATAATAATGTGGCTGCTTCTCCGGCGCGCCACGTTCCAACCAAAGCCCTTGAAAATCCGCACAACTTCCTGCCCACTTAAAGAGGGTAATACTGCCACTAAGCTGCGACCTCTATTTGCTGTGTCTCAATAGTTAACGGCAACCCCTTTTCTGCACGTACCTCAAGACAGAGAGCAATCGCTTCCTTAATATTGTCCAGTGCTTGCTCTCGGGTCTCACCCTGACTGACACAACCCGGAATCGCGGGACATTCAACAATCCATACCCCATCTTCGTCCCGGTCAACCGTTATATTGAATTTCATAATCTTCTTGGCCCCCGGCCACTGAGTTCATCACATTTATGAAAAGCGTACTAAAAAACGATTCAAGGATAAACCAAGGGCGAAAAAGAACAACAATTTCATTTTCAGTTGAATTCCAAATCAGACTGGATGCCGGGTGAAGCCCGGCATGGCGACGGGGACGCCGGGTCACAGCAAATCCGGGACCAAATCCGGGACACCCATAAAATCGTTTTGTGGGTGTCCCGAATTAATGGGTGTCCTGAATTAATGGGTGTCCTGAATTAATGGGTGTCCTGAATTAATGGGTGTCCTAATGGGTGTCCTGAATTAATGTCCTGAATTAATGGGTGTCCCGAATTAATGGGTGTCCTGAATTAATGGGTGTGAATTAATGGGTGTCCCGAATTAATGGGTGTCCCGAATTAATGGGTGTCCCGAATGAATTAATGGGTGTCCCGAATTAATGGGTGTCCCGAATTAATGGGTGTCCCGAATTAAGGGTGTCCCGAATTAATGGGTGTCCCGAATTAGCTTTCCCAAGTCGCTCAGCCAAACACCCGCGGCACAAAACCCACGTCGTTGGTGATACTTGCGCTGCTGCCGGTGGCCCGGATCACATACAGGCCCTGCCGTTGCGCATACACCTGTACGGACGCATCCGCCTTTAGGTATGCCACCGCACCGTAGATCTTCTTTCCTTTGTAGACTGGCGCATAATCCGTGAACTTGCCCAGCTTCTCAAGAAACTGCGCCACGTCCTCTGCGCGCAGCGTGGTCTTTACCTCCACTACCACCACTTCTTCACCATTCTCAGCCAGGATATCAAACTCAAAATGCTCGCCATTACGCCGGCCATTCAATCGGGTATGCGTGGACCGTACGGTTATCCCTCGGGCGTGCAACAAGGGAACCAGGTCACCTTCCACCAGGCTCTCCATCAGTGCGCCCCACTGGCTGGTAAATAACCCTTCCAGCTTTTTCATCCGCCGGTTGGCCTCCTTGTGCTCATTGGACACCTCGCGCAGGATGGCCCGGATTTCTTCGAAGGTGGCGGGTTCACGTTGCAGTTCTTTTTCCATGATGCATTTCTCCTTATCAGTTCAGGTGGCGTTCACGAATAGCGCGGAGCCGGGCATGTAATACAAACCCGTCCCCGTGTCAGACATATTATTATAGATAACGCGAAATAAGCAAATTCAGGATAAGCAAATTCAGGACACCCATAAATTCACTTTGCAGAAAGAACCGGGCCAGGCTTCAACCCGTCATACCGGCCACCCCCCCTCGTCATACTCGTCATACCCCCCCTCTCGTCATACCGCCACCCCCCTCTCGTCATACCGCCCCCCTCTCGTCATACCGGCCAGGGATTGGCCGGTACCCAGCCACAAGGACGTATAATAAAACACCTCCCCCAGCACCCCCCCACAAACACAAACCCCACCCCCCCGTTGCAACAAAGCAACACCTCCCCCCAAACCATCCACCCCCCAAACCACCCCCCCAAAACCCCCCAAAACCCAACCAAAACCCAACCACAAAACACCGCCACAAAAACTGACACGTATGTTGCCTGCTGATAAAACTTTAACTATACTGGGCTGAATTTTTTAACCGGATTAGACAATTTATGCAGACTACAACCGTATCGCAACTCAAAATGTCGATGAGCGCCTATTTACGTCAGGTCAAGGCCGGTGAAGAACTGTTAATTACTGAGCATGGTCGTCCGGTTGCGCGTCTGTTGCCCGTTGCGGACCTTGCGTCTCTACCCGAGCACCTGGCTGACATGGAAAAAAAAGGCTTGCTCAAACGTGCCGAGAAATCCTTGCCGGCGGATTTTTGGACCCTGCCTCGTCCCTCAGACCCACAGGCGACAGTACGTTCGGCGGTCTTGCAGGAGCGCAAACAGGGCTGGTGAAATTCTGGGATACGTCGGCCATTGTGCCCCTGTATATGCATGAGCCGAACTCGACCATAGTACAGCACCTGATCGCTGAGGATTCCTCAATCGTGGTATGGTGGGGCACGCACAGCGAATGCATATCCGCATTGATGCGACAGGTAAGATCAGGCGGTTTCACAACGTCAGACGAACACGCCGCCCGTCAGGTATTGCATACTCTGATGCAATCCTGGGCAGAAATACAACCAGGTGAAGCATTACGCAACACGGCTGAACGTTTATTGGCAGTGCATCCCTTACGCGCCGCGGATGCCTTGCAACTGGCCGCTGCCATCCAGTGGTGTCAGGGGCTCACAACCGGTCAGGGCCTTGTTGCCTTTGATCAACGGCTGCGTGACGCGGCATATCGGGAAGGCTTTACTGTTCTTCCCGGGAGTGAGGGCATCCCGCCCTCGACGGGGGCAGGCTGATAAAATCAGCGGGACCAGCCGTTTTTTTCTGTTATACTGTTGACATGTCAGTTGAATACTGACATATTGCGGCCATTTTACGGCATGGGGGGGATATGTCGGGGAGAAAGGAGCACAGTTTAGTTCCGTGATACTGGCAAATGTCCGTCTTGGAATAGTGTAATCCGGGGCCAGTATCCAGGAAACATAAACCTGTTCACTTTTTTGATATTTTTTCCTGCCAGGTAGTTGACATCGTTGCGGAATACTGACATAGTGCTATTATCTTACAACACGGGGGAGAACGGCAGGTCAAATCCTTGACAGACCTGCGGTATTTTTCTATTATGCTATTGACATACTTGTTGAATATCGGCATATTGCAACCGATAAAAAAATATGTAACATGGTTGACAAGCTGTAAACGCGCAGTATGATCAAGAATATTATAAATTATCTGTTGACTTATATCCGTCAGGGTGAGATATTTGTGCGCAGTGATAATTTTTCTGTAAAAATGTGTAATAATGCGCAATAATGCGATAAACCAAAAGAATTCGTTTACTTCTATCTGATAGCACAGGAGAAAAAAGTTATGCCAATTTCAATTGAGAAATCACCGCAAGATGCGCCTGCAGCTCTCGACACCGGGTTCAGCTTCGCACCGCATTCTGATGGTTCATTCGATGAGAAAAATAACACGTTTATGGGCACACTTAACGACTCGTCCGATGTAGACTGGATCGTAATTGATTTGCGAGCGGGGAAAGAGTACACAATCGGCGTGAAAGGCGATAAGGGTGGGGTGAATGACACCATCCTGAAACTCCTCGATTCAAAGGGTGGCATTGTTGAAGATAATGACGACGTTGACGGCGCCAAGGGGGAGCTCAACTCGGAAGTGATGTTCACCCCGAAAGAGGACGCCAAATACTACATCAGCGTCAGCGCCTATACGGGTAACCCGCAAGCGAAAATGGACAATAAGGGCGCTTACACGGTTACGGTGACAGAGGAGGACGTAGGTCCTGCGGATATTCACGGTACTAAAACGCAGACAAACTCACCGGCACCGACGCAGGAGAGGAGATCGATGGGAAGGAAGGTAACGACGAATTGAAGGGCGGAAGCGGTAACGACAACTTGATAGGCGGCGACGGTAATGACTTGCTCGTAGGCGGTTCGGGCGCCGATACGCTCAGTGGCGGCGCTGGCGATGACACGATATCTTACGAGGATTCAATAAAGGGCGTTACCATAAACCTGCTCACCGACACGGCCAAGGGTGGCGACGCCGATGGAGATACGATTGTTGATAAGAAGGGTGATCAGATCGAGAACGTTCAGGGTTCCATGTATGATGACCGGCTCACCGGTAATGATGTGGGCAACAAACTCTGGGGCTTGGGTGGCAATGATGAACTGAACGGTGGCAGGGGCGCAGACACCTTGTCTGGCGGCCCCGGTGACGATGCTCTGGACGGTGGAGATGACAATGACACCCTGGAAGGCGGCGCCGGCGCGGACGAACTGACCGGCGGCAAGGGTGACAATACCGCATCCTACGCTAGTTCGGAGATGGGCGTGACGGTACGTCTTCATGCTTCCAAGGCCATGGGCGGCGACGCCGAAGGCGATACCTTTGGCGGGATGGTAACTGTGAAGTATACGGATGAGGATGGCGATCCTCAAGGGGAAAACCTCCCTGATATAATTAAGCTTACAGGTTCTGCTCACGACGATATACTGGCGGGCGACTTCAGGGATAACGTAATCGAGGGCGGCGCCGGCAACGATAGGCTGTACGGCGGCCCGGGTGGTGGTGATGGCAAAGGTGACGACACTAACAAGGACACGCTGCATGGTCAGGCTGGCGACGATAAGCTGTACGGTGGTGCCGGCGATGACAAGCTGTACGGTGGTGCCGGCAGTGACGTGCTCTGGGGCGGCCCGGGTGAAGACACCTACGAGGGCGGCGCTGGTGATGATACCATTCACGCCGATAAGGATGACGTGATGATTGATGGTGATGGTGATGGTGATGATGAAGACGACGCAACTGAGAATGGTAAAAACGACACCGTATCTTATGCGAAGTTAGATGATGGAGTTACCAGGATCCTTGGAGGAACTGGGGACGGCGTAACGATTAGTAACGTTGAGAACATTATCGGGTCTCAGGGCGACGACAACCTGACCGGTGATGATAGAAATAACGTCATTGAAGGTGGCGAGGGTGGTGATACTCTTATAGGTGGAGGAGGAGAGGACACCTTATCCTATGCCAGTTCGGATGACTGGGTCAGGGTATCGCTTGCCACTGAAACTGCCTCCAGGGGGCACGCTTCAGGTGATGAGTTCCAAAACTTCGCAAATATTACCGGGTCTGGTCACGATGACGACCTGACCGGCAACGACGAAGACAATGTGCTTAAGGGCGGTGACGGTGATGATGATCTGGTTGGTAACGAGGGCGCTGATACGCTGGAAGGCGGTGCTGGAGCCGATGAGTTGGACGGCGGTATTCCTAATGCTACTAGTCAAGAAGGCGCTGGCGAGGAGGCAGATCTCGACGATACCTTGTCCTATGCAAGTTCGAACGCTGGCGTCACGGTACACCTGGCTGGTGCCAGGGTTTCCGGCGGTCATGCCACAGGTGATACTATTGCGACTGTTGAAACGGACCATGATAAGGACGCAAAGACAGACAAAATTGACGTCTCTACCTTCGAGAACGCTACCGGATCTATGTATAATGACACATTAACAGGCGATTATATGGACAACAAGCTCACCGGCAACGCCGGTGATGATACCCTCAAGGGCGGTGCCGGAGCGGATACGCTTAACGGCGGCCCCGGGGCGGACACGCTTGATGGTGGATCGTCGTTGGAGGAAGGTGGTGATACCCCTAACAACGCAACTGATGATAAGCAACACGTGGATATCGCATCCTACGCCGGAGCAACGGCAGGCGTTACAGTGGACTTGAGCACCGGCAGAGGGACGGCGGGCGACGCCAAAGGCGATACGCTTGACGATATTGAGAAAGTCATGGGATCTGCAAATGATGATACGTTCATTGCCAGTGCAGGGGCTGACGACATTGATGGCAGCGCCCACGATGGGGACGACGAGGGAGACGAAGGTGGTGACGGTGATACCGTATCCTATGAAGCATCAGGAGCAGGCGTTGCTGTGACTTTGATGGGTGATAACAATGCCACTATCCCCTCCAAGATTGGTACTGGTGATGCTGCTGTCGAAAATGGCGCCGCTGGCGATGTGCTTTCCAATATCGAGAACCTTACCGGGTCTGCTCAAGGTGATTCTCTGACTGGAGACGGAAATGACAATACCCTCAAGGGCGGTGATGGCGGTGACACACTGATGGGCTTAGCTGGTAATGACATGCTGATGGGCGACGCCGGCGATGACACACTGAATGGCGGCGCCGGCGATGACACACTGAATGGCGGCGCCGGCGATGACACACTGAATGGCGGTGATGGCAAAAACACACTGAATGGCGGTGCCGGCGATGACGTACTGAATGGCAATGCCGGCGGCGTTGACACCTTCGTATTCAGCCCCGATGATGGGGATTGGGATGATGTCATTGTTGACTTCGATGAAGGAACCGATAAAATTGACCTGTCAGCTTTCAGAAACCTTAATGCTGATGCTCTGAAGGATCTCATAGAAGTACGAGGGAGCAGCGTCATAATCGATCTGACTGGTCTTGGCGGAGGGAAAATTGCAATACAAGATGATGGCGCTGGTAACGCTAGGGCTTTGGAGGGAGTTCTAGAAAGCACCCTAACAGACGACAATTCGGCAAATGATGTTTTCATCCTCTGATCAACCTGAGCATCAAAACCAGCTTCCTGATTTCACGGAAGTAAACGATCACAGGGGCGGTTTAGCCGGGTTTCCCGTTTAAATCAGCCCCTGTTTTATTAAAAGGGGTCGGTGACAAATGAGAACAAAGTGATCGGGGTCAGGTCGCACAATGCGCAGTGTTAAAACCCGATTGACAACGAGCCTCAGCCAAGCTACACTGCCTGAACGATTAACTGGAAGTTGTAAGAAAAGGAGGTACACCCGATGATAAATCAAGAAGCCCAACCGAATGGCAGCATGGAGGCCTTCGCCAGCGCCTTTTCCAACCTGGTAAAAGACGCCACCTCACACCTGGCCACCAAGGACGACCTCGCCAACATGGCCGCCAACATGGCCACCAAGGACGATATCAATAAACTTTCCGACAGGATAGACAAGGTAGAGCAAACGGTAGCGGAAGGCTACAAGCGCATTTATAGCTGGAGAGACGAGATGTATAAGACGTTTGTCCGAAAAGCAGAGTAATCCAGGACACCCATAAATCAGATAGACGTATCTGTAGCCTTCGAGAGTCTGGTAGTGTCAAATTTGTTTCGCACTTTTTTCTCTGGGGTCGAGTAATTCAGGACAACCACAAATTAGATAGCCATACCCTGTAGCCTTCCAGGGTCGGACCCGTATGACCCCATTATAAGAATGGATGCCGGGTCAAGCCCGGTATGGCGACGAAGGAGTCGCCCCCCTGTCGCCGTTCCGGCGAACGATGAGAATCTGTGATGATTTGTGATAAAACCCACAACCTCGGGGAAAAATGTGTGGACAGGTTCGATGCATACAATTATATTAAAGATAACTCAGAACCGGTAGATAACAGGCTCGCACTGACCACATAAGGAGACTAAGGAAAATACACCATGTCAATGGAATTAATTGCAATCATAGGCGTCGGCGTCACGCTGGCCGGGCTTATCCTGAATGGTCAACACAACCTGCGGAATGAGATAGGCGGCTTGCGGGAAGAAATTAATGGCCTGCGGGAAGAAATTAATGGCTTGCGGGAAGAAATTAATGGCTTGCGGGAACGCATGGCACATCTGGAAGGATTGCTTGAGGGCCTGCGTGAGGCTATTACCGGTCGACGTGTGGCCGAAGACTCCGGACAATACGACCCACGCTGACCTGTCCCTTCCTGCTTCCGCAGGAATTACGAGTACGGGTTTCTGCATTATTATCGGGTAAATGGAGTAATTCAGGGAGCAAATCCAGGACACCCACAAATCTAGCTTCCTGATTTCACGGAAGTAAACGATCACAGGGGCAGAGTAATCCAGGACACCCATAAATCAGATAGATGGATCAGAGTCAGAACCTGTTTCCCAGGACAGTAATCCAGGACACCCATAAATCACACTGCCTTCAAAAGGTAGTTGCCCACACTTCCTTAAACCAGAACACCCATAAATCCTGTCCATCCTGTTAATCCATGTGAGAGTAATCCAGGACACCCATAAATCACGCTGCCTTCAAAAGGTAGTACTCTTTCAATTTAATTCTGACCGGTTAAATTGTCGTATGCCCTGTGCAGTTTGGTCCGAGCCTTATCGACATCAAACAGCCAGTTGATGCTTGCTTTCTCCTGGTTGCGTTGGGTCTCCCAGGCCGCCAGTTCCGATTGCAACAAGCCCATGCTGTCTATGCGACGGTCCAAACATTGCTGGTTCATGTTGCCAATCTCAATCTCCACCCTGTTCAACCAACTGGCGTGCTTGGGCGTATAATGAAACGCCAGCTTGCGCAATAACCGCCGCGCCGCTGGCGCCGGGAATGCCCGGTACAAGGCGGCCGGCTGGTGGGTGCTGTAGTTATCCAGCACCACCCGTATGCGCTCGGCCTCCGGGTAATGCTCATCCACCAGTTCACGCATCAACTCGGCAAAGTCGCCCGCTTTCTTGGTCTTAGTCGCCTTGGCATGGCGCCAGCCACGATGCTGGTCAAAACACACAAAGATAGTCGCCACCCCCTTGCGCTCGTATTCATAATCTATCTTATTCACTTGGCCGGGCGCCATCGGCCTGCCCGCCTGCACCTCCCCCACCAATTGTTTCGTTGCCTCGTCCACGTTCACCAGCGGCCTCTCAGGACAGGACGGCTCAGCATACACATCCAGAATGTGCTCCATCTGCGCACTAGACGCCGCATCCATCTGCCCCAAACACCACATCTTCTGTTGCCAGGGTTTTAACTGATTCGCCTTCAAACGCTGCCGGATGCTCTCCAGGGATACCGCCTCCATATCCGTCAGCGCCACCCAGCGCGCCGCCAACAACGATAACGTCCACCGGCACCGGCCCGGTGGCGGGGCGCTGCACGCAATCGATACCAGCAATGCATCCTCATGCGCCCCCGTCTTGCGCGGCCGACCGGGGCGTGCCCCTTCCGACAGCGCCGCCTCCAATCCATACTCCACAAACTCCCGCTTCACCCGATACACCGTCGAGCTGCTCACCCCCAACGCCTCGACGATCTCCTCCTCACGCCGTACACCACCGTCCGCCAACAACAATATCTGCGCCCGCTTCAACGCCCGTACCCGTTGCCTCCCTTGGGATGTAAATGCCTCCAAATACCCCCGCTCCTCAGCCGTCAGTTCCACCCTGTACCGAATATGCATGACCTTGACCCTCATAGGATAAAAGCGATAATAGATCATAAAATATCCGATATGTCGATCCCTGACGCTCCAATACCGCAACCCGGCTACACCTATCTGCAAGGCCAGTACCTCGCCTTTATTTACTACTACACCAAAATCAACGGCAGAGCGCCCGCACACGCCGATTTACAACGCTACTTCCAGGTCTCGCCTCCTTCCGTCCATCGCATGTTGACCCATTTGCAGGAGCAAGGATTCATTGACAAACAACCGGGGATGACTCGTAGCCTGGCACTGGCTATACCCGTTGAACAACTGCCACGGCTTGATTAATGTTGACCCGTCAACTGATCAAAATTAAATGGAAAGAGTACTAGTTGCCCACACTTCCTTAAACCAGGACACCCATAAATCCTGTCCATCCTGTTAATCCATGTGAATTCAACGTAAACAGCACAAAAGGGGTCGGTGACAAATGTAAATAATTCTCATTTGTCACCGACCCCTTTTATTGCTTTTATTCTGTACCTTTGTATTACACCATTCCAGAACCTGCCCCGGAGACGTTGTTGTTCCAGGGGCGTGCTTCAGCGACACGAAATCAGACTGGGTTCCGGCTTAAGCCGGGCATGACACCCCACGTCGTACCGGACAGTGCAAATAGAAGACAGACCGCATTTTCTCTCCTCTGTGACAACCCGTCCCTTCTACCAGCCGGATACAGGGCAACCGCATACTTTTGGATTCTGTTGCAGAAGACAGGAAACCAACCGGAAAACACCGCCCGTCATGCTGGCGAATGCCAGCATCCAGTCAAACAACAGCGCATGCTCAGGGTAATGAAGGGTTATTCACTGGATTCTGGCCTGCGCCAGAATGACGGAATCGGGCAAAAACATCTGAATTCAAAAGTATGCGTTTGCCCTGCAGCCGGATATTGGTTTTACCGGAATCGGGTTTGATCTATATAATAATCGTGCTATTGTGCATCAATAGTATGATTTTCTACTTTATCTGCTGCAGACTGACATGACGACCATTCGAAAGACGATTACCTTGACGGAAAATCAGGACGAGTGGGTCAAAGCGCAGACTGCCAATGGCGAATTCACCGATGACAGTGAATACATCCAGGCTCTTGTGCATCGTGACCAGAAGCAAAACATCAAGTTTCGAGCACTTAAAGTGGCTATTCAGGAGGGTTTGGATAGTGGTGTGAGTGACAAGACAGTGAATGAGATCATGGAGGAAGTCGATGGCCGGCATGGAGCCGATGGCAGCTTATAGCTTATCGTTAAAAGCAGCTGCTGATCTTGATGGAATTTATGAATACACGCTCCTGAATTTCGGGCAGACACAGGCACGAAAGTACCTGATGGGCCTTCATGAATGCTTTGAGAGGCTTGCCGATAACCCGTACTATGGCCGCAGTGTGGTAGAGCTTGCATCAAACTTAAGGCGCTTGGAGTATCAATCACACGTAGTGTTCTACAGACCGAGAGAACAAGGAGTGCTGATCGTGCGTGTGCTGCATGAGAGCATGAATACAGCAACACATTTCCAGGAAAAAATCTAATTCGTGAAAAAGGGAGACAGGCCAGCCCGGTCTCAGCATAGGACTGGAAAGTAATCCAGGACACCCACAAATCACACTACCTTCAAAAAGTAGTTTCCAACACTTCCTTAAACCAGGACACCCATAAATCCTGTCCATCCTGTTAATCCATGTGAATTCAAAGCAGTAATCTAGGACACCCACAAATCATGCTGGGTAATGTCAATATTTACTTTATCAATGGATAACCTGCGGTGATTTGTGATAAAACCCACAAGCGCCGGGAAAAAATGTGTGTTGTCAACAAATAGATTTGTCCGCTTCTGTAACAAATGAATTGTCCGCTTTTGTCTTCACACTGACATCCTCCAGAAAGACAGAGTCCGACAAGGATCGTCCAGTGCCGACTGTGCGGCGGACATTACGCAGCAGTCGGTAGTTCATCGGCTATGAGCTGTCCTTGCGCATCGTATCGTGCCAAGCGCCGGGGGCCATGAAATACACTCACCGTCCCATCCCTATGACGAGCGACCTTCACCTTGGCCTTGATGTAGTGATACCGATGCCGGTCGGCCGGAAGCTGTAATACCAGGCCGTCTACACGCACGCAGTTGTCCTTGCTCACGGTTCGCGCAACATGCTCACACAGGCTGTCATCCAGTACCACTGACTGTGGGCAGGGCACGAAGGCCGAGCCGTCCTCCCGCGCCGGGTGGGTAAACTCGGCATTAAACGCCGGCAGGTAGACGTCCCGCAGATACGCATTGGCGGCGTCCATCGTGGTAATACCGGCCGCGGCCAATTCCTGCGGCAAACGTCCCTGGTGCGTGCCAAACGCCCGCTCCGAGCGCCCCCGGGCCGCCGGGGAATACGCCGGTATCATCTCAATACCCAACTGCGTCATGGCTCGTCCGAACTGTGTCAGATTGCCCTTGTCTACCTTGCCCCCGGCCTCCGGCGTCGTCCAGTAATGACTGCCCCGGTCGGTGTATAACGAGCAAAACAAGCCCCTCGCCTCAATCACGTCTTTCACGCCCTGAAAACTGCTCTGTGTGCCTTCCTCCGCACAAAAGAACATCGAGTAATGCTCATTCGTGGCATCATCCATCGTCACAATCAAATCCCAGTGCTGCGCCGGTACCCACTCGTGCGTGCTGCCATCCTGGTGCAGCAGCATCCCCGGCCAGGCCGCCGGCTCGCGCCGTTTCCGATGCGCCCCGCGTTTGGCCGCTTTCTTCACCACCCCGCCAGCCTGCAACGTATTCTTCACCCAACTGTAACTGCGCCCACCCCCGTCCCGCCGATACCACGAATAGTAATGCGTCACGTTCCAACCGTCGTGTCGCCGTCGATACCGGTCTACCAACCGCATGACCTCGTCCACCGGCGCCCGCCGGTGTGATACCTGACTCAGGCGCTTGTCCAGTAACCCGTCCAACCCGGCGTCTTCATACCGGTCGATGTAACGTCGGAAGGTCCGGGCACACACGCCCAGTAACTGTGCCGCGTCCTCCTGGGTTAATCGCCGCGCTGTCCAACCCCTATAGGCTTCTTCAAATCTCATCAGTTTTGTCTCCTGTAACCAGTTTGTCCGCGTCATCATGCCTCCCAAAAGCTAACATGATAAAACCGGACAGATTATGTGTTACAGATGCGGACAGTTTATTTGTTCTCAACATCCAGGAAAAAATGTGTGGACAGGTTCAACGCATAGAATTATATTAAAGATAACTCAGAACCGGTAGATAACGGGCACGCGCTGACTACACAAGGAGACTAAGGAAAATACATCATGTCAATGGAATTAATTGCCTTAATCGGTATCGGCGTGACGGTAATCAGTATCGGCGTTGCGCTGGCCGCTCTTATCCTGAATACTCAACGTAACCTGCGGTCTGATATGCAGGCTCAGCGGGAGGAGACGCGGGCAGAATTCAAGGCCGTGAGGGTGGAGATGCAGGCCCAGCGGGAAGTAATAATCAGTTTACTGGAACGCATGGCACACCTGGAAGGATTGCTTGAGGGTCTGCGAGAAGCGATCACAGGCCGACGCGTGGCTGAGGATGCGGGGAAATACGATCCGCGCTGAACACCGGCGCCAACCTCTCGCACATTGTCCAGAGTAATCCGGGACACCCATAAATCACACTGCCTTCAAAAGGTAGTTGCCCAAGAGTAATCCAGGACACCCATGAATCCTGTCCATCCTGTTAATCCATGTGAATTCAAGAGTAATCCAGGACACCCACAAATCATGATGGGTAGTGTCAATATTTTCGTTATAAATGGATAACCTGCGGCGATTTGTGATAAAACCCACAAGCGCCGGGGAAAAATGTGTGGACAGGTTCAAAGCGCACAATTATATTAAAGATAACTCAGAACCGGTAGATAACGGGCTCGCGCTGACTACATAAGGAGGCTAGGGAAAATACATCATGTCAATGGAATTAATTGCCTTAATCGGTATCGGCGTGACGGTAATCAGTATCGGCGTTGCGCTGGCCACTCTTATTCTGAATACTCAACGTAACCTGCGGGCTGATGTGCGAGCCCAGCGGGAGGAGACGCGGGCAGAATTCAAGACCCAGCGGGAAGCAATAATCAGTTTACTGGAACGCATGGCACACCTGGAAGGATTGCTTGAGGGTCTGCGAGAAGCGATCACAGGCCGACGCGTGGCTGAAGATGCGGGGAAATACGATCCGCGCTGAACACCGGCACCAACCTCTCGCACATTATCCAGAGTAATCCAGGACACCCATAAATTATGCTACCTTCAAAAGGTAGTTTCCAACACTTCCTTAAACCAGGACACCCATAAATCCTGTTAATCCATGTGAATTCAACGTAAACAGGAGACAGCCCCCTTTTCTTTGAGTTGTATCAGAGTCTTGTGTGCTTTCCCACAGTAATCCAGGAAGTAATCCAGGAC
The DNA here is from genome assembly GCA_965222155.1 of Gammaproteobacteria bacterium. Taxonomy (GTDB): domain Bacteria; phylum Pseudomonadota; class Gammaproteobacteria; order Eutrophobiales; family Eutrophobiaceae; genus JAAXHV01. The sequence continues at coordinate 424,871 of CBDCTH010000004.1, forward strand.
ACCCATAAATCAGATAGATGGATCAGAGTCAGAACCTGTTTCCCAGGACGATTTGACACTACCCAGCGCCTGCATGCCGTTGAACAGGAGATGAAATTATTTACGTTTTCAATGGATAACCTGCGGCGATTTGTGATAAAACCCACAAGCGCCGGGGAAAAATATGTGGACAGGTTCAACGCATACAATTATATTAAAGATAACTCAGAACCGGTAGATAACGGGCTCGTGATGACTACACAAGGAGACTAAGGAAAATATATCATGTCAATGGAATTAATTGCCTTAATCGGTATCGGCGTGACGGTAATCAGTATCGGCGTTGCGCTGGCCGCTCTTATCCTGAATACTCAACGCAACCTGCGGGCGGAGATGCAGGCTCAGCGGGAAGAAACGAAGACAGAATTCAAGGCCCAGCGGGACGAGACGCGGGCAGAATTCAAGGCCGTGAGGGTGGAGATGCAGGCCCAGCGGGAAGTAATAATCAGTTTACTGGAACGCATGGCACACCTGGAAGGATTGCTTGAGGGTCTGCGAGAAGCGATCACAGGCCGACGCGTGGCTGAAGATGCGGGGAAATACGATCCGCGCTGAACACCGGCGCCAGCCTCTCGCACATTGTCCAGAGTAATCCAGGACACCCATAAATCAGAGAATATTTGGGGTCAGAGTAAAAATACTCAACAATAAACCAGCGCCACCTGCCAGCCTGATTGTATTTTTACTCTGGCCCCATACATGTGTGAATCTGTTCGCAGCGACAATCTGGCGTGAGGGGCGCTCCACTCCTGCACGATGCAGGGGATCGTGATTTAAGAAAAAATTCTGTTCGCTATTGCAAGGACAAATGGATAAAGGGAAAACACAGCGAATTTCAAAACTTTTAATTCGGCTTGCATGTCAACATGGTTTTCCTGGTGGAAAAAGCCGCTTTTTACATGGATGGACAGGATAAGAGTATATTTTCCAAATAGCGCTCTTTTACTGTCAGGTCAACGCTGCTCATACTGACCCGGGGCTTCAGCTACGGCCTCTGCTACAACGCGCCGGCCGGTGATGGCTTCACGTAGGCCTTCAAACAAGCCTTGCAGGTGCGCTATGCCTACTTGTACATTTTTTATTTCTTCCCGTACGTCCTTGAATTCTGCCTGCATCTCTGTTCGTTGGGCCTGCATCTCTTCCCGCACGGCCTTGAACTCTTCTCGCACGGCTTTGAATTCTGCCTGGGTCTCTGTTCGTTGAGCCTGCATCTCTTCCCGCACTGCCTTGAACTCTTCCCGCACTGCCTTGAATTCTGCCTGGGTCTCCGTTCGTTGAGCCTACATCTCTTCCCGCACGGCCTTGAATTCTTCCCGCACGGCCTTGAATTCTGCCTGGGTCTCTGTTCGTTGGGACTGCATTTCTTCCCGTACGGCCTGTATTTCTTTCCGCTGGATACCCTGACCATTCAGGATGAGGGTGGCCAATCCTACGCTGACGCCGATAATTGTTATGCCGACGCTGATAATCGCTATTAATTCCATTGACATGTCGTGTTTCCCTCAGTCATCGTGTGTTGTCATCAGGTGTCCATTATGTCCCGGTTTTGAGCCATTTTCAATATAAAAGTACGTACTGATATTGTCATGTAGAAAATAAACCTGCCTGTTTTTCTAAGGAACTTAAAGAAAATAGGTATCCCGGATTACTTCCTGCTACACCATGTATGGGGCCAACACTTCCTTAAACCAGGACACCCATAAATCCTGTCCATCCTGTTAATCCATGTGAATTCAAGAGTAATCCAGCAAAGTAATCCAGGACACCCACAAATCATGATGGGTAGTGTCAATATTTTCGTTATAAATGGATAACCTGCGGCGATTTGTGATAAAACCCACAAGCTCCTGGGAAAAATGTGTGGACAGGTTCAACGCATAGAATTATATTAAAGATAACTCAGAACCGGTAGATAACGGGCACGCGCTGACTACACACACAAGGAGACTAAGGAAAATACATCATGTCAATGGAATTAATTGCCTTAATCGGTATCGGCGTGACGGTAATCAGTATCGGCGTTGCGCTGGCCACTCTTATTCTGAATACTCTACGCAACCTGCGGGCTGATATGCGAGCCCAGCGGGAGGAGACGCGGGCAGAATTCAAGGCCGGGCGGGTGGAGATGCGAGCCCAGCGGGAGGAGACGCAGGCAGAATTCAAGGCCATGCGGGAGGAGATTCAGGCCCAGCGGGAAGAAACGAAGACAGAATTCAAGACCCAGCGGGAAGCAATAATCAGTTTACTGGAACGCATGGCACACCTGGAAGGATTGCTTGAGGGTCTGCGAGAAGCGATCACAGGCCGACGCGTGGCTGAAGATGCAGGGAAATACGATCCGCGCTGAACACCGGCGCCAACCTCTCGCACATTGTCCAGAGTAATCCAGGACACCCATAAATTATGTTGCCTTCAAAAGGTAGTTTCCCACATACTGTCAACCCAAGATAGAAATATCCCCATGTTGAGTAAGTCAGGGAGTGGTAGCGGTGGCGGAAGCAGGTGAGTGTTGCCGCCAGGGATAGTCAGATAAGAATATTTGGGGTCAGAGTAAAAATACTCAACCCTAAACCAGCGCCACCTGCCAGCCTGATTGTATTTTTACTCTGACCCCATACATGTGTGGGTCAAGCAACAGGGGTGTTAGGAACAAATAAACTGTCCGGTCCCGTATCGGTGTACGGGACAAGCTTTATCATGTTAGATTCCAGGAGGAATGATGACGCTGACAAGGTGGTTACAGGGGACGAGTCACACGTTGACCTTCAGGTGAAGGTCCTGGACTATGAAGCACAGCGTCCGTCGGGCAAGGTGCAGCAGTTTACCTGGGTGACCGATAATTCCCTGCATAGCGACACCCTGATGCGGCGGCTGCGCGGGGCGCGGGCGCGTGGGAAGAGTGAGAACGAGACAGTTACACCCCTGAAGCACCCAGGCGACCACGTTGAGCATACCCTCCAACACGGCTATCAGCACCTGTCCACGGTGCTGGCGTACCTGATGAGGCTGGCGTGTCTGATTGACCCGGTGCAGCAGCACTGCTGCGGGCTGTTTCAACAGGGGGTGGCGAAGCAGGGCTGCAAGCGTGACTTCTAGGAGAAACTGCGCAGCGTCTTCTCCATCTGGTTGTTGCCGGACTGGGAGACGTTGTATCGGGGTGCTGGCCTATGGCGCCGCCCCGACCGTGGTGGTGCCGTATGATACCGCTTGAGGGCGGGCCGGGGTCGAGCAGTTCAGGGTTCTAACCCGCATATCTCCACCGGTTGCCTACCATGACCTGAATTCGAGTATTTTTCAATGATTTTATCCAGTGTGTAGGTGCTCCCGCTAAATCGCGAACACAGGGGGGACGGATTTAAATCTGTCCCCCAAGTTCCGCTGACCATAAAGTGGCATGTTTCCCTGGTAGGGAGGGCGTCTCGCCCTCCACGAGGGGAAGATGCCCTCGATCCCGGGAGTTAGCGGGAACTGTTGTTCAGTGTGTAGACGCATAGTCGTAATGTCCCCTTTTTGTTTGAGAGAGGAGAAGGACGTTGACCAAATAGAGGGTCATGAGCATGGCAGAAATAGAACGGTTATAGGTGATCTGCGAGGTAGAGCAGAAGCGTCTTCGACAACGTCCCCTTCTTTGCACATGGATTAACAGGATGGACAGGATTTATGGGTGTTCTGGTTTAAGGAAGTGTTGGAAACTACCTTTTGAAGGCAGCGTGATTTATGGGTGTCCTGGATTACTGCTTACTTGTGCGGGAATGGTCAGTAGGCGGTACATTTTACCCCCAAAATGACCCTTTTAAGCTCATTTATAGTCCCGTTTTAGTATTTATCCATAATATAATCAATGTGTTATCCAGAGTCATAAGGGTCCGACCCTAGAAGTCCAGACTCTCGAAGGCTACAGATACGTCTATCTGATTTATGGGTGTCCTGGATTACTCTGCTTTTCGGACAAACGTCTTATACATCTCGTCTCTCCAGCTATAAATGCGCTTGTAGCCTTCCGCTACCGTTTGCTCTACCTTGTCTATCCTGTCGGAAAGTTTATTGATATCGTCCTTGGTGGCCATGTTGGCGGCCATGTTGGCGAGGTCGTCCTTGGTGGCCAGGTGTGAGGTGGCGTCTTTTACCAGGTTGGAAAAGGCGCTGGCGAAGGCCTCCATGCTGCCATTCGGTTGGGCTTCTTGATTTATCATCGGGTGTACCTCCTTTTCTTACAACTTCCAGTTAATCGTTCAGGCAGTGTAGCTTGGCTGAGGCTCGTTGTCAATCGGGTTTTAACACTGCGCATTGTGCGACCTGACCCCGATCACTCCAGCTATAAATGCGCTTGTAGCCTTCCGCTACCGTTTGCTCTACCTTGTCTATCCTGTCGGAAAGTTTATTGATATCGTCCTTGGTGGCCATGTTGGCGGCCATGTTGGCGAGGTCGTCCTTGGTGGCCAGGTGTGAGGTGGCGTCTTTTACCAGGTTGGAAAAGGCGCTGGCGAAGGCCTCCATGCTGCCATTCGGTTGGGCTTCTTGATTTATCATCGGGTGTACCTCCTTTTCTTACAACTTCCAGTTAATCGTTCAGGCAGTGTAGCTTGGCTGAGGCTCGTTGTCAATCGGGTTTTAACACTGCGCATTGTGCGACCTGACCCCGATCACTCGATCACTCCATTTGTCACCGACCCCTTTTAATAAAACAGAGGCCGATTTAACCGGGTTGTGCCCGGTTAAACCGCCCCTGTGATCGTTTACTTCCGTGAATTCAGGAAGATGGCTTCAATGCTCAGGTTGATCAGAGGATGAAAACATCATCTGTCAGATTGTCATCTGCTAGGCTGACTATACTACCTTCTAGATATATCTCCAACTCTTTAGCGTCCTCAACGCTATTATCTTGTATTCCAATTTTCCCTCCGCCAAAATCAGTCAGATCGATTACGACGCTTTTCCCTCGTACTTCTATGATATCCTTCAGAGCATCAGCATTAAGGTTTCTGAAAGCTGACAGGTCAATGCGATCGGCGATATCACGATCGAACTCCAAGATGAGATCATCCCCATGTCCATCATCGGGGCTGAATACGAAAGTGTCATTGCCATCGCCGCCATCCAGTATGTCATCGCCAGCGCCGCCATTCAGTGTGTCATCGCCATCACCGCCATCCAGTGTGTCTTTGCCGGCACCGCCGTACAGCATGTCATTATCGCTGCCGCCTCCCAGTTTGTCATCACCGGCGTCGCCCATCAGTGTGTCATCGCCATCACCACCCTCCAGCGTGTCACCGCCATCACCGCCCTTGAGGGTATTGGCATTTCTGTCTCCAGTCAGAAAATCAACTTGAGCAGACCCGGTAAGGTTCTCGATATTGGAAAGCACATCGCCAGCGGCGCCATTTTCGGCAGCAGCATCACCAGTACCAATTTCGTCTCCAATGATGTCTTTGCCCAAAGTCACAGCAACGCCTGCTCCTGATGCTTCATAGGATACGGTATCACCGTCTTCCTTATCACCGTCCTTTGGATTATCCATATTGTGGCCACCGCCATTAATCACGTCGACCCCTTCACTGGCAATAAACGTATCATCATTTGCAGACCCCTCGACTTTCTCAATATTGACAAGCGTATCGCCATCGGCATCGCCTGCGGTACCTCTGCCGGTAGCCAGGTTCACCGTCACTCCCGCCTCTGCGTCGGTGTAAGATGCGATATCCATAGAAGCATCGTTTTCCCCTGGATCTTCTCCACCATCAAGCCTGTCGGCGCCAGGGCCGCCGTTAAGCGTATCCGCTCCGGCACCGCCCTTGAGGGTATCATCACCGGCGTTGCCGGTGATGATGTTGTCCCTGTAGTCACCGGCCAATGTGTCATTATGCATAGAGCCGGTAGCGTTCTCGAAGGTGGAGACGTCAATTTCGTCTGTCGGATTGTTGTCGTCTTTGTCCCCATCATGGTCCGTTTCAACAGTCGCAATAGTATCGCCGTTGGCATGACCGCCGGAAACCCTGGCGCTAGCCAGGTTTACCGTGACGCCAGCGTTCGAACTCGCATAGGACAAGGTATCTTTGAGATCCGAGACTTGATTATCTGCCTTAGACTCACCACCGTCCAACTCGTCGGCTCCGGCACCGCCTTCCAGTGTATCAGCGCCCAAGCCACCGACCAGCTCATCATCACCATCACCGCCCTTGAGCACGTTGTCTCCGCCGTTGCCGGTCAGGTCGTCATCGTGAGTAGACCCAGCGATATTTTTGAAGCCAGTGGCTTCATCGCCTGAAGCGTGACCCCTGGAGGCAATTGCAGCCTCATCGTCGCCATCACGCAGCGTTACCCTGACCCAGTCATCCGAGCTGGCATAGGACAAGGTGTCCTCTCCTCCTCCACCTTTAAGAGTATCACCACCCTCGCCGCCTTCAATGATGTTATCTTCTGTATCACCGGTCAGCGTGTCGTCGCCCTGAGACCCGATAATGTTCTCAACGTTCTCAATCTTTACGTTACTCGCAGATTCTGTATCTCCAAGGATCCTGATAACTCCTTCCTCTAACTTCGCATAAGATACGGTGTCGTTTTTACCATTATCAGTTGTGTCGTCTTGATCATCACCATCAATCGCCTTGTCATCCTTATCTGCGTGAATGGTATCATCACCAGCGCCGCCCTCGTAGGTGTCTTCACCCGGGCCGCCCCAGAGCACGTCATTGCCGTCGCCGCCTTCCAGCGTGTCTTCGCCGGCACCGCCGAACAACATGTCATCGCCAGCATCACCATGCAGCGTGTCCTTGTTAGTGTCGTCACCTTCGCCATCACCACCACCCGGGCCACCGTACAGCTTATCGTTGCCAGCGCCACCCTTGATTACGTTATCCCTGAAGTCGCCCGCCAGTATATCGTCGTGAGCAGAACCCTTAAGATTAATTATATCGGGGAGGTCTTCATCTTGATCATCGCCATCTTCATCCGTATACTTCGCAGTTACCATCCCGCCAAAGGTATCGCCTTCGGCGTCGCCGCCCATGGCCTTGGAAGCATGAAGACGTACCGTCACGGCCATCTCCGAACTGGCGTAGGACGCGGTATTGTCACCCTTGCCGCCGGTCAGTTCGTCCGCGCCGGCGCCGCCTTCCAGCGTGTCATTGTCATCTCCACCGTCCAGAGCATCGTCACCGGGGCCGCCAGACAGGGTGTCATCGCCGGCGCCACCGTTCAGTTCATCATTGCCACCCAAGCCCCAGAGTTTGTTGCCCACATCATTACCGGTGAGCCGGTCATCATACATGGAACCCTGAACGTTCTCGATCTGATCACCCTTCTCGTCAACAATCTCATCTCCATCGGCGTCGCCACCCTTGGCCGTGCCGGTGAGCAGGTTTATGGTGACGCCCTTTATTGATTTCTCGTAAGATATCGTGTCATCGCCGCCGCCGCCACTGAGCGTATCGGCGCCCGAACCGCCTACGAGCAGGTCATCACCGTCGCCGCCTTTCAAATCGTCGTTACCGCTTCCGCCCTTCAATTCGTCGTTACCTTTACCCCCATCAATCTTCTCTCCTGCGTCGGTGCCGTCGAGTTTGTCTGCCAAATCAGTACCGGTAATATCCGCAGGACCTACGGCCTTCTCTGTCACCGTAACCGTGTAAGCGCCCTTATTGTCCACTAGCGGGTTACCCGTATAGGCGCTGACGCTGATGTAGTATTTGGCGTCCTCTTCCGGGGTGAACATCACTTGCGAGTTGAGCATCCCCTTGGCGCCGTCAACGTCGTCATTATCTTCAACAATGCCACCCTTTGAATCGAGGAGTTTCAGGATGGTGTCATTCACTCCACCCGTATCATCGCCTTTCACGCCGATTGTGTACTCTTTCCCCGCTCGCAAATCAATTACGATCCAGTCTACATCGGACGAGTCGTTAAGTGTGCCCGTAAACGTGTTATTTTTCTCATCGAATGAACCATCAGAATGCGGTGCGAAGCCGAACTCGGTGTCGAGAGCTGCAGGCGCATCTTGCGGTGATTTCTCAATTGAAATTGGCATAACTTTTTTCTCCTGTGCTATCAGATAGAAGTAAACGAATTCTTTTGGTTTATCGCATTACCAAGCAATAAAAGCGCCGTGATTGACAGTTATGACCTCTTATATTGATATACTCCACAATTTTCTTGCAGTGAAGCGTCAATAAAATGAACCAACTTTGAGGATGTTAATCATGATGAAACCAATCGAAAGCGAGAACAGTTTTTATGAGGACGTGCTTTTTTCAGCATTAGCGAACAATACCCGTATTGCCTACAACAAGGGCTGGTCCTGTTTTCAAGACTACTGCGTGGAGACAGACGTCAATCCATTATCTGCGACGCCCGCTCAGGTAGCTGAATTTTTTATTGACCTTGGGTCACGCGCCAATACATCCAGCGGGAAAAAGTTATCAGTTGGCACACTTATTCTGTATAGGAGCGCGATAAACAGGCAGTATGTGGAAGCATACAAACCTTCACCCACCAACCATCCAAAGGTGAATGCCGTCCTGAAAGGATTGGCGCGGATGCGCGGAACTGCGCCGCGCCGGGTGCAGGCTTTGCGGGAGTATCATATCTTGTGTATGTTGGAGCAGTGTGGAAACAGCCTGATCGGGCTGCGCAACGCGGCGATTATTTCGCTTGGTTTCTCGGGTGCCTTACGCAGGTCTGAAATATGCGCTCTCACTATCGACGATATTCAAATCATTCCGCCACTCAATGGAGACGATGCCCGTAAAATGTTTGTTCATATCCGAAAATCGAAAACAGATCAGGAAGGGAGGGGACAACGCATCGCTATTCCGGAGGGTCAACGGATAAAACCGATAAAACGATTGGATGATTGGCTTCAGGCGTCAGGCATCACGCAGGGGTACGTGTTCCAGACGATGAGACGTGGGGGTCATTTGCGTGGACGTCCTTTGCATCATTCGGATATTCCTCGACTGCTGAAGCACTACGCCAAAGCTATTGGTCTGAACCCCGGTGAGATCGCCGGCCACTCACTACGGGCAGGCTTTGTGACCAGTGCGGCTGTTCACCATGCGCGTCTGGACAAAATCATGGAAATTACGCGACACAGCAACCCGGAAACGGTCATGAGATACATTCGGGACGTGGAGTTATTCAGAGATCACGCCGGAAAGGATTTTTTGTAAGACATAAGTGCCCTCCTTCAGGCTCATTTCATATTGGAAAATACTCATATTGAAAATATCCCAAATTCGGGAGATAATAGACACCACGATGTCTAAGTGAAACGCAACATGTTAACGGAGGATAACCAATGACGGATCAACAAGACAAACTTAACGGCAGCGCGCAAACATTTATCCGCGCGTTTTCCGACCTGATAAAGGATGCCACGTCTCACTTGGCCACCAAGGATGACATAGCCAACATGGCCACCAAGGATGACATAGCCAACATGGCCACCAAGGACGACATAGCCAACATGGCCACCAAGGACGACATAGCCAACATGGCCACCAAGGACGATATAGCCAACATGGCCACCAAGGACGATATAGCCAACATGGCCACCAAGGACGATATAAATCAACTTTCAGACAGGATAGACAGGGTGGAGACCCACCTCAACCGGCAAATAGTCACGACCAATAAAAACATGCAGGCGCAGTTTGCCCAACAGGAGAAGAAAATCGCCGAGATTAATAGAAAGCTGGACGAAGCCGGCTATATGAACACGCGCTGACTTCACAACGAAACATGTCATACGAAAAAATATACAAGGAGAGAGGGCCATGAGTATAATGATTGCAGAAATTTATGCAGCCCTGGTAGAAGCCGGAGCGTCCGATTTGCCATCGCCTACTGAAATTTTTCTTAACGCCGGCATCTCGCGCATCATCCCGGACAGATTTTATCCTTTTCATAAGGATAAAAATGCCGTATATTAGTCTGCCGACATCCGAATTTAGCTATACTCTCCCGTATCAGGTGATACCCCGGTAATTTCAGCTATGCAGCAGCTTCCAGGTCCATCCGGCCCGTCCCAGGAGACACAGTTGCAGGCAGCGTTGCGCCGTTGCCGCGGCGGTTTCGTGGGGGTGACGGTATTCAGCGCGGTGGCCAACATACTGATGCTGGTGGCGCCGGTGTACATGTTGCAGATGTACGACCGGGTGCTGACCAGCGCCAGTTTCGAGACCTTGATCGTGCTGACCATGATCGCGGTCTTCCTGCTGGCCTGCTTCGGCTTGCTGGACTGGGTACGGCAACGCCTGATGGCGCGCATCGCCCTGACTTTGAACCATGATGTGCAGGATGAAGTACTGGCCGGCGTATTCCGCGGCAGTTTGCAGCGCTTCCGGCAAAGCGTCGACCAACCGGTGCGCGACCTGGATACGGTGCGCCAGTTTATTTCCAGTCCCCCTGCGCTGGCCTTCTTTGATGCGCCCTGGGCGCCGGTGTTCATCGCCGTCATCTTCCTGATCCATCCCTGGCTGGGGTTCTTCGCGATATTTGCTGCGTTGTTCATCCTGTTCCTGGCCCTGCTGACGGAGTGGACGTCACGGGGACCGCTCCGGAATGCCTCGGAGCACACGGCGGAGTCCAATCGATTTGTGGAGAGCAGCCTGCGCCATGCGGACGTACTGGAGGCGATGGGCATGTTCGAGGGCTTTCGCCGCCGCTGGCGCGACAAGCACGACCGTAGCGTGGCCTTCCAGGCCCGGGGCGGTTCCCGGATCAGCGCGTTGCTGGCCACCTCAAAGTCGGGCCGCCAGATCGTGCAGGTGGGCATCCTGGGCATGGGCGCTTGGCTGGTGCTCAAACAGGATATCTCGCCGGGCATGATGATCGCCGCCTCCATTATCCTGGGGCGTGCGCTGGCGCCTATCGAACAAGGCATATCGGCGTGGCGCGGCTTTGTCTCCGCCCGCCAGGCCTGGCGCCGGCTCAATAACCTGCTCAAGAGCGCGCCGCCGGCGCGGGGCGGCGGCGCGTCGAGCCTGCCCCGGCCCACGGGCAAGCTGGATGTGGAGGGGGTATCTGCTGCGCCGCCCGGGACGACGACACTGGCCTTGAAGCGTGTGCATTTCACCCTGGAAGCGGGTTCCAGTACCGGACTCATCGGTCCCAGCGGCAGTGGCAAAAGCACCCTGGCCCGCCTGATGGTGGGCGTCTGGACACCCCAGGGCGGGGTGGTGCGCCTGGACGGAGCGGCCATAGGAGACTGGCCGAGCGAGAGCCGCTTCCGCCACGTGGGTTACCTGCCCCAGGAGGTAGAACTGTTCGAGGGCACCGTGGCCGAGAACATTGCCCGCCTGTCTGAGCCGGACAACGACGCGGTGCTCGCCGCGGCGCAGCAGGCGAACTGCCATGACATGGTCATGCGCCTGCCGGAGAACTACAATACGCCCATTGCGGCCGGCGGTTCCAACCTGTCAGCCGGACAACGCCAGCGCGTGGCCCTGGCGCGGGCTTTGTACGGCGACCCGGCGCTGATTATACTGGACGAGCCGGACGCAAACCTGGATACGGACGGCGAGATGGCGCTCAGAAACGCCTTGCGCACCCTGTCCCAGCGCGGCGTGACAACCCTGATGGTGACCCACAATTTCCGCCTGTTGCAGATGGTCGAATTTGTACTGGTATTGAAGGAAGGCGTCCTGCTGGAGAGCGGCCCCCGCGAAGAAGTCCTGAAACGCTTCATGCGCCCCGCCCCGGCTGCCGGCGAGAAGAAGGCGCAGGCTGGTAGTTGACGGAACACCCATCCCCCTATTACCACTCCTGCGAAAGCAGGAGTCTCACGCGCTAGATTCCTGCTCCCGCTGCAAGTGAGCAGGAATCCAGTGAAATACTGAGTCTGGGGACGGCACAATGAGAGATGAGGAGCATCGCCAGGTATTTTATGTAAGTTGCGCTTTTGTCGTCATGCCGGGCTTGACCCGGTATCCAGTCTGATAATGTGTCGCCCCTGGCGACTCCTTGTCTCACTGGATTCCGGCATTCGCCGGAATGACGACAGGGGGGCCTCGCCGGAATGACGACAGGGGCCTCGCGGAATGACGACAGGGGGCTTCGCCGGAATGACGACAGGGAGCCTCGTCGGAATGACGACAGGGGGATTCGTCGAAATCATACTGGATGCCGGGTCAAGCCCGGCATGGTAGAATCGCCGTGATGACAATCGAATGTAGAAGCAGTACGAGTTAAATTATGGTCGCAGAAGCTGAACAATCCACATTGGCCCTGGCGGGCAAAGTCACGAGCGGCTGGCTGCAACGCCTGTCCGGTTACATCGTCTCCCTTATCCGCGGACCCAAGGAGGAGGACGTCGGGCTGTCCCAGGACGCTGCGGATGAAAAGAAAGAATTGCAGGCACTGTTGTCCCGCGATGTGGTCATGCGCCGGGGGATCATCGTGATCGTCATCGCCCTGGGCGGATTCCTGGCCTGGGCGACGCTTGCGCCCCTGACAGAAGGCGTGGTTGCGATGGGTACGGTGGTGGTGGATACGGAGCACAAGACCATCCAGCACCTGGAGGGCGGTATTGTCGAGACCCTGTACGTGCATGAGGGCAGCGAGGTCAAGGCCGGGGACGTGCTTATTGAATTAAGTGAGACCCAGAACCGCGCCCAGTTGGAGCTCCTGGAAAGCCGTTATTACGGGCGCTTGGCGGAGATCAACCGCTTGAATGCCGAGCGCCTGTTGCAGGAGGAGATTGCCTTTTCCGACGAACTGGTCGCCCTGCGCGACGATCCGGTGATCGCCGATATCCTGTCGGTGCAGGAAAACCTGTTCCAGGTGCGGCGGCGCCAGTACCACGGCCAGATCGAGGTCCTGCGCCATCGCATCAGCCAGCTTGAGGAGCAGATCCACGGCCTGGATGCAAGCCGAGGGGCCTTGTTGCGCGAGCAGGGCTTGATCGAGAAGGACCTGGAAAGCCTGGTTGCCCTGCGCGATCAGCAATTGATTGATGAGGGCGTGCTGATCAACCGGCAGCGCGAATACGAACAGAGCATCGGCCGACTCGGCAGCCTCGTCGCGGACATCGCCTCGACCCGGGTAAAAATCGGTGAAACCCGCCAGGAGATCCTCCAGATCGAACACGGCTGGGGCACGGAGGTATCCGACCAGATCAACACGGCGCAACAGCAATGGTTCGAGACCCGCGAGCGTATCGCCTCGGTGCAGGACGTGTTGCAGCGTACCACCATCGTGGCGCCCCAGGACGGCAAGGTCATCGGACTCAGCGTCCACACCCTGGGCGGGGTGATCCCGCCCGGCAGTTCCATTATGAACATTGTCCCGACTGAAGAACGGCTCATGGTGGAAGGCCAGGTGCGGCCCACCGACGTGGACAACGTCTACCTCGGCCAGACGGCCAGGTTGCGGTTTTCGGCCTTCAGTTGGCGCACCACGCCCCAGGTTAAAGGCACGGTCGAGCGCGTCTCGCCCGATGCCTTCCGCGACGACGAGGCCGGCACCGCCTACTATATCGCCCGCATACTGGTCCCCGAGGATGAAATGGCGAAGCTGGGCGACGTCACCGTCGGCCCCGGCATGCCGGTGGACATCATGTTCACCGGCAGCGACCGCACCGCCATGTCGTACCTGACCAAGCCCCTGACCGACATCATGGGCAAGGCGATGGTCGAAGAATGATTGGGGTCAGAGTAAACACGACGAATTACCATTCCTGCGGAAGCAGGAATCCACTAAGCCTATCAATGGATTCCTGCTTTCGCAGGAATGGCGCTGGGGGCGCACGAATAGGGTTCGCCATACTCATGTTATCACTCTGCCTGGGACAGACCGCCATGGCCGGCGAGTCGGCCGGTTCCTACACCTTGTCGCAGGCGTTTCTGGATGCGCAGGCGCGGGATGCCCGGATGCAGGCGGCCGATAATCGCGTGGCGGAAGCGCGCGAGAGGCTGGTGGAAGTCAACACCAGTCGCCGCCCCTCGCTCACCATATCCGGCAACACCGGGTACAGCCATAACCGCAGCGAGGCTCGCGTGAAGCAGACCTATGAGGGGCACTCGTACCGGGGCAGGCTGCAGCTTAACCAGAACCTGTATACCTTCGGCCGTCTGGAGGGCCGCCAGCGCCGGGCCGAGGCCGAGATCGCCGAGGCGGAATACGCTTTTGAGGAAGTGCGCCAGGAAGTCCTGGCGGAGGTCGCCCGCGCCTTTTCCGAGCAGTTGTTCCGGAAACGCATCTACGACAGCCGGCGCGACTTCGAGATGCTGCTGGTCGATCTTGAAGACATTGCGCGCCGGCGTATCGAACAGGGTAGCCTGGACCGCACCGAGTTGTTTGAAGTCCTGCGCCGCCTGCACCAGGCGCGGGCGCAGCGTATTGAGGCCGATTCCTATTACCGGGTGGCGCGGGCGCAGTTAGTGCGGCTGACGGGAACCGAGCATGACGACCTGGCGCCCACTTCCCTGGCCGGCCTGGAACTGGCGACTCCGGCCAGTCTCGAAGATGCGCTGATCCGGGCCGAGAACCGGTCCCCCTCCCTGGCGCGGGCGCGCATGCGCCTGGAAGCCGCAGAAGGAGAGCTGGCGTTCCGCAAGGCTGAGCTCTGGCCGACCCTGAGCCTGGAGGTCAACGCCAGCGCCGGCCACGTTGGGCCGATCGACACCCGCGATATTGTCGGCGGAGTCAACCTTTCGGTGCCGATGTATGAAGGCGGCCTCAAGCGCTCACAGTTGCGCGGCGCCAGGCTGGCGATGGAAACCGCGCGCCGGGACTTGTCCGCGGAACGGGACCAGGTCGAGATAGACGTACGCTCGAACTGGGACCTGCTTGAGGGATTGATCCATTCCCTGCGGGAGTTCGAGGCCGCAATCGCAGATATGGAAGAGGTGGTGGAACTGACCGGCAGCAAGCTGGACGTCGGCCGCGCTACCTTCGTGCAGCACATCGAAGCCCGCCAATCCGCCCTGGACGTCGAATTCGACACCCTGGACAGCCGCCTGCGCCTGGAAGAAACCCGCATCGCCCTGCTCCGCCTCCTGGCGGAACTGAATCCCTGAGAAATCCACCAGTCGTCATACCGGCGCATGCCCCCGGTCGTCATACCGGCGCATGCCCCCAGTCGTCATACCGGCGTATGCCCCCAGTCGTCATACCGGCGTATGCCCCCAGTCGTCATACCGGCGTATGCCCCCGGTCGTCATACCGGCGCATGCCCCTGGTCGTCATACCGGCGGCATGCCCCCGGTCGTCATACCGGCGTCATGCCCCCGGTCGTCATACCGGCGGCATGCCCCCGGTCGTCATACCGGCGCATGCCCCCGGTCGTCATACCGGCGCATGCCCCCGGTCGTCATACCGGCACATGCCCCCAGTCGTCATACCGGCGTATGCCCCCGGTCGTCATACCGGCGCATGCCCCCAGTCGTCATACCGGCGCATGCCCCCGGTCGTCATTCCGGTGCATGCCCCCGGTCGTCATACCGGGCTTGACCCGGTATCCAGTCCAATAACGTGTCGCCCTTAGCGACTCTTTGTTTCACTGGATTCTGGAAAAAACCAGGGTGGCGTTTGTGCCGCCGAAGCCGAAGCTGTTCGACATTACCGTGTTGAGGCTGGCGTTATCGATGCGTTCCAGGGCGATGGGCAGGCCTTCTGCTGCTTCGTCCAGTGTTTCTATGTTAGCGGATTCGCAGACGAAGTCCTGTTTGAGCATCAGCAGGGTGAAGATTGCTTCACTCACGCCCGCGGCGCCGAGGCCGTGACCTGTCAGGGCTTTGGTTGAGCTGATCCTGGGTAGCTTGTCCTTGAATGCCGTTCTTATTGCGCTGAGTTCTCCCGTGTCGCCGGCCGGTGTGCTGGTTGCATGGGCGTTGATATAGTCGACCGGGTCGGTGACGTTTGCAAGTGACATCTGCATGCAGCGCACTGCGCCTTCGCCGGAGGGCTTTACCATGTCGTAGCCGTCGGAGGTGGCGCCGTATCCGACAATCTCGGCGTGTATGTTTGCATTCCTTTTCACGGCATGGTCATACTCTTCCAAGACGATTATCCCGCCGCCGCCGGAGATGACAAACCCGTCCCTGTTCGCGTCAAAAGGACGGGATGCGGTTGCCGGGCTGTCATTGTAGCGCGACGAAAGGGCGCCCATGCTGTCGAATAACAAGGTGCCGGTCCAGTGAACCTCGTCGCCGCCGCCGGCGAAGATGATGTCCTGTTTGCCGGACTGGATAAGCTCGTAGGCATTGCCTATGCAATGGGCGCTGGTGGCGCAGGCTGAGCCGATTGAATAATTGATTCCCTTGATCCTGTAAGCAACTGCCAGGCAGGCGCTGGCTGTGCTCGACATGACCCGGGGCACGATGGTCGGCCCCACTTTCCGGGCGCCTCTGCTGCGTAATATGTCCGCCGCGGCGACCATATTCTCGGTGGAGGTGCCGCCGGTGCCGACTATCAAACCGGTGCGATGGTGGGATACCTGCTCTTCATCCAGGTTGGCATCGGTTATTGCATCCCGCATTGCCAGGTAGGCGTAGGCGGCGGCATCGCCCATGAAACGCTTCTGTTTCCTGTCGATTAGCTCATCCAGGTCAAGATGGATGGGGGCGCGAAGGTGGGATCGGAATCCCAGGTCCGCATATTCCTGTGAATGTTCTACGCCGGTTATTGCCGATTTCAGTGCATTAAGCACTTCCGGCTGGCTGTTTCCTATACTGGATTTTATGCCCAGGCCGGTAATGACTACTCGGTTCAAATTATATCCCTCTGAAAAGATTTACTGGCTTGCGTTGTTACCTGTCAAAATTTTCCCAACTGCTGGAATAGGCCTACCCTGAGGTCTTTTGCCGAATAGGTTTCCTTGCCATCGACATACATGCAGCCATCGGCGACCCCCATCACCAGGTTTCGGGAGAATATTTTTTTCATATCAATTACGTATTCTACCACCTTGCAGTCCGGAGTGACCTGCCCGGAGAATTTGATTCTACCCGCCCCCAGCGCCCGGCCGCGACCGGGTGCACCGGTCCAGCCCAGGTAAAATCCCACTAATTGCCACATCGCGTCAAGCCCCAGACAGCCGGGCATAACCGGGTCGCCTTGAAAGTGACAATTAAAAAACCACAAGTCTGGATGAATATCCAATTGCGCCACAACGTACCCCTTGTCCTTCAGGCCCCCGCTGTCACTGATATCCGTTATCCGGTCAACCATCAACATATTGTCCAACGGCAACTGGGCATTTCCATCACCGAACAGCTCGCCCCGACCACAAGCTAACAATTCTTCTTTGGAATACTGACTTTTTCCCCTGCGCATAGAGCAGGAAGTATCGCATGTTTCACAGCGTTTTTCTATCCAAAATCACTAATCCAGGACACCCATAAATTAAAATTTGGGATAAAATTTGGGACACCCATAAATTGATCGATAACCGAAATTTTATGGGTGTCCCAAATTGAGTCCCATCAATTCATGGGTGTCCCAAATTTGCTTTCATCCCAAATTGAGTCCCATCAATTCATGGGTGTCCCAAATTTGCTTTCATCCCAAATTGAGTCCCATCAATTCATGGGTGTCCCAAATTTGCTATTCTGAGTATGTGCTTGACTATTACCGTGTTGTATTTAGACTTGCGGTATGACAAATCAGCAGGGTCTTTCGGAGAGGCGGCGCAGTGTTGCGGTTAGAATTGGTCCGGTCGAAGTGGGCGGGGGCGTGCCGGTGGTCGTCCAGTCCATGACGAATACTGATACTGCTGACGTCATTGCTACGGTGAAACAGGTGCAGCAGTTGGCTGCAGCCGGGTCGGAGCTGGTGCGCATCACTGTGAATAACGAAGATGCGGCGCGCCAAGTCATGCGTATTCGGGAAAGGCTGGACGTGCTGGGTTGCAACGTGCCTTTGATCGGTGATTTTCACTATAACGGCCACCAGTTGTTGACTAAATTCCCTGATTGCGCCGAGGCGCTGGCCAAATACCGGATAAATCCGGGGAACGTGGGGTTTGGCAGGAAGCGGGACAGCCAGTTTGCGATCCTGATAGAAAAGGCTATCGAGTATGATAAGCCGATTCGGATTGGCGTGAACTGGGGCAGCCTGGACCAGGAGCTGGCTACCCACATGATGGATGAGAATGCCAGGTTGGCAGAACCCCTGGACGCCGACCACGTCATGCAGGAAGCTTTGATCGTTTCTGCCTTGAACAGTGCAACCAAGGCGGAAGAGATTGGCTTACCCAGAGACAGGATCATTCTGTCATGCAAGGTAAGTGGAGTACAAAGGCTGGTTTCGGTTTACCGGGACCTGGCCAGTCGCTGCGAGTATGCCTTGCACCTCGGCCTGACGGAAGCCGGAATGGGGTCAAAGGGGATTGTTGCGTCTACCGCGGCCCTCGGTATTCTGTTACAGGAGGGGATAGGAGATACAATCCGCATTTCCCTCACTCCCGAACCGGGAGGTGACCGGACTACCGAGGTGATTGTAGCCCAGGAGATCCTGCAAACAATGGGTTTCCGTTCATTTACTCCGCTGGTTACCGCCTGTCCCGGCTGTGGCCGTACCACGAGTACCGTATTCCAGGAACTTGCGGATAACATCCAGGCCTACATCAGGACTCAGATGCCGATCTGGCGCGAGAAATACAAGGGAGTTGAGGAGTTGAACCTGGCGGTGATGGGTTGCGTGGTGAACGGTCCCGGCGAAAGCAAGCATGCGGACATCGGTATCAGCCTGCCCGGAACGGGCGAGTCGCCGTCCGCGCCGGTTTTTGTTGACGGCAAGAAAGTGGTCACCCTGCGCGGCGATAATATCGCCGGAGAGTTCCAGCGCATAGTGGATGACTACATTGAAAACCGCTTTGGGTGAGCCGGAAAAATTCCCGGCGCTAATTCAAAAGCCCCACCCACCCCCTGGGCAGGTGAGGCAATTGATTTAAGCAGACTAAATGCAGAATTAACCGGAGTCTTCTATCTGCTATAGATAATCCGGTTGGCCTGATATCAGCCCTTCAATCGATTTACAGTCCTCGCTACGAGAATGCTGATAACACCAGCATTAAGTGCGTTGCTGACCTGATCGACGATAGCATCAAGATATCCCCCCAGCATGGGAATTGCGTTTAGAACTCCTTCGCTCATTGTCGCAGCGCCTACAGCGATAGCGACTGCCAGGTAAGCGACAGGATCTTCAGCATCGACCGCCGTCCAGCCATAGACCAGACCAAGGATCACGATAGCTAGTGGAAGCAGGTCTGAAGGAACTGCGCCCGGGGCCAGCCCCTCAACAAGCGCTGCTAGGGTGATCAATCCAACGATGATTCTAGTCATTTTTTCTCCCTCCTACGGTTATTATGACGTAAAAGGCTCACCGGTGAGTGGCCACGCTGGTTCTTAACATGGATTCTTACGGTCAGCCACATAGGAAACTATAGCACATAAAAGTCGTCTTGGATCAAAACAATCGGGCAAACGGAGCTATTTTTTTGTTACCGTCATTCTCCGGAATGATGATAGTTTTAACTCATAAGGTGAGTGTTTGCCCTATAATGTACAATCCGCACGATACCAATAAGAATAGTTGAAGAGGAAATAGCATGTCTGAAGTACATATTTATCCTGCACCCCTGACGCTTGCATCAGCCGCCCATATCAGTGCGGAACGATACTCTGCGATGTATGAGCGTTCAATCAACGAGCCGGAGGCTTTCTGGGCCGAGCAGGCCGAACAGTTCGTCAGTTGGTTTAAAAAATGGGATAAAGTCCAGGATTGGGACTATGAGAGCGTGAACATCAAATGGTTCACCGGGGCGAAACTGAACGTATCGTATAATTGCCTGGACCGGCACCTGGAGACCCGCGGCGATGACGTTGCCATCATCTGGGAAGGCGATGATCCCGATATTGACAAGAAAATCACCTACCGGGAGCTGCACCGGGAAGTCTGCCGCTTCGCCAACGTCCTGAAAGCAAGGGGCGTGGGCAAGGGCGATCGCATCTCCATCTATATGCCCATGATCCCCGAGGCGACGGTCGCCATGCTGGCCTGTACCCGCATCGGCGCGGTCCACTCGGTGGTATTCGGCGGGTTCTCGCCGGAGGCACTGAAGGATCGCATACTGGACTCTGATTGCCGGGTGGTCATTACCGCGGATGAAACCGTGCGCGGTGGCCGCAACACACCGCTGAAGGCGAATACCGACAAGGCCCTGGAACAGTGCCCGGACGTGCATAGCGTGATCGTGGTAAAACGTTCCGGCGCGGACGTGGGCTGGAATGCGGCGCGCGATGTGTGGTATCACGAACAGATGGCGAATGCCGCGGCGGAATGCCCGCCGGAGGAAATGGATGCGGAAGATCCGTTGTTTATCCTGTACACCTCAGGCTCCACCGGCAAGCCCAAGGGCGTATTGCATACGATGGGCGGCTACCTGCTGTACACCGCGCTGACCCATAAGTATGTGTTTGATTACCAGGATGGGGAGGTTTACTGGTGTACCGCGGACGTCGGCTGGGTGACGGGGCATTCCTATATTGTCTACGGCCCCCTGTGCAACGGCGCCACCACCCTGATGTTTGAAGGTGTCCCGACCTACCCTGACGCGGGCCGGTTCTGGCAGGTGGTGGATAAACACCAGGTCAATATTTTCTATACTGCGCCCACTGCATTGCGCGCCCTGATGGGGCAGGGCGATAAGTTCGTGAAACAGCATGATCGCAGCAGCCTGCGCGTGCTCGGCAGTGTCGGCGAACCCATCAACCCGGAAGCCTGGGAGTGGTATTACCACGTCGTCGGTGACGGGCGCTGTCCGATTGCGGATACCTGGTGGCAGACGGAGACCGGCGGCGTACTGATTGCGCCGTACCCGGGCGCGACCGCCCTGAAACCCGGCTCCGCAACCCGGCCCTGCTTCGGCGTGGAGCCCTGCCTGGTGGACGACAAGGGCAACGAGTTGCACGGAGCGACCTCGGGGTCGCTGTGCCTGAAGCGCTCCTGGCCCGGTCAGATGCGTACCGTGTACGGCGATCACCAGCGCTTCATAGATACCTATTTCAAGACCTTTCCCGGCAAGTATTTCACCGGTGACGGCGCCCGTCGGGATGAGGACGGTTATTACTGGATCACCGGGCGGGTTGACGATGTGATCAACGTCTCCGGTCACCGTATGGGGACGGCTGAAGTGGAAAGCGCCCTGGTGCTGCATGACGCGGTCGCCGAAGCGGCCGTGGTGGGGTTTCCCCATGATATCAAGGGCCAGGGGATCTATGCTTACGTGACCTTGATGCAGGATGCCGACCCTTCCCCTGAACTTAACAAGGAACTGGTGCAGCACGTACGCCGGGAGATCGGCCCCATCGCCAGCCCGGACGTGATCCAGTGGGCGCCCGGCCTGCCCAAGACCCGTTCCGGCAAGATCATGCGCCGCATCCTGCGCAAGATAGCAGCCAATGAACTGGACAACCTGGGCGACATCAGCACCCTTGCCGACCCCGCCGTGGTGGACGACCTGGTCGATAACCGGGCGGTCAGGTGATGGAGTCGACCACCCGTTCCATTCCTGCGAAAGCAGGAATCTTCCGACTGCCATTCCTGCGAAAGCAGGAATCCACCCTCGTACCATTCCTGCGAAAGCAGGAATCCAGTATGTGGTGGTACCGCCATGGATTCCTGCTTACACAGGAATGGTAACACAGCATTCAATGACTCAGAAAACCGCCGGCGGGCAGCCTGGAACTGCGCTTTCACCGGACGCGATCGCAGCCCTGAAAGAGTATTTCAACCTGTGGCTGGAATGCGGGGAGCAGGCGTATGCGGAAATGGCATTTACCGAGGAATACTCGCGCAACTTTGCCGGCCTGGTGAATGCGTTTTTGGCCATGCGGCGCGGGCTTGCCGATGAGGCGGCCGGGTTCGACCTGCCGTTGCCTCCGGGTTTTGCAAAGCCGTCCGGCGCCGCCCCTGTTGACGTCGGTCCTTCGCTCAGGGACGAGGTGTACTACGAGGACAAGGTCAGGCTGTACCACTACAAACCGCTTGTTGCCGAACCCCATGGCGTCCCCGTCCTGATCGTCTACGCCCTGGTCAACAGGCCGTACATCATGGACCTGCAGGACGGGCGTTCGTTAATCCAGGGGTTGCTCAAGGCCGGCCTGGACGTTTACCTGCTTGACTGGGGCTATCCGGATAAGGACGACGTGGCCCTGACCCTGGACGATTACATCAACCGCTACCTGGACAACTCGGTGAATTTCATCAGGCAGCGGGGTGGTGCAGACCGGATTAACCTGCTGGGGGTGTGCCAGGGGGGGACGTTCTGTCTCTGTTATACGGCCCTGCGCCAGCACAAAGTCGCCAACCTGGTGACCAGCGTCACGCCTGTGGACTTTCATACCCACCGGGACCTGCTTAGCCACCTGGTCCGGCACCTGGACATCGACCTGGGCGTGGACACCCTGGGCAATATACCCGGCGAGTTCCTGAACTGGCTGTTCCTGCTCTTGAGGCCGTATCGGCTGACCGGGAAAAAATACCTGGACGCGCTGGATATCCTGGATGACAAGGACAAGCTCGCCATGTTCATGCGCATGGAAAAGTGGATTTTTGACAGCCCCGACCAGGCCGGAGAGGCGTGCCGCCAGTTCGCCGGGGATTTTTACCAGGGTAATAAACTGGTGAAGGGAGAGGTACGCATCGGCGGGCAACAGGTTGACCTGGAACAGATATCGATCCCGATCCTCAATATCTACGCAAGTGATGACCACCTGGTCCCGACCGATGCATCCAAGGCCCTGGCGGGTTGCATCAGCAGCGAGGATTACACCGAACTGGACCTACCGGGCGGCCACATCGGCATCTACGTCGGCGCCGACTCCCAGTCAACCCTCCCCGGCGCCATCAACGACTGGCTCAGAGCACGCCCCTGACGCAACACCATTCCTGCGAAATCAGCGAATCTTTTTAATTTGGGACACCCATTAATTTGGGAAGTCGAATCTTTAATTTGGGACACCCATTAATTTGGGAAGTAAATTTGGAATTTATGGGTGTCCTGAATTGACCTCCTACATTGACCCGAATTTATGGGTGTCCTAAATTGACCCCTGAATTTATGGGTGTCCTGAATTGCCCCCCTAATTTATGGGTGTCCTAAATTGATCTCTGGTTAGCAGTACTTGTTGTCCCGGAACCAGTCTATTGCGTCTTCTATGGCCTTGCGGGCGGGGCGGGGGTGGTAGTCGAGGGTTTGTTTTGCCAGGGTGGAGGAGAAATACATGTGTTTTTTTGCCATGTTTACGCTGTCCACCGTTGTAAACGGTTCTTTTTTGCTGATCAGCGCCCATTTTTCGGCCAGCCAGGCGATGGGGTAGACGGCGTTGTGGGGTAGTCTCACTTTTGGGGGTGGCAGGTTTGCGTAGTCGCAGATGATACCCAGGATGGTTTTCAGTGACATGTCTTCCCCGCCCAGGATGTAGCGGTTGCCCGGTTCGCCCCGGTCAAACGCCTGCAGGTGGCCTTTTGCCACGTCGTCTACGTGCGCTATGTTCAATCCTGTGTCCACGTAGGCCGGGATTTTCCTTTTCAACGTATCGACGATGATCCGGCCGGTGGGTGTCGGCTTGATGTCGCGCGGACCGATCGGTGTGGACGGGTTGACGATGACGATGGGCAGCCCTTGTTCTTCGACCAGTTCCCGGACTGCCTGCTCGGCCAGGTATTTGGAGCGCTTGTAGTGGCCGACCATGTCTTCCAGGGTGACGGGCGTAGTTTCATCCGCGGGGCTGCGGTCCCGGTTGATGCCCAGAGTTGCCACGCTGCTGGTGTAGACCATTCTGCTGACGCCTGCATCCGCGGCCTGCCGGAACAGGTCCCGGGTGCCGTCAACGTTGGTCCGGTACATGCTTGCCGGGTCGGGTATCCACAGGCGGTAGTCGGCGGCGACGTGGAACAGGTAGTTGCATCCGCTGACGGCCCGTTGCAGCGAGGAGGTGTTGGTCAGGTCGCCTTCAACCAGGGTGACTGCCAGTTGTTCCAGGTTGCGCCGGTCGCTGCCGGGCCTGACCAGGGCCTTCACCTCGTGGCCTTGTTGCAGCAGTTCCCGTACCAGCGCCGACCCGACGAAGCCGTTGGCGCCGGTAATCAGCGTGGTCATTTACGGTTAAGCCTGAGGTAGTCGCGCAGGGTCCACAATGCAAACGCGGGCGCGCCGATTGCGGCCACGATGAGGAACGGTTGCAGCACATCAAAAAACGTGATCAGCGGCAGCAGGTAGAAGACGTCTTCGATCTCGAACAGCCCGATATTGGGTTGATCGATTTGCTCTTTGCCCGCCATGTTGCTGATCATCAGGCGCAACTGGAAAATGGCGGCCACCGACACGCCGGCGAATATCCCCATGGGTAGCGCCCAGGCGCCCAGGGGGCCGTGCATCAGGCAGATGCCTATGCCTATGAAGAGCAGGATATCGACGACGGCGTCGCTGGCGAGGTCGTAGTAATGTCCGAACTTGCTCGTCTTGCCGGTGATCCTGGCCAGTTCTCCGTCGGTGTGGTCGAGGAAGTTGGAAAGGGCAAAGCACAGCGCGCCGGCGTTGACCAGGTTCGTCTCACCAGTGCTGATCAGTACGCAGGCGATTACGCCAGCAAGCAGTCGCGCCGTCGTAAGGTGGTTGGGCGTAATCGCAGAATCCCGCAAAGGATTAACAAGTCTGGCAGCCAGTCTGGCGTCAAGCGGTTTATTTTCCGGCATGGGGTTAATTCAGGGCTGCTTCCATAACCGTGCAAATTATATCGGCAAAATATACCTGTGCCACCCTTTTATTCTTCATAGGTTAATTCAGGAAGGTTAATTCAGGACACCCATAAATTAGCAGGAGGTTAATCCAGGACACCCATCCATTAAGGACATTAATCTAGAAAAATTTGGGACACCAGAAAAATTTGGGACACCCATAAATTGATCGATAACCGAATTTTTATGGGTGTCCCAAATTGAGTCCAGAACATCAACCAATTTATGGGTGTCCCAAATTGAGTCCCATCAATTCATGGGTGTCCCAAATTTACTTCCCAAATTTATGGGTGTCCTGAATTAAGAAGGTCGATTCAGGGGAGGTCAATTCAGAAATCAGACTGGATACCAGGTCAAGCCCGGCGTGACGGCAAAGACTGTCAGCGCGATCTGGCGACTACTGTGAGCAGGGCGGGCAGGACCAGCAGCATACATGCCAGGGTAACGCCGATGCCCAGGGTCAGCAACATTCCCATGCTGGCGGTGCCTGCGTGTGGAGACAGCGCGAGGTTACCGACGCCGCCCATGGTGGTCAGGGAGCTGACAACCACTGCACGAGCCGAACTGGTGGCCAGGATGCTTTTCCCGTCGGGCAGGTCGGTCCGGAACCGGTGGATGATATGGATGCCGCTGTCCACGCCTATCCCCAGCAATAACGGCAGGGCGATCACGTTGGCGAAGTTGAGCGGGAGCCCGGCCAGCACGCTGATCCCGCCGGTTATCGCGGCTGCCATGAGCAGCGGGATCAACACCAGGAACACGTCTCTCTTACGGGTCAGGAGCACGTACAACATGAGCGTGATGGCGATAAACGCATACAGGAATGCCTGTTTGAATGCGGCAGCCACCGCGTCGCTGGCCTCCAGGTTATTGACCGGCGAACCGGTGACCTGGGGAGTGATGGACTGGATTTCACGGACGAACTGCCTTAATGCTGCGTTGTCCTGCATGTCCTGTTTCGGGTAGATCTCGATACGCTGCTGGCCGTCGGCGCTGAGCCAGAGTTGTTTCAGTTCGGCTGGCAGGTTTTCCAGGGAAATGTAATCGGCATTCAGGGACGCATTCAATGCTTCCAGGCGCCCGGGCAGGGAAGCCAGCAGAGACTGTTCCAGTTGCGCCAGTTTCTCCGCACCATTCCCGTCATCCCCGTCATTCCCGCGATAGCGGGGATCCTCCCTGTCCCGCAGGGACGGGTCCAGTTCCGCAAGCAACCCGGCAAGGTTCACGCGCAACCTGGCCATGACCGGGTCGTCCGTCCCGTCTGCCTGCAATTTCTCTTGGAAAGCGCGCAGTGCGGCCAAGCGCGCGGCGGGACTTTGGGTCTCCGGATCCGGCTGAGCCGCGACCGATAAATCGCCCAGCAGCAGGCTCATCTCATCGATGATATACAGTTTTTCATCCTGGTCCCCGGGTATGAAATCCGCTATCGAGACGACTTTATCGACCAGCTCCGAGCGGGCAAACTGGTCCCGGTAGCTGTCTGCCTGTGCCGCGTCGCCGGCGATCATGATCCCGGTCCAGGGGGTCAGGTCGTTATCCGCGAGCAATTGCCGGAAGGTCGTCAGCGCCGCGCCGTCCTGGTCGTGCAGGTTAAGCGTGTTGTGGTCGAAGCGGATGCCGCTGAGCAGCACGGCAGAGGCCAGCGCGAGCAAGGACGCACCGCCCAGGATCTTGCCGGGGTGGAGGTCAATCAGCCGGCATCCCCCGGCCGGTCGCTCCGGTCCGGGTTTGACCGGCAGCAGGGTCAGCAGCGCCGGTATCACCGTGAGGGTGACCGCAAAACTGATGAACATGCCGAAACCGGAAATCCAGCCGAGTTCCGCCACGCCCGTGTAGTCGGTGGGGATAAAGGCAAAAAAGCCGATGGCGGTGCTGGCCGCGCACAGGAATAACGAGCCGCCGACGTTGACCGAGGTCTGCTCCAGTGCGCGGCGCCGGTCTGCGCCGTCGATGAGATGTTCCCGGTAGCGCAGGCAGTAGTGGATCGCGAAATCGACTCCCAGGCCGATGTACAACACGGCGAATGCCACTGAAATCAGGTTCAGCTCGCCGACCGTGAGGGTGGCGAAGGCTGCGGTGAACAGCAGGCCCGTGACCAGGCTGATCACGCTGACCAGGGCCAGCCTGGCGGAGCCCAGGCCGATCAGCATGATGACCGTGACCAGGGCCAGGGCGAGGACGATGGCCGTTTTGGTGCCTTTCATTACGCTCAGCATTTCTTCGTGCGCCAGCACAGTGGCGCCGGTCAGCCGGATCTGCGCGCCCGGGGATGTGGCAATGTTCAGGTCTTCATATACCTGGTGGATTTTGTCGATGGCGGGGGTCGCCGGAAAAAAACCGGCGTAATCCAGCTTCGGCTGCATCAGGATAAACTCGCGATAGGTGGACTTCTCCGCGCCGGCGCCGGGCAGGCCGGCGTCACCTGGGTTGTCGCCGGACATCAGTTCCTGCCATGACATGCGCAATGGCCGGTTGTCTTGCAGCGCCTCTATAGCGGCGTTGATGCGGGTCAGGATGGGGTTGAGTTCTACATCTTCTCCATCTTCCCGGGCATCGAGCGCTTCGGTCAGTACGCCAAACAACCCGTGCAGGGAGGGGTCGCGCGCCAGTTTTGCCAGGAATGGCTGGACCTCGGCGAGGTTGTCGGAAAGGTCCTGGAGTTCCTTCGTATCGAGATAGAGCAGGCCGGATTCCCGGAACACCGACAGGGCATTCGGGTAATACACGAACTCGAATAATGCCTGTTCCGGCTTCAGGCGCTCGTTGAGTAATGCGGCGGCGTCCCCGGCCTGGTCCGGCGTCGCGGCCTCTACGACGATGAGTATATTATTATCGTATTGCGGGAAGCGTTTTTCATACTCCTGATCCAGTTTGCGCCAGACAAGCTCCTCGGACAGCATGTCCTCGGTGTCGGTATTCATGCTGAGATTGTCCACGGTATAACGCATGGCAAAGAAGGCGAGGGCGAATACCACCACCAGAACCGCAACAGCGGTGCTACGGACGAAGCTGACCCATTTGAGCAGTAACAAGGAGGAGAACTGCTTTATCATCTTACAAAAACGCTGTCATCCCGTGATATTTGGGGTCAGAGTAAAAATACTCAGCAATAAACCATCGCAACTTACCGTGTTCTCCGTATTTTTACTCTGACCCCAAATATCGCCGGGTCAAGCCCGGCATAACGACCAGGGCTCCTGCCGGC
Organism: Gammaproteobacteria bacterium; assembly: GCA_965222155.1. Taxonomy (GTDB): domain Bacteria; phylum Pseudomonadota; class Gammaproteobacteria; order Eutrophobiales; family Eutrophobiaceae; genus JAAXHV01. Next base: position 452,853 of record CBDCTH010000004.1, read on the forward strand.
ATGACGGTGGTGACAAGGATTCTTCAGACCCGGAATACGTATTCCTTACCGGGTTCTCTCTCACAATCCGGTGGAAAGCTTTTACGTTTGTCGATGTAATACTGCCGTCTGTGGTCGCCTTCAGACAGTCTGTTATAGGTAACGTAAAGCACTCTCCTGGGATTATCGGTCAGGTTCTCTCTGGAGCGGTGCGGTGCGAAGGAATCGAAGAAGATCGTGTCGCCGGGTTCCGTGGGGATGGGGGCATAGTCCAGGGCGTCTTCTTCCAGGGGCGTCCACTTCTCGCCTATCAATCCCTGGGTATGCTGGCCCGGGGCCATTTCCATACAGCCGTTCTCTATATTGCAGGTATCGATGCTGACCAGGGCCGTGATATGCAGCCCGGCATAGGTATCCCACCCGGCCTGGACGTCCTGGTGAGCCTTGAAACCGGCGCCCCCCGGCAATTTGAAATTGATTTTGTCCTTGTATAACACGGACTCAGTACCGAACAGGCGCGTGCAGACGCCTTTTAATTTCCCACCGTTGAAGACACGGCTGAACTGGCCGTGGTACGGTTCGATGTCTTCTACGCGGCTCAGTATCCGTTCGCCGGTGAGGCAACTTTCCTCGAAGTATTTCATATATTTTCCAAGCTGTTCAGGATACGCCATGACTTCGTCGGTCCAGCGGGTTAAGTCCGCTATTTCATGGGCGTCAAACAGCCCCCGGTAAACCAGGTACCCGTCGCGCTGAAATTCTTCAACCTGTTGTTCTGTGAGCATTATGTCGAGGTTTTTGCACTTAAAAATTTATACTTATAAACTAGTTCGACCATTTTGACAAGCCTGGGAAGGAGATCTGGGTGTCCTAAATTCACCCCTTTAATTAATGGGTGTCCCAAATTGTCAATTTATGGGTGTCCTAAATTCTTCCGTCCTAAATTCTTCCGTCGTCAAATCGGTGCAGGCTTACCCCTTGGGAAAGAGGACAGGTTTGAAATCTGTCTCCTGGTTTTAATCCTTTGTTTCTTCAACCGTTGTCAAGCAGTTCCCGTGCGACCAGTTTCATGGTTTTCCCGGCCTGCCGGGAGGCGCTTGCCAGGCGCAATACGGCCGGGATTTGTCCGGGGGACGTGACCAGCCTGGCGCCCAGGGCCAGGCCGTCAATCCGGCCGAATTCATCGACTTCGCGCAGGACGATTTCCGGCAGCGCCAGGTCCGCAGGATCCACAATGACCCGTGCGGCGTATCCCTGCAAGCCGCTTTCCTGTGCCGCCTCGAGTACCCCGGCGCTTTCCATATCCACCGCGATTGCCCCCGTCTGTCCAAACAGGCGCTGTTTGCGGGCGCTGCTTGTGACCGGCTCGTCCGCGCACGCCAGCGGGCCTGTATGGATGGGGATGTTTTGCCGGGATAGCCGTTGTATTGCCGGTGCGGGCAGTCCGGAGTTGACGACATGGCTGTCGGCCTGGTCCGGACCCGGTTGCGCCTGTGAGTCGGCCGTATTTGCCGCTACGATCGTTTGCGGCAATAGCAGGTCACCCGGCCTGAGCGCCGGAGACAGTGCGCCGGCGGTCCCGAAACTGACCAGGCAGTCCACGTTTTCTCCGATCAATTTGTGCGCCGCCTGTTTCGCCCTGTCCCGGCCCATGCCGGACACGATCAGGGATGTGCTCTCGTTGAGCCTGACGGGTTGTTGGGCAGGCAGTTTCCCCGGCATGAAGCTGGATGCTTCAAAATAGAGCGCGCAGACTATTCCGATACGGTTCATTAATTAACAGTGTAACAAAGGGTCGCCTCCGGCGACACGTTATCAGACTGGATGCCGGGACAAGTCCGGCATGACGACGGGTGTCGCGGTCGCCGTTCCGGCATGACGACGGGGGTGGGGCGGATCTGTTGATTGTCAGGCAGTGGGCAGGCCGGCGGCGAGTCTATTGAACAGCCATCGCAGCAGGAAATCCTGTCTGGTGAGCAGGTTCGTGGAGATAATTGTTGCCTTGACGGAGCGGCGGGTGATTTTGACTTCTTCGCCGGAGGTATAAGTGCGATGGCTGTTGATTTTGCGCAGTGTGAGTATCGCCATGCCCAGCGCCCATAAGCAGAAACGCCTGATCCCGACTTCGTGTCCAGGCAGCAACAGCGTGTAGGTTAATGCATTGTCCAGGTGTTTACGGGTGACACCGATCAGGTGACCCAGCGCCTGCTGGAATTCCTTTTCGTTTTGCAATGGCGATTCGCTGTTCAGATGTACTCCGTAGTTCTCCAGAACCGATTGCGGCAGCCAGCACATGTTGCGTTTTTGATCATCCCAGATATCCTTGAGAATATTCGTCATCTGCAGGCCCTGGCCGAAGGAGATCGCCAGTTGCATCAACTCATCGTAGTTCCGGTTGATGGCGCTGGAGTAATCGCAGAACAGCTCGGTCAGCATTTCGCCCACCACGCCTGCTACGTAATAACAGTAGCCGTCCATGTCCTGCTGGTCTTTCAAGCCGTTTGCCACGTTCACCTCCTGGTACCGGGTCATGCCGTCGGCCATGATGCTGATGCAGCGGTGCAATGCCGCCTGCTGGCGCTGGTTAAAGCTGTGGCTGATCCTGATGACCGCCGGGGTGTTCCGTATCAGGTCGCGTTCGCCGGCGGTTGCGGTGGGTGACAGGCGGGGATACAGGTCACTGGAAAACTGTTGCGCGTCCTCTGTACCGGCTACTACCTGGATAAACCGTTTCGAGAACTGCTGTTTATCTACGAGCGGAAGGTGTTTGTCGTCTTCTATGGTATCGGCAGTGCGGCATAGCAGGTAGGCGTTGCCGACCACCCGTTCCAGCGGCGCCGGCAGTTGCGGAATGGTCAAGGCAAATGTGCGGGAAACATCCTGGAGGATCCGGTCCTGGTAGACCAGGTCTGCTGTTGCCGGTGGCTTCATTACGGCGTCAATATGCCAAGTATTGGGTTTGATGGCAAGCGTTTTGCCTTGTCCAATTCATGGGTGTCCTAAATTTTGCCTCCTGGATTTTCCTGGGGGGAGGTAATTTGGGAGGAGGTAATTTGGGACACCCATGAATTTCGCGGGGAATATTGGGACATACATAACATTAATCTATGGGTGTCCCAAATTTGTCCTTAATCTATGGGTGTCCTGGATTTTCCTGCCAATCTATGGGTGTCCTGGAATTTTGTACCTGGTTAGCTGGTGGACTGGCGGTTGAAATAGCGGTGGCTTTCTACCTGTTGTAGTATGACGAGGCCGGCTGGGTCGAATATCAGGTCGCGTATGCGCAGGGCGAGGGACAGGGCCAGTGAAAATTCGGGGCTGAAACCGACTAATGCGCCGATGATGATGAACGCGCCTTCCTGCACGCCGTAGGCGTTGGGGATCATGAACGCGAGATCGCTCAGGGCTGCCGTCAGGCTGCGCAGCAAAAACGCTTCGAATACGCTTATGGGTTGTCCCAGCAGGTAACAGGCCAGCCATAGTTCGATTGTGTGTAGCGCCAGTGAGGCCAGCCGGTACAGCGCTGCGTTCAGGATGTTGAGTTTATTTCCGTATAATTCCCGTATCACCTGGTCCACTTCGGTGGCGGAGAAGGTGACGTTTTCCCAGGTTTCATGTTTCACTAGTTTGCCGACGAGTTTTGCCATGCCGCCCAGTAAACCGAGACGCTGGACAATGACCATGCCAATGGCGCTGGCTACCAGGAAGACGATGCAGCCGACCGCGTACGGGACGATGCCGCTGTCACCGGGCAGGAACAATAACAGCAGCGCGCCGGTGAACGCCCAGCAAGCCAGCGCCATGGCCTGTACCGCCTTGTCCACCGTCACGGAAGCGGCCGCATCTACCCCGCTTGTGCCCCATATCGTAAGCAGTCGTGCCTTGGCGACTTCCCCGCCTATGGATGCGACCGGTAGCAGGTTATTTACTGCGCGTCCCATCCACAGCGCCAGCAGGCCGTGGCCGAAAGAGGGCTTGCAGCCGGGTTTGAACAACTGGCGCCAGCCCTGTGTTGCCGGCAGTAAAACCGGAAACCACACCAGGGGCAGCAACAGCAGATACCAGCCCGAGGCAAGTAAAAGCTGGAAAACGTCACGGAAACCCTGCCAGGCCAGCAGGCCGAGCAATAAAAATAACCCGGAAACAAATCCGATTTGTGTCAGAAGACGCATGGGAAAATGGTACTCAATTCAGAAAGCTTTAGATATACCGGCCTGCTTGAATATTCCATTGGCAGGATGGCTGGTTTGCGTAATATATGCCTGCCACCGGCATATATCAAGCAAATCAATAGGGTCAGACTCGATTGATTTAGCTCATTAGATACCTGCTTTCGCAGAAATGGCGGAAAATCAATCGAGTCTGACCTCATTGATTGACCCCATGGATTCTATCCAATTCATGGGTGTCCTAAATTATGATCCAATTCATGGTTGTCCCAAATTTGCCCTTGATCCCCTATCTAATTCATGGGTGTCCCAAATTTGGCCTTCCCAAATTTGGCCTCCCAAATTTGGCCAGGAAATCAATCAAGACTGAACTCATTGATTACATTGATTTACAACAGACGATCTTTCCGTTTTGGATCACCAGTTCGGGATAGACCAGGTTCTTGATGTCTTTCAGAGGGTCGGCGTTGAGCAGGATGAGGTCGGCGCGCTTGCCGGCGGTGATGCTTCCCAGTTGGTCGTCGAGGCCCATGGCTTGTGCTGCGCGCAGGGTTGCTGCCTGGATGATTTCCGGGTTGGACATGCCTGCCGTCCGCAGGGCCTGCAATTCCTGCAGGTAGAGCAGGTCGATGGTTTCGAGGTCTTTTACGTTGGAGTCCGTCCCGACGGCGAAGCGCACCCCGGCTTCTCTCATCTCGCGGAACTGGGCCATCATCGTCTCATAAGTATGTCCCAGATTTTCGGATAACCACTCGGCGCTCTGCTTCTCCGCATTGGCGGCGTATTCGCCCTTCAGCTCCCGGAGATGAAAACCCAGGGTGGGAATGACGTAGACTCCTTTTTCCGCCATGGCGTTGATCACGTCGGTACCGCCATAGGGATACATGTGTTCGGTGCTGTCCACGCCGGACTCGACCGCAATGCGGCCGAACTGTTTGTCAAGGTCGTGGGTCCCGCCGATGTGGGCGGTGACCCGCAGGTGGTAGATATGGGCCTCCTCGACCACTGCGACCATTTCTTCCCTGGTCAGGAATGGGGAGACTTTTATCAGGTCCGCTTCCAGTTTGAGCGCTTCCCTCACCCGTTCCCGCATCCCCCAGGGGCCGCTGCCTTCCACCGCCCAGAGGGGAGGATGCAAGGGTTGAAATTCCGTGCCATGACCGCCGGTGACGGTAATGATGGGGCCGGATGTATAGTAGCGCGCGCCACCCATCAGGCCTGCGCGCTGGGTGCGTTTCAATGAATACCCGATCCGGTCCCGGGCGCCGACATCGCGCACCGTTGTGACGCCAATCTCCTGGTATCGTTCAAGGAACCTCTCCGAACGGATCGCGTTGACGATATCGTCATCCAGGCGCCTGGGGCCGGGCAGGATAAAGGTAACGTGAACGTGCAGGTCGAACAGTCCCGGCAGGATCCATTTCCCCTCAGCGGAGATACGCTCTACGTCATCCCCAGCGTTTGCCGCCGCGCCGATGCTATGTATCCGCTCTCCTTCAATCAGGATCCCCGGATTTTCCCCGGGCTGCGCGCCGGTCCCGTCAACCAGCGTACCCCCCTCGATAAACAACCGCGCAGGACTTGCGGCCACTTCCGCCCTTGCCGCGAAAACGTTGCATACCGTCAGCAGGCACAATACTGTAATAACGGTAATTTCTCTCATATATCAGTCACCCGGCAGTTCATCAATATTATTCTGGTGGTCAAGTTATTTGAATCAATCGAGTCTGACCCCATGGATACTATCCAATTCATGGGTGTCCCAAATTTGGCTCGCCAAACCGGGCTTGACCCGGCATCCAGTCAGATAACCTGTCGCTGAAGATTGTGTCTTGTTTTACCGGATAGCTCATGATCAATGCAGGAGTGCTGTACTCCTGGCCTGTAAGTATTATGTCAGATGTTGTTCCGGAACATTGCGAAGAATTTGTTTCCGGCATTCGGGTTTCAGATCGTTTCGGTACAACCCCACCCCGCCTCCGGCCCCGGCTGATTAATGGGGTCAGACTCGATTGATTTAGCTCATTAGATACCTGCCCCTGCTCAACAGCATACAGGGGTAAACTTGCGCAAATGGCGGAAAATCAATCGAGTCTGACCCCGTTGATTTCAGCAGGCGCTTACTTGAAGTTCAGCCGGATTGTTCCCCCAAACCAGCGGGGTGGATTGTACACGCCCTGTCGGAAGCGAAAACCGGGAAACGGGTCCGCTTTGATCAGGTTTGTTTCATCCGTGAAGTTCTGTGCGAAGAAACTTGCCTCCCACTTGCCGTTGTCAGGACGGTATGTCACACGTGCATTGGTCACGAAATGCTCGCCGAGCCTGGAGGAAGGATCATTGAAGTTAGTCCGGTAGCTGTCGTCCTGCCAGAGAAAGTCCCACAGCAGGGTCACGGTGCCGTCGAAAGCCGGTTGTGTATAACGCGCTGCCCCGTTGAACGCGACCTTGGGCGAGAACCCCAGGTCTACATCCCTGGTGATTACCCCGTTGTTTATGTCCTTGAGCTTAGTCTCAAGCAGGGAGATGCCCAATGAAAGCTCGAGAGGGTCTGAGGGGTAAACCTTTATCTCGATCTCGGCGCCGTAGTTCTCCGCGTCGGCGTTTCTCACCGAGCCGCTCAACCCTACCCAGTTGAATGCCTGAAAATCGCTGTAATCGTAATAGAAGGCGGATGTGTTCACCCGCGCCCGCCGGTCGAAGATATCGATCTTGAAACCCGCCTCATAAGACCACAGGGTTTCGTCCTCGAACTGGACGTCGGCAGGTGTCGGAACATCGTAAAAGCCGTTATTGAAGCCGCCGGCTTTCGTTCCTCTGGAAACCTTTGCGTATATCAGCCAATTCTCGACGGGTTTATAGTGGAGTTCAAGGTTTGCCGATATCAGATCATCGTTCCGGTTGACCAGATCGCCGACGTTTTCTTCGACAAAATTGCCTGCCGCGTTGCGAAACGCGTAGGCGAATGTATTGATCGCTTCATATCTCTTGTCGTCGTTGGTATACCTGACCCCGGCCAGGACTGCCATTTGCGGCGTGATGTCGTATTCGATGTGGCCGAAGATAGACCACGACTCCAGGTCCAGTTGCCACGGGGCATCCAGAAATCCCGGCAGGCCGAAAAATCCGGCGGTGGGATGCGCCTCCGCATCCTGGTTCAGGTAAAAGAAACCCGCGGTCCAGCGCATATTCCCGGTCTCCTGGTAGAGCCTGCCTTCCTGGGTCCAGATCTCATGATCCACGGGAAACCCGGCCGTGCACAGGTTATTGGGCGAACCGTCGCAGTCCTCCAGGTTATCGCGGGTTACCCAGGCATAGCCGGTGAGTGAGGTCAGGGTGATGTTATTGGGCATGTCCCAGTCCACCCTGATCAACCAGTTCAATACCTCGGATTCCACCTCCTGGGGATTGTCGGTCCATACGGTGCGCGGCGCTTCCGCGCCCACATCGCGTTCGTTGAACCCGAACGTATCGACCCCGTCCAGGTCCAGGTGTTGCAGCCCGGTTGCCGGATCGAGGAAGGCAATTTCATGGTCGGTATACAAGGGGATAACGTTGATGTCGCCGTACTGGACCTTGGCCAGTATCTCCAGGTCATCGTTCGGCGTATACAGGAATTGGACCCGCCCTGTCTTGGTGCCGTAATCCGTGCCGTCCTTGAATTCGGGGTTAAGATTCTTCACGTAGCCGTCGCCTTCGTGGAACAGGAGTGAGGCGCGTACTGCCAGGTTTTCGGTGGCAGGTGCGTTGATCATTCCTTCAATCCGCACTTCGTCGTAGGATGCATAGGTGGCGTCAATGTAGCCCTCGGCTTCCCGCGTCGGTTTCTTGGTGATGAAATGGATGAGTCCGCCGGTGGTATTTCTTCCGAACAGGGTCCCCTGCGGCCCGCGCAGCACTTCCACCCGCTCCAGGTCGTACAGTGCGAAATCCAGCCCGGCCGGCGGTAGCATGTAGAACTCGTCGATATACCCGGTGACCGGGGATTCATGGGCGTCGCCGAAATCGCTCAGGCCGATACCCCTGATATAAGTATAAGAGTTGGCGCCCCGGCCCTGTGTCGAGAAGTTATACACGCTTGGAACCTGTGCGACCACGTCCGTGCTGGAGACGAAGCGGAAATCCCTGATTTGCCCGCTGTCCAGCGCGGTGATAGAGATGCCGACATCCTGCAGGCTCTGCTCTCTTTTTTGTGCTGTGACGACGACTTCTTCCAGTACCGTAGCGGCAAATACAGGAACAAGAGTTGCTATAAAGCTGATAAGAATAGACAGCCGGATGAGTGACCTTTTCATGCGCTTACCCCCAATTTTCCCATAATTAGTATAGAGAGAACGCGGGTCAAATAGTAATCAGAATAATGAATAGAGGAATATAATCCGAGCTTATCTACAACGCCCGGGTATCCAAACATAACGCTATCTTTGTATAATGAGAAAGCGTTCACCGGGCGCTGCTTTATGGGTAAGACTATGGCTGATAAATACAAAACCTTTGCTGAGGAGTTTTATCTTGAGGAAGCCGGTTTTTTCCAGCGGCTGAAACGTGACATTCGTCTCTTAATCTCTCTCTGCATTACCATCGTTATGTGGGTCAAGGCCGGGAAGTTCAGGTCTGAATTTCGACGTTACCGGGCAGCAGGCAAGCGCTATTACGTCGACAAGTTTACGCCCCCCGAGGCAAGGAAATGAAACTGCATGACACGCCCACGGCGGAAAACCTGCCGGCATATCAGAAGCAGCCGATTTCCGGTAACAAGATTAACGGGCAGGGCGTGAAGGAAAAGGCGCGCCCCACGCGGGTATTCCATGCCGTATGGAACAGGGAGTTGCCCTGGACCGGCATGAATGATTTTTTCCTGATGAACAATTCCTGGGCCATATTGATACAGGCCCTTAACCCGCATTTCTCACCAGTTCGCTTGTCGTCATCGGATAGTTGTTTGCTGTCAATACGTTATGACGATCTTCTCACTATATCGACATAACAGACTGCGCTTGATGTGCCCTCGCTTGTCTTTTTCCCGCCAGCGGGCACGTGTTCATTGCGCCCATCCCTGGGCGCAACCCTGCGGGCGGCTGTCGCCGTGCAAATTGTCTGTCCTGACAATTTGTCCCTCAACCAGAGCTACGGTTATGCTTTCGGTCGCAGGCACCCGCCGGCGGGAAAAATCCTGCGCGATCATCGCATCAACTGGTGAGAAATACGGGTTAAGAATCGGTGGTTATTGAGGCGTTGCGCAGGACCTGTCGCAACGCGCCGGGTCGAAGTCAGCGATCCGGATGATATGGCCCGGCAGTTAAAACAGAAGGCGCAGGAACTGGGCGCGGGAATTGTCGGGATTACCGAAATTGAGCCCAATGATCTCTATGATGATATGGAACCGAAGTACCGGTATGCCATCTGTATCGGCATCCCCATGCACCGGGAGGAGATGCAGCATGTCCCGCACGCCCGCGCCGGACTGGAGGTTCAGCGCGTCTACGGGGAGGTGGCCAGGGTATCGATCGAACTGGCCGAATACATACGCGCCATGGGCTGGCCTGCCCACGCCTATGGCGACCCGCGCAGCACGGAAGCATTACAGATACCCATGGCAATCCGCGCCGGCCTCGGCCAGTTGGGCAAGCATGGTTCGATGATCTCCAAAGAGTATGGTTCCAACTTTCGTTTATCCGCGGTCGGCACGGACATCCCTCTCAGCCTGGACAGTCCCGTGGATATCGGGGTGGATGACCTGTGCCTCGGGTGCAGGCGCTGTACGATCGATTGCCCGCCCGATGCGATTAACGATGAGAAGCAGTGGGTGCGTGGAGAATACCGCTGGTATGTGGATTTCGATAAATGCGTGCCTTATTTCACTACGACTTTTGGCTGCGCGATCTGTATTGAAGTCTGCCCCTGGTCGGAGCCGGGCCGCGGGCCGAAACTGTCGCAGATGCTGTTAGCCAAGCGCAATACGAAAAGAACAAAATAGCAGTAGCCCGGTTTCCTGATGAGAAAAGTCGTTCGTGCCAGCTCCTCGCGGTTCTTCAAGTCGCTGAACGACAATCCAAATATTCCGACTCTCCGGGGACGGATTTCAATCCGTCCCCTTATGCAACAGACAGGCCGTGTATGATGCGCCGCGCTGGTTTGGCGGTTCGGTGCGCAGAAACTGGAATTAATTCAGGGATTCTCTGAATCAGATCGCTCCAGCGTCCCGCAACGTGGCTGTCTGGGCCGTATCGACGGCGCCGGATTCATCAACCGCTACCCGGTATGTCTCCCGCGCACGCTGTGGCGATACCCAGCCGCGCTGCACGTCGCGCGCAACCCGGCCCGGGTCACGCGTCCAGGGCGCGCCGTAACCGCCGCCGCCGCTGCAAATTGAAACAACGCGTTCGCCGGGTTTGACGGTGACCTGTTCATAGGTCCCGAGTGGCCCGGACAGTTCCCCGTTGTTGTCACGGACGTACTGGCGCGCCAGTGAGCCGTTTTCTCCGCCGCGGACGCCGATGCCCGGATAGGTGGTGCCTTCGCTGAGCCACACGGCAGTCAGGTCGCAGTCCAGCGAGCCGAACTCGACCTGGGCGCTGGGCGCGCCGCAATGGCGTCCGGCGCCCTCGCTGTCGCGGACGATGAATTCGGAATGAATCAGTACCGGGTATTTCATTTCCAGTATTTCGATGCTGTCCCGGCGCAGGAACCCGGCGGCGCCGATACCGATGATCGTCAGCCAGCCGTCGGCAACGGGGCCGGCGGCGCCGCCTGTGAAGCCGAGCCATAGCTGGTTCACGAAAGGCCCGCGTCCGGGGCGTTTGTCTATGCCCGATATCACCGCCGTGGCTGCCGGCGAGGCCTTCCCGGTCGCCGCCATGCCGTAGCCCTCTCCCAGTTCGGCGATTGCGCGCACCACGGAATTGGCAACCAGTTCGGACAGGTTGGTCGTCGCGACCGAGCAACTGTACGGGTGTACCGGGATGCCGACCACACAGTTTTCGCGCAGGTGCACGCGCAGGCGGCGAAAACTGCCGGCATTCGGCGGGACCACGGACCCGAGTCCGGTGAACACGCCCATCATTGCCGCCGTGCGCGCGGTAGATTCGGTCAGGTTCAGACCGCAGGGCTGGCAATCGGGGTTATCGGTCAGGTCCACCTCGATACGCGCCGCGTCACGGTCAACCTTGACGCGGGCATTCACCTCCAGCCCGTCGGGCAATGCGCCGGGGATGGGATCGTGCCAGGCGGAAGTCCTGGCTTCTCCTGACGGCAGACGCCGGATGGCGTCAAGCATCATTCGTTCGCTGTAATCGAACCATTCGCGGGGATAGGCGGCAAATTCTTCGCCGTCCATCTCCTGCAACAGGTCGAGCAGTTTCCGCTCACCGATCCTGGCCGCGCCCAGCAGGGCAAGGAAGTCGCCATGCCACAACTCGGGTACCCGGATCCGGACCTGCGCAATGCGCAGGACGTCTTCACGGTCCCGGTAATCTTCCTGTACCTTTACGCACGGGAAGATCAACGCGCCTTCCTCGTAGACGTCCCTGGCGGCCGCGGAATAGGTCGTGGGGACCGCATTCCCGCAGTCGGCCAGGTGGGCCTTGGCGATGACCGTAAACCGATGCCGGCCGGAATCATCCATGACAGGCACCAGTATAGTCCAGTCTGCGGCATGTGAATTTCCGTGGTAAGGCGAGTTGTGCAGGAAAGCATCGCCGCGCTTCAGTTCCGGGTTGAAGCGCGTCATCCATTGCGCCATCAGGTCCGGACCGCTCATGACATGGATCGGCAGGCTCTCGGCCATGGCCAGCATCTCGTGGTCGGCAGTCAGGATACAACAGGAGAAATCCCGCGCGGTATTCAGGATGGCGGACCGGGCGGTGCGTAACAGTGTATTGGTCATCGCCCGCACGATGCCGTCGAAACGGTTATTCAACAGGGCGAGCTTGTGTCCGTCCAGGGTATGTCCGGTGGCGCTCAATGTATTCATCAGCAAAACCTCGTTACTTCAATGGGTGGATCAGCAGAGATTCGTTGGCAGTCAGCGAGACCTCCGATCCGGCGTCAACAACCAGTGTGGTTACCGGTGACTCCACTAGCAGCGGGCCGGCATAGCACCGCCCGGTTTCAAGGTCACGCACCTGGTAAACCGGGGTATCGACTGTTCCCAGGTCCGGGAAGTATGCCTTGCGCGTGCCGCTTACGCCGCTCCGGCCCGGCGCGGTAGGTGACTTTATCGCGTCCGGATCCTGCAGTGAGCAACTGACTCGCGCTACCCAGGTCAGTACTTCCACGTCCGAGGCCGTGTCGCGCACCGCGAACAGCGCGTCATGGGTGTCGTGGAAGCTTTCGACCAGGGCAGTGACATCTTCAGCGGAGCTGAATTCCGGGCGCGCCAGCGGCACCTCGATCTCCCATACTTGTTCCTGATAGCGCGCTTCAACGGAGAAATTGATCTCGGAGCGTATCGAACCGGCGCCAGGGCCGTTACAGAATTCCCGGCACTGGGCGTTGAGTCCGTCCAGCACGGCATTGGCACGTTCACGGTCAAATACCCTGGCGGACATGAGTTCGGTCGCGGTAAAAGTGGCGCGCAGGTCCGACAACAGCGCCCCGGTCGCGCTGAGCGCGGCGGACGCACTGGGGATCAGCACCGGCCAGCAACCGAGTCGGCGGGCGATACCGGTGCAGTACAGACCGCCCCCGCCGCCGCCGCCGATGAGCAGGCCCTGGCGCGGGTCTATACCCTTGTTGAGGGTAATTTCCTCGATCGCGGTGACCATTCGTTCCGTTGCAAGGGTCAGGATTGCGGAGGCAGCTTCGTTCAGGTCAAGCCCCAGCGGCTCGGCAACCTGGCGCCGGATGGCGTTGACAGCCGGTTCGACGGTGACCTCGATTTCACCGCCCAGGAAGTATTGCGGGTCCAGGTAACCGAGTACCAGACACGCGTCGGTCACCGTCGGTTGTTCGCCGCCATGGGCGTAACATGCCGGTCCGGGGTGCGCGCCCGCACTCATGGGTCCGACGTGCAGCATGCCGCCTGAGTCGACCCAGGCGATGCTGCCCCCGCCGGCGCCGACGCTGCGCACGTCCACTGACGGGAAACCGGTCATGTAACCGGCCGTTTGATCGCCTACCATGGTCTCACGGGTGGTCGGGATCTCGCCGTCACGCAGCAGGCTGACGTCGAAGGTCGTGCCGCCGGCGTCGGTGACGATGGCGGTCATGCCGCCGCCGTCGAGCGCGGCAAAGTGTCGGCCTGCCACCGGCGCGCCTGCCGGGCCTGAGCCGATCGAATGGATAGGGGTTTCCGCAACGTGTTCGGCGTCCAGTACGCCGCCGGACGAAGTCATGATCAGCAATCGCCCCTGGAAGCCGTTTATCCTGAGTTCCTCTTCCAGGTGGCGGAAGAAACGGCTCATCAACGGTTTCAGTGAGGCGTCAATGGCAGTCGATGAGGCGCGCCGGTACTCGCGTACCGACGGGTTGAGCCGGCTGGACAGGGTATAGGGTATGCCGGGCAGTTCCTGTTCCAGCAGTTCGCCGATACGGGTCTCATGCTCGTTGTTGATCATCGACCACAACAGGCATACGGCAACCGCTTCAACCCCTGTCTCGCGCAGGCGGGCCATCACTTCCAGCACCTGCTGCTCATCCAGTGCGGTGAGCGCCACGCCGCCGCCGGACAGACGTTCACGGATATCGAATGTCAGCGCCCGCGGGATATACGGCTCCGGATACTCCTGGCTGTAGTCGAACAGGGTGCGCCGTCCACCGCCTTCGCGCAACAGCAGGATGTCCGGGTGGCCCTCGGTGACCAGCAGTGCGGTGCGTGCGGTGCTGCTGGTGACGATCGCGTTGGTTGCCAGGGTCGTGCCGAACACGAACAGGTCGGTGCGCTCAAGCAGATCTGTTACGGAGCTGTTGAGGTCGGCTGCTGCTGCGCCCAGCGTGTCGAACAGACCGACTACCGGGTCGGACGGTGTAGTGGGACGTTTATACAAGCGCGCCGCGCCGCCGGCGCTGTTGACAACCAGGTCCGTAAAGGTGCCGCCGGTGTCGGCTGCTAACGTCAGGCGTGGCTCGTTCATATCCCGCATATCTTACCAATGGGTGCGAGGATCGCGCCGGATTTTTGCCGCCGGCGGGTGCCTGCGAGCGAAAGCATAGTCGTCTCTCTGGTTGAGTGAGCACGTGCCCGCCGGCGGTAAAAAGACCAGCGAGGACGTACCCATTGGTGAGATATGCGGGATACCATCACAACTCAGCCTGGTGATGCAGGTGGAATTCGGGGATGACGGTGGCGGGGTCCTGGCGCAGGCAGAAGGCGACGGCGCGGGCGACTGCGTCGGGGTCCAGCCAGCCCCGCTCGGGGTCCCATTGCTCCGACTCCCGCGCCATGGGCGTTTCGGCGCGGCCCGGCGTGATCGCGGTAACCCGTATCGATGTTTCCTTGAGGTCCTGCGCCACGGAATGGGCGAGGCCGAGGATGCCCCATTTGCCGGCGCTGTAGGCGCAACTGTGCCGTGCGCCGCGCCGGCCGGCTATGGAAGAGATGAATATCAGTCGGCCGTCATCATGCTCCAGCATGCTCTGGCGCAACACTTCCCGGGTACACAGGAATTCCCCGCGCAGGTTGACGGCCATGAGACTGTCCCAGGTTTCTGTATCCGTCTCCCATACCGGCGCCACCAGCCGGATACCGGCGTTGTTCACCAGGGCATGAATTTGACCGAAAGTTTCGACCGTTTGCCCGACTGCGTTAATCACGTCATTCTCTGAGGTGACGCTCGCATGCAGCGGCAGGGTGGTTACGGCGTAGCGGTTTTGCAAATCTTCAAGCGCTGTTTCCAGCTCTCCTGCGCGAGTGTCCAGACCCGCGATCATCATGCCGGCGCGGGCAAGTTCCGAAGCGATGTGCAGGCCAAGACCGCGTGCGGCCCCGGTAACCAGCGCGACGCGCCCTGTGAGATCGATGTCATTCATCAGGGTAGCCCCAGGTCTGATAAGGGACGCCCCATGCGCACATCGACCTTGATATATTTAAACAGCGGCCGCTCACCGCAGCGCAGTTGATCGACCACCTCGATCATGATTTCATGGCTGGGCGCATCACACATCACGTAAAACGTCCACGGGTAACCGAATGTCGGCCCGATCTGGATTTGGTCATCATCGAGTGACGAGAGTACTTCAATTCCGTAACGTTCTTTCCAGCCACCGAACACTTCCCGGCATTTGTCGAACACGTACCTGCGCTCGTCGGCCGAACCTTCAAAGAATGCCGGCTGCACCCCGGCGCAAACCAGAACTCGTACCATAATTTAACTCCTCCTGCCGTCATTCCGGCGAATGCCGGAATCCAGTAAAATTTACTTTCATTCTGCCGTCATTCCGGCGAATGCCGGAATCCAGTAAAATTTACCTTTATTATAAGGAATAGTTCCTGACTGGATTCCGGCATTCGCCGGAATGACGACTGATTAGTATTCGGTAAATATTTCATCTACATGGATCGTTCATAAATCAATCGAGTCTGACCCCATTGATTCTTCTGATTCTTCCAAGCTATTAATACCTGTAGCTGAAATTTAACTCCTCCTGCCGTCATTCCGGCGAATGCCGGAATCCAGTGAAATTTACCTTTATTATAAGGAATAGTTCCCGACTGGATTCCGGCATTCGCCGGAATGACGACTGATTAGTATTCGGTAAATGTTTCATCTACATAGATCGTTCATAAATCAATCGAGTCTGACCCCATTGATTCTTCTGATTCTTCCAAGCTATGAATACCTGTAGCTGAAATAACTCCTCCTGCCGTCATTCCGGCGAATGCCGGAATCCAGTGAAATTTACCTTTATTATAAGGAATAGATCCCGACTGGATTCCGGCATTCGCCGGAATGACGACTGATTAGTATTCGGTAAATGTTTCATCTACATGGATCGTTCGCAAATCAATCGAGTCTGACCCCATTGATTCTTCTGATTCTTCCAAGCTATGAATACCTGTAGCTGAAATTTAACTCCTCCTGCCATCATTCCGGCGAATGCCGGAATCCAGTAAAATTTACCTTTATTATAAGGAATAGTTCCTGACTGGATTCCGGCATTCGCCGGAATGACGACTGATTAGTATTCGGTAAATATTTCATCTACATGGATCGTTCATAAATCAATCGAGTCTGACCCCATTGATTCTTCTGATTCTTCCAAGCTATTAATACCTGTAGCTGAAATTTAACTCCTCCTGCCGTCATTCCGGCGAATGCCGGAATCCAGTGAAATTTACCTTCATTATAAGGAATAGTTCCCGACTGGATTCCGGCATTCGCCGGAATGACGACTGATTAGTATTCGGTAAATGTTTCATCTACATGGATCGTTCATAAATCAATCGAGTCTGACCCCATTGATTCTTCTGATTCTTCCAAGCTATGAATACCTGTGGCTGAAATTTAACTCCTCCTGCCGTCATTCCGGCGAATGCCGGAATCCAGTAAAATTTACCTTTATTATAAGGAATAGTTCCTGACTGGATTCCGGCATTCGCCGGAATGACGACTGATTAGTATTCGGTAAATGTTTCATCTACATGGATCGTTCATAAATCAATCGAGTCTGACCCCATTGATTCTTCTGATTCTTCCAAGCTATGAATACCTGTAGCTGAAATTTAACTCCTCCTGCCATCATTCCGGCGAATGCCGGAATCCAGTAAAATTTACCTTTATTATAAGGAATAGTTCCTGACTGGATTCCGGCATTCGCCGGAATGACGACTGATTAGTATTCGGTAAATGTTTCATCTACATGGATCGTTCATAAATCAATCGAGTCTGACCCCATTGATTCTTCTGATTCTTCCAAGCTATTAATACCTGTAGCTGAAATTTAACTCCTCCTGCCGTCATTCCGGCGAATGCCGGATCCGGCATTCGCCGGAATGACGACTGATTAGTATTCGGTAAATGTTTCATCTACATGGATCGTTCATAAATCAATCGAGTCTGACCCCATTGATTCTTCTGATTCTTCCAAGCTATTAATACCTGTAGCTGATGATCAGTGCGATTAAGGTCACACTGATAATGGCGCTCAGTGTCATGCAGATCAACAGGACGGTGCTGCGTTTGAAGTAGCCTTCCACCGCAAAAGCCGCCTGCACAGCCGCGTAAATGATGAACATCTGGATTGCCAGGCCCTCGGTCACCTGGGTTTGTATCAGTTTGACCAGTTGCGGCAGCATCGCACACACGTTGATTATGCCCATACTCCAGATGATATACGGCCAACGTATTGATTTTGCAAATTCTTCGCGGGTCATGGTTATGCCCTCCTATTTATGTCTGATTCATCACGATCCCAGGTTTCCGGGCTGACTCCCCATTCCTTAAGCATATACTTTTTTACTTTCCCGTTCTCGGTTAACGGCAGTTCGTCCACGAATTCCAGGTAGCGCGGTACCGCGAACCGGGCGATACGGTGGTCGAGAAACCGGATCACCGCGCTCGGCTCCGGGATGTTACCGTCGCGCGGGACGACAAATGCCATGACGTCATCTTCGCCTACGTCTGCCGGGACACCGACAACAGCGGCATTCTTTATGTCCGGGTGGGACAATAACGCCTGTTCAACCTCCCAGGTGGAGATATTCTCGCCGCGCCGCCTGATGGAATCCTTGATACGGTCGAGAAAGTGGTAGATTCCCTGCTCATCCCGGACCACGCGGTCGCCGGTATGGAACCACAGGTTGCGCCAGGCGGCTGCGGTAGCCTCGGGGTTGCCGAAATAGCCGTTGCCGACGCTGAACGGTTCGGAATGGCGGATCACCAGTTCCCCGGAGGCGCCGGCGGGGACCTCGCAGTCACTCTCATCGACTATGCGTACCTCAAAGCCGGGAACGACGCGCCCCATCGTCCCGGGCGCATAGCCGCCGATCACGTTCGACATGACCAGGTTGGTTTCCGTGGAACCATAACCTTCGATAAGTCGAATACCGAAGCGTTGATAAAACTGCTCCACGAGTTCCGGCGATGTTGCCGGTGACAGGCTGACGCGGATGCTGTGTGCGCGGTCTGCCGCTCCCGGTGGGGACTTGAGCAGAATATACACCATTGCGCCCAGCAGGTAAGTTACCGTTGCGTCGGCCTGACGCGCCTGAGTCCAGAACTGCGAAGCGGAGAAACGTTCGCCGAAAGAAAATGTGGCGCCGGCAAGCAAGGCCTGCCAGATGGTATTCAAGGCATTGGTGTGGAAGAACGGTAGCACGGTGAACAGCACGTCGTCTGAATTAATATCCAGGGCGTCGCCGGTCAGCAGTCCCCACCAGAAGAACTGGGCATGGGGACAAATCACGCCCTTGGAAGGACCGCTCGTGCCGGAGGTGTACAGGATTGCTGCCGGGTCGCCCGGTTGTGCCGCATGCGCGGCAAGCGGTTCTCCGAGTGGCGGCAATGAGGTTACCGGCAGGTCGTTATCCGGATTCGCACTAATGTCGTTGTCCGTGACCCAGACAAGGATGCCGGACTGCAGCCCGATGTCCGGTTCACGGAGATGTGCAAGCAGGCCGCGCTCGGTGACGACAAGCACTGGGTGCGCCAGCGTCAGGGCGTGGCGTAACTGTGCGCCGCGAAACCCTGTATTGATGGGCGCCAGCACTGCGCCCAGCCAGGCCGCGCCGAACCACAGTTCGATCAGGTCCGTGCTGTTGGACAGGAACGCGATGACCCGGTCTCCGGCCTTTACCCCGGCGGCTGCAAGCCGGCCTGCGCAGCGCGCGGCAATATCCGGCGCTTCTGCATAAGTGATTGAACGGGACGATGATACGATCAACGGCTTGTCGTTGTAGCGCGCCGCGTGCAGGGCGAGTATCCGGGGTAGGGTCCGACCGGCGTAGGGTATTGATCGAGCTTGATTAGCGCTCACAACCGACTCCGTATCAAGTAAATTATCTTATGAAGCTAGCAATCCTCAGGTGGACATTCTAATCACAATTCGTGATATTGAATCATCATAAAAAACTATCCGGTGGACGGATATTTGGGATATTTGGGGTCAGACGCTGCGCGCCAGTCGCTGGAGGAGGCCGCGCAACCAGGCATGTCCGGCATCGTCGTCCAGGTGCTTGTGCCACATCTGGTAAACGGGGACGGGGTGCGTGAATACCGGGTTGGGACAGATCGCAAGATTCATTTGTCTGGCATAGAATTTTGCCAGCCGTTCCGGCAGGCAGGCTACCAGGTTGGTGTTGGCCACTATGCCGGGCATCGCCAGCAGGTGTGATACCTCGGCGACCACCTTGCGCTGCAATCCCTGTTTCTCGAGTTCACGTTCGATCATGGGGATGTGTGTACGCGTAGGTCGCAAGGCAACGTGTTCCGATTCGAGAAAATCATCCAATGACAAGCCTGCAATGACTTGCGCGTGATCTTTGCAGGCAACACAGTAACTCCGGTCTTCGAAGACCAGTTCCACGTGGTAGTGGGGGTCGTCGATCCTGACCCAGTCCCAGACAACGTCAACTGTCCCGGACCTCATTTCAGGCGTTAAGGTCGCGCCGGGTTCGGGCAGGCAAATGACCTCCACACCCGGGGCGCTGTCGTTCAGTTCGCGAATGAGGTAGGGCAGGAAGTGCAGTTCGCCGTAGTCCGTCAACGCGACGGTAAACTGGCGGTGCAGGGACTCCGGTTGAAACTCAAGGTGACTTTCCAGTGTCCCGTCTACCAGGTTCAGTGATTCCCGTATGGGACCGGCAATCTCCAGGGCCTTTGCCGTTGGCGCTACGCCTTTGGGCGTGCGTATGAACAACTCGTCGCCATATAGCGCGCGCAGACTGCTGAGTGCATTACTGATTGCCGGCTGCGATACACACAGCCTCGCCGCCGCGCGGGTGATGTTACGCTCGTCCATCACCGCGTCAAACACCTTCAGCAGATTAAGGTTTACGTTGCGCATTGCGACTGTCATAAGTTGTTGACCCGAAAGCTTCATTCGGCGCCGGTGACTGATTGTGGTCGTATTTTCAGTTATTTTCAACTTGTCTGACCCGTGAGAAAATTAATTAACTGAATGTAATCACCCGCATCCGCTCTTCGAAGTGCATTGATATAAACTTCCCGATGTTCCGGATTGCCTGCTGATATTTCACTGTTCCACTGAAGCGCTCTTTCCTGTAAACATTTTTCCAGCAGAGCATCTGTCATTATTCTTGAGTGGCGGCCATTCCAATTAGGAAATAGATGAATTTGAACCTGGCGATGATGGAAGCGTGCTGCAAACTCTATCGGGGGATAGGTACGATGGTCTATCCAATAACGAGCATCTTCCAATAGCTTATATAGTTCAACACTAATATTTATTGGGTCAATGCCAATGTTCTTTTCTGTCGTCCTGAAACTACCGGCCCACTTCCAGACTAATCCAAACAGGCGTTTGTGTAGTTCCCTGGTAAATTCTGTAGTTAACAGGTCCTTATACTTGCGTTGCCTTGCCAGCCATTTCAAACCTTCCTGGATATTTTGTTGCTCTAACTGGTTGAGTTGACTGCGGGTTTGAATATGTGGAAACTTCAATCCTTCCAGTTCATTCGGGTCTAACGGTGTAGCGCCATCCGGGTAATCCATTTTTTTATTTAATCCTCCCATAAATCTCGCGGCATGGTTTCAAGTAAACGTTGTGTTTCATGGTTGATTTCCTCAACCAGAGCTGTCTTGTTTAATTGCTGAGCTTCGAGAGCCATCTGAACGTCTGCCTTTGTCACCAGCGTGGTGGCTTTTTCCCTGGCTCTTTCCATTACAGTTTCTTCGATTGGTTGCCTGGGTACAAGAGCATAAACCAGATCACACTCGAGCGTCTCCGCGACGCGCCGTAATTGTTTGAGTGAGATGCGGTCTTCTGTTTCCATTCGCTCCATTTGGGAAACCTGCGCTTTTTTTAAGCCGAGTCTACGGCCAAGCTGTGGTCCACTCATGCCCAGCGCCTTTCGGGCGGTACGAATCCACCCCTCTTTCGGGCGGGAGACCTTCGTCAATGCACAAAGTTGATTGGCCGTATCTTGATACTGTTTAAGAACAGTTCGTCTCATATTAATCATGATCGTTCTCTATAGTCTATAAATATAAAGCCTGATAAACATTAATTGGCTATATAAATATAGCATAATTAGAACAACATAGCTATAAATTTATAGCCTGTATGTTTGGAGTCAGAGTGTTTTTACTCTGACCCCAAATATCCTCTTTGTTATACTCCTCGCCTTGGGGCAATATACGGAGTTTATGTGATAAAGGATGATTAAATGGGTTTTATCGGATCGATCAAATACATATTGAATAAAGCTGTTGCGGACTGTTTCATGGGTTCAGATACGGCTTTCGAGTGCCAGGTGACGCCGTGCCAGGATAAACAATTCGGTGATTACCAGTCCAACCTGGCGTTCCTGCTGGCAAAGCGGGAGAGAACCAGTCCGCGCAGGATTGCCAATGCCGTTGCCGGGGCGGTGCATGCGGAATTGGCGTTGCCTGTGGAACAGGACGCCGTTGGAGATAGCGCCTCCGGCCCGCTAAGCGCAGGCGCCTTGATAGAGACCATCGAGGTTGCCGGGCCGGGGTTCATCAATATCCGTATCAGGAATTCGGCGCTGGTTGCGGAGCTTGAACGTACTCTTACTGACCCGCGCTGCGGCGTCGAGCGGACCGAGCGTCCGCAACGGATTGTGGTGGACTACTCCAGTCCCAACCTGGCCAAGGACCTGCACGTGGGTACCATGCGCTCGACGGTGATCGGCGACTCGATTGCCAGGGTGCTGGAATTCCTGGGCCATGAGGTGTTGCGTCAGAACCATTTTGGCGATTGGGGGGGCAATTTCGGTGTGCTGGTTGCGATGATCAAACAGGAATACGGCGCCGCCGGCCTGGATGAGTTGCGAGCAGCCCCCCTGGAGGCGGTGGAAGAGTTGTACGCACGAGGCAGCAAATTGAAGACGGACAGTGATGATTTTGCGGCCCGGGCCGCCACGGAAGTGAATAACCTGCAATCCGGCAATGCGGAGTCCCTGGCAATCTGGGAGGTCCTGATGGAGAAGACCTTGCGTCTGTGCCACGGGTTGTACAAAACGTTTAACGTCAGTCTGGACGAGTCCCATGATTGTCCGGAGAGTTTCTACCGGGATGATTTGTCCCGGGTCGTCAGGGAGTTGTCTGAAAAAAACCTGCTGGTTGATGACAATAATGCCAGGTGCGCCTACCTGGACGGGTTCTATAATGTTGACGGCGATCCGCTCCCCATGATCGTGCAGAAAAGTGATGGGGGGTATAACTATTCGACTACTGACCTGGCCGGGATCCGGCACCGGGTCAACAAGCTGAAGGCGCAGCAGATCATCGTTGTCACCGACCGCGGCCAGGAGCTGCATTTCCGCATGCTCCGGGCATTGGCGCAGAAGGCCGGCTGGTTGCCTGACGGGGTGCAGTTAAGACATCTCGGTTATGGTGTGATACTGCAGGAGATTACGGCGGGCGGGCAAAGCAAAAAAGTCAGGTTCAAGACCCGGCGCGGCGACACCGTCAAGATGAAGGACCTGCTGGCCGAGGGACGCCGGCGTAGCGAGCGGCTGACCCTGGAAAGAAACCCGGATATAGGCGCAGATGAATTGAATGAGATTGCCGGGAAGCTGACGGTCGCGGCGCTCAAGTACGCAGACCTGAAACAGCGCCCGGAATCGGACTACACCTTCAACTGGGAGCAGATGCTCGCCAGCCAGGGCAACACGGGCATCTACCTGTTGTATTGTTACGTCCGCATCGCCAGTCTGTTCAATAAATCCGGCCTGGATAGCGGCGCGCTGGCGCAAAACCCCGGTCCGATTGCCCTTTCCCATGAGCTGGAGAGGGAACTCCTGGTGCAGGTTATTTCCTTCCCCGAGCTTTTTTCCGGCTATGAGGAGGAACTGACTTCCCATGGCATCGGTCATTACCTGTATGAATTAGCGGGTTGTTACAGCCGCTTCTGGAAAGACTGCCCCATCCTGACGGCCACCGGGGATGTCAAACGTACCCGCTTGATTTTAAGCCTGGCCGTGGCTGAACGCCTGAAACTGGGTCTGTCGCTGCTGGGAATAGAAGTGGTGGAGAGGATGTGAGGCCAGGGCAAACGCATACTTTTGAATTCAGATGTTTTTGCCCGATTCCGTCATTCTGGCGCAGGCCGGAATCCAGTGAATAACCCTTCATTACCCTGAGCATGCGCTGTTGTTTGACTGGATGCTGGCATTCGCCAGCATGACGGGCGGTGTTTTCCGGTTGGTTTCCTGTCTTCTGCAACAGAATCCAAAAGTATGCGGTTGCCCTGGATGTGAGGCAAAGGACGGATATAAAATCTGTCCCCCGGTTGTTTGTTATTGTATATTTATATATGGTTGTCGTATAATTTTCACCGGATACCTTCGCGCAAAGGAGGTACAGGATAAATATAGCGTTGGAAAAAAGGAGAGTGGAACTATGAATATACCTGCATTCGATACTCAAAAAGCTGTCAAGGAATTTAAGGAAGGCGGCTTTAACGACAAACAGGCTGAAGCGGTGGTCACTACGATGAACGATGTCATGAGCCAGAATTTTGCAACCAAGGCAGATATGCTTGTGTTAAAGGGTGATCTGGATAAAACAAGGGCTGATTTGGAACAAACTATCGAAAAAGTAAGGAGCGGCCTGGAACAAACTATCGAAAAAGTAAGGAGCGACCTGGAAAAATCTATCAGTAGTCTGGAAAAAAGCATAGCTAATAAATTTGAGGTGTTGTACCGGCATCTCTGGGTGATGGGCACAGGTATTGTTGTAGCCAACGTGACACTGGTAGCGGCTGTGGTGACGCTGTTAAGTTAGGAAGTCAGACTGGATACCGGCTTTTGCCGGTATGGTCTGGTTCCGGTATGGTCTGGTTCCGGTATGGTCTGTCCGGTATGGGGGAAATGTTATTCGTCGCTTGACAGGCTCTTGGCCTCCTCGCTATAGGTAATCTCATACCTGCTTTTAAGTTCCTCCAGCAGGCCTTTTATTGCCTGTTCGTTTTTGTCCCTTTGCCGGTCCTGCAATACCCGGGTTTTGCTTTCGATAAACGGGATCGGTCTGGCGTCTCGCACGTCAAACAGGTAGACCAGGTGGTAACCGTAACCGGACGGGACCGGTCCTTGCCAGCTTCCTTCCTCAAGGGTGAACAGCGCTGTTGCAAAGTCCTCGCCGAACAACCTGCCCAGTTGGGAGCGGCTGACGTCGGTGAATTCGTGCGGCAACATGAATGCATCGCCAAGCCCCGGTTGACCGGCGGTTTCATCGAATCCCGCCAGGCGGGACAAAAGCGCTGACGCGTCCTCCCCTGCGTTGTCGTTGCGCCGATCATGGCTGAAATAGATATGCTTGAATCCCAGCCTGGGTTCCGTGCGGTACAGGTCAGGATACGCCTCGTACCATTCCATGAGTTCCGCCTCGGTGGGCTGGGCCTGTTGCGCCGCGGTTTCGGTCAGCAAGGTCATTTTCTGCACCAGGCGGCGGCGGATAATCGGATCGTCCTGCTCCAGTCCCAGTGACCTGGCTTCACGATAGAACAACTCTTCAAACAGGTAGTCTGCGAGCAACCCGTCCAGTTCGTCCGGGCTCGGCTCACGGTTTGTCCGGCCTTGCCAGGTCGCCTTGAGGCGTTCTATCACGGCATTGTCCACTACGATTTCATTGTCGGGCGCGTTATCCGGTGCGATCAGGGAATACAGGAAGAAAATAAGGCCGCCTGCCAGGAAAAAATGCACCAGAGGTTCATGCAGGAATGTTTTGCTCATGAATGTTGTATAAACGCACAGTCAAACGGAATAATTGATATATTATCCGTTATCTGCCACGGAGAACACAGAGATCACAGAGATAAGGGTTTAATGCTTTCGTGCAGTCTGGTTACATCAGGTGATTAACAGGCTCCGTTTTAGTCCAGTCGTTTTAAATAACCGGGGACAGATTTAAATCTGTCCCTGATTACTGTTGAATAGCGGGTAAGAAGACGATAAACGTGCAGGTTACCCAAGCATTAAATGGATCCTCGATCCACTCTGTGATCTCTGTGGCTGAACAATATATAACCTTGTAGATAGGAAATACCCTGATGAATGAACGAATTGAATTACACGGATTGTCAGTTGCAAAAGAACTGTATGACCTGGTCTGTGATGAGATCATACCGGGGACCGGTGTCGACCCGGACCGGTTCTGGATGGAGTTATCCCGTATCGTGGCCGATCTTGGACCGAAAAACCGCGCATTATTGAATAAGCGTGACGAACTCCAGGCGAAAATCGATGAATGGCATCAGGCCAACCTGGATTATCAGCTGAAGGACTATAAAGGTTTCCTGAAAAAGATTGGTTATCTTGCGCCGGAAGGCGAGCCCTTCAAGGTCAGCGTCGCCAACGCCGACGCCGAGATCACCCGGATCGCGGGGCCGCAACTGGTGGTGCCGGTGGATAATTCCCGCTACGCCCTGAACGCCGCAAACGCCCGCTGGGGCAGCCTGTATGATGCCCTGTACAGCACTGACGTGATCCCCGAGATCGAAGGTTGCAAACGCGCCGGACGATACAATCCCGTGCGTGGTCGCAAGGTCATAGACTATGCGCGCCGGTTCCTGGACCGGGCCACGCCCATGGCCGTGGGCAGCCACGACTACGTGGTGAAGTACAAGGTGAAATCTGGCCAGTTGGTTGGCGTCATGGGCGACGGCAGCGAGCATGGCCTGGGCAAGCGTGAGCGTTTCGCCGGTTATACCGGTAACCCGGACGCTCCGGACAGTATCCTGCTGCGCCATAACGCCCTGCATATCGAACTCCGGCTCGGGGAAGGCTATTACATCGGCCGTAATGACCTGGCCGGTGTCTATGACATTCAGTTGGAAGCGGCCGTCAGCGCAATCATGGACTGCGAGGATTCGGTATCCGCGGTGGATGCGCAGGACAAAGTGTCGGTTTACCGGAACTGGCTGGGTCTAATGAAGGGCGATCTGACCCGCAAGGTGGTGAAAGGCGACGAGGTTATCGAGCGCAGCCTGAACGCTGACCGAAAGTACAAGGCGCCGAACGGTAGAAGCATGACGCTGCCGGGGCGGGCCTTGATGCTGCTGCGCAACGTCGGCCTGCACATGTATACTGATGCCGTCACGACAGCCGCCGGCCAACAGGTGCCGGAGGGTTTTCTCGATGCCATGGTGACGACACTGGCCGCCAAGCATGATTTACTGGGCAATGGCAGGTTCAGGAACAGCCGTACCGGCTCCATTTACATCGTCAAACCGAAACTGCACGGCCCGGAAGAGGTGGCCGCCACCGTCGAACTGTTTGAACGGGTGGAAGATGCCCTGAGCCTGGAGCGGTTGACCATCAAGATCGGGATTATGGATGAGGAACGCAGGACCACGGTCAACCTGAAAGAGTGTATCCGCGCCGCGCAGGACCGGGTGATCTTCATCAATACGGGTTTTCTCGATCGCACCGCAGATGAAATTCATACCAGCATGGAAGCCGGCCCGATGCTGCCCAAAAGCAGGTTGAAAACGGCGTCGTGGTTGCTGGCCTATGAAGACTGGAACGTGGATACCGGCATGGTCACCGGTCTGCCCAGGCACGCGCAGATCGGCAAGGGAATGTGGCCCGAACCGGACAATATGGCGGCCATGATGGACGTCAAGGTCAACCATCCCCGCGCCGGGGCCACCAGCGCCTGGGTCCCGTCGCCCAGCGCGGCCACATTGCACGCCATGCATTACCACCAGATCAACGTCGGCACGCGCCAGCGCGAGCTGATCCGGCTGAGCCGGGTCAATCCGGATGACCTGCTTGCTATCCCTGTTCTTGACAGGCATACGCTCAATGATTTTGAGATAAGAAAGGAGCTGGAAAATAACGCCCAGGGCATACTGGGCTACGTGGTGCGCTGGATTGAGCAGGGAATAGGGTGCTCCAAGGTGCCTGACGTCAATGACGTCAATCTCATGGAGGACCGCGCCACGCTGCGAATTTCCAGCCAGCATATTGCCAACTGGTTCTACCATGGCATTGTGACCAGGGAGCAGGTGATCGATGCCTTTAAGAAGATGGCGCCCCTGGTGGACTACCAGAACGCCGAGGACCCCCAATATATCAACATGTCCCCTGACTTTGATAAGAGTATCCCGTTCCAGGCGGCCCTGGACCTGGTCATCTGTGGTCGTGAGGAACCCAACGGCTATACGGAGCGGGTACTGCATGCACGCCGGCGTGAATATAAAAGTGGGCAGGGGAACAACAACTGAGTGAGGGCACGGGCAGCCTTAATTTATTAAGTATGCGTTTGACCCAGTAAAATATTGCATTGCACAATCAAAAGTAATAAAATAATCTTACTTATTACTGATGGAATAATCGATGCAAATACAAGATAGAGTTGCCGTTGTTACAGGTGGGGCAAGTGGTATCGGCCGCGCCGTCTCTCTGGAATTGGCCCGCCGCGGCATTAAAAAAATTGCCGTAATCGATCAATCTAAGCAAACGGAAATTGCCGTCGAACAGGTAAATAACGAAATTGCCCGGGATGTGGCGACAGCTTACCGCGGGGACGTGTCAGATGACGGGTTCCGCGCTCAAGTCTATGATGAGATTTGCGACAAGTACGGGATTCCCAGTATTTGCATCCCTGCCGCCGGCATTACGCTTGATGCGCTGGCCATCAAGCTCAACAAGGATACCGGAAAGGCCATCATGTACCCCAGGGAAAGCTTTGAGCGGGTGGTCAATATCAATCTGATCGCCCCGGTCTACTGGGCTATGGAGATGATTTCACGTATCGCTGAGGACAGGGTGCTGCGCGGAATGAAAAAATGGCACCCCGAGGAGCATGTGCAGGGGACCGTGATCTTCATCGGTTCCGTGTCGTCTCAGGGGGTCAAGGGCCAGATCTCCTACGCATCCACCAAGGCCGGACTGGAGGGCGCGGCAGCGACGCTGATGAAGGAAGCGATTTATTACGGCGTCCGTTGCGGGGTGATCCATCCCGGATATACCGATACCCCCATGGTTCGGGCGCTGGGGGATGACTATATAGAAAGCCACATCCTGCCGGATACCCAGATCAGCAGGCTGATCCGGCCCGATGAAATAGCCGATGCGATCTGTTTCATGATTTCCAACTCAATCGTATCCGGCCAACTGTGGGCGGACGCCGGCTGGCATCCGTCGGCGTAACTCGCTCGCCATGCCGGGCTTGACCCGGCATCCATTCTGATAACGTGTCGCCCCTGGCGACACAATATTAGACTGGATACCGGCATTCGCCGGTATGACGAACGGGGGCATTCGCCGGTATGACGGCAAGTACCGGGCGTTATTCGATGACTAATTGTGGTTCGTCTTCCAGTCCTATTTCGAATATATCGTCATAGCCCTCGGAGGGCGGATTGCCGTCGTAAATCAGGTACCTGCGTTGTTGCAGGTAAGCCTCCCGGGTGAAGGAGTAGGGATCGATGGACGCCTCCTCGACGAATTCCGAAGCCTCCAGCAGGTTTGCCCTGTCATTGATTAAATTCAAGGCAGTGACCGGCAGCAGGAAAATAGAGGAAATATAGCTGAACGGATTAGTAAAATAACTGCTCGCCACATCAGGGCTGTTACGCGCAGTGTACGGGCCGAGGAAAGGTATGTACAGGTAAGCGCCCTGGTCGACACCCCATACCGCCAGGGTCTGGCCGAGGTCCTCATCATTTTCCTTCATTCCCATTGACGTGGCGACATCGAACAACCCGCCGATCCCGATTGTAGAATTCACAACGAACCGGGTTACGTCAGAGATGCCCTGGCCGAGCTTTCCTTGCAGGAACGAGTGCATAATAACGTTCAGGTATTCCAGGTTATCAAAAAAATTCGTTACGCCGTCACGCACCGGTTCCGGGGTGACTTTTACATAGTTTTTTGCGACAGGGGTCATGATATGCCGGTCGAGCGCGTCATTGAATTTATAGAAGCCCCGATTGGTATCTTCATAAGGATCCGGGTTGACTTCCCCGTCGATGGTTTGATTGCCGACGCAGCCCGTAACCAGGGCAGCTGCAAGTAGTACTGCGAATAAAGAAACCGGACGATTCAGCCTGTATTCATTCATCATTACTGCTGTTCCTCATAGCTCATAAACTGGTTCGCAAGTCAGTTATTTTCTCTCCATCCCGTCAATTTTAGATAAAATTTCTGTAACAAGTCCATTGTATCCTTTTTCTTTTATAACGGTAGCATATTCAGCCCGTTTTAACGACAGGTCATTCACGCCGTTGGCGCTGACGCTGACAATATACCACTTTCCTTGTTTTTCGTGCAGCAGATAATCCAGCGATACCGACTCGCCGGCAGGCCGGCGCAGTTCAGTCTTGATCAAAACCCGCCCCTTTCTTAACGGCACACGGGAGATTTCCAGAAACTCCTCGCCATCATAACCGTTGAAACGGGAAGCATAAGTGGCCGTGCTGAGGAGGCTGAATATCCTGGTGAATTCAGCTCTCTGCACCGCGTCGAGCTGATCCCGGTAGCGACCCAATACAACATCCGTGATTAACGGAAAATCAAAACAGTCGCTGATAAGCGGCTCCAGTTCCCGGTAGCGCCCCTGGTACCCTAATTCTTCAGCCCGTTGCATGACACTAAGCAGTTTCCTGTGAAATTCATCCACAATCGCGCCAGGCCCATCCATTTCCCCCGCGCCGGCCGGGAAGGACAGCCATAACAGCAACAAAGCGTAAAACAGGCAAGACAGCAATCTCGTATTCATGTCAATGGTTCCCGCTGATTAGGGTTTTGGGCGTTGTTATTCCGCGACTAGCGCCAGAGCCTGCCCCTGCATGCCGTAAGCAGGGGGACGAGCGCGGGCCAGAGCCTGCCCCTGCATGTTGTAAGCAGGGGGATGGCCCACGGAGCGGCCAAACAGCCCCCAAAACCCGGCGGTCAGAACCTACTGCCATCATTTCACCCCCCGGACGCCCCAGCATAACTACGCTGTTTCCAGTCCGCGCCAGCCCCGGTCCAGTGGCGCCAGGCGGAACTCCAGGTCATCAGCAGGTAAAGCGCACCGGCAAGGGGTAATCCAACGCACCAGAACGGATTGATTTCATAGTAACGCAGGGTGGGCAGGAAACTTGCCGCCATCAGGAGCAAGCCGGTAACGGCAAGTAACCGGGTAGCAGGGTCTGCGCAGAGCAGGCCGGCTACGGGCAACACAAAGCCGGCCGAGAGCAGGGCGCTGCATAACAGCAGCAGTCCGATGGAATAACGCAACTGGGTAAAAGCAGTCCTGGCGACCATGTTCCAGATGCCCGACAGCCCGTCATAACGGCGCCGGCTGTGGGCAGAGTGTGATAAACCAATCCAGGTGGCAAAGCCGGCCTGCCTGAATTGGCGGGCCAGCGCGCAATCATCGATTAAACTGTTTTTTATCGCCTCGAAACCACCCACCTGCACAAGTGAGTCAAGCCGCAGCAGGATACAGCCGCCGGCCGCAGCGGCAACTGCTTTTGAACCGGAGTTAGACAAGTGAAACGGATAAAGCAGCTTGAAAAAATAAACAAAAGCCGGCATCAACAGCTTCTCCCAGAACGAATCCATGCGCAGGAACGCGAGTAAGGACACCAGGTGCAGGTTTTGTTCCCGCATCCTGGTTTGCAGAGCCGGGATGGCGCCCGGTCTGAGGCGGATATCAGCATCAAGTAACAAAATGGTTTTTGTCTTCACCAACGGCAGGCCCTGTTGCAATGCCCATAACTTGCCGCTCCAGCCGGGCTCCAGCGGACAGCCGTTGATAATTGTCAGGTTTTCGATATTTTGACAGCTAGCCTCAACAACAGTTGCATCGGAGGATTGGTCGTCGACCAGGACGATATGCAGGTTTTGACCCTGAGCGTCAAGGCACAGCAGGGTGTCGGCGATGACATCGGCTTCATTCCTGGCCGGAATCAATACGGTGACATCGGACAAGTCAGCGGCCTCGGCGTCGTCCGCTTCCAGTATTTCCCTGATACGCCAGGGTTGCCAGGGAAGCGCCAGGATACCGGTCCAGAGAATGACTCCCGGTATGACGAGCCAGGCTGGATCCATTAAGCGACTTGTTTGTCTTGGTTGTCTTGTTTATTGCTACGGATTATTACCGGCGCGGGTTTGAATTCCGCAACCAGTTTGGGTTTCGACAGTACTGCATCTTCATCGTAGAGGATGGGCAGTTCAGGGGTCATGTCCCCGGAAGTCCTGGGTCCCAGCACGGCTGCTTTCAACGCTTTCCACGGACGTTTGACAGCGTCTTCAACGGCTGATGCCTCGTAACCACAGTGTACCATGCAGTTGGCGCATTTCGGATTACGTCCGTTGCCGTAATTTTGCCATTCCGTTTCTTCCATCAAAGCCTTGAATGTCGGCGCATAACCCTCACCGACCAGCAGGTAACAGGGTTTCTGCCAGCCGAAAACGTTCCTGGTAGGATTGCCCCAGGGGGTGCACTGGTATTGCTGGTTGCCTGCCAGGAAATCCAGGTACAGGGATGACTGGTTAAAACGCCATTTTTTTCCAACCCCTGATTTAAAGATGTCCCGGAACAACTGTTTGCTCTCTTTGCGTTTCAGGAAGACGTCCTGGCGCGGCGCTCGTTCGTAACTGTAACCCGGGGATATGGTGACCCCTTCGACGCCCAGCCCCATGGCCATGTCCATGAACTTCGCCACTTCGTGCGCCTGTTCGCCCTGGAACAAGGTGCAGTTGATAGTCACCCGGAAGCCTTTGCTCCTGGCCTTTTTGATGACTGAAACACACTTATCGAAGACGCCGGGGCGGCAAACGGAGGCGTCATGCCGGTCCCGGTTGCCGTCAAGGTGAATGGAAAAAGTCAGGTAGGGAGAGGGCGAATAGTCATTCATGCGCCGGTCCAGCAGCAAGGCATTGGTGCACAGGTAGACATATTTCTTTCTGGCCGTGAAGCCGCGCACTATCTCCGGCATATCCTGGTGGATTAATGGCTCCCCGCCGGCGATGGAGACGACCGGGGCGCCGCACTCGTCAACGGCCTGCATGCACTCTTCAACGCTGAGGCGTTTGTCCAGTATCTCCTCCGGATAGTCGATCTTTCCACAACCGGAGCAGGCCAGGTTGCAACGGAACAGGGGTTCCAGCATCAGCACCAGGGGAAAGCGCTGTTCGCCGCGCAGCTTTTTCCCAAGAATGTATTTCGATATGCGAAGTTGTTGAGTTAACGGTACAGCCATCTGTAGCCTGCTTTTCTGATTATCAGTTAAAGATAGAGCGTTTCAGTAGACCGAAACGCGCTCATCCGAGTAAAATATAGGATAAACATCCCAAAGTACAGGATTGTTATGCAATTTAACATAAAAACCAGGGTAACTTCATATTATTCGGATAGAATTTTTCATAAACACGGGTCAGCGGGAACCGCTGCAAGGTGAATGCCGTAGTTGCAAGCCGCCGGGTTTCTGCTTAAAGTAACCGTTCACGACAGAGGGATAAAGAGAACTATTCATGACAGAGCAAATTGAGACGCCTTTACTGGATCAAATAGAATCTCCCGTTGACTTGAGGCGTCTGCCGGAAGATAAACTGGAACCGCTGGCGCAGGAAATGCGTGCGTTCCTGTTGCATTGGGCCAGCAGGAACGCCGGTCATTTTGCCGCCAGCCTGGGCGCAGTCGAGTTGACGATTGCCTTGCATTATATTTTTAATACACCTGATGACCGGCTGGTCTGGGATGTGGGCCACCAGGCTTACGGGCACAAGATCCTCACCGGGCGCCGCGACAGGCTGCATTCCATCAGGAAACATGGCGGGCTGGCGCCCTTCCCGAAACGCGACGAGAGCCAGTATGATACGTTTGGCGTGGGTCATTCGAGTACGTCCATCGGCGCCGCTCTGGGTATGGCTATTGCGTCCCGACACACGGGAAGCAGGCGCAAATGTATCGCCATCATCGGCGACGGCGGGTTGACGGCCGGCATGGCCTTTGAGGCCTTGAACCATGCCGGTGACGCCGGGGTCGACCTGCTGGTGATATTGAATGACAATAATATGTCCATTTCCCCCAACGTGGGCGCCCTGGCCAACCGGTTTGCCCAGTTGCTGTCCGGGAAGTTTTACACGACGGTGCGGGAGCGGGGCAGGAAAGTCCTGTCGCATGTACCGGGTGCGCTGGAGATATCGCGGCGCGCGGAGGAACACATCAAGGGCATGATCATTCCGGGGGTATTGTTTGAGGAATTCGGTTTCAATTATATCGGCCCCGTTGACGGCCATCATCTACCGACCTTGCTGACGACCATCCGCAATATCAGACAGTTGGAGGGGCCGCAGTTTCTCCATATCATCACCCGCAAAGGCAAGGGGTACGGTCCGGCGGAGGCCGATCCGGTGAAATGGCATGCGGTGAGTAAACCGTTCGATCTGGAGACCGGCAAGGCGTCAACTCCGAAACCGGCGCAGCCTGCCAAGCCGACCTACAGCCAGGTGTTCAGTGACTGGGTGTGTGACATGGCAGCCCGGGATGAGCGTCTGGTGGCCGTGACGCCGGCCATGCGCGAAGGATCCGGACTGGTGCGGTTTGAACAGGAATACCCGGATCGTTATTTTGACGTGGCCATCGCCGAGCAGCACAGTGTTACCGTTGCCGCCGGGATGGCCTGCGACGGCC
Source organism: Gammaproteobacteria bacterium (assembly GCA_965222155.1). Lineage (GTDB taxonomy): Bacteria > Pseudomonadota > Gammaproteobacteria > Eutrophobiales > Eutrophobiaceae > JAAXHV01. The sequence continues at coordinate 486,712 of CBDCTH010000004.1, forward strand.
TGAAGCCGGTGGTGGCGATCTATTCGACCTTTCTGCAGCGGGCTTATGACCAGGTGGTGCATGACGTGGTGAACCAGAAGCTGCCGGTGTTGTTTGCCATTGACCGAGCCGGCGTGGTCGGCGCAGACGGGCCTACCCATAACGGGTCCTATGATTTCAGTTATTTACGTTGCCTCCCGCACATGGTGGTGATGGCGCCGGCAGATGAGAACGAGTGCCGGCAGATGTTATATACGGGGTTTTTGCTGGACCAGCCGGCGGCAGTGCGTTATCCCCGCGGCAGCGGTCCCGGCGTGGCGGTTGAGACAGAGATGACGGCATTACCGCTGGGCAAGGGGGAAATACGCCTGCGGGGTAAAAAGATCGCGCTGCTTGCTTTCGGGAGCGCTGTGAAGCCGGCGCTGGAGGCAGGCGCTGAGTTGAATGCGACAGTGGCGAACATGCGTTTTGTGAAACCGCTGGACGGGGAACTGGCAGCCGAATTGGCTGCGACCCATGATTTGCTGGTTACGGTGGAAGAGAACGTGGTCCAGGGAGGAGCGGGGAGCGCGGTAAATGAATATCTTGCATCACAGGGGATAATGCCGCGCATTCTCAACTACGGTTTGCCGGATCGCCTGCTGCAACATGGCTCCCAGCAGGACATGCTGGAAGATGCAAAGCTGACCAAAGCGGGGCTGCTGGAGTTTATCGGTTAAAACTAATCCGTCGCCATTCTTGCGAAGGCCGAGTAGTGGCACATGGATGTGCCGTCAACGGAGCGTAGGATGCAAATCCAGTCGATTAAACAATTCCTTATTCTCCTCAACCTCAATGTCCCGGCATCGTCATACCGGACAATCCCTGTCCGGTATGACGATGCCGGGCATGAGCTGCGGTTCTGTCGCGAGGCGGTGTTTATATGTCGAAGACCCGCCGGGGACAGATTTCAAATCTGTCTCCTGTTCCCGGCATGATCAATATGTGCCGTCAGGCGGCGCAGGATATTTTTGGGTGAGCTGGTGGGGCGGGGCAGATTACCCGGTGTGCCCGGTCTGATTTTCAGTTCCGCGAAGCGCGCGCCGTCTATGTCCATGCAGGCATACAGTTCCCTGATCACGCCCGGGTCGTTGCCGTCCAGGGCCAGGCCGTAGCCGCAGGCCGCGGCGATATCCGCAAAGCTGACGTTGGCCGATACAGTGGCTTGTGCCCCGGTCGACTCGTGGACGCCGTTGTCCAGTAATATATGGGTCAGGTTGTTTTGCCCGTAACTGCCGATGGTGGAAAAGTTTCCCATGCGCATGAGGGCGGCGCCGTCTCCATCGACAACGGTAACGTCCAGGTGCGGCCGCGCCAGGGAGATACCCAGGGCAAAGGCGGACGCACAGCCCATCGATCCCACCATATAGATCTGGTTGCTGCGGTCGTTAATGGCGTATAACTCCCGTCCGGTGTAACCGGTTGTCCCAATCAGGATGGAATCCTGCACGGGGGTATGATTGATTATCTCCTTAAGCGCCTGTTCTCGCGTAGTGGAATTTACCAGCGTCCCCACAATACTGCTGCGCCGGCACTGCACGTATGCCCGGGAGGGAATCGATTCGCCTGTTAGCGGATGCGGGGCGACTGCACCCTGGTCCATCAGCAATGCGTACGGTCTTTGCTCTGCATCGCAATACCGGGTTGCCCGTTCCAGTACGGGACCGATAGCCCGCTGTTCAACCGGGAAGGGCTCCCAGGGTATGTCCATCAGGTCGAACAGGTCGCCCGTGATTTTCCCCATCAGTTCATGCTGCGGCTCATCCTTGCGGCCTGGCTTGCCGCGATGGGTGACAATGAGTAATACGGGTACGGCAAAAGTATGCGCCAGCGACGTCAACGGGTTGACCGCATTGCCCAGGCCCGAATTCTGCATCATAGCGACGGCGCGCTGGCCGCCCAGTGTCAGTCCGGCTGCAGTGGCGACCGCATCGCCCTCATTGGCGGATGAGATGTAGGACAGTTGCTCATCATTGATGACGTAATTGATGAACGGGGTCAGGTAGGAACACGGCACGCCGGTATAGCGGCTGAAACCGTGACCTCGCGCAGCCTCAATGAATGTTTCAGCGGTAATCATATTTTTCTGTTTCAGCCGATGCAGAGTAATGACAGGATAGAGTTGCTGCTACAGCCTATCCAAACCTGTCTCTCCGGAACTGCATTAACCATTATTAAAGATCAATCAGTAGTAAAATCACCGGCCCTGTCTATATCATTGACGCTGTTCACGTCCAGCCAGTGGCCGTTTATGTAGTGGACGGTGATGGTCCTGCCTTGCCCGGTCAGGTGGTTGAGCAGGTCGGGCAGGGTCAGTTGATCAAAGCCGGGCTGGTTTTCCAGGGAATCCAGCGCCTGTTCCAGCCATTTCCTCCCTTCTGCCCTGACCCGCATCATGCCTGTCCAGCGACCGGAGGGGGGGTCAGCTTCGGGGGTTTTTTGTTCCGAGATGCGTTGCAGCTTGACCTTCTGCATGAACATGGAGCGGTCATCGGGTTTATCGCACCAGGCATAGTCCGGGGTGCCGGTGATCTCAATCTCGTCAACCAGGGAGTCGACGACAATGACTATTTCACCGTCCCGTTCCAGCAGGTCCTGCAGGATATACGACCGGAACAGGAGATCGCCGTAGGTGATCACCATATCGTCGTTGAATTTATCCCTGGCGCAGGCCAGTGAATAGAGTTCACCCGTGGTTTCATAGGCAGTATTCAGGCGCATATCGACGCCGCTGACGTCCAGCGTTTCCGACTTGTACCCGGCAATGACCGTGATATCGTTGACGGCGCGTTTTCTGAACTCATCAACCAGTCTTTGCAGCAAAGGTTTGCCGCGTATATTCAGCATCGCCTTGGGCCGGTCTTCGGTCAGATCATACAAGTTGTTGCCGCGGCTCGCCGCCAGTACCAGTGCGCGGCATTGTCCGGGTGTGTTCAGGTAACGTTCCTGCGCCCGCAGCAATTCGTCCGCGCCCTGCAGAATGAAAATGCTGTCGACGCTGGTGATGCGGTCTTCGACGCCGGTCAATGTTTCCTGTTCGAAAATTTCCCTGCTTACGTTTTCCATGGCCCTGACTGACGCGCGGATCATGTGGTTGGCCCAGATAACCAGGCTGATCCCGGCTTTCCTGAATACGTCTACGGGTGTGCTGTAGTATTTTGTCGGTACGATTATCAGGGGGCAGGCGCCGTCCCATTCCCTGGCGAAGGCGATGATTTCATCCGGGCGTGATTGCCTGCTGTGTATCAGGATGGCATCGGCCCCGGCTGCGCAATAAGCCTCGGCCCGTTTCAGTGCCTCATCCATGCCCCAGCCCGCGATCAATGCCTCCACCCGCGCAATAATACAAAAATCAGGGTCTTGCCGGCTGTCCTTACCTGCCCGGATCTTGCCGCAAAATTCATTGGTATCGGCCAGGGCCTGTTTCTCGCTGTCTATGAAGCTGTTGGTCTTGGGGAATTCCTTGTCTTCTATACAGACCCCGGCTATGCCGCGTTGTTCGAGTTTTCTGACCAGGCGCCGCATATTATTGAAGTTGCCGTAACCGGTATCGCCATCCAGCAGGATCGGGATATCCGTGGCGTCGGACATGAATTCCAGCATGTCGACGACCTGGGTCCAGCTTGCCTCATTACTGTCCCTGACGCAGAACTGGGCCGACATGGCCAGGCCGCTGGCCCAGATCCCCTTGAACCCTGCCTGCTGCACGAGTTTGGCCGAGATGCCGTTATGGGCTTCCAGCATGAACTCCAGTTCGGGAGATTCGAGCAGGTCGCGTAATTGTCTGCTTTTAGCCCGCATTACTCACCACCAGGGGTATATTTTCTATCTCCAGGGTATCCTTGAACAGGTATGAATCTACCGGATCGTACAGGTATATCTGCCTGTCCTGTTCCGGTTTGATTGAACACAGCTCGGGATAACTGCCTGTATTTATACTATTTCGGGCAGTTGACTGCCTGAATTTTACTGATTTCCGATAATTTATGTAAGGGACAGGCATTATTTTGCTTTGAACATCTGTGCCGCGCGTTCCGCGTCGGCGGGAAAATCTATCTCGATCCAGTCCCGGCCGGTGATATCCTCAAATTGGAACAGACCCGGCGTTTCCCTGAGCAGGTCACGGATCGCATCTTCGTAGGGTTCGTCGGCGCGGTTATTCTCGAGGTATTCTCCCGTCTTGTGAGCGAGGCGCGCCGATACGGCGGCGTCGAAACGGAAAAAGCCCACTGATTCGCCCTGGTAATCCCAGGTTATATTCGTATCGGGTATTTTTCTGAACTCCACCAGCGTATTGCCTGCTACGCATAGTTTTACCGGCTCATCGCCGGGTTCGAAATCCCGATCCAGCAGGAAGCAATTGCCGTACTGCGTCCTGAACAGGCTGCCAAGGACCTCCGGGTCATACAGCACGTCGGCATCCATCAATATACTGTCTGCCCCGTCGGTCAAAAAATCATATGCGCAATGCAGGCTCACGACGCTGCCCGCTTCATAGTCCGGATTGACGATGGTTTCGACGGACGCACGACTTTCGACCTGTTCCAGCGCCGCTTCGATTTGATCGTGACGGTAACCCGTAACGATGATTATCCGGTCCGTACCCAGGTCATTCAGGATTTCCATGTGCCGCTGCAGCAGGGATTTACCACCGAACTGCAACAAGCATTTCGGCCGGCCCGCGGCAACGTCCCCCAGACGGTTTCCGCGGCCTGCGGCGAGGATTATTGCTTTCATGCGCTCCCGGAACGATACTTGTTCATTAACTGTTGCGTGGATGAGTCATGGGATGTTTGAGTCTCAACGTCTGCCAGTTCTCCCGCTATGCGTCCCGCCAGGTTTTTGCCGAGTTCGACCCCCCACTGGTCGAAGGGGTTGACCCCCCAGATGGCGGCTTCGACAAAGGTCTTGTGCTCGTAGATGGCCAGCAGCATGCCCAGAGTGTACGGGTCGAGCCGGTCGTACAGGATGGTGGTGCTGGGCCGGTTGCCGTCGAAGTGTCGATGGGGTTCGGCAGAATTGGTCTCGCCCCGCATCAGGGCTTCTCCCTGGGCCAGGCAGTTGGCAACCAGCAATTCGTGTTGCCTGCTGTCATGACGGCTGTCAAGGGGAAGCAGAAAATCAATGGTTGACAAGCGCGTACCCTGGTGCAGGAACTGGAAAACGGCATGTTGCGAGTTGCTGCCGACACCGCCCCAGATGACCTGGGAGGTCTTTGTTCCCACCCTGTTTCCCTCCGTGTCGACCGATTTGCCGTTACTCTCCATGACCAGCTGGCTCAAATAAGCCGGCAATCTTTCCAGCCTTTGATCATAGGGGATAACGGCATGGGCGCCGACGTCAAGAAAGTTGTTATACCAGATACCGAGCAGGGCCAGGATCACGGGGATATTTTTGCTGAATTCAGCGGACCGGAAGTGTGAATCAACTTCGTGCGCCCCCGCCAGGAAACGCCTGAAATTATCTTCGCCGATGCTGATGGCGCTGCTCATGCCGACACAGGACCAGATTGAATAACGCCCACCGGTCCAGTCTTCGATCTTGAAATAACGGTCTCGGCCGATGCCGAAACGCTCGATTGCGGCGGCGTTTGCCGATACGGCCAGGAAGTGTTTGCCGGTATCCCCGCAACCGTTCTCCCTGAGCCAGTTTTGCGCGCGCTGTGCGTTGACCTGGGTTTCCAGTGTCGTGAAGGATTTGGAAGCGACGATAAATAGCGTTGTTTCGGGATGCGCGCGCGCCAGGACGTTCTCGATGTCAAAGGGGTCAATGTTGGCGACGAAATCGATGTCTATCCCGTCCTGGTGATATTCGGACAGCGCCTCAATCACCAGGCGCGCACCCAGGTCGGAGCCGCCGATGCCGATGTTCACCACCCTGGTTATGGGTTTTCCTGTGGCGCCCATGATCTCTCCGGCGCGTAATCTCTGTACGAACTCGAACATCCTGTTCAATTCCTGACACACCTGCCGGGCGGTATCGGAAAGGACGCGTTCGCCCTGGATTTCCATCCTTTGGTTCGTCAACGGCACATCCTTGTGCCACTTCTCTGCTTGCGCAGGAATGGTGGCCTCGTCGCCATCCAGTTGATTGCCGGCTGCCTCGTTGCCATTCCTGCGCAAGCAGGAATCCAGTAACAACCCGGTCCCTTCCTTGCCTTCCGGCGCTCTCAGCAGGGTATGCAGCGCGGGACGGTGTTCCGTGGTGTTGACTTCGTGTCCTGAGAATAATTCGTCTATCATGTTACCCAGCCCGCGTTGCTCGGCCAACTCCAACAACAATGACAGGGTTTCGTCAGTGATCAGGTTCTTGGAAAAATCGACAAAAACCCGCTCAAGGCCGAGTGAAAACCGTTGCGCCCGCCCCGGATCCCGGATAAATTCCTCGCGCAGGCGCAACTGCGCCACCTGCCGCTGGTGTTCTGTAAGGAGGCGCCAAGCCTTTGCCTGTTCCGGCGGATTGTTTTTTTGTACTGTCATAGGGGAAATCCCTCTATTATAGTAACGACTTAAATCTACCATTCAACTGATAATATTGGAACCTGGCCTCGGTGGAAGATTTTCGGATAAAATCGAGTGAAGCCAGGATATCGGGAGACCTGACCTTGTATTATCAGGAAAGCGGCAAGGGTTTGCCGCTCGTCTTTATCCCCGGCTGGACGATCTGGTCGCTTCGTCCATCACCAGCATCTGATATGAGTATATTTCAGGCAAGGTTTTTATTCTCCCACATTCTAAAGCAGGATTAGGGAATATGTCGATGTGACGATATATGCCATTATATCTATACTTGACACCAGCTTACCGGATACATAGCCTGAGAGAGAAGACCGTGGCAAGCAGCTTAAATCTATCACTGACAAATGAACTGCGGAAATTCGTCGATAGTCGAACGGGTGACTCCGGCGTTTACGCAACGCCAAGCGAATATATACGCGACCTGATCCGCCATGATATGGAAGCTGGTACGATACTCAATCATGTATTGGCCAGCCTTGATGATATCAAACGATGTAGTCCGTTTTATTGAAAATGCTAATTTTGAAAACGTTAATACGCTTTGCCAGGAAGAAATGGCGCCCTGAAGAGGATTCGAACCTCTGGCCTTCCGCTTAGGAGGCGGACGCTCTATCCTTCTGAGCTATCAGGGCGTGGCTATACAGTTTACCGGAAATCCGGTTTCAGTGATGTATCAAGTGTAATTATCAAGTTTAGCAGCAGGCAATAAATGACGCAGGATTGAAACTGCCCGGCATGTGTTGTCCCGGCATAAATATACTTAAGGAACCTCTGATTAAGTCAGAGGTTCCTGCGATACAGGGATGTATCGCCAAATTCAATGACAATAAGTCATTGAATTTGTAAGGAAAACAAAAATCACATTTTTGTTTTCCGTGCTCTGGCAAGTCCAGAGCCTGTCCCGTACTTGATACGGGAATGGACTTGTTCAGAGTTTCCTTAAACATAAAAGTTGAATATAATCCCACGCATGAAACCCTGGACTGGCTCGGAGCGTCTGATTTTACCCCGTTAAGACGCGGGGCACTCGGACAGGGCGGCAGTTGTAGAGGTGCTCTGTCCTGATGCAGAAATATTCAATAATTATTCCCGCGTTGAATGAAGCGGATTATATCGGTGCGACCCTGGAACACCTCCAGGCTGCTCGTGGCCGGGGCCATGAGGTTATTCTTGTGGATGGCGGCAGTACTGATGACACTTGCAGGATCGCGGCAAGCGGGGTCGATCACGTGCTGGAATGCGCTCCGAGCAGGGGCGGCCAGATGAATTACGGTGCGCGGATTGCGCGCGGCGATATCTACGTGTTCCTCCATGCAGATTCCTTGCTGCATAGTGAATTTGACCGGAGCCTGGATGCGCACTCCGTTTCCGGGAACACCTGGGGGAGCTTTGATATCGGCTTGTCCGGCAATCATTTCATGTTCCGTTGCATTGAGAAGCTCATAAATATCCGTTCCCGGCTTACCGGTATAGCAACGGGCGACCAGACAATTTTTATCGGCCAGGGTATTTTCCGGCAGATGAACGGCTATGCGGACATTCCCCTGATGGAAGATTTGGAACTGACCTCAAGACTGAATAAAATCTCCCCACCCATCCGTATCAGCCAGACTGTTATCAGTTCATCCCGCCGTTGGGAAAACAACGGAATCGCCAGGACAATATTACTCACATGGAAATTAAGGCTCTGTTATGCAATCGGATCCGACCCGCGCGATCTCGTCAAACAGTATCGGTGAAACAGCAGAGGTATTGCTTGTTTTCACCAAAACGCCCGTGCCGGGGAGGGTGAAAACCCGTCTTATACCGGTTACCAGCGCCGTGCAGGCGGCTGCTATCCATACCAATCTGCTAAGGCAGACACTCGCAACAGCCCGCAGCTCGTCTGTGCGGGACATTGAATTGTGGTGTATGCCGACCGTGCAGCACCGGTCTCTTATTGACTTCAAGGAAGAGTTCTTGTTGTTACTGCGAGCCCAGGCCGGCGCGGACCTGGGCGAGCGTATGTATTTCGCCATGGAACAGGCCCTGGAAAACTATCGCCGCGTGGTGCTTATCGGCAGCGATTGTATTGACTTGACCGCAGCGGATATTGACCTTGCCCTGAAAAAACTGGCTGAAGGTTACGACGTCGTTCTGGGCCCGTCCCTGGACGGCGGGTATCACCTGATCGGGTTGACCAGGTTATATCGGCAACTGTTTATGGATATCCCGTGGGGGACAGACGAGGTAATGCAGAAAACCCGGGAGCGGGTCACCCGGATGGAATTAAAACTGTATGAATTACCCGAGCGACGCGATCTTGATCGGCCCGAGGACCTTCAGTATACGTAACCGGGGAAGCCGGGCTTGAATCCGGCAGGTTTCTTAGGGAAGCTCTGATCAAGTCCGTCCAGGACTTGTCAGAGCAAGGAAAACAAAAATGCGATTTTTGTTTTCCTTCCAAAATCAATGACATATAGTCATTGATTTTGACGGTACATCCTTGTACCGTAGGAACCTCTGACTTAATCAGAGGTTCCTTAGCTGAAAATCCGCCAGAGAATGGCTGTGGTCAGTGCCAGGTTAAAGCCGGCCATCCATTGCAGCAGGTTGACTTTTCCGTCCAGACGGTTAAATCTATCTTCCCACGCGGCGACAGCCGTCGCGGCAGCGCGGGCTTTTGCCTCATCTGCGCCGGCGTTGGTCAGTGCATCATACAGTTCCGTCATCATCATACTCATCAGGTTACGCTCCCTGTCTCCGGTTTCAAAACATTTATGGACTGTTTACTGGCACAGGGTATTCATCCTCTGTGCCGATTTTGCTGTCATGTTGGCAAAGGTTAGTCGGCGCCGGCATTCTTGTCAAGATATATATAGGAAGCTCTGATCAAGTCCGTCCAGGACTTGTCAGAGCACGGAAAACAATAATGCGATTTTTGTTTTCCTTCCAAAATCAATGACATACAGTCATTGATTTTGACGGTACATCCTTGTACCGTAGGAACCTCTGACTTAATCAGAGGTTCCTATACTTAATTTGTCTGTGCCTTCTCTTCCTCGGGGCCGTATTGCCTGATTAATTTCCGCGCAAGTTTTTCCGCTTCTTCCAGTTCCTCCGGCGAGAGATTCTGCTGGGCCGCCGCTAATGTAGCCATCGATTTCTTATGCTTGTGCTCAGCGCCTACCCGATACCAGGCATAAGCGTATTCATAATCTTTCGGCACTCCCCTGCCTTTCGTATAAAGCTCTGCCAGCCTGTATTGGGCTTGTTTGACACGCTGTTCCGCTGATTTACGGAACCATTTCGCCGCTTCTTCGTAGCTTTGCGCTACGCCATTCCCGCGTAAATACATCATGGCAACGTAATATTGAGCGAGGCCGTGATCCGAGGTTTCCGCGAGGGAACGCATGGTGTTGAAGGCCTGGTCATATTCGCCTCTGGCATAGGCGTAGACGCCGTCATTAAAATCAGCAAGTGCCGGGGTAACCGACAGACATGCCAGGACAATAATCAGGCAAAGGTTTTTCATAAGTGAATTATACTATGGAACCTCTGATTAAGTCAGAGTTTTCCTGTTATCTCCCCAGTTCCGACAGCAATGTATCTAACGAACGGGCGGATTGTCCAGGCGCCATCAGGTGGACGCCGGCTATGCCGTCTATCCGTTGCATGTCCTCGATCAATTCGATACAGATGCGCCTGCCCTCCTGTTTCGGGTCAGTGCTGTCTTCCAGGCGTTGTATCAGGGCGTCCGGGAAAGCCACGCCCCAGAGGTTGTCGCGCATCCACCTGGCGGACCGGGCAGAGGCCACGGGACCCAGGCCGATGAGTATCTTTACCCTGTCGAGCAGGCCCCGTTCACCCATTCCGGCGATATATGCCTCGATCAGGTCAATGTCGTAACACAACTGGGTTTGTATGAAGCGGGCCCCTGCGTCTATTTTGTTCGTGATGGCGGGGGGCGCCGCCTTGTCAGCGAAGCGCTGCGGCAGGTCTGCCGAGCCGATATGGAAATGTGGGGGAGGGTCAATCTCACGACCATTCGGTAACACGCCTTTGTCACACATATCCCCGGCGAGGGCGATCAAGGCGGTGCTGTCAATATCGTGAACCGCTTTGGCCTCGGGTTGATCGCCTTTGGCGGGGTCGTCTCCCGTCAGCAACAACAGGTTGGAGACGCCGAATGCCGCGCAACCGATCAGGTCTGCGCATAACGCGATCCGGTTGCGGTCGCGGCAGGTCATTTGCAGCACCGGTTCCATACCATTGGCGGCAAGCAGGGAAGCCGCGGCAACACTCGACATGGTGGTCCGGGCTGCTGCGCCGTCGGTAACGTTAATTGCTTCAACCCTGCCGTTAAGTAAACCTGCCTGCTCCAGCAGGCTGTCGGCTGCGGCCGCCAACGGCGGCACCAGTTCCGCAGTGAAGCAGAATTTCCCTTCCTTGAGGGATTTTTCCAGTTGGTTCAATGTGTCCTCCTGTTTCTCTGTTATGGCTGCATCAATGTGCGGGTCAGTATTTCGTGGACGGCTTCCGGTTGTTCAGACAGCATCATATGGCCGCAATCCGGCAGGATCTCCGGTTGCACATCGGCCAGTGCGTCAAGGAGATCGGCTGCCAGCGCCGGCGGCGTCATCCTGTCTTCTTCAGCCAGGATCAGAGTTGTCGGCGCAGTAATATTTCGCGCCGCATCGATACCGTTGTAATATTCATTACAGGCCTTGAGGTCCGCATACAAAACGTTTTCCAGGGACCGTTCCAGCAAACGCATATTGCTGTTAAGTATATTAATCCCGGCGACCGGATTGCCGCCCAGTTGCGACGTATATGCATGGGAATACAACATGATCATATCAACCGCACTATGATCATTTGCCCGCGCGGCATCAAGCAGGGGGTCAGCCACTGTCATGGGCGCTGCAGCGCCCAGTAACACGACGTTACTGATCTCTATCTGTGCCTGGGATGCGGCTTCCAGGGCCACCAACGCACCCATGCTATGGCCCACCAGCGCGGTCTTTTCAATTCCCAGGGTATCGATAAATTCAAGCAACCAGCGCGCACTTGCTTCAATGGATGGCAGCGGCCTGCCCCCCGAACGCCGGCGCCCCGGCAGGTCAACGGCGATGGAATTGAATTTGTGCCTGGCGAAGTAACGATTGAACAAGGTCCAGACCGTATGGTCCAGTCCGGCGCCATGCACGAAGACTATGCCCGGCAAACCGGGATCCAGGTCTTCCCTCCCGGTAGCGGCAAAAGCAATGTGATTATCAATTATTATTTCCATCGGTCAGTATTCCCATATCGTCGTATCTGGCATAGTGTCGTACCGGGCATCCCCCCGTCGCCATACCGGGCTTGACCCCCCGTCGCCATACCGGGCATGACCCCCCGTCGCCATACCGGGCTTGACCCCCCGTCGCCATACCGGGCCTGACCCCCCCGTCGCCCCCCTGACCCCCCGTCGCCATACCGGGCCTGACCCCCCGTCGCCATACCGGGCAAAATGTCGCCATACCGGGCATACCCCCATCGTCATACCGGGCTTGTCCCGGTATCCAGTATGATACTATGTCGCCCCTGGCTTACGACATGCCGGGGCAGGCTCCGGCGACTCATTGTTTCACTGGATTTCCGTCCTTTGGTCCGTTGACGGCACTACTCGGCATCCGTCGGAATGACGATGGCAGGGGCATTCGCAGGCATGACGGCGGGAGCATGCGCCGAATGGCGGTGAGGGCGATAGCGGAAAACGGGTATGGATGCATTTCTACTTCTGTGAGCGATACAATGCCCGGTCAAGATCGTTGATCAAATCTTCCGGGTCTTCCAGTCCGACGGACAACCTGACCAGGCCCTGAGTGATGCTGGCTTGTGTCAAGGCGTCGTCATCCATGCGGCTGTGGGTGGTTGAGGCCGGATGTATCACCAGGGATTTGGCGTCACCCACGTTTGCCAGATGGGAAAAAACCTTCAGGGACTCAATGAATTTTCGGCCTGCTTCACGCCCGCCCTTCAGTTCAAAACTGAATACCGACCCGCAACCTTTAGGCAACAGCTTTTTCGCCAGTTCGTAATCCTGGTGAGCCGGCAGTTCCGGGTAGGTGACATATTCGACGGCCTCGTTATTATCAAGACACTCCACGATTTTTCTCGTGTTGGCCACGTGTTTATCCATTCTCAGCGCGAGCGTCTCGACCCCCTGCAGGATATAAAAGGCATTACCGGGGCTCAGAGCGGCGCCGAAGTCTCGCAGCCCCTCGCGGCGCGCCCGGTGCAGGAAAGCGTCGGGACCGAAATCCTCGGCGAAATCGATGTTTAATATCCCTGCATAGGGTTCCGTAAGTGTCTTGAATTTGCCGGAGCCATCCCAGTCGAAACGGCCGGAGTCCACGACGATGCCGCCGATGGCGACGCCGTGACCGCCGATAAACTTGGTGAGGGAATGGATGACGATATCCGCGCCGTGGTCGAAGGGTTTCAGCAGGTAAGGCGTGGTCAGTGTCGAGTCCAGCATTAACGGAATTTGCGCGTCGTGGGCTATCCCGGCAATGGTCTCAATATCGAGTACTTCACAGCGCGGATTGCCTATAGTTTCGGCATAAATCAGACGGGTTTCGGGCCGGATTGCCCGTTTGAACGCGTCAGGTTCCCGCGGGTCTACAAAGGTGGTATTGATGCCGAAACGGGGCAGGGTGTAGGTAAACAGGTTATGCGTGCCGCCGTACAGGGCATGGGATGACACGATATGGCTGCCGCCATCCATAAGCGTGCATATCGCCAGGTGGATCGCGGCCATGCCGCTTGCTGTCGCCACGGCGCCGGTGCCGCCTTCCAGTCCGGCAATGCGTTCTTCCAGTACCGCCACGGTCGGGTTGGAGATACGCGAATACACATGTCCCGACCTGGCAAGGTCGAACATGGAAGATGCCTGATCCGTTTCTTTAAAGACAAAAGACGTGGTCTGGTAGATGGGAGCGGCGCGCGCCCCGGTTACCGGGTCGGGCCGTTGCCCGCCATGCAGGCTTATGGTATCAAAGCCTGGATATTTGAGTTTGGACATGTTATATCCTTGCAACCTGTGATTATATTGAAGATTGATAAACAGAACAGATATGGCTGAAGAAGATATTATCACAACGACAATTCGCTGGCTTGAAGAAGGCCGCCAGGTCGCCCTGGCTACCGTGATTGAAACCTGGGGTTCGGCGCCGTGTCCCAGCGGCAGTCAACTGGTGGTGGACGCGCAAACCAACTTTATCGGCTCAGTTTCCGGTGGCTGTGTGGAAACTGCCGTCATCGGTGAGGCGCAGGAAGTCATAAAAACCGGACAGCCGCGTATGCTGGAATACGGCGTGACCAATGAGATGGCCTGGGAGGTTGGGCTGGCCTGCGGCGGGCGGATCAAGGTGTACGTAGAACCCATAGTTCAGGCTTGACGGCATGCGTACATCAGTACTGCAACAGATCAATGCCTGTGGTTCGGCAAACAGGCCCTGCGTGTTGATCAGGAACCTGGATAGCCATGACAGTTTCGTGCTGGAACCCGGTCTGCACGTGGATGAAGGGGAGGCGGAACTGCACGAGCTTGCCATGCAGGCCCTGGCTGCAGACCAGTGTTTTCAGCGCAATCTCTACGGGCAGGATTATTTTATCCAGCCGTTCAACACTGCGCTGCGCCTGATCATCATCGGCGCCGTGCATGTAGGTCAATACCTTGCAAATTACGCGTTGTCCTGCGGCTATAACGTAATCGTGGTTGATCCCAGGCAGGCATTCGCCAGTGAGGCCCGCTTTCCCGGGGTGACGCTGAACAGGGACTGGCCCGATTTTGCCCTGGAGACGTTGGCGCCGGATACGCGCACCGCCCTGGTTACCCTGACCCATGATCCGAAGCTGGATGATCCGGCCCTGCAGGTGGTCCTGCGTTCCGATGCCTTTTATATCGGCGCATTGGGCAGCAGAAAGACCCAGGCCGCCAGGGTCAAACGGTTGGAACAGGCCGGGTTCAGTGAGGCTGAGATTGCCCGCCTCAAGGCGCCGGTCGGTCTTGACATAGGCGCCCGCTCACCTGCCGAAATCGCTGTTTCCATCATGGCCGAGATCACGGCCACGTTGCGTAATTCCTGAGGGAAGTCCACGGGAAGTACGCCGTTGTCGGAAACAGGTCCGGGTGGGCTTTTTTGGACTATCATCCGCAGGGACAGCGGATGGTAAGCGTACAGGGATGTATTCACAGCGAGTCCAAAAAAGCCCACCCGGACCTGTTGTTGCAGGCTCCACCGGGAGCAGATTGGGACACCCACAGGCGCCCACCCAGACCTGTTTTCATATCTCCTTAGCCTTATACTTTATGTTTTCTGATCAGTCGGTTGGTATAAAACAGCAGCAGCAGGGCTGTTGCAAGACTGCCGGCGATGGCGGCGATGCCGGCGCCGACCAGGCCGATTTCCTCTAATAGCAGGACCAGGACCGATATGTGCAGGATGGTCGTGAATATCCTGACATTCATGGAGATATCGGGGCGGCCTATCGAATACAGGGCCGGGTCCAGGGCGAACGTGGTCATCGTGACGGCTGCTCCGAACATGAGCAGGAGCAGAACATCATAGGCATGGATGAACTCTGCGCCGAAGAACAGGCTGAGCAGGGATTGCCCGAACAGGAAAATCAGCAGCAGGATTACGCCGGCGAGGGCTCCCGCAACCAGCACCGAGTGAGTGATGATCTTCCACAGACGCGGGTAATTCTTATTGACCGCGATTTTTGCCATTTCCGGGTAAACCGTTTCGTTAAATAATTGTGCGGGCTTAAGCAACACGGCCGAGGTTTCCTGGGCAATCTTGAAAAGACCGGCGCCAACCGGCCCCATCAGGAAACCGACGATAAGGGTCGCGATGTGTACGGTTGAAGTGTACAAGGTTCGATGGACATGCGAAGTTCCGATGAATGACAGGATTCCTTTATGAGGCCGGGTCAGGTGTCTGAGCTCGAGGTTCATACCTTTGCTGAAGCCCCTGTGCCCGAATTCGCGCCAGCCGAAATAAACGATGCCGAGACACTGAGCAGCGCCGGCGATAAACCAGAAGAACAGGAATGCGCTGATGTCCCGGTAAAACAAGTATGCGGCACAGGCGCCGATCAAGCGGATCGTCGGAACGACCATCAGCATCAGGGCTATCAGGTCGAAACGGTTAAACAGGCGCAGCAGGCCCTGGGGCGTTGCCTTGAAGTTGAACAGGATCATCAGGCAGTAAATGGTTGCCGCAGGAATTAGCTCCGGCGTTACGCCGAACCAGGGTCCGACTACGGAAACGGCGAGGATACCTGTCAGTGCGCCGACGCCACAAAAGCCGATGTCGAGCAGCATGGTAAATTTGATCAGTTTCTGAAAATCCTCCCGGGCATTGCTCTCCAGGCAGATAGCGCCGTACCTGACTACGCACTGTGAGGTCTTCAGCGCGACAAAATCCCGGACTGCGACAGTGTATGCGTGGATGAGAATAAGTATGCCGAAATTGTGCGCACCCAGGGCGCGGGTGGCAAGTGCAAGGTAGATCAATCCGACCAGCACGGTATACACCTTGCCCGCGGTCAGCATGGCGGAATTCCTGAAAACCCGGCGGAACAGGCCGTCAGCCGCTAATTGCTTAGCCCCGGAAAACACAGAGAATTTTAGCCACACAGGACACAGAGATCACAGAGTGTATCGAGAAGGCTGGCGGGTCTGTCTTTTTCTGTGTCCTCTGTGGCCGATTATAATAGCCCAAACCTGCCTCCATCATCACACGGTTGCGGACAACGCGCTAAACGCCTGGCATATTTTTTCTATTTGTTCATCGGTATGGGCTGCGCTGACGCTGATGCGTACCAGTGATTTGCCTCCGGGTGTTGCCGGCGGGAAGATCAGGTTCACATAGACGCCGTGCTCGTACAGGCCGCGCCATAATGCCAGTGCCTGTTCGCGGGTATCCAGCAGCGCCGCGATCACCGGGCAGGGTTCAGGTCCCAGTTCATAACCCGCGTTTTGCAGGTGATTGTACAGGCGCCGGGCATGTCGCCAGAGCGTCGCACGCAGATCGGCGCCCATTTCCACCCGCTTCAGCGCCTCACGGGTGGATGCTATCACCGATGGGACGGGAGACGCCGTGAAAATATAAGGTCTGCTGGCATAGCGTATGAAGTCGAGTTGCGGGTGATTGCTGACACAGTAGCCGCCCGTGCTGGCCAGGCTTTTGCTGAAGGTGCCGACAATAAAATCTGCGTCATTGATAACGCCGGCTTCTTCAACCAGTCCTCTCCCTTTTGCCCCCAGCACCCCCAGGGAATGTGCTTCATCAACCAGTAAAAGTGCGCCGTAGGTGTTTTTGACGTCAATTATTTCCCGAATCCGTGCCTTGTCCCCCAACATGCTGTATATACCCTCGATGATCACCAGGGCGTTCGCGGCGCGCTCCCCCAATCGTCTCAGTCGTTTATTCAGGTCGTCAGGATTGTTATGTCGAAAGCGGATGATTTCGGCTCCACTCAACTGGCAACCGTCATAAATACTGGCATGGCTGTCGGCGTCTATCACGATAGTATCTTCATTATTCGCCAGACCGGAGATCACGGCCAGGTTTGCCTGGTAGCCGGTGGTGAATACGATGGCCCGCGCGCATCCGTAGAACGCGGCTATTTCTTTTTCCAGGGAGCGGTGCCCCGAGAAACTGCCATTAGCCATTCTTGAGCCGGTTGTCCCTGTGCCCTGTTCGTCAATTGCCGCATGGGCCGCATCCAGGCATTTTTCGTCGAAGGTGAGTCCCAGGTAATTGTTGGTGCCGGCCAGGATCGTCCTCTTGCCGTTTATGCGCGCCTCCGTCGGAGAGTAGATTTCTTCGATAGGCGCGCCGAAGGGATCAACTCCCTCTCCAAGCAGGGCGTTGCGGTCGTGCGCCAATGACTGGAATTTGGCAAACAGGCTCATGCTGAATTGATCACGGAGTGGATTTTCCCGGCCAGGTCCTTAACGGTACGCACGTCCGCGAGCAGGTTTACCGGCATGCTTATATCGAATTCGTCTTCAATATCCAGTAACAGGTCCAGGACCTTGAACGAATCCAGCCCCAGTTCCGTGACCAGGTCGGAAGCCTCATGCAGTTCAACGTCCGGCGCAGTGAGCCCGGATAGCTCAGTTATAACTTTTGTCAGTATTTCCTCATAAGTGGCCGGCATATGCTGCTCTCCAAGTTCAGGACACGGTTTGGTACGTTCACCGGGGGGTGGGTTCATGTAAGCCTTTCAGGACTCGTTGTGAATACATCCATGTACGCTTACCATCCGCTATCCCTGCGGATGATAGTCCTGAAAGGCTTACATGAACCCTTGTTACGCTATTATACAACCGAGTCAATGGTATCGGATAATCTTACTGTTGGCCGCCATCCCAGATGGTTCGTCAAGGGCGTATTATCGCATACCCAGTCCTCGTGGGTAATCTCATTGATTTTATTCGGGGTCAGCATGGCCGGATAACGAAAGACCCTGGCCAGCAGGAGATTAATGTGGCTGAAAGCCTTTAATAGTTGAACAGGAACCTGGATGTGTGTTATCGGGCGCTTCCAGGTGTCTTGTCCGATCGCTATGAAATCTCCCCACCGGTACCCGCCGCTGGCGCCGTCGTCCAACTCGAACAGGCCGCCGGCTTCTTTTGCCGTTAACCATTTCAGGATGGCGTCTACCAGGTCATTAACGTGGATCAGGCTGATCCTGGCGTTGGGTGTTCCCGGCGTCAGCAAAAAACCATAACGCATCAGCCGCAACAGGGGCTGCATTTCCTTGTCTCCGGGGCCGTAAATTGCCGTCGGGCGGTAAATTGTCCGGGATAATCCGCTATACCTGTCCGACATCAGCAGCGCTTCCGCCATCGATTTGCTGCGTGAATACCAGGAATAGTCCGGATATCTGGCGGCGACCGATGAAATTAACAGAAACCTGGGCGGGGGCTTTATTCTAAGGGTTGCAGCCAGCAGGTTTTCAGTTCCCTTGAGGTTGACTTCCAGGAAGTCTTCCAGTGAATTGCCCCTGACCGTGCCGGCGCAATGTATGACGGAAGTGCATCCCTCGACCAGTTCATCCAGTGCGGGCTGGTTGTTCAGGTCGCCGTTAACCCAGGATACAAACCCGTGGTCGGTCTGGTAGCGGCGTGTCAATGCCCGGGTCGGATAGTCTGACTTGTCAAGTGCGGCGAGAAGATTCCTTCCAACAAAGCCTGTGGCTCCCGTCAGCGCCACTTGCTCCTTCATAACAGTTCTGATTTCTCAGATATGTCTTATCCTGCTTCGGCTTGTGAAGTGATCGCCTGTTTCAGGTCTACTCTTTCGATGAAGCCTTTACGCGCGGCGACGCGGGATAATTTACCCGATGATGTGCGCGGCAAGGTACGCGGCGGTACCAGGTCCACGTAGCAGTAAATGCCAAAACCCTCGTACACATTTCTCTGCAGTTGCTTGATCAACGATTGCCTGGCCGTGGATTCGGTGAGACGGCATTCAACCACCAGTACGACGATCTGTTGATCATCGTCGACCTCGATATCAAATGCCGATGATTCGCCCATTCTGATCTCGTCCAGCCCTTCTGCTATCTCTTCAAGGTCCTGGGCGCGGATATTCCTGCCGTTTACGATGATGATGTCTTTACGCCGTCCCGTCAGGTAGAGGTTGTGCTCAAACTGGAAGCCCAGGTCACCGGTATCCAGCCAGCCGTCTTCAAGGATCACCTGGTCGGTTGATTCCTGATCGTTCAGGTAACCGTTCATCAGGCTGGGGCCTTTTACCATTACTCTGCCGACGCGCAGGTCAGGCAATATATCCCCGGCGTTATCAACAATCCTGATCTCGTGGTCGGGCAGGGCGCGGCCACAATTAACGACTTCATTCACTTTGCGATTATCCGACTTGACGCGCACGGCAATGCCGCGTTCAGCCATGGTCAGTGCGTCCACCGACATAACGTCCAGACCGCGGTTCAATTCCGAGAAGGTAGCGGCAAGGGAGGCCTCAGCCAGTCCGTAACAGGGCAGGAAGGCATTGGAGTTGAACCCGGTTTGCGCCATTGTCTCCGCAAAAGCCTCAAATGTGCTGGAGCGCAACATCTCTGCGCCGATACCGGCAATACGCCAGCAGCTCAGGTCAAGCTGTTGCAGGTCTGCGCTGCGAATTCTACGGGTGCACAGCTCGTAACCGAATGGCGGCGAGAAGGCAATAGTGCAGCGGTTCCTGCTGATTAGACGCAGCCATTGCAAGGGGCGAATGGCAAAATCCCGTGTGCGCAGGTAATCTACCGACAACTGGGAGGCGATGGGGCCCAAAACGAAGCCGACCAGACCCATGTCATGATAGAACGGCAACCAGGATGCGCAACGATCACCGTTGTGTACTTTTAATCCGCTTCTTACGATTCCCTGCAGATTGCTCATTACCGCCTTTCCGGTAATGATGACGCCCTGTGGGGAGCGGGTGCTGCCGGAAGTAAACTGCAGGTAGGCCGGTTCTTCAGGTCTGCTTGGCTCAAGGGAACGCTGTGAAGGAGCAATGTCAGACAGTTGGTCCGGTGTGCCTATCCATTCAAGGTCCTTGTTGTCGACGGCGGCTTCTTCCAGAAAGCTGATAAATTCTTTATGCGCTATGGCTACTTTTGCCTTGCCGCTGGTCAACAAACCCTTGAGTTGTTGAACATAAACCGCATGGCTGCCGAGATTCAGGGGGATCGGCATGGCGAACGGCACAAGTCCGATATACTGACAGGCAAAGAATAGAACGATGAAATCGGGGTGAGTATCAGCTACCAGAGCAATATGATCACCGCGTTTCAGATCCAGACTGAGAAGACGCCGAGCCGCGAACTTAGCCTGTTGCTGTAGTTCACTGTAGGGCAAAACGACGCTAAGGTTGCCTTTTGCATCGTAAAAATTAGATCCGGTAACACCTGCGGCTGCGTAGTCCAGCGCTTCAGACAAACACGAGAAACCGGCAAAATTTTGCGTCAGTGTATTATCAGTGATCGTCGTTTCTCGGTTCACGATGAATAAACCCCCGTCTCGTTCTTTTTTGTGCCTGTTGACAACGACAGATTTATTTTTGACCTATAACAAAGTCCTTCCGCAAGCATAGGATACCTAACCTGTTATTTTCAAATACGAATTATAATCATAAAACACGCCCATTGTATATCTTTACAAAGGCTAAGGCGATAAATATTACACAACCTGAAGAAAACTTCCATCTTTTTTTTAAATGTACTTTACTCAGGCCGGCCACAATGACCTGAGTTCATCCCGTAGTTGATTAAAGACCGTGCCGTCAATCTGGTTATCGATCCCCAGATTCGGTGGTCCGGGCCAGGCAGAATCGGAGAATTCCGCCCCCGCATAATGACGTTTTGCCGCATAACGTGGTATCACGTGAAAATGGACGTGAGGATCAACCATCATCAACATCAGGTAGTTCAGTTTATCATAATGAAAAAGATGCGATAATACCGTGTCAATATCATGTGTGACCTGGGCCAGTTCGGTAAAACCGGCCTGGCTGAGCTGCGAAAATGCCGTTACCGGTCCGCGGGCAACCAGTACCAGGGCGCCGAGTGTTACTTGAGCGGGGCGCAACAATACCGACCAGGTGGAATAAGTATGGATACTTGTTTCAGGCGCCCCGAATTTCAACATCGTATCGTTCAGGGTGTTAAAAGACATATCCGGTATCACCGATCAATATGATAAGGCTTTGTATACTATACGATGACAGACAAGAGATCAAAGTTCTTTTCGGGGATGAAGCAATATTCGATATCCAGGTTTTGGGGACTGTTTGCCCGTTCCGAGGGCCATCCCCCCTGCTTACGACATGCAGGGGCAGGCTCTGGCGCTAGTCACGAACAAACAGCCCCCAAAACCCATCATAAGTGAAATTAACGGGAGTCGCTGTCGAGAATGAAGCGGAAGCTGACTGACGAGATCCGGGTGACGCCGGTGAGTAACTGGCGCCAGTTGAATGCGTTTATTCGCCTGCCCTGGCGCCTGTACGCGCAGGACCCCCTGTGGGTGCCGCCATTGAAACTTGAACGCAGGTTGCATTTCTCCTCCCTGAACCCTTATTTTGCCCATGGCCGCTGGCAGGGCTGGATTGCCTGGCAGGGGGACCGGCCGGTAGGCCGTATCAGCGCCCAGGTTGATGAATTGCACCGCCGCCACTATGGCGAGAAATCCGGCCATTTCGGTTTTCTGGAGTGTGAAAACAACCCGGATGTGATGCGCGCGCTGGTAGCGGAAAGCGAGCGGTGGCTGGCGCAATATCAGACCGAAGTGATTACCGGCCCTTTCAATTTTTCCATCAACCAGGAATGCGGCCTGCTGGTGGACGGTTTCGATACCCCGCCGGTGATAATGATGCCCCATAATCATCGCTGGTACGCTGAACTGCTTGAACAGCAGGGCTATTCTGCCGCAAAAGACATGTATGCCTATTGGATTAACCCCAACTTTGCCATTCCGCGGGTCATGCAGACCTTCGTGGACAAGTTTGGCAAGTCGGTCAGGTTGAGGGGATTAAACCGGAAGAAATTCAAGCAGGAACTGGAGACCTTGCGGGATATTTTTAATGATGCCTGGTCCGATAACTGGGGTTTCGTCCCGTTCACCAGGGAGGAATTCGCCGAACTGGGAACCAGTTTACGGTTATTCGTACCGGATAATTTCATCCGTATTGCGGAGTACCAGGGGGAGCCGGTTGCGTTTATCGCCGCCCTGCCCAACCTGAATGAAGTTCTGCGGGACCTGGACGGCACTTTATTCCCGTCGGGTCTGTTTAAAATTATCCAGGCGTTGCGCAAGCGCCGCATCAGGACGGGCAGGGTCCCGTTAATGGGGGTCAGGAAGGAATTGCAGAATACCCCATTGGGAATTGCCTTGGCGTTTCTTATTATACATGAGATCAGACGGTCGATTATCGACAGGGGGATAGAGGGCGTGGAAATGTCCTGGATACTGGAGGACAACCAGGGGATGCGCAGCATCCTGGAAAGGCTTGGCAGCAAGCTGTACAAGACTTACCGGATCTACCGGAAGCAGTTGTAACGTTTTGTCGAATAAACAGAAAATTGCCGTCTTGTTGTTGGCCGGGAGGCGTGGCGGCAGCGATGAGGTTGCCCGTGTTGCCGGCGTCTCCAGCAAGGTATTGGCGCCGCTGGCGGGAATACCGATGATCATGCGGGTAATCAACGCGTTGCAGGCAAGCGAGCGAATCGCCTCCTTTGTACTGTGCGGTCCGGCCCCGGCAGCCATCAACGACTGCCCGGCGTTACGGCAGTTCATCGAGGCGGACAACGTCACCTGGATCCCCGCAACAGGCAGTCTCAGCGGCAGTGTGCAGGCCGGCCTGGCCGCGATAGACCCCGCTGCGCTGGTCCTGATTACCAGCGCGGACCATGCGCTACTGGACGCCGGGATACTTGATTATTTTCTCGATAAGGCCATTGACAGCCGCGCCGACGTCAGTGTGGGACTGGTGGAATACGGTTTGATCGAGAAGGCATACCCGGGAGTGCGGCGCACGGTGCTGAAGTTTTCCGATGGCGGCTACTGCGGCTGCAATTTATACGCACTCTCCGGTGTCCGGGCCCGGGACATTATTTCATTGTGGCAACGGATACAGACGCAGCGTAAGCAGCCTTGGCGGATGGCTCTCAGGTTATTTGGTTTCGGCGCGCTGGCGAGGTATGTCTGCGGCCGTCTGAGTATGCGGCAGACCAGTCAGGCCATCCTGAAAACCACCGGTATTACAGTGGATTTCATCAATCTGCCGTTCGCTCATGCAGGTATCGACGTGGATACGCTGGCGGACAAGGAACTGGTGGAACGGATACTGGCCGGCGCCATTCCGGCGAAAGCCGGAATCCAGTGAAACAAAGTGTCGCCGGAGCCTGCCCCGGCATGTCGTAAGCCAGGGGCGACACAATATCAATCTGGATTCCGGCATTTGCCGGAATGACGTACGGCATTCCTCGGCCGGATTTTTGCCCTCTGCGGCAGAATCTGAAAGTATGCGGTTGCCCTGTTTATGGAATCACAACGGTCTCAGCATTATCCAGGTCTTTTTTGAAGTCTATCTCGCACCAGCGGTGGCCGTTTATGCTGCAGGCGCGTACCTGGGATTGCCCGGCCAAGGTATCCACCACGCTCAGGAACCATAAGCGCAGACCGGTTCCCTGCTTCATCTGCCGGTCCAGTTGATCGCGGAACTGTGCCGGTCCGTCTCCCCGGAAATACAGCAGGCCGATGGATTCCGCCATGGTGTGTTCATCCGGTAATGTTTTGCTGACGGCTTGCACCATGGAGCCATGCAGTTCGACCCGCATATCATCATTGTCGTAACTGTCTTTGTAGTCGATGGTTAATGTGACCGGCGCCGCAGGTGAATTGAGAACCGTATCCAGTAAAGCCGGCTCAAACAGCGTGTCGCCATTCAATAAAAGAAAATCCTCATCCATTGCGTGACGCGCCATCCAGCAACTCGCCAGGTTGTCGGAAACGCTGTAAAAGGGATTGAATACAATATTTATCCGGTCCAGGTCAGCGGCGAAGCGGTCATTGATATGCTCCTCAATGAGCGCCGAATTAAACCCGGTGATGATGAACACCTTGTCTATTTGAGCTGCCAGTAATGCTTGCACCTGCCACTCCAGTATGGTTTTGCCGGCAACGGGAAGCATGCACTTGGGGCGCGTTTCGGTCAGGGGCAGCAGTCTTTTCCCCTGGCCCGCGCCTAATATAATTGCGTTAATCATGTTGTTTTTTGTTAACTGGCCAGATATTTCCGTGTGTGAGGTGAGCAGTTTAATGAAATTTATAATACAATCAAAATTCAATTGACTGGATGCCGCATGTCACATATTGAACGCTATATCATTCTGGAAGTACTCAGACCCTTCAGTTTCGTATTAATCATCCTGGTCGCCCTGTTTGCCTGTTTCAGCAGCGCAAGATACCTGGCGGAAGCGGTGACGGAGACTCTGGGCGTCTATTTCATGGTCAAACTGATTTTACTCAAGACCTTCATCGCCCTGGAAGTCCTGATTCCCATTGCCCTTTACACATCCGTCGTGATTGGCTTGGGCAGGCTGCACCGGGACCGGGAGATGGTGGCCCTTAGCGCCGCCGGTTTCAGTAACAGCCGCATTATCGGCCCGATTGTCGTCATTTCCATCCCGATTGTCCTGGCCGTGGGTGCGCTGTCCCTGTACGGCCGTCCCTGGGCCTACCAGAATAGTTATATCCTGGATGCCAGGGCCAGGGCCGATTTGAATACGGACCGGTTTCAACAGGGACGGTTCTACGGCAATGAAGATACCGGCACGGTTATCTACATTGCCGAAAAAGACGAGGCGAGCGGCGTGATCTCCAGGATATTTTACTATACCCGCAAGGACGACTTCAGTGAAATTACCGCGGCGGTGAATGCCGGCCAGGACAAAGGCCTGGAGAACGGCAGGCTGCGGGTAACCCTGTATGACGGATTGCTGTACCGATTGCAGCGCGATTCAATGGACGATGAAGTCATCCGCTTTGATAAGCTGGTCAGGTTTCATGAAGACCCCGAGGTAAGTATCGGTTATAAACGCAAGGCTGAAGCGACTCTCACGCTGCTCGAGTCCAATAGTCAGGAGGATATCGCAGAAGTCCAATGGCGCTTATCCCGTCCCGTTGCAACGTTGCTGCTGGCGCTGATCGCGATACCCCTGAGCCGTTCGTCCCCCCGGCAGGGGAAAAATGAAAGGGTATTCACGGCTGCGTTGATATTTGCGGTGTATTACAACCTCAGCGGTGTTGCCCAGACCTGGGTGGAGCAGGGCATAATGGATGAGATCCCCGGGGTCTGGTGGTTGCATGTACTGATGGCGCTGGTTGTTTTCATGTTCCTTTACGAGAGATTTAATCGGCGTTTCCTGCAAGGGTTTCGTTAGCTCGGATATTGCACCAGATGGTCTTCACCAGCGAAAAGCCAGGTAGTGTCGATGAGTATCTCTGAAAAATACCTGATGCAGCAGATCAGCGTGGGGTTATTGATCGCAGCCGCAGTCTTGTTGCCGCTGTTCAGTTTCTTTGACCTGATTGATCAGATGGATGATATCGGGGAAGGTTTTTATCGCGCGCGGGATGCGTTTTACATTGTTCTGTTGTTGTTGCCCAGGAGGTTGATTCAACTGCTCCCGTTTATTGCGCTGATCGGCAATGTGATTGCGCTCGGGCGGCTGGCGCTGAATTCGGAAATTATTGCCATGCGCGCCGCCGGACTGTCCCCTGCGAGCATCAGCCTGGCGTCTTTCAAAGTCGGCCTGTGTCTGTTGCTGCTGCTGGGGGTACTGGAGCAATTTGCTGCCCCGTATTTTCAGAATAAAGCCATTGCCCATCGACTGGAAGCCTTGAACCAGAGCGCCGAACTGGGCGCCGACCTGGGTATCTGGACGCGGGATAAAAACCGGGTTTTGCGGCTTGGAGAAGCGATCCGTGCGTCCTACGTGGAGGACGTGGAAATATTCACCCTGGATGAACAGGGTTTGCTTAGCGGGTATATCCATGCGCAGGGCGCAGAGATAGGCAGTAGTGAACAGTGGAGCCTGTATAACGTAACCATGAAAGAATTCACTGGGGGCCAGGTAAACACGACGTCTTCAGCGCGCATGAACTGGCGCCCTTTTTTGAGTTCCGAGCAGGTTGACAAACTGACGCGGCCGGCTGAAAGCCTGGCCCCGACGGATTTATACCGCCATATCGATTACCTGAAGAGAACGGGGCAGCAACACGACGAGATATCACTGACCTTCTGGAGGAAATTCGGCGCCGGCCTGATCATGCTTGCCATGCTGCTGCTGTCGGTGCCTTTTGTGTTCGGCTCGATACGGACGGGCATCGGCTCGCGCCTGGTGCTGGCCGGCATCACGGGAATCTGTGTCTACCTGCTGGACCAGATATCATCCAACGCCGGGTTATTGCTCAACCTGAATCACGCACTGGTTGCATTGACCCCCGGACTTGCCCTGATGCTGATCGGTCGTCTGTGGTTGGAGCGGGTAGCCTGAAACGGCAGGAATCCACCACGATGCCTGCGAAAGCAGGATATCTGGGGTCAGAGTAAAAATACCGTCAGGTTGGCAAGTGGCGCTTGTTTCTTGTAGAGCATTTTTACTCTGACCCCAGATATCCCAGTTCCCGCTTCAGGTTTGCCTCGAATTTTTGTGTTTCTGCGTTGAAAATGAACGACTTGACGCGGGCCTGCCAGCCCTCCGCTGTTTTGCTTACCTGGTAGATGTTGTAGCCGGCGGATTTGTCCGGGTCTTTATAAGAGGCCGACGCGGACGGTACGCCGAACACCGGTATCGAGTGAGCGCCGGCTTCCAGCATTGCCTGCATCTGGCGGTGTCCGTGCCCGTGAATAAGCAACTCCGCGCCCGTATCCGTCAGGGTTGACAGCAGTTCGTCCGCATCGTTCAAGCCGCGTCTAAAACTTGAGGAGTGCGGACTGTGATGCAGCACAACGATACGGTATAAACCCCGTTGCGCGGTCGTCTCAAGCAGGTGACGGAGGCGCTGTAACTGTTCGCCGCCCAGCTTGCCGCTGGCGCAGAAGGGCGCCGTAGGTAGTGCGGTTGAAAGGCCGATAAGCGCTACCGGGCCGCGCACCCGCAGGTAGGGGAAGACATGGCTGTAGCGCGGTTCACCCGGGTCGCTCTGCATATAGGCAAGCCAGCGCCCGGTTGTTTCGGTAAAATCAGTGGCCACGTATTGATCATGATTCCCCGGCACGATTGATATATAATCGGGCCCGCCGATGCTGTTCAGCCAGGTTTCGGTCTCGCGGCATTCGTTTGCCGTACCCAGGTGGGTGAAGTCCCCGCTGATGATCAGGTGGTCAGCCTGATGTCTTGCCAGGTCGGCAAGCGTACGGGACAGGACTTCCCTGCTGTGCGAGTCACGGCGTTTCAATTTCCATGAAAGATAACCGAGGATACGCTTGTTCAGCAAGTCATCCCAGTTAATGTGGTCGAGCGACGACAGGTGGGGATCGGAAATGTGGGCAATCTTCAGGGTTGAATTCACGTTGACTGGTTAAGGGTGTATTATCAGGTAAATATAAAGCCACAGAGTACACCGAGTACACAGAGAAAAAAACAGGTAAACTCCAGCTTAATCGATCAACATTCAGGTTGCCCAGGTATCAGGAAGATGCTTTCTTCCTGGCGCAAGGTACTCTCTGTGGCACACCAGAAAGATAATTAATGAATACTTATGTTCAAATCATCGGCAACAGCCGGACCAGAATATGGGGGATGACCGGCCGTGAACGGCTGGTGCGTATGTTGGATAAAATCGCCGGGGTGGAAATCATTAGCGAACAGGCAGACTTGCCGTCCGGCGCGCCTGTCATTTTTTTCAGGGGGGATTATATATACGATACCCGGGTTTTACAGGCAGTTATCGGCATGGACGGCGAGTTTGTATTATACCGGCAGGATGGCGCTACTGCCGTCGCAATACGGGCAAACAACTATGACGTAAATATATTCGATCTTGACCATTACCCGGAAGCATTGGCAAAGGTAGCGCTAAATCACCTGGTCAACCCCTACAACGATCAGTTGAAAAAATATGAGCAGGCCAAGGTTTGGCAGATTAGGCCGGACAACCGGGACTTTCTTGAGCAGGCGTTGTTCAGCGGTTCTTATAAAGGCGTAACTGACCTGGTGACCAAATGGGTCTGGCCGTTACCGGCAAGATGGGCGACAAAATTCTGCACATGGCTTAAATTGAAACCGAACCATGTGACCTTATTCAGCCTGGTGCTGGCAATCCTGGCCGGTGTTGCCTTCTGGCATGGTGCATTCACCAGCGGCTTGTTGCTGGGCTGGTTCATGACCTTTCTGGATACCGTGGACGGTAAGCTGGCCAGGGTGACGCTGACCTCAAGCCGTTTCGGCGACCTGCTGGACCATGGCCTGGACCTGATACATCCCCCGCTCTGGTATATCGCCTGGGGAGTGGGATTAACCGTTCAAGCGGCAGAGTTGATGTCATTGACGTTGCTGATCGGCCTGATATTTGCCGCTTACCTCGGCGGCCGGTTCTGTGAAGGGATTTTTCAACATTTCATTGCCGGTTTCTCGATCTTCATGTGGCAGCCTGTTGATTCATTGAACCGGTTAATCACTGCCCGGCGTAATCCAAATTTGCTGATACTGACAGCCGGGGTGATAGCGGGACGACCTGACATGGGACTTGCGCTGGTCATCGCCTGGCATCTGCTATCCACTTTGTTCCTGATCATCAGGCTCGCCAACGCCTGGCAGGTGAGACAAAACCAGGGCTCACTGGTGAGTTGGCTGGAACGGGTCGGAGCGGAAGTCCGCCATAACAGAGTGGCCGTAAAGATATTCACATGAGTCGGTTTTCAGGGCCGGACATAGCGCCGGCATTACTCGACGTCATCGCCCGACAGTGCGCCGAGCCCGTTCCGGAATCCTGTGCTGCCATCACCACGGCAATCAGGGAATCCTACGGCGCTGCGCTTCAGGGAGTCCTGTTATACGGTTCCTGCTCAAGGGATGAGGCTATGGAAGACGGCATTGTTGATATTTACGCCATCGTCGATGACTATAATTCTGTTTATGAAAAACGTTACCTGGCATACCTGAATGCCTGGTTGGCGCCTAACGTCTTTTATCAGGAAATCTCCGGCGAGCACGGTTTAATCAGGATTAAACTGGCGCTAATCAGCCTGGCGGATTTTACCGGTGGGATCATGAACTGGTTTCATTCCTACCTGTGGGGGCGGTTTGCCCAACCGGCGCGGATACTCTATACGCGTGATGAGACAGTGCGGCGCGCAATACACAAGCTCATGGCGCAGGCTGTGTTGACCCTGCTTGAGACATCGATCCCAACCCTGCGGGAAGAGTCCGGGAATGCAGAATCAATCTGGACCCGGGCCTTGTCTTTATCCTATTCCGCGGAATATCGACCTGAACCCGGGGCCAAAGCCGGCCAGTTGGTCAGGTCCGATTTGGCCGCTTACGCCGGCCTGCTGGACGCTGCTTTACCCATGCTCGATACGATACTGCTTCGTCAAAACGAAGATAATTATCTGCGCCTGAGTGATCACAGTACCATGAAGGCGGTGCTACGCCGCTGGCGTCTGCGGCGCTGGCAGGGACGCGTCCTGTCTGTCCTGAGGTTGATGAAAGCGACCCTGACGTTTCAAAACGGTGTTGATTATGCCGCCTGGAAGATCAACCGGCATACCGGCGTCACGATTGAAGTCACCCCCGAACTGCGCCGCCATCCCCTGTTGTTCGGCTGGCGGGTATTCCGGCAATTGATAAAACGGGGCGTTATACATTAAATATAGAGCCACAGAGGACACAGAGATCACAGGGTGGACCGAGAAGGCCGGCAGGCCTTTGTTTCATCCGCAGATGACGCAGACGACGCAGATTAGCACAGATTAAAACTTGTCTATTTATTTTTTCTCTGTGATCTCTGTGTCCTCTGTGGCATGACAAATCTATGCTAATCTGCAACAAAAAAGGGTTCTGGCCCATATCCTGAAATATGCAGACTGGAAAGAAAAAACATCGCCTCAGCGTGGCGCTGGGATTGTGGATCATCAAGCGGGTAGAGCAGGTTTTGATCAGGTTTTCCCTGGTTGGCGATACGCCTTTCCTGCCGCCCTCGGCATTTGCCTGGGTGGAATTACTGGAATCCAACTGGGAGGTGATTCGCGCGGAACTGGACCAGGTATTGAAGACCCCGGAACGCATCCCGAATTTTCAGGACATCTCGACCGACCAGGCCAATATCACCCGGGATGACAAGTGGAAGTCTTATTTCCTTTACGGATATGGCTATAAAATGCCCGACAACTGCAAGCAGTGCCCGGAAACGACGCGGATTATCGAAGCGATACCCGGTATGTTTACCGCTTTTTTTTCCGTGCTGGCGCCGGGCAAGCACATACCCAGGCATCGGGGACCTTACCGGGGCCTGCTGCGCGGTCACCTGGCGCTGGTTGTCCCTGAGCCGCGGGAAGCCTGCTGGATAGAAGTGGGCGACGAGACTACTCCCTGGGAAGAGGGACGCTGTATTGTTTTTGATGATACCTACAAACACCGGGTGGAGAATAATACCGACGGTGTCCGGGTGGTGTTGTTCCTTGATGTATTGCGTCCGTTGAAATTTCCCGGTTCGTTCCTAAACCGGGCCATACTTCAACTGATCCGACTATCGCCGTTTATCCAGGATGCCCGCCGCAACCAGGTAGCCTGGGAGAAACGCCTTGACTAGTTTAAAGTTTTTAGTTATTAGTTTTTAGTGTGAGGTATTGAATATGGAGCATTCAAGAAGTTATCGGGACTTAATAGTATGGAAGAAATCGATCAACCTGATTGGCAGAATTTATTCTTCTACATGCTGTTTTCCCAAGGAAGAGATGTATGGCATTACTTCTCAGCTCAGGCGGGCTGGGATTTCTATAGCAGCCAATATAGCAGAAGGACAGGCCAGAAACACCATCGGGGAGTTTCGGCAGTTTCTTGGAATAGCTCAAGGCTCATTGGCAGAGTTGGAGACATTACTCATAATATCAGAGAATTTGGGTTATCTGAAAGCACAGGAAGCTGAAACCTTGCTGAACGGATGTGAAGAAATTGGCAAGTTATCAGCAGGCTTAAAAAAATCGCTAACCCACTGAATTATCAATCTAAAAACCAAAAACTAAAAACCAAAAACTAGAAACTAAAAACAAACCGGAGAGTCGTTTCAGCCAGGTCAATCCTGTCCTGCATGGAGCGCATGATGGTATCAGTGACCTCCACCCTGACTCCCAGTTTTTCTATTTCTTCCGTTTCATGCTCGTCGATCCGGTCAATAATCAATCCGTCCAGGAAGTCGCGGTAATAGTCGGCGACTGACAGGTTGCTCGCCGGCATATTCAGTTCCTGCATGATCTTGGCCGCGGGGCCTCTCAGCGCGTTCCCCCCGATGATCGGGGAAACCGCGACAACAGGGGCGGCAACCGACTGCAGGATTGGGCGTATGTGTTTCAGGGACAGGATGGGGTCTATGCTGAGGAAAGGGTTCGACGGGCACAGGATGACAGCATCCAGGTCATTGGAGGTGAGCAGGCCGGCGAAATCCGGCTGGGCGCAGGCTATATCAGAACCGGCAAATTCGATTGATGCTACTTTGGGCTGACAACCCAGGCGTACGAAATAATCCTGGAAGGATAGCTTTCCCCGGTCAGTCACGATGAGCGTCCGCAACGGGTCATCGGTCATTGGAATGATCCTGTGTTTAATGCCGAATGAACGGCTGAGCGCCTGAGTAACCGCATCCAGCCCCAAACCCTGTTTCAATGCCCGGGTCCGGTATAAATGGGTAGCGAGGTCTTTGTCACCCAGGTTGAACCAAGCCGCCTGCTCAAAGCGGGAAATTGCCTCCATGAAACTCCAGGTTTCGCCGGCAAGTCCCCAGCCCCGGTCCCGGTCCGACACCTCAGCCAGCGTGTACATGACCGTATCCAGGTCAGGTGAGACATGCAGTCCCAGATGCTCGAAATCATCACCGGTATTGACGACAATGACAAGGTCATCCGGCCCGACTACCTTGCTGAGACCGTGGGCAAGTTTCGCTCCACCCACGCCTCCGCACAGGGATAAAACGGTTTTATCCATTGGAGAGATAATCAATGTTTATCAAATAATAATAAAGATGTATTTTATACCAGCGAAATTCTCCCTGCCGTCATTCCGGCACCCGTTCTCGTCGTCATTCCGGCACCCGTTCTCGTCGTCATTCCGGCACCTGTTCTCGTCGTCATTCCGGCGCAGGCTGCACGCACGCCGTCATTCTGGCACCTGTTCTCGTCGTTATTCTAGCACCCGTTCTCGTCGTCATTCCGGCGAATGCCGGAATCCAGTAAGCAACCTTCCTTATTATAATGAATAAGTTGTCTACTGGATTCCGGCATTCGCCGGAATGACAGCAAGGTCGCCGGAATGACGGTAAGGTCGCCGGGATGACGGTAAGGTCGCCGGGATGACGGCAGGGTCGCCGGGATGACGGTATTCTTACCTGAACAGGTCTTTGTCCGGCGCTCTTATCAGCGCGCTGGCGTCCTCGTCCCGGCCGCGCAGTTCAAGACCTTTGATCAGCACCGCCGGTATGCCCTGTGCCGCCTGGCCCATGACCAGGGAGGCGGCTGCGGCAATCTCATCTGCGATACCTACCTCGGTCACGCGCAACGGGTTGCCGTGCAAGTCGCGTTCACCGCGCAGGTCCAGCAGGCAGGGCAGGCCGG
The DNA here is from genome assembly GCA_965222155.1 of Gammaproteobacteria bacterium. Lineage (GTDB taxonomy): Bacteria > Pseudomonadota > Gammaproteobacteria > Eutrophobiales > Eutrophobiaceae > JAAXHV01. Next base: position 519,620 of record CBDCTH010000004.1, read on the forward strand.
CGGCGCCGATGGCGATGCCGGTGACGCCGTTGCGCCAGGCGCGGCCGGCGCTGTCGTTGATGATAACACCGACGTGGGCGCCCCGACGCGTCTTGATTGCTGCGTGAATTTCAGCAGCGCTGACATTGGCGTCTTCGGGCAACAGCAATACCTTTTCCGAGCTGGTGTTTTGTGGGATATTGGAGTGGTCGATACCGGCGTTGGCATGGACGAATCCCAGTTTGTGTTCAACGATTAAAACGTCTTCCCGGTACCTGACCAGCCGTTTCGATTGAGCCAGTATCAACTCCACCAGGCGCGGGTCTTTATTGACTTTTTGCGCCAGTTGCTCGGCCTGGTCCGATGGTGTTACCTCGGCCAGGTCCACGTAGCGGTTCTCTGCCTTCGAGATAATCTTCTGGGCGATAACCAGGATATCGCCGTCAACAAGAGGGTATTCCTGCAACCGGGCCAGCAGCAGTTGTGCCAGGTTATCGCCGGGCATGATTTCAGCAATACCGCGCACGGGCAGCAGTTGAATACCCTTGTCTGATTTGTTGCTGTTCATAACAGTGATCCAAGTAACGTTCCGGCGTATGTTATCGTCGTTCCGGCGCATGCCGAGTAGTGGCACATAGCCTGCCCCTGCATGCTGTAAGCAGGGGGATGTGCCGTCAACGGACCAAAGGACGGAGTAGTGGCACATGGATGTGCCGTCAACGAACCAAAGGACGGAAATCCAGTAAATAATGAGTCGCCTCAGGCGACACAATAACATACTGGATACCGGGTCAAGCCCGGTATGACGACGGGGGGTCAAGCCCGGTATGACGACAAAGGCCGCCGCGCTATAATAAACGCCTTTGATGCCTCATGGATGACTTTTAGAACTATTCCGTGTATTAATCATGCAAGGGAAAATCATGTCAAACAATAATTACGATCATAAGAACCAGCGTATAAAGCGCATTGGAATTATCGGCGCCGGAGTCATGGGCCGGGGGATTGCCCAGTTGTTCCTGCAATCCGGTTACCCGGTGTGTCTTTATGACGCGGATACCGGTGCGCTCGACAGCGCCTCCGGGTTCATCGGCAAGATGGTCAAGCGCCAGGTTGACAAGGGCAGGTATACAAGCCCGGAAGCGGAAAACATACTTTCCAGCCTCACTCGGTGCTATAAAACAGAGGAATTATCCGCGTGCCACATCCTGATCGAGGCGATCGTCGAGTTGCTGGAAGTAAAAAAACAGTTATTTTCGGAACTGGAAAAAATCGTCTCCGACAGCGCCATCCTGGCAAGCAACACGTCGTCGTTGCTGGTCTCGGATATTGCCTCGGCCTGTGCCAATCCGGGCCGCGTAGCCGGGCTGCATTTTTTTAACCCGGTACCGCTCATGAGGGTGGTGGAGGTCATACCGGCCGTGCTTACCGGACAGGCCGTCGTTGATGAACTGGTGGCATTGGTTGCCTGCACGGGCCATCGTCCCGTCGTTGCAGCAGACCAGCCCGGTTTCCTGGTCAACCATGCGGGCCGCGGTTTTACCACGGAGGCGTTGCGCATCCTGGAAGAAGGGGTGGCAGACCCCGTTGACGTTGACCGGGTGATGCGCGAGGCGCTGGGGTTTCGGATGGGGCCGTTTGAGCTGCTGGACCTGACCGGCCTGGACGTTTCCGGGAAAGTCATGCAATCCGTTTACGATCAATTTCAACAGGAACCCATGTACCGCCCCTCGTCACTGGTCCCGCCCAGGGCGGCGGCGGGATTATTTGGCCAGAAGACCGACAGGGGGTTTTACCGCTACGAAAATAATAAAAAAATAGAACCCGAAACCCGGCCGGCCCCAAAAATCAGCCTGACAAAAGTGTGGCTGGCCGACACTCAAACCGACCACGGCAGGCAACTGGCGCAGCTATTGACAGCCAATGGCGCAGTGATGGCGGACTCGGCCGCGGCTGAGGATACGATGATCGTATTGCAGTTCTGGGGCAATGACGTAAACAACGCCTGTGCCGGGCTGAACCTGGACCCTGCCCGTAGCGTAGCCATTGATCCGTTGCCCGATTTAAACTCGAGACGCACCTTGATGCTGTCGCCGATCACCAACACCGAGGTGCGTGACAGTATGCACGGACTGTTGTCGGCCGATGGCGTTCCTGTCACGGTTATTAACGACAGCCCGGGATTTATCAGCCAGAGAATCATGGCGATCATCGTCAATATAGCAGCGAACATCGCCCAACGTCGGATTGCCGGCGTGTCGGATATAGAAGCCGCCGTGACCCTGGGCCTGGGTTATCCTGCCGGGCCGTTATCCTGGGGAGACAGGATAGGAGGGGCGCAGATCGTCGAGATTTTAACCAATATGTTCAGCTTGACCCAGGACCCGCGTTATCGGTTAAGCCCCTGGCTGAGAAGGCGGGTACAAGCGGGAGTATCATTGTTGACCGAAGAAGTGGCAAGGGCATAAGTCATCGATGAGCGATAAAATAAAAACCCGGTTCGCCCCCAGCCCCACAGGCTATCTGCACATCGGTGGGGTGCGCACGGCTTTATTCGCCTGGCTGTATGCCAGACACCATAAGGGTGAATTCCTCCTGAGAATCGAAGATACCGACCGTGAGAGATCCGGCGCCGAGGCTGTAAACGTCATCCTGGAAGGGATGGCATGGCTGGGGCTGGACCATGACCGGGACATTGTCTACCAGTCCGGGCGCACGGAAATTTATAATGATGCAATACACCGGTTGCTGGACCAGGGCAAGGCGTACCATTGTTTTTGCAGCAAGGAAGAGCTGGAAGCGATGCGCAGTGAGGCCATGAGCAAGGGGGAGAAACCCAGGTATAACGGTAAATGCCGCGAGGGAGTTCACCGGGTCCCGGAAGGCGTTGCACCGGTAGTACGGTTTAAAAATCCGCTTGACGGGGAAGTCGCCATCGACGATCTCATCCAGGGCAGGGTAGTGATCAGCAACCGGGAACTGGACGACCTCATCCTCGCCCGCGCCGATGGTTCGCCGACCTATAACCTGACCGTTGTGGTGGACGACGCCGACATGGGTATCACCCACGTCATGCGCGGGGACGACCACCTCAACAACACACCCAGACAAATCAATATTTTCAATGCCCTGGATATGGCTGCGCCGAAGTACGCCCATATCCCCCTGATCCTGAATGCCGACGGCAAAAAGCTGTCCAAACGTCACGACGCGGCCAGCGTGCTGGAATATAAAGACCAGGGATTTTTGCCCGATGCGTTGTTGAATTACCTGGTGCGCCTGGGCTGGTCCCATGGAGACCAGGAGATTTTTTCCGTTGCCGAGATGATTGAACTGTTCGATATAGGGCAGGTCAACAAGGCTGCCGCGGCGCTGAACCCGGACAAGCTGACCTGGTTGAACCAGCACTACCTGCGGGAAAGCAACGCGGAGCGGATCGCCCCGTTGCTTGAAGAAAAATTAATTGAGCTTGGGGTTGACGTAAGCGGGTCGCCCGACCTGACGGAGTTGGCCGAGGTGCAGAAGGAGCGGGTGAAGACAATAGCGGAAATGGCCGATCAGAGCCGCTTGTTTTATGAAGACTTTGAGGAATACGATGAAGCGGCCGCCAAAAAACACCTGCGACCGGTTGTGTTTGAGGCACTGTGCCAGGTCAAAGAGTCTTTGGCCGGGTTGGGGGCATGGGATAAGGAGGCGATCCATGGCGCCATCAATGCCGTTGCGGAAGGACAGACCATGAAGTTCGGTAAAGTTGCCCAGCCCCTGAGGGTGGCGGTAACGGGGGGCGCCGTGTCGCCTTCCATCGACGTGACCTTGCAGTTGTTGGGGCGGGATAAGGTGTTGTCCCGCCTGGCGCGGGCTCTGGAAGTGATTGAGCGCAGGATGATGCCCACAGATTGAATTCGTGTTTGCCGGTAATTTTGCCGGCTATAATATTAACTATAATATTAAAAACTTGACAGTTTCCGCGCGGTAACGTACAGTCTGCTGCCGTTTTGTGGGAACGACTGAAACAGTTTAATTGGGGCCATAGCTCAGTTGGGAGAGCGCTACAATGGCATTGTAGAGGTCGTCGGTTCGATCCCGTCTGGCTCCACCAGGATTTTATATAACCTTATCTGTCCCCTTCGTCTAGAGGCCTAGGACACTGCCCTTTCACGGCGGCAACAGGGGTTCGACTCCCCTAGGGGACGCCAAAATAATTATATAACTGATTGATATATAAAGGAAAAACAGGGATGTGATTAATCAGTTATTACTTCATTTATCTTATTTGTTAGACCCCACCATCATCAGTTTATAGGCATTTATAGCAGAACTTTCCTATATAGGAATTCTGTGCTATAAACGCCTATATGATCGATGGTCGGGTGACCGGATTATTGAAGACCCTGAATTCTCAATGTGGGTAAGGAGGCAAATTAAGGACTAACCCTGGCATGTCGGCAATATTGCAAAAATATGTAATGTGTCCCCCTGAACTTCACTTTCAAAAATAACCAGATAGCTCGATTCATTAAGTTGTCAATACCGCTTGATGAGATCGAGCGGATTCATATATAGACTATCCTGCGCAACGAATCAGCGGGAGCGGCCAGAAGCCACCCTGGATTGGGAATTTGAATAACACTTGACAGTGTACGCATATTGCGTATAATTCACTCTGTGAATCTGGTATTTCTTGAAGCTCCGTTGTTTACCCGGCTGTTGCCTGATTATATGAGCGATGAAGATTATCAGAGGTTGCAGCTTGCGTTGATGGATGACCCTATGCGTGGAGAAGTTATGCCTAGTACAGGAGGGTTCCGGAAACTACGCTGGCGTGACCCCAATCGAGGCAAAGGGAGACGTGGTGGTCTAAGGATTATATATTACTATTTAATGTCCGATCATCAGGTCTGGTTTGTCACTATTTACAATAAAGATGAGATGATTGATTTATCCGCTGAAGAAAAACGCATACTGAAGCGGATGATACAGGCAGAATTGGTCGCCAGGAGAAAAACGTAATGAGCAACAAACGTAAACTGATTGATGAACTGATTCAAGGTGTTGATGCCATGCGCGCACATCGAGAAGGGAAAATCACGTTACGCACCCATACAGTACAAGATTTGCCGCCGCTGTCGATTGACGCCGACATAATCCGGGAAACCCGGGAGCAACTCAACGTGTCACGAGCGGTGTTTGCCCGCCATATTCGCGTGTCTATACGCACACTGGAAAACTGGGAGCAGGGACGAGCCAAGCCGAACACACAGGCTGCTGCGCTGATTATGCTGGTTCGTCAGTACCCCGATACGTTGCAAAAACTCCATTCCTTGGCCCATGCCTGACAACCCAACCCACTCCGTCTCGCCCTGTGCGTCCACTGGGTATTGACAAGTTAACTAATAAATCAAGGATTTCTTGATTTTTCCGTTAACTTGTCAATACCCTAAATTGAGTTGTTTCAGTTATTACTTGCTGAGTAATACCAGCTGAAACACGCTGAAACGTCAAGAAATTAGATATCGGATAAGATATTGAATAATATCAGTTTTTGGAACTTCCTGAAATCCCCTGAAACGGCCCATTCACGTTCCTAGGGGACGCCAGAAATGCCGGCTTGCTCACTTTCAAAAGGTCGCGGATGAAGTGTGAGTAAGCCCCCGGGCCGAGCGGCGCATCCATCCCGAAGATCTCGACAGACGGGCCTGCTGTCCGCTCACCAGTATTTTTCGACCCGGTCATTCTCCAGGTCAAGCCCCCTTCCCAGCGGTAGGGTTCGGTGAGCGTAACCTCAAGAACCACGTCCCACGCCCGCCTGGGGAGAGTGTCTGACGGCATATTGCGCCGGACCATGCGATCCGGCGCACGCTTGCCCAACTCAGCCATCAGTGTTTCACAGAGCGTAGCGACAACGGTCGCATCGGTCTTCGTCCCGCCATGACAAGAAAGCAGGAGCGGTGCCGGGTCCGCCCAGGCCCCGGATGCGGCTGCCCCGGCGATAAGAAGCGCAACCAGATATTTGCAATACATGGAAGTCAACCGATCAGAAGATGAAGTCCCCGGATCCGGTTTTCCCTCGAATACATCACCGACTGACAGATTGTATTGAGTTTCAGCGGTTTTCTGCGCGTCACCTTTGTTTTCTCTGATGGTCCTCATGTGATTGTTATCTCCTTCAGGTATACTATAAAAATAGCATATATATGCACGCTGTATCCTGCTAACCTTACTGCAGGGACTTCCATGACGGGCTTAGTGTTTTCCTGTAGTATATTCTGTTACCTTTCGATCATTTCATTTTGTTTATTTAAGTCAGTATGGATATCCTTGTTACGGGCTGTGCCGGATTTATCGGCGCGGCATTGACCAGGCGGCTGTTGGAGAGGGGCGATGAAATTATCGGGGTCGATAACCTGAATGACTACTACGACCCCGGGTTGAAGCAGGACAGGCTGGCGTTACTGGCGGATTTTGCAAGCTTCCGATTCAGGAAACTGGATATCTCGGACAGAGAGCAGACGGAAAACCTGTTCAGGGAAATTAATCCCCGACGAGTGGTCAACTTGGCCGCGCAAGCCGGCGTACGCTACTCTATCACTAATCCCCACAGCTATATCAATTCAAATATTGCGGGATTCCTGAATATCCTGGAAGGCAGCCGTGCTACCGGCGTGGAACACCTGGTGTATGCCTCGTCGAGCTCGGTCTACGGCGCCAATGAGAAAATGCCTTTTTCGGAATCGGACCCGGCGGTGCATCCGGTCTCCCTCTACGGCGCCACCAAGCGCGCCAATGAATTGATGGCGCACAGCTACAGTCAACTGTATGACATGCCCGTGAGCGGCCTGCGTTATTTCACCGTCTACGGCCCCTGGGGCAGGCCGGACATGTCGCCTATCCTGTTTGCCGGGAAAATATACGCAGGTGAACCGATACAGGTGTTCAACCGGGGGGAGCACCGGAGGGATTTTACCTATATCGCCGATGTGGTGGAGGCGACGCTGAAAATAACGGACAGGATACCGGACAGGGATGTAAACTGGGACGCGACCCGGCCTGATCCGGCTACCGGCCCGGCAAGATACCGGATTTACAACATCGGGAATCAAAACGCGGTGAACCTCATGGAATATATTAATATGCTTGAGGCGGAGATCGGCAGGAAGGCCATTATCGAATTTGTAGGGGCGCAGCCCGGCGACGTGTCCAATACCCTGTCAGATTCGTCTAAACTGCTGGAGGAATTTGACTTTGTTCCCCGGGTATCGCTGGATCAAGGTATAAGACGGTTCATTGAATGGTATAAGAGTTATTATAAGGTTGTTTGATTGAATTCCTGCTTTCGCAGGTATGGTGATTGAGGTTGTTGACTGGATTCCGGCTTGCGCCGGAATGGTTTGGAACAATTAGTGAATAAAGACAGAAAAATCTCCGTCATCGGCATGGGCTATGTCGGCTTGCCTGTCGCCATCGCGTTCGGCCGGCTGGGCGAGGTGATTGGTTTCGATATAGATGAGCGGCGCATCGCGGAACTGAAAGACGGGCATGACAGCACTGCGGAAGTTTCCGCTGAGGAATTGTCCGCTGCCGCCATTACCTTTACCACGGACAGTAAACTACTCGAAAGGGCCGACTTTCATATCGTAGCGGTGCCTACTCCGATTAACGATGCAAAAAACCCGGATATGGAGCCTTTGATTGCGGCTTCCAAAACCCTGGGACGCATCATCGGGGAAGGCGATATTGTCGTCTATGAATCCACCGTCTATCCGGGCGCTACGGAAGAGATATGCGGCCCCATCCTGGAACGGGAATCGGGACTGGTGTGCGGGCGTGACTTCCACCTGGGTTATTCACCGGAACGCATCAACCCGGGAGACAGGGAGCATACTTTCACAAATATCGTGAAAGTCGTATCGTCCGCGGACAGTGCAACGCTCGACGTCATCAGCGAACTGTATGGCCGCGTGGTAACGGCAGGTGTGTATAAGGCTCCGTCCATCCGGGTTGCGGAGGCGACCAAGGTCGTAGAGAACATTCAGAGAGACGTCAATATCGCCTTGATGAACCAGCTGGCGCTGATTTTTGACAAACTGGATATAGATACCCACGACGTGCTGGACGCGGCCGCGACGAAGTGGAATTTCTTACGCTTTACGCCGGGGCTGGTGGGTGGTCACTGTATAGGGATTGACCCGTATTACCTGACCTACCGGGCAGCCAGGAGCGGTTACATCCCGGATTTAATCCTGGCGGCGCGCAGTATCAATGACGGTCTGGGCAGTTACATCGCAGCGCGTGTGATCAAAACCATGATGCAGGCCGGCCATTTATCGGGAGACAGCTTGGTTACCGTGCTCGGACTGACGTTCAAGGAAAACGTGGGCGACACCCGCAATTCCAGGGTTATTGATATCATCAATGAATTGAAACAATTTAACGTGCCGGTTCAGGTGAATGATGTCCATGCCGAACCCGATAAAGTCCGCGCCCGGCATCAGGTTGAGCTTGTTGACCTGGATTCATTGCAGCCCGCTGATGTCGTGATATTAGCCGTACCGCATGCTGTATACCTTGATAAAAACTGGGACTGGATCCGCAGCTTGCTCAAGGGCCAAAACGGCATCGTCTACGATGTCAAGAGCCGGCTGGAACGGGATGATGCGCCTGCCGGCGTTCAGCTTGTGAGGCTTTGACCATTTTGGTTAATCGAGCATGAACGTCGCGCTGCTGGGTGCCGGTTACGTAGGGCTGGTTTCAGGCGCTTGTTTTGCCGAGTTTGGCGCCAACGTCACCTGTATCGATATTGATTCCGACAGGATCGGCAAGCTCAGGGAAGGTATCATTCCCATCTACGAACCGGGTCTGGCGGAACTGATCAAAAAGAACAGGGAACAGGGCAGGTTGTCTTTCCGGGATGGTTATGATGAGTCAATTGCGGAGTGTGACCTGGTTTTCATCGCGGTCGGCACGCCGGCCCGTCGCGGTGACGGCCATGCCGACTTGAAGTACGTATACCAGGCGGTGCGGGAGATTGCACCGTACCTGCAAGGCTATACGGTGATCGTAGATAAATCCACCGTGCCCGTGGGCACTGCCCGAAACGTGAAGCGAATCATCAGGGAGAAAAATCCGGGCGCGGACTTTGACGTTGCCGCCAATCCTGAATTTTTGCGGGAAGGCGCCGCGCTGTCGGATTTCATGCGGCCGGACCGGGTGGTCATCGGTATTGAGACGGAGCGGGCGGAACAAGTGCTGCGCGAGTTGTATCGCCCCCTCAACCTGATTGAAACACCCATGCTGGTAACCGACCTGGAAAGCGCTGAGTTGATCAAGTACGCGGCCAACGCGTTTCTGGCTACGAAGATCAGTTTTATCAACGAGATGTCTGCCCTGTGTGAAGCCGTGAACGCGGATGTTCATGCCGTTGCCCGGGGAATAGGTCTGGATGGACGCATAGGCAGTAAATTTCTGCACCCGGGACCCGGTTACGGCGGTTCCTGTTTTCCCAAGGATACCCGGGCGCTGGTGCGTATAGCACAGGAAAACAACGTGACCAGCCGTATCGTCGAAGCGGTGATGGAGGTGAATGAAGCGCAGAAGGCGCGCATGATCAGCAAGATCCGGAGTGCCCTGGGCGGCAGTGAAAACGGCAAGACCCTGGCCGTTCTGGGTCTGGCTTTCAAGCCGGAAACAGATGATATGCGGGATGCCCCGGCGTTATCCATACTGCCCAAGCTGATTGAAAACGGGGTCAGGGTTCACGCCCATGATCCCCAGGCCGTGTCTGAGGCCAGGGCACTGCTGCCCGATTCAGTGTTGTATTTCGATGATGTCTATGCAGCCTTGTCCGGTGTGGACGCGGCCGTCCTGCTGACGGAATGGAATGCCTACCGGGGCATGGACCTGGAACGGATTAAAAAGACAATGGATGGTAACGTGTTCATCGACCTGCGCAATGTCTATGAGCCGGATGCGATGCGTGCGGCAGGATTTGAATACTACTGCGTGGGGCGTTAACGCGTATTGGCGTACGACACAGCCGGTCGGGATATAAAAAAAGTTCAGACAGGGAGTAGTTTCTTGTAGAGCGCTACCAGTTTGTCTGCTTCGGTTTCCCAATTATAGTATTTTTCAACCGCCTCTCGCCCGCGACGCCCCATGGCTTCGGCTTCAATCGGGTGTTCCAGTATCCACTGCATGGCCGCGCCAATGGCCTGGGGGTCCAGCGGGTCAACCAGCATCCCGCATCCCGCGTTTTCCACGATACGCCGCCACAGGGGAAAATCAGACACGATAACCGGCAGGCCCACGGACATGTATTCGAACATTTTAGTGGGGTAGGCATCCAGGTATTTCGGAGTGGGATGCAATAGCACCAGCCCGGCTCGCACATTGCACAATATTGCCGCTACCCGGGTTCGATCGGCCCACCCGAAAAACTCTACCTGGCGCCATCCTGATGATGTTTCGATGTCTTTTTTCAGATCGGCTGGTTGAAAGACCCCGGCGAGGCACAGCCGGATATCTTTTTTTCCGGTATGGCCTAGCGCTTCGACCATTTCGAGAATGCCGCGGATCCGGGTAATTCCGCCGATATACGCAAAGTGCGCAGGACGACTCTCATATGCTGAGCCAGTTGAAGTGACGAGTTCATCCAATATGGGAAAATTTTGTACCAATACGGTTTTCCGGGAAGGAAAACGCTCGGCAACATGGGGTTCTGCCGATACGATTGCATCAAACGCCTGACTTGCCAGCCATTCAACCAGTGAAATAACCCAGGAAACCGACTGCCGTGTGAATGCCGGCAACCAGTATTTTGTCAGTACCTGGCGCGGTACGTCTTCATGCACATCATAAACCACCCTGTAGCCGAAACACTTCAAAACAAGTCCTAATGTCATCAGTTCAGGATCATGGAAATGCACCACCTGCGGGCGCAACCTGTGCACGGCGCGCCACATTCGCCAGACACCCAGGGTCATTCTCGCGAGACGTCCACCGGGAGACGGACCGGTATCAATAATATGAATCTTTCCACCTGCCTCGACAGAATCACCTTTGCCATCCTGGGCGAATAATGCGACCGGTTCTCCCAGGGCCTTTGCCAGTGACCCTGTTTCCCTTACTCGAATACGGGTGTCTGCGCGTGGATGAACATTGGTTATATGGGCGATTTTTATACGTTCCATATCAGTTATGGTCATGCTGCCTGTTTCTTAATCGGCCGTACTAAGCCTGAATGAACACAGTGCCTGCAACAGGTAAAACAGACACCCCGATACCGACAGTAGTATCACCAGTAAAACCGCATCTTCATTAACCCATCCCAGGAATAGGGATAGCGTCACCATCAGGAAAAAGAAAGCCTGAAGAAATAAAACCAGCATCAGCTTTTCCCTGATGTAAAGAACACCGCCCAGGGGAGCGCATACCAGCCTGAACAGCGCCATAGGGGCCAGTATTGTTGCGTAAAGTCCCGCTTCACGCCACTCCTCGCCGAATATAAATGCAAATATTTCCGGGCCAAAGAGCATTATCAGCACAGCCGGTGGTAATCCAATGATAACCAGGAACCTGAAGGTTTTGATGAATAAAGGTTTGCACGTGCCATGCTCTTTCAAGTCTTCCATCGCTTTATTCCTGAACACGTGCAATATTGATTCTCCAAGCAACGAGATTGGCATCATGAGTACCCTGAACACCAGAAAATACAGTCCCGCGACAACGCTGGTAAATATTACAGGGATGAACAAGTACGGCATCTGCAATGACAGTATATTCAGCAGGCTTGCCGGCGATCCCAAAAAAGGGAATTTCCTGTACCTGCGGATCAGTGCAAGTAGTTTGACCCGGTTAAACCCGGGTAGTGTTACGGTTGGCTTTATTGCCTTTATGATTAAAACCAGCCCTGCAACTCTGCCCAGACAGTCCGCCAGTGCAAGCCCGGACATGATTTTAGTCAGAACCCCGACGATCAGCTGGAGGACTGATATCGAGCCGCTCTGGATAACCCGGCTCTGACTCATCAGTTCATATTGTTTTTTTCTGTTCAACCAGTGCAGTAAAACCTTGTAAACGGAAAAAAGAAAAATGCTGAACGGCACAATATACAACCAACTCTCGATTTCCGGTTGTCCGGAAAGCACTGCAATCTGATGTCCCCATATGACAATCAACAACAGGATGATAATGCTCAATACACCCGACATAATAAAGCTGATAAAGGCCAGCTGTACCGCCTCGCTGTCTTTTCTGGCAATCAGTACAGCCATTTCGAGTCGCCCGGTCACGATCATGGCTCCTATGGAGATTAAAGCCATATAAACGGCAAACAAGCCAAATTCAGCAGGTGAGTAAATTCGGGTCAGGATCGGCGTGATTACAACCGGAATGGCTTGAGCGATTGTTGTGCCTGACATCAAGGTCAGCACGTTTCGAGCATATTCTGATTTAACCCATGTGTTGCGGAACACTTTGCGATACCAGTTGTATTGTAATTTCAGCTTCGGCCGATCGACGGGTTGACCAATGCCTGGGCCAGAACACCCCATCCCAGTGCGGGCAGAGGCCAATAGACCGATTTGGATACGATTATCAGCAGCAGACAAACGAAATTAAGCATAAACGCGAAAGTCCAGAGCGGCGCCTCCTGCTGTTTCAGGATGACTTGGCAGGCGGGCACCAGAAAACCAGACAGTGTCAGGGATACGTACATGAGGAAGCCTGCAAGACCGTAGGTAACCCATGCCGACAGGGCATTGTGTGCATAGCGTCCGGTGTGGCCTTTTGCATATTTCCCGGTGTCTTCCTTTAATACGTGCCCGCCGAATTCACCCGTCAGCGGACTCGCGGCGATTTGTTTGAGGGCAATTTCCTGCAGGGCCAGCCTGCCTGCCCAGGATTTTGATGAAGAGAAATCAAGCACTTCAAATTGGCGGCTGAGACGGGGGAGTTCGTTCCCTTCGTCGGGAGAAGACCGTGTACCTGCCTGATCAGGGGCTGGCGTTTGCGCCGCTTCATCCGCGCCGGAAGACTTATCAGTGATTTGCGTCTGCGCACCATCACCGCTGGAAGAGTGGCTGTCCGTGGTCGGCGACTCCACAGCTTCATCAGGAGAAATGGATTCCACAAAGACTTCTATCCGGGGCGATACATCGGGTTCTGCCAGGATAAATACTTCCAGGCAAAGAAGTAACAGGAGTAAAAAATACTTTGGCTGTCTTATGCCTGAAATGACACACACCACGGCGGATAAGGCCAGAAACGCATAAAAGTCCGAGCGGCTGACCAGCAGGTAAAGTATAAACACGCCGCCAAGAATAAAAAAAGCCCTGGAACGGAATGAGTTGAAGACTGCCATCAGCAACAACAGGGTAATCAGGATACTGCGGGCAAATCCCTGATAGGTGGATACATCTGTCGTATTCCCGTAGAGACGGTGGGCATTGTACATATTTTCGCCGGTACTGATGTAGAAATAGAGAAGAAAGCCAAGGATCACGACAAAACTGGTGAAGAATGACCAGCGTAGCGTAGTGGATTGCAACGGAAGCAGTAAGCCGATGAGAAACAGGGCGGACCAGAGGATAACTGTTTCCAGGGATTGCAGGCCGGCACTGGTTATATAATCACCACTGAGGATTAAATAGTGTGCGAGTGTCCAGACTGAGGTATAGAACAGGAATACCAGCACCGCTAGAACATAACGGTTCCTGATGATTTTTTGCAGCCAGACGATATTCCAGGGCAACAGCACAAGGAATGCCGACAGGGCGCCCAGGGCAACGTAACCAAACAACCCGGCGGCAAATGGCGGGATCAGGCCCATGGCAACTAACTGGTGGTAAAACAGAAAACCGGGGAACAACAGGAATAAGCCGACGCCTGCAATCTTCGCTGACACTGCTCCGGCTCGCGCGGATTGATCGGGCTTGTCAATCAGCATGAATTGTTTAACTTTTCCAGATAACTTACAAAATTCGGGTAGATAATTTCAGCATTGAAGCGACTCTCGAACAAATTGAGGGCATTGCCGGAAAGCTCATTCCTGGTTTCGGGAGATTCAATCAGTCTGTTAACGTGTTGCAACAGTTCAGTCGCAGAGCTATAGGTGAAGCCGCAATTGTACTTCTCTATATATTCTTTTGATATGCCTTGCAACCATGTGATGATGGGCAAGCCGCTGCTGATGGATTCGAAAAACTTGTTTGACAGTGAATTCTGGTAGTCTTTGCGTCTTTCGACAGGTTGAATTGCCGCCAGGCTGTGCTTCCTGAGCCAGAACAGGTTGTCGAAATCAACCTCTCCCGGCAGAACAACATTACTGTAATCTTTCGACATGTCTATTATTTTTTCTCTATACTGTCCTGTCCCGCAGAATACGAACTTCACCCCGGGTTTAATCCGTTGCAGATTTCCGGCAGCACTCAGCACAGTACCATATACGGAATACACGGTCCGATTCAGTCTTCCTGCAAAGTAAATAATGGCATCATCATACAGGTTAACCTGTTTGCGTTTCCAGAATTCCGAAGAGGCATCCTCGTCCAGTGCCGGGACAGTCTGTTGATACCCCAACTCAAATACGCCGTCGTTTTCACCTGGCTTCCGTCCTGCATACTTCAACAGGTGATCCCGGAAAAAATCTGTGATGCCGACCAGGCCGGTAGCCTGCCTGCATGCAAAGCGCAGATCTCTTTTCATCGACATAATCACCGGGTATGCCAGCACGGATTTCAAGCCGGTCAGTTCCGCTTCGAGAATATCCGGCCACATGTCCCTGGCATCCAGTACCAGGGGGATTTTGAACTTCCGTGAAATTAATGCGCACGCTTTAGCAAGTGAAGGTGTCGGCATGGCGCATACGACAATATCCGGCTTTTCCAGTTTTAAAGCCTGCTTGTAAAACTTGTGATATAGCAGCTGATTGTTCAGGAGCCGTGCGCTGGAAACCGGCTTTTGATAGGTGACTGCCGCATGAATGAACTTGATATCGTAGCTTGATTTATAACTGACTGTGTGGTCTTTTCCGAATCTTCCGGTTACGGTCAGATGATTAAAATCTGAGCACCAGCGCGTTACTGCATGACCTTTTTTGAGTAGTGCATCAGCTAGCATGGACATTCTGTAGGGCCGAAAACCTGTATCTGTCGGAACAGGTTCCTCAAGTTTTACCAACCAGACATGCATTATTATTCAATTACTTTGACGATCACTCAATGCTGCCAGGAAAATTTGATAAAGTAATCCTTAACGCCGTCAATGATTTGCCGGACGTCCTTATCCGAAAGATGTTCACCCACGGGTAAACTCAATAATTGAGAATCCGTACGATTACAGAATGTATCGTCTGCTTCCTGGCCTAAATAGTGATAGGCATCCAGTTTTGGCAGTGCAACCGGATAATGTATGCCGGTTTGAATTCCTTTTTCATACAGAAACGCTTTGATAGCATCCCGGTTTTCAACTCGTATGACAAATAGATGGTAAACATGCCTGGCCCACTTCTTTCTGACAGACAGAATGCAGGCTGAAATACCGGAAAGCGCATTAAAATATTTCCCGGCAATATCAATTCTACGTTCTGTCCATTGCTCAATGTGTTGCAGTTTTACGGATAAAACTGCTGCCTGAAGCCCGTCCAGCCTGGAATTCCTGCCTTCAAATTCATGGTTGTATTTGGAGACCCGTCCATGGTTGGCGATTTTTCTCAGCCGGATAGCCTTCTCTTCAGTCTGTACGGTAATCGCGCCGGCATCGCCATACGCACCCAGGTTCTTGCCCGGATAAAAGCTGAATATGCCAAAATGACCTATTGATCCCACGCGCCGATCTTTGTATTCGGAACCATGAGCCTGTGCACAGTCTTCTATTACAACTAAATCATGTTCTTCAGCCAGTTCCATAACCGGGTCCATGTCACAGGGGTGGCCGTAAAGATGCACGGCTATAATTGCCTTCGTATTGCCTGTAATGTGGGGCTTAATCGTGTCTGCGCTTATTGTATAAGTGTTGTGGTCAACATCTGCGAACCTGACTCTGTGATTTGTACGGGTAACGGCCTCGGCACATGAAATGAACGTATTGCCCGGAACGATAACCTCACTGCCGATTGGTAAATTGGCGGCTTCCAAAGCTATCTCTAAAGCATCTGTACCATTGCCGACGCCGACACAATAATTACTTTGGCAATATTCAGCGAATGCGGTTTCAAACTGCTCTACTGTCTCACCACCAATAAATGCTGCATTTTCTATTACATTGAAAATTGCCGTATCTATCGATTCTTTAATCCCGTGATATTGTGCCGTCAAATCCAGAAATTTAATCATTGAACGTCCTTTTCAGGGTTGCAGGGTTGCCGGCGTAGATTCCCGGTTCCAGGATATCTTTAGTCACTACGCTTCCGGCCCCTATCACTACATGATCGGTAATATTTACCGGTAGAATTGTCGAGTTGCTTCCAATAGATACATTATTTCCTATACGGGTTTTTCCCCACCTGGATTTATCTCCGCCCGCGGGTGCTCCATCGGCAAACCGATCGTTTATAAACATGACCCCATGTCCGATAAAACACTCGGACCCTATGGAAACCAGTTCACATATAAAGGCGTGTGACTGGATTTTAGTAGAGTCCCCGATAACGGCATCTTTTTGTATTTCAACAAAGGGGCCTATAAAGACATTTTCTCCCAGGACACAACCATAAAGATTGACTGGTTGGATAATTGTAACGCTGTCTGGAATTTCAGCGTTCACTATAGAGATGCGCTTGGACGTATAAGGCATGGCTTATTTACCCAGACGACAGTTTACCGGTGAAAAACGTAATTTGACCTCTTTACCTGTTTCAATAGATTCATATATTGCGCTGATCAGTTCCAGGCTGCGTCGACCACCCAGTCCGTCAACCAGGTGTTGCTTCCCGTTTACGATACTGTCGACTACGTGATGGTAATACTCTTTATGACCAAACCCGTAAACGTCAGGAGGGTTAACGGAATACTGTTGAATAACACTCTTATCTTCGTTTATTTCATTAACAAAGTTCCAGACTTTCATATGATTTACCGCAAAACCACCGATTTCCACACACCCTGTCTCACCCAGGATGGATAAGGACCCTTCCAGATCTACCGGTCTGGTGGCAGTCGTAGCCTCAATCAGGCCGAGCGCTCCGTTTTTAAACTTCAGGGTAACAACTGCAGTATCTTCCACTTCGATATCAACCAATGCCGTTGTACTCATTGCGAAGACACTTTCAACCTCACCCATCATCCATTCAAGTAAATCTATATGATGGCTTGCCTGGTTCGTCAGAACGCCGCCATCCAGTGCCCAGGTGCCCCGCCAGTGATCCTGATCGTAATAAGCTTGTTGCCTGCACCAGCGCACTCTTACGGTACCCAGTACCAGTTTGCCGAAGCGGCCGGCTTCAAGTGCTTCACGCGTTTTTACAACCGGCACATTAAACCGGTTTTGCTTTACCACAAAGAGTTTACAGCCGGAAGTGTCACAGGCCTTTATCATGGCGTCAGCGTCGTCCAGCGTCAATGCCATGGGTTTTTCGACGACAATATGCTTGCCATAGCCCGATAGCTCTATAACATGTTTTGCATGGTAACCGCTTTCCGTAAGAACAACGACAACGTCGATATCTTCAGACCGCATCATTTCATGCATATCCGAATAGGAAGGCAGATCAAACTGGTTTGCTGTTTTTTCAGCTTTTTCAGGCACAATGTCACAGACGGTAGCCAACTTTGCGCCTGCAATTCGATTATATCCCAGTAGTTCAGAGTGACGTTTCGAGATCCTGCCACAACCAACCAGGGCAAACTTCAACATGTTTTTTTCCATTCCAATGCACTCAGCCAGCAAATTTTTAAAAACCCATCATTACATCATTTGTATAATCAATATAATTTAAACTATAGACAGTTTGAAGTAGTTCCCGAAATTTGATTTAGAGATGTAATATATCAGGATGCTGAAAAGAAGCAGAATATGAAGAGTCCGGCAAAGCAGCTGGCTGACCTGATGGACAGGTGTTTGGTGGCTTGACTTGTACCTTTTCTCAAAAAGGTTGTTTGATCTGGTTTTCAGCCTGTTCCTGGTAATCTTGCTGTTGCCGTTGTTTAGCCTGCTGTCCGTTGTGGTTTACGTCAACCTGGGCAGTCCCATATTGTTCCGGCAGCAACGGCCGGGATTGCATGGTAATCCATTTACCTTTTTCAAGTTTCGCACCATGGACGACAAGACGGAGGAAAACGGACAATTGTTGCCTGATGATGCGAGGCTGACCGGCCTGGGCAGCTTTCTGCGTAGAACCAGCCTGGATGAATTACCCCAGTTTTTTAATGTCATCAAAGGCGAAATGAGTCTCATCGGGCCAAGGCCCCTGTTGATGGAATACCTCGAACTCTATACTGATGAGCAGATGCGCCGGCACGACGTAAAGCCCGGGATCACCGGTTGGGCGCAGGTCAATGGCCGCAATGCCATTTCCTGGGAGGAAAAGTTCAGGTTGGACCTCTGGTATGTTGATAACCATTTTTTTTTACTGGACTGCAGGATCATTCTGCTGACCCTGGTAAAGATCATGAAAAGAGACGGAATAAATCAGGAAGGCAGTGCGACTATGGAAAAATACAAGGGCCTCAGCTCATGAGTTCATTGCTGATTTTCGGGGCGGGAGGTCATGGAAAGGTGGTAGCTGAAACTGCAAGGGCTATGGATAACTGGCCGGAAATCGTTTTTGCAGATGATGCTTATCCGCAGGTAAAGTCCGTCAGTGATTATCCGGTCATCGCTGACTTCCAGAGAGCGAGGTCATTGAATGGAACCCATCCGGATGTGATCGTCGCCATTGGCGATAACCATAAACGCCTGGAGTTGACGCTGGAACTTCAGCGAGCAGGGTTTAACCCGGTTACTCTTATCCATCCTGAAGCAGTAGTAGCGCGCTCAGTTCGTATTGAAACGGGCACGGTAATCTTTGCGCAAGCGGTCGTACAGGCAGATGCCCGGGTGGGAACTGCCGTGATCATCAATACTGCGGCTACGGTGGATCATGATTGTGTAATAGGTAAAGGGACTCACCTGTCTCCCGGCTCGCACCTTGGTGGTGAAGTCAAGGTAGGTGATTACAGTTGGCTGGGAATGGGCGCCGTGGTGATCAACCGGGTGACTATCGGACAGGGCGTGACAGTTGGAGCAGGCTCGTGTGTGATTGATGATCTCCCTGATAAGGTCACGGTGGTTGGTGTGCCTGCCCGTCCCGTACGACAAAAGTCTGCGGCCTGCTGAAACAGTTAATCCATACGTCATGCTGCCCGCTCTTCCTACCTGGCCGGTATACAGTGAAGCTGAAAGAACTGCGGTCGCCCGGGTACTGGAAACGGGCCTGGGAAATTACTGGTTCGGCCGGGAGGGAAAAGACTTTGAACGGGAGTTTGCTGCGTACTGCGGCGTCAATCATGGCCTGGCTGTAGCGAACGGGACCGTTGCCCTGGAACTCTGTTTGCGGGCATCGGGAATCGGTCCCGGTGATGAAGTGGTGACCACCCCCCGATCTTTTGTTGCCACGGCGAACAGTATAGTTTTGTGCGGCGCCAGGCCGGTCTTCGCCGACGTCGACCCGGACAGCCAGACTATCACCCCTGCATCCGTTGAAGCCGTTATGACGGACAGGACGCGTGCTATCCTGGCGGTACACCTGGCCGGCTGGCCCTGTGATATGGCCGGGTTGAAGGGACTGGCCGAGGAAAACGGCCTGCACCTCATTGAGGATTGCGCCCAGGCCCACGGCGCTGCCATTGACGGGGTAAAAGTCGGCGCTTTGGGACACATCGCCGCATTTTCCTTCTGTCACGACAAGATTATATCCACCGGTGGAGAAGGTGGTATGCTTATTACCAATGATGAAGAACTCTGGGCAAAAGCAGCCGCCTTCAGAAATCATGGCCGTGACCCGAGAAGCATGCCGACGGGCAATCATGAATACCCCTACCTGCACGGGTCGGTCGGCAGTAATTACCGGATGACGGAAATGCAGTCGGCAATCGGCAGGCATCAATTAACCCGGTTGGACCCGTGGCTTGAAGAAAGAAGGCGCAATGCCATGCTGTTGAGGAATGCCTTGACCGGTATGGATATCCTCCGTTTACCGGCGCCTGCAGAGAATATAAAACACGCGTATTACCGGTTTTATGCATTTTTAAGGAAGGAAAAACTGCATTCGGACTGGAACAGGGCCAGGCTTGTCGATGCCCTGCGCAATACAGGTATCCCTTGCGATACCGGCATCTGTCCCGAGATTTACCGGGAACCGGCTTATCAGGGCCCAGAACCCCGGGGGCATCCGCGCTTACCTTATGCCAGGGCGTTGGGGGAGACTTCCATTGCATTTCCTGTGCATCCGGGCATAGGCGATGAGTTGATGGCAGCCATGGCCGGCATGATACGCGCGGTGCTGTCCAGGGCCTGTTGATCCATGATGTTCAAAAATCTTGTTAACGGTCTGAAAAATTCCCAACCCGTGTTGCGCCTGTACATCCGCACGGGCGTATTTCTGCACGATGTCCTGATGATCCCGGCAGCCTGGTACTTGGCCTACTGGTTGAGGTTCAACCTGGGGACCATTCCTGAGAACTCCATGCAGGTCGCGACACTCATGTTGCCGGTGGTGATCGTCTGCCAGTCATTCAGTTACGTAATTTTCGGTTTGTATCGCGGTATCTGGCGCTTTGCCTCCCTGTATGACTTCATCCGCATCGGCAAATCGGTTTACGTCGGCGCACTGATCGCGACAGTGGTGATATTTGCCATTACCGGGATGGAGCATGTACCCAGGTCGGTGATACCGTTGTATATCATTCTGCTTGTCGTTTTCCTGGGCGGGAACAGGGCGTTATACCGTTCCCTGAAAGATCAGCGTATGCGGGCCGGCGGCGGTAAACGGGTCCTGATCATCGGCGCCGGCGAGTCGGCCCAGATGCTGGCGCGTGATATGTTGCAGCAAGCCCGGGGTGAGTACCTGCCGGTAGGCATGATCGATGATAATTCCGACAAGCTGAACCGTGAAATTCACGGGATAAAGGTGTTTGGCGGGTTCGAGGAAATTCCCGAAGTGGCAAGGAAACAGTCCGTAGACCTGATTGTGATTGCAATCCCCTCATTGTCCTCCGCCAGGATGCAGAAACTGGTCAGCATCTGTGAAAGTACCGAAACGGAGTTTAAAACCCTGCCTAAACTTGAAGATCTGATCTCCGGACAGGTCACCGTCAACTCCATTCAGGAAGTCTCTATTGAGGATCTGTTGGGAAGGGAAAAAATCGAACTGGATCGTGTCATGATGCGGGCCGGATTGTCCGGCAAAGTTATCCTGGTTACCGGTGGCGGCGGCTCAATCGGAACGGAGCTTTGCCGGCAGGTTGCCGGCTTTGTGCCGGACGCGTTGATCATATATGAACGGAGTGAGTTCAACCTGTACCGGATACAGAATGAACTGGAACATCAGTACCCGCAACTCAACCTGGTTACGGTATTGGGTGGTGTGTGTGACAGGCAACTTGTCGAGAGCGTTTTGGAACGATATAGACCCGACATGGTATTCCATGCCGCCGCATACAAGCACGTGCCCCTGTTACAGGCGCATCCGGCCCAGGCCGTCAAGAATAATATTATCGGCACCCGGATCACTGCCGAGGCTGCGAGCAAATTTCAATGTGACAAATTTGTATTTATTTCCACTGACAAAGCAGTTAACCCGACCAGTATCCTCGGGGCAACCAAGCGTGCGGGAGAGATTTACTGCGAGGGGATGAATGCGGTTTCCTCCACGCGTTTTATTACGGTCAGGTTTGGCAACGTGCTGGGTTCGGACGGCAGCGTAGTCCCGCTGTTCAGGGAACAGATACAATCGGGGGGTCCGTTGACGGTAACCCATCCTGATATGACCCGCTACTTCATGACAATAAGGGAGGCGTGCCAGTTGATCCTGCAGGCCAGTGTCGTGGAAGAGGAAGGGGGAATTTACGTACTGGACATGGGAGACCCTGTCAGGATCGACTACCTGGCTGAACAAATGATCCGTTTGTCCGGTAAAGTGCCCAGAGAGGATATTGAGATAGAATACGTAGGTCTGCGGCCGGGCGAGAAGTTGTATGAGGAACTGTTTTATGGCAGTGAAGAAAAAGAACAAACAAGGAATGACAAAGTATTCCAGGCAAAACATACCCCGATTGACTGGAACAAAGTTAAACAGGCGGTTTCCCGTCTGGAACAGGCCCTTGCGGATGCGGATGACGACAAGATAAAAAGAATACTGGCCGACCTTGTTCCCCATGACAGTGATGAAGGGCCGCCTGAGTTTGCCAGGGTAGCCCATGGTGGTGCATGAAAATAAATAAAGCCGTGTTCCCCGTTGCGGGTCTGGGGTCGCGTACCCTGCCGGCCACGAAAGTTCTGCCTAAGGAAATGCTGACCCTGGTGGACCGCCCCATTATCCAGCAGGCCGTTGAGGAGGCGCTCAGCGCCGGTATCGGCGAGCTGATTTTTGTTACCGCAGAGACAAAACAGATCATCCGGGATCATTTTCAACCCAATGCCTTGCTGGAAAAGGAATTGGCGCTGAGGGGGAAACAGGAATTGCTCGAAACTGTCAGGAGTATTCCACCGGAAGGGACAAGCTGCCGTTATGTCATCCAGCATGAACCCCTGGGGTTGGGCCATGCTGTCCTGTGCGCCAAACCCCTTATCGGAGATGAGCCGTTCGCGGTTATCCTGCCTGATGATTTGATTTATCACGAGACGCGCACGTGTCTGCAACAGATGCTTGCCGTTTACCGGAAGAAAAACGCCAGCGTCATCGCGGTGGAGAACGTGGCGCCTGAAGATGCTTCCCGCTATGGGATCGTTGAAACAAGTGAGGGCGCCGACGGCATAAAAAAAATGAAATCGGTTGTGGAAAAACCCGCCCCCGAGGAAGCGCCGTCAACCCTGGCGATCGTAGGGCGCTATATTTTCACGCCGCGAATCATGGCGCTGCTGGAAACCACTCCCAGGGGCGCGGGGAATGAAATTCAACTGACTGACGCCATTGCTGCGCTGATCGCTGAAGAAGATGTGTACCTGTGTGAATTTGAAGGCAGGCGTAGCGACTGCGGCTCAATCCTGGGATATATGAAAGCCAACGTTGACTATGCGCTCAGGCATGAGGCGATTGGAGCGGAATTTCATGCCTACCTTAAAAATCTGGTGAAAGATTAACAGTGTGACGCCACACTGATATTATTTCGATAAATCACGATAAAAAATTTCGTGTGAACCCAAGGCCAACAGGGTAATGCGGTCCGGTTTCTTCTCATGCCGGTAAGCCAGTAAATACTGTTTATCAGCCACCTTGAATTTATACACGCGTACACCGGCAAGTGCGCCCTTTTTCATGGCGCCGATACTGGTGTCGTGAATAATCTTCCTTAGCGCGTCATCAACCGCTGTTTTATCTGTCTTGTGAAGCTTTTTAATCGTCCTGTAGAAGACACCGGTTTGAATCACGTGCATCCAAATTGATACTCGCTGAGCTCCCCGGAATCTGCCTCTTCAAGCCCGATTAATATATCTTTCACAAAGCGTAACGGTAAATCAGGGTTTTCCTCAGTCATTTTGCCAATTATCGCCCAATGTTCAATCTGCTTCGGTGGCGAACGATGAAACACTTTGGCGTATTTAGTGGCATCCGCGACTAATTGATCTGATAGTTTGATGGCTTTTGACATGTGTCCTCACAGAAATACAAATTTATAAAGAGTATCTATTATAACCAGAAGGTTTCTTTTTGCAACCTTCGATTCTAATAATGACACAAGTCATCGTTTAAAATGGCTCCCCGGGACGGGCTCGAACCGCCGACCTAGTGATTAACAGTCACCCGCTCTACCGACTGAGCTACCGGGGAATAGGTTTATATATCAGGGCTGTCAAGCCATGGCCTGCCAAATGAGGCCCAGTGTCAGTGCCATATTTACGCCTACCATCCATTTAAGTACCTGCATTTCCGCTTTTACCTCAACTCGAAATTCGGTCAGGTCTGTTTTAGTAGCAACTTGCGTATGATCTAAAATTGATTCAGCGGCTTTGCGGGCTTTCATTTCCGGTACATTCACACTGAGTAATGCATCATATAGTTCCGTGTTTATCATACTCATATTGCCTCTCCTTATTAATTACGCTTGAGCGCTCCCACACTTGGAGATTATACACTTTTAGTCAACCCAGTGCATCTTTTAAACGCCCAATCGCAATCTCCAGGTTCTCCATGCTGGTGGCATAGGACAGGCGCATGTAGCCTTTTGCCCCGAAAGCCGAGCCCGGCACCAGGGCAACCTCTGCCTGTTCCAGCAGGTATTCGCCCAGTTCTATATCATTGTTGATGTTGTCCAGCTTATCAATTACACCTTGCATATTGGGGAAGCTGTAAAATGTGCCGTCGGAGGCAGTACATTCAACGCCGGGGATGTCGTTTAAACCGGCATGGACGAAATCATGCCGCTGTTTGAAGATCGCCATACTCTCGTTGATATAGGCCTGGTCGCCGTTCAACGCGGCGATGGCGGCGTATTGCGAGATGGAAGAAGCATTGGAAGTGCTTTGTGACTGGATTTTTTGTGCCGCTTTAACCAGTGGCAAGGGAGCGCCCAGGTAACCGATGCGCCAACCGGTCATGGAGTAGGCCTTGGAGACACCGTTGACCACAACAGTCCTGTCGTACAGTTCCGGGCAGACGTTGACGATATTTTTAAATCCATCCTGCCCCCACAGGATATGCTCGTAAATATCGTCCGTCAGAATGACTATATCCGGGTATTCCACCAGTACAGTTGCGATTTCCGCCAGTTCCGCCCTGGAATAACTGACCCCGGTGGGGTTCGACGGGCTGTTGATGATGAGCAGGCGCGTCTTGTCGGTGATGAACCTGCCCAGCTGCTTCGGGGTGATTTTGAAACGGTTCTTGATCCCGGCCCTGATCACCACGGGCTCCGCCCCTGCCAGTTTTGCCATGTCCGGATAGGAGACCCAGTAAGGTGAGGGGATAATCACTTCATCACCGGGGTTGAGTAATGCCTGCATCAGGTTGTAGATGCTGTGTTTGGCCCCGCAGGAGACGAGGACCTGGTCCGGTTCGTATGCGAGGGCATTTTCCCGATGAAACTTATCGGCGACGGCCTGTTTGAGGTCGGGCATGCCGCCCGCCGCGGTGTATTTTGTTTTGCCGTCATGGATAGCCTTGATCGCTGCCTCCTTGATATGGGTCGGCGTGTCAAAATCCGGCTCGCCCGCACTCAGGGCAATGATATCCCGGCCAGCCGCCTTTAATTCCGCTGCCTTGGCGGTAACGGCAAGAGTGGGAGAAGGCTTAATGCTAGTGGCGCGCTGTGCGACTCGAATTTCCAAACTGGTATCCTCTTTTTCGTACAGTTTCAGGCTATAACAAGCTGTGTGGCACGTTTGTTTGCGTTATCTGCACAGGCGTCAGAAGACGTCTGCTGCCGGGTTCTGCTTCGGGATGACGATTCGTGTATTATAATGCGGATCATTGCGGCAATGGCAAAGAAATTCAAATTACAGGCTGATTTTTCTCCTGCGGGCGATCAACCCGAGGCCATTGCACAATTATACCATTCTATCCAAAGCGGGATCGCACAGCAGACACTGCTGGGCGTGACGGGTTCCGGCAAGACCTTTACCATAGCCAACCTGATCGAGAAATTGCAGCGCCCCACGTTGATCCTGGCGCCTAACAAGACCCTGGCCGCGCAATTGTACGGCGAGATGCGGGAGTTTTTTCCCGCCAATGCCGTGGGATACTTTGTTTCTTATTACGATTATTACCAGCCGGAAGCTTATGTCCCTTCCACCGATACCTATATCGAAAAAGACGCATCCATCAATGAGCATATAGAACAGATGCGCTTGTCCGCTACCAAGGCCCTGCTGGAGCGCCCGGATACCATCATCGTTGCTACCGTTTCCGCCATTTACGGTCTGGGCGATCCCCAGGCCTACCTGAAAATGGTGTTGCACCTGGACCGGGGCGAGAGGATGGAGCAACGTTTTTTCCTACGCCGGCTTGCCGAGATGCAATATACCCGCAACGAGGTGGAACTGCACCGCGCCACTTACCGGGTTCGGGGCGACATTATCGATGTCTATCCGGCTGAATCCGAGCGCGAGGGAATACGGGTCGAGTTGTTTGATGATGAGATTGAGTCCATTTCAATCTTTGATCCGCTGACCGGGGAAATCTACAAACAGGTCCCGCGCATCACCATACACCCCAAGTCCCATTACGTGACCGAACGCCAGATCATCCTTGATGCTATTGAAGTCATCAGGGAGGAACTGTCACTACGGCTGGAGCAATTCCGCCAGACCAATAAGCTGGTCGAATTACAGCGCCTGGAGCAACGCACCCGGTTTGACCTGGAAATGATGATGGAGATCGGTTATTGCACCGGGATTGAAAACTACTCCCGCCACCTGTCCGGCAGAAGGCCCGGGGAACCGCCGCCGACCCTGTTTGATTACCTGCCCCATAATGCCTTGCTGGTGGTGGATGAAAGCCATGTGACCATACCCCAGTTGGGCGCCATGTACCGCGGCGATCGTTCACGCAAGGAAAACCTGGTGGAGTATGGTTTTCGCCTGCCCTGTGCCCTGGACAACCGGCCGTTGCGCTTCGATGAGTTTGAACACCTCTCACCGCAAATGATTTTTGTGTCGGCAACGCCGGGTCCTTATGAGCGTGACCGATCGGGCGAGATTATCGAACAGCTTGTCCGTCCTACGGGTCTGGTTGACCCGGAAGTGGACATACGTCCGGTTGTAACGCAGGTGGACGACCTGTTATCGGAAATCCGTATCTGTGAGCAGCGCAATGAGCGGGTGCTGGTTACCACCCTGACCAAGCGCATGGCGGAAGACCTGACCGACTACCTGGCCGAACATGGCGTCAAGGTGCGCTACCTGCACTCCGACATAGATACGGTGGAGCGGGTTGAGATCATTCGGGATCTGCGCCTGGGGGTTTTTGACGTGCTGGTCGGGATTAACCTGTTGCGGGAGGGGCTGGACATGCCGGAGGTGTCTTTGGTGGCCATACTGGATGCCGATAAGGAAGGTTTTTTGCGCTCAGAGACGACCTTGATCCAGACCGTAGGCCGCGCTGCCCGCAATATCAACGGCAGGGCGATTATGTACGCCGACAGGATGACAGGCTCCATCGAGCGGGCTATCCGGGAGACCGAGCGGCGCCGTGAAAGACAACGACGATTTAACCAGGCCCACGGTATTACCCCGCAGGGTATACGCAAGGCGGTCACTGACATACTTGAAGGGGCTTATAGCGATCAGCGCGGCAGGACGCGGCGCTATGCAAAAGTGGCAGAGCAGAAAACCGTTTACATGGAGCTTCCTCCTGACCTGCTGATGAAAAAAATTCGCCAGTTGGAAGAACAGATGTATCAACATGCCCGCGACCTGGAATTCGAGCGGGCAGCCGAGATACGCGACGAGATCGCGCGCATCAAGGAATTCAGCCTGGAAATCCACGAGCAGAGAGCCGGTTGACCACTATAACCCGTTGTTTCTTTTGATCGTTGCCTATAACTGATAGTTCTCAGCAAAACCGATGAAACCCCTTATTTCTGTTACGGATTTATTAATTCTGGGCCTTACCCTGGCGGTGGTGATCATTCTTTTAACCAACAGTGGGGTTGAGGGTGGATACGACCTGTACGGCGGTGCGGACGCCGACACACTGATTGGTGATTCCGGCGATAACCTGATCTGGGGTGGGGCAGGCGCAGACGCCATAGACGGGAGGGACGGTATGGACACCCTGGACTACGGTGGGTCGGATGCGGGGGTCAGGGTAAACCTGGCTGCAGGGATGTTTGCTGGCGGCCATGCGGGGGGTGACATGATAACCAATGTCGAGAATATTTGGGGGTCTGCTTTTGACGACATTATGACTGGTGACGCCGGTATGAATACGTTCATCGGTGGGCCAGGGGCTGATACCCTGGCAGGAGGGGGAGGTGATGACAACCTGCGGGGTGGAGAAGGTACTGACAGACTGCATGGCGAGGCCGGAGACGACACCCTGGCAGGCGGTTCCGGAGCCGATATCATTGACGGAGGAGGTGATCTGGATGCACTGGATTACAGGGAATCCGATGCAGGGGTCAGGGCGAATCTGCTCGATAATATTGTCGCCGGAGGCCATGCCCAGGGTGATCATATCAGTGGCATTGAAAATATCTGGGGTTCTGCTTTTGCCGATCTTCTGACTGGCGACAGTGGCAGTAATATTCTGGACGGTGATGCCGGGAGTGACAGGCTGGATGGTGGAGAAGGCGCAGACATTTTGCGAGGGGGCCAGGATGCGGACGAAATATGGGGGGGTAGTGGTAATGACACGTTAGCTGGCGAGGCGGGCGCGGACGTGATGGACGGTGGTGAGGGTATTGACATTCTGGACTACAGCGGGTCTTTGGCGGGTGTGGAGGTGGATTTTGTGGCCGGCACGGGAGCCGGGGGCGATGCTGAAGGGGATCGGATAGTGGCTATGGAGAATGTCTGGGGTTCGCGATTTGCCGACCGTGTGACGGGTAGTGGCGGGGATGATTCGTTCTCGGGCGATGCGGGCGCAGACGAGTTGGACGGTGGCGCCGGTGATGACCGGTTATGGGGTAATGAGGGGGATGACCGGTTATGGGGCCGTGGCGGCAATGACAGTCTGGTGGGCGCTGCGGGCGCTGATGAGCTGTACGGGGGTGAAGGTGCTGACAGTCTGCTGGGTGGAGACGGTGATGACAGTCTGCTGGGTGGAGACGGTGATGACAGTCTGTCGGGTGGTCCGGGTGCGGACAGTCTGTCGGGCGGTCCGGGTGCGGACAGTCTGGCTGGTGATGCCGGGGCGGATGAGCTGCAAGGCGATGCAGGGGCTGACAAGCTCTATGGAGGTGAGGGTGCTGACAGTCTGCTGGGTGGTGAGGGTGCGGATACGCTGGCGGGCGAGGCGGGCGCGGACGTGATGGACGGTGGTGAGGGTATTGACATTCTGGACTACAGCGGGTCTTTGGCGGGTGTGGAGGTGGATTTTGTGGCCGGCACGGGAGCCGGGGGCGATGCTGAAGGGGATCGGATAGTGGCTATGGAGAATGTCTGGGGTTCGCGATTTGCCGACCGTGTGACGGGTAGTGGCGGGGATGATTCGTTCTCGGGCGATGCGGGCGCAGACGAGTTGGACGGTGGCGCCGGTGATGACCGGTTATGGGGTAATGAGGGGGATGACCGGTTATGGGGCCGTGGCGGCAATGACAGTCTGGTGGGCGCTGCGGGCGCTGATGAGCTGTACGGGGGTGAAGGTGCTGACAGTCTGCTGGGTGGAGACGGTGATGACAGTCTGCTGGGTGGAGACGGTGATGACAGTCTGTCGGGTGGTCCGGGTGCGGACAGTCTGTCGGGCGGTCCGGGTGCGGACAGTCTGGCTGGTGATGCCGGGGCGGATGAGCTGCAAGGCGATGCAGGGGCTGACAAGCTCTATGGAGGTGAGGGTGCTGACAGTCTGCTGGGTGGTGAGGGTGCGGATACGCTGGCGGGCGAGGCGGGCGCGGACGTGATGGACGGTGGTGAGGGTATTGACATTCTGGACTACAGCGGGTCTTTGGCGGGTGTGGAGGTGGATTTTGTGGCCGGCACGGGAGCCGGGGGCGATGCTGAAGGGGATCGGATAGTGGCTATGGAGAATGTCTGGGGTTCGCGATTTGCCGACCGTGTGACGGGTAGTGGCGGGGATGATTCGTTCTCGGGCGATGCGGGCGCAGACGAGTTGGACGGTGGCGCCGGTGATGACCGGTTATGGGGTAATGAGGGGGATGACCGGTTATGGGGCCGTGGCGGCAATGACAGTCTGGTGGGCGCTGCGGGCGCTGATGAGCTGGATGGAGGTGAGGGTGCTGACAGTCTGCTGGGTGGAGACGGTGATGACAGTCTGCTGGGTGGAGACGGTGATGACAGTCTGTCGGGTGGTCCGGGTGCGGACAGTCTGTCGGGCGGTCCGGGTGCGGACAGTCTGGCTGGTGATGCCGGGGCGGATGAGCTGCAAGGCGATGCAGGGGCTGACAAGCTCTATGGAGGTGAGGGTGCTGACAGTCTGCTGGGTGGTGAGGGTGCGGATACGCTGGCGGGCGAGGCGGGCGCGGACGTGATGGACGGTGGTGAGGGTATTGACATTCTGGACTACAGCGGGTCTTTGGCGGGTGTGGAGGTGGATTTTGTGGCCGGCACGGGAGCCGGGGGCGATGCTGAAGGGGATCGGATAGTGGCTATGGAGAATGTCTGGGGTTCGCGATTTGCCGACCGTGTGACGGGTAGTGGCGGGGATGATTCGTTCTCGGGCGATGCGGGCGCAGACGAGTTGGACGGTGGCGCCGGTGATGACCGGTTATGGGGTAATGAGGGGGATGACCGGTTATGGGGCCGTGGCGGCAATGACAGTCTGGTGGGCGCTGCGGGCGCTGATGAGCTGGATGGAGGTGAGGGTGCTGACAGTCTGCTGGGTGGAGACGGTGATGACAGTCTGCTGGGTGGAGACGGTGATGACAGTCTGTCGGGTGGTCCGGGTGCGGACAGTCTGTCGGGCGGTCCGGGTGCGGACAGTCTGGCTGGTGATGCCGGGGCGGATGAGCTGCAAGGCGATGCAGGGGCTGACAAGCTCTATGGAGGTGAGGGTGCTGACAGTCTGCTGGGTGGTGAGGGTGCGGATACGCTGGCGGGCGAGGCGGGCGCGGACGTGATGGACGGGGGTGAGGGTATTGACATTCTGGACTACAGCGGGTCTTTGGCGGGTGTGGAGGTGGATTTTGTGGCCGGCACGGGAGCCGGGGGCGATGCTGAAGGGGATCGGATAGTGGCTATGGAGAATGTCTGGGGTTCGCGATTTGCCGACCGTGTGACGGGTAGTGGCGGGGATGATTCGTTCTCGGGCGATGCGGGCGCAGACGAGTTGGACGGTGGCGCCGGTGATGACCGGTTATGGGGTAATGAGGGGGATGACCGGTTATGGGGCCGTGGCGGCAATGACAGTCTGGTGGGCGCTGCGGGCGCTGATGAGCTGGATGGAGGTGAGGGTGCTGACAGTCTGCTGGGTGGAGACGGTGATGACAGTCTGCTGGGTGGAGACGGTGATGACAGTCTGTCGGGTGGTCCGGGTGCGGACAGTCTGTCGGGCGGTCCGGGTGCGGACAGTCTGGCTGGTGATGCCGGGGCGGATGAGCTGCAAGGCGATGCAGGGGCTGACAAGCTCTATGGAGGTGAGGGTGCTGACAGTCTGCTGGGTGGTGAGGGTGCGGATACGCTGGCGGGCGAGGCGGGCGCGGACGTGATGGACGGTGGTGAGGGTATTGACATTCTGGACTACAGCGGGTCTTTGGCGGGTGTGGAGGTGGATTTTGTGGCCGGCACGGGAGCCGGGGGCGATGCTGAAGGGGATCGGATAGTGGCTATGGAGAATGTCTGGGGTTCGCGATTTGCCGACCGTGTGACGGGTAGTGGCGGGGATGATTCGTTCTCGGGCGATGCGGGCGCAGACGAGTTGGACGGTGGCGCCGGTGATGACCGGTTATGGGGTAATGAGGGGGATGACCGGTTATGGGGCCGTGGCGGCAATGACAGTCTGGTGGGCGCTGCGGGCGCTGATGAGCTGGATGGAGGTGAGGGTGCTGACAGTCTGCTGGGTGGAGACGGTGATGACAGTCTGCTGGGTGGAGACGGTGATGACAGTCTGTCGGGTGGTCCGGGTGCGGACAGTCTGTCGGGCGGTCCGGGTGCGGACAGTCTGGCTGGTGATGCTGGGGCGGATGAGCTGCAAGGCGATGCAGGGGCTGACAAGCTCTATGGAGGTGAGGGTGCTGACAGTCTGCTGGGTGGTGAGGGTGCGGATACGCTGGCGGGCGAGGCGGGCGCGGACGTGATGGACGGTGGTGAGGGTATTGACATTCTGGACTACAGCGGGTCTTTGGCGGGTGTGGAGGTGGATTTTGTGGCCGGCACGGGAGCCGGGGGCGATGCTGAAGGGGATCGGATAGTGGCTATGGAGAATGTCTGGGGTTCGCGATTTGCCGACCGTGTGACGGGTAGTGGCGGGGATGATTCGTTCTCGGGCGATGCGGGCGCAGACGAGTTGGACGGTGGCGCCGGTGATGACCGGTTATGGGGTAATGAGGGGGATGACCGGTTATGGGGCCGTGGCGGCAATGACAGTCTGGTGGGCGCTGCGGGCGCTGATGAGCTGGATGGAGGTGAGGGTGCTGACAGTCTGCTGGGTGGAGACGGTGATGACAGTCTGCTGGGTGGAGACGGTGATGACAGTCTGTCGGGTGGTCCGGGTGCGGACAGTCTGTCGGGCGGTCCGGGTGCGGACAGTCTGGCTGGTGATGCTGGGGCGGATGAGCTGCAAGGCGATGCAGGGGCTGACAAGCTCTATGGAGGTGAGGGTGCTGACAGTCTGCTGGGTGGTGAGGGTGCGGATACGCTGGCGGGCGAGGCGGGCGCGGACGTGATGGACGGGGGTGAGGGTATTGACATTCTGGACTACAGCGGGTCTTTGGCGGGTGTGGAGGTGGATTTTGTGGCCGGCACGGGAGCCGGGGGCGATGCTGAAGGGGATCGGATAGTGGCTATGGAGAATGTCTGGGGTTCGCGATTTGCCGACCGTGTGACGGGTAGTGGCGGGGATGATTCGTTCTCGGGCGATGCGGGCGCAGACGAGTTGGACGGTGGCGCCGGTGATGACCGGTTATGGGGTAATGAGGGGGATGACCGGTTATGGGGCCGTGGCGGCAATGACAGTCTGGTGGGCGCTGCGGGCGCTGATGAGCTGGATGGAGGTGAGGGTGCTGACAGTCTGCTGGGTGGAGACGGTGATGACAGTCTGCTGGGTGGAGACGGTGATGACAGTCTGTCGGGTGGTCCGGGTGCGGACGTGATTGACGGGGGTGAGGGTCTGGATACGCTGGATTACAGCCGCTCGCCGGTGGGTGTAAAGGTGGATTTTGTGGCCGGCACGGGGACCGGGGGTGAGGCCGAGGGGGACAGGGTTGTTAATATTGAGAATGTTTGGGGTTCGCGATTTGCAGACTCCTTTACAGGCAGTGAAAACGTTGTTTCGATATCAGGGCTTAATGGAAATGACGTTGTGGACGGAGGTGCGGGAAATGACAGGCTGTCGGGAGGTGATGGCAACGACATTTTGCGAGGCCGCGGGGGTGACGACAGACTCCTGGGTGAAGCAGGCTCGGACGAATTGTTCGGTGGAAGCGGTGACGACGGACTGAGCGGCGATGACGGTGATGATGTAATCTCCGGTGACGAAGGCGTCGACAGGTTGTCCGGCGGCAATGGGAGTGACAGATTCACCTTTGTCAAAGGGGATAACGGTACCGATACTATTACCGACTTCGTGAACACAGAGGATCGCATTGACCTGTCCGGTTTTGCCGGTTTGTCTTTCAATGACCTGATAATATCGGTTGAGTCCGAAGACAGCGTAATTGATCTGACCGGTCATGGTGGCGGCAGAATAGTCCTGCAGGATGTGGATGTCTCCGACCTGGACGCGCCGGATTTCCTGTTTGCCCGATAATTCAGTTCATTGTATACTATAACATTCAAAGGCGCGTAGCTCAGTTGGTTAGAGCACTACCTCGACACGGTAGGGGTCGTTGGTTCGAATCCAATCGCGCCTACCAGACGTTAAGCCCGCATCCTGTTATGAAGGATGCGGATTACAAAACGCGACATTGATTATCTCTAACCCGGATATTGCATCAGTCGATGCGATAATCACGCCGGGTAAACACGTGGCCTGTTGTGGGGGCCACCACTGATGAAGGAGAAGATATGCCTGTTATTACCCTGCCTGACGGCAGTCAGCGCAGCTACGAGCAACCCTTATCCATACTGGATATTGCCGCAGATATCGGGCCTGGCCTGGCCCGGGCGACCCTGGCAGCCGAAGTTGACGGCAGGTTGACCGATGCTTCCCACCTGATTGACGCTGATGCAGCCCTGCGCATTATTACCAGCCGGGATGAAGAAGGTCTGGAAGTATTGCGCCACTCCTGCGCGCACCTGATGGCGCAGGCGGTGAAAGAATTGTTTCCGCAGGCACAGGTGACAATCGGTCCCGTTATTGAAGACGGTTTTTACTATGATTTTGCCTTTGAGCGGTCGTTTACCCCGGAAGATCTTGCTGCAATAGAAGAAAAGATGACGGATCTGGCCCGCCAGGACCTCAGTGTCAGGCGCTCTGTCATGCCACGGGATGAAGCTGTTGCTTTCTTTCGTGGACTGGGAGAGGAATACAAGGCGCAGATCATCGAATCCATTCCTGCAGATGAGGAATTGTCACTGTACCGGCAGGGCGAGTTCATTGACCTCTGCCGTGGTCCTCATGTGCCCAGTACCGGCAAACTCACGGCGTTCAAGCTGACCAAGCTGGCAGGGGCTTACTGGCGCGGCGATTCCAATAATGAAATGTTACAACGAATCTACGGGACGGCCTGGCCTGACAGGAAGGCCTTAAAGCAATACCTGCATCGCCTGGAACAAGCGGAGAAACGCGACCACCGTAAACTGGGGCGTAAACAGGACCTGTTCCATTTCCAGGAAGAAGCGCCGGGCCTGGTATTCTGGCATCCCAGGGGTTGGACGCTGTATGGCATCGTCAGGGATTATATCCACGCTAAACTGGCTGGAAAGGGCTACCAGGAAATCAACACGCCGCAGGTGTTGGACCGCAGTTTATGGGAGAAATCCGGCCATTGGGACAAGTTTCACGCGGATATGTTTACCACCAGTTCGGAAAATCGCGATTACGCTATTAAACCCATGAACTGTCCCGGTCATATACAGGTGTTCAACCAGGGTTTGAAAAGCTACCGGGACTTGCCGCTACGCTTTTCGGAATTCGGTTCCTGCCATCGGAATGAAGCCTCGGGGACCTTGCATGGCCTGATGCGGGTCAGGGGGTTTACCCAGGATGACGCTCATATCTTTTGTAGTGAAGCTCAAATCCAGTCGGAAGTCTCCGATTTTATCGACTTGTTATTCGAGGTTTACGCTGATTTCGGCTTCCACGAGGTGATTATGAAGTTATCCACCCGACCGGGAAACCGCGTAGGTGATGATGCGATCTGGGACAAGGCCGAGCAGGCCCTGGAGCAGGCGCTCAATGCCAAGGGGGTGGATTGGGGGTTGCAGCCGGGTGAAGGCGCGTTTTATGGCCCCAAAATCGACTTTTCCCTGAAAGACAGCATTGGCCGGGTGTGGCAATGCGGCACTATACAGGCGGATTTTTCCATGCCGGGTCGTTTGGGTGCACAGTATGTGGATGATAGCAGTGAAAAAAAGGTTCCTGTCATGCTGCATCGGGCAATCCTGGGTTCATTGGAGCGCTTCATAGGAATTATCATTGAACATTACGCAGGTTCGTTCCCGCTATGGCTGGCGCCGGTACAGGTTGTCGTGGCTTCAATTACGCAACATCAGGCAGATTATGCCCTGTCCGTGGCGCAAACCGTGAAAGATCAAGGTTTCCGGGTAAATACAGACTTGAGAAATGAAACAATCAACCTTAAAATCCGTGAACACGCGCTGCAACGCGTGCCTTACCAGTTGATTATCGGCGCCCGTGAGATGGAAAGTAATACGGTAGCCGTTCGTACTCGTGACGGAAAAGACTTAGGTGTGTTATCATTGGCCGATTTTATGGCTCGGTTGATTGAGAATGGAGCGAATTAAGATTGCCGTCGCGGGCTGGCAGGTTCAAGTGCATCGTGGTGGATACGTGTCTGAATAACAGGAGGAATAAGAATCGTAATTAAAAAACAGAATCGTGTGAATGAAGGAATTACCGCTGCAGAGGTCAGGTTGATTGGCGCGCAGGGTGGACAAGTCGGCGTCGTGAACCTGGATGAAGCTTTGAAACAGGCCGATGATGCTGAACTCGACCTGGTCGAGATCGTTCCCAATGCAGAACCTCCCGTCTGCAGGATCATGGACTTCGGTAAGTTCCTGTTTGAGCAAAACAAGAAAAAGCATGCCGCGAGGAAGAAACAAAAGCAGATTCAGGTTAAGGAAGTGAAGTTCAGGCCCGGTACCGATGACGGCGATTACCAGGTAAAACTGAGGAACATTTCCCGGTTTTTAGAGAACGGCGACAAGGTAAAAGTTACCTTGCGCTTTCGTGGCCGTGAGATGGCTCACCAGGAGTTGGGCAGCAAAATGCTGGATCGGATAGAAGCTGATATGCAGGAGAGCGCGGAAGTGGAGCAGAAAGCTAAACTGGAAGGCCGTCAAATGATTATTATACTGGCCCCCAAACGCTGAGATATTTTCAGCCCTGCGTCCGCAGTTCGGGCCAGTTGTAGAGTAAACAGAATAATTGAAGAGTTAGTGGAGTTGGATTGTAATGCCGAAATTGAAAACAAATCGTGGCGCGGCGAAGCGCTTCAGCAAGACTGCGTCGGGCCGGTTTAAACATCGGCAGTCCCACCGTAGCCATATTCTGACCAAAAAAAGTGCTAAACGGATCAGAAAATTGCGTTCAATGCAGTTGATTGACAAGAGTGATGAGAAATCACTGGCACAGTTGCTGCCGTATAGTTGAGGAATTTTAGTTATGCCGAGAGTAAAGCGGGGCGTTACCGCACACGCCCGACACAAAAAGGTTATTGAACAGGCCAAGGGCTACCGGGGTCGTCGGAAAAATGTATACAGGGTGGCCAAACAGGCAGTTACAAAAGCCGGCCAATACGCTTACCGGGATCGGCGTCAGCGTAAACGGCAGTTCCGCGCGCTCTGGATCACCCGTATCAATGCGGCGGCAAGGGAGAATGGCTTGTCCTACAGCCGTTTTATGGACGGGTTGCACAAGGCAGATATTCAGGTTGATCGGAAACTGCTGGCAGATATGGCGGTAAATGATAAAAACGCGTTTGCTCAATTGGCGGAACAGGCCAGACAGAACAGCTGAATTGGAAAAGGGCTTTGAAGCCGACCCTGGAGCCAAGTCTCTATTTCATCAGCCATGACCGAACTCCGGGATTTACTTGAACAAGCGCTCAATGATGTTGCCGGGGCTGTGGATGAACGCAGCCTGGATGACACGCGTATTCGTTATCTCGGGAAAAGAGGTGAGATCACGCAGCGCTTGAAGCGGCTGGGTAGTTTGCCTGAGACGGAAAGGTCTGTAGCGGGACAGGCAATCAACCAGGCCAAGCAACAACTGCAGGAAGCGCTGAGCCTGCGTAAATCGGAGTTGCAACAGCAGCAGTTGTCGCAACGCCTGGCCCATGAAAGAATCGATGTAACCTTGCCGGGCCGGGGTCAGCGCGGCGGGGGATTACATCCGATTACGCTGACTCTACAGGAAATTGAACGACTGTTTGTGGAGATTGGGTTTACCGTCGCGGACGGACCTGAAATTGAGGACGACTACCACAACTTTGCCGCTTTGAATATCCCCGAGCATCATCCGGCCCGGGCTATGCATGATACCTTTTACTGTGACGCGGACCTGCTGCTGCGTACTCACACCTCAAATGTACAAATTCGCTACATGAATGAAACCCGGCCGCCGTTGCGGGTC
The DNA here is from genome assembly GCA_965222155.1 of Gammaproteobacteria bacterium. Classification (GTDB taxonomy): domain Bacteria; phylum Pseudomonadota; class Gammaproteobacteria; order Eutrophobiales; family Eutrophobiaceae; genus JAAXHV01. Next base: position 557,316 of record CBDCTH010000004.1, read on the forward strand.
ATCGCGCCGGGCCGGGTGTATCGTTGTGATTCCGACATGACTCACACACCCATGTTTCACCAGGTGGAGGGCATCATGGTCGATGAAGGTGTTACCTTTGCCCACTTGAAATGTGTGCTGGAGCAGTTTGCCGAACATATTTTTGGTGAAGGCGTTTCCACCCGGTTCCGTCCCTCATACTTCCCGTTTACCGAACCGTCCGCGGAAGTGGACATTCTCGGTGACAATGGCTGGCTGGAGATACTGGGATGCGGCATGGTGCATCCGACGGTTCTGGAAAACGTCGGCATCGACAGCCGGAAATATTCCGGGTTTGCCTTTGGCATGGGGGTGGAGCGTATCGCCATGTTGCGCTACAGCATTAATGATATCCGCATGTTCTTTGAAAACGACCTGCGGTTTTTAAGACAGTTTAATTAGTAAATATGAGCCACAGAGGACTCAGAGGTAGTGGAGACAGGTTTGCATGAGCTTTTCAAGACCCGCTGTAAATACGTCCCTGTACGCTTACCATCCGCTGTCCCTGCGGATGATAGTCTTAAAAAGCTCATGCAAACCTGTCGGAGATATTATGGTGCAAACTCTGTGTCCTCTGTGGCTAAATAGTCAAATATGAAATTCAGTGAACTATGGCTGCGCGAATGGGTTGACCCGCCGGTTTCGACCGAGACCCTGGCGGATCAACTCACCATGTTGGGTATGGAGGTGGAGGACGTGGCTGCTGCGGCGCCGAAACTGGACGGTGTGGTGGCGGGTCGGGTGGAGTCTGTTGAAAAACATCCTGATGCGGCCAAACTTTCTGTTTGTACGGTAACAAAGGACGCAGCTTCACCGGTTCTCGTAGTGACAGGGGCGCCTGGGGTAAAACCGGGGCGATGTTACCCTTATGCAGGTGTCGGGGTTATATTGCCCGGCTCCGTGGAAATAAAGGAGACGGATATCCGGGGGGTCACATCCATCGGCATGCTCTGCTCTGCGGCTGAACTGGGTCTGTCGGAGGAGGCCGATGAGTTGTTTCTGCTGGCGGATGATAGCATGCCCGGCGCTACGTTATCCGGGTTGATGCAGCTTGATGATAAGGTGTTTGACATCGGTCTGACGCCCAATCGCGGTGATTGCCTGAGTATTAACGGCATAGCCCGGGAAATTGCGGTCATTAATCAAAAGCCCTTTGAGTCCCCTGTCAACACCTCTCCGGTAGCTGCCGGCCATGACCATTCCCGCAGCATAAACCTGGTAGCGCCGGACGGCTGTCCACGCTACGCAGGTCGGATTATCAACAATATCGATATTTCACGCCCCAGCCCGTTGTGGTTGAGGGAGAAGTTGCGCCGTTGCGGATTGCGCAGCCTGAACCCGGTCGTTGATATCACCAACTACGTGATGTTGGAATTGGGGCAACCCATGCATGCCTTTGACAATGATAAGTTAACTGGCGCCATCTCAGTGCGCTATGCTGCTGCCGGAGAGGAAATTACCCTGCTGGATGGAGAATCCCGGGTAATGCCGGCAGATACCCTGGTGATTGCCGATACTGAACGAGCGCTGGCTATGGCCGGTGTGATGGGCGGTCTGGAGTCAGCGGTCAGTGACAGTACCCGGCATGTTTTCCTGGAAAGCGCTTTTTTTACTCCGCTTGTCGTAGCCGGCCGGGCTCGACAGTTCGGTATGCATACGGATGCATCCCATCGTTTTGAACGCGGGGTGGATTTTATGTTGCAACGCCGGGCGATGGAACGCGCCACACAGTTGATTATGGAGATTTGCGGAGGAGAACCGGGGCCGGTGGCTGAAGCGGTGGTGGAGCAGGCATTGCCGAAAAGGCCGAATATCGGCCTGCGTTCGACCGCAGCAAAAGATTTACTGGGTGAAGCCATAGACATGAAGCAATGCGCCGGGATTTTAACCCGTCTTGGCCTGGAGGAGATAGCGAGCGACGCTGATAGTCGTCATTTCAATATACCGTCCCACCGGTTCGATATTTCAATTGAGGCGGACTTGATTGAAGAGATAGCCCGCATCCATGGTTACCGGAACATAAAAAGCGCGCTGCTGCCGGCAAACCTGGCGATGCGCAAACCCGATTTCCGGGAACGCCTTGATCTTATGCGCCGGGTGCTGGTCAACCGTGGCTACCAGGAAGCAGTCACTTATAGTTTCGTCAGCCATACTCTGCAAGCCATGTTGTTCCCCGAAGTTGAAAGTGTTGCCCTGCTCAATGCCATCTCCAGCGCTATGGAGCGAATGCGTCTCAGCCTGTGGCCGGGCTTGCTGACGGCATTGCAGCATAATCTTAATCGCCGGCAAGAGCGCGTGCGCCTGTTTGAAACCGGCAAGGTTTTCAAGTGTAATGGTGAAATTCAACAGCTGCCGGTTATCGGCGGACTGAGTTGTGGAAAAGTGGCGCCGGAGCAATGGGGCAACCGCTACGAAAGTGGTGATTTCTACGATATTAAGTCCGATGTGGAAGCCGTTTTAACGGCCTGTTGCGGTCCGATTTCAGTGGAATATCGACCTGTTTCCGGCGCTGCACTGCATCAAGGCAAAGCGGCGGAGATCATTTATGATGGTCGACGAATTGGTCTGGCCGGAGCGCTCCACCCAGGGATACAGTCAGGTCTTGAGATCGAAGACGAGGTTTACCTGTTTGAGATCAGTTTAGAGATGATTCCCGAAAGGAAACAGGCGAAGTATTCGGAAATTTCCAAATTTCCCCAGGTGAGACGGGATATGTCCATTATTGTAGATAAGGAAACCCCGGCAGTAATCTTTTTAAATCATGTAAAAAACATGTCTTTGAATTTACCTGGCACTCATCTCTCTCCGGAAGAATTAGAGGCGTTGGGAGATTCGAATTTACTCAGAAACCTGGAGTTACTTGACGTTTACCAAGGGGAACCCGTCGCTCCCGGGAAAAAAAGTGTAACATTGGGCTTGACGTTTCAACGAATATCAGACACTCTTACAGATAATCAGGTAGATAACATGGTGACTCAGATACTGGATTCACTTTGTGAGGAATTTGATGTGCGGTTGAGAGAATAAGATGGCATCACTGACAAAAGCAGATATGGCCGAGAGGCTTCATCAACAGGATGGCCTGAACAAGCGGGAAGCCAAAGAAATAGTGGAAATGTTCTTTGAGGAGGTACGTTCAGCACTGGAAGCAGGAAATCAGGTCAAACTCTCAGGCTTTGGTAACTTTGAACTGCGGAATAAAAAACAGAGGCCGGGGCGCAACCCTAAAACCGGGGAAGAAATTCCCATCAGTGCTCGCCGGGTTGTAACGTTTCGCCCTGGACAAAAACTAAAAGCGCGTGTAGAGGCCTATGCTGGAACCGGCACTGAATAGCGAATTACCCCAGATTCCGAGTAAACGATACTTTACCATTGGGGAAGTCAGCGAGTTATGTGCGGTTAAGTCCCATGTATTACGCTACTGGGAACAGGAATTTCCTCAACTGAAACCCCTGAAGCGGCGTGGCAACAGACGTTATTATCAGCGCCAGGACGTTATATTGATCAGGCAGATCAGAAGTCTGCTTTATGAGCACGGGTTTACTATCGGCGGCGCGCGGCAACGTCTTTCAGGCGATGAAGCCAAGGAAGATTCCAACCAGAGCCAGCAGATTATCCGCCAGTTGTGTGCTGAACTGGAAAAAGTCAGGGAGTTGTTACGGCGTTAACCCGGATTTCTCACCAGTTGGTGCGATGATCGCGCCGGATTTTTGCCGCCAGCGGGTGCCTGCGACCGAAAGCATAGCCGTAGCTATGGTTGAGGGAGCATGTGCCCGCTGGCGGCAAAAAGACAAGCGAGGGCGCATCAAGCGCAGTCTGTGATGACGAAATACTGCAAGTATTATCATAACTTATTGATAGCAGAAAGTATCCGATGGAAACAAGCGAACTGGTGAGAAATCCGGGTTGATTCCAATCGCTGTATCGTTTCACGTCATGTCGGCAAACGTCGGCATTCTGTCACAGCTTATTCCTCGTCTGGCGTCTGCTTACGACATGAAGAGACGAACTCAGGACTATGGTAATCCGGGGGGAGTGTCTGAAAGATTTAAGGAAACTCTGAACAAGTCCATTCCCGTATCAAGTACGGGACAGGCTCTGGACTTGTCAGAGCACGGAAAACAAAAATGCGATTTTTGTTTTCCTGACAAATTCAATGACTTTTTGTCATTGAATTTGGCGATACATCCCTGTATCGCAGGAACCTCTGACTTAATCAGAGGTTCCTTAAATAATACGGCCGGGGCGTGGCGCAGTCTGGTAGCGCACTGCAATGGGGTTGCAGGGGTCGGAGGTTCGAATCCTCTCGCCCCGACCAATTCACAGTTATACTTCGCTTTTCGGGAATTAAGAATACAAAATCAAGATGCTGAAATCATCATTTCTCTTATTCATTTGCCTGGCCCTGTTAACCGCCGGGTGCGGTACGGAGAAGACCGCGCGCCAGGCATTTGAGGCTGGAGATTACATAACCGCGTATAACCTGTTCAGGCCCAGAGCCGAGGCCGGCGATAGCGAGGCGCAAAATTACCTGGGCGTGCATTATTATCTGGGCCTGGGTGTAAAACGGGATTGGCACCAGGCACTGCAATGGTATGATAAAGCGGCAAAACAGGGAGACCCCAAGGCTCAACTCAACTATGGCCTGATGTTCCATAACGCCTATGGTACGGACAAGGACATCGTTGCGGCTTTTATGTGGTATTACGCTTCCTACCGGCAGGGCAATGCGATTGCCGCGCGTTATATGAATTCTCTGGCGGCAGATAACCTGCTGAGTCCGAACCAGATAAATTATGCCAAGCTCCAGGCAAAAAAATACATCACCAACCCCGTAGTTGCGGAGCAAGGCTCAGAAGGCAGATTGTTTCGCGGTCAGCAACAAACCGCGGTCAGCCCGTAATGTGTGGTATTGTCGGCGCGGTTGCGGAAAGGGATGTTACGCCTATTTTGCTGGAAGGGTTGCGGCGCCTGGAATATCGTGGATACGATTCCGCCGGCATTGTAGTTGTCGATAAAACTGCCGGTTTCAATCGCCTGAGGGTCCAGGGTAAGGTCAATGTACTTGCCCAATCCGTCGGCGCATCATCGCTGCACGGCAAAACCGGTCTTGCCCATACCCGCTGGGCCACCCATGGCCGTCCCAGCGTCAATAATGCCCACCCCCATATCTGTAAAGATGAAATTGCCCTGGTGCATAATGGCATTATTGAGAATCATGAAGCGCTCCGGACAGAACAGGCAGGCGCCGGCTACACGTTCGCATCGGAAACGGATACGGAGGTTGTCGTCAATCAGATTCATTACCACCTGCAGGGCAACGGAGACCTGCTCTCAGCGGTAAAAAACACCGTGGCGCAAATTGAGGGCACCTACGCACTGGGTGTAATCGACAGAAACCGACCGGAACGACTGGTAGCCGCAAGACAAGGCAGCCCCCTGGTTATCGGTGTGGGTATCGGTGAGCATTTTATTGCTTCCGACGTCTTTGCCCTGTTACCGGTAACGCGGAAGTTTATTATTCTGGAAGAAGGAGACCTTGCCGAGGTCTGCAGGGACCGAGTAACTGTTTATGACCGGGACGGCAACCCGGTGCGGCGTCCACTGGTTACCTCGGAACTTTCTCCGGACAGCGCCGATAAAACCGGTTATCGCCATTATATGGCAAAGGAAATATTCAACCAGCCGGTCGCTGTCGCTGACACCCTGGAAGGCAGGATTGATAACGGCGGAATTATCGAGTCTGAATTTGGCATGGCAGCCGCCGGTCTTTTCGACCGTGTGGAAAACATTCATATTATCGCCTGTGGCAGCAGTTACCACGCGGGGCTGATCGCCAGGTACTGGCTGGAAGCAGAGGGCATTCAGTGCAGTGTCGATATCGCCAGCGAATACCGCTATCGCAGCAGCGTAGTCCCGGCAAATACCTTGTTTCTGACAATTTCCCAATCGGGCGAAACCCTGGATGTTCTCGAGGCCCTGCGGCTGGCCGGAACCCGACCTTATCTGGCGAGACTTGCAATCTGTAATGTTCCGGAAAGTTCATTGACGCGTGAGGCGGATATGGTTTTCCTCACCCGCGCCGGGATAGAAATCGGCGTCGCATCAACCAAGACGTTTACCACGCAGTTGGTTGCCCTGGTTATGCTGACGACCGTACTGGCGCGTCGGCGCGGATTGGATAAAGAGAAGGAATTGCGACTGGTCAACCAGTTGGAAAGATTGCCCGGCCAGATTAACCATGTACTTGAATTGGATGGGCGCCTGGAAAAACTGGCTGAGGAGTTCATCCACAAACAGCACACCTTGTTTCTGGGCAGGGGAATGATGCTGCCGGTTGCCATGGAGGGCGCGCTAAAACTGAAGGAAATTTCCTATATTCACGCAGAAGCCTACGCGGCAGGGGAATTGAAACACGGCCCCCTGGCGCTGATAGATGATGAAATGCCGGTCATTGCAGTTGCGCCGAACAACAGTTTACTTGGAAAATTAAACTCCAATTTACAGGAAGTCCGGGCCCGTGGCGCCAGGCTGTATGTATTTACAGACGCGGATATCGGTATGGAAATGAGTTCCACCATTAAAGTCCTGCAGTTGTCGACAGTCGAAAACAGCATCGCACCGATTGTGTATACCGTGCCGTTGCAATTACTTTCCTACCACGTGGCAGTACTCAAGGGAGCTGATGTCGACCAGCCCAGGAACCTGGCCAAATCCGTAACGGTTGAATAATTGTATGCACAGGTTTTTTATTGCCACAGAGGACACAAAGAAAAAATATCATGAAAACTGCTTCGGAAGAAATAACGAACACTGTGTTTCCCGGGATGTTGATTAAGCCCCCGGTTGACTCTGTGCCCTCTGTGGCAATACTAATCCATGTCAGTTATCGGATTAACGCCTGAACTTCCTGAGATAGCTGCTCGTCCGCGCCGCGTACCCATTCAAACAACACGGACTCTGCATCGCAGATGATAATCCCCGCCCTTCCCAGGCGTCGTAATGCAGTTTCATAGTTTTCCCTTTGCCGGGAACATACCGCATCCGCTACCACAAAAACCGTGTAGCCCCGGTTATGCAGGTCAAGCGCGGTTTGTAATACACAAACATGTGCTTCCATGCCGACCAGTATGGCCTGCTTCCTCCTTGTTGAGGTCAAATCAGCGGCAAAATTGTCGGCGCCCGTGCAGGAAAACGCGGTTTTTTCATACAGTTTTGCCGTCGGTGGTAACAACTTCCGGATTTCCAGTTCCATATTGCCCAGCCCATCGGGAGATCGTTCCGTAGCAAAAACCGGGAGCGCCAGCTTAATGGCCGTATTAACCAGCAACCATGTATTTCTTTGCAGCCTCGCCAGTACCTTGGCCGGCATGACGGCGGTTAATTCCGTCTGTATGTCAATAATGACCAATACGGAATTTCCGGCGTCACAAAGTGATGTGTAGTTTTCATCGGTAGCTGTCATGATCGTTATCCAGGCTGCTATCGTGTCAGTCCAGCCAACGGTTCACCTGGGACAGGTCGTCCACCGACAGGCTGCCCGAAGCCTGCTTCAGGCGTAAGCTATCCAGCAGGTAATCATAACGGGCGCGGGCATAATCCCGTCTGGCCTGAGAGGTAGCCTGTTCCGCCGCGACGACATCCACCGCAGTGCGCGTCCCGACCTCAAAGCCGGCCTCAGTAGCTTCCAATGCAGTCTCACTGGAGATCACGGCCTGGTTCAAGGCATTGACCCGGCTTATTCCGGAAATAACACCCAGGTATGCCTGCCGCGTCATGCGTTGTGCGTTTCTGCGTGCCTGTTCCAGCCGTTCCAGTTCTGCGTTGAGACGTTCATGGGTTTCCCGTACTCGCGAACTTACGAACCCTCCCTGGAACAGCGGAACGTTGACCTGTACGCCTATTGAATTTATCGTATTTTCATAAGAACCAAAACGCCCTCCGGCACTGTCCAAACTATGCCGGGCAACCATATCTACGCTGGGAAGGTGGCCCGCGCGTTGCTTTTGCACTTCCCGGCGGGCGCTGTCCACGGCATGCTGTACAGCCAGCACATTCAGGTTTTGCTCCAGCGCAGCGCCGGTCCAGGTCTCGATTTCCTCAGGTTCCGGGCTTACCAGGGGCATGGTTTCTCCCAGCAATGCCAGGTCGGATAAATAGACGCCGGTGATCTCGCGCAATGCTTCCTGGGCATTATCAACATTGTTGCGCGCGGCTATTTCCGCGGCAAATGCCCGATCGTAGCCTGCCTGGGCTTCCTGTACGTCGGTAGTGGCGCTGAGTCCCACTTCAAAACGTTGTTTTGCCTGGTCCAGTTGCCGACTCAGGGATTTTTTTTCGGCTTCTGCAAATCCCAGGTTGTCATAAGCGGCCAATACCTCGAAATAAGCAGCGGTAGTGCGCACAATCAAATCCTGCCGGGCTGCGATCAATTCCGCGTCTGCCTGTTTTATCAGGTTATCCGCTTGCAGGTAGCCGATGATGCGGTCACCACTGAACAACGGTTGAGTCAGGTTCAGGCTGTAGCCGTGGCTGTCGTAGCTCACTTTGCCGGGCCTGTCTATGGGATTGAACTCAGAGGTGATATCTTCTTCATTTTTAAAGGCGTTAGCGCTGAATGTAAGTGTTGGCAGGAGTTGTGCCAGAGCCTGGGGGCGTTGCTCCAGGACCGCGCGTTGTGTTGCGGCCACCTGCCGGTATTGCGGGTCGCTATCCAGGGCATATGCGTAGATTTCGAGTAAATCTGCCGCGTAAGCGATGTCCATGCAGATAAACAGGAAAATGACATTCAGGAGTTTACGGCAGGCTACTCTCATGTTGTGTACTTTAGGGTTTCAGTTTGATAAGTGAGGGGATGTTTCAGTATCGGGGCATGTCTTTATCCACTCGTTCAGCCCAGGCGTCAAGCCCGCCTTCCAGGTTCGCGATATCCTTGAACCCTGCCGACTCCAGGTAGTTGCCGACCTGCAAACTGCGCATACCAAAATGGCAGATGACAATCGTCCTGGTGTCCGGTTCCAATTCATTCACCCGTTCAGTGATTTCGTTCATGGGAATGTTCACGGAGTCGGCCAGCCGGCAGATTTCAAATTCCCACGGCTCGCGTACGTCGAGCAGGACGGTCTTGTCCTGGTTGGATTGTAACGCTGCCAGTTGTTCTACTGTGATAGTTTGCACGGTACGTATTTAAATTTCTTTTTTTGTTATTATACCCCATTGAGTTTACAACTGAGGACTTTCCGTTAATGACCAATAATGTGGCGCGCCATGCGCACAAGCCGACAGTTGATAGCCTGGCTGTTCAACCTTTCCCTCGTTCCAGAAAAATATATGTGCAGGGAAGCCGTGATGATATCCGCGTGCCCATGCGGGAAATTACCTGCAACGATACGCCGTCGTCCGCCGGGCTTGAGAAGAATCCTCCTGTCTCGGTGTACGATACTTCAGGACCTTATACTGATCCGACTGTTTCCATCGATGTGCGCGTGGGACTGGCCGGGCTCAGGGATAACTGGATAAATGAACGAGACGATACCCTGCACCTTGATGGGTTGTCCTCCGCCTATGGCCGCCAGCGCCTGAATGACAAGAAGCTGGCTGAATTACGCTTTGGTCCGGGAAAAATACCGCGCCGGGCCAGGAGTGGTTGCAACGTAACGCAAATGCATTATGCGAGGCAGGGCATTATCACGCCGGAGATGGAATTTATTGCAATCCGGGAAAACCAGCGTCTGGGTGAGTATCGCGATCCGGGTCTGTTAAAACGCCATGCAGGCGAGTCTCTGGGGGCGCGCTTGCCTGCTGAAGTCACGCCTGAATTCGTTCGCTCCGAGGTGGCGGCAGGCCGGGCCATCATCCCCGCCAATATCAATCACCCGGAAACGGAGCCGATGATCATCGGCCGGAATTTCCTGGTCAAAATAAATGCAAACATCGGTAATTCGGCAGTCACCTCGTCTATCAACGAAGAAGTGGAAAAGATGACCTGGGCAACACGCTGGGGAGCCGATACGGTAATGGACTTGTCCACCGGCAAGAACATTCACGAGACCCGGGAATGGATAGTCAGGAATTCACCAGTGCCCATAGGGACCGTGCCCATTTACCAGGCCCTGGAAAAAGTGGATGGCAAGCCGGAGGAACTGACCTGGGAAATCTACCGGGACACCCTGATAGAACAGGCGGAACAGGGAGTGGATTACTTTACCATCCACGCCGGCGTCCGCCTTGCTTATGTTCCGTTGACGGCAAACCGGGTTACCGGCATTGTCTCGCGCGGCGGGTCGATACTGGCAAAATGGTGTCTTGCCCATCACCGGGAAAATTTCCTCTACACCCGGTTCGAAGATATATGCGAGATCATGAAGACCTACGACGTATCTTTCTCTTTGGGTGACGGGTTACGTCCGGGCTCAATTGCAGATGCTTGTGACGCCGCCCAATACGCGGAACTGGAAACCCTGGGTGAATTGACCCAGACAGCCTGGAAGCACGACGTGCAGGTTATGATCGAAGGACCCGGCCACGTACCCATGCACATGATCCGGGAAAACGTCGAGAAACAGTTGAAAAACTGTGCCGAGGCGCCGTTTTATACCCTGGGACCGCTGACAACCGACATCGCGCCCGGTTATGACCATATTACTTCAGCGATCGGCGCAGCCATGATTGGCTGGTACGGTACCGCCATGTTGTGTTACGTCACCCCGAAAGAACACCTGGGCCTGCCCGATAAGGATGACGTTAAAGACGGTATTATTGCGTACAAGATCGCTGCCCATGCAGCCGACCTCGCCAAGGGACATCCCGCAGCGCAACTCAGGGACAACGCCTTGTCCAAGGCGCGCTTTGAATTTCGCTGGGAAGATCAGTTCAACCTGTCCCTGGACCCGGATAAAGCCAGGGAGTTCCATGATGAGACCCTGCCCAAACAATCCCATAAGGTTGCCCATTTCTGTTCCATGTGTGGTCCGAATTTTTGTTCCATGAAAATAACCCAGGACGTGCGTGACTATGCAAAACGCCAGGGCATTGAGCAAGCGGATGAGGCGCTCACAAAAGGACTTGGCGACATGGCTGCCGAGTTCAACCGCCAGGGAGGTGAGATATATAATAAGATATGAGATAAGGGGATAGATTTGTTTTTATTTCAATAGATACTTGCAAACAGGTAGGCAATTTATGTATAGGGTCAGCAAGCAGATGCAAGTCGTCATTCCGGCGCATGCCGGAATCCAGTGGATAAAGTCTCCTTTCATTATAATGAATTTTCTAGTGACTGGATTCCGGCATGCGCCGGAATGACGGCAGTGCATTCACCGGCATGAGAACGGGTTTGCATTTCGTTGAGGTTTGCCGGAAGCTGTCCCAGTCCCTCCAATGACAGACTTCCAACCACTGATTGCGGCAGCGCCTGACCCCGAGGTTGCCGCACTCAGGTTTGATCGACTGCGGGAAGATGATGCCCTGCGCAAGGAACTGGATCTGCTGCCGGAATCCCGTGCGGCCGATTTCGTCAATATTATTGGTTATTCAGCCTTCCTGTTTAATTATATCTGCCGCAATCCGCAAACCATTCGCCTGCTGGGCGAACCTTGTGAAATCACTCCCGAACAACTGGACGGCATCCACGACCCTGAAGCCTTGCGGCGTTTCAAGTATGAGCAGTTGTTGAAAATAACCTGGATGGATGTATCGGGTCGTTATCCTTACGAAATTATTCTGGATCGGCTGAGCCTGCTGGCTGATTACATTCTCAGGAAGGTATTTGCCCTTAGCTTCAGCACGGCTGATAAAAATGATCCGGGTAAATACATCAGTATTTTTGCGTTGGGGAAACTGGGAGCAGGCGAACTGAATTACAGTTCCGACGTAGACCTGATCTTTGTCGGCGGCAATCACGATGGAACCAGCGGATTGAAGCCACACGAATTACAGGGCGCGTTGACAAAAGGACTGAGGCAGTTCACCAGAATGCTGGAGCAAACCACCCATAGCGGGTTTTTATACCGGGTTGACCTGAAACTCCGACCCTGGGGGAAAAGCGGACCGCTGTTTCTGTCCGTGGACGAGACAGAGAATTATTACCAGGCCAGTACCGAGGCCTGGGAACGGCTGGCGTGGTTACGCGCCAGGTGCGTGGCGGGCAATGCAGACCTCGGCGAGGAACTCCTTACCCGGTTGCGTCCCTTTGTCTTCATACGCTCCATGAGCAGCGCGGACCTGGAGCGGTTTGTCGCCATCAAGGGAGAAATGGCCAGGGTCCGGGCGCGCACTGGTCAATGGCATGTCAAGCTGGGTCGGGGCGGCATCAGGGACATTGAGTTCTTTGTCCAGATACTGCAACTGGTCAGCGCCGCAAAGCACGCCGAGTTGCGAACAACCAATACCCTGACGGTGCTGGAGAGCTTGCGCAAGCTGAACTTTATAGGAAGGGAGGAAGAACAGGAAATCAGGACCGCCTACCTGTTTTTGCGGCGCCTGGAAAACCGCCTGCAGATGGCGGATGAGAAACAGGTCCATGCTTTGCCGGATGACGCAGCAGGCAGGATACGAGTAGCGCGTTCCCTGAACATGGAAGGCCTGTCCGATGATGAAATTCTGGCAAATTTTGAACAATGCCTTAACGCCAACCGCAAGATAGCTGAAAACTATTTTGAAAAAATTCTGCCGGAGGCCGGGGATGACGGCGCGGGGACGGGTAATGAACCTCGCTTCACATTTGCAGGCGCCTGGAATAAGGTTCAGGCAGAGGTCAGTTTCACCCGCTGGACCGAATTATGCGAGAAGGAAAAATGGGGCGACAGACCGGCGAACAAAAACCTGATTATCAATATTTTCGGCGCAAGCTGGTATTTCACCCGATATGTTTTTTTCCGAGGATATGAAATAACCGAGTTGATCGACCATTACCGGGATAAATCCATCAACGCTGATGAGATGATGCGGACGTTACAGGTGGACGCGTTCAAACAGGATGTTGAACTAGGGCTGAACGTTCTGTCATCAATAAAAAATCAATGGATGCTGTTGCTGCTCATTCGTTTTTTACTGGGAGAGATGGCGCTCGTGGAAGTGGAAAAAAACCTGACCCTGCTGGCAGAATGTGTTTTCAGCGCCATGATCAGGCATATGCACAAGGCCAACCGGCAGTTGTTTGACAACGTGGCGGTTCTGGGCATGGGCAGGATGGCAGGGTATGAGATGATATTCGGTTCCGATCTCGACCTGATATTCCTGTACCGGCCAAAATCCAGCGGAGATACCACCCAGGCAGCACGTGAACTTCAGGGTTTAATGCGTCACCTGGCCAGGATATCCCCTGCCGGTCTGCTGTATGAAGTGGATATGCGTTTGCGGCCCCATGGCACATCCGGCTCACTGGTCACGCCAGTGGATTCCTTTATCGACTATCACCACTCTGAGCGCGCGGTCTGGGAGCGACAGATGATGACTCGCTGCCGGCCTATCTATGATCCGCAAAACATGGGTATGGAGGCGTTGCAGGCGATCTCAGGCTCCATCTATGGAGGCCACGACATGGAATTGTTACAGGATGAAATTGTGAAAATGCGCGAACTGATAGAGGAGACACTGGGCAGCCCGCGCAATAAGCATGAAATAAAACGCGGCAAAGGCGGGATCATGGATATTGATTTTATTACACATTTTCTGCAATTAAGTCATGGCGACAAACATGCTGCATTGCAAACGACAAGCACCCGAACGGCGCTAAACCGCTTGTCTGAACTGAATTACATTGACACAGACACCGCCGGGTTTTTATTGATGGCGTATAACTACCTGAAGAAAGCGGAAATCTGTATGCGCTTGATAGATTTGAAACCCAGCAGCACAATTCCGGCCGACCATATACAAAATGCGGTACTGTCCAGGGGCATGGGCTTCGAGGATGGCCAGACCAGGGAATTTATGGAGGAATTTGTTGCGATCAGGGCAAAGGTCAGGGAAGCGTTTATTCGACTTGTTAGGTAAGTATTCTGGCCACAAAGGGCACAGAGTACACAGAGTGGGCTTGTAAAGCGATTATATAGACCTATAGGACTGAAACAGAGCCCGTTACAGCGGACCTAAACCGGACTATATAGCAGGCATTAAACCTTGATCTCTGTGTCCTCTGCGGCTTTAACCTTAAATCGGTTCGCACGGGAAGAACTTCTCCTCCGGTATGTATGAAAGCAGGGTATTCCTGCAAAAAGATAATAAATCGTCACGCAGGGTCTCCCGGTATGTGACCATACCGTCACCGGTTTCCTGCAGTGGTGAAGCGAACAGGACCTCTTCCGGGTAGAGGCGCGACAGGGTCTGATAAAATGATTTGGGTAGACGAAAACTCCCCAGGCTGACCGAGTGGAGCAACGCCGTATCGATGTGTTTGAATACCTGCTCGAACAACTTCTCATATTGTTCCATTACCCCTTCCTGATAAATCAGCGGGTCGAAACGCAGCCCGATTTGCCAGCCGTGCGCCTGTAGTCGTTGCAGCGCTTGCAGCCGTTTACTCACCGGGGGTGTTTTATATTCAATGGCCGCGGCGATTTCAGCCGGCGTAAAACTGTAGGCGATAATACAATTGGGCGCCGGTTCTTGAGCCAGTAACGAACGGATTTGGGTACTCTTGGTACGTAATTCCAGCAAGGCCCGGGGATATGTCCTGAATACGGGTAGAAATTCCTTCACAAAGTCCGTTATGGGTTCTAACGCGAGGCTGTCGCAGTCATAACCGGAAAAGAAATGGATCGAGGCGTTGTCTGCCGCCCGGATCTTTTCTGTGATGGCCTGGATAAAATCCTCATAGTTCACGAATATGACGTAATGCGCCGAGCGGTACATGCCCTGCAGGAAACAGTATCGGCAGTCATAGATGCAGTTCAGCATATGGGAGAAATAATAATTCCGGTCTCCCCCGATGGCGTACTCGGGCGGGGAAGGCAGCACGTGGTTTGCAAACTTCTCGGCCAGGATCAACGCCGGCTTGATTTTCTGCAGGCGAAAGTTCTGTGCCCTGCGGTTAAAAATTTCGCCGTAACGCGTGCATTCCGTTACTGTCGCGTCCGGGAATTTCTGCATAATTGCACGCGCCCGGGGGTGCTCAAGCAGGGCTTCCTCAATGTAAATCTGATCTATCATTGCTCTTTATTATAAGCCACAGAGTACACAGAGAGCACAGCGCGCGATAGTGCATGCCTTCGGCCCGTCATACCGGCGCATGCCGGTATCCAGTCGACAAGACAATCCCTTGCTCTTTATTATAAGCCACAGAGTACACAGAGAGCACAGCGCGTGATAGTGCATGGCTTCGGCCCGTCATACCGGCGCATGCCGGTATCCAGTAAACAACTTTTTCCTTTATGTTGTCGGTGCCCTTTGTGCCCTCTGTGGCTTTAACGGAACTTGATGGGGGCCTTGTCCAGTTCGTCACGCAGGAATTTAAGGACTTCCCTGGCGGAGTTCTGCCCGGCCAGGCGCCCGGCCAATCCCGTATCTCCGGGATAAAGTGCTTGCCATTTTCTGAGCGCAGCCTGTAACTGGTGTTGCCGGCTGACACTGAAATGACGCTCCTTGATGATTGCATGGTAGTTCGGGCCCGGGTCGTTAAGCCGCTGTTGCAGTGCCGTGAGTGAAAGCAGTTGCCGAATGATGTCTTCAACCACAGGCAGGTTTTGCATCATCAAGCGGCTGATGAGCTTTGGGTCGACGCCCTCCATGGGCTGGTCGGCATTATCTGAGATAATCTTCACTGCCTGTACCAATTCCAGGGTCGCAAATCCGGTTACGGCCTGAAAATATCCCGCGCCTTCCATGTCGAATAATTCGCTTCGATATTCGCTGCCGGGTTGCTCCAGAGTGATCAGGTCGTGGGCAGGCAGTGTTGTGTCAAAAACGCGGGACGGAAACCAGGTCTGTCCGGAACCGGCATCGGTTATCTTTTTTATGATGACCGCCTGGCCGAGCGGCAAGCTTGCATGACCGGCAATGCCCAGGTTAAGCCAGGCGTGTGACCTGCCGGCCTTGTAATGATCGCGGGTACGGGTCACTGCCGCCGCCGCCGCGGGTTTGCCGATACCTGAGATGGTGAGTGTGATTTGCCCGTCCGGATTCCGGTAGATTGGAACCCTGCCGGCCAGTGGCTGCATGGCAAAATAATCCAGCAATGGCCGGGCCTCAGGTTTCAGGGCACAGATTATGTGGAGCATTGACCCGCGTAGTGGGCCAGCAACTGTTCACATTCGGCGACATATATCCGATTGTTGTATTTTCTGGCGCCGTTTAAATATATCCCGACCTTACTGACCAGTGTGTCTATCGCTGCTTTCCTGTCGGACGTTTCCAGTTCCACTTCATTGAGAATTCTGTCTATCGACCTGATCCGGTAGCGGTCCATTCCCCAATAGCGGGTTGAGAGTTGGTCACTGTGCCCGCCGTACTTGGTAATCAGGGGTTCATGGATAAATAATACCGGCATCCGGGCACAGATGCGCAGCCATAAGTCGTAATCCTCACAAGCCGGCAGCGTTTCATCGAACAGGCCGACCTGTTCGAATACGCTCCGGTGAATGATGACGGATGAAGGGGAGATGACGCAAAGAGGCAGACAATATTTGAATATTGAACCACCGTATTTCCGGTGCTTGCGCTGCGGGTTTATACGGACGCCGTTACGTATCCATATTTCATCAGTGTGAATGACATTACTGCCGGGAGATTTCTCAATAAGTTGTACCTGCCGCCCCAACTTGCCGGGAGACCAGGTATCGTCTGAATCAAGAAACGCCAGCCAATCACCTTTTGCTGCGCGTATACCTGCATTCCTGGCCGCGCTTACCCCCTTGTTTGTCTGCGAGATTAAATTTATCCCGGGATAGTCCCGTTGCGCCAGGGACCGGGTCGCGTCGGTGGAACCGTCATCGACGACAATGATTTCAATAGGTGCATAGTTCTGGGAGACAACCGAATTCAGGCACCTGGGTAACAGGTGGGCGCGGTTATAACTGGGGATGATAACGCTTACAGATTTCATGTGTCTGACGTAGTATAAGCCACAGAGGGCATAGAGATCACAGAGTCCGGTTTAGAGGGTTTTTTAATATGTCCCTGATGGAACATAATCACGAAGAATGCCCGTATATTAAAAAAGCCTTCAATCCACTCTGTGATCTCTATGCCCTCTGTGGCTATACTATACACCATGGCTCGACTTGAGGGTAAGGTAACGGTAATAACCGGGGCGAGTTCCGGGATCGGGCGCGCTATTGCACTGGCGTATGCCAGGGAAGGTGCGCGCGTAATCGTCAATTACAACGAGTCAATAGACCAGGCTCAAGACGTAGTCAGCGAAATACAGGGGTTTTCCGGACAGGCAGTCGCCATACAGGCGGATATTGCCGAACCCGATGCCGTGGGCAGTTTGATTAACACGGCCACCAGCGAGTTTGGTCGAATCGATGTATGGGTGAATAATGCCGGTGCGGATATTTTGACGGGCAATAGCGCCAGGCTGCCGGACCGGGAAAAACTCGCAGAACTGATAGACGTTGACCTGAAGGGGACAATCCAATGTTGCTGGGCCATTGCCGACGTCATGCAACAACAGGGCAGCGGGGTGATTATCAATATGTCCTGGGACCAGGCAGTCCATGGTTACCAGGGTACCAATCCGCAAATGTTTTCCGCGGTAAAGGCCGGCATTCAGGCGTTCAGTAAATCACTGGCCAAGACGATTGCCCCCGCGGTCAGGGTCAACGTACTGGCGCCGGGCTGGATTGCCACTTCTTTCGCCAAAGACGTGATGGAAGAAGAGTATTACTCGGAACGCACGGCTGAAATTCCATTGAAAAGATTTGGCGTACCCGCCGACGTCGCCGCCGCGGCCGTGTTCCTCGCCTCCGAAGATTCAGCCTATATAACGGGCACAGTACTCAACGTAGGCGGCGGAGTTGTATAACGACCCGGCGCCGCTTCTCTGCTTCCGCAGAATGGCAGTCTGCCATTTTCTGATTTCAGCAGTGTTCTCTGCCGGCTTGTCCGCGCAGGACGGCTATGAGACTGCGCAGCGCGGGATGATAGCCGATATCAGGGAAATGGTGGTCGATACCCGGAGTTATACCGGTATAGCCGCGCTGGATGAAAAGGTAATGCAGGCTATGGCTGAGGCGCCGCGCCACGAATTCGTCCCCCATTCCCTGCGCGAATTCGCCTACCTGAACAATCCTCTGCCAATTGGTGAAGGCCAGACCATTTCACAGCCCTACATTGTTGCATTGATGACCCACCTGATGAATCTGGATGAAGACGCAGTTGTTTTGGAAGTCGGCACCGGATCAGGTTACCAGGCCGCGGTTCTGGCGCGCCTGACGCGCCATGTTTACACCATTGAGATCATCGAGACACTGGGCAGGCGGGCAGAAAATACCCTGGCGCGTCTGGGTTTCGATAACGTGACGGTGAGGATCGGAGACGGATACATCGGTTGGGAGAAACATGCGCCTTTCGATGCGATCATCGTGACGGCCGCCCCCGAGGATGTGCCTCAACCCCTGATAGACCAGTTAAAACCCGGCGCGCGCATGGTGATCCCGGTCGGCCCGCAACACGGCTATCAATCACTGCAGGTGCTGGAAAAACAGCAATCCGGCGAGGTCAAGGTCACAGACATCCTGCCGGTAGGTTTCGTTCCTCTGGTGAAAGGCTTATCCAAACCTGTACCCAAGTAACGGAATCACCCATTATCCGTTTGGAACTTTTCCATGAGAGTGACGTAATCCGTTTTCCCCGTACCCAGTATCGGTAACTCTCCCAGGTGTACCACGTCTCTGGGTATATACAGTTCTCCGTAACCCAGTTCCCGCACCTTTTGCTGGAAGGATTTTCGGTCGGCCTGGTCATGGTCAGTGACCAGGATGATTTTTTCCCCTTTGCGCTCATCGGGTAAGGAGATGGCGGCATGATTGTAATCCGGCCAGGTGATGCCGGCCAGTTCTTCCACCGCGGTAAGCGAGATCATTTCGCCGCCAATCTTGGCAAAGCGTTTGGCCCGCCCCAGTAGTTCGATATATCCCTCATTATCGATCGCCGCTATGTCGCCGGTATCATACCAGCCCTCCCCGCGCTCCGTGCGCGGCGCCTGTATGTTTCCGTCAGTGCCATGCAACAGGTAACCTGACATGACGTTCGGTCCGTTTACCACCAGGCGGCCGCCGTTGTTAATCCCGGCAACGGGTTCCAGGTAGGCCTGCATCCCCGGCAGCAGTTTTCCCACACTGGCGCGTTTTTGGTTGAGCGGGGTATTCGCCGAGATGACCGGACTGCATTCCGTTGCGCCGTAGCCTTCCAGGACACGTATTCCGAACTTTTCCATCCACAGCTTACGGGTGTCTTCCTGCAGCTTTTCAGCCCCGGCCAGCACATATTTCAGGGACTTGAAATCATAAGGATGGGCATGGTGGGCATAGCCTTTGAGGAATGTATTGGTGCCGAATAAAATCGATGCGTCTGTCTGGTACAGCAGTTCGGGAATAATCCGGTAATGCAGGGGTGTGGTGTACAGGAATATTTTGCAACCGCCCAGTAACGGCAGCAGACAACCGACATTCAGACCGAATGAGTGAAACAGCGGCAGGCAGTTGAAAAAAATATCACTGGGCGTAAAACCGATACGGCTACGCGCCTGGGCGAAATTGGCCAACAGGTTCCGGTGGGATAACACCACTCCCTTGGGGACTCCTTCCGACCCGGAAGTAAACAGGATTGTAGCAGGGTCGCCCGGGTTTGCGCTCCCGCGATAATGGGCTCGGGGAAAGCGACTGCGGAGCAACCCGAGCAACTTATCCGGCAGGCGGATACGATCGCGCAAATCCTCCAGGTATACCAGGTTCACGCGTTGTTGCAGTCTTTCTGCCACTGATTCAAGCGCGGCGTTCTCGATAAACTGCCGGGACGTATAAACGGTTCTGATCGACGCCGTTTCACAGGCTTTCAGCAATACCTGCAAGCCGGTCGTGTAGTTGAGCATGGCAGGAATGCGCTCCAGGTATTGCAAAGCCAGGAACACCACCACGCCGGCCGCGACGTTCGGCATCAGTACGCCGACGCGTTCTCCTGCCTGAGTATCCTCGCGCAACACGCCCCCCAGGATAAAAGTGCGCGTGAACAACTGGCTGTAGGTTAACGGCTCCCGTTTAATATCTTCAAGTACGATATGGTTTTTTCCATATAGTCCTGCCGCCTCCAGGATGGCGCCGAAGACAGTCTTGTTATAGTCATAACAGGTAAAAGACAACCTGTACATCAGGTCCTGCATCTGCACGGCCGCGGCCTTGCGCCGTTCCTGTCCCTGGATTGAGGCGTCTATTGTTATTTTCTCCGGCGCCAGCACCCTTAGCCTGATTTTGGGAAATTTTCTCCGTTGCCCCAGGTAGCCGAAACAAGTCAATTGCGGGCCATCGATAGCGATTGGCAACAGGGTAGCCCCGGAACGGTCTGCTATCAATCCAGGCCCTTCATAAATCTTCATCAGGCTGCCGCTTGTGGTGATGCGGCCTTCCGGGAAAATAACTGCTTTCCGGTCGTTCTGCAGGAAGCGCACCATGGTTTTTACCGACAGCGGGTTAGTCGGATCCATGGTGTATAAATCTGCGAAGTAGAGAAATGGTTTGAACTGCGGGCGCGTGGCAACCTGCGTATTGATTGCGAACCTGGGCGTATCAGGCAACCAGGCGTATAGCAGGATGCTGTCAAGCAGGGATATATGGTTGGCGACAATCAGAACCCGCTTGCCCGCCTGGTGATAATGCTCCATACCGGTTACCTCAACCCGGTACAGTACCCGTAACAGGCAACGCAGGAAGAATTTCAGGAGGCTGATCATCCTGTAATTCTACGAAGAATCAGCGCAAATGTGAACCAGGGGGCGGAGGGCGCAGCAGGTCTGCAGGGCAAGCGCCGGGAATGGCGCTCATTATATCCCGACTGAGCGGGTAACGCCTTGATAGACCATTATTTTCTGGTTGGGATACAGGATTTTGTTCTTACGCAGGTTGTTCCAGGCCAGAAGTTGTTTCACCGTCACGTTGAATTTCTTTGCTATCAACCACAGGGAATCACCTTTTTTCACGGTATAGTGGAACGGGTCGTTGGCCGGCTTGTCGGTCTTGGCCTCACTTATTTTGCCGTCATTCGCTAACCACAGGTTCAGTTTTTGTCCCGGGCGCAGAATCCTGCGCTGTGAAATGCCGTTCCAGCCCGTCAATTGTTTCACGCTTACGCCGTAATGCCGGCCGATATCCCACAGCGTATCCCCGCGTTTTACGGTATAGATAAATTGGTTGCCGTCACCGGTATCCTTAAGCCCGCGTCTGCGCCTCCCGTCCACACTGAGAGTATAATGTTTGAGCGCTTGCTTCGGGACCGGGACACGCAGGCTGACTCCCTGCCGGATTATGTCACTGCGTAAATTATTTATACTTTTCAGAGAGGCTACGGAGGTGCGATAGCGAGCGGCGATACCTGCAAGGGTTTCACCCCGTTTGATCTCGTGGCTTTGCCAGTTTATGCGCTCTTGCGGGGTCAACCCGGCAAGCTTTTCCAGAAATGATGTTTCCTTGCCGACCGGTAACAGTAACCGATGCGGCCCTCGCGGGTCGGTTGCCCAGCGATTGAATCCCGGGTTCAGGGTATACAAATCATCCATCTTGATCCCGGCCAACTGCGCGGCAACGGCCAGATCAATCTGTTCCCCCGTATCTACCTGGGCAAAGTATGGTTGATCAGCTACCGGCTGCCACGTGATACCGTGCTGCTCCGGATTGGCGACCAGTTCGGCTACGGCCAGCAGGCTGGGCACGTAGCCCTTGGTTTCTCTGGGCAGGCGCAAGGAGAAGAAGTCCGTTTTTTTTCCGGCATTGCGGTTACGCCGGATTGCCCGGGCGACGTTCCTCTCACCGGTATTGTATGCAGCCAGGGCCAATAACCAGTCACCATCAAATTCCCGGTTCAGTTTTTCCAGGTAATCCAGTGCGCCCCGGGTGGCGGCAACGATATCTCTCCTGCCGTCATACCACCAGTTTTGTTTCAGCCCGAATATCTTGCCGGTGCTTGGGATAAACTGCCAAATGCCTGAGGCATGGCTGCGCGAATAGGCAAACGGATGAAATGCACTCTCCACGATGGGCAACAAGGCCAGCTCCAGGGGCATCCCGCGCTTTTCAACTTCACTGACGATATGGAACAGGTAGGGCCTGCTGCGTTCGACCACCCGGTTCAGGTATTCCTGGTTTTTTGCGTACCAGGCCAACCTCCCTTTGACTGACCTGTGCTCCATGTGCCTTGGGAGGGCCACATTGGCGCCTATCTTTTTCCAGATGTCGGTATGTTGCAGGGAAGACTGGGGAGGTTCGCTGTCCGCCGTTACTATCTCAGCTTCGGGTTCGGGAAAAAGTTCCGGTTCAGGAACGATGTATTCAACCTGTTCCTGCGACTGCGCCGCCGCTGCTGTCGTTTCCGGTAAGGTATCTGCTGTTTTCTGAAGGGGTTGCTGGCTGCAGGCGCTGAGTAAGAAAGCGACACAAATTGAAATTGGCAGCCCTGAATAGCGCATCGGGGGATGCTAGGTCGGTCCCGGCGTCATGTCAAGTATTTTTTCAAGAAAAATGAAAGAGCGTAAGGTAAGATTTTACCTGGGAGGCGGTACCATCAGACAATGGGAAAAATATCCGACACAACATCGACTGCTCCTGGCCGCGCCGGGTTCGACCTATGGCTCAAAGGCGAGACCGGCAGCATCCTGGCGCGCTATGAACGGGAAAGAATCGGCAGAGTATTACCTGACCTGTTTGGTTATCATATTACCCAGATTGGTCATTTTGACGGTGGAGTACTGGATTCCGCCCGCCGAATCCGGAATAAAATCGTGTTGCACCTTGATGATGACGGTTTACGGGACTGCGGTTGCGGCGTATTGGCCAGGGCCGGATCGTTGCCGTTTGCCGCGCACAGCATTGACGTCGTGGTTATTCCTCACGTCCTCGAGTTTACCCCGGACCCCGGCGCGGCGCTGAAGGAAATTGAGCGTGTGCTGATTGAGGATGGCCGCCTGATTATCACCGGTTTCAATCCGTGGAGTTTATGGGGGCTATGGCGGTTGATCCCGGTCCGGCATAACCGGCCTCCGTGGAACGGTCGCTTCCATAGTGCGACCAAACTCAAACACTGGCTGTCAACGCTCGGTTTTGAGCTGGTTGAGGTAGAACGGTTTTTATTCCGCCCACCCCTCGCCCATAAGGGCCTGTTCAGCCGGTTGTTATTTTTGGAAAAACTGGGTAAATCCTGCTGGCCGTTTTATGGCGCGGCCTACATGATGGTAGCGCAAAAACGGCGCGCACCTGTCACACCCATAAAAATGAACTTACGCAAAAAATTATTTCTGTCAGGTGCTTCCGCGGGTCCGGCGGCAATGGCGGAAGCTGACCAAAACTTCAGTGTGAAGCGTGGCCCATGAGCAAGTTTATTGAAATCTTTACTGACGGAGCCTGTCGCGGTAACCCCGGGCCGGGTGGCTGGGGGGCGTTGCTGCGCTATAACGACACGGAGAAGGAGTTATCCGGTGCGGCGCCCCAAACGACCAATAATCGGATGGAACTGACCGCGGCAATAAAGGCCCTGGAGGCACTGAACGAAGCTTGCAGGATATGTCTGACCACGGATTCGAACTATGTAAAAAACGGTATTGAACAATGGATAAAAGACTGGAAACGGCGCGCTTGGCGTACCGCAGCCAGGCGCGCGGTAAAAAACCAGGACCTGTGGCAGCGCCTGGATGAACTGGCGGCCCGTCATGAGATTGAATGGCGTTGGGTAAAGGGACACAGCGGCCATGCCGAAAATGAGCGTGTTGATGCACTGGCAAACAGGGCCATTGACAGGATGATCGATAATGAGTCAAGCGCTGGGGGATGAACATGCGTCAGGTCATTCTTGATACCGAGACGACGGGCCTGGAACCGGCCAGCGGACATCGGATTATTGAAATCGGCTGTATTGAATTGAAGGATCGCCGCAGGACCGATCGAGTTCTGCATTATTTTATCAATCCTGAACGGGAGATTGAGAAGGAAGCCATTGAAATACACGGGATCACGGAGGAACAACTGGAAGGAGAACCTGTTTTCGAAGATATCGCAGACCGGTTTATCGAATTTATTCGGGATAGTGAGGTCATTATCCATAATGCGCCGTTCGACGTTGCCTTCATCAATGCCGAGTTGTCCCGCCTGGGAGATGGATGGGGGAGACTTGAGGATTACTGCAGGATTACCGACACGCTGATGATGGCAAGGGAACTGCACCCGGGCCAGAGAAACAGCCTGGATGCGTTGGCCGTGCGCTACCAGGTAGATAATTCGCAACGTAATTTGCATGGCGCCTTGCTGGATGCACGCATCCTGCTGGATGTTTACCTGGCAATGACCGGGGGTCAGTCGAGTTTATTACTGGGCGAGGAAGACGGACAAGGTTCAGCTGACGGTCAGCAGCGCGGGCGTCCGGTCAAGCGGCGCGCCGGGCTGAAAATAGTGGAACCCACCCCGGAAGAACTGGCGGCACACAACCGGATGATGCAACGTCTTAACGGGTAACAGTCCCTTATAATCCAGCCACAGAGAGCACAGAGTGTTTAATACATCGGTAACCTGCCGGGTGCTTAAAACCACCAAACTAAAACAAAGTCTGTTACTGGCTGGGCACAACCAGACGATATAAAGACATTAAACACAAATCTCTGTGTTCTCTGTGGCTAAAAAAGGCTTAGTGGGAATTGCTTACTTCTGTTACGGCCTGGTCAAGGGCGGTTTTCAACTCTCCGTTCTGATACATTTCCAGGACGATGTCACAGCCGCCGATCAATTCTCCATTGACGAACACCTGGGGGAACGTCGGCCAGTTGGAGACTTGCGGCAGGCTGCTGCGAACTTCAGGCGCTGCCATTACGTCGACGTAGACGAACTCGACATCACAGGCCTTCAGTGCCTGTGCGGTACGCATGGAGAAACCGCACTGTGGAAAATCGGGGGTCCCTTTCATGAACAGGATAATCGGGTTTTCTGAAATGGTATTTTTTAGCTGTTCTATAATGTCGCTCATTGTGAAATCTCGTTAAAAATCCGGATACGGATGGCTTGCGCTACAGCTATTATACATCATTGCCGATGAAATTCATTGTATACTTGTCCAGCTTAAAAGCAGTAGTATAATCAGGGTAACGTCGTATCTTTGTTATCCGTGCTCTGAACAAGTCCAGAGCCTGTCCCGTACTTGATACGGGAATGGACTTGTTCAGAGCTTCCTAAACATTATGCTGGAGGAGCAATGATGAATCCGCTTAAAACTGTAAAGGGCACGTTGATATTGGGTTTTGTTACCGCTGTGGTGATTGCTGCATTGATTAACTTATGTGTGAGCGACAGTGCGCTGGGCAATATAAACAGTTGGTCATTGGTAGTCTGGCTGCATGTCTTCGTCGGAGTGATCTGGGTAGGCCTGTTGTATTATTTCAATTTTGTTCAAACACCCGCGGTGGCAAGCGCGACTGCGGACAGCGAGGGCCCGGGGCCTGCCGCGATCAGTAAATATGTTGCCCCCCTGGCATTGCTGTGGTTCCGCTGGGCCGCTCTGCTGACCTGGTTGACCGGCGCCGCGGCGCTGGAAGTAATGGGGATCGGTATTGGCAATGCCTTTACCCTGAGCAGCGGCGCTGTCGTTATCGGGACGGGTGCGTGGCTGGGAACCATCATGTTGTTTAACGTCTGGGTGTTAATCTGGCCGAACCAGAAGAAAATTCTGGGGATTGTTGCGGCCTCGGATGAGGAAAAGGCTAAAGCCAAGGTGGTTGCCGCAATGGCATCACGCACTAATACCGTCCTGTCCATACCTATGCTGATGTGCATGGTCGGACAGGGCCATGGATTGCCTTTTTAACCACGGAATACAACAGACGGAAAAGATGGACTGCCGGCGGAAACAACCTGTTCTCCGGCAAAGGGGACGTGGCGATTAACCATATCACCCCGTCCCCTTTTTTACTGGAGTTTGTATTTTTTCAAAAAATGAAGACTACTGGGCTGCAATGCCGGAAGCGATAATGGCAACCTACAAGCGTCTGGACGTGGCTTTTGAGTCCGGTGAAGGTGCGTGGCTGATTGACCGGCAGGGAACCCGCTACCTGGATGCGCTGAGTGGAATTGCCGTCTGCGGCCTGGGTCATGCCCATCCCGGGATTGCCGAAGTGGTCGCGCAGCAGGCGCGCCGATTGATTCATACTTCCAATCTTTACCGTATCCCCCTGCAGGAGGAACTGGCCGCACGTCTGGTCGGGATTTCCGGGATGGAGCGGGCGTTTTTCTGTAACTCAGGGGCTGAAGCGAATGAAGCCGCGATAAAAATATGCCGGAAATTCGCCGGCTACAAACAGGTTGAAGAACCGCTTATTGTCGTTATGGAAGGCAGTTTTCATGGTCGGACCATGGCGACGTTGAGCGCCACCGGAAAGCCTGAAGTGCGCGCGGGATTTGCGCCTTTACTGCCCGGCTTCCAGTATATTCCCTATAACGATAATGGCGCCTTGCCGCGGCTGGATGAGATGCACGGGCGGATAGTTGCCGTTCTGCTGGAAGCTGTTCAGGGGGAGGGGGGAGTCGTCATCCCTGATCCCGGTTATCTTAAGGCCGTGCGTGAGATCTGTGACCGGAATGGCTGGCTGATGATCCTCGATGAAGTCCAGACGGGATTATGCCGTACCGGCGCCTGGTTTGCCTACCAGCATGAAAACATCCTGCCGGACGTTGTTACCCTGGCGAAATCCCTGGGTAACGGCTTGCCGATCGGCGCCTGTCTGGCTGGCGGGATTGCCGCGGAAATGTTGCATCCGGGGAGTCATGGTTCAACTTTCGGCGGTAATCCACTGGCCTCTGCTGCGGCGCTTGCCGTGCTGGAGAACATGGAGGATCAGAACCTGGCCGAACGGGCAGCCGTATCCGGCAGTATCATGCTGGAAAGATTCCGCGCAGAGTTGGGACACCTTGATGAAGTGGTTGCGATACGCGGCAAAGGATTGATGATCGGGATAGAACTATCCCGGGATTGCCCCAGCCTGGTCGATCAGGCACTGGAACGGCAGCTATTGATCAATGTTACCGCGGGGAAGGTAGTGCGCCTGCTGCCGCCACTGATCATATCGGATGAGGAAATGCATCGAATAATTGATACGGTATGCCTCCTGATCAAGGACTTTGTGGGCTGACATGGCGCGCCATTTTTTAACGCTGACAGATCTCAGTCTTGCTGAAATTGAGGCCCTGATATTCCGGGCTATCGATTTGAAGGAAGCATTCAGGCACCGGGAGTTGCAGCAAAGTTGCGCAGGTCGGGTACTGGCGATGATATTTGAAAAATCCTCTACGCGTACCCGGGTTTCATTTGAAACCGCGATGGCGCATCTTGGGGGACATGCCGTCTTCCTGTCACCTCAGGATAGCCAGTTGGGCCGCGGTGAGCCTATTGAGGATACTGCCAGAGTATTGTCGAAGATGGTTGACTGCGTCATGATACGGACCTTTGAACACACCCGGATAACCCGCTTTGCTGACTATTCTTCAGTGCCGGTGATCAATGGTCTGTCGGACAGTTATCATCCCTGTCAGCTACTGGCGGATTTGCAGACTTATTATGAGTTGAGGGGAGCAATCAAGGGCAGAAAAGTGGCCTGGTTCGGTGATGGAAACAATATGTGCAATTCCTGGATCAATGCCGCGAAAATGATGGATTTCCACTTGCATATTGCCTGCCCCGCAGAATATGAACCGGCCGCGGAAATCGCCAACCGGGGCGGAGCTAACATTACTCTTACCCGGGAGCCGCAGCAGGCTGCTATGCAGGCCGACCTGGTTGTAACCGATACCTGGATGAGTATGGGGCAGGAATCCGAAAGGAAAAAAAAGCAGGAATTATTTAAATCGTTTCAAGTGAATGAGGAGATTATGTCCCGGGCTGCAACGGATGCGATTTTCATGCATTGCCTGCCGGCATATCGCGGCGCTGAGGTAAGCGCCGGAGTCATTGACGGTTCCCGGAGTGTAGTCTGGGAAGAAGCAGGTAACCGCCTGCATGCCCAGAAAGCACTGCTGGAATTTCTACTGGGACAGAAGACAGAGGACTGATTACACGGGACACAGTACAGGGGACACGGGATTGAGGATAGAGGACGGATATCCGCATTGGATCATCTGATTTACCTGCACCCCTGACTTCCTGCATAAAACTGGATATTTAACCCTGGGACTGATATTGATATGCATTTCCTGCTGAGTAATGATGACGGTTACCAGGCTATCGGCCTGGAAATTCTGATGCAGACAATGAGGACTTTTGGCGAGATTACCGTGGTGGCGCCGGATCGGAATCGAAGCGGCGCGAGTAATTCATTGACCCTGGATGCCCCACTGTATACGAAACAGGTCTCCGACAGGTTTTTCTACGTAAACGGCACACCCACGGACTGTGTCCACCTGGCTATCACAGGCTTGTTGGATGACATGCCGGACATGGTCATCAGCGGTGTTAACCATGGAGCCAACCTGGGTGACGACGTGATTTATTCGGGAACCGTTGCGGCGGCCATGGAGGGACGTTTTTTGGGAAGACCAGCCATTGCCTTGTCCCTTGCCGGTGAAAATCCGACTCATTACGAGACTGCGGGAATAGTTGTCAAAAATTTAATCAGCAAGTTGCTTTCCGATCCCATCGATAACGATATATTGCTGAATATCAACATTCCGGATGTCCCGTTTGAGCAACTTCATGGCTTTGAGGTGACGCGTCTGGGCCAACGGCACAAGTCCGAACCTGCCATCAGGATGAAGGATCCGAAAAACCGCACCGTGTATTGGGTCGGACCCGCCGGCGCCGGAGAAGATGCCGGACCCGGTACCGACTTTCATGCTATTGCCGTAAACAGGATATCCGTTACTCCATTACAAGTGGATTTAACCCGCTATGCCGCGCTGACACGCGTCAGTGACTGGCTGGCTGACCTCACACTGAATGAGATGTAAACTAACCGCGACACCCTGGAACTTTACGGTTATGACCGGCGAACTGGTGCAATATGCGGGCTAAACACTTTCAAGGTATCGGAATGACATCCCAGCGT
Source organism: Gammaproteobacteria bacterium (assembly GCA_965222155.1). GTDB lineage: Bacteria > Pseudomonadota > Gammaproteobacteria > Eutrophobiales > Eutrophobiaceae > JAAXHV01. Next base: position 586,552 of record CBDCTH010000004.1, read on the forward strand.
TCCCGGGACAGGCTGGTAAGTCAACTACGGGATATGGGAATAGAGTCTGAGCGTGTTCTTGCAGCAATTCGCAGCACCCCCCGGCATATTTTTGTTGACGAGGCCCTGGCAAGCCGCGCGTATGACAATACCGCCTTGCCCATCGGCCATAATCAGACCATTTCGCAGCCCTACATTGTCGCACGCATGACCCAGGCGTTATTGGAAGTCGAAGATTTGAACAAGGTACTGGAAGTGGGCACCGGTTGCGGCTACCAGACCGCAATTCTTGCGCAGTTCGCTCGCCAGGTTTACAGCATTGAGCGAATCGAGACATTATTGACTAGTGCCAGAGCGCGGTTTAATACTTTGAACTATCGCAATATCAAAGCGAAATATGGTGATGGCAACGAGGGTTGGCCGGAGAACGCTCCGTTCCAGGGGATACTGGTATCAGCCGCGCCGGCTAATATCCCGGATGTGCTGTTGCAACAATTGGCTATCGGGGGCCGTATGATTATTCCCATCGGTCATATCGGAGAACAGAAACTGCTTTCCATAGTGCGAACCGAGGATGGCTTTGCCGAAAAAAACCTGGATTGTGTCAGCTTCGTGCCCATGCTCAAGGGAATGGGGTGATTTGTGTACAAAATTGCCGGCATAGTCCTGTTGTTATTCCTGCTGGGCAGCCTCTACGCCTGCTCCTCGACAGCCACTGCCCCGGTCATTGCGCGCGCTGAAAATAAACAGACTGCGACCTCATCAGGTTCCGCGCAATACACCGGGAAACAAAAATCCCATACCGTCACAAAAGGCGAGACCCTGTATTCCATCGCCTGGCGCTATGGACATGATTACAAGACCCTCGCTTCCTGGAACCTGATTAAATCGCCTTTCGTAATTTACCCGGGCCAGGTCATCCGCTTGAAACCGGTGAAACGGCGCCGTGCCGCACAACCGCCTCCCGTCGTTGAAAAGCAAACCCGGCAGCGTAGCAAGCCCACTGCCAAACCACAGGCTGCAAACAGGTCCGGAACGACCGTAACCGGCTCGGCCACAGCCGTCCGCTGGCAATGGCCGGCACGCGGCAAATTGCTGAAGTCTTCATCTCCCACCGCGGAAAAAGGCATCAGTATCGCCGGCAGGACAGGCCAGAAAATCGTTGCCGCGGCGACCGGGAAAGTGGTTTACAGCGGCAGTGGATTACGCGGTTATGGTAAGCTTATCATTATCAAGCATAGTGATACTTACCTGAGCGCTTATGCGCATAATCGGGAATTGATAGTGAAGGAAGGTGAAACGGTAAAAGCCGGGCAACAGATATCCACTATGGGTCTGGACAGCAAGGGCGCCCCGGTGTTGCATTTTGAAATACGCAAAAATGGCAAACCGATTAACCCGTTGGGGCAACTTCCGCGTAGTTGAGCGACTAGCCCGCATTTTTCACAAGAGGATGCGTTGCTCGCGCCGGATTTTTGCTGCTGGCGGGTGCCTGCGACCGAAAGCATAGCGGTAGCTATGGTTGAGGGAGCACGTACACGCCAGCAGCAAAAAGACAAGTGAGGGCGCATCCAGCGCAGTTTGTAACGGCAATATGGTGATAAACTATGGGTAACTTATTGACATCAAATAATTTTCCGTTGATGACAAGCGATCTTGTGAGAAATGCGGGCTAAGCATATAGCAGGGTCGAAAATCGAAGCTACTCATGCCTGAAGATGATGAAATCAAATCCCTGAACCTTGAACACTCCGGTTCGGCTCGCGCAAAATCTGATGTCGCCGGGAAGTCGACAAAAGGTCATCAGCCGGGCGCCATCAGTGAAACGGATCTTGACGCCACTCGATTGTATTTAAGTGAGATCGGTTTTACTCCGCTGCTGACGGCGCAGGAGGAGATTACATTTGCCCGTCAGGCGCGTTGCGGTGACGCTGATGCGCGCAAGCGCATGATTGAAAGTAATTTACGTCTGGTGGTAAAAATCGCGCGCCGTTATATGAATCAGGGTCTGGCGCTGCTTGACCTGATTGAAGAGGGCAACCTGGGTTTGATCCGGGCCGTGGAAAAGTTTGACCCGGAAAAGGGGTTCCGTTTTTCAACTTATGCCACCTGGTGGATAAGGCAAACCATAGAACGGGCATTGATGAACCAGGCCAGGACGGTCAGGCTGCCAATCCACGTTATCAAGGAGATCAATGTTTACATGCGCGCAGCCAGAAAACTGGCGCAGACCCTTGACCGGGAACCCAGCAGCGAAGACGTGGCTGAGATGCTGGACCGACCCCTGGAAAGCGTAAAACGCATGTTCGGGTTAAACGAACGGGTTACCTCGGTCGATGCCCCGATGGGAAGGGATGCAGAGCGGCCGTTGCTGGATACCATACCTGATGAGAGTAACATTGACCCTTCGGTATTACTCCAGAATGATGATGTTAAACAACACATCGATTTATGGCTGGAGCAACTGACGGAAAAGCAACGCGCTGTGGTGGAACTCCGCTTTGGCCTGCATGACAGGGATGCGGCAACCCTGGAAGACGTAGGCGTGGAATTGGGCGTGACCAGGGAACGGGTCAGGCAGATTCAAATAGAGGCGCTGAAACGCCTGCGGCGTATCCTGAAAAGAGAAGGGTTTTCACTGGATGCGTTATCCTGAGCGCTATATGGAATACAGAAAACACTCAAAACCCTGGTCGGCGAAGCCCCTGGAGTACATTATTATTGAACTGCAGTTCAGTCAATCAGGAACAGCGCGGCAACGATCCGGCGGCCTTCTCCGGATAGAAAATTGAAGGCGCGGCAGGCTGCGCCGGTATCCATGATTTCGAATCCGATTTGCCGGAGGTAGAGAATTTCGCAGATTTCATCAGCCGGGAAAGCGAGCGTTTTGCCGCTGCCGAATAACACGACTTCCGGTTTGTGCTCAAGCATTGTCATGACGTGGGGCTGTGCCAGGGAGGCTACGTTATCCGGTAGTTTGTTATCAATTACCACATCCGGCGTGATGATGATGTTCGTTGTGTAAGGCTTGCCGGCAACGGTTATTGACCCGGCCCCATAGGCGTCAATTTTATGCTGGCCCGGATTGATATCAGCTTCGATTTTCATGATAGTAACAACAAACTGATTTATTATTCTACGAACATCAAAAATTCGGAAACCAACAATATGAGAATTCTATTATTAGGACCGCCGGGCGCCGGTAAGGGTACGCAGGCCGCTTTCATCAAAGACAAGTTTAACATACCGCAGATTTCAACCGGCGATATGTTACGCGCGGCAGTCAGGGCCGGTTCCCCCATGGGGCTTGGGGCAAAAAAGGTGATGGATGCCGGTGAACTGGTTTCCGACGGTTTAATCATGGGGCTGGTAAAAGAAAGAATCCGCCAGGATGATTGCAGCCAGGGGTACCTGTTTGACGGGTTCCCCAGGACCCTTGGCCAGGCCCGGGCAATGCAGCAGGAAAAGATAGAAATAGACTGTGTTGTTGAGATTGTGGTAGCTGATGAGGAGATCATTAAACGGCTGAGTGGCCGGCGCGTTCATCCCGGCTCAGGACGTGTTTATCACATCGTGTTCAATCCGCCGCAACGGCCGGATATGGATGACGTCAGCGGCGAAGCGATCATTCAACGAGAGGACGACAAGGAAGATACGGTCAGGAAGCGCTTGCAGGTCTATCATGAGCAGACCGCACCGTTAATCCACTTCTACAGCGACATGAATGGTCGCAACGCGCCGGGCTATCTGCGTGTGGATGGAATCGGCGACGTTCAGGAGGTGAGACGCAACCTGGTTGCCGGACTTGAAGCCCGTATATCCCGGTAATGCCGTCAAAGCGCAAAGCGGGACAATCTGCACGTAAGTCAAAACGGCGTTCCAGCCATAAATTCTGGTACGTTCATTTTGCGCTTATCCTGATTTGCATAACCAGCGCTTATATCATCTGGCTGGATTATCGCATACAGTCGGAATTTGCCGGTAAACGCTGGTCTCTGCCCGCCCGCGTCTACGCCGGCCCGCTGGAGATATATGTCGGCCAGGCGTTGACAGCCGATAAAACCGAAAAATTATTGATCAAGTCCGGCTATAGAAAAGTATCCGGCGTCAGACAATCGGGCACCTACAAGCGTGCGGCGTCCTATGTTGAGTTCAGGCAGCGTGAATTTCACTTCTGGGATGGGATACAGGATAGCCGGCTTGTCCGGGTAGGCTTCACCAACCGGCAAGTCAAGGAGATTCTGGATTTAACCGGGGAACAGGTTCTCCCGTTGGTACGCCTCGAACCGGAACTGATCGGCAGGATCTATCCGGATAATTTCGAGGATCGAATACTGGTTAGCTATGATGACGTCCCCGCCTTTTTGATCAATGCCTTGCTGGCGGTGGAAGACCGCAATTATTTCAACCATAACGGTATTGATCTGAGGGGGATGTTGCGGGCTTTTTATCACAACGTCCTCAGGAGACAATTTGAACAGGGAGGCAGTACCATCACCCAGCAGTTGGTAAAGAACTTTTTTTTAAATCGCGAGCGGACCCTGACCAGGAAGGCCAATGAGATCATTATGGCATTGCTGCTGGAGCGACGCTATGGCAAGGAAGATATTCTTGCCGCATATATCAACGAGGTCTACCTGGGTCAACAAGGACAGCGCAGCGTGCATGGTTTCGGCACCGCTGCAGAGTTTTATTTTGCCAGGCCGCTGAACGAACTGCGCCCGGATCAGGTCGCCCTGCTGGTCGGTATGGTAAAAGGCGCCTCCTATTATAATCCGAGGCGGCATCCCGACCGGGCCGGGCGCCGGCGTAACCTGGTGCTGGAGCTGATGTTCGAGCAAGGTTACCTGGATGAACAGACCCGTCGGCAAGCCCGGTTATTGCCGTTGGATTTGAGCGCCGGACCACGCTGGGTATCCGGCAAATACCCGGCATTTTTGCAACTTGTCAAGAGTCAGCTGTTGCGTGAATATGATATTGAAGACCTGCGTAACAGGGGGTTGCGAATATATACTACACTGGATACCGAACGGCAGGACAGCACTGAGACGGTACTGCAACAACAGTTACGAGAACTGGAACGGGCAAACTCCATGAAAGCAGGGACATTGCAGGCAGCCAGCATATTTGTGCAAAGCAGTAGCGGCGCGGTGTTGTCCCTGGCGGGCGACAGGAATGCCGATTACGTCGGATTTAACCGCGCCATGCATGCAAAGCGGCCGATTGGCTCGTTGGTGAAGCCGTTTGTCTATTATACTGCCCTGACCGAACCACAACAGTACTCGCTGATTTCCAGGGTGAGTGACAGTGATATATCCGTTAAACAGGCCGACGGTTCTTTTTGGCGCCCGGATAATTACGATGGCAGGAACCACGGCCAGGTGAGTCTCCTGGAAGCCCTGGTCAAATCATATAATAAGGCAACCGTAAGACTGGGTCGCGAGGTTGGCCTGGAACGGGTCATTGCTACATTGAAAGAAGTCGGGGCCGGCAACGGCATTAAACCGTTTCCGGCGTTATTGCTCGGATCTCTCGAGTTGACTCCGTTACAGGTCAGCCAGCTATACCAGACCCTGGCCAATGGCGGTTTTTTTGTTCCTGTCAACAGTATCAGGGAGGTTTTGGACAGCAACGGTAAAGCAGTGAAGCGGTATGCCCTGGAAGTGCGCCAGGCGCTACAGGCAGAGGCTGCCTTCCTGACCAGTTTCATGCTGGTACAGGCGGTCAACCACGGTAGCGGACGCGGCCTGAAGCGTATTATTCCGGCGCAATTGCCCCTTGCCGGCAAAACCGGCACTACCAATGACCTGCGGGACAGTTGGTTTGCCGGTTTTGGTGACGATGTGACGGGTGTCGTGTGGCTGGGACGCGATGATAATAAACCGACCCGGTTCAGCGGCGCATCCGGCGCCTTGCGGATTTGGGCTAACATAGTCAAACGGCAGGGTATCAACAGTATCGAATTGTTACCGCCTCCCGGTATCGGCTCACTGAACGCGGTAAATTTACCATTTGCCGGAGCCTGCATCAGATTTCCGTATATCCCCTATGTACTTGGGGCCAGACCCGGACAGGTCGACAAATGTTAATAGTCATAAATAAACCCGGCCAACGAGGACAACTGATGAATAAACAATACACGATACACTTTTTGATCGCCGCCCTGTTGTTTTGCGGCGCCTGCTCAACCGTGCAACAGGCGCCTGTGGTCGACAGGCAGGAGACGGACACTGCTACGGAGGCCGCTACTGAGCCGGCCGACAGTGCGCCCGCGGGTGCGCAGGTGGAGGAGGATGATAGCGGGACCTGGAGCGCGTTGCCCGAGCCTGAAAACGCGTTGCCGCCGGCAACAGTCGATACGCCGGCAGCGCCGGCGCCGGGACGGATCAGCAACAACCCCGCCGTGATTGCTTTGTTGGATGATACGGACCTCAGGCTCAGCCAGGGCAACGCTGAGGGCGCGCTAAGCGCCGTTGAACGAGCGTTGCGACTGGAGCCCAAGAACCCCTGGCTGTGGCGTCGCCTTGCGGTTTTGCGGTTACGCCAGGGACAATGGCGACAGGCTATTGCCCTGGCGGAAAAATCGAATTCCTTGTCGACCAGACACCCGGAGATACGATCGGCCAATGCAGAATTGATAAAACGGGCAAGGGAGCAGGACACAGGCAGGTGATGGAGAACGGCACATCCATGTGCCACTACTATGTTTCGGGGGGACATTCCCGGCAGCGCTGAGATCCCTGAATTAGTGATATTTGACTTGAAAAAAATATCTGGGTGTTCTACCATCCGTTATTCTATTGCGGGGTGGAGCAGTCTGGCAGCTCGTCGGGCTCATAACCCGAAGGTCGCAGGTTCAAATCCTGCCCCCGCTACCAGATGTTGAGGACAGAAGTATTGAGGATCAAAAAAGGGGGCCGAAACCGGTATTGTGACAACAGGTGATGATATCGGTCAGGTGGGTTTTTAAGAAGTGGGCTTAATGCCCACTTTTTGTTTTAGCCCGGATTTCTCACCAGGTGATGCGATGATCGCGCCGGATTTTTTGTGTCAGCGGGTGCCGGAGCCTGCCCCGTACTTGATACGGGGACCGAAAGCATAGCCGTAGCTATGGTTGAGGGACAAATCGTCAGGACTGACGATTTGCACGGCGACAGCCGCCCGCAGGGTTGCGCCCAGAGCCTGCCCCTGTATGGAGTTGAGCAGGGGGATGGGCGCAATGAACATGTACCCGCTGACACAAAAAAGACAAGCGAGGGCGCATCAAGCGCAGTCTGTAATGACGGAGTATTGAGAATATTACCATAACTTATTGACAGCAAACATGTTGCCGATAGCAACCAGCGACCTGGTGAGAAATCCGGGTTAGACCCCGGCAATCCCCGGTCGGATCCGGTCATGGTGAAAACGTGTACAAACAAAGAGAGACCCTGGATGCGTTGTTAAAACCCGTGATTGTGGATTTGGGTTATGTGTGCTGGGGAATTGAACACTTGAGGAAGGGCAACGTTTCACTGCTGCGTATTTATATTGACAGAGAGCCCGGGATTACACTGGAAGATTGTGTAACAGTGAGCAACCGGGTATCCGGCATACTGGATGTTGAAGATCCAATCGCCGGTGAATACCAGCTGGAAGTTTCATCACCTGGTTTGGACCGGCTGTTATTTACCCCGACCCAGTATGAACAGTTTATTGGAGAGACGGTAAAAATCAACTTATCCGGGACCTATGAACAGCGCAAACGCATTACAGGTCGTATAGAAAGAGTAACTGGAGAGACGGTTATCCTGAATGAGGCGGGCAAGGAATTCCATATTCCTCTGGATGAAATAGACAAGGCAAGAATAGTACCCCGGGAGTATTAATGAGTTATTTCAATGAATAAAGAAATTTTGATGGTAGTGGACGTGGTGTGCAACGAAAAAGGCGTTGCCAAGGAGATCATATTCGAAGCCATTGAAGCTGCGTTGGCCAGTGCAACGAAAAAACGCTCGCGTGAAGATATCGAAGTGCGGGTCGCCATCGACCATGAAACAGGCGACTATGAAACGTTCAGGCAATGGGAGGTGGTTGAAGACAACCCGGAACCCCTGGAGTTTCCCACCCGCCAGATCCAGCTGTCTGACGCTACGGCAAAAGAAAATGACATAGAGGCCGAAGATTTTATCGAGGAACCCATGATGTCGGTCGAGTTCGGCAGGATCGCAGCGCAAAGCGCAAAACAGGTGATTATGCAGAAGGTACGCGAAGCTGAGCGTAAGCAGGTCTTTGATGCGTATATCGATCGGGTCGGCGAGATGGTCATCGGTTTTGTGAAAAAGGTGGAAAGGGGCAATGTCTTCCTGGATTTGGGCGGTAATGCCGAAGGGTTCATACCCAGAGATGAAATGATCCCGAGGGAAGCGGTCAGGCCACGGGATCAGATCCGGGCTTATTTACGTGAAGTGAAACCTGAAAACAGGGGACCGCAGTTATTTCTGAGCCGGACGGCTGCGGAGTTGCTGATTGAACTGTTCAAAATCGAGGTGCCTGAGATCAATGAAGGTCTGATCGAGATTATCAATGGCGCACGCGACCCGGGTTCCAGGGCAAAAATTGCGGTAAAAGCCAATGATCCCAGGATTGACCCGATTGGCGCCTGCGTCGGGATGAGAGGCTCAAGGGTACAGGCAGTTTCCAATGCGCTGGGTGGTGAGCGGGTCGATATCATACCCTGGGACGAGAATCCCGCACAATTTGTCATTAATGCCATGGCGCCGGCTGAGGTGGTATCAATACTGGTCGATGAGGACAGCCACAGCATGGACGTTGCAGTGTCCGAGGAGAACCTGTCGCAGGCGATTGGCCGAGGCGGCCAGAATGTCAAGCTTGCCAGTGAATTGACGCGCTGGGAACTGAATGTCATGTCGGTTGAGCAGGCGGATCAGAAGACTGAATCCGAGGCACAGGTGCTGCAGAAGATGTTTATGGAAGAGTTGGATGTGGATGAAGAAATCGCAGTCATCCTGGTACAGGAGGGATTTTCCAGTGTTGAAGAAATAGCGTATGTCCCCGAGAATGAGATGGTGGATATAGAAGAGTTTGATGAAGATTTGATAAGGGAACTGCGCGACCGCGCCCGGGATATCATGCTGACCCGCGCCATCGTCAACGAGGAAAAACTGGCGGACGTCAAGCCGGCAGACGACTTATTGGAGATGGAAGGTATGGATGAGGCATTAGCTTATGAGCTGGCCGTGCGCGGCGTGGTCACCATGGAAGACCTGGCTGAAAAATCAGTAGATGAATTGGTTGAAATCGAGGGCCTGGATAAAGTCCGGGCAGGTCAACTGATTATGACCGCGCGTATTCCCTGGTTTGCAGCGGAAGAAATCAACGGTTAGAGGATGGCTCGCATTTCTTGCCAGGTGATGCGATGATTGCGCCGGATTTTTTCTGTCTGCGGGTGCCTGCGACCGAAAGCATAATGGTACTTATGGTTGAGGGAGCACGTGCCCGCAGACAGAAAAAAGACAAGCAAGGGCGCATCAAGCGCAGTCAGTAAGAGCGAGATAGTAAAGAATGTATATTAACTCATTGACAAAGAATGAATATCAGGCGGCATCCAGCGGCCTGGTAAGAAATGCGAGCTAAATATGCCTGAAGTAACGGTAAAACAGTATGCGGAGGTTATTCGGATTCCGGTAGAAAAGTTGCTTGAGCAACTTGAAGATGCCGGTCTGGCGGGCAAGACCGCGAATGACTGGATCTCGGATAATGAGAAGACGGAACTGCTGGGATACCTACGGCGCAAACATGGGAAGGAGAGTCAAGCCGGTCCGGAAAGAATAACCCTGAAAAGGAAAACCATGAGTGAGATCAAAATGCCGGCCTCCGGTGTGGGCAGCCGGAGCAAGATACGCTCGAAAACCATCAGCGTGGAAGTCAGAAAACGCCGAACCTACATCAAGCGCAGCGTAATAGAGGAGGAGGCCCTGAAAAGGACGCAGGAGGCCGAAGAGCAACAGGCAAAGGCTGAGGCGGAGGAACTGGCCCGTCAGGAGGCGGAGAAGGAAGCAGCCGCGAAACTGGAAGAACAGGCAGCAGCAGTCGAAAGTCCGCAACCGGCCGCTCCGGTGGAAACGAAATCCGGGCAAGCCGAGCAACCCGACATTGTCTCTGAACCGGAACCTGAGGAAGAAAGTATCAGGCATGACTTGCAGGACGGAGAGACGCCGCAACCCCTTGTGGAAGTAACAGAACAGCAGGCGGACGCCGCGCCTGAGGCGCCTGCAGACCCGCCGCCGGCGCAGGTCGAAAATGAAAAACCTGCCCGGATTCAGCGTGAGGAATTACATGTATCTTCCGGTAAATCCGGCCGCAGAAAGAAAAAGCGAAGACCGAGGCAGGTAGTCAAAAGACCGGCGCAACACGCGTTTGAAAAGCCTACTGCGCCTATCGTCCGGGAAGTTGAGATACCGGAAAGTATCACAGTTTCCGAGTTGGCTCAGCGCATGTCAGTAAAGAGCACTGAGGTCATCAAGGCGATGATGAACCTGGGTAGTATGGTCACCATCAACCAGATGATCGATCAGGAAACGGCTGCCATCGTTGCGGAGGAAATGGGCCATAAGGCTAAAATGCTCAAGGAAAACGCGCTGGAAGAAGAAATTATTCAGACGGGCCGTACCCAGGGGGATGAAATTACCCGCGCACCGGTAGTGACAATCATGGGCCACGTTGACCATGGCAAAACATCATTGCTTGATTTTATCAGGCACAGCAAGGTTGCCGCGGGCGAAGCAGGAGGCGTGACCCAACACATCGGCGCCTATAGCGTCAAGACGGAAAACGGCAACATCACTTTCCTGGATACTCCCGGGCACGAGGCGTTTACAGCAATGCGTGCGCGCGGAGCCAAAGTGACGGATATTGTTATCCTGGTGGTTGCTGCGGATGACGGCGTAATGCCGCAGACTGAAGAAGCTATCCGACATGCCCGGGCCGGTTCTGTTCCGCTGATTGTAGCGATAAATAAAACTGATAAACCCGAGGCCGATCCGGATCGCGTAAAACAGGAATTATCCAAATTCGAGGTGATTCCGGAAGAGTGGGGCGGCGATACCATGTTTGTTAACCTCTCTGCAAAAACGGGTGAAGGGGTTGATAGTTTGCTCGACAGCATCTCGATACAGGCCGAAGTTCTGGAACTCAAAGCAGTGCCGAGCTGGCCTGCTTCAGGTACGGTCATTGAGGCAAGGTTGGACAAAGGGAGGGGTCCTGTTGCCACCGTGCTCGTACAAAATGGCGAGTTGCAGAGGGGTGATATGATCCTTACCGGCCATGAATTTGGCAGGGTTCGCGCAATGCATGACCAAAACAGCGCTGAAGTGCCGGTGGCCGGGCCCTCTATCCCTGTGGAGGTCCTGGGCCTGTCAGGTACGCCCAAAGCCGGTGACGATATGATAGTCGTACCCGATGAACGCAAGGCCAGGGAAATAGCGCTGTTTCGCCAGGGCAAATACAGGGAAGTCAAGCTGGCAAAACAACAGGCATCCAAGGCAAAGGATGCGATCACACGGATGAATGACGCCGATGGCGTTGCGGTAAACGTACTTATCAAGGCAGACGTCCAGGGTTCGTCAGAAGCCTTGTCGGAAGCGCTGCAGAAACTATCCGGGGATGAAGTGTCGGTCAATATCATCAGCACCGGCGTCGGCGGAATAACTGAATCGGACATAAACCTGGCGTTGGCTTCAAACGGCAAGGTAATCGGGTTTAATGTCCGGGTGGACGGCGCGGCCAGAAAACTGGTTGATGAAGAAGGAGTGGACTTACGTTACTACAGTGTCATCTATGATGTCATCGATGACGTGAAGGCGGCGATTAACGGTTTGTTAGCGCCGGAAGTGAGGGAGCAAATCGTCGGTATTGCGGAAGTAAAAGAGGTGTTCCGTTCTCCTGCTCTCGGAGAGATCGCCGGTTGTATCGTATCCAGCGGCCTGGTGCGCAAAGCCAATCCGATACGGGTGCTGCGGGACAATGTAGTTATCTATGAAGGGCAACTTGAGTCGTTAAGGCGTTTCAAGGATGACGTAAATGAGGTCAAATCCGGTACTGAGTGTGGCATTGGCGTGAAAAATTACAACGATGTAAAACCGGGCGACCAGATCGAAGTATTTGAACGGATCGAAATCGAACGTAATATTTAGTCAGTAACTGATGGCGCGTGAATTTGGTCGGAATCAGCGCGTTGCGGACTCGCTGCAACGCGAAATCGCGTTATTGCTGCAAAAGGAGGTGTCGATCAAGGAAGTAGGATTGATTACGGTGTCGTTTGTTGACGTCAGCCCCGACCTCAAAAATGCCAGTATTTATTTTACCTGTCTGCAACCCGCCTGCACCGAGGATGTTATCGTGAAATTACTGAATGAAAGAGCCGGGCATTTCCGCTACCTGCTGGCGCAGGTCCTGCCGTTGCGGGCAGTACCGCAACTGGCCTTCCGCCTGGACCACGCCCTTAACCGTGCAAACCGATTGACGGAACTCATAGATCGCGCCATTAAAAAGCCTGCGGAATAATTTCAGCCACAGAGGACACAGAGATCACAGAGATCACAGAGATCACAGAGTGGATCGAGAACCTTGTCAAGATACGGGTAACCTTTATATTTATCGTTATCTTAATGGCGCCATCGGGTATATCTTTAAAACGGGTCCTGTTAATCACCTGCCGCAATCAAACGACACGAAGCCATTGAACCCTAATCTCTTTTATCTCTGTGTCCTGTGTGGCTGAAATAATATCATGGCTCGAAGAAGCGAAGTAAAAGGCCGCAACGTCAAAGGAATACTGCTGCTGGATAAACCGGTGGGATTGACTTCCAATGCCGCGTTGCAAAAAGTGAAGTCCCTGTACCAGGCAAAAAAAGCGGGACATACCGGCAGCCTGGATAAAGCCGCGTCCGGCCTGTTGCCGTTATGCTTTGGCGAGGCAACGAAATTTTCAGGTTTTTTGCTTAATGCCGATAAGCATTATCGCACAATTTTTCAGCTGGGCATTCAGACCAGCACCGGCGATGCAGAAGGCGAGGTCGTATATCGAGGCGCCCTGCAGAAATATACGCGTAAACGCATAGAGGCGGCTCTGGCAGGGTTTCAGGGTACTGTCCTGCAAGTCCCTCCCATGTTTTCAGCGCTGAAACATAAGGGACAGAGGCTGTATAAACTGGCTTATCAAGGGCTGGAGGTGGACAGAGAACCCCGGGAAATTACCGTGCACAGCATAACCCTTCTTGATTACCGGGACGACGAGTTGGAACTGGAGATATTGTGTTCCAAGGGGACTTATATCCGGACACTGGCTGAAGACATCGGCAAGGAACTGGGTTGTGGGGCGCACGTAAAATCACTGAGGCGTATCGGCGTCGGGCCTTATTCTGATGAACACATGCTGGCCCTGCCTGAGTTGGAAAACATTGCTGAAACCGGGCTGTCCGGCCTGGATGCTGAATTGCTGGGTATTGATTCCGTCCTGCAGGATATGCCGTCCATCCACCTGGTCGACTCCGTTGCCTTTTATTTATGCCAGGGTCAGCCGGTCATGGTGCCGAAGGCGCCGACCCACGGAATGTTGCGGATTTACACCGAGGACAAGCGTTTTTTGGGGGTAGGCGAGGTGCTTGAGGATGGCCGCGTAGCGCCGAAACGACTGGTTGCATCCGAGAAATAATGCGCCACACCCGTGGGTAATTATAGGACAGGTAATTATGGGGACACAATACTTAATTCATTTAGAGGGGTAAATCTGCCCCCTTTTCCGCAGAATTAAGTATTGTGTCCCCATAATTCCTGTGCGCCAAACAAAATTTAATTTTTTAATGTTTTTCTTGTCAGTTGCTGTCAGCGTGGGTACAATACGCACGCTTTTTAAAAGATCGGACAGGAGAATAGTATTTCAATGCCTTTAAGTCAGCATCAGAAAGCTGATATCTTAAACAAGTATCAACGTGCATCAGGCGATACGGGGTCACCCGAGGTGCAGGTGGCGCTATTGACCGCACGTATTACTGATTTATCACAGCACTTTAAATTGCATTCCAAAGATCACCATTCACGCCAGGGTTTGTTGCGTATGGTTAATCAGCGCCGGAAACTGCTGGACTATTTAAAGAATAAAGATGTTAACCGGTATCGGGTACTGATTGGTCAATTAGAACTGAGAAAGTAACTGTCCAGGCAATCTCCAATTTATCCGGCAGCTTGAGATGTCCACCGGTTGTCGGCATGCTCCAGTCCTTGCATAAGCAAGTCATTTCAAATATCAGCTACATAATAATCGGGAAGAATAATGAACGAGGTTAAAACAGAATTTCAGTTTGGGGATGTTCCGGTAGTCCTGGAGACAGGCAAGATTGCCAGACAGGCGAGCGGAGCAGTAATGGTGAGTATGGGGGATACGGTCGTGCTGGTAGCATGTGTTGCCAGTAAGGAAGCCAGGCCCGACCAGAGTTTTTTCCCTCTCACGGTGGATTACCAGGAAAAAACTTATGCAGCCGGGAAGATCCCCGGTGGTTTCTTCCGGCGCGAGGGGCGGCCGTCGGAAAAAGAGGTGCTCACATCAAGGCTGATCGACAGACCGGTACGCCCCCTGTTTCCGAAACAATTTAAATGTGAAGTCCAGATTATCGCTACGGTCATGTCGCTGGACCCGGAGATTGACCCCGATATCCCTGCCCTGATCGGCGCATCGGCCGCGTTGGGGATTTCCGGAGTTCCATTTAACGGACCCATCGGCGCCGCCCGGGTCGGTTATCGTGACGGCGAGTACCTGCTTAACCCCAGTTATGGCGCCCTGTCCCAATCGGAACTGAACCTGGTGGTGGCCGGTACGGAATCCTCCGTCCTGATGGTTGAATCCGAAGCCGGGCTGTTATCGGAAGAAGTCATGCTCGGCGCGGTGATGTACGGTCATGAACAGTTGCAGACAGTTATTGAAAATATCCGGCAACTGGTTGCTGACGCCGGAACCAAACCCTGGGACTGGCAACCGCTGGATGATGATACCGAGTTGGAAGACGAAGTAAGCGATATGTGCGCGGACCTGCTGCGCGAAGCCTATGCAATCCAGGACAAAATCAGCCGGCGGGAACGGTTGACTGAAATACGGTCCGAGGCAATCACCACGATTACGGCAAAGTACGAAGACCGTTGGAGTGATCGGAACATCGGCGGGGCCGTTGAAGAATTGGAGAGCAGTATCGTCAGGGGTGCGATAGTTGCCGGAGAACCGCGCATCGACGGCAGGGATACTGCTACGGTAAGAGATATCAGCGTGGAAGTGGGCGTGTTGCCCAGGGCCCATGGTTCTGCCTTGTTTACCCGGGGTGAGACACAGGCCATCGTGACGGCTACCCTGGGCACTGACCGGGACGCACAGATCATCGATGCGATAGAAGGAGAGCACAAGGATCCGTTTATGCTGCATTATAACTTCCCGCCTTATTGTGTCGGTGAAACCGGACGGGCAGGGTCACCCAAACGGCGCGAAATCGGCCACGGCAGGCTGGCGAAACGCGCCTTGATGGCGGTCATGCCGAACCCGGATGAATTTCATTATGCCTTGCGCATTGTCTCCGAAATAACCGAATCGAACGGTTCCAGTTCCATGGCCTCGGTATGCGGCGCCAGCCTGTCATTGATGGATGCCGGTATCGAGATAAAGGCGCCGGTGGCTGGTATTGCCATGGGCCTGATAAAAGAAGGGGAAAAATTTGTAGTGCTGTCGGACATCATGGGCGATGAAGACCATCTTGGCGATATGGATTTCAAGGTGGCCGGCACCGAAGCTGGCATCAGCGCCTTGCAGATGGATATCAAGGTAGCGGGTATAACCAGGGAAATTATGGAGGTAGCATTGTCCCAGGCCAGGGAAGGGAGGCTGCACATTCTTGACAGGATGAATGCCGTGCTCGGTACGGCTCGCACAGAGATGTCCGAACATGCCCCGCGTATTACCACCATCAAGATTCATCCGGACAAGATCAGGGACGTTATCGGCAAGGGCGGCGCCACGATACGCGCGATCACGGACGAAACAGGCGCGGCTATCGATATCGATGACAGCGGCACCATCAAGATTTATTCCAGTGACAAGACAGCCAGCGATGCCGCGCGCAAACGGATTGAAGACATCACGGCTGATGTGGAAGTAGGAAAAATATACAAGGGCAGAGTAGCCAAGCTGATGGATTTCGGCGCGTTTGTCAATATCCTGCCGGGCAAGGATGGTCTGGTGCATATCTCGCAGATTTCAGAGGAGCGCGTGCAGAACGTCAGTGACAAGTTATCGGAAGGTGATTTCGTCAAGGTCAAGGTGCTTGAGATCGATCGGCAGGGCAGGGTCCGTCTCAGCATGAAAGCAGTCAATGAATAAGGAGATGAAAAAAAACAGCCCCGGGGAATGCTGAGCCGGCGCGCATTCCTGATCACCGGCGGAGTATTGGGCGGCGGCCTGACTCTGGGCTATTTCTTTACCCCCAACCGGCTCGCGCAAACAGCGGTTTCATCGCCGGAACAAACCTGGCTGACCTCCTGGGTCAGCATCAATGCCGATAATACGATCACGGTCCTGGTCCCGCAGGCGGAAATGGGGCAGGGTATCCTGACTTCATTGCCGATGATGCTGGCGGAAGAGATGGAAGCGGACTGGTCTCTCGTCAGCGTCAAACAAGCTCCTGCAGAGGAAATTTACGTAACGGACAAGATTGCCCGGGGCTTCAAGCTCGGCGCGGTGGACATACCAAAGCCCCTGCAGCGGCTGCTGGATTATTCGTTATACAAGGTTTCAGGCAAGCTTAACCTGCAACTGACCGGTGGCAGTGCCAGCATCAGGTACACCGGACGGTGGGGGCTGCGCGTTGCCGGGGCTGCAGCCAGGGATATGCTGCTCCGGGCCGCGGCAGCACAGTGGGGAGTGGCGCAGTCTGAATGCTATGCACAGTTGAGCCATGTCCATCATGCCGGCAGTGGTCGTTCCATCCGTTACGCAGACCTGGCCGCGCACGTGGCAGAATTAACCCCCTCGCTTACCCCGGCGCTGAAAGCAAAAAAGGACTATGTCATCTGCGGCAAGCCGGTCGCGCGTATTGGCTTGGCGGACAAGGTAACCGGCGCCCTGGATTACGCTA
Source organism: Gammaproteobacteria bacterium (assembly GCA_965222155.1). Lineage (GTDB taxonomy): Bacteria > Pseudomonadota > Gammaproteobacteria > Eutrophobiales > Eutrophobiaceae > JAAXHV01. The sequence continues at coordinate 603,702 of CBDCTH010000004.1, forward strand.
TCGACCTCAAGCTGGATAATATGAAGGTTGCAGCGGTTCGCCACGCGCCAGTATTTGGCGGAGATGTTGTGTCCCTTGAGCCTGACTCCGTTAAAACCCTGCCCGGGGTAACAGACGTAGTGCAAATACCCGGTGCGGTGGTTGTTACGGCGGATAACTACTGGCGTGCAAACCAGGCGCTTTCCCGGCTGGCAGTCGAGTTCGGCGATGGCGGCAACGGCGCTTTCAACTCGGAGCAGATGTCCCGGGACTTCAGCGCCGCCTTGGACGGCGGGGAATATGAAATTGATTTTGAACAGGGAGGCAGCGCAGAGACCATGGCGGGGACCGGCGCGGCCGTGGAAGCTGAATATCGGATACCTTTCTTGGCCCACGCCCCCATGGAACCGGTGAATTGCGCCGCCTGGCGCCATGATGGACTACTGGAGGTGTGGGCAGGCACCCAGGACCCGCTGGGTACCCGCGCGCTGGCCGCGCAGGCTGCCGCCATGGATATGAAAAATGTGACCGTCCACCCGTTCCAGATGGGGGGCAGCTTCGGTCGCAAATCATCGTTCTGCGCTAACTTCATCGAGGACGCGGTGCATACCGCCATGCGCGTGCCCTATCCGGTCAAGGTCGTCTGGTCCCGTGAAGAAGACATCCGGCATGACTGTTATCGCCCGGCGGAATTCAGCCGCTTCAAAGCGCGGTTGAATGCTGACGGCAAACCCGTAACCTGGTTGAATTACTATACCGATTCCGGTCTGAACAGCGGCAGTGAAGCCGCGTTTATACCCTACGCGGTGGCGCATCAGCAAGTCGGCAGGGTGCTCTGCAACACCCCGGTCCCCATCGGCTACTGGCGCAGTGTGCAACATTCCTGCCAGGGATTTTTTATCGAGTCATTTATTGATGAACTGGCGCAGCACGCGGCGCTCGACCCGCTTGAATACCGTCTTGATTTACTGCGCGAACAGCCGCGCCATCAAGCCGTATTGCGGTCAGCGGCAGAGAAAATCGGCTGGGGTCGCCCCCTGCCGGCGAATTCCGGTATGGGAATTGCCGTTGTCGCCAGTTTTGGTTCAATCGTAGCGCAGGCGGTGCAGGTGGCCATTTCCGGAGACAGGCTGCGTGTGGAAAAAGTGGTGGCTGCAGTTGACCCGGGCGAAGTCATTAATCCCGCCGTTGCCCGGGACCAGGTTGAAGGCGGCATCATCTACGGCCTGAGCGCGGCGTTGTACGGTAATATCAGTATCGATAAAGGCCGGGTAATGCAAAGTAATTTTTCCGATTACAGGATGGTGCGTATGACTAATACTCCGCACATGGAGGTCCATTTTATCGAGAGTGGTGAGGCGATAGGCGGTATGGGGGAAGTCGGTACGCCACCCATCGCGCCGGCCCTGTGTAATGCCATATTTGCCGCAAGCGGACAACGTATCCGGCGTCTCCCGTTACAGGATCAGCTATCGGTATAGCGCCGTAGTCCCCACTCCCGATGCAGCAGCTGAAACGGTTTTCTCTGTATAATCTACTGCTAATCGCATTAATTTCCATTCCCTGTTATCCTCAATCCGCGTTAAAGGATGAGTTGTTGTCGAGTCTCGAGGGAAACTGGCGTGGTGAAGCCGTGCATACTCCGGTAGGACCTGCCCCGTATAACATAAACTTCCGCCGGGTTGATCATGGTTGCGTTTCAGGCACCGCGTATACCGGGTTCAGTAACCATACCTGGACTTTTTGCCCGGCTGAAGACGGGGTAATGGTGAACTTTCTCTCCGATTTCAGGGGAAACGAAGACCGGATCGTGCTGACATCAATACACGAGGAACAGGAGAAAGTCGTTTTTAAATCCGCTAAGATAGCGTTTATGGACGTCATTGTTACCCGCGCAGACAGTAATTTTATAATTGATATCATACATCACGGCGAACTGCATGTGCGTATTGAATTAACAGCGGCCGATCCCGTCAGCACCCATTGACGGAAAGGTTGCTATTGCATTGAACCATTATGAGACTGACTGGTGATGAATTCAGGCGCTGGGGGCATAAATCCGTAACGCTGCTGGGTATGTCCGGGGTCGGCAAGACCACCCTGGCAAGAAAGCTGCGCCGCCACAACTGGTTCCATTATTCCGGTGATTACCGGATCGGCACCCGTTACCTGGATGAGCCCATCCTGGATAATATCAAGCAGCATGTTATGCAGATCCCGTTTACCCGGGAATTGCTGCGCTCCGACTCGATATACATTACCAATAACCTGGATATCGACAACCTGAAACCGCTTTCGAGTTTTCTGGGTAAACTGGGCAATCCGGAACAGGACGGGCTGGACCTGAAGGAATTCAAGCGACGCCAGGAATTGCACCGGGTCGCCGAGATCAATTCCATGAACGACGTGCCGGAGTTTATGCGCAGGGCCCGTGAAGTATACGGCTATGCGCATTTTGTAAATGACGCCGGCGGCAGCCTGTGCGAAATGGATGATGACGTGATCAGGCTGTTGGCGCAGCACAGTCTGATTTTATATCTCAAGGCCACGGCAGAAGATGAAAAGGAATTGATAGCCCGCGCCGAGCAGGATCCCAAACCTCTGTATTACCAGGAGTCCTTCCTGGATGAGCAACTTGCCGATTACCAGCGTGAGCGCGGCCAGGATTATATTGCCTTGATCGAACCGGATGACTTTGTCAGGTGGGTGTTTCCCAAGCTGTTTCGCTCCCGTATCCCACGCTATGAATATATAGCCGCAACTTACGGTTATACCATTGCCACTGATGCAGTGCTGGACGTGGAATCCGAACAGCACTTCATCAATGTTATCGCTGACGTCCTGGACCGGCATGGAGATTAACCCATGCCACTGGTAGCAAATACCGACCTGCCCAGCTTCGAGCGGCTCCAGCGTGAAGGCAGTTTCGTCATACCCCGGGACACTGCCATGACCCGGGAAGTGCGCGAACTGCACATCGGTCTGTTGAATATGATGCCGGACAAGGCCCTGGAGGCGACGGAAAGGCAGTTCTTTCGGCTGGTTGGTGAAAGCAACCAGATAGCCAGGTTCTATCTGCACCCGTTTACCCTGAAGGAATTGCAGCGCAGCAGGGAGGGCCAGGATCACGTCAACAGGTATTACAAGAGTTTTGAGCAAATCCAGTCCGACGGTCTGGATGCGTTGATTATTACCGGCGCCAACGTGGTCGATCCCGCCCTGGACCGGCAGGAATTCTGGACGCCGTTGATTGAAGTGGTTGACTGGGCCTGCGCCAACGTAACGTCCATACTGTGTTCCTGCCTGGCTACCCATGCGGTATTGCAGTTCCGCTACAAGCAGAAGCGCATCCCCTTGTCCGGGAAGTGTTGGGGAGTTTATTCACACAGCGTCAGGGATCGTTCGCACCCGCTGGTAGCCGGCGTCAATACGCGTTTTGACATTCCGCATTCCCGCTTTAACGCAGTGACGCCGCAACAGTTTGCTGAAGCCGGCTTGAACGTCCTGGTTGAAAGCGAACAGGTTGGGGTTCACCTGGCTGCCAGTGAAGATGGCTTACGCCTGGTTTTTTTCCAGGGACATCCCGAATATGACGAGAACAGCCTGTTTAAGGAATACAAACGGGAGGTGTTGCGTTATATGGCTGGTGAAACGGATAGTTACCCGCCGTTTCCGGAGAATTATTTCAGCCTGCAGACCAGGGCAATACTGACCGAGTACCGGGAACGGGTGGTGGCCGCCAGGGAGCATGGCCTGGAACTGCCGCTATTCCCGGAACAATTAATCAGCCCTTCTCTGAATAATACCTGGCATGACAGCGGTGAAGCCGTCATCAACAACTGGATAGGACAAGTCTACCAGTTGACCCACTCGGGCTAGCTGTCTTCTTTTTTTCTGGCGGGTGAACGGGTTGTGCGCCGCCTGGGCTTTGACGTGGTCGTCGGGGCCTTGTCTGCTTCGGGCCAGGGGCTGAAAGGGAAGGGGCGTTCATCCGACTGGAAAGTGATATAACCCAGGATTTGAGAGATATATTGCAGCAGGCCGCTACTGAAATCGGCCAGTTGCCGGTTTAAATTACCCGTCACGACCTTGCTGACAAATTGAAAGAGAACCAATAACCAGACAAGGCAAAAAGCGAAGTAAAGAATGAAGCTGAAGATTAGGATAAACAGGCCGCGCAGCCACACACCACGATTTTTTACATTTTCTTTTATGTCCACTGGCATTCTCCCGGTTGCGGATAAACGAAATCAGATTATCCTGAAATATTGCACCAAGGGCAATGAAAATAATGGATCTGACGGATCGCCGTTCGTTACTCGCTAAAGACCAAAATGCACACACCAACGCACTGGAAACAGAAATTGACCATCTCGGCTATGAACTTACATCGAATGAAGTCAGGCTCGTAGAAGGTGTAAAGAGCTGAAAATCACATGTCTTACTTGGCGCGACTCTAATATAACAGACTCCAATATAACAATTGCTTAACTTGTTTTACATTGTTATATTTAATACAATTAGTTTGAAATGCAATGCAAATGAAACAGATTAATGATTAATTCGACGTTAACCGACAAGTGGCAAACCACCATCCCGGTCAAAGTCCGCAAGGCACTCAATCTTAAGCCACGGCAACGGCTAGTCTATGAATTGGTTGATGGCGCTGTTTTGGTAAAGCCCCAGCCAGAAACTCTCAAGGACCTGTATGGCTTTCTTGCTGACGACCAGCCGCCTTTATCCAAATCAGAGGAGCGGGAAAAATCGCGCACGGCAAGAGCAAACAAATATAAATGATCAAGTATCTCCTGGACACGAATGTCCTGATCCGCTTTTTGCGTGGCGACCATCCCACGCACTCACCGGCAACCCGAATACTGTTTGCAGATGCTTGTGATGGAAAATGCGCGCTGATTCTGACCGAAGTAGCTGTTGCCGAGGCAGTGTGGGTGCTGCATTTCGTATACCACACGGAGCGCGAACAGATTACGGAAGGGCTGCGCAAAGTGATACTCAGTGCTGGCGTTCGTTGTATAAAGCGTGATGAAATGCTTAATGCCTTGGGGCGTTTCGCGTCAACAAGATGTGACTTTCTGGATTGTTATCTGGCAGCTCTAGCTGTAACTTCCGGTGACCATGTGGCGACATTTGATAAAGATTTTGACCGATTTGCTGACGTAAAACGATGGAAGCCGATCACGTAACAGATGCAAAGAATATAGGGCAAGATCATACTTTTTGTCATAAGGAAGAGGTTTTTTATTCCAAGAAGTTATACATATTGGACAGTCCTTATGATATATAAAAGTATGCGGTTGCCCGGATCAGGGCTAACCCGGATTTCTCACCAGGTCGCTGGTTGCTATCGGAAACGTCAATGTGCTGTCAATACGTTATGATAACCTGCTCACTATATCGACATAACAGACTGCGCTTGATGCGCCGTCGCTTGTCTTTTTGATGCGCTCCATCCCCCTGCTCAACTCCATACAGAGCTTCCCCCTGCGGTTGTAAGCAGGGGGGCAGGCTCTGGGCGCAACCCTACGGGCGGCCTGCGGCCGTGCATAAATTTGTCTGGAGCAAATTTGAACAGTCGAGCCGCGCGAGACTGGCCCCGAAGGGGCAAAGTACAGGACGTACTTTGTAAATCGGCTATCCTGCCGATTTGTCATCGCATCACCTGAGAAATGCGGGTTAACGCTCACTTGGCAGACTCCCCCAATAGATTGATAATTAGGCGGACCATCAGGTCCTTACCTGCAGGCGCGCTTTCGGCAATGAGCAGGGTGAGCGCCGTCAGAGCCTGGGGATTGAGCCGATGCTCCATACCCTCCTGCTTCAGGTACAGCAGGAACAGCAGTGAGCCGATGCGCTTGTTACCATCGGTGAAGGGATGATCCTTCACGATGAAATAGAGCAGGTGTGCAGCCTTCTCCTCGCGGGAGCGGTAGAGCGCCTCGCCGAACATGGTCTGCTCAATACTGCCGAGTATGGCTGCCAATGCATCGCCTCGAGGAGAACCGAAAAGGGACGAAGCCTCATTACGTGACATCAGGTCTCGTTTGAGATCCGCAATCGCTCTCATGGCGCTGTCAAGATTGAGTACACCTAGGGATGGCCTCGCCCCCGGCGGTGTTTTAAGCCGGTCTTCGTCGTACTCCAACAGCAAACGCCAAGTATCAGCGTAGCCGGTGATGAGCTCCAGCACTGCCTGTCCGGTTGAGTCTACAAGCGCCTGATTCTGAAGGGTGCGAGCGAGTAGGTCGAGGCTCTCTCGGGCTTCCTGAAGACCACGTTCGGTGAGCCGACGCTCATTCCAGGTGTAGCCGCGCACCAGATGATTGCGCAAGATGGAGGTCGCCCATTGACGGAACCAGGTGCCTCGAAGCGATTTAACGCGATATCCGACAGAAATGATCATATCAAGATTGTAGTGATCCACCTGGCGCGAAACCGTCCGCCCACCCTCGGATTGAACCTGTGCAAATTTTGCACTGGTTGACTCAGGGTCTAACTCTCCTTCGCTGAAAACGTTACGAATATGCCGCGTGATGACAGAACGATCACGCTCAAATAGCTCCGCCATTTGCTGTTGCGTCAACCAGACAGTCTCCCGCTCAAAACGGACATCCACACGCACCTCACCATCGGATGTCTCGTAAAGCACGACCTCGCCGCCTTGATGCGTTGCCGGTGTTTCGTTGCTCATTTTATTGACCAGGGATGTGAGGATCACGCATGAACGCCCATACAGTGCTTTGAAAACATGCCGGCAAGGCGTTTTCGATGACGGATTCAGGAAAAATATTCATTGCCTTGTGGGTTTGGTAAGCAAGATTTGTAATCATTCCAGGCTGAATGTCAGAATCTCATCGCCGGCCTTGTAGCCGAATAAGGAGTTTCCGCCTGCGGCAACGGAAATGTACTGTTTACCGTTGAGCATATAGCTGACGGGCGGGGCATTGACGCCGTATTCACTCTGGTATTGCCATAAGATCGCGCCGTTATGCGCGTCGTAAGCACCAAACCTGCCGTTTCCCTCACCGGCAAATACCACATCGCCGGCGGTGACCAGTGCCCCGCCGACCATGGGCTGCGCCACTTTTTGTTGCCAGCTCAGTTTCCCGGACACGACGTCGACGGCACTGAGTACTCCCCAATCCGGTTCATCGGCTTTCTTGAAAAAAGTGTAGCTTTGCCAGGGCGCGCCCGGTTTCGGTTCCAGTTTGCGAGAAAAAAACAGGGAAGGCTGGTAAATGCCCGCGATATAGACCTGTTGCAGACCGGGGTGGTAAGCGGCCGGAGACCAGGAGACTGCGCCCAGGGTGCCGGGAACAATGCGTACCCCCTCTGCTGTAGGTCGCGCGAACAGGTTTTCTGGCTTGATTACAGGCTCGCTACGCCGGATCAGTTTACCGGTCAGCCGATCATGGATAAAGAACCAGCCAAGCTTGCTGGCCTGCCCTACCGCCTTGATGGTTTTGCCCTTTTCAACAAGATCAAACAGTAGCGGCGGGCTGGCAACGTCATAACCCCAGCGGTCATGGGGTACCTGCTGGTAATGCCAGCGCAGTTTGCCGGTAGCCGCCTCCAGGGCGACCAGGCTGACGGTGTACAGATTGTCACCGGGGCGGGTTGAATCATCCATCTGTGGCGACGGGTTGCCGGTGCCGATATAAATCAGGCCAAGTTCAGGGTCAACGGCAGGTGTCGTAAAGATCGACCCGCCGCCGTAGCGCCAGGTATCGGCATAGGTCTTGTTGGCGCGCCGCTCGGCCTTCATATCCCGGTTCAGCGCCACGCCATATCCGGTTTTCTTGCGCCATTTGCCTTGCCAGTCAGATTCCGCGGTACTGTACCAACGCCAGATTTCCTCGCCTGTTTCCGTATCGTAGGCAACGATAAACCCCCTTAATCCGTGTTCCCCACCGGACAGGCCGCCGACAGATAATACATATTCGCCCTCCTGCTCCAGGTCCATGTGCAGGCCGTAACCAGCGCCGGAAATGCCTACCAGGACCTTGTCGGCAAAGACTTGCGGGGCCAGGTTGGCGGTATAGCCGGTTTGTCCGGATTGTGTTGCGCCTTTCAATTCGTCCACACCGAGGAGCGGGTCGAGTTGTTCAGCCTTGCCGGCGTCAGTGTCAGTGATTGCCGTGTCCCAGATCAGCTTGCCGGTATTCCGTTCCAGGGCGATCAGCCTGGCGTCAATGGTAACGCTGTAGACCTTATCGGCAGTGAGTGCAGGCCCACGGTTGGCGGGGCCGCAACAGTACGACTTGTCTGCCAGGTCATGCCGGTATCGCCACAACATTCTGCCCGTGTCCGCGCGCAGGGCGATGACGTCATTGTAAGGGGTGGTTATGTACATGACCCCATCACGTATAATGGGCGAGGTCTGAAACGATCCGAACTTGCCGGTGTTGAAACGCCAGGCCAGCCGCAACCGGTCCACATTGCCGCTGTTGACCTGGGACAAGGGACTGAAACGCTGGTTATCGTAGGTGCGCCCGTACAAGGGCCAATCGCTGGAATCGGTCAGGTTGACAGCCGCGCAGGCGGGTTGGAATAACAGCAAAAGCAACGCCGCTATCAGGTAGTTATAACAACGGCGGATGATATTCCGGGCAGCGGCTGGAGCGGTGTCAGGTATAACGTCAATGAGCGGCTTCATTGTCGGTTAGAATAACATTTTCCAACTGTTTCCACTAAACGGCTTTTGGAGGCTGTTGTTTCGTTCCGAGGGCCATCCCTGACGCTAGTCACGAAACAACAGCCTCCAAAAGCCTCCCCGGTAAACAGCGGAAATTCCAGTCATTCTTTTACGGTTGGGTGAGATCAGGACAGATGAGAACAACAACGTTTTTTCCACTGGGCGCCATAGCCATCAGCATCATTTCATACCTGCATCCCGGATTGCTACTCCCTTTCAAGGGGTACATCGTTCCCCTGCTTGGCCTGGTCATGCTGGGTATGGGGATGACCTTGCACCCCGATGACTTCAGGAATGTGCTCAGAACGCCCAAACCGGTCACACTGGGCGTTGCCCTGCAGTTTATCCTGATGCCGTTCATGGCATGGTTGGTAGGTGAGTCCATGGGGTTGCCGCTGGAACTGGTACTGGGTATGGTGCTGGTGGGCTCATGCCCCGGGGGTACCGCATCCAATATCATCTGCTACCTGGCAAAAGGCGAGGTTGCCGTATCCATTACCCTGACAGCCGTGTCCACACTGCTGGCGGTATTCCTGACGCCGCTGCTGACCTGGTTCTACATTGGACATAAAGTCCCAGTGCCGGTGCTGGCCATGATGCTGAATATTTTTACCATCATCTTGGCGCCGGTTACCCTGGGTGTGTTCATCAATTACCGTTTCGGTGACCGGGTACGGCTGCTCAAACGCATATTCCCCGGAGTATCCGTCGCCGCCGTCATCCTGATCATCGGCATCATCATTGCCAATACCCAGGCACAACTGACCATGCTGGCAGCGCCGGTTATTGCTGCGGTGTGCCTGCATAATTTATCCGGGTTGGCCGGCGGCTATTGCCTGGCATGGTTGTTCGGTTGTGACGAACGCATCCGCCGCACCCTTGCCATTGAAGTGGGAATGCAGAATTCCGGTCTCGCTATCGCCCTGGTGGAACTGGCGAAATTTCCGCTGATTGCTGCGCTGCCCGGCGCCATATTCAGTATCTGGCACAATATCAGCGGATCAATCCTGGCTGCCTGCTGGGGCAGGGGGAGATGATTAGCAACAAATCACTCTCTGCTCCGTTATAATCTTTTCTACCCTTATGTCTGTCTCAAAGGTGGGAATGGTTTCGACGATCTGGCATTCATAGCACAATGCCGTTCTTGCGCCGTGCGGATGGGCGGCAAACCATTTGTCATAATAGCCTTTACCGAAGCCTATCCGTTTACCGTCCAGGGTAAAGCCGAGGCCCGGCGTAATACACAGGTCTACCCCGGATTGCCATTCGTCATCCGTGTCCGGCGTGAGTATGCCCAGTTGCCCGACCCGCAAATCCGCCCAGTCGGTGAAACGGACTGCGATCATTTTGTCATAATTTATAATCCTGGGTACTACCACTGTTTTGCCCGATTGCCGCAGGCGATCAATGATGGGGTGGGTATTCACTTCGTCAGCCGCGGATATGTAACAGAATATCGTATCGGCCTGCCCGATATCCGCCTGCAGGCGGACGTAAATAGCCTGGTCGAATTCAACTCGCCGTTCTCGTGCCATTGTGCGGCGATTTTGTTTCAGGCGCTCCCGCAGGAGCGCTTTTTGTTGAGTAAGAATTTGTTCAGCTCCTGTCTTGTCTGCAAGCATGCGGTTCTCAAATCCCTGTTGCGGCAAGTAGCCGGGGATCTCCCAAATCCCGCGTTAGAGATTTGAAACGGGCATTCAAGGCGCATTCTGCCTGTTTGTAGTGCCTTACTCAATAGCAAGGCACCCTTGTATCGGGTAGGTTATCGCGCGCTCATGCCGGATTTGGACCATGCCGGGCAGATGAACGTGGACGGGGAAAATACTCCTGTTGGAAAACACTGAAATTTGTTGTACATTGGCTATTCTGTTATTCTTGAACACTACCTGAACTGAAAAGGAGGAAGTCATCATGGAAAATGAACTACATCGAGCACCTGCCACCCCTGAAGAAATCTGGGCTATCCTGCGAGAGGTCTCCGAGAAGCAAAAAGAATCGCGGAGAATAGCTGACCTTGAAATGGAGGAGCTTCGTGAACGGATGAAAGAGACCGACCGGCAAATGAAGGAAACCGACCGGCGCATCGATAAGCGGATGAAGAAGCTGGAAGGGTTGTTTACAACGCAGTGGGGCAAGCTGATGGAAAGTCTGGTGGAGGGGGACCTGGTGGCGCTGTTGCAGGCGCGCGGCATCCGGGTGGAGTCCACCTATCCGCGGGTGAAGGGTCGGCGCAATGGCGAGCATTATGAGTTTGACATCCTGGCCGGGAACGGGGCGGAGCTGGTGGTGGTGGAGGTGAAGACCACGTTGAACGTCAAACACGTGAAGCGGTTTCTGGCCAAGCTGGGGAGGTTTATGGAGTATCAACCGGTGTACCGGGGCAAGCAGGTCTACGGTGCAGTGGCGTATTTGCAGGCAGAGCAGGCCGCGGAGGTGTATGCACAGCGGCAGGGGTTGTATGTCATCCGGGCCACCGGCAGCAGTGCCAGTATCATCAATGATACGGACTTTACGCCCCGGGTGTTTGACTGAAACAGGGAAACATGCCCCCCTATGGTCAGGGGAACCTGGGGGACAGATTTAAATCTGTCCCCCTGTCTTCGACTATAATCACTGTATTGACCTCGATTTAGCGGGAATGGCTGGGGGGATCTAAAATTCATTTTCATTTTTTGGAAAAAACCGTACAATACTCTATTTTTTCCGTCGTATAACTGAACCAGCCGTTTGGCCGGTACAAGGTTTATTTTATGGTAACAATTCGATTAGCACGAGCAGGCGCGAAGAAAAGGCCTTTTTATCATATAGTTGCAACCGATTCACGCAATCCGCGCGACGGCAGGTATATAGAAAGGCTGGGTTATTTCAACCCGATAGCGACCGGTCGGGAACAAAGATTGAGTCTGGAACAGGAACGGGTTGACTATTGGCTGTCCCAGGGGGCGCAACCCTCTGAGCGCGTGGCCGGCTTAATCAAGATTAACGCTGGAAATAAAGCCAAGCCGGACTGATTTTCATGCTAGGGCCTGCTGGCAACGAGCCGGGAAAACGGGTCATCATCGGCAAGATATCCGGCGTACACGGGGTACACGGCTGGCTGAAGGTATTCTCCTACACGGAACCCAGGGAAAATATCTTTTCGTATCACCCCTGGCTGCTGGGAGAAGGCAAGAAAAATGCCGGCGGCACATGGACTGAAGTCGAGTTTGTCGAGTGGGGAAAAAGCGGGAAAACCCTGCTGGTTAAATTTCCCGGGGTCGAAGACAGGGAAACAGCGGATAAATTGATTGGTTGTCCGGTTGCCGTGCAGCGCGAACGCCTGCCGGAACCGGCGTCGGGAGAATATTACTGGGCTGACTTGCTGCACATGGAGGTTGTCGCGCTGTCGGGCAAGCGCCTGGGCAGGGTTGTCGACATCCGTGCGACCGGCTCCAATGACGTGTTGGTGGTGGAGGGTGGAAAGCGCTGTTCAATCCCGTTCGTCATGGATGAAGTAATCAGGCAAGTAGACCTGGAAGGCGCAATCATCACGGTGGACTGGGAATGGGATTAGCAGTCTGCGTGGTGACGTTGTTTCCAGAGATGTTTGCTGCGGTCAGCGACTATGGGATTACCGGAAAAGCCGGCAGGTCAGGACTGTTGCAAATCAGCACGGTTAATCCGCGGGATTATGCGACAGATCGCCACCGTAGTGTGGATGACAGGCCCTATGGCGGCGGTCCGGGCATGGTGATGATGGCGCAGCCGTTGCTGGCTGCCATCCGCTCTGCCAGGAAGACGTTGCCGGGGGCCGTGGTAGCCTATCTGTCCCCCCAGGGGAAACGGCTTCGGCAGCAGGACGTCATAGCGTTTGCCGGCAGGGACTCATTAATCCTCGTGGCGGGCCGTTATGAAGGTGTTGATGAGCGGGTTATCGAGCTGGAGGTCGATGAGGAGTGGTCCATCGGTGATTACGTGCTCAGCGGTGGTGAACTTCCTGCCATGGTATTGATTGACGCGGTAGCAAGGTGTCTGCCCGGGGTCTTGGGAAATGAACAATCCGCAGCGGAAGATTCCTTTTTCCGGGGGATACTGGATTGTCCCCATTACACCCGGCCCGAGCAGGTTGCCGGTCGGTCGGTGGCATCGGTATTACTCAGCGGCGACCATGACGCGATACGTAAATGGCGCCTGAAACAGGCGCTGGGGCGCACCTGGGAACGGCGTCCGGAGCTGCTGGAAGCATTGTCTCTGGATACTGAACAAAAGGCGCTGCTGGATGAATACATAAGAGAAGAACGGGATAATGAATGACTTAAGCCCGGATTTCTCACCAGGCGATGCGATGATTGCGCCGGATTTTTCCCGCCAGTGGGAGCCTGCGACCGAAAGCATAGCCGTAGTTGATGTGCGCCCTCCATGGCGCACACCCTGCGGGCATCCTTCGGATGTCCAAATCTGCTCCAGGCAGATTTGTCTGGTTGAGGGACAAATTGTCAGGACAGACAATTTGCACGGCGACAGCCGCCCGCAGGGTTGCGCCCAGAGATGGGCGCAATGAACACGTGCCCACTGGCGGGAAAAAGACAAGCAAGGGCGCATCAAGCGCAATCTGTTATAACGTGATGATGAACATATCATCATAAATTGTTGATAGCAAAAACCTAGCAGAAGGTAACAAGCGGCCTGGTGAGAAATCCGGGCATATGAGGTCTATAACCATGGTAAATATTATTGAGCAACTCGAAGCTGAGCAATGCAACCGGGACATCCCGGAATTTCATCCCGGTGATACAGTTATTGTGCAGGTTAAGGTAGTGGAAGGTCAGCGGGAGCGGTTACAGGCGTTTGAGGGCACGGTAATTGCCAAGAAGAATCGGGGGCTTAATTCCTCATTTACGGTGCGTAAAATTTCTTATGGCGAAGGCGTGGAACGGGTATTCCAGACCTACAGCCCGAGTATCGCCGACATCTCCGTGAAACGGCGCGGGGACGTCAGCAGGGCAAAGCTGTATTACATGCGCAGCCGACGCGGCAAGGCAGCCAGGATAAAGGAAAAAATCAGGCCGTCATCCTGAAGTTCTTTTGCCACTGATTGTTAAGCCACAGAGGACACAGAGAACACAGAGTGGAACGTGAAAGCCGGCAGGCTTGGCGCAAAAAATATTGAAAACTCTATGTTCTCAGTGCGCTCTGGCGTTTATATTGTTTTATCTGTGTCATCTGTGGCTTATATAATTGTGATTGTGGATTGTGTCTGATAAAGAGGCCGCTATTCGACAGTCTGCAGCTGTAATTGACCAGTTTCTGGATGCCCTGTGGCTGGAGCGGGGTCTGAGTGAAAATACCTTAAGCGCCTACCGTAACGACCTTAATTCATACTCGAACTGGTTGATAGCAAGCTCCACTGACTTGCTGCAGTCCCGGCCCGAGGATATCCTGGGCTACCTGGCCTCGTTAAACAACAAATCCGCCCGTACCAGCGCGCGCCGCCTGTCCTCCCTGCGCCGCTTCTTCCAATACCTGGCCAGGGAAGGGCACATCAACCATGACCCCAGCGTCCGAATTGCAGCGCCGCGCATTGGCCGGCCTTTGCCGAAATCATTGACTGAGGCGGAAGTGGAGGGATTGCTGGATGCACCGGACACCTCCACAGCCATCGGCCAGCGCGACCGGGCGATGCTGGAAGTGCTATATGCAACCGGGCTGAGAGTATCGGAACTGGTCAGCCTGCAACTTGGCCAGGTGAATTTAAGGCAAGGCGTGATACGGGTCATCGGCAAGGGCAACAAGGAACGTCTGGTACCGTTGGGGGAAGAAGCGGCCGATTGGCTGGAAAAATTCATCCGTCAGGGCCGCGCCGAACTGTTACGGGGGCCGCCCGTGGCAACATTGTTTCCCAGCCGCCGCGGCTGCACGATGACGCGCCAGAATTTCTGGCACGCGCTGAGACGCCATGCCGCCCAGGCGGGTATTACCAAGACGCTTTCACCGCACGTAATCAGGCATGCGTTTGCCACCCACCTGCTGAATCACGGCGCTGATTTGCGCGTGGTGCAGATGTTGCTGGGTCACAGTGATATCTCGACAACACAGATCTACACCCACGTTGCCAGGGAACGGCTGAAGAGCCTTCATGCAGAACACCATCCGCGGGGGTGAATTTCCTTTTTTATACTCAGAATGTGAATTTTCTCACATTCATTCGAAGCTGGTCAGTGTTAAGCTTTTCCTTCTATATACCGCTGAGATTAGTTATCGGGAAATAACGTGTCAGGGTCGGTATTCCAGGATGTCGTATAAATGGATAGTTACCGTGTCGGAAAAAGACAAAATCAAAGAGGAGATAGGTTGGCTTAAAATACTGTTAGGCCTGTTGGTAGCCGTCAATATTCCACTGGTCGCTTGGATAGCTGGAAATTTTACTACTGCGCCGTTGATATTCAGCCTGACAGGGGTCATCCTGGCAGTTCTGTTTATCTGTGCTATGATTATAGTCAACTTCCTGGCATACAGGGCAATTAGAAAGTTAGGAGAACTCTGATGAGTGAAATTTTAACAGCTGAAATGATGCTCATTTTTGTATTTTTGGTATCTATGTTTGCCGTATGCATGATAATCTGGGAGGCATTTTATTTTGAACGACGTGGTTCTCTGAAGAAAAAAACCGGCGCAGAAACGAGACACCTTGAAACAAACAATTGAGCCATTTCCTGTCACGATATTATTGATGAAATAAGCAGGAACTGAAAAACGTGAAACTTAGATTGATATTATTTTTAACTGCGCTGCTGTCTGTTATCGGAACAAACGCCGACCCGGACCAGGACAGCCTGTTACGCAAGGCAATCAGTGATGTTTTCCCGGACGTTGAGATCACCCGAGTCAGGCCGGCGCCCATCCCCGGGCTGTACGAAGTCATGCTCGGCACGGATATGATCTACCTGAGCGAAGACGGCCGCTATATCCTGCAGGGGGACCTGATCGACCTGGGTGACGGGATTAATCTGAGTGAACAAGAACGCGCGTCCGCCAGAAAAAAAATACTGGAAAGTGTCCCTGCAAGCGAGACCATAGACTTTGCTCCGCTGGCTGAACAGCATACTGTCTATGTTTTCACGGATATTACCTGCGGCTATTGCCGGCGTTTCCACAGCGACATGGCGGAGTTGAACGATAAGGGCGTGGCTGTCAGGTACCTGGCCTTTCCGCGCGCCGGTATTGATTCTGAGTCCTTCAAGGACATGGAATCAGTCTGGTGCGCCGCAGACCAGAATGCGGCCATGACCCTGGCCAAGCAGGGCGAGCAAGTAACGCCGGCACAATGCGATAACCCGGTGCAGCGGCAATATGAACTCGGAGAATCCCTGGGAGTGAGGGGAACGCCCGCCATTTACCTGGAAAACGGCCAGGAATTGCCCGGGTACGTCCCGCCCGACATGCTCCTGCAGGCGCTGAACCAGTATCCCGATTAAAGCATTTCTCTTCCCCTCGCATAAGAGGGTTTTGGGGACTGATTAACGCTGTTGCAGTTCACCCTGCAAAGATTTGATCACCGCCACGGTGCTGCTGCCGTCCTTCTCCGTATGCTCTACCATTATCGGCAGAAACTCCAGGTCCGGCGCGCACCAGAACACCGATCTGCGGCCGCTGCCCGGTTTGTGCCTGAGCATTTTTACGGTGTTGAAGCTGCCCAGGGGCGTGTCGATGGTTTCCTCACCCAGCTTCTCGAAACTGTAGGTCTTAATTCCGCCTCCATCGGCAATCAGGTAGGAAACGGGCGTCTGTCCGTTTTGCAAATCGTACATGATGGCGAGCTGGTACAGCAGTTTGTCCATCACGGCCGGCTCTAACGGCATGTGCCAGAAATCGCCGTTGATCGTATTTTTTATCTTATTGGTCTGCCAGTTGAACTCAATGGAGACATCACGTTTTTTCTTGTCGCCGGAGCGCTTGTAACTGTAGTAGTCCGGCCTGAGCAGACGTCCCTGGACCATCAGGTTGCTGGTCTCGACAATGCGCAGTTTTTTGAATATTGAGATAAGTCCGACCGTTTTCGTCTCGGAACGGTACTCATAACTGTTATCGTCCAGTCTGGTCAGGCGCCGGATTACCTGTGCGGCTTTGGTATTGTTGGCGTACAGTGAATATTCCACTTCGAATGTGGGCAGGGCGGCAACGGTTTCGGTCCGAATGGAGCCGGGTATCATGAGCACACAGAAAAAAAACAGCATTGTGAATAACCGGAGATCGCCTGTATAGTTAACCTGCCGAAAATATGGGTCTATCGGGACATGCAGATAACGCGAAAAATTTTTCATCCCAGCGCTCATGCGTCTATCCTGGTAGCAGGTGACATAATGCTCGACCGCTACGTGTATGGTGACGCCGACAGGATTTCACCGGAAGCGCCGGTCCCTGTGGTGAAGGTGGACAGGGTTGAAGAACGGCCGGGCGGCGCCGCAAATGTTGCAGCCAATATCAGTTGCCTGGGGCTGAAAGTAAAACTGGCGGGCATTAGCGGAGATGACGAGCAAGCTGAGGTGTTGGAACAAGCATTAGCGGAGATGGGCGTTTGTTATCATTTTTATCGTCAACCAGATACTTCCACTATAACCAAACTTCGGGTTTTAAGTCAAAGCCAGCAATTGCTGCGTATGGATTACGAGGATGAATTCACTGTGGCGGAAGCCGACGCGCTGGTGGGGATTTTCGCAGAGCAGATAAGCGACGCCAGTGTCGTCGTGTTATCTGATTACGCCAAAGGGAGCCTGGCCCGAATCCAGACCCTCATCAGTCTTGCTACGGAGCGTGATCTGCCAGTCATAATCGATCCGAAAGGCGCAGATTTTTCCCGCTATAAAAATGCCGCGGTATTGACGCCGAACTATGCGGAATTCGAGACTGTGGTGGGGAAATGCCGGAGTGAGGATGAGATAAATACAAAAGCCAGGGCCTTGTGTGAAGCACTGTCATTGAATGCCTTGCTCATCACCCGGGGCCATCGCGGAGTAACCTTTGTCGGCAGGACAGATCACGAAATTATCAATCTGCCGGCTGAGGCCCATGAGGTATTTGATGTCACCGGCGCCGGTGATACGGTTATCGCGACTTTTTCGGCAGCCGTTGCCTCCGGCTATGGTTACCGGGATGCCGTCTGCTTCGCCAACAGGGCTGCCGGTATAGCCGTGGAGAAGCTGGGAGCGGCAACCGTCAGCGCCGTTGAATTGAATGCGCCCGCCAACCGTTCCGTTGTGAATACTGCCGAAAAATACATGCAGCTTGACGACCTGCTCGACGCACTCAGCCGCAGCAGGCGCATGGGAGAAAAAATCGTCATGACCAACGGTTGCTTTGATCTGCTGCATGCAGGTCACGTCGAATGCCTGGAGCAGGCCAGGGCGCTGGGTGACAGGCTGGTGGTCGCGGTGAATGATGACACTTCCGTGGCTAAGCTCAAAGGCGCGGGAAGACCGCTGCAGGACCTGGACAAACGCCTGAAGGTACTGGCGGGACTGGCTGCAGTAGACTGGCTGGTTGCATTTTCTGAGGATACACCGGAGCGACTGGTGGAATTGATCAGCCCCGACCTGCTGGTCAAGGGCGGCGATTATAGCGTCGCTGAGATTGTCGGGGCCGAACATGTGAAAAAACAGGGAGGTGAAGTAAGAGTGCTGCCACTGGCAGACGGCTGCTCAACAAGCCTGATAGTGGATAAAATCAGAAATAGCGGCCGGGATTCAGCATGATCGTCGTGACCGGGGCAGCCGGGTTTATC
>CBDCTH010000005.1:0-11381 GCA_965222155.1 Gammaproteobacteria bacterium
TCCAGCCAGTATCGGATCGGCTGTGTATTGTGCTCGCCCAGGTATTTGATCGCGAGCCTATGCGCACCCTCCCAGGAGAGGGCACGGAATGTGCAGGAGTGCCCGGAATCGCTGACCGCTAGATAGCGGGATCCGGCCATTGTCTGTTCGTGAATACGGATCATGCCTCCTCCTCCACATGCACCCCGGTGCGGGATTGGCACGCGTTTAGCGTGCCCGGCGTGACGCCGTTCGGGTTCACGCCGTTGGGTATCAGATATACTATATAGCTGATCCGCTGCGTCCCGTATTCGTCTGCCCCGTAGTAGGACTTATCCATGTATTCGGCCGCTTTAGCCGTGGCCTCCTCCCAGGAGGTCGCCGTATAGATTTTTGTTACGGAGTCGTTATAAGAGACCACCTTATCAAAGGTGGAGACTCCAGGCTGGACTTTCGCCAAGAATATGGCTCTGGCGGCGTGCGGAGAGATCATGCCTCCTCCTCCATGACTCTTTTCGTGCGTCGTTGAGCTGGCGCGTTATGCCTCGCAATCATGAATTGTGCCAGAATATATCCCTCGGAACGGGCACTGGTGCCTACATGGATGTTATATGTGGCGTCGATTATATGGGCGTTGCCCTTACGGGTCTCCCTGATCCCGTGCTCGTTGGCTGGATCGTCAATAATTGCCAGATTGGATAATCTGCGTATGGACTCGGCCGCTGTTCAAGAAAACGTATTTGCCCGTCCCTGGTTTTGGTTGGTTTTTTTGCATGACTTGTATACGGCATACTAGTATATAAGAATCTGTCACCAAAAAATGTGATACTAGATATGGCTATAGTATCACGTGTATCACGTTATGCGTGTTAGGTTTTTCCATATGAGTTCCCTATACACTGCCACGCTATATAAGCCGACAATATGTCACGCTAATAGCGACCTCGGCTCCAGCATTGTGATACTATGGAGTGAGGCTATAGCCATATCGAACATAGTATCACATTATTTACGCGCGCGGAATGCAGCGGATCAGCTTACCAGTTACATGATCCTTATATAGCAGGCAGTGTACAGGGAAATATGGAAAAATACAGCATACCACAGAAAACCATCGCCGATGAGTCCACATTTTTTGTTGGGTTCGGGTTCATCGACGGCACCACGATCAGAGCAGCCTCCTGGGATGAGGCTATGAGTAAAGCGGCCAAGTATATAGCCGAAGCCGACCACCCGTGTGATATATACGAAGAACAGTGGATCAAATATACGGTCTATAAGCTGCCCGCCGGGACGGCGATCTGGAACAAAGATATCGTCTCACAATTCGTCCTGGATCACTGCGAGTCGCAGGACGCGACGTATTTGGAGGAGGAGGCATGATCTCCCCCCGCGACTCGCCCGAGGGAGAATACAACAAGTTCCTGACTGGTCTCGAAGGCCATCGCGGAACGCTGTTGGCCACCGCGTATGAGGGCACGCTGGGCGTGATCAGGGCCCTGACGAGCTCCAACAAGATACGCCGCCAAAAACTATACCTGGTGCGTGAGATGGATCCCAGGTTGTATCCATACGTGGTCAGGATGGTTGACAGGATACCAGACGACTTTATGCGCGTAAAGTAGGCGTATACGCCGGGCGTTTGTACGCCAGCGTATACGCCGGGCGTTTGTACGCTAGAGTATACGCCTGTTTATACGCCAGAGTATACGCCGAGCGTTTGTACGCCAGAGTATACGCCTGTTTGTACGCCGGGGCTGGTAAGATTGCAAGCCCCTGGTAGATGTGAGTATGTATTATTGTGGCAAGTACGTCAACATTATTGACATTATTGACGTTGTTTTGTTATGCTTTTTTGTAATTAGCGTTTTACGTCTTTCTCTTTTTTCGAAAATATATACAAAGCAAGAAATAAATGTCAATAATGTCAATAAATAGGTAATATACTGTACGCGTATGACAATAGTATCATAATCTGGCAATATGCCACGGGCCTGCAATTTGGAAAGTTATTAAGAAACGCGGGCGATGTTATGAATTATTATTAAGTTTCTTGTTGATCTTATGAGCTAAATCATACCTGACAAAATATACAAACATATGTAAAAATAAACAACAGTTTACTTTATACCGATAAAGATAAACATGTACATACATACATGACTGATATCTAGTTGTTTACACTGGGAGCCAGGTAAAGGTGAATACTAATGTCCGATACCATAAATTCTAGGCGAAGCGGCTGTTCCTCTGAATACTCACACGTGATGATTTTGGCTGTGTCCCCCACGGCCTTTACCAACGGAGTGAGATATTCCAGGCTGTAGGACCCGGAGCAGTCAGTCTTTACTTCGATACTCTTTATATCCGCACCCAGTTCGACTGTCACCTTACCCATATTTCCCGTCCCAGAGAATGTCGCGCCCGACTTTGTCGCGGATATGACAATGTAATCAGATATGACACGCACATCCCCCAATACCCTGTTAAATATCTTAGAATCAATCTCAATCCTTGCGTCAAAGGTGACCTTTGGTAGCGGAGAGTCCGTGACGGAGCTCTCAATCAACCGCATCTCATACTTTTTGTCCTTGCCCATCGATATCAAAAGCATATTTTTCTCTGAGATGCTTATCTCAATGTCGTCTTTCTTGCCTGCCCGCTTGAGCAGCTTTAAGAGCTCGTCTACACTCACACCAAATTTTATGTCGCCGTCGCACTCATACCTCTCAAAGGCGGAACTGGGCCACAGAATGTCTATCAGTCCCACGTGTGAAGGATCCATGCCACGGAACGTGATCCCAGCGGCATTGGCCACAAACGTGGCCTCCTCTACCAGAGTGGAGATCGCAGACATGACCGCCTTTATTTTGTCAGAGCCTTCCGTCTTTACCGAAAATGTCAAAACTGTATATTACTAGATTAGCCAGTATTATAAGATATGTATGTCAGAACACAACCCTCTCCTCAAAGCACGTCCTCCTGCGACTCACATCCGTCTGATCCGTCAGACAGTCGATATACTGTATAGGTGGGCCGCTGCGTCCCGTGCTCGTCACCCCCGTAGTACGATTTAGCCACATATTCGGCTGCCCTATCCATGGCCTCGTCCCAAGAGGACGCTCTGAACGCGGAATCGCAGAAGTCGCTTTTCACAAAAAATGTGGACGAGGTCATGCCTCCCGCCCCCTGACATACGTCCCGTTCCGCGACTCGCATCCATCCAGGACGGCCGGCGGAATGTAGGAGTCGCCATGCACGCTGGCAGGCAGCTTGTACACGTTGTAGCTGATCCGCTCCGTTCCTTGCCCGTCATCCTCATAGTCGGACTCGACCATGTGTATGAATGCCTTATCCATGGCCTCGTCCCAGGAGGCCGCTTTGATCTTGAGGCCGTAAGAGTCCCCACATAACAAAAATATGGACTCAGAGATCATATCCCTCCCTCCTCCAAATACGTCGCGTCCCGCGACTCGCCCGTCACCTCGCAGATGTGCATATCTGCCGGCGAGATACCGTCCCCGTCCCAGATCGTCGTTCCGGCGGGCAGCCGATATACTGTATAGCTGGTCCGTCGTGTCTCGTGCTCGTCGGCACCGTAATACAACTCGGCCATATATTCGGCCGCTCTGCTCATAGCCTCATCCCAGGAGGCTGCTTTGATCGCTGACCCGCAGAAGCCCGTCTCCACAAAAAATGTGGGCTCTGCGGTTATGATCGTGTTCGTGATGTATGGTTTTTCCATATCTATTATGACGGCATACTAGTATATAAGGATATGCGACCTAATATACGTAAATTGTGATACTATAGGCTTATCTATAGTATCACAATTTACACATATTAAGTTACATATCCTTATATATGAGGATGCCGTCATAATAAGCATGGCAGCAAAACCAAACCAAATAGGGCCGCGCAAATACGTTTTTTTACAAAAAACCGCCCCCTCAAAACATACCGGGTACTACAACCTGGCGATCATCGAGTGTGACGAGAGTCATACCCCCCAAATGATCAAAGAGACCCGCAAGGGCAACGCCCGCATAATGGACGCCAGATATAACGTCTATGTAGGCGCCAGCGACAGATCATTTGGATATCGGCTCGCGCAACAGATGGAGGGCGAAATAGCCGGCCTCAACGATCGTGAACTGAGCATCAGGGAGGGAGAGATATGGACACCATAACCAGATGCGATCAGTGCTCCTTCCCGCTAGGGCCGCGTAAATACCTTTTTTTGTCCAAATGTGCGTTCTCAAGACATGTAGAATACCGTAACCTGGCAATTCTTGAGTGCGATCCAGACCACGAGCCGAAGACGATCCGGGAGACCCGCAAAGGCAACGTCCGTATAATAAAGATTGCATATGCTGTCCATATGGGCCTCGGATGGGGATCCAAGGGATACGCGCTCGCTGAGAAAATGGAATGCCAAGTGGACGCGCTCAATGATCGTGAACGCAGAAGGGCATGACCAACATCTACGACCGAAACCCACGCACTGTGCCACTTATAGTCGTTTTATACCACTGATAACACGATCAATGCGTTCCTTTGTCGTCGCGCTCAAAATACGCCTGATCCCGGCCACACTGCCGTACGCCGGGCTGTCGACCCACGCCAAGATGCAGCCCTAACCAGTCTCCCGTATTCCACACCAATCCGCTGCCGTCCATCCTGTAGATCGGGGTAGGTTGATTTATCGGAAGAATGGAAGGGGACACGTATACGTTGTCATTCTGACGCAATTTCACGGCAAACGCGGGGTCCGTGATCTCATGCGTCGCGTATGCGGTATGCGCGGACTCGTCCAGATTGACCGACGTTATACGGGATACTGCGTATTTCTCTTGGTTTATCGTAGAGGGATGTTTGAGTTTGCATTCATGCATGTCACATTCCTCGTATAATACCCCGGGCCGCCCGATGAAGCTTTTTGCGTTCTTTACTATGCTGTCCCACGAGGTGTACCAGCCCTGTTTGTTCGGCTTGTCCGATATCAAAAACGTCTCCACGACCATTTGCGTCTGGGGCTCCATGTGGGAGCGTATTCCGTTTAGCACGCGCATGACGCGTTTTTCTTGGCAGCAGTCGCATTGAGTCATGGTATCTTGGGTTTTGAGGAAGAATCATCCTCTTTTGAGCTTCGCATCGTGTAGCCTCCCGGGGTCACTTCGCCGCCCGGCTCCAACATTCCCGGATAGGCTGGCAGCCCGACCAGATCCCCGAAATCGGAATCCTTTAGCGGAGCCCTGGAGTCCAGACGCAATATGGAGTCTATCGTGTCGTGCCACTCAGATACGTGGAGGTCACTCCATGCGACCGAAACGCGGAACTCGTCCTGCCGATCTGGGTATATGCGGCGATAATTCCGCATATACCATTGCGATTCCAATACCTGCGAGATCCATTCCCGCAGCGGCTCTATCACAGTGCGCAACGTGAGCTGTATCTTTCCGATTAGCGTGGCGCGGTTGGCAGACGCCTGGTCATAATATCCCGAATGCGGCAACCCGACGACGGAAATGCACATCTTTACCAGACTTTCCAATAGCTTCTGAAACTCGCTTATTTTGGGATCAAAGTGTATATTGTGCAGTTCTGTGTCTTCGGGGTCTTTTAGGAGAATGCTGGTTTTGCCGGCGGGAAGTTTGTCAACCAACTCCTCGTACTCTTTTTGCTTGGCCTTGACGTCCGCCCCGTCATTCTTTACCACCAACAGGTATAGCCCGGCCCAAGCGTTGGTCGACATTGCCGGAAACGACTGCGCAAGGAGTTGCCGGATTACCTTGGCGGAACTGATTAGCGGAGTCAACATGGACGTGCCGTAATACCATGAATTGTGCGTCTTGGCGGCAGTTGACGGGTTCCATAGGTATATCATGTCCTTTACCCCGATCATCTGTTGCGAATGGCGCCAGTCGACTGCCGTCATCCTGCGGGTCTCCGGGCTTATCCTTATCATGCCCAGATCCCGGGCATGCGCGAAATGCAGGTGCGTGGGTATCTGTGGGTATAAGACCCCGTTTACCTTGATCGTCCTGCCTGACTCTTTCTGAAATATCAGGGCACTTCTGTTGTAAGTCAAGCAACTGGTTATCATCGCCGCGACCTTCATTTGGAACGTTACGTCATGTTCCCCTTCGGGCGGAGTGCTTATCTGGTCGTCGATTGACTTTAGGGCCGTTATTATATCCTGGTTGTTCTCTATTGTTTCGGAGTTTTTCTGGGAGTCCTCGTCGGGGTTGAGCAGCTCTAGTTCCGGCTGGAAGCCGGTGCCCATTATATACCGCACCAGCGTGTCTATCAGACTCCCGACGAGTGTTTTGGTCACGATCGCCTCGTACACGCGATAATCTAATTCGTGCATCGGGTTATGGTAAAGCTCCGGCATGCTGTTAAGATTTACCCTGGCAGTCAGCTCGCCGGCCGTAAGCGGAGAGAGTGTTTTTTCGTCTATGGCCACCAGCTGTTGCAGCGGGACGTGATCTTCAATGTCTGTGTCCGTGATTGACAGGGGCCCCGCAAAACTAGACATATGTCACTTCTCCCAGCTCGTCCATATAAGGGTCATGATACGTGATCGGCCCCCATACCAGTTGGTTGTCAGCAGATCCTATGCGTATCCACCTGCGCGCCCCAAAGCACGCGATCAACATGGCCATCACCAAGTCGTCATGCTCGTTTCCCGGGGCGTGATACGTCACGTTGCCGGCATCCGTGCGATATTCGGCAAATATCGCTATCTGCCGTTTTAGCTCAAGCATGTCAACGTTAAGCGAGTGTGGGAACAGCACCATATGCCGCTGTTTTGCCTTGAGAAACCAGTTCACCATCTCCGACTTTGACATGGTTTTCAGCTTGTGGTGTTTTTTTGGGTCGGTGATTTTTCCCACGGTGGTCACCGCCCTTACGGGCAGGGCGTATTTTTTCCGCAGCATCTCTATGACATGCTCTCCGGTGTTGTTTTGTTCCACGAATATGTCACTCCAATGGGCTTTTTGATGGTACAGCGCGACCTGTTCTTCCACATACATGTAGTCTTTGCGCAGCCACCTCTTGGCGAACTCCACGAATATGCGATTCTTTTCGACATCCACGAACAGCGACACGAGCCCGAATGAGTCGCGCCTCTTGCCGGGATCACAGGCGCATATTCTGATTCCGTCAGGCATAAATGGCCTCCTTATACTCATTGGTGTGGTCTTCGTCTTTTAGCATGCCCCAGATACTGTCACGGCCTATGGTAAACTGACACAGGTATTCTTGCGCCGGATCCTCTTCTGAGGAATCCAGCATGTCCTGTATCTGTGCTTTGGAGTACAACTCTGAGCCTCCGGCCCATATGTCATAGGATACGCGCAAAAAATTGGTGCGGGAAGTCTGCATCGCTATGTCATAAAAAAAGCCAAACGGCCCGTTGGGGGTCGACAGCATGAACACGTCTGCCGCATTGCTGCGGGCCAGCGGCAACAGCGAATTTACCACGGGTCGATCGTCTGTGAACCTCCATTTTGCGGACTCGTCAGCCATTATGCCCCCAAATTTCGTCCAGCCCGTAAACGTCTCTACGGCCGCAGGCCCCCCGTAATATTCAGTGCCCGTGCGCAGCCGCAGGTACATCGAAGACTGATCTTCTATCGTATCCGGGATTGCGTCAAACAAGTCAACCAGCCTTCCGAATATCTGCGAGGTTGTATCTGTCCGGGTTCCGGCTATTATTCCCACTTTGCGGTTTTTGTACTTGTGGAACCCGTTATACGCCACGATTCGTAAAAAAAGCTCGGTCCAGCCGCATTGGCGGGCCTTTACGAGGTGTATCCACGTCGGCTTTTTTGGATCTATCATGGACGCTACCTCCGTCTGGGCCCTGGTAAACATGCCCGGCTGCAACGTGGCCGGGTGAAGGGGCATCCCGATAAATTGGTTCCACTCCAAGAAACCGTCAGGCATGCTCGTCTCTGGCGGAACAGGCTTGGATTCTGCCATCAACGGATATGCGATGATCTTTTTCAATCCATCTTGCGTACCAGTTCACGCGAGACGGATTGCTGGACGAGTTGCTGCGTCGCTTCTATGTATGCCGTGATATACGGGATCATGTCACGGATTGAGTTTAGGATTGATGTCTTTTTTATCGGCTGTGTCTCCAACTCATAATTCTTCCACATCTCTTTTTTGATTAGATCCAACTCAAACAGCGTGTGCATGTGGTATTCGCGCATGTTCATGGCGATGGAATATATTTGGCTGTCAACCTTATTTCGCAGCCGTTTTCTGAGCCTTTGCATCGTACCCTCGGTTATTTCCTGGTTGGTTAGCGCCTTGATGCAACTCAGCGCCTGACTTCCCCTAATCCCGAGACAGTTGGTTGTCATTATCGCCATTTCGATTTCAGAGTATTCCGTGGACTTTCTCCGCATTGCCTATGTTACCAATATCATATATTAAGACTTTTTGAGTGCCGCTATCTGATCTACTGCATACTATGCAGAGTATGCAGAGTATGCAGAGTATGCAGAGTATGCATACTGTGCATGGGCGTACCTATGCGATATAAAACAGCACTCGGGTGACTACTTCCAACGTTAGGTGGTTCTTCGTAAACTTCATGGTATACTCCCATTTTCCCCTGTCTGTCAGGTCACCGTCTGCGGTGATATAGTATAGTTCCTTTTTGGCGGAGTCATACATCGCGGGTTTTTGCATTCTCAGACCCGTTGGGCCGTAAAAGATCATGTGCTGGGAGGCATACCCGGTTATTATGGTCTCGGTGACGTTGCACTCCTTGAGCGTCATGCCCAGTCGCACGCCGATCGGGTTTACGCCTAACGTTACCATGTCATTCTTCCCCTATGTCGGGACATTTACGCCAAGGTAGGCGACGATTACGTCGACCCTTGCACTTTGTTGACATGTCATTCTTCTCTTATACTGGTATTTACGCATGACTCTTTCGTGATGCCGACGCTTATGCATTCTTCGGCGGAGTGTGAAAATATGACGCAGACCCCTATCGCGGGATTCGTACGCATCATGCCCGCCACGATGCGTACGTCCTCCAACATCTTGCGGGCATATTGTGCGGCAGACGAGACGCGGCCAGCCACGGACGCCCGTTCCCGTATATACTTGGCAAATCCCTTGCTTATGTCTACGCCAATCGCCAAGTCCGCCTGAACGGCCTGCCCCAGAAAACTTAACTGCCCCACACCGTATGACAACCTTATGCCATCTGCCGTCATATGTATGGTGGATCGTATGGTGCTAACAGCAGATGATATGGCATATGCCGCTTTTATGACATGTTCTCCCTCATTTCTGATCATGCCGGTTATGTTGATTATGCCCGGGATCACTCTAGAATATCCGGCGACGCGTGATGCCCTGGCAGTCATCACATGCGCCGCGTCCAAAAGAAAAGTTTTGGCATGCGTGATGTCGCCGGTTATGGCATGCGCGACACTCACGTATAGGCTCAACCGTATGCCGTTATGACCCGCCACTCCAACCGAGACGGGTATGGTTCTGACGTAGTGTTTTATGTCACTTGTTATGCCTGCCACGGATATCGCTCCCGCCATAATCTTGCCGTACGAAGAGTGACTCTTGGCCGCAATCAGCGTGGCCACATATACGACATATGACAGATCTTTTTTGACATATATGGACACGCTCATGGCATCTGACCGCATGAGGTTTAGGTCCCGCAGGACATCCACCGTTATGGACATCGCTCCCGCCATAATCTTGCCGTACGAAGAGTGACTCTTGGCTGCAATCAGTGTGGCCACATATACGATATATGATAGATCCTTTTTGGTGTGCGTGGACACGCTTATGACACCTGTCTGCATGAGGTTCAGTCCCCGTAGGGCATCTGCGGCCATGCCTATTTTCGTGACGATATACCTCCCCGCACTGTTTTGCGTCCTGCCTATCATACCGATGACATCAGACGCGACTTTTCGCAAATCGTAAGACGCGTCGTCCCCCGAGCCATACTCGTACTTGTACATCATATCATTTCTGTCCAGAACATATATCGCTGTGTCGTCCCCCGTCATCGCGTATGATTTTGTTGTCACCAGCCCGAATCCCATTGATGCCCGCACGGCTCCCCGGGGCTCGACGGCCATCACACGCGCCTGCAATAACACAAAGTACAGCCCGTATTGGTAATGTATGGCCCGCCCTATAACCGAGACATCGCAGACCTTTCGCAGGATCGACAGGTCATACTCGTATATTGTCGTATCCGTAAGTATGACAAGCCAGTCCCCGCGAGACGACAGCCCCCGTATCGGCTCGGCCGTGGGTACGGTATATGTCGCCGTCCTCAGGTACGACACCGGATCATACTCGTGTATTGTGTATGTCGCCCCCGTCACGTTCGAGACGTATAACCGCCCGTTATGGTACACGATACCTGTAGGATTGGCGTTGCCGCTGGCTAGCGCGTGATTACTCCGGTATGTCAGCGTGTCGTCATACTCGTATATCATGTCAGTCTGCGAGTCCACGGCATAATATGACTGCCCATGTTTGGTCACGCCGGCCGCCTTTTTGATCTGGGACAGTTTTCGTGACCTGGTGTGGTACGGCGCCTTTTTGAACAATATGGAATCCCGGATATATCGGTCCGTGGCTGTCCGCGTCGCGCCCGAGACCGTCACCGACCCCCTGACCAACTCCGGCGTTAGCAGCGTCCGCGTGTAGCGGTATGCGGTATCGGTTGCCCCGTCGATGACATCTATGGTTCCCGGGCCGGACGCCACGCTCACAGGTGCCGTGTTGCCTGCGGCCAACGTGATCACGTACTCTGGGGAAGTGATGTCGATGGCAAGTGATGTAGCCGCCTGCATGTCGCGCAAGTCATATGCCGATATCGTATCTCCTGACAGGACGTACAGGTGATGCCCCGCCACGTCCAGTCTGTCGGCTTGCGCGCCTATCCTGATATTCCTGATTACGGTGGAATAAAAGAAGACATGAGATGTCGATTTATCGCCGGCGACCCAAGAGTCCACTCCCGGCCATACCCATAGCATCCCGGGATTGGACTGCCGCTCCCAGCCGTTCTTTGCCACGTATACGTGATTGTCCGTGTATAGTACTTTCGTTACGCCCGTCGTTCCCGTCTTGTGCCACGTGTGGGAGCTGTTGTACCCCGACATACCCGAGTTCGCATACTTGTATATCGAGTCGCCGACCAGAAATATCGGAACCGCCGCCGCCAATGTGTGATAACTTTTAAAGTACAGGTCGGAGGGTCTTTTGCGATCTATCTCGGCTCCGCTACGATAGTATATCGTGCCGTTTGAGGTGACCAACAAGTCTTGTATCGGGAAATTATATCCCAAACCCACTACCGTGATATCCGTCATTTTGGCCTTTGT
>CBDCTH010000006.1:0-25400 GCA_965222155.1 Gammaproteobacteria bacterium
CTATTTATTGACGTTTTCTGGCACATTGCCTACGTGAGCAGGCAAGCGGACTATTTTGTATATAAAGCTATGCCATACATGCGCTGATGGGCCTCTGTCTACCCACCAAACGGGCTGTTTGACCCCTTCAGGTGTCTGTTTAACACCCTTTTATGCCTGTTCCCCGTCATGCGGGCGCGCTGACCCCTTCCAGGTAACACAATCGTCGCATGTTATACACCAGGTTCAGCATCCCTATGGCCAACTCACTGCGCGCCAGCCCGATACAGCGTATCAGCTTGGCCCGGGTCGCACACTGCGCCCCGAACACGTGCTCCACCCGCACCCGCACCTTGGCCCGCGTGCGGTTGCCCTGCTGCGCCCACGCCGTCAACGGCTTGTTGCGGCGCCCCTTGCGCTGAATGTGGCTGCGGTAGCGCTGGGCCTGCAAGCGTTCCTCCTGCTCCCTGGAACGGTAGGCGCGGTCCGCCCATAACGCCTTGCTGCTGTTGTGCTCATCCAACAACTCATCGAGCAGTTGGGAATCATGCACAGTCGCAGCGCTCACCGCATACGTGCGTATCAACTTGTGCTTGTTGTCCACGTTCACGTGATTCTTGTACCCGTAATGACTCCTGCCCCGCTGCTTCGTCCAACGTGCCTCCACGTCCTTCTGCCGCCGCTTGGATTTGGCTGCCTCATCGTCCCAGCCCGCAGGTGCCTCCCCCGCCTTAAGCGCCGCATTCTCCTCGCGCGTGTTGCGCTGCACCGGCACCGGCACCAGGGAGGCATCCACCCACTGCCCCGTGCGTGCCTGATACCCCAAGTCTGCCAACTGCTCGGCAAAGCGCGTAAATAACGTATCCATCAGGCCCAACCTCACCAACTTCTCCCGAAACGCCCAGAAGGTCTTCGCAGCCGGTGCCCGACGCACATTATCCAACCCCATAAACCGCTGAAAACTGCGCCGATCTTCAAGCTGATATTCCAACTGCTCATCACTCAACCCGTACAAATGCTGTAGCACCAACCCCTTGAACAGCAGCACCTCATCCCGACGCGGCGCACCCGCCTTGCTCTTGCGGGTCGTGGGACGGATACGCACCAATAGCGGACGAAATGCCTCCCAGTCCACTACCTCACCCAACCGCACCAGAGGATCCTTCAGTTTATTCAAGCGGGTGTCTTGCAAGTCAAACAACGAACCGAATATGTCTTGTGTCTTCATGAAACCACCTTGAGGAAAGAGTTGAAATAAGTCACCGCTATTATATCATCTGACCGAATAAATAGAGGTTCCTTGTATAACAATGTGTGTTATACGCCATTTGTAATAGATGAATATGACTTACAATGATTCTCTCAGTAGGGGTCGATGCCGCCTTTAATCATCTTTCCCTGTACCCACACTTTGGTGATATCGTGCCGGTCCGTATTGTAGATGATCTTCTGCAGCATATCCTCATGGGTATCCAGCCCTTCCCACAGGTTCAGATTTGTGTCCTTGTCGTTTGCATCAATCACAATCGCGTCAAAAGCGTAACCTTTCTTGAATAAGCCGACCTTGAGGTCCAGGGCCAGACCGCCGGCCGTCGTTGCCATCCAGAACGCCTCCCTGAAATCGATTCTGGAACCGGATGTCCCCCGTTTGTCACTATCGGTATCAGGATCGACCCCCTCTTCCAGTGCGCGGGATGCCGTGACAGCCATTGAGCAGTTACGTAACAAGCTGGGAGAAGGCCCGCCTGAGATGTCCGTACCCAATCCTACTTTCAGGCCGCGGTCCAAGGCTTTTCTTGCCGGGAATACCGCATTGGAAAAGTAGTAATTCGATAAGGGGCAATGCGCGATGCCCGTTTGCGCCTGTTTGATGGTATCCATGTCTTCATCACCTATGAAGTTGGCATGGGCCAGCACCGTCTTATCCGTTAACAGGCCGAATTGTTTCAGGCTTTGGGTATCATGCTTGCCGTGCCTGTCGATCACGTAGGTATGTTCCCAGTCACTTTCGGAACAATGGGTTTGTATATGGCAGTCGTATTGCCGGGCAATTTTACCTAACCCCGTGAGCATCTCATCGGTACAAGAGGGGATAAACCGGGGGGTGACCACGGGCTTGATCAGGCTTGTTTCATTACCTGACAATTCATTTATGTATTGAATTAATGCTCGCGTGTCCTCAAGTCCCCGTTCGGTGGATGTATCGCGATAAAATTCAGGGCACTCTGCCGGGTTGTCCATGGCCACTTTCCCGACCAGCCCGCGCTGCCCCTTCGCCAGGCAAATATCGGCCAGACGTTGAGTGGCTTCCAGATGGATGGTGCCGAAATACAACGCAGTGGTCGTTCCGTTGGCTATAAGGTTATCTACCAGTGAGTTATACACTGTTTCGGCAAAATCCACGTCTTTGTATTTTGCCTCAAGCGGGAAGGTATATTGCTGCAACCAGTCATACAACGGCAGATGCAGGGCCTTGCCGAGTTGCGGCCATTGCGGCGCATGGATATGCAGGTCAACCAGACCAGGCAATAAATATTGACCGGCAGCAAGCTGTACTAACCTGTTGTGCCCAGCTGCCTGGCGCCTTACTCCCTCGTAACTGTCGTTGCCGGCCTGGTGTATTGCCGCGATATTCCCCATATCGTCCACTAGGATCAACGCATCTGCAAGCACCTCGATTTCACCACATACCGGCGCATGAATCAGCGTTCCACAAACAGTAATATTACTCATTGCCAGGGTAACTTAACCGTCAGAGGGGATGCCAAGCAGCTCTTCAAGCCGAAATCCTGCGATCCTGAAAACCTGTCCCAGGCATTCATCGAACTCATCTTGCGGACTGTTCTCCAGGCGCTCCCGGAAACGCTTGAGGATTTCGTCGGGGTCAAGACCTTTTACTGCCAGGATGAACGGGAACCCGAATTTATCCCGGTAGCGCTGATTCAACTGCGCCAGCATTTCAGTCCTGCCGCCCTCACCCTTTTTCAATCCGGCCTGTTTTTGCTCACGCTCAGAGTATCCTGTTAAAGGTTTTCTGACGCCCAATTCCGGGTGTGCCCGCAACAAGGTGAGTTGCTGCTCGCGCCCGGCATTCCTGACGGCCTCACACAGCGTTTCAACCACATGCGCGTCACTCTTGAACGGTCTGGACTGCCACGCCGCAGCGGCCACCCAGGGCGACGCTTCAAAAACACCACCGAAAACGGCAACATAGGCATTCCTGCCCATAGCATTGATATCATCAAGCCGGTATTGGACGGAAGAAGTGTCTGTCACGGGAAATGAATCATTTTCGATACACTATAAAAATTTACCTGCATACTCAATGTAGTCAATAATATTGTAACCGAACACCTGACCTCTATAATAAATCAGCCATCCACAATCTACAAAACCGCCGACTTGTCCTTGATAAACAGCCACCTGCCCGAAGCGAACAGGACAAACAGCAAACCGGCTGCTATAAAAACAAAGGGAAAGCCCTGGGGGTCCCATATGTCCATGGCGACGCCGGTGATGGAGGGCCCCGTCAGGCTGCCTATGCCCCAGAGGATACCGATGGAGATATTGGCCGTGACCAGTTCCCTACCCCGGAAACGCTGGCCGACTATGGTCAGAACCAGCGTGTACATACCGGTAAACAGGCCGCCCCAGATAAACAGTAGGACCCAGAGAAAATGGCCCATACCGATGGCGTAAGGTAACAGGAAAGTGCCTGACAATGTCCCCACGCCGCAGAGTACAAGCATCCAGTAACGGTTGCATTTATCCGACAGCCATCCGACAGGATAAGCCAGGGTCACCCCTCCCAGGCCCGACACCGTCAACATGATCGCGGCCTGTGTCTCACTCAGGCCACTGCGAATGCCGTACACCGGCAGTAATGACATCCCGGCAGTTTCTTTCCAGGCGAACAGCAGCACGGCGGCAACCAGGGTCGGCGCCACAAATACGAACGAAAAAATATTGAAGGAGGCATCTTCATGTGGCGACAGGTAATGCGAGCCCGTCCAGAACAGCGGTATTGCCGCCAGTATAATGAACAACGCGCCGACAAGAAACGGTGTCCAGCCCTCTATACCCGTTACCGGGATAACCAGCGGACCCAGCGCGATGGCTGCGGCGAACAATGCATTATAGAGGCCCATTAGCCGCCCGCGATGGGTGTCACTGACTATTTCGTTGATCCAGGTCTCACTGGTTACCAGCAGACAGTTGGTTGTGACGCCTATCATCATGCCCAGGGCAAACCAGACATACAGGTGGTCAAAGCGTGGATATTGCAGTAGCACACATAAGTCGAGGGCCAGACAAAGCACCAGAAACCGCTGCATACCCAACTTTTCGATCATTATCGGAATGAACGGGGCGGAAATTAATATGCCAATGGCAGGCATGGCCGCATTCAGCCCGATAAAGGTACGCTCAAAGCCGCGCGCTTCCAGGATAAGGGCCAGCAACGGGCGGCTCAACCCCATGGTGAAGCCGTAGATAGCCGCACAGGCGAAGATGGCGTACAAAGCCTTGTTTCGGTTGTTTCTCACACCAGGACGGGTAACAGAACGTTATTCTGTCTTATAGGGATGTTTCTCATGCCAGTGTCTGGCGATTTCAACGCGCCGGCAGATCCAGACGTCATCATGTTGCTGTACGTAGTCAAGAAAACGTTGTAATGAAGCCGCCCTTCCGGGTTTGCCGACGATCCGGCAGTGCAAACCCACGGACATCATCTTCGGCGCCGCCTCCCCTTCCCTGTATAACACGTCGAATGCATCCTTGAGGTACGTGAAAAACTGCTCCCCGGTATTGAAGCCCTGATTGGTGGCAAAACGCATATCATTGGCGTCCAGGGTGTACGGCACGATCAAATGAGGTCTGTCACTCACCAGTTCCCAGTAGGGCAAATCGTCCGCGTAGGAATCCGCGTCGTACAGAAACCCGCCATGTTCAACGACCAGACGGCGGGTATTCGGGCTGTCACGGCCGGTATACCAGCCCAGCGGCGGACTGCCGGTCAACGCAGTAAGCGTATCCACCGCCAGTTTTATGTGGGTGCGCTCGGTCTCCTCATCGATAAACTGGTAATTGATCCAGCGCCAGCCGTGACTGGCTATCTCGTGCCCGTCTTCCATTATGGCCCGCACGGCTTCCGGGTTACGCTGCAAAGCCATGGCCACAGCGAAAACGGTGACCTTGACGTCACGTTCGCGGAAAATCCGCAGTAACCGCCAGAGCCCGGTGCGGCTGCCATATTCATAGAGGGATTCCATGCTCTTGTGGCGCACGCCGGCACAGGCCTCGGCGCCGATAATCTCGGATAAAAAGGTCTCCGACGCCGCATCACCATGCAATATGGAACTTTCCGCACCCTCCTCATAGTTGAGCACGATCTGCAAGGCGAGGCGCGCGCCGTCCGGCCACTGCGGATGGGGTGCGTTTGCCCCATAGCCGATTAAATCGCGCGGGTAAACCGGTTCGCTCATAGCCCGTATCATCGATGAATGTTCAATTTGCCGCTACTGTACAGGCCAAGCAGAGAAAAAACCATTATAATGGTGCCGGTATTCCAGATCTAAGCCGGATTTCTCACTAGGTGATGCGATGATCGCGCCGGATTTTTGCCGCCAGCGGGCGCCTGCGACCGAAAGCATAGCCGTAGTTGATGTGCGCCCTCCATGGCGCGCACCCTGCGGGCATCCTTCGGATGTCCAAATCTGCTCCAGGCAGATTTGTCTGGTTGAGGGACAAATTGTCAGGACAGACAATTTGCACGGTGACAGCCGCCCGCAGGGTTGCGTACATGGATGTGCGCAATGAACGCATCAAGCGCAGTCTATTATGTTGATATAGTGAGCAGATTATCATAACGTATTGACAGCACATTGACGTTTCCGATAGCAACCAGCGACCTGGTGGGAAATCCGGGCTAAGCATTTTATACAACTGCATAATGAGCGATAACGAACGACTGACGGATATTAAACATGCTTTCGTCGACCTGGCTGACGAACGTCTGGGTACTGAAGCGATTTATTGTACGGACGACTTCTTTGCGCCTATGCAAAACATATTGAACCCGAGAGATCCGGTATTCGTTGCCGACAAGTTTACCGATCGCGGCAAGTGGATGGACGGCTGGGAATCGCGGCGTAAACGCAACGGCGATTATGATTACTGCATCGTACAATTTGGCGTATCCGGCATTATCAAGGCCGTGGACGTGGATACGCGGCATTTCACGGGTAATTATCCTGCACAAGCCTCACTGGACACCTGTAATTCGGAAAAACCACCTGATGAAACGACCCAGTGGACCGAGATCGTCCCCAGGTCCAACCTGGAAGGCGATTCCCATAACTTGTTTGACTCGGATAATACGGCTATCTGGACCCACGCCCGCTTGAATATTTATCCTGATGGTGGCGTTGCGCGTCTGCGTATATACGGCAATGTCTATCGCGACTGGAGCGACGTTAAACGCACAAAAATGGTTGACCTGGCTGCGGTGGAAAACGGCGGCCGCTCGCTCGCCTGCAACGATGAACATTTCGGCGCCATGGGGAATATCATCATGCCCGGGAAAGGCATCAACATGGGTGATGGCTGGGAAACGCGACGCCGGCGCGACGCCGGCCATGACTGGCTCATCCTGCAACTGGGTCATGCCGGGAAAATCGAGATGATTAATGTTGATACCGCCTTTTTTAAGGGAAACTATCCGGACCGGGTCAGCCTGGATGCGCTTTACCTGCCAGGGTTCAATCGTGATGCGCCTTCACTGGAAGAAGTAGCCTGGCACGACGTGTTGGGATTGATGCTGGAAATGGACCCGGACGCGCTCCTCAGGGATGGCGTTACCTGGCAACCACTCCTGCATGAACAGAAACTGGGCCCGGATAAAGAGCACTGGTTCAAGGAGCAGTTGGAGGACACAGGACCGGTGAGTCATATCAGGATCAACATGCATCCCGACGGCGGCATCAGCCGTTTCCGGGTTTATGGCTATAAATACCGGGAATAACAAAGACATGGAAAAACTATACATCCGTTCACAGGAGTTGCTGGAAGATTCTTTCAGGCTGGCCGCGGCGATCTATGCCAGTGGCTTCCGCCCGCATTTCATCATGGGGATATGGCGGGGTGGTTCACCGGTTGGTATTGCCGTGCAGGAATATTTTGAATTTCGCGGAGTGGAAACGGATCACATCGCCATCCGCACCTCTTCTTACACTGCCATAGGTGAACAATCGAACATCATTCGCGTACACGGCCTGCATTACATTATTGAAAACGTCAATGCGGAAGATTCCCTGCTCATCGTTGATGACGTATTCGATTCAGGCAGGAGCATCAAGGCGGTACTGGATGAACTGGAGGAAAAGACCCGGCGTAATATGCCTTCCGATCTGAAAATCGCCTGCCCCTGGTACAAGCCCAGCAACAGAAAAGTAGCCATCGTACCGGACTATTACATCCATAAAACCGATAAATGGCTGGTGTTTCCCCACGAACTTGCCGGCTTGACCCTGGATGAGATAAGAACGGGTAAAGAGGACCTGAGGCAAATCTGCGACCTGCTGGGAGACTGACCTCTCACACGCCTGAGACGTGTTGAAATCCTTATAAATACAGGGGTTTTTGCAAGGGTGAAAAAAACGAACCTGACCCGACAATATAACCGGCTGGTAAAGTTAGCGGGAGTGGCTGTCCACAAAGCCGAAGATTTCTGAAAGAAGTCGATATATAATTCATGAATTCACTGGTTATTCGCCACTCGTTGTCGACCATAGTCGCGGGTCAACGTGCGCGGGTAATGGACGGTGGACAACAATTAAGGAAAAATCTGCGTGCTCCTGGTTGAAGAGCAGGTTGGATTCAACGGGAGACACTGTGGAAGGCACCCACAGTAGCGCGGTCTCGCCTCGGTCGTACCAGTCGTCTCCAATAGTGCGGTACGGCGTATAATCGCTCAACGCCGACGCCGGCAAATCCGCATGGCCAAGCTTTTCCTGCTTGATGGTGTCTGGAACGTCCACCGTAACAGTGACAAGCGTAGGTGGCAGTGCGCTGGTTTGCCAGTGGACGAGGTTTTCCAGCAGCGCGAGCGCGAAGGTTTCGGCGGCATGTACCACCCATCGTCCAGGACTGATCCAGCGACTACCCTGCCGATGCGTACCCGCGCCGTCAAACGGCGGATACTTCGGACTGACGATGCGATAGGCGCGAGTGATCGTATCAGGCGGGGAGGCCATGCAGGCCGCGTTCGATGATTTCTTCTACCTCGCGGCCACCGATTTCGGTCAGCGCCACGTCGAACGGCGCACGTCCATCGAGTTCCGGGTGCGTATTCATCATAAAGCGCGTCGCAGCAGCCTGATCCTCAAATACGGACAACGCCAGGGCGTACAAACGCGCCATCCGCTCTGTGGTTTCACTCACTTGCAGGTTGAAGCGGTCCACTCGCTGATACGTGGCGCGTGGCACAATCTTATTGCGAAGTTGTACTGCCATAGCGCGGTACGGTGTGGCGCCGATCAGGGCGATAAAGGTATCCAAAGCGGCTTTTGGCATACCTTCCCGTACGATGTCATCAAGCTCACGCATGCTCCTCACACGACAGCCGAGCACTCGTCGCCCACCCAATACATCCGCAATTTGTTCCACTGTAATACTCATGTGAGACAACTCTACGCCTCATATAAGGCATTGTCAAGCCGCGTGAAAAAAACGAACCTGACCCGACAATATAACCGGCTGGTAAAGTTAGCGGGAGTGGCTGTTATGCAGCAGAACTCAGTGACGTCGACATACGGTTAAGCTACACTAAAAAATGAATTTATTACAAATGGTAAGCCCATGAAGATAGAAAAAACCTTTGCTGTGGATGCGCCGCAACAAGTTGTCTGGGATTTTATTACCTCGCCTGAACAGGTTGCACCCTGTATTCCCGGTTGCGCAGGCGCCGAAGAAACGGCGCCGGGTAAATACCAGGCGGTCATCAAGACAAAAGTCGGGCCGATAAAAACCACGTTTAAAGTTGCCATTGAAACCTCCGAGGAGCGGCCGCCGGAATTTGCCGCCTACACGACTGCCGGTGAGGAAGGCAGCCGCGCCAGCCTGATAAAAGCCTCAAGCACCTTGAGTCTGAGACAGCTTGATGAGAATAAAACGGAAGTGGCCTACCAGTCCGAGATAAATATGCTGGGCCGACTGGGAAAATTCGGCTCCGGACTGATGCAGAAGGTCGCCGATTCAATCGGTAACGAATTTGTTGCTACAATGCAGGATAGAATTAAATCGGGGGAGTAACAATGCTTATGAAAAGATACCTGGTGACACTGGTTTTTGTTATTTCGGTTCTCGCCTCTCCAGTTTACTCACAACAATACGGGTCCACGGATTTCCCGGCCAGTGGCGACCAGGAAGCCCATGCCCTGTTTATCCGCGGCCTGGTGATGCTGCACAATTTTGAATACGAAGATGCCCGAGACATGTTCCGACAAGTACGCAGTATGGACCCGGACTTCGTCATGGCCTATTGGGGAGAGACCCTGACTCATGAGCACCCACTGTGGGACCAGCAGAACCTGGCGGCGGCCAGGGCCGTATTGGACCAATTGGCCCCCAGTGCCGACGCCAGAGTCGAGAGGGCGCAAACCGAGCGGGAAAAAGCATATATCCGCTCAGTCAACATCCTGTTTGGCGAAGGCGATGCCAAAGCGCGGGACTATGCCTACAGCGCGGCCCTGAAAGCGATCAGCGAAACCTGGTCGGAGGATATTGACGCCGGCGCGCTGTATGCCCTGTCGGTACTGACCGTCAGTCACGATGGCCGTGATTTTTACAAGTTCATGCGGGCCGGCGCTATCACGGAGGAATTGATGGACAAGGCGCCAGGACACCCCGGCGCCGTGCATTACAACATTCACAGTTATGACGATCCCGTCCATGCCCCCCTGGGCCGGCGCGCCGCGGACGTCTATTCCGAGATAGCGCCCGCTGCGGTCCACGCCCTGCACATGCCGTCACACATCTATTTCGCCCTGGGCGACTATGAACGGGCCGGCGACCTGAATGCCCGCTCATTCCAGGCCGCGCTGGAACGGATCAAGGAAAAAAATATCCCTTACAACGGTCAGGCTTATCATTCCCTCTCGTGGCTGGTGTATTCCCACTTGCAGGGAGGCAGGTTCGACGAGGCCCGGCGCCTGGTAGGCTTCGCCGAGCAGGAATGGAAGAAAACCGATACCCCCACCAATCGAATCGGCTTCATTACCTGTCGCAGCAACTATATCATCGACACCCAGGCCTGGGACGATCCGCTGCTGGACCTGGAGGTCAGCCATAACAAGGTATGGCCGTCCATTATCGCTATGGATCAATACATCATGGGCCTGCGGGCGCTGCGCCAGGGCGATACCCGCAAGGCCAGGGCAATCGTTGATTCCTTTGTCCGCTCGCCCAATCCCGAAAGTAAGGCAATCCGCGCTGCCGCGCCCACAGTGTTGAAACTGTTGCTGCGAGGCCGTCTGCTCATCGCTGAAGGGAATCGTACGCAAGGCTTGGCGCTGATGCAGCAAGCGGTAGAAATAGAGCAGTACCTGGCTCCCGCCATCGGTCCCGCTATGCCCCAACCCGCGGCGGAAGCCCTGGCAGAGGTATACCTTGAAATCGGCGCTCCGCACCAGGCCCGGGAGAATTATGAACTGTCCCTGACCCGCGCCGTCAACCGACGGCGTTCTGTCGAAGGCTTAAGGGCCAGCGGTGGCGCTTCATAGGCGCCTTGCAGCCCTCGATTCTTGCGCGTCTTGTAACCTGTGTCAGCGTCCAATCAATCGGAGAAGAAACCGGGTCGCAGGTCATCCTCAGGGATGAATCGGCTTGCCTGCCTGTAGATCGCGTGAACGGCACCGATAGCCATTTGTCGCTGAACGGGAACCACCAGTATCTCCTTTTGCCCAGTCATTCCACTGGTCGGCGCCCTCACAAGTTTAGCGTGGCTGCCACTCATCGAAACTACCTCAAACCCGAACCTGCCGAGGAAACGGAGGATTTCGCGTGATGTCAGCCGTTTCAGGCGCGGCATCAGAGCAAACGCGCAGAAGTCTCAAAATTTATGATCAGTCGAGGCTCAGGTACAAGCCCCAACAGGATATGATCCTCGCCGTTCAGGTACAGGTCCAATGCCTCGCGCAGGTTGTTGAGGGTCTCGTCCAGCGATGCCCCTTGAGTAACCGCCGCCACCTCAAGGCACTCAGCGACATACCACCCATCGCTTTCGGTAATGACAGCGTGAATAGCCGAGCGCATTGCAAAAGATCCCGGATCATAAACCGGGGAGGTTTCCGCTACTTGAAGTGATGATTCACCAGGCGGCGTCTCCTCTGAAACGCCACGATATGCCTTTTGTATTTCATAAACGCCCCGACCCAGGCGTTTGAAGTACGGCCACCGACTTTCGTGGTGAGAGGGCGCGTTGACGCAGCAACGACTGCTGACATGCGTCCTCACGCTCCCTTCATTCAGGTACGGCACGGCTCGTACGACTTCAACAAGCGTAAAAGTCCAATTCGGTTTTGCACACAGCCGGCGGGCAGTCCTTAATATTTCTTCATGAATTTTCATAATCGAATTTACATGTGTAAAATATAATATACATATTTTACAAGTAACCCCGATTGAGTCAATACCCGGATTTGCTATCGTCAGACAGGCCGGAACCGCACAGGCGCAAAGCGTGAATCGATGTTTCAACCATCACAGGCGCTCCCGCTAGCCCGTATATCTCACCAATAGATGCGATGATCGCGCAGGATTTTTCCCGCCGGCGGGTGCCTGCGACCGAAAGCATAGTCGTCTCTCTGGTTGAGGAAGCACGTGCCCGCTGGCGGGAAAAAGACAAGCGAGGGCGCATCAAGCGCAGTCTGTGATAATGGCAAAGTGACATAAACCGAGATACCCTATTGACAACGATGAACGTTTTCTCTGGCAATAAGCGGATTGGTAAGATATGCGGGCTAGATACCGGGATCGAGGGCATCCTGCCCTCGTGCAGAGCGAGACGCCCTCCCTCCCAGGGAAACCTGTCCCCTTATCTCCTGGGGACAGATTTAAATCTGTCCCCTCGAAAGCAAGGATTAGTGCCCTGATTTATTTTTCGATTAAGGCAAGAAAATGCCTGTTACGTTCTTTCCAGATGCCGGGAAAGAAATTTACGGATTCTTTGGAGCAGGCTCAGCGGGAATTTCCATAATCGCCTGGTCGGTAACCTCAAAAGCCGATTCATCCTCTGCTACGGCTTCTTCTTCAGTTTGCGACTCATAGTGGGCAAGAGTCTCCTTGACGCGCTTATCATTCCACCCTGGTGGGAACCCGTTCTGTTTCATTGTCTCTTTCTTCGACGACGCTTGTAAGCGCTTAGTGGTTTGCCACGAAGAGCGTAGGCTGTGATAACAAAAATACTATCCAGGTTCTCCTGTAAATATATTACCCTCAGATAACGCCCATCTAACGTTCGCCCGATTGCGACTCGTGCACCTTTATATCCTGGGCGATCCTCGTCAAGCCACTCTAATATCTCTTCAACTTCCTGTTCTGAAACGTTATGTTGATAGATATGTGGCAGTCCTGTTTTCGGATCGATGAACTTGCCAAAATCGGCTTTCCGGTTTGTGACGGTATAAGTTTACATCAAATACATATATGGTGCATAATCGCACCATAGTCAGATACCCCACGAAAGACAACGCCATGCCAAGAAAGAGCATTACCTTTACACATGCCCATGATGAATGGTAAAAGCCCAGGTCGCCAGTGGCCAATAAAGGTAATGGTTTCAATGTTTGACTTGATTTCTCCCTGTGGCATGGTTTTCAACCCGGCCGGGATACGTACTGCGAAGGTGTGTTCGATCATAAATGGGACTTGCGCCGTGACGCACCGAGAAAGCCCTTCGAGACGTTCAAGTTTCTCGGCTTGAAAGCGGGGATGATGGTCATGGACGTGGGCGCTGGCGCCGGTTAAACCACGGAGATGCTGGCCGCGGCGGTGGGTCCCGAGGGTAAGGTCTATTCACAAAACCGCGCACGGGTGCTGTACAATAGAGGGACATATGAACAGAGATGAAGTCCTGGACTTGCTCCAGGCACACAAAAAGATCCTTTCTCAACGCTTTGGTGTCAGCGCGCTGACATTGTTCGGTTCAATCGCTCGAGACCAGGCCAAAGACGATAGCGATGTTGATATTCTGGTTCGTTTCGGAGGGCCGGCAACATCAAAAGCATACTTCGGGGTGCAGTTTTACCTCGAAGACCTGTTAGGGCGTCCTGTAGACCTGGTCACCGATAAAGCCTTGCGAGCGGAATTCCGTCCTTATGTGGAGAGAGAAGCGATCAATGTTTTGTGAAGCCGAAGAACAGCGCAATTGGCACTTGTACCTAAATCAAGGTAATGGCTTGCAAAAAGGCTTTCAGTTCTGGTTCGGCAATCATTGCCTGCCTGACCTCTTTTATTCCGATACGCTGGCTTAACTTTTTTCTTGTCATCGGTTTGCCGTATTCAGGCCACGCTTTTATGAGGGCTTTTTCGGCTGGCTACCCATAGGGGCCTGATCCTGGTCCAGCAGGATAAAACGTTTCGAATATGAGGTCCGTACCTTCTCTGCTTGTTTTATCTTCTTAATGGCGCGTTTTACAAGCGCTAGGGGGTTGCCTGCGCCAGGTGTCAGTGACTTGACATCAAGATATACCGGTACCCGTAACTCCTGGGCCAGTTTGTTCAGGAGTTGCCCGTATGCTTGTTCGGATTTGCCCTCACATCCAAAAAAGAACCGTCTTCTTTGTGGCTTTTGCTGATAATTCCTTCTCATCCGATATTTGGTATAGCTCCGTAGTTGCCCGATAAATATTTCTTGCAGAAGTTATCATTGCGACGAACGGCCATGACATCCGCCAAGGAGAAAATTTCGGAGATGCCATTCGGGTGTTTCTCACAAAGCACGATTTCTTCCTTGGTTAACTCATCCAATAGTGACGGATTTTGACACGTCAACCACAATTGTGCATTGTCGTGGGGGGCGTTGTAATACCAGTTCAATATTTCGGACAGGACGGCAGGGTGGATTGCAGAATCCAGTTCGTCAATGACAGCGAGCCCTTCATTCAGGATAGGTTCATATAATGAAGGAAATATGCGAATGAATGATCGCGTACCGGTACTTTCCCAGAACCAGATCATTTTGTGGTGCAGTCCTTCATGTTCGAACAATAAGATAGGGCTGTCTATGCCTGGTTGAATGGTAATATTTTGAACACCTGTATCGATTTTTTGAATTTCCATGTTCAAGGCTTCAAGGATTTTGGGATCATCCGCTAACACTTTGGCAATAGTCTTATCATCCAATTCGAACTTTTCCAGAAATATGTTAGTGGAAATTCCATTCGTCGCCGTATTTAAGAGTACCTGGGAAGGTTCGTGCTCAAA
This sequence comes from Gammaproteobacteria bacterium, assembly GCA_965222155.1. Lineage (GTDB taxonomy): Bacteria > Pseudomonadota > Gammaproteobacteria > Eutrophobiales > Eutrophobiaceae > JAAXHV01. The sequence goes on from CBDCTH010000006.1 coordinate 14,461, forward strand.
AGAAGCGAGTATTGGGATCAGGCTTGCATCTTTTGGAATTTTATCGATGATCTTGGCATAACCTGACAGGCTGAAATTCTCTGAGCCAGCCACCTGACCCTGCGCATTTCGCTCGAATACACGCTTCCATTTACCCCGTCCTGCTTCTTTCTGTTTCAGCACTTCGTAAAATACTTTTCTCGCCCCAGTGTTATCAGGCCTGAATTCAACTTCATAACGATAGATCCCATGTGAAACAGACGATATATCGTTGATTGCATTCTCAATAGTTTGTTTATTGAGAGTCATGATATCGCCCATTTCGAAAGCTATCCGGATTGGTTGAGTTTGAGATGCAGGATCATTGAAAGGCAGACAAAGATCAGGTACTCCAGGTCTGTGATGACTTTGTGTGATAAAAAAAGGTACAAAAGTCAACGCTCTCAAAACTGTGGATTTACCTGATCCGTTGGCTCCAAAAAAAGCTGCCACCCTGGGAACTCTGATATCAGAGCCGTAGAAAATCGGTACCAGACGGCCGTCATCTTCATGAGGTACTGTCTGCGGTACAGTCAGGTCCAGGACCTGAGGGTCACGAAAACAGTGGAAATTTTCAAACTCCAATCGATAAAGCATGAGAATATAAATACAATTTATGGCTGTATAATATAGTATCTTAACAAGATTTTGTCAATATTGTATTTATACAGTTATTCTATTGGTCTGTTATGAAAAATAAAGCTCCTGGCCATTCTCTAACGAAGATTATCATGGAGAACCAGCACTGTGTTAAGATACGCGGCCAACAATAAGGAAAACATCAAGGTCATCCCACATGAAAATCATTCACCATTCCGTTGTTGTTATTACCCTCCTCTACTGTCTTGCGGCCTGCACCGGCCCTGATTCAGGTACTTCCGGTGGAGCAGATTCACGGCCGAATGTGCTGCTTATCGTTGTGGATGACATGGCATTCAATGATCTTGGTCTGTTCGGAAGTGAGATCAGGACGCCCAATATTGATGCCCTGGCGCGGGAAGGGGTATTTCTCACCAATTTTCACGTGGCGCCGAACTGTTCGCCCACCCGGGCGATGCTGTTTTCCGGCACCGACAGTCACAATGCCGGGCTCGGCAACATGGCGGAAGACCTGTCACCGAACCAGAAAGGCAACCCGGGTTATGAGGGTTACCTGAACTTCCAGGTCGCGGCGCTCTCCGAACTATTCCTGGACGCCGGCTACCACACCTACATGACCGGCAAGTGGCACCTTGGGCTGACGCAAGAAACCAGCCCGGCGGCGCGGGGTTTTGAAAAATCCTATACCTTGCTGCAGGGCGGCGCTGGCGCCTTTGCCAACATGGTGCCGATCGTCGGCCCCGGCAAAGCCCTTTATCAGGAAAACAACGTAAAACTTGAAGAGTTGCCGGAAGATTTTTATTCCACCCGGTTCTACACCGACCGCATGCAGGAATATATCAGCGCAGACCTGGAGGACGGAAAACCGTTTTTTGCCTATCTTGCCTACACCTCACCCCACTGGCCGCTACAGGCGCCGCAGGAATCGATAGCCCGGTACAAGGGCGTTTATGATGCCGGCTACGATGTGTTGCGCGAGAAGCGTTTGCAGGATCTGAAAGACCTGGGTCTGGTTGCCGCAGATGTCGATCCTTTCCCCAGGTTGCTGGATGAGAAGCCCTGGGATGAATTGAGCCTTGATGAACAACGTTACCAGGCCAAAATCATGGAGATTTACGCGGCCATGGTGGATGACGTGGACGTCTATATCGGCAGGATGATCGATTATCTCAAGGAAATCGGCGAATATGAAAATACCATCATATTCTTCATGTCGGATAACGGCCCCGAAGGCCATGCTATGCAGCACTCTTTTCCTGAACTGGTGGCGTGGGCGGACGAGTGCTGTGACAACAGCTATGAGAACATAGGCAATGCCGATTCTTATGTCTGGTTGGGCCCGAACTGGGGGCAGGCAGGCAATACGCCGTTGCGCATGTTCAAAGGCTACCCCAGCCAGGGCGGCGTGCGCGCACCTGCGTTTTTTCATTACCCGCGCGCCATGCAGGCAGCGGCGCTGAACGATTCGGTAATAACCGTGAAGGATATCATGCCGACCTTGCTGGAACTTGCCGGGATCGAGCATCCCGGCGCCGGGTTGTTCCAGGGCCGGGAAGTACTGGCCATGCAGGGTCGTTCCGTCGTGCCTGTCCTGACCGGAGAGCGTGCTTCCATACGGGAGCCGGATGACTACATGGGCTGGGAGTTGTTCGGCAAACAGGCAATCCGCCAGGGTGACTGGAAAATCATCAATATCCCCAGTATCCCGTCCCGGGACGTACGCCTGCCGATACTGAAACCGGGGCAGTGGCAGTTGTACAACCTGGCAGAGGACCCGGCGGAAATGAACGACCTGGCGGACTCCAATCCCGGGAAACTCCGGGAACTGCTGGAACTGTGGGAACAGTATACGACGGAGAATAATTTCATCTACCCGGATACTCTTACCGGTTATTAAGCGTGATCCAATACAGTCCGGCGTTGTCGGCAATGCAGCCAGCTATTCCGCTACCGATGATAATTACCTGAACTGTATTCTCAAACGAATGTCCTGAATATGAGTCGTTGATCCATGATTTGATCATCGTCACCAGGAATGTCAGTGACTATAGAGAATGTAGCATCAAATTACTTAATCCTTTTCAGTGACCTATTTACGGGTCGGTGGCAAAGGGGTGGGTTAATCGTCTCGGTAGGTTCTACTCCCAACCGGGGCTGCGTCCCAGAGTGTGCGGCCCGTGTAAGCCACGCGCCGGGGTCGCCAACCCCGCACCCCCCAGCCCGTAGCGCAGCCACAGCATGAGGCCATGGTCCGGGGACTCGAACATACCCTCCCGGCGCGCACTCTCCAGACTCAGCGTCAGCGCGCGGCCCAGCTCGAACACCCCGCCCAACCGGTAACGCCGCCCGCCCCCGTCCACTACCAGGCCCCCATAAGGCGTGAGCAGACCGCCCCCGGCCGCCAGCCCATAACCCAACTCGGTCTCCCACCGCACCCCGCGGGACGGTGAGCCAAGCCCACCGGCCCCGGCCGCCGAGTCCTTCTCCCAGAGCCGCTCAACAGCGCCGGCCCCGGCCTGGCCGCCAGCCAGGCCGTCCACCACGCCCCAACCCGGGCGCACACGGAACGACAGCCCGCGCCCGTCCGTCCCCGGCGTCAGCACCACCAGTCCCCCGACGCCCCATTCCTCGATGTCCCCCGCGTGCGCCAGCAGCGCCCGGCCATAGCCTTCTACCCGCAGCCCCCGGGCCGGGTCGGCCCAGACCAGCCCGCCGCCCCACTCCAGCCCGCCGCCGGTCACGCCATCGCCGCCGTCATGGCGCAGCCCCAACGCCACCGAAGGCGTCACGGTCCCGCCCCCGGCCAGGGGGTGGGCATGCGAGCCCTCCAGCGCCAGGCGCAGCCGCCACACGTCCGTCGCCAGCCCCTCAATCAACCCCGCCGCCTCCACCTCATAGCGCGAGCCCCACCACGCACCCTTGAGATTCAACGCCGTCGCCCCGCCGGCAACCAGACTGTTGCCTGCAAACAGCCGCACCCGACCGCCCAGCGCCGCCGTGGCCTGCTCGCTGTCCGCGGCCTGCCGGCCGGCCTCAGCGTCCCGGAGCCGTACCTCGCCCACCCCATAGCCCAGGGCGCCCCACAGACCTAACTCGGCCCGGGGGTGCCAACCCACGTAGGGGTAGACACTCAGCAGCCGGCTTTCATGGGCGCCCTCTATGGGCAGGTAGCCGGCCGCACCCCGGTCGGTGTAGTCAAACTCGCCCTTGGCCCAGGACAGCGCCAGACCCGCCAGCAGGTCGTCCCGGAGCCGGGCGTCCAGCCCCAGGCGGGCGCTCAACACGGCGCCGTCCCAGTGCACCGGGTCAGCGGCCCCTGCCCGGTCGTCATCCCCCCCGGACAGGCGCCGGTAATCGCCCCCGCCCCACAGGGTGATAGTGTTCAGCCCCCCGGCGGGGGGGCCCTCGTCCAGGCGCAGGGCAAAGGACGAGCGCCCCAGCACCTCTGCCCAGCGCCCCGCACGCAGGGCCTCAGCCTGCCCCCACAGCAGCCCCGCCAGAGTCTCGGCCGGCGTGGCTGCGCCCGGCGCCGCGTCGGCACTGTCAATGCGCCGCTCTACGGCGTCCAGGGTACCGGCCACCAGGGCCCGGGACAAGGCCGGGAGAATGGCCCGGTTGACCCGCTTAAGTCGCGCCCGGGCCCGCGCATCGGTCTCCGCGGAGACTTCGAGGACCACCGCCGTACTGACACGCAGCCCCGCCGTGTCACGGGCCACGACCGTGACGGGGTAGGCCGGGTGGGTCTCACGGTCCAGCACCACGCCCTACCTGAGATAGAGGGCGTGGCCGGCCACCTCGAACACCGCCGCCTGCTCACCCTCCAGGGTGAAGCGGTGTTGGTCCCCGGCGTCCGGATCCGTGGCGGACAGCGTTGCGACCTGCACCGGGCCGGCGCGGGTGTCGAGGTTCTCGGCGATGGCGCCGTCCGTGACCGGGGGTACCCAGGTCACCCTTATCCCGGTGGGCGCCTCGTTGGCATCGGTCACTTCGAGCGTCTGCTCAGCGCCGGTGACGCTGAGACCACCATTATCGGTCGCAGTGAGCGTGAAGCCATGGCCCGGCTGCGTCTCGTAATCCAGCCCTACACCCTGCTTCAGGTAGAGCGCCGTACCGATAATCTCGAAGATGTCCGCACCGCTGAGGCTGAAGACGTGACTGTCGTCGGCATCGGGGTCGACCGCGGACAGCTCGGCCAACTGCACCGGCCCGGCACTTGTGTCCACGTCCTCGGCGATGGCGCCGTCCGTGGCCGGGGGGACCCAGGCGATAATCACTTCGGTCGGCGCCTCGTTGGCATTGGTCACGGCAAGGGCCTGCTCAGTGCCGGTGACGCTGAGACCGCCGCCATCCGTTGCAGTGAGTGTGACGCCATGGCGTGGTTGTGTCTCGTAATCCAGTATCACACCCTGCTTCAGGTAGAGCGCGGCGCCGGTAATCTCGAAGAGTGTCGTATCACTGAGGCTGAAGATGTGACTGTCGTCGGCATCGGGGTCGACCGCGGACAGTTCGGCCAGCTGCACCGGCCCGGCGCTCGTGTCCACGTCCTCGGCCATCATGCCGTCCGTGGCCGGGGGCACCCAACTGACAATCACCCCGGTGGGCACAGCATTGACGGGCGCAGGCGTCGGCGGCCTGACGGTGGGCCTGACCGGCGCCAGCGCCCTGACCGTGACGGTACTGGGCTTGCTGCTGTGGCCACTCTCGCTGTTGGCGGCAATCAGGGTATAGACGGCGCCCACACGGGTCTCGACTGCCAGCTGGTTGCCGGCGGGCAGCCCATCGCCCGGGTCTATCAGGACGGTGCCCTGGTCATCGACCAGGCTCAGCACGTCCGTGTTAGCGCTCACCGCCCAACTCAGGGTTGACTTGCCGTCCTTCAGTGGCGTGGCCTCGAAGCGGGTGATTTCGGGGAGGCTGGTGCTGGTGCCGGGTCCAAGGGGGGTGACAGGCTCAGGGGACGTCGTTACGGACGCGGGCGTCGCCGTGGCGCTGGCTGACCAGGCGCTCGGCCCCTGCGCGTTCACCGCCCGCACCTGCACCGCGTAGTCCTGGCCGTTGGTCAGGCCGGAAATGGTTGTGGTGGTGGTGCCGGCATCGGTGGCGCCGTGGCGGGTCCAGGTGCCGCTCGCGCCGGCGCGGTACTGGATATTGTAGCCCGTGATGGGCGAGCCGCCGTCGCTGCCGGGCGCGCGCCATGCTACCTCGAGCTGCCGGTCGCCGGGCGTCAGGGTCAGGATCGCGGGGGCGGCGGGTGCCGTGGCGGCGGGCGCGGGCGTCGCCGTGGCGGCGGTTGACCAAGCGCCCGGTCCCCGCACGTTCAGCGCCTGTACCTGCACCTGGTAGGGCTGGCCGTTATCCAGACTCGTGATAGTGGTGCTGGTACCCGTGCCGGTGAAGGGGTGGTCGGCCCATGAGCTGCCCGCATCGGCACTGTAGCGGACGTTGTAGTCGGTGATGGCCGAGCCGCCGTCGCTGCCGGGTGCGTGCCATGACACCTCGAGCTGCCGGTCGCCGGGCGTCAGGGTCAGGATCGCGGGGGCGGCGGGCGCCGTGGCGGCAGGCGTGGGCGTCGCCGTGGCGCTGGCTGACCAGGCGCTCGGCCCCTGCGCGTTCACGGCCTGTACCTGCACCTCGTAGCGCTGGCCGTTGGTGAGGTCGGTGATGGTCGTGGTGGTAGTACTTGCATCGGTGCCGCTGTGTGCGGCCCACGAACTGCCCGCATCCGTGCTGTACTGGATGTTGTAGCCCGTGATGGCCGAGCCGCCGTCACTGCCGGGCGCACTCCAGGCCACCTCAAGCTGCTCGTCGCCAGGCGTGAGAGTCGGGGCATCCGGCGCGGCGGGCACCGTGGGATTGGGCGTGGCGCTGGCGCTGGTTGACCAGGCGCCCGGTCCCCGCACGTTCAGCGCCTGTACCTGCACCTGGTAGCTCTGGCCGTTGGCGAGACCGGTTAAAGTGGAACTTCGAGTGTAAGATACGGCTGTCTTCTCCACCCACGCTGCGCTCGCGCCTTGGCGGTAGCGGATCTTGTAGCCCGTGATGGTCGATCCGGCGGTGGGCTTGACCCACTTTACCTTGATATACTCGTCGCCGGTCGTGAGGGTCGGCGCAGCCGGCGCCGTGGGAACGGTCCCGGGCGTGGCTGTGACGATGGGCGACCAGCCGCCCGGCCCCCGCGCGTCCTCCGCCCGCACCCGCACCTCATAGCTCTGGCCGTTGGTGAGACCGGTTAAAGTGGAACCTCGAAGGTTAGGTCGGGCTGTCACCCCCGTCCACGAGCCGGCCCCACTGGGTCGGTACTGGAGGTAGTAGCCCGTAATGTCCGTAATGGTCGGACCGCGTGCGGGGCTGGCCCATTCCACCTGGATCTGCCTGTCACCGGGCGTCAGGGTCGGAGCAAAGAGCGGGTTGAGCCGGTCCTCGGGCGTAGCGCTGGCGCTGGGCGACCAAGCGCCCGGTCCCCGCGCGTTCACGGCCTGCACCTGCACCTGGTAACTCTGGCCGTTGGTGAGGCCGGACAACCTGATACCGATTGTATAATATCTGTAACCACGCTGCGTCCACAAGCCGCCCGTATCGGGTCGGTAGCGGATGTTGTAGTCCGTAAGGGGCGAGCCGCCGTCATCGTCGAGGACGTCCCACTCCACCAAGAGCCTCCCGTCACCGGGCGTGAGGGTCGGCGCAACCATCGCCGCGGGAACGGTCGCGGGCGTGGCGCTGACGCTGGCCGACCAGGCGCCCGGGCCCTGCTCGTTCACGGCCTGCACCTGCACCTGGTAGCTGCGGTCGTTGGTGAGGCCGGTGATGGTCGTGCTCGTGCCGGTACCCGTGAAACCGGGGTCGCTCCAGCCGCCGCTGCTACCGGGGCGGTAGCGCACGTTGTAGTCCGTGAGGGCAGAGCCGCCGGCGTCGGCCGGCGCGCTCCACTCCACCTCGATCTGCCGGTCGCCGGGGTTGAGGACCAGGGCCGTGGGCGCATCCGGGACCGTCTGCGCCCACGCCGACACGGTCAGCCCGCACATCAGTATCATGAACGCCAGGGCGCACAAGACCCCGCGCCGGAATCGGTTGGATAGCCCCGTCCTTGCCGACGCCCTTCCGGCACCCGCTACCCGCGCGCGCGGCGAAGCGGCAGCGCGGCACCGGTGATTCGTTATCTCATGTGGGGGGGGGGGGGGTGAAGGAGGATGGGCGCGGGACGCCGCGCAGACGATGCGTCAGCGAGTCAGCACTGCAACCGGCGGCGTTGACCGTTCCGAACTCTCCCCCGTAAGGCAAGCGAGCGTTCATATTTATTGCCATGGCTATCCATCCCCTAATCATAGTCGGCATACCCTACCCCACTGCTTCATGCAATGTCAACCTCTTTGTCCAGCAGTTCCCGCTAACTCCCGGGGTCGAGGGCAGGATGCCCTCGTGGCGGGCGGGACGCTCTCCCTCCCAGGGAAACATGCCCCCTAATCTCCTGGGGGACTGGGGGACAGATTTAAATCTGTCCCCAGAGGCAGCCATGCCTCTTGCATGGGTCTCGCCGTAACCTTTCACCAGGCGGGCGGGCATTCGGCGATTTCTACTGCCAGGTCATAATCGGTGACGGCGCTATCGGTCACAGCTGAAGGTTGTCGTCCAAGCAAACTGGTATACAGACACGGCTTTTTCTATTGCGCCCCTTTCCAAGGCGGAATCAGGGTAATGACTACATCAATCGAGACCTCATTGTTTGCTATGAAATGGTAATCTGATGCACCATGTTATCCTGGGAAAAATCAAGACGCATGAGGAGAACGCTCTTATGCATGTATTAATTGCAGGCGCAGGCATTGGCGGTTTAACTGCCGCGTTGAGTTTGGAAAAAGTCGGTATTGAAGTAACGGTCTTTGAAAGTACGGAAACCATCGAACCACTGGGTGTGGGGATTAATATCCTGCCCCACGCTTCGAGGGAGTTGATCGCGCTCGGACTCAAGGATGACCTGGACAGGCTCGCCATTCGCACCCGCTCCATGAAATATTTTTCCCGGCGCGGCAAGCAGGTCATCAGCGTCCCGTGCGGCGAATATGCCGGTTACAACTGGCCGCAGTACTCGCTGCAGCGCGGGGAATTGCAGATGTTGTTGCTTGAAACATTCAAACAACGTGCTGGTGAGGACAGAGTTTTCACCGGCCATCAACTTGCGGGCTTCACCCAGAACGGAAATTCGGTAACGGCGAATTTTATCGAACCCTCATTGAAGAAACCGATAGCGGAATTTACGGGAGACCTGCTCATTGGCGCTGACGGACTCCATTCGGTGACAAGAAAAACGCTATATCCGGACGAAGGCGCAGCGGTTTATGCCGGCATGGTATGCTTTCGCGGGGCAGTTAAGTCAGCACCCTATCTCGATGGCGAATCCATGATCATCTGCGGTGACAAGCGCCTGCGCCTGGTGTCGTATCCCATCTCCGGATCGTTACAGAGGAATGGACACAGCCATATCAACTGGATTGGCGCCGTCCCTTTTATCACGGACAAACGCCAGGAGGAAGACTGGGGTAAGCTGACCAGGCCGGATAACCTGATCGAACTCTACAGCGACTGGCAGTTTGACTGGCTGGACGTGCCCGGCCTCATCTCTGAAACGAACCAGATATTTGAATTTCCGGTTTATGACAGGGACCCGCTGGAACACTGGACGTTTGACAGGGTAAGCCTGTTGGGCGATGCGGCGCACCCCCTGATCCCGGTCAGTTCCAGCGGCGCGGTTCACGCCATTATCGACGGCAGGGCCCTGGCTTATGCATTGGCAACACATCAGGACCCGGTAGCAGGTCTGCATACCTATGAAGCCGACAGGCTGCCGAAAGCGAACCGGGTGGTGCTGGCCAGTCGCAGGAACGGTCCCGATGAAGTACTGGAGATAGTGAGGAATGAATGCCCTGAAGGTGCGGATGACATTCATGAATATGTCAGCAAAGACAGGTTGCAATCCGTTATCGATGATTTCAAGGAGCGATCGGGTTTTGCTATAGATACACTCAACAACCGCCCTTCTTACACGGTCAACTAGTGTCAGATACTGAAGGGTCAACATTTCTGATTGAAACGAAGATTATGAGCGATACCTACCAGACTCAACCCCTGTCAGATGGGACCGGAGTGGCGCTGACAGGCGTACAGATCAGCAGGGGAATCGACCGCGCAACCATCGATACGATTGTCAACCTGCTTTACCGCCACGCGCTGGTATGCATTCCAGACCAGGAATTGACACCGAGTGAACTGGCTGAATTCGGCACCTGTTTGGGCCGACCCGTTCACCATAACGAAGAGAATCTCCGCCTCAATGGATTACCCGGCGTCATGTCGTTATCGAACGCAGACGATCGCGACGAGCGCCAACTCAACGGCGGCGCGCACTGGCACACGGACCTGGTGTATACCGATGAGCCGGCCAGCTTCACCATGTTGAACGCAATTGCGGTGCCGTCCTCCGGCGGTGGAACGCTGTTCGCCAACCAGTCTGCCGCGTATGAAGCACTGCCGCAGGCGCTGCGGCGTAGGGTCGATGCGATGACCGTGATCCACTGTTACGAGGGGCGTACCGACGGCTCAATGCCGCTGGTGCGCCATCCACTGGTTCGACCGCATCCGGTTACCGGTGCGCGCGCCCTGTACGGGGCCGCCGATACCGGGATCGGCATCGAAGGCATGTCCGACGAAGCCGCCCGGGCGTTTTTACTGGAACTCGCTGAACATGCGACGGCAGAGCGCTTTGTCTATCGACATGGTTACCACAGGAATGATGTCGTGATCTGGGATAACTCGCAGCTTCTGCACTGCGCAGAGCGACTGGAGCGATCAAGCGCACCTGAGCAGGATCGAATCATGCACCGCGTGTCGGTACGCGGTTGGCCGGATACCCACGCTCCTGCCCGCATTACAATAACTAGCCCGCATTAACTGGGAGGAAGGATGTCAAATTTCGGTATCCCAGCAGGGAAAGTGGCCCAGGCAGGGGCAACCGAGGTGTAAATAAGCATTTTGGGTAATAACTTATCTCCACCAGCAATCGTGCTCGCTGATAAAGAATATAAGTCAAAACCATCACACTTAAGACCTAGGACTGTCGAACAATTACCACAAAACAGGCGATGCGTCTCACTTCCGGAGTCACCCAGCGCCGTGAAGCTTGACGGCGTGCCTTTAACAATTCTGAATTTATCAAACGGTACCCAGACACCGAACCACTTATCAGAATTTGTGTGTAACTGGCAGGTTTTGCAATAACAAAAAACGGTATTTATCGGATCATCCTGAAATTCATACTGAATGTTTCCGCA
>CBDCTH010000007.1:0-30602 GCA_965222155.1 Gammaproteobacteria bacterium
TAGTATATGAAGAATAATACTCAATCTATTGCAGTTAAAAAGGCATTGGCGCGGCTGGGACGAGACCTCAATATTGCTCGTCGCAAACGCCGCATGTCGCTGGCCGACTTCGCATCCCGGATGCGCATGTCGCAAGGCACGGTTATCCGGCTGGAAAAAGGAGAGCCCGGTGTCTCGCTTCAGGCGCTGGCCATGGCCTTGCTGGCGCTGGGTGAAATCAGGCGGCTGCATGACTTGCTGGATATTGCAACGGATGATACCGGGCTTCTGTTTGATATGGAATCGCTGCCCAAGCGGATTCGTCATACCAGGGGTACAGCCGGCTCAGGCGTAGCGGGGGCGACATCGTGAGCAAGCGGAGGGTTCGTGCCGAAGTCGTCCTGGGCAGTGATGCCGTCAAGGTAGGTGAGCTGGTTTTTGAAAAGGATGGAGACCGCCAGTTCAGCATGTTCCGCTATGCACTTGCATGGCTGGAACGGCAGGATGCCTTTGCCATCTCCCCTGCCATGCCGTTAATCGATGCCCCCTTTTTCAGCACAGGTGTCAGGGACAAGCCGGGGCTGGCTTTGCCCGACCCGGTTGCCGATGCGTCCCCCGATGCCTGGGGGCGGACACTGATTAATGCGACACTGGGCCGGCGCGCGGATGAGATCGATTACCTCATCATGACGGCTGACCTGACCCGGCAGGGCGCATTACGCTTCCGTGATGAAGACGGTGTCTTCCTGTCAGACAAAACACCGGCGCTGCCGCGTCTTGTCGATCTGCCGGAACTGCGCCGATTGGCGCATGCCTGGGAGACGAACTCGCCACTCGAAAAAGAAGTCATCGCCCGATTACAGGGCTACGTCAGCTCGCTGGGCGGGGCGCGCCCTAAATCGAATCTGGATGATGACGGGGTACTGTCCATCATCAAGTTCACATCACAGCATGACAAGGCGCCGGTTGAGCGGGCAGAGGTGGCAACGTTGCGCCTGGCCGGCAGGGCCGGCATCAATGCGGCCCGCGCCCGTATCGGACTGGATAACACCGACAAGCCGGTCGCCATCATTGCCCGCTTCGACCGGAACGGCCGACAGCGCATTCCCTACATCTCTGCCAGAACTTTCATGGGACGGGATGTCCCGGACCCTGTCTACTACACTGATATTGCCGACATGATGGTTGCCCATTGCGCAGAGCCGGAACAGCAACTGCATGAGTTGTACCGCCGGATCCTGTTTAATATTCTGGTCTCCAACAATGATGATCACCTGCAGAACCACGGATTTCTTTATGTCGGCCACAACCGCTGGCGCTTGTCGCCTGCCTTTGATATCAATCCGCAACCCCTGCGTCACCCGCATCTCAAGACCGGCATCAGTGAACTGAGCGGCAATGCGGCCTCCATAGAGGCGGCTGTTGAGGCAGCGCCGTATTTCGGCGTAGCACAGGATACGGCTGTGAAAACGCTAAAGGCGATGCTGGATGTCATCGAAAGGGAATGGCGCGACCTGTGCAGGGATGTGGGTATGACGGACGGCGATATCAGCTATTACGAACCCGCTTTCACGCATGGCGAGACCCGGGTAGCCGCACGGATTACCGGTGTGGCAGTTATCCCAGCATGATTATGATTGGGTAATAATGCTCAAGCCGCCTTTTCAGGCAGTGTAGCGATTTTTAGTTCACGTGCAATCCTGGCCAGCATATTCACCTTGAGCTGATCACGGTGTGGCCAGTGACCGGCTTTTTCATACAGGGAAACCTCTGCGTTGCGAAAATAATCCAGTCTGCCGTCTTCTGGACCTGGGCAACTTGGGGTCGGAACTGGATAACCTATTAATTCTATTATAATTAAGCATTAAAACAAGGCTATAAATAGGCTTAAAGGGTCAATTTTGGGAGTGAAATACTCCAGCTAGGGCGCTTACAGCGGTAGCGCCCATAAATGACTCGTTTGTACTTCACGAGCCTATAATTCGGGAGGATATTCGCCGGATCTGGTTATCCAACCCCAGGTTCTTACAGAAATTCACGCAATTCTGCAACAAACTGCTCGAGTTGATCATGGTGTGGCCAGTGACCGGCTTTTTCATACAGGGAAACCTCTGCGTTGCGAAAATAATCCAGTCTGCCGTCTTCTGCCGGGTTGGATGCCCAGCTGTCCTTGCCGTAGATCAAACGGGTGGGACAGGTAATCGAACCCCAAAGCTCCTTGACGACCTCCGGCTCCAGGTCTACAGGCGGCATTACGCGCAGACAGTTATCGAATTTCCAGCTGTAAGTGCCGTCCTCGTTCTGGATTATGCCGTGATTGGTGAGATGACGGGCCTGCTCATCCGTCAAATAACTGTTTGCTGTCTTCATGCGCCGGTAAGCTTCTGCCAGCGATTTGTAGCGTTTCGGTTGTCTTCCCGCCAACTGCCGCCTCTCTTCTATCCAGGTACGCAGCTGCTGCACCATAGGCACGGTTTCCTGTTTCACATGCTTTTCCGGCGGCAGTCCCAGCCCTTCGATAGCAACGAGCTTGCGTACTGCATCCGGATACAGGCCCGTGTAGCGCAATGAAACAGAACCGCCCAAAGAATGTCCGACAATCGTGACCGGCTGCAGTTCAAGTTGATGTATCAACTGGGCCAGGTCATAGACAAAAGCCGACATCGAATAAGTGCCATCCGGTGACCAGTCACTGTCGCCATGACCCCTGAGATCGGGCGCAATGACGTGCCAGTCCCGCGCCAGTTCGCACGCGGTCCAGTCCCAGCTTCGGCAATGGTCCCGACTTCCATGTACCAGCAACAGCGGCGGTGCAGCGGGATTGCCCCAATCGACATAATGCAGGCGCAGGCGCTGGGAAATATATCTATGGGAAGTTGGACCGGTAAGCATAATAAATCCCCGAGGGAAAGAAGAGTTTCCTATACTGTACGTGTAGTCTGACTGTCGGGAGAAATTTCCATGTTCAGTTTACATGATAAAGGCAATAAATTTGTTTAAGCAGTTCGGATAACACGGATTTATCGGGGGGAAGACATGAATTCTTATAGACGATATTTCATGGGATGCTTTTATTCGCGCCGACTGGAATTACGTTGACCCATCACAGACACAGTTCAACAGGAATGGCAGCTTTTTCCACAAACAGGACAATAGGCGCATCCATCAGTTGGAGTTTCTGACTTGAAGCGGCAGTTGATCATAGCCATTTGTTGTTGGCTTTTCCTGTTTGAGCCAGCGCAAAGCCAGGCAGAGGTATTGATAATTCATGCCGGAAGCTTGCTGGCCGTGCCCGGCGAGGGCGTGCAGACGGACCAGACTATAATTGTAGAAAATGGCAAAGTCAGCAGGATTGAAGATGGATTTATAAACCCTTCAAATGGCAGGCTGGTTGATCTGTCCTGTTGCTTTGTTCTGCCCGGACTTATCGATTTACATGTGCACCTTACCTCCCGGTTAACACCAGGTGGATCCCTGCGTGTCGTTACGGAAACTTCTGCAGATCTGGCTTTAAGAGCGGCAGAGTTCGCCCGGCTAAGTCTTGAAGTATGCCTACGAAGTATCAATTGGTGATGACGAAGAGTCATTACGTTCAGGCACGACAGGCTGGCTGCCTGAGCCGATTCTGAATAGATTATTGTCTATCAAGCAACAACTGTACTCTGCGCAAGAAGCACATAAGCGTGGTTTTACGCTCACGTTCGGTTCGGACGTCGGCGTGGTTGAACACGGTGATAATGCCGGTGAATTCCAGGAACTGATTAAGATAGGGATGACACCCATGGCAGCGATTGTGACTGCAACTGTCAACGCAGCCGCCGCTCTCGGTATGGAAGACCAGGTTGGCAGTCTGCAGCCAGGCCTGTCTGCCGACTTGATCGCCGTTGCCGCTGACCCTCTGGCTGATATTAATGAGTTGAAAAAAGTCGTTTTCGTCATGCGGGAAGGTGTGGTTTACAAGGACAGCCTCTAGATAAAAGTTGCCGCGCCGGCTGTGGTCATAATGATGCCTGGCCGGCGAATATCCTCCCGAATAGTGATCTCGTAAAATTCAAGGGATTTAGGTTTGATACAAGCGGATTGACAGGGTCATTTCCATAACCCATGCTATGGCCTATGACAAGATGATGAAGGAGAAGTAAATGTTACCTGAACGATGTGTGAGTTTATTCCGTAACGGCCGTAACCAGGCCTTGCGCATACCCCGGGAGTTTGAGTTGGCGGCCGAGAAAGCTATTATCCGCAAGGAAGGTGACAAACTCATCATAGAGCCTGTCAGGACGGGTGGTTTGCTCGCCTTGCTGGCTACCCTGGAGGATATCGAGACAACCTTTCCAGATATGGATGAAGCATTGCTGCCTCCCGATAACGTGGAATTTTAATCTTGCAGCCAGCTTATCTTCTGGACACCAACGTGGTATCGGATTTGATACGTCGCCCACATGGCGTCATCACAAAGAGAATTTCGCTTGAAGGTGAAGACAACGTCTGCACCAGTCTCATTGTGGCATCCGAGTTACGTTTCGGCGCCCATAAGCGTAGTTCCAAACAGTTGACCCGGCAGCTTGATCTGGTCCTCTCGACAATACAAGTCATGCCGTTCGAGGCGCCTGCCGACCGTCTTTACGGAAAGCTTCGAGTTTATCTTGAAGAACGAGGCACGCCCATAGGCCCGAATGATATGCTTATCGCAGCACAAGCCCTTGCGCTGGACTGCACTATAGTCACGAGAAATGTACGGGAGTTTTCTCGTGTGCCCGAATTAAAAGTCGATGATTGGCAAAATTGAGAAGGGTTATCCAGGTCCGACCCCAGGTTCTTACAGAAATTCACGCAATTCTGCAACAAACTGCTCGAACTGATGACCCTCTCCCCACAAACTGGCCCATCTAGAGGTCAGGAATTTCCCTTAAAATGAGGCTGCAGTATTCAGCCGTCTGAATACCCAACTAAAGGAAAAGACTACTTGCAGGTCAGGAATTGGTGCCGGAAGGGAGACTCGAACTCCCGACCTACGCATTACGAATGCGTTGCTCTACCGACTGAGCTATTCCGGCATTGACCAATATATTCTGTGCTATCCTGGAGATAACTTCAATATCTTTAAGGAACACCCAAATTGACCACCGGATTCATCTTTAACGAGGCATTCATGTCACACCATACCAGCGACGGGCATCCGGAATGTGCGGAACGGCTCAGCGTCACGATGGAGCACCTGAGTGCCCTGCCCTTGTACGACGAACTGAAACATTATGAACCCCTGCCGGTCGAGCAGAAACTCATAGAGGCCAATCATTCCTCCGCTTACCTGACCCGAGCCCGGCAGACCTGCGCCGGCGGGCGCTCTTTTCTTGACAGCTTGGACGTCTCCGTCAGCGAAGAATCCTATGACGTAGCCCTGAAGGCGGCAGGGGCGACCGTTGCGCTTGCGGAGGGTGTAATTAACCGGGAAATAGACAACGGTTTTGCCCTCGTTCGCCCACCCGGCCACCATGCCGAGTATGACCAGGCCATGGGGTTTTGCATCCTGAATAACGTGGCCATACTGGCACGCTACCTGCAAGCCGTACACGGCCTGGATAAGGTGTTGGTCATCGACTGGGACGTACACCACGGCAACGGCACGCAGCATACTTTTGAGGAAGACCCGTCAGTGCTGTTCGCCAGCACCCACCAGTATCCCTTTTACCCCGGCACCGGCGCCTGGTCGGAGACCGGTATCGGCAAAGGCCGGGGCGCCACCCTGAACTGCCCCATGCCTGCCGGGAGCGACGATAAAGACTATGAAACAGCCTTCATGGAAAAAATCCTGCCCGCGATCGATCAATTCAAACCGG
Organism: Gammaproteobacteria bacterium; assembly: GCA_965222155.1. GTDB lineage: Bacteria > Pseudomonadota > Gammaproteobacteria > Eutrophobiales > Eutrophobiaceae > JAAXHV01. The sequence goes on from CBDCTH010000007.1 coordinate 5,820, forward strand.
AATTCATCATCATCTCCGCCGGGTTCGATGCCCATCGGGACGACCCCCTGGGAGAGATCAACCTCAGCACCGGGTCTTACGGATGGATGACGGCCAGGGTCATGGAAATGGCGGACAAACACGCCGGAGGACGCATTGTCTCAGTGCTGGAAGGCGGCTATAACCTCACGATGCTGCCGCTGTGTATCGAGGAGCACTTGAAGGCGCTTTCCAGCGTATAAAGCACAGGGATATTTGGGGTCAGAGTAAAAATACCAGACAATAATCCGACTCTACCCGCCAACCTGACTCTATTTTTACTCTGACCCCAAATATCCTGCTTTCGCAGGAATGACGATCTTGGCGTATGTCAGTCTCCCGCCTGGGCGTAGTAACAGGTTCCATTATGGACCTGTTTTGTCAATTTTCCTCGAATATGCAGATACTCAAGGTGCGCCAGGGTCTCACCAAAGGCCATTATGCGGTTGAATTCATCCAGTGGGCGGGAGAATAACCTGGGGGACACGTCCCAGGCGCTGGCAGGGGTTTCGCATAGGGCGTGAACCTTTTTCAATTGCCGGTCGTGACTATGATTAATCGCAGCAATCCGCTTATACAAACCGGTGAATACCCGGCCGTGTGACGGCAACACCAGCGTGTCTTCAGGCAATTGTTCAAACCGGGTCATGGACACAAGATATTCACCCAGGGCGTCTTTATCTTCGTTGTTGATGTGCAGGCCGATGTTACTGGTAATGGTCGGCAGTATCTGGTCGCCGGATATCAACAGTTTCAGTGCCGGACAAAACAGCGACAGGTGATCTTCCGCATGGCCGCACACTACCAGGGGCTGCCATTCGTAATCACCTATGGTGATGGGCTTTTCGTGATCAAGAAAAGTGATAGCTTCCGGCAGCTTACTCACTGCCGTTCGATAGTATTGCCCGATAATAAACGATAAATACTGGTCTTGATTCTCGATACCGTGTAACAGGCAAAATGCCTGAACGGTCTCTCTCCAGTCATCAGCCTCGCTGTCGAGCAGGAACCGGGTACTCTCCGCCGTCACCCGGGTCATGGCCAGCTCAGCCTTGAATTTATCACCCAGGTAACCGGCTAGGCCGACGTGGTCGGGGTGAAAGTGGGTGACGATGATCCTGCCGACAGGTTTGTCCCGCAGCAGTTCGTCCGCTATCCTGTCCCATGCCTCCCGCGCATCCTCCCAGGCGATACCCGTATCCACCAGGGTCCAGCTGTCACCGGCGTCCAGTAACCACAGGTTGATGTGATCGAGTCTTCCCGGCAAGGGAATCCGCAACCAGTATATCCCCGTCCGGATTTCCAGGTGGCCACCCGGATCGGGTACGGCCTCAAAGGGGTAATAAAGTGAAAAATCAGTTTCGCTCATGGGAAAAATGAGGACAGTATATCATCCGCAGACTTGAAGGGGACGGAATTTAATTCCGTCCCCGGTCAGCGCTGGTATGATTCTCCTGTTCGTCATGCCGGGCTTGACCCGGCATCCAGTAAATTACACACCCGGAAGGGACACCTTATAAAGTATCAAAAGCAACTATTTATTCACTGGATTCCTGCTTCCGCAGGAATGACGAACGTGGAGTGCAGGAATGACGAATGTGGGGCGCAGAAATTACTAACTTGGAGTGCAGGAATGATGAAAGTGGGGCGCAGGAATGACGAACGTTGGGTGCAGGAATGACGAACGTGGGGCGCAGGAATGACGAACGTGGGGCGCAGGAATGACGAACGTGGGGCGCAGGAATGACGGCAGGGTTAGAATTCGATCTCAATCTGCCAGTGCGGAGTATATGCGGCGCTGCTTTCGGTCAGGCCGATTAACCAGATCAGATTCAGTTCCAGCGTAATGTCACCCAGCTTGATGTCACGATAAAAAGCCGGCCCCAACCTGTGTTCCTGCTCGGATAACGCCGGCAAATACTTGATTTCACCCGGCACGCCGAAGGCTTCAAAACCGATGGCCGTGGTTTCATTCAGGCTGTACTTGGTGCGCCAGATATACTCGAGTTCGGTACTCTCATCCGCGGCGCTGCCGAACTGCTGTTCAACATTCAGGTTCAGGATATGCTCAAAAGCGCCGGAGACCCGGCGGAACAGGAAGCGTCCTTCAAGATTATGCGGCTCATCGCTCTCATCGTTCACCTCGATTTCCATATGGAAGCCGAAATCCAGCCAATACCTGCCTTCCTCGGTAAGCTGGAACGTATTTTCCCAGCCCAGGATGTCATACTTGAGCGCTTCCCCGGCCGGTTCAATCAGGCTTGCCGTGATGGAAGTCGCCCAAAAATCTTTCACTCCGTATTCGATCTCGAACTCTTGGTGCTTGAAGCCGTGGTGTTCACCAGCGTCATCAATGACTACGTTGCCGATAACCTCAAATTGCAGGTCTCCCTTTTCAATAATGGGTGAGTAGACTTTTATATCCGTCAGGTCTGCCGACACGCAGGCAGGGAAGGCCGCCGAAACGATAGCAAGCAGACGCAACAGAAACCTCATAGAGACACACACATTGTTTTAGCCTTTCGAATAATCCATTGAAAACCCTGAGGATTCAATAAGGAGGCACGCAGAAAACAACCCCTTTATATCCTGTACACCCATGTGGATCCGAAAACGGCTCACACGGGTAAATTGAAATCAAATAGTGAAATTTGGGTGAGTATAACGGGAATTATTCCTGAAAAACAGGGGGAAACAGGAGTGACAGCTGCTCCCGCTAACCTCCGGGATCGAGGGCATCTTGCCCTCGTGGAGGGCGAAACGCCCTCGCTCCCAGGGGAAAATGCCCGTGACTCCTGGGGGACAGATTTAAATCTGTCCCCTCTGTCTTCGAATCCGGCAAGAATCACTGTATTGACTTCGAGTCAGCGGGAACACCTGCTGGAGTGAACCATTCGAGAGTAGCAAAAAGCCTCTGCTGGCAGACTGACATTATTTGCAGTATTATTTTCCTATGGGAAGGCTGGAAAAGTCATTAAGGAAGATGAAGAACAATCCTCGTGATTGGCGGATTGATGATCTCGAAGCTATTGCTGAAAGACTGGATATGAGGATATATAGAGGGGCAGGCAGTCATGTAATATTCAGACATGACAGATCGTCCGAAGCATTGTCCATTCCTGTGAACCGGCCTGTTAAACCGGTATATATTCGGCAATTTTTAAGTATGGTTAATGAGATAAACAGGAACGATAATGAATAAAGTGAAATTTGAAGATTATCCCTTTGAAATCCGACCTTTATCCCAGGAAGAGGGGGGCGGTTACTTGATCACCTTTCCCGACCTGCCGGGTTGTATGTCAGATGGTGATACGCCCGACGATGCCCTGGAAAATGGCAAGGATGCGTTTCAATGCTGGGTAGCCGCCGCAGAAATGGAAAATGCGCCAATACCGGGAACCTCATCCATACATTCACCTGCTAAACCCGCAAAATCTGCTTCCACCCTTGCTGGAGTCAAACAGGTTGCCTGACTAACCGAACCTCGAAGAAAACTTGAATACGCGGTCATCACACACATCGATACACCTGCCGCAGTTGGTGCAATCACTGTGCAGGATTACTGTCGTGTCATTCTCTTTCTCCGGTTTAAGGGCCGGCATGATCACATGAGGTTCCGGGCACACCCGGAAACACTTACCACAGTCAGTGCAGGCGGTGCGACTGGCGGCATTCATTCTCACCAGGGATAATTTACCTATCAGGCCATAAAACACCCCGACCGGACAAAGATGGCTGCACCAGCCACGGCGTGTCACCAGCAGGTCAAACAGGAATACTGCGAGTACGATAATCCAGGCCATACCCAGCCCAAAAACCAGGCCTCGTTGCAACATGGTAATCGGATTCACGACTTCCCAGGCAATAGTGCCGGTAATCGCGGAGGTTACCAGCGCCGTGATCATGATCCAGGTTCGAGTCGATTTTTTTATGGACCAGCTTAAATTAAGCTTCAGCTTGTTCCTCAGCCAATACGCGGCATCCGTAACGACGTTGATGGGACACACCCAGGAGCAGTAAACGCGGCCACCGACCAGGAAATAAAACAGAAAGAGCGTGACGGCGCCGATTATTGCCGACTGCCCTATGGCGTGGCCTGAAGCAATGGACTGCACCAGAATAAACGGATCGGTTAGCACAACCGTATCCAGAAACAGACTGGAGGCCAGGTTGCCTTTTAACCACCAGATACCAAACCAGGGGCCGAGTAGAAATAACGATAGTATAGAGAGCTGTATAGTACGGCGTAACAGCAACCACTTGTTTCTTGCCAATGCACTGCGTTCAGCCGCTGCTGCCGTCACTGCCATGTCTGTCATACGACACTGCCGGAATCGTGCTTGGCAAGTTGTCTTGGCAACACCTTGATAGAGGCCTCCTGTGTGACGCAGTTCTCTTCACACTTGCCGCATCCCGTACAACTTTCGGCATGAACCGTGGGTTCGAAATAGGTGCGGCTCCCTACCCTTTTCTGCTCCATGGTAATGGCTTCATCCTTGATCGGGCAGGCAATATAACAGGCCCGGCAATGGGCGACGCCGGTGACACTGTAACAGGTGTCCGGGCCCGTCAACACGGCAATCCCCATATCGGCGTCCCTGATATCCGTGAGTTCTTTGCTCAAGGCATCCGTCGGACACGCCGCGACACAGGGAATATCCTCACACATTTCACAGGGGATATCCCGGGCGATGAAATACGGGGTTCCCGCCGCCACCTCCGAACCGAATTCAGCCAGTTTCAAAGTGTCATAAGGACAATCCCTGACACACAGGCCGCACCTGACACAGGCGCCGAGAAAATCGTCTTCCGCAATCGCCCCCGGTGGCCGGATGGCCCAGGCCGGCGTGGAAACGGATTGCTTCGAATAAGACCCGAACAATAATCCCAGAATACTCATGGAACCCATCGTATGAGCGCATTGACTTACGAACTGACGCCGGTTGATCCCGCTTTGTTTGTTACTCATGCTCGCAATCGCCATCCCCGCGCAAGCGGGAATCCAGTCGAAACAACGATTCCCTCCTGTTACCCGGAATACCATCAGCAGCATCCGGACCACAATCATCTTATCTGTTCAAGAAAACCCCTGATTTACTCAGTATTGTAAACAGTACAAGGATGTATCGGCAAAATCAATTACATTGACTGACTCGCAGCAGCTCCCGCTAACTCCCGGGACCTAGGATATTTGGGACACCCATAAATTAAATGAGGGTTTTAAATTAATGGGTGTCCCGGATTTACCTCCCGGATTTACCCTCTCAATAACAAGCCACTACCACTTGCCAAACTGACTGTATTTTTACTCTGACCCCAAATATCTTTGCGCAGTAAAGCTAAGAAATCTTTGATCCTTCCCTTGCAAAAAGTAACTTATATGATACCATATAGGATATATGATAATAGCCCCTATGCCGAATGGTTCAGTCGCTTGAATGCAAGCGCTGCAGCCAAGGTGGTCTCAGCGGTACATCGAATGGAACAAGGCAACTTCTCTAATGTTAAAGGTGTTGGTGGCGTCTATGAGTATCGGATTGATTTTGGCCCTGGCTATCGGATTTACTTTGGTAAGGATGGGGACCAGCTTGTGATATTGCTCGCCGGCGGCGCCAAAAAGCGCCAGGATGTGGACATTATGGCCGCAAAAAAGTACTGACTGGACTATAAACGACGAAAATGGCAAGAGGTGTAATGATGGTTTTAACAAAAAATTTTAAAGAAACCATTCAAGTGCGCACGCAATGTGATCCGGAATTTCGCAAAGCCTTGCTGAAAGAAGGCATTGAGTGCCTCCTTACGGGAGACATTGATACCGGCAAAACGGTGCTGCGTGACTATATCAATGCGACGGTTGGATTTGAGGAATTAGCTGAGGTCTTCGATAAATCAAGTAAAAGCCTCATGCGTATGTTCGGACCTAAAGGGAATCCACAGGCGCGTAATCTATTCGCTGTACTCAGCTATTTGCAGGAGCGGGAAGGGATACGCCTGGAAGTCAAAACCAGAAAAGTGGCCTAAGTGGTCTTACAGGCGTTTCCAGCGCACGCCCCGGCAGTGCGCGACGCCGGTCACGCTGTAACAGGCGAATGCATACTTTTAATCCGGCCCCCATCCCTGGATTCATAAACTATGCGGTCACTCTGTGCGGGGATCAAGCACGATACCTTCTTATATCGTGTTTTTTCCAGCCGGGTACGTGAGCCGTCATCAACGCCTTGAAGAGTTTGCCGTGATTGGGCACGCGCAGGTGCAGCAATTCATGGACGATGACGAAGTTCTGAAAACCTTCTTCCTGTTCGGTGAGGTCGGCAGCCAGGGTGATGATCCCTGAGGTCGAGCACGAACCCCACTTGTGTGTCATACGCTGAACTCGAACATACCGAGGTCGAACGTTCAGTCTGCGCGCCCAGTATTCAACATAGGAACGAATGGCATCATGCCGTTTGTCATGCGTCTGCATCGATGTCTGCGTCCAGAAGAATTGAAAGGATGAGAGTCACGACATTGATCCGTTCCGCCTTATCCAACTGCAGAAGCGGTCGGTAGAGAGCCGCGCGCAGCCGCCGTCTCTCATCGGCGTTGGCGGCCGCGTTGGGAAAACGAATAAAAAGCTCTTCTGCTTCCCGCGCCAGTGCCAATGTCGAGATGCCGGCGGAATTGATCCCTTCATTATCCCTCAACGCCCAGTGCATACCGAATGCGCGCGGCGAGAGACCACTCTTTCCCGCCGCCTCGACGGCTGCTTCCTTCTCCCTGGCCAGGACGGCCAACAGATCCAACGCGACGAGTCCGGTCGTCTTACGCTCCTCCAGGTCCTTCAGAATTTGCTCGGCTCGTTGCTTTAAAGGCAGCAGTACCGACTCCAGGTCCGGTTCATTCTGTATTTCCTGCCGGAGACCGCGCACGAGGTTGAACACCTTGGCCTCGTCTGAGCCCGGCTCTCCTCGAAGCGCTTCAAGGGTAGCCACGTCGAACGTCACTATTCTCTCCAGGTAGCCAAGACCTTCCTGAACCGCGCTATCCTGCACCATCAAGCGCGTCTTGTTGGCCAGGTCCACCACGTAGTTGACGCGGTTTATATAGGCGTTACACACGGTCGCATAGAGCTGGACAAGGCGCTTGAAGGTCAAAACATGGTCGCGTAGCGCCGGTGAAGGCGACAGTATCTCCCAAAGCGCCTCGATTTCCTTATAAGATTCGATGAATTCCTTGCGCGACGCCGGTTCCAGGAAACGCCCATAGACGATCTCCTCAAGACGCTCGTCCGCAGCGCCGCTCCCCTCGTCACTGAGATAGTTTTTTTTCGCCGTCTCGATCTTCTCCAAAAAATCCTTCAGGAGCAGATCGAGGTCTTCGATCACGCCACTTACATCAAGGGAATCGAACCGCAACGCCTTGTTTAATTCGCTCAACACACCGACGAAATCGACGACAAGGCCGATCCGCTTGGGTTTGCCGTTTACGTCTATGTAAGGGCGGTTCACCCGTGCGATCGCTTGCAAAAGGACGTGATCACACATCGGTTTATCGAGATACATACAATAGAGAAGCGGCGCATCGTAGCCCGTCAACAGTTTGTCGGTCACAATGAGAATTTTCGGGTTCTCATCCGGTTTCTTGAACATGAGACGTGTGTCCGCTTCACGTTCCGGAGACAGCTGCAACTCCGCAACGAGAGGACGATCGACAATGTCGGCGGTATTTTCGGTATAGATGGGTGTAATCCAATCAGACGGCAGGAGTTTGTCGAGCGCGTGCTTGTACCTGGCGCAGGCTTCCCGGTTTACCCCGACGAGGAATGCCTTGTAGCCGAGCGGCGCCACGTTCTGCTTGAAATGCTCGGCGACAAATGCGGCGACCTTCCCGATCCGGTCATCAGCGGTCAGGAAGGTACGCAAACCGACTGCTCGATCGAGGACCTTGTTGAGTTCATCGACATCGGTAACGCCTTCAGCTTTGGCCAAGGCGAAGAATTCCTTGTCCAGTTGCCCCGCCGGTACTGTCATTTCGCTCGGCGCCATCGTGTAACGGATAGGCAAGGTCGTTTCGTCCTCAATGGACTCGGCGATGGAATACTTGTCGAGATAGCCCAATTCATCGTCTACGCCGAATATCTTGAAGGTGCCCTTACCATATGCCGTTTTATCGACAGGCGTGCCAGTAAAGCCGATGATCGTTGCGTTGGGCACGGCCGCCATCAGGTAGGTGCCGAGATCTCTGGCGACTGAACGATGCGCCTCGTCAATAAAAACGTAAACGTTGTCGCGAGTGTTGGCGTTCTTCTCCAGCCTATCGAACTTATGGATCATGGACAGGATCAGGCCGCGCTTATCGGTTCTGAACAAATCCTGGAGTTCGGTCTTGGATCTCGCGTGCCAGACCGCGATGTCCTGCTGCTGCATCTCACCTAGCAGCCTCTCGACCCAGCCTTTGATCTGTCCTTCCAGCTCCGTCCGGTCCACCACCACGACCACCGTCGGCGTGTGGAATCGCTCTTTGCGTTCCAGGATCAGGCGCGCGGCGGTGAGCAACGTAAAGGTCTTGCCGGAACCTTGCGTATGCCAGATAAGCCCGCGCCGTTTCGCCGGTTCGGAGCAACGCTCGATGATACGGTCGACGGCATGACGCTGATGCTGACGCAGCACGGATTTTCGCGTCTCGCCGTCTTCGACGTAGAAGAGAATCCAGTCTCGCAACGTGCGCAGGAAATCAGTGGGTTCAAAGAACGACTGCACCGCGAACCGGTAGTTCTCCTCCGGGCGTTCCTTCCAGCGCGCCATGAATCGACGCGAGGCGTTCCATGTGACCCCGTACCAGTAGTCGATAAGATGGGTAACGTTGAAGAGCTGCGCTGACCCTAGCATTTCAGGCGTTTCCTTCTCATAGCGGCGCAACTGTGTGATACCCCGCTCAATCGCGTCCCGGTCCTTAGGGTTCTTGTGTTCAACGATAGCCACGGGGACGCCGTTGACGACGAACATCACGTCCGCGCGGTTGCCCTTGCGGGCCGGCGGCTTGAGCTTCCACTCCCAGGTGACGTGAAGGGTATTGGCATCCGACGTATCAAAGTCCATAAGTCGGACCTGCCGGTTACGTTCCTCTACTTCATCGTACCACTGCCGCTCGCCGCGTAACCAGGTGAGAATCTCGCGGTTGCCTTCAATCGTCGGGGGAAGCGCTTCGAGTCTCTCAACGACGGAATGGATGACGCCCTCCGTCATCCAGGGGTTGAATTCGCCCAGTTTCGCCATGAGTTCATCGCGAAACAGCATCCCGGCCTCGCCACTTCGCTTTTGCTTGGCTACCTCGGGTGGGACCGGCGTCCAACCGATCTCTGCTGCATGGCGAATCATGGGGAACTGGACCGAGGCGGCCTCGGTGATTTTGAGGTCGGTCATAGCGGACTCGTGCTAGTCACACAAGCCGGGTGGAAAAGTTCTTGACATGAGTACCCTTTGCGCTTACAAAAAGCCTGTTGGGAATTGCGGACGGACTCGAGGAGGGCTGTCCAATCCGATGAAAGGTTTCCTCCTGATGATAAGCGATCCAAGTGAGAACTTTCCGGTAACGGGGTAGTCAGGAGATGCATTCTTTTAACTGACCATCTGTTCAATCCGGTCTTCCTCACGCTTTGATGCGAAAAATATCAAATTTACTGCGAATCGCTGCTTGGATACGATCACGATAGGCTGAAATCTCCTCTTTCCCACTTGCGGGACAACGATAGAGTCGCCACGCATTCACGAATAAGCCGGAATAAGCCGGAATAAGCCGGAATAAGCCGGAATAAGCCCCATTGCAGTCTCACAGAAGTTGCCAACGCGCGCCCCGGCCGTGTCCCATAGCTGTGACCAAACCGCGAGCTTTGAGTATGGCGAGGTCCTCGCGCAATCGTCGCTCGTTGGTATGCGGCCCTAACTGAACGCGGATATCGCGCAAAGCCAGACCATCATCCGTATGACCCAGCAGGGCAAGAATTGCCTCTTGCCGTTCAATCGAACCGCTTCCGGTACGTTGTTGCGGCACGAATTGGCCGTGCCGGAAGCGTACGGTCACACAGTCGTTGGCATCCTCAATATCAAGGGTCGGCAACCCTGCTGCATTCGTCAGTTCCGCCATCTTGAGAATCCCACCTCCCCACTCCTCAATGACGCCACGCCGGTAGAAGGTGTTGGCAATTAATGGATTCCAAGGGCGCGATTCGTGCGGCGCGAACAATTTTTCCGGGGTCAACCCGAAGTGCAGCGAGCCGGGTGAGGTCACCTCCAGACGGTCGTCGTAGATCGCCACTCCCACCGAGCCGCCACCAATCGAATAGTCGCGATGGCAGAGGGCGTTAGCCAGCGCTTCCCGCGTTGCGAGAGGCGGGTAGAGCGGTTCGTCGATCCGTTCAAAGCGGTCCGATTCGAACCGCCCCGCGATGGGGAGGCTATCCCGCAAGAAGCGCTCGGCGTTGGAGAGCAGCGCGAAGGCGTTACCCTTGAACTGTCGATTGTCCAGGAACTCCATCTTGTCGAGGCCCCGGAAACGGGCAACGCGAAGCAGGCACTGCGGCATCTCAAACTCGAGGCGCTTCTCGTTGCCGAACAGCACCGCCGCCGCCTTCAGTAATACGTCGTCGTGCAGCAACCCAAGCCCGCGCAATAACTCAACTGGTTCCCGACTTACAGGCTCTTCCAGTCGACCGCGCCGGATCGCCTCTGCAGCCGTGCGCCGAAGCTCAGCAACGTCGAGGTCATTGATTGACCAGCCGGCGGCTGGTTGGTTCTCCCAGCGCTGATAGCTGTGCATCCGCTCGAAGAGCATTCGGTTGTACTCGTCGGCGGACATGGCCACGGTCGTACTCCCGACACGGCGGTAGGCTGTGCCCCGGTAGCTGTACGGCCTCGCCGTCCCCTGGCTTGTACCGACTATGATCACTTCTCGGTTGCCCCCTACCTGAACCCGTCCGACCGTTGGAAAAACCGGCGGTTCGATCCGTCGAAGCTCGGCGCTCAACTGCTCGATGGTGCGGTCGCCCACCTGCTGGCCTGTCACACCCCTTTCCGACGTTACACCGAACAACACCTGCCCGCCGTGTTGATTGAGCATGGCACACAAAGTCTCAACCGCTTCACGACGCGTCCCCGTAGTGCTCTTGAACTCCAACGTCTCTGATTCGCCGATTGCAGCTAACGCTAATATTTCATCAAGGGTCATGGATGCGCTCTCCTCTGTTTCGGTCCTCATTTCCTGGTAAAGCCCCCCGATGACAAGCGGTTCAGGTGGGAACTCTCGGGCAATGGAGTAGCAAGGGTGATCATTTTTTTGTTTGTAACCCCCTCGCAGTTCCAATAACGCTTGACATGCGGCTCCATCAAGAGGTAAGTTTGTAATTGGTTTAAAGTCCCTCCCTGACGACAAGGGCCCAAGGGGCCCTCTCCGGTGACGGAGTAGTCAGGGGGGGCATTCTTTTAACTGACCGTCTGTTCAATCCGGTCTTCCTCACACCTTGACGCGAAAGATATCGAATTCACTGCGAATCGCCGCCCGGATACGATCGCGATAAGCTGAATCTCCTCTTTCCCACTTGCGAAACATTGCCCAGCAACAGTAGTCTGCCAATTGTAGTCCGTAATGTGAGCATGACGCGTGGTGGAACGTTCGGAGCCTCGTGCCACCTGGGAGCATTCGCGCCAACGTATTTCGCACAACGGTCCCTGCCGCCTGTCGCTTCCCGGTGAACGGCAGGGTGTCGGTAATGACAATAAACTCCCCAGCGCCTCTTTCAATCTCCTCGCGAATGACAAATCTGAGAAGATAGCCCAGCATTCTCGGATAAAGGCGACTCCCTTGCCGCAACGACAGAGTTGCTTTGCGTTTCTCGACTATCAGACAGTCGATGCGGATATCGTCAAGATGGGCGACAATCAGATCGAAGACGCCATCTCGTACGCGTCGGTTGTCTTTAGCGCAGTGGAACGACTCCAAGTCCAGTCCGAGTTCCAGGCACCCGTGCCGGTACGCGTCAAGCGGCCCCATTGCAGGAAATGGCCGGCACAGACTGACACTGGTCAACACGAAGTGGCGCGTGCCGTTGGCACTGAAATCGAAGTTGCCTGACTCGTCCAGGAAGATGTATGAGTGGTCAGTCACCTCATCATCTCCTTCAAGAACTCGTTTGTATATTGAAGATATCGCAACGCAATGGCTTGATGAGCGAGGGGAGCTTGTTGCGCATGAACCCACCTGTCATCGTTCCACTGGATTCAGCTTTTAGAGTGAATGTATTCATTAGTTCTGATTCTCCGCCGAATCTCCCTTTCTGCTGCACCCAACGCATAATACCTATTACCCCCCTTTACTGTTGCGACAACTCGACTCTGGGATTGATAGTGACGGTATGCCTCATCAGGGAGGCATCGTTCGCATATGAAGTCCGTTCCTTCATAATTGTCGCTATAAACCAATTGCGCGTCACAGTCTGGGCAGAAACACCAAAGATTCGATATCTCGTTACCAGTCCATGACCAACGCCATTTCGCTCCGTCCAGCATATCTTCAGTATAGTTTCGATATGCTGGTTCATTCTGTGGACGAAGAGCCATATATAGCCAAGCAAGACCAACGAGCGCAAATAATCCGATAATCAGAATCGCCCAACCAGGCATCGAATAGTAAGAGATTAGCGAAGTCCAAGCCCAAGTGATGCCCTCCCACACCCATGACATTGCTTCTGCCACGAAACCGCGCAATTGCGGGACGGCGGATAATATCAACCCTCCAATCACTGTTGCAATGATCCCGTTTCTCACGGAATGTGAATGCTTATCTGTCATAAATTCCAATCATATCTAACGACGAATCGTACGTCGATTGTAACGCCGATAGGTTGAGATCGACGACCTGGATTTCGCTCGTCATCAGCCTGTGCAACAGCGCCTTGAATAGGTCTTCTAATACCTTACGTTTCTTTCGGTGCAGGTCGATCTTGCGGTCGATAGCGTCGAGGATGGAGACAATCTCGCGTTGTTCGTCTAAGGTAGGAACCGGCACTAACCGCTCTTTGATTTGCCGGTCAGTGACAGCCGGGTAGCTCGCTCCCGTTTCGATTTTTGAAAGTTGTTCAATAAACTCTTGTCGCTGCACTAGCTGGAAGATATATTTCCCGTTCATATTTCGATCTTTGTCACGCAAAACGCAAAATGCCGTCGAGCAAACTTGATCGTTTAGTTCTTCTTCAATCTTTGCAACACGCAAAAGGGTCGGGCGAACAGTTGCAAATATGACATCTCCGGTCAGGATACGTTTACGCGCCCGGCTAGGTGCATATCTCAGCTTGTACCGCGTCGTAGTTTCCACCTGATGGAATTCGCGAGATATTGATGAAACGTCCACATACTGTATCTCGCGTTCAGCTTGTTCAGTCATGTTGACTTGATCAGCCGGCAAACAAAGAGAGCCTAATTTCTCTATCCCCCAACTCTCCGGAACCGGGCCGATTTTGGTTTCCTTCGACTCCTCTCCCCTAAGCCCGCGCGTGAACAGCGTCCGCATTGCCGCGCGTTTGAGGTCGCGCACACCCTGTTCGCATTCGGTCTCAGATTCAGACGCTTTTTGGATCGCTTCCAATGCATCAGCGATTGCGTTTTGCTCGTCAAACTCGAAGGATGGGATCGGCAGGTTGAGCAGCACATTTTCCGGAATGCGTTTGCGCCCGGTCGATCCCTCCATCCTTTCTGCCATATATTCCCGCACATCCGGGTGAAGCAGATAGTAGAACAGAAATCGCGGATCATGTGTCGCTGAGATTGGATGAAGAGGGATTACTTCGGTCGTCGCATACCCAAACGGCTCAGCAAAATTTCGGACCAGCGCCTGCTTTCCGTTCTCGAAGGACGGAGTGATCTTGGCGACTAGGATATCGCCACGTTCAAAGTATGTCCCACTGACGATTGTCCCTGGCGCTCTCATTTCATACTTTGGCAGGTACGCGCCACCCCGCGGAATTGCATCCATCGCGGCGAACGGAATGGCCGGCAAGAACGAGGGATCAATTCCGCGTGGCTTCTTCGTCACAGCATAGTTGTCTCCAACGCGAGACCATTCGCGACCTTCACCGAGGTCTGCTTTAAGTAGGCTCATCCATCACCCCGATCAGCAGTTTAGAGATCGCCGCCGAAAGCCGACTCGCCTCGCTATCGAGGTTGGTTAGTTCCCGAACAAGTGTGCTAACAGAACCAACCTCTGCAGAACTGGACTGCCCCACCCACCGACTGGGACTGAGATTGTAGTCCGCCTTCTCCGCATCCTCCCGCGTGATCACGGCAATCTCACCCTCGACGGGTTCGCCCTTGAGGTAGGCTGACGCGAGCGGACGGATGTCCTCCTCCGGGATGAAGTTCTTGGGGCGCCCTTTCCGCACACGTTTGCCGGCGTTGAGTAGCACGAGCTTATCCTTCCGTTCCGCCGGTTTGCGCTTTGACAACACCACAATCACGCCAGCGGCGCTGGTGTTATAAAACAGGTTGTCCGGCAGCAGGATCACGCCGTCGATCAAATCGCGGTCGACGAACCATTTACGGATGTTGCGTTCCCTGTCCTCGTGCTTGCTGCCGGAGCCGCGTGTCACGGCGCCGGTGTCGAGTACAACTGCCGCTCGTCCCCGCTCGTTCAGGCAGGCGATGGTGTGTTGGAGCCAGGCCCAGTCGCCCTTGCCGGTGGTTACGCCGCCCCGGCTGCGGAAACGGTCGAACGGGTCGTTGGCGAAGATGTCCGGGTTGAACGGCTGATTCCACATCGGGTTGGCGACCACGATGTCGTGGGTAGCGATCTGGCCGGCCGCAGTTTTGAACTTTGGGTTAATCATCGTGTCGCCGCGGGCAATCTCGACCTCCATGTCGTGGATGATCGCGTTCATCTGGGCAACCGCGTAGCTCTCGGCTTGCAATTCCTGTCCGCAGAGCTTGAGCGGCAGACGGCTGGTGGGGTCAAGCTCCCGGGCAACGAGTTGCAGTTTGACGAGCAGTCCGGCCGAACCGCAGGCGTAGTCGTGGCAATCCTCACCGGGCCTGGGGCGCAGGATGTATGCCATCAGGAAACCGACCTCGGTCGGGGTGAAGAACTCGCCCGCGCTCTGGCCTGAACCTTCTGCGAACTTGCGTAGCAGGTACTCATAGGCGCGGCCGAGGAAATCGGGCTGCACATCAGCAAGGCCAAGCCGGTAACGAGGGTCGGAGAAGGTTTCGACCACCGCGGTGAGCTTCGCCGGGTTGATATCGCGCTCCCCGTTGCGCTCGGCCGCGAAATCCACTATGTCAATAACGCCTGACAGCGAAGGGTTATAACGCACGACCGCGCGCACGGCTTTTGTCAAATGTTCGCCGATGTCTCCAGGCCGCGTGCTTCTCCCTTGGTTGTCTGGCGGCCACTCATAGTCTTCGCGACCGCTGATGACCACCCAGCGGGCATCTGGGGGCAGGTAGAAGCGCAGCAGGTCGTGATCGGTCTCGGCGATCTCAAGCGCAGTAACCCGATTACCATATTCTTCGGCCAGGCGTTCGATCTCATCGTTGAAAACGTCGGACAGCCGTTTCAGGAACAGGAGCGGCAACAGGTAATCCTTGAATTTGGGGGCATCTTTTTCTCCGCGAATGGAGCAGGCCGCATCCCATAGCATCTGCTCCATGGGCTTCGTTGAGGGGGTAGAGCGTCGCCGGCCCGTTGTCGTATCACGCACGCCGCCAGTCCGTCGCCGCGTCACGCGCGCTGCCGCTTCGGCTGGCTTCGCAGCCGACTCCATCGCGCCCACGCCTGCCTCAACAGCAAGCGCGGCGATTACTTCCCGCGCTGCTTTCTGTGGTAAAATAGTACCACCTTCCCAACGGTTAACGCTAGCAAAGGAAACGCCTAGCCGTTCCGCGAGTTGCTCCTGGGTGAGATCAAGACTGGCGCGGATGGCACGCAATGTGGCTGCAATGACATTTTTGTTTGTCATGTCTGCTTTATAGCAAATATGACAAACATAGTCAACAATTACCGATTAAATTCCTATTTTAAAAATTTCAGATACAACCAGCCGGCAACTGAATGATCTTATTGCTGAGCAGGCGCCCCTGGTTACTGTTGTTAATAACAATCCCGAAAGGCGAATCATGCTGCTGCACGAATTGTTGCAATGGCTTGAGTTGTTGCAGGGTGGTCTGGTGACCAAATTTGATTTCAATCGGCAGGATGCCAAAGCTCCCTTCGAGGATCAGGTCGATCTCGACGCGGTTTTTGGTGCGGTAATAAAAATAGTCCCACCGGAGGATATTTGGGAAGGATATTTGGGACACCCATAAATTAAATGAGAGTTTTAAATTAATGGGTGTCCCGAATTTACCCCCGTTAAATTAATGGGTGTCCCGAATTTACCCCCGAATTTACCTCCCGGATTTACCTCCCGGATTTACCTCTTTATATCAGCCATTTCCTAACTCTACGCCAGGAATTTACTGATGTAAGGAGGATTCTGGGATCATCGGCAGTTCCTGCTAACCGAATCTTGTGGAAAACCTGAATACCCCCGGCATTGATACCTGCGTCCAGAAGAATTGAGAGGATGAGAGTCACTACATGTTGTCAACAAATAGATTTGTCCACATCTGTAACAAAAGAATTGTCCGCTTTTAAGTGAACGCCTGACCTGTCCCTCAGGGCATCGCCAAAAGGGACAGGCCCAGCGCCTGCCTACAGCAGGCAGGCCGGAACCCAGTCTGTTATCGTTTCGCCGGAGGCGACTCTTTGTTCCACTGGATTCCCGCTTACGCGGGAATGGCGGAGGGGCACATTCAAAAGTATGTGGCTGCCCTGTTATTTATTCCTCATACCATGAAATCTCGGTGCTGATGACCGAATTTTCACGGTATTATGAGCGCCATGATTACTCGGTCCAGGCATATCAAAGAGATCATCCGGCGTCTCAGGCACTTCGAGGTCGTTGCCATCCTGGGGGGGGGGCGGCAGGTCGGCAAGACCACGTTGGCAAAACAGGTAGCCGGGAGCTATCACACGCGGTCTCATTATTTTGACCTGGAAGACCTTGTGGCCTTGTCCAGACTCGGAGAAGACCCGAACCTTGTGTTGCGAAATTTGAAGGGTTTGATCATTGTCGATGAAGTGCAACGTTTACCGAATCTTTTTCCACTGCTTCGAGTGCTGTCGGACCGCCGGCCGCGGCCGGCGCGCTTTCTGGTTCTGGGCAGTGCGTCGCCGAACCCCCTCCGGCAATCCTCTGAATCCTTGGCTGGTCGGATAAACTACTACGAACTGAACGGCTTGGGGCTGGATGAAACAGGAAATGACCGGCTTGCGCGGCGTTGGCTCCGGGGTGGTTTTCCGGACGCCTACTTGTCGAGGTCCAACCGGGCCTGCTTCGAATGGCTGGAAAGTTTTACCCGAACTTTTATCGAACGCGACCTGGCGAGGGGGGACAGATTTAAATCTGTCCCCCAAGTTCCCCTGACCAGTTTCCCTGGGAGGGAGGGCGTCTCGCCCTCCACGAGGGCAGGATGCCCTCGGTCCCGGAAGTTAGCGGGAACTGCTGCCTTGCCAGTACCTCGGTTGTAATATCGGAAAACTGTAATATACTCCCCCTTGTGCAGTACCTCCCCTTTATCTGAGGAGCGTTGCGACGGGTGGCGGATAATCCGCATCCGCCAGGCTCAGGTAAATGTCATGAATTAACGGCGCTCACTTAACCCGCATTTCTCACCAGTTGATGCGATGATCGCGCCGGATTTTTGCCGCCAGCGGGTGCCTGCGACCAAAAGCATAGCCGTAGTTGATGTGCGCCCTCCATGGCGCGCACCCTGCGGGCATCCTTCGGATGTCCAAATCTGCTCCAGGCAGATTTGTCTGGTTGAGGGACAAATCGTCAGGACTGACGATTTGCACGGCGACAGCCGCCCGCAGGGTTGCGCCCCAGAGCCTGCCCCTGTATGGAGTTGAGCAGGGGGATGGGCGCAATGAACACGTGCCCGCTGGCGGCACAAATCCATCTGGAATGGATTTGGACACTCGAAGAGTGCCCGAAGGGGGCGCTCCAGGGATGGAGCGCATCTAAAAGACAAGCGAGACAAATCGGCAGGATAGCCGATTTGCACGGCAACAGCCGCCCGCAGGGTTGCGTACATGGATGTGCGCAATGAACGCATCAAGCGCAGTCTGTAATGTTGATATAGTGAGCAGATTATCATAACGTATTGACAGCAAACAACTAGCCGATGACGACAAGCGAACTGGTGAGAAATCCGGGTTAACTGTTGAATGACAAGATAAGTGAGGCGAGCCGGATTGATCACTTCCCCGCTTCTTGTCCTGCATTATACGGAGAATGGAGGGGTCATGATCGGCATCAAAAATCAAAGACCTGACCCCGTTATATAAGTCATGATTGGCGCGACCGAACGACAATTACGCAGCCTGTTAAAAGAGCGTATCCTGCTGCTGGATGGGGCTATGGGCACCATGATCCAGTCTTACAACCTGCAGGAAAGCGATTTTCGCGGCGAGCGCTTTGCCGATCATGGTTGTGATTTGAAAGGCAATAACGACCTGCTGTCGTTGACCCAACCGGATATTATCAGGGACATACATGCCGCGTTCCTTGACGCCGGCGCCGACATTATAGCGACCAATACCTTCAACTCTACTGCAATTGCCATGGCCGATTACGAGTTGCAGGACCAGGTGTACGAGTTGAACCGGAGCGGCGCCGGACTGGCCCGGGGCGTTGCCGATGAGAAGTCTACGCCGGAAAAACCCCGGTTCGTTGCCGGTGTCCTCGGCCCTACCAACCGCACCGCTTCCATATCGCCGGACGTCAACAAGCCCGGGTTTCGCAATATCACCTTTGCGGAACTGGCGGAAGCCTATACGACCGCCATCCGGGGACTGGTGGAGGGCGGCGTGGATATCCTGCTGCTGGAGACCATCTTCGATACCCTGAATGCCAAGGCCGCCCTGTTTGCAGTCGAGTCCTTTTTTGAAACAAGCGGCGCCCGCCTGCCTATTATCATTTCCGGCACCATTACCGATGCCTCAGGCCGGACCCTTACCGGCCAGACCAATGCCGCCTTCTGGCATTCCGTCCGTCATGCAGAACCATTAGCAATAGGGTTAAATTGTGCTTTGGGAGCCAAAGACTTACGTGAACATATTCAAGAACTTTCTAATATAGCCGACACCTATGTCAGCATCTATCCAAATGCCGGACTACCTAATGAATTCGGTGAATACGACGAGACACCCGAGTATATGGCCGACATTCTCGAAGAGTTTGCCCGGAGCGGATTTCTCAATATCGTCGGCGGTTGTTGCGGTACCACCCCGGAACATATCCGGCAGATCCATGACCAGGTATGCATTCAGCCGCCCCGGATAATTTCCGACATCCCGTCATATTGCCGACTGAGTGGACTGGAAGCGTTGACCATTACCCCGGCTGCTAATTTCATCAACATCGGAGAGCGTACCAACGTAGCCGGTTCTCCCAGGTTCCTGCGCCTTATCAAGGAAGGCAAACTGGATGAGGCGCTGGATATTGCCCGCCAGCAGGTGGAGAACGGCGCCCAGATAATAGACGTGTGCATGGATGAGGGACTGCTTGATTCCGAGCAGTTAATGCAGAACTTTCTCCTGCTGGTTGCCGGCGAACCCGATATCAGCCGGGTACCGACCATGATCGATTCATCGCGCTGGTCTGTTATAGAGGCCGGATTACGTTGTGTCCAGGGTAAGTGCGTCGTGAACTCCATCAGTCTGAAAGAGGGGGAGGATAAATTCAGGGAACAGGCCCGGGTTATCAGGCGCTACGGGGCGGCGGTCGTGGTGATGTGTTTTGATGAACAGGGACAGGCAGACACCACCGAACGTCGTTTTGAGGTGGCAAGACGGTCTTATCATATCCTGGTGGATGAACTCGGCTTCCCTCCGGAAGATATCATCTTTGATCCCAATATCCTCACCGTCGCCACCGGCATGGAGGAGCATAACAATTATGCGGTCTCATTTTTTGAAGCGAGCCGCCTGATTAAGGAAAACCTGCCAAAGGCGCTGGTCAGCGGGGGCTTGAGCAATGTTTCTTTTTCCTTCCGGGGCAATAATCCTGTGCGGGAGGCTATGCACTCGGCCTTCCTGTATCACGCGGTCAAGGCTGGTATGGATATGGCGATTGTCAATGCCGGCCAGCTGGGTATTTATGATGAAATACCCACAGACCTGCTGGAAAGGGTGGAAGACGTGTTGCTCAACAGGCGCCCCGATGCCACCGATCGCCTGGTTGAATTCGCCGAGACCATCAAGGATGTGGGAGAAAATAAAAAGAAAGCAGATGAACAGACCTGGCGTGGTAGCAGTGCGCAGGAACGCCTGTCCCATGCCCTGGTGAAAGGGATCGACACCTGGATTGAAGCCGATACGGAGGAAGCGCGGCAGCAATATGACAGGCCCCTGCAGGTCATCGAAGGACCGCTGATGGATGGCATGAACATCGTCGGCGACCTGTTCGGCGCCGGCAGGATGTTCCTGCCCCAGGTGGTGAAAAGCGCGCGCGTCATGAAAAAAGCGGTTGCCTACCTCATCCCCTTTATCGAGGAAGACAAAAAAGGCGGTGGAGATTACCGGTCCCAGGGCAGGATAGTCATGGCCACCGTTAAAGGCGATGTCCATGATATCGGGAAAAATATCGTCGGCGTAGTCCTGCAATGCAATAACTTTGAGGTAATCGATCTCGGCGTCATGGTCCCGGCCGAAATCATCCTGAAAACCGCGCAGGAAACAAACGCCGACTTTATCGGTCTGAGTGGTCTTATCACCCCGTCACTGGATGAAATGGTACACGTGGCGGAAGAGATGCAGCGCCGGGAATTCGATGTTCCCCTGCTTATCGGCGGCGCCACTACTTCACGCACACACACCGCGGTAAAAATTGAACCGCGCTACAGGCAACCGGTGATACACGTGAAAGACGCCTCCCGCGCCGTGGGCGTGGTACAGCGTTTGATCAGTGAAGATTTGAAAGCCGATTTCAGCAAACAGGTAAAAGAGGAATATGCGGTAGTTCGGGACAGACATAAAGGCAGACAGGCCGGGATCAAATGGCTACCATTGGCCGAGGCACGCACAAACCGGTTCCCGGTTGATTGGCAGACCTACCGGCCGCCCGAACCGAAAATAACGGGAATCCGGGTATTCAACGATTACCCGTTAGCTGACCTTCAGGATTATATAGACTGGACCCCCTTCTTTGTTGCCTGGGAGTTAGCCGGCCGTTTTCCACGAATTCTGGACGATGAAACAGTCGGGGAAGAGGCGCGAAAACTTTACCGGGACGCCAGGGAAATGCTGGATACAATCATCCATGAAAAGTGGCTGGCAGCCCGGGCTGTTATCGGCCTGTTCCCAGCCAACTCCATCGGTCACGACGATATCGAAGTCTACGTGGACGACAGTCGCATGGGATTGCTGGCTGAGTTCCATAGTTTGAGGCAACAGACAAAAAAACCGCCGGGTCAGCCCAACTTTGCCCTGGCTGATTTTATCGCACCGAAACAGACCGGACGGAATGATTATATCGGGGCTTTTGCGGTAGCCGCAGGATTTGGGATGGAGGAAAAGCTACACCAATTCGAGCAGGACCACGACGATTACCGCGCGATCATGTTGAAAGCACTGACCGACCGGCTGGCGGAGGCCCTGGCGGAACGACTGCACCAGCGAGTCAGGAAGGAATTCTGGGGATACCAGGCAGACGAAGTCCTGGACAATAGCGCGCTTATCGCCGAGAAATACCGGGGGATCCGCCCTGCCCCCGGTTATCCGGCCTGCCCGGACCACACAGAAAAACCGCTTATCTGGGATTTGCTCAAGGTCGAGGCAAATACCGGGATAACGCTGACCGACAGTTATGCCATGTACCCGACCGCAGCCGTGTGCGGCCTGTATTTCTCCCACCCCGACTCGCGCTATTTCGGGCTGGGGAAGGTCAACCGCGATCAAGTCTCCGACTATGCCCTGAGGAAAGGCATGGAAGTGCGTCAGGCGGAGCGCTGGCTGAGCCCCAGCCTTGGGTACGATCCCGATACCGTGTAGCATCAGGACACCCCCACCACGCCGGGACACATCCGTCATTCCGGGACACATCCGTGGGCTTGACCCGGAATCCAGTGAAATAATGAGTCGCCAGTGGCGACACGCTATTAGACTGGATTCCGGCATTCGCCGGAATGACGGATGTGTCCCGGAATGACGACAATGGGAGCATTCGCCGGAATGACGCGAGACTGGAATGACCCCAAATCTATGCATACGTGTTAATATCCGATTATAATAACGTCAGAATATCCATGACCCGAAGGGGGAGCGCCAAACCATGTATCCTGCACCATTCCGTTACCATCGCCCTGGCTCGCTCGACAGTGCGATAACGCTTTTATCAGAACTTGGCGAAGGCGCCAGGCCGCTGGCCGGAGGGCAATCGCTTATCCCTATCCTTAAAATGCGCATGGATGAACCCTCCGATCTGGTGGATATCTCACGCCTCCCGGAACTGATGCACATCCGCAAGGTAAAAGACCGGGTTTGCATCGGTGCACTGGTGACCCATGCCCGGATTGCCGCGTCAGCCGTAGCCGATGATATCCCCATTATCCGGGACTGCGCCGGGCGCATAGGTGACCCGCAGGTAAGAACCCTGGGGACCATCGGCGGGTCGGTCAGCATCGCCGACCCCAGCAGCGACTGGCCGGCCCTGCTGCATACCCTGGATGCCGACATCGTCTGCCAGGGGCCTGCAGGAAGCCGCAAAGTCGGTATCAGGGAATTCATTACGGACTCATACACCAACAGTCTGGCTGACGCTGAACTGGTCACGGAAATCCAGATACCCATGCCGCCGGCGCACAGCGGCGGCGCTTACCTCGGTTTCAAGAAAGCCGCCCCGGCTTACCCGGCCGCCTCAGTCGGTGTGCAGTTAACCCTGGCAGCCGGCAACATCTGTCATGACATCCGCCTGGTGTTGGGAGCGGCAGGCCCAACGCCGGTCACCTCCGGGGAGGTTGAGCAGTCGCTTATCGGCTACCCCTTGACTGAAAAAAAACTGCAAGAGGCCGCCGCTGCGCTGATAGAGTTGGCTGACCCGCCTACAGATGCACGCGGTTCTGCGGAGTTTAAACTCGTTATTCTGCGTTCTCTGTTTATGCGCGCCGCGCATACGGCTATACAGAGGGCGATGGGTGAAAAGATCACTGGGAGCCATGATTATGTGTGAATTTTTACAAATACTGCCCTGGATTCCGGGCCTGCCCTGGCATGTTGTAAGGCAGGGTCAAGCCCGGAATGACGGCGTCGGGAGCTATAAATATGTCTGAGCCATTACAAACCGTGCCCATTAACCTTACCGTAAACGGTAAACCTTGCCAACGAAACGTGGAGCCCCGGCAACTGCTGGTGGAATTCATCCGCGAGGAGCTGCGTCTCACCGGCACGCATATCGGTTGTGACACCAGCTTCTGCGGCGCCTGTACCGTGCTGCTGGACGGTGCAGCCATCAAATCATGTACCTTGTTTGCCGTACAGGCTGACGGCGCAGAGATTACCACCGTCGAGGCACTGGAAAAAGAGGGGCAGTTACATCCCCTGCAACAGGCATTTTCTGAACAACACGGTCTGCAATGCGGCTATTGCACACCCGGGATACTCATGTCTTCGGTGGCGTTGCTCGCCGAAAATCCGAATCCGGAAATACAGGACATCCGCAAAGCCCTGTCGGGAAACGTTTGCCGCTGCACCGGCTACCAGAACATCATCAAATCCGTACAGGCAGCAGCCACAGTGTTAGCCCGGAATTCTCACCAGGTGATGCGATGATTGCGCAGGATTTTTGCCGCCAGCGGGTGCCGGAGCCTGCCCCGTACTTGATACGGGGACCGAAAGCATAGCCGTAGCTATGGTAGAGGAAGCACGTGCCCGTAGGCGTAAAAAAGACAAGCGAGGGTGCATCAAGCGCTGTATGTAATAGCAACATAGTGAATAATGTTTACTAACTCAATGACAACAAACATGTATCCGATAGCAACAAGCGACCTGGTGAGAAATCCGGGCTCCAGGGGGGCATAAATCATGGAAATGAAATTTTCAGGCGAATTCAATGTAGACCTTCCTAAACAAGAGGTTTTTTCACAGCTATCGGATCCGGAAAAATTTGCGCCCTTATTACCGGGTTTCCATAGTATGGAAATGAAAGACGGCAAAACGGCCGTTATACGCGCCAGAGTCGGGATCGGCAAGATCGGCGGTATCGCGACAACGGAATTAATGCTGAATAAATCCGAACCTCCCCACCACGCCCAGTACGTCGGCAGGGGCAAACTCATGCAGGGCGTTTACACGGTACGCACCTCTTTTGACCTGACGGACAACGCTGCCGGTACCCAGATAGGTTGGCAGGGAGAAACCCAGCTGACCGGTAAAATCCTGTCACTGGCAGGCGGGGGCATTCGCGGCTATGCGGAAAAAGAGATCAATAAACTGATTGCCAGCCTGGAGGCGGCATTATCTCCGGAAGCCGCGCCGGCAGGACCGGCCAAACCGGGGGGCTGGCTCAGTCGTATCATACACGGACTCACTGGCAGGAGCGAAACCGAAGCGCCGGCCCTGGTCAAAAAGCAAAGCGCAACGATGCTTTCGGAAGAGTTGCATGAGGCACGCAACGCTGCTCGTGCGCGAGTCAATGCAATGCTC
>CBDCTH010000008.1:0-30550 GCA_965222155.1 Gammaproteobacteria bacterium
TCACCGGGCGTCAGGGTCGGAGCAAAGAGCGGGTTGAGCCGGTCCTCGGGCGTAGCGCTGGCGCTGGGCGACCAAGCGCCCGGTCCCCGCGCGTTCACGGCCTGCACCTGCACCTGGTAACTCTGGCCGTTGGTGAGGCCGGACAACCTGATACCGATTGTATAATATCTGTAACCACGCTGCGTCCACAAGCCGCCCGTATCGGGTCGGTAGCGGATGTTGTAGTCCGTAAGGGGCGAGCCGCCGTCATCGTCGAGGACGTCCCACTCCACCAAGAGCCTCCCGTCACCGGGCGTGAGGGTCGGCGCAACCATCGCCGCGGGAACGGTCGCGGGCGTGGCGCTGACGCTGGCCGACCAGGCGCCCGGGCCCTGCTCGTTCACGGCCTGCACCTGCACCTGGTAGCTGCGGTCGTTGGTGAGGCCGGTGATGGTCGTGCTCGTGCCGGTACCCGTGAAATCGGGGTCGCTCCAGCCGCCGCTGCTACCGGGGCGGTAGCGCACGTTGTAGTCCGTGAGGGCCGAGCCGCCGCCGGGCGCGGCCCACGTCACCGCGAGCTGCCGGTCGCCGGGATTGAGGGTCAGGGCCGTGGGCGCATCCGGGACCGTCTGCGCCCACGCCGACACGGTCAGCCCGCACATCAGTGTCATGAACGCCAGGGCGCACAGCACCCCGCGCCGGAACCGCCTGGAAAGCCCCGCTGCGGTCGACCCCCCGCGAACGCCCGCACCCCGCGCGCGCGGCGAAGCGGCAGCGCGGCACCGGTGATTCGTTATCTCATGTGGGGGGGGGGGGTGAAGGAGGATGGGCGCTGGATACCGCGCAGACGATGCGTCAGTGAGTCAGCACTGCAACCGGCAGCGTTGACCGTTCCGAACTCTCCCCCGTAAGGCAAGCGAGCGTTCATGTTTATTGCCATGGCTATCCATCCTCTAATCATAGTCGGCATACCCTACCCCACTGCTTCATGCAATGTCAACTTCTTTGTCCAGCCACTCCCGCTAACTCCCGGGGTCGAGGGCATCCTGCCCTCGTGGCGGGCGGGACGCCCTCCCTCCCAGGGAAACATGCCCCCTAATCTCCTGGGGGACTGGGGGACAGATTTAAATCTGTCCCCCTCCAAACCGGGGTTTATGCAACTTTTCGCAGGGCTGCTTCCAGGGTTTCACCCTGCTCGTCTGCCAGCGCGGCTTCTCGCAGTTGTTTGACTGCGGAGGTTGCATTCGGTTGCTTGCAAATTCCTGGTAGTGCTTCCATGATCCGGTTGAAAGCAGCCATGCCTCTTGCATGGGTCTCGCCGTAACCTTTCACCAGGCGCGGGCATTCGGCGATTTCTACTGCCAGGTCATAATCGGTGACGGCGGTATCGGTCACAGTTGACAGCCACTTTTCGATATTGACGTTTTCCATCTCATAGCGCAGGGTTGAGCGACGCCAGCGACGCAGGCCGGCAAGCAGGCAGAGCAACAGGAAGCCGGACAGGGTCGTGGTCTTTATCCTTCTACCCTTTTTACAAAAGAATCCTATGAAGTTTCTCAACGCGGGGGTATTCATGACCAGGGAACCCTTCCAGACCGGCATGATATCGCAGATTTCCTGCACCCTGGGGTGCATGAATTCCTGCCAGGCCACCACCTGTCCCTGCTCCGCCTGCACGTCTTTTCTCACCCGGGCAAAGCGCGTGGAGCGAATTTTCAGGTCCGCCACCCGGATTGCGTCTTCATAAGTCATCCACAGGGCCAGGTAACGCGCAGTTTCGATGGTCAGCCGGTAATCCCTGTCCGGATGATCCACCTGCAAAACAGGTTGTAATCTCTGCAGGTACTCCTCAGCATACCTGATATCCTGGTAATCCGTGAGTTTCCCCAGGGCTGCACGTATGATTTCCTGCGTTTGCGCCGGGAACTCCGCCTGGACCCGATCCAGCAGCGCCTGTACATTCTTGTGCGCCGGTCCCGGGGCTGCGCCTGACGGCTTCTCCTTCTCATCCTGTTGTTTCTGTGCGTGCTCATAACCGGCATTAAACCCTTTCAGGTTGGCTTCCACCGCAACGCCGGTCGCGCCGATGATTTCGGTAAATGTTTCCTTGCGGAACGGCAAGGCGCCGGATCCGGCGGCAGCGCCAAGCAATACGGAACTGATGACACTACCCGTTTGCCCGGCCAGGGCGTTCATATCGAAACCGATGAAGTGCTTTGCGTTCTCCATTACTACACCGGTAATCTTTTCGGAGTCCGCCCTGCCGTCACCCATTGCGGTTTTCTCGCCGATGGCGTAGTCGCGGTGGGTGGACACCAGTGCGGTGGTTCTGTCCGGTGAGATCAAACCCCTCAATATGGCGCGCCCGCCTTCGATCAGTTCACCGGCAAAGACGACATCCACGCGCCCGGGCACCGGCGTCAAGGCCAGCACGGCAGGCCTATCCCCGATGGCTTCCCGCGGGAAAAACTCCAGGTAGTAGACGGTTGCTCCGGTGCGCTGGGCGACACCGGGAACGGAAGTGGATTGCGCCAGGTAACCGGAACGCTCGGCCACCTGGATAAGCCAGTTACTGAGGACGCCCCCACCCTGTCCGCCCATGGCCAGGATAGCGACCTTGATGGGCTCTGCCTGTTTGCCTGCCGGGGAATGACTCATCGTGGGGACGGACTTAAGTCCGTCCCCGCTAAGCCCCTGTTTCCATACCGGCAAGGAAGAGGAATGCCTCTCCTGTTCTTCCCCGGCCGGGGAAACTGCCTCAATAGTCCGTCTGCGGCGGCGCCTGTCCGACCAGGCCTGGAGTTTGCCGATGGCAAATGAACGAAGGGCCGCCAGTGCCCGGTCGGCCGGGTTGGGATTATAGACGATATCGGCCTTGTAAAAGGACGGGCAGAGAACGGCGGCATGGGCTACCTCGCCACAGACGCCACAGCCGACACAACTGTTGATAACAGTGGCCACGGGATCTTTTCTAAGGGGGTCGGGATTGTCCTTGATGGTCAGTGACGGGCAGCCCGATAACCTTATGCAGGAATGATCGCCGGTACAGGTGTCTTCATCAATGCCGAATCGTTCACGCACGTAACGTTTCTTTTGTTTGAGCAGGTTTTTTATCTGCGGTTTGATCCGACGTTGCCGGTTGAGCTGGCATTCTCCCTCCGCCACGATGAGTTTAGGGCCTTTCGCCCGGGTAGTCATGGCCTCTCTCAGCGCATGCAGGGATTCCTGGATATGATAGGTGTGAACCTTCCTGATCCACTTCACGCCGGCGCCCTTGAGCGCATCGACAATGGACACTCGGTACTGGCGCCTGGCTGCGTCCGCCCTGGAAGATGGTATCCACTGACCGCCCGTCGCTGCGGAATAACCGTTGTCAACCACCACGATGACGCCGTCGTGTTCGTTTTCCACCGCATTGCCGATACCCGTGGTCAGGCCGTTATGCCAGAAGCCGCCGTCACCCATGATACTGAGGGCGCGCTTCTCATGGGGTACCATCAGGGCCGAGGCGCTGGAAGGCCCCAGGCCATAGCCGGTAATGGTGTTGCCGATGTTGAATGGGGCCACGGTGGCGAAGGAATGGCAACCAATATCCATGCTCACTTGCAACTTGCCGAATTCCTTTTCCAGCAGTTTGACGGCGGAGAAAAACGGGCGTTCCGGACAGCCGGTACACAAGCCGGACGGCCGTTGCGGCACCAGTTGCGCCAAGTCTTCCCGGTCCGGACCAGCGGTCTTTTCCAGCGGCGGGACAGTGATTGCGGCAGGTTCCCATTGCTGCAGAAATTTCCGCAGTCCTGCTTCCATCAACTGGCAGGTATATTCCCCTGCCATAGTGAAAACGTCCTTGCCGTGCATCCTGGCCTGAACGTCATGGCGTCTCAGGATGGTGTTGATATTCTGTTCCAGGTAGTCCGGCTGACCCTCCTCCACCATGAGCACCGCTTTCTTATCCCGGCAGAAACGGATCACTTCCGCATCGACCACCGGATAAGCCACGTTCATGATGTACATGGGAAGCGAACTGTTGCCGAATACGTCGGAGCAGCCCACGTGTTCCAGGGCCCGGTTCAAGGTGTTGTAGAGACCGCCGGCGACGATGATGCCGATCTCGTCAAAGCGGCCATCGACCACCTCATTCAACCCGTACTCCTCTATGAATTTCACTGCAGCGGGCCAGCGCTGTTCGATTTTCTCCGCCTCATGCTGATAGTTATAAGGCGGTAAGACGATACGCTCTATGTCCCGGGTCGGGGCATCCAGGGCATCGGTCACGGTAAAAGCCGGACGTTTGTTGTCCCTGGTATTCAACACGCCGTGGACGTGGCAGGCCCGCACCCGCAGTTGCAGCATGACGGGGGTGCTTGAGGCCTCGGAAAGTTCAAAACCCTTCTCGACCATGTCGGCAATGGCGTTCAGGTTGGGCCTGGGATCGAGCAACCAGATCTGGGACTTCATGGCAAAGGCATGGGAGCGTTCCTGCATGATGGACGCGCCTTCACCGTAATCTTCCCCGACAATAATGAGCGCGCCGCCCTTGACCCCGGCGGAGGCCACGTTTGCCAGGGCATCCGATGCCACGTTGGTACCCACAGTGGATTTCCAGGCCACCGCGCCGCGCAACGGGTAATTGATCGATGCGGCCAGCATGGATGCTGCCGCCGCTTCGCTGGCCGACTGCTCAAAGTGTACGCCCAGTTCTTCCAGTATTTCCCGGGAATCGGCAAAGACATCGATCAAATGGCTGATGGGAGAGCCCTGGTATCCGCCGATATAGGAAACGCCCGATTGCAGCAAGGCCTTGGTGACGGCAAGAATGCCTTCCCCGTGGAGTTCGTCACCGTCCCCCAGGCGCAGCATCTTGACTTCTTTTGCGAAGGATCGTTCAGCCATTGTGCTCTAACATGTAAATAGTGTCAGTCAACTTTTATAGATGGTTAAATCACCCACCATTCCTGCGAAAGTTTACCCCTGTATGCTGTTGAGCAGGGGTAAACTTTCGCAAATGGTGGCGGATTGACGCTGTATAATTGTTCCATAAAGATCACTCATCAATCAGTTCAAAACTTTCAGGCTATCAATCCTCAGTGACGGCAAACACCCGGGCGGGGGAACCGTCCAGGCCCTCCAGGGGCAGGGGTATGCCGTACAGGGTAAACTCACTGCCATCCAGTTTGCCGATATTGGTGATCAACTGGATGATGATGGTCTTGTTGCCCAGCAAGGTCTTGTGGTTGCGTCCGGGCGGTTTATCCGCCTCGATGCCGAGCCAGAAGGGCGCTTCGGGGAAGCAATCGAGAGCGACCGCTTTGCAACCTTTTTCAACAATGTACTCCGCTGCGGTCGTGTCCAGGAATATGGAGTTGCCCCAGAATTCGTCAGTGTCCCAGGCACGATCGGTCCAGCCGGTGTACAGGACAGGAATAACGCTGTCATCGATCTCCACGCCGGTTTTGATGATCTCATCTGCAGTAACGCGTTCCCGCCCCTGCAAATGGGTCAGGGGGATGACCCTGCCTTTGCCGATGGTATGCTCCAGGGGGATTTCCTCGACCGACCAGCCGCCGGCTTCCAGGAAGTGACAAGGCGCATCAACATGGGTGCCTATATGAGTGAGAATCTCCAGCCGGGACAACATGTGCGGGGTGAACTCCAGGTTTTTATCCAATTCAATGCCACGGCTTTCAAGGTGATCCTGTTGTACTTCCCCCATGCAGGATAAAACGACGCACCGGGTGGGGTTCTCTTCGTACTCACGCAGGTTCGGAATGCCGCGCATGTGGCGATTGACGGGCAGGGTCAGATCGATGACAGCCATGGTCTCCTCCGATTGGATCTTCGTTGCATTATATATTATTAGAATAAATACAGGGTCGCAATTTAACGATCCGGGTTTAACGATCCGGGTTTTTCTCAGGATATTGGTCGGAGACGCTAAAATAATCACCGATCTGTGAGTTTTCCCACATTTCCGCCAGTGAATACAGGGTAAACTGTCATCATGACTCCTGAACTCTCCGGATACATCATAGTCGACAATTTACCAGCAATTCCCACTAACTCCCGGGATCGAGGGCATCCTGCCCTCGTGGAGGGCGAGTCGCCCTCCCTCCCGGGGAAACATGCCCCCTTATGGTCAGGGGAACTTGGGGGACAGATTTCAATCTGTCCCCCTTGTCTCAGCCGGCTCATCAGCAATATGTTATACTGACGCAATGGTTGAATGGGCCCCTTTCATTGCGCTTGCCGGCCTCATTATTGCGCTTGCCGGCCTCATTACCGGGCTGTTCGCCTGGTTACGTAACGACATCAACTTACTACGCCGGGAAACCGGCGCCTTACATAAAGATATCCAGGCCATTGACGTCCGCCTGGCGCGGGTCGAGGCCACTCTAGAGACTACCTTCAGGCTACAGGGCATGTTACCCGCAGAGCGTCACGACCAGGTTGCTTGAAGCGCCCGGACGGGAATCCGACCTATGGGAATTACCCGGGAAGGTAGAGTTGTTGAGAACCTCAATCGGGCAACTCAAGCGACCTCAGGTAGCGCCAGGTCTTGTTGCCGGCAGGTTGACGCCGTAAAGCAAGCAGGTCGTCAGGACGATCAATATCCCGAACCAGTCCGGCAGGTCTGGCAATATTGACGGGGACCCGACGTTGTTCCGCTTCTCTGCGGAATTTCTCAAAGCTATTCTCGCCGTACATCAACCCGATGGCAAGAGGCGGCGTGAATACTATAGCGTTGGTGCCGCCGTCGCTGCCGGCGGGACACAAAGTGACGCCCTCCTTGTGAACCTGGTCCAGGTAGCTTAAATCCGTGTGTTCAAGTTCGGGTACGTCGGCAGGGATGATGAGCGCCTTGTCCAGGACCTTATTGCTGGTGGCTTCGACACCTTTCAGTACATCAGAGGCATAGCCGTGATCGACCCCGGTGTTCAATACGTCCGCGTGGTGGTCTTGCGCCAGTGAGATGACGGCTTCGTCGCAACTGATGACCGTGACGCCACTAATCACGACGGTTTCATCCAGGGTGTTGAGGATATCATCCAGCATGCACATACTGAGTTGCCGGCGTTGCGCCTGCGATAACGCGCCGGCAAGGCGCAACTTGGTATGCTCCAACCGTTTCACAGGGAGTAGCGCCCACATGTTAAGATTCATCCGCAGATGAAACGAAAGTTTTTAACATAAATTACTGAAGATATCAGATTGTAACTTCTGTATTTTATGAAACATTATATTTACCTGCGGTAATCTGCGTAATCTGCGGATAACCTTTACGCGGATGAAGAAGTCTTTTCAATCCCGGTAATGCGGATACCGGAATGGCTGGTCTTGTAGGTCTTGTTGATATGGATAAGCAGGCTGGTCAGGGCTTCTGCGGCCGCGGCATTGGCCAGTTTTCCCGCGTTGACGGCGCGGCAACCACTGTCCTCCACCAGTTGCATCACTTCCTTGCGGGTTTGCAGGTCGTCACCGGTCACCAGGATGTCGCAGTCGATCTCCACGTCCTGCTCCAGCAGGTTGGCGGCTACGTTGTGATACGCCGCCGTCACCCGCGCCCTGTCTCCCAGGGTGTTGCGAGTGATAACCGCGGCGCTCCCTTCTTCCGGTAGCTGGACTACGGCTACTTTCGGCGGTATGAGCGGTACGGTGGTATCAATCAGGATCTGCCCCGACAGGCCCGGCTTGATGCTCTCCAGAGTCGCTTCATGAGCGGCGAAAGGGACGGTCAGGACAACGACTTCCACCTGTTTTGTCGCAGTGAGATTGTCAGCGCCTGTAATCCCCTCTGCGCCGGGTTTCCGGTTGAGTTCAGCCGCCGCCTTGTGTGCTTTCTCCGCAACCCGGGAGCCGATGACCACCTCGTGACCCGCCCTGGCCCAGCGCCAGGCCAACCCATAGCCGAGATTACCGGTCCCGCCCAGAACCGCTATTTTCTTTTTATTGATCATGAGCGTTTATGTTGAGAAAAGGGGACGGATTTATTTTCCTGGTTATAATACAATTATCCCGGTTGAATTGGGGGCTCGTCTAATGGTAGGACAGCGGACTCTGACTCCGCCAGTAGAGGTTCGAATCCTCTGCCCCCAGCCAGTTTCCCGTCCTGCTACAGGTTTTCCAGGATGTTCTCGGCTGAACTGACCTTGAACTCCATAGGCGCTTCGACATAGATCTGGGTAATCGTACTGTCTTCCACTACCAGGGCAAAACGCTGGCCCCGGGTGCCCAGGCCGAACCCGGAGGCATCCAGTTCCAGGCCCAGGGCCGCGGCATAAGTACCGTTACCATCGGCCAGCATCAATACCTTGTCACCGGCGCCGGCGCTGTTGCCCCAGGCATCCATGACAAACATGTCATTAACCGCCATGCAGGCGATGGTATCCACCCCTTTTGCCTTGATGGCGTCAGCCTGGTCAACAAAACCAGGCAGGTGTTCTTTTGAACAGGTGGGGGTAAACGCACCGGGTACCGAAAA
This sequence comes from Gammaproteobacteria bacterium, assembly GCA_965222155.1. Classification (GTDB taxonomy): domain Bacteria; phylum Pseudomonadota; class Gammaproteobacteria; order Eutrophobiales; family Eutrophobiaceae; genus JAAXHV01. The sequence goes on from CBDCTH010000008.1 coordinate 8,459, forward strand.
TACGACGACTTTCTTGCCGCTGAACAACTCCTCGGTACTCAATGAGCCTGGCCCATCTGCATTCATTATATGAAATCGCCCTGCTGGGGCTTTATCTCCGACTTGTACTGTCACTGTAACCTCTCATTTAGGTTGTTGGCTGTAATGAGAGGAATTATATCAGGGAATCGCATACTTTTATAGCGACAGTATTTTCCAATATGAAATGAGCCTGAAGGAAGGGCTGCGACCCTGAAAATCCTATTTCAGGCTGCTATACCTGGCGCTGACAACAAGGCTGCCTGCTGTACCGCACTGTCAGCAATCTTACGCTCAATGTCACGCACTACCCGACTGAGGTACGTGCGTCACCGTCTCACCCGGCGCCGCATCCGCCGATACTGCCGGGCATGACCGTAACGGTTGGCCTGTTGCAAGGCCTGCCTGACCCCGCTGCCGATACCCTCAATGGTAGCCTGATAGGGGGGTTTTCAAGATCGACTAAGGAAGTTTTCCTTTCAGTGTCTTTACAGGGTCTTGTCCCTGTATGGGGGTGGTCACAGCCAAGTAATAATCAGAAGCAGAGACTTTGCCTTTGTCAGTGGGTGTCTCATTGCTGGGAACCTTCTTAATCGGTATAGCCTTGTAGATGGTTTCATCTCCCTCTACCTTCTCCCAAGCAAACAGGACTTGTCCCGGGGACTGCCCGGCAACCTTGTCTTCCAGGTCCGCATCTTTGATATCCTGCCCCTCATAGAGATAAACCCCGACATCTCCTTCTGCTAACTCTGGAAGCAGCAAGGCAAACGTCCACTTCAGTTGTGTAAGAAAATCGATCTCCTCCAGCTCATAGACTTGTTCCGCAGCTTCCAACCACATGTTGTCCCCTTCCAGGTAAAAGACTTGTCCCGGTTCCAGTGACCGGTTCGAATCAGATTGGTTTTCCGCCTGAACAGGTATTGTCCGACCCACCGAGATTATTGTCAGCCAAACCAATATCCCCGCCGCGACTCGATTTCCCCTGAGGCATCTAATCGACGTAACTCTATTCATGCTAACACATCTCAACCTAGAGCACTCTTGACGATAGTGAACGCCAGAGCGGGTACCAACATTCCGATGAAGAACAGTCGTAGCGGACCACCGTGTTTAATTCCACATGCAATCTGTACTGCTACGATAACAGGTAATAATAGGACAAGAATGATCTTCACATTCACAGACACAAAGTCGAGCCGATCGACCGCTGCCTGGTCTAGATATTGAGTCACTCCCACCAAGATGAAGATAACTATCCCCAACCAGGCATTTACAAGGCGTCCAAGCCAGTGCAGGCGCGGTGGGCCTTTACCCAGATAAACTTCCACTATGCTTTCGACAACCCCGGCAAGCAGTTTCGTAATGCTGCCGTTATCACCGGCTATAGAATCGCCTCCCTCTTTGGGGCGTTCAGTTGAGTTTCTATCAGAATCCAGCATCATTCAAGTTCTCTAATAACGAGAAGCATAGCAGCTTTTCCCGTAACTTCTCAATAACCAGTATTTTCCAACAGCAGTTCCCGCTAACTCAGGGACCGAGGGCATCCTGCCCTCGTGGAGGGCGAGACGCCCTCCCTCCCAGGGAAACATGCCCCTTTATGGTCAGAGTATGCCAGAATCCGGTAATAATCACTGTATTGACCTCGATTTAGCGGGAATGGCTGTGCATAAGGCATCTTGCGCACCCCGCGAGCTGAAGGCGCCGGGTTATTCAGAGGTGACGGCGATACCATTTACCATTCATTTCCCGGAACGAGGGCATCTTGCCCTCGTTCCCAGGAAAATGCACGAGCTTATTGAGAAGTTACGAAACAAACAAATATTTCACGTAAACTTCTCAGTATTCGAGGTGTTCTGAAAAGGCTGTAGAAAATTGAAAAACCTAATTATTAATTCATGCAGTTACAAGTAATTCCCGGTTGACGGCAGACGTTGAAAATCAGCGGGAGCATCTGCCCTGGACAGCCGATAGAGTGACAATCATGAATACTTTATGGTTTAATCATCCAGAAATACGAGTAACTTCGATGACAACCTCGGAACAACCGATTTCCGCGTGGGCCGGGCCGGCGTTTCTCTCGCTTGGCTTGCGTCCGTTCTTTCTCTCCGCCGCCGTCTGGGCGGCGCTGAGCATGGCGCTGTGGATACTGATCTTGCGTGGGCAGCTGGTGCTTCCCACCACGTTCGATCCGGTATCCTGGCATGCCCATGAGATGCTGTTCGGCTATCTCGGTGCGGTGATGGCCGGGTTTCTGCTGACTGCAGTACCAAATTGGACCGGCCGGCCGCCGATTGTCGGATGGACTCTGCTGGGTTTCTTCGCCCTGTGGCTTCTAGGCCGGGTCGTGGTCGCAGTATCGGACTTTCTGTCACCCTTGCTGGTGGCGGCAATCGATCTCTCGTGCCTCGTGGTTCTCGGCGCGGTCATGCTGCGCGAGATTATCGTTACAGGGAATTGGCGGAACCTGGGCGTCATCGCCATCCTCAGCATCTTCATTGTGGGCAATGCACTTTTTCACGAGGAGGCCGCGAGGGGGGGTCTTGCGGCGTCGGGTTTTGGCCTTCGTCTCAGCGTTGCGGCCGCAATCATGCTGATCACGCTAGTCGGCGGCCGCATTGTGCCCTCTTTCACGCGCAACTGGCTGGTGCAACGCGGCAGCGCCGACCTGCCGCCCGCATTCGGACGATTGGATGGGCTTGCCCTCGCCTTAAGCCTGCTGGCGCTGTTGTCCTGGGTCGTAGCGCCGGATTGGGCCGGTACCGGCTATCTTCTGCTGGCGGCGGGGCCGGCGCAGGCCGGGCGGCTTTTCCGGTGGCGCGGGTTGAAGACATGTGCGGAACCCTTGGTCTGGATCCTGCATGTGGGATATGCCTTCGTGCCCATCGGCATGCTGGCCATGGCCTCGGCGACGCTGTGGCCCGACGCGCTCATGGTTCCTGCTGCGCAGCACATCTGGATGGCGGGAGCCGTCGGCGTCATGACTCTTGCGGTCATGACCCGCGCAAGTCTTGGTCACACGGGCAGAGCACTGACAGCGGGCGCGGGGACGACGGCGTTGTATCTGCTGGTGCTGGCCTCGGTGCTTACGCGGCTCCTGGCCGGTATAGTGCCGGAATCGACGTTGCCGTTGCTCACCTTGTCCGCTATCTTGTGGTCCACCGGTTTTACGGGGTTCGCAGTCCTCTACGGCCCCTTACTGATCCGTTCGCGCGCGGTAAGTTGAAATATACAGATTCTCCAGAATGTTTTCGGCTGAGCTGACTTTGAATTCCATGGGCGCTCCGCCGTGGAACTGAGTAATCGTGCCGCCTTCCACTACCAGGGCAAAACGCTGACCCGCAGCCCCCGTTGGAAAACGCGGGTTAAGGGAATTCTGTGAGAACCTGTTCCAAGGGTTTGCGCTCCGCTGCGAGAATTTCAGCCGGGAAGCCGTACCAGAACATGCCCACCACCTGTTCCCGGGCGGGATCCGCCCCGATGATGTCATGGAAATCCCGGGTCCGAGTCACCGCGCCGGTGGTCCATTTCACCCCGATACCCTCATCCCAGAGCAGCGGCATCAGGTTCTGGACGACGCAGCAACAGGAGGCGTAGAGCAAATCTCACAAAAAAATCAGGCGTCTCGGTTGGGTTACGGCTAGCAACAGCAATTCCCGCTAACGCCTGAGACGTGCTGAAATCCTTATCAATACAGGGGTTTTTGCAGGGGTTAAAAAAAGTGTTCGTAAACGTTTCATGTTGATTCAGTCTACTAGCAGGCATTAGTCAAGTCAACGGTGACCCATCCTGTCCCGTCCTTATCTGCGCAAGACCCTGAGCGCCCCCGGTTTGTTACGTGAGGTGCGTCGTTGTTTTCAAGCTAGCAACGATGACACGGTCGGTCGGGGTTTGACCCTGGCGGATTACCTGCTGTCGGGGTTGGCCGTGTTCGGCTTGACGTATCCATCGTTGTTGCAATTTGACCGGGGTCCGGGGGACGAGTTGGTGCGGTCGAATCTGCGGTCGTTATACGGGATAGGGCGGGGCCCAGAGCCTGCCCCTGTATGGCGTTGAGCAGGGGGACACGGCCTTGCGGGCACGCGTGGACGCGCTGGCCCCCGCGGGGTGACGGCGTGCCTGCCGGCGGGTGTTTCATGTGCTACAACGGGGCAAGCTGCTGGAAGACGTTCTCTGGTGGGGCGGTCATGACCTGCTGTCGGTGGACGGGACCGGGTAGTTTCAGTCGGACACGGTGCATTGCGAGCAGTGTTGTGAGACACATCACCGGGACGGGCGGGTGAGTTGGTATCATCAGTTAATACCCTGAAGCACCCAGGCGACCACGTTGAGCATACCCTCCAACACGGCTATCAGCACCTGTCCACGGTGCTGGCGTGTCTGATTGACCCGGTGCAGCAGCACTGCTGCGGGCTGTTTCAACAGGGGGTGGCGAAGCGGGGCTGCAAGCGTGACGTCCGGGAGACACTGCGTAGCGTCTTCTGCACCTGGCTGGTGCCGGACTGGGAGACGCTGTATCGGGCCCTGGCCTACGGTGTATCGCCTACGGTGGTGGCGCCGTATGATACCGCTTGAGGACGGGCCGGGGTCGAGTAGTTCGAGGTGGGGAACGTCAGGGGAAGCCAAGCCACATCAACATAACCGGGGATAGCCGGCGGGTCGCGTATCCCCTGAGGGTCGGGTCACGGTGAAAAAAACGAACCTGACCCGACAATATAACCAGCTGATAAAGTTAGCGGGAGCACCTGGGCTAGCAAGCAGGTCCTTGCTCGTCATACACTAGTACCCTAATTGATTTGGACTCAAGTTACTCCACTTGCCAGTCAACAATTTGTTCATACAACTTTGCATTCATTTCTTCTCGCGTAGTCAACGTTCGCGTCTCACCAACCGGAAACTCAGTGGAAAAGTGTACAGCTTCTATCTCAAAGCCCTCAGCGTCCACACCTTGCAAGGTAAAATAAACATCTTCATCATCCGAGTTGTTCTTAACAGTGATTTTGATTGCAAAGATCACATCCCCGTATTCATCGGTAGTGATAACTTTAGTAGTGATGCCATTAACTTTGTATTTCATTGGATACTCCTATTAAGTTGTTATGAAACATCAACCATTGTTCTAGCGGCCGCTATCATACCACGTGGAGCATTCAGATTTACCAGAGAGCCCAGCATTAGAGCTCATCAAGACATGAAGTATAAGGGGACGCCCATTAGCCAGTCTCTGTCAAGCGGGCACAACCCGGTTCTCCTGAGCCATCAGGCTTCTGATTAAATTAAACACCGGATACACGCCTGTTGTTTCATTAGTGTGTTATCGTATTGTAACAATACGCAACAAACACCCATCAGTCTCCTCATTGTGGATGGTTTGTACACCCAACAGCCTAACCTGCTTCTGCAGGTTAGGGAGACTGGCTATATGAGTATCAGATTTGAAATCCGTCCCCGGCGTCCCTGGAATGGATTTGGATACTCGAAGAGTGCCCGAAGGGGGCGCTGCAAGGATGGAGCGTATCAAAAAGACAAGCAAGGGCGCATTGCCTGGTAATGGAAATCCGGGCTGGCCTGCCCGGCATGCTGCTCAGGGAATTTCCGTAAGAACCCGCTCCAGGGACTTGCGCTCCGCCCCCGGGATGTCAGCCGGGAATCCGTACCAGAACAGACCCACCACTTCTTCCTGTTCGCGATCCACCCCGATGATGTCATGGAAAGCACCTGTCCGGGTCACCGCGCCGGTAGTCCATTTCACGCCGATTCCACCATCCCACAGGATCAGCATCAGGTTCTGGGCCACGCAACAGCAGGAGGCGTAATCTTCCCGCATGGTGACCTCATCATCCGATTTCCGGCAGGTCAGGACCAGCCAGCCGGGTACCTCCCGCCAGCGTTTGAACTTGATCTCTGCCGCTCTTTCACCCTGTTTCTCATGAACAAGTTCCGCGTTCAGCAAACATATCTGATGCTTGCTTTTTTCACCCAGCAGATAGAACATCCAGGGTTGCGTCAGGTAGTGGTTTGGCGCCCAGATAGCCTGTTCCATGGCTGCCCGAATCGTAGCGTCATCGGGAACTGGTTCTGGCTTGAACCGGTGGATGGTACGCCGGTTCATGATGAGGTCTTTTATTTCCATTTACAGGTAACAAACAAGTTAAGACATGAAAAATTGTAACAGGTCGTTCAGGTAGCGCGACCCTTTTTCGGTTGCCTTGAGCAACCCCTGTTCATCTTCCAGCAGTCCTTCGTTTCTGGTGGCGTCGACCTGTGCGCGGATGGCATCCGCTGGTAGCCCGGTCCTTTCACAGAAAGAATTCCGCGCTACGCCATCCTTCAGGCGCAGTGCATTCAGCATGAATTCCAGGATGCAATCTGCTTCCGTCAACGTTTTATGTTCGGCAATAACCGAATCGGACCCGGCGCTACGGATATAACTCTCCGGCATGCGTAATCGTGACTGTCTGGTTATCGACGTTCGTAAAGATGGATCACCGGTCTCATTCCGGGTGGTGACCTTGCCGTGGGCGCCGGCACCGATACCGATATAATCGCCGAATTCCCAGTAATTCAGGTTGTGACGGCATTCACTGCCTTCCCTGGACCAGGCGGAGATCTCGTATTGACGGTAGCGGTGCCGGGTCAGGTAGTCCACGCCGCAACCTTGCATCTTCCAGATTAAATCGTCTTCAGGCAACGGCGGCGGTTTTACATGGAATACGGTATTGGGTTCGATAGTGAGTTGATACCAGGAGATATGCGCGGGTTCAAGACTGACTGCCCGGTCGAGGTCGGATAAGGCGTCTTCCGTAGTCTGTCCCGGCAGTCCATACATCAGGTCGATATTGATATTGGAAAACCCGGCGTCAACGGCGATTTCAAATGCAGATACCGCAGCATTACCGTCGTGAATCCGCCCGATAGCCGCGAGGCTGCCGTCATTGAAGCTTTGCGCGCCGATGGAAAGCCGGTTCACGCCCAGGCTTCGGTAACCTGCAAAGCGTCGGCTGTCGGCCGTGCCGGGGTTTGCTTCCAGGGTAATTTCAGTCGCGGCAGAAAGCGTTGAAACGGTATTGACGGCCTCCAGTATCGAGCCGATACCCTCTACCGACATGACGCTTGGCGTACCGCCGCCAATGAAAACAGAGGCAAGTTCCCTGCCTTGGAATAACCCGGCGCTGAATTTCAGGTCACGAACCACGGCGTCAACGTAGCCCTGCTCCGGGAAGAAACCGTCTTTTATTTCATGGGAATTAAAATCACAGTAGGGACATTTTCTGATACACCAGGGAAGGTGAATGTACAGCGATAAAGGCAAGTCAATCAAGGAATTTACCCGCAGATTAGCGCCAGTCGAAAAACCATCCCCGTTATAAAGGACAATGCACTGCCGGGTTCCGGCGTGCGCCGGAATCACTCGTCTTCCGGGTTCTCTGTGGCGTTACAGGCGCTCCCGCCAAATGGAGGTCAATACAGTGATTCTTGCCGGATTCGGGCATACTCTGACCATAAAGGGGCATGTTTCCCTGACACAGGGGGGACAGATTTAAATCTGTCCCCCAGGAGATGTTCCCAGGAGATAAGGGGTCATGTTTCCCTGGGAGGGAGGGCGTCTCACCCTCCACGGGGACAGGATGCCCTCGATCCCGGGCGTTAGCGGGAACTGCTGGTGGCCTTACAAAAGACTTGCTTTTCATCTGCGCTCATCTGCAAAATCTGCGGAGCTACGTAACCAATCTCTGAACTGGAGCGTGAGTGACAGCAGCGTCGGCATGAAGGTCAGCGTGATCAGCGTTGAGAACAGCAGGCCGAACATCACGATTGCCCCCAGACCACGGTATAACTCCGTGCCCGCCCCCGGATTGAACACCAGGGGCGACAGGCCGAATATGGTAGTGATAGTGGAAATCATAATCGGCCTGATGCGGGCGCGGGTGCTCTCCAACACTGCGTCAATCGATTGCATTTCCCTGGTCTTGATGTTGCGGATAGTACGATCGATGATGAGGATGGGATTATTCACCACCGTACCAATCAGGATCAGGAAGCCCAGCATGGTGATGACGTCAAAGGGCTGGTGTATATTTGCCAGTCCCAGCAGTGACATGTTCCCGCCTATCGCGTTCAGCAGCCATAGCCCGAACAGCCCCCCGCCTATACCGACGGGGACGGTAGTCATCACCAGCAGCGGATATCCCCAATGCGAGAAGATGGCAACCAGCAACAAATAAGCAATGAACACCGCAATGATAAAGTTTCCCATCAAGGCATTCCGGGTCGCCTCAAGCTGATCGCTGGCTCCGGTGATGCCCATGCTGATGTCATCCCCTATTTCCCCCGCTTCCCTTAATTCCTCGATAATGTTCTGACGAACCATATCAACACCTTGCTCCAGCGGAATAGTGCGCGGCGGAATAATACCCAGAGTAATGGTCCTTTCACCGTCCACCCGGCGAATGGTCTCGGTGTTTACGGTGTGCCGGACCTCGGCCACCGCGTTCAGCGGCACCATGCCGCCCTGAGGTGAATACAACATGATGTCGTCCACGTCGCTCGGTTGCCGGATGGTGCCGTGAGTGGAATACAGGAACATGTCGATCTTCTCATCACCCAGGAAGAACTCATCTACAAACGCGCCGTCCGAGAAGGCCCAGATTGTGTAACCCAGGTCACCAGCATCAATACCCAGTTCGCTGGCCCGTTCCCAGTCAGGGCGAATTTCCACCAGGGGTTGCCCCATGGACAGGCTTGAGGGCTGCGGGCGGATTTGCGGATTCTCAAACACGGATTGGGCTTTGACAAAGGCCTTCTGACCGGCGTCAAACAGGGCTACCAGGTCGGTACCGCTCAACTCCAGGTTGATACTCCTGGAACCGCCCATGTTGCTGGAAAAAATAGACCCCCGGGAAGCAAACGCATGAATCCCCGGTATCTCCCGAATCTTCTCCACCACAATCTCAAGCAGGTCGTTGACTTGCCCCGGTGAGGTAGCCTCCGGAATAACCATGTTGCGTGCGGCACCGATATATCCGACCACGTAATTCAGGCCCGGCAGGTCGGATTCGCCCCTGGCGTATCTGTCCGGGTCTTCACCGATATGCGGCACGAGGAACCCATCCAGGTCCTTGTAGATTGCATGCATCTCATCAATGTTATAACCGGGCGGAGCAAACATCTGGATGAATATCTTCTGTTCTTCCCCTTCCGGCAGGTATTCCGCCTTGGGGATGGAGGCAAAGATAAGTAGCGTAATAGCGCCCACCACAGCCACCAGGCCCAACCGGCGCGACACTCCCCCCATCAACCAATGCACGAAGCGGATAAGCAACTCACCGAACCGCTGTCCGGCAATATACAGGCCAAAACGACCGGACGGATTATACCGTTCCAGTGTGAGAAACCGGCTGCACAGGGTCGGTACCACCAGGGTGGAGACCAGCAGGGACATGATGATGGAGGCGGAGATGGCGACGGCAATATCGGAATATAACTGGCCGGCCTCCTCCTTGATGAAGATGATTGGTATAAATACAAACACCGTCGTCAGGGTAGACGCCAGCAGGGCCGGCCACACCTCCGCGACACCGTCCAGCGCGGCGCGTCGGCGTTGCTTGCCTGTCGACATGTGTCGGTAGATGTTCTCCAGGACGACAATACTGTTATCCAGGGTCATACCGATGGCAAACGCGACGCCGGCAAGCGAGATCACATTGATGGTTCGTCCGCTGATAAGCAACCCCAGGAACGCGGCCAGCGTGCAGATGGGGATGCCCATGGCGCCGATGAAGGTGGCCGATGGGGTTCTCAGGAAAAGAAACAAGACCATGATGACCAATAAAGCGCCGATAAGCAGGTTTTTACGCACGTTCAGTACGGAATCAGAGACATATCTCACGTCATCGGAGTTGAGTATCATGTGCAACCCCTGCTGTTTCAACAGGCCGTTGTTCAGTTTCTCCACCTTTTTCATGACGTTGTCCTTCACTTCGACCACGTTGGAACCGATTTGCCGGCGTACTCCGAGGCTGATGTTCGGAATACCTCGCCCATAGGAGTAGGACTCGATTTCAAAGGTGGACAGTTCAGCGTAACCCAGGTCGCGCAAGCGGACAAACGCGCCGCCACGCTGGGTGATAACCATATTTTCTATCTCTGCCGTGGTTTCAAAACGCCCTACCGTCCTGATCAGGTAACGGCGTTTACCGCTGTCCAGGTCACCGCCGGATACGTCCCGGTTACGCGCGCGGATAGCACTGCGTAACTCAGACAGCGTAATCTGACGTTCGGCCAGCTTGACCGGGTCCACGTAGATCTTGATCTGTCGCTCCGCTCCTCCCCACATGATCACCTCCGAGACGCCCGGGACCCGTTCAATCTGTACACGTACATGGTCTTCGAGAAAATCACGCTTATCCACCATGTTGACGTTCTGTGGATTGCCCGGCAGGGGCCGGGTGAGAAAAAACAGAAACGGGTTATTGGAGACGGTACTGGTGACAAGCCGCGGTTCATCGACGTTTTCCGGGTAGCCCGGAACCTGGGTCAACGCGTTGTTCACCCGGATCAGGACTTCGTTGATATCGGCTCCATAGGTAAATTCCAGTTCAATATCCCCGCGTCCGGTGACGGCCCTGGAAATCATGCGCTCCAGGCCGGGGATGCGACGCAGGTATTCCTCCTGCTCGATGATAATCTCCTTTTCCACGTCCTGGGGTGTCGCTCCCGGCCATTTCGTAATAACGGTGACTACTCTGACATCAAGATCTGGGATCATCTGGATGGGCACGCGATAAATGGCCAGGATACCGAACAGGCAGATGATCAATACCGCTACCGCGATAATCAGGGGTTTCTCGAGAGCAAACCTAAACATGATATTAAATTTTTATCCGCAGATTACACAGATTACCGCAGATGAATATAAAGTTTCAGCGTGGACCGTGGTTTCAATCTGAAATTTCCTGTAGACCATGTTTAACAAACTACATTTTTATCTGCGTTCATCCATGCCCCTGTATGTATTAAGCAGGGGTGCGTAATCTGCGGATAAATTACTCGTAGTCACAAGTTCATCCGGAGTTCTTCCTTGATTTCCACCCGTTGACCCGGACGCAGTATTTCATTGCCGCGTACCACCACCCGGTCACCTGCCTGTACCTCACCCGCAGTGATTTCAATATTCTCCCGGTAGCTGCGGCCCGTACGGACCTGTACCTGTCTGGCTATTAATCCCCCCCCTTCCGGTTGTAACACCCAGATGGATTCGCTGCCGTCCGGTTTCCTGACAACGGCATCCTGCGGCACGAGTAGCGACAGTTCGGAAGCGGCGTCATTAAGTTGAAATATCACGCGTGCCGACATGCCCGGAGCGAGCAGGCGCTCACTGTTGTCCAGGTCTATTTTCACCGGAAAGGTCCTGGTCGAAACATTGCTCATGGGGACTTTCATGGTCACCTCGGCAAGGAAGTCCCTGCCCGGATAGGCATCAAAAGTAAGCCTGACCGGGGTGCCCAACTGCAGGTCATTAAAATAAAACTGGGGAACCGGCACATTCACCCGCAACGACTTGATCTCCACCAGTTCAAACAACGGGGTATCAATACTGACCCATTCTCCTTTTTCGATCATTTTTTGCGTAATGACGCCGTCGAAAGGTGCTTTTATCACATGACGACTGACAATCTCTTCCCGGCGATCCAGCTCTTTTTTCAGGCGCTCCAATACCGCCGTATCCATTTCGACCATTGCCAGGGCCGCATCATACCGGGTCGCCGGAATATGCTTCTTCGCAACCAGTTCCGCAACCTCATCCTTTTGTCGCACGGCCTCTTTCAGTCTTGCCTGGGCCTCTTTTACCTGTGCCCTTGCGGCAGCACTATCAATTCCAGCGAGCACCTTATCCAGTTCCAGCAAGTTGTCACCCTGTTTGACTTCATCACCTTCATCCACATGAAGTGTTGCAACCAGACCGGCCACCTCAGGTGAAATCCTGGATAAACGTCTGGTGGTCACACTCCCGGTCAATGGCAGCTCTTCGAAGACCGGGGCTATAACGGTCTTCACAATCTTCACCGGTATAGCCCTTTCTGCCTGTGCATGGGCCAAGCCCGCCGCAAGCAACAACGGAAACAGACGAAACCAGGGGCTGCCATACCTTGTAGACAGGGTAGATGTTGCTCCCCCGCGTATGTGTCTTATTTTAGCCAAGCAGCTTCGCCTCTTTCATCATCTCTACCAGTTTCCGCAGGGCCTGGCCCCGGTGACTGACACTGTTTTTTACCTGCGTCGGCAATTCCGCCGAGGTACAGGCATGGGTGGGCACATAAAATACCGGATCATACCCAAAACCATTTCCCCCGGCAGGTTCAGCAACAATATGCCCCTCCCAATTCCCGTGCGCGATGATCGGTTCCGGGTCATCACCCTCACGCACAAACGCCATAATACACTGGAACCTTGCAACCGGATTCCGTATGCCCGCAGCAGCAATGTTATTCAGCAGTAATTGCAAGTTATCACTGTCCGAGGCATCTTCACCTGCATAGCGTGATGAGTAAACCCCCGGCTCACCGTTCAATATATCCACCTCCAGACCGGAATCATCAGCTATCACCGAGCGCCCGGCAGCCGTCGCCGCGTGCCGGGCCTTAATGAGCGCGTTTTCAACGAAACTCGAACCGGTTTCCTCCACAGCGGATACCGAGAACCGGGATTGTGGTAGTACACTGACCTGGTAAGCGGAAAATAACTGCGACAACTCACGCAGTTTACCCGGATTGCCGCTGGCCACCACAATTTCTCTGTTACTCATTGGCCGGCGCCCAGGGTCATCGATTGAATGGCAAACAACTGCTCAATACCCGTCTTTGCCAGGTTAAGTAACTGCTCCAACTCTGCAAAAGTGAACGGATGGCCCTCCGCAGTGCCCTGGATTTCAATCAATTCACCCCGGTCATTCATCACCACGTTCATGTCTGTCTCGGCGCCGGAGTCCTCGGCATAATCCAGGTCCAGTACCGGGACGCCGGTGCAGATACCGACCGAAACGGATGCGACCGCGCCAATGATCGGATTTGTCTGGATGGCCCCCTCTTCCAGTACCCTGTGAATGGCGTCCACCAGCGCCACGTAAGCACCGGTAATCGAGGCAGTGCGAGTGCCGCCATCGGCCTGAATAACGTCACAATCGACGATAATGGTATTCTCACCCAGGGCATTTAAATCCACTACGGCCCGCAGGGAGCGCCCGATCAACCTCTGGATCTCATGAGTACGCCCGCTTTGTTTGTTCTGGCCGGCCTCACGACGCATACGTTTATCCGTGGATCGGGGCAACATACCATACTCAGCGGTCACCCAGCCTTTACCCCCACCCTTCAAAAAACGCGGTACCGAATCATCAAAAGTGGCATTGCAAATAACCCGGGTCTGGCCGAATTCAACCAGCACCGATCCCTCAGCATGATGCGTGTATGCCCTGGTCAGTCTTACTTCCCTCATTTCATCGCGGGCGCGTCCACTCGGGCGCATGGCTATTCTCCTCATAGATAGGCGGATGGCCTGAAAATACAGGCTGTTGTCATTATAACCGGTCAGCCACTAGAACAGAAAAACAGAGACCAAGCTCTCTTTCAGCCCCATCGGCAGAAGCTACAAAATCTTTTGATGGAATAGGCTTGGACACTACGATTGACTATTATAAGCAACTCGCTCAGACTTCTTGATGTGCCTTAAATCTTTTTATAATAATCGGGTGGAATAGCACATTTAGCTTGGACAAGGTATAGAAGCACCCCATGATGAGAAGTTTAACTATCTAGCTGCTGGACTGGCTTGATTACTTTACACGGGGGGGCTGGTGAATAAAGAGAACTTCTTTCGGCAAGAAAGATTAGCGCAATATCATGAAGTTGCGGGTGGTGGAGATAAGTAAATGAACGAGCAAAAATCACCTATATACCAGGGGGCCCGATTTTACAAATGTGCCTTACAAGTAAATCCTTATAGCTATAATCAATACGGGGGGGAACAAGCTCATGATGAGACAAGCTACAACCAGAAAGTCTTGCAGCAGTGCCATGATAACGAGATAGAAGTCGTAGGGCTTGCCGATCATGGCAGAGTTGAGGATTCAGAAGGGTTACGGAATTTTCTGACAACAAATGGAATCGTCGTATTTCCAGGCTTCGAGATTGCCAGCTCTGAAAAAATTCACATGGTATGTCTCTATCCTGAGAATAACTCCTTGGCAACACTAAATCAGCATCTTGGACAGTTGATGGGAGGAAATAGCGCCCAACTTGGTCAAGAGCCAACCCATCCATCCTCATTAAGTTGCGAGCAAATCGCAGGCAAAGTGATAAATGATCAAGAAGGTTTTTGGTACGCTGCACATATGACCGGAAAAAATGGCCTGCTAAAGCTGGATGGCAGTGGAGGAAACTATGTTCAACTATGGAAAAAAGAGGCGTTAGTCATGGCCGGGCAGATTCCCGGCAGGATAGAAGATTTGCAGATAGAGCAAACGGAATTAGGAAAATACCGGCAAATTATCGAAAATAAAAATCCACATTATCAACGAGAAAAACCAATTGCGATTATTAATGCAAAAGATATCAAGGAACCAGATGATCTAAAACACAAATCTGCCTCCTGTCTAATCAAAATGACAGATGCCAATTTTGAAGCATTTATACAAGCTTTTTTAGACCCTGAATCCAGAATTCGTCTCAATCATGATATGCCGGAACAGCCTTATTCCATAATTAAATCCATTCAATGGCGCGGCGCCGGTTTTTTCAGGGAAAATAATCTGACTTTCTCCCAGAATTTGAATGTGATGATCGGCGGTCGAGGCTCCGGAAAATCCACCTTGATTGAGAGCATCAGATTCGTTTTAGATGCGCCAATTCGAGGAGATGATGGGAAAGATAGTTTACGTAAAACCACATTGCAAGATTCTCAAGTTATTTTGCAAGTACGCTCAAAAACCCAAAATGGAAACACCTATAGCATCAGTAGGCGATATGGCGAGCAACCGGTGGTGAAAAATGATCAGGACGAGATATCGTATCTACGACCTGATGAAATCTTACCAAATATTGAAATACTGGGACAGAATGAAATACTTGAAATAGAGAAAGATGAAAAGGCCAAGCTTGCTCTAACAAGCCGCTTTCTATCCGATGGCAAGCAATTTGAACAACATATGGTTGAAACTAAAAACAAACTGAAAAAAAATCGGGAACGGCTTCTGGACGCTTCTGCCGAATATGAAGCCCTCGATGTAGAAGTCGCAAAAGAATCAAAACTTAAAGAACAGGTCAGTCAATTCAGGAAACTCGGGATAGAAGCAAAACTAAAAAATGCACGATTAATCGAACGTGAAAGGGGTATTCAAAAAAATATTGAGGAACAACTGGAGATCGTTGACAACTGGCTAAAAAGCTATCATGAGGTTTTCGATCTTTCATTCCTCCAACACGAGAACACAAAAACTCTACCCAATGGGGATATCATTGAAGCAGCGGGAAAAATTCTTGAGAGTCTGAAAAATAATATTGATGAATTGGTTCGACAGACAAATGAACCTGTAGAAAAAGCCAAGTCAGAATACCAGAGTGTGCGATTGGAGTGGGACAAAGGACGAAGTAGAGTTCGTGATGAATTAAACAATGCTATTGCTCAGCTACCGGAACAAGCTGGAAAAAGCGGTAGCCAATTAGGTTCAGAGTACACGACCATCATTGTACAACTGACAAAAATTGAAGGATTCAAAAAGGCCCATGAGAATCAGGGGAAAATAGTTCGCACACTCAGAACAGAGCGTGACAATTTACTGGAAAACTATCGAAGTCTGGCATTTTCCCGATACTCTGCCATGGAAAAATCTACTAAAAAAGCTAACAAGCAGCTTGAGGGAAAAGTAAGAATTGCTATAAAGCGGAAAGGTAATCTTGAACATCTGAAAGATTTTTTACTCAGTCTAGATGGAATTGGTAAAGCTAAAATTGAGTGGCTGGATCAAACGCAAGACAATCTGGACCCAACTCAATGGGCCAAGTGGGTTGAAGAAAGTAATCCAAATGCTTTTCTGGAAGCATTCTCACCAGTTGGATTAACTAAAGGTGTTGCGGAAAGATTATGTAAACTTGATATTAAACAACGTTTACAATTAGAAGAGATTGAACTGATGGATACCGTGGAAATTGAACTAAACGCCGCACATGATGATGCAGAGGAGCATTTTGTGCCATTAAATTTGCTTTCCATTGGACAAAAGTGTACCGCAATTTTGAACTTATTATTGTTGAGTCGGGATGATCCATTGATCATTGACCAGCCTGAAGATAATTTGGATAACGCCTTTATCGCAAACCGTATAGTGAAAGATTTGAGGCAGTTCAAGACGAACAGGCAATTCCTGTTTGCCACCCACAATCCCAATATTCCGGTATTTGGCGACGCTGAGTTGATTGCAGTACTTGAAAGTAGCAAAGATTTCGGTCGTATTGGCGAAGGTTCCATCGATAAAAAACCAGTACGAGAAAAGGCCGCTGAGATACTTGAGGGCGGTAAAGCTGCATTTGAAATGCGCAAAAGAAAATACGGATTTTAGGTTAAGAGATTGACCAATGCTACCAAGTGAATTACTCGCCCTAATCAGCCAGGATGAAGGCGCAAAGCTGGATTTCAAACGAGATGGTATGCGTCCTGAAAAGATGGCAAAGGAAATTGTCGCCTTTGCCAATATGAATGGCGGCATCATATTGGTTGGCGTAGACGAGAATGATAAAAATATCAGCGGGGTTCAGAGAAAAAATTTTCAGGAATGGTTAATGGACACGGTGATTGGCAGGCATGTCCATCCATTTATATTACCGGATTATGAAGAAATAACTACTGATGAAGGGAGGGTGGCTGTTGTTGAAATCCCCCAGGGCAATAGTAAACCCTATATTCTTCGACACAATAACCGTGAAGATGTTTATGTGCGATATGGCGACACCTGTCAGTTGGCAACACGCGAACAGAGTGCCCGATTGTTCGAAAGCGGTGGTTTGATTTCAATTGAAAAGATGCCGGTTCATGGTAGCAGGCTACAAGACCTGGATAAAAGGCGTCTGCAAAACTATTTTGTTGAAATCAGTCAAATAATAGACCTTGGTGAATGGCAAAGTTTCAGTAATGGAGATATTACTGAATGGTTGATCAACCGTGATCTCATGTGTGATGTGGATGACGACTGTGTTTGTACAATTGGGGGACTGGCATTATTTGGTATAAAACCCAATTTAAGACTGTCTCAATCAGCAATTCGACTCACGGTGTTTCCTGGTCTTGACAAGGATTACAACACTGATCTGGACATTGTAATCAGTTCACCTTTTGTGGCTCTGGGCCGGCCTGACGATACCTATTATGAGCCACCTGTTACTGAGCGTGTTTTATCTGCTTTACAACCTCATATCAGTAAAGAGAAGTTGGACAGGACGACGAGAAGAATATATTGGGACTATCCGGAAGACGTCATACGTGAGGTGATAGTCAATGCTTTTGCCCATCGGGATTGGACCAGAAACACGGATATCGAAATCAGTGCTTACACTGATCGTATGGAAATAATAAGCCCTGGCGCATTGGTCAATGGTATGACAGTAGATAAATTAAAAGCGGGACAACGCACTCCTAGAAATAATAATATCTTTAGTGTCCTTCGTGATTGTGGCCTGATGGAACACCAAGGCATGGGTATTCGTCGCAAAGTCATTCCATTGATGAAAAAATATAACGACACAGAGCCTGTTTTTGAAGCAACTGAAGACTATTTCAAAGTGACGTTATTGAAAAAATTACCAAACTGACCGTCATTAGTCCAGACTTGGATATACGACTCCGAATTACACCAAATTTAAGTATATAATTAACCGAATAATATACGGTTAGATAAACTTTCATCGAGGTTGCTTTAATTCAGGGATAACAACTGATGGAGAATTAGAATGGTTGCCAGCATGACTGCTTTTGCGCGGCGCGAAGAATCAGGGGAATGGGGTCATGCCGCCTGGGAAATTCGTACGGTTAACCATCGTTATCTGGATATTTCGATCCGGCTGCCTGAGGAACTGCGCGCCCTGGAAACCAGTGTGAGGGAGTGTGTCTCTAAAAAGCTCAAACGCGGCAAGGTGGAATGCAACCTTCGCTACGATGCTGATTCGGCTGCCGGTGATTTTAATATCAACTCGGAGCTTGCGGAAAGGGTCATTCATGCGGCCCGCGAACTTCATCTACAGAGCCCCCCGACTATAAATCCCTTTGACGTGTTACGCTGGCCCGGCGTCATTGATAAAAATGCGCCGGACCTGGAGCGGATCGGCAACGCCCTGATGAACCTGCTGGACAAGGCCCTCGATAACATTGTTGCTGACCGGCGCAGGGAAGGTAAAAAAATTGAGCAGATGATTGCCGGACGATGCGATCTTTCGCTGCACCAGGTCCGGCAAATCCGAAACAGGATTCCGGAAATTATTGCCGCCACCAGGGAACGGCACCTGGCCAGGGTACAGGAACTCGATATCGAACCGGACAGCGGCCGGCTCGAGCAGGAAATTGCCCTCTTGTCACAGAAACTGGACGTGGCTGAAGAACTGGACCGGCTGGAAACCCACACTAACGAAGTCAGGAGCATCCTGAACGAACCGGAACCCGTCGGCAGGCGACTCGATTTTCTTATGCAGGAGATGAATCGTGAGGCCAACACGCTGGGGTCGAAATCAGCCCATATCGATACAAGCAACGCATCGATTGAACTCAAAGTACTGATCGAACAGATGCGCGAGCATATCCAGAACATAGAATGATTGAAAAGCGCCATTTGCCATCATTCCGGCAACACCTGCCGTCATTCCGGCAACACCTGTCGTCATTCCGGCAACACCTGTCGTCATTCCGGCGAAAGCCGGAATCCAGTAAATTAACGTGCCGCAGGCGGCCCAGTGTTTCACTGGATTTACATCCTTTGTTCCGTCAACGGCAC
The DNA here is from genome assembly GCA_965222155.1 of Gammaproteobacteria bacterium. Lineage (GTDB taxonomy): Bacteria > Pseudomonadota > Gammaproteobacteria > Eutrophobiales > Eutrophobiaceae > JAAXHV01. The sequence continues at coordinate 27,504 of CBDCTH010000008.1, forward strand.
ATCCATGTGCCACTACTCGGCTTTCGCCGGAATGACGAAGGAAGGACATTTTCTGTCCCCAAATTATTAATTCATTTTCTGTGGCTGCTACTCATGTATGGAGCGACCTGTCAGGCAGATACGGACAAGCAAGCGTTAACCCTGGAAAGCATTTTTGCCAGCAGTGAATTTGAAAATAATCTGCCGCAAAACATCCAGTGGCATAACGACGAACGGAGTTTCACCTTCACAAGAAAGAACCCGGAGACCGGCCTGCTTGATATCCATGAGTACGACGTTGCCGCCGGCGCCACGCGTTTAATCATCTCCGGGGACACACTCCGATATGAGAATGAACCCGTCGGGATGAGTAACTATCAGTGGGCAGCCGACGGTCAATTTATCTTGCTGGCAGGTCCGGTTAATCTGACCTGGGACGGCAGGTACGAAGCGCCCTGTTACATCTATGATCCCGGCAATAAAGAACTCCGGGCGTTTGCCGATAATAACCCACACTTGCTTAACGTCCGCCTCTCCCCGGACGGCAGTCGCGTGGGTTACGTACTGGAAAATAATATTTACATCACCGAGTTGAGCAGCCGCTCCACCCGCGCCGTCACGACCGACGGTGATTACAACATATTCAACGGCTTTTTTGACTACGGCAGCAAGATGTTCTCCAGCGGGCCGGCCTGGTTCTGGTCGCCTGACGGCAGCAGGATCGCGTTCTGGCGCCTGGATGTCACGGACGTGAAGGTCTATTACATGGTGGATGAACTGGGTAAGTACAATACCGTCCGACCTATGAAATACCCGAATACCGGCGAGCGTCTTGCCGTCACCCGGATAGGCGTGTTTGACCTGGAAAGCGGCCGGACAAGCTGGATGGATACCGGTGACAACCCAGATGACTACATCCCCAGGATCACCTGGACGAATTCCTCGGATACCCTCGCCATACAACGGCTTACCAGGGACCATAACAGACTGACTCTTCTGCTTGCCGACACCGTCACCGGCAAATCGAAAGCGATTGTCAATGATACAGACCCTGCATGGGTGGATATCACGAATGATTTGCTGTTTTTCAGAGACCGGGAAGCCTTCGTTTGGACCTCAGAGAAAAGCGGTTATCGCCATGCCTACCTCTACGATTACGAGGGAAACGAAATACAGTTGACTGACGGTGACTGGGAAATCTCCGCGCTCATCGGTCTCGATGAAAGCGCGGGCTGGCTGTATTTCTACGCTAAAAAGGACTCATTTATTGACCAGCATGTCTACAGGATCAAGCTCGACGGCTCGAATGTGGAAAGGCTGACAAGCAAACCGGGCTGGCACGAATGGCAGTTTTCACCGGACCGCCAACAGGTAATTGAGACCTGGTCCAATGCCAACACACCACACAGCATGACCTTGCGCAAGGCAAATGGAGATAAAGTCCGTGTACTGGAAGCCAGCAAACTCAAGGCAATGGATCAATATGCCATGCCGCACACGGAGTTTCTCAAGGTGGAAACCAGTGACGGAATACTGATCGATGCCTATATGATCAAGCCGCTGGATTTCGATCCCGGTAAAAAATACCCGGTTATCGGTTACGGTTACGGTAACGCCGGTTCGCAGATGGTCACCAACAGGTGGGGTACCCAGTGGCAGCGGGACCCGAAACAGGATCTCTGGCACCGCTACATAGCTGAGCAGGGTTATATCATCTTCGCCGTGGACAACCGTACCAGCGCGGGAAGAGGCAAGGCGGCTAAGAACCTGACCTACGGGCACTATGGGAAATATGCTGTTCTCGACTACCTGGAAGGCGTCAACTACCTGAAATCACTGCCTTACATCGATGCAAGCCGGCTCGGCTTCTGGGGCTGGAGCGGCGGCGGTTACCTGGCTGCCGCGCTGATGACCAAGGGCGCGCCCCACTTCAAGACCGCCGTCAGTGTTGCGCCGGTCATCGATCTGAACCGCTACCAGGCCTTCGGTGTGGAACGCTGGATGGATACCGTTGAAAACAATCCTCAGGGTTACTATGAAGTCAACCTGATGAACTTCGCCGACAAGCTGCAGGGCAACCTGCTGCTGATCCACGGCACAGGCGATGAAAATGTCAAGTATGCATTCACCTTACAGTTAGCCGACGCCCTGATTACCAACAACAAACAATTCGACATGATGATCTATCCGAACCAACATCATAACCTGGACGACGTACAACTGCATGTATTTACCAGGATCACCAATTATTTTCTTGAGAAGCTGTAAACAACGATTATCCTGCTAAAAACCACAGCTTGGATATTTGGTGTCACAAATGAGTAATCGCATCAAACAACTTCAATTTCCGTATCTGATGGAAGCGCATCAAAGGCATTTTCAGTAATTCAGCGGCTTTGGACTCGCTGATAATCCCTTCACCTAATGCATGACAGACCAATTGCTGAAATAACAGTGTGTGTTCCTTGGGGTACGCTTCTCCCGGTTCCTGTTTACGCCAACCTTCTGATGAATAAACCTTGAGCAGACGTTTGCTGGTAGATTTATCAATAATACTCAACTCGGCGGCACGATGAAGACATGCCATCATACTGAGACCGAACTCGTGCTTCAACAGATACAACTCGCGAACCTCAAGATTGTGGCGTTTGTCCCCAAGTTGCCGGCGAATACTGGCGGCAGGTAACAAAAAAGCAGCTGCAAAGCGGTCAGACGCTTTTTCTTCGTCCAGTTCAGAACTCATACGACCATGCAACAACAAATGTCCCAGTTCATGCGCCAGTGTAAAACGCTGCCGGTCACCGGGCCAATTGGCAGAAACCACTACGACCGGTTGGTCTGCAACCGTAGCTTGCAACCCGTCGAACTTGTCATGCACATTGACATGAGTAATGATCACCAGCACTCCATGGGACTCCAGCACATCAACCAGGTCCGGCAGCGGGTTCAAGCCTAACTGCCAGCTTGCCCGTACATGATCAGCAAACTGCCCTACTTCCTCCAGGGTAGTAATGCGCTCCGGCAGGCCGCTGATACCACTGAATGCCGGCACCGGGAAGGCAGGCCAT
>CBDCTH010000009.1:0-34885 GCA_965222155.1 Gammaproteobacteria bacterium
TGCAGCGGTAAATATTAAACAGGGTATTTATATTATTTTACATTCATAGTAGTTTGACATAATATATATTACATATAATATGATGTTGTATAATTTAATTTCGCATTATACAAGCCAGAATACATTGAACATAGCTTAAGCACGAACTCGTTTCAGGAAGTCTACGGTTATTCTTGCTTGTTGCAGAACTCTGGAGAGGGGCCAAAATATGAGAAAAGTTTTCAGGCAGTTAGTTTGGAGTACCGTTTTGAGTTTGACCTTTGGTTGTTTTGACGAGTCTTCAAGGCCAGAAGACAGACGTCCTGGTCCGGGACAAGTCAAGAAAATGATAGCTGAACTATCCGGGGACCCAAAAGGAACGGTGGTTTACAGCGGTGTTGCATTAATCGACGGTACCGGTACAGCTCTGCAAGAAGATATGGCCATTATTGTTAGTGGTGAGCGGATTGAGAAAATTATCCCTACAGCCGAACTTGCCGGTAAGATGCCAAAGGGAACAGAAGTGGTTGCAACTGAAGGCTGGTATGCGCTGCCCGGTCTGATTGATAGTCATATACATCTGGCTACACTACCTGATCGGACTTGGGCAGAGGCGACACTTAAGCGTTATCTTTATGCCGGCATCACCGGAGGGAGAGATATGGCAGGTGATGCGAGGGCGTTAGCGGATTTGGCGCGCGCTGCCTTGGTAAAGTCAATTCCAGCACCAGATATTTATTACTCGGCCTTGATGGCGGGCCCCAGTTTTTTTGAAGATCCACGCACTATTATGTCTTCACTTGGGGTACAACCGGGTTTCACGTCGTGGACGCAAGCAATTACTGATGAGACAGATTTGCCCTTGGCAGTTGCGCAAGCCCGTGGCACATCAGCAACAGCGGTTAAGATTTACGCCAATTTGCCGGGCTATCTGGTTAGAAACATCATCGCCGAGGCACATCGGCAGAACTTTAAGGTCTGGACACATTTGCAAGTCTATCCGGCAACACCGTATGACTCCATTGAAGCGGGGGCAGATACCTTGTCTCACATCTGTATGGTGCCGCGTTATGTGTTAGCGCCTGAAACACAACACTATACCCTTGAACCACTGGATAATTTGTCTGAGTTTTCACCCGATGCGCCCGAGGTTGCGGATATGTTGGCGGCTATCGCGCGCTATAACAATATATTGGATGTCACTATTACTTTGCAAAAATACATTGAAGAAAATTGGCCTGATCCGGGCAACTGTAATTACGATATCGCAGTGGCCTTAACGAAAGCCGCATACGAAAAGGGCATTCGTATTGTTGCAGGCACAGACTGGAGTGCGTCGGCAGATGATCCATTCCCGGCGTTGTATCAGGAACTGGAGGCGTTTACCGATGATGTAGGTATGAGCAATATGGAAGCTATCCAGACAGCCACTCTTCACGCTGCGGCAGCGTTGGGCCTGGAAGACAAAATAGGTACTGTCGAGCAAGGTAAGCTGGCTAATCTGGTATTTCTTAAAGAGAACCCTTTGGAAGATATCAGTAATCTACGTTCGATTGTGTTAACGCTGAAAAGAGGAACGCCTTACAAGCGGGAAGCCTATCGTCATCAGCCCATAGCAGATCCTCCAGGTCTTTGATAGTGAGTTGGCGGACTGTAAAAAGAATTTTTTAACAAGTTGGATCGAAAATGCCGTGTCGGATTTTTAGTAATTAATTTTAAAACAATCATTCTGTCAAGTAGAGGGCAATGTTATGAATCGAGCAATTCAAATCGTTAAAGGGATGCTGGAGTTAACCTGCTACGTACTGTTGTTATTCTCAGCCGGTCTTGTCAATGCGGCTGAGGAGATTGAAGAAATTCTTGTAACAGCTTCAAAAAGAGGCGCTGCAAGCGTCCAGGATATTCCTTACAATATTTCTGCGGTGAGTGGTGGCCTGCTGGAAAGAACTGCGGTGGACAGCTTTGCCGGAATCGCCAGACTGGTTCCCGGACTCGAAGCCATTGATGCAGGCCCCAAACAAACGCGTTTTATCGTGCGCGGACTTGCAGGAAATTCCGGCGCTGCCCAGACCGGTGTTTATCTGGATGAAATTCCTTTCACTTTTTCTAATATCAATGTTCAGCAAGCAAGTCTGACACTGTATGACATGGAACGGGTCGAAGTATTACGCGGACCACAAGGCACGCTTTATGGCGAAGGTTCACAAGGAGGAACTATTCGCTATATCACCAGAAAACCCAACGTGGAGGAATTTGAAGGTATGGTTGATACTACCGTCGCACGAGCTTCGCGTGATGGTGGTAATCGTTTTTCAGTCAACGGTGTTGTTAATGTGCCTCTGGTTAAAGATAAGCTGGCTGTCAGGGCAGTGATAATGCATCGGGATAATGAAGGTTTAGCGGATCGGCCCGACTTGGGTCTGGATGGTTCGGATGAAGAGAATACAATTGGTGGCCGGATACAAGCACTCTGGAATATCACTGACAACACCGATTTACTGTTTGCCTATCATAGACAAGATATTGAACTGGATGATGATACGTCGGTCGGCGTAAATGATGATTCAGTAGCTGGTTTTGTTATCGAGCCTTTTGATGATGAGCTGGAAGTTTTCAATTTGACTTTTAATCACAAATTCCCTCTTGGCACTTTTACCTGGGCCTCCTCTTCTGTTGAGCGCGACGATTTCTTTTCTTTTGATGTTTCTCAATTCACGCCTGTCCCGTCGAGGGTAAACCAACCAGTCAATACCGAGGTCACCAGCCATGAAGTCCGTTTTGCTTCGGATTTTGAAAACCGGTTACAGCTTGTGATTGGTGGCTACTACCAGAATCTGGATATAAATCGGTTTAGCTTTGGTGGTTTTGTCGATACTACTACGGGTGATATGCCCAATAATTTTGATACGACTGGCGGTTTCTTTGCTTTGCGCATGTTGGTGGAGTCGGAAATAAAAGCGATATTTGGTGAAGTGTCATTCGATGTGACCGATCGCTTTACATTATTGGTCGGGGGACGGCATTTCGATGTCTCCTTTGATGAAGAACAATTTATTGAGGTGCCTGTCGATATCTTCGGGCGTACCGAAGGATTTCTGACTGCCCTGTCAGCCAAGTCTAAGGATGAAGTTTTTAAGGCTCAGGTCTCTTACGAACTGAACGATGATATCCTGTTTTATGCGACTTGGGCAGAAGGTTTTCGTCGGGGCGGCGGTAACGTACCCTTTGCGCCTGATCCCACTATTCCGACACAATATGAACCGGATGTTGTGACGAATTGGGAGTTGGGTTGGAAATCCACATTACTGAACAGACAATTGGTCCTGAACGGGGCAATATATTTTATGGAATGGGACGATATCCAGATATCGCAACCCGATGCAACAGGGGCCACGATATTCATTGATAATTTTGGTGCTGCCGAATTATATGGCCTGGAAGTTGAAGGTACCTTTCAGCCCCAAGCGTTGCCGGGGCTCTTTATCAATTTTGGGTTTAATGTCTCCAACCAGAAGTTAACAGAAGATAGTCCGCAGGTCGCGACTGGCAGGAAGGGTGACCCAATACCTAACACAATTGAAGAAAGTGCATCTCTGGGTCTGGAACAACGTTTCCCAATCTTGGGTCTTGACGGTTTTGCCCGGCTGGATGTCTCTTATACGGGAAAGGCACAAACAGCGTTTAGTGAAACTGATCGAGCTTTCCGTGAATGGGGTGACTATGTGCTTACCAATATCAGGGTTGGAGTCGATACGAAACGCTGGGCCGCGTCAATTTTTGCAAACAATCTGTTTGATGAGCGCAAGGCCCTTTCCTGGAATGTTCAGGAGAGGCCAGGTATTGATGACAAGATACAGACCACACTGCCTCGTACAGTCGGCGTGAATTTTAAGCTGCGTTATTAATCCCTGGCAGGGAGAGGAGAGGAATATAGCGATTTCTCTTTCCGCTTTCTCGATTTTTATAACGCCGTAAATGTCCAGGAAAGCGTTATGACTGATAAAGAGAACGATATGATTGATACGACAGAGTTGAACAGACGATTGTTTCTTTCAATTTCGGCTACTACCTTGGCTGGTTTGCCGATGTTGATGCATTCATCCACGGGCTTAGCGGACGGGACAAACTTACCTGATAAAAACGGCATTATTATCGACGCATGTGGATGGGTGGGGAACCCGAACATTGCCAATGCCGGAGGCTATGCGAAGGACGTTGAAATCAGCCGTGAAAACCGTTGGCCGGAAATAGACGAACAAGCGCTACGTGATGCGCATAAGTCGGGGCTGACGGGGGTTAGGGTAACGTTAGGTCATGTTTTTGGTAAAGGCGGGGACCGGCCATTCGAATACACTGTGCGGGAAATTGCATCTTGGGACGCCAGAATCCGAAAACACCACAAAGACCTCATGAAAATTTATACCGGCCAGGATATTTTAAAAGCTAAAGAGAGCGGTAAAGTCGGAATAATTTTTGGTTTCCAGAACAGTGAAATGCTGGGTGAAGATGCCAGTCGGGTGCAGTTATTCGCCGATCTTGGGGTAAGAGTCATCCAGTTAACTTATAACCTGGGAAACCGGGTAGGCGATGGCTCCATGGCGCCTGAGAATAGGGGGCTGACTGAGTTTGGCCGAGAGGTGATTAAAGAACTTAATACAAACCAGGTGTTGGTGGATTTGAGTCATGGTGGGAAAAAATTGACACTGGATACCTTGCACGCCACGGATGTTCCTCTGGCGATCACCCACACTGGTTGTCGGGCACTGAGTGACCATCCGCGCAATAAGACGGATAAAGAGTTAAGATTACTAGCCGAAAAAGGCGGTGTGGCCGGTATTTACTGGATGCCCTATCTGCATCTGGGCAGGCAGGTATACGCTGAGGATGTCGTACGTCACATTGAGCATGCAGTCAATGTTTGCGGTGAAGATCATGTCGGTATCGGTACCGATGGTGGAGTATCTAAGGTCGAGAATATCGACCGTTACAAGGAAATGCATCGCGCCGATGTCGAAAACCGTAAGAAAACAGGGGTAGCTGCCCCTGGAGAGACCATTGATATCGTACCCTTTACACCGGATATGTCCGGCCCCGATCAGTTCAGGAAATTAGCGAATTTACTGGATAAACGCGGATATGGCACCACGCGTATTGAAAAGATCCTGGGGACTAATTTCTTCAATCTGATGAATGCTACCTGGGCTTCTTAAGGAAAATGCTTACCATATAAACAAGAAAAATCCCCTGACAGACCTCTTTAATTTAACGAATACAACAATAGCAGCAAAAGGTAATAAATGGATAGCGAACAGATTACCTTTATTAATACCAGTCTTGTTCCCTTAGGCCTGATGGCGATTATGTTCAGCATGGGAATGTCCTTAACCCTGGCTGATTTTCGGAGATTATTTGAGGCGCCACGCGGAGTAATGGTGGGTCTGTTGGGACAGTTGATATTCTTACCCGTGTTGGGTTTTGCTATCGTATTTATTTTTCGACTGCCTCCGGAAATGGCTGTCGGGTTGAGTATCCTGGCGTTTTGCCCGGGCGGTGTTACTTCAAACGCTATTGTATTTGCGGCGCGGGCCAATATCGCGCTTTCTGTCACATTAACGGCGATTGCCAGTTTAATTACTGTATTCACTACCCCGCTATTAATCGCTGCCGCACTGGATTATTATTTTGATGGTGGCGAGGTGCCCCATTTTTCTATCTCCAATACTTATAGTCAGACTTTTTCAAATGACGGTAATACCCGTATCTCTGGGTATGTCAGTGCGTGTATTTTCTACCGACATTGCTGATCGTCTGGTAATCTGGTTACGCCCGACCTCAATGTTCGTACTGATTTCCGTTATCGCATTTTCAGTCTATGTCAGTTTTGACCTCGTATTACAAAATGTTCTGCGCGCTGGTCCGGCTGCATTAACGCTTAATGTGATGGCAATGTTTGTTGGGTTTTACCTGGCTCAGTCTGCACGTTTACAGCGCTCTGATACTTTGACGATTTCTATTGAAGTGGGTGTGCTGAATGCCACTATGGCAACCTTCCTGGCCCTGTCTGTATTGAACGATTTATCACTGGCCGTAACACCCACCTTGTATGGAGCCATCATGGTGACGAATGCCGCTTTGTTTGCGCTTGCTGAGGAACAGGGCTATTGCGATAGTAGCTGTTCATAGCGTACTACATTTTTTACCGGATTTATTAGATAATAATAAGTGAAATAATACAAAACTGTGGCGTATTTATTATGAAAAAATCCAGTAAAGTTGAAAACTCCCCAGTGTTATAAGTCTGTAGAACTGTAATATTGCGACAAACCTGCAGAGTAATTATCAACAAAGTTTGTCACGTTATGATGTATTAAGACAATTGGCAGAGTCCCCTGAGAAAGAGTTGCAAGTGGGTGAGCGCTAACGTCTGCTTGATACAGCGGGCAGTGTATCTGCATTACTCACCCGGATGGAAAATGAAGAATTAGTTATTCGCCGCCTTAACCCCTCGCCGCAGTTTTTCAAATATGATAAAGGACGAAAGGTATAGTAGCCCCATTATGCTATCTCTATCTGCCATGGAGGAAATATCGGGGCAGGAACGTGAAGTTTTATTACAGTTGTTGCAACGCCTAAAGAAAGCCCAGAATCAGGTGACGAAAGTAGCAGGGTGGTAATGGGGTTTGAACCCTCAATGCTTTCTTTTTCTAATGAGCAATTTCTTTCGTAACGGAGGTTTTAATACCCGTATCCCTCATAATTTCGTGCGTATTTTCCGTTTTCCTAAGGCGCATCTTATGAGCCGGACATCAACCCCACTACCAGGACCTGGCCACCCATTCAGTCGCCATTTTCCCGGCGGGTGCGTCGTCCCAGTTGACAAAGCGAAATTGAGGTCGCGGTACAGGTGGTAGATTGCATCCTTTTGCGCCAGCGTCAGTGACCGACATCGGGCGTTGCTGATCCTCAACAACCGGCCCTGGTGCCGGGCACCCTCGCGCGCCGTGAGCAACTCTATTCCCCCGCGTCGACAGCACGCGCCGGGTGGAAGCAGGCCGACCTCAATGTTCGTCACGGCCAAACCATTGAATGATTTCATCGCGGCCAGCGCATCGATCGAGGCTCTATCATTCCGTTATGCGTTTTCATGCAATGTCTGGGCCGCTGGGCCGCTGACGGTCGGGCCGGCCGCAGAAACCCTTATCCTCCAGGTCCTGATTGTGGGCATTGCACCCGTTGGGACTGGACCGCAGACATTCTGTATTACAAAATGTTCTGCCCGCGCTGGCTCCGGCTGCGGGGCGGACTTTGATGCGCCAGCAGTTGTCCGCTCCTAATGCGCTGATGGCAATGTTTGATACATCCCACCCTGGGTTTTACCTGGCTGCCGCCCTGACCGAGCAGTATGTCTACAGGGCGAGGAGACGCGCAGCCTGCTCGGCGCAGCGGGGCCATTCGAAGGGACAACGTAGCGACTGCAACGTTGCTGCGATGCGCCCGCCTTGCCACCCTGGCGCTCTGTACTTTGACGATTTCTATTGGTCAGTGGGACACCGAGGCGCAGGTGGCCTGCCAAATGCCACTGGTCATGGCAACCATTCCTGGCCCTGTCTGTATTGAAGTCTGGCGAGGTGCGACTTCGCTATCACTGGCCGCCATAACACCCTTTGACCTTGTATCACCCTGCCAAGGGTGAGGGCCATGTCCCGCCCGACGCACCCCAACAGCAGTCATAATGATGTCTGGCACGCGCCTGGGGGTGGCATGGGGCAGACGTGAAACGGGTGGCAGGCCGCTTTGTTTACTCGCTTGCTGAGGAACAGGGCTATTGCGATAGTAGATGTATCATAGCGTACTACATTTTTTACCGGATTTATTAGATAATAATAAGTGAAATAATACAAAACTGCGGCGTATTTATTATGAAAAAATCCAGTAAAGTTGAAAACTCTATAACGTTGTGGCATCAATTCTTGCAGTGTTATAAGTCTGTAGAACGTAATATTGCGACAAACCTGCAGAGTAATTATCAACAAAGTTTGTCACGTTATGATGTATTAAGACAATTGGCAGAGTCCCCTGAGAAAGAGTTGCAAGTGGGTGAGCTTACTAAACGTCTGCTTGATACAGCGGGCAGTGTATCTGCATTACTCACCCGGATGGAAAATGAAGAATTAGTTATTCGCCGCCTTAACCCTAATGATCGCCGCAGTTTTCAAATATCGATCACGGATAAAGGACGAAAGCTGTATAGAGCTATGGCGTCAGATTATGCTATCTGGGTTGCGTCTGCCATGGAGGAAATATCGGGGCAGGAACGTGAAGTTTTATTACAGTTGTTGCAACGCCTAAAGAAAGCCCAGAATCAGGTGACGAAAGTAGCAGGGTAGCGGTAATGGGGTTTGAACCCTCAATGCTTTCTTTTTCTAATGAGCACATTTCTTTCGTAACGGAGGTTTTAATCCCCTTAGGCCTCGTATCCATTATGTTTAGCCTGGGGTTATCCCTGAATATCATAGATTTCGTGCGTATTTTCCGTTTTCCTAAAGCTGTACTCTTAGGAGTTCCGTCACAAATCGTACTGTTTCCATTAATCGCCTTTATCGTAGCCTCGCAGTTTGTTCAATCCGATACAATGGCGCTAAGCTTGATATTAATTGCTGCTTGTCCCGGTGGAGTAACCTCTAATGCGCTCATTTTTTACGCCCGAGCTGATATTGCACTATCGGTATTAATTACCTCGCTATCAAGTCTAATCGTCGTTTTTACAGCACCCGTTATAATATCTATTGCTGTAAATATGTTCTCTGGGGCAGAACCTCGTTACGTTACCGATGTGCCTGGTTTAACCGGACACCTTTTCTTATATTCAACAACTCCCATCATCGCGGGGATGATATTTCGGATCAGATGGCCACTCTTGGCGGCGCGAGTGGTCGTTTTATTTCGTCCTGCCTTACTTGGTATTTTGCTTACTGTTATTGCATTTTCTCTTCTGGTTAATAAAGGATCGATATATATCAATTTAAAAGAGGTGGTTCCTGTTGCATTGGCACTAAATTTCATCGGGATGAGTATAGGTTTTTTCTTGGGTAATTACTTCAAACTTACAAAAAGGCAATGTGCGACCATTACCGTTGAACTTGGTGTGCAAAACGTGACCATGGCTACGTTCTTATGTATGTTTGTACTCGAACATAAGGAACTGGCTGCCGTACCAACCATTTACGGGGTAACTATGGTTATCAGTGCGTTAATATTTTTACATTTTTACGAATTTAATAAATCAGATGAGTGACACCATGTCCCGTAAAAACGGTTTGGCGAGGCGGACCTGACAGGAGAGAAACCATACTTTTTACTACTTGGCAATGCTTTTGTTATTCACAGCGGTTGAACCCTGCGCCAGGAACTCAAGCCCGGATTTCTCACCAGGCGATGCGATAATTGCGCCGGATTTTTTGCGCCAGCGGGCGCCTGGGATCGATCCCTCGTGGAGGACGAGACGCCCTCCCTCCCAAGGAAACATGCCCCCTAATCTCCCGGGGGACAGATTTAAATCTGTCCCCCCTGTTATGGCCCGAAGCCAACAAGAATCACTGTAATGAGATTCGCCGTCATCAAGATAATATTGCATAACGACTGTGTCCTCACTCTCCTAGGATAAATTACGGTAGGTTCCTCCTTTTCACGAGCAAAAAGGTGCTCTAGGTTTGAAAGATTTGGCCGAAATCCAAATGTTAATCGTCCGTTGCCGATACGCCTTGAGCCTGGCGATGAATGGCAGGGTCTCATTCCACAAGATCGTGAAGATAATAACATTAATCTTGAGACACTCTCACAAATGGGACACTTGATGATTTGCGTGGTCAGATCAGATAAACAGCGAGAATTACGAAGGCGGCTTGTCATTGTCAAAAGATACAACGTTAGTCCCTGATAATAGAGTTCTTCAGAGATGACACGGACAATTACTTTTTTTTACTTATGGCCGCGTCATAATTCTTTGGCCGTTGCACAGCCGGCAACCATCTATATAACGTTGGTATAGATACTCCCAAGTTCTTTGCCACTTCCCGAGGAGGCGTGCCGTCTCGCAACAACCGTTTTGCGGCGCTAATTTTGGAATCTGTCAGTCTTCGTTTGCGACCCCCAGTACGTCCTTGTTTGCGTGCTGCATCCAAACCGGCCCGGGGGTGCGTTCCACTATCAAATCCCGCTCCATCTGCGCCAGGCTGGCCATGACATGGAAAAAAAACCGACCGGCCGTCGTAGAGGTATCGATCTGATCGGTCAGGGATTTGAAATGCACGCCGCGCTGCTCCAGGTCACAGACGATGTTCACCAAATCTTTTACGCTACGTCCCAGCCGGTCGAGTTTCCACACGACCATGGTGTCGTTTTCCCGCAGTATTTCCAGCGCGAGCTTCAGACCTTTTCGTGATGCCTTGGCGCCGCTGGCCTTGTCTTCATAAATTTTGTCGCACTGAGCCTGGAGGCGCGCTTCATACTGCAGGCGCAGATACTGAACCTGGGTGGATACCCGGGCATAGCCGATTTACATTATTTACCCAAATTCTGAAAGTTATCGAAACTCGCCGCGGAGTAACAAATCGAGAAAAAGCAATCAAGAATGAGTTTCGAGAATGAAAAATGCCTTGTTTTCGGGGTTTTTGGCACCTTGCGGAATCCTTCTCAAAAACGGTCGTTAATGAGAAATACTCCTTTGATAAATTATCCACGTCGACTTTGCCCCTTGATAGCATTAAGATAATAAGTCCGTTAACAAGACGGGCTAATCCTAATTCACACAGGATCTATGCCCTCGGGGGATTGCGATGCGCCCATCTAACGTTCACTGGAAAATCGCACTGGTACTTATCCTGCTCATAGGCGCCGGCGCCTGGTGGGGCTGGCAGGCGTATCCGGAGTTGTTTGGGCAGGGCGCGCAGCTTGGAGAGCAAGATTCACAGGGAGTGACACCGGTGGATACACTGGAACAAAGTTTCGAAGCGACCAGACAGGCGATTGCAGAACGCGACGCTGAACTGGAGCGAAAGATTATAGCGGAGTCCACCAAGGTACACTGGCCGGCATTTGATGCGGCATTGGATGCGGGAGACTTGAGTGAGGCAGCCGACATCCTGGCCCAGGTACGCTACCTGTACCCGAAGCACTGGGTTTAGCGCAAAGAGAGCAACGTTTGGATGAGGCACGGCAATCAGCAGAGTCGAAAGCGAGGCAATAAGCCGGCGAAATGGTGGTGATACCCGGCGGCGCATTGGATCGCTTTTAATTTTTCACTATCGTGAAACTAATTTTCACAAACGGTCGTTTATGAAAATAGAGTCTTCTTGAAATTCGTCAGATATACCAATATAACGGTCTGCTATACCAAAATCATAAACCCATTTGTTTTATGATCTAATAACAAACCATAAGACAAACATATATGGTGAGTGATTGAACTTCCATAAAATTTTCTTGACTACATTGTGGTTACATAATGAACATGGATACTGAAAATAAACAAAGAGTGCGTACAATTTGCCGCTCATGCGGTCATGGTGGTTGTGGCGTGTATGTCGTGGTGGAAGACGGTAAGGTTGTGAAGATCCAACCGGACAAGGATCATCCTGTCAGTAAGGGTTATACCTGCAAGAAGGCCTATGGGTCTATTGAATTACAATACCATCCCGACCGTTTATTACACCCGATACGGCGGACAGGCGCCCGTGGAGAAGGAAAGTGGGAACGGATCTCCTGGGAAGAGGCCCTGACCGAAATAGCCGGGAAGCTGAATCAATTTAAACAGGAGTCAGGTGCAGAGTCTGTTGTGTTCGGCCATGGCACGGGCCGCGATTTTCACCGTTTCGTCTATCGGGTGGCCAATCTCTACGGTTCGCCTAATGTTCTCACACCGGGGCATATGTGTTATTTGCCGCGGGTGGCGATATCAAAATTGATGGGGATGGATATATCCCTGTGCGACTATGACAGCTACCCGGCCTGTGTGGTGGCCTGGGGCAGTAATCATCTCATCTCCAACCCGGATGAAAACAAGGGCATTAACCTGGCCAAGACTTTAACTAATGGCGCCAAGTTTATCGTGATCGATCCGCGCCGGACAAAACTGGCTGAGAAGGCTGATCTCTTTCTACAGCTCCGCCCCGCCACTGATTCGGCCCTGGCACTGGCCATGATGCATGTAATAGTGAAGGAAGATCTTTATGATCACGACTTCGTAGAGAATTACACTACCGGTTTTGAAAAGTTTGTCGAGCGGCTTGAAGAGTTTACGCCGGAACGTGCTGCAAGAATCACCTGGGTGCCCAGGGAAAAGATTATCGAGGCGGCACGGCTGTATGCCACCACCAGGCCTGCGGCTATGCAGTGGGGAGTCGGTATAGAACAGAACATCAATTGTGTCGATGCCGACCGGGCATTGATCTACCTGGTTGCGCTGACCGGTAATCTGGATGTGCCGGGCGGTAATGTAATTTTTGGTCTGCCGCCGGGTCTGCCGCGGGCGAAATTCTCCTTGTTTGATCAGTTACCGCCGGAGCAGCATGCCAAAATGCTGGGAGCAGACAAGTATAAACTCGGGGCAACCATTAACCGTATCACACCCCATGTAGTCTGGGATGCCATCGAAAAGGCAGATCCCTATCAAGTCAGGGCAATGGTGATATTCGCCAGTAATACTCTGACTGCGCGCGAGAACTCCAGACGTGTTTATAATCTCCTGAAACACAAGCTGGAATATTTCGTGGCCGCAGACATTTTTCCTACGCTGACTACGGAGCTGGCGGATATTGTGTTGCCGGCAGCCACGTGGCTGGAAAATGACAATATTGCCGATTACTGGAAGGTGCATGGTTACGTCTTTCCACGCAACAAGGCGGTGGAACCGGAGGGTGAAGCCCGGCCGGATCATTTAATACTCAATGAACTGGGTATGAAACTGGGCTTTACAGACCATTTCTGGGATAGCTATGAAGAGTCTCTGGACTACATCCTTGAACCTGCCGGATTGACGTGGGATGAATTCAAGGAAATGCCGTATATTCAAACTGAAGTGAAATACCGGAAGTATGAAAAAGAAGGGTTCAACTCGGAATCCGGGAAACTGGATTTTTATCTGCATAAATATGAAGAGTGGGGCTATGACCCCTTGCCTGGTTTTGTAGAACCACCGGAAAGCCCGGAACGAGAGCCCGAGTTCCTGGAAAAATATCCACTGGTGTTGATCACCGGCCAACGGATATTCAACTTTTTTGGTTCCGAACATCGTCAGGGAGATTATTTACGCCGTACGCACCCCGATCCCCTGGTCGAAATCCATCCGGACACGGCAGCGGAACGCGGTATCAATGACGGCGACTGGGTCCATATTAAATCGCCGCGCGGTAAAGTTAACTTCCGGGCCAGGTTATTTGACGGTATCGATCCGAGAGTCGTCAGTGCCGAGTGGGGCTGGTGGTTCCCGGAAAAAGACCGCACCGATATTGAAGTCCAGTTAGAGTCCAATATCAATATGCTCACCGAGGATTCAGGTGGATTAGATCCGGGTATGGGCGCCACGAACCTGAAAGGCCTGATGTGCCAGATTGAAAAAGCGGCGTAGGAGAACAGAACAAGGGACCAATCGTGTCCGGGCCCCTGGCTACCGGGATCGAAGGCAACTGTTTGAATCCGCCAGATGGTCAGCAACTGACTGAATAATCGTTGTATCAATAGCAACTTTACCGGAGTTGGACTTATGATTACTCGACGCAATCTTCTCTCGACCGCCGGCGCTAGCGGCGCCCTGGCCATGGCAGGCCAGGTAGCACCCGCGCTGACAACAGAAAAACCGGCAGGCTTATCCACTGCCAGTTACAGCGGGGTGAATGCGGAGTTTATAAAGCGGCGGCAAAAGGCGTTACTGAAAGATCAGAACCTGTTTATGGACTATCCGGATAATCAAAATATGATGCCGGAGGGTTACTACAAATGGCGTGATACGATGTTTGAACTGGACTTCGGCAGGCGCACAAGCAACACCGTTGGAGATCCTTATTATGGTCGCAATCCGGGTGTCCGTGGCCATTATCTGGAATGTGACATTATCGACAGGTTCGGCTGTAAAATTTCCAGCCGCTGTGCTTTGAAATATCGTATAATCTGCCGGAATTGACACGGGTGTGCCTGCGCGCGCCCGGTCACTGTTTAAACCAATGTGTCGCTTAAGGCGACGAAGTAATTTACTGGATTCCGGCTTGCGCCGGAATGACGATAGAGAGATTGAATGTTACAAACGATCAGGGACCAGGTGAAAGGCTGGTTGGCCGTAGTCATCTTCACCATCATGATCATTCCTTTTGCGTTCTGGGGTATCAACTATTATTTTGACCAGGCGGGTGGGGTGATTGCCATTGAAGTCAATGGGGAAGAAATAACCCTTGCGGACTATCAGCGCGCCTACCAGGATATGCGCCAGCAGTGGCAGTCCATATCCGGCGCTCCGGTCGCAGAGGAAGCGGAATCGCTGATAAAAAAACGGGTAACGGAAGACCTGATACAAATCGAGTTGCTGAAGCAGGCAGGGAACGAAGCCGGTTTATACGTGGGCGAACAGGAAGTATGGCAGACAATCCGGCAGGTACCCGGATTCAACGACGATAGCGGGTTTAACATGTCGCTGTTTGAAATTGCGGCAAACCGAAGTGGATTGACCCCTGCGGGCTTCCTGGCAAGGATACAGCAGGATATGGCTGTCGAACAAATGCGTAGTGCGCTTTTTACAACGGATTTTGTGACGCAACCTGAGGTTTCCAGCTATTCCAGCAATGTGCATCAAACTCGTGATTTCTCGTATGCCGTGTTGTCCTCCGATGAGCAGAAAGAATCCATAGAGGTGACTGACGAGCAGCTTCAGTCATATTATGAAGATAATGGCCGGTACATTGAACCGGAAAAAGTCAGAATTGCCTACCTGGTCCTGTCCCTGGCCAGGGTTGCCGAAGAGGTCTACCTGGAAAAGGGAGAGCTTGAAGCCTACTTCGATGAAAACAAACATAATTACGAGGTAGAGGAAACCCGCGGGGTAAAACAAATCCTGATCAAACTGCCTGAGGAACCCGCCGAAGTGCTCGTTGACCAGATGAGAGCGAAGGCAGATGAATTGCACGCGCTGGTCAAGGAAGGTAAGGAACTGCAGGACGTCTCGGTAAATTACGCAGGAGAGCATGAGGGATCTATTGAGTTCAGCGAATTCGGATTCCTTTCAAAAGGCGTATTAGAGGCAGAAGTCGATGAAGTTGTCTTTTCCATGGTGGCCGGAGAGATTAGTGAACCGGTGCAGTCCCGTTATGGTTTCCATATCATGGAAGTAGATGAAATCAAGGGAGTCAGTGAGGCCACCCTGGAAGGGATGCGCGCAGAAGTGGAACAGGACCTGAGGGAAGAGAAGGCAGCTAAGCAATTGTATGAACTGACGGACCGGCTGGCGGCGCTGACTTATGAAAATCCCGATACGTTGGATGTGGCGGCTGAAGAATTAGGGCTGCAGTTGCAAAAGAGTGATTTTATCAGCAGGGAAGACCCTGGTGTTGGTATTGTTGCAGAGCCGAGTGTAACTTCAGCGGCGTTCAGCGATGAGGTGCTGCTGGAAGAAAATAACAGCGATCTCCTCGAGTTGGAGAACGACCGTTACATGGTATTACGTGTGTTGGAACATCGGTCTTCCATGAAAAAACCTTTTGAGGACGTACGGGATGAAATTGTCACGAGGGTAAAATATGAACAGGCAAGGGACCGGATTAAGGAACAGGGCGAGACAATCCTGGAGCAATTGAAACAGGGAAAGTCAAAAGAGGAGTTGGCCCTGGAATACTCTCTTGATTGGAAAACTGCCACGGGTGTTATCCAGGATGATGAAAACACCAATCGATCCGTGTTACGCACCGCGTTCGGAGCAGGTATACCGGAGGCTGATAAGCCTCTCTACGAAGGTGCTTCTCTGGGAACAGGGGATTACATAGTCGTGATCGTCTATTCCGTCAGCAAGGCAGACCCGGACACGATTGAAAAGGAAGAACTGGATGCCATAGGCGGTCAATTACTGCAAGCTCACACTACATCGACCTGGGCGGAATTCAACAATATCCTGCGAGCAAATGCCGATATCACAGTTTACGAGGAATCTCTGTAGCCGGAAAAAATACCGGGGTGTGCCGGAACGAGACAGTCGTTTTACTGGTTATAACGGCTAGGCTAGCCAGGGATTTTATCCCCAAATTATGTTGTATTATTTTCAAGGTCCGTCTCAGGTGGTCAATCCGCTTGAACAACAAAATGGCCTGATTCAGCACGGATATATTACGAGTAAACAGCCGGCACTTAGCAGGCAGGTTTTGTCGTAATATATTTGCGTTTTTACAGTGTTGGAGACCCTCCCATTGATAAATAAGATTGCCTGTTTCGTGGTCATAGAACTCCATAAACAAGTATCACCGGGGAGCGTGTCCAACTCGGTCCCGGGGGGATTAGCTCGTGCGTCCACATATTCGGAATGCTAACGCAAAGATAGTACCGATGGCATGTTGCGTCAAGTTTTTTCATGCCGCCCACCGCGCTGGCTTGCTTGGTCAGTTGCCTTTTCCAGGCACTCACCTGGGTGGAATGCAGACCATATCGGGTCGCCTGTTGCGCATCAGTACATGGGGTCAGGTCGCACATTGTACACGCAAAGAAATGAGTGTGAAGTAGTAGTAGTGATAAATCTCAGTGTGTACAATGTGCGACCTGACCCCGATCGTGCTTTATCTGATTGTGTACCGAATTCGCGAAGATCGCGTTGAAATCCTGCACATTTACTATGGTGAGCGGAACTGGCAAACCATTTCTGAGTAGACGGAGTAAAAATAAAGCTGTCTCTCGTTATGTCTTCTCTTACCAAGGCAGCGACCCGCGCAGCATCAGGCCGTGCTCCGGCGCCGTGTTGAGAGACTCGCTACGTTCGTCGTCCAAAAAAAACGTGGTCTGTCCCCCAAGGACCTCGATGAAACCACGGGTAATGGACATTCCGTCTACCTTTGGGAATCCCAGGCGCAGGCGGAAGAATTTTTTTCTCCGGCATTTACTCAGCACTTCCGAGAAGTCTTTGGCATGGAACCAACGGTTACCCACCTTGATATCCTGGTACTGGTGGATAACCGGGCCGGTGGCGATGTAGTAGCAAATCAGGCATGAGTTGGACACGTTATTGCGTGAATTGCTGTTTAATTCATGTAATTAACGCGATAGAACTTGATATGCTCTGGTTATTCTATTAGTCTTTGCAACATCAAGACAGCATAGGAGCAAGTCATCATGGAAAACGAACTGCATCGAGAACCCTCTACCCCCGAGGAAATCTGGAATATCCTGCGAGCCGTATCAGAGGAGCAAAAAAAAGCATCCCGCGAGACGGAGGAGATCAAAAAGCAGATAAAAGCAACAGACAAGCAGTTGGAAGAAGCCTGCAAGGTAATAAAGGAGGCTGGTGAACGGATAAAGGAAACAGACCGGCAGATGAAGGAAACAGACCGGCGGATGGACAAGCGGATGAAGGATACTGACCGACGGCTGAAAAAGCTGGATGAGTTGTTTACCAGTCAGTGGGGCAAGCTGGTGGAGAGTCTGGTGGAGGGTGACCTGATTCCCTTGTTGCAGCAACAAGGGATAAAAGTGCTGACGACACATCCCACAGTGAAGGGCCGACGTCATGGCGAGCATTATGAGTATGACATTCTGGCGGCGAACGGTGAGGAAGTGGTGGTCGTGGAAGTCAAGACCACGTTACGGGCCGGGGACGTGACACATTTTCTGGAGAAGCTGGATAAATTCACGGGTTGGGTGCCGGAATTCAAAGGGCGAAAGGTCTTAGGCGCAGTGGCATACCTGAAGTTGGATCATTCTGTGGAGGTGTATGCAGAGCGACAGGGATTGTACATCATTCGGGCTACCGGCAGCAGCGCCAGCATCACCAACCAGGCAGATTTTCAGCCCAGGGTGTTTTACTGATCGGCTAATTATACGGGTGTATGTGAAGTTTGGGGGGAGGTCACGGTCTGGCAGTTGGTTGTTGGAGTGGAAAATGTGCCACGTATCCAGGTTTTTAACCCAAATGTTCACCTGCTATCAACTCTCCCAATTTTTTCCTCATGGATTCCCCTGTCAGTAGCAACCGGTGGGCGTGAGTATCTCCAGGCTGCAATGTTTTAACTGAATTGTCCTGTCTCAGTATCTCTTGCGTGTTTGCTGAACCATGATCTCGGTGCAATAGGTCGAAATATGTTAAGTCGGTGATGAACCGGGCATTGGCCCAGTCTCAGTCCACAGCCGCACGGGCACATTTTCTTATTCGCTATCCTTTTTTTCGTCCCTAGGAGTTCAAGTGCGTAAACGATCTGGGCTGCTTTGCTCAAATCAAACATTTCCATATAGTCATGAATAATACCAGCTCTTCCATGAGCCAATTCTCCAGTTACGAATTCCCCGCCATTGCGAAGCTTAATGGAAACGTTGAACAAATATGGAACAAGGAATTCCTCAGTAAATGAAACAAGATTGGGAGCATCAAACAAAGCCTTTTTAATGCGCAAATATGAACCGAGACATAAAGTACCATCTTGATTAACGTGGTAGTCACCGGTTTTTGGTATCTTGCCCGCTGTCTCTCTTATCTCGGGAATTGTTCTTGGGAATCTGCTATTAATCAACATGTTAAGCTCAAATGTATCCTCGGTCGCTATATCAGATCCGTTAGCTTTGAAATGAAATTGTCCCCATATTATTGTCTGATTACTCCTCGTAGGCTGCAGCGACATACCTGGATAGTCAGCCAGAAATTCAGTCAGCCCATCTAGTACTGTTTCAATTTAATTCTGATCGATTGACGAGTCAAATTCAGTCAAGTTGTGGCAGTTGATGGACAGGCAGTACCAATGAGAGGCTACGTGCGACACCAAGCTGTTTTCGAATGAGTCCCTTGTCCTCCAATTGGGTCAACATGCGGTGGACTGAGGGAGGCGAGACCTGGAAATAGCGTTGCAAATCGGCCTGTGCCGGGGCGCTGCCGTTGACTTTGGTGTAGTAATAGATGAAGGCGAGGTACTGGCCTTGCTTATAGGTATAGCCGGGGGCATATTTTTTCGCGTCAGGGATCGACATAGTGTGTATTTTATGATCCATTATCCCCTTTATCACAAGAGGGGTACTGGCATGCATATCACTTATAGGGTTGCGCTGACGGTGGCGGAACGGAGTTACTTGCAACAGGTCACGTCCCAGGGGAAGCAACGGGTGCGGGCCATCAAGCGGGCCCAGATTTTACTGCTGGCGGACGGACGGGGGATGACGGACCAGGCGATTACAGAGGCGTTGTCAGTGAGCACGTCGACGGTGTATCGGACGCAGCGGGAGTTTGTGGAGTATGGGTTGGAGGCGGCGTTGGCAGAGGGGGCTCGTCCGGGACAGCCGCGCAAGACGGATGCGTATGAGGATGCGTTGCTGGTGTCGATTGCGTGCAGTGCGCCGCCGTCGGGTCGGTGCCGGTGGACACTGGCCTTGCTGGCTGAGCAGTGGATTGCCCTGACCGATATGGAACAGGTATCGATGGAAACCATCCGGCAGCGATTGAAGGCGAATCAACTCAAGCCCTGGCAACGGAAGATGTGGTGCCTGGGTCAGATGGATGCGGCGTACATTGCGCAGCTGGAGCATAGTCTGGATGTGTATGCTGAAGTGCCGTCACCGGATGTGCCCTTGGTGAATTTTGACGAGGCGACAAAACAGTGGGTGGGGGAGGTGCATGCGGGCAAGCCGATGGCGCCCGGGCAGGTGAGCAAGACGGACTATGACTATGAGCGCAAGGGGGTTGTCAACATTTTTCTGTGCTTTGACCGTCATCGTGGCTGGCGTCATGCCAAGGTGACAGGCACCAAGAAAACCGCCGACTTTGCTGAGATAATGCGTGAATTAGTGGATGAGCATTATCCTGAGGCCGAACGCATACGGGTGGTACTGGACAATTACAGCACGCACCATCCCGCCGCCTTGTACCGGGCATTCCCGGCGCCGGCGGCGCGGCGGTTGCTGCGTAAACTGGCGTTTCATTATACGCCCAAGCACGCCAGTTGGCTGAATAGGGTGGAGATCGAAATCGGTAATATGAACCGGCAATGTCTGGACCGACGCATTGCGACGCTGGACCTGTTAAAAACAGAACTGGCGGCTTGGGAGACGCGCCGAAATCAGGAGAAGGCCAGTATTACCTGGTTGTTTGATGTCGATAAAGCCAGGGTTAAACTGCACAGGGCCTATGACAGCTTAACCGGTCAGAATTAAATTGAAAGGGTACTAGCCCGCATTTCTCACCAGTCCGCTTGATGCCATCGGATACTTGTTTGCCGTCAATATGTTATGACACATTCAGCACTATCTCGCCATTACAGACTGCGCTTGATGCGCCCTCGCTTGTCTTTGTCCCGCCTGTGGGCACGTGCTCCCTCAACCGTAGCTACGGCTATGCTTTCAGTCGCAGGCACCCACAGGCGGGACAAATCCTGCGCGAGCATCGCATCAACTGGTGAGAAATGCGGGCTAGTGTCTTCCGGGGTTTTCTTTCATCCTGCGCAAAATCAGACTCTTCGTTCTATAATTCAACGCTTGATGATCTGGTCAAGGATGAGTTGCTAGGGGAATGGTTTCCAGATTTCCAAGTGACATCTACTATTGACAAAAGAGGTGTGGAACGATTGCACGAAGCTCTTGACTTTGGAAAAGCACCAATACATTTATTCCAACATCTTGTGTGGGGGCGTGTTCATAAATCTATAAGTGATGATGATTTGGCTGGTCTACTGAGGAAAATTCTCTTGAAAGAGGGAGGCGTCAATGTTGCTTTGGACATACTCCAGATGCGGTTTTATGAGAAAGAAAAAGAATCATCGAAGTACTCTAATGATTTGATGGCGGTGGCGCGGGACGTGATGACGGCATTTTCCTTCGAGAAGGGACAGAATAACCATGATTATGAATTAGCCAGGGTTGTCAGCGTCTGCCTTGATGGAACAAAGGGTAGTCATGCAGCCACAATAATATGCCAAAATCTTGCGAAGGCAATTTCCGAAAACCGTGTCTATTCCTTTGACTTTCCCCAGTTGCTCAACAAACTTGCAAAAATGCAGCCTACAATATTTCTGGGTATGTTTTTAGGAGGAGATGATGTTAAGGACTATCAGCGCCGAAGGATGTTCAGCGATGATTTTGAACTACATGATAATCCGCTCAATCAAATTTCAGACATTGACCTCCTATCCTGGTGCGAGAAAGATACATCTTCTCGCTATCCGTTAGTAGCATCAACGGTGAAGGCATTCAAACAATCAGATGAAACAGGAAAATATGAATGGAAACCCTTTGTTTATACGATCTTTGATAAAGCGCCTGTTTTAGAAGATATCTTAAAATGTTTTGCCGATGTACTAAGGCCGACGTCATGGAGCGGTTCGCGAGCAGATATCCTTGAGAGGCGGGCTGTTTTGTACCAAGACCTCTATGAGCATGACAACGAAGATGTGGTAGCCTGGGCTAAAAGTCAGTATACAGAATTGCAGGAAGGAATAAGAAAAGAACGCGAATGGGAAAACCAACTGAACCGTGAGCGAAACGCAAGCTTTGAATAATTGGACCGAATAGGAATTTGCACACAAAATTTTGCTTGCTACGACTCAATTTCTTTCGCCAGAATGACGACAGCGCGGGGAAATATGGTTTGTGCTTTATTTTCCTATATCCGTCCCTGATTATGAATTCATTCATATCATCAAGAATATCTTTTACTGTGCGCGGTGTGGAATTGGAGCAGTTATTTAAAACAGATTTTTTCAATTACCGTTGATCCCACGCTGTCGCCCCAGACGTTTACGGTTGTTCTGAGCCGATCCAGAAACCAGTCCACGGCCAGTAACAGGCCGATACCTTCCATGGGCAGGCCCACCGCGGTCAGCACGATCACCATGGTTACCAGACCTGCCTCGGGGATGCCGGCCGCGCCTATCGCAGCCAGGGTGGCGGTAATGAAAATTACGACCTGGTCCATCGGCGCCATGTGAATACCGTAAGCCTGGGCTATAAACATCACGGCTACCGCCTCATACAGCGCGGTGCCGTCCATATTGACCGTGGATCCCAGGGGCAGGACGAACTTAACGGCCCGTTTATCCACATTGGCTTCCAAAGCGCATTCCATCGTCAGGGGCAGGGTAGCCGAGGAACTGGCGGTACCGAATGCCGTTATCAGGGCTTTGGACATCGTAGTTATGAATTGACGCCCGCGCCGGCTGACGACAACCAGGATGGTCAACAGGATCATAAAATGCAGGGTCAGCCCGATAATCACTGTCATCATGTATTTACCCACGGCCGCTATTTCACGCCAGAAATGTTCTCCGCCTCCGGTATCGCCAAGTTTGGATGAAATCAGGGCAAAAATACCGATAGGAGCGAAATACATGATCCAGACGACGATTTTTATCATTACATCGTTCAGTCCGTCGAAAAAGGCCAGCAGGGGTTTGCCCCGTTCCCCGACCGTTGTCAGGGCAGCGGCGAACAGGATGGAAAAGACGATCACTTCCAGCAGCTTGGTTTCAGCTGCCGCGGCAATGATATTGTCGCCTATCA
Source organism: Gammaproteobacteria bacterium (assembly GCA_965222155.1). Lineage (GTDB taxonomy): Bacteria > Pseudomonadota > Gammaproteobacteria > Eutrophobiales > Eutrophobiaceae > JAAXHV01. Next base: position 22,690 of record CBDCTH010000009.1, read on the forward strand.
GCGAGCGGATGATCTCCACGAAGCCGGTCTCTTCCTTGCCGCTGACCCGGTCGGGAATAACCTGGCTCACTTCGGTCACGCCGGCGCCGGGCTGGATAATATTGACGATAATCAGCCCCACCATGACGGCGATAGCGGTAGTACAGAAATAGTACAGCACAGTGAACCCGCCCAGCCGTTGCAGTCCGCCTGAAGTGCCGCCAAGCGAAGCGATACCGCTGATCACGGCGGCAACGATGAGCGGGATAATGGTCATTTTCAACGCGTCCAGGAATAATTCTCCCACCCATTCTATGGCGGTCATCGAGTGACCGAAGAACCAGCCGCAGAATATGCCGGCAACGGCGGCGCCAAGCAGCGCCCATAACAACCAGTTGTTTTTGTGCATGGTCGATGAATCCTTGATGCTCGGTTTATGGAAGAATAATCTGTGACCGAAAGGGAGCAGTCAGGAACTACTCCTGCCCCTCGCTGCCCGTTGCATTGTAACCGCAATCGACGTAAGTAATCTCTCCGGTTACGGCGGATGCGTAATCGGAACACAGGAACGCAGCCACGTTGCCGACTTCCTCGATAGTAACGTTTCTGCGCAGGGGTGAGACCTGTTCGACGTGGTTGAGGAACCCCCTGAGTCCCTTGATGCCCGATGCAGCCAGGGTGCGGATAGGCCCGGCCGAGATGGCATTGACGCGGATACCCTCCGGCCCGAGACTGGCAGCCATATAACGCACGTTGGCCTCAAGACTGGCCTTGGCAATCCCCATTACGTTGTAATTCGGCATGGCCCTGATCGAGCCGATATAGGTGAGGGTCAGCATGGCGGCATCCCGGCCTTGCATCATCGGACGGGCCGCTTTACCCAGCGCGGCAAAACTATAGGCGCTGATATCGTGGGCTGTAAGAAAACCTTCCCGGGAGACACTGCTCAGGTAATCACCCTCAAGCAGTTCCCGGTCCGCGTAAGCGACGGAATGAACGAGAATATCCAGGTGCGGCCAATGTTCACCGAGGCGGGTAAATACGTCCTGGATTGCCTCATCCTCGCCTACGTCGCAGGGCAGTGTAATATCTGATCCCGTTTGCGCGGCGAACTTCTCAACCCGTCCCTGCAATTTTTCATTCTGGTAGGTAAACGCAAGTTCCGCACCTTCCCGATGCATCGCTTTTGCTATCCCCCAGGCAATCGAACGATTGCTTGCCACCCCCACAATCAAGGCACGTTTGCCCGTCAACAGACCCATGGTTTCCTCCTGTTTATCCTGATACACATGGAATCATTTTGCCATGCATGAGCGTTTTTGTACATCCACAGATATTTATCCACAGATATTTATCCGCAGATGACGCAGATTAACGCAGATTAAAAACGAGTCTTTTATATTGAAGTTGCCTGGCGCCGAAATTAATCAATAAACCCCGGTTTAATCCGGAGGCTTTAAGGTAGTTGATTAGTTGGGACTCTTCATGGTTTGATAATCTTTGGAGAGCTTTTATTTCAACTATCACTGAATCGTAACAAATGAAATCCGGCAGATAAAAAGTCTTCAATTTATGCTTCTTATAGTAAACAGAAAGTTTTTTCTCCTTCGAAAATGGAATGTCCTGCAAATTGAATTCCTGTTCCAGTGCTTCATGATAAATTGCCTCAAGAAAACCATGTCCGAGTTCACTATGTACAGCCATTGCCGCCCCAAGAATTTTATAAGTCTCCTGATCTTTTATATTTTTATCTGCGGTAATCTGCGTCATCTGCGGATATATTTATTCTGCGGATTTTACCTCTCGCTCAGGGCATCGCGCAGGCCGTCGCCCAGGAAGTTGAGCGAGAACAGCGTCAGTGACAATATCAGCGCAGGGAAGATCAACAACCAGGGATATTCCTCCATGGTCTCCACCCCGTATGAAATAAGCAGGCCCCAGGAGCTTTGCGGCGGCTGGATACCCAGGCCCAGGAAGCTCAGGAAGGATTCCAGCAGGATCACATTGGGCACGGTCAGGGTGGTGTAAACGATCACCGGGCCCAACACGTTCGGTAAGACATGTTTAGCGATGATTTGAAAACGGGTCAGGCCCAGACTGACCGCCGCTTCCACAAATCCCTGCTGCTTGACGTGCAGCACCTGGCCGCGCACGATGCGCGCCATGGTCAGCCATTCCACCGCACCGATAGCCAGGAATAACAGGATGATATTATTACCGAATACGACCATCAGCAGGATGATAAAGATGGTGAACGGCAGGGCGTACAGGACATCGACGATACGCATCATCAGGACATCGATGCGCCCTCCCAGGTAACCGGCCACAGCGCCCCAGGACACGCCAATGATCAACGCGACGAAAGAGGCGATAAAACCCACCGCGAGCGAGATGCGGCTGCCGTAGAGTATCCTCGTCAACAGGTCGCGGCCGAACAGGTCGCTACCCAGCCAGTGCGCCGGCGACGGCGAACTAGGTCCCAGTTCCAGGTTCTGTTCCGAATAGGAATAAGGGGTAATCCAGGGCCCCAGGATGGAGAGAACGATGAGTATCCCCAGGACAACCAGGCCGAACATGGCCGCTTTGTTCTTTTTCAGTCTTCTCCAGGCATCCTGGCGTGGCGATGTGCTAACCATTGATGGTTTCCTGTCTTACTTTGGGATCAAGCCAGGCCAGCATCACGTCGGCGAGCAGGTTGAACAGGATGATCATGGAGGCAAATAACAGGGTCACGCCCAGGATCAAGGTGTAGTCCCGGTTAAATGCGCCCTGGACGAAATACCGGCCCAGACCAGGCACCTGGAATATGGTTTCAACGACAAAAGAACCACTGAGCAAACCCGCCAGCGCCGGACCCAGGAAAGACACCACCGGCAATAACCCTACCCGCATCGCATGACGGAATATGATGATCGATTCGGGCATACCCTTGGCCCGGGCGGTGCGGATGAAATCTCTGGACAAGGTCTCAAGCATGCCTCCCCGGCTCAGCCGGGCGATATAGGCGGCATAGACCGAACCCAGGGTAACGGATGGCAGGATCTTGTCTCCCGGGATCAATTCCCAGCCGGCAACAGGGAGCCACTCCAGCCAGATGCCGAAGACCAGGACCAGTAACGGGCCCAGCACGTACGCGGGCAGGCAAATGCCGATGGTGGCAAACGTCATTGGGACGTAGTCCTGCCATGTGTTCGGTCCTAAGGACGCGCAGACCCCGCTGCCGATGCCGATAAGGAGGGCGAACAGCAGGGCGTAACAACCCAGTTCCAGCGTGATGGGGAAACCGGCGGCGATGATCTCGTTGACCGATCTGCCGGGGTATTTGAAGGAGGGTCCCAGGTCTCCCTGAAGGGCGTGACTGATGTAGTCATAGAACTGCACATGGATCGGTTGATCCAGCTTGTACCGTTCGTTCAGGTGCTTGAGTACTTCCGGCGGTACCGCCTTCTCCTCGGCAAACGGCCCACCGGGTGCCGCATGGATCAGCAGGAAGGTGATGACGGTAACCGCCAGCAGTACCGGGACGGCCTGGAGTAAGCGTTTGAGAATGAACTTGAGCATATTAGATATATATCCGCAGATGACGCACCCCTGCTTAAAGCATACAGGGGCATGGATTAACGCAGATGAAAAAGATATTAACCCGCATTTCTCACCAGTTCGCTTGTGGTCATCGGATAGTTGTTTGCTGTCAATACGATATGATAATCTGCTCACTATATCAACATAACAGACTGCGCTTGATGCGCCCTCGCTTGTCTTTTTGCTGCCAGCGGGTACGTGTTCCCTCAACCGTAGCTACGGCTATGCTTTCGGTCGCAGGTACCCGCTGGCGGCAAAAATCCGGCGCGATCATCGCATCAACTGGTGAGAAATAGGGGTTAAAACTTTAATCCATGTAATTAAACAGAACATCACGAAACTCAAGGACTGTTTAGAGTAAACAGAAATAACTGAATAACATCTGCGTTAATCCATGCCCCTGTATGCTTTAAGCAGGGGTGCGTCATCTGCGGATAGATCATCTGTGGATGGTATGAGGGAAATATACTTGTACGGATGGATATCCAGGATATTCGGATGCCAGCCGCGCACGTCCGGTGAGACCAGTGACTTATTGACATAGGTGTATATGGGTATGATGGGCAGTTCGGTCATTAACAAGGCCTCGGCTTCCTGAAACAGGGCGAAGCGGCTTTCCTGGTCCGTAGTCTGCGCGGCTTGCGCTATCAGTTCATCGTAACGCCGGTTTGACCAGCCCGTGTCATTATTCCCGCCGGATGAGGTATACATATCCAGAAAAGTGTTGGGGTCCAGGTAATCACCAATCCAGCCGGCCCGTGCTACCTGGTAGTCTTTCGCATCGCGTTTATCGAGGTATACCTTCCAATCCTGGTTCGTCAGCGTAACGTTGATGTTCAGGTTGGTTTTCCACATCTGTTGGATGGCTATGGCGATGCGGCGGTGACCCTCCGAGGTGTTGTACATCAATTCAATGGGAGGAAAACCTGCGCCGCCGGGATAACCGGCCTCTGCGAGCAGAGCCCTTGCCCGTTCCACATCATATTCTACGCGCGCGGTTGCCGTGTAGTCGTTGGTATCAGGCGGGGTGAAACTGTAGGCCGGGAGTTCCCCCGCCTTGGTGATCTTATCGACGATCTGTTGCCGGTCAATGGACATGGCCAGGGCCTGACGCACTTCTTGCTGGTCCAACGGTGGGGCAAGAGTATTGAAGAGATAGTAGTAGGTGGAGAAAAAAGGCGTGATTTTCAGGGTCTCCGGTCTTTCCTTACGGTAATACGCTACCTTGTCGACTGGCGTGCTGCCGGTAAGGTGCAACTGACCGGCGCGGAACATGCGTTCCTCCGTGGTGACATTCTGTATCGGATAGAAGACGATCTGCTGCAACTTCACCGCGTCGGCATCCCAGTAATAGTCGTTTTTTTCTACGACGATACTCCTGTTCAATACCCATTCCTTCAGTTTGAACGGGCCGTTGCCGACATAATTGCCCGGACGCGTCCATCTTGTCCCGCGCTCATCTATAGCGCCGAACGCTTCAATAGTTGCGCGATGAACGGGAAAATAACTCTGGTGCGCCAGTAACTGGAGAAAAAAAGGAGTCGGGTTCTCCAGTTCGACCGTCAGGGTCAGATCGTCCGGCGCCTTGACGCCTACTTCGGAAAAGTCCGTGATCTCTCCCTGGTGAAACCGCGCTGCATTCTTCAGGTAATACAGCATGTAGGCATAGTTGTTCCCCAGGGCGGGAGACAGCGCCCGGCGCCATGAATAGACAAAATCAGCGGCTGTTACCGCATCGCCGTTGGACCATTTTGCGTCTTCCCGCAGCCGGAACAGGTAGGTTTTGCCGTCCGCGCTCCGTTCCCAGGATGCGGCGACGCCAGGAATCAGACGCTGTCCTTCGGGATGCCAGCCGACCAGTCCTTCAAGCAGGGCCAGGCACAGGTTGGCCTCGATACTGCCTGTGACGACATGCGGGTCAAGTTCCCGGGGTTCATCACCATTGCCGATATGCAGTATCCCCTGGCGCGTTCCGTTCTCGACATTGGTTTCGTAGTCGAAGCCGCATGAGGCGGGGAGCAACAGTGCGGCCAACAGGATGATTGTCTGTTGGGCTTGGTATGGCAATACTACTGTTTTTCGGCCAGATCGTTTTTGTTTCGTCTGTGGTTATACCAGGTAATGCCAACCAGGGCGATTGCGCCAACCACACTTATACCCGAAAATAACATGGTCGGAGTTACTATTATGGATGACATTATTTTTTCCTCGTACCAATAATTGCTATGGCTACTGATGCAGTAATAATTGTCGCGCTTATTCCTGTAAACAAAGCCGTCATTGTAGATAGCCCCTCTACCTGCACAACAGTTCCCAATACCATACCTGCGAAAATCAACCTGGATATATCAAGAAAGGCTTCAACTATATCAGTCATTGAACTCTCTTGTGGCTCTCTTCAATACTTAAATCAACAGTTGTAAATAAAAGTATAATAAGAGAGCTTTTAAATATCATTCAGGGAAGTTTCGCCTTTTCTGCTTTAATTTTTTGTATATCGTTCCAAATGGGACTTATTAGGCTATTAAACTCTGCTTGAGTTATATGACCTCCCTGTAATTCAAATTGTAATTTATTTGCTTTCTTTTGTAACATAGCTCCATATTGAGCCAGTTCTTCCCGCTTTAATGCATTACCAGTAACTCGATTAAAAAACTCACCCTTTTTATCTCTAATAGCACGTCTACCTACATCATACGGGGAATAATTATGATTCCAAAATTTACAATTTTCTATTTCAGAAGCGGTTAACGCTTCAAATACTAAATCTGTATAGCTTGAATCATCATTACAAGCCGCCATTACATACGGTTGTACTAATACTAATATTAATATAATGAATTTAATCATATAGGTTCTCCCGTAGTTAATTAACTTTTGTGAATAACACCGTCTGTCTTCCCTGAAATCTTTGAAATCCCATCAAACAATTAAAGTCCGTCGCATCCAGGTTGGCCATAGCAAAGTCCGCCAGCAGGATCGTGCCGCCGCCGCTGTCGGTGAGGTCAAGCGCCACACCGTCTGTTGTGGTCGCGAGCGAATGGGTGCTGAAATGCGCTGTTACAGACCAGCGCATGACGCCGACGGCGTGTTCTAACCTGCTGAAAAAGCTTGATTTGGGGGGGGGGGGGGGGGGGGTAGAATTATTGGCTTCCGCCGGCAGCCTGCCGAGCGTGAAGACCGGGACCTGCGACAGGATACGGCAGGCCGGCATAACCCGCCTGGCACCGTCAAACCGGCCAGAAGAACTTGATACAGACAGCCCCTTCCCGTTTGTCAAGGTCGGGCTCATGCTGATTGTCTCCATTGCTTGGTCAGGATAACTTATTCTCATTAAACTGATTGTAGATTAAGTGCATTAGCAATATCAAATTTTTTGTCCCGGTTCAATACCTATGAGCCAGGGCAACCGCATACTTTTATATGCTTTGCCCATACAGGATGGCAGGCGCTCAGGCAGAGAGCCCAGGCCGGGACCGGTCGCCGGCCCAACTCACACGATAAAGTCGTTGTCGGTCAGGCTGTGCAGCCCAACCAGGATCACCCTGAAGTCGGCCGCGCCGTCGCCGTTCAGATCGGCCAACACGTCGGTGTAGTCAGCGTCGGTGTTGCCGCCCGTGCCGGCGCCGCGCTGGCTATAGCGCACCTGCCCCGGTGTGTCGGTAAAGGCCGCCGTGCCGATGAAGGTCAGGTCGTTGCCCAGGCGGGCCAGGTACAGCCGGTCGCCGTCATCCCCCTCGCCTGAGAAATCCAGCACCCGGTCCGGGGTCGCCGGGGTCGAGTCGGCCGCGCTGATAAACCAGAAAATGTCCGCCCCCGCCCCGCCGCTGAGCCGGTCGCTGCCGGCGCCGCCGTAGAGCACGTCGCGCCCGGCGCCCCCTACCAACCGGTCGTTACCGGCCAGGCCGTTCAGCTGGTTGGTGCCGTAGTCGCCTCGGAGCTCGTCGTCGTGCGCCGAGCCGATGACGCTCTCGATGCCGATGAGCGTGTCGCCCTCGGCATCCCCGCCGGCGCCGGTGCCGAGCTGCACGTCCACCCGCACCCCGGCGGGTGAGTGCGCATACGACACCAGGTCGTGATGGGTCCCGCCATCCAGCACGTCCGCGCCGCCACTGCCGTAGAGGAGGTCCGCCCCGCCGCCGCCGGCCAGCGTGTCATTGCCGGCGCCGCCGTCCAGCACGTCGCGCCCGCCGTTGCCGGCCAGGGTATCGTCGCCGGCCCGCCCGCGCAGCGTGTTGTCGCCGGCATCGCCGCGCAGCGTATCGCCATGGGCCGAGCCGATGACATGCTCGATGCTGATGAACGTGTCACCGTCGGCATGGCCGCCGCTCGCCGTGCCGCGGCCCAGGTCCACCCGCACCCCGGCGTCCGAGTCGGTGTAGGCCGCGGTGTCCTCCCCGCTGCCCCCGTCCAGGGTGTCGGCGCCGCCCTGACCGGCCAGGACGTCCTTGCCGGCCAGGCCGCGCAGCACGTTGTCCTGGGCATCCCCGTGCAAGGCATCGTTACCCGCTGTCCCGACAATAGGCGCCGGCCCACTCGGCTCGGGCGGGGGCGCAGGGGGGTCGGCCGGTGCAGGGGGCGCGGCGCGCACCCCCCGCAGGTCATCCAGTGTCAGGCTGTGCAATCCGACCAGGGTGAGCTTGACATTCGCTGTACCGTTGCCGTCCACATCAACCAGCACGTCGGTGTAATCATCACTGGTGTCACTGCTTGTGGCCGCGCCGCGCTGCACAGAGCGCACCTCGCCCGCACTGTTGGAGAAGGCCGTTGTCCCGATAAACGTCAGGTCGTTGCCCAGGCCGGACAAGTCCAGGTGGTCACCGTCCCCGCTACTGCCTGAGAAGTCCAGGATGCGGTCCGGGTTGGTTACGGTCGAGTCCGCCGCGTTGCTGTATTGGAAGGTGTCCGCCCCAGTGCTCCCCCCGGCCAGGGTGTCTGATCCGGCGCCGCCGTCCAGCGTGTCCGCCCCGGGACCCCCCTCCAGGCGGTCCGCGCCGGCCTGGCCCGCCAGCCCGTCGTCACCGCCGTGCCCGCGCAGCGTGTTGGCGCCGGGCGCGCCGCGCAGTGTATCGTTATGGGCCGAGCCGCTGAGGTGCTCGATGCCGGTGAGCGTGTCACCCTGGGCATGGCCGCCGCTCGCCGTGCCGCTCCCCAGGTCCACCTGCACCGCCGCAGTGGAGTCGGTGTAGGACGCGGTGTCAGCCCCGGCCCCGCCGGCCAGGGTGTCGGCGCCGCCGGCCCCGCGTAAGGTATCATCCCCGGCCACCGCCGTCCAGCCGGTTGGCGCTGCCGTTCCCGACCAGCACATCGGCCTGCGCCGAGCCGAGCACGTTCTCAATACTGGCAATCGTGTCACCCTGGGCATCCCCGCCCGATACCGCACCGGTAGCCAGGTTGACCGTTACCCCTGACGCCGAGCCGGCATAGGACAGCGTGTCGGTACCGCCTTCACCGTCCAGCACGTCTGCGCCGGCGCCACCGGCCAGTACGTCGTCTCCCCAGCTGCCGTACAGGCGGTCAGCGCCCGCCTCGCCATACAAGCGGTCATTACCTGACAGCCCCACCAGCTTGTCCGCCCCGGCGCCGCCCCACAACCGGTTGGCGCCGTCGTCCCCGCGTAACTCGTCCGCGTGCGCCGAGCCGCGCAGGTTCTCAATACCTCGTCAGGGTGTCGCCCTGGGCATGACCGCCCGTGGCCGTCCCGACGTCCAAGTCCACCTGCACCGCGGCGTCCGAGTCGGTGTAGGCCGCGGTGTCCGCCCCGCTGCCCCCGTCCAGGGTGTCGGCCCCGGCCTTGCCTTCAAGGGTGTCGTCCCCGGCCAGGCCGCGCAGTGTGTTGTCCTGGTCATCGCCCACCAACGTATCATCCCCCGGCGTGCCGTCGATGTCTTGCGCCTTGACCACCGGGGCCGGCGGCGCCTGGACGCCCGGCAGGTCATCCAGTGTCAGGCTGTGTAATCCGACCAGGGTCAGCTTTGACGTTCGCCGTGCCGTTGCCGTCCAGGTCAACCAGTACGTCGGTGTAATCATCGCTCGTGTTACTGCTTGTGTCCGCGCCGCGCTGCACAGAGCGTACCTCGCCCGCACTGTTGGAGAAGGCCGTTGTCCCGATAAACGTCAGGTCGTTGCCCAGGCCGGATAAGTCCAGGTGGTCACCGTCCCCGCTACTGCCTGAGAAGTCCACAATCCGGTCCGGGTTGGTTACGGTCGAGTCCGCCGCGTTGCTGTATTGAAAGGTGTCCGCCCCGCTCCCCCCGGCCAGGGTGTCTGATCCGGCGCCGCCGTCCAGCGTGTCCGCGCCCGTACCCCCCTCCAGGCGGTCCGCGCCGGCCTGGCCCGCCAGCCCGTCGTCACCGCCGTGCCCGCGCAGCGTGTTGGCGCCGGGCGCGCCGCGCAGTGTATCGTTATGGGCCGAGCCGCTGAGGTGCTCGATGCCGGTGAGCGTGTCACCCTGGGCATGGCCGCCTGTGGCAGTGCCCGTGTCCAGGTCCACCTGCACCGCCGCCGTGGAGTCGGTGTAGGACGCGGTGTCCGCCCCGGCCCCGCCTGTCAGGGTGTCGGCGCCGCCGGCCCCGCGTAAGGTATCCTCCCCGGCCCCGCCGTCCAGCCGGTTGGCGCTGCCGTTCCCGTGCAGCACATCGGCCTGCGCCGAGCCGAGCACGTTCTCAACACTGGCAATCGTGTCACCCTGGGCATCCCCCCCGAGCCGGTTGGCGCTGCCGTCCCCACGGCGCCGGTTGCCAGGTTGACCGTTACCCCTGACGCCGAGCCGGCATAGGACAGCGTGTCGATACCGCCTTCACCGTCCAGCACGTCTGCGCCGGCGCCACCCTCCAGTACGTCGTTCCCCCAGCTGCCGAACAGGCGGTCAGCGCCCGCCTCGCCATACAAGCGGTCATTACCCGCCCAGCCCCACCAGCTTGTCCTCCCCGGCGCCGCCCCACAGCCGGTTGGCGCCGTCGCTTCCGCGTAGCTCATCGCCGTGCGCCGAGCCGCGCAGGTTTTCAATGCTCGTCAGGGTGTCGCCTTGTGCATGACCGCCACTGGCAGTCCCGGCGCGTAAGTCCACCTGCACCGCAGCGTCCGAGTCGGCATACGACGCCGTGTCCGCCCCGCTGCCCCCGTCCAGGGTGTCCGCCCCGGCCCTGCCGTCCAGGACGTCGTTGCCGGCCAGGCCGCGCAGGACGTTGGCCTGGGCATCGCCCACCAACGTATCAGCGCCCGGTGTGCCGTCGATGTCCCGGGGCTTGACCACCGGGGCCGGCGGCGCCTGTACGCCCGGCAGGTCATCCAGTGTCAGGCTGTGTAATCCGACCAGGGTCACTTTGACATTCGCTGTACCGTTCCCGTCCACATCAACCAGCACGTCGGTGTAATCATCGCTGTTGCTGCTTGTGGCCGCCCCGCGCTGGATATAGCGCACCTCGCCCGCACTGTTGGAGAAGGCCGTCGTCCCGATAAACGTCAGGTCGTTGCCCAGGCCGGATAAGTCCAGGTGGTCACCGTCCCCGTCACTGCCTGAGAAGTCCACAATCCGGTCCGGGTTGGCCACGGTCGAGTCCGCCGCTGCCTTGTAGTGGAAGGTGTCCGCCCCGCTCCCCCCGGCCAGGGTGTCTGACCCCGCACCGCCGTGCAGCGTGTCCGCCCCGCTCCCCCCCTCCAGGCGGTCCGCGCCGGCCTGGCCCGCCAGTACGTCGTCACCGCCGTGCCCGCGCAGCGTGTTGGCGCCGCCCGCGCCGCGCAGTGTATCGTTATGGACCGAGCCGCTGAGGTGCTCAATGCCCGTGAGCGTGTCGCCCTGGGCATGACCGCCACTGGCAGTCCCGGCGCGTAAGTCCACCTGCACCGCGGCGTCCGAGTCGGTGTAGGACGCGGTGTCCTGGCCGCTCCCCCCGTCCAGGGTGTCGGCCCCGGCCCTGCCGTCCAGGACGTCGTCCCCGGCCAGGCCGCGCAGGACGTTGTCCCGGGCATCGCCCACCAACGTATCATCCCCCGGCGTGCCGTCGAGGTCCCGGGGCTTGACCACCGGGGCCGGTGGCGCCTGTACGCCCGGCAGGTCATCCAGTGTCAGGCTGTGTAATCCGACCAGGGTCACTTTGACATTCGCTGTACCGTTCCCGTTCAGGTCCACCAGCACGTCGGTGTAATCATCGCTGTTGCTGCCCGTGGCCGCGCCGCGCTGTACATAGCGCACCTCGCCCGCACTGTTGGAGAAGGCCGTTGTCCCAATGAAGATCAGGTCGTTGCCCAAGTCGGATAAGTCCAGTTGGTCGCCGTCGCCGCTACTCCCTGAGAAGTCCAGGATGCGGTCCGGGTCGGCCACGGTCGAGTCCGCCGCCGCCTTGTATTTGAAGGTGTCCGCCCCGGCGCCGCCCACCAGCGTATCGGCGCCGGCGCCGCCGTCCAGCGTGTCCGCACCCGCACCCCCCTCCAGGCGGTTGGCCGCCGCATTGCCGGTAATGTGGTCAGCGCCCGAACCGGCCACTACATCTTCGATGATTGTGCCCCGCGCAATCACCCAGTTGCCCTGCAACCCGTAAACGCTGGAGATACCTTCCGGACGCAGGTCGATGCGTTGGTCGGCCGTGTCCGTGCGTACGTCCAGCGTGTCGTGACCGTCGGTATCGTGCAGGGT
>CBDCTH010000010.1:0-129020 GCA_965222155.1 Gammaproteobacteria bacterium
GGAAAAGCGCATTCGCGGGCGGGTTAAATCGCAAATGGAAAAAAGCCAGCGCGAATACTACCTGAACGAACAGATGAAGGCGATCCAGAAGGAATTGGGAGAGATGGATGAAGCGCCCAACGAGATGGAAGAATTGGGCGGGAAAATTGCCAAGTCGGGCATGCCCAGGGACACCAGGAAAAAAGCGGACGCTGAGCTGAACAAATTAAAGATGATGCCGCCCATGTCGGCCGAAGCGACAGTGGTAAGGAATTACATCGATTGGCTGGTAAACGTGCCCTGGAAGAAGCGCAGCAAGATTTCGCGGGATATCAACAAGGCGGAGCTAATCCTCGAAGAGGATCATTACGGCCTGCATAAGGTCAAACAACGTATTTTGGAATACCTGGCCGTTCAACAACGGGTAAAAAAACCCAAAGGCCCGATATTGTGCCTGGTCGGACCTCCAGGTGTGGGAAAAACTTCCCTGGGTCGCTCCCTTGCCCGGGCCACGAACAGGAAATTCATTCGTATGTCTCTTGGCGGAGTGCGCGATGAGGCCGAGATAAGAGGACATCGCCGCACCTATATCGGTTCTCTGCCGGGTAAGATATTGCAGAGTATGGCCAAGGTCGGCACTAAAAATCCCTTGCTGCTGTTGGATGAGGTGGACAAGATGGCCATGGATTTTCGCGGCGATCCGGCATCGGCCCTGCTGGAGGTCCTTGATCCCGAACAGAACCACACATTTGTCGATCATTACCTGGAAGTGGATTACGACTTGTCCGAGGTAATGTTCGTGACGACGGCAAACAGTCTCAATATCCCGGCGCCGTTGCTGGATCGTATGGAGGTGATCCGTATCTCCGGTTACACGGAAGATGAGAAGATAAATATCGCCCGGAACTACTTGATTACCAAGCAATTGGAACGCAACGGTCTGAAGCGGGAGGAAATCAGTCTCGGTGAAGCAACTATCAGGGAGATCATACGCTACTACACCCGTGAAGCAGGGGTACGCAACCTGGAGCGGGAAATAGCCAATATCTGCCGTAAGGTGGTGACCCGGTTATTGCAAAAAACGGAGTTGAAACGAATGTCCGTAACGCCGGCAAGGCTGGAGAAATTGATCGGCGTCAAGAGATTCCGTTATGGCCGTGTCGAGGAAGAGGACCGGGTAGGGCAGGTAACCGGACTGGCCTGGACTGAAATAGGCGGTGATTTGCTGACTATTGAGGCAACGGTGGTACCGGGCAAGGGCGAAGCTATCCGTACCGGCCACCTGGGTGATGTGATGAAGGAATCTATCGAGGCGGCGCGTACCGTCGTGCGGACTCGCAGTGATATCCTGGGGATCAACGCGGAATTTTACAAAGAGAGTGATTTTCATATTCACGTTCCTGAAGGCGCCACGCCTAAGGACGGGCCCAGTGCCGGTGTGGCAATGTGCACGGCGCTGGTGTCGGCCCTGACCAATATCCCGGTGCGCGCAAATGTCGCCATGACCGGTGAGATTACCTTGCGCGGGGAAGTATTGCCTATCGGCGGTCTGAAGGAAAAATTGCTGGCGGCGCTGCGCGGCGGCATTGAAACAGTTCTGATACCTTCCGAGAATGAACGGGAACTGGTCGAGATACCCAGGAATATCAAGCAAAACCTTGACATCAAACCGGTCCGCTGGATCGACGAGGTGCTGGAAATTGCCTTACACCACATGCCCCGACCGCAAGCAGATAACGCCGCTATCGTAGAGCATGATAAAGTCACTCCGGACAAGACCAAGGAAGTGATACTTCCGCATTAAGGCACAGTTGGAATAATTCTACCTGCTATTCAGCATTCCGGACTAACCCCCGTTCGTCATGCCGGGCTTGACCCCTGCTTACGGCATGCAGGGGCAGGCTCCGGCATCCAGTCAATTAACCTGTCGCTCCCTGCTTACGACATGCAGGGGCAAGCTTCGCCGGAATGACGAACGGAGATTTGTCGTATATACAGGTTGATTGTGTTCAGGGATTACCTTTTTTTGTTATACTACGCCTGCCGGGTGCTTAGCTCAGTTGGGAGAGCGCCGCCCTTACAAGGCGGAGGTCGTGGGTTCAAGCCCCTCAGCACCCACCAACTTATGGAGTGGTAGTTCAGTTGGTTAGAATACCGGCCTGTCACGCCGGGGGTCGCGGGTTCGAGTCCCGTCCACTCCGCCAGAAATGATACGGGCGTGCCCACGGGTGCGCCCTGTCACCGGAAAAAACGTGGTCTGTCCCTATACTGGATTCTGACTTTTACCGATATTTAGAGATTTCAATTACCTGTTTCTTTAAATATAAATACAAAGCGCTGTGGTCGAGTTCACTGAATGAATGTTCACACATGCCTTCATACAATTTCGTTATCAGCGTATTTCACGGTCCCCCGTCCGTCATCCCCCCGTCCGTCATTCTGGCGAATGCCAGAATCCAGTGAAACAATGAGTCGCCAAAGGCGACACGCTAAGGAATTATGGGGACACAATACTTAATTATCCCGCCGTTGTTTTCAGAATTAAGTATTGTGTCCCCAGAACTCGCCATGATTTACCATTCTCAATCCATGTTGTCGAAGTATGGAAGAATCCGCATCAACAGACAATGGCGAATTTGTTTTGAATGGTCCCAGAATGGGCCTGAAAATGTTGAGATAACCGATTACCACTGATGATAAGTAAGCACTTATGAGTAAAACTCCAATACATCCGGGCACTGTATTAGGAGAAGAATTAGACGAGATTGGTATCAGCGCAGCAGAGTTGGCGCGTCAACTTAAGATACCGACTAATCGCATCACACAGATTATTGCCGACCGCAGAAACGTCACTGCTGATACTGCATTGCGTCTTGGCAAATGGTTTGGCACACCGGCTGTATTCTGGCTGAATTTGCAAAAGAGCTATGAACTGCGTCTTGCACAAAAGAAAATAGGGAATGAGTTGAACAAGATTCCATCTCGTGATCGCGAGATAGTTCATGCCTAATCAGCGTATTTCACGGTCCCCCGTCCGTCATCCCCCCGTCCGTCATTCTGGCGAATGCCAGAATCCAGTGAAACAATGAGTCGCCAAAGGCGACACGCTAAGAATTATGGGGACAGGAATTATGGGGACACAATACTTAATTATCCCGCCGTTGTTTTCAGAATTAAGTATTGTGTCCCCAAAACTCCTATAAAATTGACAATTAATTGACAAACTACCCTACAGCATATAAATTGTTGACAATTAATTTTTTATATGTTGATAATTATTTGACAAATAAATACTCTCGCAGCATGACCAGCAAAGAGAAAATCCTGACCCACCTGAAGTCACACCCGCCCTTGACCGGAACACAATTGTCACAGTACCTGGGCATCAGCCGGCAGGCATTAAATAATCATTTGAAAGAACTGATCGCGGCGGGTGATGTTGTTAAAACCGGTTCGACAAAGAATGCGCAATATTATCCGGGAGATACCACGCTACCTTCCTCTACGTTTTCAAGACAACTGAAACTGGGGACGGCCGATGAAAGTAACATATACGAAATAATGTCAACGACATTAAATCTGAACTCGGAACTGAATTCCAATATCGGGTCAATCATTCATTATGCGTTTACCGAGATGTTGAATAACGCAATCGATCATGCTGAAACAGACCGGGGGATGGTATCTGTAACGCTCGGTCCGGGGATAATAAATTTTGAGATCCGTGATTATGGTATAGGTGTATTCCATTCAATTGCTTCGAAATATCAGCTTGAAGATGAAACTGCCGCAATGCTGGAATTGATTAAAGGCAAGATAACAACCATGCCTTCAGCACATACCGGAGAAGGTATATTTTTTACTTCAAAAATTGCTGACAGATTTATATTACGGTCACATCGTATAGGCATGGAATGGGACAGAAACAAGGATGATACTTATGTATCACAAATAAGACGTTTAAAAGGGACCCTGGTAAAATTTTCCATCAGGCGGACTGCACGGCAAAGGCTGGATGAGATTTTTGAAGAGTTCGCGCCGGAAGATTATGACTACCGGTTTCAGAAAACCAAAATCCTGGTAAAACTACTTCAGTCCGACTATATATCCCGATCTGAAGGACGTCGTTTAACCCATAACCTCCACAAATTTCAGGAAATCATGCTTGATTTTAAAGGTGTCAGTTCAATAGGCCAGGGTTTTGCCGATGAGGTTTTCCGTGTGTTTAAAAATCAATATCCTCAAATCACCATCAATATAACCAATACAAACAGCGTCGTTGATGCAATGATACGGCACGTGAAGGTCCAATAAATACCCGCATCTGCCCTGGAGAGAGTGTAATCCTGTGGATGAACGTCTTAACCTCGTTGGCGAGTTCATGCCGGGTAAGCGCATCTCCAGTACGCACCGCGCCGGAATTGATGGGCCGTCAGGGATTCGAACCCTGGACCTTGGGATTAAGAGTCCCCTGCTCTACCAGCTAAGCTAACGGCCCTATTGGTGATGATGATAGTTTGGGGTGAGTGATGGGGATTGAACCCACGACCACCGGAACCACAATCCGGCGCTCTACCGACTGAGCTACACTCACCATAATTACCATTCCTGCGTAAGCGGGAATCCAGCAAATAATACATCGCTCCCGTCTAACGACATGCCGGGGCGGACTGCGGCGACACAATATTCACTCTAATTGGCGCGCTCGAGAGGACTCGAACCTCTAACCCTCGGCTTAGAAGGCCGATGCTCTATCCGGTTGAGCTACGAGCGCAACTCTGGATGTAAATGATGATCCTTGCCAGGTCGAGGTATCAGATACTTTTCGACGTAACAGAATTTGGTCGGGGCAGAGGGATTTGAACCCCCGACCCTCTGCTCCCAAAGCAGATGCGCTACCAGACTGCGCCATGCCCCGAGCCACGTCCGGGTGACGCGCCATGATACGTCTTGAGCATATATACGTCAATCAATTGTGTGTTAGTCCAAAAGTTCCGGCTGTTAGCAGGAGGAGGGTTACTTTCTGCGCCAGGTGGTACCGCTGGGGCCATCCTCCAGTATTATGCCTTGCTCGAACAGTTGGGTGCGGATATGATCTGCTGCGGCGTAGTTCTTTTCCGTCTTCGCCTGCGCCCGTTTTTCGATCAGCTGTGTGATTTGTTCCGTTGTGATACCTGCATTTCCGGTTGTAGCGTGAAGGAACTCAGCGGGCGGCATCTGCATGATGCCCAATACGTCGCCAAGCCGTATCAAGGTCCTGGCAAGACAGGCGGCTTGCTCTGATAACTTATCGTCCAGGCGGTTTATCTCACCGGCGATCTCGTGCAACACCGTTACCGCCTCACGGGTATTGAAATCATCGTCCATGACCTGCTCAAAACGCTGCCTGTAGTCAGATGATATCTCCCCCTTCCCGGGGTCGATATCTCGGATGGAAGTATACAGTCGAGTCAGGCCGGCCCTGGCCTCATCAAGGTGTGCATTGGAATAATTCAACGGGCTTCGATAATGGCTGGAGAGTATGAAAAAACGGATCACCTCGGGCAGGTAGCGCGCCATGACTTCCTTGACAGTAAAAAAATTACCCAGTGATTTCGACATTTTTTCGTCATCAACCCGCACGAACCCGTTGTGCATCCACAGGTTCACGAAGGTCTTGCTGCCGGCGCCGCAACTCTGGGCAATTTCATTTTCATGGTGTGGAAATTGCAGGTCCTGGCCGCCGCCGTGAATGTCGAAATCCTCACCCAGGCAATGGGTCGACATGGCGGAGCATTCGATATGCCAGCCGGGTCGCCCCCGACCCCAGGGAGAATCCCAGGCCGGCTCACCGGGCTTTTCCATCTTCCACAAAACGAAATCGACCGGGTCCGCCTTCACGTCCTGAATCTCCACGCGTATTCCGGCACGCAACTCCTCGATATTCTTGCCGGATAATTTTCCGTAGTCCTTGAAAGCGCTGACGTTGTAAAACACGTCGCCATTCTCCGCCTGGTAGGCAAAACCGTTCTCCAGCAAACGGCTTATCATGGTAATGATCTGCTCAATGTGCTCCGTTGCCCTGGGCTCCTGGTCGGGAATGAGTACATTGAGCGCAGCAAAATCCTCATTCATTGCCCGGATAAAACGTTCGGTCAATTCATTGAACGGTTCACCGTTTGCCAGTGAACGGTTGATGATCTTGTCGTCTATGTCGGTTATATTGCGTATGTAGTTCACCTCATAGCCGCGAAATCGAAAATACCGGACGACCATGTCGAAGACCAGGATCATGCGTGCATGGCCAATATGACAATAATCGTAAACCGTGATGCCGCACACGTACATGCGCACCTTACCGGGTTCGATAGGTTGGAACTTTTCCTTTTGTCGCGTTAATGAGTTATATATATTCAGCATTGAAAGATGAACTATTGCTAAAAATAAAACGGGCATGGTATCAAAAGAAAGCGACCTATGGACACGTTATTTGTCTCTGACCTGCACTTATCAACCGAACGGCCTGAAAAGATCGAGTTATTCAGGCAATTCTGCAACGGCCCGGCGCGCACCGCGAATGCAGTGTACATACTTGGCGACCTGTTCGAAAACTTCTGGGCAGGCAACGACGAACGCACTCCTCCGGCTGAAGAGGTAATCAACGTCTTACGGGATTGTTGTCGTCACAACAAGCATGTTTACCTGATGCGGGGCAACCGCGACCTGATGCTCGATCACGGATTCTGTGCGCTGACGGGATGCACGCTGCTGGGGGACAAGACCGTCATCGATATCGGCGGTCAGGCGACTTTGATCATGCACGGCGACCTGCTTTGTACCCGGGATAGGAAATACCAGTTATATCGAAAGTTCATGGATGCTCCATTTATTCGGCGCTTGTATCTAAGCCTGCCCTACCGGTTACGCATTTTGTTATCCCGCGGCCTGCAGCCGCTGATAAAAAAATCAGCCGCGGGAAAGCCGCCGGAGATAATTGACGTCGACCAGGCCAGCGTAGAAGCGGCCATGACCAGGCACAAAACTACCGAACTGATACACGGCCATACCCACAAGCCCGGCTTTCACCATTTTGACCTGAACGGACAAACGGCGCGCCGCATCGTACTTGGCGACTGGTATGAACAGGATTCGGTGCTGGTGTGCCGGGGAACAGAGAGGAAACTCCTGCGCGTACACGAATACATCAAATCCGCAGATTGATATTAGGGAACCTCTATTTATTCACAAATTGATATATTAGCGGTCAATGATTTCAATAAGTTAGCGACCCTGTGTATCGAAAAATGTCTATTATTAGAGGTTCCCATTATATATGCGCGGATAAATCAATTTATCCAGCCGGCTATGGTCATCAGTCCCATTACGATCAGCCATACGATCAGGGTACGAGTGATCAAGGCCTGGGTATCCCTGAGCCGGGCGATAAAAACCTCGTTATCCGCGTCCGTTGCCTCCCCGTTTTCGGAGTCATAGTGAAGCGCGCCAAAGCCTGAAACCGTAATCACCTCTCTGCTCGCATCCAGGGTATTACCGGATACCGTGCGCCAGCTTTCCAGGGCGCTCACCAGACTGCCGCCCAGGGCAAACCCCAGGGCAAGCAGGCGGGCGGACGGCCACATCAATATATTATGCAAGTCCCTTACCGCAGCGGCATATCCACTATCAATCTTTTCATGCTTGCGCGCCAGGTTTACCACCAGGCAATACATTAATGCGCCTACCGCTCCCAACAGCAGGAACCAGAAAATGACGGCAAACAGGTATTCATGGGCGCGCAACATGATTGAACTTATCACGCGGTCATGATTTAGCTCGCCGTCAGAAACACCGCCATACAGAATTTGCTCCAGGATTTCACGGCAGGTGTCGTCATCGTTGCCGCTCAGGGCATCTGTGTACCTGTTTACCAGCGAACGCAGCACCGGACCAAAGCTGTAAACCAGTATCAGTAAAGAAAGTAAAAACCCCAGCACAAAATGGATCTCGCCCACCAGGTAAATCAGGACGCCCAGCAATACAAGCGGAATAAACAGAGTGGCCAGAAGGCCGCCGACACCGTTCCAGAAATCGAGACCTCCCATCCTGGCTTCCAGCCAGTTTCCGTAGTGCTCAAACCACGCCAGGTTCCGGTACCTGTCAAAGTCGCCCAATTGGGCTTCCACGCCAAGCGCAATCAATACCATAATGAGGTTCATGTCAAAATGATAATGTATTTACGGGGGAAATACACAAGTATTGCTATTCATCCGTAAAATACTAACGTTCACTGAGTAACGAGTATAATCTGTCCCAGTCAAACACCGGGCCGGGATCGGTTTTACGTTCCGGGGAGATATAACAATGTCCCCTGATATTTGCACCGGCAAGCAGCGGCCAGACCTGTTGCAGTTCTGTTATTACTTGCGCCAGCACTTCATACTGTTGCGCTTCGTATTTTATATCGTCGGCGCCTTCCAGTTCGATACCGATGGAAAAATCGTTACAGTTTGGCCGTCCGTTGAATGCAGAGTTGCCGGCGTGCCAGGCGCGCTTGTGAAACGGAACGAATTGTATGATCTCTCCTTTCCGGCCTATCAAAAGATGCGCTGATACCCTCATGTCTTTAAGTTGTTCAAAATAAGGATGCGCATCAGGATCAAGCGTATTGCAGAACAACTGCTCAATACAGGAACTGCCGAACTCCCCCGGAGGCAGGCTGATACCGTGAATGACAAGCAGGCATATATCGGCCCGTTCCGGCCTCTCGTCATAATTCGGTGACGGGATACGCCGCACGTTTTGTAACCATTGCGCCTTGTCGTCAAGTTTTACCATTTTAGTACACGATAATTAAGCATTGTCCCCAGAACAGCATTCAGTTTACTTAATTCCGTGAAATTAAGTAAACTGTTCCAAATTTAGGACAAATTTAGGACACCCATAAAATTAGGCAGGTTGAGGCCCAGCCCGTTGCTTCCTGCAAAGTGAATTTATGGGTGTCCTGGATTTACGCGAATTTATGGGTGTCCTGGATTTATGGGTCCTGGTCCTGGATTTACTTTTATGGGTGTCCTGGATTTACGAGTAAACTGTCCGGGTAAGTATGCAACGGTTTCAGTTAATTTTAGCGGAAGAATGACGATACCTGCTCTGCCTGCCGATATTGCCAGTACAGTACGGCGCGCGCTGAATGAGGACCTGGGAACGGGAGACCTGACGGCAAAGTTGCTCCCGCTGGGGTCAGCAAGCACGGCGACAGTGGTCAGCCGTGAAGCTGCAATTCTCTGCGGTGTCCCCTGGTTTAGCGAAGTATTCACACAACTGGACGACAAAGTCCGCCTGGAGTGGCAATGCCGAGATGGTGACGCCATCAGCCCCGGCCAGACTGTCTGTTCCCTGCGGGGTTCCACCCGGATACTGCTGAGCGGCGAGCGGACTGCGCTGAATTTTCTTCAACTGTTATCAGGCACGGCAACCACCACCCGGGAGTATGCGGCTGTTATTGAACAGACAAGAACCAAATTGCTGGACACACGCAAGACTCTGCCGGGGTTGCGTTCGGCACAAAAGTACGCGGTGTTATGTGGCGGCGGAACAAACCATCGTATGGGACTATACGATGCAATCCTGATCAAGGAAAATCATATCAGGGCAAGCGGGTCAATCACGGCCGCGATTGAGCAGGCTAAAGCAACACACCGCCACATAGAAATCGAGGTGGAAAACGAGGTGGAACTTGAACAAGCACTCAAGGCCGGCGCCGACACCGTACTGCTGGACAATTTCACCCTGGACCAGACCAGACGAGCCGTTCAATTGAATAACGGGCGGGCCTGTCTGGAAGTCTCCGGCGGCGTGGATAAAAGCACCCTCCCCGCCCTGGCCGCTACCGGTGTTGACTTCATCTCAATCGGAGCACTGACCAAGAACGTGCGCGCTATCGATTTTTCCATGCTGCTGTCAGAACAGCCTGCGAACCGCCCGTGAGTCTGCGTTTCAGACTCAGCCTGCTGATTACCCTGTTGTTTATCGCAGTCCTGTGCGCCGGCAGTATCTACGCCATTGTCAATGCCCGACAAACAATAACGGAAGAAATACAATCGGCGGCCCTTTTGACCTCCAATATGCTTGCCGCATCCATATCCGCCCTGCAGAGTTCGGGAGACCCGGGCTTGTATGATGAGTTGTTATCCGAACTGGGCAAGCTGGAAACAACGCGCCACCTGCAAATCATTATCTCGCTTGATCTCGGCATAGGTTCAGCCCGCCCGTTGCAGCCTGCCCCGCCCCTTGATTCCGATGCGCCGGGCTGGTTTATCAATCTGGTTAAACCACCGGTAATGGAATTCAAGCGTGTGATCACCAGTATTGGCGCATCGGGTACGGAGATCATCATCCGCGCCGATCCCTCCGCTGAAATAACCGAGGCCTGGCTGGAAACCCGTAATTTCCTACTGTTGCTGCTGTTGTTCACGGCGCTGGCAAACCTGTTGATTTATATCATCCTGGGCAGGGACCTGGCTCCCATTGAAGCGATTCTCTCCGGGCTGGAGCGAATAGAAAGGGGTGACTACCAGCTCCGTCTGCCGAAATTCAGCTCTGTCGAGTTTTCCCGGATTTCCGCCCGATTTAACCACCTGGCGGCTGTATTATTGCAGAACCGGGAAGAAAACAGGCGTTTGAGCCGGCGTTCCCTGGAAATTCAGGAAGAAGAGAGAAGACGTCTTGCGCAGGAACTACATGATGAGCTGGGCCAGTCTCTGACTGCAATAAAGGCGATTGCTACGACCATGGAGCAAACCGAAAGTGAAACCGATCAAACAGTGGTAGAAAGCACCAGGATTATCAAAACCATTGCCGATGACATGTATGGGGTGGCGCGCGGCATGATTCACCAGTTGCGGCCGGCGGTATTGGATGAACTGGGTCTGGTGCCGGCGCTACAACAACTGGTGGACGACTGGAACTCAACCCACTCCGATACGTTTTGCCACCTGGATATCAAAGAAGACTGTTCCACGCCTGCTGCTGTCGTAACCATCAATATTTACCGCATCATTCAGGAGAGCCTGACCAACGTTGCCCGCCATGCAGAGGCAAAAAATGTGTACATTTCACTGGAAAATTCGCAACGCCACGATAACAAGCTGGTATTGGCAATCAATGACGACGGCAAGGGATTCGATAGAAACAAGACCCGCAAAGGCATGGGTTTATCGGGTATCCAGGAAAGAGTGGACAGCATGGGGGGTGAATTTCACCTGGTAACGGACCTGGATAACGGCGTAAATATCACTATAATCCTACCTGTGCAACCCATTGAAACAACCGATACCCAGGTTGAAAACCCTACAGGTGATATTACCGAATGAACTATCCCGTCGGTTTAACCATGCTATGACCGCTGACTTGAATGGATATGCAGAGTGAAAATAAAAAAATCAGGATCCTCCTGGTTGATGACCATGCCGTGGTGCGCGCAGGCTATCAAATGCTATTGAAACAGTCGGACAAGACCGAGATCATCGCTGAGGCATGCAGCGGAGAGCAAGCCAGTAAACTGTTTACTGACCTGAGCCCGGACGTGGTGGTCATGGATCTGTCACTACCCGGCATGAGCGGCCTTGAGGCAATCCAACGCATCATCCGTAAAGACGCAAACGCCAAAATACTGGTGTTCAGCATGCATGAAGATACTGTATTCGTAGATCAGGCCCTGCGCGCAGGCGCCCGCGGTTACCTGACCAAAAGCAGTGCCCCGAAAACCCTGATCAAGGCCATTGAAGAAATTGCCCGGGGCGGAGTATATATCGATGACCGGTTGGTGCAGCACCTGGCTTTTCAGAAAGCGCGTGGTGAAACCGGACCGTTTTCCGGCCTGTCCACCAGGGAATTTGAAATATTCTGTCTGCTCGCGGAGGGCCTGAACATCAATGAGATAGCCGCCCGTCTCTCTATCGGCTATAAAACGGTAGCCAACTACAGTTCACAGATAAAAAACAAGCTGGAGGTCAATACCACCGCCGAACTGGCCCGACTGGCAATCCGCCACAACATCCTGCAAGCCTGATACGTTGGGACTCCGGGGACGGATTTGAAATCCGTCCCCTTATACCATCCTTAAAGTTTGCTCTTCACCAACTCATAGATCGTTTCCGTAGCAACCCCCGCGCCGGACAACACCTGTTCCAGTTGTTGGCGTCTGCCATTCACAAAATCTTCGTCCCTGATCCCGCCTATATTGATATAAACGTTTAAAGCCGCGCTGCGGAGCGCGGCATGGGCGGCCAGCACGGCGACGCCGGCGTCGCTGATCACGTTGAGATTGCCTTTTTCCGCCACCGGACGGCATAACTCGATCACGTCCGCGCAGAGTTGTGCGCAGGCAAGCGGCACATCCGTGGCTTCTTTCAGGGCCGCCTGGATAGCCTGGGACCGCTGTGCTTTTTCCACATCGGTTTCCCTGGCCATGCCGTAGGCCGCCATTACCTTGTCGAACACGTCGACGTCCGCCTGGATCATGCCGGTCAGCCGGGTGCGCAACGCTTCGGACTGCTCCAGGAACCCCTGCATCTCCGCCTCGACGTCTTCATGTTTCTTTTTTCCCACGGTGAGATTGGCCACCATACTGATCAACGCCGCTCCCATTGCTCCCATGATCGCTGCGGCACTGCCGCCCCCGGGAGTGGATGCCTTTGAAGCGAGTTGGTCGAGAAAAGTCTGTAATTGTTGTTCCTTAAACATAAATGTTGCCTCTTAGCGGGTTTTTGTATTCTAATATGTCCTATTGCAATCTGCGCCAGCGAGTATAACGGATTTATCCGCAGTTGACGTATCCCTGTTGACGCAGATGGGCGTAAACAGCTCCGTCCCCCGTCTGCTCTGTCCCCAGTCTCTCAGAATCAGTATAATTCACCTGGGGTCAGTGCGGATTCAATCAGGTCGACGTAAAAAGGACGCTACTTTTTCAGCAACATCAATCAACAATAAATACTATGAGGAAACAAAATGAAAAAACTTCTGTTCCAACTGGATACCGACCAACATGCCGCCGTATTCGATACCGTGGTAGGCTTCGACGGTGGAGCTGACCACGTCATTGGTCATGGCGGTTGCACACCTGAGAACGTGCGCGCACTGGTAGAAGGCGCCATATTCACCCGTAGCCCGAAAGAAAAGAAAAACACTGCCCTGTTTATCGGCGGCAGCGATATGGTCGCCGGAGAAAAACTGCTGGATGCAGTGCAAAATGTGTTCTTTGCCGATTTTCGCGTATCCGTTATGCTTGATAGTAACGGTAGCAACACCACGGCTGCGGCTGCCGTCGCCAAACTCATGAGCACAAGTGGGATTAGCGGCAAGAAAGTGGTCATCCTGGGAGGAACAGGCCCGGTCGGCCAGCGCGCCGCCGTCATGCTGACCCGGGAAGGCGCCGAGGTCGTATTATGCTCCCGCGGCCAGGAACGCGCGCAAGCGGCCTGCGACGCATTAAAGAACCGTTTCGGTGTGGATGTCACTGCCCTGGGCGCCGCCACTAACGAAGACCGCGCCCAGGCCGTGGAAGATGCACAGATCGTAATTGCAACGGGCGCTGCTGGGGTGCAGCTACTCAACCGCGAGCACTGGGAAAATAATCCCGCAATCGAAATGCTCGCCGACGCCAATGCCACACCGCCGCTGGGTATTGAAGGTGTCGATATGATGGACCGGGGCAAAGATCGTAGCGGCAAGACCTGCTGGGGAGCAATCGGTTTCGGCACCCTGAAACTCGCCCTGCACCGGGCCTGTATCGCAAAGCTGTTTGAAAGTAACGACCAAGTCTTCGACGCCGAGGAAATCTTCGCCCTGGCGAAGACTATGACGTGATATTTATCTGCAGATTTATCCGAAGTGGACGCAGATTAAAAATATTCATCCGCAGATGACGCAGATTACCGCAGATGTTTTATTTCATAAATGACTAAGTGAGCACAAAGTGAAGTAATACGGCTGAACTAGCTGCATGTTCTGTTAGATTTGCTCATGGAATGTAGCAACAACAAGACATGTCATGTCATGTGAAGTCACAGATACAATATACCTATAAGAATCATCATTATATCTGCGGTAATCTGCGTCATCTGCGGATGAATCCCCGCGTAATCTGCGTTCATCTGCGTAATCTGCGGATAAATTAACCCACGGATGGGAAAAACTCCCAATCATTTATTCTCTTTTCCCTGTATTCACTTGTAGATCAAACAGCTACATTACATTTATCAGGTATGCACCAACATGCTGACCTGGTATCACCATAAAATCCCGGGAAAGTCTGGCAAATGAATAGAACAGGCATTATGTTTTGTGCGTCATTAATCATCGGTTCCTGTCTGCCGGCAGCAACTGCCGCGCAGGAAGTCGATGAAGAAATCGTCGTTATCGGTGTCACGCCCACCCGGGGCGCGGGACTGCCGGAGGAAAAAATTCCTTATAACGTACAATCCGCATCAAGTGATGATCTTGACCGTTCTCAGAGCCTGGGCCTTT
Organism: Gammaproteobacteria bacterium; assembly: GCA_965222155.1. Taxonomy (GTDB): domain Bacteria; phylum Pseudomonadota; class Gammaproteobacteria; order Eutrophobiales; family Eutrophobiaceae; genus JAAXHV01. The sequence continues at coordinate 14,485 of CBDCTH010000010.1, forward strand.
CTGATTTCCTGAAACACAACCTGGGCAGCGTGACCCTCAACGATGCCCAGAACAACCCATTACAGCCGGATATACAATACCGTGGCTATACTTCCTCCCCGCTCCTTGGCCTGGCGCAAGGCATGGCTGTTTACCAGAATGGCGTTCGTATCAATGAACCCCTGGGTGATACGGTGAACTGGGACATGTTGCCGGAATCGGCAATATACGGTATTGACCTGATCAGCGGCGCCAATCCCCTGTTCGGATTGAATACCCTGGGCGGCGCCCTGTCCGTCGAGATGAAAGACGGCTTCAACAGCGAAGGTCATAACCTGGAGGTGTACGGTGGTTCCTTTGAACGCATCGTCACCACAGCCGAGAGCGGTGGCAACAACGGTTCCCTGGGTTACTACGTCAACGTTCATTACTTCGATGAGGAAGGATGGCGTGACGAATCCGCCTCCGATGTCGTCAACTTATATGGCGGTCTCAGCTGGCGCGGCGCCATGTCCAGCCTGGACCTGAACGTACAGCATGGCGACAGCTACCTGGTAGGTAACGGCGCTATTCCGGAAGAGTTGCTGGCCGTCGATCGGGACGCTATTTTCACCGGGCCGGACATCACTGAGAATAACCTGACTATGATCAGTCTGGACGGCAGTCACGACGTTACCGATAACATCAAGGTCGATTTCAATTTCTTCTACCGCGAGAATGATACTGACTCATTTAACGGTGATGGAAGTGAATTCGGTGTCGAATTCGATGAGTATGGCGCCTGGATGCTGGTCGAAGATGATGATGACAACGGTCTTGACGACGATGATGATGACAGCGGTCATGACGACGGCGAAGAGGAGGAGTTTGTAGAAACTTATGGCGACGGCGACCCGTCCGGCATTGATATCGTTGCCATCAACAACATCAGCCGGCGCAAGCAGGAAAGCTACGGCACCGACATTCAGTTATCCTTCCTGAACGGCCTGTTCGGCAGGAATAACCAGTTGATAATGGGATTTTCCTATTACAACGGAGAGAGTCGCTTTAATTCCGAAACAGAGATAGCCGACCTGGACCGCGTGACGCGCAGCACCCAGGGACTGGGGGCCGGTGTCTTTCTGGTAGATGCACTGACCAGACTGAAAACGGAAACGGAGACAGCCAGCTTTTATTTCATGAACGTCATGGACGTTACGGACCAGCTTACCCTGACCGTATCAGGCCGCCTGAACAATACCCTGATAGACCTGGAAGACCGGTCAGGAGAACGTCCAGAACTCAACGGCGAACATGACTACTTTCGTTTCAATCCTGCTGTCGGACTCACCTGGCAGGCAACGGACAGCATGAACTTGTACGGCAGCTACAGCGAATCTTCCCGGGCGCCGACCCCCATCGAACTTGCCTGTAATGACAGCGTATTTACCCGCGCCGTCATTGCCGCCAGAGAAGAAGGCGAGGATGAGGACGATATAGAATTCGAATGCCGTCTGCCCAACGCCTTCCTGGCAGACCCGCCTCTTGATGACGTGGTCACCAGGAGTTTCGAGGCCGGCTTGCGCGGTTCCATGGGGCTGCTGAATTACCACCTCGGTTTTTTTCACGCTACCAACAACAACGATATTCTGTTCCAGTCGACCGGTCGCGCCACTGGCCTGTTCGCCAACGTCGATGAAACCCGGCGTCTTGGCTTTGAAGGCATGCTGGAGGGCTCAACCGACAAGATCGACTGGTTTATCGCCTATACTTACCTGGAAGCCACTTTCGAGGATGAATTCGAAGCGGTAAGCAGCAGCAACCATCCCTTCTCCGCAGAGAATGAAGATGGCGAGCGCGTGATCAGGGTCTCCCCCGGCGATCGCATTCCCGGACTGCCTGAGCACTCCCTGAAGCTGGGCGCCGACTACCTCCTGTTTGAGCGTTTAAATGTCGGTTTCGACCTGCTTTACAACTCCAACCAGGTACTGCGCGGCGATGAATCCAACCAGTTGGATCCAATAGACGGCTATGCCGTAGTCAACCTGCGCGCCAACTACAAGTTCAATGACAATATCGCACTGTTTGCCCGTGTTACCAACCTGGTTGACAAAGACTATGAAAGTTTCGGCTTGCTGGGCGAGGAACCCGATGAAGTTCCGGTTGCGGCGTTTGAAGGCTTTGAAAACCCGCGTTTTGTCGGTCCCGGCGCACCTCGCGCCGGTTTTATCGGCATCAAGCTGAGCATGTAAACCAAGACCTGGGGCCCTGCGTCCCTGCTCCTGGAGGCGCAGGGACTTATAGCAGCCCCACTGTCCGCTACTTCCTGCCATTCCTGCAAAAGTTTACCCCTGTATGCTGTTGAGCAGGGGCAGGAATCCAGTAATAACAAAACTCTTCCCCCTCTACCTATATTTATGCAGCCACCTCATAAAACAGGTCAGGGCAAACGCATACTTTTGTATCAGACAGCAAAATACATTAATTTTCCGTGAAATCCCCGTTTCCATTCCTGCGCAAGCAGGAATCCAGTGGATAACTAAACATTTATTAGTGGATTCCTGCTTGCGCAGGAATGGTATGCGAATTTCAGGGCTGGCTCACAGTTCTACGAGGTAGAATCCAAAAGTATGATCTTGCCCTGTAAAACAGGTAAACTTACGCACCTTATTTGTAAACTTGGACTTGATTGGTATGGAACAGGCATACACAGACATTATCAAAGAAATCGACGACCTTAACCGGCCGGGATTAAAACACACACCTCAACGCGCGGCCCGGGCAATGCGTTTTCTGACCCAGGGTTACTCGCAAAACCTGGAAGAGATAATCAACGATGCCCGCTTCCCGACGGAAAGGAGCGAGATGGTCGTCGTCCAGGATATAGAACTCTATTCGCTTTGCGAACATCACTTGTTGCCGTTTGTCGGCAAGTGTCACGTGGCTTACATTCCGAACAAGTTTGTCATCGGCCTGTCCAAGGTCGCCAGAATCGTCGATATGTATGCGCGCCGGTTGCAGAACCAGGAGGACCTCACCATGGATATCGCCCGGGCAATGAATACCGCGACGGATGTTGAAGACGTCGCCGTCATCATCGAATCCAAACATCTTTGCATGATGATGCGCGGCGTGGAAAAACAGAATTCCGTGATGAAAACATCGGCCATGCTGGGTATTTTCCGCTCCAACGCCAGCACGCGGGCAGAATTGTTCTCATTACTGAAATCAACCTGATCCATTGTTGGTTAATCACTACGTAGCTACGTGGTAAAAAGCATGATCAGCACATGTAAAATCAAAACCAATTACTTATTGGCCTGTCTTCTTGCCGTCTTTGTATTTTGTTTAAACACCAGTGCCTATTCATCATCCCTGGAAATACAGTCCTATTCGGCAAAATACAGTGGCATCGGTGAAATATCGGTCATCATCCTGGGTGGGAAAGAAGCCGTCTTAATCGACTCACAATGGTATCCGTCGGATGCGAAGAATGTCGCGAAGATGATTGCGGATTCGGGCAGGGAGTTGACCCATATATTAATTACCCACGGTCATCCCGATCATTACTGGGGACTGGGCGCGCTACTGGAAACTTTCCCAAAGGCAAAAGTACTGGCCCGTGAAGGTATCCGGAATGAAATTGCCAACCAGTTTGCCGCGAAGTGGATCCATTGGCAGCCCATGATGGGAGATGACATCCCCTTGGCGCCGGTCGTTCCCGAGGTTCTTGAGGGTGATAAATTACGATTGGAAGGCAAGGAGATACGTATTATCGATCTGCCCCCCCATGAAGTTGAGAATTCCGTTGTCTACTACGTGCCGTCCGAACAGGCGCTGATCACCGGCGATCTCATCTTCTCAAAAATGCATGCTTACTTTGCGGATCTTAATAACCCGTCGGGCTGGATAGAGGCATTGCAACTCATGAAGACCATCGGCCCGGTCAAGACAGTCTATCCGGGTCACGGTCCTGTCGGTGATGCAGGCCTGATCGATGAGGCTATCCATTACATGAAGGTGTACCAGTCCTATGCCAAACCCGGTGTGCCGCTTCCTGAAATCGTTGCGGGCATGACACGAGACTTCCCCGATTATGAGGGTGAAATTATTCTATGGTGGACCCGCGGCCCCAGCTTCGGGATATTCGGACCGCGATCACAAGGCGTGCCGGAACGATTGCTGGCACAATTGCCCCCACACCTGGTCGGGCCGGCCCCCGGTTGCAGTAACGCGAACAAGGCACTGGTTGAGAAACTTTTCTACCAGGGATTCAGCGGGGGGAATTTAACTGTCCTGGATGAGGTGATGTCAGCAGACATTCATTTTGATGATCCCATGTTCCCGAGTGGACTTGATGGACTGAAGGCGCTGGTAAAAAAGAACAATGAAAGTTTCGAGGGCTGGCATTTCAAAATGCACGATCTTTTGTGTGATGCAGACAAGGTCATCGTCCGCTGGAGCGGATACGGCAAGCACGTTGCCTCCTTTATGGGGGAGCAAGCAACACAAAACAACATTGAGCTGAGTGGTATCTCCATCTACCAGATAGAAGCAGACAAGATTGTTGCTGACTGGGTCACACCGGACAACCTGGGCTTTCTCATGCAAATCGGGGTATTGGAACCGGTTGATATGACCAGTAGCAATTAACACAGTGCTCTTTTACAAATTTCCTGGCGTCGTTTCCAGCCCGCATAACCAACAGGTATTGTCAGGTATCTCGTTTAGAGTCCAGGGACAACGTATCATCATCACGAAATGCCAATAATACCAACGTGGCAAAGAATACCGTGCTTGAAGGGAAGAATAATAAATTGATCTGATCTTCACCGAACAGAAACCCCAGAGGATCAATTAGAGATTTCCAAACCGTTAGCGCCCCAACACCCAGCACAATCGCTTGTAGTGGATAAATAATTGCTCGCCACAATCCCAAAATGACAAGTAAACCCAGCAGGATTTCTGCAGCCCCCCACACTTGATGGATAAATTCGCCCTGAATGAAACCCAGGTAATATTTATCGGTCACATATTGACCATCGGCAGGGTTGAAGAGTTTTATAAAACCCCATATACACAGCAGTAAACCAGTCGATATTCGTAATAATGCCAAGCTCAATGCTTTCATAAATATACCCTCTTTTTACTATGAATTTTGGGGACACAATACTTAATTATCCGATAGTAGCCCAGAATTAAGTATTGTGTCCCCAAAACTGTGCAATGAAACTGAACCGCCCAAAGAATGTCCGACAATCGTGACCGGATGCAGTTCAAGCTGGTGTATCAACTGGGCCAGGTCATAGACAAAAGCCGACATCGAATAAGTGCCATCCGGCGACCAGTCACTGTCGCCATGCCCCCTAAGGTCGGGCGCAATGACGTGCCAGTCCTGCGCCAGTTCGCGCGCTGTCCAGTCCCAGCTTCGGCAATGGTCCCTGCCCCCATGTACCAGCAACAGCGGCGGCGTAGCGGGATTGCCCCAATCGACATAGTGCAGGCGCAGGCGCTGGGAAATATATCTATGGGAAGTAGGTCCGGTAAGCATTTGTATTCGATATGGCTATTTTAATTTACCGAAGAACTGAAGTAATTCATTGTAAACAGTCTCGGGCATTTCTTCCGGCAGAAAGTGACCACAATCCAGGGCTCTGCCATCTATTATTTCAGCATATTCGGACCATACGTCAAGCACATCATAGGTACGATGCACGAACCCTTGTGAACCCCACAAAACAAGCAGGGGGCACTGAACTTTTTTATTCACATCATCTTCATCATGTTGAAGGTCAATACTTGCTGCCGCACGATAGTCTTCACACGACGCATGAATGGATTCCGGTTTGCTGAAACAGCGTATGTATTCCGCCACTGCCTCACCTGAAAATACTGCGTTGGGTGCGCTCCATCGTTTCAGTTTCTCCGTCAGATAGTAAGAGGGATCTGCGCCTATCATCCGTTCCGGCAACCCATTTGGCTGGATAAGGAAAAACCAGTGATAATAACCTGTGGCAAAATGTTGGTCTGTCGACCTGAACATATGGAGAGTGGGTGTAATATCCATTACACATGCTTTCATTATTCTGTCAGCATAATCAAGCGTCATTCGGTGCGTTACTCTCGCACCGCGATCATGTCCGGCCAGCAAAAACCGCAGCTATACCCCAGATGTTCCATCACCTCGACCATATCCTGTCCCATTGCACGCTTTGAATAGGGATAGTGATTCGATGTGCTTGGTGGCGTTGAACTGTCTCCATAGCCTCTCAGATCCGGGCATATAACGTGAAAATGATGGGCCAGAAGAGGAGCGACTTTATGCCATATAACGTGAGTTTGCGGATAACCATGCAGCAACAGTAACGGGCTACCTGACCCGCCATGTGCTAAATTTATTTCAGTACCGGTAGTTTTTACTTGAATGTTGGTAAAACCATTGATAAATGACATTCGATATCAACCTGTAAATCTTAAAACGTCTTGAATTGAACCTCACCGCGGAACTATACACGCGTAAATTCAGGATTTCCGGCTTTCTGATAAGTCAACGTTTCCTATCCATTCGCCCATGGCGCACATCGAAGACTTCGACTACATTATCGTTGATAAGGTACAACTCTCGGTAATCGCCAAACATCCAGCAAGCAAAAGGTCACGTATCCACTGCATTTTGATTAGAGGTCTGGCGTGGTCACTGGCCACAACATTAGGGGAAATGTAAGTATCCCCCGGCAAAGCCGGGGGATCTAAATTTGTGAGCCGCTCAAAGCGGCGTTAACGGAGCCTGACGGCTCCTTGAGACCCCTGAAGGGGTCGGTTCCTACACCATGTTCAGTTGCTCGATGCGTCGATCTTCTTTTTCCTGGTGACATCTATACTCCCGTATCACCTGCTCATCTCGCCCCACGGTCGAGACAACATACCCTCTGGCCCAAAAATGCTAGCCCACATAATTCCTCTGCCCACCGAAATACCTTCGGGCAATATGGATCGCACTCCTCCTTTTGATAAACCCGACCACCTGGGATACCGCACACTTCGACGGTATCACAACATCTGGGGTTTATACTGCTTACTTTTCTCATGGTTTCTCCTGCGTGTGATGCTGGGCGGCTCACACTTGGGGGTTACCATAAGATTTCTGGAACTGTCAAACTGCGCGTGCCTCCCCAGCAGAGCTGGGGGGTCTCCATTTTTATTAGATTGATGGTGCCGGAAGGGAGAATATACAGGGCAACCGCATACTTTTATATATATATCATGCGGCCACTCCAAACAGGATTTCCGCCCGTCTCGTATCGCTCCACCCGGCCTGCTTGAGTTTCCCTCGCATACTGTTCTTCTTCGGATAGAGCCGCGCCAGGTTCAGACAGAAGCGCCGGATAATCGCCACGTTCTCCGCCCCGTCCCCCTTGCGGATCCGACAGTCATCCTCCTTGAACGCCACGTCCAGCACCCAATGGGCCTTGTTCTCCACTTCCCAATGACGCCGTATCCCCTGCGCCACCCGTTCCGCAGCCACCGGCAGGGAACTGATATAGTATTGTATCTCATGTTCCACGTCCTGCCCCGGCAGGTGCCGCTCCCGTTCCATCTCAATCACCGTTTGCAGGCCCGGCCACTGGGCCGCTTCACTCACCCAGTCGGTCACCCGCAGTTGCCGGCAGCTGCGCTTCTCCACCCGGCCATGACCTCCATCGACCTCTTCATACACCGCTATCCGGTCCGGCTCATCGCGCGTAACCTTATGAAAGTATGCCTTTATTTCCTCACGCAGAGTCTTGTGATTGTCCTTCAGCGACAACGTGTAATCGCCGCCCTTCGCGTGTATCTTCCGGGCTATCTTCTTCTGTGTGCTCATTGCATCCGCCGTGATATGCGCCCCCTTGACGTTCAACATATCCAGCATCTCCATCACCGAGGCCTGCTCGTTCTTCTTGCCCGTTGATTTCAACTGCGCCAGCACCAGGCCGCAGTCATGACCCCAGGCCGTGATGCTGTGCAGGGCCGCCTGCTTATCCCCATCATGAGACCGCCGCAAGGTCTTCCCGTCCAGGGCAATCTGCTCCTGCCCCAACGCCTGCCGCACCTCATTCACCCAGCTCAGAAACGCCCGGTTGAACTGCGCCGGGTCTATCGCACGCACTACCCGCGCGATCGTGTCATCCACCGGTATGCCGTTCGCAAACGGCCGGTAGCGGCGTAACCAGTCCTGCTTCTCATCACCGAATTCCTTGATGTCCTTCCACCCCTCGGCGCCGGACAGCACACCACTCACCGTCAAAAACAGGATGTCCAACAGGTCATGCCGCTTGTTGATATCACGCCGCGGGTCGTTAATCGTTGCCAATTGTGCCAGTAAACTCATCGTTTTCTCCTCGTTTTGGGGGTAATACTGCTGTGATCCCCGCCAAATCGATAAGTTCACCGCTTATTTATAACTGTTTGGAATAAAAAACCCTCTGCTTATGATAAAAAGTATGATCTTGCCCTAGGAGAATATAAATAAATGAATGAATAACTTTTTATTTTTGATAATATTTATTTCACATTCCGCCCCTTTACCCTACGATTCTCCCAACATGATTTAAACAGTTAAAGACCAAAAATATCAAAATTCATATTATTCGCTTCCGCACAGAGGTGGAAGCCGTAACATTACGGGATTGATTCATTCTCAAATCGAACTTTCGTCCAGTCTCACATCAGCAGGATTAGAGCTTAGTGTAGCACCAGGACGGAAATTTGATTTATAGCAGTTAGACTATAAAGCTAATTCTCGAAAACGCTGGTTTTTGAGAGGGTTTTCACAAGGTGCCAAAAATCCCGAAAACAGGCCGTTTTTCGTTCTCAAAACTTATTCTTAATTGGTTTTTCTTGAAGGCTTGTCTATTGTTGTGCGTAAAACAGAGTGTGAAGCAGAGTGTTGATATTCATCATAAGTTACTATATATTATAGTATATGAAGAATAATACTCAATCTATTGCAGTTAAAAAGGCATTGGCGCGGCTGGGACGAGACCTCAATATTGCTCGTCGCAAACGCCGCATGTCGCTGGCCGACTTCGCATCCCGGATGCGCATGTCGCAAGGCACGGTTATCCGGTTGGAAAAAGGAGAGCCCGGTGTCTCGCTTCAGGCGCTGGCCATGGCCTTGCTGGCGCTGGGTGAAATCAGGCGGCTGCATGACTTGCTGGATATTGCAACGGATGATACCGGGCTTCTGTTTGATATGGAATCGCTGCCCAAGCGGATTCGTCATACCAGGGGTACAGCCGGCTCAGGCGCAGCGGGGTAACATCGTGAGCAAGCGGAGGGTTCGTACCGAAGTCGTCCTGGGCAGTGATGCCGTCAAGGTGGGTGATCTGGTTTTTGAAAAGGATGGAGACCGCCAGTTCAGCATGTTCCGCTATGCGCTTGCATGGCTGGAACGGCAGGATGCCTTTGCCATCTCCCCTGCCATGCCGTTAATCGATGCCCCCTTTTTCAGCACAGGTGTCAGGGACAAGCCGGGGCTGGCTTTGCCCGACCCGGTTGCCGATGCGTCCCCCGATGCCTGGGGGCGGACACTGATTAATGCGACACTGGGCCGGCGCGCGGATGAGATCGATTACCTCATCATGACGGCTGACCTGACCCGGCAGGGCGCATTACGCTTTCGTGATGAAGACGGTGTCTTCCTGTCAGACAAAACACCGGCGCTGCCGCGTCTTGTCGATCTGCCGGAACTGCGCCGATTGGCGCATGCCTGGGAGACGAACTCGCCACTCGAAAAAGAAGTCATCGCCCGATTACAGGGCTACGTCAGCTCGCTGGGCGGGGCGCGCCCTAAATCGAATCTGGATGATGACGGGGTACTGTCCATCATCAAGTTCACATCACAGCATGACAAGGCGCCGGTTGAGCGGGCAGAGGTGGCAACGTTGCGCCTGGCCGGCAGGGCCGGCATCAATGCGGCCCGCGCCCGTATCGGACTGGATAACACCGACAAGCCGGTCGCCATCATTGCCCGCTTCGACCGGAACGGCCGACAGCGCATTCCCTACATCTCTGCCAGAACTTTCATGGGACGGGAAGTCCCGGACCCTGTCTACTACACTGATATTGCCGACATGATGGTTGCCCATTGCGCAGAGCCGGAACAGCAACTGCATGAGTTGTACCGCCGGATCCTGTTTAATATTCTAGTCTCCAATAATGATGATCACCTGCAGAACCACGGATTTCTTTATGTCGGCCACAACCGCTGGCGCTTGTCGCCTGCCTTTGATATCAATCCGCAACCGCTACGTCACCCGCATCTCAAGACCGGCATCAGTGAACTGAGCGGCAATGCGGCCTCCATAGAGGCGGCTGTTGAGGCGGCGCCGTATTTCGGCGTAGCACAGGATACGGCTGTGAAAACGCTAAAGACGATGCTTGATGTCATCGAAAGGGAATGGCGCGGCCTGTGCAGGGATGCCGGTATGACGGACGGCGATATCAGCTATTACGAACCCGCTTTCACGCATGGCGAGACCCGGGTAGCCGCACGGATTACCGGTGTGGCAGTTATCCCAGCATGATTATGATTGGGTAATAATACTCAAGCCGCCTTTTTAGGCCGTGTAGCGATTTTTAGTTCACGTGCAATCCTGGCCAGCATATTCACCTTGAGCTGATCACGGTGTGGCCAGTGGCTGGCTTTTTCACAACTTGGGGTCGGTTCAACTTGGGGTCGGGTTCAACTTGGGGTCGGACCTGGATAACCTATTAATTCTATTATAATTAAGCACTAAAACAAGGCTATAAATAGGCTTAAAGGGTCAATTTTGGGAGTGAAATACTCCAGCTAGGGCGCTTACAGCGGTAGCGCCCATAAATGACTCGTTTGTACTTCACGAGCTTATAATTCGGGAGGATATTCGCCGGATCTGGTTATCCAACCCCAGGTTCTTACAGAAATTCACGCAATTCTGCAACAAACTGCTCGAGTTGATCATGGTGTGGCCAGTGACCGGCTTTTTCATACAGGGAAACCTCTGCGCTGCGAAAATAATCCAGTCTGCCGTCTTCTGCCGGGTTGGATGCCCAGCTGTCCTTGCCGTAGATCAAACGGGTGGGACAGGTAATCGAACCCCAAAGCTCCTTGACGACCTCCGGCTCCAGGTCAACAGGCGGCATTACGCGCAGACAGTTATCGAATTTCCAGCTGTAAGTGCCGTCCTCGTTCTGGATTATGCCGTGATTGGTGAGATGACGGGCCTGCTCATCCGTCAAATAACTGTTTGCTGTCTTCATGCGCCGGTAAGCCTCTGCCAACGATTTGTAGCGTTTCGGTTGTCTTCCCGCCAACTGCCGCCTCTCTATCTATCCAGGTACGCAGCTGCTGCACCATAGGCACGGTTTCCTGTTTCACATGCTTTTCCGGCGGCAGTCCCAGCCCTTCGATAGCAACGAGCTTGCGTACTGCATCCGGATACAGGCCCGTGTAGCGCAATGAAACAGAACCGCCCAAAGAATGTCCGACAATCGTGACCGGCTGCAGTTCAAGTTGATGTATCAACTGGGCCAGATCATAGACAAAAGCCGACATCGAATAAGTGCCATCCGGTGACCAGTCACTGTCGCCATGACCCCTGAGATCGGGCGCAATGACGTGCCAGTCCCGTGCCAGAGCGCGAGCGACCCAGTCCCAGCTTCGGCAATGGTCCCGACTTCCATGTACCAGCAACAGCGGCGGTGCAGCGGGATTGCCCCAATCGACATAATGCAGGCGCAGGCGCTGGGAAATATATCTATGGGAAGTTGGACCGGTAAGCATAATAAATCCCCGAGGGAAAGAAGAGTTTCCTATACTGTACGTGTAGTCTGACTGTCGGGAGAAATTTCCATGTTCAGTTTACATGATAAAGGCAATAAATTTGTTTAAGCAGTTCGGATAACACGGATTTATCGGGGGGAAGACATGAATTCTTATAGACGATATTTCATGGGATGCTTTTATTCGCGCCGACTGGAATTACGTTGACCCATCACAGACACAGTTCAACAGGAATGGCAGCTTTTTCCACAAACAGGACAATAGGCGCATCCATCAGTTGGAGTTTCTGACTTGAAGCGGCAGTTGATCATAGCCATTTGTTGTTGGCTTTTCCTGTTTGAGCCAGCGCAAAGCCAGGCAGAGGTATTGATAATTCATGCCGGAAGCTTGCTGGCCGTGCCCGGCGAGGGCGTGCAGACGGACCAGACTATAATTGTAGAAAATGGCAAAGTCAGCAGGATTGAAGATGGATTTATAAACCCTTCAAATGGCAGGCTGGTTGATCTGTCCTGTTGCTTTGTTCTGCCCGGACTTATCGATTTACATATGCACCTTACCTCCCGGTTAACACCAGGTGGATCCCTGCGTGTCGTTACGGAAACTTCTGCAGATTTGGCTTTAAGGGCGGCAGAGTTCGCCCGGCTAAGTCTTGAAGTATGCCTACGAAGTATCAATTGGTGATGACGAAGAGTCATTACGTTCAGGCACGACAGGCTGGCTGCCTGAGCCGATTCTGAATAGATTATTGTCTATCAAGCAACAACTGTACTCTGCGCAAGAAGCACATAAGCGTGGTTTTACGCTCACGTTCGGTTCGGACGTCGGCGTGGTTGAACACGGTGATAATGCCGGTGAATTCCAGGAACTGATTAAGATAGGGATGACACCCATGGCAGCGATTGTGACTGCAACTGTCAACGCAGCCGCCGCTCTCGGTATGGAAGACCAGGTTGGCAGTCTGCAGCCAGGCCTGTCTGCCGACTTGATCGCCGTTGCCGCTGACCCTCTGGCTGATATTAATGAGTTGAAAAAAGTCGTTTTCGTCATGCGGGAAGGTGTGGTTTACAAGGACAGCCTCTAGATAAAAGTTGCCGCGCCGGCTGTGGTCATAATGATGCCTGGCCGGCGAATATCCTCCCGAATAGTGATCTCGTAAAATTCAAGGGATTTAGGTTTGATACAAGCGGATTGACAGGGTCATTTCCATAACCCATGCTATGGCCTATGACAAGATGATGAAGGAGAAGTAAATGTTACCTGAACGATGTGTGAGTTTATTCCGTAACGGCCGTAACCAGGCCTTGCGCATACCCCGGGAGTTTGAGTTGGCGGCCGAGAAAGCTATTATCCGCAAGGAAGGTGACAAACTCATCATAGAGCCTGTCAGGACGGGTGGTTTGCTCGCCTTGCTGGCTACCCTGGAGGATATCGAGACAACCTTTCCAGATATGGATGAAGCATTGCTGCCTCCCGATAACGTGGAATTTTAATCTTGCAGCCAGCTTATCTTCTGGACACCAACGTGGTATCGGATTTGATACGTCGCCCACATGGCGTCATCACAAAGAGAATTTCGCTTGAAGGTGAAGACAACGTCTGCACCAGTCTCATTGTGGCATCCGAGTTACGTTTCGGCGCCCATAAGCGTAGTTCCAAACAGTTGACCCGGCAGCTTGATCTGGTCCTCTCGACAATACAAGTCATGCCGTTCGAGGCGCCTGCCGACCGTCTTTACGGAAAGCTTCGAGTTTATCTTGAAGAACGAGGCACGCCCATAGGCCCGAATGATATGCTTATCGCAGCACAAGCCCTTGCGCTGGACTGCACTATAGTCACGAGAAATGTACGGGAGTTTTCTCGTGTGCCCGAATTAAAAGTCGATGATTGGCAAAATTGAGAAGGGTTATCCAGGTCCGACCCCAGGTTCTTACAGAAATTCACGCAATTCTGCAACAAACTGCTCGAACTGATGACCCTCTCCCCACAAACTGGCCCATCTAGAGGTCAGGAATTTCCCTTAAAATGAGGCTGCAGTATTCAGCCGTCTGAATACCCAACTAAAGGAAAAGACTACTTGCAGGTCAGGAATTGGTGCCGGAAGGGAGACTCGAACTCCCGACCTACGCATTACGAATGCGTTGCTCTACCGACTGAGCTATTCCGGCATTGACCAATATATTCTGTGCTATCCTGGAGATAACTTCAATATCTTTAAGGAACACCCAAATTGACCACCGGATTCATCTTTAACGAGGCATTCATGTCACACCATACCAGCGACGGGCATCCGGAATGTGCGGAACGGCTCAGCGTCACGATGGAGCACCTGAGTGCCCTGCCCTTGTACGACGAACTGAAACATTATGAACCCCTGCCGGTCGAGCAGAAACTCATAGAGGCCAATCATTCCTCCGCTTACCTGACCCGAGCCCGGCAGACCTGCGCCGGCGGGCGCTCTTTTCTTGACAGCTTGGACGTCTCCGTCAGCGAAGAATCCTATGACGTAGCCCTGAAGGCGGCAGGGGCGACCGTTGCGCTTGCGGAGGGTGTAATTAACCGGGAAATAGACAACGGTTTTGCCCTCGTTCGCCCACCCGGCCACCATGCCGAGTATGACCAGGCCATGGGGTTTTGCATCCTGAATAACGTGGCCATACTGGCACGCTACCTGCAAGCCGTACACGGCCTGGATAAGGTGTTGGTCATCGACTGGGACGTACACCACGGCAACGGCACGCAGCATACTTTTGAGGAAGACCCGTCAGTGCTGTTCGCCAGCACCCACCAGTATCCCTTTTACCCCGGCACCGGCGCCTGGTCGGAGACCGGTATCGGCAAAGGCCGGGGCGCCACCCTGAACTGCCCCATGCCTGCCGGGAGCGACGATAAAGACTATGAAACAGCCTTCATGGAAAAAATCCTGCCCGCGATCGATCAATTCAAACCGGAATTCATCATCATCTCCGCCGGGTTCGATGCCCATCGGGACGACCCCCTGGGAGAGATCAACCTCAGCACCGGGTCTTACGGATGGATGACGGCCAGGGTCATGGAAATGGCGGACAAACACGCCGGAGGACGCATTGTCTCAGTGCTGGAAGGCGGCTATAACCTCACGATGCTGCCGCTGTGTATCGAGGAGCACTTGAAGGCGCTTTCCAGCGTATAAAGCACAGGGATATTTGGGGTCAGAGTAAAAATACCAGACAATAATCCGACTCTACCCGCCAACCTGACTCTATTTTTACTCTGACCCCAAATATCCTGCTTTCGCAGGAATGACGATCTTGGCGTATGTCAGTCTCCCGCCTGGGCGTAGTAACAGGTTCCATTATGGACCTGTTTTGTCAATTTTCCTCGAATATGCAGATACTCAAGGTGCGCCAGGGTCTCACCAAAGGCCATTATGCGGTTGAATTCATCCAGTGGGCGGGAGAATAACCTGGGGGACACGTCCCAGGCGCTGGCAGGGGTTTCGCATAGGGCGTGAACCTTTTTCAATTGCCGGTCGTGACTATGATTAATCGCAGCAATCCGCTTATACAAACCGGTGAATACCCGGCCGTGTGACGGCAACACCAGCGTGTCTTCAGGCAATTGTTCAAACCGGGTCATGGACACAAGATATTCACCCAGGGCGTCTTTATCTTCGTTGTTGATGTGCAGGCCGATGTTACTGGTAATGGTCGGCAGTATCTGGTCGCCGGATATCAACAGTTTCAGTGCCGGACAAAACAGCGACAGGTGATCTTCCGCATGGCCGCACACTACCAGGGGCTGCCATTCGTAATCACCTATGGTGATGGGCTTTTCGTGATCAAGAAAAGTGATAGCTTCCGGCAGCTTACTCACTGCCGTTCGATAGTATTGCCCGATAATAAACGATAAATACTGGTCTTGATTCTCGATACCGTGTAACAGGCAAAATGCCTGAACGGTCTCTCTCCAGTCATCAGCCTCGCTGTCGAGCAGGAACCGGGTACTCTCCGCCGTCACCCGGGTCATGGCCAGCTCAGCCTTGAATTTATCACCCAGGTAACCGGCTAGGCCGACGTGGTCGGGGTGAAAGTGGGTGACGATGATCCTGCCGACAGGTTTGTCCCGCAGCAGTTCGTCCGCTATCCTGTCCCATGCCTCCCGCGCATCCTCCCAGGCGATACCCGTATCCACCAGGGTCCAGCTGTCACCGGCGTCCAGTAACCACAGGTTGATGTGATCGAGTCTTCCCGGCAAGGGAATCCGCAACCAGTATATCCCCGTCCGGATTTCCAGGTGGCCACCCGGATCGGGTACGGCCTCAAAGGGGTAATAAAGTGAAAAATCAGTTTCGCTCATGGGAAAAATGAGGACAGTATATCATCCGCAGACTTGAAGGGGACGGAATTTAATTCCGTCCCCGGTCAGCGCTGGTATGATTCTCCTGTTCGTCATGCCGGGCTTGACCCGGCATCCAGTAAATTACACACCCGGAAGGGACACCTTATAAAGTATCAAAAGCAACTATTTATTCACTGGATTCCTGCTTCCGCAGGAATGACGAACGTGGAGTGCAGGAATGACGAATGTGGGGCGCAGAAATTACTAACTTGGAGTGCAGGAATGATGAAAGTGGGGCGCAGGAATGACGAACGTTGGGTGCAGGAATGACGAACGTGGGGCGCAGGAATGACGGCAGGGTTAGAATTCGATCTCAATCTGCCAGTGCGGAGTATATGCGGCGCTGCTTTCGGTCAGGCCGATTAACCAGATCAGATTCAGTTCCAGCGTAATGTCACCCAGCTTGATGTCACGATAAAAAGCCGGCCCCAACCTGTGTTCCTGCTCGGATAACGCCGGCAAATACTTGATTTCACCCGGCACGCCGAAGGCTTCAAAACCGATGGCCGTGGTTTCATTCAGGCTGTACTTGGTGCGCCAGATATACTCGAGTTCGGTACTCTCATCCGCGGCGCTGCCGAACTGCTGTTCAACATTCAGGTTCAGGATATGCTCAAAAGCGCCGGAGACCCGGCGGAACAGGAAGCGTCCTTCAAGATTATGCGGCTCATCGCTCTCATCGTTCACCTCGATTTCCATATGGAAGCCGAAATCCAGCCAATACCTGCCTTCCTCGGTAAGCTGGAACGTATTTTCCCAGCCCAGGATGTCATACTTGAGCGCTTCCCCGGCCGGTTCAATCAGGCTTGCCGTGATGGAAGTCGCCCAAAAATCTTTCACTCCGTATTCGATCTCGAACTCTTGGTGCTTGAAGCCGTGGTGTTCACCAGCGTCATCAATGACTACGTTGCCGATAACCTCAAATTGCAGGTCTCCCTTTTCAATAATGGGTGAGTAGACTTTTATATCCGTCAGGTCTGCCGACACGCAGGCAGGGAAGGCCGCCGAAACGATAGCAAGCAGACGCAACAGAAACCTCATAGAGACACACACATTGTTTTAGCCTTTCGAATAATCCATTGAAAACCCTGAGGATTCAATAAGGAGGCACGCAGAAAACAACCCCTTTATATCCTGTACACCCATGTGGATCCGAAAACGGCTCACACGGGTAAATTGAAATCAAATAGTGAAATTTGGGTGAGTATAACGGGAATTATTCCTGAAAAACAGGGGGAAACAGGAGTGACAGCTGCTCCCGCTAACCTCCGGGATCGAGGGCATCTTGCCCTCGTGGAGGGCGAAACGCCCTCGCTCCCAGGGGAAAATGCCCGTGACTCCTGGGGGACAGATTTAAATCTGTCCCCTCTGTCTTCGAATCCGGCAAGAATCACTGTATTGACTTCGAGTCAGCGGGAACACCTGCTGGAGTGAACCATTCGAGAGTAGCAAAAAGCCTCTGCTGGCAGACTGACATTATTTGCAGTATTATTTTCCTATGGGAAGGCTGGAAAAGTCATTAAGGAAGATGAAGAACAATCCTCGTGATTGGCGGATTGATGATCTCGAAGCTATTGCTGAAAGACTGGATATGAGGATATATAGAGGGGCAGGCAGTCATGTAATATTCAGACATGACAGATCGTCCGAAGCATTGTCCATTCCTGTGAACCGGCCTGTTAAACCGGTATATATTCGGCAATTTTTAAGTATGGTTAATGAGATAAACAGGAACGATAATGAATAAAGTGAAATTTGAAGATTATCCCTTTGAAATCCGACCTTTATCCCAGGAAGAGGGGGGCGGTTACTTGATCACCTTTCCCGACCTGCCGGGTTGTATGTCAGATGGTGATACGCCCGACGATGCCCTGGAAAATGGCAAGGATGCGTTTCAATGCTGGGTAGCCGCCGCAGAAATGGAAAATGCGCCAATACCGGGAACCTCATCCATACATTCACCTGCTAAACCCGCAAAATCTGCTTCCACCCTTGCTGGAGTCAAACAGGTTGCCTGACTAACCGAACCTCGAAGAAAACTTGAATACGCGGTCATCACACACATCGATACACCTGCCGCAGTTGGTGCAATCACTGTGCAGGATTACTGTCGTGTCATTCTCTTTCTCCGGTTTAAGGGCCGGCATGATCACATGAGGTTCCGGGCACACCCGGAAACACTTACCACAGTCAGTGCAGGCGGTGCGACTGGCGGCATTCATTCTCACCAGGGATAATTTACCTATCAGGCCATAAAACACCCCGACCGGACAAAGATGGCTGCACCAGCCACGGCGTGTCACCAGCAGGTCAAACAGGAATACTGCGAGTACGATAATCCAGGCCATACCCAGCCCAAAAACCAGGCCTCGTTGCAACATGGTAATCGGATTCACGACTTCCCAGGCAATAGTGCCGGTAATCGCGGAGGTTACCAGCGCCGTGATCATGATCCAGGTTCGAGTCGATTTTTTTATGGACCAGCTTAAATTAAGCTTCAGCTTGTTCCTCAGCCAATACGCGGCATCCGTAACGACGTTGATGGGACACACCCAGGAGCAGTAAACGCGGCCACCGACCAGGAAATAAAACAGAAAGAGCGTGACGGCGCCGATTATTGCCGACTGCCCTATGGCGTGGCCTGAAGCAATGGACTGCACCAGAATAAACGGATCGGTTAGCACAACCGTATCCAGAAACAGACTGGAGGCCAGGTTGCCTTTTAACCACCAGATACCAAACCAGGGGCCGAGTAGAAATAACGATAGTATAGAGAGCTGTATAGTACGGCGTAACAGCAACCACTTGTTTCTTGCCAATGCACTGCGTTCAGCCGCTGCTGCCGTCACTGCCATGTCTGTCATACGACACTGCCGGAATCGTGCTTGGCAAGTTGTCTTGGCAACACCTTGATAGAGGCCTCCTGTGTGACGCAGTTCTCTTCACACTTGCCGCATCCCGTACAACTTTCGGCATGAACCGTGGGTTCGAAATAGGTGCGGCTCCCTACCCTTTTCTGCTCCATGGTAATGGCTTCATCCTTGATCGGGCAGGCAATATAACAGGCCCGGCAATGGGCGACGCCGGTGACACTGTAACAGGTGTCCGGGCCCGTCAACACGGCAATCCCCATATCGGCGTCCCTGATATCCGTGAGTTCTTTGCTCAAGGCATCCGTCGGACACGCCGCGACACAGGGAATATCCTCACACATTTCACAGGGGATATCCCGGGCGATGAAATACGGGGTTCCCGCCGCCACCTCCGAACCGAATTCAGCCAGTTTCAAAGTGTCATAAGGACAATCCCTGACACACAGGCCGCACCTGACACAGGCGCCGAGAAAATCGTCTTCCGCAATCGCCCCCGGTGGCCGGATGGCCCAGGCCGGCGTGGAAACGGATTGCTTCGAATAAGACCCGAACAATAATCCCAGAATACTCATGGAACCCATCGTATGAGCGCATTGACTTACGAACTGACGCCGGTTGATCCCGCTTTGTTTGTTACTCATGCTCGCAATCGCCATCCCCGCGCAAGCGGGAATCCAGTCGAAACAACGATTCCCTCCTGTTACCCGGAATACCATCAGCAGCATCCGGACCACAATCATCTTATCTGTTCAAGAAAACCCCTGATTTACTCAGTATTGTAAACAGTACAAGGATGTATCGGCAAAATCAATTACATTGACTGACTCGCAGCAGCTCCCGCTAACTCCCGGGACCTAGGATATTTGGGACACCCATAAATTAAATGAGGGTTTTAAATTAATGGGTGTCCCGGATTTACCTCCCGGATTTACCCTCTCAATAACAAGCCACTACCACTTGCCAAACTGACTGTATTTTTACTCTGACCCCAAATATCTTTGCGCAGTAAAGCTAAGAAATCTTTGATCCTTCCCTTGCAAAAAGTAACTTATATGATACCATATAGGATATATGATAATAGCCCCTATGCCGAATGGTTCAGTCGCTTGAATGCAAGCGCTGCAGCCAAGGTGGTCTCAGCGGTACATCGAATGGAACAAGGCAACTTCTCTAATGTTAAAGGTGTTGGTGGCGTCTATGAGTATCGGATTGATTTTGGCCCTGGCTATCGGATTTACTTTGGTAAGGATGGGGACCAGCTTGTGATATTGCTCGCCGGCGGCGCCAAAAAGCGCCAGGATGTGGACATTATGGCCGCAAAAAAGTACTGACTGGACTATAAACGACGAAAATGGCAAGAGGTGTAATGATGGTTTTAACAAAAAATTTTAAAGAAACCATTCAAGTGCGCACGCAATGTGATCCGGAATTTCGCAAAGCCTTGCTGAAAGAAGGCATTGAGTGCCTCCTTACGGGAGACATTGATACCGGCAAAACGGTGCTGCGTGACTATATCAATGCGACGGTTGGATTTGAGGAATTAGCTGAGGTCTTCGATAAATCAAGTAAAAGCCTCATGCGTATGTTCGGACCTAAAGGGAATCCACAGGCGCGTAATCTATTCGCTGTACTCAGCTATTTGCAGGAGCGGGAAGGGATACGCCTGGAAGTCAAAACCAGAAAAGTGGCCTAAGTGGTCTTACAGGCGTTTCCAGCGCACGCCCCGGCAGTGCGCGACGCCGGTCACGCTGTAACAGGCGAATGCATACTTTTAATCCGGCCCCCATCCCTGGATTCATAAACTATGCGGTCACTCTGTGCGGGGATCAAGCACGATACCTTCTTATATCGTGTTTTTTCCAGCCGGGTACGTGAGCCGTCATCAACGCCTTGAAGAGTTTGCCGTGATTGGGCACGCGCAGGTGCAGCAATTCATGGACGATGACGAAGTTCTGAAAACCTTCTTCCTGTTCGGTGAGGTCGGCAGCCAGGGTGATGATCCCTGAGGTCGAGCACGAACCCCACTTGTGTGTCATACGCTGAACTCGAACATACCGAGGTCGAACGTTCAGTCTGCGCGCCCAGTATTCAACATAGGAACGAATGGCATCATGCCGTTTGTCATGCGTCTGCATCGATGTCTGCGTCCAGAAGAATTGAAAGGATGAGAGTCACGACATTGATCCGTTCCGCCTTATCCAACTGCAGAAGCGGTCGGTAGAGAGCCGCGCGCAGCCGCCGTCTCTCATCGGCGTTGGCGGCCGCGTTGGGAAAACGAATAAAAAGCTCTTCTGCTTCCCGCGCCAGTGCCAATGTCGAGATGCCGGCGGAATTGATCCCTTCATTATCCCTCAACGCCCAGTGCATACCGAATGCGCGCGGCGAGAGACCACTCTTTCCCGCCGCCTCGACGGCTGCTTCCTTCTCCCTGGCCAGGACGGCCAACAGATCCAACGCGACGAGTCCGGTCGTCTTACGCTCCTCCAGGTCCTTCAGAATTTGCTCGGCTCGTTGCTTTAAAGGCAGCAGTACCGACTCCAGGTCCGGTTCATTCTGTATTTCCTGCCGGAGACCGCGCACGAGGTTGAACACCTTGGCCTCGTCTGAGCCCGGCTCTCCTCGAAGCGCTTCAAGGGTAGCCACGTCGAACGTCACTGTTCTCTCCAGGTAGCCAAGACCTTCCTGAACCGCGCTATCCTGCACCATCAAGCGCGTCTTGTTGGCCAGGTCCACCACGTAGTTGACGCGGTTTATATAGGCGTTACACACGGTCGCATAGAGCTGGACAAGGCGCTTGAAGGTCAAAACATGGTCGCGTAGCGCCGGTGAAGGCGACAGTATCTCCCAAAGCGCCTCGATTTCCTTATAAGATTCGATGAATTCCTTGCGCGACGCCGGTTCCAGGAAACGCCCATAGACGATCTCCTCAAGACGCTCGTCCGCAGCGCCGCTCCCCTCGTCACTGAGATAGTTTTTTTTCGCCGTCTCGATCTTCTCCAAAAAATCCTTCAGGAGCAGATCGAGGTCTTCGATCACGCCACTTACATCAAGGGAATCGAACCGCAACGCCTTGTTTAATTCGCTCAACACACCGACGAAATCGACGACAAGGCCGATCCGCTTGGGTTTGCCGTTTACGTCTATGTAAGGGCGGTTCACCCGTGCGATCGCTTGCAAAAGGACGTGATCACACATCGGTTTATCGAGATACATACAATAGAGAAGCGGCGCATCGTAGCCCGTCAACAGTTTGTCGGTCACAATGAGAATTTTCGGGTTCTCATCCGGTTTCTTGAACATGAGACGTGTGTCCGCTTCACGTTCCGGAGACAGCTGCAACTCCGCAACGAGAGGACGATCGACAATGTCGGCGGTATTTTCGGTATAGATGGGTGTAATCCAATCAGACGGCAGGAGTTTGTCGAGCGCGTGCTTGTACCTGGCGCAGGCTTCCCGGTTTACCCCGACGAGGAATGCCTTGTAGCCGAGCGGCGCCACGTTCTGCTTGAAATGCTCGGCGACAAATGCGGCGACCTTCCCGATCCGGTCATCAGCGGTCAGGAAGGTACGCAAACCGACTGCTCGATCGAGGACCTTGTTGAGTTCATCGACATCGGTAACGCCTTCAGCTTTGGCCAAGGCGAAGAATTCCTTGTCCAGTTGCCCCGCCGGTACTGTCATTTCGCTCGGCGCCATCGTGTAACGGATAGGCAAGGTCGTTTCGTCCTCAATGGACTCGGCGATGGAATACTTGTCGAGATAGCCCAATTCATCGTCTACGCCGAATATCTTGAAGGTGCCCTTACCATATGCCGTTTTATCGACAGGCGTGCCAGTAAAGCCGATGATCGTTGCGTTGGGCACGGCCGCCATCAGGTAGGTGCCGAGATCTCTGGCGACTAAACGATGCGCCTCGTCAATAAAAACGTAAACGTTGTCGCGAGTGTTGGCGTTCTTCTCCAGCCTATCGAACTTATGGATCATGGACAGGATCAGGCCGCGCTTATCGGTTCTGAACAAATCCTGGAGTTCGGTCTTGGATCTCGCGTGCCAGACCGCGATGTCCTGCTGCTGCATCTCACCTAGCAGCCTCTCGACCCAGCCTTTGATCTGTCCTTCCAGCTCCGTCCGGTCCACCACCACGACCACCGTCGGCGTGTGGAATCGCTCTTTGCGTTCCAGGATCAGGCGCGCGGCGGTGAGCAACGTAAAGGTCTTGCCGGAACCTTGCGTATGCCAGATAAGCCCGCGCCGTTTCGCCGGTTCGGAGCAACGCTCGATGATACGGTCGACGGCATGACGCTGATGCTGACGCAGCACGGATTTTCGCGTCTCGCCGTCTTCGACGTAGAAGAGAATCCAGTCTCGCAACGTGCGCAGGAAATCAGTGGGTTCAAAGAACGACTGCACCGCGAACCGGTAGTTCTCCTCCGGGCGTTCCTTCCAGCGCGCCATGAATCGACGCGAGGCGTTCCATGTGACCCCGTACCAGTAGTCGATAAGATGGGTAACGTTGAAGAGCTGCGCTGACCCTAGCATTTCAGGCGTTTCCTTCTCATAGCGGCGCAACTGTGTGATACCCCGCTCAATCGCGTCCCGGTCCTTAGGGTTCTTGTGTTCAACGATAGCCACGGGGACGCCGTTGACGACGAACATCACGTCCGCGCGGTTGCCCTTGCGGGCCGGCGGCTTGAGCTTCCACTCCCAGGTGACGTGAAGGGTATTGGCATCCGACGTATCAAAGTCCATAAGTCGGACCTGCCGGTTACGTTCCTCTACTTCATCGTACCACTGCCGCTCGCCGCGTAACCAGGTGAGAATCTCGCGGTTGCCTTCAATCGTCGGGGGAAGCGCTTCGAGTCTCTCAACGACGGAATGGATGACGCCCTCCGTCATCCAGGGGTTGAATTCGCCCAGTTTCGCCATGAGTTCATCGCGAAACAGCATCCCGGCCTCGCCACTTCGCTTTTGCTTGGCTACCTCGGGTGGGACCGGCGTCCAACCGATCTCTGCTGCATGGCGAATCATGGGGAACTGGACCGAGGCGGCCTCGGTGATTTTGAGGTCGGTCATAGCGGACTCGTGCTAGTCACACAAGCCGGGTGGAAAAGTTCTTGACATGAGTACCCTTTGCGCTTACAAAAAGCCTGTTGGGAATTGCGGACGGACTCGAGGAGGGCTGTCCAATCCGATGAAAGGTTTCCTCCTGATGATAAGCGATCCAAGTGAGAACTTTCCGGTAACGGGGTAGTCAGGAGATGCATTCTTTTAACTGACCATCTGTTCAATCCGGTCTTCCTCACGCTTTGATGCGAAAAATATCAAATTTACTGCGAATCGCTGCTTGGATACGATCACGATAGGCTGAAATCTCCTCTTTCCCACTTGCGGGACAACGATAGAGTCGCCACGCATTCACGAATAAGCCGGAATAAGCCGGAATAAGCCGGAATAAGCCGGAATAAGCCGGAATAAGCCCCATTGCAGTCTCACAGAAGTTGCCAACGCGCGCCCCGGCCGTGTCCCATAGCTGTGACCAAACCGCGAGCTTTGAGTATGGCGAGGTCCTCGCGCAATCGTCGCTCGTTGGTATGCGGCCCTAACTGAACGCGGATATCGCGCAAAGCCAGACCATCATCCGTATGACCCAGCAGGGCAAGAATTGCCTCTTGCCGTTCAATCGAACCGCTTCCGGTACGTTGTTGCGGCACGAATTGGCCGTGCCGGAAGCGTACGGTCACACAGTCGTTGGCATCCTCAATATCAAGGGTCGGCAACCCTGCTGCATTCGTCAGTTCCGCCATCTTGAGAATCCCACCTCCCCACTCCTCAATGACGCCACGCCGGTAGAAGGTGTTGGCAATTAATGGATTCCAAGGGCGCGATTCGTGCGGCGCGAACAATTTTTCCGGGGTCAACCCGAAGTGCAGCGAGCCGGGTGAGGTCACCTCCAGACGGTCGTCGTAGATCGCCACTCCCACCGAGCCGCCACCAATCGAATAGTCGCGATGGCAGAGGGCGTTAGCCAGCGCTTCCCGCGTTGCGAGAGGCGGGTAGAGCGGTTCGTCGATCCGTTCAAAGCGGTCCGATTCGAACCGCCCCGCGATGGGGAGGCTATCCCGCAAGAAGCGCTCGGCGTTGGAGAGCAGCGCGAAGGCGTTACCCTTGAACTGTCGATTGTCCAGGAACTCCATCTTGTCGAGGCCCCGGAAACGGGCAACGCGAAGCAGGCACTGCGGCATCTCAAACTCGAGGCGCTTCTCGTTGCCGAACAGCACCGCCGCCGCCTTCAGTAATACGTCGTCGTGCAGCAACCCAAGCCCGCGCAATAACTCAACTGGTTCCCGACTTACAGGCTCTTCCAGTCGACCGCGCCGGATCGCCTCTGCAGCCGTGCGCCGAAGCTCAGCAACGTCGAGGTCATTGATTGACCAGCCGGCGGCTGGTTGGTTCTCCCAGCGCTGATAGCTGTGCATCCGCTCGAAGAGCATTCGGTTGTACTCGTCGGCGGACATGGCCACGGTCGTACTCCCGACACGGCGGTAGGCTGTGCCCCGGTAGCTGTACGGCCTCGCCGTCCCCTGGCTTGTACCGACTATGATCACTTCTCGGTTGCCCCCTACCTGAACCCGTCCGACCGTTGGAAAAACCGGCGGTTCGATCCGTCGAAGCTCGGCGCTCAACTGCTCGATGGTGCGGTCGCCCACCTGCTGGCCTGTCACACCCCTTTCCGACGTTACACCGAACAACACCTGCCCGCCGTGTTGATTGAGCATGGCACACAAAGTCTCAACCGCTTCACGACGCGTCCCCGTAGTGCTCTTGAACTCCAACGTCTCTGATTCGCCGATTGCAGCTAACGCTAATATTTCATCAAGGGTCATGGATGCGCTCTCCTCTGTTTCGGTCCTCATTTCCTGGTAAAGCCCCCCGATGACAAGCGGTTCAGGTGGGAACTCTCGGGCAATGGAGTAGCAAGGGTGATCATTTTTTTGTTTGTAACCCCCTCGCAGTTCCAATAACGCTTGACATGCGGCTCCATCAAGAGGTAAGTTTGTAATTGGTTTAAAGTCCCTCCCTGACGACAAGGGCCCAAGGGGCCCTCTCCGGTGACGGAGTAGTCAGGGGGGGCATTCTTTTAACTGACCGTCTGTTCAATCCGGTCTTCCTCACACCTTGACGCGAAAGATATCGAATTCACTGCGAATCGCCGCCCGGATACGATCGCGATAAGCTGAATCTCCTCTTTCCCACTTGCGAAACATTGCCCAGCAACAGTAGTCTGCCAATTGTAGTCCGTAATGTGAGCATGACGCGTGGTGGAACGTTCGGAGCCTCGTGCCACCTGGGAGCATTCGCGCCAACGTATTTCGCACAACGGTCCCTGCCGCCTGTCGCTTCCCGGTGAACGGCAGGGTGTCGGTAATGACAATAAACTCCCCAGCGCCTCTTTCAATCTCCTCGCGAATGACAAATCTGAGAAGATAGCCCAGCATTCTCGGATAAAGGCGACTCCCTTGCCGCAACGACAGAGTTGCTTTGCGTTTCTCGACTATCAGACAGTCGATGCGGATATCGTCAAGATGGGCGACAATCAGATCGAAGACGCCATCTCGTACGCGTCGGTTGTCTTTAGCGCAGTGGAACGACTCCAAGTCCAGTCCGAGTTCCAGGCACCCGTGCCGGTACGCGTCAAGCGGCCCCATTGCAGGAAATGGCCGGCACAGACTGACACTGGTCAACACGAAGTGGCGCGTGCCGTTGGCACTGAAATCGAAGTTGCCTGACTCGTCCAGGAAGATGTATGAGTGGTCAGTCACCTCATCATCTCCTTCAAGAACTCGTTTGTATATTGAAGATATCGCAACGCAATGGCTTGATGAGCGAGGGGAGCTTGTTGCGCATGAACCCACCTGTCATCGTTCCACTGGATTCAGCTTTTAGAGTGAATGTATTCATTAGTTCTGATTCTCCGCCGAATCTCCCTTTCTGCTGCACCCAACGCATAATACCTATTACCCCCCTTTACTGTTGCGACAACTCGACTCTGGGATTGATAGTGACGGTATGCCTCATCAGGGAGGCATCGTTCGCATATGAAGTCCGTTCCTTCATAATTGTCGCTATAAACCAATTGCGCGTCACAGTCTGGGCAGAAACACCAAAGATTCGATATCTCGTTACCAGTCCATGACCAACGCCATTTCGCTCCGTCCAGCATATCTTCAGTATAGTTTCGATATGCTGGTTCATTCTGTGGACGAAGAGCCATATATAGCCAAGCAAGACCAACGAGCGCAAATAATCCGATAATCAGAATCGCCCAACCAGGCATCGAATAGTAAGAGATTAGCGAAGTCCAAGCCCAAGTGATGCCCTCCCACACCCATGACATTGCTTCTGCCACGAAACCGCGCAATTGCGGGACGGCGGATAATATCAACCCTCCAATCACTGTTGCAATGATCCCGTTTCTCACGGAATGTGAATGCTTATCTGTCATAAATTCCAATCATATCTAACGACGAATCGTACGTCGATTGTAACGCCGATAGGTTGAGATCGACGACCTGGATTTCGCTCGTCATCAGCCTGTGCAACAGCGCCTTGAATAGGTCTTCTAATACCTTACGTTTCTTTCGGTGCAGGTCGATCTTGCGGTCGATAGCGTCGAGGATGGAGACAATCTCGCGTTGTTCGTCTAAGGTAGGAACCGGCACTAACCGCTCTTTGATTTGCCGGTCAGTGACAGCCGGGTAGCTCGCTCCCGTTTCGATTTTTGAAAGTTGTTCAATAAACTCTTGTCGCTGCACTAGCTGGAAGATATATTTCCCGTTCATATTTCGATCTTTGTCACGCAAAACGCAAAATGCCGTCGAGCAAACTTGATCGTTTAGTTCTTCTTCAATCTTTGCAACACGCAAAAGGGTCGGGCGAACAGTTGCAAATATGACATCTCCGGTCAGGATACGTTTACGCGCCCGGCTAGGTGCATATCTCAGCTTGTACCGCGTCGTAGTTTCCACCTGATGGAATTCGCGAGATATTGATGAAACGTCCACATACTGTATCTCGCGTTCAGCTTGTTCAGTCATGTTGACTTGATCAGCCGGCAAACAAAGAGAGCCTAATTTCTCTATCCCCCAACTCTCCGGAACCGGGCCGATTTTGGTTTCCTTCGACTCCTCTCCCCTAAGCCCGCGCGTGAACAGCGTCCGCATTGCCGCGCGTTTGAGGTCGCGCACACCCTGTTCGCATTCGGTCTCAGATTCAGACGCTTTTTGGATCGCTTCCAATGCATCAGCGATTGCGTTTTGCTCGTCAAACTCGAAGGATGGGATCGGCAGGTTGAGCAGCACATTTTCCGGAATGCGTTTGCGCCCGGTCGATCCCTCCATCCTTTCTGCCATATATTCCCGCACATCCGGGTGAAGCAGATAGTAGAACAGAAATCGCGGATCATGTGTCGCTGAGATTGGATGAAGAGGGATTACTTCGGTCGTCGCATACCCAAACGGCTCAGCAAAATTTCGGACCAGCGCCTGCTTTCCGTTCTCGAAGGACGGAGTGATCTTGGCGACTAGGATATCGCCACGTTCAAAGTATGTCCCACTGACGATTGTCCCTGGCGCTCTCATTTCATACTTTGGCAGGTACGCGCCACCCCGCGGAATTGCATCCATCGCGGCGAACGGAATGGCCGGCAAGAACGAGGGATCAATTCCGCGTGGCTTCTTCGTCACAGCATAGTTGTCTCCAACGCGAGACCATTCGCGACCTTCACCGAGGTCTGCTTTAAGTAGGCTCATCCATCACCCCGATCAGCAGTTTAGAGATCGCCGCCGAAAGCCGACTCGCCTCGCTATCGAGGTTGGTTAGTTCCCGAACAAGTGTGCTAACAGAACCAACCTCTGCAGAACTGGACTGCCCCACCCACCGACTGGGACTGAGATTGTAGTCCGCCTTCTCCGCATCCTCCCGCGTGATCACGGCAATCTCACCCTCGACGGGTTCGCCCTTGAGGTAGGCTGACGCGAGCGGACGGATGTCCTCCTCCGGGATGAAGTTCTTGGGGCGCCCTTTCCGCACACGTTTGCCGGCGTTGAGTAGCACGAGCTTATCCTTCCGTTCCGCCGGTTTGCGCTTTGACAACACCACAATCACGCCAGCGGCGCTGGTGTTATAAAACAGGTTGTCCGGCAGCAGGATCACGCCGTCGATCAAATCGCGGTCGACGAACCATTTACGGATGTTGCGTTCCCTGTCCTCGTGCTTGCTGCCGGAGCCGCGTGTCACGGCGCCGGTGTCGAGTACAACTGCCGCTCGTCCCCGCTCGTTCAGGCAGGCGATGGTGTGTTGGAGCCAGGCCCAGTCGCCCTTGCCGGTGGTTACGCCGCCCCGGCTGCGGAAACGGTCGAACGGGTCGTTGGCGAAGATGTCCGGGTTGAACGGCTGATTCCACATCGGGTTGGCGACCACGATGTCGTGGGTAGCGATCTGGCCGGCCGCAGTTTTGAACTTTGGGTTAATCATCGTGTCGCCGCGGGCAATCTCGACCTCCATGTCGTGGATGATCGCGTTCATCTGGGCAACCGCGTAGCTCTCGGCTTGCAATTCCTGTCCGCAGAGCTTGAGCGGCAGACGGCTGGTGGGGTCAAGCTCCCGGGCAACGAGTTGCAGTTTGACGAGCAGTCCGGCCGAACCGCAGGCGTAGTCGTGGCAATCCTCACCGGGCCTGGGGCGCAGGATGTATGCCATCAGGAAACCGACCTCGGTCGGGGTGAAGAACTCGCCCGCGCTCTGGCCTGAACCTTCTGCGAACTTGCGTAGCAGGTACTCATAGGCGCGGCCGAGGAAATCGGGCTGCACATCAGCAAGGCCAAGCCGGTAACGAGGGTCGGAGAAGGTTTCGACCACCGCGGTGAGCTTCGCCGGGTTGATATCGCGCTCCCCGTTGCGCTCGGCCGCGAAATCCACTATGTCAATAACGCCTGACAGCGAAGGGTTATAACGCACGACCGCGCGCACGGCTTTTGTCAAATGTTCGCCGATGTCTCCAGGCCGCGTGCTTCTCCCTTGGTTGTCTGGCGGCCACTCATAGTCTTCGCGACCGCTGATGACCACCCAGCGGGCATCTGGGGGCAGGTAGAAGCGCAGCAGGTCGTGATCGGTCTCGGCGATCTCAAGCGCAGTAACCCGATTACCATATTCTTCGGCCAGGCGTTCGATCTCATCGTTGAAAACGTCGGACAGCCGTTTCAGGAACAGGAGCGGCAACAGGTAATCCTTGAATTTGGGGGCATCTTTTTCTCCGCGAATGGAGCAGGCCGCATCCCATAGCATCTGCTCCATGGGCTTCGTTGAGGGGGTAGAGCGTCGCCGGCCCGTTGTCGTATCACGCACGCCGCCAGTCCGTCGCCGCGTCACGCGCGCTGCCGCTTCGGCTGGCTTCGCAGCCGACTCCATCGCGCCCACGCCTGCCTCAACAGCAAGCGCGGCGATTACTTCCCGCGCTGCTTTCTGTGGTAAAATAGTACCACCTTCCCAACGGTTAACGCTAGCAAAGGAAACGCCTAGCCGTTCCGCGAGTTGCTCCTGGGTGAGATCAAGACTGGCGCGGATGGCACGCAATGTGGCTGCAATGACATTTTTGTTTGTCATGTCTGCTTTATAGCAAATATGACAAACATAGTCAACAATTACCGATTAAATTCCTATTTTAAAAATTTCAGATACAACCAGCCGGCAACTGAATGATCTTATTGCTGAGCAGGCGCCCCTGGTTACTGTTGTTAATAACAATCCCGAAAGGCGAATCATGCTGCTGCACGAATTGTTGCAATGGCTTGAGTTGTTGCAGGGTGGTCTGGTGACCAAATTTGATTTCAATCGGCAGGATGCCAAAGCTCCCTTCGAGGATCAGGTCGATCTCGACGCGGTTTTTGGTGCGGTAATAAAAATAGTCCCACCGAAGGATATTTGGGAAGGATATTTGGGACACCCATAAATTAAATGAGAGTTTTAAATTAATGGGTGT
The DNA here is from genome assembly GCA_965222155.1 of Gammaproteobacteria bacterium. Taxonomy (GTDB): domain Bacteria; phylum Pseudomonadota; class Gammaproteobacteria; order Eutrophobiales; family Eutrophobiaceae; genus JAAXHV01. The sequence continues at coordinate 45,536 of CBDCTH010000010.1, forward strand.
CCCGAATTTACCCCCGTTAAATTAATGGGTGTCCCGAATTTACCCCCGAATTTACCTCCCGGATTTACCTCTTTATATCAGCCATTTCCTAACTCTACGCCAGGAATTTACTGATGTAAGGAGGATTCTGGGATCATCGGCAGTTCCTGCTAACCGAATCTTGTGGAAAACCTGAATACCCCCGGCATTGATACCTGCGTCCAGAAGAATTGAGAGGATGAGAGTCACTACATGTTGTCAACAAATAGATTTGTCCACATCTGTAACAAAAGAATTGTCCGCTTTTAAGTGAACGCCTGACCCGTCCCTCAGGGCATCGCCAATAGGGACAGGCTCAGCGCCTGCCTACAGCAGGCAGGCCGGAACCCAGTCTGTTATCGTGTCGCCAGAGGCGACTCTTTGTTCCACTGGATTCCCGCTTACGCGGGAATGGCGGAGGGGCACATTCAAAAGTATGTGGCTGCCCTGTTATTTGAACTTCATACCACGAAATGTCGGCGTCGATGACCGAATTTTCACGGTATTATGAGCGCCATGATTACTCGGTCCAGGCATATCAAAGAGATCATCCGGCGTCTCAGGCACTTCGAGGTCGTTGCCATCCTGGAGGGGCCGGCAGGTCGGCAAGACCACGTTGGCAAAACAGGTAGCCGGGAGCTATCACACGCGGTCTCATTATTTTGATCTGGAAGACCCTGTGGCCTTGTCCAGACTCGGAGAAGACCCGAACCTTGTGTTGCGAAATTTGAAGGGTCTGATCATTGTCGATGAAGTGCAACGTTTACCGAATCTTTTTCCACTGCTTCGAGTGCTGTCGGACCGCCGGCCGCGGCCGGCGCGCTTTCTGGTTCTGGGCAGTACGTCGCCGAACCTCCTCCGGCAATCCTCTGAATCCTTGGCTGGTCGGATAAACTACTACGAACTGAACGGCTTGGGGCTGGATGAAACAGGAAATGACCGGCTTGCACGGCGTTGGCTCCGGGCAGGTCTCGTGCATTACCTGCTGGGGATCGGTGATGACAGGTCTCTTGACGTGCATCCCGGCAGAGGCGGCACATGGGAGGGGCTTATACTGGAGTTGGCCATGGAACAGCTGAGAGGTACAGGCCGGGAGTTTTATTATTGGCGAACTCATACCGGTGCGGAACTCGACCTGTTTGCTCCGTCCGGCAGAGAACGGTTAGGTATCGAGGTGAAGCTTTCCTCGGCGCCGGCCATCACACCGTCGATGCGCCATGCAGTCAATGATCTCGAACTCACGGACTTGGTCGTGGTACATGCCGGTGAAGCATCCTATCCTATGGGTGACAGGATACGGGCGGTGCCAGCCAAGCTGTTGCTTACGAATTTGTGATTGAGCTGAAGGGGTCCTTGGCAGCAGGAGTTCCCGCTGATTTTATCAACTTGCCGGGAACGAGGGCAGCTTGCCCTCGTCGAGGACGGGACGCTCTCGCTCCAAGGCAGGTGCTCCCGCTAAATCGAGATCAATACAGTGATTTTTATCGAAGACAAGGGGGACAGATTTAAATCTGTCCCCCAAGTTCCCCTGACCATAAGGGGGCATGTTTCCCTGGGAGGGAGGGCGTCTCGCCCTCCACGAGGGCAGGATGCCCTCGGTCCCGGAAGTTAGCGGAAACTGCTGCCTTGCCAGTACCTCGGTTGTAATATCGGAAAACTGTAATATACTCCCCTTTGTGCAGTACCTCCCCTTTATCTGAGGAGCGTTGCGACGGGTGGCGGATAATCCGCACCCGCCAGGCTCAGGTAAATGTCATGAATTAACGGCGCTCACTTAACCCGCATTTCTCACCAGTTGATGCGATGATCGCGCCGGATTTTTGCCGCCAGCGGGTGCCTGCGACCAAAAGCATAGCCGTAGTTGATGTGCGCCCTCCATGGCGCGCACCCTGCGGGCATCCTTCGGATGTCCAAATCTGCTCCAGGCAGATTTGTCTGGTTGAGGGACAAATCGTCAGGACTGACGATTTGCACGGCGACAGCCGCCCGCAGGGTTGCGCCCAGAGCCTGCCCCCCTGCTTACAACCGCAGGGGCAAGCTCTGTATGCAGTTGAGCAGGGGGATGGGCGCAATGAACGCATCAAGCGCAGTCTGTTATGTTGATATTGTGAGCAGGTTATCATAACGTATTGACAGCAAACAACTAGCCGATGACGATAAGCGAACTGGTGAGAAATGCGGGTTAACTGTTGAATGACAAGATAAGTGAGGCGAGCCGGATTGATCACTTCCCCGCTTCTTGTCCTGCATTATACGGAGAATGGAGGGGTCATGATCGGCATCAAAAATCAAAGACCTGACCCCGTTATATAAGTCATGATTGGCGCGACCGAACGACAATTACGTAGCCTGTTAAAAGAGCGTATCCTGCTGCTGGATGGGGCGATGGGCACCATGATCCAGTCTTATCGCCTGCAGGAAAGTGATTTTCGCGGGGAGCGCTTTGCCGATCATGACCGCGATTTGAAGGGAAACAACGACCTGCTGTCTCTCACCCGGCCGGATATTATCAGGGATATACATGCCGCGTTCCTCGACGCCGGCGCCGACATTATCGCGACCAATACCTTCAACTCCACTGCAATTGCCATGGCCGATTACGAGTTGCAGGACCAGGCGTACGAGTTGAACCGGAGCGGCGCCGGACTGGCCCGGGGTATTGCCGATGAGAAGTCTGCGCCGGAAAAACCCCGCTTCGTTGCCGGTGTCCTCGGCCCTACCAACCGCACCGCTTCCATATCGCCGGACGTCAACAAACCCGGGTTTCGCAATATCACCTTTGCGGAACTGGCGGAAGCCTATACGACCGCCATCCGGGGACTGGTGGAGGGCGGCGTCGATATCCTGCTGCTGGAGACCATCTTCGATACCCTGAATGCCAAGGCCGCCCTGTTCGCCATCGAGTCCTTTTTTGAAACAAGCGGCGCCCGCCTGCCTATTATCATTTCCGGCACCATTACCGATGCCTCAGGCCGGACCCTTACCGGCCAGACCAATGCCGCCTTCTGGCATTCCGTCCGTCATGCAGAACCATTAGCAATAGGGTTAAATTGTGCTTTGGGTGCCAAAGACTTACGTGAACATATTCAAGAACTTTCTAATATAGCTGACACCTATGTCAGCATCTATCCAAATGCCGGACTACCTAATGAATTCGGTGAATACGATGAGACACCCGAGTATATGGCCGACATTCTCGAAGAGTTTGCCCGCAGCGGATTTCTCAATATCGTCGGCGGTTGTTGCGGTACCACCCCGGAACATATCGAGCAGATCCATGACCAGGTATGCATCCAGCCACCCCGGACCATTCCCGACGTCCTGTCTTTTTGCCAGCTGAGCGGCCTGGAAGCGCTGACCATTACCCCCGCGGCTAATTTCATCAACATCGGTGAACGCACTAACGTGGCCGGTTCCCCCAAATTCCTGCGGCTTATCAAGGAAAGCAAGCTGGATGAGGCGCTGGATATTGCCCGCCAGCAGGTGGAGAACGGCGCCCAGATAATAGACGTGTGCATGGATGAGGGACTGCTTGATTCCGAGCAGTTAATGCAGGACTTTCTCCTGCTGGTTGCCGGCGAACCTGATATCAGCCGGGTACCGACCATGATCGATTCATCGCGCTGGTCCGTCATCGAGGCCGGATTGCGTTGTGTCCAGGGTAAATGCATCGTGAACTCCATCAGTCTGAAAGAGGGGGAGGATAAATTCAGGGAACAGGCCCGGGTTATCAGGCGCTACGGGGCGGCGGTCGTGGTGATGTGTTTTGATGAACAGGGACAGGCAGACACCACCGAACGTCGTTTTGAGGTGGCAAGACGGTCTTATCATATCCTGGTGGATGAACTCGGCTTCCCTCCAGAAGATATCATCTTTGATCCCAATATCCTCACCGTCGCCACCGGCATGGAGGAGCATAACAATTATGCGGTCTCATTTTTTGAAGCGAGCCGCCTGATCAAGGAAAACTTGCCAAACGCCCTGGTCAGTGGGGGCTTGAGCAATGTTTCTTTTTCCTTCCGGGGCAATAATCCTGTGCGGGAGGCCATGCACTCGGCCTTCCTGTATCACGCGGTCAAGGCTGGTATGGATATGGCGATTGTCAATGCCGGCCAGCTGGGTATTTATGATAAAATACCCACAGACCTGCTGGAAAGGGTGGAAGACGTGTTGCTCAACAGGCGCCCCGATGCCACCGATCGCCTGGTTGAATTCGCCGAGACCGTCAAGGATGTGGGGGAAAATAAAAAGAAAGCAGATGAACAGACCTGGCGTGGTAGCAGTGCGCAGGAACGCCTGTCCCATGCCCTGGTGAAAGGGATCGACACCTGGATTGAAGCCGATACGGAGGAAGCGCGGCAACACTATGACAGGCCCCTGCAGGTCATCGAAGGACCGCTGATGGATGGCATGAACATCGTCGGCGACCTGTTCGGCGCCGGCAGGATGTTCCTGCCCCAGGTGGTGAAAAGCGCGCGCGTCATGAAAAAAGCGGTTGCCTACCTCATCCCCTTTATCGAGGAAGACAAAAAAGGCGGTGGAGATTACCGGTCCCAGGGCAGGATAGTCATGGCCACCGTTAAAGGCGATGTCCATGATATCGGGAAAAATATCGTCGGCGTAGTCCTGCAATGCAATAACTTTGAGGTAATCGACCTCGGCGTCATGGTCCCGGCCGAAATCATCCTGAAAACCGCGCAGGAAACAAACGCCGACTTTATCGGTCTGAGTGGTCTTATCACCCCGTCACTGGATGAAATGGTACACGTGGCGGAAGAGATGCAGCGCCGGGAATTCGATGTTCCCCTGCTTATCGGCGGCGCCACTACTTCACGCACACACACCGCGGTAAAAATTGAACCGCGCTACAGGCAACCGGTGATACACGTGAAAGACGCCTCCCGCGCCGTGGGCGTGGTACAGCGTTTGATCAGTGAAGATTTGAAAGCCGATTTCAGCAAACAGGTAAAAGAGGAATATGCGGTAGTTCGGGACAGACATAAAGGCAGACAGGCCGGGATCAAATGGCTGCCATTGGCCGAGGCACGCACAAACCGGTTCCCGGTTGATTGGCAGACCTACCGGCCGCCCGAACCGAAAATAACGGGAATCCGGGTATTCAACGATTACCCGTTAGCTGACCTTCAGGATTATATAGACTGGACCCCCTTCTTTGTTGCCTGGGAGTTAGCCGGCCGTTTTCCACGAATTCTGGACGATGAAACAGTCGGGGAAGAAGCGCGAAAACTTTACCGGGACGCCAGGGAAATGCTGGATACAATCATCCATGAAAAGTGGCTGGCAGCCCGGGCTGTTATCGGCCTGTTCCCAGCCAACTCCATCGGTCACGACGATATCGAAGTCTACGTGGATGACAGTCGCATGGGACTACTGGCTGAGTTCCATTCTTTAAGGCAGCAGACAAAAAAACCGCCGGGTCAGCCCAACTTTGCCCTGGCTGATTTTATCGCACCGAAACAGACCGGACGGAATGATTATATCGGTGCTTTTGCCGTAGCCGCAGGATTTGGAATGGAAGACAAATTACACCAGTTCGAGCAGGACCATGACGATTATCGCGCGATCATGTTGAAAGCCCTGGCTGACCGGCTGGCGGAAGCCCTGACGGAACGACTGCACCAGCGGGTAAGGAAGGAATTCTGGGGATACCAGGCGGACGAAACCCTTGACAATAGCGCACTCATCGCCGAGAAATACCGGGGGATCCGCCCTGCCCCCGGTTATCCGGCCTGTCCGGACCACACAGAAAAACCGCTTATCTGGGATTTGCTCAAGGTCGAGGCAAATACCGGGATAACGCTGACCGACAGTTATGCCATGTACCCGACCGCAGCCGTGTGCGGCCTGTATTTCTCCCACCCCGACTCGCGCTATTTCGGGCTGGGGAAGGTCAACCGCGATCAAGTCTCCGACTATGCCCTGAGGAAAGGCATGGAAGTGCGTCAGGCGGAGCGCTGGCTGAGCCCCAGCCTTGGGTACGATCCCGATACCGTGTAGCATCAGGACACCCCCACCACGCCGGGACACGTCCGTCATTCCGGGACACGTCCGTCATTCCGGGACACGTCCGTCATTCCGGGCTTGACCCGGAATCCAGTGAAATAATGAGTCGCCAGTGGCGACACGCTATTAGACTGGATTCCGGCATTCGCCGGAATGACGGATGTGTCCCGGAATGACGACAATGGGAGCATTCGCACGAATGACGAAGGTGTCCCGGAATGACGACAATGGGAGCATTCGCCGGAATGACGCGAGACTGGAATGACCCCAAATCTATGCATACGTGTTAATATCCGATTATAATAACGTCAGAATATCCATGACCCGGAGGGGGAGCGCCAAACCATGTATCCTGCACCATTCCGTTACCATCGCCTTGGCTCGCTCGACAGTGCGATAACGCTTTTATCAGAACTTGGCGAAGGCGCCAGGCCGCTGGCCGGAGGGCAATCGCTTATCCCTATCCTTAAAATGCGCATGGATGAACCCTCCGATCTGGTGGATATCTCACGCCTCCCGGAACTGATGCACATCCGCAAGGTAAAAGACCGGGTTTGCATCGGCGCACTAGTGACCCATGCCCGGATTGCCGCGTCAGCCGTAGCCGATGATATCCCCATTATCCGGGACTGCGCCGGGCGCATAGGTGACCCGCAGGTAAGAACCCTGGGGACCATCGGCGGGTCGGTCAGCATCGCCGACCCCAGCAGCGACTGGCCGGCCCTGCTGCATACCCTGGATGCCGACATCGTCTGCCAGGGGCCTGCAGGAAGCCGCAAAGTCGGTATCAGGGAATTCATTACGGACTCATACACCAACAGTCTGGCTGACGCTGAACTGGTCACGGAAATCCAGGTACCCATGCCGCCGGCGCACAGCGGCGGCGCTTACCTCGGTTTCAAGAAAGCCGCCCCGGCTTACCCGGCCGCCTCGGTCGGTGTGCAGTTAACCCTGGCAGCCGGCAACATCTGTCATGACATCCGCCTGGTATTGGGAGCGGCAGGCCCAACGCCGGTCACCTCCGGGGAGGTTGAGCAGTCGCTTATCGGCTACCCCTTGACTGAAAAAAAACTGCAAGAGGCCGCCGCTGCGCTGATAGAGTTGGCTGACCCGCCTACAGATGCACGCGGTTCTGCGGAGTTTAAACTCGTTATTCTGCGTTCTCTGTTTATGCGCGCCGCGCATACGGCTATACAGAGGGCGATGGGTGAAAAGATCACTGGGAGCCATGATTATGTGTGAATTTTTACAAATACTGCCCTGGATTCCGGGCCTGCCCTGGCATGTTGTAAGGCAGGGTCAAGCCCGGAATGACAGCGTCGGGAGCTATAAATATGTCTGAGCCATTACAAACCGTGCCCATTAACCTTACCGTAAACGGTAAACCCTGCCAACGAAACGTGGAGCCCCGGCAACTGCTGGTGGAATTCATCCGCGAGGAGCTGCGTCTGACCGGCACGCATATCGGTTGTGATACCAGCTTCTGCGGCGCCTGTACCGTCCTGCTGGACGGCGCAGCCATCAAATCATGCACCTTGTTTGCCGTACAGGCTGACGGCGCAGAGATCACCACCGTCGAGGCACTGGAAAAAGATGGGCAGTTACATCCCCTGCAACAGGCATTTTCCGAACAGCACGGCCTGCAATGCGGCTATTGCACACCGGGGATGCTCATGTCTTCGGTGGCGCTGCTCGCGGAAAACCCGGAACCGGATGTACAGGACATTCGCAAAGCCCTGTCGGGAAACGTTTGCCGCTGCACCGGCTACCAGAACATCATCAAATCCGTACAGGCAGCAGCCACAGTGTTAGCCCGGAATTCTCACCAGGTGATGCGATGATTGCGCAGGATTTTTGCCGCCAGCGGGTGCCGGAGCCTGCCCCGTACTTGATACGGGGACCGAAAGCATAGCCGTAGCTATGGTAGAGGAAGCATGTGCCCGTAGGCGTAAAAAAGACAAGCGAGGGCGCATCAAGCGCTGTATGTAATAGCAACATAGTGAATAATGTTTACTAACTCAATGACAACAAACATGTATCCGATAGCAACAAGCGACCTGGTGAGAAATCCGGGCTCCAGGGGGGCATAAATCATGGAAATGAAATTTTCAGGTGAATTCAAGGTAGACCTTCCTAAACAAGAGGTTTTTTCACAGCTGTCGGATCCGGAAAAATTTGCGCCCTTATTACCGGGTTTCCATAGTATGGAAATGAAAGACGGCAAAACGGCCGTTATACGCGCCAGAGTCGGGATCGGCAAAATCGGCGGTATCGCGACAACGGAATTAATGCTGAATAAATCCGAACCTCCCCACCACGCCCAGTACGTCGGCAGGGGCAAACTCATGCAGGGCGTTTACACGGTACGCACCTCTTTTGACCTGACGGACAACGCTGCCGGTACCCAGATCGGTTGGCAGGGAGAAACCCAGCTGACCGGTAAAATCCTGTCACTGGCAGGCGGGGGCATTCGCGGCTATGCGGAAAAAGAGATCAATAAACTGATTGCCAGCCTGGAAGCGGCATTATCTCCGGAAGCCGCGCCGGCAGGACCGGCCAAACCGGGGGGCTGGCTCAGTCGTATCATGCATGGACTCACTGGCAGGAGCGAAACCGAAGCGCCGGCCCTGGTCGAAAAGCAAAGCGCAGCGATGCTTTCGGAAGAGTTGCATGAGGCACGCAACGCTGTCCGCGCACGAGTCAATGCAATGCTCGATGTACCGCACTACGAGGCAAAGCCGGCAAGAAGAGAAGATGACCGGTTAATCAAAGGCAAAGGCTTTTTTGTTGATGACTTCAGCCCGGCCGGTCTGTTACACATGTCCCTGGTGCGTTCACCCTATGCCCACGCCCGAATTGTTGACATTGACGTGTCCAAAGCGGAGGCATTGCCCGGCGTGGTCTGCACCCTGACCGGCAAGGACATCATGGAAATGAGCGATCCTTTTATCCAGATCGGGGCCGGAGCGCCGCAGAATATTACCGATTACGCACTGGCAACGGACAAGGCGCTGTACCAGGGGGATCCGGTCGTCGCCGTTGTCGCCGAAACCATCGCCATCGCCGAGGATGCCGTGCAATTGGTTGAAGTGGAATACGAGCCTCTGGACGTCTTGCTGAATGCCGAGGAGGCACTGGAAGATCAGACTGTTCTCCATGATGAGGCCGCTACCAACGTGATTTACCAGGGGATGTATGAATACGGCGAGGTGGATAAAGCCTTCGAGGAAGCGGCCCACGTCGTCAAGATAGACAAACTGCATTTCCACCGCTTCGGCAGTACCGCCCTTGAACCCAATGCCTGCGTCGCCACCTGGGACCAGCGCGGGGACATAGATTTATTCTCCAACACCATTATGACGATCCCCCTGGTATTCCTGGCGCCGGCGCTACGCGTCAGCATGAACCAGATCCGCCTGCGCACTTATGACATCGGCGGCAGTTTCGGCAACAAGATCACCAATTACCCCTACCTGGCCCTGGCTTGTCTTGCCTCGAAAAAAACCAACGGCGCGCCGGTCAAGTGGATAGAAACCCGCGCCGGGCACCTGCTGGCAGGGGGACACGGCAGCGAACGAACCTACCTGGATACCGAGGTCGCCCTGGACAGTGACGGAGTCATTACCGCTATCCGCTCGCGCCATATCGATGACGTCGGCGCCTATCCCCGTTACGAACCGCTGGGTTCCGTCATCTGGTCCCAGGTCCTCCCGGCTGCCTACAAGCTGCGCAATATCAGGATCGACTTCAACCAGGTCAATACCAATAAGGGTCCGGCCGCACCTAATCGCGGTTATTCACGGCTGCCGCATATCTGGTTTATGGAACGGGTGCTGGATATCTGCGGACACGAGCTTGGGATTCCTACTGACGAAATGCGCCTGAAGAACTATATTGAAGAATTCCCGTACGAAACACCTAACGGCTGTGTCTATGATTCCGGTGATTTTCCCGCCATGCTGGCCGAAGCCAAGAAACTGGTCGGCTGGGATGACTGGAAGGAGAAGCAACGGGAAGCCCGGGAAGCAGGTCGATTGATAGGCATCGGCATCGGCACCACCCTGGATTCCGGCACCAATAACTGGGGACAGGCCAGGTATGTCAACCCTGACGCGCCGTTCTCAGGCAATTCCACCGCCGCCACGGTTAAACTCGACATGGACGGCGCGGTTGTTGTCAGTCTTGGCACCTTCCCCCAGGGGCAGGGACATGAAACCACTGCTGCGCAAGTGGTGGGCGAGGTGTTGGGCATCTCTCCTGATTTGGTTCACGTGAAGACGGGATTTGATTCACTCAACGACAGCCATACCGGTCAATCGGGCACCTATGCCAGCCAGTTCGCAGTGACCGGCTTGTCGGCAGCCCACGGCGCCGCGGTCAAACTTAAGGCGGAAATAATCAAACTGGCCTGCTTTGCATTGGAGGCAACGGAACAGGAACTGGAATTCGGCGTCGGCGACATGGGGCCACAAGTTGGCGTTAAAGGCACCGACAAGGCCATCAACTACTGGATGCTTGCCAACTTCATCAACTCGAACAGCGCCACCCTGCCGGAAGAACTGCGCGACCTGTCGTTGAACGCGCGCCACGTCTATATGCCGCCGTTCCAGGTGCCGGACGTGGAGAAAAAGTTCGGGAATTTAACCCTTACCTACGCGTTGCAACTGCATATTTCCGTGGTCGAAGTCAACCCGGAAACGTTTCAGACCAAAATACTGGATTACGCCATTGTCGATGACTGCGGCAAGGTGATTAATCCCATGATTGTGGAAGGTCAGGTACACGGCGCGGCAGCTCACGGTATCGGCGCCGCCCTGATTGAAGACTTACCCTACGATGCGGACGGAAATGCCATTTCCGGTTCGTTTACCGATTACGCTCCCATTACCATCAGCAGCATGCCGGATCTCAAGTGTTCTAACCGGCAATCGCCCTCCCCCTTTACTTTCCACGGCGCCAAGGGCATGGGTGAAGGCGGCGGCGCGCCGTTACATTCCATATGCGCCGCCCTGCAGGACGCTTTGCACGGGAAAGATATCATTATCGAGAACTCCCATAACTCCCCCATGTCCATGTTTAACCGGTTTGCAAATGGTGCAGAAAAAGGCGTCAACGTTGAGTCACGTTGAAATCGGAACAACGCGTACATCGTCGAGTCACGTTGAAATCGGAACAACGCGTACATCGTCATACTGGCGAATGCCAGTATCCAGTAAATTAACCTTCTTTATTTATATGGGTGATTTTTCCTCTGGATACCGGCATTCGCCGGCATAACGGGAGAGCGTTAACATATTTGTGGCTGTTTCTTTTCACATAGGCATTCTTCCCAACCGGCCTTTAGCGGATTTTGTCGGTTGGGTGGCCCGCGCCGAGACTCTGGGTTTCGGCGGGGTCTGGGTGGCGGATTCCCAGTCCGTATTCCGCGATGCCTTCATGGCCCTGACCCTGTTCGCCGACCGCACCAAACGGATGGAACTGGCAACCGGCGTGACCAACATAATTACGCGACACCCTGTGGTTCTGGCCCATAGTTTTGCCACACTGAACGAATATTCCAACGGGCGCGCCGTACTCGGGATCGGTGTCGGGGATAGCGCCGTCCATACCATTGGGGAAAAACCTGCCAAACTCAAACGTATGGAAGAAATCATCAACGTGATCAGGAGATTAATGGCCGGCGAGGAGGTCAATTTCGACGGTCAGGATATCAGGGTCAGCTGGCCACCATGCAAAGTGCCCGTGGTCATCGCCTGTAGCGGCCCCAGGTCCCTGCAACTGGCCGGGCGTATTGCCGACGGCGTGTTGTTCCAGGTGGGGGCCGACCCGGACCTGGTGCGTTATGCCAAAAAGAATATCGGAATCGGCGCCCGCCAGGCCGGGCGCGTCCTGTCCGAGATCAAGCTGTATCAGCGTCTGGCCTTTGCCGTGTCCGAAGACCGTGAACAGGTACGCGCAGAAGCCCGCGGTTACGCGTCGGTGGCTGCTGGAACAATCTATGGGGCCGTACCGGAAGAGGATATCCCTGCCGACCTGCGCAGCGACTTGCAACTCATGAAAGAAAAATATGATTACCAGCAACACGGCAGCATGGACTCGGAACACGCCGGGTTGATCACCGACCGGATACTCGATGCGGTGGCTATAACGGGTACGCCGGACGAGGTGATACCCAGGTTACGAGAATTGACGGACCTTGACATAGATAATTTTGTCCTGCCAATCGCCACAAAACACCCTGATGCGGTTATTCATACCCTGGCTGAAAAGGTCATACCTTACATCAGTTAGAAACTGCCGGAGACAGCAGCCGGGGACAGAATTTAATTCCGTCCCCTTTTTGCCGGTGTCCGGGGACTCGGAATTTAATTCCGTCCTCTGATTATGGTACATTTATATGTTAATCTACACTGAAATAGTATTTTTACCTTTACAGGAGATATAAAAAATGTTCAAGAAACTTCCAATACTCTTAGTGCTGCTGTCTGTTTTACTGCCCGGATACGTTGCTGCGGCTGACGATTATGTTCCCACTCTGATCACGGATACCCCGTATGAAGGCCGCCAACTGGCCATTAAACTGGCTAGAAAATCCATCGGTGAAATGCAATCGGACCCGGCGGTTAAAAAGCAGGTACGCTCAGTTTACTCCCAGGACGGCGCGATGCTGATTGATGCAGCCGAGGTGATCGCTATTGAGTTCAGCACCATAGCCGCGGCGAATAATTACTGGCGTAAATAAGTTTTTTCCCGGCCAAACTGCCTGCCCCTGCCTGCTGCCTGCCTGACGCCGAGGCAGGCATAAGCCCTGCCTGTATATTAGCTATTTAAACTCTACAGCACACTGAAAATAGTGGACGTCCCGCGGCAATGTCGCCCCGGGCCCGACTTCCATGGGCCAACCATTACCTGTAAAACACTTGCATTGACCACCTGAACCTGAACCATCCTTCCCGAGCACCGCTGTGACTAAAGAAGCAAACAGCTTGGCGCGCTTGTTTCTTACTATTGCCACTATCTCCCCTTTTCCCTTAGAACAACCCGCGTTGTCGGCAAGTCTTGCGAAGTCATCGGATGAAGTGCCACGTCCGTACCTGATTTGGAATGTAGTACCGGCAGGCGGCTCCCAACCAGACTGATTGGGATCTAAATTCGCAGAACCGCCAGTCAGATCTTCGAGCGTGAACCACGCGGGATAGCCGCCGGCAAACCCGGCATGGCTGAGGATGACCGAGAGCAAGAGTATGGCGATAGTTGTGAGTTTCATGTTAGTTCCTTCGTTGAGTGATGGTGATAGTTGTGGGTTTCATGTTACTCCCTCCGTTGAGTGTTAGTAACAAATAGATTTCTCCGCCTTATCCAGTTGCGGAGTTATATCGGTGATATTTCTACCCGGGCATCATAGGCGGCCTGCCCGGTGCTGAAAGGAAACATGTTGACAGCGCTGTCCGGGATGCACTTCCCGCCGGAGGTCAGGTTATTGAAACCGGGCCAGCCGTCATGCATCCATACCGTACCCGGCGGCACGTCGTCGGTCACCCTGGCTAACGCGTCACATTCACCGCGCTCATTGTATATTTTGATCGGCATGCCGTTTGCCAGCCCGCGCGCGGACGCATCCGCGTTCGATATCCACAGGGTTGCCCCGTCTTCGAGCTTGTCAATGGAAGGCAAGGCGCGGCCGTGATCGTAGAACGCATGAAAATGCGTCAGCATCCTGCCGTTGCGTAATTCCAGAGGAAACCCGGAGGCGGGACGCGCCTGGTAATCCGGCAAGGGCGGCAACCCGTGTTCTGCAGCTTGTTCGGAATAAAACTCAATTTTCCCTGACGGTGTGGCATAACGATGGTCGATATGCGCCACGTGGGAAATATTCAACTCCCCGATACCTCCTTGAGCGCGTAAGGAGGCGACGCTCGCATGACCGGTAGACGGATGATCCAATACCGCGTCGATATGGCCGTTATCGGATTCCCACGGATAAAAATCATCGATACTCAGCCGCTGTGCCAGGTCTTTGAGCAGCGCAGTCATGGAGCGGGCCTCCCCGGCAGGTGTCAAGGCCTGCTCCATGAGATACAGGTGCGTGTGGGTGCTTTTAACGCCTGTGTCTTCCAGCCACGCCGTTGCCGGCAACATGATATCCGCATATTGTCTGCTCATATCATTCATAAACAGATCATGACAGACGATCAGGTCCATTTGCGCCAGCCCCTGCTCCATGCGTTGTGCATCGGCGTAAGACGACAACATGTTGGTGCCCAGCATCAGGAAGGCGCGCACGCGGCCCTCCACTATGGCATCAAGAATGGTCGACATCTGGTTGGGGATATAATTGCCCGGCGGGCGGGCCTCGAAATTCAGGATATGCTGAGTGGCAAAACCATGGGACATGGCGGCATGTCTGGGCCCCAGACCACTGCCGGGTTTGCCGGATTTTCCGGTGAGTGGCGGCAAACAGGATACGGCGCGGCTTGCCTGCCAGCCGTTCTGGTCCTTGTATATGGAACTGCCGCCCAGCAGGATCATCGCCCGTTCCGTAGTGGCGTAATCACGGGCAAACCCGCTGATGCGATCGGCATCGATACCGGTGATCGCTTCAGCCCAGTCTGGCGTCAGGCGCTTTACGTGTTCCTGTAACTGCGTAAAACCGAGGGTGTGGTTGTTAATGAATTCCTTATCGTGTTTATTCTCGGCAATGATCACGTGCATCATGGCCAGAGCAAACGCGGCATCTGTCCCGGGCCTCACGATGAAATACTCGTCCGCCAGACGGCACGCCTCACTGACCCGCACATCAATGACAATCACTTTTGCGCCGCGCCGTTTTGCCGCTGTAATATGTCTGCCCGTATTCGGTTGACTGGCAATGTTTGCGCCCCAGAGGATGATCAGGTCCGAGTGCTTCCCCATGTCTTCCTTGGTATTGGCCTCCAACGTCCCGGTCAGACCGAGGCCGAAACCACCCAAGCCCCAGCAGATCATAGCGGGGTTCCACCACTGGCAGCCATACATATTACCGAACCTCAAGGCCAGTTCAGCATGGGCGAAAGTACCATAGTCGTTGGCCAGCGCGCCATGACCGGGCCACACACCCACGGCTTCCCGCCCGACGGCCTGAAAACCATTAACGATACGGTCCAGGGCTTTATCCCAGTTCACTCTACGCCAATCATCACTCCCGCGCGTCTCACGCACCATGGGGTATAAAATGCGCTGGGGATTATCGATAATCTCGTCGGCAGCCTGGCCCCGTACACAAAGAAATCCGCGGCTGTCGGGGTTCTCTTTATCACCCTTTATTTCGACAAGTTGGTCGTCTTTCACGTTGACCAGCATCCCGCAGAGTGTGGGATGGCAATTCATGGGGCACATGGTACGGATAGTACGGCTTTCTTTGGAGCTGTTGCTAGTCATTGATATCAATCACTTGTAACCAGCGGCGACAGTTTACTTCACCTGTAGCAGATAAGCGGATTGAGGACAGGTATGCCCTTTTACCACCGTTTCGGATTCCTCCAGAAATTCCACCTCACACCACGGCTTATACAAGGTATTGACTTCATCATCGTACACCTGATGAGGTGGCGGCTTGATTTGTCCGTCCTCGTAACTCAGGGTGAGCAATAAAGTTTTGCTGCCTGGTTGCAGTAAACCATTGAGTTTATCAACGTATTTTGTGCGCATGTCCGCGGGTAAAGCTATCAATGAGCCGCGGTCAAACACCGCAACCACGTTATGTAACATAGCCGGCGTCAATAAAAAGAAATCTCCACTATATATTTGGATGAGATCTGACTTGTAGCAGATAAACGGTCCGACTTCGCGCCGCGTTGCATCCATACCGTGTTCTTCGAAAAATGAGCGCGCGGCAATTTCACTCAATTCCACGCCAAGTACGTCATAGCCCTGCCCGGCCAGCCATAGCATATCCTTGGATTTACCGCACAGGGGAACAAACACCTTGCTGCCGCCGGGAATATCCAAACCAGCCCAATGCCTGACCAGCACGGGATTAAAATTGTCCTGGTGGAAGCCAAGTTCATTGGTTTCCCACTTTTCATGCCAGAATTGATGTTCCATATATATCGAATAGTGTGGTAAGCCCTGTTTTACCGGTTAAAGACTCCATTCTAAACACCCATGCACCCTCTTTACAATAGCCAAGGGGGTTAGCGGTATTATGATAATGTCGCTGATATATTATAAAAAGGCTTATCCCGGCGCTTTGGATACCTCCGCGAATAACATGTTCACGTGTCTCCGCTCAGGACGTCGCCTATTCGTAAATTGACTAACGAGAAGATAGACAAGAACGGAAATAATAAAAGCGGGGATCACTTCGTGAATGTCCTGCAACACGGGGAACTGAAAGCGGAAAGCGAAACGCCAGATCACGCAACTCAGTATGCCGACCAGCATGGATGCCAGTGCTCCCATGTCGGTACCCCAACGCAGATAGAGTCCACCGAATATCGCCGGGAAGAAACTGGCTGCAAATACCGCCCCGGAAAATGCAGTAAGTTCGACTATACCGGCCGGCGGATAGAGGGTGAATACATACAGCAGAATACTGTAGCCAAAAATTGCCCCTTTGGTCCGCGGCACCAGTTTGCTCTTTTCCATGGGTTTTGAAACGTGCCAGATATCCTGAATGAAGGCGGTGCCGACAATAAGCATGACTGATGCCAGCGATGACATGCCGGCGGCGAACAGTCCTGCCACGCAGATACCGCTTATCCACGGATCATCGAACTTTGCCAGCATAAATCCCACAACCTCGTCTGTGTGCTGCACCAGGTAAGCGGCTTCCTGTTCCGTCGCCATGCCGTGTACCAGCGCACCCAGCCCCATCACGCAGATCAGGGAGATGCCGAGAAAAACAGGTGTCCAGATCATGGCAAACTTCATGCTGCGGGCATTGTCGATGGAATAAAATCGAATCAGGCAACGTGGTTCTGCGATTTGTTTCATCCCTACCGCAAGACCGATACCGAGGATATAAAAGAATGAGACCAACTGTCCAAAAGTAACCAGCCCGTTGCCCATGGGTTGTCCGAAACGATCCGGATGTGTCGTATCGGCAATTCGGCCCATGAGTTCAACCGGTCCTCCGACATAGATGACAGGCAACATGACGAGGATGATGGCCACGGCGAACATTATAATCCCCTGGATGGCATCAGTCCATAATACGCCGTACATGCCACCCCAGATAGTGTAAGAGGCGGTTATCAGGATCATAAGCGCCGTGCCCCACGCATAAGGTACGTCGAGTACTGCGGTTAATACATGACCCAGCCCCTTGGTAATGCCCACCATGTACCAGAGCGTGGCAAACAGAATGACCACGGCGGACAACACCCGGATCGACTTTGATAATGAGGATTTATAACGCAGATGAAAATAATCGGGAATGGTATAGGAACCAAGCAGCGCAGTCTGGTTGCGCATCCGGGGACCCAGCACCAGCCAGGAAATGACGCAGAAGATCGCCCAGAACAGTCCGACCCAGGCCCAGGACAACCCATATTGAAAGGCCTTGCCGGCCTGCCCTATGTAGGTGTTGGTGCTGGCAAAGGTAGAGAAAAATGCAAGTGAGACAACCCAGCCGGGGATTTCCCGTTTGGCGACGTAAAAGGCCTTTACGCCTGCAGCCGCCCTGCTCTTAAAATACCAGCCGACAGCCAGGCAAAAAGCAAGGTACAGAACCATCAAGCCAAGGATAGGGGCATGTCCGGTCAGGTAGTCGCTCACTTCCTCCCGCCCTCGTCTTCGTCTTCCTCCGGCTGTTCGCTTATGTGAATTGTCATACGGGAAACAATCAGGGCATTGACGATGATGACAATGATTATTCCCCAGTAGGGGAAGGCAGTCAGTAGATCCATGAGCTTATCAATACCATGACTAAAATAAGGAATTCCGGGTTTCGGATCAGTGCGGTTTGGCTGAACTGTAAAATTGAATAATCGCTCCGTCCGGGGCCTTTACCGTAGCGGTCACGAGATTGAAGCCGGCACACAGGATCAATAACAATAACTTTTTCATGTATGGTGGAAACAGCAGGAATTGGTTGTGAAATACCTTAGTCAATAACTTGTTCGTTTCCAGTTTAAAGGGATAGCATGGGAAAGAACAGTGAAAATCTTCTCGGTGACAGGGATTGTGTCGCCGGTAGCGATGTGGGCATCCGCTGACGGCTCCTCTGTCGTCATACCGGACTTGACCCGGTATCCAGTCTGATACTATGTCGCTGGAGGCGACCCATTGTTTCACTGGATTTACATCCTTTTACAATTGCCTGTACTGTTCAGGACAACGGCGCAATATTATGGTCCCCCGGGTCCGGAGGCTGTCGTATTGGGGTGAGATTTCAGAGGGTCTTGCGCCGGAACTGGCTTTTTCAGGGAAACTACCTTGGCCTTTTATATCGGCAGCTAAAAAACAGAGAGCAAATATTGGCGCGCGTGAGATCAGACGGCTGGCGCGGGAATATGCTGAAACTCAACCGGCGGTTATCCGTGTCGGTGTGGGCGCAGAGCGTTATCCCGGTGGTGGACAGGGCATCCGCGCAGTTGATTGTTTGCTGGCGCTGGTCGGGGCCTGGCGTCATGTGGGTGGCGGCGTTTTACAGATGCTGGTATTCGTGCCGGTGCGTTTTGATATTTTGTCCAGACCGGACTGGGTCAATGCGGAGACACGGGCTGTTAATCTGGCAGATATCGGCAATGTTTTGAGCCCCGAGTCCAGTTTGGAGCCGCCGGTCAAATCGCTGTTTATCTGGAATGCCAACCCCCTGTCACAGGCGCCTGACAGTAACCTCGTTGAACAGCGGCGCGCCGGTCTACTACGATACGAACATCAATATAAAAAGGCTTTATCTCGCTTTGAGAAAACCCGGCATGTCGTAACCTGCCAGTCCTTTAATTTCCGGCGGCGGCCAGGTTCGTTTACTGTGACTGAGACCGGTTTTAACCAGAGCATCGGCCATATGTACCGTCAACGGGATGGGATCAATGACAGGCACGTCTAATCCGGCTTCTAATAACCCCCTGCGCATGGCTACCGCAAAGCCCAGAAAACCAGTACAACCGAGGATTAACGCGTCTGCACCGTCTTGCTGTACGGAACATATTGCTTTTTCCGTTAATGCCTCGTTGAGTTTTGCCGGATCATGGCTGATTTCCAATACGGGTATGTCAACAGCCTGGAAGGAAACATAATTAGTATTAAGCCCGTATTTTGACGCCATGTTGTCAATCATGGGACGCAAGCGGTCCAATACCGTGATAAAACCAAAACGGTGAGCCAGCAGACTGGCCGTATGCATCACGGTTTGACAGGGGCCGAGCACGGGAATGGACACGACCTCACGACAGGCGTCCAACCCCGGGTCACCCATGCAGTCAATAACGATGGCGTGTGCGCCATCCCGTTGTGCTTCTATGGCCTTTCTAATGGTATCGGGAATGCTCAGCGCCTCATCGAATTCGGATTCTATCGACGCGGGACCTTTATCGAGGAGGGAATGCCGCACTTCAAGGTCCGGACGTTCCAGTTCCCTGACATCGTCCAGTTGCCGAATACCTTTTGTTATGATGGGAGTAATTAATTGAATAATTTTTTTCATAGTGAGACGCTACCAGTTCAAATCCACACTTATGCCATAGGTTGCAGGCAGACCATAGTTCTCACCGAAGCCAACTGATGATGTCAATACCTGGGTACGATAAACCTCATCGGTAATGTTTCTACCCCACAAATGAACCCCCCACCTTCCAGTGGCGGAACTGATGCCCGCCCGCGCGTTCGTTATCCAATATCCGTCTTCCAGGGTTTCCATCGGCTGGTTGACAATATCGTAGGAGACATCATCTTTATAGGACGTATCCAACATAATGTCAGCTACCAGACCTGGGGTAAGATTCCATTGGTACTTGACACCGGCATTAAAATTCACGTCAGGCGAGTTTGGCAGATCACTTCCTTCAGCCACATTGGGAACAAACGAATCCGTAATTTCAGTATCAAGCAATCCCAAACCCAAGCGTATATCGAGACCTGCAGCCACCCGCCATAATAAATCAAATTCCGCACCATACACTTCCGCATCACCGGCATTGGTGATGCCAAATAATGGGCCAAGTAATTCATGTTGAAAAATAGGCCCATAAATTTGCACGCCTTCGTAATCATAGAAGAACGCGGAGATATTAAATTGCAGACTATTGTTTAATAGTTGTATTTTGGCACCAATTTCATACGCGCTGACAAGTTCTTTATCGAAGGCCTGAAGATCAGCGGGGTTGAATGTGAGTTGTCCCTGAAAATTGCCTGATTTAAAACCCCGACTAAAGCTGGCGTACAATAAGGTGTTTTCAAACCCGGTAAAATCAATACCCGCTTTCCCCGATAAGTTTGATACGCTGTAATCATTGCTGATCGGGGCAAAAACCTGGACCTCTGCCTCACCAAATCTCAGGAAAGTGAATGCATCATTGAATTCCTTGTCCTCTTCCGTATAACGTAGCCCGGCAATAACCTTCCAGTTCTCATGGAACTGCCATTCAGCGTGGCCGAATACGGCGTATGAATCCGCTTCCTGGTTATATTCATTACCAACTGCATCCGCGGGGACACCCAGCAAGGGCAGTAGAGCGGAGGCATCAAAATTATCCCGCGTTGACACTTCATCACGGCCGTAAAATACGCCGCCAATGAGCACATACTCGTCCTTCACGTAAGTCAAGCGTAGTTCCTGTGAAACCTGCTCAATATTATTGAGAAACAGACCATCCAGATGAACCAGGATAGTACCGTCCCTGTCCTCATCATGACTACGCTCATAATCTTCGTAGCCGGTTACCGATGCCAACGTCAAATCTTCTGAAATATGCCAGTTGACGGCTAGCGATGCGCCGTAGCTTTCATTATCCAACAGCGTATCATTGCCGGCGGATGAACTGAACGGATCGGCAATACCGTCATCAACAGGCGTAAGTGCATTATCGACTTTAACCAGGAGGGTATCCGAATTATCAAAACCTCCATGCACATTGATAAAAATATCCAGGTCTTCAGATGGCTGCCAGTTCAACAGGGCGCGCCAGGCGGTGCGATCAATTTCGCCCACCTTATCACCGGTTGCCCGGTTTAACTGAAAACCGTCGTTGCGCTGGGAAGTCTGTACGGCAGCCCGGCCTGTCAGTCCTTCCGCTATCTGGCCGCCTATGGCGCCTTCCAGGATGAAATGATCATAGCGGCCATAATCAGCAGACAGGTAACCTTCAAATTCTTTCGTTGGTTTCTTACTGATAAATTTCACGGCCCCGGCAGTGGTATTTCGACCATATAGGGTTCCCTGCGGCCCTTTCAGCACCTCGACACGTTCCATATCAAATAACTGAAACGTAAGCATCGCCGGTGATACCAGGTAGACCTCATCGATGTAGATACCGGCTGCCGGGTTATTGTTGACGGCATAGTCGTTCAATCCAAGACCGCGAATACTGACGTTCGTTATGCTGTTGCCGAATGTTTCATTGATGTTGAGATTCGGAGTCTGCGCGGCAAGATCAACCGGCTGGCCCAACCGCTGTTCACGAATATCATCCCCTGTAAATACCGTCACAGCCACACTGACGTCATTCAGGTTTTGTTCCCGCTTTTGCGCGGTAACGATAATCTCTTCAATCTGTAGCGTTGTGTCTTGTGCTGTAAGATTGGTCGCCCACGCAAATGCAATTGTCCATGTAATCATATGTGTTATTGCCTTATTAACTGCTGGTTTCATTTCACGTACCCCCTATATTAAAGCTGTCATTTCAGGCTGCCTAATTTTTCAATCGGAATAAAATCTTCATCCAGACCAAAGGCCTGCGGGCCGAACACAGCCAGACATTCGGGCCTTCTCATGATGGGTGCGGCGCTGGTTCCAATGACCTTGACCCGTTGACCATATTTCATAGCCTCAACCGTTACAGGCCGGCATGTTTCCCTGTCCACAATGCAAATCAGGTCCGGGACGACGGCGACTGTTTTCCCATCAATACGCGCAACCAGATTTTCGTTCTGGAACAGGATATTCATGTGTTGTGCGCTACCATCAAGCGCATCAAGCTCACACTGTCCCATGGAAAACCCCTTCGCCGTTTCCCTTCTCAGATCAGTTATCTTTCCGTCAAACAATACCTTGCAGTGGTTGTAGTATTCAGTGGATCGCAAATAAGCAAGCAAGGTCTCGATGGGTTCACCTTCCATCCTGCCCCGCGAGATAGCGCGGCCAACACCCAGTGCAAGGGTTAACGTTCCCTTTACCCCATAATTCTTAACCTGGCGCCCGGTCATGGGATAACAGGAAATCATGACACTCAGTCCCATCTGGATAGCGGCGGCGCGAATTAAATCTTCTGCACGCTTCCCGTTATTCGTTTCAACAATGACCGTCTCAAGGTGTTCATCGACAATAACCGCAGGTGTGACTGATACCCCATAGACACTGAACGTGACCATTTGTAATTCCGGGAAAGCCCGCCCCATTCCATCACAATTCACCAGCGGCAAACCCAAACGCGCGGCGGCAACGACAGGGATCATGGAATTGATGCCGCCTATTTCGATCGGGCAGATCGCGTCCGGCCGGCGACCCACAAGCCGTGCAAGCCGTTCAACGGAATAATCAATATCCTCACCGGACGCGGCTTTCTCCACCAGGACCGTCGGCGCGCCCAGCATGGCCGCAGGTAGAACAGTCGCATCATCATCCAGTTCATCGACATCGATAATTTCCGGTTCCCCGTATTCCTCAATGGCATGCTTTGCCATCAACCGGCCGATATAAGGGTCGCCGCCGCCGCCTGTTCCGAGAAACGCCGCCCCCTGGGCTAAATCCTCCAGATCCTCTACAGTGATAAACAGGCTCCGATCGGTTGTTGCCGCGACATTCAGCATACGTACAACTCTCCAGCCGCTTTTGCGCGGATACGCACAGCGCTGGCCGGCATATAGGCAAGCGGCATCTCCTCAAAATCTATAATTTCAATGCTGTTTTCATCAGCTCCGGCATTCCTGGCCTGGTTGGCGGCTTCCGCTCGCGCATTTTTTACGGCTTCCTCACGCGTGATTTGCTCATAGGAATAGACTTTGTTGATTTCCCCGCCGACCTGGGCAATAGAGGCCCCAATCGCATTCGCCACCTGCGCATGCTGCGGGACTATAACTTCAGTCGTGCCGGCAATATGTTCCCGGATCAGAATTGACCCGCCTCCGACCAGGATTAAGGGTAACGGCTCGGCGTTCGTTTTCATGCGGTCCACGCATTCTTCCACTGTCCTGTGCATGACGCTCGCCGTTTCCCGTATCAATGACTTGGGCAGGTTGGCAACGGCAATAGGATCACCGATCTCAACGAAGCCCGCGGCAACTGCAATATCTGTAGCCGTCAGTTGATTTCCACCGAATACCTGCGCCTCTTCCACCAGGCGATAACCGACTGATCGTGGACCGATCCTGACTTTTCCATTTTGACTGACGAGGCTGCCACCCCCTAGTCCGACGGACAGTATATCCGGCATGCGAAAATTGGTGCGTACGCTACCCACGTCTATGGCAACACCGGATTCTCGCGGAAAACCATTGACCAGGACGCCGATATCAGTTGTGGTGCCGCCGATATCCACAACCAGCGCATCCTTAAGTCCGGACAGATAAGCCGCACCGCGAATACTGTTGGTCGGGCCGGAAGCAAAGGTCAAAACCGGGTATTTTTCAACGAATTCGGCGCTCATCAAGGTTCCGTCATTCTGGCTGATATAAAACGGCGCCTTTATATTGAGCTCAGTCAAAGCCCGTTCAAACGAAGCAACGAAGCTGGCGCTTAAACCGGCCAGACTCGCATTGATGATCGCAGCATTTTCCCGTTCCAGTAAACCGATGCGGCCGATACGAGATGATAAGGTGACTGACGCGTCCGGTAGTTCATTCAATAGGATTTCCCCGGCGCGCTCTTCCATAGCGCTGTTTACGGGTGAAAATACACCACTGACGGCGACCGTCCGTATCCCTTTTGCATGCATATCTTTTGCAGCGGAAGCAATCGCATTTTCATCCAGTTTGGAAATCGGCCTCCCGTCGAACTCATATCCGCCCGCTACCATGTAGTGATGCTTTCCTATCACTGCAGCAATGTCATCGGGCCAGTCGACCATGGGAGGCACGCCACGCGTGGCAGGCAAAGCCAGACGTATCACCCCCACTTCCTGCAAATGCTTACGCTCGACAAAGGCATTGGTGAAATGAGTGGTGCCCATCATGACGGCCTGAATATCTTCCGCTGCAATCCGTGACATATTGAGCACGTTCCTGACAGCCGTAATGATCCCTTCATCGACATTCCCGCCGGTAGGCACCTTATGTACGGCCTTCACCTTTTGCCCGTGCATCAATACGGCGTCCGTATTGGTACCGCCTACATCTACGCCAATTCTGATAATTGCAATTTCCTCCAAGTGATCTGAAAACCAGGACATCTCTATTTTTCGCACTAAAACAACCCGGAAGACCCAGGGCTCCTCCGCGAAAGAAGTTTTAACTCAGATTAGTCAATTTCCATCTGAAATCACTTGGTGTGAAGTGTGGTTTGCCGGTTTAATTGAGTAGTCCCACTTTTTGCTTGTGAATTGGCTACCTGCACGAACGGGTAGGTCAATACCAAGTCCTATTGACAGGTTGCGAACATGAACTTAATGTAAGTTCCATGAAGCAATTACGTAAGCCGGATATTATTTCCCTGTTCCCAATCTGGCTTATGCGTTCAAAGGTGTACCCCACCCATCAGCGAGTGGACGTACTGCAGCGGCCGTCCCTGATTAAACAGCTTGATGCCTGCATGGATGCCACCTTATCGCTTGTTTGTGCGCCGGCCGGTTACGGAAAGAGTACACTATATGCCGACTGGCGTAACAAGCTGTTACAGGACAATGTCAAAGTCTGCTGGTTGTCGCTGGAACAGGAAGATAACGACGCATTCCAGCTTCTGACCTACATCGCCTACTCACTATACGAAGGCGGGGTGGATTTTTCCAAAGCCGGAGTAATAGAAAAATTACACTTCAGCGATCTCTCTGCGCGTACATTGCTGAGCATCATCCATCGGGTTGTCGAAGCTGATAAGCAAAAAATCGTTCTTATCATCGATGACTTTGAAAATCTTAACGAAGAGACGATTGACAGGGTAATCCAGCCGTTGGTAAACCATGCACCGTCAAACCTGCACATTGCTGTTGCAAGCAGGGATTACCGCAGGTTAAAGGTGGCCAAGCTGGAAATGGAAGGCCTGGCGATCCGCCTGCCCGCCAAGAGTCTCAACTTCACACCGGACGAACTGAAGGTGTTGTTCGAGAATTATCTGCCGGCCGAAACCATAGGGGAAATTCACCACCTGACAGAGGGCTGGCCTGTGGCCATACAAATGCTCAGGAGTTCCCTGAAGGTTGATCGGGACATATACCGTGTGCTATCCAGTCTCACATCATCTTCCAGCGTTATCACCACTTACCTTTCCGAGCAGATATTCCAAGGTCTTGAAAGCAGTCTGCAAACATTCCTGATGGATATTTCCCTGATTGACGCCATCACCTATGACCAGGCGGATTATATCCGTGAGGCTGACGACAGCGAAATCCGGTTTAACGCCTGCAATATGTTGAGCACCCTGGTTTTGCCTGTGGAGAAGGTAATGAGCACCTTTCGGCTCCACCCTCTTTTTCGGGAATATCTGCATCACAGGCTGGTAATTACCCACCCTGACCGGGTGTTGAAGTTGCACCTGCGCAGCGCCGATTGGTTTGCCGGGAAAGGAAATCTTGTCCGGGCGGTCAGGCATGCGGTGCAGGCGGGTAAACCACAACGGGCGGTAGAGATTATCGAACAGCAAGGCGGCGTTATACTCTGGCTGAGAGAGGGATTGACCCGCTTGAGAACTACCCTGAATTTACTGGATGAGAAAACCGTTTCCGCATCACCCCGAATTACGTCTATCCGCTGTATCCTGGATATCAAGGACGGCGAAGTCTACCAGGCCCGCGAGCGCTACGACGCCATGCTTACTCGTTACTGGGATGTAAAAGAAACTCTCGCCGCAGAGGAACAGGCACGCATCGACCATGAACTCATGCTGGTGGAACCGCTATTGGCCTGTTACGAGGGAAAGATGCTGTCCGAGCAATTTTGTTCCCAACTCACACATAACATTTCGAGGGTTGATCGGAATGATCATGCAACCCTTGGCTATCACCATAACCTGCTCTGTTTTGCCTACGCGCAAAGAGGGATGCTGCGGGAAGCCCGATACCATGCTGGGAAGGCAGTAAAGGAATACAGGCTGCTTGGCTCATTCTATGGCGAGGTCTACATTAATTTCCATTTGGGAGATATTTCCTTTGCGGAGGGAAACAGCGAACAGGCCAGAACGTATTACCAAACCGGACTAAAGCTGGGCAGGCAGCATTTTAACGATGATATGAGCATAAAACTGGTTGCCAGGGTATTGACGGCGGAGTTGAATTACGAGATGAATCAACTGCGGGGCTTGTCCAATATGACTGCTTCCATAGCAAAGCAACTGGAAGAAAGGGAAGCCTGGTTTGATATCTACGCGGCCGGCTACACAACCACAAGCAATGTCGAATTTGCCAGACATGGAATCGATGCTGCGGACACAATTCTGGATCGTTCCCTTTCCTATGCCAGGACGCAGAAGCTGGAGCGTTTAATTAACCTGCTGTTATTTCAGCGCATGGATTTGCTGCTGCGCGCCGGTTTGGACGGGGCGGCCCGCTCCGTATTGAAAGAGTCAGGTTTACAGTTGGAAAACTATCGAAACCCTGGCAAAAGCGACATTGCCTGGCGCGAGCGGCAGGCCGCCGTTCACGCAATTATTCTATTGCGGATCAGAGAAAAAAAGTATGAAGAAGCATTATCGGCGCTCGATTATTTTTCTCATCATGCGAAAACCTACGGACACCTGAAACCGAATATCAGGTACGCAATCTTAACGAGTTTGGCTTATCGAGGTAAAAACGATTATCCGACGGCATTTGAACACCTGTATCAGGCGATAAGACTGTCGTTAAGTTCCGGTTTTATCCGACCATTTATTGACGCCGGCAGTGGATTGGAAGAGACCCTGCTACTTTATAAGCAATCGTCGAAATATCCCGCTGCCCCAGCCGACCACAAACAACAAACGGATAAAATAGCCGCGTACTTCACGGGTACTGATGAAGCGGGCACTGCCGAACAATTTATGAGTAAGAGAGAAAGCGAAGTGCTGGAACACCTGGCGCGAGGCTTATCCAACAAGCTGATCGCCAGAAATATCGGCGTCTCGGAAAATACGATCCGGTTCCACCTGAAGAATATCTATCACAAACTCCAGGTGCATAACCGGCTGCTCGCCATATCCGCAGCGCGGGAGAGGAAGATAATTTGAGGAAGCCTATGCCAATAAATTCAGCGGCAGTTCGTTGGTGCATTTGATTTCGGAAACCACCATCTTGGAATTTACTTCGCGCACGGCCGGCAGCGACAGCAGTTGACGCAGGAACCGTTCGTATGCATGGATGTCGGTAGCCACAACTTTCAACAAAAAATCCATTTCTCCCAGTACCGTGTAGCACTCAAGCACCTCCGGCAGTTTCTCCACGGCTTTCTGGAAATTCGGCAACGCTTCATGACCGTGCGCATCGAGTTTGACTTCCGCAAATACGATGACATCCAGGCCCAGTTGGTTGTGGTCCAGTATGGCTACCCGCTTCTTCAGTACCCCTGTATCCATCAGGCGCTTGAGTCGGCGCCAGCATGGTGATGTGGACAAGCCTATCTTTGCCGCCAGTTCGCTGACGGTCAAACCGGCATCCCGTTGCAGGATAGTCAAGATTTTCTTATCGAAACGGTCGAGATTATAGGTCATTATTACCTCATATACAGGATATATTAGTAATATTTTGCTAATTATCCCGCAATATTGTGAAAATAGCAAAAATAATCCCTTTACACCCGCCTATAATTTGTTCATCCATTTCGATCAATAGACATGACAAGCAGATTACATATTCCAGCAGCGCCTTACCGCCCCGGCGAGGAGCCTGACTTCAGCGCCACAGCTTTACCCCGGGCCGGTGAACTGGCGCGTCCTGATGAACTGGTGCCGGCAAACACCACCAGTGATCTGTCATTCGGCATGATTCGCGTCCTGGATGACAACTACCAGGCCGTGGGTCCCTGGGATCCGAAACTGCCGACAGAGGTGTTACGTGACGGATTACGCTACATGTTGCTGACGCGTCTCTACGACGAGCGCATGTTCAGGATGCAGCGTCAGGGCAAGATATCGTTTTACCTGAAGTGTACCGGTGAAGAAGCCGTATCGGTGGCCCAATGCATGGCGCTGAATGATGGCGACATGTTATTCCCCACTTACCGGCAACAGGGTTTGCTGATCACGCGGGGCTATCCCTTGCTGGACATGATGTGCCAGTGCCTGTCCAATGCAGGCGACAAGCTGCAGGGCCGCCAGCTGCCCGTTCTGTACAGCTCAGATGTACATAACTTTTTCACAATTTCCGGCAACCTGGGTACCCAGTTTTCCCAGGCCGTCGGCTGGGCCATGGCGGCTGAATATAAGAAAACCAATGATATAGCGGTGGCCTGGGTCGGCGAAGGGACCAGCGCCGAGGCGGATTTTCACTATGCCCTCACCTTCAGTGCGGTGTACCGCGCGCCGGTTATTCTGAACGTCGTGAACAACCAATGGGCTATTTCCACTCATCAAAATGTGGCGGGAGGCGATCAGAACCCCTTTGCCGCGCGGGGCATCGGCTACGGCATCCCCGGCCTGCGTGTGGACGGCAATGATTTTCTCGCTATCTTTGCCGCTACCCGCTGGGCCGCTAATCGGGCACGCGCAGGGGGCGGCCCTACCCTGATAGAGCTGTATACCTACCGCGCCTCGGCCCATTCCACCAGCGACGACCCCGGCAGGTATCGGCCGGCCGACGAATGGGAACGCTGGCCCCTGGGCGATCCCTTGGAGCGCCTGAAACAGCATTTAATTACTCTGGATGAATGGTCTGAAACGGAACACGAACAAATGCAAACGGAACTGGAAGAAATAGTGAGCAAGACCTGGGAGGAAGCCATTTCGTTGGGAACGTTGAACGAAGGACCACACCCCCCCGTCTCGGCCATGTTCGAACATGTTTACAAGGAAATGCCGCCCCACCTGTTGGAACAACGCCGGCAACTGGAGGGATGAGATGGACGAAATAACGAATCTCCAGGACAGCCGAAGCGCGCAGTGCATGCCTCACGAAGTGTCGTACCCGGAAACGGGCGCGATGTCCATGATCCAGGCCCTGAATTCCGCCATGAGTGTTATGCTGGATAAGGATCCTGACGTGGTTATTTTCGGTGAGGACGTGGGTTACTTCGGCGGCGTGTTTCGCTGTACCGAGGGCCTGCAGCAGAAATACGGTGAAGACCGCGTGTTCGATACGCCAATTGCCGAAGGGGGGATCGTGGCGATGGCCATCGGCATGGGCGTAAACGGCCTGCGCCCCGTCGTGGAGATCCAGTTTGCGGACTACATTTATCCGGCCTTTGACCAGATCGCCAGCGAACTGGCCCGACTACGCTACCGTAGCGCCGGGCAGTTCTGGTCGCCGGTCACGATCCGTACTCCCTGCGGCGGCGGTATCCGCGGCGGGCAAACCCACTCACAGACACCGGAGGCATTGTTCGCCCACGTCTGCGGCCTGAAGACGGTCATGCCATCGAATCCCTATGATGCAAAAGGTTTGCTGATCAGCGCCATAGAGGATGACGATCCGGTCATCTTTTTCGAACCGAAACGCCTGTACAACGGTCCGTTTGACGGTGACCCCGATAAGCCGGCCGCGAGTTGGTATAACCACGCCAGGGGACAGGTCCCGGAAGGTCACTACAGGGTACCGCTGGGCAAGGCGGAAATAGTCCGGGCAGGAAACGACGTTACCATTCTCGCCTATGGCACCATGGTGCATGTGGCGCTGGCGGCATCACAGCAGATGAAAATCAACGCCGAGATCATTGACGTGCGTACCTTGATGCCGCTGGATATCGATACCATCTGCGCTTCCGTGTGCCGAACGGGCCGCTGCGTGATCGTGCATGAAGCGACGCGCCACTGCGGTTACGGCGCGGAACTGTCGGCACAGGTCCAGGAGTATTGTTTCTGGAATCTTGAAGCGCCAATCGAACGGGTGACGGGCTGGGATACACCTTACCCTCACGCCCAGGAATGGGCTTACTTTCCGGGCCAGGAGCGGGTAAGCCAGGCGCTGGAACGGACCCTGGGGATGTGAACATGGGTTCTTATTCGTTCAAATTGCCGGATTTGGGCGAAGGTACCGTCGAGTCGGAGATAGTTGCCTGGCACGCCGGGGTTGGCGATTTCATCAACGCGGATCAACCCCTCGTCGATATGATGACGGACAAGGCCACGATAGAGATCACGGCGCCGGTCAGCGGCAGGCTTGGTTCAGTGGCCGGCGAGCCCGGCGACATGATACCGGTGGGCGCCGAGTTGGCAGTCATTGAAACGGGTACGGAAGAAACCTTACAAACGACAGCTTCGGCAATTAACGAACCGGTTGCTGAGAATGGTACGCTGCTCCCATCTGCCGCAGATCAACAACCCCCTGCCGGTAACCGTAAACCGTTAACGTCCCCTCCCATCCGCCGTCTGGCCAGGGAAAATGATATCGACCTGAACCAGGTGAAGGGTACTGGGCCGAACGGGCGAATTACACATGCTGATATCGACTCTTATTTAAGCCTCGCCGGTAACTCGTCTGCGGATAAATCGATGCCGAAGTCAACCGGTACGCACGAAATAAAACTGCTGGGACTGCGTCGCAAGATAGCCGAACGGATGACCTTGAGCGCCGGCCGTATTCCGCACTTTACCTACGTAGAAGAAGTCGATGTCACCCAACTGGAGCAACTGCGCCGGCACCTGAACGGAACGCGTCAGGAAAACCAGGCAGAACTCACCTACCTGCCTTTTTTCATGCAGGCCCTGGTGAAGGTGGTAAAGGAGTTTCCGCAGTGTAATGCGCACTTTGATGATGAACGCCAGGTCATCACGCTATATGAACCGGTCCACATCGGTATTGCCGTACAAACAGGAAACGGCCTGATGGTGCCCGTTATCCGGCACGCCGAAGACCTGGACCTGTGGCAATGCGCCCATGAACTGCGTCAGGTCGCGGATAAAGCGAGGAACGGCAACGCCAACAGGGAAGAACTAACCGGTTCGACCATTACCATTACCAGTCTGGGCGCGTTGGGCGGCATTGTTTCCACCCCAATCATCAACTATCCCGAAGTAGCCATCATCGGCATAAACAGGACACAGAAACGCCAACTGTTTGAAGACAACGGAGTTACTAACTGCCTGATGATGAACATCTCATCCTCTTTCGATCATCGCATCGTCGACGGACATGACGCCGCCCGCGCCATCCAGGCGCTGAAACGTTACCTGGAATTCCCGGCAACATTATTTCTGCCTGCGCAGGAATGACGGCGTTTACTTTCGTCGTCATACCGGGCTTGTCCCGGTATCCAGTCTAATAGCGTGTCGCCCCTGCCTTACGACATGCCGGGGCAGGCCTTGGCGACTCATTATTGCACTGGATTCCGGCATGCGCCGGAATGACGGCGAGCGGGCATTTGCAGGAATGAAGAACGTAGTCTGAAGAAAATTGTCAGCCGTTTACCATTATGGGTTAAACTTGCATCGGTATGAATCGATACAAACGTCACAACGAGGAATAGCAATGATTGTCGAACAGATCTGGACAGGCAACGACTGGCGTAATTTCAACTATCTCATTGCCTGCCCCGATACCGGTGAAGCGCTGGCTGTTGACCCCCTGGACCATAACAAGTGTTTGCACTACGCACAGGACCAGGGCTGGGAAATCACCCAGATATTGAATACCCATGAACATTTTGATCACATTGGCGGCAATGCCGCGCTGATAGCCGCAACGGACGCGGTATTACTTGCCCATAAAAATGCCAGGGACAGGATAATCGGCATAGACAGGCCGTTATCCGCCGGCGATATCATTAAAGTCGGGAAGAGCGTCGAACTGGAAGCACTGGATACGCCGGGGCATACCATGAGCCACGTCTGCCTGCTGTCACGCACTGACCAGCCCGCCCTGTTCTGCGGGGATACCCTGTTCAATGCCGGGGCGGGCAACTGCCATAATGGTGGGCATCCCAACGAGTTGTATATGACATTTTCCAACCAACTGGCGACCCTGCCCGACAATACCCTGGTCTATCCCGGTCACGATTACATCATCAACAACCTGCAATTCACTTTGAGCAGGGAACCCGGTAATGCCGAAGCCCAATCGTTAAAGGACCAGTTGATCGAACAGGACCCGAATGAGGCCCTGGTCACCACCCTCGGGTTGGAAAAGGCCGTCAACACTTTTTTCCGCTTGAGAAACCCGGAGGTCATAGCGAAGCTGCGCGAGGAATTCCCCGATCTCCCTGCCGAACTTGATGATAAAACTGTCTTCCTGAAACTGCGGGAATTGAGAAACAACTGGTGAAGTGACCTGGTTATTGCTTGCCGCAGACGGGTTGTTGATCGTTCACACCCTGTTTATCGCCTTCGTGGTTTTCGGGTTGATCTTCATTATCACCGGTCTTGTCGGAAATTGGCGCTGGACCAGGAATCCCTGGTTCCGCTTGATCCACCTTGGCGCAATCGGCATCGTGGTCATACAGTCCTGGCTGAATGTGATTTGTCCGCTCACCATCTGGGAAAACAACCTGCGGGAGAAAGCGGAACAGGCAACCTATGCCGGTTCGTTTATCCGGCACTGGTTGCATAAGCTGATATTTTACCAGGCGGAAGCCTGGGTATTTACACTATCCTATAGCGTATTTGCTGCGTTGGTAGTCCTGGCCTGGTATCTGGCGCCGCCCGACTTTTCAAAAAAGCATTAGGATTTTCAGCCACTAAGCGGGAGATAAGTCGGGTTGAATGTGACGCTGCATCCCGGTATCACAGAACCGCTGACTTAATCAGCGGTTCTGCTATTGAATTTGTCGTATACTGATTATCCTGTTATTCTTCAATGCCACCTGAACTGAAAAGGAGGAACGCATCATGGAAAATAAACTGCACCAAGAACCCGCCACCCCCGAAGAAATCTGGGCTATCCTGCGAGAGCAGAAAAGGAAATCCGACCAGGAGATAGCAGAGATCTGGAAACTGTTCAAGCAGACCAACCAGCAGATGGAGCAGACCAACCAGCAGATAGAGCAGACCGACCAGCAGATGAAGCAGACTGACCAGCAGATGAAGCAGACCGACCGGCGCATGGATAAACGGATGAAAAAGCTGGAGGAGTTATTTACGGGCCAGTGGGGCAAGCTGATAGAGAGTCTGGTGGAGGGCGACCTGATGGCCCTGCTGCGGGCGCGAGGCATCAGCGTGGAGTCCACGCATTCCCGGGTGGGTGGCCGGCGCAATGGCGAACATTACGAGTTCGACATCCTGGCCGGAAACGGTGCGGAGATTGTGCTGGTGGAGGTGAAGACCACGCTGAAGGCCGATCACGTGAGGCAGTTTCTGGCGAAGCTGGATAGATTCACGGTGTACGAACCGATCTACAAGGGCAAACAGGTCTACGGTGCGGTGGCGTATTTGAAGGTGGAGCAGGCCGCGGACGCGTACGCACAGCGCCGGGGGCTGTATGTCATCCGGGCCACCGGCAGCAGCGCCAGCATCATCAACGAGACGGATTTTAAGCCCCGGGTATTCCACTGATTGGCCCCCGGGGGGCTGGCGCCCTGTAAGCAGAAGGTGACGGATTTATTTGCCTCCAGGGTAGCCCCCTGCTTCTGCATCCGACCCCCGTCATTGCCGCGCAATTTATCTGTTTCACAATGCTTCGGGAAGAACAGTAAAACCTTCCCGATATGCCGCATCACGCAGTCGCTGATCAACGGCAACAAGGCCCTGGCCGGTTGTGGTCCCCTGATAGAACTTGATGGCAGCGGCCAGTCGTAAGGCATCCGCCAATTCAACCGACAGGTTAGCGAAAGTTACCGTCGAAGTCGGGTTGAATGTGGCGCTGCATCCCGGTATCACAGAACCGCTGACTTAATCAGCGGTTCTGCTATTGAATTTGTCGTATACTGATTATCCTGTTATTCTTCAATGCCATCTGGACTGAAAAGGAGGAACGCGTCATGGAAAATAAACTGCACCAAGAACCCGCCACCCCCGAAGAAATCTGGGCTATCCTGCGAGAGCAGAAAAGGAAATCCGACCAGGAGATAGCAGAGATATGGAAACTGTTCAAGCAGACCGACCAGCAGATGAAGCAGACCGACCAGCAGATGAAGCAGACTGACCAGCAGATGAAGCAGACCGACCGACGCATAAACAAACGGATGAAAAAGCTGGAGGAGTTATTTACGGGTCAGTGGGGCAAGCTGATGGAGAGTCTGGTGGAGGGCGACCTGGTGGCCTTGCTGCGGGCGCGAGGCATCAGCGTGGAGTCCACGCATTCCCGGGTGGGTGGCCGGCGCAATGGCGAGCATTACGAGTTCGACATCCTGGCCGGAAACGGTGCGGAGATTGTGCTGGTGGAGGTGAAGACCACGCTGAAGGCCGATCACGTGAGGCTGGCGAAGCTGGATAGATTCACGGTGTGAAGACCACGCTGAAGGCCGATCACGTGAGGCAGTTTCTGGCGAAGCTGGATAGATTCACGGTGTACGAACCGGTCTACAAGGGCAAACAGGTCTACGGTGCGGTGGCGTATTTGAAGGTGGAGCAGGCCGCGGACGCGTACGCACAGCGCCAGGGGCTGTATGTCATCCGGGCCACCGGCAGCAGCGCCAGCATCATCAACGAGACGGATTTTAAGCCCCGGGTATTCCAATAAGCCTGGTGATATATTCGGTCAACGTGCAGCCAGCAGCAGAGGCTCGCTCTGCCATTTGCTTGATGCTGCTGTCTACACGCATTTCAATACGTTGTGTTGCTGTAGCCATAATCAGAATACCCCTGCACCCCCCAGCCCGTAGCGCAGCCTCAGCATGAGGCCATGGTCCGGGGACTCGAAGACACCCTCCCGGCGCGCACTCTCCAGACTCAGCGTCAGTGCGCGGCCCAGCTCGAACACCCCGCCCAACCGGTAATGCCGCCCGCCCCCGTCCACTACCAGGCCCCCATAAGGCGTGAGCAGACCGCCCCCGGCCGCCAGCCCATAACCCAACTCGGTCTCCCACACGCACCCCGCGGGACGGTGAGCCAAGCCCACTGCCCCCAACGTCCGAGCCCCGCTCCCAGAGCCGCTCAACAGCGCCGGCCCCGGCCTGCCCGCCAGCCAGGCCGTCCACCACGCCCCAACCCGGGCGCACACTGAACGACAGCCCGCGCCCGTCCGTCCCCGGCGTCAGCACCACCAGTCCCCCGACGCCCCATTCCTCGATGTCCCCCGCGTGCGCCAGCAGCGCCCGGCCATAGCCTTCTACCCGCAGCCCCCGGGCCGGGTCGGCCCAGACCAGCCCGTCGCCCCACTCCAGCCCGCCGCCGGTCACGCCATCGCCGCCGTCATGGCGCAGCCCCAACGCCACCGAAGGCGTCACGGTCCCGCCCCCGGCCAGGCGCTGCGCATGCGAGCCCTCCAGCGCCAGGCGCAGCCGCCACACGTCCGTCGCCAGCCCCTCAATCAACCCCGCCGCCGCCACCTCATAGCGCGAGCCCCACCACGCACCCTTGAGATTCAACACCGTCGCCCCGCCGGCAACCAGACTGTTGCCTGCAAACAGCCGCACCCGACCGCCCAGCGCCGCCGTGGCCTGCTCACTGTCCGCGGCCTGCCGGCCCGCCTCAGCGTCCCGGAGCCGCACCTCGCCCACGCCATAGCCCAGGGCGCCCCACAGGCCTAACTCGGCCCGGGGGTGCCAGCCCACGTAGGGGTAGACACTCAGCAGCCGGCTTTCATGGGCGCCCTCTATGGGCCGGTAGCCGGCCGCACCCCGGTCGGTGTAGTCAAACTCGCCCTTGGCCCAGGACAGCGCCAGACCCGCCAGCAGGTCGTCCCGGAGCCGGGCGTCCAGCCCCAGGCGGGCGCTCAACACGGCGCCGTCCCAGTGCACCGGGTCAGCCCCTGCCTGGCCGTCAGACCGGTCGTCATCCCCCCCGGACAGGCGCCGGTAATCGCCCCCGCCCCACAGGGTGATAGTGTTCAGCCCCCCGGCGGGGTGGGCCTCGTCCAGGCGCAGGGCAAAGGACGAGCGCCCCAGCACCTCTGCTCAGCGCCGGTGATACTGAGGCCGCCGCCGTCGGTCACAGTGAGCGTGAAACCATAGCTTGACTGTGTCTCGTAATCCAGCCCTGCACCCTGCTTCAGGTAGAGCGCGGCGCCGGTAATCTCGAAGATGTCCGTATCGCTGAGGCTGAAGACGTGGCTGTCGTCGGCATCGGGGTCGACCGCGGACAGCTCGGCCAGCTGCACCGGCCCGGCACTCGTGTCCACGTCCTCGGCGATGGCGCCGTCCGTGGCCGGGGGTACCCAGGTGACAATCACTTCGGTCGGCGCCTCGTTGGCATCGGTCACGGCAAGGGTCTGCTCAGCGCCGGTGACACTGAGACCGCCGCTGTCGGTCGCAGTGAGCGTGAAGCCATGGCCCGGCTGCGTCTCGTAATCCAGCCCTACCCCCTGCTTCAGGTAGAGCGCGGCGCCGGCAATCTCGAAGACAGTCGTATCACTGAGGCTGAAGACGTGGCTGTCGTCGGCATCGGGGTCGACCGCGGACAGCTCGGCCAGCTGCACCGGCCCGGCGCGTGTGTCCACGTCCTCAGCGATGGCACCGTCCGTGGCCGGGGGCACCCAAGTGACAATCACCCCGGTGGGCGCAGCGTTGACGGGCGCAGGCGTCGGCGGCCTGACGGTGGGCCTGACCGGCACCGGTGCCCTGACCGTGACGGTACTGGGCTCGCTGCTGCGGCCACTCTCGCTGTTGACGGCAACCAGGGTATATTTAGTGCCCACACCGGTCTCGACCGCCAGTTCGTTGCCGGCGGGCAGCCCATCGCCCGGGTCTATCAGGACGTTGCCCTGGTCATCGACCAGAGACAGCACGTCCGTGTTGGCGCTCACCGTCCAGCTCAGGGTTGACCTGCCGTCCTTGAGTGGCGTGGCCTCGAAGCGGGTGATTTCGGGGAGGCTGATGACGGGTCCAGGGGGGGTGGGCTTGACCGGCGCCGGTGCCCTGGGCGTGGCGCTGGCGCTGGCTGACCAGGCGCTCGGCCCCTGCGCGTTCAGCGCCCGCACCTGCACCGCGTAGGGCTGGCCGTTGGTCAGGCCGGTGAGGGTCGTGGTGGTGGTACTTGCATCGGTGGCGCCGTGTGCGGCCCACGAACTGCCCGCATCCGCGCGGTACTGGATGTTGTAGCCCGTGATGGGCGAGCCGCCGTCGCTGCCGGGCGCGTGCCATGACACCTCAAGCTGCCGGTCGCCGGGCCTCAGGGTCGGGATCGCGGGGGCGGCGGGCGCCGCCGGTGCTGCCGAGGGGGTGACCGATGACGAGGCGTCCGACCAGTCGCCGGCCCCCGCACCGTTGGTGGCCCGTACCCGGAACACATAGGCGGTCCCCGGTGTCAGGCCCGTCACGTCGTGACTCGTCCCGCTCACCCCCGACACCGGACTCCAGTTGGCGCCGTTGTTCGCGCGCTGCTCCAGCGTGTAGCCGGTGATGGCGCTGCCCGGGTTGGTCGGCACCGTCCAGTTCACCCGCAGCGAGGTGGCGCCCAGCACGGTGACCGTCGGGGCCGCCGGTTTGCCCGGCTTCGCATCCGGCGTCGCCGCGGCGGCGGTCGACCAGTCACTCGGGCCCACGGCGTTTTTGGCCCGCACCTGCACCTGGTAGCGCTGGCCGTTGGTGAGGTTGGGGAGGGTCGTGCTCAGGCCGGGGCCGTCATAGTGGGCGTCCGTCCACGGGCCGCTGTTGCCGGCGCGGTACTGCACGTCGTAGTCCGAGATGGCCGCGCCGCCGTTGCTCGTCGGTACGGCCCACGACACCACTATCTCGCCGTTGCCGGGGGCGAGCGTCGGGGCAACCGGCGCGGCGGGCACCGTAGCAGTGGTGGCCGGCGTGGCGCCGGCACTGGGTGACCAGCCGCCCCAGCCTATGCTGTTCTTCGCCCGCACCTGCACGTCGTAGGGCTGGCCGTTGGTCAGGCTGGAGATGGTCGTGCTGGTGCCGGTGCCGGCATAGTGGGCGTCCGTCCAGACGCTGTCAGTGCTCCGCTTGTACTGCACATCGTAGTCCGAGATGGTGGCGCCGTTGGTGGCCGGTGCCACCCACGCTACCGTGAGCTGCCCGTTGCCGGGGATGAGTGTCGGCGCAACGGGCGCCGCGGGCGCCGCCGCGGGGGTGGCCGATGACGAGGTGTCCGACCAGTCCCCGGTCCCCGCCGCATTGGTTGCCAGCACCTGGAACACATACGCGACCCCTGGCGTCAGACCCGTCACCGTCCTGCTTTTCCCGGTCCCCGCAGCATCCGGCAACGCCATCCAGATTAACCCGTTGTCCGCACTGCGCCGCAGCGTATAGCCGGTGATGGCACTGCCTGGGTTGGCCGGCGCCGTCCAGCGCACCCGCAGCGAGGTGGCGCCCTGCACGGTGACCGTCGGGGCAGCCGGTTTGCCCGGCTTCGCATCCGGCGTCGCCGCCGCGGCGGTCGACCAGTCACTCCAGCCCACGGCGTTTTTGGCCCGCACCTGCACGTCGTAGCGCTGGCCGTTGGTCAGGCTGGAGATGATCGTGTTCTTGGGGGCGCCGCTGTAGCCCGCGTCCGTCCAGTCAACGGCGCCGCTCGGCTTGTACTGCACGTTGTAGCCCGTGATGGCCGAGCCGCCGTTGTTCGCTGGTGCGCTCCACACCAGCGCCAACTGCCCGTCGCCGGGTGTCAGGGCGGGTGCGTCGAGCGCCGCGGGAACGGTCGCGGGCATGACGCTGGTGCTGTGCGACCAAGCGCCCGCGCCCCGCACGTTCACCGCCCGCACCTGCACCTCGTAGCTGCGGCCGTTGGTCAGGCCGGTGAGGGTCGTGTTCCTGGGGGCGCCGTTGTAGCTGGCGTCCGTCCAGTTGCTGTCGCTGCTCAGCTTGTACTGCACGTTGTAGCCCGTGATGGCCGATCCGCCATCGCTGCCGGGCGCGTCCCATGACACATCGAGCTGCCGGTCGCCGGGCGTGAGGGTCGGGGCATCCGGCGCGGCGGGCACCGTGGGATTGGGCGTAGCGCTGGCGCTGGATGACCAGTCGCCCGGTCCCCGCGCGTTCACCGCCCGCACCTGCACGTCGTAGCGCTGGCCGTTGGTGAGACCGGATAAAATATGACTCAGGAAGGATTCGTCTCTCTCCTCCTCTACCCACGGGTCGCTCATGCCCTGGCGGCGGTAGCGGATCTTATAGCCCGTGATGCCAGGGCTGCCTGTGGGCGGGACCAACTTTACCCTGATATTCTTGTCGCCGGGCGTGAGGGTCGGCACCGCCGGCGCCGCGGGAACGGTCCCGGCCGTGGCTGTGACGCTGGGCGACCAGGCGCCCGGTCCCCGCGCGTCCTCCGCCCGCACCCGCACCTCATAGCTCTGGCCGTTGGTGAGACTGAATAAAGTGTATGAACGAACGAAAGAATCGACTGTCACCTTCGTCCACTGGCTGGTCCCACTGGCTCGGTACCAGATGTGGTAGCCCGTAGTGGTCTGGCCGCGTTCGGGCCTGATCCAAGTCACCCTGATCTGTCTGTCACCGGGCGTCAGGGTCGGAGTAAAGAGCGGGTTGAGCCGGTTCACGGGCGTAGCGCTGGCGCTGGGCGACCAGTCGCTCGCGCCATGCGCGTTCACGGTCTGCACCTGCACCTGGTAACTCTGGCCGTTGGTGAGGCCGGGGAGCCTGATAGCGGTTCCTCTACCGTTGAAATCACGCCGCGTCCACGAACCGTCCGTACCGGGTCGGTAGCGGATATTGGAGCCCGTAATGCGCAAGCCGACCCTGTCGAGGACGACCCACTCTATCAAGAGATTCCCGTCACCGGGCGTGAGGGTCGGCGCAGCCGGCTTCGCGGGAACGGTCGCGGGCGTGGCGCTGACGCTGGCCGACCAGGCGCCCGGGCCCTGCTCGTTCACGGCCTGCACCTGCACCTGGTAGCTGCGGTCGTTGGTGAGGCCGGTGATGGTCGTGCTCGTGCCGGTACCCGTGAAATCGGGGTCGCTCCAGCCGCCGCTGCTACCGGGGCGGTAGCGCACGTTGTAGTCCGTGAGGGCCGAGCCGCCGCCGGGCGCGGCCCACGTCACCGCGAGCTGCCGGTCGCCGGGATTGAGGGTCAGGGCCGTGGGCGCATCCGGGACCGTCTGCGCCCACGCCGACACGGTCAGCCCGCACATCAGTGTCATGAACGCCAGGGCGCACAGCACCCCGCGCCGGAACCGCCTGGAAAGCCCCGCTGCGGTCGACCCCCCGCGAACGCCCGCACCCCGCGCGCGCGGCGAAGCGGCAGCGCGGCACCGGTGATTCGTTATCTCATGTGGACGCCGGGGGGGGGGGGGGGGGGGGGTGAAGGAGGATGGGCGCGGGATACCGCGCAGACGATGCGTCAGTGAGTCAGCACTGCAACCGGCAGCGTTGACCGTTCCGAACTCTCCCCCGTAAGGCAAGCGAGCGTTCATGTTTATTGCCATGGCTATCCATCCTCTAATCATAGTCGGCATACCCTACCCCACTGCTTCATGCAATGTCAACTTCTTTGTCCAGCCACTCCCGCTAACTCCCGGGGTCGAGGGCATCCTGCCCTCGTGGCGGGCGGGACGCCCTCCCTCCCAGGGAAACATGCCCCCTAATCTCCTGGGGGACTGGGGGACAGATTTAAATCTGTCCCCCTCCAAACCGGGGTTTATGCAACTTTTCGCAGGGCTGCTTCCAGGGTTTCACCCTGCTCGTCTGCCAGCGCGGCTTCTCGCAGTTGTTTGACTGCGGAGGTTGCATTCGGTTGCTTGCAAATTCCTGGTAGTGCTTCCATGATCCGGTTGAAAGCAGCCATGCCTCTTGCATGGGTCTCGCCGTAACCTTTCACCAGGCGCGGGCATTCGGCGATTTCTACTGCCAGGTCATAATCGGTGACGGCGGTATCGGTCACAGTTGACAGCCACTTTTCGATATTGACGTTTTCCATCTCATAGCGCAGGGTTGAGCGACGCCAGCGACGCAGGCCGGCAAGCAGGCAGAGCAACAGGAAGCCGGACAGGGTCGTGGTCTTTATCCTTCTACCCTTTTTACAAAAGAATCCTATGAAGTTTCTCAACGCGGGGGTATTCATGACCAGGGAACCCTTCCAGACCGGCATGATATCGCAGATTTCCTGCACCCTGGGGTGCATGAATTCCTGCCAGGCCACCACCTGTCCCTGCTCCGCCTGCACGTCTTTTCTCACCCGGGCAAAGCGCGTGGAGCGAATTTTCAGGTCCGCCACCCGGATTGCGTCTTCATAAGTCATCCACAGGGCCAGGTAACGCGCAGTTTCGATGGTCAGCCGGTAATCCCTGTCCGGATGATCCACCTGCAAAACAGGTTGTAATCTCTGCAGGTACTCCTCAGCATACCTGATATCCTGGTAATCCGTGAGTTTCCCCAGGGCTGCACGTATGATTTCCTGCGTTTGCGCCGGGAACTCCGCCTGGACCCGAACCAGCAGCGCCTGTACATCCTTGTGCGCCGGTCCCGGGGCTGCGCCTGACGGCTTCTCCTTCTCATCCTGTTGTTTCTGTGCGTGCTCATAACCGGCATTAAACCCTTTCAGGTTGGCTTCCACCGCAACGCCGGTCGCGCCGATGATTTCGGTAAATGTTTCCTTGCGGAACGGCAAGGCGCCGGATCCGGCGGCAGCGCCAAGCAATACGGAACTGATGACACTACCCGTTTGCCCGGCCAGGGCGTTCATATCGAAACCGATGAAGTGCTTTGCGTTCTCCATTACTACACCGGTGATCTTTTCGGAGTCCGCCCTGCCGTCACCCATTGCGGTTTTCTCGCCGATGGCGTAGTCGCGGTGGGTGGACACCAGTGCGGTGGTCCGGTCCGGTGAGATCAAACCCCTCAATATGGCGCGCCCGCCTTCGATCAGTTCACCGGCAAAGACGACATCCACGCGCCCGGGCACCGGCGTCAAGGCCAGCACGGCAGGCCTATCCCCGATGGCTTCCCGCGGGAAAAACTCCAGGTAGTAGACGGTTGCTCCGGTGCGCTGGGCGACACCGGGAACGGAAGTGGATTGCGCCAGGTAACCGGAACGCTCGGCCACCTGGATAAGCCAGTTACTGAGGACGCCCCCACCCTGTCCGCCCATGGCCAGGATAGCGACCTTGATGGGCTCTGCCTGTTTGCCTGCCGGGGAATGACTCATCGTGGGGACGGACTTAAGTCCGTCCCCGCTAAGCCCCTGTTTCCATACCGGCAAGGAAGAGGAATGCCTCTCCTGTTCTTCCCCGGCCGGGGAAACTGCCTCAATAGTCCGTCTGCGGCGGCGCCTGTCCGACCAGGCCTGGAGTTTGCCGATGGCAAATGAACGAAGGGCCGCCAGTGCCCGGTCGGCCGGGTTGGGATTATAGACGATATCGGCCTTGTAAAAGGACGGGCAGAGAACGGCGGCATGGGCTA
Organism: Gammaproteobacteria bacterium; assembly: GCA_965222155.1. Taxonomy (GTDB): domain Bacteria; phylum Pseudomonadota; class Gammaproteobacteria; order Eutrophobiales; family Eutrophobiaceae; genus JAAXHV01. The sequence continues at coordinate 88,379 of CBDCTH010000010.1, forward strand.
CCTCGCCACAGACGCCACAGCCGACACAACTGTTGATAACAGTGGCCACGGGATCTTTTCTAAGGGGGTCGGGATTGTCCTTGATGGTCAGTGACGGGCAGCCCGATAACCTTATGCAGGAATGATCGCCGGTACAGGTGTCTTCATCAATGCCGAATCGTTCACGCACGTAACGTTTCTTTTGTTTGAGCAGGTTTTTTATCTGCGGTTTGATCCGACGTTGCCGGTTGAGCTGGCATTCTCCCTCCGCCACGATGAGTTTAGGGCCTTTCGCCCGGGTAGTCATGGCCTCTCTCAGCGCATGCAGGGATTCCTGGATATGATAGGTGTGAACCTTCCTGATCCACTTCACGCCGGCGCCCTTGAGCGCATCGACAATGGACACGCGGTACTGGCGCCTGGCCGCGTCCGCCCTGGAAGATGGTATCCACTGACCGCCCGTCGCTGCGGAATAACCGTTGTCAACCACCACGATGACGCCGTCGTGTTCGTTTTCCACCGCATTGCCGATACCCGTGGTCAGGCCGTTATGCCAGAAGCCGCCGTCACCCATGATACTGAGGGCGCGCTTCTCATGGGGTACCATCAGGGCCGAGGCGCTGGAAGGCCCCAGGCCATAGCCGGTAATGGTGTTGCCGATGTTGAATGGGGCCACGGTGGCGAAGGAATGGCAACCAATATCCATGCTCACTTGCAACTTGCCGAATTCCTTTTCCAGCAGTTTGACGGCGGAGAAAAACGGGCGTTCCGGACAGCCGGTACACAAGCCGGACGGCCGTTGCGGCACCAGTTGCGCCAAGTCTTCCCGGTCCGGACCAGCGGTCTTTTCCAGCGGCGGGACAGTGATTGCGGCAGGTTCCCATTGCTGCAGAAATTTCCGCAGTCCTGCTTCCATCAACTGGCAGGTATATTCCCCTGCCATAGTGAAAACGTCCTTGCCGTGCATCCTGGCCTGAACGTCATGGCGTCTCAGGATGGTGTTGATATTCTGTTCCAGGTAGTCCGGCTGACCCTCCTCCACCATGAGCACCGCTTTCTTATCCCGGCAGAAACGGATCACTTCCGCATCGACCACCGGATAAGCCACGTTCATGATGTACATGGGAAGCGAACTGTTGCCGAATACGTCGGAGCAGCCCACGTGTTCCAGGGCCCGGTTCAAGGTGTTGTAGAGACCGCCGGCGACGATGATGCCGATCTCGTCAAAGCGGCCATCGACCACCTCATTCAACCCGTACTCCTCTATGAATTTCACTGCAGCGGGCCAGCGCTGTTCGATTTTCTCCGCCTCATGCTGATAGTTATAAGGCGGTAAGACGATACGCTCTATGTCCCGGGTCGGGGCATCCAGGGCATCGGTCACGGTAAAAGCCGGACGTTTGTTGTCCCTGGTATTCAACACGCCGTGGACGTGGCAGGCCCGCACCCGCAGTTGCAGCATGACGGGGGTGCTTGAGGCCTCGGAAAGTTCAAAACCCTTCTCGACCATGTCGGCAATGGCGTTCAGGTTGGGCCTGGGATCGAGCAACCAGATCTGGGACTTCATGGCAAAGGCATGGGAGCGTTCCTGCATGATGGACGCGCCTTCACCGTAATCTTCCCCGACAATAATGAGCGCGCCGCCCTTGACCCCGGCGGAGGCCACGTTTGCCAGGGCATCCGATGCCACGTTGGTACCCACAGTGGATTTCCAGGCCACCGCGCCGCGCAACGGGTAATTGATCGATGCGGCCAGCATGGATGCTGCCGCCGCTTCGCTGGCCGACTGCTCAAAGTGTACGCCCAGTTCTTCCAGTATTTCCCGGGAATCGGCAAAGACATCGATCAAATGGCTGATGGGAGAGCCCTGGTATCCGCCGATATAGGAAACGCCCGATTGCAGCAAGGCCTTGGTGACGGCAAGAATGCCTTCCCCGTGGAGTTCGTCACCGTCCCCCAGGCGCAGCATCTTGACTTCTTTTGCGAAGGATCGTTCAGCCATTGTGCTCTAACATGTAAATAGTGTCAGTCAACTTTTATAGATGGTTAAATCACCCACCATTCCTGCGAAAGTTTACCCCTGTATGCTGTTGAGCAGGGGTAAACTTTCGCAAATGGTGGCGGATTGACGCTGTATAATTGTTCCATAAAGATCACTCATCAATCAGTTCAAAACTTTCAGGCTATCAATCCTCAGTGACGGCAAACACCCGGGCGGGGGAACCGTCCAGGCCCTCCAGGGGCAGGGGTATGCCGTACAGGGTAAACTCACTGCCATCCAGTTTGCCGATATTGGTGATCAACTGGATGATGATGGTCTTGTTGCCCAGCAAGGTCTTGTGGTTGCGTCCGGGCGGTTTATCCGCCTCGATGCCGAGCCAGAAGGGCGCTTCGGGGAAGCAATCGAGAGCGACCGCTTTGCAACCTTTTTCAACAATGTACTCCGCTGCGGTCGTGTCCAGGAATATGGAGTTGCCCCAGAATTCGTCAGTGTCCCAGGCACGATCGGTCCAGCCGGTGTACAGGACAGGAATAACGCTGTCATCGATCTCCACGCCGGTTTTGATGATCTCATCTGCAGTAACGCGTTCCCGCCCCTGCAAATGGGTCAGGGGGATGACCCTGCCTTTGCCGATGGTATGCTCCAGGGGGATTTCCTCGACCGACCAGCCGCCGGCTTCCAGGAAGTGACAAGGCGCATCAACATGGGTGCCTATATGAGTGAGAATCTCCAGCCGGGACAACATGTGCGGGGTGAACTCCAGGTTTTTATCCAATTCAATGCCACGGCTTTCAAGGTGATCCTGTTGTACTTCCCCCATGCAGGATAAAACGACGCACCGGGTGGGGTTCTCTTCGTACTCACGCAGGTTCGGAATGCCGCGCATGTGGCGATTGACGGGCAGGGTCAGATCGATGACAGCCATGGTCTCCTCCGATTGGATCTTCGTTGCATTATATATTATTAGAATAAATACAGGGTCGCAATTTAACGATCCGGGTTTAACGATCCGGGTTTTTCTCAGGATATTGGTCGGAGATGCTAAAATAATCACCGATCTGTGAGTTTTCCCACATTTCCGCCAGTGAATACAGGGTAAACTGTCATCATGACTCCTGAACTCTCCGGATACATCATAGTCGACAATTTACCAGCAATTCCCACTAACTCCCGGGATCGAGGGCATCCTGCCCTCGTGGAGGGCGAGTCGCCCTCCCTCCCGGGGAAACATGCCCCCTTATGGTCAGGGGAACTTGGGGGACAGATTTCAATCTGTCCCCCTTGTCTCAGCCGGCTCATCAGCAATATGTTATACTGACGCAATGGTTGAATGGGCCCCTTTCATTGCGCTTGCCGGCCTCATTATTGCGCTTGCCGGCCTCATTACCGGGCTGTTCGCCTGGTTACGTAACGACATCAACTTACTACGCCGGGAAACCGGCGCCTTACATAAAGATATCCAGGCCATTGACGTCCGCCTGGCGCGGGTCGAGGCCACTCTAGAGACTACCTTCAGGCTACAGGGCATGTTACCCGCAGAGCGTCACGACCAGGTTGCTTGAAGCGCCCGGACGGGAATCCGACCTATGGGAATTACCCGGGAAGGTAGAGTTGTTGAGAACCTCAATCGGGCAACTCAAGCGACCTCAGGTAGCGCCAGGTCTTGTTGCCGGCAGGTTGACGCCGTAAAGCAAGCAGGTCGTCAGGACGATCAATATCCCGGACCAGTCCGGCAGGTCTGGCAATATTGACGGGGACCCGACGTTGTTCCGCTTCTCTGCGGAATTTCTCAAAGCTATTCTCGCCGTACATCAACCCGATGGCAAGAGGCGGCGTGAATACTATAGCGTTGGTGCCGCCGTCGCTGCCGGCGGGACACAAAGTGACGCCCTCCTTGTGAACCTGGTCCAGGTAGCTTAAATCCGTGTGTTCAAGTTCGGGTACGTCGGCAGGGATGATGAGCGCCTTGTCCAGGACCTTATTGCTGGTGGCTTCGACACCTTTCAGTACATCAGAGGCATAGCCGTGATCGACCCCGGTGTTCAATACGTCCGCGTGGTGGTCTTGCGCCAGTGAGATGACGGCTTCGTCGCAACTGATGACCGTGACGCCACTAATCACGACGGTTTCATCCAGGGTGTTGAGGATATCATCCAGCATGCACATACTGAGTTGCCGGCGTTGCGCCTGCGATAACGCGCCGGCAAGGCGCAACTTGGTATGCTCCAACCGTTTCACAGGGAGTAGCGCCCACATGTTAAGATTCATCCGCAGATGAAACGAAAGTTTTTAACATAAATTACTGAAGATATCAGATTGTAACTTCTGTATTTTATGAAACATTATATTTACCTGCGGTAATCTGCGTAATCTGCGGATAACCTTTACGCGGATGAAGAAGTCTTTTCAATCCCGGTAATGCGGATACCGGAATGGCTGGTCTTGTAGGTCTTGTTGATATGGATAAGCAGGCTGGTCAGGGCTTCTGCGGCCGCGGCATTGGCCAGTTTTCCCGCGTTGACGGCGCGGCAACCACTGTCCTCCACCAGTTGCATCACTTCCTTGCGGGTTTGCAGGTCGTCACCGGTCACCAGGATGTCGCAGTCGATCTCCACGTCCTGCTCCAGCAGGTTGGCGGCTACGTTGTGATACGCCGCCGTCACCCGCGCCCTGTCTCCCAGGGTGTTGCGAGTGATAACCGCGGCGCTCCCTTCTTCCGGTAGCTGGACTACGGCTACTTTCGGCGGTATGAGCGGTACGGTGGTATCAATCAGGATCTGCCCCGACAGGCCCGGCTTGATGCTCTCCAGAGTCGCTTCATGAGCGGCGAAAGGGACGGTCAGGACAACGACTTCCACCTGTTTTGTCGCAGTGAGATTGTCAGCGCCTGTAATCCCCTCTGCGCCGGGTTTCCGGTTGAGTTCAGCCGCCGCCTTGTGTGCTTTCTCCGCAACCCGGGAGCCGATGACCACCTCGTGACCCGCCCTGGCCCAGCGCCAGGCCAACCCATAGCCGAGATTACCGGTCCCGCCCAGAACCGCTATTTTCTTTTTATTGATCATGAGCGTTTATGTTGAGAAAAGGGGACGGATTTATTTTCCTGGTTATAATACAATTATCCCGGTTGAATTGGGGGCTCGTCTAATGGTAGGACAGCGGACTCTGACTCCGCCAGTAGAGGTTCGAATCCTCTGCCCCCAGCCAGTTTCCCGTCCTGCTACAGGTTTTCCAGGATGTTCTCGGCTGAACTGACCTTGAACTCCATAGGCGCTTCGACATAGATCTGGGTAATCGTACTGTCTTCCACTACCAGGGCAAAACGCTGGCCCCGGGTGCCCAGGCCGAACCCGGAGGCATCCAGTTCCAGGCCCAGGGCCGCGGCATAAGTACCGTTACCATCGGCCAGCATCAATACCTTGTCACCGGCGCCGGCGCTGTTGCCCCAGGCATCCATGACAAACATGTCATTAACCGCCATGCAGGCGATGGTATCCACCCCTTTTGCCTTGATGGCGTCAGCCTGGTCAACAAAACCAGGCAGGTGTTCTTTTGAACAGGTGGGGGTAAACGCACCGGGTACCGAAAATACGACGACTTTCTTGCCGCTGAACAACTCCTCGGTACTCAATGAGCCTGGCCCATCTGCATTCATTATATGAAATCGCCCTGCTGGGGCTTTATCTCCGACTTGTACTGTCACTGTAACCTCTCATTTAGGTTGTTGGCTGTAATGAGAGGAATTATATCAGGGAATCGCATACTTTTATAGCGACAGTATTTTCCAATATGAAATGAGCCTGAAGGAGGGGCTGCGACCCTGAAAATCCTATTTCAGGCTGCTATACCTGGCGCTGACAACAAGGCTGCCTGCTGTACCGCACTGTCAGCAATCTTACGCTCAATGTCACGCACTACCCGACTGAGGTACGTGCGTCACCGTCTCACCCGGCGCCGCATCCGCCGATACTGCCGGGCATGACCGTAACGGTTGGCCTGTTGCAAGGCCTGCCTGACCCCGCTGCCGATACCCTCAATGGTAGCCTGAAAGGGGGGTTTTCAAGATCGACTAAGGAAGTTTTCCTTTCAGTGTCTTTACAGGGTCTTGTCCCTGTATGGGGGTGGTCACAGCCAAGTAATAATCAGAAGCAGAGACTTTGCCTTTGTCAGTGGGTGTCTCATTGCTGGGAACCTTCTTAATCGGTATAGCCTTGTAGATGGTTTCATCTCCCTCTACCTTCTCCCAAGCAAACAGGACTTGTCCCGGGGACTGCCCGGCAACCTTGTCTTCCAGGTCCGCATCTTTGATATCCTGCCCCTCATAGAGATAAACCCCGACATCTCCTTCTGCTAACTCTGGAAGCAGCAAGGCAAACGTCCACTTCAGTTGTGTAAGAAAATCGATCTCCTCCAGCTCATAGACTTGTTCCGCAGCTTCCAACCACATGTTGTCCCCTTCCAGGTAAAAGACTTGTCCCGGTTCCAGTGACCGGTTCGAATCAGATTGGTTTTCCGCCTGAACAGGTATTGTCCGACCCACCGAGATTATTGTCAGCCAAACCAATATCCCCGCCGCGACTCGATTTCCCCTGAGGCATCTAATCGACGTAACTCTATTCATGCTAACACATCTCAACCTAGAGCACTCTTGACGATAGTGAACGCCAGAGCGGGTACCAACATTCCGATGAAGAACAGTCGTAGCGGACCACCGTGTTTAATTCTACATGCAATCTGTACTGCTACGATAACAGGTAATAATAGGACAAGAATGATCTTCACATTCACAGACACAAAGTCGAGCCGATCGACCGCTGCCTGGTCTAGATATTGAGTCACTCCCACCAAGATGAAGATAACTATCCCCAACCAGGCATTTACAAGGCGTCCAAGCCAGTGCAGGCGCGGTGGGCCTTTACCCAGATAAACTTCCACTATGCTTTCGACAACCCCGGCAAGCAGTTTCGTAATGCTGCCGTTATCACCGGCTATAGAATCGCCTCCCTCTTTGGGGCGTTCAGTTGAGTTTCTATCAGAATCCAGCATCATTCAAGTTCTCTAATAACGAGAAGCATAGCAGCTTTTCCCGTAACTTCTCAATAACCAGTATTTTCCAACAGCAGTTCCCGCTAACTCAGGGACCGAGGGCATCCTGCCCTCGTGGAGGGCGAGACGCCCTCCCTCCCAGGGAAACATGCCCCTTTATGGTCAGAGTATGCCAGAATCCGGTAATAATCACTGTATTGACCTCGATTTAGCGGGAATGGCTGTGCATAAGGCATCTTGCGCACCCCGCGAGCTGAAGGCGCCGGGTTATTCAGAGGTGACGGCGATACCATTTACCATTCATTTCCCGGAACGAGGGCATCTTGCCCTCGTTCCCAGGAAAATGCACGAGCTTATTGAGAAGTTACGAAACAAACAAATATTTCACGTAAACTTCTCAGTATTCGAGGTGTTCTGAAAAGGCTGTAGAAAATTGAAAAACCTAATTATTAATTCATGCAGTTACAAGTAATTCCCGGTTGACGGCAGACGTTGAAAATCAGCGGGAGCATCTGCCCTGGACAGCCGATAGAGTGACAATCATGAATACTTTATGGTTTAATCATCCAGAAATACGAGTAACTTCGATGACAACCTCGGAACAACCGATTTCCGCGTGGGCCGGGCCGGCGTTTCTCTCGCTTGGCTTGCGTCCGTTCTTTCTCTCCGCCGCCGTCTGGGCGGCGCTGAGCATGGCGCTGTGGATACTGATCTTGCGTGGGCAGCTGGTGCTTCCCACCACGTTCGATCCGGTATCCTGGCATGCCCATGAGATGCTGTTCGGCTATCTCGGTGCGGTGATGGCCGGGTTTCTGCTGACTGCAGTACCAAATTGGACCGGCCGGCCGCCGATTGTCGGATGGACTCTGCTGGGTTTCTTCGCCCTGTGGCTTCTAGGCCGGGTCGTGGTCGCAGTATCGGACTTTCTGTCACCCTTGCTGGTGGCGGCAATCGATCTCTCGTGCCTCGTGGTTCTCGGCGCGGTCATGCTGCGCGAGATTATCGTTACAGGGAATTGGCGGAACCTGGGCGTCATCGCCATCCTCAGCATCTTCATTGTGGGCAATGCACTTTTTCACGAGGAGGCCGCGAGGGGGGGTCTTGCGGCGTCGGGTTTTGGCCTTCGTCTCAGCGTTGCGGCCGCAATCATGCTGATCACGCTAGTCGGCGGCCGCATTGTGCCCTCTTTCACGCGCAACTGGCTGGTGCAACGCGGCAGCGCCGACCTGCCGCCCGCATTCGGACGATTGGATGGGCTTGCCCTCGCCTTAAGCCTGCTGGCGCTGTTGTCCTGGGTCGTAGCGCCGGATTGGGCCGGTACCGGCTATCTTCTGCTGGCGGCGGGGCCGGCGCAGGCCGGGCGGCTTTTCCGGTGGCGCGGGTTGAAGACATGTGCGGAACCCTTGGTCTGGATCCTGCATGTGGGATATGCCTTCGTGCCCATCGGCATGCTGGCCATGGCCTCGGCGACGCTGTGGCCCGACGCGCTCATGGTTCCTGCTGCGCAGCACATCTGGATGGCGGGAGCCGTCGGCGTCATGACTCTTGCGGTCATGACCCGCGCAAGTCTTGGTCACACGGGCAGAGCACTGACAGCGGGCGCGGGGACGACGGCGTTGTATCTGCTGGTGCTGGCCTCGGTGCTTACGCGGCTCCTGGCCGGTATAGTGCCGGAATCGACGTTGCCGTTGCTCACCTTGTCCGCTATCTTGTGGTCCACCGGTTTTACGGGGTTCGCAGTCCTCTACGGCCCCTTACTGATCCGTTCGCGCGCGGTAAGTTGAAATATACAGATTCTCCAGAATGTTTTCGGCTGAGCTGACTTTGAATTCCATGGGCGCTCCGCCGTGGAACTGAGTAATCGTGCCGCCTTCCACTACCAGGGCAAAACGCTGACCCGCAGCCCCCGTTGGAAAACGCGGGTTAAGGGAATTCTGTGAGAACCTGTTCCAAGGGTTTGCGCTCCGCTGCGAGAATTTCAGCCGGGAAGCCGTACCAGAACATGCCCACCACCTGTTCCCGGGCGGGATCCGCCCCGATGATGTCATGGAAATCCCGGGTCCGAGTCACCGCGCCGGTGGTCCATTTCACCCCGATACCCTCATCCCAGAGCAGCGGCATCAGGTTCTGGACGACGCAGCAACAGGAGGCGTAGAGCAAATCTCACAAAAAAATCAGGCGTCTCGGTTGGGTTACGGCTAGCAACAGCAATTCCCGCTAACGCCTGAGACGTGCTGAAATCCTTATCAATACAGGGGTTTTTGCAGGGGTTAAAAAAAGTGTTCGTAAACGTTTCATGTTGATTCAGTCTACTAGCAGGCATTAGTCAAGTCAACGTGACCCATCCTGTCCGTCCTTATCTGCGCAAGACCCTGAGCGCCCCCGGTTTGTTACGTGAGGTGCGTCGTTGTTTTCAAGCTAGCAACGATGACACGGTCGGTCGGGGTTTGACCCTGGCGGATTACCTGCTGTCGGGGTTGGCCGTGTTCGGCTTGACGTATCCATCGTTGTTGCAATTTGACCGGGGTCCGGGGGACGAGTTGGTGCGGTCGAATCTGCGGTCGTTATACGGGATAGGACGGGACCCAGAGCCTGCCCCTGTATGGCGTTGAGCAGGGGGACACGGCCTTGCGGGCACGCGTGGACGCGCTGGCCCCCGCGGGGTGACGGCGTGCCTGCCGGCGGGTGGTTCAGGTGCTACAACGGGGCAAGCTGCTGGAAGACGTTCTCTGGTGGGGCGGTCATGACCTGCTGTCGGTGGACGGGACCGGGTAGTTTCAGTCGGACACGGTGCATTGCGAGCAGTGTTGTGAGACACATCACCGGGACGGGCGGGTGAGTTGGTATCATCAGTTAATACCCTGAAGCACCCAGGCGACCACGTTGAGCATACCCTCCAACACGGCTATCAGCACCTGTCCACGGTGCTGGCGTGTCTGATTGACCCGGTGCAGCAGCACTGCTGCGGGCTGTTTCAACAGGGGGTGGCGAAGCGGGGCTGCAAGCGTGACGTCCGGGAGACACTGCGCAGCGTCTTCTGCACCTGGCTGGTGCCGGATTGGGACACCGTGTATCGGGCCCTGGCCTACGGTGTATCGCCTACGGTGGTGGCGCCGTATGATACCGCTTGAGGACGGGCCGGGGTCGAGTAGTTCGAGGTGGGGAACGTCAGGGGAAGCCAAGCCACATCAACATAACCGGGGATAGCCGGCGGGTCGCGTATCCCCTGAGGGTCGGGTCACGGTGAAAAAAACGAACCTGACCCGACAATATAACCAGCTGATAAAGTTAGCGGGAGCTGCTGGGCTAGCAAGCAGGTCCTTGCTCGTCATACACTAGTACCCTAATTGATTTGGACTCAAGTTACTCCACTTGCCAGTCAACAATTTGTTCATACAACTTTGCATTCATTTCTTCTCGCGTAGTCAACGTTCGCGTCTCACCAACCGGAAACTCAGTGGAAAAGTGTACAGCTTCTATCTCAAAGCCCTCAGCGTCCACACCTTGCAAGGTAAAATAAACATCTTCATCATCCGAGTTGTTCTTAACAGTGATTTTGATTGCAAAGATCACATCCCCGTATTCATCGGTAGTGATAACTTTAGTAGTGATGCCATTAACTTTGTATTTCATTGGATACTCCTATTAAGTTGTTATGAAACATCAACCATTGTTCTGGCGGCCGCTATCATACCACGTGGAGCATTCAGATTTACCAGAGAGCCCAGCATTAGAGCTCATCAAGACATGAAGTATAAGGGGACGCCCATTAGCCAGTCTCTGTCAAGCGGGCACAACCCGGTTCTCCTGAGCCATCAGGCTTCTGATTAAATTAAACACCGGATACACGCCTGTTGTTTCATTAGTGTGTTATCGTATTGTAACAATACGCAACAAACACCCATCAGTCTCCTCATTGTGGATGGTTTGTACACCCAACAGCCTAACCTGCTTCTGCAGGTTAGGGAGACTGGCTATATGAGTATCAGATTTGAAATCCGTCCCCGGCGTCCCTGGAATGGATTTGGATACTCGAAGAGTGCCCGAAGGGGGCGCTGCAAGGATGGAGCGTATCAAAAAGACAAGCAAGGGCGCATTGCCTGGTAATGGAAATCCGGGCTGGCCTGCCCGGCACGCTGCTCAGGGAATTTCCGTAAGAACCCGCTCCAGGGACTTGCGCTCCGCCCCCGGGATGTCAGCCGGGAATCCGTACCAGAACAGGCCCACCACTTCTTCCTGTTCGCTATCCACCCCGATGATGTCATGGAAAGCACCTGTCCGGGTCACCGCGCCGGTAGTCCATTTCACGCCGATTCCACCATCCCACAGGATCAGCATCAGGTTCTGGGCCACGCAACAGCAGGAGGCGTAATCTTCCCGCATGGTGACCTCATCATCCGATTTCCGGCAGGTCAGGACCAGCCAGCCGGGTACTTCCCGCCAGCGTTTGAACTTGATCTCTGCCGCTCTTTCACCCTGTTTCTCATGAACAAGTTTCGCGTTCAGCAAACATATCTGATGCTTGCTTTTTTCACCCAGCAGATAGAACATCCAGGGTTGCGTCAGGTAGTGGTTTGGCGCCCAGATAGCCTGTTCCATGGCTGCCCGAATCGTAGCGTCATCGGGAACTGGTTCTGGCTTGAACTGGTGGATGGTACGCCGGTTCATGATGAGGTCTTTTATTTCCATTTACAGGTAACAAACAAGTTAAGACATGAAAAATTGTAACAGGTCGTTCAGGTAGCGCGACCCTTTTTCGGTTGGCTTGAGCAACCCCTGTTCATCTTCCAGCAGTCCTTCGTTTCTGGCGGCGTCGACCTGTGCGCGGATGGCATCCGCTGGTAGCCCGGTCCTTTCACAGAAAGAATTCCGCGCTACACCATCCTTCAGGCGCAGTGCATTCAGCATGAATTCCAGGATGCAATCTGCTTCCGTCAACGTTTTATGTTCGGCAATAACCGAATCGGACCCGGCGCTACGGATATAACTCTCCGGCATGCGTAATCGTGACTGTCTGGTTATCGACGTTCGTAAAGATGGATCACCGGTCTCATTCCGGGTGGTGACCTTGCCGTGGGCGCCGGCACCGATACCGATATAATCGCCGAATTCCCAGTAATTCAGGTTGTGACGGCATTCACTGCCTTCCCTGGACCAGGCGGAGATCTCGTATTGACGGTAGCGGTGCCGGGTCAGGTAGTCCACGCCGCAACCTTGCATCTTCCAGATTAAATCGTCTTCAGGCAACGGCGGCGGTTTTACATGGAATACGGTATTGGGTTCGATAGTGAGTTGATACCAGGATATATGCGCAGGTTCAAGACTGACTGCCCGGTCGAGGTCGGATAAGGCGTCTTCCGTAGTCTGTCCCGGCAGTCCATACATCAGGTCGATATTGATATTGGAAAACCCGGCGTCAACGGCGATTTCAAATGCAGATACCGCAGCATTACCGTCGTGAATCCGCCCGATAGCCGCGAGGCTGCCGTCATTGAAGCTTTGCGCGCCGATGGAAAGCCGGTTCACGCCCAGGCTTCGGTAACCTGCAAAGCGTCGGCTGTCGGCCGTGCCGGGGTTTGCTTCCAGGGTAATTTCAGTCGCGGCAGAAAGCGTTGAAACGGTATTGACGGCCTCCAGTATCGAGCCGATACCCTCTACCGACATGACGCTTGGCGTACCGCCGCCAATGAAAACAGAGGCAAGTTCCCTGCCTTGGAATAACCCGGCGCTGAATTTCAGGTCACGAACCACGGCGTCAACGTAGCCCTGCTCCGGGAAGGAACCGTCTTTTATTTCATGGGAATTAAAATCACAGTAGGGACATTTTCTGATACACCAGGGAAGGTGAATGTACAGCGATAAAGGCAAGTCAATCAAGGAATTTACCCGCAGATTAGCGCCAGTCGAAAAACCATCCCGTTATAAAGGACAATGCACTGCCGGGTTCCGGCGTGCGCCGGAATCACTCGTCTTCCGGGTTCTCTGTGGCGTTACAGGCGCTCCCGCCAAATGGAGGTCAATACAGTGATTCTTGCCGGATTCGGGCATACTCTGACCATAAAGGGGCATGTTTCCCTGACACAGGGGGGACAGATTTAAATCTGTCCCCCAGGAGATGTTCCCAGGAGATAAGGGGTCATGTTTCCCTGGGAGGGAGGGCGTCTCACCCTCCACGGGGACAGGATGCCTTCGATCCCGGGCGTTAGCGGGAACTGCTGGTGGCCTTACAAAAGACTTGCTTTTCATCTGCGCTCATCCGCAAAATCTGCGGAGCTACGTAACCAATCTCTGAACTGGAGCGTGAGTGACAGTAGCGTCGGCATGAAGGTCAGCGTGATCACCGTTGAGAACAGCAGGCCGAACATCACGATTGCCCCCAGACCACGGTATAACTCCGTGCCCGCCCCCGGATTGAACACCAGGGGCGACAGGCCGAATATGGTAGTGATAGTGGAAATCATAATCGGCCTGATGCGGGCGCGGGTGCTCTCCAACACTGCGTCAACCGATTGCATTCCCCTGGTCTTGATGTTGCGGATAGTACGATCGATGATGAGGATGGGATTATTCACCACCGTACCAATCAGGATCAGGAAGCCCAGCATGGTGATGACGTCAAAGGGCTGGTGTATATTTGCCAGTCCCAGCAGTGACATGTTCCCGCCTATCGCGTTCAGCAGCCATAGCCCGAACAGCCCCCCGCCTATACCGACGGGGACGGTAGTCATCACCAGCAGCGGATATCCCCAATGCGAGAAGATGGCAACCAGCAACAAATAAGCAATGAACACCGCAATGATAAAGTTTCCCATCAAGGCATTCCGGGTCGCCTCAAGCTGATCGCTGGCTCCGGTGATGCCCATGCTGATGTCATCCCCTATTTCCCCCGCTTCCCTTAATTCCTCGATAATGTTTTGACGAACCATATCAACACCTTGCTCCAGCGGAATAGTGCGCGGCGGAATAATACCCAGAGTAATGGTCCTTTCACCGTCCACCCGGCGAATGGTCTCGGTGTTTACGGTGTGCCGGACCTCGGCCACCGCGTTCAGCGGCACCATGCCGCCCTGAGGTGAATACAACATGATGTCGTCCACGTCGCTCGGTTGCCGGATGGTGCCGTGAGTGGAATACAGGAACATGTCGATCTTCTCATCACCCAGGAAGAACTCATCTACAAACGCGCCGTCCGAGAAGGCCCAGATTGTGTAACCCAGGTCACCAGCATCAATACCCAGTTCGCTGGCCCGTTCCCAGTCAGGGCGAATTTCCACCAGGGGTTGCCCCATGGACAGGCTTGAGGGCTGCGGGCGGATTTGCGGATTCTCAAACACGGATTGGGCTTTGACAAAGGCCTTCTGACCGGCGTCAAACAGGGCTACCAGGTCGGTACCGCTCAACTCCAGGTTGATACTCCTGGAACCGCCCATGTTGCTGGAAAAAATAGACCCCCGGGAAGCAAACGCATGAATCCCCGGTATCTCCCGAATCTTCTCCACCACAATCTCAAGCAGGTCGTTGACTTGCCCCGGTGAGGTAGCCTCCGGAATAACCATGTTGCGTGCGGCACCGATATATCCGACCACGTAATTCAGGCCCGGCAGGTCGGATTCGCCCCTGGCGTATCTGTCCGGGTCTTCACCGATATGCGGCACGAGGAACCCATCCAGGTCCTTGTAGATTGCATGCATCTCATCAATGTTATAACCGGGCGGAGCAAACATCTGGATGAATATCTTCTGTTCTTCCCCTTCCGGCAGGTATTCCGCCTTGGGGATGGAGGCAAAGATAAGTAGCGTAATAGCGCCCACCACAGCCACCAGGCCCAACCGGCGCGACACTCCCCCCATCAACCAATGCACGAAGCGGATAAGCAACTCACCGAACCGCTGTCCGGCAATATACAGGCCAAAACGACCGGACGGATTATACCGTTCCAGTGTGAGAAACCGGCTGCACAGGGTCGGTACCACCAGGGTGGAGACCAGCAGGGACATGATGATGGAGGCGGAGATGGCGACGGCAATATCGGAATATAACTGGCCGGCCTCCTCCTTGATGAAGATGATTGGTATAAATACAAACACCGTCGTCAGGGTAGACGCCAGCAGGGCCGGCCACACCTCCGCGACACCGTCCAGCGCGGCGCGTCGGCGTTGCTTGCCTGTCGACATGTGTCGGTAGATGTTCTCCAGGACGACAATACTGTTATCCAGGGTCATACCGATGGCAAACGCGACGCCGGCAAGCGAGATCACATTGATGGTTCGTCCGCTGATAAGCAACCCCAGGAACGCGGCCAGCGTGCAGATGGGGATGCCCATGGCGCCGATGAAGGTGGCCGATGGGGTTCTCAGGAAAAGAAACAAGACCATGATGACCAATAAAGCGCCGATAAGCAGGTTTTTACGCACGTTCAGTACGGAATCAGAGACATATCTCACGTCATCGGAGTTGAGTATCATGTGCAACCCCTGCTGTTTCAACAGGCCGTTGTTCAGTTTCTCCACCTTTTTCATGACGTTGTCCTTCACTTCGACCACGTTGGAACCGATTTGCCGGCGTACTCCGAGGCTGATGTTCGGAATACCTCGCCCATAGGAGTAGGACTCGATTTCAAAGGTGGACAGTTCAGCGTAACCCAGGTCGCGCAAGCGGACAAACGCGCCGCCACGCTGGGTGATAACCATATTTTCTATCTCTGCCGTGGTTTCAAAACGCCCTACCGTCCTGATCAGGTAACGGCGTTTACCGCTGTCCAGGTCACCGCCGGATACGTCCCGGTTACGCGCGCGGATAGCACTGCGTAACTCAGACAGCGTAATCTGACGTTCGGCCAGCTTGACCGGGTCCACGTAGATCTTGATCTGTCGCTCCGCTCCTCCCCACATGATCACCTCCGAGACGCCCGGGACCCGTTCAATCTGTACACGTACATGGTCTTCGAGAAAATCACGCTTATCCACCATGTTGACGTTCTGTGGATTGCCCGGCAGGGGCCGGGTGAGAAAAAACAGAAACGGGTTATTGGAGACGGTACTGGTGACAAGCCGCGGTTCATCGACGTTTTCCGGGTAGCCCGGAACCTGGGTCAACGCGTTGTTCACCCGGATCAGGACTTCGTTGATATCGGCTCCATAGGTAAATTCCAGTTCAATATCCCCGCGTCCGGTGACGGCCCTGGAAATCATGCGCTCCAGGCCGGGGATGCGACGCAGGTATTCCTCCTGCTCGATGATAATCTCCTTTTCCACGTCCTGGGGTGTCGCTCCCGGCCATTTCGTAATAACGGTGACTACTCTGACATCAAGATCTGGGATCATCTGGATGGGCACGCGATAAATGGCCAGGATACCGAACAGGCAGATGATCAATACCGCTACCGCGATAATCAGGGGTTTCTCGAGAGCAAACCTAAACATGATATTAAATTTTTATCCGCAGATTACACAGATTACCGCAGATGAATATAAAGTTTCAGCGTGGACCGTGGTTTCAATCTGAAATTTCCTGTAGACCATGTTTAACAAACTACATTTTTATCTGCGTTCATCCATGCCCCTGTATGTATTAAGCAGGGGTGCGTAATCTGCGGATAAATTACTCGTAGTCACAAGTTCATCCGGAGTTCTTCCTTGATTTCCACCCGTTGACCCGGACGCAGTATTTCATTGCCGCGTACCACCACCCGGTCACCTGCCTGTACCTCACCCGCAGTGATTTCAATATTCTCCCGGTAGCTGCGGCCCGTACGGACCTGTACCTGTCTGGCTATTAATCCCCCCCCTTCCGGTTGTAACACCCAGATGGATTCGCTGCCGTCCGGTTTCCTGACAACGGCATCCTGCGGCACGAGTAGCGACAGTTCGGAAGCGGCGTCATTAAGTTGAAATATCACGCGTGCCGACATGCCCGGAGCGAGCAGGCGCTCACTGTTGTCCAGGTCTATTTTCACCGGAAAGGTCCTGGTCGAAACATTGCTCATGGGGACTTTCATGGTCACCTCGGCAAGGAAGTCCCTGCCCGGATAGGCATCAAAAGTAAGCCTGACCGGGGTGCCCAACTGCAGGTCATTAAAATAAAACTGGGGAACCGGCACATTCACCCGCAACGACTTGATCTCCACCAGTTCAAACAACGGGGTATCAATACTGACCCATTCTCCTTTTTCGATCATTTTTTGCGTAATGACGCCGTCGAAAGGTGCTTTTATCACATGACGACTGACAATCTCTTCCCGGCGATCCAGCTCTTTTTTCAGGCGCTCCAATACCGCCGTATCCATTTCGACCATTGCCAGGGCCGCATCATACCGGGTCGCCGGAATATGCTTCTTCGCAACCAGTTCCGCAACCTCATCCTTTTGTCGCACGGCCTCTTTCAGTCTTGCCTGGGCCTCTTTTACCTGTGCCCTTGCGGCAGCACTATCAATTCCAGCGAGCACCTTATCCAGTTCCAGCAAGTTGTCACCCTGTTTGACTTCATCACCTTCATCCACATGAAGTGTTGCAACCAGACCGGCCACCTCAGGTGAAATCCTGGATAAACGTCTGGTGGTCACACTCCCGGTCAATGGCAGCTCTTCGAAGACCGGGGCTATAACGGTCTTCACAATCTTCACCGGTATAGCCCTTTCTGCCTGTGCATGGGCCAAGCCCGCCGCAAGCAACAACGGAAACAGACGAAACCAGGGGCTGCCATACCTTGTAGACAGGGTAGATGTTGCTCCCCCGCGTATGTGTCTTATTTTAGCCAAGCAGCTTCGCCTCTTTCATCATCTCTACCAGTTTCCGCAGGGCCTGGCCCCGGTGACTGACACTGTTTTTTACCTGCGTCGGCAATTCCGCCGAGGTACAGGCATGGGTGGGCACATAAAATACCGGATCATACCCAAAACCATTTCCCCCGGCAGGTTCAGCAACAATATGCCCCTCCCAATTCCCGTGCGCGATGATCGGTTCCGGGTCATCACCCTCACGCACAAACGCCATAATACACTGGAACCTTGCAACCGGATTCCGTATGCCCGCAGCAGCAATGTTATTCAGCAGTAATTGCAAGTTATCACTGTCCGAGGCATCTTCACCTGCATAGCGTGATGAGTAAACCCCCGGCTCACCGTTCAATATATCCACCTCCAGACCGGAATCATCAGCTATCACCGAGCGCCCGGCAGCCGTCGCCGCGTGCCGGGCCTTAATGAGCGCGTTTTCAACGAAACTCGAACCGGTTTCCTCCACAGCGGATACCGAGAACCGGGATTGTGGTAGTACACTGACCTGGTAAGCGGAAAATAACTGCGACAACTCACGCAGTTTACCCGGATTGCCGCTGGCCACCACAATTTCTCTGTTACTCATTGGCCGGCGCCCAGGGTCATCGATTGAATGGCAAACAACTGCTCAATACCCGTCTTTGCCAGGTTAAGTAACTGCTCCAACTCTGCAAAAGTGAACGGATGGCCCTCCGCAGTGCCCTGGATTTCAATCAATTCACCCCGGTCATTCATCACCACGTTCATGTCTGTCTCGGCGCCGGAGTCCTCGGCATAATCCAGGTCCAGTACCGGGACGCCGGTGCAGATACCGACCGAAACGGATGCGACCGCGCCAATGATCGGATTTGTCTGGATGGCCCCCTCTTCCAGTACCCTGTGAATGGCGTCCACCAGCGCCACGTAAGCACCGGTAATCGAGGCAGTGCGAGTGCCGCCATCGGCCTGAATAACGTCACAATCGACGATAATGGTATTCTCACCCAGGGCATTTAAATCCACTACGGCCCGCAGGGAGCGCCCGATCAACCTCTGGATCTCATGAGTACGCCCGCTTTGTTTGTTCTGGCCGGCCTCACGACGCATACGTTTATCCGTGGATCGGGGCAACATACCATACTCAGCGGTCACCCAGCCTTTACCCCCACCCTTCAAAAAACGCGGTACCGAATCATCAAAAGTGGCATTGCAAATAACCCGGGTCTGGCCGAATTCAACCAGCACCGATCCCTCAGCATGATGCGTGTATGCCCTGGTCAGTCTTACTTCCCTCATTTCATCGCGGGCGCGTCCACTCGGGCGCATGGCTATTCTCCTCATAGATAGGCGGATGGCCTGAAAATACAGGCTGTTGTCATTATAACCGGTCAGCCACTAGAACAGAAAAACAGAGACCAAGCTCTCTTTCAGCCCCATCGGCAGAAGCTACAAAATCTTTTGATGGAATAGGCTTGGACACTACGATTGACTATTATAAGCAACTCGCTCAGACTTCTTGATGTGCCTTAAATCTTTTTATAATAATCGGGTGGAATAGCACATTTAGCTTGGACAAGGTATAGAAGCACCCCATGATGAGAAGTTTAACTATCTAGCTGCTGGACTGGCTTGATTACTTTACACGGGGGGGCTGGTGAATAAAGAGAACTTCTTTCGGCAAGAAAGATTAGCGCAATATCATGAAGTTGCGGGTGGTGGAGATAAGTAAATGAACGAGCAAAAATCACCTATATACCAGGGGGCCCGATTTTACAAATGTGCCTTACAAGTAAATCCTTATAGCTATAATCAATACGGGGGGGAACAAGCTCATGATGAGACAAGCTACAACCAGAAAGTCTTGCAGCAGTGCCATGATAACGAGATAGAAGTCGTAGGGCTTGCCGATCATGGCAGAGTTGAGGATTCAGAAGGGTTACGGAATTTTCTGACAACAAATGGAATCGTCGTATTTCCAGGCTTCGAGATTGCCAGCTCTGAAAAAATTCACATGGTATGTCTCTATCCTGAGAATAACTCCTTGGCAACACTAAATCAGCATCTTGGACAGTTGATGGGAGGAAATAGCGCCCAACTTGGTCAAGAGCCAACCCATCCATCCTCATTAAGTTGCGAGCAAATCGCAGGCAAAGTGATAAATGATCAAGAAGGTTTTTGGTACGCTGCACATATGACCGGAAAAAATGGCCTGCTAAAGCTGGATGGCAGTGGAGGAAACTATGTTCAACTATGGAAAAAAGAGGCGTTAGTCATGGCCGGGCAGATTCCCGGCAGGATAGAAGATTTGCAGATAGAGCAAACGGAATTAGGAAAATACCGGCAAATTATCGAAAATAAAAATCCACATTATCAACGAGAAAAACCAATTGCGATTATTAATGCAAAAGATATCAAGGAACCAGATGATCTAAAACACAAATCTGCCTCCTGTCTAATCAAAATGACAGATGCCAATTTTGAAGCATTTATACAAGCTTTTTTAGACCCTGAATCCAGAATTCGTCTCAATCATGATATGCCGGAACAGCCTTATTCCATAATTAAATCCATTCAATGGCGCGGCGCCGGTTTTTTCAGGGAAAATAATCTGACTTTCTCCCAGAATTTGAATGTGATGATCGGCGGTCGAGGCTCCGGAAAATCCACCTTGATTGAGAGCATCAGATTCGTTTTAGATGCGCCAATTCGAGGAGATGATGGGAAAGATAGTTTACGTAAAACCACATTGCAAGATTCTCAAGTTATTTTGCAAGTACGCTCAAAAACCCAAAATGGAAACACCTATAGCATCAGTAGGCGATATGGCGAGCAACCGGTGGTGAAAAATGATCAGGACGAGATATCGTATCTACGACCTGATGAAATCTTACCAAATATTGAAATACTGGGACAGAATGAAATACTTGAAATAGAGAAAGATGAAAAGGCCAAGCTTGCTCTAACAAGCCGCTTTCTATCCGATGGCAAGCAATTTGAACAACATATGGTTGAAACTAAAAACAAACTGAAAAAAAATCGGGAACGGCTTCTGGACGCTTCTGCCGAATATGAAGCCCTCGATGTAGAAGTCGCAAAAGAATCAAAACTTAAAGAACAGGTCAGTCAATTCAGGAAACTCGGGATAGAAGCAAAACTAAAAAATGCACGATTAATCGAACGTGAAAGGGGTATTCAAAAAAATATTGAGGAACAACTGGAGATCGTTGACAACTGGCTAAAAAGCTATCATGAGGTTTTCGATCTTTCATTCCTCCAACACGAGAACACAAAAACTCTACCCAATGGGGATATCATTGAAGCAGCGGGAAAAATTCTTGAGAGTCTGAAAAATAATATTGATGAATTGGTTCGACAGACAAATGAACCTGTAGAAAAAGCCAAGTCAGAATACCAGAGTGTGCGATTGGAGTGGGACAAAGGACGAAGTAGAGTTCGTGATGAATTAAACAATGCTATTGCTCAGCTACCGGAACAAGCTGGAAAAAGCGGTAGCCAATTAGGTTCAGAGTACACGACCATCATTGTACAACTGACAAAAATTGAAGGATTCAAAAAGGCCCATGAGAATCAGGGGAAAATAGTTCGCACACTCAGAACAGAGCGTGACAATTTACTGGAAAACTATCGAAGTCTGGCATTTTCCCGATACTCTGCCATGGAAAAATCTACTAAAAAAGCTAACAAGCAGCTTGAGGGAAAAGTAAGAATTGCTATAAAGCGGAAAGGTAATCTTGAACATCTGAAAGATTTTTTACTCAGTCTAGATGGAATTGGTAAAGCTAAAATTGAGTGGCTGGATCAAACGCAAGACAATCTGGACCCAACTCAATGGGCCAAGTGGGTTGAAGAAAGTAATCCAAATGCTTTTCTGGAAGCATTCTCACCAGTTGGATTAACTAAAGGTGTTGCGGAAAGATTATGTAAACTTGATATTAAACAACGTTTACAATTAGAAGAGATTGAACTGATGGATACCGTGGAAATTGAACTAAACGCCGCACATGATGATGCAGAGGAGCATTTTGTGCCATTAAATTTGCTTTCCATTGGACAAAAGTGTACCGCAATTTTGAACTTATTATTGTTGAGTCGGGATGATCCATTGATCATTGACCAGCCTGAAGATAATTTGGATAACGCCTTTATCGCAAACCGTATAGTGAAAGATTTGAGGCAGTTCAAGACGAACAGGCAATTCCTGTTTGCCACCCACAATCCCAATATTCCGGTATTTGGCGACGCTGAGTTGATTGCAGTACTTGAAAGTAGCAAAGATTTCGGTCGTATTGGCGAAGGTTCCATCGATAAAAAACCAGTACGAGAAAAGGCCGCTGAGATACTTGAGGGCGGTAAAGCTGCATTTGAAATGCGCAAAAGAAAATACGGATTTTAGGTTAAGAGATTGACCAATGCTACCAAGTGAATTACTCGCCCTAATCAGCCAGGATGAAGGCGCAAAGCTGGATTTCAAACGAGATGGTATGCGTCCTGAAAAGATGGCAAAGGAAATTGTCGCCTTTGCCAATATGAATGGCGGCATCATATTGGTTGGCGTAGACGAGAATGATAAAAATATCAGCGGGGTTCAGAGAAAAAATTTTCAGGAATGGTTAATGGACACGGTGATTGGCAGGCATGTCCATCCATTTATATTACCGGATTATGAAGAAATAACTACTGATGAAGGGAGGGTGGCTGTTGTTGAAATCCCCCAGGGCAATAGTAAACCCTATATTCTTCGACACAATAACCGTGAAGATGTTTATGTGCGATATGGCGACACCTGTCAGTTGGCAACACGCGAACAGAGTGCCCGATTGTTCGAAAGCGGTGGTTTGATTTCAATTGAAAAGATGCCGGTTCATGGTAGCAGGCTACAAGACCTGGATAAAAGGCGTCTGCAAAACTATTTTGTTGAAATCAGTCAAATAATAGACCTTGGTGAATGGCAAAGTTTCAGTAATGGAGATATTACTGAATGGTTGATCAACCGTGATCTCATGTGTGATGTGGATGACGACTGTGTTTGTACAATTGGGGGACTGGCATTATTTGGTATAAAACCCAATTTAAGACTGTCTCAATCAGCAATTCGACTCACGGTGTTTCCTGGTCTTGACAAGGATTACAACACTGATCTGGACATTGTAATCAGTTCACCTTTTGTGGCTCTGGGCCGGCCTGACGATACCTATTATGAGCCACCTGTTACTGAGCGTGTTTTATCTGCTTTACAACCTCATATCAGTAAAGAGAAGTTGGACAGGACGACGAGAAGAATATATTGGGACTATCCGGAAGACGTCATACGTGAGGTGATAGTCAATGCTTTTGCCCATCGGGATTGGACCAGAAACACGGATATCGAAATCAGTGCTTACACTGATCGTATGGAAATAATAAGCCCTGGCGCATTGGTCAATGGTATGACAGTAGATAAATTAAAAGCGGGACAACGCACTCCTAGAAATAATAATATCTTTAGTGTCCTTCGTGATTGTGGCCTGATGGAACACCAAGGCATGGGTATTCGTCGCAAAGTCATTCCATTGATGAAAAAATATAACGACACAGAGCCTGTTTTTGAAGCAACTGAAGACTATTTCAAAGTGACGTTATTGAAAAAATTACCAAACTGACCGTCATTAGTCCAGACTTGGATATACGACTCCGAATTACACCAAATTTAAGTATATAATTAACCGAATAATATACGGTTAGATAAACTTTCATCGAGGTTGCTTTAATTCAGGGATAACAACTGATGGAGAATTAGAATGGTTGCCAGCATGACTGCTTTTGCGCGGCGCGAAGAATCAGGGGAATGGGGTCATGCCGCCTGGGAAATTCGTACGGTTAACCATCGTTATCTGGATATTTCGATCCGGCTGCCTGAGGAACTGCGCGCCCTGGAAACCAGTGTGAGGGAGTGTGTCTCTAAAAAGCTCAAACGCGGCAAGGTGGAATGCAACCTTCGCTACGATGCTGATTCGGCTGCCGGTGATTTTAATATCAACTCGGAGCTTGCGGAAAGGGTCATTCATGCGGCCCGCGAACTTCATCTACAGAGCCCCCCGACTATAAATCCCTTTGACGTGTTACGCTGGCCCGGCGTCATTGATAAAAATGCGCCGGACCTGGAGCGGATCGGCAACGCCCTGATGAACCTGCTGGACAAGGCCCTCGATAACATTGTTGCTGACCGGCGCAGGGAAGGTAAAAAAATTGAGCAGATGATTGCCGGACGATGCGATCTTTCGCTGCACCAGGTCCGGCAAATCCGAAACAGGATTCCGGAAATTATTGCCGCCACCAGGGAACGGCACCTGGCCAGGGTACAGGAACTCGATATCGAACCGGACAGCGGCCGGCTCGAGCAGGAAATTGCCCTCTTGTCACAGAAACTGGACGTGGCTGAAGAACTGGACCGGCTGGAAACCCACACTAACGAAGTCAGGAGCATCCTGAACGAACCGGAACCCGTCGGCAGGCGACTCGATTTTCTTATGCAGGAGATGAATCGTGAGGCCAACACGCTGGGGTCGAAATCAGCCCATATCGATACAAGCAACGCATCGATTGAACTCAAAGTACTGATCGAACAGATGCGCGAGCATATCCAGAACATAGAATGATTGAAAAGCGCCATTTGCCATCATTCCGGCAACACCTGCCATCATTCCGGCTTTACCTGTCGTCATTCCGGCTTTACCTGTCGTCATTCCGGCAACACCTGTCGTCATTCCGGCGAAAGCCGGAATCCAGTAAATTAACGTGCCGCAGGCGGCCCAGTGTTTCACTGGATTTACATCCTTTGTTCCGTCAACGGCACATCCATGTGCCACTACTCGGCTTTCGCCGGAATGACGAAGGAAGGACATTTTCTGTCCCCAAATTATTAATTCATTTTCTGTGGCTGCTACTCATGTATGGAGCGACCTGTCAGGCAGATACGGACAAGCAAGCGTTAACCCTGGAAAGCATTTTTGCCAGCAGTGAATTTGAAAATAATCTGCCGCAAAACATTCAGTGGCATAACGACGAACGGAGTTTCACCTTCACAAGAAAGAACCCGGAGACCGGCCTGCTTGATATCCATGAGTACGACGTTGCCGCCGGCGCCACGCGTTTAATCATTCCCGGGGACACGCTCCGATATGAAAATGAACCCGTCGGGATGAGTAACTATCAGTGGGCAGCCGACGGTCAATTTATCTTGCTGGCAGGTCCGGTTAATCTGACCTGGGACGGCAGGTACGAAGCGCCCTGTTACATCTATGATCCCGGCAATAAAGAACTCCGTCCGCTTGCCGATAATAACCCACACCTGTTTAACGTCCGCCTCTCCCCGGACGGCAGTCGCGTGGGTTACGTACTGGAAAATAATATTTACATCACCGAGTTGAGCAGCCGCTCCACCCGCGCCGTCACGACCGACGGTGATTCCAACATATTCAACGGCTTTTTTGACTACGGCAGCAAGATGTTCTCCAGCGGGCCGGCCTGGTTCTGGTCGCCTGACGGCAGCAGGATCGCGTTCTGGCGCATGGATGTCACGGACGTGAAGGTCTATTACATGGTGGATGAACTGGGTAAGTACAATACCGTCCGACCTATGAAATACCCGAATACCGGCGAGCGTCTTGCCGTCACCCGGATAGGCGTGTTTGACCTGGGAAGCGGCCGGACAAGCTGGATGGATACCGGTGACAACCCGGATGTCTACATCCCCAGGATCACCTGGACGAATTCCTCGGATACCCTCGCCATACAACGGCTTACCAGGGACCATAACAGGCTGACTCTTCTGCTTGCCGACACCGTCACCGGCAAATCGAAAGCGATTGTCAATGATACAGACCCTGCATGGGTGGATATCACGAATGATTTGCTGTTTTTCAGAGACCAGGAAGCCTTCGTTTGGACCTCAGAGAAAAGCGGTTATCGCCATGCCTACCTCTACGATTACGAGGGAAACGAAATACAGTTGACTGACGGTGACTGGGAAATCTCCGCGCTCATCGGTCTCGATGAAAGCGCGGGCTGGCTGTATTTCTACGCTAAAAAGGACTCATTTATTGACCAGCATGTCTACAGGGTCAAGCTCGACGGCTCAAACATCGAAAGGCTGACGAGCAGACCGGGCTGGCACGAATGGCAGTTTTCACCGGACCGCCAACAGGTAATTGAGACCTGGTCCAATGCCAACACACCACACAGCATGACCTTGCGCAAGGCAAATGGAGATAAAGTCCGTGTACTGGAAGCCAACAAACTCAAGGCAATGGATCAATATGCCATGCCGCACACGGAGTTTCTCAAGGTGGAAACCAGTGACGGAATACTGATCGATGCCTATATGATCAAGCCGCTGGATTTCGATCCCGGTAAAAAATACCCGGTTATCGGTTACGGTTACGGTAACGCCGGTTCGCAGATGGTCACCAACAGGTGGGGTACCCAGTGGCAGCGGGACCCGAAACAGGATCTCTGGCACCGCTACATGGCTGAGCAGGGTTATATCATCTTCGCCGTGGACAACCGTACCAGCGCGGGAAGAGGCAAGGCGGCTAAGAACCTGACCTACGGGCACTATGGGAAATATGCTGTTCTCGACTACCTGGAAGGCGTCAACTACCTGAAATCACTGCCTTACATCGATGCAAGCCGGCTCGGCTTCTGGGGCTGGAGCGGCGGCGGTTACCTGGCTGCCGCGCTGATGACCAAGGGCGCGCCGCATTTCAAGACCGCCGTCAGTGTTGCGCCGGTCATCGATCTGAACCGCTACCAGGCCTTCGGTGTGGAACGCTGGATGGATACCGTTGAAAACAATCCTCAGGGTTACTATGAAGTCAACCTGATGAACTTCGCCGACAAGCTGCAGGGCAACCTGCTGCTGATCCACGGCACGGGAGATGAAAACGTCAAATATGCATTTACGCTACAGCTTGCCGATGCCCTGATTGCCCATAACAAACAATTCGACATGATGATCTATCCGAACCAGCATCATAACCTGGACGATGTACAGTTGCACGTATTTACCAGGATCACCAATTATTTTCTTGAAAAGCTGTAAGCAGCGCGTAACCTGCTAAATTACAGGTTGAAAGGTCAATTTGAAGCCAAGCGCTTTAGCCACTTTTGTCACGGTAGCAAACGTCGGGTTCCCATCATCTGACAACGCTTTATACAAACCCTCCCGAGTCAGACCCGTATCCCTTGCCAACTGACTCATGTTGCGTACGCGGGCCACGACACCCAATGCATGAACAATAAATGCCGGATTATCCTCTGCTTCTTCAAGGCAGGCTTCCAGGTAAAGTTGGATATCTTCATCAGTTTTGAGGTATTCTGCTGAATCCCAGCGGGTTGTAATGAGCGCCACTACTCAGTTCTCCATTTTATCAGCTAATTCTTTTTATCATTTATCAACGGTGCGAACTAGGTGTATTAGCCTATGGCAGTTTTATTGTCAACAAGCCAGTTGACAACTCAAGTTTCGAAACTCAAATTCCTCCGATTCCTTAAGGCGATTCAGCATCAAGAAATGGGTTTTAATCCCTTATCTACTATCAGTTAGGAGAGCACTTGCAACCAGCCAAAGTACGTGTTTAGATACCAGGCATGAGTGCAAGTGAAGAGAATTTAGATGTTGAGTATTGCCGAATTTGAGCAGGAATTGCATCGTCGGTCAAAGTCTCTCTACGGTCAATGGTATGCTGTTGACCTGCATAATCACTCACCGGTAAGTCACGACTACAAAGGCGACCGAAAAGCCGCATTACATGAAGCTATTGAGCACTTGCAGCAGACATCAGTGGACATCGTGATGTTTACTGATCACGAGAAGTTACCGGACCGACAGTTCACTGAAGAGTTGGGGCGACATAGCGGAAAAACAGTGCTGCGTGGAGCTGAGTTGAACATGTTCGTTGACGCCTGGGCCAAACCCTCCAATAAAATTGAGAAGAATATTTTTTTTCATCTCCTTGTCGGATTCGACCCGGAAGGTCAACAAGACCCAGATTATTGGTTCACTCATTTACACAAGGAATGTTCCAATGAATTACGAGATACTGGCGGCACAAAAGTCCGAGGTTTCACCGCTTCGGTTGATAACGTATGTGAAGTATTACATGAAGCCGGAGCAATTATCATTCCAGCACACCTTAATACTACAAAAGACCCTTTCAAAAGCCGTAGCATCGATGACATTTACACAGACTCTGAGTTTCTTCGTCTTGCTCGTAAATGGTTTACTGCACTAGAGGTTACTGCTTTAAATACTGCTGGCTTCTTTGACGGCCAACATGAGGAAACAGGAAATCTTGAGAAAGTTTGCATTCGATCTAGCGATGCGCACGTCGTGGCTTCTATTGGAAACCGCGTTACCTATGTGCAAATGGAGCACCCTACCTTTGCTGAACTAAAGGCTGGCCTCCAAATGCCGTTTCGTGTATCTCTGATCCCACCTACTGAGCCTGAAAGTTTCATTCTAGGGATCAATATTCAGGGCCAGTTCTTCACCGATTTCTGGCTTTCCCTATCACCACATTGCAACGCCTTTATTGGAGTGAAGGGTTCTGGCAAAACATCCGTCCTAGAGTGCTTGCGTTTTGCACTTGGTGCTCCGGTCCCGGAATCACGTCAAGAAGAAGTTAAATCCCATCTTCACAATATTCTTGGTCCAGCCGGGGTAGTACGCGTTCTGATCAAGCGTAATGATGGAGCGAAGGTTCTAGTAGAGCGAACTGCCAACAACCCTCAGGAGTTCCGGCTTACGTTTGAGGATGGCAGAGAAACGAGTGTTCAAACCTCTGCCGCTTTGATGTTTTCGTCCTACATCTTGGGCTGGCATGAGATTGAGCAGGCCGCAACAGATCCGAATATACGACAAGTTTACCTGGACACAATTGCGGGCCAGGAGAAAATTCATCAACTACAAGAACAGGCTGACAGCAATGCCAACCAAGTCCAATATTTGCATGGCCAACTGAGTAGTCGCTACTCAACTTTCTGTTCTCTTCACCAGCAGATAGCTCGTCTTGAAGACTTACGTTCGGGCCTACAAGAACTTACAGAGTCAAATTTGATTGCGCTACGTGATTCCTACGAAGTGGCGGTCCGGCAGCGTGAAGCGATTATGGAACTTAAACAAAAACTACGTGATGCCGCCACTAATATGGACACTCGCGCTGAAACTTTCTTTGTGAGAGTTGAAGCAAGTACATTTGAAGGTGAGTCACCACTTACCGAATTTGCTCAGATTGCCACAGAAGCGCTAACAAAATTCAAATCCGATGTGAATATTTTTGCTGATGAGCACCGGACACGACTACAGAATCTAGCGAACGAGCTAGACGCGAAATCACCTGAGATTGAAAATGCCTTCTCCTCGTTTGCACAAACTTATGCTGCTTCTCTGGAGAAATTACCTCCTGATAAACGAAGACTACTCGAGTCTCATCGTCAAGTCATGGATGATACTCGCGCCCTTTCGCGACTGCGAGCTGAGATGGCAACGGAGAAAGTGGAGATCGACAAGCTTCTCGTTTCTTTGATCGGAGTCTGCAATAAAGTAGCGGATGCCCTTGATGAACAAACGCGATTACGGGAAGATAAAGTTAATAAGATTAACATCGAGCTATTAAAATTCGGCGTTAACCTACAGGTGGCACCGCTCGCCCGACGTAGTGTGTTCGAGGATCTTTCTAACCGCTTTGCCAAAGGTGCAGATATATTCAACAATCTCAATTCTTTTGCATCTGATGTTGATCGCCATCATCGACGCTTAGCGCGCGCATATGAAAGCCTTAGAGATGACCTCCTTAAAGGGTTCTCACTATTCCTGAACTCTCCAGAGTTCACAAACTATTTGGGAGCGTTTGAGAAAGACGACCTACATATCTCATTTGATGCCGATAAACCCGGTGAAAAATATACCCCGATCGATCAACTGTCCGCTGGCCAGCGCTGTACTGCGGTTTTCCCTCTTCTTCTGAAAATGCGAGAAGGTCCTCTTATTGTGGATCAGCCGGAGGATAATCTTGATAATCGGCATATCGCGAGCGTCGTCGCACCAGCGTTACTGAACGACAAAAGAACACGTCAGATTGCCTTCACATCACACAATGCCAACCTTGTGGTGCTTACTGATGCCGAACAGATCGCTATGTTTGAAGCCAGCGGGTCAAAAGGCAAGGTACATGCCCGCGGCTTTCTATGTACCAGCCAGTCAACGATTACGCCCAAGGTCATTGACATGCTGGACGGTGGAGAACACGCTTTAAAATTACGGTACCAAAAATATGGAATCATGGAAAGCTAACAAACGCTTTTACTATACGATTGAGCGCCTTCGATTTTCTATTATCTTGCCTTATGCTGAAGCTACTTCCCGGAAGCTACTGAGACCAGCTTGCGTATTTCACAGCAAAGCTGCCACCCATTACACGGCAAAGCTGCCACCCCCAAGGAGGTAGATAACCGGCGCGTTTGACGTGGATAACCAAGGGTATCCTGTGTCCTTATTTCTTGAAAAGGAAACACAGATTCTCACTATGCTCCTGAGGACTCTCCAGAGTTCACAAACTATTTCGGGGTTGAAAGCGTTTGCAGATGGCAAGACGACCTACATATCTCATTTGATGCCGATAAACCCGGTGAAAAATATACCCGTGGATCGATCAACTGTCCGCTGGCCAGCGCTGTACTGCGGTTTTCCCTCTTCTTCTGAAAATGCGAGAAGGTCCTCTTATTACAGGTGGTAGAGCGCTGGATCCTGCCCTGCGCCATCAGTGCTTCTCCCTGGCCGAGTTGAACCGCGCCATCCGGGCGTTGCTGGAGGATAATCTTGATAATCGGCATATCGCGAGCGTCGTCGCACCAGCGTTACTGAACGACAAAAGAACACAGTCAGATTGCCTTCACATCACACAATGCCAACCTTGTGGTGCTTGCCCGCAAGCACCCCCAGCACTACCGTTGCTTAGGGATGCCGAACAGATCGCTATGTTTGAAGCCAGCGGGTCAAAAGGCAAGGTACATGCCCGCGGCTTTCTATGTACCAGCCAGTCAACGATTACGCCCAAGGTCATTGACATGCTGGACGGTGGAGAACACGCCACCTGCCTTTAAAATTACGGTACCAAAAATATGGAATCATGGAAAGCTAACAAACGCTTTTACTATACGATTGAGCGCCTTCGATTTTCTATTATCTTGCCTTATGCTGAAGCCCGGCCAATACTTCCCGGAAGCTACTGAGACCAGCTTCTAGATTTTCGATGATCTCATCGGCAAGCTCATCCGGTTCGGGGAGATTTTCGAGGTCTGTCAGACTTTTATCTTTTAGCCAGAATATATCCAGGCTTGTCTTGTCGCGGGTGATCAGTTCTTCATAGTTGAATTTGCGCCAGCGTCCATCGGGATTTTTCTCAGCATTCCATGTAGCTTTGCGTTCATGCCGATTCATCGAGTTATAACAGGCAATAAACTCCGCAAGGTCTTCGTAGCGCATCGTCTTTTTCTTGAGCGTGTGATGCACATTGGTGCGGTAATCGTAATACCAGACTTCTCTGGTCCATGGGTTTGGACTCGCCTCACGGTTATCAAAGAATATGACATTGGCCTTCACGCCAGGCTTATAAAAGATACCGGTCGGTAGACGTAGGATCGTATGAAGGTCGGTATTCTCCAGAAGTTTCCGCCGAATAGTTTCTCCTGCTCCGCCTTCGAATAAAACATTGTCCGGGACGACAACGGCAGCCTTGCCGGTCGTCTTGAGCATTGTGCGGATGTGCTGCACAAAATTGAGTTGCTTGTTCGAGGTTGTGGCCCAAAAGTCCTGGCGATTATAGGTCAAGTCGTCGGTTTCTTGCTCAGCCTCTTCATTGGTAAAGCTCATGCTACTCTTCTTGCCGAATGGCGGATTGGCGAGCACGTAGTCGTAGGTCATTGCACTCGACGCGACGAGGGCATCGTTCGGAGAAATCGAAACCCCACCATCGATCTCGCCGATATTATGCAAAAACATATTCATCAGGCAGAGACGGCGGGTGTTAGCCACAATTTCATTGCCGTGAAAGGTTTCGTGCTTCGGAAACTCCTTCTGCTTTCTGTCCAGCCGGTAATGATCCGGGTCAGTGATGAAGTCATAGGCGGAAAGAAAAAATCCACCGGTGCCACAGGCCGGGTCGTCGATGGTCTTTTCCGGCTCCGGGCGTACACATTCGACCATCGCGCGGATCAGTGCACGCGGCGTGAAATACTGCCCCGCACCAGACTTGGTATCCTCGGCGTTCTTCTCCAATAAGCCTTCATAGATATCGCCTTTAATATCTGCGCCCATTGAAACCCATTGCACGTCATCAACCATGTCTATCAGCCGGAAAAGCTTGGCCGGGTCCTGAATCTTGTTCTGCGCCTTGGTGAATATCTGCCCAAGCATCCCTTGCATCTGACCGAGTTCGCGCAGCGATTCGATGTAATCACCTTCCAGTTCCACCCCGCGTTTGCTCTTCAGGTTCTGCCAGTTGTACTCGTCAGGAATACCAACATCACGGCTATATGGTAGCTTGGCATACTCGTCAGCCATTTTCAAAAAAATCAAGTAGGTGAGTTGCTCCAGATAGCCACCATAACTGACGCCGTCATCCCGTAGTGTTGTACAAAAACTCCAGACCTTGGATATGATGGGGGCGCTATTCATACTGCATCTTGTCCGGGTTTCGCCGTCTCTTTTTTACGATTGGCGATTTTTTGTTCAACATTCTCTGACCTTATACGTTCCAGCAGTTTTGATGCTGGTTCATCGGTTGGTTCCTGAGCTAAAAACCGTCCGAGAAGGCCATCTTAAGAATAGATTGCCTGAGAGTGCCAGATTTAACCAGATCGGAATCAATGCCCTCGAACAATTTATCCGTGAGAGAAAGTTTCTCATCAAGGATGCGGACAATTTCCTGTTGTTCAGCTAACGAACAATATGGGAAGGGATAACCTTTCAGCTTCTCTCCATTGATATTGGATTGATTGACACCATCCGTCTTGACAGAACTTCCATACTGTTTTGCTAAATGAGAATTGAGGAACAGATTCAAATACTGGCTATCAACTATATTCTGAATGTGGTTTACACGAATAAGGTAGCCTGCAAATAGAGCAGGCCGTTCCCCACGATAGATAGCCGTCTTCCCGACAAGCTCCGGGCTATTGGTACGATTGAATAAAACGTCACCGGCAGCTAAGGAGTATTTTTCAATTTCTTTAGCATCGGATGTGAAAACAAGCTCGTCCCAATCAATCACCCCATCCCGAAGATTGCCCATACGTATCACAGGCATTGTTCCCGACTTCCACGACTTAGCAGCTGTGCCGTATTCGACACCGCACGTCATCCATGCAACTTTTCCCCAAGTCCAACAATCAGGAAGATCAGGCAAGACAGCGCGAACATCATCTTGCAATTGGGCCAATGGCTCTAGTTTGCGCGGCTTACTCGGCTTCTTACCCTTCTTGCCTGCCGCCTCCCAGGTCTTGATTGCAATGTTCCATTCTTCGATCTGTTGCTGGTAACGCCTGTCACGATCAATTCTGATCCGTGTGAGTAGTTGTTCGGGAGTTTCCAGCTTGTGCTTATTCGCTTCCCGCCACTGCTCCGTTAGTTTACCCTCGAAGGCGTGTTTCAGGACAGCTTGGCGATATACCTTGAGTTGCTCACGGGCAATTTTGAGGCTTTCGATGCCTTTGTCTACCGCAGAAAAAAGTTCCTCGATCTTGACAACGATGCGAGACTGTTCGTTTATTGGCGCTACCGGAATTTTAATTGCTTTTGCACGAGAGAGCGGAAGGGAGGGCATGTTGGTAGCATGAGCTAGCGTCGCAAAATCGACCAATTTAAGAAAGTAGAATATCCACTTTGTTTCTATACCCTTGAATGATATTGCTGCTGCAATATGACTTACAACATAGCTATCTTTTGCAAGAATTACTCTCTGATTCAGGAGCGTCGAAGCACCACTTTTGGTAAATAGAATACTGCCCGAAGGGAATAGACGTAGCTTTCTAGCAGCCTTGTCGTTAATCAAGTCGCGTGTCGTCTTTAGGAGGATTTTATCGCTATTTTCTCCCATATCTCGCACCCGAACAAAATTATATTCACCACCGTAAAAATATTCTTTTCCCTGTGGTGCGGGATTACCAGCGACAACCGTAGCTACTTGATCAAGGCGTGCATAGACCCAGCTTTTGGGTAGTTCTTCTCTCATGTTATGCCGCCAACGCCTCATTCAATTCGCCGATCACTTTATCCATCTGATCGCCGAAAAGCTGGTGCATCCGCCCCAAGCCGCCTCGGGCATTGAATGGCGCCATCTCAAAGTCATCACACTCAATATGAAATGACGTGATGATGTGTTCGCGGATCATCCGTAGCCAGTCCATTTGCTCTTCGTCGAATTTCACGTCGCCGCCGCTATGACGTTTCATGATCCAGCTCTGGAAGTTTTTTCTCACCGTTTCTGAATAGGTAGAAAGCGTCTCATCGATCCCACAGACTCTCCTGATCAACGCAACTAGGGCTGTCAATTCAGTCGCGGGGTCATTCCCCTTGTACTCATCAAGAAGAACATAGGCACGCCAAACCCGAAGCGGCGCTAGTAGCGGCTTGTCCTCTTTAAGTTTATCCAAAACCTCCCGGATCATTGCGTAGGTCAATTCGCTTCGGCGAT
The DNA here is from genome assembly GCA_965222155.1 of Gammaproteobacteria bacterium. GTDB lineage: Bacteria > Pseudomonadota > Gammaproteobacteria > Eutrophobiales > Eutrophobiaceae > JAAXHV01. Next base: position 122,907 of record CBDCTH010000010.1, read on the forward strand.
GTGGCTGGCTATAGAAGATGGTTAGCCCAAGTTTAACACCCCTATTTATAAGTTCTTATTATTCAATCAATTAGAATTTATAAATTTGGCTTCTGGCACTACAAAGTGCCCTTTGCCGGTCAGTTAACGTATCACACCACCGTCTTTTGCGTACCGCCAGGGTTCTCCTCGATGCCCAATAGCCTGTAGAGGGCCTGCTGCTCGGCTTCCGGGCGCGTGGCCTTGCGTACATGCAGGGTACGCCGGTCGGCACACCGGAAGGTGGCGGTCACCCGCTGCTGTCCCCCCAGCAGACGGCGCAAGGTAGACCAACTGGCCGTTTCCCCGTGCGCCCGCAGCCGCCGGCGGATAGTTTGCACCGCCTGATAGGCCAACACGGTGATGAACAGGTGCCCCTCGGCGCGTGGCGGCGTCTGGTGACACACCGGACGCAGACCCAACTCCGATTTCAGTGCGCGGAACACGGCCTCCAGGTCGGTCAGCAGGGTATAGGTACGCCAGAGCGTCTCCGCATCCCAGTCAGTCAGGTTGCTACGCAGGCAATACACCCCGGGATGCGTCAGCAGGGAACCGTCATGGGGCCGCCGCTGCCAGGTGATGGACGCGGTCTGCTTGCCGCGGGAGTCGGGCGTTACCGTAATGTCGTAATGCGGTGCCATCCCCCGACTCGTCTCACGCAACCGACCGAGGCGTTGGTGGATGCTGTTCAAGCCCTTGCGGGTACGCGGCCGCGCCAGCCCGTCGGCCAGGCGTTGCAGGCCGGCCTCGAAACGTTGTTGGAAGCGGGCCGCCATGGCGTTCTCCTTCTCGGCCCGTGCGGCCGAATAACAGTACAAGCGGGTCTCGTCCTCGCCCTGTTCCCGATGCAGTTGCAACGGCTGCCCCGATGCGGTGTCAATCGTCACGGCCTGCTCCAGGTCAAATTGGCGGTGTCGGGCACGGCTCACCACCAGGTAACGGTAGCCCTGCTCACGCAACCAGGTGATGTTGGCCTCAGTGGCAATCCCCCGGTCCATGACCACCAAGGCCCCCGTAGGCGCTGCCAACGCCGTGAGCATGGCCGCCAGGGTACGGTCTTCCCGGACAGTACCGGCAAACACCTGTGAGCGTCGTACAAAGCCACTGCCGTCCAGCACCAGCCCCAAGGTCAGCAACGGACAGTCACTGCGTGTCTCCTTCGAGTGCCCGCGGCGCGCCTTCGGCTGTGCCCCGGCCTCCCCCTCGAAGCAGGTGTTGGTCAAGTCATACAGGGTCACGGTGGGGGCCAAGCCGAACAAATCAGTCACTTGCCGGAACAGGTGGCGTTCGATGTCGTCCCGGTGTGCCAGCAAGGCGTCCGAGGCACGATACAGTTGCAGGGCGCTCATGGCTTCAAAGTCTACCCCCAGCAACTCGCCCAGGGCGCTGCGCTGACCCAGCCAGGCATGGGTGGCCCGTTCCGACCCCGGCGCCGCCAGGCGCCCGATGATTGACCCCAGTGCCGCGGCCTGTTGCGGCCCGGTCAACCCCAGTCGTGCCAGCAAGGCCGGCACGCCCAGTGGCTGCAAGGCCCACAGGCCTACCGCTTCCACCCCCACCGAGCGTGGCCGCAGCAGGGCGGCGATGCGTTGCGCTTCGGTTTCCACCGCCGCCGGACAATCCGGATCAAGCAAATCGGCCTGGCCGGCCAGCCAGTGCTCGATGCGGGCACAGAGCATCGGCCAGTGGGCCCGGTCGATATCGTAGTGACTGCCGAGGTTGAGCAGGGTGCGTTGGCGGACTTTCTCCCCTATGCGTTCGGTGCGCACCAGGCGGTAGGTGAAATACTTCTGGCCGGTGTCGGTGTGACGGGTACGGGTGCGACGGATGAACAGGGGGGGTAGGATAGCGGACGGGGGAAGGCATGTCAATAGATAAATATAATATTATGGCACTACATTTGCTAAACTCCTCACCTCACCATGAAAAATCAATCACTTACCGGCGGTTGCAGGTGAAAATCAGCCAAAATCAACCAAAATTCGGGGGGTTGGTGTTAAACTTGGGTTAGCGCTTCAATCTGATCACGATTTGCTTCCAGATATTCCCGAAACTCCAGTGCCATTTGCTTCGCATTTTCATCGGAATCCCCTGCCCATCCGGTATGGAGTACAGAATCCAAACCCTCGTGATCTATAGTCTGTTCTTTCTCACGCCGAATGCCGTCGAGCAAACTGATCAGTTCGCCATTAAAAACGTTGGCAGCTTCACCAACCAAAGCATCTTGAACTCGCCGGTGGATATCTTTAGCGGAATCTGCAATGGAAGGCAGACTAGCAAGTTCGAATACCTTTGTCTCCACATTATCCGGGTCAATTGCGTCAAGCAAGCTGCGCACGATATCCTCAAGAAACATACCTCCAGCCTTTTCCTTTATCCTGGCCTGTTCCCTCTCATCAAGCTGTTTATTAAGACGAGCCAGGCGTCCGGCAAGTGAACTAACGGTATCTTCATCACGAACACCCATCATGACGCCAGTTGCCAGGTCCTTGAGTGAAACGAATGGTTTGGTAATCAAGGGTTGACTTGCCGTCTTCAGGGATTTGGTTACGCCGACACCATCGACGATTACGTAGTGCGTCTTCGCGCTTGTTACGGACGGAGAAATCTTTTTTAGCTCGTCATGCTCCAATGTTCGTGTGCCGCGTCCTTTCATCTGCTCGAAATAATTGCGACTTTTAACGTCACGCATGAACAGTAGACATTCGAGAGGTTTAACATCCGTACCCGTAGCGATCATATCAACGGTCACGGCGATACGCGGGTTGTAGTCATTACGAAACTGGGCCAGAACAGACTTTGGGTCTTCTTCTGAACCATAGGTTACCTTCTTGCAAAACTCATTGCCTTGTCCGAATTCTTCGCGCACAGTCTGGATGATGTCGTCTGCGTGGCTGTCGGTCTTAGCAAAGATCAGGGTTTTCGGAACTTCTCTACGCCCTGGAAATATCTCCGGTAGTTCATCGCGAAATGTACGAATAACCGTACGAATCTGATCGGGATTGACGATATCCCGGTCAAGTTGTTTGGCAGAATATACTTCGTCCTCATCCTAGCGTTCCCAATGTCGGGCACGGGATAGCTTCTGCCGCCGTTCAACTAACTGATCGATTCTAAGATGACCTCCTTGCCGGGTGCGCTCGGTCTCAATAATATAGACCTCGTTGCCGACATTGACACCATCAGCGACGGCTCTTTCATGGTCATATTCGCTGACGACGTTCTTACGAAAGAACCCATAGGTTCTGTTGTCAGGCGTGGCCGTCAGACCAATGAGATAGGCATCGAAATACTCGATCACCTGACGCCAGAGGTTATAAATAGAACGATGACATTCATCAATGATGACGAAATCGAAAAACTCGGGGGGAATTTTTATATTGTAAGCCACGGGAACCGGTTGTTTAGGTTGCACCATACGTTCTGCCGGGTTGGTTTCTTCGGCGACTTCATCGAGTTCTTCATCTTTCAGAAGCGAATACATCCGCTGGATTGTACTGATGCAGACCTGAGTGTCTTTAGCAACAAATGATGATTTAAGTCGCTGCACATTGTATAGCTCAGTAAATTTGCGGTTGCCGTCATTAGGCACGAAAGCCATGAATTCCTGTTCTGCTTGTTCACCCAGGTTTCTGGTATCTACCAAAAATAGAATACGTTTGGCGTCAGCGTGCTTTAGCAGACGATAGACAGAAGTGATTGCCGTATAGGTCTTACCTGCCCCTGTCGCCATCTGGATAAGCGCTTGTGGATGGTCTTTTTTAAATGATGCCTCCAATTTCTCAATTGCAGTAATCTGGCATTCGCGTAAACCTGCGTGCAGAAGCAGCGGGATGGATTGTAACCCTGATCGTAGCGACGAAGTCTTGGACAGCCATTCCCGCATAGTTTCCGGTCGGTGAAAGTTGAATATCTCACGAGAGCGGGGAATCGGGTCCCCGCCGTTGGTGAACCTCGTGATGACACCGGTGCTCTCATAAACAAACGGAAGAGGATGATCGTTGTTGATCCACTTGAGCTTAGCGGCCGCGTAGCTTGCTGATTGCACTTCGACCTGTGTGAGCTTATGGCCGTAGTTTTCCGGTTTGGCTTCAATGACTCCGACTGCAACCTTGTCGACGAAAAGAACGTAATCCGCTGGCCCTACATCAGTTTGGTACTCGCGAACCGCGATACCCACGCCAGCAGCGAAATTGATCTTATTCTTGTCCTGAACGTACCAACCCGCCTGTGACAGCATCCTGTCGATTTTGTCTCGAGCCGCCTGTTCCGGTGTCTGGTTAGCTCCTGGCATGTTTTTGAGCGTATCTTAATGGGTATAGATTTGTAAAGGGGGGCAGTTGTCAACACGCCAGTCAAAATACCTTTAAGGGAACCTCTATTTATTCACAAATTGATATATTAGCGGTCAATGATTTCAATAAGTTAGCGACCCTGTGTATCGAAAAATGTCTATTATTAGAGGTTCCCTTAATACATCAAGCGGCCTAAAACCGCGATTTAACGGCTACGGGAAGAAATGGCACAGCGTGGAACTACAATGTCTGCTAAGAAACCTGAAGCTCTGTCAACTGTTGCAACGCCAGTGCCCAAGGCAATCGTCTGCCGCCGGCTTTCATCAGTTCGTAAGCAGCTTTGGCTTGTGTTTTATCAATGATTTGATGGATGACAAGTTGTTCTACCACCCACAATGTACCCTTGGTGGTTACAGCATCTTCTTCAGCGGCAGTGCGCAGAGCTTGGTCTCCTGTTAACAACGGACACCGCTCTTGTCTGGCTAATGACAACGCAAAGCAATCATTCCGGCTTAGTTCACCATAACGCTGGATTAAATCAGCGGCATCAAGCATTGACTGACCACTGAGCTCACCGAGTTGTAGCCCCGATGCTAACAGGTCCCTGTGTTGTGCCTCTAACTCCTCATAGAACAGAATATCCGGGACTCTGAACTCATAAGGCAATTGAAAGAATTGTTCCAATAACTGTCCTTCTTCCAGGTCAATCAGGATATTGGTGTCACAAATGAGTAATCGCATCAAACAACTTCAATTTCCGTATCTGATGGAAGCGCATCAAAGGCATTTTCAGTAATTCAGCGGCTTTGGACTCGCTGATAATCCCTTCACCTAATGCATGACAGACCAATTGCTGAAATAACAGTGTGTGTTCCTTGGGGTACGCTTTTCCCGGTTCCTGTTTACGCCAACCTTCTGATGAAAAAACCTTGAGCAGACGTTTGCTGGTAGATTTATCAATAATACTCAACTCGGCGGCACGATGAAGACATGCCATCATACTGAGACCGAACTCGTGCTTTAACAGATACAACTCGCGAACCTCAAGATTGTGCCGTTTGTCCCCAAGTTGCCGGCGAATACTGGCGGCAGGTAACAAAAAAGCAGCTGCAAAGCGGTCAGACGCTTTTTCTTCGTCCAGTTCAGAACTCATACGACCATGCAACAACAAATGTCCCAGTTCATGCGCCAGTGTAAAACGCTGCCGGTCACCCGGCCAATTGGCAGAAACCACTAGGACCGGTTGGTCTGCAACCGTAGCTTGCAACCCGTCGAACCTGGCATGCACATTGACATGAGTAATGATCACCAGCACTCCATGGGACTCCAGCACATCAACCAGGTCCGGCAGTGGGTTCAAGCCTAACTGCCAGCTTACCCGTACATGATCAGCAACCTGCTCTACCTCTTCCAGGGTAGTAATGCGCTCCGGCAGGCCGCTGATACCACTGAATGCCGGCACCGGGAAGGCAGGCCATATGTTCGCCAATTCCTGCCACCGCTCTGCCTGATCCAATACATCCGCTTCGATCTGCTTCAACACCGCTGCAGGCGTATTAGAACGCTTACGGTATTCCACACCGGACAAACTGACATTGATCGGGCGGAAAAAGTATTCGGTACGCACCCCCAGCGCCTTGCCAAGCTTAATGAACATTGCTGAACCAGGCATACTGATATTATGTTCATATTTCTTGATCATATTGGCACTGACGCCAACCTGTTTACCCAGGGCTTGCATAGACAGGCCAGCAGCAGCGCGAGATCGTTTTATCCGTTCTCCAATCATACCAATCTCTGG
>CBDCTH010000011.1:0-19961 GCA_965222155.1 Gammaproteobacteria bacterium
CGTGTGCGGGAATGGTACGGAGGGTGTCTACTGACTTTGAGATGCCCCTGTTGTCAGGAACATTGCTGTCCGTAGCTGTAACGCATACTGTGTTTTCCTGGTGTTTTCCAACATAAAAAGGTTACAAGCAGTTTTTCCATTGTAGAATGTCGGTACTCAAATCAGACTGACAGAGGAAATGTAATGTTGAAAGCACAAAAGTTTTGGTTATTTTTCGTTGCCCCCGGGGTTTTATCGGCCTGTTATCAGGAGGCGAAGGTCGCGGATGGCGAGGCATTCCGGGTGCAGGCGGCGGATGTGGATAAGAGCAATCCGAACTGGAAACAGCAACTTGACAAGCCCGGGGTTATGGACTTTAAACCCGGCGAGAAATACTACTGGGAGATGGAAACCAACGTAGGCAATATGAGCTTCCTGCTGTTCCACGAGAGCACGCCCATGCATGTGAGCAGTACGATATACCTCACCGAGCTGGGGTTTTATGATGAGGTGCTGTTGCACCGGGTCATCCCCGGATTCATGGCGCAGGGCGGCGATCCCACCGGCACCGGACGGGGTGGTCCCGGCTATCGTTATGAGGGCGAGTTTCCCGCGGGCCTGTCCCACGATCGCCCTGGACTGCTGAGCATGGCGAATGCCGGGCCCGGAACGGACGGCAGCCAGTTCTTTATAACCTTTGTGCCTACTCAATACCTGGATGGCAAGCACACAATCTTCGGGGAACTGGTAGCCGGTCAGGAAACGCTGAAGGCCCTGGAAGAACGCGGCAACAACAGCGGCCGGACTGTCGAGAAACTGGAGATCATCAAGGCCACTATCCGGCGCGAGACCGTATCCTAGAGAACCGCTGTATGGAGCAAGGCATGACTGACGATAAACTAAAAACCATTACGGTAAATAACAAGGAATACCGGATTTATTCACTACAGGCGCCGGACGGGAGGCAAGACATCAGCCGCCTGCCCTATTCCCTGAAAATCCTGCTGGAGAACCTGTTACGCCACGAGGACGGGGTCAATATCACCCGCGCCGACATCACTGCCCTGGCCGATTGGGATGCGAAGGCAAAGCCGGAACAGGAGATCTCCTTTACCCCGGCCCGGGTATTGATGCAGGACTTTACCGGCGTCCCGGCTGTGGTTGATCTCGCCGCCATGCGCGACGCCATGCAATCACTGGGCGGCGACCCGGAAAAGATCAATCCGCTGTCGCCGGCTGAACTCGTCATTGATCATTCAGTGATGGTGGACGTCTTCGGCACGGCGGATGCGGCGCAACGAAACGCGGTCATTGAATTCAAACGCAACCGGGAACGCTATGAGTTCCTGCGCTGGGGACAACAGGCGTTCTCCAATTTCAAGGTGGTGCCGCCGGACACCGGCATTGTGCACCAGGTCAACCTGGAATACCTGGCCAGGACGGTGTTCACCAGGGAGGTTGACGGCGTGGTCGAAGCCTATCCCGATACCGTGGTCGGCACCGATTCCCATACCACGATGATCAACGGCCTGGGCGTACTCGGCTGGGGCGTGGGCGGTATTGAGGCGGAAGCGGCAATGCTGGGACAACCTATCACCATGCTGATCCCCGAAGTGGTCGGTTTCAAACTCAGCGGCGCGCTGCCTGAGGGCGCTACGGCCACGGACCTGGTCCTGACCGTGGTTGAAATGCTCAGGAAACACGGCGTGGTGGGCAAGTTCGTCGAATTTTACGGAGACGGCCTGGACAACCTGTCGCTGGCCGACCGGGCGACCATCGCCAACATGGCGCCGGAATACGGCGCGACCTGCGGCATCTTCCCCATTGACCGGGAAACCGTCAATTACCTGCGCCTGTCAGGCCGGGATAATGAGCAGGTTGAACTGGTCGAGGCTTACGCAAGGGCGCAGGGGATGTGGCGTGACACCGGGACGCCGGAAGCCGATTATTCCGCCACCCTGAGTCTTGATATCGGCACGGTAACGCCCAGCCTGGCAGGGCCGAAACGGCCCCAGGACCGGATCCCTCTGGCGCATGCCAAAGACAGTTTCCGCGGGCACCTGGCGGACGCTACCAGGGGTCGGGACGGTGGCGGGGTTGCCCGGGTGGAAACGCCGCTGGGTGACCATTACGATTTGAAAGACGGTGCGGTAGTCATTGCGGCCATCACCTCTTGCACCAATACGTCAAACCCCTCGGTAATGGTCGGCGCCGGGCTGGTCGCAAAAAAAGCCGGCGCGCGTGGGCTGGCGGTCAAACCCTGGGTAAAGACCAGCCTGGCGCCGGGCTCCCTGGTAGTGCGCGACTACCTGAACCGGGCCGGGCTCACGGCTGATCTCGACAACCTGGGATTCAATATCGTCGGCTACGGTTGCACCACCTGTATCGGCAATTCCGGCCCCTTGCCCGAGGAGGTAAGTCGGGGGATTGCGCAAGGTGATCTGGTCGCTACTGCGGTATTATCCGGCAACCGCAACTTTGAAGGCCGGGTTCATGCAGAAGTCAAAATGAATTTCCTGGCCTCGCCGCCGCTGGTGGTCGCCTATGCAATAGCCGGAACGATGGATATCGACCTGCAGAATGACCCCCTGGGCCGCGACGCCGACGGCAACGCCGTCTACCTGAAGGATATCTGGCCCAGCCAGGCCGAGATCAATGGCGTCATCGCCGCATCGGTCGATTCGGACATGTTCCGTAATTCATACCGGCAAGCCTTTACCGGTGATGCCAACTGGACCGGCATCAACGTCCCGGAGAGCAACCGCTATCAATGGAGCAACGACTCCACTTACGTACAGAACCCTCCTTATTTTGAGGGCATGAGCGCCACGCCAGACGCGCTTGAACCGATACAGGGCGCAAGAATACTGGTAAAGCTGGGCGACAGCATCACCACCGATCACATCTCCCCTGCCGGCGCCATCAAGGCCGACACGCCGGCGGGCAGGTACCTGATCGATAAAGGGGTAAAGCCGGTGGATTTCAACTCATACGGCTCCCGGCGCGGCAACCACGAGGTGATGATGCGCGGCACCTTTGCCAATATCCGTTTGCGCAATCAACTGGCGCCGGGAACTGAAGGGGGATGGACCATACACCAGCCTTCCGCTGAACAGATGTCGATTTACGCGGCGGCGATGAGGTACAAGGAGGAAGACGTGCCCTTGATCGTCCTGGCAGGCAGTGAATACGGCACCGGTTCATCCCGGGACTGGGCGGCAAAAGGCGCCAGGCTGCTTGGCGTGCGCGCGGTGATTGCAGTCAGCTTTGAGCGCATACACCGTTCCAACCTGGTCGGCATGGGGGTGCTGCCCCTGGTGTTCAAGCCCGGTGAAAATACCGATAAACTCGGTTTGACGGGGCGGGAAACCTATTCCATCCACGGCCTGGAAAGCGGCGCCAGGGAAGTCGGGGTCAGCGCCAGCGCGGATGACGGGACCCAAACTGAATTCACTGCGATTGTCCGGGTGGACACACCAAAGGAATGGGACTACTACAACAACGGCGGCATCCTGCACTATGTCCTGCGGGAATTAGCCGCCTGAAGCAACAAGCTCCGTTTTTTGTCTTTGCGAAATATATGATGTGACAAGCAGCGCGAGCATCACGCAGTAGCACAGACTGGTAAACCGCAGGACTGCAATCATGTCGAATTTTTCAACGATAAATGAACTGGCAGCAGGTGCGATGGCAGTTCCCAGCGCCGAGTTGAATATCAGGTAACTGATCATCCTCGGAGTGGGCGCCGCAACCAGCATGATGCCGAATGCGATGATCAGTTTCAACATCCCACCGGTAACAAGACCCAGGATAAATATGCTGACAGTCAAATGCGAGACTGAATCGACACTCCACAAGGTAACAGTCAACACGGTAGACAATACACCGGAAATAAATATGACCCTGGTCAGCGTGAACCTGAGTACAAGGAAGAACATTATCAGCTGGCCGATAAACATACCCAGGAACAACCGGCTGACCAGTTTGCCTGCCATATCCGGGTTCAGATTAAATTGTTCCTGGGTGTAATTGGGTATCCAGGAATAGATCGTGACAAAGCCTGCCAGGTAGATCAGGATAGCAGCGCCGATCAGGTAAATTTCAACAGGCCAGTAGTTGCCGGCGCCTGCATTAACGGGAGTGGAACCCTGTCTCGACGTAGCCGGGTAACTGGAGAACCAGGCAATGAGGGCTATGAGCAGCGCTACTGAAAAAGCAAGCAGGTAGGCGCTGCTCCAGTGCAATTGGTTCAGAATAAATTTACCGGCAAGAAAAGTGCTGATGACACCGGCCATACTGTAGAACGAATCGGTCAGCAGCATCATTGACGCGCGCAGTCCGGAAGTATAGATATTTGTGATGACGACTATCGCAGCCGTCAAATTCACGCCGCAGGACAGGCCGACCACAAACAACCATAACGGAAAAAAGAGATAGAGATCGACGATATAGATACTTGCCAGTGAAACACAGGTCAATCCCGAACAACACAGGATGATATTCTTTATCCGGGCCAGGTCGAAAATAACCAGCGAAATCAGGGTGCCGACCAGGATTCCAGCAGTCAGGTAGCTGAAACCGGCAGTTGCGGTGGTTATCGAGAGGTCGTAGTGTCGGGCAATTGGGGCGGTGACGATGCCCAGCGGCGAAATAACCGCAGACATGACAAAATAAGCCATAAAGCTCGTCAATGTAATCCTGTATTTGTTTGCCGGCATCGGTCAGGGAAGGTTCGTTGTCAGGGAAGCGGGATGCCCGGCTGGAGTCTTCGCAAACTATTTCAGTATTCCATTCATTAAAATCTGTTTAATGTTTTTCCTGGTTTGATTATAAAATCTTGGGTCGTCAAGGTTTTTCCCCAGTACGGAATCAATTTGTATGGCAAAATCCGCATAATGTTGTGTCACGGCCCAGATCATCATAATCAGGTGGTAGGGGTCGATATCAACCATCTCCCCCCGTTTCACCCATTTTCTTATCACCCGGGCCTTTTTCTTTACTATGTCACGTAAATAGGTATCCAGCACGGGCTTCAGGATGGGCGCACCGGCGGCAATCTCATTTGCGAATACACGCGATGACATTGGGTACACCCTGGAAAATTCTATTTTCTGGTCAATATATGCGCCGATTTCGTGTTCCGGCGATTCCTTCTCGTCCAGTTCCTTCAAGGGTTGCAGCCATATTTCCAGGATGTTGCGCAACACGGTGAGATAGAGTTCTTCCTTGGATGAAAAATAATAGAGCAGGTTCGGTTTGGACATATCGGCCTTGTCTGCGATCTGGTCGATTGTCGCACCCCGGTAGCCGTACATGGAAAAGATTTCTGTCGCCGCATTCAGGATTTTTTCCCTGTTGCGGACCTGAATCCGGCTGTCTTTCTTCCTGTGCTCCTTCTGTTCCAGGTCCAGGGCGTCAAACAGGGGAGGGTTTGAACTCAACATAATTTGCTCACTTGGCTTGATCTAGTTTTTAATTTGTCGGCATATTTGACCAAAGGATAAAATAAAAATTGTCGAGAATAAAGTTCGCCTTTATAATCTATCTTTGGCTTATGCCTGAACGGTATTATATACAACACTGGTCAAAGTCATATCACAAGAAGGAAACAGCCCGTGTCAAAAGTAACAGTAGGTCTTATCCAGGTGGGTTTGAAAGGTGACACATCAATGAGTGTCAACGATATCCGGGATGCCATGCTGAACGCGCATATCCCGTTCATCGAACAGGCAGCCGCCCAGGACGTGCAGGTGCTGTCCTTTCAGGAAGTATTTACCCAACCTTATTTCTGTCCTAGCCAGGATGCCAGGTGGTATGCGGCAGCCGAAACCATCCCTGACGGCTACACGACCAGACTGATGCAGGAGTATGCAAAAAAGCATCGGATGGTACTCATTGTGCCAATATACGAGGAAACCGTACCCGGCGTCTACTACAACACCGCGGCGGTGATCGACGCCGACGGAAGCTACCTGGGTAAATACCGTAAAACCCATATACCCCAGGTCGCCGGGTTCTGGGAAAAATTCTTTTTCAAACCGGGCGCATCCGGCTGGCCCGTATTCCAGACAGCGTATTGCAAGGTTGGCGTTTATATCTGCTATGACCGCCATTTCCCGGAAGGATGGCGGGCGCTGGCCCTGAAGGGGGCTGAATATATAGTGAACCCCTCAGCGACCGTGGCCGGGCTGTCCGAGTATTTATGGAAACTGGAACAACCGGCCTCAGCCGCCGCCAATGGTGTCTATATCGGCGCAATCAATCGAGTAGGCACCGAGCAACCGTGGAATATCGGTGAGTTTTACGGGCAAAGTTACGTTGTGAATCCCCGCGGCGATATAGAAGCCATGGCCAGTCGTGACAAGGACGAATTACTGGTACATGAAATTGACCTGGATATGGTGCGTGAGGTTCGGAACGGTTGGCAGTTCCTGCGTGACCGCAGGCCTGAAGTGTATGGGGTACTGACTGAACTGGAAACGGGATGAGAAAACCAGTAATTTTTTGAGGGGTCACATGTCCATATTGATAAAAGGTGGAACGATAGTCACCGCTGAGCAGACGATCAGCGCCGATATATTATGCGAAAACGGCATAATCGGCACCATCGGCCGCGATCTGGATGGGACCGGCCGGACTGAGATCATTGACGCAGGCGGCTGCTATGTCATGCCCGGCGGCATAGACCCTCATACACACATGGAGTTGCCGTTCATGGGAACCGTCGCCTCTGAGGATTTTTTCAGCGGCACGACGGCGGGTCTGGCAGGCGGCACCACCATGATCATTGACTTTGTCATCCCCAACCCGCGACAGGATATTATGGAGGCCTATCACCAATGGCGGGGCTGGGCAGAGAAAGCGGCAGCCGATTACAGTTTCCACGTCGCCATTACCTGGTGGGATGAGTCAGTGCATAAAGCCATGGAGACACTGACCCGGGACCATGGAGTCAACAGCTTCAAGCATTTCATGGCGTATAAAGGCGCCATCATGGCCGACGATGAAGTATTGGTAAATTCGTTCGGACGCGCCCGTGAACTGGGTGCATTATGCACCGTGCATGCCGAAAACGGGGAACTGGTGTTCCACCTGCAACGGAAGATCCTTGAACAGGGCATCAGCGGACCGGAAGGCCACCCGCTGTCAAGGCCGCCTGAAGTGGAAGGAGAGGCGGCAAACCGGGCGATACGCATAGCCCAGGTGGTGGGTGTCCCCCTCTATGTCGTCCATACCTCCTGCAATGACTCCCTGCAGGCGATTATCCGGGCGAGAAATGAAGGGCAACGGGTGTTCGGCGAGGTCCTGGCGGGGCACCTGCTGATTGATGATTCCGTTTACCGCCATCCCGATTGGGATACTGCCGCAGCTTACGTCATGAGCCCACCATTCAGACCCAAACAGCACCAGGAAGCGCTCTGGCGCGGCCTGCAGGCGGGTATGCTGCAAACCACGGCAACGGACCACTGCTGTTTCTGCGCGCCGCAGAAACAAATGGGCAAGGATGACTTCACCAGGATACCCAACGGCACCGGCGGGATTGAAGACCGCATGCACGTCCTGTGGCATCACGGCGTCAATACTGGCCGTTTGACAAAAAATGAATTTGTCGCCGTCACCTCAACCAATGCCGCACAGATTTTCAACCTGTATCCGCGTAAAGGCAGTATCAGTATCGGCGCGGACGCAGACCTGGTAATCTGGGACCCGGACAGGCACAGGACTATTTCAAAACAGACCCATCACCAGAACGTGGATTTCAATATATTCGAGGGAATGACGGTACGCGGAGTCAACGTGGTCACCATCAGTCAAGGCCGGATTGTCTACCAGGATGGCGACGTGCGGACTGAACGAGGGTCCGGGCGCTACATCAAGCGGCCGGTCTACGCGCCCTACTACGAAGCACTGGACAAAATGACCCGATATAACGCCCCCACGGCAGTTGCCCGAGATAACCAGTAAAGTAGAATACGACCCATGAGATCAATACAAGCAGTAGAAAACCTGAATGCAAGCGACCGGATAGTCGGTCATTACATCAATGGCCGGACAATAACAGACGGCAATGAACGTACCCTGGCAGTTTATAATCCCGCTACGGGCCAAGTCGCCCGCCGGGTAGCGCTGGCGGGTAAGGCAACGGTGGAAAAAGCCGTTGCAGCAGCAGCAGCGGCCTTTCCGGGATGGCGCAGCACACCTCCTGTGAAACGTGCCCGGCTCATGTTCCGTTTCAAGACCTTATTGGAACAGCATGAGAATGAGATTGTCAGCCTGTTGACCGAAGAACACGGTAAAGTCCTGGATGATGCATGCGGCGAGTTTACCCGGGGTGTGGAGGTGGTCGAATATGCCTGCGGCGCGCCCGAATTGTTGAAGGGAGAGCACAGTAAGGACGTCGGTCCCGATATCGACAGCTGGTCCGAATTTCAACCGCTGGGAGTGGTCGCCGGCATTACGCCATTTAATTTCCCGGCCATGGTGCCTTTATGGATGTACCCCATGGCCATCATCTGCGGCAATACGTTTGTGTTGAAACCATCGGAAAAAGACCCGAGCGCACCGACCCGTATCGCTGAACTGCTCCAGGAAGCAGGATTGCCGGACGGTGTATTTAATGTAGTCAATGGCGACAAGGAAGCTGTTGATGCGTTATTGACCGATCCCCGGGTGCAGGCTGTCAGTTTTGTCGGTTCAACACCCGTGGCTGAATACATCTATCGCACCGGGACGGCAAACGGAAAGAGAGTACAGGCACTGGGAGGGGCGAAGAATCACGCCGTTGTGATGCCGGATGCCGATACTGACAATGCAGTGAACGCGTTAATGGGCGCCGCTTATGGCTCCTGTGGCGAGCGCTGTATGGCCATTTCCGTAGTAGTCTGTGTCGGTGATGCGGTAGCCGACGAGATGGTAACCCAACTGGCCGCGCGGGTAACAGGCCTGAAGATCGGTCCGGGTATCGACAGCCGTAATGAAATGGGTCCCCTGATCAGTAAACCGCACTTTGAAAAAGTACGCAGCTACGTTGATACAGGTATCGCGGAAGGCGCAGAACTGGTGGTGGACGGACGCGAGATTAATGTTCCTGAGCAGCCGGAAGGCTTCTTTATGGGCGGCTGCCTGTTTGACCGGGTCACACCGGACATGCGTATATACAAGGAGGAAATCTTTGGCCCCGTATTATGCATGCTGCGCGTCCAGAGCCTGCAGGAGGCAATGCAACTCATCGATGAACATGAATACGGAAACGGCACCTGCATATTTACCCGTGACGGCGGCGCTGCCCGTTATTTCACTGACAATATACAGGTCGGCATGGTCGGCGTCAACGTGCCCTTGCCGGTACCGGTTGCCTGTCACAGTTTCGGCGGCTGGAAACGCTCCCTGTTCGGCGACCTGAGCATTTACGGTCCCGATGCCATACGTTTTTATACACGGCGTAAAACCATCAGCCAGCGCTGGCCTTCAGATTCCGTTGAGAAAGCGCAGTTTTCCTTTCCCAGCACTCAGTAACAGCTTAACGGGGGGAAGTTCCGGCGAGGTGGATTCCGGGTCAAGACCGGAATGGAATACTGGCGTCTATCGACTTTTAGATGGACCGCCCTGTCACTATTAATCCGCGCAAATTTTGTTTCGTTGGTTATACTGGCTGCCTTTGCAATATTGAGGGCTTGTCAGGTTGTCCGGTCATATCATCGAACTTGAACAAATAAGCAAATCCTACGATGACAAACCGGTTATTCGGGATGTCTCCCTGGCGCTGCCGGTAAATACCACGACAGCGATTGTCGGGGAGAGCGGCAGCGGCAAGTCAACCCTCCTGCAACTGATCAACGGACTGGTTTTACCTGATTCCGGCAGCGTTCGGATACAGGGTGAGTTACTGGATTACAGCCGTTTACCCGGAATACGCCGCACCATGGGTTACGCCGTACAGGGAGCAGGCTTGTTTCCCCATCTCACGGTAAGGGAAAACGTAACCCTGGTGGCCAGGCTTGATGGATGGCCGGCCGGCCGGATCAGGGACCGATATGACAACCTGCTGGCACTGTTTGGCCTGGATGACGAATTATCCGGACGCTCCCCCCACAGTCTGTCCGGCGGGCAGGCACAACGGGTGGGATTATGCCGGGCCATGATGCTGGACCCGCCGTTACTGTTACTGGATGAGCCATTCTCAGGACTCGATCCCATTATCCGCGCGTCCATCTACCGGGAAATGCTGCAACTGGAACATATCGGCGACAGGTCCATCCTGCTGGTGACGCATGATATGAGTGAGGCAGCCAGACTCGCCGAGCGGCTGGTAATCCTGAAACAGGGTCGGATAATCCAGCAAGGCAGCATGCAGGAGATTAAAACAAGCCCGGCTGACGACTATGTCAGGGAGTTATTCCTGAACGAGGCCTGGGATGATGGCTAATCCACGGCGTATCCTCACGCTTCTACTCCTGTACCTGCTCTGTATGCCGGCGAGTCTCGCCCAAATCACTGTCGGGAGCAAAAACTTCAATGAAAGCTACCTGCTGGCCGAAATAATTGCACAGTCGCTGGAATTGGAAGGGTTCAGTGTTGACAGGAAGTTTGGCCTGGGCGGCACACTGGTCTGTTACGAGGCCCTGGCGAACGGCGCGATAGATGTTTACGTGGAGTATACAGGCACCCTGGCGGAAGTCATCCTGAAGACAGATATTCCGGCAACGGCCCTGGACCAACTGAATACCGCGGTCTCGGAACGGGGCCTGCAGGTACTCGATCCACTCGGGTTCAACAACACGTACGCCCTGGTGATGCGGGAAAAAACCGCCGAAGAGAAAGGGATTTCATGGATATCGGACCTCGCATCCCACCCGGAACTGGTTCTGGCCTTCTCCCTGGAATTCCTGAATCGGGAAGACGGCTGGCCCGGCCTGGACGCGACTTACGACCTGTCCGGAAAGCCCACAGGTATTGAACACGGTCTGGCCTACCAGGCCATCGTCGATGGGTCTGTTGATGTGATTGACGCCTACTCCACTGACGGGGAACTGTCCAGGTATGCCTTGACCGTGCTCGACGACGACCGAGGTTATTTCCCGCAATATTTTGCTGTCCCGTTTACGCGCCTGGACCTGCCGGACAGAGCCAGGGAAGTCCTGCTTGGCCTGTCTGGAAGAATCGACGATGACCGTATGCAGGAACTGAACAGGATGACGACCATCGACGGTAAGAGCTTTGCAGAAGTTGCGAGTGAATTCATCCGGGATGAAGGACTGGGGGATACGGAAGTTGAATACGGGCTTGTCTCTTCGATCCTGGGCAATACCGTGACCCATCTCAAGCTGACGGCTATAGCCCTGGCCCTGGGCTGCCTGTTGGGTCTGCCGCTGGGCATTCTTGTTTTTCGCATCCGTTCCGTGGCGAGAGTCACCGTTTACCTTGCCGGGTTGCTGCAGACCATCCCTTCCATCGCATTACTGGCGCTGATGATCCCGCTGTTCGGGATTGGTGAACGACCGGCGATCATCGCGCTGTTTCTGTATTCCCTGTTGCCCATACTGCGAAACACCATTACCGCGCTGGTCACTATCGACCCGCTGTTGAAACGGGTGGCCGAAGCCATAGGCTTGACCAGGTGGGAACAACTGCGCCATGTATTACTACCGATGGCGCTACCGACTATCCTTGCGGGCGTCAGGACGGCAGCCATCATCAGCATCGGCACGGCGACCCTGGCTGCGTTCATCGGCGCAGGCGGGCTGGGTGAACCTATCGTAACCGGACTGGCGCTGAACGATACCAACCTGATCCTGCAGGGCGCCATCCCGGCGGCGGGCCTGGCCATCCTGGTGGAACTTTTCTTTGAGTTACTGGAAAGATTACTGGTGAAACCTCACATGCTGGCGGGGCAGTTGCCGAAATAGTTCTGGTGAGAAATCCGGGCTAGCGCTGACCGGCAAACCCGGGGATGACGGCTTCTGCGTATCTGGCAATGATCTCTTCTTCATTGCCGTTGTCCAGGTAGATGTTGAATTGTGTTATCCCTGCCTTTTCCAGTTCCCTCAATTTGGCAACATGGTCGGCAGGACTGCCTAATACACAGAAGCTCCTGACGATGTCAGGGGTAATGAAGTCCAGGAAAGGGTTATCACTCCGGCCATGTTTTTTATAATCATAGCCACGCCGTTTTTCAATATAAGCGGTCAGACTGCCCGGCACTTCCCCGGTATTTGCGCCATACTTCTCAACAATATCGGCAACGTGGTTGCCTACCATGGCGGGGAACCACCTAGTCGCTTCAACGCATTCATCCAGTGAGCCAAAATAAGCCGGCGCAGCAGACATGACCCTGAAGGCCGACATATCCCGTCCGGCAGCCTTGCCGGCTGTCCGGCACTGCTCTACAAACCAGGATATCAGTGCCGGTTCCGCTATCTGCAGGATTACCCCATCACCATGCCTGCCCGCTGTTGCCAAAGCTTTTGGACCATAAGCGGCTATCCATACCGGGAGATCATAGCTGGCAGCCCAGTCGAACTGGACGGGTTCCGGACATTCTTCATAAGTCACCTCCTCACCACGGGCCAGGGCTTTCACCTTTTGCGCAAATTCAGTCAGACGGCTCAGGCCGGCAGGTTTTTTACCCATTACCCGCATGGAACTGTCACCCCGACCCAGGCCTATATCAAACCGGCCGCCACTTTGCAGGGCCAGACTTGAAAACATGCTGGCCGCCACGGACCAGTCCCTGACGTTCGGATTGGTGACACAAGGACCGAAGCGCATGTTTTTCGTGTATTCCATACACATGGCGATAGCGGCATAACAATCGCGCCAGAGGATATGTGAGTCATAAAACCAGCAATAACTGAACCCGCCTGTTTCCGCCTGGCGCACCAGGTAACGCGCCCGGTCCGGGCTGACGGAACCCTTGAAGCAAATACCGAATTCCACTTACATTCCCTCCTTTAAACTGAAAACCACGTTATAACTAAAGCCAGTATCGTTAAGGCCGTTTGAGTAACATTAACAATGTCACTTCTCAACCCCTCGACAGCCATTCCTGCGAAAGCAGGAATCCAGCGTAAGTAACAAAACAGTGATACTGTCACTTCTCAACCCCCCTGAAAATCCATGTGACTCAATGTCTGCCAATGGATTGAACCCTCATCAACAAATAATAGATAAACCCGGCCAGCAATGCCCCCACAAACCAGGCATAGTGATACAAGCTGGTAAAAAAAGACGGTAAATCGCCTGTCACACCGATAGCATTTAAAAACCCGGGGGCAGTGGGCGCAATGCCCAGGCACAAGGCTATCACCGCATTCATATTCCAGCCCTTTTTATAGCTGTATGCTCCCTGCTCCCGATAAAGCTCAGCGGTTTCCAGGCGGCATTTCCTCACAAAGAAATAATCCGTGATCATGATGCCGGCAATGGGTCCCAGCAGGGATGAATAACCGATAAGCCAGATAAACAGGTATGCGCCGGCAGATTCCAGCAGTTTCCACGGCATGATTGCAATGCCTATCCCGGCGGTGATATATCCCCCCAACCTGAATGAAATCCTCCCCGGCGCCAGGTTGGAAAAACCGTTGGCAGGCGCAACGACGTTTGCGGCCAGGTTTGTGGTTAACGTGGCAATCGTCAGTGCAATCAGTCCCAGGATGACCCCGGCTCCGTCAAGCCGTCCCGCCAGGACAACCGGGTCCCAGATCGCTTCTCCAAAAATGATTACGGTCGCCGAGGTAACAAACACACTGACAAGAGCCAGTATCGCCATAGGGACAGGCAAACCTATTCCCTGGCCGAGCAACTGGTCGCGCTGGTTGCGCGCATAACGGGTGAAATCCGAAATATTGAGTGACATGGTTGCCCAGAAGCCCACCATCGCCGTCAAGCCGGGCCAGAATACCTGCCAGAATTCTCCCTCCCGTACCCCACCGGACACGAACGCCGAAGGTCTTGACAACATGTCGCCAAAACCTCCGGCGCGTACATACGCCCAGGCCAGTAGAGCAAACGCGGCCAGTAACAAAAAAGGCGCTGCCAGGGTCTCCAGCCAGCGGATGGCCTCCGTCCCTTTCTCTATAAAGACAAGTTGTAATGCCCAGAATGCCAGGAAACACAGTAACTGGGCAAAGTCGATATCAATAAACGGGATAGCCGATCCGGTGAAAGCATCCGCGCTCATTGCATTGAGTATCTGGTAGATGGCAAAGCCCCCTACCCAGGTCTGGATGCCGAACCAGCCGCAGGCGACCAGGCCGCGCAGCATGGCCGGCAGTCTGGCCCCAATCGTACCGAAGGAAGCGCGTAACAAAACGGGAAACGGCACACCATATTTTGTACCGGCATGACCGTTCAACATCATCGGGATCATGATGATGAGATTGCCCAGAAATATCGTCAATACCGCCTGCCACCAGGCCATGCCCTGCTGCATCAGGCCGGAAGCCAGTAGATAAGCCGGAACGGAAACAACCATGCCGAACCAAAGCGCCGAGATATTGTCCAGCTCCAGGTCCTCTGTTTCTCCCCCGCCGGGGCGAGGTCCTCGTTCCATAGGGAATTCTCCGGATTCACCCGGATATCCGGCTTCTGATGAGGCATTTGAACAGCAGTTGCATTCATGAGGATTTCAGGGCTGACGCTTCACCGGCAGGCCCACCAACCCGCGACTCTGGACGCCGGTTTTCCATTCAAGCCGGTCTGCGCTCACAGCCGGTTCCAATCCGGGAAGACGCCGTAATATTGTGTTAAACATGATCTCCATATTCTGGCGCGCCAGGTGATTACCCAGGCAATGGTGAACACCGCCACCAAACGCCAGGTGACGATTCGGGTCGCGCCGAATATCAAATGCATCCGGCTCATCAAAACAGGCGCTGTCCCGATTGGCTGAAGCGTACAGAAAGCCCAGCTTTGCGCCTTTTTCAAACACGTATCCCCGGTATTTCATATCTTCCAGCGCATACCGGTGAAAATAGGGCAAGGGCGGTTCATAGCGAAACATTTCCTGTACCGCGGTATGAATCAGCCCGGGGTCTGCCTTCAGCGCGGCCATCTGCTCCGGGTGTTGAAACAAGGCCAGCATACCGTTTCCCAGCGCATCAATCGTTGAACCGTGTCCCGCCATGAGAATAGTCATGGCGGTCGAAACCAGTTCATCATGATTCAGGCAATCGCTGCCATCCCGCCATGCGATCATTTCTGAAATCAGGTCAGAGCCCGGCTGTTCCCGACGCATTGCCGTCATTTCAGTCATGTAAGCCACAAACTCCGTCGTAGCCCGCTCCGCCAGTTCCCTGTGCGCTTCGGTCCGTTCAGGTTCAAAAAACTGGACGATATCTTCCGACCATGTGCGTAACCGGGAACGGTCCGGTTCCGGTACGCCCAGCATTTCCCCTATGACAAATCCCGGTACGGGGGCAACCAGGTCTTCCATGAAATCGAACTCTTTTTCCGCTTCAATGGTGTCGATTTTACGGTTGACTAAAGCCTGGATAAAGCTCTGCATCTGATTGATCCGCGCAGGAGTGAAAAGCCTGAATACCGCCTTCCTTAACCGGCTGTGCAGTTCCCCTTCACTGTCAATAATCGACACCTTCACATAACGGCTGTGGGCCGGCGCCGCCTCCCAGTTCTGTCTTTCACGATATGCGGCAATCTCCTCGCAGGTCATGACATGATCCATGGTCCTGCCCAGACGTTCATCCATAACCAGTGTTTTAATATCATCATACCGGGAGAACAGCCAGACTTTCCAGTCCTCGTGATAACGGACGGGACATTCCTCTCGCATACGCGCATAGACGGAATAAGGGTCCCGGGCAAATTCTGTTGAATAGGGTTCAAAACTGAAAAGATGGTTCATTATCGGCATCCTGTATTCAGGTATTACCTTTGACAGCTTCACAATGCTTTATAACGGGCATGATTAACGCTACGTTACTGAATAAGCGGCCCCATTTTCAGTTCGTGTTCCAATTGCCTTATATGGCGAATGAACAGGTATTGTAAGACATCCTGAACAGAAAGGGGCGCGCAGCGCGCCCCTTTACCCGGTTATTGATCGGCACAGGGTTTAATCGGCGCCGAATGTCTTGGAAAAACGCACTCCGAATTCACTCCGGTCATTACTGCGGATGGTAATGGAAAAAGGATTGCCGAAAGTGCCGGATGCATTATCGTAGACTTCGTTCAGGACGTTCTCTCCGTAGATTGCAACGTGCCAACTGGGGTTGTCGGGTTGATAACGGATATTAAAATCCAGCAGTTCGCGGCTCTCGACCAGGTTCAAAGGATTGTTGTTCGCTTCACCGTACATCTCACCCCGGTAATTGTAATTAAGGCGAAATGCGAGAGAACCGCCGCTGTTCATGGGTACCACGAACTCTGGTGATATCGAAAACGTCCAGTCCGGCGTCAATTGCGGAACACCGCCTTCAACGGTCCCTATTACGGCCGGGTCAACTTCGGTAAATTCCGAATCCATGTAACCGACGGCGGTCTGCACACTGAAATTCTCATCCACCTGTAATTTGCCTTCAAACTCCACTCCCCAAGTGCGCGATTCACCGGCATTTTCAGTGATGGTCAGAAATCCGAAATCCGGATCGAAACGATTGGTCTGCAACTGCAGGTCGGTATAATCCGTCCAGAATATGGTCGTCGCCAGGCGCAAACGGTCGAACAGGACACCTTTTATTCCTCCTTCATAGTTCAGGGCAAATTGCGGGTCAAAGGAGACGAACGTCGCATCGCCACCGAACGGCCGGGCCGGGAACCCGCCGCTTTGATATCCGCGGGAGATCGCTACGTAAAAATTCAAATCATCATTGATGGAATAAGTGGCAGACGCATCCCAGGTCACTTCCGTCCAGTCTTCCGAGCGCGGCACCGGGATGGCCGGCTGGAACAGCGCCGCCACCCCGGCGGCATCCTTACTGTCATCGCTGACGCGCACACCACCGCCTATCACAAGGGTATCAGTCAGTGAATAATCCACCGAACCAAACAGGGCCCAGCTCTCAACATCCTGGGAGACATTGATCTCGCCGTCGGTGACAAACGGAGGGAAGATTTCGAATGGCCGGGATACCGTCTCACCGTCTTCGGTATAATAATAGGCGCCAGTGACAAAATTCCAGGAAGCAAAATCACCACTGAATTGTATTTCAGCAGAGTACTGGTCAGCCTCACCCCGTTCCGGAAAGACAATTGCGCCAAGGCTGTCCTGCTGATCCGTACCGCCTGTGTATTCGCTGAAACGATAACTGCCGATAAACTTTGCGGAATAGACATTCGTAATACTCCAGTCCGCGCTGGCAGAAACACCATAGGCCTGACTGGTCTGTTTCGCGATGTTGTCTGCCGGCGAGGCATTATCATCGGGGTCGGGGGCAAACAGGCTGCCGGGCAAACCATTGGGAAATTGCCCCGGGGGCGCATTAAAATAGGTTGGGGACTGGCCGTGGGCGCTATCGGAGAAATCCGCGGTCAGCAATAGGGAAAAATCATCAGAAGGGGTGAAATTGAACATGGCGCGCAGCGCGGCTTCACGAATCTGGCCCAGTTCAACTTCCGTATTCGGCTGATTGATAAATTCTCCTACGCCATTGCGCCGGTTATACAATCCGGTAATTGAGGCGGACAGGTTGTCCGATAACGCGGTAGTACCGTAAAAATCGAATTTCCCGCGCGCTCGGGTACCCCCTTGTACGGTCAGTGTTGCCTCATCCTCTCCCCCGGGCTTCTTTGTTATCACGTTGATTGCGCCGCCTATCGAATTGCGCCCGTATAACGTACCCTGGGGGCCGCGCGCCACTTCAACCCGCTCGATATTGGACAGGCTCAGGTTTGAACCGACCTGGCGACCCAGGTAAACGCCATCAAGATACAGGCCCACCGCCGAATCAACCGTAATGATATGGTCCTGAGTGCCGACGCCGCGCATGAACACGCTGGTATGATTCTGGTTGCCGTTGCCGAAATTTCCGATAAACAGGTTGGGCACGTTCTTACCCACGTCATACAGGTCGCCCATATTCAGGTTGGCGAAATCCTCCTCGGTAAAAGCAGTCAATGCAACAGGTATATCCTCGAGGCTCTCTTCCCGTTTTCTTGCCGTCACGACAATTTCCTCAAAAACACTTGCGCCACTGCCTGCATCCTGGGCAAAGGCAATGTTTGTGTTCACCAGAAAAAACGATGCACATAAAAACAGACTGGTTATACGAAGGCACCATTCAGTGCCGACAGTAAAGATGTTGACTTTAGCCATTTCCACTACCCCCTATACGCTACGTATTTGAAGCCGGATTCTGTACAAGATCGCCGGTAGCCGCCGTATTATCCCGGTACGGAGTACGGGCAGCAGGGTAATGATTCCATTTTCTGACCATAGAGTCAAAAAAATATTTATCATTTAATCAAAATATTTTTTTGATGACCGGTTTTGTCAGAGGTTTTTCTTCGCTAAGCACAAACGCCTGTTGTAATAAATGACGCGCCAGGTCGGCATCGCTGTCATCCCGTACATGCAGGTAGGCTATTGGAGTATGTGGGTCAATACGGGCGCCAATTCCCGCGATATCCGTCAACCCGACACTGTGATCAATGCTGTCTTCAACCCGCTTTCTGCCCCCGCCCAGTGCCACGATCACATTTCCGGCCTGGCGTACGTCAATATCGGCGAGGTAACCCTCTCCATCGAGAAAGACAGGTTTGATAACCGGGCTGGGCGGCAGATAACGATCGATTCGTTCAATAAGATCAGGAGGACCTCCCATGGCCGTGGTCATTTCCATAAAGACCCGGGTCGCCTGCCCTTGATCCAATGCGGATTGTAATAATTTCCCCGCTGCATGGCGGTCTTCCCCGATACCGGCCAATGCCAGCATATCGGTCGCCAGGGTGAGAACGACTTCGTGCAGGCGAGGGTCACGATAAGCGCCTGTCAGATAATTGATGGTCTCGCGTACTTCAAGGGCATTACCGGCGTTGCGTCCCAGGACTTCCGACATATCGGTGATTACGGCCCTGACGGGCAGGCCGATTTCAGCCGCAGTATTGATAATGGTATCAGCCAGCGCATCAGCGGCTGTTTCAGTTTCCATAAAAGCGCCGCTACCTGTTTTGATATCCATGACCAGGCCGTCCAGGCCGGCTGAAACTTTTTTGGATAATATCGACGCGGTAATCAGTGGAACGGACTCGACGGTTGCCGTGACGTCACGTATTGAATAGAAACGCCGGTCTGCAGGGGCGAGTTCAGCCGTCTGGCCGATGATCGCACAGCCCACCGACCTGACCGTTCGTTTGAAGACATCAAGGCCCGGGGCGGTATCATAGCCGGGGATACTGTCCAGCTTGTCGAGGGTGCCGCCGGTATGCCCCAGACCACGTCCGGAAATCATGGGTATATAAGCGCCGCACGCGGCCACTAGAGGCGCCAGAATTAAACTGACCTTATCGCCCACGCCACCCGTTGAATGTTTATCGACGACCAGCCCGTCGATACCTTCAGCGGCCCAGTCAAGCACACTACCTGAATTTACCATAGCCCTGGTCAGTTCAGCGGTTTCGGCAAAATTCATGGATTGAAAACAGATGGCCATGGCCAGGGCTGATATTTGCTCGGATGCAATTGAGCCGTCTGCCAGACCGTTGACGAAGAAGCTTATCTCAGCAGGCGTAAGCGCCTCTCCGATTCTTTTTTTCCTGATAATTTCCTGGGGGAGCATGCGAGCGAGTGTATCTTCGTATATTAACTTATTTTCTGATCTCCGTGGCATACCGGCCCAGCCACGCTTACGTTATACTATCACCAGATGCTGAACCGGCAAACGGGCAAACACCATGGCAACAATCAAACCAGATGATCTGATAACAAGCGTTGTGGATTCCCTGCAGTTTATATCCTACTACCATCCGCAGGATTTTATCGCAGCGGTACACAACGCCTACCAGCGGGAAGAATCCCCGGCGGCCAA
>CBDCTH010000012.1:0-1667500 GCA_965222155.1 Gammaproteobacteria bacterium
CGATGTATTGTCAGAATTTGCCACTGGTCTCAAACAGGCGCAGGAAACGCTTGCGGCGACGACAAGAGTCCTGGCCCAGACGGCAGGAAGAGGGGAGCTGACGCGCTTCATGGCCAATTCATCCGTTTACCTGGACCTGCTCGGCCATGTCGTAATAGCCTGGATTTGGTTGAAACAGGCAATCGCCGTTCAGGCGGGACTCGCGGTCGCGGATTCTGCGGACAGGCAGTTCTATCAAGGCAAGATGCAGGCCTGCCGCTACTTCTTTCGCTGGGAATTGCCCAAGACGGAAGCGCAGGCAAAACTGTTGTCCGGTCTGGATACGACCTGCCTGGATATGCCGGCAGAGGCATTTTAGTCAGTCCATGGTTATTTGTATGTCGCTATTGTGGCAGTAGACATGAGCGCGCATCATTATCCTGTCGTCGGGCTATAATGTCGTTTAATATCAGCATGATTACAGAGTGAGAGAACTCCTGTGGATTTCAGTTATTCGGAAAAGGTACAGACACTACAAAATCAGCTCAATGATTTTATGGAGGACCGGGTTTATCCGGTCGAGCACGCCTACCGGGACGCACTGGCAAGCGCGGAAAACCCCTGGATTACCCCCCCTGTCCTGGAGGAGCTGAAGCAAAGGGCGCGGGCAGCAGGACTCTGGAATTTGTTTTATCCCAAATTCCATGCCGGCGAAGACGCGTTGACCAACCTGGAATATGCGCCCCTGGCGGAAATTATGGGCCGGGTCCCCTGGGCGGCTGAAGTGTTTAACTGCAATGCGCCCGATACCGGTAACATGGAGACTCTGATACTGTACGGGACGGAACAGCAAAAAGAACGCTGGTTAAAACCCCTGCTGGCAGGCGAGATACGCTCAGGTTTTGCCATGACTGAACCGGACATCGCCTCCTCTGATGCAACCAATATCTCCTGTTCCATAGCTGGAGAGGGTAATGACTACGTTATCAACGGACGTAAGTGGTTCACCACCGGCGCCATGCGCGATAATTGTGAAATCCTGATCGTGATGGGCAAGACCGACCCCGATAACCCGGACCGCCACAAGCAGCAATCGATGATCCTGGTGCCGAGAAATACGCCGGGTGTGGAAGTGATTCGCCACATGCACAGTTTCGGTTATAACGATGCCCCGTTTGGTGAAGCGGAAATTCATTTCGACAACGTCAGGGTGCCGGCGGAAAACATTCTACTGGGAGAGGGGCGCGGTTTTGAGATCGCACAGGGGCGTCTCGGGCCGGGTCGCATCCACCACTGCATGCGTCTCGTCGGCTGCGCCCAGCGCGCCCTGGAACTGGCCTGCCGGCGGGTGGACGCGCGCGCCACCTTCGGTAAAAAAATCAGCCAGCACCAGTCGGTGCGTGAAGATATTGCCAGGGCCTATTGCAAAATAGAGCAGGCGCGCCTGTTGACTCTGCTGGCCGCGGACAGGATGGATAAATACGGTAACAAGGTTGCCCGCGACCTCATTGCAGCGATTAAAATCACCGCGCCGATAATGGCATGTAAAGTCATTGATGACGCCATACAGATGCACGGCGCCGCCGGACTGACCGAGGATTTTTTCCTGGCGGAAGCCTATAACTATGCAAGGCAGATCCGCCTGGCCGACGGGCCTGACCAGGTGCACATGATGTCCCTGGGCAAGCAGATCATTCAGCGTTATTCCTGTGCGACCTGACCCCACTATTCGGAGACGGAATTCAATTCCGTCCCCTTGCGTCTCTGCCCACTGACTATGGGGTCAGGTCGCACATTGAACGCGGAATGCCGGACAAATATACAGTGGAAACTTTTGACCTGGTAAAACTGAACTCCTATCTTGAGGCGCACGTTGACGGCTTTCGCGGGCTCAACAAGGCAGAGAAGTTTCCCGGCGGACAATCGAACCCGACCTGGTTGTTAAGCGCTGCCAGTGGCCGCTATGTGTTGCGCAGCAAGCCGCTCGGCCGTCTGCTCAAATCGGCCCATGCCGTGGATCGCGAGTTCAGGGTGATTCAGGCATTGGAAAGTACCGACGTGCCGGTCGCCCGGGCACTGCACCTGTGTGCGGATGAGGACGTTATCGGCGCCATGTTTTACCTGATGAGCTTTGTCGAGGGACGGATATTCTGGGACCCGGCGCTACCGGAACTCAGGAAAGCAGCGCGCGCCGGCTATTACCGCGAGCTTATCCGTGTCCTTGCCGCCATACACGGCGTCGATGTGAACGGCCTCGGCTTGACTGATTACGGCAGGCCGGGCAACTACTACGAGCGCCAGGTCAGCCGCTGGACAAAGCAATATATTGCTGCCGAGACAACAAGGATTGAGCCCATGAATTCATTAATTGACTGGCTGCCTGTCAACCTGCCGGCAGATGACGGACAGAACGGCTTGATCCATGGAGATTACCGCCTCGATAATCTGATTTTCCACCCCCGTGAGGCACGTGTCCTGGCCGTCATTGACTGGGAACTCTCTACCCTGGGTCATCCTTTGGCGGACCTGGCCTATTTTTGCATGTGTTTGCGCCTTCCGGCTGAGGGAGACGTGAAAGGCCTGGCGGCGAGGGATCGCGCAACTCTGGGTGTACTGGAGGAGCAGGCAGTTATCGAACAATACTGCGAATTTCGCCGCATGGCGGCATTAGAAAACTGGCATTTCTACCTGGCCTTCAGCTATTTTCGCATGGCATCGATTTGCCAGGGCGTATACAAGCGCGGCCTGGACGGCAACGCTTCCAGCACGCGCGCACTGGAACTGGGTAAACTCGTTGAGCCAATGGCCGCGTCCGCGCTAGCATTGATTGACTCATAATAGAACAATATTTACGTCCACAGAACAGGTAAGCTCATGACAACAGACTTATTCGACCTGAATGACAAAATAGCCCTGGTGACCGGCGCCAGCCGCGGCATCGGCGCGGAGGCAGCCAGGTTGCTGGCTCAACAGGGCGCACATGTCATTATTTCCAGCCGCAAGCAGGAAGGCTGCGAGGAAGTGGCCCGGAGTATCCGGGATGAAGGCGGCCAGGCAACGGCCTACGCCTGTCACATCGGCAGGCTCGATCAGGTAGAGGCCATCTTCAATCACATACGGGAACGCCATGGGCGCCTGGATATACTGGTAAATAACGCGGCGGCGAATCCCTATTACGGCCACATCACTGAGACGGACCTGGGCGCATTCGATAAAACCGTTGAAGTCAATATACGCGGTTACTTCTTCATGTCCGTGAACGCGTGCCGTATGATGAAACAGAACGGTGGCGCCATTGTCAACGTGGCGTCCGTCGACGGAGTCAGGCCGGGGGCAAAACGAGGCATCTATTCCATTACCAAGGGCGCCATCATCCATATGACCAAGGCCTTTGCGCTGGAGTGCGGGCCGGACAATATACGGGTGAATGCCGTGCTGCCTGGATTGACCGATACAAAATTTGCCGGCGCCCTGACCGGTGACGCGGAGATATTGAATTCCTGGTTAAAGCAAATGCCTTTGAGACGCTACGCCCAGCCGGGCGAAATGGCTGGCGCCATCCTGTTCCTGGCGTCTCCAGCCTCCAGCTTCGCCACCGGCAGTTGCATCGCCGTAGACGGGGGTTACCTTATCTGATGCAAACCCTGTGAATCCCGACCCGCCAGGACATGGCATAGCGTTAAACATAGCTATGGCTATTATGAGTACTGTACCAGGGGGATATAAATATTTGCATAAATTGTAATTGTCACTTACAATTTATGCATGTCATATAAACCTCGAATACTGGAAACGCTGGTTCGCAGGCTGGTAAAAGATTATCCTGTCGTGACCATCACCGGTCCGCGACAATCAGGCAAGACTACGTTTTGCCGCGCCTTGTTCCCCCGCAAACCGTATGTCTCGCTGGAACCGATTGACCAGCGTGAATATGCTCGTGTTGATCCCCGTGGATTTCTCGCTGAATATCCTGAGGGTGTTGTCATCGATGAAATCCAGAATGCACCGGACCTGACCAGCTATATACAAAGTATTGTTGATGATGATCCAGAACCGGGTCGTTATATTGTAACCGGGTCTCAACATTTCGGATTAACGCAAGCGGTTAATCAATCGCTCGCAGGCCGTACTGCAATCGTTCATCTGCTACCTTTAAGTCTTGATGAAGCGGCCGCATTCGGTGTGGGTGTCGATGATCTGTGGAAGGTGATATTCCGTGGGGGTTATCCGGGAATACATGAGCGTAAACTTGACCCCAGGCGCTGGTTGAGTAACTACCTGAGAACATATATAGAACGCGACGTGCGGCAGTTGTCGGATATCGGAAACCTGGAGGCTTTTACCCGGTTCGTTACTCTGGCTGCAGGCCGTACTGCACAGGAGATCAATTTTTCCAGCCTGGGAGGGGATGTAGGCGCCTCTCACAATACCGTACGCGCCTGGATGTCGGTGTTGGAGGCAAGTTTTCTTATATTTCGTTTGCCGGCCTGGCATCCCAACCTGCGTAAACAATTGGTCAAATCACCCAAGCTGCATTTTGTTGACAGCGGGCTTGTATGTCACCTGTTGGGTATTCGCAGCGCGGATGATCTGCGACACCATCCATTGCGTGGCGCAATCTTCGAGAGTTGGGTTGCCGCGGAAATTTACAAGCACCGGTTGCATCGCGGTGAGGATACGGGTATGTACCATTTCCGACAAAGCCGTGGTCTGGAGGTTGACCTAATCATAACGGACAGTCAATCCCTTATCGCCTGTGAGGTAAAGTCCGCCGCAACCATTGACAGCAGTTTTTTAAGGCCGCTGAAACAATTCGATATACTTCTGGAACGATTGACGAGACGCCCTCAAGTCAATAAACGAGTCGTTTTCGGCGGTGTCGGAGGGCAAAAACGTTCGGACGCCGATTGTCTCAGCTGGCGGGACCTACATGAACAAACGTGGCTGCTATAACCTGATAAAATCCCTTGTATGGCAGCCGGGCTGCTCCCCACATGCCGGAATTCAATGATTTGATCTCCCCAGTCAGAATGACGCGGGAATTACAGGCGCGGTTGAATGCTGTGTTTTGACTGGCGCCGGTCGCGTCATATCAATATCAGCAGTTCCCGCTAACTTTGTGTCTCAACCAGCCATTCTGGCCCGAATCGAGGTTATTGTGCGTAAATGGGGGGATATTTCTCTGGGATCGAGGGCGTCCCGCCCTCGGCGAGGGCAAGATGCCCTCGATCCCGGAAGTTAGCGGGAACTGCTGTATCAATATGAGTGCTGTTTCATTGTCGCGCGCATTTTTTCATCAGAGCAAACGCATACTTTTGAATTCAGACGTTTTTACCCGATTCCGTCATTCTGGCGCAAGCCAGAATCCAGTGAATAACCCTTCATCACCCTGATCATGCGCTGTTGTTTGACTGGATGCTGGCATTCGCCAGCATGACGGGCGGCGTTTTCCGGTTGATTTCCTGTCTTCTGCAACAGAATCCAAAAGTATGCGTTTGCCCTGATTTTTTCATAATCAGGTATGGACTCATGCTGTAGGAATGTGGTATAAATCCGCATCTTGACGCAATACTGCATTTGCGGATTGAGGAAAGGAATGGCAGTCCGTGTCTTCTTGAGGGTGATGCCCTGGAAATCCCTGTATTGAACTGCAAAGCGATTTGCCCGGCTTTGGCTTAAGTGGAGTATCGGCATTACCGGAGCATCAACCTGTCTCCCGGCCATCATGGAAGCTGGCGTTTGAAGCGCAGGTTTATCCAGGCATATCGCACTGGTTTCAATAAAGGAACCTCTGAACAAGTCAGAGTACCCAATAATTAATATCTGGAGAGATTAACTATGCCCGGTCGAAACTTTCTACACATACCCGGTCCGACGATTGTGCCCCAGCGCATTCGCAATGCCATGGCAATAGAACAAGAGGATATGCGCGCGGCGGATTTCCCCGAGTTCACCCTGCCTTTATTTAATGACCTGAAAAAGATTTTTAATACGGAAACGGGGCGGATATTCATCTTTTCTTCTTCCGGTACGGGAGGATGGGAAGCCGCTATCAGCAATACCCTGTCACCAGGGGACAAGGTCTTGATGTCGCATTTCGGCCAGTTCAGCCTGCTCTGGGTGGACATGTGCCGGCGTCATGGCCTGGATGTCAACGCCCTGGAGATGGATTGGGGCGAGGGTGTGCCTGTGCACCGCTACGCTGAAATTCTGAAGGCCGATAGCAACAAGGAAATCAAGGCCGTGTTTGCCACCCAGAATGAGACTGCGACAGGGGTAAAAAGCGATATTGCCGCAGTGCGCAAGGCGTTGGATGAGGCGGAACACCCGGCCCTGTTATTTGTCGACGCGGTCAGTTCCCTGGCCTGCCTGGATTTTCGTATGGATGAATGGGGTGTGGACCTGGCGGTCGCCGGGTCGCAGAAGGGGTTTATGCTGCCTACCGGGCTCGGCATAATCGGCGTCAGTGAAAAGGCTCTTGTCGCACGAGAGACCGCGACGCTGCCGCGTACTTATTTCTCCTTCGACGACATGATTGCGGCAAACGACAACGGTTTCTTCCCCTATACCCCCAATACCATCTATCTCAGAGGCTTACGGGAGTCCATCGACATGCTCACGGAGGAAGGCCTGGATAACGTCATTGCCCGCCATACCCGGCTTGCCACCGCAGTGCGCAAGGCGGTGGCGGCATGGGGTCTGTCCCTGGTTGCAAAAGAGGAGAAATGGTATTCCGACACGGTCAGTGCGGTGCGGGTGCCGCAGGGATTTGATGGCAATGCAGTGGCGCAGCACAGCTATAAATACTATAACGTCGCCCTGTCCATCAGCCTCGGCAAGATTGCCGGCCAGGCGTTTCGTATCGGACACCTGGGCGACCTGAATGAAGTGATGCTCCTGACTCCGCTTAACGCCGCAGAAATGTCGATGAAAGACATGGGGATAGACATTGAGTTGGGCAGCGGTGTGGCTGCTGCGCAGGAATACCTGTGCAACACCCGACAGGCCAGGTTCTGATGAGCTTTACCCAATATGAACAGGCGCCGGCCCGGTTACAGCGCAGTGAGCTTGCCGTGCCCGGTTCCAACCCCGGCATGTTTGAAAAAGCGGCCCGTTCCGCCGCGGATTTCATCTTTCTGGATTGTGAAGATGCGGTCATACCCGAAGATAAACCCCGGGCCAGGAAAAACATCATCGAAGCGTTGAACGATGTCGACTGGCAGGGTAAAACCATGTCGGTGCGGATAAATGGTCTTGACACGCATTATATGTATCGCGATGTGGTGGATATCGTTGAGCAGGCCGGCGCCAGGCTCGATACCGTGTTGATCCCCAAGGTGGGCACTGCTGCAGACGTGTACATGGTGGATTGTCTGTTGACCCAGATTGAGGATGCCATGGGTCTTGACAAGAGAATCGGCATAGAGTGTTTGATTGAGACCGCACTGGGTGGAGCCAATGTCATGTCCATTGCGCAATCGTCTGCGCGCCTGGAAGCCTTGCACTTCGGGGTGGCGGATTATGCCGCCAGCATGCGGGCGCGCACCGTGAACATCGGCGGTCTGAACCCCGACTACCAGTGTGACGGTGCATTGGCTGACCAGTGGCATGCCGCCCTGGTCAATATCGTGACTGCCTGCCGCGCCTACGGACTGCGCGCCATCGACGGGCCGTTCGGTGATTTCAATGATCCTGACGGTTACATTGCCGCGGCCAGGCGTGTGGCTGCGCTGGGCTATGAGGGCAAATGGGCGATCCATCCCAACCAGGTTGCATTGGCCAATGACATCATGTCGCCACCGGAAGCCGAGGTTACCCGCGCCCAGCGCATACTGGAAGCCTTGAAAGAGGCTGCCGAACAGGGAAAAGGTGCGGCGCAACTGGATGGAAAGATGATCGACGCCGCTTCGGAACGTATGGCTAGAAACGTTGTGCGCCAGGCAGAGCTTATCTCCGGGCGGGAGTAAGGCAGGTTTTTTACAGCCATAGAGGACTTTAATAGCCACAGAGAATACAGAGGACTCAGAGAATACAGAGGTAGATTGTGCAGGCACCGTCATTCCAGCGAAAGCTGGAATCCAGTCAATAAGATTATTCCTTGTAATATGGAATAAGTTATCCACTGGATTCCAGCTTTCGCTGGAATGCCGGGAATGCCGGGAATGTCGGGAATCGATCTCAGTGCTCTCTGTGGCAAAAAGTAATGAATTTATTAAACATTTGATGAGGTAACACGTTGTGGAAATCCATGAATACCAGGCCAAAGATATACTGACGGATTTCGGTGTGCCCATACCCCGTGGCGGGTTGGCGTACAGTCCGGAACAGGCGGTATATCGTTCCCATGAAATCGGTGGTGATGCCTGGGTGGTCAAGGCCCAGATCCACTCGGGCGGACGCGGCAAAGCCGGCGGGATAAAATTCTGCCGGGATGACGATGAAATCTGGGAAGCCGCGGATGAATTACTGGGCCGCAAGCTGATAACCAACCAGACCGGAAGCGCCGGCAAGATCATTCACAGACTGTACGTTGAGGAAGCCAGCGAAATCGCAAATGAGTATTACATCGGTTTTGTCC
Organism: Gammaproteobacteria bacterium; assembly: GCA_965222155.1. GTDB lineage: Bacteria > Pseudomonadota > Gammaproteobacteria > Eutrophobiales > Eutrophobiaceae > JAAXHV01. Next base: position 8,558 of record CBDCTH010000012.1, read on the forward strand.
TGGACCGGCAGAAAGAAAGGATTGCCATCGTCGCCTCGTCGGAAGGCGGTATAGAGATCGAGGAGATAGCCCAGGAGAGACCTGAATCACTCATTCGCGTGACCGTTGAGCCGGCAGTGGGCATGCAACCCTTCCAGGCCAGGGAAATCGCCTTCAAGCTGGGCATTGATAAATCACTGATCAGCCAGGCCATTACCACGCTGCTGGGCTGTTACCGGGCGTTTCGCGACCTGGATGCGACCATGGTGGAAATCAATCCGCTGGTAGTGACCGCAGACAACCACCTGCTGGCGCTGGATGCAAAAATGGGGTTTGATGATAATGCCTTGTTCCGACGCCCCAATATTTCCGAGTTGCGGGACAAATCCCAGGAAGATCCCCGGGAAATGAAGGCGGCGGATCGCGGCCTCAGCTACGTTGGCCTGGCTGGGAATATCGGTTGTATTATCAACGGCGCCGGACTCGCCATGGCCACCATGGACATGATCAAGCACGCCGGCGGCGAACCGGCCAATTTCCTGGATATAGGCGGTGGAGCCTCGCCCGATCGTGTGGCAAAAGCCATTAACCTGGTGCTCGCAGACAAGAATGTCAGGGCGATACTGGTCAATATCTTTGCCGGGATCAACCGCTGTGACTGGGTTGCCGAAGGGATAGTCCAGGCCGTGAGCAAGACTGACCTGACACTGCCTTTCGTAGTCAGGCTGTCAGGCACCAACGTGGAAGAGGGCAGGGAAATACTGCAGAACAGTAATTTGCCGATCATCATGGCGGATACCTTGCATGAGGCGGCGGATAAAGTGGTTGCCGCCTGGCAGGACTACGAACAAAACCAGGGCTAGGAGAGCTATTATGGCTATATTGATAAATAAAGATTCAAAAGTCATAGTCCAGGGCTTTACCGGCCAGATCGGTACTTACCATTCCCGGGATATGATCAATTACGGAACTGATATTGTCGGTGGCGTAACCCCGGGTAAAGGCGGGACCATGCACCTGGATCGGCCTGTCTTTGACACGGTCAAGGACGCGGTGGCCGAGACCGGCGCCGACAGCAGTATCATTTTTATTCCGCCGCCGTTTGCCGCCGACGGCATCATGGAGGCTGCGGACGCCGGTATAAAGTATTGTGTCTGCATTACCGACGGCATACCCGCGCACGACATGATACGGGTGAAACGCTATATGCGGCGTTACCGGGCGGAACACAAGCTGGTGTTAACGGGGCCCAACTGCGCCGGTACAATCAGCCCCGGCAAGGCGATGCTGGGCATCATGCCGGGTCATATCTACATACCGGGCAATGTAGGTGTTATAGGCCGTTCCGGTACCCTGGGATATGAGGCCGCGTCGCAGATGAAGTCCATGGGGATAGGCGTATCCACCAGTGTCGGTATTGGCGGTGACCCTATCAACGGCAGTTCCTTCATGGATCACCTGATACGGTTTGAACAGGACCCGGAGACCGATGCAGTAGTGATGATAGGTGAGATAGGCGGCCCGCAGGAAGCCGAAGCCGCCGAGTTCTACCGGGATAACATGAAAAAGCCGGTGATAGGGTACATCGCGGGTTTGACTGCGCCCAAGGGCAAACGCATGGGACACGCCGGCGCCATTATTTCTGCGTTCGGAGAGAGTGCGGCAGAAAAAGTGGAGATCCTGCAGGAGTGCGGCGTAACCATAGTATCGAAGCCATCCGAATTTGGGACAACCGTGAATTCGGTGCTGGCTTCACTGTAAGTCATTGGAGTATGAAAGCAGGTCAGTTGGCTTTTTCAAGACTGTCATCCGCAGGGATAGCGGATGGACCAAGCGTACAGGGATGTATTCACAGCGTGTCTTGAAAAAGCCAACTGACCTGCTCGATGTATCTACTATGTATACTGATTTAATGGTAATTATATGAGCAAACCCAGAGTAATAGTAAGCCGCAAATGGCCGCAGGAAGTTGAAAGCAGGATGCAGGAGGTCTTCGATGTGCAACTGAACGAAGAAGATATTCCCATGTCCGTCAGCCAGATGCAGGCGGCATTGCAGAGCGCCGATGCCTTTTGCCCTACCGTCTCAGATAAGGTCAGTGCGGAGGTCCTCTCCGTAGACAAGCTGAAGGCCGGGATTATCGGCAGCTATGGCGTTGGCTTTAACCATATTGATCTCGATGCCGCCAAGGCGAACGGGTTGGTGGTGACGAACACTCCGGAAGTGCTGACCGACTGCACCGCGGATATCGCCATGACCCTGTTGCTGATGACTGCGCGGCGCGCTGGCGAGGGTGAGCGGCATGTGCGTAACAAAGAATGGACCGGCTGGCGTCCGACCCACATGATGGGCACAAAGGTGACCGGCAAGACGCTGGGCCTGATCGGGATGGGCAGGATAGCGAGGGCCATGGCGCACAAAGCTTTCCACGGGTTCGGCATGAAAATCATCTTTACCGATCCGTATCCACCGCCGCAGGAGTTAATCAGCTCACTGCAGGCCGAAGCCCGCGCCACTGTTGAAGACGTGCTGCGCGAAGCGGATTTCGTATCCCTGCACTGTCCGGGCGGCAAGGAAACCTATCACTTAATCAACAGCGAACGCCTGGCCATAATGAAACCCGGGGCGTTTCTCATCAACAGCGCGCGTGGCGACGTTGTTGACCAGTCCGCCTTGATAGCGGCCCTGGAACAGGGCGTCATTGCCGGCGCCGGCCTGGACGTTTTTGAAGGAGAACCGGCCGTACCCGATAAATTATTGTCGATGGAGAACGTGGTGTTGTTCCCACACCTGGGCAGTGCATCCCGGGAAACCAGGGTAGCGATGGGCCTGCGGGTCGTGGAGAACCTGCAGGCGTTCTTCAACGGCGAGAAGCCACGCGATCGCGTTGTGTGAAATCTCAGCCAAATTCACCATTCGACTTCCCTGAACAGTCCTCGGCTGCCGGACTGGACTCGGCAACAGCCAGCTACGCCGGCAACCTTATAGAGCTGTTGGCAGAGCTGTTACGCCAGGTCATCGGGCAGAGAAAACCGGAAATACTCCCCGTCTTTGCAGGTAGGCAAGCCCTGCCCAGAGATAACAACGAGTTGCTGCTGGCTGGTTTACAGGCCTGGGGGATCTGGTTTCAACTGCTCAATATCGCCGAAGAAAACGCAGCCATGCGCCGGCGCCGGGTTACGGAGAGCATCCAGGGGCTGGAACATGTGTCCGGTACTTTTGCCAACGTGATTGCCCTGGCCGCAGAGACCGGCCTGTCCCACCAGGAAGTCCAGGATTTGCTGGACCGCATGAAAGTGACGCCGACCATCACCGCACACCCCACCGAGGCAAAACGCATAACGGTGTTGCAGATACACCGGCGCATCTACGTTCTCCTGTACCGCCTCGAAGCCACGCGCTGGACCTCCCGTGAACGTGAGACCCTGGAACAACAACTGCGCAATGAAATTGACCTGCTCTGGTTGACCGGTGAACTGCGCCTGGAAAAGCCTTCCGTAGTCCAGGAGATAAAATGGGGCCTGCATTTCTTTGAGCAGACCTTGTATGAACGCGTCCCGGAGACCCTGGATCGGCTTGACCTGGCCTTGTCCAGGCATTATCCCGGTAAAGAATTCAGCATCCCGCCTCTTTACCGGTTCGGCACCTGGATCGGCGGTGACCGGGATGGCAACCCGTTCGTGAACAATGCAGTTACCCGGGAAGCCCTGTTACTGAACAGGCGAACCGTTTTGCTGCATTACCAGCAGCAGTTGGGCAAGCTGTTCCTGAAGATCAGCGTCTCCATCCATGCCGTGCGCGCTCCCGCGGGGTTCATCAATCACCTGAACGGCTTACTGGACGCCAGCGGCCAGAGAAAAAACATTGAAAAACGCAACCCGGGCGAGATATTCAGGCAGTTCGTCTTTTGTGTGCAGGAAAAAATCAAAAATACCGAGAAGAAAAATACCCTCAGCGGATTCAGCTATGATACTGCCGACCGGTTTATCCAGGATTTGAATATTCTCGAACAGGGACTGGAGGAAGCAGACTGTGCGCAACTTGCAAGAGCGCAGATAACGCCGTTACGGCGCCAGGCCGAGGCATTCCGGTTTTGCACCGCGCGGCTTGACGTCAGGGAAAACTCCACGGTCATTACCAGCACACTGCAGGACATCTGGCGTTTGCGCCGGCAACAGGAGACCCCGCCCGATGCGGATTCGGCAGCTTGGCTCGAATGGATACAAGAGGAGCTGTCCACACCTTTTGACCAGCTCCCCCAGGTATCTTTAAGCGACCGGCAAAGCGTCATGACATTCGGCCTGTTCCAGTTGATTGCCGAAACCCGGCAGACTCTGGACCGAGAGGCCATGGGAGGGTTTATCCTGAGCATGACCCGCTCGGTCGCAGACGTTCTGGGAGTCTACCTGCTGGCCAAATACGCCGGTGTGTTCATTGACAGCCAGGCAGTGGAAAGTTCCCCCTTGCCGGTGATACCGCTGTTCGAGACCATCGAAGACCTGCGCGTTGCCCCCCGGATCATGCAGACCCTGCTGAAAACACCGGTGGTGCGGCGCAGTATCAGGGAACAGGGCGGCATACAGGAGGTCATGATCGGCTATTCGGACTCCAATAAGGACGGCGGGTTTCTGACGGCCAATTACGAGTTGAGCCGGGTCCAGGTCGAACTGACCAAAATCGGCGTCAAGAGCAAAATCCCGATTGTCTTCTTTCACGGCAGGGGAGGTTCGGTCAGTCGCGGCGGCGGACCCACCGACAGCGCCATTGCCGCACAACCGGCGGGCTCCGTCAACGGTAAACTGCGGATTACCGAGCAGGGAGAAGTGGTTTCCTCCAAGTACGCCAACCATGGAACTGCCCAATACCAGATGGAGTTGCTAGCCGCCAGTGTCATGGAACACACCCTGAAATCCATGACTGCGGAGCAACTCAATCCCGAACCGGAATTTGAGCAGGCCATGGACGCCCTGTCCAGCCTGGCCTACACGACCTACCGGAAACTGGTCGAGGAAACCGGCCTGGTCGATTACTACCATGCGGCAAGTCCGGTACTGGAACTGGGTAAATTACGCATCGGCTCCCGCCCGGACCGAAGGTTCGGCGCCAACTCGCTGGATGACCTGCGCGCCATTCCCTGGGTGTTTGCCTGGACCCAGAATCGCCATCATGTCCCGGCCTGGTACGGACTGGGCAGCGCCGTAGAGAACTTCATCAAGGTCCGGGGACAAGAAGGCTTGAAGCTGTTGCGGGAGATGTATGATAACTGGAGCCTGTTCAGCCTGGTCATCGATGAGGTTGAAAAATCCCTGGCTTTTGTGGATGCCGACGTGATGCGCAGCTATGCCGATCTGTTAAGTCAATCGACAATCAGGGAAAAATTATTCATGAAGGTCGTAAGGGAATACGAACTGTCCGTCGAAAAAATACTTCTCATAACAGGAGAGACAAAACTGGCTGAACGCTTTCCCCGCTTCAGCAGGAAACTGGAACGCCGTGGCGATATTCTCAAACAGGTCGGATTGGCCCAGGTCGAACTGGTCAAACGGTTTCGCGAACAGGACAAACAGGCAGATCTGGTGGCGCTACTGCTTTCCATCAACTGCGTCAGCGCCGGTCTGGGGTGGACCGGGTGAGTTGGCATTCTGTCAGACTTGCTAGTCGCCATCACGAACGTCACGGGCGATACGTAAGATGGCGTGGTCCGGCATGGATTTAATCAGACGTATCATATCAGCAACGATGCCCCCGTCCAGGATGAGTAATAGCTCTTGAAAGGTCTTTAAACAGCTGCTATTCTAGGTACTGATAAAAGCTCTTTGTAGAGGTGATTATGTCGATCAAATTTTCCGAGGACCTGGTTCCCATGACTGATCTGAAGGTGAATCCGGCGCGTGTGGTGAAACATACGACTGAGGTGCATCGGCCCGTGCTGCTTACCAGCCGCGGCCGGGGCGTGGCCGTGGTCCAATCAGTTGGCGATTACGAGAAGGCAGAGGAAGAGCGGGACTTCATGCGGGCGGTAGTCGCGGGTCTGTCAGACCTGGAGTCAGGGCATGAGGTATCTCTCGACGATGCCAGGACACGGCTCGGCCTGAAATAGCGTCGTGCCCCTGATGGTCATCAGCTTCGCCGAATCCGCACTCGGCGATCTTGAGGAGGTGCAGGCTTGGTACGCTGAGCAGGGGGTGCCCGGCGTTGGGGCGAGGCTGGTAGAGGAAGTGTTCCGGCGCGTCCAGGCCTTGGCCGACCATCCTGATATGGGCCGGATAGTGCCCGAATTCGATCAACCCTTTTTGCGCGAACTCATCCATCCGCCATTCCGCATAGTGTACCGGCGTGATCCCCAACGGGTGAGGGTTGTCCGCGTCTGGCGTAGCGAACGCCTGTTGCTGCTTCCCACGGATGGTGAAGGAGGATCGTCAAAGACGTGAGGACTGCTACGGGCCAGAGATGGCTACTCTAATACAGGTATTATTAACAAAATACTGTCAATACGCCCGTGTACCCATAAAGCCTGTTATGGAAGATTTCCCCGTTGGCGAAAAAGCCGACCAGCGGCAGGTCGCCCAGCTCGGCGCGGATCAGCTTCAACTCTTCTGAGTCAGGGCCGAACTGGTAGCGCCCGCGACCGGTACAGGAATAATAGACCGCCCCCCTGGGGGTTGAGGTTAACCGGCCTTTTATATCGGTCAGCATGCGTTGCATGTCCTGCCTGGCCGTATTGCCGTCACGCCGGCAGAACATGATCTCACTGCCCTCCGTCACCAGTTGACCTACGGCAATGAGGCGATTGCCCTCATCGATGCCGACCAGGTTACGTACCATGTAATCGCTGGTATCGGATCCGGGGATGGGAAAACCTGCGAAAATATAACCTGCAACGCGCTGCAGGTCCCGGGCTATCACTTCACCCACGTCTTCCTTGAATACGTCCAGGGCGGGTCTGTTATCCAGTTCGATGATGATGTTACGCTCACAGGCGGAGATGACGTGCCTGGGGGTAAAAGGGGTGCAGCCCTGGGTATGGCCGGTCGCCACGGGCACCTCGCTGGAGAACAATACACCGGATATACCACCGGACACGACCGTATCGGCCACTTGTACGTTCACGTCCCCGGAAGAGCTCAGGCCGCCCACGAAAAAAGCATTGGGTATAGATTGCGCCAGTGTCGAGATCAAGGACGGTACCTGCATGTTGCCGGGGTCGCAGTGGAGGATGCCGAAATAAAACTCATCGTGTTTCAGCCAATCGCCGGTACTGTGGATGAAGTTGTCGATATCCCCGGTCTGTACGGGCACCGTCCTGAACGTGGTATCAGGAAAATCTGCGAGCAGGATAGTCAAGGCCGGCTGATCATAATATTCTTGCCCGGTGGCGCTCACACCCAGGCCGACACTGCCTGACCAGTGTGTGACACCGGTACGTTGCCGGAGTGTATCCAATATAATGTCGAGCTTTGGTATGAGGGTATAGGTGGCGTAGATAAAACCGAAGTTCGCTGAGTCGGGGACCTGACCGATCTGGTCCAGGCAGTCTTTAACCAGTTGCCTGGGCGCCTGGTTACTGCTGTGTCCTACCAGAAACTGTTGCATCGGTGGTTTTATCATATGCGACCGGCTTTTTGCCCGTATCGTGTTGTATTGGCGCTTGGCTTATCCTCCCCTTACACGTGCGGGATGTGCTTTTGGCAAAGCCGTAGTGCAGGGTGAGGTAGCCGATTTGCTCTTTCCCTGTATATCTGTGGTTGCAAAATAATCATACATAATTAACACTAAGCTTTCCATTTCGTTGAGTTTCTGCAGGAGGGCGTAAACCATGAATAATCCAAGAATGCCGACAAACGTGCCTGATTTTGTTACGGATCATCTGCGCCGCTATCTTGATAGTAACGGGGAAGACGGACACATGTGGAATTCCACGGGATTGGGGGATCATGGGGAATGCCCGTCTTTGCTGCTGACAACCATCGGGCGTCGCACGGGACAGCCCGTCATTACCCCGCTGATCTACGGCGAAGCCGGTGGAGCTTATGTGGTTGTAGGTTCAAGAGGCGGCGCGCCCACTCATCCCAACTGGTATCTGAACCTTGTTGCCAACCCCGAGGTGGAACTACAGATTATCTCCGAACGGTTCAAGGCCAGGGCCAGGACGGCGGCCGGAGAAGAACGCGCGCAACTGTGGGATTTAATGCTGACCATATATCCGACCTATACGGAATTGCAGGACAAAACGGACCGCGAGATTCCGATTGTCGTCATGGAAAAGGAATAGACCTGGTTGTACCAGGGTCAGATATTTCAGCAGTTTGCCCGTTGGGCACTAAAGGCCTGAGTCATAAGTCATGGCAACTGTAAATGAGAACAGCCCGGCATCTCAGGATGCGGTCGCGAATCTCGAAACCACCTATACGATGGAGGTTAGCGATACGTTCAACGGCAACCTTGACCACAAGTTCGACGAAGACTGGATCAGGATCGACCTGATCAGGGGAAAAACCTATCAGGTTACTCTTTCCGGCCGCGGAACGGCCCCCGACAAGGCGGAGGACACCATCCTCAAGCTGTTTGATTCAAACGGAAATCATATCCTTACAAACGACGATATCGACGCAGAAAAGCGTATATTCGATTCACGCCTGACGTTTACCATGCACGTCAGCGGCAGCTACTACATCAGCGCCGCCAGCTATACCAGCAACCCGAACACGGACAATTCCGGGGCTTACGCGGTACTGGTTGAAGATATAGAGGTGGTTACCACTATCGACGACACTATCACGGGTACCAGCAGAGGGAACAGCCTGACCGGCACCAATAAAGTGGAAAAGATCTATGGTCTCGGGGGGAACGATTACCTGTACGGCCGCGGCGGTGACGATGAACTGGACGGCGGACCCGGGAACGACACGTTGAACGGCGGCGCCGGGGCCGACAGACTGACCGGTGGTGATGGTAACGATACCGCGTCCTACACGGGTTCTCCCGCGGGCGTGACGGTACGCCTCCATGATCCCGCGCCCTGGGGTGGTGACGCCCAAGGCGATACATTCGCAGGGATGGTCACGTATGCCTATACGGACAACCGCAAACGGGTGGAGGTGGAACTCCCTGATATCATCAACCTGAGGGGATCGGATCACGATGACATCCTGGCCGGCGACCAGCGGGCCAACAAACTTTCGGGCGGCAGGGGCAACGATACGATATATGGGGGTCCTGGTGGTGATGATACGAACCAGGACACCATAGACGGCGGCCCCGGCCATGACAGGCTGTTCGGCGGTCCGGGGGATGATACGCTGTACGGCAGTGAGGGCGATGACATGCTCAAGGGTGGCCCCGGTGATGACACGCTCGAGGGTAACTCGGGAGATGACACGCTTGAAAGCGGTGCGGGCGCTGACACAATGGACGGCGGCATTGGCTTTGACACCTTCATCTTCGATTCGGAGCACGGGAAAGACACCATAACCGACTTTAGAAATGGTAAGGATTTAATCGACGTCAAAGCCTTTGGTTTATCGGGGTTTGATGACCTCGTGCTTGCGTCAGATGCGGATGGTGTGGCAATTGACTTGTCGGATCATGGGGGAGGAACCATCCTGCTTGAGGGTTTCGATATTGCCAACCTGGATGCGACGGATTTTCTGTTCTGACCGGCGCCAATATCTGTGTGGCGGACGGACTCCGTAACGCATGATCTGTGCTAGTATAGCGGTTGCGGCCTGTGCTGGTCTCCCCGCGGCGCGAAGTTGTGAACCCCGTCAGGCCCGGAAGGGAGCAGCGGTAACAATGGATGCGGGCGCCGGGGCAAGAACAGTATGGGTCGCTTTATATTCTACTGACAAGGGAGGGATGTAAAAAAAACGTGTGCAGCTTGTCAATCGAACTGTTTTTATATGCCGAATTGAAACATTACTACAGGTTGATCAATGAGTTACCAGGTACTGGCGCGTAAATGGCGACCCCGCTTGTTTGCGGACATGGTCGGGCAGGGGCATGTCCTCAGGGTGCTGGTGAATGCGCTGGATTCCGATAGATTACACCATGCGTATCTGTTTACGGGTACCCGTGGCGTGGGTAAAACAACCCTGGCCAGAATCCTGGCGAAGTGTCTCAACTGTGAAGCGGGCGTCAGTTCCGAACCGTGCGGGCAGTGCAGCGCCTGTGTGGGTATCGATGAGGGCCGGTTTGTCGATTTAATTGAAGTCGACGCGGCATCGCGGGCCAAAGTGGATGAAACCCGGGACCTGATGGATAACGTTCCGTATGCGCCCACTGCCGGCAGGTACAAGGTCTATCTCATAGATGAAGTGCACATGTTCTCGAAACACAGTTTCAATGCCTTGTTGAAGACCCTGGAAGAGCCGCCTGACCATGTAAAATTCCTGCTGGCGACAACCGAACCGAAAAGGATCCCGATCACCATCCTGTCGCGCTGTATGCAGTTTAACCTCAAGCACCTGAGCGCGGGGCAGATAGAAGCCCAACTGGACAAAATCCTGGCAGAAGAGGACATCGCAGCAGAGGATACCTGTACTCGCCTGATTGCAGCCGCTGCCGATGGCAGTATGCGCGATGCGCTCAGCCTGCTGGATCAAGCCATATCCTATGGCGATGGTCGGCTGGAGGCAGTCCAGGTCCGCGCCATGCTGGGCACGATTGACGGTGACGAGTTGAGCGCTTTGCTTACGGATATTATCGAACGGAATGCCGCGTCCCTGCTCGCAAGGATCAACAACATGGCCGAGCTGGCTCCGGATTATGACGCCATGCTCGCGCAGTTGTTATCCATTCTGCATAATACTGCGGTCGCACAGGTGTTGCCGGATGGATCTGACCTGGTTGACGAGACCAGCCGTACATTTGCCCGCAGACTCGATAAAGAGGATGTCCAACTCTACTACCAGCTTGCCTTGAATGGCCGCCGGGACCTGCACATCGCGCCTGATCCGAAAACCGCGTTTGAAATGACCATGATCCGCCTGCTGGCGTTTTGCCCCTGGGAACCTGCCGATACGCAAAAACTGGACGATGGTGAAGCGCTAATGAAGCGTAGCTCGCCTGCAGCAGAGAACAATCAAGCGGCAGTGAACTACGATGGACCGGTAGCAAACGATAGCCGGCCGGTCGCAGACCATACCGGATCAACAAATACTGCGCTGAGTAATCAGGATCAGGTGCAGGATGCGCCGGTGCTTATCAGCAATGATGACTGGCATAATCTGACAGATTCCATGGCGCTGGATGGACTGACAAAAGAACTGGCTTCCCACTGTACATTGCTGAAGTATGAAGGAAACAGGATATGTTTAAACCTGCACCCTGAACAGGAACACTTGTCTGCAACGAACCAGAAGGAAAAGTTGCTGGCTACGATCAGGGAGCGTTTCGGTGCAGAAATCAAGCTTGTCGTGACGGTTGAGGGGTCCGGGGATGAAACACCTGCGCAAAGGAAAGCCCGTAAAGACCTTGAGAAAAAACGGGCTGCACTGGAAGCAGTAGAAAAAGACCCCGACGTCAAGCTGGTCAGAGATACCTTTGATGCGACTATCGATAAAGAATCGACCAGATATTTGGGGTCAGAGTAAAAACCTGTATCTTTATCTTTGCCAGCCACGTTCATGACAGGTTTTTACTCTGACCCCAAATATCAATAGAAAGGAGAAACAAATGAAAGGTGGTTTCGGTGACATCATGCAACAGGCCCAGAAAATGCAGGAAAACATGCAGCGGGTGCAGGAGGAAATCGCTGCCACGGAAGTGCAGGGTGAGGCCGGCGCAGGCATGGTCAAGGTCATCATGACCGGCAGACATGACCTTAAACGGGTTGAGATCGAACCGTCCCTGCTGACTGCCGACAAGGAGATGCTGGAAGACCTGATAGCCGCCGCCGTGAATGACGCCAACAGGCGGGTGGAAAAGGCCACCCAGGACAAGATGGCCAATGTAGCTTCCGGCATGGGCCTCCCCGCAGGTTTTAAACTGCCGTTTTGAGTCGGCAAAAATGAGCATGAAAGCTGTAACAACCGGTGAGAAATGCAAGCTGAACCACCCAGACTGAGCGCACTGATCCAGGCGCTTTGCTGTCTACCGGGTATCGGTAAGAAATCCGCCCAGAGAATCAGTTACCACCTGTTGCAACGCGACCGGGACGGGGCAAAATCCCTGGCCGCCGCGTTGGTTGAAGCGATGGAAAACATAGGCAGTTGTCAGAGGTGCCGCAATTTCAGTGAAACCCCGCTGTGTAATGTTTGTCTGAGTGGTAAACGGGACAGCTCGCTGCTTTGCATAGTGGAAAGTCCGGTGGACGTGTTTGCCATGGAAGAGGCGGGCTATCAGGGGAAATATTTTGTATTAATGGGACATCTCTCGCCCCTGGACGGTATCGGACCGCAGGAACTGGGGCTGGACAAATTGGCGGCGTATCTTACCGGCTCGCCTGAGAGTGAAGCGGGTGGAGAAGTCAAGGAGATAATTCTTGCGACCAACTCGACCATGGAAGGAGAAGCGACAGCGCATTTTATCAATAGCATCGTGCAGAGATATGATATCCGCGTTACCCGTATCGCCCATGGCGTGCCGCTGGGTGGTGAACTGGAATATATTGACAGTAATACTCTCTCCCATGCCCTGGCCGGTCGGCACGAAATATCTGAGTGATAAATTATGCGCACCTGTATTGCGTGCAAGGTTAGAAGCCGGGTTTTATTTTTATGTTACACTTAAGTTCACAACACATTAATGCCGGGTGAGGCTAAAAGGAGATTACAGAATGAATGGCGGAAATCAGGAAAATCCGAGCTGGCAAACTGCCCTTGAACATCACGAAGAACTGTGTGCTGAACGCGGCCGTACCATTGATGTGAGATTTAATTCCCTCGAGAAAAGACTGGACAATATCGAACGACTCCAGCGCTTCACCCTTGGCGCTATCCTCGTTTGGCCAGCGCTGTTGATCGCCGTATTGAAATTGATTCTGTAATCCCTTACCCGGCGGACAAATGGGCTATCCTTATCGGCGCCGGTGGATGCGAATCATGAAAAGCTGAATACAATGGGTCCGGGGTCAGGGTATTGGCATTTTCCTTGTAAAGCTTGACCAGGGCATTGATCAGGCTGCCGGCCCGAACCTGGGCCGTGGCAAAATCGTCGGCTTCAAATTCATGCTTGCGGGAGATAGATGAAAACAGTGGTTGCAGAAAGAAGGTGAAAGCCGGCGCCACCAGTACGAACAAGGTCAGGGCCATATAAGCCGACGGTTCGCTGACACCCAGGCCGGTATAGAACCAGGGTAGTTCCAGCAAAACGCCCAATATGGCGAAACCTGTGAGAAAGGTTATCCCCATAATGGCGAGACGTTTTTTTACGTGACCGCACTTGAAATGTCCTAATTCGTGGGCCAGCACCGCCTCGATCTCATCGTGGGACAGTTCATCAATCAGGGTATCGAAAAATACTATCCGCTTGTTTGCTCCTAGACCGGTGAAGTAGGCGTTCCCATGGGTGGAACGGGTCGAACCGTCCATGACGAAGATGCCGTTGCTGGTAAATCCGTTGCGGTCCAGTAAAGCGGCGATTCGAGTCGCAAGATCGGCATTGTCCAACGGCCTGAATTTATTGAACAACGGTGCGATCAAGGCAGGATAAGCCCATACCATGACCAGGTTGAAACCCAGCCAGGTTAACCATACGTACAACCACCACCAGGCGCCGGAGTTGTCCATGAACCATAACACCAGCATGATCAGCGGTGTTCCTATAATCAGCATCAGCAGCGTATTTTTCAACAGGTCATTGATAAACAGCCTGGGGGTCATCTTGTTGAAACCGAACCGTTGTTCCAGTCTGAATGTGTGATAGAGTGACAGCGGCAGGTCCAGCAATGATGAGATCAACATCAATGCCAGGATGAAGATCGTTCCCGTCCACAAGCCGGATAGCTGGTATGGGCGGATAATACTATCGAGAAAATCCAGGGCGCCTCCCAGGGTCCAGATTAACAGCAGAATGGAGGATACAATCAGTTCGACCAGTCGAATACGGGTCTTGGCGCAATTGTAATCAGCCGCCTTGCGGTGTGCGTCGAGAGGGATTTTGTCTGCGAAATTATCCGGCACCGTATCCCGATTGGCCTTGATGTGGCGGATATGACGGACGCTCAAGCGCCATTGAAGAAAAACACCAGAAATCAATGCTATGATAAACAGGTAGGTAAATGTATTCATGGATCAGCTGTTGGTTCCCAATAGACGATTAAGGTAGTATCAACCAAAAACAAATATCGAACAACCATAAATGATGTCCCCGCTGGAAACCAACCTGATATGGATCGACCTCGAAATGACCGGGTTGATCCCGGAGCAGGATTACATCATTGAGATTGCAACTGTGATCACCGATGCCCAGTTGAACCTGCTGACGGAAGGTCCGGTGATGGCCCTGAACCAGCCTGAATCAGTCCTGGCTGGCATGGATGACTGGAATATGAATCAGCATACCCGATCAGGCTTGTTGCAACGGGTGCGCGGCAGTGAGTATTCAGAGTCGGATGCCGAGAAACTCACCCTGGAATTTTTACGCAAATACGTAGCGGCCGGGGTCTCTCCCATGTGCGGCAACAGTATCTGCCAGGACCGCCGCTTCCTCAGCCGGCACATGCCCGAGCTTGAGAAATATTTTCATTATCGCAACCTGGACGTGAGTACGGTAAAGGAACTGGTCAAACGCTGGACAAACAACCAGGAACCGTTTGCCAAGGAATCAACGCATCTTGCCCTGAACGACATTCGCGATTCCATTGAAGAATTACGCCTTTACCGAAAACTGTACTTTAACTGCTGAGCCTGGTATTGATGAATGAGTTGCCCGTCAAATCGCATACCCGTCATACTGGCGAATGTCCACCAAACCGCATGCCCGTCATGCCGATGCCCGCCCCGTCATACCGGCGAATGCCCGTCAAACCGCATGCCCGTCATGCCGATGCCCGTCCCGTCATACCGGCGAATGCCCGTCAAACCGCATGCCCGTCATGCCGATGCCCGTCCCGTCATACCGGCGAATGCCGGTATCCAGTCAATTAACCCTGTAAAGTCATCAGGCTGTCAGTAAGAAGAGGGCACTTAATGTCAGATTACGATGTCATCATTGTCGGCGGCGGACACAATGCCTTAATGTGCGCCGCACTCCTGGTCAAAAACGGCCTGAAAGTCCTGGTTGCCGAGCGCAACGACTGGGTTGGCGGCGGCGTTGTTACCCGGGAAGTCACACTGCCCGGTTATAAACATGACATGTTCGGCTCTTCCCACGTCTGGATACACCTGAATCCCGATTTCAAGACCCTGCAACCCGAACTCGAGCAATACGGCCTGAAATACATCTGGTCCGATGATCATATTACCGGGCACCCGAACAAGTACGAAGGGCAGGGGATTATCGTTTATAAAGACGTGGACAAGACCTGTGACACCATAGCCGAATACTCCGGCCGGGACGCCAGGCGCTACCGGGAGATCTATGAGGAGTTCGGCGAGATCCGGGAGGGTGTGATCAAGGGCATGTTTTCTCCCCCGGCGCCGCCCAGTTACCTGTACCAGGCCATGGAAAACAGTCCCGAAGGCTTAAAGCGTTTACGTGACTACCAATTGAGTTCCCGCCAGTTCACCCTGGAGAATTTCGAGAACGACCACGTGCGCGCCTTCATCCTGGGATGGGCGATGGCGCCGCAGACCCTGCCGGACCAACTGGGCACCGCGGCGGGGTTCTACGTCATGATCCCGAGCATCCATTATTACGGACAGGCCATTCCCGAAGGCGGCAGCGGCATGTTGTCGGTGGCCTTGCAGCGTTATATCGAAGCCAACGGTGGCGTCGTGCTGACCGGAGCGACCGTCAGAAAGTTTATTGTCGAAAACGATGAATGTATCGGTATTCGCCTGGAGGACGGTTCCGAAATCAGCGCCGGACAGGCGGTTGTTTCGGAACTGGATCCCTACCAGACCTACCTGCACGGTTTCGATGAAGGCGTACTCACACGGGATTTTCTTGGCTTGGTGCGTAATTTTCGCTTTGGTGACGTGACCATCGCCCGTGTCCATTACGCACTGAACGAAGCACCGAAATTCAGGAACGGGACGGACATGGACAGGACGGCCTTCCAGCGCATGTTCGGCACGGTGGCGGATATTGATAAACAATACAATGAGATGGCCGCGGGACTGGCCCCGACTGATCCGTTTTTATGGACTGCTGCCTGGACCACCCTGGACCCCACCCGGGCGCCGGCGGGAAAACATACACTGATTATGGATACTTTTGTGCCGGTAGACCTGGCCTCCGGTGAAGACTGGGAACAGATCGGTCCCGGCTATGTACGCAATACCTTATTGGAACAATTGCGCAATTACACGGTCAACATGGATGTTGACAATATACTGGCTGAATACGTGGAAACAGGACCCAGCCTGGCCAGGGCAAACCTGTGCTTTTACCGGGGCGTCACCACCGGCGGCGAACGCACCCTGGCCCAGATGGGGTCGTTCCGGCCGTTTCCGAATTATGCCAATTACCGTGGCCCCATAAAAAAATTCTACATGACCGGCCCGTCCTGTCACCCCGGCGGTGGCATCTGCGGCATGGGCTCCATAGCCGCCAATGAAATCCTCATGGACCTGGGCTTGAAGGACGACGATGATGACTTTGATTTTTAACTCACACAGTAGCCGGGGACAGAATTTATTCTGTCCCCTTATACGGCCCCGTCATGCTGGCGCAGGCCGGAATGACGGGCCTGAGCAGCATGGGGATGGAATTAATTCCGTCCCCTTTACAGCAAGAGGTATAAGTTATGTCTGAAAAAGCGGAACGTATTGCGCCCTATACGGCGCTGGTTGTGCAACCTGAAGTCACGGTTATAAAAAAACGCGAGGACATCAGGAAAAACCTGGATCGGGTCTGCAACCTGATCCACTTCGGCGTGGGATATTTCTGGGAACAGCCGGTGCGCCTGGTTGTGTTGCCTGAATATTTCATGCAGGGCGTCGGCACGCCGGGTAAGGGCGAAAGCCGCATCAAGGACCAGATGGACAAGGTGGTCACTATTCCCGGGCCGGAAACGGAACAACTGGGTGAAATTGCCAGGGAGTATGGATTGTATATCGTCGCCGGTGGCGTCTGTGAAGAGTTGCCTGAGTTTCCGGATCGTTGGTTCAATACCAATTTTATCATCGGACCGGAAGGCGATATCGTGCTGAAATATCACAAGTGGCATATCCCCGCGTACATCGGCCTGGGCACCAGCCCCCATGACCTGTTTACCGAGTACTGTGAAAAAATCGGCGGTGATATCAAAGACCTTTTCCCCGTCGTTGATACCCCCATCGGCAAGCTCGGCACCATGACCTGTCATGACGGTTGTACCCCCGAGGTTTCCCGCGCCCTGGGATACAACGGGGTGGAGATAATCTGTCATCCAGGCGCTATCCAGGAGGTCGAAGGCGTATCCGAACCCTGGGATTTCTGGATGTTCACCCGGCGCGCCCGGGCCCACGATAATATGTGTTACCTGCTGGGTTCCAACTGGGGTAAGGTCAATTACGAGTATTACCCCAAGGCATTTTGCCCGGGTAATTCGTTTGCCATTGATTATACCGGTATGGTCCTGCGTCACGTGCCTTACCCTGAAGAACAAGTGCTGGCGGTTTCCATTGACATCGAGGCATTGCGGCATCACCGGACAAAAACCATCCATAATTGCTGGGTGGACGTGCGTACTGAGGGATTTCGCCAGATATATGAGAAACCTATCTATCCGCCCAACCGGTTTCCATCCGGCAAGCCTCCTCGAAGCCTGTCCGAAAAAGTATCCATCTGCAAGGAGGTATTTGATGACTTGTACGGCCGCGGCCAGTTCACGCCACCGGCGGGGTATGCGCCCGGCGACATTTCCCAATTGCTGGAAGACAGGATCGCCTACGCCCAGAAAACAGGGCGCTTAAAGAAGAGTTAATCCGATGAGAGTACGCAGCAAACTGGCGGACGTCGAATTTCAATTCGGCGAGTTCGAATACAAGAAAGATCACCTGATCATCCACAGCGCGCCGGAACAGGCCATGCAGACCAGGGTGTACGTCAGCCCGGATGACGTAGTCAGCGCTCTGATTAAAGCGCTGTCCAATCCGAGGGTCTGGCTGTACCTTATCGGTTTCCCGTTTTTCCTGGTTCGCTACCGGCGCCGCCGGAAGGCCAAGTCTCAAGTCTAATCGGCGGTCTATATGCTAAACTCGTCGAACGAGGTGCACGACCCCGGGCATTGCCGTCCAGGTCGACCACGGTTTAAAATTGTGATCGGTTTAATCAGTATACAAGGGGGAAGTTATGCCGGATTCAGCCTATAGAGATCTTACCGAAGAAGAAATCAGCTTCTACCAGAAAGAAGGGGCAGTGCTTGTGCCTCAGTGTGTCGACTCCAAATGGATCGAACGCATGACCAAAGCCATTGATCGGCAACTTGCCCGGCCCAGCAAATGGGTGCATGACACCAATCCGGGTTCGGGGCAGGCGCGGTTTCTGCACGACCGCTACCTGTGGCCGACGGATACGGACTTCAGGGAGTACGCGTTCCAGTCCGGTGTGGCTGAACTCGCCGCCCAGGCCATGCAGTCAAGTATGGCGCGTATCTATTTTGACCACGTGTTCGTCAAGGAACCGAATACGGAGGAAGAGTTTTTCTGGCACCAGGATTTACCCTATTGGCCGTTCAAGGGCACCCAAATCTGCTCGGTCTGGTTGTCTTTGACAGACGCTGATCTTGACTCAAGCGGTCTGGAATTCGTGCGTGGTTCAAACGCCTGGAACAAATGGTTCAAACCCGTGTTGCCCGACGGTGGAGAAGATACCAACCAGGCCGAGTGGATCGGGTCGAGTTCCGAGGAGGAAATACCGGATTTCAACGCCCTGAGGGACAATTACGAATTCCTGTCATTCGAGACCAAAGCGGGGGACGCCGTAATATTCAATACGTCCATCATCCATACCTCCCATGGCAACTTCTCACCCAGCCGGCGCCGTCTGGCCCTGTCCACCCGCTGGCTTGGGGACGATGCCTGCTGGGACCCGCGCCCGGGAACGGACCCGATTGTGACCCAGGAGCATGTTTCCCTGGAACCCGGCGCCCTTGCCAGAGATGACAAGGCATTTCCGCTGGTCTGGCAGGCGCATTGACCCGTCATTCCTGCGTAAGCAGGAATCCAGTTAAATCAAGAGTCGCCCTGTGGGCGACACCTTATTAAGGAACTTCTGAGATTAAGTCTCAGAGTTTCCTAAAATGTTTCCCTGTAAATAATCTACAAGCTCATAGAAGCGCGCAGGGGTTATATAACGGTTTTACGCAACGCCTGAAATCTGATTAAGTGTCTTACCCATTTTTTTATAGGCTTCTTCCAGATCATAATCACCCTGTAATCCCAACCAGAATTTTTCACTACTATCAAAATAGCGAGCAAGACGTAAAGCCGTGTCCGCGGTAATCGCCCGCTTGCCAAGAACAATTTCATTTATTCGTCTCGGTGGAACAGAAATATCTCTGGCCAGTTTATTCTGGCTGATGCCCATCGGTTCCAAAAATTCATGGAGGAGAATATCGCTAGGATGGATGTTTTTTAGTTTCGCCATTTGTTTTACCTAATGATAATCAACGATTTCAACTTGATGTGCATTGCCTTGCCGCCAAATAAAACAAATTCGGTACTGATCATTTGGTATGGCAGGCTAATTGACTATTTTAATATTTTGCAAATAGTCAACAAGCTTATGGACATGGGTTGAGGGATTATCAGTCCCGGTTTGATCTGCATCTTGTAGTACCTTGACAGCATTGGTCTTGGCCATTTCAAGTTTGTCATACAGCTTGGAAAATAGACCGGAAGCGGATTTATCGTAGTCCGGGAAGTGTTTCTTTAATTTATTAATCACATGATCTGCTGCGCTTAACCTTCCCGTTGCCGAGAAAGGTTCGGTAGTGTAAAGAAAATGCAGTAATAACCAGTATTCGAAACATGGAACTGAGTTTATTGCGAAAAAAGTGTTTTCAGGTTTAAAGCGTTTAATTTCATCAAGAGCTTGTTGGTAGGTAAGGTGAGTATCTTTATCAAAGACAAAATAAACGTGATCGAAAGCATCACCTGTACTACGCTCTTCTTTATATAGTTTCTTGCCGTATTTAACTACACTTTCCGGGCTTGAATCACTGGTACCGTCTATCTCGATATTTGCGCTGTTTATCCTGTAATACTTCTTCAGGTCGTTGAAATATTCAGGTTCTGTTTTTTTTCCTTCAGTGACAATTAGCACTTTATCGTAAGGCGCTCGTGTGTGTTCTCTGCGCTTAAGTTCCCGTGATCCTCTTGGTTTACGGTTTTGAAAACGGTTTTCCTTTCCCATGAAAAATTGCCTAAGGAAGATCAGCAGTGTTCAGATAGGGCAATGCTCCATATCTTCCTGATAGATAGCCTGCTTCGAGATTTTCCCGACCTTTACGCGGGCTGAAATCAGTTAAAGGATAAAGTATTGTTGCCTGTTCTCTGTCTTTTTCACAGAACCAGATTTGATCGCGCCTGAAAATTTCCTGACTCAGGATCGATGTTTCATGGGAGGTAAAGATCAATTGTGCGTTATTGGGATTGGTTTTTTCATCATGGAATAAATCCACCAGAAACCTTACCATTTTTGGATGAAAATTTGAGTGCAATTCATCTGTGAAAAGAATATAACCGTTTTCCAGGGTATCAATAATGGGGCCTGCCAGAGCGAAGAAATTCTGTGTTCCTTCTGACTCAACGTCAAAGTCAAATGATACATTTATGCCTTGATTTGTTTGGTGTATGGTTTGAATATTAAATATATCTGCATCTTTCGCATTTTGAAGGAAAATGGTCTTAAATTCTTCCGGCATATCATCCGGCAGGTGTTTTGCTGATATTCTTTCCGACTCAACTGAGATATCATCAATACCAAGGTCGGCTACTTTAAGATACTTGACTACTTTATTACGTTCATCACTATCCTTGCATAGAGATGCAGTGAAGTCAGGATAACCCTCTCCAACGGATAAAACCCTTAAGAGATTTTTAAACCAGTCGAATACAGGTTGTAACTGTTCGCTATTAAGGTGTACTGCCGTAGACAGGAACAGTGCATTGGAGCGAGTGGCATCCCGCCAGAGTTGTTTCTGGCCGGTGAATGAGTTACCCATTTCCCATTCGTATGTGTTGATTTCCTGGTTCCATAACCGTGCAAACCAGTGTTGAGGTCTTCCTTTAGGGAACGCCACTAACCATTCTTCCATTACTTTTACCGAAGTGACGACGAATCCATATTGATACCGAATTCCATCAGCAATAAAAACGATTTCAAACTCTGAAGGCGATTCAGTAGACATCTCATCCAGAAGGAAAGGAGTTACAGGCAGTTTATCACCCCGCTGCCATTCGGTAGCGGATCTCAGAATTATGCGTCTCATAGCTACCACGGCCGCAAGAAAATTGGACTTTCCACTCGCATTGGGACCATAGATAACCGCTGTTTTGAGTAATCTGGCAGGAGCGGATAAATTGGACTTGAATGTGTTGGAATTAACCAATTCTCCACCTTTTGCCATGGTCAGGCTCAAGGTCTGCTCATCCTTGAAGGAAAGATAATTTTTAGTGCTGAACTGAATAAGCATGATATAAATCAAATTATAATCTTAATTTTGACAAAAATAACCCAGGATAAGACTGTAATCAATATCTTCTTCTAAAATAAGTTCAATTTTTGGAATCAGACAAGGATACTTGGGGTCAGAATGCGCTGCTGGATGAGGCCAGACGATGAGATTATGTTGATTACCCATCTCTGGCGAGGACATCAGCACACAACAGATGATGGATATTTGTAATATACCGTTTGATATATATCAGCAATCGAACTATACTGTTACATCCCTGAACCACTTATTTTTATTTGAGGTGTAACATGGCGGAAAAAGCATTTGTCAGCGTTGCCAAACTGTTCATGAATGGTCGCAGTCAGGCTGTGAGGTTGCCGGCTGAATGCAGATTCGATGCAGATGAAGTCACGATCCAGAAACTTGGCGATACTGTGATCATCAGCCCGAAGACAAATCGCTGGGATGAGTTTTTTGCAAGAGAGGTGCTTCCAGTGGACGAACGTATTCCGGATATTGGGGAGTTGGAATATGAGAAACGGGAAAAATTTAACTGATGTACATGCTTGATACTGATATCTGTGTGTATATCATCAATGAGAATCCCGTCGGGTTAAAAACAAAGTTCAATCAGCATTATCAAAAACTGACTATTTCATCTATTACCCTTGCAGAGTTGATGTTTGGCGTTGAAAAATCAAGAAATCGTACTGCAAACCTGAAAAACGTACTTGACTTCAGCCGGCATGTGTCAGTGCTGTTTTTCGATGATAAGGCAGCAATGGAGTATGGGAAATTAAGAGCCGAACTGCAACGAACCGGGAAACCGATTGGGCCAAATGACACGCTGATCGCGGCCCATGCTCGCAGTATCGGAGCAACATTCGTAACAAATAATATCCAGGAGTTTAACCGGGTAGAGAGTTTGCAAGTAGAGAGCTGGATCTGAAAATTTGCGGTCTGAATACACGGGGTCAGGTCGCACAATGCACAAACACTTCAGTGTGGTTATTGTGGCCGCACATTCACGTGTGCATTGTGCGACCTGACCCCGTATGTGCATATATAGAATGAGAAATGATATTTAGAGTCTTCTCTTAAAATCTTCGCAATAGTCAAGTTGACGCACGCTCACATGATGACTTAGACTCATTCGTATGGAACAGTTTTTCACGGATTTGGGGCAGCAAATCATTGCCACTTTCATTGCCCATCGGGTCATTTCTATCATCACCTTTATTATTGGGAGTGGTGTCATATTTGGAATACTCAAGAAATGGTGGGAACCAGTAGCAGTTCCAGTGTTCTATGCGATTGTTGGTGGGGGAGTTATCTTTATTTGTGTGTGGCTAATTAGTCGTCCCTGAATAACCCTTAAAAGCCACTCTAAGCTGTTGATTATATTTATATAAGTTACGTTTTTTTCTGGACTGATAGTGCCGGTTTTGGTATCATGGACCTTCATTTTCTTGCAATATCGGAGATAAAAATGACGCCCAGACAACCTGACGCCGCTACCGGCGCCTCAACCGACCTGTTCCGCGAACGCCTGGACACTATGCTCAACCAACGCCATGCCTTATATCGCCTGGCCGACCGGGTGGACTGGTCGGTGTTTGATAAGGCATTCGGTGCGCGGTACTGCCCGGATAACGGCTGTCCGGGGAAACCGACCCGGTTGCTGGTGGGGTTGCACTATCTGACGCATTGTTATGGGTTATCCGATGAGGCGGTGGTGTCGGGCTGGGTGGAGAATCCGTACTGGCGTGTGCCACGAACATCAGCGGGGACGCTGATGGAGCTGTGTTGAAGATGGGAGTGTGGCCTCCCGGAGTCGGCCTGCAGGGGCAGGCTCCAAACCACCGCCTGCTGCTGCGTGTAAGAGACGTGGTGGTGAGCGATGAGGAAAAGGCGGCAATAAAGCCGTCAGGTGAGTGATGAGAAGATGCGCGCGAGCGAACCGCTGATGACGCATCGAAATGGGGTCAAGACGCGGTCAAAACGGGTGCCGGTCAGTAGCACCCGGATAAGTGTGGACGGTGCCTGCGTACGGTCCGCGCGCCACCCGGTGATTAGGCGGCATGATCTCATCACAGGCTTCAACACGGGACGTGGGCACCTGGCATGGGGTGTTAAGGGAAAGCCACAAGTGGCTCACACCACGAGGGAGAATACCGATACCCATGACAGGGTCGGAGCAACCCGTAGTAGTGCAGAAGGGGCGGTAATGGCGCTGGAGCGAAGGGGTTGCGTTATCCAGTCTGAGCCGTCACATCAACCGGGCCGAGCGGGAGGAGTGTGAGGGGTTCAGACAAACCGTTACCGGTCACCAGGCGCAGGGTCTGGGAGGCCTATAAGTGGGTGAACGGGAAGGGAAAAGCGGCGGGCGTCGAGGGCCAGAGTCTCGATGACGTTGCTCAGGACCTTGAGACTAACCTGTACAAGTTGTGGAATCGGCTGGCGTCGGGCAGTTACTTCCCGCCACCGGTACGGCGTGTAGCGATTCCCAAGGCCGCGGGCGGGGTCCGACCTCTGGGTAGTCCGACGGTCTCGGACCGCATTGCACAGAGGGTGGTCAAGCAGTATCTGGAGCCGGAGTGGGAGGTACTGTTCGACTCTGATTCCTACGGCTTCGGACCGGGCAAATCGGCCCATCAAGCGGTGGAGCAGGCGCGTAGGCGCGGCTGGGAATATGACTGGGTCGTAGACCTCGACATCAAAGGCTTTTATGACACGATTGATCATGAGTTGCTGAGGCGTGCGGTTCGCCGGCACACCCAAGAGAACGGGGTGCTGATCGACATCGAACGATAGCTGAAAGCGCCGGTGGAAGTACCCGAGGGGTCAAGTCAGGAAAGACTGACCGGCACGCTGCAAGGCGGGGTGGTCAGTCCGCTGCGGGCGAATGTGTGTCTGCATTATGCGTGTGACCAATGGCTGCGACGGACTTACCCGAACGTCCCGGTCGAGCGCTATGCTGATGACGCGCTTTGCCACTGCCGCATGCGGTGGCAGGCGGAGAAGCTGAAGTCGGCGCTGGAGGAGCGATGTGCCACCTGCCAGTTGACGCTACACCCGGAGAAGACCCAGGTGGTCTACTGCCAGGACAGCAATCGACGGGGGTCTTAGTCCCACCTCCAGTTCACCTTTCTTGGCTGTTGCTTCCGACCGCGCAGGGCAAAGAACCGTTGGGGGAAGATCTTGACCAACGTCCTGCCGGCGGTAAGCCCGCAAGCACTCAAACGGATGCGGGCCCGAATACGGAGGTGGCGCGTGCCGCAGCATGCGCCATTACCGCTGGAAGATAGTGCGCGTAGTCTCAATCCCGTTCTACGGGGCTGGGATCAGTACGACGGGCGATGCTACCCCACAGAGATGTGGACACTGTTCAAGTACGTTGACGAGCGACTCGGGGCCTGGCTCCGAAGGAAGTATAAGTCGCGCAAAGAGCACCGCGGGCGTAGCCGGCGGAGAGTGAACAACCGGGCCCAGCGAAACCCGTATCTTTTTGTCCATTGGGAACGACTTGGTCATGCAACGGTTGGATAACAAGAGTCGGATGAATCGAGAGATTCACGTTCGGTTCTGTGAGGGGCTGGGGGTGAAACTCCCCCGGTCTACTCGACAGTCTGTCTGCGGGGCGGTGTACGTTCAGCATGAGGCGCCGGTAGACCCGAGCAGCCTGACGCGCTTTCGCCAACGCATTGGGGCGGCGGGGTGTGCGCGGATTTTACAGGTGACGGTGGTGGCGGGGGTGCAGAGCAAGGCAGTGAAGACGACGGACTTCAAACGGGTGACGGTGGACACCACGGTACAGGAGATAAGCGGTGAGTTATCCGACCGACAGCAAGTTGCTGAATCGGTCCCGGGTGCGGTGGGTACGGTTATGTCACAAACAGGGGGTGGTGTTACGCCAGAGCACTGCCCGCAAGGGGCCGCGGGCGTTACAACAGGCGAACCGCTACGGTCATGCCAAACAGTATCGGCGGCTGCGGCGCGAGGTGAAGCGGTTACGCACGTATCTGGGCCGGGTGGTGCGTGACAGTGAGCGTAACACCGCTGGCAATCCGGCACAGCAGCGTATCTTTGCCGATGAATTGGCCTTAGCCAAGCGACTGCTGGCGCAGCAGAAACAGGATAAACACAAGCTGTACAGCCTGCATGCCCCGGCGGTGGAATGTATCAGTAAGGGCAAGGTGGCTAAACGTTATGAATTCGGGGTGAAGGCGAGTATTGCCACCACGAACAAGAGTAACTTTGTGGTGGGGGGTATGGCCTTGCCGGGCAGCCCGTATGACGGGCACACCTTGAAGGAAGCCCTGGCACAGGTACGGCGCTTGACCGGGACGAGTATTGATGAGGCGTTTGTAGACCGGGGTTATCGGGGGCATGATGAAACCGAGTCCACGGTGTACATCTCCGGGCAGAAGCGCGGTATTAAGACACAGCGGTTAAAACGGTCGCTCAAACGCCGCCAGGCAATTGAACCGGTCATCGGTCATTTGAAAGCCGACGGGCTGTTAGGGCGCAATCACCTGAACGGGACAGACGGCGACCAATTAAATGTCCTGTTGAGTTGTGCCGGCCACAACCTGCGCCTGATCCTGAGACGGCTCAGGTTTTTTTGTCTCGAAAAAAGGATACTTATACTGGCTTGGCTCCGCGTGTTGGTTCCCGCAGCGCGTCTGTCAGGTGCCGGCACACAGTTGAACCTGAAAGCTGGCTTGTCTGGCTCCGCTACCGGTACCCATAATGGCAGCTTGAAACCGGGTTTTTCAGGATCGACTAATTACTCAATCTGATGGACAATCTGCAAACCATAGGCCACCAAGACCTTACTTCATTCAAGCGCAGGCCCAAATATATCAACTCTCTAAGGTCGGCTGGATTCTTACGGTGTCCGTTCAGAATAATGACACTACAGCACAAGATGTGGTTACTAATCTTATAGTTCTTGAAAAATCTTTAGACCCTGCTAAAGGACCGATACACACAAGGAAGGAAGAAAACGCAAATCCTGTAGGCCTTCGCCAAATATTGAATCATCATTGGGGGCCTATAGATGTCAAACAGCTCAAGCGGCCTGCATTTGTTGTATTCCAAATTCGGTATACCGATGCCCTGAGCAATGAAACATACTCACAGTCTTTTTTTCTGAAGTTCCTTGGCTCATCTCAAGACGGCACCTTTATTCAACAACTTATGAATGCCAACAGTTATGAAAAAACTAAAATGGAGAGATATTTTAGAGAACCTAGAATATCGACGCTGTAGTGTGATGCAGCGAGTAGGAGATGCACGGGGTCAGGTCGCACAATGCACAAACACTTCAGTGTGGTTATTGTGGCCGCATCTTCACGTGTGTATTGTGCGACCTGACCCCGTATGCGCGTGGATGGGTTAACTGATACTCTCACCCGTTAGTTAAATATATGTTCCAAAATGCAATCAAAAAAGCGATGGAATTTACACTTCCGGTTGTTGTTACGTATCGACGTGAAAATGGTGAGACGGGGAGTTCAATTGGAACATGCATCATATTGAATAATGAAGGGTGGGTATTAACCGCTTCCCACATCGTAGAAGCAATGATGTCTTTTGAAAGCGAGATAGAGACTTTTTCAGCTTACAATGCCAAAGTTTCTGAAATCAACTCGGACAGTAGCCTTAATAGGTCAGAACGTAAAAAGAAATTGCGTTCTCTAGATAGTCGACCCTGAAAAACCCTGTTTCAGGTTGGCATTGAGGGGGCCGGTAGGGGCGGCAGACAGACAGGCTTGTGGCTCAACAGCGTGCTGGCGCCTGACAGACGAACAGACGCTCTGCGGCAGCCAACCCGCGTAGCCAAGCCAGTATAAGTATCCTTTTGTTGAGACAAAAAAACCTGAGTCGCCTCAGGATCAAGCGCAGGTTGTGGCCGGCACAACTCAACAGGACATTTAATTGGTCGCCTTGTGTCCCGTTCAGGTGATTGCGCCCTAACAGTCCGTCGGCTTTCAAATGACCGATGACCGGTTCAATTGCCTGGCGGCGTTTGAGTGACCGTTTCAACCGTTGGGTTTTGATGCCACGCTTCTGCCCGGAGATGTACACCGTGGACTCGGTTTCATCATGCCCCCGATAACCCCGGTCCACAAACGCCTCGTCAATACTCGTCCCCGTCAAGTGCCGTACCTGCTCCAACGCTTGTTTCAAGGTGTGCCCGTCATACGGACTGCCCGGCACGGCCAACCCTCCCACCACAAAGTTGCTCTTGTTCGTGGTGGCAATACTCGCCTTCACCCCAAATTCATTGCGCCCCTCCTTGGGCGCAACCCTTCGGGCGGCTTGCGCCGTGCAAATCGTCTGTCCTGACGATTTGTCATAACGCTTATGTACCTTACCCTTGCTGATACACTCCACCTCCGGGGCATGCAGGCTGTACAGCTTGTTTTTATCCTGCTTCTGTTGCGCCAACAATCGCTTGGCTAAGGCCAACTCGTCCGTAAATACCGCCTGTTGGGCCGGATTGCCCGCGGTGTTACGCTCACTGTCACGTACTACCCGCCCCAGAGCCTGCCCCTGTATGGAGTTGAGCAGGGGGAGGTGCGTAACCGCTTCACCTCGCGCCGCAGCCGCCGATACTGTTTGGCATGACCGTAGCGGTTCGCCTGTTGTAACGCCCGCGGCCCTTTACGGGCATAGCTCTGACGTAACAGGACCCCGTGACGATGACATAACCGCACCCACCGCTCCCGTGACCGATTTAACAACTTGCTGTCCGTCGGATAACTCACCGCCTTCTCCTGTACCGTGGTATCCACCGTCACCCGCTTGAAGTCCGTCGTCTTCACTGCCTTGCTCTGCACCCCCGCCACCACCGTCACCTGTAAAATCCGCTCACACCCCGCCGCCCCAATGCGTTGGCGAAAGCGCGTCAGACTGCTCGGGTCCACCGGCGCCTCATGCTGAAAGTACACCGCCCCGCAGACAGACTGCCAGTACGGATTCTCCACCCAGCCCGACACCACCGCCTCATCGGATAACCCATAACAATGCTTCAGATAGTGCAACCCCACCATCAACCGGGTCGGTTTCCCCGGACAGCCGTTATCCGGGCAGTACCGCGCACCGAATGCCTTATCAAACACCGACCAGTCCACCAGGTCGGCCAGGCGATATAAGGCATGGCGTTGATTGAGCATAGTGTCCAGGCGTTCGCGGAACAGGTCGGTTGCGGTGCGGGTCGCGGCGTCAGGTTGTCTGGGCGTCATTTTTGCCTCCGACATTGCAAGAAAATGAAGGTCCATGATACCAAAACTGGCAATATCAGTCCAGGAAAAAATACTACTTACATCAATATGATCAATGAATTAGAATGATTTATCGGGTTTTTCAGGAGCGACTAGATAGGCCGCCAAAGAACCCTGTCGTGAATTATTCATCCTGGTGGGGGCAAGATGGATGGAACATTGAGCAGTATCATGGACTTCAGATAGCTGATATAGCTGTAGGAAAGATATCTGGATATGATAGTAGCCTTGTAACTAGCTATCCAGTGTTTAAGAACCCGGGTGTTAATTTCGAGCCGGGTATTAATCTGTGTAAACTAGTACCCTTTCAATTTAATTCTGACCGGTTAAGCTGTCATAGGCCCTGTGCAGTTTAACCCTGGCGTTATCGACATCAAATAACCAAGTGATACTGGCCTTCTCCCGGTTGCGTTGGTTCTCCCAGGCAGCCCGTTCTGATTTTAACAAGTCCATGCTTGCAATGCGCCGGTCCAGACATTGCCGGTTCATATTACCGATTTCGATCTCCACCCTATTCAGCCAACTGGCGTGCTTGGGCGTATAATGAAACGCCAGTTTACGCAGCAACCGCCGCGCCGCCGGCGCCGGGAATGCCCGGTACAAGGCGGCGGGATGGTGCGTGCTGTAATTGTCCAGTACCACCCGTATGCGTTCGGCCTCAGGATAATGCTCATCCACTAATTCACGCATTATCTCAGCAAAGTCGGCGGTTTTCTTGGTGCCTGTCACCTTGGCATGACGCCAGCCACGATGACGGTCAAAGCACAGAAAAATGTTGGCAACCCCCTTGCGCTCATAGTCATAGTCCGTCTTGCTCACCTGCCCGGGCGCCATCGGCTTGCCCGCATGCACCTCCCCCACCCACTGTTTTGTCGCCTCATCAAAGTTCACCAGCGGCACATCCGGTGACGGCACTTCAGCATACAAATCCAGACTATGCTCCAGCTGCGCAATGTACGCCGCATCCATCTGACCCAGGCACCACATCTTCCGTTGCCAGGGCTTGAGTTGATTCGCCTTCAATCGCTGCCGGATGGTTTCCATCGATACCTGTTCCATATCGGTCAGGGCAATCCACTGCTCAGCCAGCAAGGCCAGCGTCCACCGGCACCGACCCGACGGCGGTTCACTGCACGCAATCGACACCAGCAACGCATCCTCATACGCATCCGTCTTGCGCGGCTGTCCCGGACGAGCCCCCTCTGCCAACGCCGCCTCCAACCCATACTCCACAAACTCCCGCTGCGTCCGATACACCGTCGACGTGCTCACTGACAACGCCTCTGTAATCGCCTGGTCCGTCATCCCCCGTCCGTCCGCCAGCAGTAAAATCTGGGCCCGCTTGATGGCCCGCACCCGTTGCTTCCCCTGGGACGTGACCTGTTGCAAGTAACTCCGTTCCGCCACCGTCAGCGCAACCCTATAAGTGATATGCATGCCAGTACCCCTCTTGTGATAAAGGGGATAATGGATCATAAAATACACACTATGTCGATCCCTGACGCGAAAAAATATGCCCCCGGCTATACCTATAAGCAAGGCCAGTACCTCGCCTTCATCTACTACTACACCAAAGTCAACGGCATCGCCCCCGCTCAGGCCGATTTACAACGCTACTTCCAGGTCTCGCCCCCCTCAGTCCACCGCATGTTGACCCAATTGGAAGACAAGGGACTCATTCGTAAACAGCCCGGCGTTGCGCGCAGCCTGTCATTGGTAATACCTGTCTATCAACTGCCACAACTTGATTGATTTTCACTCGTCAATCGATCAGAATTAAATGAAAACGGTACTAGGGTTTCCGTTCAATAGTATAAAACCTGAGTATGACGAAAAAAATAAACGTTTTATGTTGCCGCCGGGCACTCTTCCAATGCCACTATTCCCTATAGAAGGTATTTTTACTCGTACTTTAAAAATCAAAGTTCCAGAAGAGACCATTCCTGTTATGTTTGTAGAGACCTCGTCTCCTGGATTAATGGGGCAGAGTGGCGGCCCCACATTTGATTCTGATGGAAGGATATGGGCTATGCAATCAAAAACAACACATTACCCATTGGGATTTCCACCAGGACAAAGAAATCAAGAACATCAATATCTTAATGCTGGCATGGGAACACATGCAGAAACAATTATAAATTTTTTTGAATCTATAGGAATTGAATACAAATTATCCGAGGACTAAATGGGAGATGCCATGAAAAGATCACGTGACCAATTTATCACTCATTATGAGCAGAAACTCCAAGACCGCACCGTAACATCTTATGGAAATAAACCCGTTACTACATTCGAAACTAATGAATTTTGGCAAGCTGTTACCGCTACAAACAACGAAATTGATGATCTGTTTAGGAAATTTAATCCGCCGATTCGTAAGGCCTAAGATGTGTTATGCCCACTTGGGAAAATACTTACCGCAACAACTTAATCCGCTAATCTTTGTTTGTCGGTTCTTCCGGTTGACCCCATAATTCATTGATTTCATTTTCCAAATCAGGAAAGGAAAGATTTCTCCTTCTAAGAAACCCAATGAAATTCCTAGGAAAAGTTTCCTGAAATTCAGTGATTTTTTGGATCGTTTGATCCGCATTTTCTCTTTTTTTAGAGATATCTTCCGATACTTTGTCCGCCTTTTCGAAAAACTCTTCCGATCTTTTTTCCAAATAGCGGAGCGACCTATTTTGTAAAAACTTAATAATGCCAATAAAAATTGCCGTAAAAAGCACAATTGTAACTATTTGCGACAAAAGTATCGGCCAGCTGTTCAGTATTTCATCAACCTTTACAGCCAGATCAATTAGCAATAAAAGAACCCAAATGACAATGCCAAGAGCAAGGCAACATATAATTATATTTGTGATAGGCTTCCCCAGCCTTTTTTCAAATTCTTCAATTAATCCAGAAAATCCTAAATCCACAAGGAACCCCCGTATCCACCATATCGGATAATAACTCAAGTGAGGCGACAACTATCCTGACAGAGGGGGTTAGTTTCCCAAGTAAGCATTGTACCTGTCGGGTACTCTTTAATAAGAGATGAAATAAGGTTTTTAGCGTGATCACGTTTCCACACATATTCTCGTTGGAAAGCAGGAACAAATAATTGCTTCTCGTCAATCTTGTCCAGTATCTGAGATATCTGCATACTACCTCCAATATTTAATTGTCATACTTAAGCCAAACGCCCACAAAATTAATCTACCCATTCTAGTGTGCTCTATATCACTAGCCTCGTTTTACCAAGACGCAATAGTACATCCTTTTCGCTTATCTGATGTTGAGCCATGATGTCCTTTAATAGTTTGAAGTCCCATAATTTGACATTATACGTATCTTCCTGGTTACGTACTCGGGGTGAAATTATATTAGCATTGGTTGCAACAATGAGTTCATCGAAGCGAATCCCTGTTGCCTGAGCATACGGCTGCCGTGCGGCGAATATCTCTCTTAGTGATTTCTCTGAATTCAATCTTCCATCTGTGACATGCTTTACTTGTACAAGTACATTTTTGATGCCTTTAACAACCACGTCTGCACCTTTATCAGCCCCATCTTGAGTCAACCTAACCTCACCTGTGTAATGTCGACTTAGAAGTTCTGCAATAAATGCTTCAAATTTTTGCCAGGATAAGTTTTTCAGATCATCCGGCCTATATACGTGTGAGGATGCACCTCCAGTTGGTTGGTTTACAACAAATAGCTTATTACCTAAGACCTGCGGATCAACTTCCTCCGGGGTAATTACAGCATCTTTCAGGGCGGTTTTCATACTTAACAACTGGTCAAGATTGAGGTCAAAAGAGGTTACATCTTCAACCGGGTGATGCAACACAGGTATATAAACATTGACGTCTTTATCTTGCCCTATACGATAAACGCGATCGGAGGCCTGCGCTTCTTTCGCAGGATTCCAATGTCTCTCCAGATGAACAACATTATTAGCGCCTACTATTGTCAAACCGGTACCGGCTGCCAGGGGAGACAAGATTATAATGTTAAAACCCTTCTCTCGTTCAAAGTCAGCTATCAGCGACCTGCGGGTTTGACCGCTGTGTCTGCTGGCAATCGCTTTGGTGTCTCCATTGATGACAGCTATTTGACGTTCAAATATTTTCCCCAAGGCTGCTTTCAGGAAGGCCTGTAAGTTCCTATTGATGACGAAAATAATGACCTTTTCCTGCCGCTCCTGAATTTTGTATAACAGCTTGAGCAATCCCTGCAGTTTCCCAGATTCACTGATGGTTTCCAGCGCATTGTCTCTATTTGCCGGTGTTGGCAATCCATCACCTTCGACCAGACCAGGATGCAGTGACACATCTCTCAGTCGGTGCAAACCGGATAAGACCGGATTGCCGGCCTCGCCGGATTCCTGTTGTTCATTGACGATTTGAATGATCGTCTCATAGCTCTGGCACTGCCTTTCAGTCATCGTACAACGTAAAACATCCATGTGCGTTGTAAACTGGCTTTTGCGTCCTCCCGTAAAAATGGTCTTTTTTGGTAAGCCTTCCAATTGATCTTCTTTTACACGACGCAGCATTAACGCCCCCACGTCGCTACGTAGTCTCCTGCCTACACCAAGCCGAACCTTTGTCTTGTCTTCATCTCCTGCCTGTAAGATCGGTTTAATGTAATTTGTACGAAAGTTTTGATATGCGCCAAGATGGCCCGGTTTTGCGGTATCCATCAAACACCAGAAATCAGCAAGACTGTTTTCTACAGGAGTGCCGGTGACAACGAGCTTAAAGCGAGCTTTTAACGCTTTAGCCGCCACAGTTGATAAGGAGTTGGGATTTTTGATGTTTTGAGCTTCGTCGAAAATGACAAAAGACCAATCTACACGGGCAAGGGAAAACTGGTAGTCGCGCAGTGTCTGGTAAGTAGTAAGTACAAGCCTTTTTGGCAGGTCTAATCTTTCTACCCCGAATTTATGTCCTACTTTCAGTGCATACTGAATCTCCTCCAGTTCAACATCGCGATTTTGTAAGGTTTCTTTTCCGGCACCTCGTACACGATACTGTTTCAAATCGGCGTCTGCTTGCAGCCTGACAACAGAGTTAAAGGGACTTACGGCAAAAGTCTTATCCAATTCATCTTTCCAGTTATCCAGCAAGCCCAATGGCGCCACGACGAGGACTGGCCCCGGTTCTTTTTCAACATTTATGCCCTTTGCTTGTTCTAGATATACATTTACGGCCACTAACGACATATAAGTCTTCCCAAGCCCCATGTCATCCGCTAACAAACTGCCAAACTTGCCCATATCTTCAGATCCGATTGCAAAAGTGTGACTTGATAGTCCCAGTATCCACCGAATACCGCGTACCTGATAATTGTAAGGTTGGCGTTTGTATCGCTGCCAATCGGGTTCATCCCGATAGAGTACATCATCGATTTTCTGTTCATCGCCAAAATCCCTGTCTGTATCATTTTTGGCAATTTCGATGGCAACACTTACTTGATTATATTCTTCATCCAGTTTGGCATCTTTCGCTTTTTCTTCTTGCTTACGTTCAGTGATCTTTTTTCGCGTCTCGATTATCGCTGTTTGTATAGCTTCTTTATCGCTTATATCGAAGAATTTATTATCGAAGACACATTGGCTAGCGCCAGTCTTCCAGGCTGCATTTACCTTCTCTTCAAATTTCCGGAGAGTTTCATCGTCATGAATGACCCGATCAATCTTTGTAGGTGCATAAATGGTTTCAGTATGCGCATCAAGCCAATTGATTCCGGTTTCATCAGTTTCACCGAAATAGGCATGTGTGAATTCCTGAACTCCTTGAACCCGTAAGGAAAACCCTACATCAAGGTCTACAAGTGAAGCGTCCAAGTAAGCAGTGGGTGTTTTGAAAAAGGTGGGGACATGTTCCTTGGGGATATGGCGTCTTTTGATGATCTCCTGTACAGCCTCAAGTCTTTTTGCATCCATCAACAGTATCTTTCCCTGCACCCGAAAACTTTGTTGACCCTCTTTGTTAAACTGTTGCAGGCGTGATTTTACCTCGTCGGGCGAAATATCTGTAAAGGCCGGGATCAATTCTGCATTGCCGTCTTGATCAAGATTTACACTGACTGACACACCTACTGGTTCAGTGGCTTTAAGCATATCGAAATGACGCAGGTCAATCTCCAGTCCGGCATCCTTCGCCTGTTGAAGTTTAGATATGGCTACCAGATTGGAGTACTCGTCCCGGTACTGGGCATTCATGGCCTTATGCCTCAGTACAGTATCAAAAGCCAACCATTGTTCTTCGTTCAGCAAGTAAACTTCAGTATCCGTTAGGTAGAACAAGGGACCTTTGAATTCAAATTGTCGATTTTTAATACCTAGCAGGTCAACGAGTATCAATTCAAGTTGAAAGTTGGCGCTTGTGGTATGACCGGAAACATCAAGTTCAAACTTGCCGGGCCAGGGGTCGGGGATCTGAAGAAGGCGCCGAAGAGCGTCCTCCAACCGAACCGCATCATCTGTCTCAATCAAAAACCCGTTGGCTATCTGCTCTGCCAGGCCTTGCTCTTGCAACATCTGCAAGTGTATGAACTGGTTCAGCCGATCCGGGTCTCCCTGTCCTTTATTACATTGCTCAAATAAATCATTAGGCAATGTCAGCAGCAGGCCATCACTATCGGAAGAAATTTCAAACAACTGTTTTTCGCCATACTTGGCAACAATCTCTCCTACTCGATCCCAGAGCGTCATCTACCGTCTGATTCCGTACTCATACCGGAATCTACGATAATCTGACCTCTCGAGAACTTTTTCCGGATCCA
Organism: Gammaproteobacteria bacterium; assembly: GCA_965222155.1. GTDB lineage: Bacteria > Pseudomonadota > Gammaproteobacteria > Eutrophobiales > Eutrophobiaceae > JAAXHV01. Next base: position 44,312 of record CBDCTH010000012.1, read on the forward strand.
CATTGATCCCCAGTTTTCTGAATTGCCCTAGAATCTTCCCCTGCCAGAAGCCATTATGCGATGTATACCAAGTATCACCGTTCTGGGACGGCATGTTCCATCCGGTGCTTTTATTTAGATCATATAATTCCCTTTTTCGAAAAAAAGACTTTTCATAGTTAGTCGGTGCTGAATTTTCAGGAATCTCTGAATAAATCCAAAAACGGTGATTATGGGAACCCTCAACGATATGGGCACGATCCAGCTTCAGATAAATAATTGACGTGTTTGCATCATTCAATCTTGCATAGTTTGGCAACTTATCCTTGCTATAGTTGCGTTGCAGGTAGTAGTGTGCTTCTCTGCTTATGAATAATCTTGATCTACGTATAAGATTTTGCTTCCGTAATCCCTCCAAAAATAAACGTCTCTTAGGAAACATTCTCACCAAGGCATCATCCCCACTTCTTGCAGCAAAATTTTCCAGGACTTCCAAGAATAACTTGAGATCAAAACCACTCAATCTTTCATGGATCAGTTCAATAATTTCGGTTGGTATTTGTGCCCACCATTTTCGATAACGCTCGTCTGTCCGGGGAATACGCGGATCCCCGGCAATACTCAGGATGGTTTGTAACCAGTGCTCCGGTAACTCGATGCGTCTACCAGCTGCATTTTTGACCAAAACTTCAATAGCTGAATGTCCGAGGAGCCGTCCTTCATACGGTATCTCAGAAACGTCAGCCACACTTACCTCACCCAAGATAGACTGTTTGGCAGATAAACTTGGATCCAAAGCAGCAAGTTTCTTTATGTAATAAAACCCAACTGCTAACTCTTTAAATCTACCCTCGTATGTTTCGTCTATTCCAAGTACCTTCATAGTGTCTGCAAGCTTCGTTCTGTCAGCTTCTGCCTTTTCGACCACTTGAATATGTCCCTTTCCATGGAAAATGCAGTCTTTGTTAACATTAAGCAATGACACAACACCCACAGCTTTTTTATCATTCAGCTGTCTCAGTTGCTTCAGGAGAAAATTAGATAGTGAGTCCAGATCACCGCATTGATTGTAGTGCTTGAAAAAGATCTGAATCAAATTGATCAAATTTACATAACCAATTTGCGGCTTGATTTGGTTAAATTTCTGAAGCGTCTTATGGTCGACTCCTGTTGACTTAAGAAATTCGTCCTCCTCTAGCCATAAATAAATACAAGCTCTGATCATAATTGGTTTGTCAATCAAATCAGAGAGCGGTTGGCGCTCCCCGACATTCCGCAATATAATGCAACTTTCCGAAAATGACTTACTAAAAGCTCCTCCAGCTTTGGCCATATACTGCAGTGTAGCGGACATTTTGAGCCATGCCTTCCTTGATTCAGAAGATATATCTTTCAAATTGACTTCAGTATTAGGGAGACGGAGCATGCTCTACTCTATTACACATATCTATTCCTAATGCTTCCTGATATTCACAGGTACGTGGTTGCTTCATGGTAAAGCGCAGATCAATCCTACGGTTTATTATTCTGAGTTCGGGTGTTATGTCTTCTTCTTCTACACGGCGGGTTTCAGCATAACCGCTTACAGAGAACATCCGTTCGCCATGGAAATTCTCAATGTCATGAAGCTGTTTTGTGGATTCTTCTTGTCCCCAATATCGCCAAACCGATACTGCCCTGTCGGCGGACAACAACCAGTTGCCGATTTCCTTGTACTTGGAAGGCAAGCGATCCGTATGGCCCTCAACGGAGATCGTATCTATCCAGGCGCTACGATTTGAAGTTGTAATCCCATTGATAAGGTGTATACCAATCTTTTCAACAGCGTTTATCTGGTGGTCCGGGATGCGGGCACTGTCACTGGAGAAGTTCAACGTTGAGGAAGGGATTCTTAACACACTGTCGTTCTCACTGATATGCACTTCGATTCCCTCCCGGTCCAGCGCCTCTTTAATTTCAGCAAGAAGTTCGCTACGGACCTGGTTGGCTTTTTCAATCTCTTGGATAGTCAGATCTACCTCTTCATGCTGCTGGGTCAATTGCAGAATGAGTTGCAAGGCAGCAAGTATGAAGATGACCAGTAATCCTGCCATAATGTCTGAGAAAGAAATCCAGTAGGGATTCGCTTCATCACCCCCGCCAGATTGGGTAATCGTTGATTTTGTTGACAGACTAAGCATCAGGTGTCCTTAGTTTGTTGAAAGTATCTTCAATCTCATCTAGTAATGATTGCAGAGACTGCACTGTGGTAACCATTTGGTGGGCGAATTCTACCGTCTGTTTGTTCCAGTCATCCAAGCGAGCATTAGTCTGAACTCGTACCCTATCCGTGTAGTCGTTTAGAAAATCAGAAGCGCTCCTGGTAAGTGCCTCAAACTCGGATTTCATTGACGATTCATACTGATCCAAGGTGATTTTCATTGAGTTAATAAAGGTCTTCTGCCTATCCTCCATTTTTTCAAAGGACCGCGAAACCTCTTTTGAGGCCTCCCCCATAGTGTTCGAAGTCGATTGTAATTCGCCCTTAAGATTTTTTATCTGTTCCAGAATTTGGTTGGTATTTTGAACCATCACATTATTTTCAGTCGATAGCTCCGTGACAGCCTTAATTGAACTTCGAATCTCATTCTCTAACGTCTGTGTAGCCGACCTGATTTGAGAACCTGCGTGATCCATATTCGCTGAGGCATCAGCTATACGCTGTGTGTAACTATCTAACCCAACCATTACACTAGATAGGCGCTCAGCTAGTTCAGCCATCTCAGCTGTGAGTTTTTGGTTTTGCTCTACTGTTTCGCGCGAAGTCTCAGCGCTTTGATTCGCTGAAGACGTCATCATGGTAGTAAATTCTGAGAGGTTTTCAAACAATTGATCTTTCAATTGTTTTTCTCGTTCATTGCTAGTCGAATTCTGTGTTTCTAGATTATAAAGAAAGTCGTTCATCTGAGACTGCCAATGCGTCATGCTTTCTTTCATATCAGTAGTAGCTTCTACCATCAGTTGTCGTTGATTCTCTCCAGCTTCGGAAATTCCAGACATAAATCGGCGAACTAATTGAGCCAATGTGTCGGTAGCTCCTTCAGACATCCGGTCGGCAAGACCATGTGAAGCGCTAACCAGACTATCCATAGCAGGTTGCATTACCTGCTGTATTCCTGCCGTTACCTGCTCCCCCATCCCAGATACAGCTTGCTGTAATTGTTCACCAATTCGCTCAGCCAAACCGTTCAGGCTATCTTCTGAACTTCTGGAGCTTGTAGCTATACTTACTAATGAATGTTCCGGCCTGATTCGGGGAAACAGAAAATCGATAAGATGCTGCAGACGCGTGATATGAATTTTGACATTCTGCTCCAGCCATTTCTCATAGAAATTAAAAAGAACACTCAAAGATATTCCCCAGACAGAGGTCAAAAAAGCAACTGATGCACTTGCGATAACTAGCTGAATATCCTCCCGCTGCTCCTGTACATCACCGCTGAAAGAGATGCTACCAAGCCCCAATTGCAGCCCTGCAAAGGTCCCTATTACTCCAATAGCAGTAAGAAACCCAGGGACTGCCGCTACTAACCTACTGTCTGCGATATGGGGTGCTAAAGTCTGGCTATTAAAAAAATGTTCGGCATCAATAGTATTATTCAGATGTCTGCCATCGGATGATACAATCAGTGTCTCGTCTAACTCTTTCCAAAGGTTGCCTAAATGACCCAATTTACGAGCCTCTTCCAATAAGGTTCTACGCGATTGTATAAGATTCTCAAGTGTCAATCCTGAGATTAAACGTTCAATTTTTTTTATTCTATTTTTTGCAGGTATAAACCCCCAAAAGAACGAGTATAGAGCAAATCCAGACGCTACAAGGATGAGGAAGCCAACGATACTTGCACTAAAGACCTCGGTAGTAATACTAGATAGCTCACCCTGTAGGTATTCCCAGAGCTTTGAAAATTTCGGTAAAAGACTTGATAAATCAATGTGTTCCATTGTATAAAAATATTATGTTGAAGAAATAGGGCAAAAGATTACTAAGAATAAATGTACCTTTCGATATAATGTATGGGTCTACCCCATATTACACTCTTGCTGTTGTAAATTGATAACGGTGTTCTCCCTATAAACTGACACAAGCATATTATGAAAAACAGTGCTTTGAGCTTCACCCCAGAACTAGACACCTGTAAATTCAAGATTTCCGGCTTTCTGGTGTTGTTGGTAAAACTCCTCCGGTGTCAGATCATCCAGCGATGAGTGGGGTCGATACTGATTATACTCCATTCGCCAGGATTCAATTTTCTCTTTCGCATCGTCCAGAGACAAGAACCAGTTCGCGTTCAGACATTCATCCCGAAAGCTGCCGTTGAAGGATTCGATAAACGGTTTATCCGTGGGTTTTCCGTGCCTGGATAAGTCCAGCGTCACCTGGTTCTCATACGCCCATTTATCAAGCGATTTGGAGATGAACTCACTCCCGTTGTCCACCTGAATACATAAAGGGAGACGCTGCTCTATCAGTTTTAATTGTTCCATAACGCTCACCACGTGTTCTCCCTTGATGGATTTGACCTTCCCCCTGGTCTGGCAGGCCGCCCAGCAAGGAATTAAAGCTCGCGCAACAACTCGTTCAGGCTGACCTTCCCGCGTGTCTTCTCATCCACCTGCTTAACAATAACCGCACAATAGAGACTATATTTCCCATCCTGCGAAGGCAGGTTCCCCGATACCACCACCGATCCGGGCGGGACCCTGCCGTAACTAATCTCGCCGGTATCCCGGTTGTAAATCCGCGTGCTCTGCCCGATGTACACACCCATGGAAATCACGGACCCTTCACCGACCACAACACCTTCAACAATTTCAGAACGCGCCCCGATAAAACAATGGTCTTCTATAACCGTCGGGTTGGCCTGCAACGGTTCCAGCACGCCGCCCAGGCCGACGCCGCCGGAGAGGTGTACATTCTTGCCGACCTGGGCACAGGAACCCACCGTGGCCCAGGTATCCACCATGGTGCCTGAGTCCACGTAGGCCCCGATATTTACGTAACTGGGCATGAGAACAACGTTAGGCGCCACAAAGCTGCCGTAACGCACCATGGCCGGCGGCACGACCCGCGCACCGCTCGCAATGAAATCGTCTCTGCCGTAACCTGCAAACTTGGCTTTCACCTTGTCATAGTAATTGGTGCAACCGCCTTCCAGGACACGATTATCATTTAATGCAAAAGACAGGAGCACGGCCTTTTTCAGCCACTGGTTGACTACCCATTCACCGTCCTGTTTCTGCGCTACCCGCATCTCACCGCTGTCCAGTCCGGCAATCGCCTCGTTAACGGCATCTTTAAGTGAATTATCTGCGTTGCGCGCGTTGATGCTGCTGCGTTGATCGAAAGCTTCGTTGATAATGTCTGCAATACTGCTCATTGGCTGATAGCTCCTATCCCATATGTTGGTTAGCGAATAAATTCTGCCATGCGTTCTGCTGCCTCTATACACGCAGGTAACGGGGCAGTCAAGGCGATGCGCAACCTGTTTGCCCCGGGGTCGTCTCCTGCGACCGGCCGCGACAAAAAACGTCCTGGCAGGACCAGCAGGTTTTGCTCCAGATAAAGCCGGTGGGTGAAGTCTACATCACGGGACTGTGGGCAATCCGTGGCGCACAGGGCGTCCCGCGCACGGCCCAATCCGTTCCGGGCAGATTGGTCAGGTACCCTGGGCCATAAATAAAAGCCGGCCTCTGGTTCACTGACGTCCAGGACGGGTTGTAGGATCGCCAGGACCGCAGTGAATTTCTCCCGGTACAGGTTGCGGTTATCCAGTACATGAGTTTCATCACTCCAGGCTGCGTTGCTGGCTCGTTGAACGTACAGCGGCATGGCGCCGCCGTGATAAGTCCGGTACGTATAAAACGCATTGATAATGTTTGCATCACCGGCTACAAACCCCGAGCGCAGTCCGGGGACGTTGGAGCGTTTGGAGAGTGAGTGAAACACGATGCAGTGCCGGTAGTCATCCCGGCCCAGCTTTGCCGCGGCCTCAAGCAACCCGAGGGGGGGATTGTCCTCATCCGGGTAGATTTCCGAGTAACACTCATCGGCAGCGATGATAAAATCGTATCGCTCGGCGTAGTCCAGCAGTTGTTCCAGGATTTCCAGCCTGGTAATGGCGCCCGTGGGGTTGTTTGGCGAACACAGGTAGAGCAGTTCACAACGCTGCCACACGTCTTTTCCGAAGCTGGAGAAATCCGGTTGAAATCCATCTTTTTCAACCAAGTTGACGTAATAGGGGGTGGCCCCGGCGAGCAGCGCGGCGCCTTCGTATATCTGGTAAAACGGGTTGGGAATCACGACCAGTGGATCCGCCTTGTTGCGATCAACGATTGACTGGGAGATGGCAAACAGCGCTTCCCGCGTGCCGTTGACGGGCAGCACCTGGCCGTCTGTCAGGCTCCGGGCAGGCAGGGAGAACCGTTTCGTTAACCACTCCGCAATGGTTTCGCGCAGTTCTTCCATGCCCCGGGTTGAGGGATACACTGCGGTCAGGTTCAGGTTTTCCGTCAGCGCTTCCAGTATGAAATCCGGCGTTTTGTGTTTCGGCTCTCCCAGGGAAAGGTCGATAAGCGGTTTTCTCGATACGGGCGTACCGGCTTTTTTCAGCTCCGCCAGTTTCTCAAAAGGATAAGGCTGTAGTTGTTCGAAACCCGGGTTCATTCGTTGAGTGCGCAAGTTTAAATCTATGGTACGGCAGGAAAAGACTATACCCTGTGTTCCTTGACATAGATAAACAGGACTTTCCCGAAATTAAGTGGTTAACCTGTACTGAAAATCAGCAGCACGTCATTATGATACAATTTGCAAACTTACTACAACAACGACGTACGAAAAACTGGTGTATGAGTCATAAAGTTCTGATACTGGCAGGAGACGGCATTGGCCCGGAAATCATGGGGGAGGCGGAAAAAGTCCTGGCTGCCCTGGTTGCAGAGTATGGTCTTGATATTTCCATCGAACATGCCCTGGTAGGCGGTGCGGCCTATGACGACTGCGGAACCCCGTTGCCCGGGCAGACCCTGCAACTGGCATTGGCGAGTGATGCGGTATTGTTCGGCGCCGTCGGCGGACCCAAATGGGATGGGCTGGCGCGTGAGTTACGGCCGGAGCGCGGCGCGTTGCTGCCCCTGCGTGCGGAACTTGCCCTGTTTGCCAACCTGAGGCCGGCGCTGACCTACCCGCAACTGGTGGCTGCCTCGTCGCTGAAGCCGGAACTGGTCAGTGGACTGGACATCCTGATCGTGCGCGAGCTGACCGGCGGTATCTATTTCGGTAAGCCCAGGGGTATACATACGACAGAGTCAGGGGAACGTGAAGGGGTCAACACGCTGCGCTATACGGAGACGGAAGTTCGCCGTATCGCCCGCGTGGCTTTTTCTATCGCCATGCAACGGGATAAGCGGCTGTGCTCCGTGGACAAGGAGAATGTGCTGGAAGCGACCCAACTCTGGCGCCAGGTGATACTGGATGTTGCCGCTGAATACCCTGAAGTCGAACTGCAACACCTGTACGTGGATAATGCCGCTATGCAACTGGTGCGCAGGCCCAAGCAATTTGACGTGATGGTCACCACCAATATGTTCGGTGATATCCTGTCCGATCTGGCCTCCATGCTCAGCGGTTCCATCGGCATGTTGCCTTCCGCCTCACTGGATGAACGCAACAAGGGGATGTATGAGCCGATTCACGGTTCTGCGCCGGATATTGCGGGCCAGGGGCTGGCCAATCCCCTGGCTATGATATTGTCTACGGCAATGATGCTGCGCTACTCCCTGAACCTGCCGGAGCAGGCGGACAGAGTTGAAAATGCAGTGAAATCCGTATTGACCCAGGGTCTCAGAACGGCGGATATCCACACGCCGGGCACCAAAAAAGTATCCACGGTGCAGATGGGCAACGCAGTAGTGCGTGCGCTCCAGGGATAGATTCTTATAACCGCTTGAAACTGAAATGGACAAAAAAGTCAATGTTGCAGTCGTGGGGGCGACAGGTGAGGTAGGAGGCGCCATGTTGTCGATCCTGGCGGAACGGGATTTCCCGGTTGCCGAACTGCGCGCGGTGGCCAGCAGCCGTTCAGCAGGAAAGCGGATCGAGTTCAAGGATGACGAACTGGTGGTTGAGGACCTGGCTTCATTCGATTTTTCCGATATTGATATCGGGCTGTTCTCCCCGGGCGCTTCCGTATCCGCGCTTCATGCGCCCCGGGCTGTCGCTGCGGGCACGGTCGTCATCGATAATACCTCACAGTTCCGTTATGAGGATGATGTTCCCCTGGTTGTGCCTGAGGTGAATCCCGCAGCCGTAGGACAATATGTTGGGCGCGGCATTATTGCAAACCCGAATTGTTCGACCATACAGATGGTCATGGCGTTGAAACCCATTTATGACGCCGTGGGCATTGAGCGCGTCAACGTTGCCACTTACCAGGCCGTGTCCGGCAAAGGGAAAAAGGCGATTGAAGAGCTGGAGCAGCAGACCATCGCCCTGTTCAACGGCAAACCCGTTTTGCCTACGGAGCATCCCCGACAGATGGCGTTTAACGTGCTGCCCCAGATCGATGCATTTCAGGAGAACGGCTATACCAGGGAGGAGATGAAGATGGTCTGGGAGACGCAAAAAATCCTGGGAGACGATACAATCCGGGTGAACCCCACTTGTGTCCGTGTCCCGGTCTTTTACGGTCATTCCGAGGCCGTGCACATCGAAACGAAAGAGAAAATCACCGTTGACGAGGTGAGAACGTTGTTAACCGATTTTCCCGGAGTCGTCGTGATAGATGAACGGGAGGACGGCGGATACCCTACTGCCGTGACCGAGGCATCCGGGCATGACCCGGTCTTCATCGGCAGGATTCGGGAGGACCTGTCTCATCCCAGGGGCATTAATTTCTGGGTGGTTTCCGACAATATAAGGAAGGGAGCCGCATTGAACAGTGTTCAAATTGCTGAATATTTGCTAAAACACTATTTTTGACTGCCTGTACGGGTTTACGCAGAGAGGAAAGCCGGGATGAAGCAGAGAAAGTCAACATTTCAGATATTATTTCGCTGTCTGCTGGTAATACTGGTGTCTGCCTCGGCACATGCCTTGAATCTGGGGGATATCAACCTGAAATCGGCCCCGGACCAACCGCTGGAGGCAGAAATTCAGTTGCGGGGCGTAGCTGCAGACGAACAGGACAGTCTGAGCGTCGGCCTGGCTGATGTCGCCGGGTTTCGCTGGGCCGGCATAGAATGGTCCCCGGTCCTGAACCAGTTGCAATTTGAGCTGAAGCGCGACGCTGACGCTACGGACTACATCCGTATCCACAGCAGTGAGGTGGTTCAGGCGCCCCTGTTACATTTTCTATTGAAAGTAGCCTGGTCCAAGGGCCGGCTGTTCAGGGAATACACCCTGGAACTGGACACGCCGCTGTACCTCAGCGGCGAGCAGCCGGGTGATGCCGTTGCGCAATCCTTCGCGCCACCTGACATTCAGCGTGACTGGGAAGAAGTGAAGGCATCAGTCCGGGAAAACCGTAATTACGGACCGGTTGTCGAATTTGATACCTTATGGTCGCTTGCCCGCGAACTGCGCCCGGATCCATCCGTCACCATACAACAGATGATCCTGGCCCTGCTGCGCACCAACCCGGATGCCTTCAGTTACGACAATATCAACTGGTTGAAAAAAGGCGAGGTCCTGTGGATGCCGAATAACTTCGAATTACAGGCGCTCTCCGCGTCGGAGGCATTTGCCGAAGTACTGGCCCAAAACAACTTCTGGCGTGAGGCCCGCGGCTACGGCACCTTGGAAGCAGAGTTGCAGACTGCTTCCGGCGCAGTTGGACCCGACGGGGGGTTGCGCCTGCTTGCGGTTGCCGAAGAAGACCGCGAAGATAACGGCGCCGCGGCTGTCGACCCGGACGGCGCGGCACAGGCGGAAGCCCTGGTACTGGCAAACGAACAGGTCGAAGAGTTGTCACTGGAAAGAGTAGAACTGGAAGACAAGCTGACAGAAGCTGAGACTATCATTGAGGATCTCAGGCGCCTGGTTGAACTCAAGGATGATGAACTGGCTGCATTGCAAGGGCAAACCATGAGTGAACAGGCAGAACCGGGACCAGGCCTGCTGGAACGATTGAATTCATTCTATGACTCAACGATTGAGTCATTATCCGGGCCAAAGTTCCAGGCAACATTTGCTTCAACCTATAACCTGGTCAGGGATTATTGGTATATTGCGCTTGCGTTGCTTGTGGCGCTTGTCCTTGCCGGATTGTTGCTGCGCCGCAGAAAGCCCGATAACGATAGAGGGGAAGAGGTAACACCCACGGTTGCGAGCCGGTCTGATTTAGCCGAAGCGCTCGCTATCGAGAAAGCGGTTTTTCCGGATGAGGATAATGGCAAGGATGCAGACAGCGCTACAGAAGACTCCCCGGATGACATCGACGTGGGAGAAGATGAGGCCAAAGATGACGTCGAGGACGGAGAGGTGGAAGAAGAAGACCTGGTGCAGAATAAACTTGAACTTGCCAGGGCTTATCTTGAACTTGGTGATGAGGAGAACGTCCGTTCCATTCTGCAAGAAGTTATGTCGGAAGGGAATGCAGCACAAAGGGAAGAGGCGCGGCAATTACTGGAACAGGCTGCGTCAGAGTGATGTTATAACCCGGATATTACCGCTTATGAAGATCGCTGCCGGAGTTGAATATGACGGGTCAAAATATTCGGGATGGCAAAGACAGAAGCTCTCAGTGTCAGTACAGCAGCACGTTGAAGCCGCCTTGTCGGGCGTCGCCGACCATCCGCTTTCAGTAACCTGTGCCGGTAGAACGGATGCCGGCGTACATGCGCTCAACCAGGTTATTCATTTTGAATCAGACGCGCTCCGGGACGCTCATTCCTGGGTATTTGGTTCGAATACCCATTTGCCGGGGGACATCAGTTTGACCTGGGCAAAACCCGTTCAAGCGGATTTTCATGCGCGTTATTCGGCAACGAGTCGTATTTACAAATATATTATCCTGAATCGCCCTGCGCGGCCGGGCCTGGGCCATGGTTACGTTACCTGGGAATGTCGTCGCCTGGATTCCGACAGAATGTCCCGGGCAGCTTTGTCATTGGTTGGTGAACATGATTTTACTTCTTACAGGGCAAAATCCTGCCAGGCAAAAACACCCGTCAGAAACGTTTTGAACCTGAGCGTCAAACGGGATAACGAGCATGTCGTCATTGTTGTTGAAGCCAATGCCTTTCTCCACCACATGGTGCGCAATATCGCTGGCGTGTTGATAGAGATTGGAATAAGTAAACACGAAGTTGGCTGGGAAATTGACGTGCTTAACGCGAAAAGCAGGGACTGTGGCGGTGTTACCGCCGCGGCTGCCGGGCTTTACCTGACGGGAGTGAATTATCCTGAAAAATATGGAATTCCGCAACAGCAGACAGACCGTTATTCGGATTACTATTTATAAAGCTACGCAAAAATGTCTCTGGAGCGCCGAGTAAGGACAAAGATCTGTGGGATTACCCGCGTTGAAGATGCCCGTGCAGCAATCGACGCGGGGGCGGATGCCCTGGGATTCGTGTTCTACCAGGCCAGTCCCCGCTATATTGCGCCGCGCCCGGCACAGGAAATCATCAGTCAGCTGGCGCCGTTCCCGGCAAAGGTCGGACTGTTCGTCGACCCTGATAGGGAAATTGTTTCTGCCGTGCTGAAAACGGCCAATCTGGATATTATTCAGTTTCACGGGGATGAGGAACCCGGTTTTTGCCGTAGTTTCGACAGACCTTACATCAAGGCTGTGAGGATGGAGCACGGTGTTGATTTGCATGAGATGTGCCGGCACTATGCCGATGCCGCGGCCCTGTTGCTGGACAGCTACTCCGAAACCGTCCATGGTGGGACCGGTACCTGTTTTGACTGGAGTTTAATCCCGGCTGAATTATCGAAGCCGATCATCCTTGCCGGGGGGTTAACGGTTGCAAACGTTGGCCGGGCAGTCGCCGCCTGCAAACCGTATGCAGTTGACGTAAGCAGTGGCGTCGAACTGGACAAGGGGATCAAGGATAAGGCTGAAATAATCGCATTCATACGAGAGGTATCAGATGTTTAAATTGTATTTTTACACGGAAATTTTCATGGATTGTACTATTCCGGTGGTGATAAATCGTCAGGACAGACGATATGCACGGCGACAGCTGCCCATAGGGTTGCACACAGGAGGTACGCAATGAATATGCCGGATGAACACGGTCATTTTGGTGTTTATGGCGGTCGATTTGTCGCAGAGACATTGATTGAACCACTGGATGAATTGACTCGGGCTTATAAGAAGTACCTACACGATGAAGCATTCCTGGCAGAATTAGACCGTGACCTGAAGACGTTCGTGGGCCGGCCGTCACCCCTGTATCACGCGCGCAGGTGGAGCGGAAAACTGGCCGGAGCCCAGGTCTACCTCAAGCGGGAGGATTTAAATCATACCGGCGCCCATAAGGTCAATAATACGGTCGGCCAGGCCCTGTTGGCAAAGAGAATGGGGAAAACCCGTATCATTGCAGAAACCGGCGCGGGTCAGCACGGTGTGGCAACCGCTACCGTTGCCGCCCGCCTGGGCCTGGAGTGCGTCGTGTACATGGGCGCTGAAGATATACAGCGCCAGGCTGTGAACGTATTCCGTATGAAGTTACTGGGGGCCGAAGTCGTAGAAGTCACCTCCGGTTCACAGACTCTGAAAGACGCCATGAATGAAGCCATGCGCGACTGGGTGAGCAATGTCGACGATACGTTTTATATTATCGGCACCGTGGCGGGGCCGCACCCGTATCCGACATTGGTCAGGGACTTGCAGTCAATCATCGGTAGGGAAACCAGACAACAGTGTCTCGAAGCGACAGGCAAACTGCCTGATGTTCTCATGGCCTGTGTCGGTGGCGGCTCCAATGCTATAGGATTATTTTATCCGTTCCTGAATGATACATCGGTGAAGTTAATCGGCGTGGAGGCCGGTGGCCTGGGCCTGCAGACCGACCGGCACGCGGCCCCGTTAAGCGCTGGCAAACCTGGTGTCCTGCATGGCAACCGGACTTACCTGATGGTAGATGAGCATGGACAGATCAGGCCTACCCATTCCATTTCTGCCGGGCTTGATTATCCGGGAGTAGGTCCGGAGCATGCCTGGTTAAAGGATTGCGGCAGGGTAGAGTATGCCACGGTAAATGATACGGAGGCTATTGCTGCATTTCATGACCTTACCCGTACGGAGGGGATCATGCCGGCGCTGGAATCAAGTCATGCCCTGGCATACGCAATAAAGATAGCCGCGCAGATGGACAGGGACGCTACGATGATCATCAACCTTTCAGGCCGTGGCGATAAGGATATTCAGACGATCGCGACCATGGAGGGAATAACACTTTAGGGCGCCCCGCCCTCGACGAGGGCAAGCTGCTCTCGTTCTCAGGGAGCTGATGAAATTAGCGGGAACTGCTGAAAATAAATCTGCTGTAAAAAAATTGACATTTGAAAGAAGAATGGTTAATCTCAATGGCAATTGTCTCATTAGCGGGATATTACCAATGTCTGCATTACGTATCTGTCTAGCTGCTTGCATCAGAGGTATAAGCGATGTTGCAGGAGGTTTCGTGCGCCATGTAGCGTCTATTGCATCTACCCCCCCCCCCCCCCCCCCGCATCAGACAATAGGCACTACACCTCTTATCTGAACCGGAATCCGGTCGCTGAACGCGACTTTACGCCGGATGCCTGTTTCGGCTTCGCCCCCTCCGACGCGATAGCTGTATTCCCCTTACGGTTTCTGAAGAAACCGGGCAGCGCAGCCTGCTCTGCCATCATCACCTGCGGCAATAAAGCGCCGAGTATCTATATGCACGCGCTGGGAGTTTTGAGAACTAGGGGACAGGGGAAAGATATCTTCGGTCACTCAGAGAATTCTCACGACACTGTCCTGGCTGCTTCCATGGTGCAGTCACTCGACAAGACCTTAGACTCGTCCGCGCACGACGTACAAAGTGCATCCTCAGCAAACTCTCTTTGGAGACCATCAATATGAAACAGCCTGCCAGTCAGAACCTCTTGCCCGGCATTATTTACTTCATCGGCCAAGCGCCTCGCTCCGTCATGGCAACAGTCAGGGCATGGGGCCTGAGATGCAACCGCAGTGTTTTGTTCGGAATGCTGGCTCTGGGGGTTTTTTCGTTTTTCCCCGGCCTGTCGAACGTGCAGGCGCAGGAAGATGTATCGTACATCTGGGATTGCGATATCGAGCCGGACCCGAGTTGTATTGAATGGCCGGAGAAAAACGACATGGCCGTAGATGCGACGGTAGAGGCGCTAAAAAATAATGGCTATATGAAGATCGCCCTGCCTGCATCTGAACTTTCTCCTGATCTCCTGGAAAAATTTAACCAATTGAACATGACAGACGACTTGATGGATTGCGTTTTACTTTTTAAGAGAGAAGATGATTCCACGGCAGTAGTTTGCCCTACTGCCGTGGCAGTGCGGGAGGAAATCGAAGAGATAATTGAAGAAGCAGAAGCCTCAGTCACACGCGAGGCATCAAGCTACTTTTCACGGACAGTGGTGAATCGGGTGCGCACCTTACGCGCCGCTGCCAAAAGTGGTTTCTCGCCTTCGACAACGCCGCAAACCACCTCGCAAGATGCCGTGACCGGGCTCAATGCGGGGGACAATACAGCCACAAGGCTTATCGATAACGTAGCGATTGATCTCGGGGGAAGCGGTACGCGCTCCAGGGGACGCTTCGACAATGCGTCCGTGTACATGCTGGCTACCACCGACAGGGTGCTTAATACGCAGTCTGTCTTGGGATTAGGTCTGGGAGTCGAGCATTCGTGGGGCGAGTATCAAGTCGCAGAGCTGGATCGCGAATCGACAGGTCTGACCCTGACTGCGTACGGCGCGCGCATACTCAATAAGAATTTCCTCGTGCTGCCTCACGCCGCCGTGACCTATTTGCGCAAGCGCACGGAACAAGCTCAGATTAAACAACGCGCCGATGCTTGGCGCGCGATGGGGTCACTGGCACTGCTGGGACAACATGCGATGGATACCGTCAATCTGAGTGGAGTGGGCCAGTTTGTCTATACCCATGACACCTATGGAGATGCCAGCGTCATGACTGGCGCTGGTGACGACCTGTATGTAGGTCAGGGGGTCTTGAGCGGGGAAGTGGCGTTCGTGGCGGATAAAAGAATCCATCCCTTCCTCGGCGTGACCGGAAGCTACGATCTGGTTCGAAGCACTTCCACCGGCGAGCGGTTCGGTTACGAGATTTCCGCCGGACTTCGTTCAACCTCAGCCTCGGGGCCGGCTATGGCCGCATTGATTTCCTATGGCAGACGCGACGATGAAAAGACCAAAAGCGGTAGTCTTTTCTTAAAGTTTTCCTGGTGATGAGTCACTGACCCGCCGGAGGACTAAACCCACTGTTAACCTGTTAACCCTAAGGAGATTCAGACAATGAATAATCATTCTTTCTCAAAACCTGTCAGTAAGTCGATACCGTGCTCAAGCTGGAAATATGCTGTCGGATTCGGTCGGTTTCTTGTAGTGGCGGGCCTGCTCGCGGTCTTTTCAGCCTGCACGCCGGAGAACATAAAGGTCGTTGAAGTGCCTGTTGAAACGCCCAAGTGTGAACTGCGTGACTTGCACCAGGCCAACAAGTTCGTCACCGAAGCGTGGGCGGTGCCGGACAGCCAGTTCAACGTGGGTGAACCACTTAGCTTGCAGACACGGGTCAGCTCACCTTCCTATATGAACATCTTTTACGTGAGTACCTCGTGCAAAGTCACCCGATTGTTGGACAACGAGTGGGTTTCGAAGGATGAAACCGGCGCAATTATCGGTTTTCCACGTCGCAACAGCGGGATACAGATGGAATTAAAGCCGCCGGCAGGCGAAGAAGCCTTCTACTTTGTGGCGACCCGCCAGAAGCTGGTATTTCTGGCGAGTAAGGATATTTTGCGCGAAGCGAACGGAATCGCCAGTCTTGACATGAACCCGGAGCAGTTCTACGGAAGGTTGGAACAGGCGCGTAGACGCATCAATCCGGACGAATGGAGTATTACAACCCTCCGGACGTCCGTTATCAGTCACTGAAATCAGAAGGGCGAACTGGGCCGGCATCACTCAAAGCGTTTTACGGAATGTGCGCAAGCAGACAGGCCCGGTATCGCTCCCCGGATTAAGGTGAACCATTTAACTTTAAGAGAGGAGACAACACCATGAAAACGATAATCAAATCCATGACCGGCCGGCGTGTCAGGAACGCCGTGTACGGGGCTGTGTGCGCGAGCCTGATCCAGGCCGTAAGCATGGCGCCCGCACAAGCGGATGACGCCAACGAGGAGTCTTACCTGAAGGATCTGGACATCCGCCAGGTTGCCATAGCCAAGATCGAAGAGACTCAGACCCTATCCGAGACATCTCCGAGCAAGCTGAAGGTCTCTGCATCGGTGAACCGGGCAGACCACACTTATAACCACGGCGACAAGGTTGTGCTCACCATCAAGACCACCAAAGACGCCTATGTGTATGTCCTCGACACCGGTACCAGCGGTAAAGTGCACCAGATTTTCCCAAATAAATACGCGCAAGAGAATTTCGTGAAAGCAAATGTGCCTGTCGCCATTCCTGCCGATGACATGTACGATTTCGTCGTTTCGCATCCCAAAGGGCCGGAACTGCTCACCGTCATTGCATCCACCGACGCTTCACCCTTGACCGATAACCTGATCGATGGCTCGGCAGGCCCGTTCATGGCATTACGCGGAACGGCAGAGTCAGTGGCCAAGGACCTTAGTGTGTCTCTGCGCCGCGATCAGCACAAGGATAAGGATATTTCGAATCTGGTGCTATATATCAAATAGTGGCAAATAGTGGGAATTCCCAAAACTCCTTGCAGACGTATCAACCTTGACGCCCGCGCGCTGGTTCAGAGTACGATCCCAAGTGGAGAGACTGCCGATGCTTGATTCAGTGTCGCCCAGGTCAGCAGACGCTTCCCGCATGATTGCCGTCTCCCTGTGTCTGCTGACCTTGATGGTGTATCGGGTGAGTGCCGACGAGATCATTGATGCGCACGACATCGTGCGGCAGATAGCACCGGCCGATCCCGGTTTGAACAACACGCGCGGGATCGGAGTCGAATACGCATCACCGGCAGATGATTTCCGCAGAATTGCCTTGCCTGCTATTGAATTCGAGTTCAATTCCGACCGGTTGACAAACCGGGCCATACGGCAATTGGTTGAATTGGCCCGGGCATTGAGAGCGGAGAAGCTCCAATCCTTTTTCTTCGCGGTACAAGGGCATACCGACAGTATCGGGGGTGAAATCTACAATCGCGGGCTTTCCTGGCGTCGGGCCCGCACGGTAAAGCGCTATCTCTCCCGGGAGCAGGGGTTGTCCGAGAACCGTCTTGTGGAGGTCGGGCTGGGGGAAGGGTTTCCCATCGCGGGCATCCCGTCGGATGACGAACGCAACCGACGTGTCGAAGTGGTGAACCTGGGTTCGACGCCAACCCCTCCGGCGGCGGCCCCTGCGGGTGAAGGGAAGCGGGTACGGACGAAACGAGCCCTCCTGATCGGGATAGATAAATACGAACAGGTCTCCCGCCTGAACGGACCCGTGAACGATGCCAGACAAATGCGGGACTTTATCTCAGAGTATCTCCAGTACGACCCCGAGCAAGACATCAAGCTGTTGTTTGATGAAGATGCGACCCGGGCCAACATCCTGGCTGAGATAGAGAACTGGCTCATCGCGCCGACCGTGTCGGGCGATGAGGTCTTCCTGTTCTTCAGCGGCCATGGCTACCAACAATCGGACCACAACCTGGATGAGGCGGATGGACTGGATGAGACCTGGGTGCCGGTGGATGTGGCCGTGCAGAAAGATGGTAGCGTTCAGGGAATGATCACAGACGACGAGATCGCGCAGCAGTTGGTTCGGTTGCAGGGAAGGGAAGTCTACATCGTGATCGATGCCTGCCATTCCGGTACGGTAACGCGCAGTATTGGCGATTGGCGCTATGTGAAAACCCCTCATCTGCCCGATGGGCGGCCACTTCGTCTGCCGGCGTCTGGCGCAGACGCACGGACGCGCGGGGTGGGAAACACCGGATTCCAGCCCGAACAATTCGTCTCTGCCGAGGCGCCTGGTGTCACCGTCTGGACGGCAGTCAGGGCGGACCAGAAGGCGCTCGTGGACGAGGAGACGCCTGAACACAATCGCAGCAGTGTGTTTACCCGACGCTTGCTTTGGGGCGTACGCGACGGCAGGGCGGACTGGAACCGGGACGGCATCGTGATAAGACGCGAGCTGCAAAGTTATGTTCTCAAGCAGTCGTTAGCGTACTGCGAGCGGCATAAAACCACTTGTGACCCCAGCCGCGGTTTAACACCGCAGTTCTATGCATCCACGGCGCAAGTTTTTCAAGAGCCCGCCTTTGGGCTGACGCGCACGGCCCTGCCGCGGGCTGCTGCTCTGGCCAAGGATATCCTCATCAGTCCGCCCGACAATAATGGTATACCGAGCGAAGATCGGTTGCGGTTGAGCATGAAACCGGCATCGAAGATAAGGGTTGGCGCCGAACTCGAGATCGTGGTCGAGAGTGATAGAGACGGGCATCTTGTCTTGCTTGACATCGACGCGAATAATCGCTTGGTGCAAGTGTTTCCCAACGAACCCGGCCTTAAAGCGGGCTTCTCCCCTTGGATTCAGGCGGGGCGGCCGATGACTATCCCAGGAGAAGGCGCCGGGTTCCGATACCGTGCCACGCCTCCGACAGGACGCGGCGAATTGATCGCCGTGGTCTCAAAAGAAAATCCCCGCGTAGGGAAATTGACCTCAAGATACAAGGATCTGTCTGTCGTTCCAGATTCGGAGGCCTACCTTGTCGAGTTATGGGAAGCGTTGCGCCGCGGAGCGGCAGAGCAAGAGGACAGGGCTCATAGCGAGTGGATCATGGGAAAAATCAAGTACGAAATCGTTTCTCAGTAAGGTGGCCCATGGCGTTGAACAGTCCTGACACAAACTTTCGGCCCGCATTTCCCATAAACAGAGGCATCCTTGCTGGGTTGCTATGGCAACAAAGGGACAAACTCATAGCAACTCATCGACAATAGCGGATTTTTTATTCATGACCAGTGATTTTATCAGAACAGTGGACCGGCTCTGCCCTGACAGCATTGAGCGCGGCAGGCATCAAGTGTGGTTCCTGTGTCTTGTCATGTGGATGGCGCTAACAGGCGCCCCAGCGTCGGTGGAGGCGCAAGGCCTCAGCCAGTTGCGTAATTCTTCGCGGAACCTGACACGTCATAGCCTTGAAGCGATCCGCACGATCATCCGACCCACACTCGGCATCGTCCAAGGGCGGGCTGGTGCCGTTACCGGACTGCATCTCAATAATGACCGGAGTCTGCTGCTTGTGGTGCTCGGGGACGGAAGCGTGCGTTTTTGGGATTTGGAACGCGGTGTGCAGCTCGGTTCCGCGATCGGGCGCACACTTGTTTCGGGTGCGTTTCGTGGGGGCGGGAGCGATGCCGTCGCGGTGCGCCGCGAGGGTTCCCTGGTCCTGGTTCAGGCAGACGGAACAATCCGACGTCTACGGGAGAGTACAGGCGCTTCCCCAAGCCCGGCGCCGGTCGTATCCGGCGATGGGCGCAGCGTGGTGTTCCACACAGCTGACGGTGATTGGTACTGGATGCACGTCGATTCGAACTCGCGCCAACGGCTTGATGATGCCGGGCGCGACCTCCGGCCGATTCTGTCTCATGATGGTTTGAAGGTGGCATACCACACGAACCGGGGCGTCTGGGCTGTGCGTTCCCTTGACGCTCATGGCGCCAAGGGAGCGGAGGTCGAACTCGGTACGTGCGTGCAAGATGAAGTTCGGGCATTGACCGGCGCCTTCACGCCGGACGGCAGCCGGATTGTATTCGGTGATGAGCAGGGTGGATTTTGTACATGGCTTGTTTCCGGACCGGGAAGCCCCAAGCGACTCAGCGCTCGGCGAGCCGCGTATCCGGGAGCGATCAGGTTGCTTGCAATCGGGCCGGATGGCAAGCAGGTCGCGCTTGGTGGGCATGACGCCACGGTGGCGGTCTGGTCTGTTGCGCCTGTCCGGCGCCGGGCCACACTGGAATTGACCGGAGAGCGTCCTCGTTCTCTCCTGCTGGATACCGGACGCGGCTGGCTGTTCACTGGCGAGGACAACGGAACAGTCGGTATTTATTCCCTCCGCAACAAGCTGCGTATTGCGCGCCTGGTGTCCATGGATCGCGGTTGGGCAGTGTTGGATCGCGCAGGACGCTTCGACGGCTCTCAAAATGGGTTTGACAGTCTGGTCTGGGCGGGTGAGGCCGAGGAGGATACACGCCCCCTCGACGCCTTCTCGGAAAGTTATTTCGAGCCCGGCCTCCTCCTCAGGCTCGACGATGCGTCGCCTGTGTTCTTGAATGAGAATATCCGCGACCTGTCCGAGGATGGCTATGTTCGCCCGCCCAAGGTCAGTATTGATCCGGTAAGCGCGCAAGCCGCCGACCAACAAGGGCACTTGTCGCTACGGGTCAGGGTCGAGCCTGGCTATTGCTGTGAAGTCTCTGAAATCCGTCTGTATCACAACGGTAAACTGGTCCCGGCAGACCGCGCTGAGGCCTCCCCTGGCGACATGATCGACTACCTGGTTCAGCCACTGCCCGGCGAGAACAGCTTCGATGCGATCGGGGTAGGACCAGGAGGGGTAGACGGACCAAAAGCATCGACAACGGTGATGCTGGACTTACCGGAACCGTCGGCCCCGTCCATTCAGATAGTCGCGGTCGGGATCAACGAGTACAACGGACCCCTGAGGAAGCTGCGTTTCAGTCGTAACGACGCCGAAACCATCCTGGACACCCTGCACAAACGAGCAAACACCACGTTCGCCAGCGTGAAAGCGATTAAGTTGCTGGATTCATCTGCAAATTTCCATGCAATCGAAGAGCATATTATAGAAACCACGCTAGCGCCACACGACGTGCTGGTGGTTTACTTGGCCGGTCATGGCTACGCCTTGAATAAAGACGGGCGCTGGGAATGGTATTTTCTGCCCTTCACCACAGCTTGGGGTGAACATGCCGGGTTGGACTGGGAAAAGGAGATGAAGACGATGATCCCTCGCCATGGGTTGTCCAGCCGGCAGTTGCTGAATTTTCTGACGAAGACCGCGCCGCGCCGAGTGTTTTTTATTCTCGATTCATGCCGGTCCGGTGCGGTAGTTGACACGATGAAGCATTTCGGCGGGCAGGAGCTCACCGATTCGGCGGGACAAAAGATGCTGCACAAGCTCGGGCGCGTGGGGGGTATTCACGTGTTGGCGGCAACGCGGGCGGACCAGGACGCGGTGGAACTGATTTCCGCTCCGCACGGTGCTTTGACCTATCTGGTCCTGCATGGATTGGAAGGCGCCGCCGACGAGAATCAGGATAGCCGGTTTTCCGTACGTGAGCTGATCGGCTACGCAAACCGAGGGATGCCCCTGCTCTCCCGGCAACTCGTCCAGGATAATATCAGCCAGAATCCTGTCGGCTATTCGCACGGTGAGGACTTTGTACTCGGCAAATTATAACCGGCGGTGCGGTGAGCGATACCCCTGCCTCAGGCTCGCTGCAGCGCGGGCCGGCGCGTATCGTGCCTCTCATCAGCGACACCAGTCTGCCGGGAGCAGATTTGGACGCTCGAAGGGCACCCGCCGGACATATGTCAGGGAACGCCGCATATCAATAATCCAGCCAGCCGCAACCATAGTGTACCCAAGCGTGCTCACAGCAACCCATTACGAGAAATGCAGGCAGGGCGTTTCGCTTATCGCCTTCATATGGGTCGTGGCAGGCTGCTCAGTGTTGGAGTCGTCCGTAGCGCCAGGGGTTTGTCCGGATCCAGCGTGTGCGGATTGGGAGTTTCTCCCGTTCTCGCACAAGGGGACCCCGCTGGTTGGCTTCCGCAAGCCCGGTGGCGCTGACTCAGGCCATCTGGTCGTTTACATCGAGGGCGATGGAAAGGGATGGCGAAACCGGTCCAGGCTGTCCGGAAACCCGACACCGGGAGACCCGATCGGGTTACGACTGGCGCTACAGGACTCAAGCCCCGGGTTGCTCTATCTGGCGCGCCCCTGCCAGTATGTCCAACCCGAACTGCTCGAACACTGCCAGCCGTCGCTCTGGTCAACTGGCCGTTATGCGGAGCATATCGTAGAGACGATGGATCGTGCTGTCAGCGCGGCAAAGCACGCTCAATCCGACCGGCTTACCCTGGTGGGATATTCCGGCGGTGGGGTGATCGCGGCGCTGCTGGCCTCGCGCCGGTCGGATGTGGAGCGGTTGATTACGGTCGCCGCCCCCCTGGACACAGATACCTGGGTTAAGCATCACCGCGTGTCACCCCTGACGGAATCCTTGAACCCGCTTACAAGCGCGATCACGGGTTCGGTGCGTGAATTTCACTTCCATGGCGAGCGGGACCAGATAGTGCCTCCCGAAGTCATCAAGCCGTACATCCGTCAGGCTGCCCGCGCCGGCGTCCGGTTCTTCACGCTGGCCGAGTATGACCATGGCTGCTGCTGGGTACGCGACTGGCCGGCATTGCTGGCCATGACGGATGAGTGAGAAATGCGGACTGGTAATTCAATCTGTGACGATCATGCCTGCCCTGGTCAGCTGCTTTGTGGGCCGGACTGGGCTTGTTCAAATCTGAAGACGCTGGACGAGCATATCAGTCATATCACCTGCCTTTTATTGACTATCTAACACAGGAGAAAGAAACATGGCGACGACTATTTACGAAGATAAGGGGGACGCAGCTGCCGGCTCAGAAGCCAGCTATTCAATGTCTGTCAGCGATATATCTTCGGCCTTTGAGTATCCCTTCACTGGTGTCTATGTGGGTGCTCATAGCACGCCAACTTTTGTCGACCTGGACAGCGACAGCGACCTGGATCTGATCATAGGCGCGGGTAACGGCAACCTGTACTACTACGAGAACACGGGTACGCGCAGCCAGCCGAACTTCACTGCACCCGCCGTTAGCGCCAATCCGCTGGGTGGTGTTAATGTGGATTCCGACAGCGCCCCGACCTTTGCTGATCTGGACGATGATGGCGACCTGGACCTGATCGTAGGCGCGGGTAACGGCAACCTGTACTACTACGAGAACACGGGTACGCGCAGCCAGCCGAACTTCACTGCACTCGCCGGCACTGCCAATCCCCTGAGTGACGTCTCTGTAGGTTATGAAGACATCGTGCCAACCTTTGCTGACCTGGACGATGATGGTGACCTGGACCTGGTCATGGGTGAGTATTACGGCGGTCTGTACTACTATGAAAACATCGGTACGCGCAGCCAACCGGACTTCACACGTACCGATGTCATCAATCCTCTATATAGCATTTATGTGGCGGGAACACATCACGTTCCTGTCTTTGTCGACTTGGACGACGACGGTGACTTGGACTTGGTGGTGGGTAAGCATGATGGCGACTTGCTCTACTACGAGAACATGGGCACAAGCAGTCAGCCTGATTTCACAGAGCGTACCGGTGATGCTAATCCAATGAATGGCATTGATAAGGGTGATCATAGCACGCCAGCCTTTGCCGACTTGGATGACGATGGTGACTTGGACTTGGTCATGGGTGAGGGCGAATTTCCGGATGAGCTTCCGGATCCGATGGACGACAGGCTACTCTACTACGAGAATACCGGCACGCGCACCAAAGCAAGTTTTACTTTTATTCCCGCTAATACATCGCGCATTGATGGTACTGATGCTGATGATCACCTCATTGGTGACGACATGGACAATGAGATATACGGGAAAGGAGGTAACGACATACTGCAGGGTAAGGGTGGTAATGACAAGCTAAATGGCGAAGCTGGGAACGATACCGCTTCCTACATCGACTCGAACGCCGGTGTGCAGGTCAATCTAGATGCGGGCGATGCTGCGGGAGGCAGCGCGGCAGGTGACACGTTAATCAGCGTTGAGAATCTCACTGGGTCCAAGCACGCTGATACCCTGACCGGCGACAACAATAATAATACTCTCAAGGGTCTTGAGGGCGACGACACGCTGGATGGCGGTGCAGGCGACGATACACTTGCCGGTGGCGCCGACGCTGATACGTTGGCAGGCGATGACGGCAACGACACACTGGATGGTGGTGCCGGCGACGATACGCTTATCGGTGGTGCCGGCAGCGACACGCTTATCGGTGGCGGGGGCAGCGACACCGTATCTTATGCTGGTTCGGACAAACCTGTGGCAGTCCTCCTGAGCTACGGTCACCTTGTTCAACAAGGGCATGCCCAGGGCGATACGTTGAGCGGTATCGAGAACCTCATGGGTTCCGAACACAATGACCTGCTGCTGGGTGATGGCAATGCCAACCGGCTTACAGGTGGTGACGGCGACGACGCGTTGAATGGCTATGGTGGTGACGATGAACTGGAAGGCGGCGGCGGCGCCGATGATATGGAAGGCGGTAGTGGGGGTAGTGATACCGTGTCCTATGCAGCCTCGGACGCGGGGGTAACGGTAGACCTTCAAACCCAGTCCGCCAGTGGTGGCCATGCTCAGGGAGACAGGATCTCCGGCTTTGAAAACGTCACCGGGTCTGACCACGCAGATACGCTGATTGGCTCCGACGGCGCGAACCGACTCAAGAGTGGTTACGGTGATGATACGCTGACCGGCGGCGCCGGCGAAGATGTTTTCATCTTCGCCTATAACATAGTCCTAGTCCTAGGCCCAGCCGGTTACTACGACGATTTAATTGTTGCTAATGGAAAAGACACGATCACTGACTTTGCCGATGGTGAGGACAGGATCGAGATCGAGCTTGGTGTGTTCGGAATTGAAGATTTCGACGACCTGCAAGAGAAGATCACACAGGATGGAAACAACACGCTGATCACCTTCGATGCCGATAACGGGATTACCCTGGAGAATGTAGACATGGCTATCATTGGCGCCGACGACTTCATCTTTGTAGCCTGACCTGGCAATCTGCTGACCAGCCCCCAAACTCTCATGATCAGGGCTTTGCACACCCCGACGGCATGTAACTAAAACAACTAGGGGAGCAACATGACTGTTCTGAAAAAAGATAACGGCACTGCGGCGCCTACAGGTGCTCGTGGTCAGTACAAGATGGCCATTGACGAGGACTTGCGGGGCACGCTCAACAACACCACTGGTGATAGGAGCAATCCTGTTGCTGACATTGATGGGGGTTATAGCAGCATCCCAACCTTTGCCGACCTGGACAGCGACGGTGACCTGGACCTGGTCGTGGGTGAGGTCGGATGCCGGGGTGACGGTGAATCTCAAAGACGGCACAGATGAATGAGGTCATGCTGAGGGTGATGTGATTGTTGATGTGTAGAGCGTAGTTGGTTCAGACTATGAGGATACCCTGACTAGCAACGACGGTGCTAACCGGCTGTACGGCGGTCCCGGCGCCGATACCGTTATTTTTGCGCCTGGGAACGGGGACGACCTCATCGGTGACTTTACCGATGGCGAGGACTTGATTGACCTCACTGGCTTCGACGATCTCGAAGCGTCGGGCGATGCAGAGGGGGTCACGCTCGACCTGTCGGCCCAGGACGGGGGAACGATCCGGCTGGCAGACTTTGATATGGCTGACCTGGATGCGGCGGACTTTATTCTTTGACGGATTCTGAATTCTGGGGACAGGATATTTGGGGGAACTGCTGCTCCATCACGCCGGCAAAACAAACGCTAACGGGAGCTACCGGTCGGCTTGATTTCTTTCAGGAGTGAATTTGCTGCTACGGCAATAATATTACGGTCCATTGGATAATTTTCTTTCCCTGCGTGAATGATATACAGTCTTTTCAGGTGCAAATCATCCATTGCTATGCGCATTGATTTAGTCACTTTTGGCGAGTCGGTGCGCTTGAATTCAACACCGGACCGCTGCCTGCCGTGAGTTATCATCAAATCGAGTTCTGCCCCTGAATGCGTTACCCAAAAATAGCATTGATCCCACTCTGCCTTGGACTGCTGTACAACCTGTTCCAGTAGAAAACCTTCCCAACTCGCCCCGAGTTTGGGATGTGTATCCAGGTCATGAAAGGATTTTATACCGAGTTGAGCGTGCAGCAATCCACTATCCCTTATATACAGTTTAGGAGATTTTACTACCCGTTTACCGATATTTTCGGACCAGGGTTGCAGCAAACGCACTGCAAAAGTGGCGCTGAGAATGTCCAGGTATTTTCCTATGGTCGTATGGGATACGCCTTCAAGATCGAACCAATTTACGTTGTTTGAGCTTTGTCCCGCGAGCTGTCTTGCGAGGCTTGTTTTACCGACCTGCCGAGCGCCAAGTAAGGCGACAACCGGGTAATTTTTGCTCAGGCGATTTATTGCAGATAGATGTGTGGCACGTAGTATATGTTTTTTCGTTCTTGAAATCTGAAACTATCTGTTTCAGATTTCAAGGTATTCCCATCTAACACAGGGTCTGCCGGGTTCGGAAAAGTGCTGAAACCAGGCGATTTGTTGCACTTATGACTTGAATTCGCCAGTATATTGGTTACAGAATAAAGATTATTATCAGGGAGACAGGCGAGTTGCGGGAATCACTACCGGTCTTGGCTCAGACTGGTGGGCAAACGTAACGACAGGAGAGTGCCATGCAAGAAGTCAGCATCGAATACAACAGGAACCGGGCGGCCCTGGTACAACTACTGGAGTCAATCGACCGTCCCGGGGATTATTGCACCCATGGCAGGTTGTTCGTGCCGATGCCTCGAATAGAGGTCGACCAAGTGGGGACGATCGCATTTCCGGTTCTGGAGATGCAAACTCAGGCCTTGATCAGGGCGGCGGAACGCGCCCCCTACGGTCGGGGGCCGGAGACGCTGATAGACGACACCGTTCGCGCTGGGTGGCAACTCGACGCGAAAAAAGTCCACTTGGGCGGTGATGGCTGGAAAAACACTTTTACTCAGATCCTGGGCGAAGTGTCGACAGGGCTGGGTTACCCGGTTGAACAGGTCTGTGCGGAATTCTACAAGTTGCTGATCTATGGACCCGGCGGGTTCTTTTCGGCTCACCGCGACACCGAGAAGAAAGACGGTATGGTCGCCACGCTGGTTATCGCCCTCCCGACTGCCGGCGCCGGCGGCGAACTGGTCATCGACCATAAGGGACGCAAGACCGTTGTCGACATGGGTCCCCGAGACCCGTCTGAGTTGGCATTTGCGGCCTTTTTCGCTGATTGCGTACACGAGGTCCGAGCGGTCACTGAGGGATATCGCATCACACTTACCTATAACTTGATCCTGCAAAATGGCGCTACGGGCGCGGCGCCCGGAAACGCGCCGTATTACGGAGACCAGGTAGAGACTATCGCTACCCTGCTCTCGGAATGGGGCCGCGACGACGAGGCGGAGGATAAGATCGTCTGGCTGCTGGAACACGATTACAGCGAGGCGGGCCTCTCCTTCGCTACCTTGAAGAACGTCGATGCCGCGCTTGGACGGGTCCTCACGCAGGCCGCGAGGCGCGCCGATTGTGCGCTTTACGCGGCGATTTTACACATTGAGGAATATGGCAACGCGGAATACGTGGACATTGACTATTTCGAGAGGGGCCACGGCCGTGGTTACTATGGTGGTCCCGACGAATTGGACTACGAGATGGGTGAACTGGTCGAGGCCTGGCACTGGCTTGAAGGATGGACCGCCCCCGACGGCATAAAACCGGAATATGAAAAAATTCCGTTGCTGCCTGAAGAACTGCTGCCCCCCGACGCATTGGACGACGCTGAGCCGGACGAGCAAAGGGTGAACGAAGCCAGCGGCAACGAAGGTGTCAGCGTGGAACGCGCCTATCGCCGCGCGGCCCTTGTGTTATGGCCAAACGCAAAGACCTTGGCGAACCTTGTACAGGGCGGAATCACAGGCGCTATCAACCACGTCGAGGCGGAACTCGAACGTAGCGCCGGGCAGGCGGAAGCGGAGGGTCGGATACGGAAACTGTTTGCTCAACTAATCGATCTCTGGCCACCGCTATCCCCCTACCTGGAGAGCCGTAATGGAGAAGACCGCAGCAGGATGCTGCGCCTGCTGCACACGCTTACAGATAAGGCCATGACCAGACGTTTCCTGCACCAGGTAATGATACCGCACTACCGCAGCAGTGATAACGAGGACTTGGTGATCGCAGCGGCGAAGATCGGCCCTGAAGGAATGAGGGACTTCTTGTCAGATTTCGTCGCAATGAATCTGCCGAAGCAGACGGCCGCTGTTATCGAACTGGTGTGGCGCCTTTGTAAACAACTTGACGGACAGGAGGGTGACGCATGGCGAGCTATACTCAGGGACGCCGCGCGGGCCGTCTACCGCGGGCTGCCGCTTGTCGTGGAACCACCGAAAGACGACGAATCGCCCTGGCGCCGACGCCGGATAGAGCCGTTTGCCGTGCAGACCATCCGGGATCTTTTTCTGCCGGCTTGTCGTCTGGACCTTGAGAACAAGGCAAACGACGCTGCCATGCTGCTCACCGGATATCCCCAAATCGTTATACCGGAGCGCGCGCTTCCGCAGGCTTTGGCGGAACTACAAACTCTTGCGGAGCCCTTGCTGAAAACCACCACTTTTACGACGCTCTGGTGTCATGCGGCCAGGCACCTGCTGGCGCGCAGCGCGACGCCGCCCAAGGAACCACAGGATTGGGTCCTCACCGTCAAAATTGGATGTGACTGCCGGCATTGCCGGACATTACAAGTTTTCTGCAATGATCCCATGGCAACGACGACACGTTTCGCAGTACGGCAGGAACTGCGCAGCCACCTGCGTCATACCATCAAATACCACCAACTCGACATACACTATGAGACCGAACGCCGTGGCCGGCCCTATACGCTCATTTGTACAAAAACCCGGGACAGCTACAAGCGGAGACTTGCGCAATACACCAAGGACATTGAACACATGCAGATGCTGATAGCATCAGCGCCACCGGACCGGGCACCGGCGTGGAGCGGCGCTGACGACCTGGAACGGCTGCGCACGGCAGTCGCACCTTGAGAAAACGGAATGTGATGTAATTGAAACCAACCCCAACTCTCTTTTCCAGGGACGGCTGACATGTGAATAGAAGGTTGTGGGGCAGGCGAACCACGCCAACACAATGATAGGCTGGGTTTATAAAATGGGGACAGATTTAAATCTGTCCCCAAATCTGTCCTTTTCTGGTAATCTTACACCTTGGAAAAATTTTAAACTTCATCAACCCATGAGCCGAATTTCATCCTCATTCCAGGCACTTAAGCAACACAGTAGAAAAGCCTTGGTCCCGTTTATCACTGCGGGGGACCCTTGTCCGCAAGTTACGCTCACAATCATGCAATCCCTGGTACGTCACGGGGCTGATTTAATTGAACTGGGCGTCCCGTTTTCAGACCCGATGGCGGATGGCCCGGTAATTCAACGGGCTAATGAACGCGCGTTGACTCAGGGAGTCTCACTGACGAGTGTTTTGCAAATGGTCGAACAATTCCGTCAGTCCGATACCCGTACTCCCGTAATTTTGATGGGTTATTTAAACCCCATTGAAATCTTCGGTTACGAGGAGTTCGCCCGGGAAGCCGCTGCGGCCGGGGTTGACGGGGTAATAATCGTGGATATGCCGCCCGAAGAGGCGGTGTTGCTTAACCGGCATTTGCGCGCCAGGCAAGTCGATCAGATTTTCCTTGTTACCCCCACTACTACCGAGCAGCGGATTGAAATCATAGCGGGGATTGCCTCCGGGTTTCTTTACTATGTCTCTGTGAAAGGGACGACCGGCGGGAAAGGAGCTGACCCGGTTAAGGTTAATGAAAAGCTGCACCTGCTGAGACGCAAAACCGACTTGCCCCTGGCCGTCGGTTTCGGGATAAAAGATGCTGAAACAGCAGCACGGATCGCAGATTATTGTGATGCCGTTGTCATCGGCAGCGCCCTGGTTGAGACGATCCATGCTGCCGCAACTGCAGGAAGGGATATTGCCGCCCAGGCCGGCTCTTTTATTGCACCTGTACGACATACCCTGGATAAGGCGGCATAGCGGCGCGTAATATGAGCTGGCTGGATAAATTACTTCCCTCAAGGATAAAAACCAACAGCACCAATCACCGGTCGGTGCCGGAGGGGGTATGGACAAAGTGCGACAGCTGTAACGCAACACTTTATCGGGCGGAGTTGGCGCGTAACCTGGAAGTTTGTCCAAAATGCAGCCGCCATATGCGTATTGGCGCCAGAGCCAGGCTGAACAGCTTTCTCGACCGGGGCGATCAGGTTGAAATCGGCGCTGATATCAAGCCGGTAGACAAGTTAAAATTTCGCGACAGCAGGAAATACAAGGACCGGCTGACAAGCGCGCATAAGGAAACCGGTGAAAATGATGCCCTGGTAGCGATCAGGGGAAGTGTTAAAACAATACCCCTGGTTGCCGCCGCCTTTGAATTTGAATTTATGGGTGGTTCCATGGGTTCGGTAGTAGGAGAACGGTTTGTGCGCGCCGTGGACGCCTGTATAGAACATAATGTTCCGCTGATTTGCTTCTCTGCAAGTGGCGGCGCACGCATGCAGGAGACCTTGATCTCGCTTTTCCAGATGGCAAAAACAAGCTCGGCCTTGAGTAAACTGCGCAAGGCCGGCTTGCCTTATATCTCAGTTCTGACGAACCCTACAATGGGAGGCGTATCAGCGAGCCTGGGTAGTCTGGGAGATATAAATATTGCAGAACCGGGCGCTTTGATAGGGTTCGCCGGTCCCCGCGTAATCGAACAAACCGTACGCCAGACCCTGCCGGAGGAATTTCAGAAAAGTGAGTTTTTATTGGAACACGGGAATATCGATATGATTTCGGACAGGCGTGACATGCGGGATAAGATAGCATCATTATTATCTATTCTTTGCCATAAACAGCGCATCGTTTAACGTCGATGAGTTCCGTCCCTGAAATAGCGCCCAGGCTACAACAGCAACCTGAATTCAGGTTTTCTCACCTGACTGGCTGGCTGGCGTGGCAGGAAAGCCTGCATTTCACAGCCATAGAATTGGGTCTGGACCGCTGCAACAAGGTGGCCGGGAGAATGGGCCTGCTGAAACCGAACAGTAAGGTAATCAGCATATCCGGCACTAACGGGAAAGGTTCCAGCGCGGCAATGCTGGATGCAATGTTGAGACAGTCCGGTTACAAGGTGGGGACATACACTTCACCACACTTAACCAGGTATAACGAACGGATTTGTATTAACGGCAAGCAGGTGACGGATGACCAGCTTTGTCATTCATTTCAACGCATTGACCAGGCGCGGGGAGATATTTCCCTGACCTATTTCGAATTCGGCACCCTGGCTGCCCTGGACATATTCCAGCGTTCAGGCCTGGACATCATTATTCTGGAAGTCGGGCTGGGCGGTCGATTGGATGCTGTCAATATCCTGGATGCTGACATTGCCCTGGTAGTAACGATCGACCTGGATCACGAGAAATGGCTGGGTTATACCAGGGAAAGCATCGGCAGGGAAAAAGCAGGGATATTCAGATGTGGTCGTCCGGCAGTCTGCTCAGATTTAGTCGCGCCGGGATCCATCGCAGCTTGTGCGCAAGAATCAGGCGCTTCGCTGTATCAGGCAGGTCAGGATTTTACCTTTACGATTGATGCGGACACCTGGACCTGGAGATGTTCCGATAAAGTTTATGAAGGTCTGCCCAAGCCCAGTATCAATAATGCCAGGCAGGTACAAAATGCCGCCGGCGTGCTGATGGTGCTGGAAACCATGGCCGCTGAATTTGTGGTCAGCCGGGAAACAGTAAAGGCCTGTCTCCGGGATTTTCGACTTGCCGGCCGGTTCCAGGTTATTCCAGGAGAAATACCCTGTATCCTGGACGTCGCGCATAACCGCCAGGCCATCTCGGCATTGGTTGAAAATGTGAAGAGGATTCCATGTCTCGGAGAAACGCATATTGTGATAGGCATGCTCAAGGATAAAAATCATACTGCCGTTTTCGAGGAATTGGAGGAAATTGCCGATCGCTGGTATGTGGCCGAATTGCAGGCTGACCGCGCGGCAAGTCTGATAGAATTAACCGGCGCCTTGGGAAAATATGAAGACGCCGAGAAAATCAAGCAGTTCCAAACTGTCTATGAAGCACTGGCAGAAGCCGAGGCTTGTACTTATATCGGCGACAGGATCATTGTTACCGGATCATTTGTAACTGTCGGCACCGCAATTGATTATCTGAAGCGTAATTGGGGACGGAATTAATTCCGTCCCCTGTGGAACTGGAAATGGAACAGAGATTAAAAGAAAGACTTACCGGGATAGTCGTTTTGATTTTGCTGGCTGTGATCGTTATGCCCCTGCTGCTGGATGATACCCGGGAAGTGGAGACCAGGATCACGGCAACCAACATTCCGGAAAAGCCGGATGACAATTTCACCACGCGCTTGATACCCATCCCGGAACAGGATGAAATTCTCCCGGTTACAGAGGAGGCGGAAGATATTCCGGCCCCGGTCGATGGGAATGACGTGGGCAGCGTTGAGGCGGCTAGCGCTAATGAGCCCACACCGACTGCACCCGAGGCCCGCGCTGAATTGGAAAACAAGGATTTAACCGGATGGGTTGTACAGGTTGGCAGTTTTTCCAGGGCAAATTCCGATAAACTTAATGAACAATTACGAGAAGCCGGATATCGATCATATGTTGTTGATGAGCCGGTGAAAGCGAAAGACGGTTCTTTGTTGTACCGGGTAAGAATAGGCCCCGAGGTTCTCCGTTCGGAAGCATTGAAGCTGAAGGCTGAATTAAAGAAGGAAATGAACCTGGAAGGTCTTGTATTGAACTATCCGTAACACTCGGTTCTTGCAAAGGTTGCTTATAAATATGCAAACATTCTGGGTTTCAACCAGTCAGATCAGATAAATCGGACAAGGATCTGATTGTGGAAGGCGTTGACATAGGTATTCTGATAATTTTGTTCCTGCCTGCAATCATGGGATTGCTATACGGTTTCTTGAACGTCCTGTTTTCAATTGCCGCATGGATAATGGCTGTTGTGACGGCAGCTAAAGTCAGTGGTTATCTTTCTCCCTTATTGGCTGATTATCTGGAACCGGTACTCAGGAATGTCATTGCTTTTGCCGGCGTTTTTATTATCAGTCTGGTGATCTTCACTGCGTTGGGATATTTCGTAGTGAAATTACTCGGCAGGACAGGGTTGACTGCCGCCGACAGGTTTTTAGGTTTTTTCTTTGGAATTGGACTGGGTGGGGTGATTATTGTCATCCTTGTTTTCCTGGCCGGCTTTACGGCAATATCAAAACATGAATGGTGGCATGAAGCCGTTCTAATCGAACCGTTCCAGCGTGTCTGCGTATGGGGCCAACGCTTTCTTCCGGAAGACATTGCGGTTTATCATCGTTACGAACCAAATCCGGTAGGAGAATAGAGAGAGCAGGGGGACAGATTTGAAATCTGTCCCCGGAAGCTATTACAGAAAATGTGCGGCATTATCGGAATTGTTGGTAAATCCAACGTCAACCAGGCGCTGTTCGACGGCCTGACGATCCTGCAGCACCGGGGGCAGGATGCAGCGGGTATCGTTACCTGCGACAGTGCCCGGCTTTATCTCTGCAAAAACAACGGTCTGGTCAGGGATGTTTTCAATGCCAGCCAGATGCTTAACCTCAAGGGCAACATGGGCATCGGGCATATCAGGTATCCCACTGCAGGATGTTCATCTTCCTCTGAAGCACAGCCGTTTTATGTTAACTCTCCCTACGGAATTGCCCTGGCTCATAACGGGAATCTCACCAACAGCGAAGAACTGAAACGGGTTCTCATAATGGATGGATTAAGGCACATAAATACGGAATCGGATTCTGAGGTTTTGCTGAATATCCTGGCCTTCGAATTGCAACACATCGGCAAACTGAAAAAGGACCTGACGCCGCAGGATATTTTTTCGGTTGTACGGAGGCTGCATAAGCGCTGTCGGGGTGGGTACTCTGCCGTTGCACTGATTTCCGGCGTCGGTGTTCTTGCCTTCCGCGACCAGTTCGGCATCCGTCCGATTATCTATGGCGAGCGCACCACCGACAGGGGCAAGGAATTTGTTGTAGCCTCTGAAAGTGTGGCCATGGACGCCCTGGATTTCAGCGTGCTGCGTGATATAAGACCGGGAGAGGCGATATTCATCAGTGAACAGGGTGAGTTATTTTCAGATCAATGTGTGGAACACCCGCAACATACGCCTTGTATCTTTGAATATGTCTACCTGGCCAGACCGGATTCCGTTATCGATAACATCTCCGTGTACAAGACCCGTTTGCGCATGGGGGAGGCCCTTGCCGCGCAGATATTAAGGCTCCGGCCGGACCATGATATCGACGTGGTGATCCCCATCCCGGACACGGGTCGCACCGCTGCACTGCCGCTGGCCTATGAACTGGGCGTTAAATACCGTGAAGGATTTATTAAGAACAGGTATATCCCCCGCACGTTTATCATGCCCGGACAGAGCATCAGGAAAAAGTCTGTAAGGCAGAAACTGAACGCAATCGGACTGGAGTTCCGGGGAAAGAATGTGCTGCTGGTGGATGATTCCATCGTGCGCGGTACAACCTCCGGGGAGATCATACAGATGGCCCGTGATGCGGGTGCGGCAAAAGTGTATTTTGCCTCTGCGGCTCCACCGGTACTTTATCCCAACGTTTACGGTATTGACATTCCGACACCTGACGAACTGGTTGCCCATGGCAGGACTGAAGAGGAAGTATGCGCGGCTATCGGCGCTGACTGGCTGATCTACCAGGAAGTGGAAGACCTGATTAAGGCGGCAAGGGAAGGGAATCCGAGTATCAACCGGTTTGAAATGTCCGTCTTTACCGGTGAATACGTTACCGGAGACGTGAGCGAAGACTACCTGACAAACCTGTCGATACAGCGCAACGATGCGGTCAAACAGTCCCGCGCCCTGGTCGATGACGTGCTCAACGACCTGTCGGATATGACGTAGTCACAAAGCCATTAAATTAAGACGTCTGGACATCTACCATGTCAGACATGAAACAACGGCTTCAAGAAGTCCTCTTGGTCAGATACGAGTGCTACCCTGCAGACACTGTTGTTAATGTCCAAGCCACTGTTAATCAAGGAAATTGAGGACCGAGTATAAAAAGCGGGATCTGGAGTGGTATCTACTGCGTTACTGTAACTTATCGTTACCCTTCTTTCTCGTGTTGAATTCAGGGCAAACGCATACTTTTGAATTCAGACGTTTTTACCCGATTCCGTCATTCTGGCGCAAGCCAGAATCCAGTGAATAACCCCTCATCACCATGATCATGCGCTGTTGTTTGACTGGATGCTGGCATTCGCCAGCATGACGGGCGGCGTTTTCCGGTTGGTTTCCTGTCTTCTGCAACAGAATCCAAAAGTATGCGTTTGCCCTGGTGTTGAATTACTCTGAATGAAATAAAACTTGACAATACATATATTATATGTATATTTAAATTATGGAAGTTGAATGGAATCAGGAAAAGGCCAGATCAAACCTCGAAAAACATAGCGTTTCGTTTGAAGAAGCGTTCAGTTCCTTATTGGACCCTGATGCTTTGGTATTAGAAGATTTTGATTCTGAAGGGGAAAGCAGATGGATTCTCATAGGGATGAGTAACAGGGTACGACTTCTTACGGTCGTATATACACTCCGTAGTGAAGATAGTATCCGTTTAATTTCCGCCAGAAAGTCCACTCGTAAAGAAGGTTACTACTATGCGCAAAGAATATGATTTTTCCAAAGCCAGGAAAGCCGTGGATGTTCCGCACCTGGCCAGACTGCAAGCCGGGTTAAAGGGTAAAACCAGAATAACCATCATGCTTGATAATGACGTACTGGAAGAATTTCGCCATAGAGCCAATGAGGTAGGACTGGGCTATCAAACACTTATCAATCAGACTTTACGCTCCCATATAAACGCTCGCCCACTTGATGAACAAACAATTCGTAAGGTTATCCGGGAAGAGATATCGTCAATAAAATAAAAGTAAGAGATAAGAAATTACGTTAAAAAAGAAATAATACACATCGAATCGTAGCTTGAAATACTCGTCATACTGGCGCAGCCTGCTGGAAAAGTTGCTGCAATAATGACCCATCATCCTAAATATTTCATTCCATTATTGCCACACTGGGTGCTCCATCCAGTTTTCTGGTATTCCCATTGCCGCTCGCCATTTCCTGTCTGCTGCAATGGGTTTAAACAGGTCGTTACATTGTTTTTTCCATTCATCGATACGATGTGAGGGGAGATTTCGTGTAGACTTCAACCACTGGGAATCCTCGTGACGCAGGCAAAAAAAAGCCGCCAAGGTTGCGCATTGTTAAGAGGCGTGACGGCTATGTTAGACATATTATAGCTCCAGTAGATGGCAGATTCAAGAGAATTATGACTTCTTCCCGTAAAACTGATCTAGACCAAAAAATTCTGGCATTGTTGAGACTCACCTTAAGCAATGGGGCTATCGTGTAGCTCAATACCAAAACTGGCGACATATAGAGTGAATGGAAGTGCTAAAGCCTGTATATCCAGCTATCCCGAAGTTTCTTGACGCCGTCCTTATGTAACGTGGCAGTACGCGTACCCAATTCACCTCTGGGATTTTTTCGGAAATCTTCCACTGTTACTTGTCCCAGATAGACCTCAGTGAATGTCATCGGAGCCCTGTTATTGGCAGGTTCTGAAGTGGTATCTACCGATCCTGTATCGCCATTTGAAAATCCTGCCAGCGCAGTTCGTATGGTGGTTTGGCTGCATCATTAAATTTGGAGGCATCAACAATATTATGTGTGATTACCATGATGTTATTTGAAGTGTGCCGAGGAAAAGCCCCAGGGCCTATGCTACTCTTCTTCCTTGCGCTTGTTTTCCGGGCCGGTAAAACCGGTCGCCTTGAAAAAGTTGTTCTGCAGTTGCCGCCATGCTTCCATGTTTTGCTCCGTTAGCTCGTTCATTGTTGCGGTAAAAGGGTTGCTGCTGACCGCCTGCTGGAAATTTTTCTGGATGTTCCGTTGTTGTGAAGCCAGCATTTCCAGGCTTTTCTCCATGTATTCGCTGAACGCGGACTGGTAGGCGTTGCCGTAAAAACGGATGAGCTGGGTCAGCATCGGTGTATTGAAGATGGGTTCGCCTTCGTGTTCCTGTTCCGCGATAATCTGCAGTAATACGCTGCGCGTCAGGTCTTCCTCAGATTTGACGTCGGTGACACAGAACTCAACACCGTCCAGCACCAGCTTCCTGACGTCATCCAGCGTGATATATCTACTGATCTCGGTATCGTAGAGGCGGCGATTGGGGTATTTTTTTATGATACGCATGTCGGTGAAAATGCTCAGGTTATCTTTCCAGCGCCAGGGCAACTCCCTGGCCGCCGCCGATGCACAACGTGGCCAGGCCCTTGTGCGCGTCCCGGCGTTGCATGGCATGAAGAAGCGTGACTAAAACCCGGCAGCCCGAAGCGCCGATGGGATGTCCCAGCGCAATAGCACCGCCGTTGACATTCACTTTCTCCGGGTCCCAGCCCAGTTCGTTATTGACGGAGATGGCCTGGGCGGCAAATGCCTCATTGGCTTCAACCAGGTCCAGTTCATCGACGCTCCAGCCCGCCTTGCTCAGACAGCGTTGTGTTGCCGGAATCGGCCCGGTGCCCATGATAGCCGGATCAACGCCGGCGCTGGAGTAAGCTCTGATACCGGCCATTACCGGCAGGCCCAATTCATCGGCTTTTTGGCGTCTCATGACAACTACCGCCGCTGCGCCGTCATTGAGGCCGGAGGCATTGGCCGCAGTGACCGACCCCTCGCGGCTAAAAGCAGGCCGCAACTTCGCGATCTTTTCCGCAGTAACCCCTTGTTTCGGATACTCATCTTCAGAGAATATGACAGGGTCGGCCTTTCGTTGCGGGATGCTTATGGGAACGATCTCTTCATTGAATATGCCGTCTGCCTGGGCTTTTTCCGTTTTTTGCTGGGAGAGTGCAGCGAACCGGTCCTGTTGTTCGCGGGAGATCTGAAACTTGTTCACGATATTTTCTGCGGTCACGCCCATGTGGTAGTCGTTAAATGCATCCCACAGACCGTCGCTAATCATGGAGTCCAGCATCTTCCAGTCGCCCATCTTGGTGCCGGAGCGGGATCTGGGCAACACGTGCGGCGCCCGGCTCATGTTTTCCTGTCCCCCGGCTATGATGATTTCAGCGTCACCGCATTTTATTGCCTGTGCCGCGAGGTGGACGGCTTTCAAACCGCTTCCGCAGACTTTGTTAATCGTCATGGCCGGCACTGAATGGGGCAAACCGGCTTCTATCGCAGCCTGGCGCGCCGGATTTTGACCTTCACCGGCGGTAAGCACCTGTCCCAGGATAACCTCATCGATCCGGTCAGGGTCCAGGCCGGTTTTTTCCAGTAGAGATTTGATTACCGCGGCTCCCAGGGAATGAGCCGGAATATTCGCAAGGGAGCCGCCGAAAGAACCGATAGGGGTCCGTCCTGCGGCGACAATAACTACATCGATGGTCATAATAATACTACCTCAATATCATGGGTTTTCATGTCGGAACGGTAATCAAGCATTATAACCATAATAGATGCACTGCACAAAACAGCCCCGCATCCTAACAAAAACATTGCGCGGATACCAGCCCGGATTTACGCAAGCGCAGTGTCCCTCAGGGGACGGATTTAAATCCGTCCCCGGTACTTCCCTAGTGCTTTAGATGTGCAGTGCGCGTTTATCGCTTGCAAGGGCCGCTTCATGCATGGCTTCCGCCAGAGTCGGGTGGGCATGGATGGTGCGTGCAATATCTTCGGAACTGCCGTCGAATTCCATGGCGAGAACAGCTTCGGCAATCAGTTCGGAAGCGTTCGGTCCCAGTATGTGGATACCGAGGATCTGATCAGTCCCGGCATCACTGAGTATTTTTATCATGCCGCTGCTATCGCCCATAGCCAGTGCGCGTCCGCTTGCGGCAAATGGAAATACGCCCGTTTTATAGGGCTTCCCGTCTGCCTTCAATTCGAACTCGGTTTTTCCGACCCAGGCGATTTCCGGCCAGGTATAAATTACCCAGGGTACCAGGTCCAGGTTGAATCCGCTTTTTTGTCCGGCAAGACGTTCGGCTACCATCACACCTTCTTCAGAGGCCTTGTGAGCCAGCATCGGGCCGCGTACCACGTCGCCGATGGCATAGACATTCGGTAAATTGGTGGCGCAATAGTCATTAACTTTAATACCGCCCTGGTCGTTCAGGGCCAGGCCTGCTGCTTCGGCCTCCAGTCCGCGCACGTTGGGAGAGCGCCCGACAGCCACAATCAGTTTGTCGAAAGTCAACTGCTGCTTGTCTTCGCCCTGTTGGTAAGTCACGCTGACTTCACGCTTGTTAACGCCCGTACCCATGACCCTGGCGCCAAGTCGTATATCCAATCCCTGTTTCGTCAGAATTTTTTCGGCTGCGGCGGCAATCTCCCGGTCTACGGGCGCCAGGAAGTCATCCAATGCCTCCAGTATGATGACCTGGGAGCCCATCCTGCCCCAGACGCTGCCCAGTTCCAGACCGATCACGCCTGCGCCTATGATACCCAGTCTCTGCGGCACTTCCGTGAAGGCGAGAGCGCCCGTGGAATCGACAATCCTGTTCTGGTCGACAGAGGCAAAGGATGTTTCGGTCGGGACGGAACCGGTGGCGATAATAATGTTTTGGGCGGTGACCTTGTATTCCTCGGCAGACTTAGTACCTGTCGGCAATACCTGTACCTGATTGTCGCCCAGGAGTTTGCCCTGGCCCTGTAGCCAGTCTACCCCGTTCTTTTTGAACAACCCGGCGATACCCCGGGTCAGTTTCTGCACGATCCTGTCTTTCCGGGTTATCATTTTATTGATATCCAATTTCACACCGGTGACGTTGATGCCGTGCTCAGCCGCCTGCTGTTTGATGAAGGAGTAATGATGAGAGGA
Organism: Gammaproteobacteria bacterium; assembly: GCA_965222155.1. Lineage (GTDB taxonomy): Bacteria > Pseudomonadota > Gammaproteobacteria > Eutrophobiales > Eutrophobiaceae > JAAXHV01. The sequence continues at coordinate 84,450 of CBDCTH010000012.1, forward strand.
ATCCAGCAGCGCCTTGGACGGTATACAACCTGTATTCAGGCAGGTTCCACCCAGGTTGGGTTTGCCGTCAATGCTCAGCCCGTTATCCACACAGGCCGTAGTGAGTCCCAGTTGCGCACAGCGGATCGCACTGATGTAGCCGCCGGGACCGGCGCCTATCACTACCACGTCATAATTTTTCATGTCGGGGTCAGATTTGTAACAACAGGCGTGACGGGTCTTCCAGTAATTCTTTCATCGCCACCAGGTAAGATACGGCTTCCCGTCCGTCGATAATACGATGATCGTAAGACAGCGCCAGGTACATCATCGGCCGAATCACGACTGCGCCGTTTTCCGCAATCGGACGCTCCTCAATTTTATGCATTCCCAGGATGGCGCTTTGTGGCGGATTGATGATAGGCGTGGATAACAGGGAACCGAATACGCCGCCATTTGTGATGGTAAACGTTCCACCGATTAACTCTTCTATGGTGAGTTTTGCATCACGCGCTTTTTGGCCGTATTCGCCTATGGTCTTTTCTATTTCGGCAAAACTGAGCTTGTCCGCCGCGCGTATTACCGGCACGACCAGCCCGCGTGGCGAACTGACGGCAATGCCTATATCAAAATAGTTATGATAGACAATCTCGTTGCCGTCCACCGAGGCGTTAATGATCGGGAATTTCTTCAGGGCTTCAACCGCCGCCTTGGTGAAGAACGACATGAACCCCAGCTTGACCTGATGGGTTGTTTCAAAACTATCCTTGTAGCGGCCGCGCAAATCCATTATCGGCTTCATATCTACTTCGTTGAACGTAGTCAGGATAGCGTTTTCCTGCTGTGCCGTGAGTAAACGTTGCGCCGCTCGCCTGCGCAAACGACTCATAGCGACACGCTTTTCCGCTCCCTCCGGAGCTTCATCTCCGTCCTTTTGTTGTTCAGCATCAGTTTTCCACCTCCTGTCTTCTGCCTGCTGTTCTGTTCCCGCTGTTCCGGCACCCTGTTCAGCAGTGGCTGTTGCCGTACGCGTCGCGCCTGATGTCTGTTCCTTGTCTCCTGCCGCCTGCCCACTGTCTTCTGTTGTCTGTTCCCCTTTGCCTGTTTCAGCCAGATAATCCAGCACCTGTTTTTTGGTCAGTCTGTCTCCGCTTGCCGGGACATCCCTGGCATCCAGGTTATGTTCGGTCAACAGCTTCCTGACAGCAGGGCTTAATTTGGGCTCTTTTTCCGCAAGCAGTGATTGTTGCCGGGAATCAGCTTCAGTTTCAGCTTCTGCCGTCGGCGCTACGCTATCCGGCTCATTTGCAGGCTCAGCCGAGACTTCCTGTTCATCTAAGCCGGATTTCTCTGTTATTACGGCGGCAGCCTGCCCCTCGGTATCGATTTCTGCAATCAACTCGTCACTTTCCACGTCCTCGCCGCTGTTTTTCAGGATTTTTACGAGCATCCCGTCTTCCGGCGCAACCACTTCCAGGGTGACTTTGTCCGTCTCCACGTCAATCAGGGCATCACCAAATTTGACCATATCTCCAGGCTGTTTCTGCCAGTCCATCAACGTGGCTTCAGCAACAGACTCTGCCAATACGGGAACTCTGACTTCGACTAGCAATGCGCTCTCCTGTTCTTGCTCGGGTTATCGAATGGTCTCAGCGCGCCCACCTTCTTCTTTGCATCTTCTGTAAATGGGTAGTCACTTCCATCTTTTCCAGTTGCAGTGCGTCATCAACCAGTTGTTTTTGCTGGGCCAGGTGCAAACTCATGGAGCCCGCCGCGGGGGAGGCTGAATAAAAGCGCCCGGCATAGCCAAAGACATGCTGTGTACTCAGGCATCCAATCATTGTCCCCCTGGATTGCATATAGTACCAGCCCCCTTGATTCTTGGGCTCTTCCTGTACCCATACGACTTCCCTCGCGTTCGGGTATGAGTCGATCACGCGTTTCATTTCATCAAGCGGAAACGGAAATATCTGCTCCAGGCGGATAATGGCTATATTGCCGATCTCATTGGTGCGCCTGGATTCCAGCAGGTCATAATATACTTTACCAGTGCAAACCAATAAACGGGTTACGGCTTCCTTTTGTATGTTGTCGTCAATTTCGTCAATGACCAGTTTAAATCCGCCCGCGCTGATTTTGTCCAGGGTTGAGGTCGATAACTTATGTCGCAGCAGGCTTTTCGGACTCATGACGACGAGGGGTTTACGATAAGGCCTGAGAACTTGCCGGCGCAGCAGGTGGAACATCTGGGCCGGCGTGCTGGGTTGGCAGACCTGCATGTTCTCCAGGGCGCATAATTGTAAAAAACGCTCCAGCCTGGCGGAAGAATGTTCCGGTCCCTGGCCGTCATAGCCGTGGGGTAAAAACATGGTTAGTCCGCAAAACCGCCCCCATTTTGCTTCGCATGAACTGATAAACTGGTCAATCACAACCTGTGCGCCATTGGCAAAATCACCGAACTGGGCCTCCCAGATCACCAGTGCATTAGGCTCGGCGCTGCTGTAACCATAATCAAAGGCCAGCACGGCCTCTTCCGAAAGTATTGAATTGATGACCAGGAACGAAGGCTGCACCTCCTTGAGATGCTGCAAGGGTAAATGCTTGTCACCATCATCCTGGTTGTGGATGACGGCATGGCGGTGGAAAAAAGTTCCGCGCCCGCTGTCCTGGCCGGAAATCCGCACCGGGAAACCGGCATCAAGCAGCGCCGCATAGGCCAGTGTCTCCGCGTAGCCCCAATCCATTTCCAACTCGCCGGCGCCCATTTTTTTTCGGTTTTCTATGATCCTCGACACGGTCGGATGCAGGTTGAAATGATCCGGGACATCGGTGAAACGTTCAGTCAGCCTGGTCACTAATGCCGGGTGTATAGCCGTAATGACTTCCATGTCCCAGGAAGTATTTTTATACGGTTCGTAGTTGATTAAATACCGGAAATCGGCATTGCTTGCCTTGGCGCCCGCTACGCTCCGGTTGGATTCCAATGAATTGACATAGGACCTGGCAGAGGCCTGGATTTCATCCCGGGTAACGATTTTTTCACCTGCCAGGCGTTCGGAATATATGTCCCTGACGTTCTTGTGTTCCCTGATTTTCCGGTACATGATGGGCTGGGTTGCAGCAGGTTCGTCCGCTTCACTGTGGCCGTGTCTGCGATAACACACCATGTCGATTACCACGTCTTTTTTAAATTCCATGCGATAATCCAGGGCCAGTTTGGTAATGTATACGACCGCTTCAGGGTCATCTCCATTAACGTGAAATATCGGCGCCTGCACCATCTTGGCAACGGCCGTGCAATACAGGGTTGAGCGTGAATCCAGGGGGTCGCTTGTAGTAAAACCGATCTGGTTATTGACGATGATATGAACGGTGCCGCCGGTGGAATAACCACGGGTCTGCGACAGGTTGAACGTTTCCATCACTACGCCCTGGCCGGCGAAGGCAGCGTCGCCGTGGATGAGGATAGGTAATACCTGGTTGCGCAATTTATCGTGGCGCCGGTCCTGGCGTGCGCGCACGGAACCCTCTACAACCGGGTCAATAATCTCAAGATGGGACGGATTAAATGCCAGGGTCAAATGAATGACTCCCCCCGGGGTTTGAATATCGGATGAATAACCCAGGTGATATTTTACGTCCCCGGAGCGGGTAAATTCGTCGCCGCTTGTCTGGTTGCCTGCGCCCTCAAATTCACCGAACAATTCTCCGGGCAACTTGCCGATAATATTGATGAGTACGTTTATCCGGCCGCGGTGCGCCATACCGATTACCGCTTCCCGCACCCCCATTTCCCCACCCGACTGGACTATTTCATCAAGCATCGGAATTATTGCTTCGCCTCCTTCCAGCGAGAAACGTTTTTGTCCCACGTATTTCCTGTGCAGGTATTCCTCCAGGGCATTGGCGGCAATAATACGCTCCAGTATCCGTTTTCTTTTCTCCGGCGAGAATTGGGGGCTGCCCCTGGTTTCTTCCAGTCTTTTTTGAATCCAGCGCTTTTCCTTTGTTTCATTCATGTACATGTATTCAGCGCCTATCGACCGACAGTAAGTGGTCTTGACGATATCGATGATCTCGGAAAGAGGCAGTTCATCAGGCGCAAACAGCGAACCCGTGTTGAATATCCGCCCCATGTCTTCATCGGTGAACTGATAATAAGCAGGGTCCAACTCGGGTACTTCCGGTCGCACATATTGTTTCAGGGGATCCAAATCGGCTTGCTGGTGGCCGCGAAAGCGATGCGCGTTGATCAGCTGTAATACCAGGGCCTGTTTTTTATTATCCGTGTTAACGGCATCTGTTTGCCGCGCAGCAGGTGCAGGGACTTTATCATCTATTGCCGCAGTCTGCGCTGTCTCCTCGACAGGACTGGGCACAACATCGGTTTCCGGGCCTTCCTGATTCAGGTCATCAAAGTATTCACGCCATTCAGCAGCCACGCTGGCAGGGTTATCCAGGTACCGTGCATGTATTTCTTCAATAAATGCGGTATTACCGCTGTAAAAAAGGGATGGTCCGGGCGCGCTCATCGTATTTCCACGTTTCTGCAATAGTTTTGTCTGTTATTTCTGAGGTTTGTCCGCAATTATTCAGTCTCATACACAAAATCAAGCCGTATTATATGACTATTTCTTGAAATTATACCTGAATACTTTCGTAACACACTAAACTGTAAGCTGTTTTATATTATGGGAGGATCTTCTTCGAGACAGGGCAAACGCATACTTTTGAATTCAGATGTTTTTGCCCGATTCCGTCATTCTGGCGCAGGCCAGAATCCAGTGAATAACCCTTCATTACCCTGAGCTGTTGTTTGACTGGATGCTGGCATTCGCCAGCATGACGGGCGGTGTTGTCCGGTTGGTTTCCTGTCTTCTGCAACAGAATCCAAAAGTATGCGGTTGCCCTGTTCTTCGAGGTTTTGACATCTTGACTTGCGGACTGTTCTCATAGATGTATGCTAGATAAATAACATAACTATAATAGTTGCAGATTCCCCGGTAGAAGGAGAAGGTTTCATGACGCGTACAGTTACTATCACTGATAACAAAACCGGCAAACAACTCGAATGTCCGGTTTCTGAGGGCACTTACGGCGCCCCGGTTATCAATACCAAGTCCCTGTATAAGGAACTGGGTATGTTTACCTATGATCCGGGTTATACCACCACCGCCAGTTGCAGCAGCGCCATTACTTACCTGGATGGAGAGAAAGGGATACTGTTGCACCGCGGTTACCCGATAGAACAACTGGCGGAAAACAGCACCTTCCTGGAAGTTGTCTATCTGTTGATCCATGGTGAATTGCCAAACCGACAGCAGATGGATGAGTGGGAGCATTCCATCAAGATGCACATGATGACACATGAGCACCTGTCCCGGTTTTACTCGGCCTATCGCTACGATGCTCATCCCATGTCGATCATGGCAGGTGTGACCAGCGCCATTGCCTCGTACTACCATGACCGTACCGATATCAGGGACCCTGATAACCGCTTGATGACCGCCAAGCGAGTTATCGGCAAGATTCCCAACGTGGCATCCAAATGCTATCGCTATGCCTCCGGCCTGCCTTTTGTCTATCCCGATAATTCACGCAACTATATTGAAAATTTCATGTATATGATGTTTTCATGGCCCACTGAGGAATACACGCCGTCAGCGGTTGCCGTACGCGCCCTGGACCTTCTTTTCATACTCCATGCCGACCACGAACAGAACGCCAGCACCTCGACCGTGCGCCTTGCCGGCAGTTCTGAAACCAATCCTTTTGCCTGTGTCGCCGCCGGCATTACAACCCTGTGGGGCAAGTCCCACGGAGGTGCCAATGAGGCCGTGATCCGGATGCTGGAGGAGATCGGCAAGCCATCGAACGTCGGGAAATTCGTTGCCCGGGCAAAAGACAGCAAAGACAGCTTCAAGTTGATGGGCTTCGGCCACCGGGTTTACAAGGAATATGACCCAAGGGCAAAAATCATTCGTGAGGCAAGCCATAATTTATTGGATGAAATGGACCTGAATCAGCCTTTGTTTGAAATAGCTATGGAATTGGAACGGATAGCCCTGGAGGATGACTATTTTATCAAGCGGAAACTGTACCCGAACGTTGATTTTTATTCAGGCCTGATCTACCAGGCCCTGCGCATTCCTACCTCCATGTTTACGGTGATGTTTGCCCTGGCGCGCAGTGCCGGCTGGATTACCCAATGGATGGAATTGATGGAGGATAAGGACTTTCGTATCGGTCGCCCAAGACAGTTGTATGTCGGCGAAAAATCCCGTGATTACATACCCATTGAAGATAGATGAGCATGAAACCCAGCGTACGCGTTGTTGTTACCGGTGCTGCCGGTCAAATCGGTTATGCCTTGCTGTTCCGGATTGCCGCCGGAGAGTTTTTAGGCAAGGATCAACCGGTAGTTCTACAACTGCTTGAGATTCCCCCCGCCTTGCCGGCATTGGACGGTGTGGTTATGGAACTGGATGACTGTGCTTTTACGACGCTGGCCGGGGTGGTGACCACCTCTGATGCCGATATTGCCTTCAAGGATGCGGATTTTGCTTTCCTGGTCGGGGCAAAACCGCGCGGGACCGGAATGGAACGTGCAGATCTGTTATTGAGCAATGCCGAAATCTTTAACGTGCAGGGCAGGGCCTTGAACGATCATGCAAGTCGTGACGTTAAAGTGCTCGTTATCGGCAATCCGGCCAATACGAATGCCTTGATCACCATGAAGAATGCACCGGACCTGGACCCGCGTCGGGTCATGGCGATGATGCGTCTTGATCACAACAGGGGATTGGCAATGCTTGCCTCCCGGGTTTCGCGCCCGGTAGACGTCATCCGTAAACTCACTGTCTGGGGGAATCATTCAACCACGCAATACCCGGATCTCCACCATACTCTGGTGGATGGGAAACCGGCCATGGAACTGGTCGAACAAAGCTGGTATGAGAATGAATTTATTCCCGGAGTGGCGAAGCGCGGCGCCGAAATTATCAAGGCCCGGGGTGCGTCCAGCGCCGCATCTGCTGCAAACGCCATCCTGGATCATACCCGTGACTGGGTATTCGGAACCCGTGAAAATGACTGGACAAGTATGGCTGTGGCTGCAGATGGTAGTTACGGCATTCCGGAAGGCATTGTCTATTCCTTCCCAGTTACCTGTGCTGATGGTACTTGTGAGATAGTCCGGGGGTTGGACATCAATGAATTCAGCAGGATAAAGATGAAACAGACGCAAGCCGAACTGGAACAGGAAAGAGACGCGATCAAGCACCTGTTCCGTTGACGGGGACGGAATTGAATTCCGTCCCCAGCGCAAGGTTGCAGCTTGCCGTCAAAGGTAATGTGTGTTAAAAATACCACCTTTTTGCACTGGTATAATAGACAAAATGCCCAGTTCACGTTCACAAATTGATGCAGATGGGTTTCGCGCTAACGTAGCAATCGTCTTGTTCAACGATCAGCGCCGCCTGTTCTGGGCAAAACGGGTTGGAATGGACGCTTGGCAGTTTCCCCAGGGCGGCATCAGACAGCACGAATCTGTTGAAGCGGCCATGTTCAGGGAACTGCATGAGGAAGTAGGGCTATTGCCTGAACACGTGGAAGTGGTTGGCGTGAGCCGGGACTGGTTACATTACAGACTGCCGAAAAAATACATCCGACGCCACATCAGACCGCTCTGTATCGGTCAGAAGCAGCGCTGGTACCTGCTCAAACTGACAAGCGATGAAAGCAACGTCAACCTGGCCTCAAGCCGTCGCCCGGAATTTGATCACTGGCGCTGGGTAGACTCCTCTGAGCCCGCCAGAAGCGTCGTGTTCTTTAAACGGGATGTCTATAAGCAGGCGCTGGCGGAACTGGGACCGTTGATGAAAGTGCAGTCTCTATATGAAAGTTAATCAGCGTCTAGCGTTATTAAAGGAGTGGCACAAAAGTTTTCACGCCCTGACAAATGGTATTGATCCCGATTCTCTTTCAACCTTATCTGACGATCAGAAAAAGGTATTAAAAGATATCGTATATAAATGACTCCGCCAGAATGGGTGTTGTCTGTTTTCCATATGAACAAGCCATGAAAAATCGTGCCACAATGGAAGATGTATGCCAACTGTATTAAGAAATGGGCCGTACAGGTTTTACTTCTATAGCAATGAAAGAGGAGAACCGCCTCATATTCATGTCAGGGCAAACGCATACTTTTGGATTCTACCCGTTGAAACCGTGATCCAGCCCTGAAATTCGGCATACCATTCCTGCGAAAGCAGGAATGGGAAACGGAGTTTTCACGGGGAATTCATGTTTTTTGCTATTGAATATAAAAGTATGCGTTTGCCCTGATATTTATGTACAAAGAGAGCGATTTCTTGCAAAATTCTGGCTGCAACCAGTTGCTTTGGCAAGCTCAAAAAGATTTAAGTCACATGAATTGAATTCGATAAAGCAGATAATCGAAAAGCACAAAGAGCAATTACTGGAGGCTTGGTATGAACGAGCGAGCAGTTAAAATGTATCCGTTAGTAGAGTTCTCGGAAGATAAACTTGTTGTCTGGTTAGTGGATGGACGAACAATAATGATACCTCTTATATGGTTTCCCCGGCTTGCAAGCGCGACAGCTGAACAGTTACGAAAATATGAAATATTGGGAGATGGTGAAGGTATCCACTGGCCGGATATAGATGAAGATCTGAGTGTAAATGGACTGCTTCGTGGCACGCACTGAAGAGTGAACCCACCGTCTACATGATTTACGCAGTTAATCTCCCTGGTTTGATTTCTCCATCATAAGCAACGGCAATAAGCGCCGGATGGCCCGCTTCTTTATTCTTTCTACCGCGCCCACATAGAAATCGGGGTTGACCCCCCTGTCTGTCAGGGCGGTTTGCAGTTCGGCCAGGATCGAATTGCAGGTTTCAACCGCATTGCCTGCGACGACACGAATATCCGGGCTTGATGCCACATGCTCACGTGCCTCGTCCTGCAAACAGCTTGTATATGCCAGATTTGTTTCGCCCATCAATATCATATCTGCGCTGTCAAATGAGTTTCTCGGCGGCGTTTCTGCAAATGCCGCAACGCCGGCAAAATACAGGAACATCATTATCCCGTATATCTTGCCGGGGCTAACCATGGTCTTCCAGCAAACTGCGCAGCATCCAGGCATTTTTCTCGTGGATTTGCATGCGTTGCGTCAACAGGTCCGCCGAGGGTTCATCATTGGCGCTCTCCACTACCGGGAATATACTCCTGGCTGTCTTGACCACCGCTTCCTGACCCTGGACCAGTTGCCTTATCATCTCTGCCGCTCCCGGCACTCCGGTTTCCTCCCGGATCGAGGACAATCGGCTGAATTGCTCATAAGACCCGGGTGCCGCTACCCCCAATGCCCGGATGCGTTCTGCAATTTCATCCACTGCCGTCGCCAGTTCCGTGTAGTGCTGTTCAAACAGGGTGTGCAAAGTGCTGAACATCGGTCCGGTCACGTTCCAATGGAAATTATGTGTCTTCAGATAGAGTGTATAACTGTCGGCCAGTAACCTGGACAAACCTTCAGCTATCTGTTGCCGGTTATCTTCGGAAATACCAATATCTATATGCATGAGATCCTCCTGTCTGGAATCGTGATTAATCAATTATCAAACAGCATAGCGCAATATCTTGGATAACGATATTCGTAATATTTTATGGAAAGGATAGATTAAATTAATCATTACCGGCTACGCCGGAATAGCCAATGCAGAGCTATGTGTTTGCATTGAGTCATTCCAATACAAGTGATGTGGTTTTCATATAAACTGTTGCCATGTATAAGGATGCCGTAATACTCGCCAAGACCTTTTGTTACATATGCCTGCTGAAGTATCGGCCCCAGGACGTTCCTGCTTCCCGGGAGTTGTTGATGCTCAGCGTCGGAATTTATTTTCTGCTTGATTTCGTGCTGGCAGAACTGGATAAGAACATAACGGGGGCGCTGCCGGCAGCTATCGTCGGTACTGTGTTTTTATTGGTGTTTGTTCTGTTACTGTTGCTGTTGTGTCGTAAAGTAAACAGGTGGGCTCAGACTGTAACGGCATTGGCCGGAACCGGGATAATTTTTGGTTTATTGCTCATGCCTGGTGTCCTGACCGTGTCCGAATCCGGCCCGATGACATTCATGCAACAAATCTTCTCCGTACTCCTTTACCTTGTGCTCATCTGGTACGTGGTGGTTCTGGCGCATATTTTTCGACATGCAATGTCGTCCTCGTTCGCCCTCGGGACATGCGTCTCGATCATGTATATGTTACTGGGGATATTCATCGAGTTAACCCTCGTGTATCCCGATTCGTGAAGCTGCATATACTCGGGATCTGCGGTACGTTTATGGGCGGTATCGCCCGCCTGGCGCAACAACTCGGTCACGAGGTTGCCGGCAGTGACCGGAATGTTTATCCGCCCATGAGTGAGGAATTGGCCAAATCAGGCATACAGGTCAAGCAAGGCTATGACCCGGACCGGCTCAACCCCAGGCCGGACCTGGTCATAGTCGGGAATGCCCTGTCCCGGGGCAACGAGAGCGTAGAGTACGTGCTGGCGGAAAAGATTCCCTACATGTCCGGGCCACAATGGCTGGCAGAAAATGTGTTGCCGGGACGCATGGTAATTGCCGTCTCCGGCACCCATGGCAAAACCACCACTTCAAGCATACTTGCCTGGCTGTTGCATGGCGCGGGACGGGACCCCGGGTTTTTGATCGGCGGGGTGCCGGAAAATTTCGGGTGCTCCGCGACCATCGGCAGTTCAGAACTGTTCGTGGTTGAAGCCGATGAATATGACACGGCTTTTTTCGATAAGCGGTCGAAGTTTATCCACTACCGTCCCGATGTATTAATCATCAATAATATAGAATATGATCACGCGGATATATTCGCAGATGTAGCGGCTGTTCAGAGGCAGTTTCACCATCTTATCCGGACCGTTCCCGGCAACGGCCGGATTATTGCGAGGGCGGCAAGTCCACATATCGATACGCTGCTGGAGATGGGATGCTGGTCACCGGTGGACCGTTTTGGTGACGTTTCCAGCGCCTGGCGAACCGTACCGTTGAACCGGAACTATTCGGAGTTCCAGGTAATCAAACAAGGACAGGAAGTGGGGAGGGTGCACTGGTCGTTATTTGGCGAGCATAACGCGGAAAATGCCCTGGCGGCGCTGATAGCGGCACACCGGGTTGGTGTGGATATGCAGCAGGCCTGTGAAAGCCTGTCCGGTTTTACCAGCGTAAAGCGGCGGTTACAATTGCTGGCGAGAGTCGATGGCGTTTCAGTTTATGACGATTTTGCCCACCATCCGACGGCCATCAAACGTGCGCTGCAGGCGCTCAGAAGCCATGTTGGTGAACAACGTCTCATTGCCGTACTGGAGTTACGTTCGAATACGATGAAAGCAGGAATACATAAAAATACGCTGGCCGCGGCGCTGACGGATGCGGACCTGGTCTATGTGCTTGAACCTTCGGGACTTGGCTGGGACCTGCGCGCGAGTCTTAGCGGTCTGGCTGACAAGTTGCGCGTATTTGTCACTGTGGAAGACATTGTGGCGCAACTGGATCGGATCAGGATACAGCGCGACCATATCCTGATCATGAGTAATGGCGGGTTTGAAAATATTTACCGGCGTCTGATTGAGAGGTTGTCAAACTGATGCAAACCGTCCCCCTGTTCCCGCTGCATACCGTTTTATACCCGGATGGCCAACTGCCGCTACGGATATTCGAGCCGCGCTACGTGGACATGGTCAGCGAGTGCCTGAAAACCAATAGCGGATTCGGGGTTTGCCTGATAAAACAGGGAGCGGAAACCGGTCCGGCGGCCACCTGTTTCAACGTAGGCACATACGCGGAAATTATTGATTTCTCGCGCCAGACAAACGGCTTGTTGACTATTACCATACAGGGGAAAAGACGCTTACGGGTTTTGCAAACGGCTGTACGGAGCAATAATTTACTCACAGGGAATATCGACTGGATTGCCTCGGACGAAGCAGAGGAAGGTCTGGATGAATACCCGTTGCTCAAGGATATATACCGGCATATCGTCGAGAATTATGACACCTTATATGCAGATGAAGAGCACGAGTCAGTGAGTCCGGAAGTACTCAGTTATCGCCTGGCGGAATTTTTACCGTTTGACAATAACATCAAGCAGGAAATCCTGGAAGCAGACAGGGCGAAGGCCCGGCTGGAGTTAATCAAAACAAACCTGATGAGTATGGAAATTGAGTTTGATGCCACCGAGTCCGGTATGCAATAGCAATGTATTATCCTGATTTATCCAAATCCTTGGATCCGGTCACGCTCAGTCTGGTCGGTCTGACGCCCATGCTGGCGGTATCGACCACGCTGCTCAGCGGTCTGTCCATAGGGATTGTCTACCTTGCCGTGTTGATCCTGACCGGCGTTACCGCGTCCTGCGCCGGACGCATTATCCCGATGCAGCATAAATCTGTTTATTTATTGCTGATCTCGGCAGCCTGGGTGTCAATCGTCGACTTACTGTTACAGGCCTGGTGGTATGAGCTCAGGAACCAACTCGGTATTTACCTGCTTCTCCTGGCCATGAATACCACTCTCCTGTTTCATCTTGACGCGTTCCCGTGGCAAAAAAGTTTGCGGGAGGGTGCACTGGTCAGCCTGAAAACAGCCCTGACGGGTGTTGCCTTAGTCACAGCCACAGGCCTGTTGCGTGAATTAGCGGCCAGGGGAGGCATACTGACGGATATTCACCTGGTATCCCATGTTGAACCATTGGGTTCACTACAGCCTGTATCCATTTTCACGAGGGGATTACACCTGTTTGACGGTAGCGCCGGCGCGTTCATCATCTTCGGGTTATTGCTGGCTGCCCTGTCACTTCCCATCCCGGGTAGAATCCGCTCTTCCTGATCAGCAGACCTTGAACCGTAGCAAACGCGCACAAATCTTTTCCCTGCTAAGGCGACATAACCCTGCGCCTGCGACGGAACTTCGTTATTCCAGTCCCTTTGAGTTGCTCGTATCCGTTATCCTGTCGGCGCAGGCCACGGATGTCAGTGTCAACAAGGCTACGGAAAAACTGTTCCCGGCGGCCAATACGCCGGAGCAGTTTATCAGGCTGGGCGAACCGGGATTGAAGCAATATATCAAATCGATCGGCCTGTACAACACAAAAGCCGAAAACATTATCAAGACCTGCCATATCCTGGTTGATACCCATGCCGGCAAGGTGCCTGAGAACCGGGAAGCATTGGAAAAACTGCCGGGGGTCGGCAGGAAAACGGCAAACGTCATCCTCAATACCGCTTTCGGCCAACCCACCATTGCCGTAGACACCCACATATTCCGGGTATCCAACCGCACCGGTCTGGCGCCCGGCAAAAACGTCCTGGAAGTCGAGCAGCGCCTGCTGAAGTTCGTCTCTGATGAGTACAAACAGGACGCCCACCACTGGCTGATCCTGCACGGCCGTTATACCTGCATGGCGCGCAAACCGAAATGCGCTGGCTGCCTGATCTATGAGCTGTGTGAGTGGAAAGAGAAGAAAATGTTCAGGGACGTTCAGCAGGGGCAATAACAGGTGGACATCGGCACCTTTTGAAAACGAAGATGTGGCTGTAAGTGTTGGCATGTCTACCGTCGTCATTCCGGCGAATGCCGGAATCCAGTGGAACAAGGAGTCGCCGGAGCCTGCCCCGGCATGTCGTAAGCCAGGGGCGACACAGTATCAGACTGGGTTCCGGCCTGCCTGCTGCAGGCAGACGCCGGAACGACGACGGAGGTAACAGCATAACAATGCTACAGATATGTCTGCGCAAGCAGGAATCCAGTAGAGCGATTATTCCTTGTCTGTGAAGCAAGGTTATCGGGCGTGTTTTGAAAGAGATTGATATGTCAGGACAACTATTCAAACAATATTTTTTAACGGACGGTATCAGGGAAACCAGGGAGTGGCAGGAATCGGTGAAGCAACCGGAGACGTATACCGGGTTCGCCAATGCCATCACCGCTCGCTTCAACAATTTCAGTCGCTTCAGTGAACCCAATGAAGCGGTTACGGAACAGGAACTCATTCGTCCGGTCCTGGAGATGCTGGGCTGGACCGACTACCTGCCGCAGCAGGGCACAGCGCGCAATGAGGACGTTCCCGATCACCTTCTCTTTGCTGACGCGGACGCGAAGAAGCGGGCCAGTGCCCGCGGCAATTCGCAAGATCGTTATAAGGATGCGCTGCTGGTACAGGAAAGCAAGCGTATCGGCCGGTCTCTCGATAGCCGGGCAGATGACGAGCAGGCGCATGAGGGCACGCCCCAGGGGCAGATATTACGCTACCTGTTAACTGCTGAAATTGTGTCGGGGGGTCAGGTCCGTTGGGGCATTCTCACCAACGGCAGTGTCTGGCGACTTTACGACCAGCGCGCCAGACCGCGCGCCAGTGGCTTCTTCGAGACCGACCTCAAGGCGATACTGGCTCAGGATGATGAAGACGGGCTGAGGATGTTCTTTCTGCTGTTTCACCGGGAAGCGTACCTGCTCCGGCAGGGCGCAACGGCTACCTTCCTGGAAGCCGCCCTCGCGCAGGGCCGGCGCTACGAAGAACAGGTGGCCCAGGACCTTTCAAGCGTCGTCTTTGATCGTGTCTTCCCCGGTCTCGTAAGGGCGCTTGCGGACGCTACCGGAAAAAGCCTGTCGCAGGTTCGCCCCGCCGCGCTGATCTTCCTGTACAGGTTGCTGTTCATCCTGTACGCCGAGGACCGCGGGCTGTTGCCTGTCAACGACCTTCGCTATGATGATTACGGCCTGCGCAAGCGGGTGCGAGACGATATCGCGCAACGGAAAAAGCAGGGTGATATCTTCTCCGACACGGCAGCCAACTACTACAACCGCTTGACCGAGCTTTTCAGGCTTATCGACAGGGGTGACGACTCCATCGGCTTACCTCCCTACAACGGCGGGCTGTTCGCGTCCGGGACTGCGCCGATTCTTGGCCGCGCGCGCCTGTCGGACGTGGTGGTCGCTGATATTATTTATGACCTGAGCCACACCGGAAGCGCGGATGAGCGTCGCTTTGTCAATTACCGCGACCTGTCGGTGCAGCAGATGGGTTCAATCTACGAGAGGCTGCTGGAGCGCGAACCGGTGCGCGCAGACGACGGGAGCGTGTCGACCCGTCCCAATCCGTATGCGCGCAAGGACAGCGGCAGCTTCTACACGCCACAGGAGCTGGTTGACCTGATTGTGGAGCAGACGCTTAAACCGTTGGCTGAAGAGCGATTACAGGCGTTCGAGCACAGGTCGGAAGCGCTCAGGAGCGACCGTCGTCCAAAGGCCGAACGCTACGCCGAACTGGCCGATCTGGACCCGTCCGAAGCGGTCTTGAATGTCAAAGTCCTGGACCCGGCGATGGGAAGCGGTCACTTCCTTGTCAGTGCGGTGGACTTCCTGTCTGACTACATTGTTACCCTGGTCGAATATGTGCCGGCAGTGCCGGAATGGCTGGACGGCAAGTACACATCGCCACTCGTTGAGCGGATAACCGCAATCCGGGCCGATATTCTGAAACGGGCCGTCGAGTCCGGCTGGGTTATTGACGAGGCGCAGTTTACCGACCAGGCCATTATCCGGCGGATGGTGCTCAAACGCTGTATCTACGGCGTGGACAAGAACCCGCTGACCGTCGAGTTGGCGAAGATATCGCTGTGGCTGCACAGTTTCACCGTCGGCGCGCCGCTGTCGTTCCTGGACCACCACCTGCGCTGTGGCGATTCGCTTATCGGTCTCAGTGTGAAAAGCGCCACCGAGGAGTTGTACCGGCTTGGCAGCCTGTTTGTTTCCAGCGCTATTCAGGGCGCCGAGAACGCCGCCGCCGGTATGCAGCTCATCGAGGAGATGTCCGATGCTGACCTGTCGGAGGTGCGCGAGTCGGCAGACCTGTTCCGAGGCGTTGAAGCAACAACAGTGAGCTTACGCGGCCTTCTTGACTTCGTCTGCGGCCTGCGCTGGCTGACGGCGGGAATGAACAAGTCGCAGCGCGCCGGTTTTGAGATTCCTCTCGTTGAGGCATTGGGAGCGAACCCCGATAACGCCTATAAGATGCTGTCCGGCGGCCCCGCCGCCGCGGCGGGTGATCAGGAAGAATCCTCTCCCTTCGGAGTGTTATGGAATCAAGCTGTGTCAATAGCCAGGCGCGAGGGCTTCCTGCATTGGCAGGTGGCCTTCCCCGGCGTCTAGCAGCGCTGGCAGGATCAGCGTCCTGAAGGCGGATTCGACGCCATAATTGGGAACCCTCCCTGGGAGCGCATCAAGCTGCAAGAAGTGGAGTGGTTCGCGACCCGCGCTCCGGAGCTGGCTCGCGCCCCGACCGCTGCCGCGCGTAAGGCCGGGATCAGGCAGCTTCGCGAACGGGGCGAGCCGTTGGCGCATGAGTTCGACGCGGCCAAGGCCCGTGCTGATGACCTCGGTCAAATGGTTCGCACATCAGGTCACTACCCCCTGCTGGGCGGGGGTGATATCAACCTCTACTCACTGTTTGTCGAAAGGGCTATGGGGTTGGTCAAACCTGACGGTCTGGTGGGGTTGCTCACGCCGTCCGGCATCTACGCCGACAAGACTGCGGCGCGGTTCTTCAAGACTGTTTCGACAAGTGGACAAATCGCCGGCTTGTTCGACTTCGAGAACCGCCGCCTCAGGTCCAACCAGCCACCATTTTTCCCGGACGTGGACTCGCGTTTCAAATTCTGCGCCCTGATATTCGGCGCTGACGAGCGACATTTTACAGAGACCCGGTGTGCTTTCTTCCTCAACGACACCGGCGCAATCAACGACCCGGAGCGCTGCTTCCCCTTATCACCTGAGGATTTCGCCCGGGTGAACCCCAATACCGGCACCGCGCCAATCTTCCGCCGCCGCGGCGACGCCGACATCACTCGCCGCATCTACGAGCGGCACCCGGTGCTCGTTGACCGTTCAGGCGATGAGCAGCGCCGCGCCTGGCCGGTACGCTACCAAACCATGTTTCACATGACCAACGACTCCCACCTGTTCCGTAGCGCGGCACAACTTGAAGCTGGAGGCTTCTATCCCGTTGAGGGCAATCGCTGGAAACGGGGAGAGGAACTGTACCTGCCGCTGTATGAGGGGAAGATGGTGCAGGCCTTTGACCACCGAGCCGCCAGCGTAGTGGTTAATCCCACAAATTTGAGCCGGCCCGCGCAGCCCATGATAACTACTTTGACACAACACCAAGATCCGGACTGGCTACCCACCCCACAGTTTTGGGTTCCAGCATCGAAATGTGGTTGGCCGTCGGGATCAACCTGGGTTCTTGGCTTCAAGGAAATTACGGCGCCCACGAACGTCAGAACATTCATCTCGGCGCTTTTACCAACGGTTGGATTCGGGAACAAAGTACCAATTCTCAAACCAGAGACGATAAACCGCAATGAATGGTTACTAGCCGCCAACTTCAACGCAATAATCTTCGACTTTGCCGCACGCCAGAAAATTCAAGGCCAGACCTTGAATCTGTTCATCGTTGAGCAGCTTCCTGTCATAGCATCCGATGACTACGACCGGCAGTTCGGAGATATTACCGCCCGCGATCTCGTCCGCGACCACGTGCTTCGTCTCACCTATACGGCCCACGACATGGCGCCGTTTGCCCGCGACCTCGGCTATGACGGGCCGCCGTTCACTTGGGACGAAGAGGAGCGGCGTCACCTGCGCGCCCGCCTTGATGCGTTGTACTTCCACCTGTATGGGTTGTCGCGGCAGGATGCGAGTTACATACTGGATACCTTCCCTATCGTCCGCAAAGAAGATGAAGCAAAGTTTGGCTGCTACCGCACCCGTGACCTTATCCTGGCATACATGAATGCCCTGGTGGCTGGTGATACAGAGACGATTGTAGCGGTACAGGGGAACCGAAGAAGCGCCTCACGGCGCCAAAGATAGTGAAAAAAACAGAAATTGTATCAGGCAGCTCGCCTACCGGTAATAGCTTCACGCAGCCCTTCGAGCAAGCCTTCCAGTTTGCCCATCCTACCGGCCATATCTTCACGGAACTTCGATTGTTCCTTGCCCTGCTCGTCAATGCGCCTGGCCAGGTCATCAATCCGCTTGTTCAAGTCGCTACGCAATCCACGTTGATTAAAGTGGATAAAGGCAGCTATAGCGATCACCGCGCTGATGATACCGATGATGGTTGTCCATATTTCCGGGGTCATGTCGTCAGTATAGCAGAATCCGCAGTAGCTTACGGATACACATAAAATCTAAACAGTTGCTCCCGCTAAATCGAGGTCAACACAGTGATTTTTGCCGGATTCGGGCAAGGGGGACAGATTTAAATGGGACTTACTATACAATCTTACCCAAGGGTTTGGTTATTCAAAGAACAGGGGTCCCAATACTTTATGGCTTATCTCCCACATTTCGTGAGGTTGGTCTTCTATATAAATTTTGCATGAATGAGAATCCTTGTTCCAACGCGGATAGGTAAGCATTTCATCTTCATGTGCGCTAATTCTGATGGCATTGATTGATTTTTCAAAGTAAACAGATTTGATATCATTGCTGTCCTGATCGTCCTCAGGGAAACGGCGAACGCTGAACATAGGATAAATTCCTTCGCCATTTTGTTCCAATTGAAAAGCAAAACCGCGCCTGCGCTTGGCTGACAGTTTATTTGCTTCCTCCACATCGCGTTGCACTATTTGAAAGAGCGATTCGAACGTTAGATAAAGGTTGCACTTGGCTCGTTCGGCGACCTGGTTAGGGGGCAATGGCGTATTCTCAAACATCCATAATTATATTAGCAGCAAAGGAAATAATTACCAAAAAAGCTTGACTTTTGGGTTGTTTTTGGGTAAAATACTCCCATATATTAATAGGTGCAACCAGATGAAAAAGCAAAGAAATAAGTTATCAGTAGTCCAGATAATGAATATGTTTCCCGATGATGAAACTGCGGAGCAATGGTTTATAAATTGCCGCTGGCAACATGGGATAGATTGCCCGGCCTGTGGGTCAAAGCGAGTTTCGGAAAGAACGACAGGCAAGCGGTCATGGCGTTGTAAGGATTGCCGTAAGGATTTTAGCACCAAGACCGGAACGTTAATGCAGGGCAGTAACCTGGGGTTCCGGGTGTGGGCGATTGCTATTTACCTACTGACTACCAGCCTGAAGGGGATTGCCAGCACCAAGCTGGCGAGCGACTTGGGGATTACACAAAAGGTTGCCTGGCACCTGGCGATGCGGATTCGGGAAACCTGCGGGGATAGGATGGCCCAGCTTCAGGGCGTTGTTGAGGTAGATGAAACGTATATTGGCGGCAAAAAAACTAATAAACATCAGAGCAAGCGTATTCCTGGCCGGGGGCCGTCCGGCAAGCAGGCGGTTATCGGCGCTAAGGAGAGAGGCGGCAACATCAGGGCAAAAAGCATTACCCGGCCAGACTTCTACAATCTCCGATCCTTCGTTAGTGAGGTTGTTGCTGAAGATGCCAATGTCATTACCGATGAGAACCGAGGGTATCAAGGTATTCCACAGGCGCACCAGACAGTACACCATTCAGCTAAGGAATATGTCCGGGACCAAGCGCATACAAATGGTATTGAGTCCTTTTGGGCTTTATTAAAGCGGGGCTATTATAGCACTCACCATCACATGAGTTATAAGCATCTGGATCGGTACGTTAAGGAGTTCTCAGGCCGGGCCAATGACCGCCAGTCACACACTATTGAACAGATGTCGCACATGGCGCAGGCTATGAGAGGGAAACAATTGAGGTACAATGATCTGATTGCTTAGCAGCAACTCCCAAGCACGATCAGTAAGTGGTTAAAAAAGCTATATTGGCCTGTCCGCGACACCCGCCTGGGTTAAAATAAAAAACCCGTGAACTCAACTGAGTTGCACGGGTTTTAATTTATCGCCCGGGTGGCGAAATTGGTAAACGCAGGAGTCTCGCACACTCCCAGTCCTCGTGGCTTTGCGGGTTCGAATCCCGCTCCGGGCACTCCTTTCTAGTGCACTTAGAAAGTCATTATAGTTATTGTAATTCGGTATATCAAACCGTGTTGTTTTTCTTCAAGTATTGCCAGTCTTTCTTCGGCGGGGCCTGCATGATGGCAACGGCAACCCCTTCAGGCCTGGTATCAACCGGCGGGATCACATTCTTAACAGGCCTCCCGCGCTGTTTAGTTTTCTTGGTCATAACCAATTTTTATAATTCATGCTCTTCAATGCCAGTGATATTCATTATTTTTTTCTGTAGTCCTACTTTTAAAGATTTATTGCCATGAACCGGTATTGAAATGGGATAAATCTCACCCTCCTTTACATAAATATGATGGCTACCTTTAATGCGCTTAAGCTGCCACCCCTTCTTCCGGATAAGATAACACAACGTCTTTCCGCCTACTGTCTTCAAAAGTAATCTCCCGTAAATCCCGTTCCAGGATAGTCTTTACATTATCAGCAAGAACAGATAAGCAACCATCAACAGCGTCCTTTAAATTAACAATCAACTCGTTAATTGTGTCTCCTTGTGTTACACAGCCAGGAATAGACGTAACTTCTGCCCAATAACCTCCTTCATCTGCAATATGAACGATAATCTCTGTTTTCATAACAGTTATCCTAATAACCATTTAGTGCGTACCCTAAAGGTACGTATACAATATATTATATATTTCAAACAGAAAAAATCAATTTTTTTGTTGACATCAATCTACCGCTAATCACGGGGTCATGGGTAAGATTGTATATAAGTCCTATTTAAATCTGTCCCCCAGGAGGCCGAAGACAGCGGGGACAGATTTAAATCTGTCCCCTAGGAGGCGCGGGACATGTTTCCCTGGGATGGAGGGCGTCTCGCCCTCCACGAGGGCAGGATGCCCTCGATCCCGGGAGTTAGCGGGAGCACCTGAAATCTAAAATTCGCGATCTTCCTGGATTATTGCCGCTTCGATCCGACCACTCAGGTAATCAATATATTTTCCCAACCATAGCTGGATTCCGGGAGATGGGATTTCTGACATCCAGCGCCTGGCGGCATCCCGTTTTTTTGATAGGTATATGCTATCAGGTCCCGTCCATCCGCCCATATAAAAATGCACGCAAAGGCTGCCGGCGATGCGATCATCATCACAGAATTCTTCAATAAATAAGCGTGTCAATTGACCACCGGCGTTTTCATCAAGGGTTTTCGGTAATACTTCTTGAATTAACCGGAGTCGGTTCTCTATGTCTGAGTTAATCCAGTCGATAATATCTTCTGCTGGCATGTAGTTAATGGCGCTGTGTTTCGGGTTATCTTCAAATCCAATATCCCCTAACCAGCTGATTAACTCATAATGATTCTTTGACTCAGATATCAGGAGTTCTGATACGATTTCCCATGCTTCATGGGGGTGGTCCTTTACAATATCAGAGGCGATGTTGTAAACAGTATTTCGATAATGAAAAATTCTCCCTATATCGCTCATAATTTCCTTGAACAGATCCATATTCCGGTCAGGATGTTTCTTAAGAAAGCCTTTTGCTATTTTATCCCAGTAAAACCCATACATCTGATCATAATCATCGCTGGAGGGCACTGCAGTCAGTACTTTAAAAATCAGATATTCAGGAAAATCGTCCGTGCAGTCCTCATGAAAATAATAATTGTAGACATACTGCGTACAAATATTGATTGAAGTGCCGTCAGCATGGTGCAGGAGTGCGGTAATGACCTGATGAAGTAGATCACTTGATAAACTGGTTGTATTCTGTGTAATAATAAATCCACCAAAAGCCACTGGTTCTAATTTCCCGTCCTCAAACAGGGCCAGCATAGCTCGCATGATTGATTCGGTAAGACTGGAATCCCGTATGCAATCAATTGCGATTTTGCGAGTTGTTTCATTATATAATAAGCGATGTAGCAGATTTTCCCAGCGCACGGCACTATGTGTGCGAACGCCGGCAAGATAGCTTCCCAGGAATTGACCATTGCTATTGGGACTGGCGGATTCGATATAACTCATTATTGGTTCATCAAATTTCGCTTCGGCTAACTTCCCGCATTCCTTTCCCAACTCCGGCACTCGATATCCGGATGCCTTGACCAGTCTTGGTATATGCTCAGAAAATACGGTAAGGTCCTTCATATATTCTTCAGCTAAATCTTGTACTCGTTTGCCGGGTAGTTGTGCTTCCTTAAGTTTTTCCCCACGGGATATATGATCTTCTTCCCAGTTGATATACAGGACATAGCGGCAGGTTCTTTCCCATAGTGAGGTGCCGGTTAATACGCTATCCAGTTGTCGGATTCTGGCAAGTGTTTTTTTATCAAGGGGAGCGCTATTTCGGTGGAGTTGCCGGATAACAAATTGAATCAAAGGGCGACGATTTATTTCTTTGTCGTCAGCAAGCTCAAACAGGATGTCCATTACTTCACCCACCATCGCTTTGTTATGCACAAACCCACTGGCGGCGCCAACGAATATCTCAGCAACCCGATTCCGATCATCTGCATCAAACCCTTTCATTTCAGCGCGTAGAAATTGTAATACCTGGCGCCAATAATCGAATAACTCACCGTATGTCTTGGGGCGCCAGAATTCGATGGCCGGTTTTAGTCCCTGGTACTCAGCGCCAATCATCCGATAACCTCCATGCGTCTTTAGCCATTCTTTGCACATTTCCAATCCAAGTGAACGACGACTGGCATCGTCACTCATGACCAGGTCTCGTAAGATTGAAAAGCGCTTGGACGGTGGCGCCTGTGTCGGCGCCCACCCCGGCCGGACCTGGAATAAACTGAGTAGTAGCTCCTTTGAGTTATTGGAATAGCCAGCATTTTCTGCCAGTGCCATGGGAATTAGTACAGACACCGCACGGGCAAACAAGTCATCCCATACCGCAATTTTTTCCAAGGCCCATACAATATCCTGGCAGCCGGTATTCCAGGCATACAGTTCTTCCTGTGACCATGTTTTAATCGTCCTTTCCAATAGGGCCACTGTTGCCCTCGGGTCAGCCTCAGACAGATAGTTCAGGAACCGTAAACCGACTTCCGACTTTAAGAAACTCTGATCAGAGAATGGTCCGGTAGTTGATAATATATTTTTGACAACCTTTTTTGCTTGTGGCGCTTCTTGGGCGTAGATAAACAATTCTAAAAACCATCGTTTCATACTCTTGGGAACCAGTCCCAGGAAATGCTGAAATTGAAATCCGTGACCATGATTCTTCCAAAATTGTACCCATAGGTGTACATGTAACATTTTTGGCACAATGAACAAGGTGTGACGTCCTTGCAGTATGCGTTTGTCTCGATAGTACTGCACAATGACTTGAAATCGGCCCCAGGTAATCATTGGGTCAACTTGTTTAACGAGGTCGGAAATAAATTCAGCCTCAGCATCCACCGGTACTTCAAACCCAAATCGCTGAAATAATGCAATATGACGCAGGACGATTCGATGTTGCGCCGCTTCGTTGCTTGCCATCTCTTTGTGCCCGATAATATATCGATCCCATACGTCAACATCGGCAGGTGCTTTCAGTAAGTCATCGGGATTACTTTTCAGATTTTCACCGAGCAGGTGGGCAACGCGCGGAGACCCACCGCACCACTTTGCCCAATTACTTAAATCCACCTGTTGTTGGAGATAGCTGAACAGGATATTTTTGATTTGTTCTTCTGGAAGTTGCGGACAGTGATATATCCGCATGGCGCTGTCGTGGGTATTATCCGGGCCATGATCAATCGTAATCAAATTAATGCTGCTACGACCCTTCAACGCTGACCAGATCGATACCCTGTCACGATTATCACAATCATCAATCACTAATGTGACGGAATAGGTTCTGTCGGGTTTGAGCAATTCATTGAATAATTTACTCGTTTGAAAATCTTCACCTGCCGACACATAGATGACCGATGGCCCTATTTCATCGACGTCTAATGCTTCAAGCGCCAGGCGGGTTTTTCCGATACCCGGTTCACCGATGATGCGGATATGTTGAACGGTATTTTCCTGCAGGGCCGTTCTTATCTCCTTGATCAATTCTGCCTGTTCATTGCCGAGTTCCAGTACGCCCTGCATCTGGGCGTTATTTCGCCAGCCCTTAATGGGCAGAAAGCTGCCGTCATCCAGACCGACCAAGTCACAGCAAAGAGAAGGGTATTTGTACAATTCACCGGCTATCTGTCCTTGTCCGTACACGCGTACCTTTGGATTGGTATAGCCACATTCCTTGAACAAATCAGCCAGGTGAGTGGCTGCCTGCGAGTGTTGAATTGGAAGCAAATCATGGCCGAACGTGACGAGAACGTAAGTCCCGTCCTGTTCGAGGCAAGTCCTTACCTCACTCCCTAAGCGTTGCTTCGATGGAAAGGCACCTGATTTCCCAAGTAATTCTTTCTTCAAGGCGCTGGGTTGCCAGGGTTTAAAAGCCGGGCCTGTCTTGATTTGATAATACGTACTACCTTTTGCCAACAGAAAACCAGAGGTCGGTGAATTTTCTACCTTTGCGTCAATACCGCTGTCTGGTGCGTTGATATTTGAAGACAGCACCACGTCTTTTGGACTAAGCCCGTTGGCGATGGCTTCACATCGTAACAGCCTGAGGAACAGGTTGGGGCCTTCCTGCGAGCCCAATTGGCCCAGCTGGCTCGGGGTGGGGGCAAATGTCGAATGTACAGGGGCAAGATTTAGATTTATCGAGGCTGATTCTGGATGAAGTTGCACAGCTTGTACATGTATGCTTACACGCAGACCGGCTTTTTTGGCTAGTGATACAAGGGCATCAAGACTGAATTTATCAATTCTGTCTTTGAGTAAATCGTTCAAACGAGGCTGAGTAATGCCTAGTGCCTTAGCCTTATCAGCCTGTGTCCCGCCGATATGTTTTTGTATGTGTTCCCGCAAGGCTGCCATCAGTTTTGTCCGTCCCGGCATGTCAGCGGATGATTCACGACGGGTTCTTGTGGCAGGTTGCTGTTTCTTTACAGTTTTTGTCATACCGACGTTTACCGAACAATAATAATGAGTTTAATTTCAAAAATTATATCAGTATAGATATAAAATATACAAGATATTCAGATAAATCCATCAAATAAGGATAAATGCAGAAATTATCTTGTTACTATTGTAATTATAGCTATACTAACAATTAGTTATAGTTAATTCATTTACTATCATTGTATGAATTGACCGATCCGATATTATAATTTCACTATTTAATATATTTTCAACGTTTGTTGATTGTTTATATTTTAATGAAAAAAGAAGATATTCAAATTGAAGAAGCAAGATGGGTAATTTTATCCACTTTACAACGAATTCCGGAGTTAATGGATATCCGGGTTGACCTGGAAACCTGGACAGAGAAGTATAGAGCCGACCTCCTCGTCTCGTTTCGAAAACAGAACGACAGGAAGACCTTACTGGTTAAAATCGGAGCATCCGGTCAGCCCCGTTCAGCACGTGCCGCCGTGAACCAGTTGATAATACTTCGACAGAATCGACCTGGTGGCTATGGTGTATTTGCTGCGCCGTATATCTCTGATGCCTCAGCCGAGATATGTAAGAGTAGTGGGGTCGGCTATATCGACTTCTCCGGCAATTGCTGGTTACATTTCGACTCGATATTTATAGAGATAAAGGGAAATCCTAATCGTTTTCTTCGAAAAAGCGGGCTCAAGTCGTTGTCCAAACCCAAAGCCGAGCGAATACTGCGTGCTTTGTTATGTGAACCGGGCCGTCAGTGGTTGGCAATGGAACTCGCCGAAGCAGCCGATGTCAGTATCGGTCAGGTTTCTAACGTTCGCAAGCTGCTGCTGGAGCGTGAATGGATACAGGATCAGAAACGAGGGATCAAGCTGACGGAGCCTTTCCAACTGCTTGCTTCCTGGTTAACCGAGTATCAATCGGACCGGAATACTGTGTACGAGTTTTATGATATGGGTTCGACAGGGGAAATTGAGTCAATGATCGGGGATTTCTGTAAACGGTCGCAGACTCGCTATGCCCTCACCTGTTTTTCCGGTGCGTCGCGTTATGCGCCGTTTACAACCTATAGAACGGTGGCGGTTTATATGGATATTTCAGAGAGAAATATAAAGGAACTGCCATTCAAGCGGGTGACATCCGGCGCCAATATCAGGATTATTTCGCCCTATGATGACGGGGTATTTTACCGAACTCGTAATATACGGGGACAGTTCGTGGTATCACATGTACAGTGTTATCTTGATCTCAAGGATGAAAAGGCAAGGGGTGAAGAAGGGGCTGAAGCCTTGCTTGAACAGGTGATTAAGCCATCATGGCAATAACAAAGGTTGACTATCCCGAATTAACTGTCAGCGAAAAAAAGAAATTCTGAAGCAGCGTAATTATTGGATAAACCGAAACGTGGTCGAGTATCATGAGTAAAATATTGAATCCTTGGAATAACATCAAGTCCCGGTTGGCGGATTAACTCGTTAAAAAGTTAAGCGGGCTGCTGAAATGATGAGGAGAAAAGAATACAAGGACCCATCAGTACCTGTACAGTTGGCTGGAAGGAAACCATGAACAAAGTATCGCCTGCAAAGGGACAAAGCGCCGCTCTGGTTGCGGAGAATGTTGATTGACTGAAAGGGATGTATGAGACATGACAGAAAGTCAAACCGGACACCTGAAACGCATAGCCATCAAGGGCTTCAAATCTATCGGAGAACTGGAACTCAACATGCAGCCAGTCAATATACTGATTGGTGCAAATGGGGCGGGGAAAAGTAATTTCATCTCCGTGTTTACTTTTTTAAGCCATCTGTCCCAGGGAAAGTTACGAAATTATGTGGAAATGGAAGGCGGCGCGGAACGGTTTTTCCATTTCGGTACTCGCCAGACCCCCAGCATAACCATTGAACTCGAAGTTGAGAACAACGGCTATTACGTGGAATTTTCACCAAACCTGGATGATGATTCACTGGTCTTCAACAAGGAATACTGCACATTTGTCAGCTCTTCCAGGAAATGGCAGCTTTATCCGGCAAAAGGTGAAAGCGGTTTTGTATCAGGTCAGCAGGCTGATAGTGGATCGGTAAAGTTTTACACGCGTAGCTAGCTTGAAAAATGTCGGATTTATCACTTTCACGACACCAGCAGCCAGGCACGATTCAAGAAAAACAACCCACTGTCAAACGATTATTACCTGGAGAAAGATGCGGCGAATATCGCGACATTTCTCAATCGACTCAAGAATTGTGATGACAATGATTACAGGAACTCATACCAACAAATAGTTTCTGCGGTCAAAGCTGTAGCGCCATTTTTTCATGACTTTTATTTGCAACCGACTGGCAACAGTGGAGATGAAAATATCCTCTTGCGCTGGACCCATGCACAGCATGAGTCGCCTTTCAGCGCGAATGTCCTGTCCGATGGAACCGCGCGCTTCATATGCTTGGCGACACTATTTTTACAGCCGGAATCATTGAGACCCGGCACCATAATTCTGGATGAACCGGAGCTTGGCCTGCACCCTGCCGCACTGGATGTGCTGGCAGATATTATCCATGCGACAGCAAGGAAAACACAGGTAATTTGCTCTACGCAGTCAATCGCTTTTGCTAATCTTTTTACTGCAGAATCATTTATTGTGACTGATGCCGAGAAAGGCGTATCGCATTTCAGACGTCTTGATGATGACAGCCTGAAGCATTGGCTGGCAGAATACGGCATCGGCGACGTATGGGCTAAAAACCTGATTGGAGGTCGCCCGGCATGGTAAGGCTGGCCATATCAGTGGAAGGCTCTACAGAAGAACGTTTTATGAAGCTGGTAATTGTCCCGTATTTGGAGAAACATAAAATATTTGCTACGCCCTTGCTGATTAGTAAAAACGGTGGCGATGTTTCTCTATCACGCATTAAAAAGGATTTGAATAACCTTGCGCGCAGTTTTGATAAAGTTACGACATTTTATGACTTTTACGGATTCCATGGCAAGGAAGAGTATTTTCCAACATGAAATGAGCCTGAAGGCGGGACTGTCGCAGACAGGCGTTCGGTGTTCTGAGTGATGCCGATACGTCAAGACGGGCGGGAGAGGGCTGATCATAGCACTACAAGCACGCTGTTTAAAGGATCAGGGACCAGGGGGATCCGGCGCGCGACACGTTGAATAAAAGATTGCCTGGCTGGTATTACATAATGCGGGCGATCACAGTCTGATCATGGCGGGCTTATCTCAATGACATGATCGCAATCTATTGTCAGCGCTGTGGCACGCGCCAGCGACTGAAAGCTGCAGCGTAAACAGCGGGACGGCTATGTATCATAGATAATACAAAGCGGGCTGATCACTCTGTTCCACAGGCGGGCTGCTTTGAAAATTATCCTATCCAAGCCGTCTATTTAACTGGCCTGAAACCGTTGTCGATATGGACAGGGTCATCACTGGCGGGCTGTCATAAGAAATGTGCGGCCTGGTAATAAAGTTAATGTTGTGACCGCCTGTCCGACGAACTCAATGGTGGATATCGGGGGGGGGGGGGGTCAAAATGCCCTCCTCCCCCCGTTACTGTACTTTCGGGGTCGAAAATACAGTAACACTTTTGCACGGCTGTTTTTAAGCCCTCCTGAAGCCAACCAGACCACTTGCCCGCTGTTCAACGGCACACCCGTTTTTCTGCCCGCAAATCTCGTCCATTTCCTGCCTGTGCCGTCCCCGTTCCTCACCCACACCTACCGGGCCCGCCTGAGACGTGAAACACGCACAAAGCGAACCCACAGGAACAGGGCTCTTATCGTACCGCTACAGGGTCTCAACGGTGCCTGCCGGGACGTCTGTTGCATTCCATCGTTGTTCTCTATAGCGTAGTCTGCTTTAACCCCTGCCGGTGCTGGCGCTCAAAATTTCCGAGGCCACTAACAGATATATTGACAGTATTGATACATTTCGCTATAATATATGTTAATTAACAGTGCTGATGCCATGAAACAGATTGACGCCATTCATCACTTCATGCGCCTGGACGACAGGGAAGGCGCCCATGTCTTCACGAAGAACGACCTCAGAGCGATTTTTGCCGATGACGAGCCCGCCCTGAATGCAGGCATTAATAGGCTGGTCAAAAGCGGTGTGCTGCAGCGTGCGGTAAACGGCGTGTATGTCAATGCCCTGTCGCCGAACCGCGGGGGTCACACCCTGGAGCATATTGCCGCGGCGATGCGCCGTAGCGAGTACAGTTATGTCAGCCTGGAGTCCGCCCTGTCCGAGTACGGCGTTATCTCGCAGATCCCGATGGTTATGACCGTCATGACCACCGGCCGAAGGGGCGACTACGAAACGCCCTACGGGGTCATTGAGTTTACGCATACGGCGCGGCCCACGCCGGACGTGATTAACGGGACGGTCGACGCAGGGCGCCCGCTCAGACTGGCGACCAAGCAGACGGCCTACCGGGACCTGAAGCGCGTGGGGCGAAACCTGGACCTGGTTGATGAGGAAGCGCTCCATGAAGAGGACTGACAATACCCTCAACGCCTTGGTTGACATGGCCGTGAGAGACGGCCATGACGAGAACAGCCGCCCCGTCATCCAGAAGGAATTGCTCCACTATGACATCCTGTTTTACTTGAAGCAATCCGGCCTGCTGAACGACCTGGTTTTTCAGGGCGGTACATCCCTGCGGTTGTGCTACGGCTCCGCCCGGTACAGCGAGGATTTGGATTTCGTTGGCGGCAGGGATTTCAGCTCGTCCTCGCTAACTGAGCTGAAAAGCCTTATTGAAGAGTACCTAAGCGAAAGATATGGCCTGGAGGTCACAGTCAAGGAGCCAGCCACGCTGAAAGCGGAGGAACCGGCACATGCGGCACTGAACGTCGACAAATGGCAGGTGTCTGTGGTCACCGAACCGGGGCGACCGGATTTGCCGAGACAGCGCATCAAGATTGAGGTCGCCAACATCCCGGCCTACACGTGTGAAGATCTGCAACTGAACGCCAATTACCGGTTCCTGCCGGACGGCTACAAAACCGTAAGGATTGGAGTGGAAGCAATGGATGAGATCATGGCCGACAAGCTGGTTGCGCTGGCGGCCTCACAGAAATACGTACGCTACCGAGATATCTGGGATCTGGTATGGTTGAAGCAGATGGGCTGCACTGTTCGGCCTGACTTGGTGGAGTGCAAAATCGAGGACTACGGGGAGACCGATTATCAGGCACAGTTGGACCGGATCATCGACCAAGCCCCGTCCCTTATTGCTGACGGAGCATTCGGGCGGCAGATGAGGCGGTTTTTGCTGAGAGAGACGTACAATCGCGCCTTTGGCGAGCCGGGATACGAACAGAGAGTCACCCAATCAATCACAGGCATGTACAAGGAACTAAGGTCTAGGCTCTATTCTTCGCCTGTGGAGGATGTTTCCTACTCTCTGTAGGCGTGCTGAAAGCTTTTAACTGGCGCTGACTGACTAATCGAAAAACAGCAGATTTGATACTGAATCATCCAGATCCGGGCTTGATTGCCAATTTTGAAGTAGATTAGTCTGACTTGTAATTTACCGGATTATTCATTCAAACCTATGCAGGGAGGCGTTAAGGACAATGACCATAGACCCCGAATTACCCATCAGGCTCATCCTGGGACTTATTGATCTTTTTCCTGAATTAGGCCCAAGTCAGTTGAGTGGAAAATAAATCTGTCTACTTTTTTTACATATTCTTTTGAAAGAAAATTGCATATCTTTTTCTTCCAAAAATAGTGGGTGTCCAAGTTCAATACATATTAAACAAAGCTTATGTTGGCGAAGACCGTATCAGGCAGTTTGTGTGAGTAGATAATGATACGCTCTGTACAATAGATGCACCCACGTGCCATTCCCGCGCAAGTTTACCCCTGTATGGCGTTGAGCAGGGGCGGGAATCCAGTCAATAAACCTTTCTTATGATAAGGAATAAGTTGTCCACTGGATTTCCGTTCTTTGGAATTCTGGGGACACGATACCTAATTACCGTTTGTTTCACTCAGGCCTTACCTTTCTCCCCTCCCATCCAATATCCCGTGAATTAAGTAGGGGTTGCTGGCGCCCGCGGCGGTACCCTGATCACAGCTGCCCGGTGTGGACCCGCAGATCCCGACCCCCCGGGTGCATGGGGTATCGTCTGCAAAACTGGACCAAACGAACGCATGCCGCTTCATTCCGTTGAAAAACGGACATCCAATCTAATCCTGACGGTTAATATAACTGTTTGAGAGTATACTGGTTATTATGAATATTTATTAATGTGTTTGATTGTTTACTAATCATACAAACTGTCAGCAAAAAATCCGAACGGCTTGATATTCAACAATACCAGACTGGCTCAGATAAGAAAATCCCCCGCATCCGGCAGCGCGGTCAGGTTCGCCAGCAGGATGGTGCCGCCGCCGATGTCGCTGAGATCGACGGTCACGCCGTCATCGCCGGTCGTCATGGAAATATCGTCGATGCCCTCAATATCAAAGGCCGTGAGGTCCACTTTATCGGTCCCGCTGAAGAAATCCGTCACGGTGTCCGCGCCGTCCCCGGGACTAAACACGAACACGTCCTCACCGGGACCGCCGACCAGCCGGTCCTCTCCGGGGCCGCCGCGGAGGGTATCATCGCCCTGCCCCCCGAACAGCCGGTCGTTGCCCGGCCCGCCGGTCATCTCATCGTCACCGCCGCCCGGGCCACCGTACAGGGTGTCGTTGCCGCCGCCACCGTCAATGACGTTGTCGCGCCGGTCGCCGGCCAGTACGTCGCTGTGTGCCGAACCGGTGAGGTTCTCGACGTCAGGCAGGGATTCGCTTTGCTCCTGCCCGTTCGCGTCCGTATAAGTCACGTCCACAAGACCGGGAAAGGTATCGCCGTCGGCATCCCCGCCATTGGTCGCCCGGCTGTGCAGGCGCACGGTCACCCCGTCCGGTGAATTTGTGTAGGACGCCGTGTCCATGCCGTTCTCGCCATGTAACTGGTCGGCGCCAGCACCCCCTTCCAATACGTCGTCACCACCATTGCCCCAAAGCCTGTCGTTGCCGATAACTACATCGTTTCCAAACCCGGCAATGAAATTCTCAATCAAGATGTCACGAGCGATGATCAGGTTGCCGACCTCTCCATAGACATCCGAGATCCCTTCTGGACGCAGGTCAACCTGTTGGTCGATCGTATCCGTATGCAGATCCAACGTGTCCGTACCACCGTTGTCATAGAGTGTAAACGAGGTTCGATGGGTGAGACCTTTTGCGATAAATTCGGAGTTCGAGGCAGTACCGGCATTCTCAGCGTAGTGAAAGTTGCCGTCGGAATTCCCGAAGGCAAGATCAAGGTCACCGTCATCATCAATATCGACCAATACGGGAGCAATATAAATATGCAGATTCCCGTTAATGTGCGCCAGTGGATTGGCTATGTCGGTACGTTGTGTAAATTGAAGGTTGGTGACTGTGCCTGTGTTTTCGTAGTAGTTAATAATAACTTGACCATCAGAGACTTCACCAATAATGAGATCTATATCGCCGTCGCCATCCAGATCGGCCAGATCCGGAGAGGAGGCAAAGCGGCGGGAACTCTCATCGAAGATACCGTCCAACGGACTTGCCTCTCCGGTGAGATGCGTGAAAACAGGAGTAGTTGCTGTGCCGGTGTTCTCGAAATAGGCGATATTCCCGTAAAAATCTCTAAGAAGAATCAGGTCAATATCGCCGTCGTCGTCAAGGTCGGCCAGTGCAGGGGAGAGGTCGCTGTATAATCCTTCATCAATACTGTCCAAAGGATTCGCTGCGCCGGTACGTCGGGTGAAGCTAGGGCTGGTAGCTGTGCCGGTATTCTCATAGTAGGCCATGGTGCCCCGGATATCTACTACAATGAGGTCAACATCGCTGTCGTTGTCGATGTCAGCCAGAGTATGGTCAATGTACCACAATTGGTCATTAATATCGTCCAACGGATTGGCTTCGCCGATACGTTGGGTGAAGTCGGGGTTGGTAGCCGTACCCGTGTTTTCGAAGTAGTTAATGTTATAGATGCCCCCAACTACGAGGTCAAGGTCGTCGTCGCCGTCTAGGTCGGCAAAGTCAAGCTTACTGTTTAAATTCGTATTGATACTGACGAAGGGATTGTCCTGCTCGGTCCACAGTTTAAAGAATTCTCCCAGGTAACCGTCCACATTGGAATGGTAGCCATACACGGTGTCACCTGTGTTGATATCGGTGGGGGTGCCATAGAGATTCTGGATCGCAATAATATCCACGATCATGGGGGTGAGAATGTAGCTACCATCGGCTGTTATGTAGGTATTGAAACCTCGATCAATATAGGACATCAAAGTTGCCTGATCGGAGTCGATCAGAAATATGTTGTCGACTCCAAAATTGGCCACAGGATTGTCGATATCTGTTGGGTAGGGTCCCGGATGACCGAGGCCTAGCGCATGACCTATCTCATGGAGATAGGCATAGAAGGTATAACTGTAAATTGTGTCTCCGTACTCAGAGTATTTTCCAACATGAAATGAGCCTGAAGGCGGGAGTCACCGATAATAAGGAAGTGCTGGAAGATAAGAGAGAGTGTTTCAGCCCCCTTACGTGAACGAGTGATTCCCTATGTGCAGATGCATGAATTCGAGGACTTGCTGTTCTCCTCGCCGGATGCCATTGAAAATAACATCCGGGAAAAGGGGCTATCGGTCTGGGCACAGAAAGTGCTTAAGGAATTTGGAAAAAACCCTGAACAAATCAATGAATCAGAACAAACCGCACCCTCAAAGAGGCTGTTATCCCAAGCAAACTACATAAAAACGGTGCATGGACCAGACATCGCCGCAGAAATAGGCTTGGAGGCTTTAAGAGACCAATGCTCTGGTTTCGGCGCCTGGTTCAATCAATTGGAAGGACTGCGGGCATGAGACCCTCGGTCCTGGGAGTTGGCGGGAATTGCTTTGCCTCAGTGAATCCACTCACGCACACAGGATAAAGCACCTCTCGTCACTTCCTGATTTTGACGAGTATAACGGAAATATTATCTTTCCCGCCGTTTTCATTTGCCAAGCGTACCAATTCCTCTGTCGCTCGGTTAAGATCGGTATCGTATTCGGCCAGGGCTGTCTGAATGTCTTCATCGTTTACCATGTCGGTCAGGCCGTCTGAGCACAGCAGGTAAGTATCTCCCGGCAGGACAGACTCCTCCATCATGTCGACCAGTACATATTCCTCAATTCCCAGAGCCCGGTCCAGCCAGGGCCAGGTGAAATGGTCCTCGGTCAGTTGTGTGAAGTTATGTTTCCTTTTTTGGTACAGGCGTGAGTCACCCACGTGGGCGGTTGTAATCAGGTCATCATGAAAGGCACAAACCACGATGGTGGTTCCCATTCCTTGGTACTCGATCTCCTTTTGAGCCTTGGCATGGATGGCCGAATTCGCATGAACGACTGCTTGTTCCACGACGTGAGAGATGCTGCTTAACCCGGTTTTTTCGTCTATCCGGTTGCTGTCCGCATCCTTGAGTCCTTGCAGGATTAGCTCATGGGCCACAGTCACAGCGAGAGCGCTGGCGACTTCCCCGGCGTTGTGTCCCCCCAGACCATCGGCCAGGATCACGAGTCCTGTATCAGCGTCGGTTAAAATGCTGTCTTCATTCTGAAGGCGCTCTCTACCCCTGTCGGAGAGGGCCGCGACAGTGATGTCACCAGTCGCGTTCCCAGTGCCGGCTTGAAGTGGTACCCAAAAACTGGACAGGTTGTTAAGCTCTGATATTGAGGAATAGAGAGTATAAGCAATGAGTAAAAAAACGACAACAGTATTCCGGTGAGTTTAACGCGAAGGTTGCCTTCGCTGCGGTGCGGGGCGATGAGACGGTGCCGCAACTGGCCACCCGGTAGGGGTTGCATCCGACCCGGGTGAATGCCTGGAAGCGGCCATTGACGTCACGGGCCAGTGAGTTGTTTGCCCGCGGGCAGGGCAACCGGACTAACCTAATCTGATTAATGGCTCGACGCGGCTGAACTGAACATTTTGTCCAGTTCCTCTTCGTCGTGTATTCTCTGCTCGAGTTCTCTGACAACCTCAGGTTTATGCCCTATGCAATTCAGTACCCTGCTATATGGAATGAGTTGCGATGTATCTCCGGGGTCTTCCCACTCCGGGCAAATCTGATGCGTAATATCGCGGAGCTTGTACTTGTCATATTTACCGAACTTGTCCCATATGAAATCAAGAATCTCCATATCTGCGTCACTTAATTGCGTCAACTTATCGGCGGGGTCGTGCGCTGGTTGTAATCCTGGCTGGTGTCCTGCCCTGGCGCTGATCCAGCTTTCCCATCCTCCTTCTTCTGAATCTATGAAACCATTAATATGATCCAGTGTTTTAGATAATACCGGACCATGTTTCATGGAAACCAGGACATCGCCTGTGATAGGCTCACCATACCTGGTAAGAGATTCGCGCTCGGCCAGATACATTAATTTCATAAGTTTTAATAATTCGATTGTGCCGCCAGCGCGAGAAATAAAGAATGCGGCAGTCTGTGCCGCCCGCTTTTCACTATATGCCATATAAGATGCTCACTGATGTTCCCTGAGATGTGGATAAGGGTCCTATTAATCGATATATACTCTTCTGCTGAATCAGTCAAGTGAACGGTTCTCAGAACAGCCGTTCCCGCTAACTCCCGGGAGCTAGGGCATCCTGCCCTCGTGGAGGGCGAGACGCCCTCGATCCCAGGGGAACATGCCCGTGACTCCTGGGGGACAGATTTAAATCTGTCCCCTCTGTCTTCGAATCCGGCAAGAATCACTGTATTGACTTCGAGTTAGCGGGAGAACCTGTTCTCAGAATGCTTTCCGTTGTATCTACCATTAATTCCAACCTGCTGTTCAACCGGGGGTATACTGATTTTTCCTTAATCGTTGTTCACGAACTGTCGCATGCACATATTGACCCACGGCTAAGGTCGGAAAGATGAATCCGGGTCTGCCGGTTCCGGACGAGTGTTCCGTGAAGCGGGCGCAGCCTTCGGCAGGCTGAAATGGAGCAGTACACAGGCCGCCAGCGCAGACAGGAACGAACCCACCAGGATACCCAGGCGGTCTCCGCTGAAGTAATCACCACTCCCGTGCTCAAAGGCCAGGCCGGCGATAAACAGGCTCATGGTAAAACCGATACCGCAGGCAAAGGCCACGCCGAGCAACTGTGGCCAGTTGACGTCTTTTGGCAATCGGGCCAGCCCCAGGGCGACGGCGAGGCCGACGAAGAGCATGATTCCGAGTGGTTTGCCCACCAGCAAACCGGTTGTCACACCGAGGGTGACGGGATGCGTAAACTCGTTGAGGGACACGCTTGCTACTGACAGCCCGCCATTTACAAAAGCGAAAGCCGGGAGAATTACAAATGCGACGGGACCGTGCAGGTTGTGTTCCAGTTCGCGCAGGGGAGAGGTTCCCTGCTCATCGCGTATTGGTACGCAAAAAGCGATGAGCACGCCGGCCAGCGTTGCATGGACCCCTGATTTCAATACGGCGACCCACAACACCACACCCAGTAATATATAGCTTGAAGTGCGCGTCACGCCCATGCGGTTCATGACGGCAGCAATGGTGAGAGTAATAATCCCGATGAGCAGCATGCCGGGTGACAAATCACCCGAATAGAAAAGTGCGATGATGGTGATGGCTGCGAGATCATCCAGTATCGCCAGTGTGAGTAAAAAAACCTTGAGAGAAGTGGGTACGCGAGCGCCGAATGCGCCTAACAGGGCGATCGCAAATGCGATATCGGTAGCAACCGGGATCGCCCAACCGTCTAAAGCGACGGCATCTCCCCGGTTGAGCCAGACATAGATTAACGCGGGCAGGATCATGCCGCCGAGCGCGCCCATTCCCGGAACAACGACTTGCTCAAAAGACGACAGTTCCCCCTCCATGATCTCACGTTTGATTTCGAGCCCCACCAGGAAAAAAAATACTGCCATAAGTCCGTCGTTCACCCAGAGGAAAAGGGGTTTGTTAATGACCAGGGCACCGACCTGAATTGCTACCGTCGTATCGAGAAGAGCGGCATATACACCTGACAATGGCGAATTTGCGACCAGCATTGCCACGGCGCCGGCAATGAGCAGGAGGACGCCTCCCGTTGTCTCCAGTTGCAGGAACTCGCGCAGGGCCTCAGCTATGGGTGATGTTTTCTCTTGTGTTTCCATGTCACTCCCGGATTTTAATCAAGGTGACTTCCCCGGCGTTGTGGCATCCCCGGCCATCGGCCGGGATCGCGACACCTATGCCGACATCGGTTAAAATGCTGTCTTCGTTCTGAAGGCGCATTCTACCCCTGTCGGAGCAGGCTGCAATAGTGATGTTCCGGTAGCGCTCACTGTACCGGCTTGTGGACAGACCCGGTCGTGTTATCGCTCCAGGTGTTGGAGCTTGCCTGTTACCTCTTTCCAATCGTCGGCATCTGCAGGGGCATCTTTCATCTCATTGATGACGGGCCACTGCCTGGAGAGTTCTGCGTTCAGGTCAATGAATCCCTGCATGCTCTCATCGACGTCTTCATCAGACATAATGGCGTCTACCGGGCATTCGGGTTCACATAAGGTGCAATCAATACACTCGTCAGGGTCAATAACCAGCATATTCGGACCTTCATGGAAGCAATCAACCGGGCATACTTCTACGCAATCAGTATATTTACACTTGATGCAGCTTTCTGTGACGACAAAAGTCATAAGGACATCCTACCATAGTTGAGTTACGATAAAGTTAACTGCAATTATACCTTGTTTCTGCACTTTATGGCAAAAGGAAGGTTCATCCACTATCAAATAAAATCTATCCATTCTCTGCCATCAGTTTGCGTAATCGATATAATATTTCCAAAGCCTGTTTGGGCGTAATGGTGTCCGGGTCGACCTCATTCAATAATTCCCGCAATTCATCGGGTTGTTGGAAAAAGTCCTGTTGCGGCATATCCGGGAGCAGGTCTACGGTATTTTTTTCCATGATGTCGAGCTGGTGGTTCGCCTGGTTGATGACTGCGCGGGGAATACCCGCCAGTTGCGCCACCTGTATCCCGTAACTCCGGTTCGTGGCGCCGGGTTTAACCGTATACAGGAATATAATCTCGTTATTATATTTGATCGCGTCCAGGTGCGCGTTGTTTACCGTATCCACGATCTCAGGCAGGGTGGTCAATTCGAAATAGTGGGTGGCGAACAGGGTAAAAGCCCGGATATTGTTTGCCAGGTAGACGGCGCAGGCCCAGGCCAGGGCCAGACCGTCGTAGGTGCTGGTGCCGCGGCCTATTTCGTCTATCAATACCAGGCTCTTGTCTGTAGCGTTGTTCAGGATTGCTGCGGTTTCCACCATTTCAGCCATGAAGGTGGATTTCCCGGAGGAAATGTCATCGACCGCACCGATACGGGTGAAGATACGGTCCACAGGGCCAAGGACTGCCTTGTCGGCGGGGACGAAACTGCCGGTATGGGCCAGCAGGGTGATGAGCGCAGTCTGGCGCATGTAAGTTGATTTACCTCCCATATTCGGACCTGTAATCAACAGCATCCTGGTTGAATCGTTCAGCCGGATATCATTGGCAATAAAGGGATTAGTCTGTAAGCGTTCGACCACGGCGTGACGGCCCGCCCGGATATCAAGCCCGGGGGTCTCGACGAATTCGGGTTGACAGTAATCGAGTACGTCTGCCCGTTCGGCAAAACAGGCCAGCACGTCTGTCTCACAAAGCCCTGCTGCGGTTGTTTGCAAGGGGGTCAGGTCGGTACAAATGCGATCCAGAATTTGCTCGTACAATAATTTTTCCCGCGCCAGTGCGCGTTCCTTTGCGCTCAGCGTTTTATCTTCGAATTCTTTCAATTCCGTCGTGATGAAGCGTTCCGTGGATTTCAGGGTTTGCCGCCTGCGATAGCGCTCCGGAACGGCTTCGCTGTGTAACCGGGAAACTTCTATGTAGTAGCCATGCACGCGGTTGAAACCCACTTTCAGTGTGGGAATGCCGGTATGTTCCCGCTCGCGTTCTTCAAGCGAATTCAGGAATGTTCCGGCATCCCGACCCAGTTGCCGCAGTTGGTCCAGCTCAGCATCGAAACCATCCGCGATCACGCGGCCGTCGCGGATGCTTGCCGCCGGCGTTTCCAGCAACGCGTTTCCCAGATACGTCTTCAACTCGGGAAACTCCTGAAGCGCTTCATTGAGTTCATTCACACGCGGACTGTTCACAGTAGCCAGTACTGATTTCAGGTCCGGCAGCCGGAGCAGTGACTTATGCAGTTGCGTCAGGTCCCTGGGGCGAGCGGATTTCAGGGCGACCCGCGCCAGGATGCGTTCCAGGTCGTTTACATGTTTCAATGATTCGTGGACAACAGCGTAAGTTTTGCCGGTTGACAGGTGGTTAACGGCATCATGGCGCAGCCGCAGGGTCAGTTGATCGCGCAGGGGCCGATTCAGCCAGCGTTTCAGCAGCCGGCTGCCCATCGTCGTCGCGGTCGTATCCAGTACGCCCAGCAGGCTGTATGCTTTCCTGCCCCTGAGGTCCTGTTCAAGCTCCAGGTTGCGTCGGCTGACGGCATCGAGGATGATGCTGTCCGTGCGGTGTTCTACCTTAATCGGTTGCAGGTGCAGTAACGCCGTGCTCTGGGTTTCATTGACGTATTGCAACAGGGCGCCTGCTGCCGCGGTTGCCGCCGCTAACCCGGCGCAGCCCAGCCCTTCCAGTTCTGTGACCTGGTATTGCCGCTTGATGAGGTTTGACGCGCTGGCGTAATCGAAATACCACGCGGCGCGGGATACCACACTGTTACAGGAAATACCCGGGTTTTGTTCCAGTTCGCTGCCTTCACAGATTAACAGTTCGGCGGGTTGCAGGCGCGCCAGTTCATCCTGCAATGAGCTTAAATCGGTAGTCTGGCTGACTATGAAGCGGCCGTCAGCCAGGTTCAGGCTGGCGATTCCTTGCTCATTTGCGAGGATATGTACGCAAACCAGCAGGTTGTCGGTCTTTTCTTCCAGTAACAACTCGTCGGTAACGGTGCCGGGGGTGACCACGCGGGTGACCTTTCTCTCAACCGGCCCCTTGGCCAGGGTCGGGTCGCCGATTTGCTCGCATATGGCGACCGATTCACCCAACCGGACCAACTTCGCCAGGTATGAATCAACGGCATGGTAGGGCACGCCTGCCATGGGAATGGCCTGGTTATCAGACCTGCCCCGGGAGGTCAGGGTGATGTCAAGTAGACGGGCCGCCTTGCGTGCGTCTTCAAAAAACAGCTCATAGAAATCACCCATGCGAAACAACAGCAGGATGTCGGGATAGTCAGCTTTAAAACCCAGGTATTGCTGCATCACCGGGGTGTGTGCGGGGATTATTGCAGGCATGGGTTTATTCTGGTGAAAATAGTGACAAAAGAAAAGAGGACAGATTTATTTTTTTCCCATCCCGGCCGCGACCGGGGACAGACTTCAGTATGTCCCCCTACCGGCTCATAAAAAAATAAATCTGTCCCCTTTTTTCAAGGGTAACAAATAAACTGCGCCTTTATCACTTGAAATTCCGCACCGTCAACCCCAAATAAGGCATTTGAACACTCTGATTTATGACGGGGATACCATGACTGTAGATACAAAAAAAGAATTGCTTGGTTTTCAAACCGAGGCCCAGCAATTACTGGACCTGATGATCCATTCCTTGTACGGCAACCAGGAGATCTTTCTGCGTGAACTGATCTCAAACGCCTCCGATGCTGCCGACAGGTTGCGCTTTGAGGGTTTACAGGACGACAGCCTGTTTGAAGACGAACCAGAACTGAACATCAGGGTGGAGTATAACAAGACTCAAAAAACGATCACCGTCCTCGATAACGGCATAGGCATGTCCAGGCAGGAGGTGGTCGATAACCTGGGCACCATCGCCAAGTCGGGCACCAGGCAGTTTTTTGCCTCCCTGACCGGTGACCAGACCAAGGATTCACAACTGATAGGACAGTTCGGCGTGGGGTTTTACTCTTCTTTTATCGTTGCGGAGAAAGTGGAGGTCGTCAGCCGGCGCGCCGGTCTGCCCCGGGAGGAGGGCGTGCGCTGGGCTTCCGACGGCAAGAGCGAATATACTGTGGAGAGCGTAGACCGGCCGAAGCGGGGAACCAAGGTAGTCTTGTACTTGCGTAAAGAGGCCAAGGAATTCCTGGATGGCTACCGGCTGCGCAGTATAATCAACAAGTATTCGGATCATATCTCCCTGCCCATCGTCATGCCGAAAGAGGGCGAGGATGAAAAAGGGGAAGAAACGGTCAACACGGCAACGGCATTATGGACCCGTAATAAAAAGGATATCAAGGAAGAGGAATACAATGAGTTCTATAAAACCGTATCCCACGATTTTGAAGATCCGCTTTGTCATATCCACAACAAGGTGGAAGGCAAGCTGGAGTACTCCAGTCTGTTGTTCATTCCCGCCCGCGCGCCGTTCGACTTATGGGACCGGGAACAACGGCATGGCGTCAAATTGTATGTAAAACGGGTCTTTATCATGGACGACGCAAAACAGTTGCTGCCAGCGTATTTGCGCTTCGTAAAAGGGGTGGTGGATTCCGATGACCTGCCGTTGAATATCTCCAGGGAAATACTGCAACAGAACAAGATCATCGAAACCATCCGTTCCGGATGCACAAAAAAGATACTGGACCTGTTGAAAAAACTGGCGGACAAGGAACCGGACAAATACAAACAATTCTGGCAGACGTTCGGCCGGGTCATGAAGGAGGGTGTCATCGATGCGCCGGATAAACGCGCTGAAATAGCGAAATTATTCCGCTTCAAATCCACCCATGAAGATACTGAGGAAGAAACCGTCTCCCTGGATGACTATATTGCCAGGATGAAGCCGGGGCAGAAAGCGATTTATTATGTCACTGCCGAGAATTACGCTACTGCAAAAAACAGCCCTCACCTTGAGATATTCCGAAAAAAAGAGACTGAAGTATTACTCCTGACCGACCCCATTGACGAGTGGCTGGTTACTCACTTGACTGAATATGAAGAGAAACCGCTGCGGTCTGTGAACAAGGGCGAGTTGGACCTGGGTGATCTTGCCGATGATAAAAGCGAGGATGAATCCG
Source organism: Gammaproteobacteria bacterium (assembly GCA_965222155.1). Classification (GTDB taxonomy): domain Bacteria; phylum Pseudomonadota; class Gammaproteobacteria; order Eutrophobiales; family Eutrophobiaceae; genus JAAXHV01. The sequence continues at coordinate 126,575 of CBDCTH010000012.1, forward strand.
AAGAAACTGCCGATGACAAGCTGGACGATCTTACCGATCGTATCGGGAAAGTGCTGGATGAACGGGTGAAGGAAGTGCGCATTACCCGGCGCCTCACCGAATCACCTGCCTGCCTGGTGGCTGATGAACATGAAATGGGCCGACACCTGGAGCAGATACTGAAAGCGTCGGGGCAGGAAATTCCAGGTTCAAAACCCATCCTGGAAATCAACCCGCGCCACCCCATCGTGGAAAAAATGCAAAACGAAGCGGATGAAAACCGCTTCAGTGACTGGGCGAATATCCTTTTTGAACAAGCCCTGTTAAGCGAAGGTGGACAGCTGGACGATCCCGCCGGCTTTGTTCACCGGCTTAACAGCATGTTTCTGGAGTTGGCATAAGATAAGGTCTACGCCTCTACGATCAGTCGATAAATGCGGTGTTCTGCTTTATGAATAAGGGGACAGATTTTAAATCTGTCCCCTTATCCGATTAAAGATTGAAAAATTCGACGGCATTTCCGCCTGACAATCTGGATTTTGTCTCAGCGCTGAATGCGTTCGAGTTTTTGATCAGGGAACCGATTCTCTGTTCTCCCAGAGGGAACGGATAGTCCGAACCCAGCATGACGCGATCCTCCCCCATTACGCCCACCAGCAGAGCCAGCGCTTTTTCATCAAATACGGCCGAATCCGTAAAAAAACGGTCAGTGTAATGGGAAGGTGGGTGGGGGCAATCCTCCCGGACGATATCCCGGTTGTTCCAGGCATTTTCCACGCGGCCGAGTAAAAAGGCGAAGCCGCCGCCGCCGTGGGCAAAGCAGATGCGCAATGTATCCGGCAGGCGTTCGAATGCGCCCGATAAAATCAGGGAAAGAATGGATAATTGTGTTTCTGCCGGCATCGCCACCAGCCATTGCAACATGTATTTCGGCATGCGCTCCCGCGCCATCATGTCCCACGGATGAACCAGCACGGGTGCGCGTTCAACGGCGCAGTGCTGCAGGAAGGTAATCAGCCCCTCATCGTCCAGGTTCCTGAGTTCAACATGGTTGCCGATTTGTACCCCCAGGTGTCCCGCTTCCATGGCCCGGCTGACCTCTTTACAGGATGCATCGATATCCTGTAGCGGTACCTGACACAGTGCTTTTAACCGGTTGGAATTGTACTTGCATATCTCCAGAGCCGTGTCGTTGAACAGTCTGGCGCACTCCAGCGCCTGGTGCGCCGGTTTTTCGTAGGCAAATAACAGGGGGGTTGCGCACATAACCTGGATATCTATGCCGTCACGGTCCATTTCTTCCAGTCTGAGTCCGGGGTTCCAGCAAGCCTCATATACCGGTCGATAGTCTTTATTACCCAGAGTGATCATGCCCTTGCCGGGCTCTGTGTGGCGAAAACCCGGCCACTCCCCGCCAAAACGTGCGGATAAATCAGGAATATTGTCCGGGTAGAAATGACTGTGAATATCAACGACCGGATTCATACCACGACCCAATCCTCCGGCGGCTGTTTACCTGGGTGCAATGCCTTGCAGGCAGGGCAGGAGCGCAGTGTCTCATCGTTGAAGAATTGCTCAAATAACGGCGGCAGGTCCCTGACGATGGACACCAGCAGCGTCTCGACCCGGTGAACCAAGCTGCCGCATTCGAAGCAATACCATTCGAACGCATCTTTTTCACCATCGGGCCGTTTCGGTTCCACTACCAGGCCGATACTCCCCTCCACCGGTCGCTGGGGTGAGTGTCTGACATGCGCGGGCAGGAAAAAGATATCACCCTCGCGAATAGGCACGTCATAAAATTCACCCCTGTCGAATACTTTTAAGACCATATCTCCTTTCAGCTGGTAGAAAAATTCCTCCGCCGGGTCATCGTGATAGTCGGTACGTTTGTTAGGACCGCCTACGACGGTCACCATCAGGTCGGCGTCTTCCCAGATTTGCTTATTCCCCACCGGCGGTTTCAATAGGTGTGAATGCTCATCAAGCCACGTTTGAAAGTTAAAGGCACTGAGTCTTGACATGAATATCTCCTGTTAATATACACACTGAAGTATATCGCAAAAAAGGGGACAGGTTAAAATCTGTCCCCTTTTCTGCCGAAAAAATAAATCTGTTCCCTTCTCTTCCACCCTGTTATCCTGAAAAATAAACCTGTCTTCTTTTCTTTATGTCGACTACTCTCCGACAGCTCATTGATAAGGCCGAGCAACAGTTTATCCGGTCGGACCTGTATTACGGTCACGGTGTGGATAATGCCCTGGATGAAGCCGCTTTTCTTGTGCTGGGCGCACTGGATATTCCGTTTGACATGGGCCCGGAACAGTTGAACAGGGGAGTAAGCGCCGCCGAACAGGAGCATATAAGAGAGCTGATTGATATCAGGATAAGCTCAAGAAAGCCTGTCGCATACCTGCTGAACAAGACCTGGTTTGCAGGCCTGCCCTGTTACGTGGATGAGCGCGTTTTGATCCCCCGTTCACCCATTGCCGAGCTGATCCAGGGCGGGTTTTCACCCTGGATCAAAGCCGCTCAGGTAAACCGTATCCTGGACCTGGGTACCGGCAGTGGTTGTATTGCCATTGCCTGTGCTTCGGTCTTTCCCGGGGCAACCGTTGATGCAACGGATATCAGTTCGGAAGCGCTGGAGGTGGCGCATGTCAATCGTGAGCAACACAACCTGATGCGGCGGGTTAACCTGATCCAATCAGACCTGTTCGCTGCATTGGGGGACAGGAAATATGATATTATCGTCAGCAATCCACCGTATGTGCCCGATGAAGAAATGCCGGCCTTACCGGCGGAATACCACCATGAACCGTCCCGCGCACTGGCAGCAGGCGCCGATGGTCTCGACGTGGTTGACCGTATTCTGCTGGATGCCCATAAACATATGACGGCCCACGGCATCCTGGTGGTAGAAGCAGGTAATTGCCGCGCCGTACTGGAGACGAAATATCCCCGGACGCCGTTTGTCTGGCCGGACCTCGAGCATGGCGGCGAGGGTGTGTTTATGTTATCAGGTGAAAATCTTCGCAGTATGGGGACGGAATTGAATTCCGTCCCCGGGGTCTCGGAGGCGTAACCTTACGCTAAGATGACGAGTAAAAATAAATCTGTCACATTTTCTTCCGTTGCCGGCAACGGCTTGCTGGACCGCCGCTTATTCTTGAAAAGCGGTCTGGTGCTGGGGACTGCGCAACTGGTTGCGGGTAACGCTCATGCGGCCAGGCAGGAAGCGTCGGTCAGGCCCGAGTGGATGAATACTCCCGGTAAACCGTTTACACCTTACGGACAACCGGCGGAGTACGAGGATGAGGTAGCCCGGTTTCCATCCCCGAATCGGTTGATGCGCAACAGTGGTGCTTCCTGGACCCCGTTGCACAAGCTGGAAGGCATGATTACGCCTAACGGCCTGCATTACGAACGGCACCACAACGGGGTCCCGCAGATCAATCCTGCCGAACACCGGTTACTGTTGCATGGACTGGTACGGCAACCGCTTTCATTCAGCATCGACAACCTGCTGCGTTACCCGTTGCAGTCAAAGATCTGTTTTCTCGAATGCGGCGGCAACAGTAACGCGGGGTGGAATAAATCCCCTTCCCGGGCGGAGGCCGGCTACTTTCACGGGCTCGTTTCTTGCAGTGAGTGGACCGGCGTGCCTTTGGCGACCGTCCTGGCAGAGGCGGGCATCGATAAAACGGCGAAATGGCTCATTGCCGACGGCGCGGATGCCTTTGCCATGAATATCAGCGTCCCAATCGAAAAGGCCATGGACGACGCCATCCTTGCCCTGTACCAGAACGGCGAGCGCTTGAGACCGGAGAACGGTTACCCATTGCGCCTGATTCTGCCCGGCTGGGAAGGCGTATTGAATGTAAAGTGGTTAAGGACGTTAAAGGCTACCGCGAAACCTATCATGGCAAGGAACGAGACGGCGAGGTATACCGAACTGCTGCCATCCGGCAAGGCGCGCATGTTCACATTTACCATGGAAGCGAAATCATTGATCACCTCGCCCTCGGGAGGCATGGTATTAAAACGGGGACCGGGGTTGTACCAGATTACCGGCCTGGCCTGGAGTGGCAGGAGTAGAATCAAGCAAGTGGATGTATCCGCTGACGCTGGAAAAACCTGGGCGTCGGCGGAATTGCAACCCCCGGTACTGGCAAAAGCTTTTACCCGGTTTCGTATTCCCTGGCAGTGGGACGGTTCAGCATCCGTATTAAAGAGCAGGGCCATTGACGAAACCGGCTATGTGCAACCGGAAAGAGAACAACTTGTCGCCGCGCAAGGGAGGCACGGTTTTTATCATTACAACGCGATTGTCACCTGGAGTGTTGATGAAGACGGAAGCGTGACGCATGTCTATACTGCCGAAGCAGGACAGCCTGATAATAATATCAGTATTGATGCTGACTGGGATTAGTCTGCAGGCAACAGAACTGCAGACCGGTCCGGGACTGGGTGAACCGGCTGATGACCGCGTCGTCAGCGACCAGGATTGGGGCATCATGCCGGACGGCGCCGGTCTCCCGGAAGGAAGCGCTACGGCAGAGCAGGGCAGGTTTATCTATGAAAAGTTCTGTGTATCCTGCCACGGCCCCGGCGGCCTGGGTGACAGCGGCGATCAGCTTGCCGGTGCGCAAATGCAACTGACCGATGAATGGCCGGAAAAAACCATAGGCAATTACTGGCCCTACGCCCCCACCTTGTTTGACTTCATTCGCCGCTCCAAACCCATGATGCAACCCGGCAGCCTGACCGACGCCGAAGTTTACGCCCTCACCGCATACCTTCTTTATCTGAATGAGATCATTGCAGAGGACCAGGAAATGAACGCCGATACCCTTGCCGACGTCAAGATGCCCAACCGTGACGGTTTTATCCAGGTTCTGGATTAACCTGGAGAAGTAACTCACGTCATTCTGTAACTCACGTCATTCTGTAACTCACGTCATTCTGTAACTCACGTCATTCTGTAACTCACGTCATTCTGTAACTCACGTCATTCTGGCGAATGCCAGAATCCAGTGATACTTCCTTCCATATTTTATATATCTGCCCCTGAGCTACGTTCTCTTGCACCACGTTCATCTTACTATGGACAAAGCCCAATTCGAGAATGCTTTATTCGCTCACTGGCAGAAATGCGTTGAAGGGATATATAAGTCAAAGTGGTCAGTACACTGGCTAGGCTTACCTGGTCGAATTGGTGAGCTATGGTATGATAGGTAGCACTAATACAAATGAATTGCGATGTAGACTAAACATAATTATTTCCGTATCAGTAATCGTATAGTAGATTACGTAGTCTCTGAAAAAATGGGCGGGCAGTCCCGATGCCAGATTATCTTGCTTTACTCCCATTTCTGGATGGATCAAAAGCGGAGTAAACTTTTCTTGTAGTTTTCCTATGAATCCAGTGGCCTGGTCAGGGTTATCCAGGGCGATGAAGCTCCAGATTTCGACAAGGTCATCTTCGGCGCTGTCGGTTATTCAGAGTGATTTAATCGTTTTTCTCCCTGGGCAACGATTCTGCCTGCATCAAAATCCTTCACCCTTCCTTGCCTGATATCACCCAAGCCCTTAGCTATATCCTGGTGTAATGCTTCCAAGCTGCGTTCCTGTGTAAGTTGTTTCATACGCCAATCCCGCAGGGCTTCTCGAACAATCTCGCTGTTGGATGCGTAAAGACCCCTGCTTACGGCTGCCTTGATTGTCTCCGCCATGTCAGCGGTCAATGTTACGGTTATACGTTCCACACTCATAGTGTATAGATATTTGGGGTCAGGGGAAAATGCCCCTTTGGGGATAGATTTAAATCTGTCCCCCTTATCCGAATCCGGCATGAATGGCTGCTTAGACACAAAATTAGCGGGAACTGCTGATTATTTTAAAAATTATTGACATTAACATGACTGGTCATATATCCTGGTCATATGGAAACGATTAACGCATCTGACTTCAAGGCCCAGTGTCTGGCAATTCTTGATCGCGTGCAAACGACGGGAGAAGGCATACTTATCCTGAAGCGCGGTCGGCCGGTTGCCGAGTTGCAGCCCGCGAGTCGAACCCATACCGAGTATCCGCAGTCGGAGCTCAAGGGCTCTGTTACCGTGCTGGGCGACATCCTGGAACCGGCGGTCCCGGAAGAACATTGGGACAGCCTGCGCTAATGGGCGCATTGCTCGATACCCACGTGTTTCTCTGGTGGCTTAATGACCGTGAACGACTCTCACCGGCTCAGCAGGAGGTCACCAACTCGGCAGGTGCCCAATCGCCGTTACTCGTATCTGATATCTCACTCTGGGAGGTGGCCATGTTGCATAGTCTGGGACGTATCCGCCTGATTATTCCGCTACGGGAATGGTTGGATAAGGCCGTAGCGCCGCCGCTGGTGCGGCGCTACGGCATATCTCCGGCTATCGCGGCAGAAGTGGCCGCGCTGCCCGCCACGTTTCACCGGGACCCGGCGGACCGAATCCTGGTGGCGACTGCCCGGGTTCTCGGCGCGACACTTCTTACACAGGATCGCAGGATTATCGACGCAGCGCTGGTCGATACTGTGAGTTGACCCGGGTCAGCCAACCATGTCAGGTAATACTATTGGAAAATTGTTTACGGTAACAAGCTGTGGGGAGAGCCACGGCTACGGTTACCTGTGCATTGTTGACGGTTGTCCGCCGGGGATGGAACTGTGTGAGGCTGATCTGCAGCATGACCTGGACCGGCGTAAACCAGGCAAATCCCGTCACGTTACCCAGCGCCGGGAGTCCGATCGTGTCAGGATCCTGTCCGGGGTGTTTGAAGGCAGGACAACGGGTACGCCGATAGGGCTCATGATTGAGAATGAAGACCAACGGTCCAGGGATTATTCGGCGATAAAGGATAAATTCCGGCCGGGACATGCCGATTTTACCTACTGGAAAAAATACGGTATCCGCGATTACCGCGGCGGTGGCCGCGCCTCCGCCCGGGAAACCTGTATGCGGGTTGCCGCCGGAGCGATCGCAAAGAAATACCTGCGTGAACACTACGGTTCTCTGGTGCGCGGCTACCTGGCGCAACTGGGACCGATCAAGCTGGAACTGCAGGACTGGGGCGAGGTGAATAAAAATCCGTTTTTCTGCCCGGATGCGGATAAGGTAGCGGCCCTGGAAACCCTGATGGATGATTTACGGAAATCGGGCGATTCCATCGGCGCCCGGGTGAACCTGGTCGCCACTGACGTCTCAGCAGGGTTGGGAGAACCGATTTTTGACCGCCTGGATGCCGATATCGCCAAGGCCCTGATGAGTATCAACGCCGTCAAGGGCGTGGAGTTAGGCGCTGGTTTCAGGGTTGTCGAGCAACACGGCACCGAGCACAGGGATGAGATAACGGCTCAGGGATTTTTGTCCAACCGCGCCGGGGGCACTCTGGGCGGCATTTCCAGCGGTCAGGATATCCTGGCGAGTATTGCCCTGAAACCGACGTCAAGTATCCGCATCCCCGGAAAAACCATTGACGTCTACGGCAATGAAACGGAGATTGCAACCACGGGGCGCCACGATCCCTGTGTTGGTATCCGCGCTACGCCTATTGCCGAGGCGATGCTGGCGATCGTACTGATGGATCACGCATTGAGACAGCGCGCGCAGAACCCTGACTGAGTTTGAATTAACATGGATGAACAGGATATACAGGATTTTAATGGAATGTATCAGGAATTGACGCATTCTATTATTGGATGTGCATTTGAGGTAATCAATGAATTGGGGAGCGGGTTTCTGGAATCGGTCTATGAAAAAGCCATGCTTCAAGCCCTCGCTGACGCGGGGATTTTCGTTGAGGCTCAAAAGCCGGTCAAAGTACAGTTCCGTGGCAAGACTATCGAGGATTTCTATGTTGATCTGCTTATCGAAAGAAATGTGCTCGTCGAACTCAAAGCCGTGAAGCCTCTTAGTCCTGAGCATCAGGCCCAAATTATAAATTACCTTAAAGCCACCGGTATTGAGGTAGGTTTACTTATCAATTTTGGTAACCCTAAGCTTGAATTCAAACGCTTCACGCGCAGAAAGAACTAATCAAAAAATCCATGTATATCCTGTTCATCCATGTTAAAAAAATGTGTTATCAATGTGCTCTGGTTCGTCGAACGTAATAGTGACGTATGCCGGGCCGGACTGTCCCTTGTCCTGTGAACCGCTCAAGGAGAACGGCAGTGTCACCCATCGGGCTGGTTCATCACCTTCGCTTTGCAAGGTCGTCAGCCACTCGGCGCTATCGGAAGTTGCCTTGAACCACGGGCATACCACCTCGCCGGCATTGAGGAGTCCGATAATGGTCTCGCGAGTCGGCTGATCCGGGGCGCCGGTGATGGCCCTGAAGAATTCAAAAAACTTTCTTGCATACCATTTCCGGCGGATACTTTCATCCATCACAAACCGGATCTGACGCGGCGCCGCCATCTGGATGAAAGTCCAGTCTTTCAGGTTTGTCTGCTGCCCAAGCATCAGGACGCCTCCCGTATCGGGGAAATGGTTAAAACCCTGCACCACCAATCGATAACGATAGCCGATTGCCAGGGTGACGATAAGCCGCACCAGGGATTGCGGTAGTTTATACACCGTGTAAAACGCCCCGCCCAGGGCAACCACAGTCAATAATGGAAATAACAGGTTGCTGATCTCCAGTATGGAAAACAGTACGGTCAGGACCAGGAAACTCAGCATCACTATGTTCTGGATGAGGCTGTTTCCCGCCAATACCCGGCCCAGAATATGTTTGCCCGCGTGGAACTGAATCAGGGCATTGAGGGGAATGATGAACAAGCCGCTGAGCATTCCCAGCAGCAGGATATTGATAGCGTGCGCCGGCACGCTCGCAAGCCCGGGCAGGATGAACAGGCAGGCGGCCACGCCCAATGCGCCGACCGGGATCAAGCCGGTTTCGATATAATTTCTTGAGATCCTGCCGGCGATGAGTGAGCCCAGCATAATCCCGATCCCGGCACAGGCCAGCATGCCCTGGATAATCCTGGTGTCGTATATCCCCAGGTTATCCTTGGCAAAAGCGGGGAATGCCGCCAGCATGACCTGGCCGATTGCCCAGATTATCGCCAGGCCGATGATCGACAGCAAAATCACTTCACGGGATTTAACCGCTTTCAGGTTTTCGGACAGGTAACGGCCGGTACGGTATTTAACCCAGTCAAAGCGCAGGTTTCCATCCGGTTCATGGACGCTCGGCAGACGGTAGGACAGCAGCAACTCCACCAGCGCTCCGGCAATCAGGAACCAGCCGGTCGCCTTGATGGCCAGCAGCACGTCCTGTTTTGTGGAAAAAATCACGTCGGCAAGGTACATCTCAAACGTGATTGAAAATACGAATGTTCCGGTGAGAATGGCGGTGGTGGTGGTGGCCTGCACCACGCCATTGGCCCGCGCCAGCCGTTCCTTGCCGGCGATTTCCCTGATATAGCCGTACTTTGCCGGTGAGTAAAAGGCGCTTTGTATTGCCAGCAGGAACGTCATGGCAAAAGCCGCCCAGAACCATCCCAGGTGATAGAACAGGGTAATCATACCGGTCAGGACGACCGCGCCCCAGGCGGTAGTGCGCATGACCTTGTTTTTCGGAAATTTATCCGCCATAAAACCGGCTGGGGTAAACAGCAGGATGTACGGCAGCAGGATCAGGGCATTGACGATTGCCGTCAATATGATCAGGGTATTGCCATCGTAGGTTTTGAAAACGGTATTCTGTATCGTGATTTTATGTCCCAGGTCCACAAAGGCATTCAGGAAGAGCATGACGACATAGGGGAGGAAACCCCTGATCTTGAATAAATCACTCATATCATTTATCCGGCCTCATTTTTCGGCAAAGGCCGGTGTAGTCAGGGATGCAATAATCACCTCTGTTGCCATTCCCGCGCAAGCGGAAATCTAGCTACGCTTTTGACTGGATTCCTGCTTGCGCAGGAATGACGACGGGAGGCGCAAATGGCATATTTCAAAAGCGCATAGAGACAAAGGAATGACAACATGAACGGGAATGATGCAGCATCCCCATCATCTTCATCTACGTGGACGTGCCGCCGACAGTCAGTTCATCAATCTTGATAGTAGGCTGTCCCACGCCCACGGGGACTGACTGGCCGTCTTTCCCGCATACGCCTATGCCGGTATCAAGCCGCATATCATTACCGGTCATGGACACGCGGGTGAGTACATCCGGTCCATTGCCGATCAGGGTTGCTCCCTTGATGGGACTGGTCAGGCGGCCGTTTTCGATCAACCAGGCTTGATTGGCGCTGAACACGAATTTGCCGTTGGTGATATCCACTTGTCCGCCGCCGAACTGGGAAGCATAGACCCCGTTTTGGACGGACCCGATAATTTCCCCGGGATCATAATCACCTCCCAGCATGTAGGTATTGGTCATTCTCGGCATGGGCAGGTGGGCATAGGATTCCCGGCGCCCGTTGCCGGTAGGGCTCATACCCATTAATCCGGCATTCAACTTGTCCTGCATGTAATTTCTGAGAATACCTCTTTCAATCAGTGTGGTGGCTTCCGTGGGTGTACCCTCATCGTCAACGGTCAGTGAACCGCGGCGGTTTTCAATGGTTCCGTCATCGACCACGGTGACGTTTTCGGCCGCAACCCGTTGACCTATCCGGTTGCTGAAGGCGGACGTCCCCTTGCGGTTGAAATCGCCTTCCAGGCCATGACCTATGGCCTCATGCAATAATATCCCGGGCCAGCCCGGACCCAGCACTACCGTCATAGTACCGGCCGGCGCCGGGATCGCCTCCAGGTTGTTGAGCGCCTGTGTTACCGCATCGTCAATGTAGCCGGTAACGATCTCTTCATCCAGGAAATATTCATAGCCGAAGCGGCCACCGCCTCCCGCCCCGCCTTTTTCCAGTCTGCCGTTATGCTCGACGATAACGTTGACGTTGAGTCTGACCAGCGGCCTGATATCACCGGAATAAACACCGTCACTGCCGGCAATCAATACGGCGCTATAAGAACCGCTCAGCCCGGCGATTACCTGCTTTATCCTGGGGTCTTTGTTACGGGTTTCGGAGTCAATCCGTTGCAATATCGCAATCTTTTCCCCGGAGGATATCGAGTCCAGCGGATTTGCGCCGGAATACAGCGGAGCTATATTGCGGTTTTGCCAGGCCTGCAGTTTTTGCTTGCCCCCGCTCCCGGCAATGGCCCGGGCTGCCCGGGCCGCGTCGGTCAATGCCGGCAGGACAATCTCATCCGAATAGGCAAAACCGGTTTTATCCCCACTGACCGCCCTGACGCCCACCCCCTGGTCAATACTGTGGGAGCCTTCCCGGATGATCCCTTCTTCCAGCACCCAGGCTTCGGCCTGGGAAAATTCAAAATACAGGTCGGCGTAGTCAATATCATTGACGATCATCTGGTCCAGGGTTTTTTCGATGTCCCGGCTGTCAATCCCTGTCGGGCTGAGCAATTGCCGGGCCGCTTTTTCCAGTTGCTGACTCACAAGTCGATACTCCGATTATTCTGCTGATTACTCCGTACTCCGGGGACAGATTTAAAATCTGTCCCCGCTGTTGTCCCCGCTCTGTCCCCGCTGTTGTCCCCGCTCTGTCCCCGCTGTTGTCCCCGCTCTGTCCCCGCTGTTGTCCCCGCTCTGTCCCCGCTGTTGTCCCCGCTCTGTCCCCGCTGTTGTCCCCGCTCTGTCCCCGCTGTTGTCCCACTGTCCCATTCCGACTACCTTGTGCTCCAAAGCCGGGAAAGATCGTCTTAATTCATGCACCCTGGCAAGGTCAATATCGGCACAGGCAACGCCCGGCCCTTCTTCCAGACTGCATAAAATATCACCCCAGGGATCGATAATCATGCTATGACCCCAGGTGCGCCTGGTTTCCGTATTCTGCCCGCCCTGGTTGGAGGCGATGACATAACAGAGGTTTTCCACCGCTCGAGCGCGCAAAAATAATTCCCAATGGCGTTTTCCTGTAGCGTAGGTAAATGCAGAGGGGACGGTAATTATTTCTGCCTGCTGCCTGGACAGTTCACGATACAGTTCCGGGAACCGGAGGTCGTAGCATACCGACATGCCGATCCTGCCTAACGGAGTTTCCGCCACGACGATATTGCTGCCCGGTACGATAGTATCAGATTCATTGTACACCTCTTTTTCTTCGTTCCCCACCTGGACGTCGAACAGGTGAATCTTGTCATAGCGATGAGTACAGAGGCCATCAGGGCTGAACAGCAGGCAGGTATTATACACACGGTCAGCCTGTTCACTTTGCAATGAAAAGGTGCCTGCCATCAGCCAGATCCGGTTGGTCTCGGCCTGGGCGGCGAGGAAATCCTGGATAGGACCCTGTCCCGGTACTTCCCCGATGCTGATTTTTGCCGTTTCATCGTCACTCATGACAGGGAAATATTCCGGCAACAAGGCAAACCCGGCGCCCTGGCCGGCCGCTTCCTTTATCAGGTCGGCAGCCTGGGCAAGATTGGCTTGCAGGTTATCGGAGGAAACCATCTGGATTGTTGCAACTCTGGACATTATGACATTATACGCAACTCTTTGATTAAGTTACATTGATAAACGGAGGAGTGTCAGGGCGAACGCATACGTTAAAATCCGGTATTTGAATTAATGATTGTCCCAGGCTCAATATCGGTGATATATAGAATTATGTATTAACTTATCCTGTACATCCATGTTAGCAGGCGCTCCCGCTAAATCGAAGTCAATACAGTGATTTTTACCGAAGACAGGGGGGGACAGATTTAAATCTGTCCCCCAAGTTCCCATAAAGGGGCATGTTTCCCTGGGAGGGAGGGTGTCTCGCCCTCCACGAGGGCAGGATGCCCCCGATCCCGGAAGTTAGCGGGAACTGCTGCCATGTTAGTTCCCTCCTGTGCATCCGTGTAGAATACACATATAATCTCAACGGTTTAAATAAGTGAAGTTTAATAAAGAGACAGGATAATGAAACCAATAAAAATAGGGTTGCTTGGCCTGGGTACGGTAGGCGGGGGCGTTGTCACCGTATTGACTCGGAATGCCCATGAAATCGCCCGGCGCGCCGGCAGGGAAGTGGTCATCAGTCATGCTGCGGCAAAAGAATATGATGCCAGCGCCATCCACGGCCTGGACCAGGTAGAGCGGATTACGGACGACGGTTTTGCCGTCGTCAATGACCCGGAAGTTGAAATAGTCATTGAACTGATAGGCGGTTACTCACCGGCAAAAGAACTGGTTTTGCGGGCTATTGAGAATAAAAAACACGTTGTTACCGCAAACAAGGCCATGATTGCCGTTCACGGTAATGATATCTTCAGCGCGGCGCTGGAAATGGGCGTCATCGTGGCGTTCGAAGCCGCAGTCGCCGGGGGCATCCCCATTATCAAGGCGATACGGGAAGGTCTGGTGGCGAACCGTATTCAATGGGCAGCCGGTATTATCAACGGTACCGGAAATTTCATCCTCACGGAGATGCGGGATAAGGGCAGGGACTTTGCCGAGGTGTTAAAAGAAGCGCAGGAACTGGGGTATGCGGAAGCCGACCCGACGTTCGACGTTGAAGGTATTGATGCCGCGCACAAGTTGACCATTATGGGCTCCATAGCTTTCGGTATCCCGCTGCAGTTTGAGAAAACCTATACCGAGGGTATCAGCAAAATAGAACGGCAGGACGTGGCCTATGCCGATGAACTGGGTTATCGAATTAAACATCTGGGCATTGCCAGGAGAACCGATACGGGAATTGAGCTTCGGGTCCACCCCACACTGATCCCCGCAAGAAGACTGATCGCCAACGTGGACGGGGTGATGAACGCAGTACTGGTGCAGGGCGATGCGGTGGGACCAACCTTGTATTACGGCGCCGGCGCCGGTTCCCTGCCGACTGCCTCCTCCGTCGTAGCTGATGTGATTGACGTTGTGAGAGCCTTGACTACCGATCCGGAAAACCGGGTGCCGCACCTGGCGTTTCAACCGGATGCCATGTCGGATGTGTCCGTGCTGGACATGGAAGACATCCGCACTGCTTATTATTTGCGAATGCAGGCCGTTGATAAGCCCGGCGTTTTGTCCGGGATAACGACGATTTTAGCGAACCTGGATATCAGTATCGAGGCGATGATCCAGAAGGAACCCGAACCGGGCGCCAGCCACGTCCCGATCATCATGCTTACCCAGCGGGTACTTGAACGCAACATGAATAGCGCCATCGGGCAAATCGAGGCCCTGGATTCAATAGATGGAAACGTACACCGAATCAGGGTTGAATCCCTCGATTAGACCTCATGTTTTATCCGCAGATGACGCAGATTTATTATGCCACAGAGGACACAGAGAGCACAGAGTGGACCGAGAAGCCCGGCAAACCTGGTTTTCCTTTGTATGCTCTGTGCCCTCTGTCAGGTGCTCCCGCTAACTCGAAGTCAATACAGTGATTCTTACCGGATTCGAAGACAGAGGGGACAGATTTAAATCTGTCCCCCAGGAGTCACGGGCATTTTCCCCTGGGAGGGAGGGCGTCTTGCCCTCCAAGAGGGCAGGATGCCCTCGGTCCCGGGAGTTAGCGGGAACTGCTGGCCCTCTGTGGCTTTCCTGTTATTAAAATTGTGAGTCAGCGTAAATGACAGGTTTGATTGAACGTTACCGCAAACGCTTGCCGGTGGCGGCTAATGCGCGCGTCATCACCCTGGGTGAGGGGAATACGCCGTTGATCCGGCTGGAAAATATACCCGAGGCTAACGACAGGGACATCGAATTATATGTGAAGTATGAAGGCTTGAACCCGACCGGCTCTTTCAAGGACCGGGGGATGACCATGGCGATCACCCAGGCGGTCAGCGAGGGTTCGCAGGCTGTCGTCTGCGCCTCCACGGGCAATACCTCGGCCTCCGCCGCGGCCTATGCAGCCAGGGCCGGCGTAATATCCTATGTTCTTATCCCTGACGGGAAGATCGCCATGGGAAAACTGGCCCAGGCCATGATGCACGGCGCCATTGTCATCCAGGTTGAAGGTAATTTTGACGATGGTATGCGGCTGGTAAAAGAAGTGGCACTTGAGGCGCCGGTTAACATAGTCAACTCGATCAATCCGTACCGTTTGCAAGGCCAGAAAACCGCCGCATTCGAGATTATGGACGAACTGGGTAACACTCCGGATTTTCACTGTCTGCCTGTAGGGAATGCCGGCAATATCTCCGCATATTGGGCCGGTTACAGCGAGTATGCAGGGATGACCACCGGAGTCAGTGATTTACTGGATGGGCAATGTCCGTATCATCTCGAAGCGGTTGTGGATAAACTACCCCGGATGCTGGGCTACCAGGCCTCCGGCGCGGCGCCTTTTCTACGGGGCGAAATGATCAAGGCGCCCGAGACCGTCGCCAGCGCCATCCGCATCGGCCATCCCCAGTCCTGGGACCTGGCCTGGGCGGCAAGCAGACAGTCCGAAGGTTGGTTTGACGAGTTCAGTGATGAAGAGATCCTGGCAACACAGGCGTTGCTGGCTGCCGGAGAAGGTATATTTTGCGAACCTGCCTCAGCTGTATCGGTCGCCGGCGCCCTGCGCGACATCAGCACAGGCAGGATCCCGGCGGGGAGCACAGTCGTTTGTACCCTGACCGGACACGGCCTGAAAGACCCGGATATCGCCATGCAGCAAAGTTCCGCCGCGGTAACAAAGGTCCCGGTAGACCTCGATGCCGTAAAGAGAGTCATTCTTGACAACATGTAAGACAGACTCGTCGGATGGTCTGAAGGATACCTTGACTTTTGACCGAATCCAGGTCGAAGACACCTACCGGACAGAACCCTACAGCGTATCGTTCGATGAAATGTTTGAGTTCAACCGGATGTGGGATCCCCTGCCAATCCACCTGGACGAAGCGGCCGCTCTGGCGGCCGGCCATAAGACCATTATTGCCTCGGGGCAATATACATTGTGTATCAAACAATACTTTATGAATCAAATGCCCTGGCGCGAGGCAGTTATAGGCGCTATCGGGTTCGATGAACTTCGATTTCTCAATCCTGTCCATGTCGGCGACATTATTTCCATAAAGGTGGTATGTATCGATAAACGCAGGTCAAGGAGTAAGCCGGACCGGGGTATTTGTAAATTCAGGGTAGAGATGTCCAACCAGGATAACGCCGTCGTTTTGACTTACACGGATATCGTCATGCTCAAGAGACGGTAAAGTAGGGAAGCTCTGACAAGTCCGTCCAGGACTTGTCAGAGCACGGAAACCAAAAATGCGATTTTTGTTTTCCTCACAAAATCAATGACATAAAGTCATTGATTTTGACGGCACATCCCTGTACCGTAGGGACCTCTGACTTAATCAGAGGTTCCTTAGTAATAAGTCTCAATCGTCTTCAATAGTATCGATTTATGAAAATCACCCGTCGCGTTGTTTCTTCTGAGTGCGGCCTGCCGGATTCGATTCATCCGGTGATGCGGCGTATCTTCGCTGGCAGAAATATCTCATCATTGCGTGAACTGGATTATTCGCTGACAAATCTTCTGCCGTTCGGCAGGTTGAAAAATATCGATGCGGCGGCCGGATTGCTCATAGACGCTATCCGCAACGACAAACGGATACTCGTCATAGCGGATTATGATGCGGACGGCGCAACCGCCTGTGCCGTGGCCTTACGCGGGCTGTGTCTGCTGGGTGCCAGGCAGGTTGTCTACATGGTGCCGGACCGGGTAAAACACGGTTATGGCTTGAGTCCCGACGTAGTCCGCCGGGCCCTGGAGTTTGAACCCGACCTCCTGGTGACCGTGGATAACGGTATTTCCAGTCTGGCCGGCGTCGACTTTGCCCGTAGCGCCGGGGTCGACGTATTGATTACGGATCATCACCTGCCGGGCAAAGAGCTTCCTGCCGCCAACGTCATCGTCAACCCGAATCAGCCGGGTGATCAGTTCCCAAGCAAGTGTATCGCGGGTGTCGGCGTCATGTTTTACGTACTACTGGCAGTCAGGGCCGGGTTGAGGGATGCGAACTGGTTTGAAGGGCAAGGACTGCGAACGCCGAACTTCGCGCCACTGCTCGACCTGGTAGCGCTGGGCACCGTTGCCGACGTGGTGGAACTGGATTTCAATAACCGTATCCTGGTTGGGCAGGGTCTGAAGTGGATCAGGGCGCGGCGCTGTTCCCAGGGTGTCATGGCCTTGATCCGGATCGCCGGCAGCGTGCCCGAGAGGATTACTTCCGCTGATCTCGGATTTCTGCTGGGTCCGAGGTTGAATGCGGCCGGCCGCCTGGCTGACATGAGCCTGGGTATCGAATGCCTGCTCACGGATGATTTTTCCAGTGCAGTTTCCCTGGCGTTGCAACTGGATAAATTCAATCGTGAGAGAAAACTGGTCCAGGCTGACATGCAGGAAGAGGCTGAGGCTTATCTGCGCGACGTCGTTGAACTGGAGCAGGGTGAGTTGCCCTTCGGAGTGTGCCTGTATGACGCCGGCTGGCACCAGGGCGTTGTCGGGATTCTGGCAGGCAGGATAAAAGAGATGGTAAACCGCCCGGTGCTCATATTTGCATCAGCAGGTGAAGGTTTACTGAAGGGCTCCGGGCGGTCAATCTCCGGGATACACCTGAAAGACGTTCTGGAGGCGCTGGCAGTGCAATATCCCAGCCTGATACAGCGCTACGGAGGCCATGCCATGGCTGCAGGTTTGACGATCAGGGAAGCCGATTATGCCGAATTCAGGGAATTGTTTGATGCGCAGGTCAGAAGTTTGACGGCAGGACGGCTGCCGGGAGCGGAGATCATAACGGACGGTAAGCTGGAACCCGCCGATATCAGCCTGGAGCTTGCCGGAGAAATTGAAAACGCAGGCCCCTGGGGACAGGGTTTCCCCGAACCCCTGTTCGATAATGTCTTCACCGTTGTCGATGCAAGGACGGTGGGAAACCGGCACCTGAAAATGAAGCTGCTCCCTGGTGGCGCGGAACGGGCCGTCGAAGCCATATCGTTCAATACGGGACGGGATGCAATCGAGGAGTCTGCGCAGTCGCATCGCTTTGTCTACCGCCTGGCAATCAACGACTACAACGGGGCGCGAACCCCGCAACTCATCGTAGAGCATATACAGAGTGAGTAAGCAACAGCGGACAGACCCCTGCTTACTACATGCCGGGGCATGCTTATGTCCGTTCCCATTGCCGCGCTCCCCGATACCCTGTAAAATCTGTCCCCGTTACTATATTGATGACAAAATGGAAAAATGCTGGAACTGACTTCAATTATCGCCCGAATTAAAGACTGCCAGGGGAGAATCGAATCCCTGAGGAGGTATCTTTGACTTAGATGCCAAGGTCAAACGCCTGCAGGAAGTCAGGCAGGAGTTGGAAAATTCCGATATATGGAATGAACCGGACCGCGCCCAGGCATTAGGTAAAGAGCGGGCGCTGCTTGAAAAAACGGTTAAGACAATAGAATCGATCAGCCAGGGAATGGACGACGCTGAGTTGTTGCTCGATATGGCGAAGCAGGAAGACGACGCCGACGTCGTGGCTGAGGTCGTTGCCGACCTTGACAAGCATGCTGCACAGATACACGAGTTGGAATTCCGGCGTATGTTTTCCGGCGAGATGGACCCGAACAATGCATTTCTCGATATCCAGTCCGGTTCGGGCGGTACCGAAGCCCAGGATTGGGCCGAAATGCTGCTGCGCATGTATTTACGCTGGGGCGAACAGCGTGGTTTCAAGACGGAAATGATCGAAGTGTCACCCGGCGAAGTGGCCGGGGTGAAAAGCGCGACAGTCAGGTATGTGGGTGGCTATGCTTACGGTTGGTTGCGCACGGAAACAGGGGTACACAGGCTGGTAAGGAAATCCCCGTTTGATTCCGGCAATCGGCGCCATACGTCTTTCGCTTCGGTATTCGTTGTGCCAGAGATTGATGACAATATTGAGGTGGATATCGATACTGCCGACCTGCGTGTAGACACTTACAGGGCCAGCGGAGCCGGAGGACAGCATGTCAACAAAACCGATTCCGCGGTGAGAATGACCCATATTCCCACGGGCATAGTCGTACAGTGCCAGAATGATCGTTCCCAGCATAAGAACAGGGACCAGGCGATGAAACAGTTGCGCGCCAAGTTGTACGAACTGGAACTGCAAAAACGCATGTCCGAACAAAAAGCCATGGAGGAATCCAAGGCCGATATAGGCTGGGGCAACCAGATCCGTTCTTATGTACTGGACCAGTCCAGGATCAAGGATTTGCGCACCGGCGTGGAGACCGGCAATACCCAGGCCGTCCTGGACGGCAGCCTGGACCGGTTCATGGAAGCCAGTCTCAAGGCCGGAGTATAATAACCAAGGGAAAAATTAACATGGATGTACAGGATGAACAGGATATATGAAAAAATATTCTTGTTTCTTTCAAGCCATTGCCTGCCGGAATGGCACATTAACTAAAACATTATTTTATTTTTTATCCTGTATATCTTGTATATCGATGTTAAATTAAAAGGAACAGAATGCAGACGAAAGACGACGACAACGAGATCATCAGGCAACGGCGTGCGCAGTTGCAGGAACTGCGTGAATCCGGCAATGCTTACCCGAATGACTTCAGGCGGACTATTCTGGCCGCCGATTTGCATGCCCGCTTCGGTGACAAGGATCGGGAACGGCTTGAGGGAGAGGTTGAAAAATTCAATCTTGCCGGCAGGATGATGAGCCGCCGGGTCATGGGTAAGGTAGCGTTTGCCCACATCCGGGACATGTCCGGGCAGATCCAGCTTTTTATCAGGCGTGACAACCTGCCGGACGGCGCCTATGCCGAGTTCAAGAGGTGGGATATCGGTGACATCATTGCCGTGACAGGGAGTGTCTTCAAGACGAAAACCGGGGAACTGTCGATACAGGTTGACAGCGTCCGGCTGCTGGTCAAGTCATTGCGGCCCCTGCCCGAGAAATTCCATGGTCTGTCAGACCAGGAAACCCGTTACCGGCAGCGTTACCTGGACCTGATTACCAATGAAACGACCCGGCAGACGTTTCAAATCCGCACCCGCGTGATCAATCATCTGCGCGCTTACCTGAGCGGCTGTGGTTTCCTTGAAGTGGAAACGCCGATGATGCAGGCAATTCCCGGCGGCGCCGCGGCAAGACCGTTTATTACCCACCATAACTCGCTGGATATGGATCTGTACCTGCGTATAGCGCCTGAACTGTATCTGAAGAGACTGGTTGTCGGCGGTTTTGAAAAGGTGTTCGAGATCAACAGAAATTTTCGCAACGAAGGACTGTCGCTGCAGCACAATCCCGAATTCACCATGCTCGAGTTTTACTGGGCTTATGCGGGCTACGAGGACATGATGGCGCTGACAGAGACCCTGTTGCGTTCTCTGGCAACAGAAGTGAAAGGGGAAACCGCAATTGAATACCAGGGGGAAACATACGATTTCGGCCAGGATTTCCGTCGAATGACGGTACAGGAAGCTATCCTTTCTTATAACCCGGATTTATCAGCAGGTGATCTCAATGACCTGGATAAGTTGCGTAACATCGCCGCGAGCATGGGTGTGGAGGTGAAAGAAACCCATGGTGCCGGTAAGCTGCAGGTAGAAGTATTCGAGAAAACCGTGGAGGCGAAACTGAATCAACCCACATTTATCACCAGCTATCCAATCGAAGTATCACCATTGTCCAGGCGCAATGACGCACAGCCTGACTTTGCAGATCGATTTGAACTGTTCATCGGAGGACGCGAGATTGCAAACGGATTTTCTGAGTTAAACGATCCCGATGACCAGGCCGGGCGGTTTCGCAAACAGGCCGAGGAAAAAGCGTCCGGTGATGAGGAAGCCATGCACTATGATGCCGATTACATCACGGCCCTGGAATACGGTATGCCACCTACTGCCGGTGAGGGTATCGGTATCGACCGGCTGGTCATGCTGCTTACGGATTCGGCATCCATCCGTGACGTGATTTTATTTCCCCAGTTGAGGAAAAAAGAATCATAGAAACATGGTTTTCCCTATCCTGGAATGAAACTTTGCCATTTTGACAGAGTCTACATGGTGGTATACTACATCCGGGAGTTTACAGGTATCATGAGGTGTACAATGGAGAAAATCCGGCTGCCCCAACATGATGTTATCAAACCAAGTCAGGAGGAATCACTGATGTCGAAAAAGACTACTTTAAAACCTATAGCGGCTGCATTGGGAACCACTTTTGCAGTTTCACTCACCCTCAGCCCTATTGCCAATGCTGCTGAGAACCCGTTCACCATGACTGAACTGTCCCAGGGTGGTTACATGGTCGCAGATTCTCATGGGGATGGTGAAGGCAAATGCGGCGAAGGCAAGTGCGGCGAGGATAAGGAAGGCGAAGGCAAGTGCGGCGAGGATAAGGAAGGCGAAGGCAAGTGCGGCGAGGATAAGGAAGGCGAAGGCAAGTGCGGCGAGGATAAGGAAGGCGAAGGCAAGTGCGGCGAGGATAAGGAAGGCGAAGGCAAGTGCGGCGAGGATAAGGAAGGCGAAGGCAAGTGCGGCGAAGGTAAATGTGGCGAAGGCAAGTGCGGTGAGGACAAGGAAGGTGAAGGCAAGTGCGGCGAAGGTAAATGCGGCGAAGGCAAGTGCGGTGAAGACAAGTAAGGATAATCTGCATCTGTCACCAGACCTGTCCCGGAGTTCGGCATTCCAGGCACATATACGCGCCGTCTTCGGCTGATTCTGAACGGTCTGGTATGACTGAAACATACCCGGTACAGGGAGCCGGTCTGGGTCTGCGGCGAGCCTTCATCGGCTCGCTGGCAGATTCGGAAACACTTTTGTCAGGGATAGATTTCATGGAGGTGGCGCCGGAGAACTGGATCGATGTGGGTGGACGATTCGGGCGCCGTTTCCGTGAGATCGCAGAGAAAATGCCTATTGTCTGTCATGGACTGTCATTGAACCTCGGCGGGCCTGCGCCCCTGGATGAGGCATTTCTCCATAAGGTGAAACAATTCCTTGATACCCATGACGTTCGTTGCTACAGCGAACACCTGAGCTATTGTGCGGATGACGGTCACTTGTATGACCTGATGCCGATTCCGTTTACCGATGAAGCTGTCCGTTATACAGCCGGGAGGATCAAGTGTACCCAGGAGATTATCGGGCGGCGCCTGGCTATTGAAAACGTGTCCTACTATGCGGCGCCAGGGCAGGAAATGACGGAAACGGAATTTATTAATAACGTGCTGGTTGAAGCTGATTGTGACCTGCTGCTGGACGTCAACAATATATACGTTAACAGCATCAACCATCGCTATGACGCCGAAACCTGGCTGAAATCATTGCCGGCGCAACGTATAGCCTATGCCCACGTAGCCGGCCATTACGTTGAAGCGGCGGATTTACGGGTGGATAGCCATGGCGCAAACGTTATCGATCCAGTCTGGGAACTGCTTGAGCTGGCCTACCGTCATTTTGGTATTTTCCCCACGCTACTGGAGCGGGATTTTAATATTCCCCCATTGCCTGAGTTAGTTGCTGAAGTCGGCACGATTCACCGGATCCAGTCCCGACAGAAAGATTATCCTGATGCACCCGTCCTCCGCCAAGAACTCGTTTAGAGATATCCAGTATCAATTTACCCGGCATATCCGTGACCCGGCCAACGCGCCGGCGCCGGAAGATATCGAAGAGCGACGGATGGCAATCTACCGTGATTTGCTGTATCGAAACGTGGAAAGTTTCCTGGCAAACAGTTTTCCAGTACTAAGAAAGGTTCTGAAGGATGATGAATGGCATTCGCTGATGCGGGATTATTTTAAAAACCACCAGTCCCGCACGCCCTTGTTCCCCAGGATGCCCCAGGAGTTTCTCCAATACCTCCAGAATCAAACAGAAACCGTGTATCCGTTCTTGCTTGAACTGGCTCACTACGAGTGGGTGGAACTGGCGTTGTCAATCGACGCCCGGGAGATCAGGCTGGAAGGGGTTAATGCGAGCGGCGACCTGTTGTCAGGGATACCGGTGTTGAACGAACTGTCCTGGTCACTGGCTTATCAATACCCGGTGCATCGTATCGGCCCCGATAACCTGCCCGCGCAAAAACCGGCGCAACCCACTTGCCTGCTCGTTTACCGGGACAGGCGGGATAGTGTAAGGTTTATCGAGTTGAACCCGCTGGCGGCGCGACTGGTTGATTGCCTCAAACAGAATGAAGGAAAAAAAACCGGCAGGGAGATCCTCATGGGGATTGCCGATGAAATAGCACACCCTGAGCCTGAAGCCGTCGTCAACGGTGGGGGCGCTATTCTCGAAGATATGCGCAGCAAGCAAATCGTACTTGGAACGGAAACCATCACCATTGCTGCGAAAGTTTACCCCTGTATGCTGTTGAGCAGGGGCAGGAATCCAGTCCAATAAAGAGTCGCCAGGGGCGACACATTAATCGACTGGATACCGGGTCAAGCCCGGTATGACGACGCGGGCAAACCCGTCATTCCGGCGCATGCCGGCGCGTGCTTCCCTCGGCCGTCATCCCGGCGCATACCGGAGCGTGCTTCCCTCAACCGTCATTCCGGCGCATGCCGGAATCCAGTCCAATAAAGAGTCGCCAGGGGCGACACATTAATCGACTGGATACCGGGTCAAGCCCGGTATGACGACGCGGGCAAACCCGTCATCCCGGCGCATACCGGAGCGTGCTTCCCTCGACCGTCATTCCGGCGCATGCCGGAATCCAGTAGATAAATCTTCCTTATGAATTACGCATGCGTAACCGTAATGCGTTCAGTTTTATGAACCCTTCCGCGTCTTTTTGATCGTAGCTGCCGGCATCGCTTTCGAAAGTGGCGATGTCCTGGTTGAACAAGCTGTTCGTATCCGACTTACGACCGCAGACGATGACGTTGCCTTTATACAGTTTCAGGCGGACGCGGCCGTTTACCGTTACCTGTGTCTCGTCGATAAGCTTCTGCAAGGCCAGGCGTTCAGGACTCCACCAGTAGCCGTTGTATATCATCCTGGCATAACGCGGCATCAGGTCATCCTTTATATGCGCCAGTTCGCGATCCAGAGTAATGGATTCCATGGCGCGGTGGGCTTTGAGTAATATCGTTCCCCCAGGGGTTTCATAGCAGCCACGTGATTTCATGCCCACGTAGCGGTTCTCGACAATATCAGTTCGACCTATGCCGTGCTTCCCGCCGGTTTCATTCAGCGCCTTCAGTAGCTGTGCCGGGGACATGGCAACACCGTTCAAGGCACTGGCGTCGCCGCGGCTGAAATCCAGTTCGATGATTTCCGCCTTATCGGGGGCGTATTCGGGCGCTGCGCTCCAGCGCCAAATGGAGTCATCCGGCTCCTGCCATGGGTCTTCCAGGTCGCCGCCTTCGTAGGAAATATGCAATAAATTGGCGTCCATGGAATAGGGGGAGGAACCCGCGCGTTTGGCTTCAATGGGGATGCCGTGTTGTTCGGCATAAGCCAGCAGTTTTTGCCTGGAATCCAGTTCCCACTCGCGCCAGGGCGCAATTATCTTGATATCCGGTTTGAGGGCGTAAGCGCCCAACTCAAAACGGACCTGGTCGTTTCCTTTTCCGGTGGCGCCGTGGGCTATCGCGTCGGCGCCTGTTTCTTCGGTGATCTCTATCAGGCGTTTAGCGACAAGGGGGCGGGCTATGGAGGTACCCAGGAGGTATTCACCCTCGTATAAGGTGTTTGCCCGGAACATCGGGAAGACGAAGTCCCGGACGAACTGTTCCACCAGGTCTTCGATGTATATTTCCTTTACCCCCAGGCTTTCAGCTTTAGCCCGCGCATGGGTGACTTCTTCGCCCTGGCCGATATCCGCGGTGAAGGTCACCACTTCGCACTGGTAGGTATCCTGCAGCCATTTCAGTATAACGGAGGTATCAAGACCCCCGGAATAGGCAAGGACGACTTTATTGACTTGTTTACTGACCATGCGGGTATTAAGGGGACGGATTTAAATCCATCCTCATATTCGTCTTTTGTCAAGGGGACGGATTTAAATCCGTCCCCATATTACGCATATTATAGAGGGATTATATACTTGCTCAGCCGTTAACGCCTGTTTTTTCGGCGGTCGGGTATTCCCCGGGCCAGACGTTCAGGTAGAGCAGGTCCAGGTCCACCCCTCGCATGACCGGGTAGTGTTTATAATCATGACGGTTCACCCAGGCATAGTCGGTGTGTTCATGGTTGAGCCTGATTTCGCCGCCCAGCCAGCGCAGGTGAAACAGGTAAAATTCGTAAATTTTGTCGGAAATTTCGTCCCTGACCGGTTCAAGGTGTCTAATGAGTTCCACTGAAATATTCTCGCCGATTTCTTCGGACAGTTCCCGTGAGGCACATTGTTCCGGTGACTCGCCTTCCTCAAGATGTCCGGCGGGAAACCCCCATAGGCCGGGTCCGTATTTGCTGGCTGTGCTCCTTTTCAATAAAAGGATTTCACTGTCTTCGTTTTCCACAACGTTGACGGAAAACCGGCCTGCGACAGGTGGAGTAGTGTCCTGTTTCACATCAAGCCACCTCGGTCATCATTTATGATAATGGTGATTTGTTCACTGGATTCCGGGTCAAGCCCGGAATGCCTGTCCCGGCATGTTGTACGCCGGGGACGAACAAAAGGCGCCGGAATGCCTGTCCCGGTATGTTGTATCCCGGGGACGAACAAAAGGTGCCGGAATGATTGTTGGTTACAACAGAATATCACGGATATCCGTGAGAATTTCTCCCAGTGTCCGGGTGAATTGTGCCGCGGCAACACCGTCGATTACCCGGTGGTCATAGGAAAGGGAGTAGGGCAGGACTAGCCGGGGCTCAAACTTGCCGTCCAGGTATACGGGTTTTGTCGCGGCTCGGGACACGCCGAGAATGGCTACCTCCGGTGAGTTGATAATGGGAGTAAACCCGGTGCCGCCGATATGGCCCAGGCTGCTTATGGTAAAACAGCCTCCCTCCATATCGGTCGGACGAAGTTTTTTATCCCGGGCCTTTTGCGCCAGTTCAGCGAGTTCTCGCGCCAGTTCGAACATGCCTTTAAGATTGGCGTCTTTCACCACGGGTACTACCAGCCCCTGGCTGGTATTGACCGCGATGCCGATATGGAAGTACTGCTTATAGATCAACTCTTTGCCATCGGGACCCAGGGAAGAGTTAAATTCCGGAAACTTTCTCAGGGCGACCACCACGGCTTTGACCAGGAAACTGAGCAGGGTGAGCTTGACGCCGCGCCGTTCGGCTTCGAATTTTTTCGACTGGCGGAAGGCTTCCAGGTCGGTTATATCTGTTTCGTCATGCTGGGTAACGTGGGGTACATTGACCCAGTTGCGGTGCAGGTTCTGGCCGCCGAGTTGTTTCAGGCGTGACAGCGGCCGGGTTTCGACCGGGCCGAATTTGGAAAAATCCACCGGCAGAATTTCCGGAACCGCCGCCCGGTCAACCACGCGTTTGCCCGTCATCACAGTCTTGGTGAAGGCTGTAACGTCTTCTTTTAATATGCGCTCTTTTTTACCGCTACCCTTGACCAGGCCGAGGTCAACGCCCAGTTCCCGGGCAAACTTACGCACCCCCGGGCTGGCATGTGCCCTGGATGAGGCGCTTGTGCCTATGGTTTGTGCGCCGGTCGGGGTCCTGGGCGCCGGTTTTGGACCGTGTCCTGCCGACGTTGATAGAACCTCAGGCACTTCAGCGACCGTCTCTATCCTCTTATCTGTTCCGGTTTCTTTCCTGTCAGTGATTGTTTCGCTTTGGGCTGTGGCGGCCGGCATCCCCTGGTTAGCATTATCCGTGGATTCCTCACCCTGAGCGTCATCTTCTTCCAGTTTCAGGATCACTGTTCCCTGGGATACGGCATCTCCGACCTTGACCATAAGTTCCCTGACGAGACCGGCAGCGGGGGAGGGAATCTCCATGGTGGCTTTATCCGATTCCAGGGTGAGCAAGGTATCTTCCGGTTTAACCTTGTCACCTGGTTGCACCGCGATCTCAATGATTTCAACCGTATCGAAATCACCGATATGAGGAACGGGAATATCAGTAAGCTGTCCCATGGTTATACATCCACCGGGTTGGGTTTTTCCGGATCAATATGGTATTTCATCATTGCCTCGGTGACCTTTTCCGCAGGGATTTTACCTTCGTCGGCCAATGCCTTGAGGGCAGCAACGACTACGTAATGACGGTCTACTTCAAAGAACTTTCTCAACTTGGCGCGGGTATCGCTTCTTCCATAGCCATCCGTACCCAGTACCACGTAAGGAGCAGGCACGTGGCGCCGGATCTGGTCTGCATAGAGCTTCATATAATCCGTTGCTGCAATCACGGGACCGTCGTTGTGTTCCAGGCACTGATTGACGTAACTCTTTTTCGCGCTCTGTTCCGGGTGCAACATGTTCCAGCGATCAATGTCCAGACAGTCACGGCGCAATTCGTTAAAACTGGTTACGCTCCAGATGTCGGCGGCCACGCCAAAGTCATTTCCAAGTAATTCTGCCGCGGCCAGCACTTCTCGCAGGATGGTGCCTGAACCTAACAACTGCACTCGCAGTTTCCCATCGGCGCCCTCTTGTAACAGGTACATGCCTTTCAATATCCCTTCCGTCGAGTCCTCCGGCATTGCCGGATGCGGGTAGTTCTCGTTCATGACCGTAATGTAATAATAAACGTCTTCATTATTGCCATACATGCGGCGTAACCCGTCATGAATAATGATGGCAAGTTCGTAACAATAGGTCGGATCGTAAGAGATACAATTGGGAATGGTGGACGCCAGCAGGTGACTGTGGCCATCCTGGTGTTGCAGTCCTTCGCCGGCCAGGGTGGTCCTGCCGGCAGTACCGCCTATGAGAAAACCGCGGGAACGCAGATCACCTGCCGCCCAGGCAAGGTCGCCGGTCCGCTGGAAGCCGAACATAGAGTAGAAGATATAAAACGGTATCATCTGCACCCCGTGGTGTTTATAGGCTGTGGCAGCCGCTATCCATGAGGAAAACGCTCCGGCTTCAGTAATGCCCTCTTCGAGAATCTGTCCTTTTTTGTCCTCGCGGTAATACATGACGTGGTCAATGTCCACGGGCTCATACAGTTGTCCTACTGATGAATAGATGCCCAGTTGCCTGAACATGCCTTCCATGCCGAAAGTGCGGGCTTCATCAGGGACGATGGGGACGATGTATTTACCTATGTTCTTGTCTTTTGCCAGGATGTTGAGGATACGAACGAAGGCCATCGTAGTGGATATTTTCCTCTTGCCCGTGCCGGCCAGTATTTTCTCATGTATGTTGACACCAGGTGTTGCAAGGGCCGGCGCCTGGGGCCATTTTTGCAGCAGGAAGCCGCCCAGCTTTTCCCGCTGCTCATGCATGTATTTCAGTTCGGCGCTGTCATCAGCTGGTTTATAGAAAGCAGCGTTGGCAACGTCTTCATCCGATACCGGTATATTGAAGCGCTGACGGAATGCCTTCAGGGCCTCCTCGCCCATCTTCTTTTGCTGGTGAGTGATATTTTGTCCCTCGCCGGCCTCACCCATGCCGTAGCCTTTAACTGTTTTTGCCAGGATGACCGTGGGTTGCCCCCGGTGTTTGACTGCGGCGGCGTAGGCGGCATAGACTTTGTGGGGGTCATGCCCACCTCGATTAAGACGCCATATATCTTCATCGGACATGTTGGCAACCAGCGCTTTCAATTCAGGGTGCTTACCGAAAAATTTCTCTCTCACGTAGGCGCCGTCATTGGCCTTATAGGCCTGGTATTCGCCGTCCACCGTTTCTTCCATCAGCTTGAGCAGCTTACCTTCGGTATCCCGGGCGATTAACGGGTCCCAGTATGAACCCCAGATCACTTTGATGACATTCCAGCCGGCGCCGCGAAAATCGGCTTCCAGTTCCTGGATGATTTTCCCGTTGCCGCGTACCGGGCCATCCAGTCGTTGCAGGTTGCAGTTGACTACAAAAATCAGGTTATCCAGTTTTTCCCGGGCGGCAAGACCGATAGAACCCAACGCTTCCGGCTCGTCCATTTCCCCGTCTCCCATAAAAGTCCAGATCTTCCGGTCGCTGGGCGGGATCAGTTCCCGGTGCTCCAGGTAACGCATAAACCTCGCCTGGTAGATGGCCATCAGAGATCCCAGACCCATTGAGACCGTGGGGAATTGCCAGAAATCCGGCATCAGCCAGGGATGCGGATAGGAAGAAAGGCCGTCGCCGTCGACCTCCTGGCGAAACTTGCCGATCTGTTGTTCGCTTAACTGGCCGTACAGGAAGGCGCGTGCATATATGCCCGGCGCAGAGTGCCCCTGGATAAAAACCAGATCACCCCCTTGCTGTTCCGTTGCTGCGCGAAAAAAGTGGTTGAATCCCACGTCGTACAGTGTTGCCGATGACGCAAAGCTGGCGATGTGTCCGCCCAGTTCGGCGCTGAAACGATTGGCCCTCACGACCATAGCCAGTGCGTTCCAGCGTATCAGTGATCGAATACGCCATTCCATTCCCGGGTCGCCCGGCGCACGTTCTTCCCGGGAAGGCGGGATAGTGTTCAGGTAGGCGGTATTGGCTGAATAGGGTAGATAAGCGCCGGATTTCCTGGCTTTGGCAATCAACTGCTCCAGCAGGTAGTGCGCGCGTTCAATCCCTTCCTGGGCCAGGACTGAATCCAGCGCTTCAAGCCATTCCTGGGTTTCCTGTGGGTCAATGTCAATTATTTTTTCCGGCATTAGCTCAGATTGTCCGACTGGTGAAATCTATACCCGGAATTATAACTGTAACGGGGATAAATGACTCGGCCTGCAGGCAGAAAAAAAACACCGCCACCGGAGGGGGAGAACCGGTGGCGGTAAAGCATGGGAGTTGGAACACTCCCAGGGGATAGAGGGGAGAAAAACCTGTTTCAGCACTGATTACATGTTATCCGGTTGATTAACAATCAAGCCTCTCTGAATAGCTCGGTGCTGATTTAAATTCAATACGCCAAAACGATACGGTTGGGGGATGCCGATAGCGCGGTTGGCAACCGGAAACCCAAAGCGCTTCGCCTGAACGCCTTGATCCTCATCGCCCTTAGTGGGAACAATCAGCCGATTGCTCTCATACAGGCGCTGCACGTTGTCTTTCAATTCCTGAAAAACCTGTGTGCGAATGGCGTTGTCCAGGTAGCGGTCGATCTCATCAGCATGATTCTCGACGCTGGCCAGGACCAGTAAGCCTGCAATTAAAGTGGCAGCAAAGGTTTTGCCGGTTAAGATTTTCATTTTCTTTCTCCTTAAATATGTAAGTTATCTAACTAAATATGGGCGAAAAAAATTTATTCAATAGTGTGGAATAAATTTATCATCCAACCCGATAGACCTTGCGACAAAATAAGTCATCTATTTTATTTAATGTTGTCTCTTCCATTTCTTTCTTAGTTAATAAACTAACTAAAATTCTGTTCAAAAAAAATTCCTCAGTTATGCGGCGGCCCGTTCCTCGTCCCGGGAGACCTTATCAAGGTCTGTTATCCAGCTACCCACCGCGTTGAATTGCTCTTTAAGTTGCCGGGGGTCCCGCAAAATATTACCCAGCAAAATAACCCCTTCTATGCGAGCAACGAATTCAAATCCCAGCTCCTCCGCCTGTTTCATGCCCATCAGGCGAAACTGCTCCGTTGACCAATCCACCAAAAATTTCATACAACTGTCCGCAGAATCCATGAGCTCCGCAAATTCTTCATCCAATTCCTGGCACAGGCCGCTCAATGGGCACCCCGCTTCCACCAATTCCTTACTATGACTACTCATTACCTTAACCAGATTCATCAATGCCTCTTTTGGTTCCCTCCTTCTGCAACAATTCTTCAACATATTTGATAACGTTTGCTTCCGTTCAGAGATTACCGCCTTACAGATATCTTCCTTGGTCTTGAAATAGTAGTACACGTTACCCAACGGAACCCTGGACTCTTCGGCTATATGGGACAGCGTGGTACGGCAAAACCCCTGCCTGTGTATCAGGGTATCTGCAGCACTAATCAAGCGTTCGCGTTTATCACTTATCCTAGGCATAAACATACCTTAGTTAGCTACTTGACTAAGTATTGTAATGACTGAATCTGAAATGTCAAGTCTTTTTTCTAAAAAAATTAATTTATGGCAGCAGTTCCCGCTAACTCCCGGGATCGGGGGCCTCCTGCCCTCGTGGAGGGCGAGACGCCCTCGATCCCAGGGAAATATGCCCCGTGACTCCTGGGGGACAGATTTAAATCTGTCCCCCTGTCTTGTGATAGCTATATCGTCCGGCCAGTGTAGTGTTTGAAAATTCGCTGTCAGCGGCTTATAATCACAATATGCCACTGAGAAAAATGCTTATTGCGCTACTACTTGGATTATTCAGCCTGTCTGCTCTGGCCGGACCTGAGGTGGGGCAGCCCGCGCCCGGATTTTCAATGCCGGATCAATATATGAAAGCCCACAGCCTGGAGCAGTATCTGGGCAAGTGGGTGGTGCTGTACTTTTATCCGAAAGATGATACGCCCGGTTGCACCACGGAGGCCTGCAATTTCCGGGATGACATCTTTAAACTCCGGGCCATGGATGCGGAAGTCCTCGGCATCAGTCTCGACAGTACGGAAAGCCATGCCCGGTTTGCGGAGAAATACGGTCTGCCGTTTCCGTTATTATCCGATGCCGCGGGTGAAACAGCTGAGCAATATGGCTGTCTGACGGAGTGGAGAGGCATGACAATCGCTGCACGGCACACATTCATCATCGACCCTGGCGGCAACATCGCGAAGATCTACCGGGAAGTGGATCCGGACACCCACAGCGCCCAGGTCCTGGCGGACCTGGCATCCCTGCAAGCTGATAAATAGCGCTCAAGACAGGGGGGACAGATTTAAATCTGTCCCCCAGGAGATAACTATGGCCGATGACCAAAATTATTAGTGAAAATCCTCAATGACCAGCGGAGGCAAATATGATTAGAAGTTTCACCTTGGATTTTTTGGACTGATGAGGGTTGGTTTGTCGGGAAACTCCGCGAAGTTCCTGGTGTTTTCAGCCAGGGAGAGAGTCTGGAAGAACTAAAAGTAAACATCCAGGACGCTTATGGCCTGATGATGCAGGAAACAATGCAGGCGCCTGTGGAAAAATTTAACTTAACAGAATTGAAAATGGATATACCTTGAAGCGAAAGGATTTAATCAAACGCCTTGCCGATGAAGGATGTTACTTGAAAAGGCATGGAAGAAAGCATGATATTGATACTAATCCCCGTAATGGCAGACAAGCGCCGGTACCAAGACATCAGGAAATCAGGGATAGTTTGTGCAAATTAGTTAATCAACAATTGGGAATATCCGCCTGACGTGCACGCTTCATCTCATCGCGTTTTGAGACTCATTTCACTGAACTTCTCTTAAAGCAGTTTCCCCCTTACCCGGCAGGAGTATCCCTCGAACAGGGCGATAAGGTTGTCATCCTGATCGGTTACTGTGACCTGGTAACGGCCGTAGCGGCCATCCTGGGACTGGTGTTCGGTGGTTGCCGTCAGGTGGTCGCCTGCTTTCCCGGGCCGTTTGTATTCGATACTGCATTTTTGCGCCAGGTTCACGTCGTTGCGGGTGTTACAAGCGCAGGCAAAAGCCGTGTCTGCCAAGGTGAAGATGAAACCCCCATGGCAAATGCCGTGACCATTCAGCATTTCAGTCTTTACCGGCATATTGAGACGGGCGAATCCTTCCCGTACCTCATCGATGGTAATCCCAATGTTTCGTGAGGCGACGTCCTTGTCGTACATGGCATCGACACAGGCCCGCGCCAGTTCATCTCCGGTCAGATCAGTCATCCCGGCGTTCCACCAGGGTCATGACGTCATACAAGGCTACGGTTTTTTCCTCCTGGTTGATGATCTCCACTGCCCACCTGACTACTCCGGTAGCCCGGGTATCATCGGGACGCTTGTCTTTCTTTATCTTTTGTTTAACCACGATTTTTACCCGGATCGTATCGCCGATACCCACGGGCTCGATGAAACGCAGGTTTTCCAGGCCGTAGTTGGCTAATACCGGCCCGGGCGCCGGATCCACGAACATACCGGCAGCCGCGGATATAAGGAAATACCCGTGCGCCACGCGTTTGCCGAACAATGATTCCGCCGCGGCAATTTTATCGAAATGGGCATAGAAGTGATCCCCGGTCAGGCAACCGAAATTGACGATATCCGCCTCGGTCACGGTACGCCGGTAGCTCTTGTGGGTTTCGCCGACCTGCAGTTCTTCAAAGTATTTACGGAAACGGGTGCACCTTGTCCGTTATCGGTGTCGCGCCCTGGTGATATTCACCGGTCAGGCGCATCAGCGTTGTCGGTGAACCTTGTATCGCCGTGCGTTGCATATAATGCTTGATGGCTCTTTCACCCCCCAGCTCTTCGCCACCACCGGCCCGACCCGGTCCGCCGTGGACCAGCGCCGGCAATGGGGAGCCATGGCCGGTGGATTCCGCCGCACAATCGCGATTGATGACCAGCAGGCGTCCATGCCAGGCGGCCGTATCAAGGATAAATTTTTTCGCTTCCACGTCATTACCGGTAAACACCGAACCGACCAGGCTGCCCCTGCCTTTTTTTGCCAGCAGGATAGCCTCGCCGATATCCCGGTAGGGCATGATCGTACTGACCGGGCCGAATGCTTCGACTGCATGGGGTTCGGCGGCAGTCAGGGGCTGGTCGCAATACAGCAGGGTAGAGGGGAAGAACGCGCCTTTATCTTTGTCTCCTCCCCGGATTTCGAACTCCCTGGCGCCACCGTAGAGGATTTCACAGGAACTGGCCAACCGGTTCACGTTTTCCCATACGTCCCGCATCTGGGCGCGCCCGACCAGGGGACCCATTTTAACGCCATCAATGGACGGGTCGCCGAGGGGGAACCTGTCCAGCCTTTGCTTCAGGGCGGCGACAACAGCCTCAACCCTGCCTGCGGGTACGATGGCCCGCCTGATAGCGGTGCATTTCTGGCCTGCCTTGACCGTCATCTCTTTCGCTACTTCCTTGATGAACAGTTCAAACTCGACGGAATCCGGTTCAACCGTCTCTCCCAGTAGTGATAAATTCAGGGAATCCGCCTCCATGTTGAACGGGATGGAATTGGCAATCACGTTGGGGTGGGATTTCAGTTTCCTTCCGGTGGCGGCCGACCCGGTGAAGGTGACGACGTCCTGTTCCATCAGGTGCTCGAACAGGTCTCCGGTGCCGCCGCAGAGCAACTGGAACGCGCCTTCCGGCAGGAGCCCGGATTGCACGATTTCCCTGGCCATTTTCTCGGTCAGGTACGAGGAAACGGTGGCCGGTTTAACCAGCACCGGCATCCCTGCGCACAAGCTGGGTGCGATCTTCTCCAGCATGCCCCAGCAGGGAAAATTAAAGGCATTGATATGAACGGCCACGCCTTCCCTGGGGACCAGTATATGGCGGCCGGT
The DNA here is from genome assembly GCA_965222155.1 of Gammaproteobacteria bacterium. GTDB lineage: Bacteria > Pseudomonadota > Gammaproteobacteria > Eutrophobiales > Eutrophobiaceae > JAAXHV01. Next base: position 161,002 of record CBDCTH010000012.1, read on the forward strand.
AAATGTCCCCTGTTTCGACAGGCGTTCCTGCTCGCCTTCCAGCAGGAACGTCTCATTGGGAAATTCACGCCGGACCAGGCTGCTGTAACTGAACAGCGTGCCGATACCGCCTTCTATATCAATCCAGCTATCTGCCCGGGTCGCCCCGGTCCAGCCTGATACCTGATAAAACTCGTCCTTATGCTCCAGCAGGTGTTGCGCCAGCGCTTTCAGGCGCAAGGCACGCTCGTGCAACGTCATCCTGCGTAACGCAGGACCGCCGACTTCCCTGGCATGACGCAGTGCCTCTTTGAAATCCACCCCGTCACTGGAGACGTTCCCTATGAAATTGCCGTTGACGGCATTGACAACCTCTACGCCGTTACCTCGGCCGCTGATCCACTCACCGTTTACATAGCTTTGTATATTCATGTCAATTCCTCACTGTTCAGATTATGCTGTTCCACCGGATTCCAGTGTCCTGTCTCACAAATAACAGGGAATAATTATATCCTCAATTTCGATTCAGCTCACTTCAGACGTCGGTGGGATGTTGTTGCGTGAATTGAACCAACAGCTTGACTTACTGCGTCAGGTTGCATGATGTTTCGTTGATTATCGATACCTGGGGAGGGTGGAACACTTGGTGACAGCGTGGGTAGCGCAACGCATCCGGCGGGACCGGCTGCGCGTCGGTTTCGTGAGTGTCGTTATCGTACCCGGCAGACATGGCGTTGCACTCGGCGGGTGGCAGGCAAGGCAGATCACCTGGAACGGCGCCAACCCGCGTTCCGTGGCGACCAACCTGGACCTGGCGACCGTCGGCGCACAATCCTTGTATATAGAATTTCCTGTCCCTTATTGATCACAATTCGAACCTGGTTGTTGACAACAAGCCCACCAGCGAGGATAATCATTATACTCATCACCCTGCTTCGAAATCAGCCTGTTGTTTGTTCTTTTTTGTCCGGGTTGGAGCGTAAATATATCGTCTGAGCTGCCGTCAATAACAACTCTTACCCTCACCGCTTGAGGACAGTTATTCGTGGCTACATAACCCCCGGAACCAGGAGAGCAATCGGTCGTTTTGGGATGAGCGCAACGCTGGGCAAAGCCTATCCCTGGAAACCAAAGTTCATAACAAGACGGTGGTTCCCTGAATTGCTTGCGAATGCAATCAGCTGAACTCGTCCCTGCAAAAACCAGGGTAGCCAGGAAAGCCATGGAAAGAATAAAAGCTTTTTTGTACACACGTTCCGGTAAATAACGAGTCATCATTTTCCCTCCTTTGTTACTTCATATACCTGTTACTTTATAGTACTCATTATTAAGAGGATTTTCTTCAAAAGTCAAACTGTTTGTCAGGAACTGTTGACCCCAAATATCCCATAAGAGGACGGATTTGAAATCCGTCCCCGGAGAGTCACGCGCCTTACCAGGCAGACCTCGGGAACGTCGTTAATCCAGGGTAACTGGCTATTAATGAAAAGTCCTCTAAAAAAAACTACCGTTGTTTTCACATGAAAAATTTTCTATTGATTCGGTCGGCTGCTTTCCTGAACTTCATTACCGGGTTTGAAAGTATGATTTACGTGGACAAAACTTTGAAGGCAGTGAAACTTAATTTATCCGAGGATCATACATCAAAGTCAGGAATGGAAAAATATCGGAGTCTTGATTGATCAGGCGTTTCCAGCCCGTCAGGGCACTAAACCGTCAAAGTCGGGAAAAAGGTAGGAAAAAAGGTATTGAACCAGGACAAAAAATTTGACAGTGTCAATGCACCTTAATCTATAATCAGTCTAATGAGAATAAGCTATCCCGCTCAAGCAATGGAGACAATCAGCATGAGCCCGACCTTGGCAAACGGGAAGGGGCTGTCTGTACCAGGTTCTTCTGACCGGTTTAACGGTGCCAGGCGGGTGATGCCGGCCTGCCGTATCCTGTCGCTGGTCCCGGTCTTCACGCTCGGCAGGCTGCCGGCGGAAGCCAATAATTCTACCCCCCCCCCCCCCCCCCCCAAATCAAGCTTTTTCAGCAGGTTAGAACACGCCGTCGGCATCATGCGCTGGTCTGTAACAGCGCATTTCAGCACCCATTCGCTGCTTTATAGAGGAGTCCACCAGTACGGTGGGGCGTACCTCAGCTTTCACATGACTTCCCCCTGTCAACCCAAAACATACAGGGTTTCTTTGTCCCTTGAGACCTGTAGTCTGATAACAACGAGGAGAGCAGCATGACTAGTCTAAAAGAAGACTCCCGCAGTATCACCACCCAGAATCTTGATGGCGCCTCCACCGACAGTAACCCCGGGGATACCGTCTACAGCTATGACCCCAACGCGGCCGGCGACCCGCACTTCACCGAGCGCACCGGCATTGCCAATCCTTTAGATGGCATTGATGCAGGTTATTATAACTGGCCAACCTTTGCCGACCTGGACGATGACGGCGACCTGGACCTGGTCGTGAATGCGTCCTACTACTACGAGAACACGGGCACCGGCAATCAGCCAGACTTCACAGAACGTACCGGCGATGACAATCCTCTGGATGACGTCAGGTGGTCGTCAAGTGGTCCTCCTTCTTTTGCTGACCTGGACAACGATGGCGACCTGGACCTGGTCGTGGGTGAAGATGATGGCGCCCTGTACTACTACGAGAACACCGGCAGCCGCAGTCAGCCGGGCTTCACCGCGCGCACTGGCACTGCCAATCCCCTGGCTGGTATCGATGGGGGTGATGACAGTACCCCAACCTTTGCCGACCTGGACGATGACGGCGACCTGGACCTGGTCGTGGGTGAGGTGGACGGCGCCCTGCACTACTATGAGAATACAGGCAGCCGCAGTCAGCCGGACTTCACCGGGCACGCCGGTGCCGCCAATCCTTTGGAGGGCATCTATTTGGGTTATCCTAATGAGGGTGCTGCGCGCTATTATCATAATAGCACGCCAACCTTTACCGACCTGGATGATGACGGTGACCTGGACCTGGTCGTGGGTGATAATCACGGTACCCTGCATTACTACGAAAACACAGGGACACGCAGCCAGCCGAGCTTCATAGAGCGCAACGGCGCCGCCAATCCATTGGATGGTCTTGATGTGGATGAGGGCGGAGTGTTGGTTTGGGTGGTTCCCGACGATAACAGCGCGCCAACCTTTGCCGACCTGGACGGCGACGGTGACCCGGACCTGGTCGTGGGTGAGCCGGGCGGCACCCTGCACTACTATGAGAATACGGGGACACGCAATTATCTGAACCTTATAGCAGATGACTTTGCCAATCCAATGGGTGGTGTCGATGTGGGTTATTTCAGCGCACCAGCGCTTGCCGACCTGGACGACGACGGTGACCTGGACCTGGTCGTGGGTGATGTCGACGGCGCCCTGCACTACTATGAGAACACGGGCACCCGCAGTCAGCCAACCTTCACCGAGCGCCCCGTCACCGCCAATCCCCTGGCGGACGTCGCTGTGAATACTGCTGAAGACTATATTGCCGTGCCGAGCTTTGTTGACCTGGACGACGACGGCGACCTGGACCTGGTCGTGACTGAGAGGGATGGCACCCTGAATTACTTCGAGAATACCGGCACACCCAGTCAGCCAGACTTCACGGAGCGCACCGGTGTCGACAGTCATTTTAATGGCATTGAGCCGCATAGGAGTAAATTTCCTGTCTTTGCCGATTTGGATGGCGACGGTGACCCCGACCTGCTCTTCAGTGCCGGGAAAGGGTACTCAGCAGAGGTAACCTACTACGAGAACACCGGTACACCCAGTCAGCCGAACTTCATAAGCCGCGGTGACAGCTGGGATGCCAATATCGGTAGCCTGTGGCTGTTGGATGAGGATTTTTTTGCCTTCGCTGACTTGGACGGCGATGGTGACCTGGACATAGCCGCCCGCTCTAATCGCTACTACGAGAACATCGGCACCCACAGTCAGCCGGACTTTAGAGGTCGGAATTCGAAGTCTGATTATCCCAATAATCCCTTGTACCTTCTTTCTATGAATGATGATGAACCACTAATTTTTGGTGACCTGGACGACGACGGTGACCTGGACCTGGTCAGGGGTAATAATGATGGCACTATCCACTACTTCGAGAACACCGGTACTCCCAATCAGGCAACCTTCGTAAAACGCATCGGTGGCTCCCATCCCTTCGATGGTCCCCCCTTAGCGGGCGTCGAGATAGGGCTTTTGTATATAGAAAATCTAGAAGGTAGTAATCCTGATGAGAAATACAAGCTAAATCCTGCATCTCGTCAGATGCAGCCCAAGCCAGCCTTTGCCGACCTGGATAATGACGGCGACTTAGACCTGGCCTTGGGTGAGGAATACGGCACCCTGTACTACTACGAGAACACGGGCACACCCAGTCAACCAGACTTCATAAGGCGCGTCGATGGTGGCAATCCTTTGGTGGACATTGATGTGGATAGTTTCGATAGTGCTCCTGCCTTTGCCGACCTGGACGATGACGGCGACCTGGACCTGGTCGTGGGTGATTGGAATGGCAATAGACTACACTACTACAAGAACATCGGCACACCCAGTCAGCCGAACTTTGCAGAGACCACCGGCACTGGCAATCCCTTGGGTGGCGTCGAGGCGTATTGGCTCAGCACCCCGACCTTTGCCGACCTGGACAGCGACGGTGACCTGGACCTGGTTGTGGGTGAGGGGCACGGCAGGTTGTTCTACTACGAGAACACCGGCAGCCGCAGTCAGCCGGTCTTCACAGAGCGCGGCGGTGGTGCTGATCCGTTGTCTGATATTGAGGTGAGTGCGGACAGTACCCCAACCTTTGCCGACCTGGACAGCGACGGCGACCTGGACCTGGTCGTGGGTGAGAGGGACGGCTACCTGAATTACTTCGAGAACATCGGCAGCCGCAGTCAGCCGGACTTCGCAGGCCATATGCATAGCAGTGCTGTCAATCCCTTGGAGGGTATCGATGTGGGTCACTACAGCGCCCCAACCTTTGCCGACTTGGACAACGATGGCGACCTGGACCTGGTCGTGGGTGAGTGGTACGGCCATTTGTACCACTTTGAGAACACCGGCAGCCGCACCGACGCGAGTTTCACCCCATTACGGCTAAGCCAATCGGTCGCATTGACATTGCACGACACAGGTGGCAGTGACACGCTCGACCTGCGCACGGATACGGCTGACCAGCGAGTCGACTTGCGTCCTGAAGGCATCTCGGACGTCTACGGTCTGGTCGGCAGTCTGGTCATCGCCCGGGGGACGGTGATTGAACACTTCATCGCCGGGTCTGGCAATGACACAATCATCGGCAATGCGGCCGCGAATCACTTACAGGGACGCTCTGGTAATGACAGTCTTTGGGGCAGTAGTGGTGATGATGTACTGGAGGGAGACGCTGGCGCTGATCGGTTGGAGGGCGGCGCTGGTGTTGACCAGCTGTCTGGTGGTGCCGGTGTGGACACGGTGTCCTATCAGGGGTCGGATGCCGGGGTGACGGTGAAGTTACGGGAGGGTACCGGCGAGCGAGGCCATGCCGAGGGAGATGTGATTGCTGGGGTGGAGAACGTGATTGGGTCTGATTACCGGGACGTACTGGGCGGTGATAGCGGCGCCAACCACCTGGTTGGGGGTGCTGGCAACGATGGACTGTGGGGCAGCGGTGGTGATGACGTACTGGAGGGTGGCGCTGGCGCTGACCGGCTGGAAGGTGGCGCCGGTGTGGACACCGTGTCCTATCAGGGGTCGGATGCCGGGGTGGCGGTGAAGTTGCGGGAGGGTACCGGAAAAAGAGGCCATGCCGAGGGGGATGTGATCGCTGAGGTGGAGAACGTGATCGGCAGTGATTATAACGATACCCTGGTCGGCGACAGCCTTGACAACCTGCTCACCGGCAACGCCGGCAATGATCTCCTCTGGGGCAGCGCCGGCAATGACATATTAATCGGTGGGCCAGGCGCGGACCGCCTGGTTGGCAGCAGCGGGCATGACACGGCTTCCTATACACATTCCCCCACCGGTGTCACGGTGCGCCTGCACAGCCTCTCGGCCACGGGCGGCGATGCGACCGGTGATACCTTCCCTTACCGGGTTGACGTCGCCTGGACCGATAGTGACGGTGTTGAGCAGACCGAATCCCTGCCCGATGTCGAGCACCTGAGCGGCTCTGCCCACGACGACGTGCTGGCCGGGGACCGCCGGGATAACGTCATCGACGGTGGCGCCGGCCACGACACCCTGTACGGCGGCCCGGGTGGCGGCGATGACCGGCTGGACGGTGGGCCGGGCGACGACCGGCTCTACGGCGGGCAGGGGAGGGACCGCCTCGCCGGCGCTGCGGGAGACGACCGGTTGGTGGGTGGCCCGGGCGCCGACGTGTTCGTGGTGGCCCCCGGGGAGGGGCAGGACACCGTGACGGACTTCACCGACGGCGAAGACCGCATTGACCTGACGGCCTTCGGGCTGGCGGGCATTGATGACCTCACCGTCGCGACCACAACAGACGGTGTGGCGCTTGACCTCACCGACAGTGGCGGTGGCACGATCCTGCTGGCGGACTTTGCTATGGCCAGCCTGGATGCGACGGACTTTATTGTTTGATGGGATTTCGGTCCTTGGCTACACCATGCCGGAGTTCGCCCTGAAACAACAGCGTCTTCAGGGCAGGTTCTGAATTAGCGACACCAGATGTGATCAGGACAGATGCCGGATACTCGAATTTATAGGGGCAGGAAGGCCATTTTTAAAGAAACAGGTAGATGTACAGGTTCATTATTTTGATCATGTTTACAGCACTACTATTCGGGTGTGTATCAAGGACTACTGTCGATGAAGCGGGGCGGGTCGTAGTACACAACTTTGGCTACGTCAGGATAATCAAGCCCCCTGTTTATCCGGCCGGTAAGACAATCAACGTAACAGGGGCCAGGTTACTGGGTTTCAGCATCGGCGATGGCTTCACTATCGGCTACAAAGCGAATGAATACATACGCTTACCTTCCGATTGTCGGGTTCTCATAGTGGTAGAAGACGAACAGCAGTTGGATCATTTGTTTAACGAAATGTCGATAATTGCAGGAGAGGAAATATGCGCAGCAGTGTCACCAAAATAACTCATTGAGACAGGCGTAGTTGTTATTGGCCGGGTGTGCAAGTACCCCAGAACATACCAACACGCTGTTGTTCGGCACAACCACAAAAGTTGCACTGGATGTTTCAAGCAGCCCGGTGGCGGGTGGAACGCCAAGTTTTACGTTGGGCTACAAAAGGCATGAGGGAGTTTTACTTCCGCTTCTTGCGAATAAAGAGACTAAGGAGGAATCTGAACCCGCGGGCTGTACCGATGGTGGGAATGCTAGCTCTACTGATACTGGTTGTCTATTTATAGGCACAAGAGGTAAGGATACCTATTCTGTTCTGGCGAGTTTCGGTCTTAGATTTGGAAGTGGCTCCAAAACATCGAAGGGCGAATTAGCACAGTTTTTTGCAACAGGCATGGCCGCACAGAAATTAGCTGAAAAAGGCGGTGCACAGTTAGTCTCATCGACAGCGGATTTGCCAGATATAGATGCAAAGCCGCCCTCTGCAAAGGAAGCCCAAAAAGCCTATGAAATTATTAGTGAGTGTGTTTTTCCTAAAAACGGAGAGTCCGAGGAGAAAAAATTCATTGAGGAAAACTGGATAAAGATTGTGGTTCATTCATCTGTAGAAAATATACAGCTTCATATAGGAGTTACACTTAAAGATAACAAAAAAAAGGAAGATAGCTTAAGGGATTGGCTTAGTACTTTGAGGGCTGCAGAAGATACCGATATTATCAAGTTAGCTATCTCGGCAGAGATGGTATGCAATTCACAACAATCAACGGAGGCTAAAAATGACTAATATTACTGTACATGTTTTTGACGAAGAGTCACAAGCTAAAGATAAGGAGACAACGTTGAAAGGACAAAATTACACCCTGGTTTGTGGGACTCCAAAGCAGGTCAATTTCGCATTCACGAAAAATGCAACAAACTGCACAGACACAAACTCGTATAATTTCAGCTGCCATTCGGTATGGGTTGTAATCGCGGAGAAATAAATCATAACAATTGCATCAACTCGTACTGGCCAAAGCTGTGCTGTTTCGCGTTGTAGCTTTGAACAATGAGTAGTAGTCAAAGCCGGTGCATAGTCAGATGGCCTGTTTGTGGTGTTGTGGAATTCCCAGGGCAGTGACGAAAGGCTCATTCGCAAACCGGTAGGTGCCCTTCAATACTCTTCTCGAAAGTTCCTGCTACAGGCAGATGGGGGTTGTTTTTCCGCCTCTCTTTCATGCCAGTCAGCGGAGTACCTCGGAGCCGTGTTCGCCAGCTTTCGGCAAATCCTGCCGCAGTCCGGGTCGCTGCCCTTGCAGTTCCAATGGAATGGCCGGCAACCGGGTTTTTTCGCCGTTCGAAGGGGTGATGTCCAATAGCCCTGAGGATTGCATCAGATACGGATCAGTGAACAGGTCCTCTGGTGTCACGATGGGGGCAAAAGGCAGGCCGGTATGTTCAAGCCAGGCTATTAACTCCTCTTTGCTGTAGGATTTAAATAGCGGTTTGAATCAGATCGTGCATGATGGCGCTATCCAAACATCATTAGAACCTATCCCAAAATTGTCTGAGCAGGATACCGATGGATACGAACTGGATGAATCCGAGAAAATTCTATGCGTAGTACTCCCATCGAGTGAGAAGACGACGCTGCCGCTTCATCCAGTGTGGCTGCTAACCTGTTGTCCGGAACAGGTGAAATGATCTCGGTGCAACTGTCAACCTTTGGGGTCCAATCGGGAAACAATTTGTCAAATGTATTCATTGGTTAGACCTACTTCTAATCGACTGCGATACTATCATCATTTGGACTTGGACCGGCGCAGCATCGAGTCATTGGACAAGAGGCCTATGGCTGAATTCAGGGCTGCCGCGCAAGAAAATCTTCAATTGATATGGCGACTGAAGGGAATGAGGCAAGGACTTTTTTGTCTTGAGTGACCAGGGGACAATCAAGATATTCAGCGAGCGCAACTAATTCGCAATCATAAGATGAGCAAGCGCTTCTCTCCAGGTGGGTAAATACTTGTGAGGAAGCAATATCAAATTCGTTGTTGAGCATAATGGATTCGGCAACCTCTTGTAGTTGTAATGCTTTTCCAGGAGTAATCAGTTTTTTCTTGAATAAAGCGCCAGAACATTGCGAAATTTACTCTTCCAGAGAATGGGTGCCGCCCAGTGTGGATCAATCCGATATAGTTTATCTGCGAAATCGAGTGGGATGCAGGAAGCAACAAATAGGAAATAATATTTGTATCAGCGATAATCACGGCCGCCCTTCGTTAATGGCACAGGTAATATCCTCAGTTGTAACAATATCGGGACGGATCTGTGAGCGAAGCATCCGGATATATTTGAGTCTGTCTTCCGGATTGATTTTTTCAGGCTGCAAAGTACGCTTGAGGCAAACGATCACTTCACTGTTAATACTTCTATGATGTTGTTCGGCAGTAAGTTTGAGTCGGTGACAAAATATCCGTGTTATGTTCTAAGGGCCTGCTTCGCCGGCATGACAAAAATACGGCACGACAAAAACACTTGACAAACCCTCAGGAGAGGCTATACTGGTGAGCAGTGCCATTGTGCATCGTCGCTGGTGCCTGAGGGGGCGTCGCAGGAGAACAAATCTATCTCTTGACAGGAAATACTGTTGTCACTATGCAATATAACTACAGGAGACTATCATCATGCACATAACTCAACTTCTCACCTCCCGCTCAGTTACATTGGCGAGCACGTTTATGGTGTTGTGTCTGCTTACCTCAGTGAGCGTTGCAGAGTGTTCCAGGTCCTCGTTCTGGGAACCACCCGCTTGTTATCAGCTTGATTTCGTTCAATATCCAGGAGGCCCCCCTGTTGACTCCAGGGAATGTGCTCATCCGAGCGGAAAGAACTGCTATTACCCCAAGGAACTCCGTGCTACGAACAGCTGTAATTACGAGGTGAAGGTGAGAGTCGTCGTCAATAAAGGTGAAGACGAGATATTTACGCTCAAACCTGGGGGGACACGGTCTTCGAAGGCTTTTCAATCCGATTACCATGATGGTTCAGAAAAAAGTTCAAAATCTGCTTACTACCGCTGGTGGGCTTGTTGTCGCGAGGGTAACGCGCAGTGTAAGTAGACGGGCAGGTGATTTTGATGCCGGCCTCTGTTTATCGCACTACGGCACTTTATTTATCTGGTAATAATCTCCTACAAGTTGTAGGAGATTATTACCACCCACGAAACAAACAAGACAACCAACAAATCGTTCACGTCACGGAACAATTCAATGGCCCTATCCCTCCCCGGACGTACTCGAACGATATAATCAGGTAGCTCGCGGAACCAACTCAGCCCCCTACTGTTCCGGAGGTACGTTAACTGGTTCCGCCCCTGTTCCCTGGAAGCCTCTGGCCTATTCGCAAGTCTCGAATTGACCCGGATTGGAATTATTATCCAGGTAGTCGCGACAACACTGCACTCTCGTAAATTCCAGTCTTTTGTCGGCGATGTCGTCGGAGGAGACAACGTCTGTCAGCATTAGCGTCTCGGTATCGCCGCGATTAAGGAATATATGGATGCTCTGCTCCCGGGTCTGCACCGTGGCTTTCCGGCTCAAGACATCCGACGTGACGATAACACGTTTTGTACAGGCGCTCGTAGCCGAAATGCGGGTTTCCGATTCCTGCACCGTCACGCAAGCAGGCGGCCTTTTACGCTCGGCATCCGGGCAAAGCTCGTAGGGCGTTATCTTCACCCCGGCCTGCGTACTGATGGAAGTCATCAAGACCACCAACACAAATAGCGCCAGAGTCCTGAAACGTATGCTGGTATAATCAATATTCATGGTTGCGCCTCCTTTGAATTCGAGTTTTGTACCTTTCGCATCGAACGACTCGGCCCTCGGACAGCTTATATGTGAAACCCAGGATAACTGACAGGTCCCACGACTGAGCTTACGAGTAGCTTACCACCGAAGTTTATCACGTGTCAATCCCATCCCTCCCTTTACCCCTCCCTTTACCCCTAACCCGATTTAGAATGGGGCGGAATAGAAAAAGCCTTGTCTGTATAACAGTTTGCTCGAACAACAACCTTCACCCAATGGGTGCGCAGACAAGGCGTATGCAGAGAATACCGTATCAGATAGAGGACACTTTCTGCGCCGGATTTGGAGCGCTCTGCTGATTTGCGCTACGGATACGCCGGATTGGAGAGCGCCGGCAACGGTATCCGCCGTTCTTGCAAAACTCGGGGCCGGGAATTGGAATCCGGGCGTCGGTTAAACAGGGCTTGTCCGGTCTGACCATGATATGATACGAGAATCAGGTGATAACAGATATTTCTGTAATGATTTAAAACGCTATCAGCAGGTGCATGGTATGACCGAACCCGGCGCATTAGACACCCTGGAATCCATCGAAAAGGCCAGTACGGATGAATTACAGGATTTACAACTGAGGCGACTCAAGTGGAGCCTGGAACATACATATACCAATGTCGAGTGTTACAGGAAGAAATTTGATGAGGCCGGCGTGTACCCGTCAGACCTGAAGGAGTTGAGCGATCTCTCCAAATTCCCGCTGACGGACAAGCATGACTTGCGGGACAACTATCCCTTCGGCATGTTTGCCGTACCCATGGACGGGGTAGTGCGGATACATGCATCCAGCGGCACTACGGGCAAGCCTGTGGTCGTGGGTTATACCAGGAATGACATCGACACCTGGAGCCGGGTTGTGGCCCGGTCAATCCGGGCGGCCGGCGGAACCCACAAAGACAAAATCCACGTGGCTTATGGCTACGGGTTGTTTACCGGTGGTCTCGGCGCTCATTACGGCGCTGAACTGATGGGTTGTACTGTGATACCCATGTCCGGCGGACAGACGGAAAAACAGGCGCAACTCATCCGGGACTTTGACCCCGATATCATTATGGTGACGCCGTCATACATGTTGAGCATCGCGGATGAACTGGAGCGGCAGGGCGTCGATTGCTGCAAACTTAAATTGCGGGTGGGAATATTCGGCGCGGAACCCTGGACGGATTCCATGCGCGCCAACCTGGAACGGAGACTGGCCATTGACGCGCTGGATATTTACGGGTTATCCGAGGTGATGGGCCCCGGCGTCGCCCAGGAATGTGTGGAGACAAAGGACGGCCCCACGATCTGGGAAGATCACTTCTATCCGGAAATCATCAATCCGGAGACCGGAGAGGCGCTGGCGGATGGGGAAAAAGGCGAACTGGTGTTTACCAGTCTCACCAAGGAAGCCTTGCCGGTGATACGATACAGGACCCGGGATTTAACCAGACTGTTGCCGGGAACGGCCCGCACCATGCGCCGGATGGACAAGATAACCGGTCGCAGCGACGACATGCTGATCATCCGTGGCGTGAACGTGTTTCCCACCCAGGTGGAAGAGCAGGTACTCAAGGTCGACAGCCTGGCGCCCCACTATCAGATCGAGATAACCCGAAGTGAAAATCTGGATGAAATGACGATCAACGTGGAATTGTCGCCCGGCGCCGCTGCCACAGCGAAACAGTCGGCGGCTGCCGAACTGCAGAGACATATTAAAGACCTCATCGGAGTTTCAACAAGGGTCAACGTGCTTGATGAGGGTGGCGTCGCCCGCTCGGAAGGCAAGGCCAAGCGCGTGATCGACAAGCGGAAATTATAACTGGTAAAGAGGATGAAGTACGGGGACGGAATTGAATTCCGTCCCCTGGCATTATTTCCCCAGCTTGTCTTTGATTTGGTTGAGTAACTCTTCCCGGTGCTGGTGCATCTCGATGAGCGGTTCTTTGCGCAGTTTACCGATTTCCTCAGCGCTATAGGGGACAAACGGATCCGGCAGTTCGTTTTTGCTGAAATTCAACAGTATCCAGTTCATCACGTCGCCCAGTTCCTGATCTGAGATGGGGGCGCCGGCCGCGCCCGGCACCTGCACGAGAAATTCCCTGCCGCCGGGTACGTGCAGGAAATATCCCACAAAATCATTCATCTTCGGTACGCTGCCCTCGGAACCGGAACCGTCGGGCAGGTGGCAGCCCTGGCAGTTCAGGATATAATTCTGTCTTGCCAGTACCTCATTGGCGCTGGCGGTTGCGCTGTGACATGACAACAGGAGGAGCAGGACGACAACGCGCATACGGAATATGTCAGCTCTCATATCTACACTTCTCACAAATTCAGATCTGCAGGATAAAAACCCTTCCGCTATCCTGTAAATCCTGTTCATCCATGTTAACCCTTTATTTTATCGCCACGCCCAAAATGAGGTTCACGGTACAATGATATGCTGAACTCTTTGTCCCGATACACCAGTTGTAATCATTCGACGTATGCGGCCGGTAAGTCGGTCTGTCCCCTTCGTTCCTGTTGCAGAAACAGTTGCCGCAGGATCCCTTACCACAGCAGTCGTTATAGGAGATGATATAGTCTTTCCCGTCTCCCGGGTTTTTGCAGGTACCAATCCAGGTGACCGATGACATTTCCGTACCGGGCGGGCAACTGTTGACGGTCCCGCCGCAGCAGGAGCACAGGTAGCCGTCAATGGCGCAGTTACGCCAGTAATCACAGGTTGCCGGGTCCCCCGGGTCTGCCGTGGGCGGGCCGGGTTGATCGGTCTCTGCGGCGCGGGCAACAGGCAATAAGGGCATGAGTGAAACGCCGGCGACCATCCCCCCCAGTCCGCCGAGGAAACCCCTGCGTGAAGACGTTTTGGCTACGTTTCTTGAAATATTTTCCGTGAGTTTGTCTAACCAGTTCATTCTTTTCTTCTCCGGATGACGCCTATTGTGAAGCATAAACCAGCAACGGCCAGGTATGGTAGAAATCGGCAATAGTGTTAATATGCTCGCCCGACAGGGCATCATAGATTTCCAGGTTCATTTCAATATTGGTGGTCACGATCCTGGGTGAAGCGCCGCCGGTGATATCAAAGGCTATGGCCGGCAGGGTCAGGGGGATGCGCTGCACCCGCGTTTTATTGCCGGTGTCAAATACCCAGATTTCCGAGCCTGGGTCATCATGGGAGCCTTCCCTGCCGTTTTCATGCATCATCACGTACAACCGCCGGGAACTGTCCGTTGCCGCCAGCCAGGCGCCGCCGGGACGCCAGTTCTGTTTTTTCTCCTCAGCAGTCAGCAGGCTCCATTTCTCTCCCGGTTTGGCCCCAGCGCCGCTCAAATCGATTTCCTGAACGTTGCCGGTAAAGGTCGGAAAATAACCTGTGCCGTCAATGATCGCCGGTCTTTCAAACAAAGCATCTTTATCTATATCGAAGAAAGGTTCGATTTTGCTTTGCTCTGTGACTTTGCCGTTTCCATCAAGCTGGTAGCTGACCATCGAGGCGTTGCTGCACAGCGAACTGAACCCGCGTGTCCCGGTTGGGAAAATACCGGCGCAGGTCGGCAACGGCACTTCGTTGACAACCGCGCGTTTTTCCAGGTCGATCACCGTGACGAAGGTGCCGGGGGTAAAGTTATACAGCAACAGGAACCTTTCGTCGTTAATGAGAGAAATAACGAACTTGCTGACCAGCAACTCTGCCCGTTTCGGACCGGTGAGGACGACTTCACCAATGGGACTTAAGGTTGCCTTGTCATAAATGGTCACCACGTCGGTACGGTTCCCGCGGGTGCCGCGATCATAAAAATGTTCAAGCACGTACATCTCGGGTTTATTCAGGGCCTGGGCAAAGGCTGCAATATTGGCGCCGTTAAAACTCCCCTTGAAAAAATCCCTGATATTTCCGCCGCTGATGTCCATCAACAGGAACCGGCCCAGGCTCATCTGGTCGAATGCGAGGTCGTGTACGATCACCCAGTCATTGGGGTAGGGAACGGGCAGGCTTTCTACCTTGCCCAGGTTATCATTCGGCAAGTCCGCCGCGGCGGAATGCACAATACTCAAAAACAGCACTAATCGAAGGAATTGTCTAAACATTACAGTATCTCAACAGATTTTCAAACGGGCTACATGCATTCTACCCGTCTCAGTGGAGTTCTGTCAGATTTTTCGTACCAGCCGGGGGGAAAACCGTTGGCTTCCAGTCAGTCATGGCACAATCCGGAAATATTCGGTTACCCTGTGGTACGATTAGATTGACATGGATGTTATTCGGAGAATGATAATACTATTCTGAAAATTCACACACGTAAGGAGTCTGACATGGCGACAGGTTTTGTTTACCACGAACTTTATACGTGGCATGAGAACGGCAACTTTGCCGGCTTCATGCCTTATGGAAACCCGGTACAGCCGTTTGTGCATTCGGAGCACCAGGAAACCAAGCGGCGCATACGTAACCTGCTGGATGTCAGCGGCCTGTTAAAGGAACTGGTCCACATCGAACCCCGGGAGGCGGAGAAACAGGAGATCTGCCGGTTTCACACCCCGGATTATTACGAGAAGATCAAGGCGCAGAATGACCAGTACCTGGCTGAGACGGGCTTTTTCACTGCGATGGGGCGAGGCAGCTTCGAGATCTGTTGCCTGGCCGCCGGCGGTGTGATTGAGGCAGTCGACGCGGTGCTGGACGGCAAGGTGGACAACGCTTATGCCCTGGTCAGACCGCCGGGACATCACGCCCTGGCCGATATGGGTATGGGGTTTTGCATATTCGGTAACGCGGCCATTGCCGGCATGCACTTGCTCCGGGCCCGTAAACTTGAGCGTATCGCTATTGTTGACTGGGACGTGCATCACGGCAACGGCACCCAGGCTGCCTTCTGGAATAACCCTGCCGCCCTGACCATATCGATACACCAGGATAATTGTTTTCCCCCGGATTCCGGCCATATCAGTGAAACGGGCGAGGGCGCCGGCGCGGGGTTTAACATCAATGTGCCGTTACCGCCGGGTTCGGGCACAGGCGCCTACGAGGCGGTTTATGAGCGGGTCGTCATCCCTGCACTGCAAAAATTCAAACCGGACTTTATCATCATCCCGTCCGGGTTTGACGCCGGCGCACACGACCCCCTGGGCCGGCAGATGCTGACCAGTGAAGCCTATCGCAGCCTGACGGGAAACATGATGGAGGTTGCGGATGAGGTCTGTGACGGCCGCCTGGTCTTATGCCATGAAGGCGGGTACAGCGGCTACACGGTGCCGTTCTTCGGTCTTGCCGTCCTTGAGCAGTTATCCGGCATCAGCAGCGCTATTGAAGATCCCTTCGAACCCATACTGGCAGGGTTGGGAGGCCACCCTTTGCAACCGCATCAGGATGCACTGATCAAAGAGGTTGAATCCCTGCTGGAAATACTTTAGGATGCCATTAACCATCAGGATACTTGAGGAGAATAAAGAAATGTCCGCCACGAAGAATACGATTTTCAAAGGTGTTGCCGCTTTTCTTGCATCTGTATTTATCATTTCACCCGATGTTGCCCAGGCTCAGCAGGCTGAAGGCGCGGCAGTACTGGAAGAAATCATCGTCACTGCGCAAAAGCGGGAGCAGTCTGTCCAGGACGTCGGGTTGACCATTTCGGCCTTTAGCGGAGACAGGTACAGGGAGTTATCGAGAGGCACCCTTGACGGTCTGGCGGCGCAAATTCCCAACGTGCAGGCTTATGCAGGTAATTCTTACCTGGAAAGTGTGCATATCCGCGGCATCGGCCTGAATGAATTTCAGGGGCAATATGATTCTCCCATCGCCCAGCACTTCGATGAGGTCTACATCGCAAAACCGTGGATGAAGGCGCGCCGCCATTACGATATCGGCAGGGTTGAGGTGCTGAAAGGACCTCAAGGCACATTATTCGGCAGGAACACCACCGGCGGTTCGCTGAACTTCTATACCAAAGCGCCGGTTGGCAGTTTCGAGGCTGAACTGGAGGCCGGCATTGACGAGCATGAACGTTACCGGGTTACCGGTATGATCAACAGTCCGCTTTCCGACCAGTTGAGCGGGCGCTTTTCATTCAATACGGAACTCGGTAGTGGAGGCCCGCAGAAGAACCTGTTTTCCGGTGATGAACACGGCAAGCCGGACCTGCTGGATTTTCGCGGGCAGTTACTCTGGACCGGTGAAAAACTGACTGTTCGCGCCCTCGCCCATGGTGGTGCCAATAAAGGCGAAAAGATCGCCTGGAAATCGCCGGGGATTTTTAACCTGGGGGTACCGGGCTTGTGTCCGGAACTGCTCGCCGGGAAACTAACGAAAAACCCATCGGCTTGTGCCAAGACTGCCGGCTTTGCCACGCTGAACGGTTACCCGCAGGGCGAGTTCGAGCCGGAGGGCATCCATACCATCAATCAGAACAAACCGCCGACGGTGGATGATACCTTCTATGGCGGCTTTTTTCGTTTCGATTACGAAGTGGGCAATGCGATACTGACATCCATCACCGCCTACGAATATTACGAACGAATCCATACTGATGACAGCCAGGCTGACATTTTCAACTCGACCAGCACCCATTATTACAACCAGATGAACCAGGTCAGCCAGGAACTCAGGCTGACCGGTGAACTGGACAGTCGATGGCGCTATATACTGGGGTTTTTCTATGAAAATGATGACCTGGACCAGGTTGATGGTTCCGACCTGAGCCAGCAGCAGATCCCGGGTATCGCGCCCCCCTTTGCAGATCAGTTCTTTGCCCAATTTGGTATGGATACGGAATCCATTGCTGTATTTCTACACAATGAATTCGATTTTACCGAAAACGTGACCCTGAACCTGGGGCTTCGTTATACGGATGATACTATCGAAGTCAGTGATGCGTTGCTCGGTATCGGTCTGTTACCCCAGACCGGGAAGGAAAAATTTGTGACCCCCTGTTTTACCACTACCTACCCTGGTGGCCCCGTGGGAGCGCCGGCCTGTCCCTTCCTGGGACCGGTTGCGCCGCCGTTTAACGACAGTCGCAGCGACCAGGACTTTTCCTGGCGGGTCGGCATCGAATGGAAAGCGACCGACGACCTGCTGGTGTATTCCAATGTCACGACGGGTTATCGCAGCGGTGGTTACAGCCTGCCTTTTGCAGGGGCGGCCACGGAGTTTGACCCGGAAGAACTGTTGGCCATGGAGTTGGGTTTCAAGTATCAGCTGCTGGACAACAGGTTGCAACTCAACGCAGCGGCATTCAGGTACGTGTACGACGACGTCCAGGTCAATGTGGATGACCCGGTGTCACCGCTGGTGCCGATTACCCGCAACATCGGTGAGCAGTTGAATACGGGATTCGAAGCCGAGGTCACCTGGCAGCCTGTCAATAGCCTGTACCTGAAACAGAGCGTTGGTTACCTTGATGCGGAATATAACGATACGCCGCGTATGGTAACCACCTACCTGGGTCCCATCGCCCTGGATGGAAAGCCCCCGGTGAATTCTCCCGAGTGGACCTATAATGGCGCAGTTCGTTACCAGCAACAGGTGGCGAATGGCTGGGATGTTATCGTCGGTGTGGATTATCGCTGGATTGATGAGCGCTACCTGGAAGCGACAGCCCAGTTATTCGACAGGGCTGAAGACTACTGGGTAGCCAATATGCGCGTTGCCCTGGCCTCCCAGGATGATAAATGGGAGGTCGCCGTGTATGGAACGAACCTGTTTGATGAAGAGTACCTGACATATATCAATAATATCCCTTTCATCAAACTGCATGTCTTCGGGGAAAGGCAAACCTTTGGCGCGACTGTTCGCTATCGTTACCATTAAGACCTGGAGGGGCGTGCATTAAAACAGGCCGCCTTTAATTACGCCAGCTCAGGTGCTCCCGCTGAATCGAGGTCAATACAGTGATTTTCGATAACAAGCTACTGCCACTTGCCAAACTGACTGTATTTTTACTCTGACCCCAAATATCACCCAGGAGATAAGGGGGCATGTTTCTCTACCGCTATGTCAAAAATAAAACTTGCCGCAAGCGTTATCCTGACCCGCGGACCTGCCGATAATTCCGAAGTGTACCTGGCGAGGCGCGCCCCGGAATTGAAATTCTTTGGCGGTTACTGGGTTTTTCCCGGAGGTAACGTTAACAAGGTCGATTATCATGAGGAGGGCGACCCCGAGGAGCTGGTCTTGAAACGTTGCGCTATCCGGGAAGTCCTGGAAGAAACGAACGTCCTGTCCGCCACTCTGGGCGAGGAATTCAGCCGGGAGCAGAAGCAGGCGTTAAAGAAACAGATAAAGGAGGCGCCCGAACGATGGCAGCATTTCCTGGCGCGGTCTGACTCCGGTTTTGCACTGGTTACACCGCTGTTCCGCATTACCACGCCGCCATTTTTCCCCGTTCGTTTCGATACCCGGTTCTTGCACGTGCGCTGCCCGGAAAATGAAACGCCTGTCGTGGATAATTACGAACTGGTGGAAGGCCGGTTTGTCAAACCGCAGGAGGTTGTCAATGCCTGGGACAGGGGAGAACTGGAAATCGCCCCACCTGCGCTGTTCCTGTTGCGGCTCATGGCGTCAGGTGGCCTGGAAGCGAGCATTGCCCGGGCCAGGCTTGAGACGGAACGCCTGGCGCGGGGCGGTTTACACCCGGCTTATTTCTCTCCGGGCATCTTCGTGGCGCCGTTGTCAACCCCGACGCTGCCACCGGCTACCACCACCAATACCCTGATCGCAGGTACGGACAAACTGTATATCATCGACCCGGCGACTCCGGACCAGGCGGAACAACAACGCCTGTTCAACAAGATGGACGAGATGATCAGCGAGGGTAAAACGTTTGCGGCCATCCTGTTGACGCACCACCACATTGATCACGTCGGCGCGGTCAATGCCGTCAGCCGGCATTACCACCTGCCGGTCCGGGCCCACGCAGAGACATACCACAGGATTGACGCCGGATATATAAAAGGAGAACCGTTAACAGACGGCGACCGCCTGGAACTGGGTACTGCCCCCGATGGCGCCGGCGACTGGCATCTCAAAGTGATGCACACGCCCGGTCACGCGGTCGATCACCTGTGCTATATCGACAGCCGTTACCATGCTGCGATAGTGGGTGACATGCTGTCTACCGTATCCACCATCCTGATTGACCCGCCGGAGGGGCACCTGCGCACTTATCTGGACAGCCTGAACAGGTTGCTCAGCATTCCCATGCGTGCCTTGTACCCCGCCCATGGGCCGCCCCATCGTGACGGTCACAGCCTGCTCCGGCACTTTCTGAAACACAGACAGAAACGGGAAAATGCCGTTAAGGCCGCACTGACCGGTGCGCCGCGCAGTATTGATCAACTACTGCCGGACGTTTACACCGACGTATCTGAAAGCGTCTACCCAATCGCTTCCCGTTCCCTGTTAGCCGGCCTGATCAAACTGGAGGAAGATGGCTTCAGCAAACAACAGGGAGCCGAATGGCTCCTGGCCTGAGCTGCATACCCGCAGGTCTCACGACCCGGCAGGGTAACGTCCGGGTCGGTGATAACAACCAGTTTCCCTGAATGCATGATCCTTCATGCAGGTGCTCCCGCTAAATCGAGGTCAATACAGAAGACGGGGGGACCGGGGGGGACAGATTTAAAATCTGTCCCCTGGGAGTCACGGGGCATGTTTCCCTGGGAGAGAGGGCGTCTCGCCCTCCACGATGGCAGGATGCCCTCGGTCCCGGGAGTTAGCGGGAACTGCTGTCCTTCACGCAATTCCAGGGTTACATCAGTTGTTCTTCAACCTGCACAACAGGGTTGATATTGGTGAAGTTGGGAATGTCTCCCATGATCTCCTGGGCATGGGCCTCCAGCGCCTGTTGAAACGCCTCCACACTGTCGAATTTAAGGCTGGCAACGGTGACGTAAGGTTCAGCAGCGCCGCCCGCGCCACTTAAACCCCGATAAACTTCCATGCCACGCAGCACGTCAGCCCATCTTTCCCCCACCAGGGGCATGTGAGTTTCCAGGTAGTAGTCATAGTCAAAATTACCGTTGTCTTGTTTGGGGTACATCACGTTGACTCTAATCATTTTATTTCTCCATAACTGTTATAAGCTACAAGCTGTTTGCAACCAGGTAGCCGGAACCACCGCCCAGGCCCGGGCCGGGGTGGGTGGATGCGCCGATATGGTACAGGTTTTTTACCGGAGTGGCGTGGTTTTTCAGTGCCCGCAAGGGTCGCCACAGGAAGAACTGGTCCAGCGAACAGGCGCCACCGTAGGGGTCTCCTCCTACAAGGTTGATGTTGATAGCCTCCAGGTCGGCAGGAGACAGCACCGTTCTTGCAATGATGCTGTCTTTCAGGTTTGGAATATAGTGGGCCAATCTTTCAATGATCCTGTCGGCATAGGCCTCGCGTACCGCCTCGGTCCAGGCGCCATTTTCAGGTATATTGATTCCACCGGCAGCGGCGCCGCTGATATGTCGCGGGCATTCCTGCAATTGTATCCACAACAGACCTTTACCTGTGGGTACGCGGCTTGGGTCCAACGCCGCCGGCTGTCCGACAACGATGGTTGCCGTACTCGGTAACAGCCCGCAGTTTGCCTCATTTATTGAACGCGACACAGCGTCCACGCCGGCCGTGATATGGGTGATCGCTACTTTTTCCAATCCGGGTGCGCACCATTGAGGCGCTTCCGACAAGGCCAGGTGGACCTGCATGTCGCTGTTGCCATAGCGGAAGGCCCGGGTCTGCGCAGCCACCGTCTCCGGTACCTCGGTCGGATCCAGTAGCCGTTCGTAGAGCTGGTTCGGAGTGACACTGCATATCACCTTGTGTGCGGTATATTCGGTCCCTGCCCGGGTTTTTACGCCTGTTGCACGGCCATTTTCCGTCATGACCCTGGTGACGTCCGCATCCACCTGTAGATCGCCGCCGTTGGCCTCAATTACCTGCTGAAAGGCCCGCACGATATTGTAGTTTCCACCCTTGACTACCGGGCAACCGACCATCTCCAGGGTGAAGGCGATTACCCTGGCCATTTGTGCGGAGGCCGGCGCATCCGGACCGATCCCGGCATGGGACGGCCAGCCGGCCAGGCAGGCGCTGACGGCGTTGGAAGTAAAGGTGGTATCCAGCCAGGCGCGTGCGGTTTGCAAGCTATGACCAAAATACTGCGCCAGTTTGAAGGGTCCCATTTTCACCAGGGACGACAGGATGACCTTCAGTGTGGACCAACGCCATAACTCGCTGCCCAGCAAGGTAAACGTCAGTCCCAGAGTTTGTTCCAGTTCCGCCATGGCCGCCCCATAGCGGTCACCGTCCCCGTTCGACAGGGCATTCATGTTATTGATGTTCTCCTCCCGTGAATTCTTCAGGATAAAAGCAGTATGGTCCGGTAATACCACTGCGGTAGGGCTGTCGGAATTACAGTATTCAAGGCCGTATTTTTCCAGGTCGTCTTTCAACTCGGCATAACCCGGGGACGTGACGAACAGGGGGTGCCAACTGGACAACACGTCGTGGATAAAGCCCGGCGCGGTGATCTCGTCAGTACGAATACAGCCACCCAGCCGGTCGTTGCGCTCCAGTACCAGTACCTTGTTGCCCTTCTTGCTCAATAATGCTGCACAGACCAGGGCGTTGATACCGCTTCCCACAACGATGCAGTCGTATTTATTCACCTGATCCTTCCCCATTCCACGGCGCCCACATTGCTTTCAGGTCTTCCCAGGCAGGTTCCTGTTCGCCACCGGGCTGAAAACGGCAGCCCTCATGTTCATAAAACGGTCTGGTCCAGGTCCCCCGCTCAACCAGGGATTCGATATTCCGGCGATAGATCTCGTCCACCTGTGCGTGGCGTTGCGGGTCCTGCTCCAGCCAGAGATTTTTCGGGTGTATGGGTTTATCGTACATACGCTGGAATAATTCGGTGCGCAGGTCCTTCAGCCAGTTACTGTTCAGGTTCATCATACGGAATTGCCGCAAGGCTTCAATATCGATGGTGGCGCAGACCAGGGTGTTATTGGCCGACGGGCTGTAAGACATGATCTCGCCGCGATAATCGACGATGTGGGCGTGCCCGCCGGTGATGTCTATGGCGTGTTTGGATGTGGCCGACAGGTAAATCGGACCGGCATTGGGACACAGCATGTACACCGAATTGAATTCCGCGTGCCCCCGGTTCTGGATCATCCAGGAACCGCCGCCGGGATAGCCGGAACCGGTCATGGGCATGGCCTCACTGGGCCGGTACACCACTTCGGCGCCGCTGAAAGCCAATGCCCTTACCGCTTCCGGGTATTCGCCGTCGCTGCAGCAGATGGTGCCTATGTTGCCGATGTCAGCGGTTTTCAGGACGGGGTAAAAGGCATCGATGTCATCGCCGAACGACTTGCTACCCAGCGGTCGTAGACATCGTGTGGGGTACAGGAACGTTCCCGGCACCAGATATGGTTTTTTGCCGCCTTGTGTACTACGTTGCCGCTGGGGCCAATTACGAACAAGGTGTTGAAAAACCGATCATCCATGATCTCGGGCCAGCGCGCCTTGCACTGGCCGATGACGTAAGTGTCATAGAGTTTTGCCAGACGTCCCAGCCATGCGGTTTCCTCACCGGGGATATCGATGAACAACTCCTTAGCCGCCAGGGTGTGGGGCAGGTCGAAGATCTCGTCGGTGAACCCCGTTAACGCGCCCTCCGCCAGAGCGATGATTTTCACCGGCATATTGATATTCACCATAGAGACGGCAGCGTGAATCACCTCCTCGATGTTTTCCAGGTTATGGCGGATATGTTTGCGGTCGGCTATCCCCGTGATGGCCGTAGACAGGCCGACAGCCATGTAGGGAGCGACAGGCTGGTTCTGTTGTTCAGTAGTCATTTTCTGGTTCATCTATAGGTTATCATTATATTGATGTGATCGGCAGGGCTGGATTTGTTGTCAGTATACGGATTTCCAGTCATCTCCCGGCATGATACGCTGCATAAACCCGTCAAACAGCGGCACCGTAAACGCCGTATCACCGTGACTTGGACTCCAGATCATTCCTTTTGCAATAAGTTGGCTGCGTACAGGGGCAAGAGACGTTACCTCTCGCTTGAGCACATCAGCGATTAACCCTGAACGGTGAGGACCAGGGCCAAGTTCCGCCATGGCGCGTAGGTACCGCTTTTCAAATGGAGTCAATCGGTCAAAGC
Source organism: Gammaproteobacteria bacterium (assembly GCA_965222155.1). GTDB lineage: Bacteria > Pseudomonadota > Gammaproteobacteria > Eutrophobiales > Eutrophobiaceae > JAAXHV01. The sequence continues at coordinate 185,078 of CBDCTH010000012.1, forward strand.
GCACGCGGAAGAATCCTTCATCCAGTGCAGCGATGACACTTTGTGAACTGGTTTTCACGTCTTCCAGAGTGATCGGCGATGAGGTAGCGGTATCCCATGCCTGTTTGCCCCATTCCTGCAAAAAATACGGGTAACCCTGTGTCTCAGAGATGATGTAATCCAACGCATCCGCATCAATGCTTTCACCTTCGGCGTCAGCAGGACCGATAATGGCAATACGCGCGGCTGTCGGGGATAATGGACCTACTTCAGGAAAATCGAACAACCGCTCAGCATAAGATTTAGCTCTGCCCATGCGGCCGCGTAATTGTGGCAGACCTGCGCCGGCGAGAACCACGGGCAAACGGCGCTGAGCCGAGCGGTGCAGCGCCATAATCAAGGCAGCCAGTTCGTCTTCACCTACGTATTGCAACTCATCGATAAATAGCGCCAGACCTGTCCCGGCGCCACCGGCTGCCTGACCGGATACTTCGAGCAATGCCTGTAAATCCAATTCCAGGTCACCATTGTCCGCAAGTCCCGGTTCCGAGTCGAAGTCCAGCCCTACCTCAATGTCGTTGTATTTCAACTTTAAAGCAGTGACAAAACCAGTTAACCCGCGCAGGGCTTTGTGAGCCAGATTCTTTGCCTGCTCAATACGGGACAGGCGCAGTAGTGCCTGACGCAGTTGTGGGGCCAGAATTGCGGGGAGTGAGCGCCCTTCAGGCGCCTCTATGCGCAGAGTCTGAATAGCGGCTGCTTCTGCATAATCACACATCCTGTCAAGCAAAACGGTTTTTCCGACACCGCGTAAACCCACCATCAATACACTCTTGACCGGCCGGCCAAGACGCATACGTTCCAAGACGATACGCATACGTTCCAGCAATTCATCGCGGCCGGCTAATTGCAATGGTGGAGCGCCGGCGCCCGGCGTATAGGGATTTCTGATAGGGTCCATGAGCAAATTATAACTAAATTATCGAGTTTATAAAAATAACATAAACTCGATAATTTTGATCAAATCAGTTTGTATAGGTATCCCGAAAAATAAATCTGTCCCTTTATGGCACAAGATGGTTACACAGAATATCTACAAAATAATTGTCAGTATCCTTTTTACTTGCTCGGTAATGGGTAGAAGAAGTACGTGCCAGTATCACAGCGAGTCCCTTATCCATTCCCAACTAACTGAAAAACTCCAAGGATACGGACTTTGCCGCATCCCCGGACCGGACCAACCGGACCGGACCAACCTTGTCGTGCCCGAAGGCCTGGGATATACTAAAAGTTACACAGCAAATACTACTATGTGCAGGGCAACGGTAAACTTTTCTTTATTGCCAGGTATAACGGACGGAGCCGCCGAACCAGCGCGGTTTGCCGTAGTGCAACTGGTTGAAACCGCCCGGGCCGGTAAAATCGAAGGTGTAGGTTAAGTATTCCTCGTTGGCAATATTGTTGACGAAGGCCGAGGCTGTCAAAGCCTCATTGGCGGACGTCCATTTCAACCTGAAGTTTCCCACGATATAATCATCAGCGAGCGAGATATCGTAATTCTGTATATCGTAGTAGGTTTCATCCTGGTAATAAAAACTGGCTACCAGCGCCATGGATCCGTTCCACGCCGGCCATTCATAGCGGACCATGCCGTTTGCCGTAAAGTCGGGCGCCGCCACCATCGTCCTGTCTGTCGGGGTACGGGTAGCAGTAGTCTCAATATCCTTTGCCGTGGCGTCCAGGAACGAGGCGCCCAGGATAAAGTCCCAGCCCTCCGCAGGGCTGGCCTGCAGCTCGATTTCGCCGCCGTATATTTCCGCATCGGAATTGAAAATAACCGCGTTGAAGGTAACAAACCGGAAGGTCTGAAAATCATTGTAGTCATAATAAAAGGCGGCAGCATTCAAGCGGGCGGCACCGCCCAGAATGGTAGCCTTGAAGCCGACCTCATAGCTGGACAGCGTCTCATCATCGAACGGGACATCCTCCGGCGCATCCAGTCCGAAATTAGCGCTGGCATCAATAAATGTGCCGTTGAAGCCGGCCGACTTCACCCCCCTGGAATATTTGGCATAAACCAGGAGGTCATCATTGGGTTTCCAGTCCAGTTCCGCCAGTGCGGTGATATTGTTCTTGTCATGTTTTGCAATATCGCCGACGGTAGAAGTATTGAACAGCATCATCTGGTCGGGCGTCGGCCTGATGGCGCTGGGGTAATTGGGTAGTACGCCGACACCAGCACCGGCCCCAAGGTCCACCTCAGGAGGAGGCGCCGTCAGGAATCCGGTCAGGCCGCCTGCTATGTCCATGCTGCTGTAGTTCATGTCTTTCTCTTCTTGCGTGTACCTCAGCCCGCCTATTACGGTCAGTTGTTCGGTCAAATCGAACTCAAACTGGCCGAAAGCCGACCAGGACTCCGTATCCTGTTGTGCATCAACGTCAATGACAAAGAAATCGGGGATCAGGACCAGGCCATAGTCAGCCTCTACGTCCCAGTTGAAATAATACAGCCCGGTCTGCCAGCGCACCCGGTCAGACTCGCCGGCCAGACGCAGTTCCTGGGTAAACTGTTCCGTTATGGCGTAAAACTCAACCCGGACGAAATTGATGGGGGTGGAGTCGGTGTCTTCCTCCTGGGTACGGTCCACGTGGTCGAAGGCCGTTATAGACGTGAGAGTCAGGCCATCTCTCAGGTCCCAGTCGATGGCTGCCGATACGCCCGCGGCGGTGACCGCCGTATCACCGTCCCGGTCGAAGCTGCCTTTATGCGGATCGCCGTCCGTATCCCGGTAACCTAAACAGTCCGTGCCGACGACCTCGTAGGATATACCCGCGCCCGGGTCAAAACAATTGGGATTCGATTCGTTCGGCCCCAGGTTTACGCGATTATCGAAGTCATATCCACCTCCTGGAGCAGGAGCAAATCCGGTCGCCTGGTTTTGCCAACCACCCACCTGGCCCCGGTTGTGGGAATAATGGGCCTTGACCAGGGCTTCAACGTCATCGGAAGGCGTAACCAGCAACTGGATACGCCCGGCTTTGGCGTTGGTCTCGTTGAAATCGCCCGGTGACGTGCCCCTGATCGGATCTACGCCGTCATAGGTGTTCTCCACGTAACCCCCGTTCTTGTTGGTCGCAAAGGAAACCCGCGCGGCCATGTTGTCACCGATAGGGCCGTTCACCATGCCTTCGGTCTTGAACGTACCGTAGGACTCAAGGCCTGCTTCCAGGTAGGCTTCAAACTCCCGGGTCGGTTTCCTGGAAATGAAATGCACCAGGCCACCGGACGTGTTGCGGCCGAACAGTGTTCCTTGGGGACCGCGCAGTACTTCCGCCCTATCCACGTCGAAATTCTGCAGGTGCAGACCACCGATCGCGGCGCGGTAGACACCGTCAAAATAAACGGCTACCGGGTTCTCGTTAAAATCGGATACTTCATTCAGACCGACGCCTCTCAGGAAGAAATTGACCTGGCTGCCTTCGGCATTGGGCACCGTATATTGCAGGCCGGGGGTCATGGTCGTGAGATCAACGGTATCAGCCAGGCCCAGTTCCTTGATCTGCTCACCGGAGTAAGCGGTTACGGAAATGCCTACATCCTGCAGGTTCTGTTCCCGTTTTTGCGCGGTAACGATTATTTCTTCCAGAACCTGTGCGCCTGTGTTGATAGGAACGAGCAGTGGCAGGATTAAAATAATGCTTAAAAGATAAAGGTCAGACGATCTCATTATGTGCCCCCGATAGTAGAATGACTCGATTTTCATTATCCTTGTGTCGCTTATGCAACAACGGGTCAGACTAACAAGTATAGTCCGATAAAATCCAAATTGTAAGTATAATCTGGTGAGATTCAAAATAAAACACAGGGCAACCGCATACTTTTGAATTCAGACGTTTTTGCCCGATTCCGTCATTCTGGCGCAGGCCGGAATCCAGTGAATAACCCTTCATTACCCTGATCATGCGCTGTTGTTTGACTGGATGCTGGCATTCGCCAGCATGACGGGCGGCGTTGTCCGGTTGGTTTCCTGTCGTCTGCAACAGAATCCAAAAGTATGCGGTTGCCCTGAAATAAAACAGGCGAGAGCGTGATATTCATGTTACCGGTTCAGCCGCTTGATGTAGTCAATATACAACAAAGAACCGGATTAAACAGAAAAGGGGACAGAATTAATTCCGTCCCCAATCTCCGCTCAGCATTAAACAGAAAGGGGACGGACTTAAGTCCGTCCCCTTTTCCTCAAATATGCTCAGCATCTGATAGTTTTTTAAGGTGCCTGCGCATGGCGACGCCGGGACGGTCCGCCGGCACGTCAATCTCGTAGAAGTCCGGTGTCTGGTCGGTATCCTGCATCCGGTTGATGTGTTCGATGGCGAATACATCTTCACTGAACGCCGCCTGGTTGGCCTTCAGCATGAAGGCGCCCATCTCATTGTCATCGATACAGAAATTGCGGCACTGGGCGTAATAATAAATGGTGGAAGTATTTGTTTCCGGCGTGATCAACTGGGCCACCTTGACCGTGGGTTGCAGCTTTTCCATTTTCTCCGGCTTATCCAGGTTTTTCAGGATACCCGTATTGACATGCAGGCCGGGGCTGACATACAGGGAACCGGAACTGCGCAGGGCTTTTTCGTTCTCCCAGCCCAGGGGCTTGGAATAAATGGGCGGCAACGCGCACTCCACGTGGCGCCATACCTCGAAATGTTCATCCTCAACCTTCGCTTCGATGGGCGCCCTGGCGTACTCCGGGGTGCCGAACGTCTTGTCATGCAGGAAGCTCAGGTGAGACAGGTCCAGCAGGTTCTCGTGCAGGTGTACGTAACTGCCCTTGATATTGAGAAAACCGATGTTTACCGCCCAGTCGGGGTGGTCGAAGTATTCCTGGTGGGGCAACAGGGCTGCGTCGGCCTGGTCCGGGTCACCCGGCCAGATCCAGATGAAGGGTCTTTTCTCGATAACGGGAAAAGCGCGTACACCGATATTATCTGGGGGTCTGCCCTGGGACGGAACAGCGATACAGCGGCCGGCGCTGTTGTACCTGAACCCGTGGTAACCGCATTCCAGGATATCACCGTGCAGCTTGCCTTCGGACAGGGGAAAAGAGCGGTGGCAGCAGCGATTCTGCAAAGCCACCGGGGCGCCGTCTTCCTTGCGGAACAACACGGTGCTGATGCCCAGGTATTGCCGGGAAAACAGTTTGCGGCCGATCTCGTTACTGCGCGCGGCCACGTACCAGGCATTGCGAATAAGCGGGGTATCACGATTGGCCATGCTCGCCGCCGAGACGGAAGCGAGTTTTTGCCGTCTTTCAGCTCGCAACGGATCCTATGCCTAAATGGGTTTCTATTCTGACAATACCTTCGCGCAGACTTGATATTTCGCGGCGTATGGCCATGTGCTCCGCCTGCATATCAGACCTTAACCCCTCAATCTGTGCCTGCATATCAGACCTTAACCCCTCAATCTGTGCCTGCATATCAGACCTTAACCCCTCAATCTGTGCCTCCATATCAGACCTTAACCCCTCAATCTGTGCCTCCATATCAGTCCGTAACTGAGCAATCTGTACCCCCATGTCAGTCCGTAACTGAGCGTGTTCTTCTGCCATGGTTACCCGTAATTCGACGTGTTCCTCAACTATGGCTACCCGCAGGTCCATGATCACCGTGTACAAGAACGTCATACCTCCGAGAACGGCTGTCAGGGCAAATGCTCCCATCCATAGCAACAAGCGAAATTCGCCACGATGAACTACGTCTTCGCGTCGACGTTCAGGAGTCGCATCTTCGAGGCGGGATGGCGCACTCGACTGCTCTGTCCCAGCACGGGTGGCGGTTCTGTCAGGGTTCATTGTATTCATTGTCGTTTCCATACGAGTCATCTCCATGGCGTCATTAAAATATCAGCAACTTGCTCTATTATACATAATTCTGGTCGGGGGGACGGCATAAATTCCAACACATAAATTCCAACACATAAATTCCACATATATTCCATTTACGACGCCGTTAGCTTGCCCATGCTAATTCTGACAACTGTTTCACGGTAATACTGTATTGAGCGTGCCAATAGACATCCTGTTTTCTAGCAGACTGCCGGACTTTAGCAATGCATAACTTGTAACTATCTGATTTATAAGAATATTAATAAATGATATATCTATTTGCCGGTATGACCGCTGGCGCCGTAAACGACGACCTGGTAATCAGTGCTCATCAGGTACTCCTTTTATTAAGCTTGTTCGGTATAGATGTTGTTGGCGTCCGCTGCAAAAGCGTCCAGCAGAAAGCGTTCCTGTGGTTTTTCCGAAGCAGTCTTGGGGATCTCATCCACCACTTGCAGATAGCTCGGAATGAAATTGGCTTCGAGCTTGTCACGGCACAGTGCAAAAACGCTCTGGGCGTCGAAGGCTGTACCTTTTTCTGCGACAACTGCGGCCACCACGTCTTTTTCTCCGGGCGCACCGGATGCGGCTTTAACGCCGTACACAAAGACATCGGCCACCAGCGGACTTTCCGCAACGGCTTTTTCGACAAAGCCGGGATTGATGAAGTCACCATTGTGCCGGATGCTACCGCCGGCGCGATATTCGAAGAAAAGCCAACCATCTTCATCGCAGTGACCGATATCGCCACTGCGCAACCACCCGCCGCGGGTCTTTTTCTCCGAGGCTTCGGGGCTTTTCAGGTAGTCGACGACTGGCGCCGAGCCGTCTGCGAACCGAAAGATAATCTCGCCCGACTCATTCGGTGCACATACGTTGTCGTCCGCGTCGACGATCCGCATCTCCAGTCCCGGTGCCGGTTTACCACAGCTGCCTATCGGCCCCTCGTCGATGGGCTTGATGGTGAGCCCACCTTCGCTGGCTCCGTAGAATTCCATGACCCGCAGGTCGAAGCGGCGTTCGAAGTTCTCCCAGATCGCTTCCGGCATGCCGGCACTCACTACACAGCGTACGGGATTGTCGGCGTCGTTCGGCTTAAGTGGTTCGCTGTAGAACTCCATCATCATGCCGCCGAGCAAGTTGAAGGTGGTACAGCCGTAGTGCCTGGTAATATCCCACAGGCGTGACTTGGTGAACTTGCGGCTGAATACGGCGCGTATGCCAAGCTTGAGCGCTGCCGCCAGTGTCAGCACCTGGGCACTACCGTGTGTCAAAGACAGTCCGGTATAGAGGCAATCGTCGGGTCGGTAACCCAACAGTCCGTGCCAGCTGGCAGCCGTTCCAAACCGTACGTGCGGGAAAACGACTCCTTTGGGATCGCCGGTGGTGCCCGAGGTGTAGATTATCTGCATGATGTCGAGCGGATCCGATACCTGAATCTCCAGGTCCGGCACGTCGCCGCTCAATACCGCTTCCAGAGCCGACACGCCGGAAAATTTGCCCGATGGTTTACCCGCTGCCTGATCGGTAGTGATCGCATTGACCCAGTTAAGGTCCGGTAAGCGCTCGCGCACGGCCTCGAGATTTTCCAGGATGTAGTCGGCGCATACGACGCCGCGGCACTCGGAATGCGACAGCATGTAGGCGAGCTTATCTCCCTTGGTGCGGGGATCGATGGGCACGAATACGGTACCGGTAATGGATGCGGCCACCATGGCCTCGACAAATTCCGGATGGTTCTGCATGACGATTGCGAAGCGATCGCCTTTTTGCATGCCCTGATCCAGCAGCGCGCCGGCAATGCGGCGGCCGTTGTCCCACAGTGCGGCATAAGTGCGCACTTCATCTTCACGCACCCCGCCGCCCTCGAAGGTCAACACATCGAGGGCGGGGGCGGATTCGGCACGGTTGGCGATCAGGTTCGCCAGGATCAACTCATCTCTGTCCGGCATGACGATGTACTAGATGAGTTTGTCGTCAATCAGGTAGGTGCCACCCTTGATCGCGAGTAGCTCGTTACAGCTGTCCTCGATCATTGACGCACGGGCATCGCGCAGCATTTTCTCGATCCGTGCGACCTCACTCAGCGGCGGCTGGGCGCCGAGCATATCGAGCTTGACCTTGGGGCTACTGGGCCAGCCGTAGATGGGGGAGATCTCCTCTCTGTTCAGTTCTGCTGCTGCTTCTGCTTCTGGTATTGCCATGACCGTTCACATCTAAGTGTCCTTATCACCATATGTGGTTCGCCCCGGTATTGCAAGCACAATGTTCGCATTGACAAAGTGCATCCAATTCCGGGGACACGATACTTAATTCACACCAATTCCGGGGACACGATACTTAATTCACGTAATTAAGTATCGTGTCCCCAAAATTCCCACAGACAAGCCAGGCCGCTACCTTGCAGGTATCGAATGTGATGGCGCTATGTACCATAGCTCTGCCTTTGCACGTGAGCGCGACAAAATCCGACAGTCAGTGCTGGAAAACCTTGGCTGGACGATTTTTCGAATCTGGTCAACAGACTGGTGGACGAATAAGGAGGGTGCGCTTAAGAAAATAAACGATGCTCTCCATCAATGCCTTAATGAAGCGCGAAGTAAAGAGGTCGAGCAGCAGTATGTCGATGATCCTGGTGGAGACTACACCTACCAACAGCTATCACGCTCCGTATTCCGGATTTGAAGGCCAAGCAGGTCCAGATCCACGGAACGCAACCATTGCCCAAGTGACAGAAGGGCTGTGTAGAATAATTCAGGAAGAAGGGCCGATACTTGCCAAAAGAGCGTACGATACATATCTACGCGGATGCGGTATCCGCAGGATGGGCGGCGAACTGAAACGCATGATGAATAAAGCGCTAAGTGAGACTATACGGAAAGGTCTTATAGTTAAGCAAGATGAATGGGGTAAAGGTGGCTTAATTTACTCTATAGTTCGTTTGCCTGATACACCGCCTGTTGTTGTCAGGGAACGAGGTTCCCGCAGTTTTGACGAGATTCCACCAAGTGAACTTCAACTCGTTGCTCGTCAACTGTTCCAAGATCACAATGGTGAATTAGAACCCGACTCTAAGGCTCATTTGAGGGCTGTACTTGGAGCGTTTGACTTACGCCGGCTTACGACTCCGGTTGGTGCAAAGCTTCTCGACATTTTGCAACGTGAGTATTCTTATGTGGATGACGTTATAGATCAAAAAGAGACCCAACATCAATAAAGGAACCTCTGATTAAGTCAGAGTTTCCTAAAATCATACCTGGGAAATTTTAGCTATAAACTGGGGTTCAGTCTAAGGCTTAGAACGTAAATGTCACCTCGCCCCCTATAACACGGCCCTTGGCCAGGGGTGCGTAGGCGCCCCCCAAGGGGATGGGGCCGAGCCTGGATGGAAGCGGGGTATCGCCACCGTGCTTGACTTCATTCAGCAGGTTCTTGCCGTAGACTGAAAACACCCAGCGTTCGTCTCCGGAGTGAAAGTCCAGGCCAGCATCGAGGATCTTCTGTGACAGGAGATAGCCCAGGTTATTATCGGTGAAGCTCGATTCATCCCGGTAGGAGTAACTGACCCGTGAGGCGATACTACCCCAGTCGCCGACCCGCAGATGGTGCCTGAGGCCCAGGCTCCAGGTCCACTCCGCGGCGCGGGGCAGGCCCAGGTCCTTGTCCCGGCCGTCAATCACACCGTCGCTGTTGAGATCGAATCTTACTTTCCTGTACTCAGCATCCAGCCAGCCTGCTGAAGCGGTAGCCTGGAGAGCCTCCGATAGGCTGAAGGCGCCGTCCAGTTCAATGCCGAGAATCTCAGCGTCCGCGGTATTCTTGATGACCTGTACCACACCGGAGATGGGATCGGCCAGGTTGACTTCCCGCTGCATGTCTTCGATATCGTTGAAAAACAGCGCGCCGTTCAGGTAGCCTTGCCCGAAACTGAGCTTGAAGCCGATTTCATAGTTGTCAACGGTTTCCTCGTCAAACGGCCCCGGTCCGAGGTTAACGGTATCCAGGGCAGTGTTACGCAGGTTGTAGCCCCCGGACCGGAAGCCTCGAGTCCAGTGCGCGTAGAGGCGCGCCGTATCTGAGAAGTGGTAAGTCATACCCACCTTGGGCGACCAGTTGTTCCAATCTTCACTGTCAGTGAAATCGAATTGGCAGGTACCGTCCAGCACGTTACAGGGTGAGTTTATGTTCCTGATCAGGGAAGCTATGCCGGCCTCTTTCTGTTCCGATGTGTAGCGCAATCCGGCGCTGAGCGTTATGGACTCGCTGAGGTCATAGTCCACGGCCGCGAACACCCCGATAGTTTCCACCTCGTATTCGCCGCCGCCATCCTGGGTCAGCGCCGGTGAACCGTCCGGGGTCAACAGCCCCAGCAGGTCGCGCCGCTCATGGTAATCAATGTCGTTGTTGAAATAGTAAATCCCCGTGGTCAGGTTGAAGCGCCCGGCGAATACCCCGTGATAGCGCAGTTCATTGCTCACCTGCTCGGCCTCGGTGTACCCGCCTCCGTAGAACAGGCTGACGGGTTGGGCATCGATATCGCTCAGAAACGCCGATTCACTGTTTCGATAGCCGAAAATGTTGGTTATGACGCCATTTTCGCCTATTTTCAAGCGCATCTCTGCAGTAACAAAATGGGTTTTCTCATTCTGCATGCCTTCCTCATTGATGGAAAAGTCATGACTGTCACGGTCAAAGTTTGCCGGTGTCCCGTTTATCCCGAGGCCATTGGTATGTGCCTGCGAAGCGGAACCGTCACCTTCGTTTTCGAGGTATTGATAGCGCACAACCAGTTCCAGATTTTCACCGGGTTTCCAGACCACTACGGGGCGAATCATGATCTGTTCCAGTGCGCCGAAGTCATCACCGGAAAATTTATTCTCGAACCAGCCGTCATCATCGTTATAGTACCCTGTGACCCCGACGCTCAGCGTGTCACTGACCGGTCCCCCCATACTGCCCATCAGGTACTTGTTCAGACCGCCGTCGCCGCCACCGTCCAGCGCGGTGCGCACGCGGGCCTTGAACTCGTCACCGGGTTTCCTGGTATTCACCAGGATGGCGCCGCCGGTCACGTTACGCCCGAACAGGATGCCCTGGGGGCCGCGCAGGACCTGGATGCTTTCCAGGTCAAACAGGTCGAAAGCGGCACCGCTGTTCGTCCCCAGATAAACGCCGTCCACAAATACGCCGACGGTGGGGTCGATGGACGGGATGGAACTGTTGACTCCAAGGCCGCGTATGGAAAAGTTGGCTATTCCCCTGGCGGTGCCCACCTCATCCAGGGCCACGTTGGGCATGCTTACGGCCAGGTCGGTCAGCCCGCGTATTTTTCGTGCCTCGATCTGGCTGGCCCCCAGCGCGCTGACCGAAAGCGGCACATCGAACACCGTTTCCTCCCGCTTGCGCGCGGTCACCACCACCTCTTCCAGCATGGGGAGCATATCGCTATGTTGCTGGCTTTCCTGTGCCTGCGCAGCCGGTGCGGCGACAGCGCCGCTCAAAATCATGAACACGGCTGACAGCGTTGGGAGACAACAGTTATGACTGACCATCTCATCTACCCTCCTCCACTACCTGGGGAAATCGGTACAAATAATAGTTATAGGTCATACCTTCAACATACGTTATAGGCTACCCGATGAAACACATGCCAACATTATATTACTTTCCTGGATGGCTTACAGGTTATTTGTTGACAACACCCATGATATAATATCTGTGCCTGATTTCAATACTCACGTTGGTATGGAGACGCCATGAAGACACAAGATCTGTTCGGTTCCTTCTTTGACCCCCAAGACAAATGGTTGGCTAAACTGGGCGATCCGTTGCAGCGCAACACGCGGGCGGAGAATGCGTTGATTAAGGGGGGTGAGACAGCGACGGACTGGCGTGAGGTGAAGCAGCGCCAGAAGGATACGCAGGCGCGTTGGACGAAGCAGCACGGCAAAGCGTATTTTGGCTATAAGAATCACGTGAATGTGGACCGGGCGCACAAGCTGATACGGACCTATGAGGTGACGGCGGCGAATGTGCATGACTCGCAGAAGTTGGATGCGTTACTGGATGCAGGTAACAGCAGCAAGGCCGTGTGGGCGGACAGCGCCTGGCGTTCGGCAGAGCAGGCGGGACGCTTACGGGATAAGAGGTATCGCAGTCACATCCAGCGCAAGGGGACGCGCACCCGGCCGTTGACGGCCCGGGAGAAACAAGGCAATCGCACCCGGGCGAAGGTGCGGGCTCGGGTGGAGCATGTATTTGGCGCGCAGTGCATGTTACGGGCGAAGGCGCTACGTTGTATCGGGCCGGCGCGCAGTGAGTTAGCCATTGGGATGATGAATCTGGTGTACAACATGCGGCGCTTGTGTTGTCTGCAAGGGGTCCATGCACCGGCCTGACGGAGACAACGCCTGACCGGTGTCAAACCGACACCTGAAGGCCGCAAACAGGCCCCATTAACGGGTGGATGAAGGCGCATTCGGCAGCCCATTGCATATATTTGGAACCCGCTGGCCTTCTCATACAGTACAGCATCTGGAAACGTCAATTAATAGAGGTTCCCTCTACAATGTGTTCTTTCCAGGAAAATACCATTAATCATGCACAATAACCGGAACCTGTTTTCATATTGCCTGCAAGGTAAGGAGAATAATCACGACAAAGTCGCTGTTTATGCCGGGGACAAGACTCACAGCTATGCTGACCTGGCAAAGGCTTCCGCGTGCTATGCCAATACACTGATGGATCTGGGTGTCAGGCCGGGCGACAGGCTCTGCGCCTGTATCGATAAATCAATCGACAATATATTTCTGTACCTGGCTTGCCTGCGGGCGGGGATTGTCTATCAGCCGTTAAATCCTGCATTTCGACCTGCCGAGGTTGATTATTACCTGGCAGATGCGAGTCCGGCTATGGTGGTCTGCTCAACGCTGAATGAAGACTGGGTAAGGGCTGCGGCAAAGCGTGCCGATATCGAACGGGTGCTGACCCTTGATCGGGACGGGACCGGTACCCTGGCTGCCGGCGCCAACAGAGCGGCAAGTGATTTTTCGACCTGGCGCTGCAATGGTCCCGAGCTTGCCTGCCTGCTGTATTCTTCCGGCACCACGGGGAAACCCAAGGGCATAAAACTCAGTCACGATAATCTCGCTGCCAACGTCAGAACACTGGTTGACCTGTGGGGTTTCACAACCACTGACGTGTTGATACATGCCTTACCCCTGTTCCACGTTCACGGCTTGTTCGTTGCATTGGGTTGTGTCCTTACCGCAGGCGCCTCTCTCCACCTGCTGGATAAATTCGACGCAGGGGAAATAATCGGCCTGTTGCCCGAGGCTACGGTGTTGATGGGAGTCCCCACCTTTTACACTCGCTTACTGCAATGCCCCGGATTAACCGCAGGCGCGTGCAGTTCCATGCGTCTGTTCATCTGCGGCTCAGCGCCGCTGCACGAGAATACGTTTAATCAATTCAGACAACAAACAGGTCATGCCATCCTCGAACGTTATGGCACGTCGGAGACCGGCATGAGTACCTCGAACCCGTTCAATGGGGAACGCAAGGCCGGCGCGGTCGGCAAACCCCTGCCTGATGTCCTGGTCAAAATAGTTGATGATGACGGTAATCAGGTAGCGGAAGATGGTATCGGTGAGATATTGGTGAAAGGCCCCAATGTTTTCTCCGGTTACTGGAACCTGGATAGCGCAAACAAGAGCGCTTTCACCGCTGACGGTTATTACCGTACCGGGGACCTGGCAAAACGGGGCGTCGATGGATATATCCGCATAGTCGGTCGCGCCAAAGACATGATTATCAGCGGTGGCGAGAATATCTATCCGAAAGAGATTGAGCAATGCCTGGACCGCATCGAAGGTGTCAGTGAGTCGGCCGTCGTCGGTCTTGATGATGCGGACCTGGGTGAAAGAGTGGTCGCCGTTCTGGTGACGAACCCGGATTGCCGGTTGGATGAAGCAGGAATTATTGCCGGGCTGAAAACGCAACTGGCCGGGTTCAAGGTTCCCAAACAAATTTGTTTGGTGGACGAACTGCCGCGTAATACAATGGGCAAAGTACAAAAGAATAAGTTGAGGGAAACTCTGACCGAGTGCATTCCCGTATCAGGTACGGGACGGGTTCGGTACTTGTCAGAGGTTCCTTAAGGGATACCTGGAACAGGTGCTCCCGCTAACTCGAGGTCAATACAGGGCAAGGGTGGACAGATTTAAATCTGTCCCCAAGGGGTCTCCCCAAGGGGGCATGTTTCCCTGGAAGGGAGGGCGTCTCGTCCTCCATGAGGGCAGGATGCCCTCGATCCCGGGAGTTAGCGGGAATTGCTGTACCTGGAGCAGTACCACAAAAACGAGCAGGAGTAATACCGGCTTTGAAATTAAAGGAGCAACTCAGGCGATTATCCGCGTCAGAAAAATACCGCGCGCATGCCAATAAGCACAGGCGGGTAATCTACCTGTTAACGGGAGTCGCTGTTTTTCAATACAGTCTTTATTTCCTTGTCATAGCCTGGGCGACAGGACTGGCGGGGACGCTCTGGCCGACCGGCAGCGCCGTCAGCGTGATCATCTGGCTGACTGTACTCATTATTTTGCTGAGCGTCGTCATTTCGTGGGGGTATATATGGTGGACCGGCCGTTACCATGACCCGGAGAGAGAGGCGATTATGAGGGAACTGGGGCTCCGACATGAATAGATTATTCCCCTTGTGTTTGTTCATTCTGTCGTTTTATCCGATTTTTGCTTGTGCCGGCACGCCAACCGACACCGGCGCCGAACAACCTGTGAACGTGACGGCGATCATCACGTTTGTCCTGTTTGTTCTGAGTACCTTGTTGATTACCTGGTGGGCAGCCCGGCACACCCATTCCCGCAAAGAGTTTTATGTAGCCGGCGGCGGTATTCCCGCGTGGCAGAACGGGATTGCCATTTCCGGCGACTTTATGTCGGCGGCGACTTTCCTGGGATTGACAAGTCTGTTGTTTTTTGCCGGCACGGACGGGTTGATGCTGGCAGTCGGCGCGGTCGCCAGTTGGCCGGTCATTTTATTCCTGGTCGCCGAGCGGCTGCGTAATCTCGGTCGTTATACGTTTATCGACGTCATCTCTTTTCGTCTTGATCAGCGCCCGATCACACAGGTTGCCGCCCTGGGTTCTCTGGCCACCGTGATCTTTTATCTTATCTCGCAACTCGTGGGCGCGGGAAAACTGATCCAGCTGTTATTCGGCCTGGATTATATCTGGGCCGTGAGCAGTATCAGCGCTCTGATGATCGCCTACGTAACCTTCGGCGGCATGCTTGCCACGACCTGGGTGCAGATCATTAAGGCATTCCTGCTGGTAATCGGTGGCACGATCATCACCCTGTTAATGTTGCAGTATTACCGGTTTGACCTGAATGCGGTGTTTCACAGCGCCGTCATGACTCATCCGAGGGGCTGGGACCTGGTTGCGCCGGGTGGCTGGCTGGACGACCCGGTATCGGTGCTCTCCCTGGGGCTGACGGCCCTGCTGGGGTTCATCGGACTGCCGCATATCCTGATGCGTATCTTTACCGTGAAGGACGCAAAAACAGCAAGAAAGTCGGCATTTTACGCCATATTAATCATCGGCTACTTCAATCTCCTGATGCTCATCGTCGGTTTCGGCGCGGTGTCACTCATCATGTTCAATCCGGACTACCTGGATGCTGCCGGCAGTCTGACAGGAGGACTTAACATGGTGGTGTTGCATGCAGCACAATTCCTGGGCGGCGACATTTTGCTGGGATTTGTCTCTGCCGTTGCTTTTGCCACCATTCTTGCAGTCGTATCAGGGTTGACCATCTCCGCGGCTGCCACCATCGCCCATGACCTGTATGCGAAATCGATTAAACGGGGCAGGGCATCGGAAAAATCCGAATTACTGGTCTCCCGCTACGCTGTGATCGGCATAGGTATCCTGGCAATCCTGTTCGGCATCGCGTTTGAACACCAAAACGTCATCTTCATTACCAATATGGCCCTGGCGGTTGCCGGCAGCGCCAATGCGCCGGTATTATTGCTTTCGATGTATTGGCAGGGGTTGACGACCCGGGGCGCCGTCTACGGTTGTCTGGCCGGCCTGGTCTCTTCCGTCTGTCTGATTATCCTGGGGCCGCAGGTATGGGTGGACGTGATCGGAATGGAAAAACCGCTGTTTCCTTATGTTTACCCGACCATCATCTCGGCTCCCCTGGCGTTTGTTACGGCCTGGTTGTTGTCAGGCCTTGATAAAAGCGCACGGGCGGATAAGGAAAGAGCGGCATTTGCCGAACAATACATCTGTTCGGAAACCGGTATCGGTACTTCGGAAGCGGCAAGCCATTGACAACAAAACCGTTGAGGTGCTGCAATGATCCCTGTCATGGAAGCATCTTGATGTCCCGTATAGTTTCGTTTATATTGGATTCGTAATCCATAATTAACGAGAATTAGCGATGTGTGCGATGTATCGGCGAACACTGGCGGGCACAATTAAAAACATAAGCAGCAGCTTTCCTGTTCTTTTGGTAACCGGCCCGCATCGTGTTTGTGACATAATGACCGGAGGTTAGCTGCCAGGGGATAAGCGTATGATTTTCTTCTCTAACAAGAACCGGCCCTTTCACTACGGTCCCTATCCCCTTGAGAGATTGGCCCGGGATAAACACGTGATTGAGCACGAACGCCAGGCGGGACGAGGTGTTCAATCCATTATCGACAACGGCGTATCTTCAAACTATGCCGCCGCGTTGGAGAAGTATCACGCCATCTTCAAGCAATTCTGTAAAGGTACGGTCGCACCGGCCAAAGCGCCGGTGCCTGACGATCTGGAGAGGCGGTCGATAGACGTCAAGGGGGCCGGTTATTTCCTCGACGCCGGCCAGATCGGTATATGCAAGTTGACCGATTCCTGCTGGTATCAAGGCGTAACGCCGGAAAATCACAGTCACGGGATAGTCGTACTGGCCGAATACAGTCGCTTACCGGAAGAGGACAACCTGGCCCGGCGCTGGCTTGAGGGGTCCATCCATGCCACCGCGCAGATGCGCGCCTTTGAGGTGGCGGTGGGTATTGCCAACCATATCCGGGCAATGGGGTTTAATGCTACGGCTTACGATGATCGGAATGATCAAATAGATGTCAACCGGTTGACCGTACTGGCCGGTCTGGGGGCTCGGGATAACGGACAGGTCGTCAATCCTTACCTGGGTGCCGACTTCTCGGTCGCAGTAGTGACCACGGATTATGCACTCGCAACGCACAAACCGCTGGCCGCCAACGCAAAAAACGGCAGAAACCTGACGTACTGGCTGGGCATCGGCGGCGCCACGTCCGGCCTGGAGAGATGGCGCCGCGCCAACCGGCAGACCCACCTCAGCAACTACCCGATGGAACAGGTGAAACGCGTAGACAGGCCCACAACGCTGATCCTGGATGATGAAGTCCCGCGGGTGCCGAAACGGGCTGGTTTCTTCGAAAGGGCAATTCATGGCGACCTGGATAAGAAAGCGCAGGTGGAACGCCAGCGTTTTTCCTTCAAACACCCGTTTGCCGCAGCCATGCTGAAGCAGATTCGCGGGATGGTGCCGCACCAGGATGGACCCGTGGCAACGACGCAGGCAAGTGACATAAATGATCCCGAGGCCAATACAAAAGCGCTCAAATCATTGTCATACGCCCTGGGGTCGGAGATAACCGGTATTTGTGAGATACCCGAGTATGCCTGGTATTCGCATAAGGAAGACGGTTCCGAGATCAAACCGTACCATAAATACGCCGTCGTGTGCTTGATCGATCAGGGCTTTGATACCATGGAAGGGGCCTCCGGTGATGATTTCATTTCCGGGGCGCAATCCATGCGCGCCTACATGCGCGGGGCCTTGATTGCCGGCATCATGGCTGAACATATACGCTCACTTGGTTATCCCGCCCGGCCGCAAACCAACGCGGACTCCCATGTGCTGCATATTCCCCTGGTCATGTGGGCGGGGCTGGGGGAACTCAGCCGTATCGGTGAACTGGTACTCAACCCGTTTATCGGCCCGCGTTTCAAGACGGTCGTCATGACCACCGATTTGCCGCTGGTTCCCGATAAACCCGTTGACTTCGGTTTACAGTATTTTTGCTCCAACTGCCTTAAATGCGCGCGGGAATGTCCCTGCGATGCCATACCCTTCGGTGATAAGGTGATGTTTAACGGTTATGAGATATGGAAGCCGGACGTCGAGCGTTGCACCCGTTATCGCCTGACCAATCAACGCGGGCTTGCCTGCGGCCGTTGCATGAAGACCTGTCCGCTGAACAAGGTTATCAACTGGGACGGCCCCATCGCCACACAGATAGCAAGCTGGTGTGGAGTAAACGCATTCTGGCTGAAGCCCTTGCTGGTACCGATAGCGGTAAAGCTGGATGATTTGCTGGGTCACGGCGTGCGCAACCCGGCAAAGAAGTGGTGGCTGGACCTGGAGATAGTCGATGACGTCTGTATCCACCCGCGTAAAGGCGTGAATCAACGGGACCTGGACGTCAACCGTAAAATTGACGTAAAAAAACATAAAGTCGCTTACTATCACGCCGATATGATGCCGCCACCGAACAGTTCAGGCATCGCCATGATGGTGAAAAGAAAAGACGGTCTTACCGCCGCGATCAAAGTCGAAACAGTCGAACAGGCCCTGGCGCGTAAAGCCAGCGGCGGTCCCGTTCCGGAACATTACATCCCTACGCCCCCCATGGACACTAACGATACACCGAAGGAGGATGTTTCCACGTTCAACCCTTATCATAATTGAGCCTGTATAATAAACTGCAGGTGCTTCTGCTAACTCATAAAACCCATTAAAATCAATTGGTTATACTGAAAAATATTTCTCGTAAACTTTTCGGTATTTGAGGTGATCTCAAAAGGCTGCGGCAAACTGAAAAACCTGTTATTAATTAATGCAGTTACAAGCAATTCGCGGTTGACGGCAGACATTGAAAATTAGCGGGAGCACCTGAATAAACTGTAGGGAACCTCTATTTATTCACAAATTGATATATTAGCGGTCAATGATTTCAATAAGTTAGCGACCCTGTGTATCGAAAAATGTCAATTATTAGAGGTTCCCTGTAGACTTTGGGACAAAAGATTTTTATGCTTATCCTGGAAATAGTAAACTGGGCTGGCTACAGGTTTAATTGCAATGGACTCGAATAACACCCCTCTCCTGAATAACGGACAATATCTCAATTTGTTGCAGGATGCATTGCGTACTGATTTGGATTTTCATGGCACAAGCGGCAAACACTCGACCCATGGCTGGCATCCTTTTCCAGCAAAGTTTCCACCACAACTGCCACAGTTCTTTATTGAAAATCTTTCAAATAAGAATGAGGTAGTCTTTGATCCCATGTATGGTTCAGGCACCACGCTGGTGGAGGCTACTCGTTTGGGGCGGCGTGCAATTGGCTGTGACATTGACCCTTTGGCACAGATGATCACAGAAGCGAAGTTAGTTGCGCTTAACCCGGTGAAAACACTGGAGACCGGATACCAAATCCTCGCTTCGGCACAGCGTGACTTTCATTATGACCGGGATCAATTGGAACTGGAATTAAATCAACGCTTTAACACAAAAACACGGGAATTTATTGATTACTGGTTTTTACCCCAGCAGCAATTGGAATTGCTTGCGCTTTTGCAGGGTATAGAAGCAATACAGCAGGATGAAATGCAGAAATTCTTCAAAATGATTTTTTCAGCAACAATCATTGCGAAATCCGGAGGAGTCTCCCTGGCGCGTGATTTAGCCCATACTCGCCCACATAAGGTATCTGAGAAAAAACCAAACTCGGCGTTCGTCGAATTTATCAAGCGATTAAAATATAATCTGGCTTGTTATACAAAAGATTCAACTGGTTATCCTCTTCAGGATCTGATAGCAAGACAACAAGTTGAGCTCCGGGCCGCAAACGCGGATAAAACCGGCATACCTTCTTCAAGTGTTGATTTGATAGTTACGTCTCCTCCTTATGCGAATAATGCGATTGACTACATGCGCGCGCATAAATTTTCCCTGGTTTGGTTTGGTTGGAAAATCGAGGACCTTACAAAGATTCGAGCGCGATACCTGGGACATGATGCCACTAACGGTGCTCGGTTTGAGCATTTGCCCCGGCAATGTGAAAAAACTCTTACCAGACTTACTAAGCTTGATTATAAAAAAGCTGCGGCTTTACGCCGGTATTTTGGCGAGATGTCGGCCGTGATTAATGAGATGAAGCGAGTTTTGAAAAGTGGCAGAGCAGCCGTCATTGTAGTTGGGACTTCCAATTTAAGAGGCATAGACGTTGAGACTCAGAAAGGACTTGCTGCTATTGGTGAAAATGTCGGTTTCAATTTGGTGGGGACCGGTGTTCGTCGTCTGGACCGGGACAGGCGGATGATGCCGGCACGCTGGGGTAAAGAGCAACGTTCACAAATTGAGAAAAGGATGCATGAAGAATATGTAATTGGTTTGATAAAACCATGACTCCAGGAAAGATCGAAGAATTGCGACGCGAGTATCATCGCCGGATTTGCACTGAAGTGTTGCACAAAAGCGAAACTGGGGTCCCGAACAATGCAGATAGAGCAAGTGCTGCAAGTGTTGAAATTGGTAAGGGTATTGTGGACCACATCGGAATTGATGTACAAACTGGCAGTCTGCCTGGACAAACAGCTGGGAGACGCTTCGAGAACGCCACCATGAATTTTTTGCGAAATGCGTTCAAGTTATTACACCATTTACGCCCGGGGAAGTGGGAATTTTCTGTAGGTGGTAAGATCCGCGAGTACGAACAATATCAGCACTTATCCGATGTATCGCGAGCAATTAAAGAAAATGAAGCATTGCGGACTGTTTTTGGAGATTATATCGTTACTCCAGACATTGTGGTTGGTCGCAAACCAGACAAGGATGAGACAATCAATCAGAACGATATTTTATTAAGCGGCGACGAAATTGCTGCTTATACGCCACTACGCTGGGCGAATTCACGATTGGATATATTGCATGCCAGCATTTCTTGCAAATGGACGATTCGTAGCGATCGATCACAAAATGCACGTACAGAAGGATTAAATTTGATACGCAATCGCAAGGGCAAAACACCGCACATTGCTGTCGTTACTGGCGAACCTTTACCTGGACGAATCGCCTCGCTCGCTTATGGTATTGGTGATATAGATTGTGTTTACCATTTCGCGTTACGCGAGTTGATAGAAGCAACCAAAGATAATGCTTCAGGCTCCGATTCGGAGGATACACTGAATACACTGGTGTCTGGCAAACGCCTACGAGATATTAGCGATTTACCGTTCGATTTGGCAATTTAGTTGTAAAAGCCTTGATTTGATCTGCTATCGCACTTGGAAAAATGGATGAGGCTTCGGCTTTTCCATGTTGATAATCTGATACAAAAATATTGATATTCTTGATAAATATTGTATCATTAAATACAGGATAACACCAAGGTGAAAAACAGATGACCAATACGGCGACGTTGTCAGAGGTCTTTCAGGCCCGGATAGATGCCGAGGAGAAAATCGAACCCCGGGACTGGATGCCGGATTCCTACCGGAAAACCCTGATCAGGCAGATATCGCAACATGCCCACTCGGAAATAGTCGGCCAGTTGCCGGAGGGGAACTGGATCACGCGGGCGCCGTCGTTGCGGCGTAAGGCAATCCTGCTGGCCAAGGTACAGGATGAAGCCGGCCATGGCCTGTATTTATACTGTGCGGCGGAAACTCTGGGTATCTCCAGGGAGCGGATGCTTGAACAACTGCATTCCGGCAAGGCCAGGTATTCCAGCATTTTTAATTATCCGACCCTGACCTGGGCGGATATAGGCGCCATTGGCTGGCTGGTTGATTCAGCTGCCATCATCAACCAGATTCCCTTGTGCCGTTGTTCTTACGGGCCGTATGCCCGGGCCATGGTGCGGATTTGCAAGGAAGAGAGTTTTCACATGCGTCAGGGTTATGAATTGCTGATGGCGCTTTGTCAGGGAGCTGAGGAGCAAAAAGCGATGGCGCAGGATGCAGTGAACAGGTGGTGGTGGCCGTCGTTGATGATGTTCGGTCCCAGTGACGCTGATTCCATACATTCCGCCCAATCCATGCAATGGAAAATCAAGCGCAACAGTAATGATGAGTTGCGCCAGAAGTTCGTGGATCAATCCGTTCCCCAGGCCGAATACCTGGACCTGACACTGCCTGACCCCGCTCTGAAGTGGAATGCAGAGCGCGGGCATTATGATTTCGGTGAAATCAACTGGGGCGAATTTTACCAGGTCATTAACGGCAACGGCCCTTGTAATCATGAGCGTTTGAGCGTCCGTATCCGGGCCCATGAAGACGGCGCCTGGGTACGGGAAGCTGCCCTGGCCTATGCGGATAAGCAACGGCAACGAACCAATAAAGTCGCAGCATAGGAGGGAATCAATGGTGGATAAAGCCCGACGTTTACCCCTCTGGGAGGTTTTCATTCGCAGCAAGCGGGGACTGGACCACAAACATGCCGGCAGCATTCACGCGGCCGACGCTGAACAGGCCCTGCAATACGCTCGAGACACCTATACCCGTCGGAATGAAGGGTGCAGCATCTGGGTGGTGAAGTCGGCAGATATCATCGCCAGCCAGTTCGAGGACAATAGCAGTTTTTTTGATCCTGCGGCAGATAAGATGATCTATCGCCATCCTACCTTTTATGACGTGCCCGAGGATCTCAAGCTGTGAACACAGGCAGGACAGGTACACATTTTGTCATTCCAGCGTTTCCCGGCAGTCCGGCTTTTCGCGTCATTCTGGCGCAAGCCGGAACCCAGTTAAATAATCCGGTAATCATAAGGGACTGGATTCCGGCATTCGCCGGAAGGGTGGAGGAACCAGAATGACGGCGGAGCGGGGATGGCGCCATGGGTAGGGAAACTACACAACAGGGTTTATTCCAGTACGTCATAAGACTTGGGGATAATGCCCTGATTAATGGCCAGCGCCTGGCCGAATGGTGTGGTTACGGACCCTTTGTGGAACAGGATATAGCCATGACCAATATCGCGCTGGACCTCATTGGACGCGCCCGCATGCTGCTGACTTACGCCGCTGAGGTGGAAGGCGAGGGGAGAACGGAAGATGATCTTGCTTATTTTCGCAATGAACGGAAATTCCGGAATTTTCTTATCATGGAACTACCAGTGGGTGATTTTGCCTTCACTATGTCCAGGCAGTTCTTCGTTGACGCGTATGATTATTTCTACTACCAGGCGCTGCAATATTCTGCGGATTCTACCCTGGCCGGCATCGCGGCAAAGACCCTGAAAGAGTGTGAGTATCATCTGCGCCATAGCGGCGAATGGATGGTTCGTCTGGGTGACGGAACCGAGGAGAGTCATGCAAAAATCAGCAAGGCCATGGCCGAGGTGATGCCGTTTACTTTCGAGTTTTTCGACGCGGACGAAATCGATCAAACCATGCAGGTAAATCAAATAGGCGTGGACCTGAAAACCGTCGAGACGTTGTGGAATGAAAAAGTGAATAGCGTACTCAAGGGAGCCACGCTGGAACGGCCGGACATAAAGTTTACTCGCAGCGGCGGACGGCAAGGTTTGCATTCGGAACATATCGGCTACCTGTTGGCTGAAATGCAGTCCCTGCAAAGAGCCTATCCCGGTTTGCAGTGGTAGAGAAGTTATCATATATGCTTTTACACTGACCCCGAATGTGATACTACGCTATGAGTTCCACCTTGGAAACAGTCTCTTTCTCACCTGGTAACGACGTCGAAGACACCGTAAAAGACGCAAGGCACGTTCTTGAGCACATCGTCGATCCCGAAATTCCCGTCCTGACTATTGCGGATTTGGGCATATTACAGGATGTAAGATGGAATGAAGGCAGACTGGAGGTGGTGATTACACCCACCTACAGCGGTTGTCCCGCCATGCAGACCATAGAGCATGATATCCTGGAAACCTTGAAGGAAAACGGCTATGGCAACGTCGAAGTGAAAACCCGACTTTTGCCGGTATGGACGACGGACTGGTTGAGCGAGGCAGGCAGGGAAAAACTGTTGCAATACGGCATTGTCCCGCCGCTGGGTTCGACTGATAAGCAAAGTTTACGCACCACCACACGCCTTGAGTGCCCGCGCTGCCGTTCCGGTAACACGGAGAAAATCAGCGAGTTCGGCTCAACCCCGTGCAAGGCCCTGTACCGGTGCAACGATTGCCTGGAACCCTTCGACTATTTCAAATGTATATAGACAGGGCAAACGCATACTTTTGAATTCAGATGTTTTTGCCCGATTCCGTCATTCTGGCGCAGGCCAGAATCCAGTGAATAACCCTTCATTACCCTGAGCATGCGCTGTTGTTTGACTGGATGCTGGCATTCGCCAGCATGACGGGCGGTGTTTTCCGGTTGCCCTGTGTATATAGAAGCCACTGGAATTGGCTTACTGCCTCCGCTGGCGTATTATAAGCAACTCACACAAGATGTCTGATTTTGTCTCGCATATATTGAACCTGGATACACGATTGGTTTTGCTCCTCTCTGCCGGATGGACTGCACATCCTGCGCGACCAGGTCTTGCGGGCTAGCGCTTATATAATGATCTCCAACGCTCTTCGAAATTCCAGAGGTGACAGACCGGTCCATTCTTTAAATGCCCGCGTAAAGGCGCTGGCTTCGGTGTAGCCAACCTTTTCAGCGATGTTTTCGATACTGCTATGGTCATGACTTAAATGGTGCACTGCTATATCTCGCCTGACTTGTAATTTTATATCGTGATAACTGGTTCTTTCCTCATGCAAGCGTCGCCGTAAAGTTTGTGGAGCAAAGTCCAGTAATGACGCCAGGTGTTCCAATGTGGGTAAACTTCTATCTTTCGTTAAGCTCGCGTGTACCTGTTTTCTAACCGCACGGGTTAACTCGCCGGAGAGATCCTGTGGCAGAAACACATCCAGGGGTGCACGGCGAACATAGTTCTCCACACTTGCTTCATTCTGAATGATGGGGTTATTGAGATAATCCGCACTAAAGCCCATACTGCTTTTTGACTGATTGTACAGTACGGGTGCGCCATAATAGAGGTAATGATGTTCATCGCGATAGTCTGGTGGTGGAAAACCCAGTTTTATTTGGTCCAGTGGAACATAGTCACCGCACAGCCAACCAATAAAGCGATGCGCCACAGTCAGGTGCATGTCAGTCATTGAGCAGTCGGCGATCTTTTGTCCTGGGAGCTGAGTAATCTCAACATTTGCACTTCGCCCAGTTATGTGTAACTCAAGCCTGATACTATTTTTACGCACGTTGACATGTTCGAGGAAGCGTTGCAGGGCGCGCCCCAGAGTCCGCAGGTGAACTGTGGCCAATGCCGTGAGTCGAAAACTCCCCAAATCGACTGGTCGATCCAACTTGCCATGTGTTTCATCCTGCAGCGCCAGCCTGCAGTAGTTCAGCAACCTGGCCGCCTTTTCCACCGGCAGGCGTGTTCCCGCGCGCTCCAGTTCGCTGCGACTGATGCCGGATTTAAGTAACAAGGGCTCCAGGTCTAAACCAGTATCCTGTGCGTCACGCAGCAAGCAATGAATATAGCGAGAAGCAATAGTCGGCGTAGTGTTTGTTTGCATATGGATTTACAGCTGTATCAGCCCCAAATTCTCATTAAAGAGTTAAATAAGACCGCGTCTCCTGGCATCGATGTTGTGTGATCAATCAGCTACAACAGCTGGGGACAGCGACCTTATGCACATAGAGTATACCAAAAAATTGTCTGAACTTGGACAGTAACGTGAATTTCACGGACTGAAACGGCGTGACGTGGTCGAAGGAGCGCCATTGCCGGACCTTCAAGAGTTGGTCCTGCGAACGGCGCGTGGAAAGCGCAAGGATTGTCAATTTTTGCTAAATATGACAGGTATTTTCGTCATGGTTTACATCGGGTCGCTTAAATGATAATAACTCCCTGTTCACTTTCGAATGCCATAATTGCGTTCCCTGACTGAATTAGCACATAACGAACAGGAGTAAAACATGAGCAATCAAGCCTACGTATACGATGCCGTCCGCACGCCGCGCAGCAAGGGTAAAAAAGACGGAAAACTTCACGAAGTCAAACCCCTTGAGCTGGGGGCGGGTTTGTTGCGTGCGTTGCAGTCCCGTCACGACCTGGACACGGCGTATGTGGACGATGTCATGCTGGGCTGTGTAACCCCGGTGGGTGAGCAGGGTTCCAATATTGCCAAATTGGTGGCGCAGCAGGCGGGTTGGGACGAGAGCATCCCCGGTGTCAGCATGGATCGCTACTGTGCCTCGGGCCTGGAAGCGGTCAACTCTGCGGCGCAAAACGTCATGTCAGGCTGGAACCGGCTGATGGTCGCCGGTGGGGTGGAGAGCATGTCGCGAGTGCCCATTGGCTCCAATGGCGGCGCTTTCCTGATGGACCCTGAGTTTGTCACCACTCAGCGCATGACCAATCAAGGTGTAGCCGGTGATATGGTGGCAACGATGGAAGGTTTTAGCCGCGCAGACGTGGATGCCTATGCACTTGAGTCGCAGAAGCGTGCTTATCATGCCCAGTCCAATGGTTATTTTGACGAGTCAGTCGTGCCGGTCGTTGACAGTCTTGGGATGACCATTCTGGACAAGGATGACTACCTGAAGCCCCACACCACTATGGAAGGCCTGGCCGCGCTCAAACCGTCGTTTGAAATGGCCGGCGCCATGGGAATGGATAACACCGCGCTCAGTAAATACCCTGAATACAACGCGGTGAATCACGTACACACAGCGGGCAACTCCTCCGGCATTGTCGACGGCGCCAGCGCCGTACTGGTTGGTAACGAACAGGCCGGTAAAGATCTGGGCTTGACCCCGCGCGCGCGCATGGTCGCCGGCGCGGTGACCAGCTCCTGCCCGACGCTCATGATGGTGGGCCCGGGGCCCGCCGCGAAAAAGTGTCTGAATATTGCCGGCCTGACCCCCAAGGACATCGACCTGTGGGAAATGAACGAGGCCTTCGCTGCCGCGGCCATGCGCTTTATGCGCGATCTGGATATCAGCCACGAAGTGACCAATGTCAACGGTGGCGCTATTGCCATGGGTCACCCGCTGGGGGCCACCGGCGCCATACTGCTCGGTACCATGCTTGATGAACTGGAACGTAGCGGCAGGAAGCGCGCGCTGATCACTCTGTGTGCGGGCGCCGGCATTGGTATCGCCAGCATCATCGAACGTATGTAAATCGACTGTTCATTAACACGTTAACAGCTACTCCACAACAGCCAAGCACAGAATTCGAGGGTAAGAAAAATGAGTGGATTTCATTATGAAAAAGATAGTGATGACATAGTTACTATCACAATGGACCTGCCCGGGCCGGTCAACGCCATGGGCAAGCAGTTTGACGCAGCGTTTCAAGCGACGATGGCGGCACTGGAGGCGGAAACCAGCCTGACGGGTATTGTTTTCGCCTCTGCTAAAAAGACCTTTGTCGTTGGGGCTGATCTGGACATGATCATCAGCCTGCAGCCAGGCGATGAAGCCGGGTTTTTTGATTTTGTCGAGAGGCATAAGAGATATTTCCGCCGTCTGGAACAATTACCGGTGCCCGTTGTAGCGGCAATCAACGGTGCGGCAATGGGTGGCGGTTTTGAGTGCTGTTTGGCCTGCAACCACCGCATTGCCTGGGATGATAAGTCGGTGCAGATTGCCCTGCCGGAGGTTAAATTTGGTCTGCTGCCTGGCGCCGGTGGCGTAGTACGTCTGACCCATATGTTGGGCTTCGAAAAGGCCCTGGCCATGCCCTACTTGCTGCGAGGTAAACAAGTGCCACCCGCACAGGCGCTGGCTGATGGCCTGATTCATCAGACCGTTGAGGATCTTGATGAACTGGTGCCCCGTGCCAGGGCCTGGATTTTGGAAAACAAGGATAATCCCGAAGCTGCCACCCAACCCTGGGACCGCAAAGGCTATAAGATCCCTGGTGGTGATATCAATCACCCCAGGGTTGCTCCGCTGGTGATCGCGGCTCCGCAAGGCTTACTGAAGGAAACTCGTGGCTTGATACCGGCGGCAGAACGTATTCTGGAAATTATGGTTGAGGCTATCACCACAGATATCGATACTGCTCTGCTGGTGGAGACGCGCAAATTTTTGACGCTATTGACCTCGCCAGTCGCCAGAAACATGCTTACTGCGTTTTTTTTCAATTTACATGCGGTGAAAGGTGGCATAAGTCGTCCTGAAGGAGTGCCGGCTACCCGGGTTACCAAAGTAGGCATTATCGGTGCCGGTATGATGGGTCAGGGTATTGCTTATGTCTCTGCCAAAGCCGATTGTCGGGTGGTGCTGAAAGACATCTCCATGGCAGCGGCTGCAAAGGGCAAGGGCTACAGTGCCATGTTGATGGACAAAGCTATCAGGCGTGGTCGTGCCGACGAAGCCAAAAAGCAGGCCTTGCTGGGTCTCATCAAGACCACCGACAAAGATGCGGACCTGGCCGGTTGTGATTTGATTGTTGAAGCCGTGTTCGAGGATATAGACCTGAAAAACAGGGTGCTGCAGAGCGCCGAAGCACAGCTGGCCGAGGGGGGCACCTGGGGCTCCAACACCTCCACGCTACCCATTACCCGTTTGGCCGAATCCAGCGCCAACCCCGGGAACTTTATCGGACTTCACTTCGCCTCGCCGGTGGATAAAATGCCGGCAGTAGAAATTATCTGTGGTGAGAAGACCAGCGCTGAAACCCTGGCCAAAGCCTTTGACTATGTGACCAGGATCGGTAAGGTGCCTATCGTGGTCAACGACGGTGTGGGTTTCTATACCTCACGTGTCATTATTGGACAATTGAAGGAAGGCGCGCAGATGGTGGCTGAAGGCGTGCATCCGCTCCGCATCGATAATCTGGCTAAAGCCCTCGGCATGCCGGTTGGTCCGCTGACCCTGTACGATGAAGTCAGTCTGAAAACCACCAACCAGATCCGTGAAACCCAGCTGGAAATGGGGCTGGTCAAAGAGGAAGATGACCCGCGTCCGGAGGCTACCGCGCTGCTGCGATCGCTGGAAAATGAGCACGGTCGTGGAGGTCGTCACTACAACGGTGGTTTTTACGAATACAGTGAGCACGGCAAACAGATCTGGCCGCAGTTGCTGGAGACCTGTTACAAGCCTGAGGCAAACGCAGCGATCAGCGACCAGGACATCAAAGATCGCCTGCTTTTCTCCAATGTCATTCCGGCGCTGGAGTGTCTGCAGGAAGGCATACTGCGCTCAGTTGCCGAAGGCAACATCGGTTCTATTATGGTGACTGGCGCGCCGGCGTGGACCGGTGGTTACCTGCAATTTGTCAACACATATGGTCTGCAGCGCTTTATAACCAGGTGTGACGAATTGGCCGCGCGCTATGGTGATCGTTTTAAAGCGCCGGCCGTTGTAGCTGAGAAATTGGCTGCTGGTGAGACTTTTCAGTAATGCATAGCGTGACACGTCAACATTCAGCGGGAACTACTGAACAGTTAGCGTTCGACTCACTGAACTGACCTGAAATAAACTGACGATGTAGGAGTAGCCATGATTCCAAGAACGATATTTGAGCCTGAACATGAACAGTTTCGGGACAGCGTGCGCAAGTTTTTACGAACCGAAGCGGTGCCCCATTACCGGCAGTGGGAAAAAGACGGGCAAGTTGACCCGGCAATCTGGCTAAAGGCGGGTGAGCAGGGTTATTTGTGTCCACAAATGCCGGAAGAATACGGTGGCTGCGGCGCTGACTTTCGCTATAACGTGGTGGTGACTGAAGAAATTGCCAACAATGATTTAACCGGCTTGGCGTTTATGCTCCATTCAGATATTGTAGTGCCCTATATTCTCGATAGTGGGACTGAAGAACAGAAGCTCAAATACCTGCCCCGCTGCGTGACGGGTGAGACCATTACCGGCTTGGCCATTACTGAACCGGGTACCGGTTCCGATGTCCAGGCAATCAAAACCAGCGCGGTTCCTGATGGTGATGCCTACATAATTAACGGCTCCAAAACCTTTATCAGCAATGGCCAGGTAGGACACCTGTTTGTGGTCGCTGCCAAAACCGATCCGGGCGCCGGCGCCAAAGGCATCAGCCTGTTTCTTGTGGAAGCGGATACTCCAGGTTTTCAACGGGGGAAAAAACTGGAAAAAATCGGTCTCAAAGCCCAGGACACGTCGGAGCTGTTTTTTCAGGATATGCGCGTACCCAAAGAGAACCTTATGGGTGGCGTCGAGGGCGCAGGGTTTGGGCAGATAATGAAGGGCCTGGCGCAGGAACGCCTGAGTGTGTCAGTGGGTTTCCTGGCGGGTGCGATCACTGTTATGAATCACACACTTGCATACGTTAAGGAACGCACAGCGTTTGGTAAGCCCATAGCGGGTTTCCAGAATACGCAGTTCAAGCTGGCCGGGATGGACGCCGAACTGACGGCCATGCAGGTGTTTGTGGACCGTTGTCTGGAATTGCAGCTGGCGGGGCAACTGGATGAGGTGATAGCCGCCAAGGCCAAGTTACTGGTCACTGAGCTGAGTGGCCGCGTTGTGGATGAGTGTGTGCAGTTGCACGGCGGTTATGGCTACATGTGGGAATACCCGGTGGCCCGTGCCTATGCGGATGTCCGTATCCAGCGCATCTATGGCGGTAGCAGTGAGATTATGAAGCTGATTATCAGCCGGAAATTATTAGCAGGTTGACGCTAGCCCGGATTTCTCACCAGGCCGCTTATTGCCATCGGATATAGGTTTAATTTCATTGAGTTATGATAATGTGTTCATCATCCAGCCATAACAGACTGAAGGGGACGGATTTGAAATCCGTCCCCGGAGAGTTCAGGCACCCGCTGGCGCAAAAAATCCGGCGCATTCATTGCGCCCATCCCCCTGCTCAACTCCATACAGAGCTTGCCCCTGCGGTTGTAAGCAGGGGGGCAGGCTCTGGGCGCAACCCTACGGGCGGCTGTCGCCGTGCAAATCGGCTATCCTGCCGATTTGTCATCGCATCACCTGGTGAGAAATCCGGGCTTGTGTTTTAGACTCCAATTTATAGAGGTATGTCATGAATATTATCGGAAAAGTAGCCGTTGTCACCGGCGGCGCCTCGGGCTTGGGCGAAGGCACTGTCAGAGCTTATGTGGAAAAAGGCGCCAAGGTGGCCATCTTTGACCTGAACGCCGAGCGCGCAGAAAACATGGTCACTGAGTTGGGTGCGGACAAGGTCGCTTTCTTCAACGTTAATGTGGCCGATGAAGCGTCGGTGATGACAGGGATTGCCGGAGTGATGGAAACATTTGGCGCCATTCACATTTGTAATAACTTCGCCGGTTACGGTATTGCAGTCAAAACCTATGGTAAAAAGGGTACGCATCCCTTGGACGCCTACAAAAATATTGTGGATGTTAACCTGACCGGGACCTTTAATGTGGCACGCCTTGCCGCAGAACAAATGGCGCAGAACAAACCCTATGATGAGGACGCCGGTCGCGGTGTCATTATCAATACCTCGTCTGTTGCAGCCTACGAGGGCCAGGTCGGCCAGGTGGCGTACAGCGCTACCAAAGGCGGTGTTGTCGGCATGACCCTGCCTATGGCGCGTGATTTGGCCTCGGTTGGCATTCGCGTGAACACGATTGTTCCGGGTTTGATTTATACGCCGTTGGCAGAAGGAATACCGGAAAACGTCTATAAGGCGCTTGAGGCCTCGGTGCTGTACCCACAACGTCTGGGTCGTCCGTCAGAAATTGCTCATCTATCAATAATGATAGTTGAAAACGACTATTTGAACGGTGAATGTATTCGCTTGGATGGCGGCATTCGTATGCAACCCAGATGACGAAAATTACTTTTGCTCTACGTTAATCTGAGACGGATTCAAGTCATAAGCGCAACAAGTGGTTTGGTTTTGGTAAAATGAGTATGTCAAAAGATGAGACTCGCCAGGTCGTCGAACGCTGGCTGGAAGAAATTTTTAACAAACACCGGCTTGATGCCGTGGATGAACTACTGGCCGAGGATTTCAAACGTTACGATGGACATAGCTGGACCTACGGACGTGAAAACTACAAACGTCTGTTAAGCTCGTTTTTCCACGCCTTGCCTGATGTGAAGCATACGGCCACACATATCGCCATCGACGGGGATCTTGTGATGATGCGCTGGGAGGCAACCGGCACTTTCACTGGCGATTTTCTCGCCCCGGACGGTTCAGTGGCTTTCCCGGCAACCAATCAGCCTGTCGCTTTCACCGGGACCGACACCGTCGTCCTGAGGGACGGGCTGGTGACGGAAACCTACTCTTCTGCAGATAAACTGGCGTTATTTGGTCAGCTTGTCCCGACTATCGGGGCGACCGTTATGCAGGAGTTCAGTAAGTTGGCTCCATCTTCGAATTAGAGAACGGCTATCACAGAAGTCTTATCAAAATCGCTCTTGTCAGTTCACCATTATTAAACCACCGCAAACACTGAGAGCTTGCCCGGCGTGTTTAAGTCTGTAAGGTCAACTCAAACCGTACCCTTGGAAAATGCACGTGAACGGGCTTGCCTGCATCACTTTCCCGAGCCAGAATCCAGCGCGTGTCATCTTCACCCACCAACATGCCCCGGGTTGGGACAGGCATGGTTTCCGTAGGTTTTATTTCAACCTGACTGCCTGTCAACGGGCTTTTCGTCATGGCGGCAGGGATGGGTCGTGGTGTGGAATTTTTAGCTGTGTCCAGCGCTTTGACAGTATTAATCCTGATCATGTTGCCGTGACCCAAAGCCATCATACGGCCATACCAGGCTGTTAAGCGCTCAAGGCCCGCCAGCATGGATTGTCCCTCCATATCCAAGCGCCACCAGACAAACTGTACGGCGGTAAAATCCGCAATCGTGGGGACGCTGGAACCAAACAGGTAGTCACCATCGGCAAGACGCTCATCCAGGTCACGTAAATGCGCCTGCCAGACAGCCCGTGCGCCTGCGCGCGCAGGAAGCTTAAAGGGGCTTATTTCTGCAATATGTTTCTTGTCTTGCAAATAGGAAAACCAATGCCGGACCGGCACCTTCCTGGCCATCACCTTCAGCGCCCCAACTACGGGTACTGAGCTGAGCATGTGGTAGTAGACCCGTGTTTCCACGTCTTCCACAAAATCCTGACTGGTTTGCGGCTGAGCAGCAGCGGAGAGCTCCGGGTGGTTGGTCATGCGGGCAATCTCTTCACAGATTATGCGCGAATCACAGAACACGTCGGCCCCTACCTGTGCCACCGGAATACGGCGATAGCCACCTGCCAGAGGGTCAATTGACGGACGTGGCGGGTAGAAGGTTGCGTGAACAGATTGCCAGGTGGTATTGGTATAACCCAGCATCAGACGGACTTTTTCCGAATAGGGTGATGTGTAACGATGGTGAACAATCAGTGTATCGGTCATGTATCAGTTACCTGTCGATAATTATAGTGTAATTCCTTCCATACCGCCGCCGCTGAAGATGCGCTCTGTTTATTGCTTTTTGATACGCATCAGTGCTTCTTGCGCAGTAGAGGCAACCAGTTCGCCTTTGCCGTTAAAAAAGCTCCCCCTGGAAAGGCCGCGCGCCCCAATGGCTCGGGGGCTGTCGCAAGCATAAGCCACCCACTGATCGACACGGTGGGGCAGGTGAAACCACATAGCGTGGTCCAGGCTGGCGCCCTGTAAGTTTGGCGCATGGAAATTAATGGGGTGTGGAATAGTGGCTGTTAATGCCAGGCCTAAATCGGAAATATAGGCAAGCAGAGTTTGGTGGAGTATCGGATCGTCAGGTAGTTCACCCATCAGCTTGAACCAAATTCCGTAGCTTGCGTCGAGCTCGGTAGGTTCAGGATGCTGGAAGTCGGGAAACAATGTGTGGCGTATGTCCCAGACCGCAAAGAGTTCAGGATTGTCCAGCGCGCGCGTCGAATGATCATTACCTGTGCGAATCAGGTAGTCTCTTAAGGATTCCAATTGTTCAGGACGCGGCATGTCCGGCATGGGTATCTGGTGTTCAAAACCCTGTTCGATGATCTGAAAGGACAGTGAGCAGTTAAAGATTGCCTCGCCATTTTGTAGGGCGACCACACGCCGGGTGGTAAAGCTGCCACCGTCGCGTATTGGGTCGACCTCATAAAGAACAGGACGGTCCGGATCACCCGGGCGCAGGAAATAAGCATGCAGGGAGTGGATAACCCGCTCACGGCTGACTGTGCGCAGTGCGGCATTCAATGACTGAGCAATAACCTGACCTCCGTAGATACGCGGCAGGGTGGGTCGAGGCGTAGTTCCTCGGTAAAGGTATTTGTCAATTGTTTCAACCTTCAGGCTGTCGATCAAATTGCTGAGTGCGTCATTCATAGAAACAACTAATTAATCGGGTGTCTCCGCCGTCACGATAATCCCATCGGCGTCAAAGCGCAATTCGGCGGTATTCTCCAGTGTGAATTCTGAGCGATTTTCAAACAACATCAGCGGGTTGCATTTTATCACAGAATTCACCAGATCAGGCAGGCTCTTTGGACATGGGCTTTTCTCCCCGTCTCAGGGTGTTATACCACGAGCTGATGGATACTTTCAGCGAGCTTTTCAGGCATAGAAAAAAATGGCGAGTGGTCGGATTCAAGAGTTATCACATCGTTAATCCGATTCCATATTGACGACAGTGATGCCGAAGTTTTCTCCTCGCATCATCCCGATTAGTGTTTGAGGCAGCTTTTCAAAACCTACGGTAACGTCTTCCTTGTATTTGAGCTTTCCTTCAGCATAGAGTTTTGCCAACCTGTTAGTGGCTTCGGGTATCTTGTCTTCATGATCAAAAACATACAAACCTTCCATAGTGCCCCTGAAATACACGAGGTTGAAGTAGTTTTTCGGGCCAACCTGTCCGACGCCGCTGGCTTCACCCGCCTTACCCTGAATACCGTCTTCGACTTGCGAGGTTTCACCACAAACCACAATACGCCCACGCACAGCCATATTCAACAAGGCATCGTCCAGCATTTCGCCACCAATATTGTCGAAATAGATATCCATGCCGCCGGGGCACAGCTCAGCAAACTTCCCGGCAACCTTGTCTGTTTTGTAATTGATGGTTGCATCAATACCTAAGTCATCAGTCAGCCACTTACACTTTTCATCTGAACCGGCAATACCAA
Organism: Gammaproteobacteria bacterium; assembly: GCA_965222155.1. GTDB lineage: Bacteria > Pseudomonadota > Gammaproteobacteria > Eutrophobiales > Eutrophobiaceae > JAAXHV01. Next base: position 220,155 of record CBDCTH010000012.1, read on the forward strand.
TAACTCTGCAACCAGAGAGTTTGCCAAGCTGGCAGACCAGCGAGCCTACGGTACCTGCTGCACCCGACACGACCAAGGTGTCTCCAACTCTGGGACGACCGTGTTCAAACAAGCCGAAATAGGCAGTCATTCCGGAGTAACCAAGTATGTGGAGACGAGTCTGAATTGGCAGGCCTTCAAGTGGCTCAACTTTTTTCATGGGAATGATGTTGGCCAGTTTGACGGAACCACCCAAGCCCGCGCGGCGTTGGGAGGACACCATATACTCGGTCCAGCCACTGACACCGGTCACATAATCACCAACAGGAAAATCCGGGTTTTTTGATTCAATAACTCGGGAAAGAGTGCCTCCAAAAACAGGGTTATCGGGCACCCAGTGCTTGCGCGTGGCCGGAGATAATGCAAAGCACACCGCTCTGGCCAGGAACTCGCCCTCCTTGATTTCCGGTACTGGTGTTTCACTAAAAATAAAATTCGATTCATCAACGCGCGCTGTCGGTCGGGGGCCGCAGAGCCACTGGCGGTTCATATGCTGAGTCATGCTGTATCTCCAAAATGTATAGTTTTCTGTATCTTTTCAAGTTGCTTCCCCCTTTGTAGAACGATACAAAAGGAGAGATGATATTTAACCTCTGACTTAATCAGGTTTCTTAAGGTAATTATATCCATCAGCGGCGCTGATAGTGATGGAATAGTTTTACTCAGTGGCCTTTGTACATAGTGACAACAACACCGCCACCCACACCCAGATTGTGCTGCAGGCCAATTTTTGCGCCCTGCACCTGACGCTGGTCTGCCGTGCCGCGCATCTGGTGGACCAGCTCGAAACACTGGGCTACACCCGTTGCGCCAATGGGATGCCCTTTGGACATCAAGCCACCAGACGGATTGACCACATGGCTGCCGCCGTATGTGTTATCGCCATTGGCGATAAACTCGGTCGCGCAGCCTTCAGGGCACAATTGCAGGGCTTCATAGCTAATCACTTCGTTGGTGGTAAAACAATCGTGCAATTCCACCACGTCCACGTCTTCGGGGCCAATGCCGGTTTGTTCGTACACCTGCGCCGCCGCCCGACCGGCCATTTCCGCGCCGACCAGATTCATCGGACTGGTAAAGCTTTCCGGAATGTCGGTGGCCATCGCTTGACCGGCAATTTCAATGCCGTGCGTAATACCCTGTTTTTTAGCAAAATCAGGGCTACAGATTAGCGCCGCAGCGGCGCCACAAGTAGGAGGGCAGCACATATAGCGCGTCAGGTAATCCAGATACACCACCGGAGACTCGACAACCTCTGCTTCGGTCAAGGGAGTGGTAAATACCGCATGGGGGTTTAATGCGGCATGGTTGCGGCTCTTCACGGCGACTTTGGCAAAAATATCCGGCTTGGCATCGTACTTTTCCATATAGTCATGCCCCGCGGCGCCAAAACTCATCCCCGCAGGAAAATTGCCGACCGGGTAACCGAATTCGGTATGCAGGCGCTCATAGACGCTTTTCATTGTAGGCATTTCACGGTCATCCCAATGGCTTTTTAATGCGCCGGTCTGCATCTGCTCAAAACCAAAGGCCAAGGCACATTCCACGCCGCCACCCTCTACAGCCTGACGCGCCAGATAGATGGCGTTAGATCCGGAGGCACAGTTATTGTTAACGTTAAATACCGGAATACCAGTCATAAAAGCGTCATAAAGCGCATGTTCACCACTGGTGGAATCCCCGTAGATATAGGCGGCGTAAGCCTGCTCAATCAATGTGTAATCGATACCTGCATCAGCGATCGCTGCTTTAATGGCATTGGCGGCCATTACGCGATAAGGCACTTGCTGGCTGGGCTTGGTAAATTTCACCATGCCGACGCCGGTGACAATTGCTTTAGTCATTGTAACCTCCTGACTGTTTCATGTTCATCAATAAATCACTAAACGAATTCCACCAGAACTTTTCCCTGCTGCGCCGCTGCGCGGGCCCGGCGCTCGCCCAGCTCAGCAAAGCGTTTATCGATCTCAGCGCGCTTGACTTTCATTGTCACGGTCAGCATACCGTTATCAATGTTCCAAGGCTCCCGATCAACAATCACCACGCCGATGCGCGCGTGTTTTTCAACCGAGTTGTTGATTTCAGTGACAGTCGCCTTAAGCGCCGTCGCTATTTCATCCGGAGATTTACCTTCTGCTTCCGACGCCAACACACAAACCATCACCGTCTTTGAAAAACCCCTCCCGATAAGGCATTGCTGTTGCGCCAGCGGATTTTTTGAAAAAGTTTGTTCAAGGGGCAGCGGCGCTACATATTTGCCATGGATAGTTTTGAAATAATCCTTAATCCGGCCGGTGATGTAATAGTAGCCGTTTTCGTCAACCCGCACTTTGTCACCGGTGTGCAGCCAGCCGTCGACAAAAGTCTCCGCTGTCTCTTCCGGCATTTTGTAATACCCTGGAGACAGGCCATTCATACGGACCAGCATTTCACCCGCTTCACTGATGCGGACTTCTACACCAGGCAGGGGCTTGCCCACTGAGCCCACAGGTGGTCGGCCATCCACGTTACCAAGCAGACCATTGGCTTCTGTCATGCCCATCATTTCCGTGATATGAATACCCAGGTTGTCATACCAATCCAACAACGCCGCCGAGATCGGCGCGCCACCACTGATTGCTGCGTCCAAATCCTCAAAACCCAGTATGCCGCGCGCTTTGAGGATGGCGCCTTCCCGATCCTCTAGCAGACCTTTCTCCAATGCCTCCTGACCCTCAAAGATGCCGATTACGATATGACTCAATATTTCCCAGACGCGGGGCACTGCCAAAAACAATGTCGGCCTGGCATCAGCCAGATCCCGAATCAGGGTATCCATCGATTCGCAAAACGTTACTTCCCCACATTTTAACAGGCTGGGCATCCAAACCAGGCAACGCTCACCGGCATGAGCGAGGGGCAGATAAGAGAGAAGGCGAGGGAAGTCGCGGCATTCAATCGCCTTGCCGAGACCGAGCAGTTTATTGACGGGTATCAGCATACTGTTATGGGTCTGCATAACGCCTTTCGGCAAACCCGTGGTGCCCGAAGTAAAGGTCAGGGCGATCAGTTCATCGGGCTTGCTCTGGTGAGCAGGCTTTTGCCCACGATACTCGTCTGACAGCGCTTCCCAGCTATACGACGCCGGTGCGCACTGTACCCCGGGGAAAGTGATAATTTCCACGTCTGCGGGAACGATTGCGCGAACCTTTTCCCAGTTGTCCGCCTCCCCCAGGAACAGGGCCTTGGTCTCTGTAAACGCCAACAGGTATTTGACAATGTCATCCTTTTGCGTGGTAAACAAGGGCACCGTACAGTTACCAGAGGCGTTGATGGCCGCATCGGCCAGTATCCAGTGGGCGCGGTTGCGAGACAAGAGCGCAATGTTATTGGCCTGGCCCTCAAAACGTTGTTCCAGCCACGTTCCGACCGCGTGAACCTCTTCTGCTGCCTGGCGCCAGCTCCATTCGGTAAACTCATCACCCTTGCGATCACGCAACCAAACGCGATCTGGCTCTTCCTGAGCCCAATGAGTAAGATAGCCAGTGACCGTATTTATTGTCATAATAATTTCCCGTTTTTTAACTTCACATAATAAGGTAGCGCATGATGTCGCAGGATTCGTGCATGGCCTTGCCGTTGTGAACGATCGCGGGGACTTCGCCTTTGGGGTTGATGCGAAGATACTCTTCGGTTAACTGCTCACTCTTTAACAGATTGACCTCGTGCATTTCCGCTTCAATACCTTTTTCAGCAAGCAGCAACATGATAAAGAACTACATCCTCTCAATAATAATGGCCGGGGCCATGCCGCCACCGGTGCACATGGTAATTAGCGCGCGTCGCTCGTTGCGGCGTTCCAGTTCATCCAGTGCCGTGCCAATCAGCATCGCACCGGTGGCGCCAATCGGATGACCCAGAGCCATGGCCCCACCATTCACATTGACCTTGCCACGGTCAAGCTCCAGGTGACGGATAAACTTCTCGGCCACTACCGCAAAGGCTTCGTTGATCTCCCACAAATCGATATCGTCCACGGTAAGGTCCGCTTTCGTCAATACCTTTCTGGCGCCGTCGACCGGGGCGTCCAGAATCAGTGAAGGACAACCACCAACCACAGCCATAGCAACTACTTTGGCGCGCGGCGTCCAGTCCTGGGCCTGGCTGTAATCAGGGGACGCCAGCAGGATGGCGGCGGAACCGTCCACCACACCCGAGGACGTGCCCACATGGTGAACAGGCTGGATATCCATATCCGGGTACACTTTCAGCAGATGGCTTTTGAAGGTGTGATCCGGTTGATCCGGGATCGGCATATTGGCCACCTGGGCAAAGGCCGGCTCCAGCTCGGCAAACCGCTCCAGGGTGCTGTCGGGACGCGGATACTCTTCATGGTCCAACGCCACGCTACCATCGTTGTGATAGACAGTCACCATACTCTTATCGAAATAGCCGTTTTTAATCGCGTTATCGGCCCGTTGCTGACTCAAAACACCCAGCTTTTCCAGGTCTCCACGACCGATGCCTTCTTTGGCTGCAATCGCATCCGCCGCCACACCCTGGTGGGTCATGGGATACAGGGCTCGCAGGTGCAGGTTGCCCATATCGTGCAATGCAGAGGGCGCGACCTTGTAGAACGACGGATACAACGACATCAGTTCAGTACCGCCACTGATTACCAGATCTTCCATACCCGACATAATCTTGGCTGCGGCGATATTGGTCGCCGTAATGCTGGAACCGCAAAAGCGTTCCACCATCGTGGCAGCAGACATAATATCGTAACCCGCATCCAGTGCGCTCATGCGACCCAAATTGTTGGACTGGGTACCCGTCTGGGCCGCACAACCCCAGACGATATCATCCACTTCCGCCGTATTCAGGTCATTGCGATCGGCCAGCGCTTTCAGCACGGCGGCGCCCAGTCGATGCGGGTGCAGGTCTGCAAGAGAACCCTTGCCCTGCTTGCCAATACCGCGAGGGGTACGACAAGCATCAATAATCCAGGCTTCTGACATTTACTTCTCTAACTCATCGCGTATTGCCAAGGGAGCTTAGGCTATCGCGCCACAGCTGCGCAATTTCTCTACCTCTTCCAAGGTATAACCCAGTTCGTTCAGTATGGCTTCACTATGTTCGCCAGGGACTGGACCGCCAGTGCGAATCTCACCCGGAGTATCTGACAGTTTGACCGGTATGCCGATCTGTTTAATTGACCCAACCCGCTCGTCATAAAACTCAATCACCATATCCCGTGCGAGAATTTGTGCATCCCGGGTAGCCTCTTGCAGTGAATTAAGCGCGGACACACACACGTTCTTATCGCTGAAAAACCCGATCCATTCATCACGCGTTTTTTGTAAAAGTGCAGCCGCAATTTCTTTCCTCGCCTGCTGCTCTTCTTCATTGGGCATTCGATAGCGGTGGGAACTTGAGACAGTCAGTTCAGATAAATGATCCAAGTCGAGCGCTTTGCAAAAATTGACGTATAACCAGGGCTCGGCACAGGCGACTGAGAGATATTTGCCGTCGGCCGTTTCATAGACGGCATAGTAATGATAGGCGCCACCCGCAGGGCCGCCACCTTTGGGGATGTGTTTCCCGGTGTGAAAGAAGTCACGGACATTGTGGGTAGCGCTTAACAACGAGAACGAAGCATCGAGGTAAGACACGTCGACAAATTGTCCCTTGCCGGTGATATGGCGGGCATTCAGCGCCAACAGGATGCCCAATAGCGAATGCATGGTGCCGCCCGCATAATCAGCCACCAGATTGAGAGGCAACACCGGTGGACCATCGGCCTCACCAATCAGCCCCAAGGCGCCCGACTGCGCCAGGTAGTTCAGATCGTGACCCGGCCAGTCCCGTTGCGGGCCGTCCTGACCAAAACCGGTCGCCGCGCAATAAATCAACCGCTTATTTCGGGCTTTCAGCGCCTCATAGCCAAAACCCAGGCGCTCCATTACGCCCGGGCGGAAACCATCGACTAGCACATCAGCGGTATCCAGCAATTTTTGTAACACAATCTTGCCGGCGGGGTGTTTGAGGTCTAAGGCTATACTGCGCTTGTTGCGCTCATAGGGGCAAAATCTTGCTGTTTTCAGAGCCTGTTCCATGTCTGCCTCGGCCGGGGCCTCCTTAACGGAATGCACCTTGATCACTTCAGCGCCATAGTCAGCCAAGATGCGGGTGCCAAACGCGTTGGGTGATGTTCTCGCCGCTTCAATGACTTTTATAGCTTGTAAGGCGCGCACGGTCAACCCGCCGCGCGAATAATGGCATGCATCAGTTTGTCGGCCTCTTGAATATATTTATCGACCATCCTGACGTAGCCCTTCATAGCGCCGGATTGAGCTCCCTCCCCGTAACCACCTTTAGCGTAAATCGCCACGCCTTGAATAATCACGCAGGCCATACGCCAGTACTGGAAGGCCAGATAGTATTTGACGTCGGAGAGATCGCGTCCTGATTTCTCCGCGTAGCGTTCTAACAGGTAGCTATGATTGGGGAAGCCGGGAGCCTGTGAAGGACCAGGCCGGGTTGGGAATTCTTCTTCGGGGTGGGGCCAGAAGCTGATAATGTAACTGATGTCCGACAGGGGATCGCCGAGCGTACAGACTTCCCAATCCAGTACCGCGATAATATCACCTGCGGGGTCGACCATCACGTTTTCCAGCCGGTAATCACCATGTACGAAGACCGCGCTCCGCTGTGGCGGAATACGGGCTTCCAGTTGCCCTTGCAGTTCCATTATTCGGTGGTACTGCTCAACGCCATTCACCCGAGCAACCGCTTTCGTCCAGCGATTAATCTGGCGGGCAACAAAATCTTCTTTCCTGCTCAAATCACCCAGGCCGACCGAGTCCGGATCAAGCGCCTGCAGTTCCACCAGGGTATCAACCAGTTGGTTGGCGGCATTGATGCGACCCGCCTCATCGAGGGCCTGCTCTGCATCTGCAGCGGTATTGAGAACCTTGCCGATAACAAAATACATCACATAAAAATCGGCGCCGGTTACCGCGTGGTCGGTGCACAAACCGGCCATACGCGGCACTGGCACCGGGGTATTTTCCAACGCTTTATAAATACGATACTCGCGCTGCACGTCGTGCGCTGAAGGCGTCAGTTTACCGGTTGGGGGACGCCGGAAAATAAAATTATTGCCTGCCGCATCAGTGACCTTATAGGTCAGGTTCGACAGGCCACCCGTAATCGCATCAAAACTCAGCGGTGGCTTTACGCCGGGGATATTCTCCTCAAACCATTTTGTAACCGACCGTGCATCAACGCCTAATATTTCCTGCTCAGCCGCGCCGTCCTGATTTGAACTCATAGTCGGTTTTCCCTGTTAACAGTCGAACTGAACCCCGTGTTCGTCCGCGCCCACACCGGTTTCTCCTGTTTCTTCCCAGAAAAAATCCGATATGTTTTCAAACAGCATCAACTGCTGGCCTTTGCCATTCAAAGACAGCTCCGGGTCAGGCCAGGGGACATTAACCGCTGAGAAGCATCTGGCTGAGATGGTGTAGGTTTTCCCATTCCGATCGGTAAGACTATATTTGCTCGCAATCGGGCCATCGTTTTCATCCTTCTCGATATACACCGTTTCCATACTCCTGATGCGCACAATACCTTCCGGTCCTGTCACATAACCCACCGTCAGGTTGCGATCATCCAGACGCATCCGGCTGACATGCACCAGTGAATCGGGGAAATGCGCCCAGATCCAGTTCCAGCCATCAAGTTGTGTATCTTCCCGATAACCCCAGGAGTGGTCGCGGTAGCCCAGACCTTTGATAATTCTGGTTTCTCCGCCTTTGACGAAGGTTCCGTTGACATGCAACGCCTGCTCGTAGTGGCGAATATTCATCGACTTGTTAGTGCCCGTTGGCGTTTTATCCTTGCGCTGCGCGGCATAGTCATAGGCATCAAAGCGATTCGTGAAGGTAATATCTGCTGCGTAGCCGTCGCCCTTGTCGGTTATCCGTATTTCTTCGAAGGGTTTGACAAAATCCACCTTGATTCGACCATGTTCAAGCTCGGTAAAGTTTTCATCAATATCGAGATAAACCTGGTTATAGTATTTTTCGCCACCCACTTTGTGGAAATTTGAGAAGCGTGCGCGTTTTTTATTTCGTTCCAGCGAGATATGGAATATTACAATAACATCATTTTCCCGGTCGATGCCGATAAAACCCCAGTTCTCCTTCCAGGGGGTAGGGTCTTCGCGCGGATAGTCCACGTGGACACGTTCATCATTGGGGTCCAAGCCAGAGTGTCTGATTTCAGTGGTCATAGGGGTATAATTATCCTGTAGTGTCCTGGGACTTTCTAAAATAGCGGGTTATCGAGCACCCGAACCGGTTTTTAAAACGTGTGCGACGAAATCGACAGTTTCTTCTTTTTAGAAGTTATATTTGGCAGTCACACCGTAAGTTCTGGGAGGCTCAACAGCACGGAGTAGTGTAAATCCCGGGCCGACAAGGGGTTGGCCAATCCCACCTGTGAAACCTTTTTCATTGCTCAGGTTTTTCCCCCACGCCTCCAAAACCCATGTGCCTGTCTGCGAACCAATGCCCAAGGTAAGGTTAAGCTGTTTTGTATTATTTTTTCCGGACTGATCGTTGCTGACATCGGTGAATGCACTCGAACGATAAACGCCATTAAGGTTGGCGGTAATTTCCAGGGTGTCGCCAATTGGCTGCCTGAAGCCAACCAACACAGTTGAACTGAAATTCGGCGCATTCCTCACATCCTCGCCGGCCATATCCACCTGACCGTTGACCAGGCCGGCGAGTCTTGCTTGTGTATTGGCGGCTCCATCAGGGAATGTATCGTAGCTCACATCCTGTACCGCGATACCGGCGCCGATCAGCCAATGATCACTCGGCCTATAAGTAAGATCCAGCTCCAGTCCCTTGGCTTCCACCTCTGCCGCGTTTCTGATGACCAGCGCAGTACCGGTAAAGAACTGGAACTGGAAGTCCTCCAGCGTCTGGTAGAACAACGAAGCGTTCAGGCTCAGGCTGTTGTCCAGCAGGACGGACTTGATTCCCACTTCAAAAGCATCGACGGTTTCCGGGTCGAACTGCACAGCATCGGGGTTGCCCAGGTTAATCCCGGGTCTTGCACCAGCCGCCGCACGGTCAAGGTTCAGACCGCCGCCCTTGTAGCCCCGGGTATAGCGCGCGTAAACGCTGACGTCGTCGTTGACGTTGTAATTGACACTGGCCGTACCGGAGATATTATCGTCATCATAGTCAGCCGAAAATGGTGCAAAAGGAACAAAGAACTGTAGCCCCTGGAAACCCGGAATCAATGCAGCCTGGAGTGCCGCTGTAACAGCAGCGCCGGTAGGAGTCGCAATAAATGCATCCATCGTTGCATTGTTTACCGCCGCGCCCGCCGCCGGATCCAAAGCTAAGCCAACACCAGGAATAGGGGACGCCAGTGCCCCTCTAAGCAACTCGTTTCCATCAAGCTCTGCATATGGGTTGTGCATATCAGAGATATAATCCGCCTCCTTTTGTTCATTGGAATAGCGCAGCCCCAGGCTGACACTCAGAGCTTCCGTCGCATGCCAGGTAGCCTGACCAAAGAATGCGAAACTTTCAGTTTCATTGTTCGCGCCGGCTGAGTAAGTGGTGCCAGGACCATAATAAAAATTGCCGATACGATCAGGGGTGATTCCATCGGCGCCCAAAGCCAGTTGTCCCAGCTCAAAAGCAGCAAGAAGATCCGGTGCGAGAGCATCCAATAAGGGACGAAAGTCAGCGCCAATGGGTGCAGGTGAATCGTACGCCAGATCTGAATAATAGAGATAGGTTCCGACCGTCCAATCTAATGCCCCAGCGCCAGTAGAGTCCAGACGAATTTCCAGAGTTGCCTCATCCTGGTCATAGAATTGATCACGATGCTTGATCAGAGAGGTCGGGAGGAAATCCGCGTCCGCCGACTGGAAGTTCTTGAAATTGCGGTAAGAGCCAATCACAGTGAGGGCTGTTGCGTCGAAATCCCAGTTCAGCTCTGCCGAGATACCTTCGTCTTCGGTTTCGTCGGCCGCCAGATTCGGTGTGTTGATCAGACGTTTGCCAATATCGACTAACTCAGGATTCGCCAGGCCGGGAACCTGAATTGGACGTGAGGGCAAGGGAAATTGTGTCTCTACGGGGAAAAATGCATCGAAAAACGCCTGGTTATCCCCTTTAACCAAGACGGTGCCCGGACAGCAGACTTCCTTAATTTCAGATCTGTCCACGATCATGCGTAGCGAGGCATCCGCGTTAATATCCCAGAGCAACTGACCGCGAACATTCCAGCGATCGCGGTCATAGGGTTCCTGACCGTTAATGATGTTATTGGCGAAGCCGTCCCGCTCATGCCAGGAGCCTGCCAGGCTAAAGGCCAGCGTATCCTCAACCAGCGCGCCTGTTACCGAAGCGCGCACCTGTCGCATATCGAAGTTGCCATAGGTAGCCTCCAGGTTACCACCGGTTTCATAGGATGGCTTGGCTGTGCGCACATTGAGTACGCCGGCAGCGGTGTTGCGACCAAACAGAGTACCTTGAGGGCCTTTCAGGATTTCGATACTCTCCAGGTCAACATAGTCAGATACCGCTGAACCCGCACGCCCACGATAGACGCCGTCGATAAAAATACCCACGGACTGTTCAAAACTGGGATTGTTGCCGGAAGTACCAATACCACGTATGGTAAGTTCGGTTTCAACCGAACCGTTACCGTCGGTGACCGTGACCGACGGCGATAACTGAATCAAGTCGCCCATATCCCGAACTTTGGCCTGATCCAGTGTTTCGCCGCTATAAACCGAAACTGATAAAGGCACATCCAGAATGGACTGCTCACGTTTTTGCGCGTAGACAACCACCTCTTCAATCACTGCAGCCCCTGCGCTTGTTGCCACCAGGACCGTAGCCAGCAGAGCGATGGCGCCCGCCAGCAACCCGGGTCGTCGTGCTCCGATCGCAAAATGACCTCTGTTATCATTTGATTTCAACACAATCACCTCCTCACAAGGGGTTATAATTGTTACTATCCAATGATATTTTAGATGGGGGGGGGGGGGTGTCCATGACAAAAATACTGGTGAAAATGTACCAAAAATTACCAAACCTGATTTTTAATGCAAGTGATAAAATCCGGCGCGGTTTTGTACCTGAAATAGACGGCGTGAATTTGGCGACACCAGGCAATGCCGGATCCCCAAAGTGTTATTAAGGAAAAAGCTTGACTAATAGACCCTGAACAACTCCAAAATCCACTCTAACTTATTGATTATACCTATGTAACCTGTCCAGCAGTTCCCGCTAACTCCCGCGATCGAGGGCATTCTGCCCTCGTGGAGGGCGAGATGCCCTCCCTCCCAGGGAAATATGCCCCTTTATGGTCAGAGGAACTTGGGGGACAGGGCAAGATCATACTTTTTGTCATAAGCAGGGGGTTTTTATTCCAAAGAGATATATATAAGCAAGGAACTTAAGGATGTTGTGGGGATCATAGCAGTATCCACCCCAACTTGAGGAGAAGCCGATGAGGTGGCTGGCGCATCGGGCAACATTGGCATGCTGGTCTGTCAGATGGCGAAGATGTCCGGCCTGGAAGTGATTGGTATCGCCGGGGGTGAAATGAAGTGCAACTGGCTGATGGATAATCTTGACATTGATGCGGTAATTGATTACAAGTCCGATGATGATGAGAAGCGCATGGCTGAGCTGTGTCCCGATGGCATGGATATCTTCTTCGATAATGTGGGTGGTGAAGTTCTGAACGCGGCCATGGCGAATATGGCTAAAGGTTGCCGGGTGGTTGTCTGTGGTGAAACCTCACAGATGGAGCTGGAAGGGGCGAAGTTGAAGAAGGACGTGCCCAGCACCCTCTCTCAAGAAGGCCCCAGCAACTACTTTAATCTGGTGTATGCGGAAGCCGAAATGCGTGGCCTGTATGTTATGAAATATGCGAGTCAATTCCCTCAGGTGATGAAATGGCTGGCCGGGAAGTATACTTTGGGCGAGTTTATTTATAAGGAAGATAGAGCTTTTGAAGGTCTTGAGAATGTGCCTAAAATGATGATGCGCATGATGGCCGGGGAGAATTTTGGCAGTAGTGTCTTCCAGTTATAAATAGCGTATGATTAACACCCTTCAAAGTTACCAGGCAGGACTTCACCTGTTTTATCATCCGTATTCCAACTGTTCGCAGCGCATCCTGTTGCTGCTGGCGGAAAAGCGTATTGATGCCGAAATGCACGAGGTCAATTTACTGAAGAGCGAACAGTTAACGGAGGACTATTTGCGCATCAATCCCAAGGCGGAGGTGCCGGCTATTATTCACAACGGCAAGAAGGTTAATGAATCCAGTGAAATTCTGAAATACCTGGAGGCGGAGTTTCCTGAGCCGTCGTTATCACCGGACGGTGACCAGGCGCTACAACTGATGGAGGCCTGGATAGCCTCTGCCGCGGAGTCCCATTTGAGTGGAGTGGCCAACTATGTTTATTCCCACGGTTATGGCCGATTGCCCAGGCCCGAAGACTGGGAGTTCTATCAAAAGCATATTCCCCACCGGGCAAAATTCCATGAAGATCGTCGCAAAGGCCTGATAGGATGTGATCCGGCGGCTGCCAGGGCCGTACTGGACGAGCAGTTTTCTAAACTTGAAGTAGCACTGGAGAACAATGACTGGCTGGTTGAGGATAGCTACAGCCTGGCCGATATTGCCTGGTTTCCCAATGTCGGTGTACTCAGGTTACTGGGTTATTCGGTTGATAAATTTCCCAATGTACAACGATGGGCTGAACGGATAGAAGCCAGACCCGCTTATCACAATGGTATCGGTAGCAAATTGAAGAACATACCGGGTTGGCTGATAGGGGTTATCGCCAGATTAAATAACAAATTTGGTAACCGGGGCTGATTGAGATTCGCTGTTTCCTGACTCATCAATCATGACGCTACGATAAAAACAGGTATTACAACAGGCCTGAATACGGTGAACTCCATAAGGATAAAATGCTGTTATCTTAAAATACTGGACAGGGCGATAGCTCCGGCATGCTCAGTGTCATGATAACAAGCTTTCAATCAACTCGGTTAATTGCGTTGGTTGCGACCAAAAAGGCGAGTGCGAGGCCGCTATAGACACTACTCGTTCAAAATCCCAACGCGCATGCATTTCTCGCTGGTGTTCAATACTGATAGCCTCGTCATCCAGGCATTCAATATAGTACTTGGGCACTTGCCCTAAACCATCCTGAGTATAAGCGGTTCGGGACAGCAATGGCCTTACAGGTTGAGGCTGGATAAATTGCTCAGCAGCCCTTTGGTCAGCGACTGAACAGTCACTGTAAAAGCGCTTTATTCCCGTGTCTGACCGCACTAACAGTGAAGCGGTAATCAGTGAAAATTTGCACAATACGGATAGATCGGTCGCTTTCTCACTTTGGCCTGCGCTATACACACTTGCTACGCCGTATGGCACAACAGCCGTAAGATAGATGAGTTTATCAAACAGTTCAGGTCGTTTCTGGGCAGCCGCCGAGACCACAAAACCACCCATGGAGTGCCCCATGGCAACAACAGGTTCTGCAGCCCTTTCCGCAGCAGCAATGACATCCCCGGTATAATCATCCATAGTAATTCGAAACGCATTTTTTTTTCGTCCACCGGTTTGCCCCGTCAGGTTGACCACGCTTGCCTGATGCCCCTTTGCAGTAAGTAAAGGCTGGACCCTGGACCAACAACGTCCATCGTGAAAAGAACCGTGTACCAATACAATGTGCGCCATAAATTACCCCTGTTGGACGATAAAATCCGAACAATACCCACCAATGCCCGAGGTGTTAACTGCAAACGCGTCCTCGATTATATGCCTGTGATTCTGAATCTCTATGACCAATAAGCTGGCAACTATTATAGCACGCAAATGCTATAATAGTCGTCAGCTCAGCAGTTCCCGCTAACTCCCGGGCTCGAGGGCATCCTGCCCTCGTGGAGGGCGAGACGCCCTCTCTCTCAGGGAAATATGCCCCCGCTGTCTTCGAATCCGGCAATAATCAACTGTATTGACCTCGATTTAGCGGGAGCACCTGTCAGTTTGGCAAGTGGTAGAGTAGAAGTGGCTTGTCAGGGAGACTGTGCTATATTGGCATTGCTATGAACCCGGAAATTCTGACAACTGTAGGGGTCGGTATAGCGATTCTCGCTGCTGTTTTGCCAGCCATTTTGTACCTGTCCAAGCGCATTGATGAGCAGGGCAAGGAACAAGCGAAGTTCCGTGAAGACATGGCCGGCAGGATGGGCAAGCTGGAAGGTCTGCTGGAAGGTCTGCGAGAAGCCATCACCGGCAGGCGCGCTGCCTGACCTGGCCGTGGCATTCCCCACCATACCTTGCCAGGATACGCCGCATCACTCTGTATATTTGTTCCTGACAGTCGCCGTAACTGGTTCCGGGAGCTGGCAACAGTTCCCGCTAACTCCCGGGCTCGAGGGCATCCTGCCCTCGTGGAGGGCGAGACGCCCTCCCTCCCAGGGAAATATGCCCCGTGACTCCTGGGGGACAGATTTGAATCTGTCCCCGCTGTCTTCGAATCCGGCAATAATCACTGTATTGACCTCGATTTAGCGGGAGCACCTGTCAGTTTGGCAAGTGGTAGAGTAGTGGCTTGTCAGGGAGACTGTGCTATACTGGCATTGCTATGAACCCGGAAATTCTGACAACTGTAGGGGTCGGTATAGCGATTCTCGCTGCTGTTTTGCCAGCCATTTTGTACCTGTCCAAGCGCATTGATGAGCAGGGCAAGGAGACGAACAAGCGCATTGATGAGCAGGGCAGGGAGACGAACAAGCGCATTAATGAGCAGGGCAGGGAGACGAACAAGCGCATTGATGAGCAGGGCAAGGAGACGAACAAGCGCATTGATGAGCAGGGCAAGGAACAAGCGAAGTTCCGTGAAGACATGGCCGGCAGGATGGGCAAGCTGGAAGGTCTGCTGGAAGGTCTGCGAGAAGCCATCACCGGCAGGCGCGCTGCCTGACCTGGCCGTGGCATTCCCCACCATACCTTGCCAGGATACGCCGCATCACTCTGTATATTTGTTCCTGACAGTCGCCGTAACTGGTTCCGGGAGCTGGCAACAGTTCCCGCTAACTCCCGGGCTCGAGGGCATCCTGCCCTCGTGGAGGGCGAGACGCCCTCCCTCCCAGGGAAATATGCCCCGTGACTCCTGGGGGACAGATTTGAATCTGTCCCCGCTGTCTTCGAATCCGGCAATAATCACTGTATTGACCTCGATTTAGCGGGAGCACCTGTCAGTTTGGCAAGTGGTAGAGTAGAAGTGGCTTGTCAGGGAGACTGTGCTATACTGGCATTGCTATGAACCCGGAAATTCTGACAACTGTAGGGGTCGGTATAGCGATTCTCGCTGCTGTTTTGCCAGCCATTTTGTACCTGTCCAAGCGCATTGATGAGCAGGGCAGGGAGACGAACAAGCGCATTGATGAGCAGGGCAAGGAACAAGCGAAGTTCCGTGAAGACATGGCCGGCAGGATGGGCAAGCTGGAAGGTCTGCTGGAAGGTCTGCGAGAAGCCATCACCGGCAGGCGCGCTGCCTGACCTGGCCGTGGCATTCCCCACCATACCTTGCCAGGATACGCCGCATCACTCTGTATATTTGTTCCTGACAGTCGCCGTAACTGGTTCCGGGAGCTGACAACAGTTCCCGTTAACCCCCGGGCTCGAGGGCATCCTGCCCTGGTGGAGGGCGAGACGCCCTCCCTCCCAGGGAAATATGCCCCGTGACTCCTGGGGGACAGATTTAAATCTGTCCCCGCTGTCTTCGAATCCGGCAATAATCACTGTATTGACCTCGATTTAGCGGGAGCACCTGTCAGTTTGGCAAGTGGTAGAGTAGTGGCTTGTCAGGGAGACTGTGCTATACTGGCATTGCTATGAACCCGGAAATTCTGACAACTGTAGGGGTCGGTATAGCGATTCTCGCTGCTGTTTTGCCAGCCATTTTGTACCTGTCCAAGCGCATTGATGAGCAGGGCAGGGAGACGAACAAGCGCATTAATGAGCAGGGCAAGGAGACGAACAAGCGCATTGATGAGCAGGGCAAGGAGACGAACAAGCGCATTGATGAGCAGGGCAGGGAGACGAACAAGCGCATTAATGAGCAGGGCAAGGAGACGAACAAGCGCATTGATGAGCAGGGCAAGGAACAAGCGAAGTTCCGTGAAGACATGGCCGGCAGGATGGGCAAGCTGGAAGGTCTGCTGGAAGGTCTGCGAGAAGCCATCACCGGCAGGCGCGCTGCCTGACCTGGCCGTGGCATTCCCCACCATACCTTGCCAGGATACGCCGCATCACTCTGTATATTTGTTCCTGACAGTCGCCGTAACTGGTTCCGGGAGCTGACAACAGTTCCCGCTCACTCCCGGGCTCGAGGGCATCCTGCCCTGGTGGAGGGCGAGACGCCCTCTCTCTCAGGGAAATATGCCCCGTGACTCCTGGGGGACAGATTTAAATCTGTCCCCGCTGTCTTCGAATCCGGCAATAATCACTGTATTGACCTCGATTTAGCGGGAGCACCTGTCAGTTTGGCAAGTGGTAGAGTAGTGGCTTGTCAGGGAGACTGTGCTATACTGGCATTGCTATGAACCCGGAAATTCTGACAACTGTAGGGGTCGGTATAGCGATTCTCGCTGCTGTTTTGCCAGCCATTTTGTACCTGTCCAAGCGCATTGATGAGCAGGGCAGGGAGACGAACAAGCGCATTGATGAGCAGGGCAAGGAGACGAACAAGCGCATTAATGAGCAGGGCAGGGAGACGAACAAGCGTATTGATGAGCAGGGCAAGGAACAAGCGAAGTTCCGTGAAGACATGGCCGGCAGGATGGGCAAGCTGGAAGGTCTGCTGGAAGGTCTGCGAGAAGCCATCACCGGCAGGCGCGCTGCCTGACCTGGCCGTGGCATTCCCCACCATACCTTGCCAGGATACGCCGCATCACTCTGTATATTTGTTCCTGACAGTCGCCGTAACTGGTTCCGGGAGCTGACAACAGTTCCCGCTCACTCCCGGGCTCGAGGGCATCCTGCCCTCGTGGAGGGCGAGACGCCCTCTCTCTCAGGGAAATATGCCCCGTGACTCCTGGGGGACAGATTTAAATCTGTCCCCGCTGTCTTCGAATCCGGCAATAATCACTGTATTGACCTCGATTTAGCGGGAGCACCTGTCAGTTTGGCAAGTGGTAGTGGTTTATCGAATATCGTTAAATCTGATCAGCCCCTCCTGAGTTACTGTTGCTATCATGGTGCCGTCCTGTTGATAAATTGTGCCTCTTGCCAGGCCACGGGAGTTGGAGGTAGACAAGGCTTCACACTCATACAATAACCAGGCGTCGGCATGAAAGGGGCGATGAAACCACATGGCATGATCGATACTGGCCATGATAAGTTTGTTGTGGAACATATCAATCCCATGGGGGACCAGGGTCGCGGTCAACAACCCGTAATCCGAGGCATAGGCGAGTATTGCCCGGTGCAGGTCGGGGTCATCCGGTAGTTTATCTATGGTCTTGAACCACAATCGGCGTCCGGGTTTGCTGTTCGCCGAGAGCTCCCGGTCCAGTGGTTCTACCGGTCTGAGATCAAAAGGAGCTGACAGGGTAATGAGACGTCGAAATTTTTCCGGCAACCGGCCGCCTAAGCGGGACTTATACTCATGTACACCAGGCAGGGTATCAGGCGCCGGGACATCGGCGCTTTTCAGCTGATATTCGAGTCCTTGTTCGGCTACCTGGAATGATGCCGACAATGTGAATATGGGACGGCCGTGCTGTGTGGCGACAACACGCCGCGCCGAGAAACTTCTGCCGTCACGACTGCGTTCTACCTCATAGATGATTGGGCGATCATGATCGCCCTCGCGCAAGAAGTAGGCATGCAAGGAGTGTATTTGCCGGTTTTGGACTGTATATTGTGCTGCTTTCAGGGCCTGGCCCAGCACTTGTCCGCCATACACCCGGGCGGCGCCGATATCCCGGCTGGACCCGCGGAACAGGTTGTCTTCAAGCCTTTCCAACGTCAATAAACTAATGAGCTCTGCCAGTACTGGATTCATATCAGTTCACCATCACTGAACCACCGCAAACACTGAGAGCTTGCCCGGTGATATAAGAACTCTCATCTGATGCCAGGAATGCCACCGCGTTTGCAATATCAGAGGGCTTCCCAAGGCGCCCCGCCGGACAGGCAATTCCTAACTTATCAACTAACACCGATACATCAGCCCCCTCACCTATCATCGCGCTAACGACATCATCCAGACGTTCGTTCTCTATGGCCCCCGGACAAACGCTATTAACCTGGATACCATAAGGCCCCAGCTCGTGGGCCAGACATTGGGTAAAGCCGACAATACCAAACTTTGATGAACTGTATGCCGCAACGTTGGCAAAGCCTTTTAAACCGCCGCCGGCAGATATATTGATAATTTTTCCACCTTCATTACGCTCCTGCAGGTGTCTGGCCACCGCTCTACAACAGATAAAGGTGCCTTTCATATTCACGCGCTGGACAAGGTCAAAAACTTCTTCTTCCAATTCAGTAACCGGTACACGGTCACGACCGGCAGGCGCGGCGGCGCAATTAACGAGAATATCAATTTTACCAAATCGCTTAATAACAGCCTTTACAACTTCATCAACCTGGGCGGCGTTCGTTACATCCATTTCAGCGGCCATTGCCTGGCCACCCTTATCGCTGATGGTTTTTACTACGCTCAACAACCCTTCCCAGCCTTCCTGGCCACGGCCACTCATGGTCAGGTCGGTCACAGCAACAGCGGCGCCGTCTTTTGCCAACCGCTGAGCGGTTGCCGCCCCGATACCCTTCTTTGCGGCCGCGCCTGTGATCAGAGCAACTTTGCCGCTAAGTTTACGCTCAGTCATTTTTCCCCATCTCCCTCACCCGGCGTGTTTAAGTCTGTGAGGTTAACTGAAAACGCACCCTTGGAAAATGCACGTGAACGGGTTTGCCTGCATCACTTTCCCGAGCCAGAATCCAGCGATTGTCATCTTCACCCACTAACACGCCCCGGGTTGGGACAGGTATGGTTTCCGTCGGCCTTATTTCAACCTGACTGCCTGTTAACGGGCTTTTGGTCAGCGCGGCAGGGATGGGTCGTGGTGTGGAATTTTTAGCTGTGTCCAGCGCTTTGACAGTATTAATCCTGATCATGTTGCCGTGACCCAAAGCCATCATACGGCCATACCAGGCTGTTAAGCGCTCAAGGCCCGCCAGCATGGATTGTCCCTCCATATCCAAGCGCCACCAGATAAAGTGTACGGCGGTAAAATCCGCAATCGTGGGGACGCTGGAACCAAACAGGTAGTCACCAATCGTTTACTGATTGCTCACGCTTTTGAGCGGTGACAGTAATCTCTTCTATTTCAAGAGCGCTGAGGGCCTGGGTACCCATTAAACAAAACACTGACAGGCCACAGGCAATACCAACTTTTCTAAATAATTTCATGAACTCTTTCCCCTCCTGACCGGAGGTAATTATAATCTTCAGAGCGGCCCCGGTTAAACTGGAAAATCTGTGAACCAACTGAATCTGATTGGTTCCCGCCCTCTATTGCCAAGTAATAATATGCCGGGTTAACGACGTAAACCATGACAAAAACACGGGCAAAATTTACCAAAATTTACCAAACCTGATTTTCAGCCATCTTGAAAACGGAACGTAATTATATTAGCTTACCTGAAGTCGTTTAATGTCAAAGGTCAGGAACGTTATAAATGCCGAAATTTTATCCTTTAACCATCAGTGACGTCAGGAACGAGACGGATAGCGCGGTTTGTCTGACGTTCGATGTGCCGAAGCATTTGATCGAAACCTTCCGCTTTATACAAGGCCAGTACCTGACCCTGAAAGCGGAAATTGACGGGAGTGAGGCAAGGCGCTCCTATTCCATTTGCTCCGGGGTCGATGACGGAACCCTGCGGGTTGCCGTAAAAAGAATAGAAGGCGGCGTCTTCTCGACGTTTGCCAATGAAAAACTGGGCAAGGGTGAGGTTATCGAGGTAATGCCGCCCAAGGGCACTTTTTTCACGCCGCTGCATGAGGATAACGAAAGCAATTATTTGTGTATTGCGGCAGGCAGCGGCATAACACCTGTCATTTCGATCATAAAGACCATATTGAAACGGGAACCTGCCAGCCACGTTACCCTGCTGTATGGCAATCAACGGGTTGCCACGATCATGTTCAAGGAAGAACTGGAAGCGCTAAAAAATCGATACCTGTCCCGTTTCCAGTGGATCAATATCCTCAGCCGGGAACGCCAGGACATTGAAATCCTGAATGGTCGAATCGACAACAAAAAGGGCGGTGAATTAATTCGGCGCCTGCTTGACCTGCATTCCGTCGACGAATTCTTTTTATGCGGTCCCGAGGCGATGATATCCGAAGTATCCCGGGGATTACGCTCCGAAGGGGTTGATGAAAACAGGATCCATTATGAATTATTCGCCGCCTCGGCCGATGATGCCGCGGCAAGGGCGGTAAAACATCGTGAGCGGGCATTGAAAATGGCCGGGATGGTAGCGCAGGTCACAATCAATGCCGATGGGCGGCAGACACGGTTTGAATTGACCGCGGACGGCGAAAATATCCTTGATGGCGCTTTGGATAACGGTGTTGACCTGCCGTTTGCCTGTAAAGGCGGTGTTTGCGCAACCTGTAAGGCGAAATTACTCGAAGGAGAAGTGGATATGGATCTCAATCATGCCCTGGAACCGGATGAGCTGACTGCCGGTTATATACTCACCTGCCAGGCTCACCCGATTACGGCTGAGGTCGTCGTCGATTTCGACCAGTAGTTCCGGAGGCTGCGGACTGCTACCTTATCAGCAGACATGAAACAAGTCAGAAACCTGGTGGCGGAATTTGCCGGTCGTAAGCCTGTCCGCACAGGGTCACTGATCGTCAGTGTGTTCGGCGATGCCATTTCGCAGCATGGGAACTCGGTCTGGCTGGGTAGTTTGATCAAGGCGCTGAAACCCTTCGGATTGAATCCGCGACAAATCCGCACGGCGGTATTCAGGCTGGCAAAAGCAGACTGGCTGACCGCCAGGCAGGTGGGCAGGCGCAGCTATTACAGCTTTACCGAGGCGGGGCAAAGACATTATAAGCAGGCCGCAAGACGGATTTATCATCCCGGCCGGCAACCCTGGAATGGAAAATGGACTCTGGTACTGCCGACTTTGCTCGATAATGAAGAAAAGGAACTATTGCGCAAGGAATTATCATGGCTTGGCTATGGCGCGTTAACACCGGGTATGCTGGCACATCCGTCCGCTGAGCGGCAGCCTCTGGATGAAACCCTGCTGGAATTGAAGCTGACAGACAAGGTAGTCGTATTTATTGCCAATACCGAGGAGGTTGCCTCCCGCGAAGTGTTGAGGAAATTATCTCATGATTGCTGGAGGCTGGCCGGGATAGAAAAGAAGTATCATCATTTTATTCAGCGTTTCAGCCCGGTCTATCGCGCTGTCAGGAGAGCAAAGAAAAGAGATGCTGAGCAATGTTTTCAAGTCCGAACTCTGTTGATTCATGCGTATCGCCGTATACAGTTGCAGGATTCCGATCTTCCCGAAGAACTCCTGCCGCCAAACTGGCCGGGCGTCACGGCATATAATCTCACAAAAAATATATACCGTGCCGTGCAGAAAGATTCGGTTGACTACCTGATGAAGAATATGGAAACCATTGAGGGCAGTCTGAGCGAACCTGCGAGAGGGTTCTATTCCCGCTTCAACGGTGCCCTCCCAGGGAAACATGCGGGTTAGGGGACAGATTTAAATCTGTCCCCCCTGTCTTCGGCAAAAATCACTGTATTGACCTCGATTTAGTGGGAGCGCCTGCAGGGCAAACGCATACTTTTGAATTCAGATGTTTTTACCCGATTCCGTCATTCTGGCGCAGGCCGGAATCCAGTGAATAACCCTTCATTACCCTGAGCATGCGCTGTTGTTTGACTGGATGCTGGCATTCGCCAGCATGACGGGCGGTGTTTTCCGGTTGGTTTCCTGTCTTCTGCAACAGAATCCAAAAGTATGCGGTTGCCCTGGGAGCGCCTGTACAAACGCAGCTGTTTGACCGGAGATAGGCTTTTAGTGTATCCTGTACACTAACCCGGATCGTTCAACGAGAACGGTTGGGTGGCTGCCATTCCCGGAACCGGGGCGGTACGGAGTGTGAAGCTCAAAACAGCGTTGAGTTATGATGTCTGGGGTTGAGGGGTATGAATATGCAAAGTAAAAATATACGAAGTAAATTCATCGTACTGTTTATCTGCGCTTTCCCGATTGTGGCGTTTTCCGTGCAGCCGCTCTCGACGGAGAGGATGGTTGCACAATGCAGGACTGCACCAACGGATGTTGGCGGTTGGAAAACATGCGAATCCGGTTGGAATTGGCTCGAAGCGGAAAAGGGCTACTATATCGATCTCGACAGCTTGAAGCCCATAACGACGCGTATGACCGGAGGAGGTTCTTGCGATTTCAGGGCGAGGCGATATACCGAAGTCAGTCCAGGGAATCGTCAGCCGAGAAAAATGGCTATCCAGGCTACCGCCAGTAGCCCTGCCGGCATAATCGGCGGGGTCGCCAGCACCTTGTGCGAATACACAATTAATGTCGTCGCCTACGAGTGAAGTGCTTCCGCGAACCAACATCGCAACGGGAGTATTAAGAAGTACAGTATGGATATCCGATACTCGGCGCGCGTAGGGAAGCAGACGGTTGTTTATCGCTTCCGATTGCAGCGCGTGGCGAGCGGACGTCAAACCGTCCCGGCTTTGGCAGGTCAGGTCGTGGCCGCTAAGTGAAGCAGGCTATCCCTGAATACAATTGGAGGAAACTGATCATGCAATGGTTATTCATTCGAGTAAGACATTCCTGTTTCGTCGTAGCGACAATAGCCTTGGCCATAGCCGCGCCTGCATCCGCTCAAACAGGAGCCGGCGCCGATAGTTGCGTCGAGCGTTACCAGCAATGCAATGGCGATTATTCTCAGTATCAAGAGGGCAAAACCATCCGCTGTGTGGCTGATGTTCTGCGCTGTTCCGGGGCGGATGCGGCGCAGGTCCGTTATCTGTTTACCCCGGAGAAAGCCATACGGGAATGGTATCGCAACTCGCAGTCAGCCAGCCGCGATCGACGCTACGTGTGCCACGAGACCGCAGACCGATGTTCGCGTCTGTGCCATGAAACCCTCGGGCGGACGGTTGGCTACAGCTATAACGCCACAACCGGATATGGCGCTGTCTCGATCGTCGATAGCTGCGATCGTGTATGTCTTGCGCAAGCCGATCGATGCTCGGCGAGCACCGAAGGCTGACGGACGCGCGCCTGAAGATGACGCTGCCATCCACG
Source organism: Gammaproteobacteria bacterium (assembly GCA_965222155.1). GTDB lineage: Bacteria > Pseudomonadota > Gammaproteobacteria > Eutrophobiales > Eutrophobiaceae > JAAXHV01. Next base: position 243,633 of record CBDCTH010000012.1, read on the forward strand.
GTTTTGGCGTATCAATAGCCGATAAGAGTATGCGCCGGCCTTGGGGAAGCGGGGCGAAGCTCTATTGGCGCCTCCATCGATGGCTGTGACTGAAGGATGCCGAAACACCTGTCTGCCGGCTACTCCGCCCGCAGGGCGGTGATGGGATCAAGCCGGGCCGCCTGGTAAGCCGGATAGAACCCGAAGAAGATACCGACGGCCGATGCCACACCAAACCCGAGTATCACGGCTGCCGTCGACACCAGGAAAGTCCAGTCCGTGAAGTGACAGATGGTGTAAGATGCCCCGATGCCGAGGGCGACCCCGAACAGTCCGCCGATCAGCGACAGGATAAGGGACTCCATCAGGAATTGACTTTGGATGTCCCCGCGGCGGGCGCCCAGCGCCCGCCTGATGCCGATTTCCTTGCGCCGTTCGGTCACCGAGACCAGCATGACATTCATCACTCCGACCCCTCCGACGATGAGCGAGATGCTGCCGATAGCGCCCAGTAACAGGGTAAACAATTGCATTTGTTTTTCCATCTGTTCGATCAGTTGTCTGGCACTTTCCACCTCCACCTCCAGGCCCTTGGCTTTGTGGCGGAAATAGGTCTGCACCTCTTCCGTTGCCGCCATATAGTGCACCTGGGGCTGCATACGCGCGATGACCGATTCAATCTCCGCCTCGCTGAATGCGCGCTGCGCGGTGGTGATAGGCACGAACACGGAGCGGTCTGTGTTGAACTGCCGCATACCCCATCCCGGGGTGTTCTGCAGTACCCCTACGACGGTATAAAGACGCCCCGCCAGTTTGATTGTTTCGCCTACGAGCCGGCGCGCGCCGGCGCGCTGCATGGCCTGGGCGATCTCTCCCCCGATGACGCAGTAGTATCGACGAAAATCCAGGTCTGAGATAAACCGGCCGGTGGTAAGGAACAGCTTGTTGAGATCGGAGAAAGAGGCGGTGACTCCAAGTATCGCGCCATCGCCCACACGCTTCCCGGCATACACGAACTCTCCGAAGCCATGAGTCGAGGGGGCGGCTGCCAAGATGGATTCTGTCTTTACCGGGAGCTCTAAGGCGTCCGCCAGACGGATGGTGGCTGTCGCCTGACGGTCAGAGGTCACACCGCCGGCATCGGGGTTTCGGATGGTCAGGATGTCGGTGCCGAGTTCCTGGAATTGTGCGAGGGCTTCGCTCTTGACGATCTCACCTACCGAAATCATCGCGATCACCGAGCCGATTCCAATCACGATGCCGATCAACGCCAGCAGAGTACGCTGCTTGGCGGCATACAGACTGCTGACGGCCTCTTTGACGTTTGCCTTAAGCAGCAGCACGGATGGGTTCGCTTTTGATACTGCAGCAATTCCACGCCTGCTGCGCTTGAGGATTTTTTTGACGTTCGTCCTAAGGATCATGGATGGGCATAGCTCCCGTACCGACATCACGCCGGATGCGGCGCCTCCTCATGCAACTCTCCGTCACGGATGCGGGTGCGCCGCGTACATTGCCGGGCAATCGCCGGATCATGGGTAATGATGATGACGGTTACCTGTTCTTCCGCATTCAGGCGGATAAAAAGCTTCATGATCTCCGTGCCGATCTGAGGGTCCAGGGCGCCAGTAGGCTCATCGGCCAGGATGATGCCCGGTTCTCCGACCAGGGCCCGGGCGATGGCTACTCGCTGTTGCTGTCCGCCGGAGAGCTGATTCGGCTTGTGACTGCCCCGGTCCCCCAGGCCGACCTTGTCCAGGACTCTCTGCACGCGTCGCTTGATCTCCTTGTCTGCCAGACCTCGATATACCAGCGGAACACCGACGTTTTCCTGGGCAGTCAGGCGCGCCAGCAGATTGAAGGACTGAAACACGAAGCCGATGCTGGTGTTCCGAATGACGGACAACTCGTTGTCGCCAGCGCTCGAGACTTCTCGTCCTCCCAGGAGATAGGAGCCGTTCGTGGGCTGGTCCAACAGGCCGATGATATTCATCAGGGTCGATTTACCACACCCCGATGGCCCCATGATCGACAACAGGTCGCCTCGGTTCACCTCGAGGTTAACCCCCCGCAGGATCTCCACGGCAATGGGGCCGATATGATACGTCTTGCAGATATCTACCAGAGCGCAGCATAGCGAGCGTCTCCGGTCAGGTTCCGGAAAGCACGACTTCATCGCCGGGCGCGAGCCCGTGGACGATTTCCACCCTATCCACGGTGGTTACCCCAACATCCACCCGCACCTCCCGCACCTCATCGGTCTCTTTGTCCTTGACCCGCAGCCAGGTTTCGGCGTCGCGCATTTCAATAGCATCGAAGGGCACGAGCAACGCGTCCGGCCTGGCATAGACGATGACCTCAAGATCAGCTGACATGCCCAGACGCACCTCCCGCCGTTGTGCCGGGGTGAGATTCCCGATAGCCACAGTGACCTGGAATGATGGCAATTCATCTCTCCCTTGTCCATTGCCCGCCTGTGAGGAGACCTGGACGATCGTCCCCTGCAGTGTCTGGTCGGGGAAAGCATCACCGCTGATCCTGACCTCATGTTGCGGATGAATTTTCGTAATATCCACCTCGTCCACCCAGCCGACGACCGACAGACTGTCAAGCTCCCCGATAGTCAGCAGGCGCTCCCCCTGCGTCACCGACCGGCCAGCCGCGATACGTCCGGAATCCCCACTCGACTGACTGCGCCGGTCGTCACGACGCGGCTGGAGGATAACACCCCCGACCGGCGCCTCGACCACCGTCTTTTGCAGGGCTTGTTCCAACTGCCGCATCCGAATACGAGTATTGTCGAGTTGCAACCGGGCTACCTGCCTGGCGTCAGCATCGCCCTTGTCCAGCACGGCCTGGAGGTCCTGCTGAGTCGCTTCATAGTCCAACTGCTGGTTACGGTATTGCTGTTCGGCCGCCTGGTGCTCCGAGGCGGGGATGACCCCCTGCTGCTGCAGAAAGGCGGTTTCGTCCAGCTTGTTGCGCTGATCCTCAAGCGCCATCTTGGCTCTGCTGACCCCCCGCCGGGCGCGCACCACCTCAAGGCTGTTGGCCCAGTCCTCCAGCTCTTTGAAATGTCCGAGGGCTTTGATATACGCCGATTGAGCCTCGCGATACTCCCGTTCGACCTCGACGGCATCCAGTTTCAGCAGTTGTTGTCCTTTGGACACCTGTTCGCCGTACTGAAAATGGATGGCAGCCACCTTGCCGGCGAGCGGACTGATGATGTTTACCTCACGGCGGGGCGCCAGCCGTCCGGATAACAGGATCGTCGAGTAAACCCGTTGCGGTTCAACAACCAGGGTGTGCAGGGCCGTGGCGGCCGGCGCCGCAGCGCGTGGTGTCGGCATGTCTGGTGCTGCCGACTGGAGATTCGTGTCCCAGCTACGTAACCCGGCTGCCAGAAACAGGCTGATGACAAATACCGTCGCCACCACCCGCACCACCTGTACCTTCTTCAGGGCTGAGGCCAGCGTCTGATTGTTTTCTTCAATCTTTCGGTAAGCCTCCTGAAGTTCGATATGTTGCGCCTTGATCGATTCCGTCAGTTGCAACTCGGCTTCCCGCAGCTCCCTGATTTCGGTAATATCGCTGAATACGGCGATGACGCCGATTCTTTGAATACCGCCATCCTGGCTGACCTGCAGATACGAGGTGGTAAGCGCAAGGGAACGCGTTGTATCGCCCAGGGGCACCCTGACCACCCGCTGATGACCAACCGCCGCTTCATAGACAGCATCAAAGATGGTTTGGGTAAAATCGTCCATGCCATCCATGGTCAGAAAGATTTCACCGAATACGCGCCCTAGCACCTCCTCAGGCACAAGCCCCAGCATATGGGAAGCCGCCGGGTTGAATGTCATGATGCGGCCCTCGAGATCAATCGTCATGACCCCGTCATTCATGTTGTCCAGGACATTTTTATGGATCAGGGCTTCCCGGTCCATCATTCTTCCATCCGTTTGACGTCGATCTGCCAGGTTTCCAGGGTCGTGCCCAAGGTCTGGTCAAGTGAAGTCAGGGCGTTCAGGTAAGCGATCACCGCGCCTACTTCGCTGTTCTGGGCGTCTACCAGATCGTCCTCGAACCTGACCAGTTGAAAGTTTGTCGACAGGCCCAATTTCAGCTTCTCCTGCTCAATGTCCAACTTTTGTTCGGCGAGCTCACGCGCCCGTTGAGCCAACTCGACCTGTCGAAATCGCACGTCGACCTCGCGCACCGCGTTGAGGACAATGATATCGACTTTCTGGCGCAACTCCTCCAGGTTACGTCTGGCCTGCTCCAGTCTGATCCTGGCGGTCGAATAGTTTCGCCTGGGAGCGCGGTCCACCAGAGGGATGGCCAGGTTCAGCCCGATACGATAGTCACCCCCATTATCAAACGCCGTACCAATGGAATCGCTGCCCGAGAGATCCACGGAGGAGGTCAAGGACAAATCCCACAGGCGGTTGTTTTTGGCGACCAGGAGGGCGGTCTCGGAGTTCTCAATATGCAACAGCGCCTGTAAATATTCGGGACGGTGTTGTAACGCCAGCTCCATGCTGCGCGTTACATCGGGTTTTATGGGATCCACGGTCATGGTTTCCGTCGGTTCGACCTGGGTACGGCTGTCGATATCCAGGATGTCGATCAGGGCGAGACGGGCAGCGTCCAGGCTATTGCGCGTCTCGGTGAGCCTCAATTCACGGTTGGCCACTTCCGCTTCGGCCTGGACGATATCGCGTGCGGCCATCCGGCCAGCCTGGATCAGCAACTGGTTCACAGCCAGCAAGTCCTTGCCCCGCTGCAGCGAACGAGTGCTGATTTCCAGCCGTCGTTTGGCTTGGATAAAGCTTCGATAGGTCTGGATAACTGAGGTGACAATATTGATAACCACCGCTTTGAACCCGAGGACGTTGATCTCCTCCATACGCCGGGCAGTCCTGAGCGAGGCGGTACCGACCTTGACTCCGCCGCCTTTCAACAGAGGCTGGCTGAAGCTGAACCTCAATGCGGTATGGAACTGATCGGCGACGGAATTTTCCCAGTCAAAGCCAAGCTGTCCCCCGGTAGGAATGCGCAGGGTCACCCCGGAGGAAATAGCCGCATCAGCGCTGTCTTCCCGATATTCCCCGGATTGTGAGAGGTACCTGGTAGACGGCGTGACGTTTACCTTTGGCCAAAACTCGTCCTCGCTCGCTTCAAGAGCGAACTTATCCAGGACGCGGCCAAGGCGGGCATTGATGAGACTCCGGTTATTCCGCAAGGCCAGCGCAATAGTGTCGGCCAGGTTGAGTTTCAGCGGCAGTGACTGGAGATGTTCAGGTTGTTCATCCCCTGCCGACCCGGCACCTGGGGAGATCAGCAACAGGACGAAAAAAATGCTCACAAGCCTCATAGGCATCCAAGAGAAAATCGAGTCAGGACTGTACACGCTAAATTCTACTACATACTATACTTGGTTTACCTGCTCCTGTCTAAAGCAAGATCATACTTGTCGTCATCAGGGCAAACGCATACTTTTGAATTCAGATGTTTTTGCCCGATTCCGTCATTCTGGCGCAGGCCAGAATCCAGTGAATAACCCTTCATTACCCTGAGCCTGCGCTGTTGTTTGACTGGATGCTGGCATTCGCCAGCATGACGGGCGGTGTTTTCCGGTTGGTTTCCTGTCTTCTGCAACAGAATCCAAAAGTATGCGGTTGCCCTGACTTGTTGTCATAAGGAAGAGGTTTTTTATTCCAAATAATATATAAAAGTATGCGTTCGCCCTGTCATATGTACTAAACCCGCAGCAGTTCCCGCTAACGCCCGGGATCGAGGGCATCCTGCCCGCGTGGAGGGCGAGACGCCCTCCCTCCCAGGGAAACATGCCCCCTTATGGTCAGACTCCCAGGGGACAGATTTAAATCTGTCCCCCTTGTCTTAAACTGTATTGACCTTGATTTAGCAGGAGCCGCCGTCCTGGTAATCGATTGCTGGTAATCGATTGCTTGAGAGATTAGTTTGTCATATGATAACCTGCCGGTTCCACGGGTTCAGAAACAGACGGCGTAACACTTCACGAACCGGCTATGTCACGAGCACCCTGACACCCGGCTGGAATTGACTGAAACCCGGATGGAAAATCATCAATCAATGTCGCATCGAAACTCAAGGAGCAGCTATGGCTACGCGCAAAATTGCCGATGATCCACGTATAGATCCCCGTCTCAAAGCGGTTTCGGATCAGCTACCCGTCCAGCCTGTTCTGAACGTGAAGAACCGTGAGGAGTTGCTGGCGATTGTGGCATCCGCTGAAACCCGGCAGCACTTTGCCGAGCAGGATGCCTGGCTGGATGCCATGAACAGCGAAGCAATTGCCCCTTCCGCAGGCCTGTCGATACGCACGCTCGAATTTGCCTCACAACCCGATGGCAATACCGTCAAAATTCTGTTCATGCGGCCGCACACCGAGGGGCAACTGCCATGCGTCTATTACATTCATGGTGGCGGCATGATGGCTTTCTCCTGCTTCTTTGGCAATTATCAGACTTGGGGGAGAATGATTGCCCACCAGGGTGTGGCGCTGGCGCTGGTGGATTTCCGCAATTGCCTGATGCCGTCCTCCTCACCGGAGGTGGCGCCGTTTCCAGCCGGTTTGAACGATTGTGTGTCGGGAATACGCTGGATGACCGATAATAGCGCGCAGTTGAACATTGACCCCAAGCGCATCATCGTCTCCGGTGAAAGCGGTGGCGGCAACCTGGCATTGGCAAGCGCGATAGCGCTGAATCGGGAGGGCGAAATCCATCGGATCAGCGGGGTCTACGCTTTGTGCCCCTATATTGCCGGTGACTATCCGCGTCCCGAATACCCGTCCACAACCGAGAACAACGGCATATTTTTGCAGTTGCACCACAACAGCAGCCGCATGGCCTACGGGATTCAAGCGTTTGACGAGCGCAACCCCCTGGCCTGGCCCGATTTTGCCTCCGGCGCTGACATCGGAGGATTCCCCCCGACGGTTATCAGCGTCAACGAATGCGACCCCTTGCGGGACGAAGGCATCCACTTTTATCGCTTGCTGCTCGCCAATGGCGTGGCGGCGCGGTGTCGCCAGGTGATGGGCACGATTCACGCAACCGAGATTCTTCCCGTCGTCTGCCCGGAGATCAGCCGTGATACCGCCCGGGACTTAGCGGCCTTCTGCCGGGGCGACTGATGCAAACGAAAACTGATTCAAGCTGTTGTATTCCGAGAGAGAAAGAGGAAACGTCATGAATATGTCAAAAGAAGAAACGACCCGGCTCACCGAGCGCTGGCTGGAAGAGATTTTCAACGAACACCGACTCGATGCGGTGGACGAGCTCCTCGCCGAGGATTTCAAACGCTATGACGGGCATAGCTGGCTATATGGGCGGGAAGACTACAAGCGCCTGTTGGCGACATTCTTCCAGGCCACGCCGGATATGAAACATACACCGACGCATATTGCCGTGGATGGAGGCCTGGTCATGATACGTTGGGAGGCAACCGGAACGTTTAGTGGCGACTTTATCGCCCCGGGTGGGTCAACCGCCTTCCCGGCGACCCATCAACCCATTGCTTTCACGGGAACCGATACCATCGTCATACGGGATGGCAAGGTGGCGGAAACCTACTCTTCTGCGGACAAGCTGGCACTGTTCTCCCAGTTAAACCCGACAATCGGTACGGTTGTTGCGCAAGAGTTGAGCAAGTTGGCGCCATCCTCGAAATAACTAAAAGTATGATCTTGTCCTGATTTGTTCCTGGCACTGGAAAACACGTTCTGGACATTGTGCAGGTGCTGAAGACAGGGGGGACAGATTTAAATCTGTCCCCCAGGAGTCCTAAAGGGGCATGTTTCCCTGGGAGGGAGGGCGTCTCGCCCTCCACGAGGGCAGGATACCCTCGATCCCGGGAGTTGGCGGGAACTGCTGTACTTGTTAAAAAAACATTACTATACTATTATGCAAAAAGCTGACCATAATTTATAATTGTGCGCCTTATTTAATATCCAGGACAATCTCCATGAAACCACACAACATCAAATACATATTGTTGATATTAACAATTCTTCCTGGCATCACAACAGCCGAGACATATACCCCTTCTGAAGAGGCTAGAAAAGCTTTCCGTAAATGCGTCGTCGCTGAAGGAAAGGCATGGTCAGCTTGCTACGATCATTTATATTCCTATGCGGATGGTACCGCTGAAGAAAACGAAGTATCTGACTCAAACCTCATCGCCCGTAAGGAACCAAAGCAAGCAATCGCTTACTATGCGCCACGCTGGGTCTACAGGCTTCTGCCAACTTTCAATCCGCCAAATGACACAGAACAAACATCACTCTGGGCAACCGACTGACTCCGTAAAAGGCCTTGCCTCTCGCTGACACCAATAGCACCACTAATTCACATCATTTCTCTTACTATGGCAGAACCATCGATTCAAGAACCCGTTGAACATCCTGAGAAAACCAATACTAAAAATAAAACGATCCATTACCTCTTACTGATGTTCGTCAGTATAATGAGCGCCTGGGCCGCAGGACGGATGATAGGAATAAGCCAGTATGACAACGCTGTAGTAGCCGCGGTCGTACCTGTTTTACTCTCCGCCGGATGGGGAATAATCTTTCTCAAATACGCGGCTATCAATAACGACAAGATTAATAGCAATCTAAGCGCCATTACAATTGCTTTAATTATATTCCTCTATGTCATCACCATATCCGCAGATTCCAGCTATCAAGATGAAAAAACAAAAAAACTGGATTCAGAATACGACAGTAAGTACTTTGAAAATTGTTCATACGTCGAGTTTCATACCAACCAAGCAAGAAGTGCATTAGGATTAACTCCATTAGGAAGTAATTATTTCTGCCTCAAATAACTCCCTGTCTCTCCCCCCCTTTTTTCTTACATAGACCTGTATTATCCCGGCCCCTGCGGACGAAAGCCCAAGACCATAAATCAAATCAGTCCTGATACAAAACACCCAGTCAGGCTTTCAAGCCATAACATTAACAGCCCTTCCACCTGTCGGGGCGTGCATGTCATCACGGGGTATGACAAGGCGTTCACAGTGGTGGTGCAGCGCACGCGCAAAGGGGGGCAGCAGTGTCTGGATTGGGGTGAGGAAGACGGTGACGACGACACCGCCGTGACGGACGGGGGGATAGCTACCGGGCGCTGGCCACCCATCGGGAGGCATTGCGTGACAGTGAGAGTGTGCATTGGTATAACCTGCGCGGCGAGGACTCGGAGAATCGCATCAAGGAATTGAAGTGCGACTTCGCCGGTGAGCGCTTGCCCTGTGGTCAGTGTGACGCCAATGCCCTGTACTGTCACCTGTGTGTGACCGCCTATAACCTGTTTGTGCTGTTGCGTCACTCGCTACCGCCACAGTGGCATACCTGCCGGGCGCCGACCATCCGCTGGCGTGTGTATGCGATGGCTGCGAAAGTTGTTTCTCATGCCCGCCGGGTGCCTCTGACGTGCCGGCCTGAGCAGGCCGGCTTGGTGAAGACCCTGCTGGCGGCCCTGGCGCCGCCGCCGCAGGCGCCGCCGCTGGCTAGCGTAGCGTAGTCCTGCTAACCCCCCTGTTCTCAGTCACCCCCGGCAGCCGGGGGCGGGGTGCCCCTGCCTGTCTTATTGCCCTGGCCATGTTAATCTGCCTGATATTGTCCCAATCCGGCGTGAGCAAGCGCCAACCTGCCCTATACAAGGGTCAACCCTGGCTCATTGCTATTGAGTAAGGCACTACAAACAGGCAGAATGCGCCTTGAATGCCCGTTTCAAATCTCTAACGCGGGATTTGGGGAAAATACTCTGCTGGACATTGTGTATAAGACTATGCTACGTTGGAAACAGTTGATCTCGGATTACCATCAGGCCATTCGCGACCTGTCGGTTGAGAGGCAATTGGCTGAAGGAGACACGCGGTTATGTCAGCAACGGAGATGGGCCTTGTGTAGCGTCCCATGGTATTCGGAGGATGATTATGATAAACGTAAAAACAATTATTTTGGGTCTGGTCTTTGCTCTCACAGTGTCGCTGGGTATGATAGCCAAAGCGGCTAGCGATTCACCGGATCCTTGCATAACAGCTGATCTGGGTGAGAGAAGTGATTTTTTGCTTAGCTTTGTCATAAACGGTGATAATCACGCTGTGACTGAGTTGTTAAAGTGTCCTGATGTAGACCTGAATGTGCGCGGCGGTAATAGAAGAATGACCCCTTTGATGTTTGCAGCCCAGGAGGGGCACAGCCGAATAGTGAGAATGCTCCTCGACCAAGGCGCTGATCCCGATCTTGAGGACAACAATAGATATACGGCCATGAATTTTTCTTATGAGTCCGGGCACTCCAGCATTACCAGGATGTTGCAAGATGCCGGCGCTACAAACACACTGCCTGCGGGTCGTTCAGCTGAAACTGACGGCAAGAGTAGCGGCGGTGGTTATCGTTGATAAAAGGCGTGTCTATAACCTGTTTTGGTTAATGCCACGTGGTAAAACCGGTCCGTTCTGCCGCCGTGTTCCGCTCGATCTCAGCCTCCTGCCTGGTGATTTTATTGGCATAGGTTGCCAGTCTCTCATCCTTCTCCGTTAGGTTTACCGAGCGGGAGAGAATTCATGCTGGGTCTGATGATGGACAGGCAGCTGACCATTACTTCGATAATGGAACATGCCGATAAGAACCATCCCAATGTAGAAATCGTATCCGTTACCTGTGATCAGCCCAGACATCGATATACCTATGCGGAGGCTTTTCGCAGGACGCGGCGGCTGGCGAATGCATTGGTTGACTACGGCATACAGGCAGGGGATCGCATCGCAACCTTTGCCTGGAATGATTATCGTCATTTTGAATTGTATTACGGCATAGCGGGTATAGGGGCCGTTACTCACACTGTCAACCCGCGTTTGTTTCCGGAACAAATCACGTACATCGTCAATCACGCTGAAGACAGGTTGGTTTTTGTCGACCCCTTGATTGTGCCCGTACTGGAAAAGATCAAAGCGGACTTGTCCGGGGTGGAGAAGTACGTTGTTTTAACGGATGATGAAAATATGCCGGACACCGGCCTGAAGGATGCGCAATCTTATGAATCATTTATTGCCCGGCATTCGGATCGATTCAACTGGCCTGAGTTGGATGAAAAAATCGCCTGTTGCCTCTGCTATACCTCGGGGACGACCGGCAATCCCAAAGGGGTACTTTATCATCATCGGTCAATGGTGATACATGCACTGGTTGGCATATCACCGGACGGGCTCAACCTGTCTGTCCGGGACGTGGTCATGCCGGTCGTACCCATGTTCCATGTTAATGCCTGGGGGTTGGCCTATGGGGCGCCGGTAGCAGGAACAAAGCTGGTCTTTCCCGGCCCCAGGATGGGGGACGGCGTAACTCTGCAGGCATTGATTGAAGAAGAAGATGTTACTTTTTCCGCCGGGGTGCCCACGGTGTGGTTGAACATGCTGAAGTATCTTGCAGAGGCGGGTAAAGAGGTTAAGACATTACAACGGGTCGTTATCGGCGGGTCGGCCTGCCCCCGGTCGATTATGGAGGAGTTTGAGGACCGCTACGGCGTTTATGTACACCATGCCTGGGGGATGACGGAGATGAGCCCCCTGGGCACGGTGAATACCTTGAAACCGGAGCTGCTGAAATTATCCGGGGAGGAACAATACGCCATAAGACAGAAGCAGGGGCGCGCAGTTTACGGCGTCGAGATGAAGATTGTCGATGATGATAATAATGAATTGCCCAGGGACGGGCAATCAACGGGGCTTTTGAAGGTGCGCGGGCCGTTTGTCTGTAACGATTATTACAAGCCGGACGCCCCAAGCGACGTACATGACGACGACGGCTGGCTCAGTACCGGTGATGTAGGTAATATCGATGCTGAAGGTTATTTACAACTCACCGATAGATCCAAGGATGTGATCAAATCCGGCGGCGAGTGGATCAGCTCCATCGAACTGGAAAACGCGGCAATAGGCCATCCCGATGTCGCCGAAGCCGCCGTTATCGGTGTGCCCCATCCGAGGTGGTCGGAGCGGCCATTGTTGATCGTAGCCAGGAGAGAGGGCAGGGAAGCGGGGAAGGAAGAAATTCTGGAATGGCTGAAAGACAAGGTGGCGAAATGGTGGTTGCCGGACGATGTGGTATTTATCGATGAAATTCCGCATACTGCAACGGGAAAGATACGGAAAACGGAACTGCGGAAACGCTTCCGGAATTACGCTTCCGGCTTGAATGATTGACTCAGGGGGAATGACGATAAATACGGATTTATTGAATAATCTGGTCGGCTGTTATTTTGTTCCGGCCATTGGCTATAATTAGCGCATGGGGAGCAGCTATAGCGATCAATATCTTTGGTGTCGCCGTCCTGACTTTGTCCCTGTTTTAACCCGGATATTACATCGACAACAGGCTGGCATTCCCGCCGATTGCCGCGCTGTTGACGGTATAGGTCTGCTCTGTGGTAAACCGTAACAGGTAGTGGGGTCCACCGGCTTTGGGTCCTGTCCCCGACAGGCCGCAGCCACCGAAGGGTTGCACGCCCACCACGGCGCCGACCATATTCCGGTTGACATAAACATTGCCGGTCCGTACCCGCTGGCGGATGTACTGCGCCTGGTGCTCAATCCGACTCTGAATACCCAGCGTAAGGCCGTAACCCAGGTCGTTGACCTGCTCCAGCAGTGCCGGTAGTTTTCCGGCATCATAACGCAGCACGTGTAATACCGGACCGAAGATCTCCTCCTTCAGTTCAGATAAATGTTTGATTTCGATGATGGCCGGAGATACAAAATAACCCTTTACATCACCGACAGGTCCGGGTCCACGGTATATCAGCTTGCCGTCTTTCCGGGCTCCGGTGATATATTTTTCAAGTCTGGTCTGCGCCGCCCGGTCGATGACGGGTCCCATGTCCGTATCCAGGCGGGTCGGGTCCCCGGTGACCCATTCATCCATGTGATTTACCAGGAGTTCCAGCACCCGCGGCGCAATCTCCTTCTGCAAGCAGAGCACGCGCAGGGCCGAACACCGTTGACCGGCGCTGTTGAATGCGGATTGCACTGCATCCCCTACTACCTGTTCCGGGAGCGCCGAACTGTCGACCAGCATGGCGTTGATGCCGCCGGTCTCGGCGATCAAGGTTGCCAGCGGGCCGTTCCGGGCAGCCAGTTTAAGATTGATTTGCCGTGCGCTGCCCGTGGAACCGGTGAAGGCCACACCAGCTACCCTGAGATCGTAAAGCAGGGCATTGCCCAGGTCAGGGCCGGCGCCCGGCAGAAACGCCAGTACCTGTTTGGGGATGCCTGCCAGGTAGAGAAACCCGGTGAGTCGATGCGCGACCAGAGATGCCTGCTCAGCGGGTTTGGCAATGACTGTATTCCCCGCTGCCAGCGCCGCCGCTATCTGGCCGGTATAAATGGCAATGGGGAAGTTCCACGGACTGATACAGACAAATACGCCGCGGCCGCAAAGCCGCAGGCTGTTGACCTCGCCGGCGGGTCCGGGTAAATCCAGGTCAGCGGCCATGAGCTTGCGGCAGCAGCCGGCGTAATAGCGCAGGAAATCTACGGCTTCACGCACGTCGTCGTGAGCGTCACGCAGACATTTGCCCGCCTCAAGCACACACAGGGCCGCCAACTCAGCCAGGTGCGTCTCGACAATATCCGCGGCCCTCTCAAGTATTACAGCACGATAATCCGCATCGGTACGGCGCCAGGACGTGAACGCATCTGCCGTAATGGCCAATGCCTGTGCGGCGATATCCGGGGTGGCTTCCCATACTCGGCCGACCCGTTCCCGGATATCAGCGGGATTGTCTATCGTCCTGGATATGCCGCCCAGAGTTTTACCATTGACTATGGGGGCGGCCGTCCATTCACGCGCGCGGGACCGGGAGACACTTTCAAACAGCGGCGCCAGTTCCCCCTTATCGGCAAAATTGAACCCGCCGGAGTTTTTCCGCTCAAGCCCGAACAGGTCCGGCGGCACCGGGATGCGTGGATGGCGGGTTATCCCGTTATGTTGTTCCAGTGTGTCGACCGGGTCCGTGACCAGTTCCGGGATGGAAACCTCCCGGTCTGCAATGCGATTGATAAATGACACGTTGGCGCCGTTCTCCAGCAAGCGGCGCACGAGATAGGGGAGCAGGTCTTCGTGCGCACCTACCGGCGCATAGACGCGACAGGGTATGTCAAGACCCCGCGTATCGGTCATGGCAGCGTACAGTTCTTCACCCATGCCGTACAGCCGCTGGAATTCAAAAGCCCGATCACCCGCATGGTGATACACGTAGCTGACGGTATGGGCGTTATGGGTGGCAAACTGCGGGTATATATTCGGACAGTCCGCAAGCAGGTAACGGGCGCAAGCCAGGTAGGAAATATCGGTATTGCGTTTCAGCGTAAACACCGGGTAGTCCGCCAGCCCCTGTTCCTGGGCCTGCTTGATCTCCATGTCCCAATAGGCGCCCTTGACCAGGCGCACAGGGATCACGCGCCCCTGTTCATTGGCAAGCCGGTTGAGACTTGCCAGCAAGGTCAGGGAGCGTTTCTGGTAAGCCTGTACTGCAAGGCCCAGCCCGGTCCAGTCGCGTAGGCTGGTATGGAGATAAAGCCATTCAAAAACCTGAAGAACGATCTCAAGCCGGTCAGCCTCTTCCGCGTCGATTGTCATGGCGATTCCCGCGGCGCGGGCGACTGTCCCGAGGCGCAGCAGGCGCTCCGTCAACTCAGAGATTGCGCGGGCGGACTGGTTGGGTTCGAAGCGCGGGCACAGGGAGGAAAGCTTGACCGAAATGCCCGGGCGTTCCTGTCCCTCTGTCCCGGCGCCGGCACACCTGCCCAGCGCCTCAATGGCCCGCGTATAGGCGCGTTCGTAATGCTGCGCAGCAGCCTTGGTCATGGCCGCCTCTCCCAGCATGTCGTAGGAAAAACAATAATGGCGGAGGTCGCCCGTTTCACTACGCTGCAGGGCTTCATCAATAGTGCGCCCCATGACGAATTCGTCCGCCATTATTTTCATGGCAGCTTTCAACGCCGCGCGCAATATCGGTTGTTCGAGACGGCCCAGTAATTTACGCAGCAGGTCCAGCGCTGCAAAGGCCTCATCCGGTCCGGGGTAAAGTAATTTTCCCGTCAGCATCAGCCCCCAGGTAGACGCGTTGACAAACAGGGAACTGTCTTTTCCCAGGTGTTGTTCCCAATCAGCGGAGTTGAGCTTATCGGCAATCAGGGCATCCACCGTACCCGTATCAGGGACCCGTAACAAAGCCTCGGCCAAGCACATCAGGACTACTCCCTCGTGGGAGGACAGGTCGTAATGGTTGAGAAATGCATGCAGGCCGGAAGAATGTTGCTGCCGCTCGCGTACGGTTTCCGCCAGGGACCTTGCTGTGCTTTCAATCTTTTGTTTCAATGCCGGCTCCGAACGGGCCAATGGTAACAATCGTTCCAGGATGCTCCCTTCGTCTGCGAGGTAATCGCGGTTGATCCCGGCGCTGAGACTGCATGAACGATTTGCTGAAGACATCAATATCCTGGTTTAGAAAATATAATAATATTTTGTATTTTAGCAATTATATTTTTAATTATATTTCTATTAATCTATATTTATGAAATATAATATTTATATATTATGATTTATTAAAATTATATATCACTATCATGAAAGACCGGATTGATCGTATCGACCTGAAAATTCTGCGCGTCCTGCAGGGCAATGGCAGAATGTCAAATATTGAACTGTCCAGGCAGGTGAATCTCAGCCCCGCCCCTTGTCTGGCGCGGGTACGGAGGCTGGAAAAGGCGGGGTACATCAACGGTTACAGGGCGGAACTCAATCCCGAACTCCTGGGTTTATCGTTGCTGGCCTACGTCGAGATTACCCTGGACCGGACCACTCCGGACGTATTTGAGCGGTTCAAGCAGGCCGTACGCGACGTCCCCGAGATCGAAGAATGTCACATGGTAGCCGGCGGGTTTGATTACCTGATCAAGGTACGCAGCCCGGACATGGATGCATACCGAAGAATTCTGGGGGAGAAGATCGCGACCATACCCGGCGTTTTACAGACCCATACCTACGTCGTCATGGAGCAGGTGAAGGTTGCCGGGGAGTTGAATATCAGTATGCAGGAGTGAGATCACAATGCAAAAAACCGAAGCCACCCTATCGGGTAGTATTTCAGACACCAGGGGCATAATATAATAACCTGAGTGGGATTGGTTATCAAAATCCACAGTCAATAACACGGTTGCTTCAGGTTTACAGGCCAGACATGGGAAAGAATAGTGATAATCTATTCGGTGACAGGGATTGGCTTATTTTTGGAAAGTTCGAATCCCAACACAGCCTGATCTCCCAGGTTTCCCGCCCGGCGCTGCTTAAAAAACTGAACCAGTCTGCACAAGGCGCGCTTACCCTGGTTGTCACGCCGGCAGGTTATGGAAAATCTACCCTCCTCTCTCAATGGTTCAAAACCCTGGCCGGTTCGGACCACATCGCCGCCTGGCTTACTCTGGATGAAAGCGACCGCGTGCCGCACCAGTTCTGTTCCCATATCGTGCTTTCCCTGTGTTATACGGGAGCAGAGATGGGGGCGCTGGAAAAACTTGCAGAACAGGAATTTGTCGACGTGCCCATAGATGCGGTGATCCGAACCCTGTCGGCGTCACTGGCCAGGCAAAGTAAGCCTGTCATCATCATAATTGAAGATTATCATCGGGTAGGTGATAGCCATATCGACACTGTCATGGAAAAATTCCTTGACCTCTCCACCGGGTCGACTCACTTTGTGGTGAGTTCCCGGGAAAAACCCGGGTTCAATTTCTCCAGCCTCAAGGTCAACGGACTGGTGCAGGAGTTTGACAACAACGACCTGCGTTTCAGTATCGAGGACACCTATCGGCTGTTTCCGGATGATTGCAAAAAGTCCGAACTGAAAACCCTGGCCAGGAAAACCGAGGGCTGGGCTGTTGCCCTGCAACTGGCGCGCTCCATCCTGGATAATGAAACATCACTCGCCAACGTTATCCAGAACCTGTCCGGCGTGACCGACGATCTTGCCGAGTATCTCAACCAGCAAATCTACGGCGGGCTCTCCGATGCAATAAAACAGGTGCTGCGGCAGACTTCGATCCTCGACCGCTTCAACGTCAGTCTGGCTAATGCCGTATGTAAACGCATCGACTGCCTGGATATCCTCGACCGGCTTAAACGACGCCACTCATTAATCGTTTCAACACAACGGGAGACGGGTTGGTATCGCTATCACCACCTGTTACTGGAATTTCTCAATAATGAACTCGAACGGGTCGAACCGGAACTCATTGCTACGCTGCATATACGCGCCGCCGACTGGTATGAGAATAATAATTTTCCAGCACTTGCCGTCAAACACGCCTGTCTTGCCGGAAACCTCGCACAGGCTGCGCGGATCATGGAAGACTCCGGCGGCTGGGAGCTTATCCTGTTCGGCGGCATTCCGCCGTTCAGACGCCTCATCGCTTCATTTTCCATTACGGATTTCTCAAAATTTCCCCGTATCGAGATTGCCCGAATTTATTACCTGATAAAGAATGGTGAAATCCTTCAAGCCCGGCGCTTCTTCAATCGATTGCTGGAGACCAACCAGTGCCTGCTTGTGGAAAACAGCGAAGCAGCCCGCGCATTACAACGCGACAGCGTTTTGATCGGCGCGCTGCTGGACGTCTACGAAGATAAAATAACCAGCCGGGAAGGACTGGAGGAGATTGTCGGTATTTCGGTCAATCTGGCACACTCCGATGCAGCCGGACACTCGATAATCACGGCCTGTTCCGCGGTCTCCGCACTGACCATCGGCAGCTTCAAGGAAGCCCTGGATTACGCCACCCACTGCTGCCGGTATATGCGGGAGATAAGTTGCATGCAGGGTCTGAGTTACGCCTTGATTCACCAGGGACGCGCCTCTCTATACCTGGGCCAGTTCAGGGAAGCCGGCGCTATCTTCAGTGAGGCACTTGAGATGATTGAAGAGAATTTCGGGGCGGAGAGCAACCTCAAGGCCATCGCGGAAATTCTCACTGCATCAGCGGACTATATCACTGACCGGGAAACATTCGACCAGGAACGCCTCACGGGGGCGCTGGTCCAGATGGAACATTACGATGGCTGGTTCGATATTTACGCGGCAGGCTACGGGACTGTTGCTTCCATCGCTTTCAGGCGCGCCGGC
This sequence comes from Gammaproteobacteria bacterium, assembly GCA_965222155.1. GTDB lineage: Bacteria > Pseudomonadota > Gammaproteobacteria > Eutrophobiales > Eutrophobiaceae > JAAXHV01. Next base: position 261,845 of record CBDCTH010000012.1, read on the forward strand.
CTGCCGGCGGCCAGAAATATATTACAACGGGGGCGGCGCATGGCGGAAATACGTTATCTCCCGAGATTGAGCGAATTTATCGATGCCTGTGAATACCTGTACCTGGTGCGCTCGGGCGAATGGCAAGAAGCCAGAACGCTTGCGAAATTGAAGAAAATCAGTTTCAGGCCGGACGCGACGAATTCCGTGAACTGGTGGAGCGCTCATCTCGTGGGCACGGCCGAAGGTCTCATGGCGCTCTCCACCCACAGGAACAAACACGCCCTGGAGGTAGCCGGTTCGCTGATCAACATCGCCCGGAGCGGCAATAACCGCTGGCACGAGCTGGAAGCCTCCCTGCTCATGTCCCTTGCGCTGCTTGCCGGCAGGCAGGACGAGCGCGCTTTTGCAAACCTGACGGACACACTGGATATTGCAGCCAAGGAAGGCACCTACCGCATACTGCTGGATTTCGGCAAACCCCTTGAGGAACTCCTGTCGCGTTTCTACCGTCGGCAGCGCAGCAACCTGCGTCTCAGCAGCTTTACCGGCAGTTTTGTAAAGGACTGTCTGGCGCGGTTTCACAAGACACCGTACCAACTCAGGGAAAAACCACCGGAAGCGCTCCTGCTCAGCCCGCGCGAACTCGAGATACTCCAGGAACTCGCACTGGGTTTTTCCAACAAGGACATTGCCCGCATGCTCGACATGACGGAAAATACGGTCAAATTCCATATGAAAAACATCTTCAAAAAGCTCGACGTGGACAACCGCATTCGCGCGGTGTCCACCGGCCAGGAGATGGGCCTGATCTCATGATGCCGGGAAAATAGTCCGGGGACGGATTTTAAATCCGTCCCCATTTATTCATCATTCACCCATCCATCATTCCTGCTTCTGCAGAATGACGAACGGGGGTGCAGGAATGAGGGATGGGGGATGTTTGTTTTATTTCTTGGTAATCTTTGGGCCGACGTATACTACATAAACCGGTTCACCGAACTGGATGGGCCAGGAAAAATGTAACCGTAAGACTTTATGGCGCTCCTTGCCATGCCATGGACAAAACAGGAATTTTTCAGGATTGCTCGGATGCTTAAACGTCAACTTATTACAAAATTTGCTCTTCTCCGTATCAGTCGAATCAGAAAACAGCGCGTTTTCACCTTTGAAGAAGTCTTGGTAAATTCGATGACCTTCGGGTGTTCTTTTACCGGCCTCATCAAAGGCTCCTGCTAACTGGTCCAGAATGCTGAAAAGTTCAAGAATACGTTCCATCGAACTCTTTGTGAATGTAACGCCTTCAAGAGGTCGAAAGCATTCGTTTGCAAAAGTCAGATTGCTGAATCGATGAGTCGAGGTACTTCCCAAATCATCCCATGACCGAACCGGCGGGATGGTAGTTGTTAATTCTTTTTCCAGTGAGGTGGCATCCCGCCAATTTTCGAGTCTTGTGTTTCGGTTTTTTAGTCCTTCATCTTCCCGCTTCCAAATTACCTCAACAGGCGAGAAGTTCCAATCGGATGGGGTTATGCTGACCAAACCACATTCAACACTATGCAGTTTTCGATAAGCTGCTTCTCCCACGGCGGATTCAGTAACCACTTCCCCCCGGCATTCCAGCCACACATCACCACTATGCCGGCGAAGGTCATCCCAAAAGGGACCGCCACGTGTCAGCCAACTGATCGTAGCTCGCCGTTCGCTTTCACGAAGTCGCCTAAGCGCTTGCTGTATCGGCACGCCGGGCAATGGTTCAACCCTCAAAAATGCTCGATGGCAATACACCTCCCGGCCGAAATGCTTGGCCATTTTTCGCATGGCCATAAGCTCTTGCAACGCTTTGCGAAAGGATGATATGTCATGAAATTGTTGGTGAATTGAAAGATCATTTGCGAACAGTTCCATCTCAACCCCACCCGGCGAAGTAATTCATGTCCTTGTCGAACTGGTCAAAGAACCCTTCCGGCCAGGTATCGATATTTCCATCGTTGTCCATAACCGGGCTCTGTACCTGTGCAATACCTTCCCGCTCACACTCATGGCGCGACAGGAAAAAATGCAGAGCGACCCTGTCGGGAGATAATTTTTTCTTTCTGACTGCTCTTCTGACCCCGTTCAATACATGGTCGCTATGGGTTTCCAGTATGACCTGCACCCCGGCGGCGGCAACTTCAGCCAGAAATTCACCCATCATTGCCTGCCCTGCGGGGTGAAGATGCACTTCCGGATTTTCTATTAATAAGAGGTCGTCCGGACCTGCGGACAAGGCTGCTACTACTATCGGGAATACCTGCGTCAACCCGAACCCTGTATGAATGGGCCGATGGAAATCCGTATCATCGGAGGTGCGAATACCCAAGGTTACAGCATTGGCATTCGGAACCTTGTCTATCGTCAAATCACAACCAGGGAAGAAATTATTCATTCTTGCTATTGTCTGATACAGACGCGTCGGCGGTTCTCCCTCGATCACCAGGTCTTTGAGGATGTGCTCATCACTACCCGAATAAAGTACGCTTACGGCATGCTCCCCTCTCGGCCCGACAACGGGCGCAAGCTGGGAGTCTTCCAACGGATAATATTCACGCGGCCCCAGCCTCTCCGCGGTAAGATAAGTGAGCCTGAGCAGGCATTCGATCAACATGTGAGTGTGCTGGCGCGCCGTCTCAGGCAGCAGGTGGTGCAACATCTCCGGATCAGTTTCTTCAAGGACTTCAATGCCACTGACTCCTACGTGTTTTACCACCATCGACATTTCGTCCCGTTCTCCCGTAAATTCCCATCTGTGATCTGCTATAAGATCCTGCAGGGCAATCCCGCAGGAGCGCCGTCCGTAAACTTTGTCGATTACGTCGGCTACGGTGCCAAGCCGAACGACGGCGCCGTTGAGCATGAGACGCGACGACCATTCATGTTCCCGCATCGTTTGATGCAGAAGCGTCAGCGCCTGGATTATTGATGATTTACCGGATGCGTTGGCACCGGAGAGCAGTGTCAGGGGGCATAGATGCAGCTTCAACAATTTGAAGCATTTAAAATATTGCAGGTCTATCCGTGTAAGCATACTGGATATCCTTAAGAAGAATTCGAATCTGAGTCAGCGACAAGGTCGGTTGCAAAACCGGTTGTTTGAGTGCCGAGAATATCCTCGAATATTTCACGCGTCATTTTGAACCGGGTCTTTACCTTCCTGGTATCGTTTGTGCCAATAGTAATTGCGTTATGGAACTCCTCATCATAAAACAGATTACGGATGGTATCGCCAAGACGCTCGGCGCACGCACTGACCCTTGCTTCAGGGTAACAGGACAAGCCGGTAGACATAACATCCCAGAGTGATGCATTGAGGACGCTTCGCCGCTGCCGTTCCAAAGTGTGCTTCCTGAAGGCGTGTCGTTTGAACAACATGAAATTATTGGCAAGGCTCCTGCGTAATTCTCCCGATAACCGCGCAAGGTCAGCTTCCTCCATCATGTTCATTCTACGCAAACATTCTGCGAGAAAAACATCCATATCGCCACGGTACTCATCAAGCCCGAGAAGCTGAAAAGCGCAGAACCGGTTGACAAATTCCCGATCGCGCATGATTTTCCAGTTCAGGCTTCCGTCTGTCACTTTCAGAAAAATTTCGGTTTTTGCTTCATCTTTAAGGAATCGAGTCGCCGGCCCCATGAATAAGCTGTTGCGTATTTGCTGTGGTTTGAGTGCCACACCGCTGTTTACTCTGTCGAAGATATCCAGTCGGGCGCGCTCCGAGGCTTTTGAGTCAAGGATGTAGAAAATGAGATTACAATCTTCGATTCGATTCTGGAGTTTGGACTCCAGGTCCGAGAACTTTTTGCCATTGAGTTCGCCGCGGTCCGGAAGGCGTAGTCTCAAACCGTCGGACACGAAGTTCTGGAACGTGGACAGGCGCTGCAAACCGTCTACGACTATCATTCGCCCTCCCTCATCTTCCGCGAGATAGAAGACCGGCAGGGGAATTCGCATGAGCACGGATTCTATGAGCTTGCTTTGCTTGTCTTCCTCCCAGATGAAATCGCGCTGGAAATCAGGGTCCATTACGTAGCTTCCCTTATTGATCCGCCGTATGATGTCGAAAACAGTTCGACTTTCATGCCGGATAAAGAGCGCATCAATGGGGTAATCACCCCACGAACCACCTCCTGAGTCCAGACCTTCGACATCTTCCACGTCAATAGGATTGTCTAATTGCTGGGATTCAGAAGTGTTGTCGCTCTGTGTTTCTTGCATATCAGTCTGCTCATTCATCGGTATCGTAACTTTGTTCAATAAATATTCACATATTTTACTCACATATCGATTTTGAAAGAAACTGCATGAATAAAAAACTCTGTGTCAATTCAGGGTACCCATAATAAGGGGTCGCCTCCAGCATCGAGTCATTTATTATGCTGCCGGAGGCAACTCCGCTTTCACTGGATTCCGGCTTTCGCCGGAATGACAAACGGGGGGCAGGAATGACGAGAGAAGGGGGCAGGAATGACGAGAGAAGGGCGCAGGAATGCCTGCCCCTACTTACGACCGTAGGTGCAGGCTCAGCATGCTGTAAGCAGGGGATGAACCAGAGGGGGTATCTCCGAGAACGGATTTCAAATCCGTCCCCTGTTACTTAACGTAGTCAAACCATAATAGACGATGGTTGCCGTCAGGATTGAATCAAGGCTTGCGATTCCTGAAATGGAAAACCGGTCTGCCTCCGCCAGGTAACCGACCAGCACAGCAATGCCCCAGGCGCTGAACGCGTCCATATTGATGCCGGGTTTTGCCGCCGCTATATCTATTTCATTCCCGCCGCGCCGGAAAAGAATAACGTCCAGGACATAAATGCTTGCAATCGGCGGTACCGTTACGCCCAGCAACACCAGGAAAGAGATCAGGTAATCATCGGAATACATGAACGCAAGCGCAGTTCCTGTAACTCCTGTGGCCAGGATAAGCTGCCACAGACGCGCACGGGTGAAGATGGTTGACATTGACAGGCCCGATGAATACAGGCACAGCACATTGCTGCACCATGAACTGAGCAGCAACAGAAAAAAAGCGGGAACACCGATACCCAGCGTGACCATGATCATGATCAGGTTCGACACCCCGGTGGCGACACTGGGTATGGCCGCCAGGAAAAAAACCAGTGCCTGCACCGCCCACAGGGCGATAAAGACCGCCCACATCGCGTGGCGTACATTCTTCGCAAAACGGCTGTAGTCAGGCTGGATGACCACGCCGACGATGTATCCGCCGACGACCGATGAGATCGCGGTGGAATAACTTAACGGCTGCGCGCCGGGACTGCCCCGGTTCCATGAGGAGATATCATCCCAGGAAAGCCAGGCGGCATAGAACAGGAAGACCAGCATGACAGGCACCAGGCACAATGCGAGTTTGTCGATGCCCTTGAATCCGGACAGGGTGACACCGATCATCAGGCAGGAACCTGTAACGATGTACGCCCACACGGGGACACCCGGACCGAACAGGTCCTGTATGACCAGGTCTGCCGCAGCGGCGAATACATTGATGATGACCCCATACCAGCCGATCAGCGTCAGTGCGATGATGAAGTTTACGAACTTGCCGCCTGTCCTGCCGAACGCGAACCCGGTCAGCATATAGGTCGAATACCTTGTCCTGGTGCCGACGTAACTGGTCAGAGCGCCGAGGCTTCCCAGAATGAAACAACCGGTCAGGAATGCAACAGTTGCTTTTTCCAGTCCCAGGCTGCCTCCTACCTTGGCAGCCTGCAAAAATCCGGGAATTCCGATGACTCCGCCGACAATGATCATGCCGACGTGAATGCCGCTGTAGGTCTTGTCGCGGGGCACCTGTTCCCGGGAAAAATCGTCCATACCACAGTATGTACAGGCAGCGACAGGCGCCACAAGCTACCCTAACGAGTGGCTTGACAATGAGCCGCCCTCGCCAATAATCTACGGTTGACTGCAATCATTAAAAATTCGAACAGGTGACCGTGAATGTCCGCTCTTCTATCAGTACTGGCTCACTGCTATTTTCTTGCGGCGCTGGTATTTAATGTGGCTGGCCAGGCGCTGCTTTATATGACCGGCAGGAAACTTGCGCCCACGGATACTGTTCCCGGCTGCATCGTCCTGCCGTTCGCCATGTTTTACCCCGGATCCCGACGATGACAGGTGTGATGCCGTGAGGAGAATCAGGGCGGCCACGGACGTGGGAGGCACCTTTACTGATCTCGTTTATTACGAGATCGACGAGGAGTCCGGCGTTATGGAGTCGTTCAGGACCGAAAAGGCGCACACCACACCGCCGGACTTCGAAAAAGGCGTCCTGGATTCACTCGACAAGGCCGGTCTGGATTATGCCGCCATCGATTTTTTTGCTCACGGCACCACCGTGGTTATTAACGCGCTGACGGAACGCAAGGGCGCCAGGACCGGATTGATAACCACATACGGGTTTCGCGACGTACTGGAAATCGCCCGCGGCAATCGCCCCGATTTCTTTAACCTGCGTTATCGGAAACCGAAGCCGTTTGTGCCCCGTCACCTGCGGCGAGAGATCAGGGGGCGCATGTCCTACAAGGGAGATGTCCTGGCCGAACTTCGGCTGGACGATTTGCCGCCGATCATTGAAGATTTCAAGGCGGCGGGCGTCGGTGCAGTGGCGATCTGCCTGCTGCACTCCTATGCCAATCCCGTCCATGAGAAGGCAGTCTTGAACAAGGTACGGGAGTTATGGCCGGAGGTTGCAAGCGTCGCTTCACACCAGTTGTCACAGGAATGGCGCGAGTACGAGCGCAGCAACACGGCCGTCCTGTGCGCGTACGTACGGCCCGGCACCGGGAAATACCTGGCAGGGATGGAAGGCGCATTGAAAACGCGGGGCTTCAACGGTTCATTTTACATCATGCAATCAAATGGCGGCATCGATACGGTCAACGCGGTCAGGGAGGCCCCCATCACAATCGTGGAATCAGGACCGGCAAGCGGCGTGCTGGGCGCGGCTTCCCTGGGCAAACTGCTCGGCCTGGAAAACATCATCGCATTCGACGTCGGCGGCACCACGGCCAAATGTTCCCTGCTCGACCGCGGCAGGGTCGCGACCACGAATCGTTACGTGATAGAACGGAGTGACGTGTCCAGCGGCTACCCCATTATGACCCCGGTGGTCGATATCGTCGAGATTGGCAACGGCGGCGGTTCCATCGGCTGGGTCGACGAACACGCCAGGATGCATGTCGGCCCCCGCAGCGCGGGAGCCCTGCCAGGACCGGTAGCCTATAACCGAGGAGGGACGGAACCGACCACGACCGATGCCAACCTGCTGCTGGCGCGCATTAATCCCCGCTACTTTATCGGAGGCAGCATCAAGCCCGATATGGATGCAGTGCGATCGGCGCTGGCCCGTCTCGGCACACAATCCGGGATGGAACCCGAAGAAGCGGCGCGCGGGATGATTCGCATCGCCAACCACAATATGGTGAACGCCCTGAAGCTGGTCTCCATCAACCGGGGGTACGACCCCAGGGATTTCACGATGATCGCCTTCGGCGGCGGCGGCGCCATGCACGCCAGCGCACTGGCGGCCGAACTGAATATACCGAAGGTCGTTATACCGGCACATTGCGCGGTATTCTCCGCCTGGGGAATGCTGATGTCGGACCTGCGCCGCGACTATGTCCGCACCAGACCGGCGCTGCTTGACGAATCCAGGGCCGATGAACTGGTTGGGATCATCAGCGAGATGGAGCAGGCAGCCCGCACTGCCTACCTGGAAGAAGGTATCAGTGCAGACGCCATCTATTTTGAGCGCCTGGCTGACATGAGATATGAGGGACAGGAGCACACCATAAGCGTACACCTGCCGGCCGGGAAATTCAGTGCAGCTGAAATCGGTGAACTGATCGACCGGTTCAAAGACGCCTACGAGCGTGAATACACCTATCGACTGGATAACGAGGTTGAAATAGTGAGTTACAACCTTATCGCCTATGCAGCAGTTGATCGGCCGGAACTCGCAAAACTCCCCAACAGAGGAGAGACTGCTGATGCCGTCAAGGGAATGCGGCCCGTGGACTTTGACGAGCAGGGCATCCGTGAGACAAAGATCTATGACAGGGAAAAATTACCCGCCCGGGCCGAATTCAGCGGCCCGGCCATCGTCGAAGAAGCGGGCAGCACAACAGTGCTGTTCCCGGGCCAGTCTGCACGCGTGGACGAATACGGCAACCTGCACATCACAATTCAGGAGTCTGCACTGTGGCAATGACAACCGTACACGACCCGATCACGATCAAAATTATCCAGAGTTCCCTGAAGGCCATCACCGATGAGATGTTCGCGACGATGCGCAAGACTGCCATGAGTTCCATTATCTACGAAGTTCTCGATTTCGGCGTGGCGCTGACGGACGCACAGGGAAACCTTGCCAGCTCAGGCGCCGGGATACCCGGTTTTATCGGCATGCTTGAACCCGGTATAAAAACAGTCATCAGGAAATTCAGCCCGCACCGGGATATCAGGGACGGCGATATATTCATCACTAACATACCTCATTACGGTGGAGTGAGCCACCTGAATGACGTCGTACTGATCCTTCCCGTGTTTGCCGGTCGGAACATCATCGGCTGGCTCGCCAACAAGGCGCACTGGGTAGATATCGGCGGCGCTTACCCGGGCAGCATCAGTCCGGATGCGTTGGATATATACCAGGAAGGGTTACAGATACCTACTGTTAAGGTCATAGATCGCGGCGAGCCGAACCAGGCAGTGCTGGATATCATCAAGATGAACAGCCGTCTACCGGAAACGACCGAGGGCGACTTCTGGGCCGGTGTCGCTTCCATGCGCGCCGGGGAAAAACGCTTCTCGGGGCTGGTCGCCAAGTACGGCAAGGACGCGCTGCTCTACGCAATTGACGACTATATCGCACTCGGTGAAGAGATTTCCCGGCGCGTACTGAAGACATTGCCGAAAGGCAAATTTTGCGCAAGCGAAGTGATCGATGACGGGCGCACAATCAAGGTTGCCATAACAATCACGGAGGATCAGTTCATCGTCGACCTGACAGGTAATCCGGAGCAGAGCAAATCAGCTTTCAATACCTCTTATGATGCAACGGTTGTCGATGCCAGGATGATCTTCAAAGCCATTGCGAGTCCCCGTTCCTTTGCCAATGCAGGCACCTTCAAGCCGGTGCAGGTCCTGGTCGATGAGGGCTCGATATTCGCCGCGCAATACCCGTCGGCCATGAGCGTGTACTATGAAGTCGGCATCATGCTGTTCGACCTGCTCTGGAAGGCGCTCGCCCCGGTATTGGGCGACTACCTGCCGGCAGGGCATTACGCGTCCATCTGCGGAACCTTTATCGGCGGCCCCCATCCCGATACCGGCAAGCCGCACAGCATTGTCGAGCCGCAATTGGGCGGATGGGGCGCGTGCCGTGATGACGACGGCATCAACGCGATGTATACCGGCCATCATGGCGATACGTTCAATTGTCCGGTCGAGGTCACGGAACAGAGAAACGGCCTGCTGGTCGACCGTTTTTGCCTGAACGAGGAACCGGGGGGAGAGGGTGAATTCATCGGTGGCAAGGGGATCAACCTGGACTATCGCATCCTGCGCGACGAGTGGTGGATCACCATGTCTTACGTCCGTTCGGAAAACGGTCCCTGGGGGCTGGACGGCGGACTCGAGGGCACAACGAATTACATCAAGGTAGTGCGTACGGATGGGCAGGAAAAAAGGTATCGCTCCTGTACCGCGCTGCCGCTGGGCCGCGGCGACGTGGTCAAGGTCGTCACTGCCACCGGTGGCGGTTACGGCGACCCGCGCTGCAGGCCGCGCAACAAAGTCCTTGAAGACCTGAAAAACGGCTACATCTCTCCGGAACGTGCTAGGAAAATCTATGGTGTCAATACCTGATCGGCGTGGTAATTACCAAACCTGTCGATAGTAACCACGCATCCGGGCGGGACCACCATGCTGACGGACGGTTCCTGGATAACGGCCGGGCCGTCGAGCTTTATACCCGGCTCCAGTCGCAGCCCGTCATAGATAACGGCATCGTGTATGCCGTGCCGGTCAAAATCCACTTTACGCACGTGCAGGACGGCATCCTCCGGCCTCAACCCGGTTTGCGGTTTTTCCAGGAGGTCGGGTTTGTCCACCGCCACACTCGCCACCAGGTGCAGGTTCACCACCTGGAGTTCCGCATCATCGAGACGGTAGGTATAGCGTTTCTCATGAGCGGCATTGAATCGCTCCGCCGCAAGCACCAGATCCACCCGGCCATCGGCAAAAGGAAACAGAATTTTGACGGTATGCTCCTGGCCGCGATAACGCATATCGGCATGGTAATCGAATCCTATCTCGGGGTCCCCCGAACCGAGGCCGTCGGCGCCATAATCCTTGCGCGCCCGGCCGATCAATGCGTTAAAAACCTGCGCCAGCTTATCCGCGTTGCCCGGCTCCAGCGCCAGGGGACAGGTCTGCAGGTAATCACGGCGCAGGTCCGTCAGCAACATCCCCCAGGCCGAGAAAACGGCAGAGTTGACCGGTACGATGACACGCCGCACCTGCAATTCTTCGGCTAGGTCCAAGGCATGGAGCGCTCCTCCCCCGCCGAAGGCAACCAGGGTGAAATCGCGCGGATCATAGCCCTTGTTCGTGGACACCAGCCTGAGCGCGTTGGTCATATTGGCATTGGCAACCCTGACCACACCCCTGGCCAGCTCATCCCGCGTCATGCCGAGCCTGTCCTGCAGCGGTTTGAAAGCGGCATTGACCGCATCCCAGTCCGGCTGCACGGCGCCACCGACAAAACTGTCCGGGTCAATCCTTCCCAGCACCAGGTTGGCGTCGGTTGTCGTTACCCTGGTCCCTCCCTTGCCGTAGGACGCCGGTCCCGGCAGTGCTCCCGCGGACTGCGGTCCGACGTGCAGCCTGTTGCCCTCGTCTATCCAGGCGATGGAACCGCCGCCGTTACCGATCTCGACAAGTTCGGTAACCGGGGTCTGGATGGGATAGCCGGGCATTTTGCGGTCCCTGTTGATATGGTATTCTGTGGTGATCCTGATCTCGCCGTTCTCAACCAGGGCGCATTTCGCCGTGGTGCCGCCTATATCCAGGACGATCAGGTTTTCCTCGCCGATGTTACTGCCCAGACTGGCCGCGGCAAAAATACCGCTGGCAGGCCCGGACTCCACCATGGCAATCGGATTGGACCTGGCGGCTTCCATCGTGGCGATGCCGCCGTTTGACTGCATCATGTAGGGTTTCCCGGTGAAACCGCCCGCAAGCAGATGTCGCTCCAGGGACTCGATATATTTTTTGGCGACGGGATGGACACAGGCGGCCAGCACCGTGGTACTGGTGCGTTCGTATTCCCGCCATTCCCGGCTGATTTGGTGGGAAGCCAGGACGGATACGTCAGGCCACAGCACTTTAATCTGCTCCGCTGCACTCACCTCGTTTTCCGGGTTGATGTATGAATGGAGAAAACAGACGGCTATGGCTTCCACCCCTTCCGCTTTAAAGAAATCCAGCAACGCCGGCAACGGTGACAGGCACACCGCTTTCTGCACCTCGCCCTTGTAGTTGACGCGTTCGTTGAGTTCCGCCCTGAGATAGCGTTCGACAAAAGGCTTGGGTTTCCTGAAATTGAAGTTGAACAGGTCCGGCCGGTTGCCGCGGGCCAACTCCAGGACATCTCGAAATCCCTTTGTGGTAATCAGGGCAGTCTTGACACCTTTCTTTTCCGTCAGGGCATTGATGACCAGGGTGGAACCGTGGGCAAAAAACGCCAAGTCGGCGGGAGAGATCTCAGCCTTCTCCATGGCGACCATCACCCCTGTTTCAAAATCAGGCGGGGTGGTATCGGTCTTTACCGACTGTACGGTTCCGCAGGCGCCTGTCCCTGTGTCAATCCGGTAATATACGAGATCGGTAAAGGTTCCGCCTACGTCGCTGGCTGCCCTGAACTTGTCCTTTGCTCGCTTAAAAGTCGTATCGGTACTCAACACGCCAGACCCTGGGGGGAGCCGGATGCAGGAACAACGGCGTCACCACTTCGGAGTTGTATTCTTCATCCGTGAGGTTATTGATATAGGTCGCCAGCGTCCATTTATCGCCTCTCATTCCGAAACGCAGGTTGACCAGGTCCAGGGGCGACCTCGGATGCGTGTTTTCCGGTGTCCAGAACTGCTTGCCGCGGCGTTCGTAGTCTACCCTGGCAAACAGCGCGGCTCCGTCGAACACGTTGAACTCGACGTGTGCGCCGGCATTGATGGTGTATTCGGCGATGTACGGTAACTCATTGCCTACCGTCGCAGGCCTTTCCTCATATTCGATAATTTCTCCGTCAGTCTGGCCGTAGGCCGCATAGACGTCAATATTATCAGAAACCCGCCAGACTCCCTCTATCTCAAACCCATCCAGTTCCCCTTCATCGATGTCTTCAAAAACCTGTACGAACGCCAGGCCGTCAAAGGGAAAATACTGGGTGTTGTCGACCGTAGAATTGAAATAGGCCAGATTCAGACTGAAAGGCCCGTAGTTCATTTTTGCTCCCAGTTCCCAGGCGGTATTATCTTCCTGCTCGATAAACTCCTTGGCCGTAGCGCTTATCACCCCGATACCGGGATAATTGAACTGGCCGGCCCGGTAGCCGATACCCCAGCTACCGTAGAGATTGATCTCGTCCGACACCTGATAGCGCAGGGTAATCTTGGGTTGAAATTTGCTGTAGGTCTGCTCACTGACCTCGGTTGAGCGCCGGGTGTACATCAGCAGTTCATCAAACGTTGCGTAAGCACCGCAGTTGACTGCCTGCATGGGAAAGTTGATGGCGTCACAGCCCACCGCCCCGTAAGGATGGTTCACTCCGGACCCATCAGCCTGCCGGTACACCCGCCCGGCGGTGTTATAAGGGTTCACGTTCTGTTCCCGGGTCTCCTCGTCATAACGGGCTGCCAGGGATAAGGTCAGCCGCTCCATCACGTCCCAGTCGATGCTGCCGAATACCGCCCAGGCATAACTGTCTTCCAGGAAGGACAGAAAAGCGCCCGGGGCGACCCCGCTGGGGTTGGTGCTGTTTTCGAATGCGGGCACGACCGTAGGACGCAGAATACCCTGTCCCTTATCCTCCCCCGTTACGGTAGTGCGCAGGCGCTCCCAGGACAGGTAATAGGCGCCCGCCTGCCAGCGCAGAGGGCCGTCCGACTTGGAAGTCAGCCGCAATTCCTGGCTCCAGCCGTCGACGTCCACGTAGGTATGCTGAGTGCCGTCCAGGATCGATAAATAAGGCCCCTGGTCGGCTACCGAAGAGGTTTCCAGTTCATCATAGGTGGTCACAGACTTGAAATCGGCAAAGCCCAGGTCATAGTTCAGCTTGACGGAAAAACCGACAGTTTCGCGCCGGCCGCGGTCGGGATTGTTTGCCACGTAGGGAAGTCCTGTCAAATTGGCGCCTTTTGCGTTGATTTCGTCCGTCGTCACGCCCAGTTCAGCCGCAGTGCCTACAAAAAACCCGAATACCTCGAAGTTTGCCGCGCCGGGCCAATGGAAACCGATACCCTTGCCCTTGTGCTTGGAATACTGAACCTTGAAATCTACGTCAAGGGCAGCAGTGGGCGTCCAGGTGACGCGGCCACGCAGAGTCCTGTCATTGTAGGGGTTTGTCTCATCATCCAAGGTGACGTTCCTGAAATAGCCGTCCCGCTCCAGCATGCGTCCGGACAGGCGCACTGCCAGCGTATCCGTAACAGGGCCGCTGAAAGACCCTTCAATGGCAATCTCGTCCGCCTCGCCGTAACTCGCCTTGATATGACCTTCCGGTTCCTCGCTTGGGGCCTTGGTGGTGATGATGATGGCCCCATTGGAAGCATTGCGGCCATACAGCGCTCCCTGCGGACCTTTCACCACTTCAATCTGCTCGGTATCGAACACCTGGCCGATAAACTGGCGGGCATTGACTACCAGAACATCATCCACCACGACGGCAACCGGCAACTCGCCGTTGCGCACCCGGCTGAGGCCGCGCACCGTGAGAAAGGACGTGCCGATGGTCTGTGATTCGGCCAGGGTGACATTAGGGGTGAGCTGGATGAAATCGGCCGTCTGGGTGATCCCCGCTTCTTCAATCTGCTCTGCGGTAAAGGCGCTCACCGTGATCGGGGCATCCTGTATATTCTCTCTTACCTTACGAGCGGTAACGATGATTTCCTCCAGGACGGACTGTGCGGATACGGGTTGCCAGAGCCCCGTTAACACAATAACGGAAATGCCGCATACGATTGACAGTTTGCAACTCTTCATAAGAATTCCCCTAAAGTGAACATAGACAAACCCAAGATAGACCACATGGTGACACCGCTTCAAATACGCAAAAGAGTAGTTCAGTATCTGTCCGGTTATCTCGCTCAACAGTTTTAGCTACCCGTTCAGGTAGGGCTGCGCCCGTCGGCCTGTGGATAGAAGCGCGCCGCCTGTTCAGGGGTGACAAAACCATTTCTCAAATCGTCGCGAACCTTATCCGCTGGACGTTCTGCAGGGTTACCGAAGCCGCCTCCCGTCGCTGAATACAGCCGGGCCACTTCATTCTCTCTCACCGCAAGGGCTGTCGCCATGCTGTGGCGCTCAACCGAACCGTCTGTCCGCAGGATTTCGGCATAGTTGAGGCTGCCTTCCCGCCCGCCCTGCAGACCCCAGGGCCGGGACCGGGTGCGTGAAAAAGCAATCGTCAGAAAAGCGTCACCGTGGGTGACCCGGTAATCCAACACAACGCCCTTGCCTCCACGGAGTTTCCCTTCACCGCCCGGTTCGGTATGGAAAGCGTACTGATCCACTTGCAGACCATAACGCGCTTCGGTCAATTCGACCGGTATGTTGAAGGTCTCTCCGTTGCCGCAGCAGAACATGCCGTTGATACCGTCCGCATCGGGCGCGGCGCCCCAGCCGCCCATTAACGGTTCACCCAAAATGTAAAGTTCCCCCGTATCCGGATGACGCCCCGAAATAAAGGTGCTGCCGACAGTGCGTTTATGACCTGCAGGCAGGTGGTTCGGCGCGATGGGCGCCAGTGCTTTCCAGACGACGTCTATGGCGGCGATCAGCGACTCGAAATACAGTGACACCGGCGCCGGCGATTCGGCGGTAAGCAGGGTGCCGGGTGGGCAGATGATCTCCAGAGGACGAAACGCGCCGCCATTGGCAGGGATGTCCGGATTGGTGACCGCCTTGAAGACACAGCGCACGCCGGTGAGCAGTCCCGCATGGGAGCAGTTGATCGGCCCAGGCGCCTGCGCCGATGTGCCGCTGAAATCTGCGATGAAGCGGCCGCCTTTCAGAGTGACGGCAACCTTTATGGTAAACGGCCCGTTGCCGAGTCCGTCTTCCTCGATGACGTCTTCCGCCGTATACTCACCCTCAGGCAATTTAAGCAATTCCAGGCGCGTCATGCGCTCACCGTAGTCCAACAGTTCTTCCATCGCGGCCAGTACCGCGACCTGGCCGTATTTGCCGATCAGGTTTTCGATGCGGCGCGCGCCGACCCGGGCTGCGGCGACGCCGGCATGCATATCGCCCAGAGTGTCGTCCGGGAGCCGGACGTTTTCCCTGATCAGTTCGACCAGGGAAACATTGATCTCTCCCGCTTCATACAGTTTCAGGAACCGGAAATGCAGTCCCTCCTGGAATATCTCGGTGGAACGGGTGGTCAGACTGCCGGTATCCATACCACCAATCTCTGTCCAGTGGGCCTTGTTGACGGTGAACGCGACAATGCAGCCGTCATAAAAGACCGGCAATATTGTGACCACGTCAGGCAGATGGGTGCCGCCGCCCTGGTACGGGCTGTTGGTCAGAATGATATCTCCGGGGTGCAGGCCCGCGCCGCCGTCATAATGTTCAAGCGCGCCCCTGACTGCGCTGTCGAGAGAACCGAGAAAGGCCGTTACCCCGTTACCCTGGGCCAGAAGGTTACCCTGCGCATCTGTGGCGCCCACGGCATAATCCAGGGCCTCGTATATGATCGGACTCATGGAAGTACGTCGTAACGCCTCGAACATTTCATCACCGACTGCCTGCAGGGTATCCTGGATGATGCTGGAGGTAAATTTGTCAATCGCCATACTTTAAAAATAACGGACATTATTAACTGCTGCAAGCTACCCGCAGGAGTAGGTCAAACGCATGATATGTGCCTGTCACGGGTAGCGGGTAAAGCCGTGCCACTCTTTCAGGTAGCTTGCGCCGCTCCGGTATCTCTGGATAACTGCCGGCATCAATCCAGGAGCAGGCAATCATGCCCAACGATATGAATATAAAGGTGATGTACCTGAACCCGATAGGCAGCAGTGCCTACGACCGGATTTTTGCGGACATGATCCGGCAATACAAATATCCCGCGACGTGCGCGGACGTCGCCTCGATGGACCCGGCCAGCGTCCCACCCGGCATGAATAATCTGGAATACCGCAGCTATGAATCCTTCATCGTCAACGCTACGGTGAAGGCGGCGCGTTATGCGTCGGAACATGGCTATGACGCCATGGTGATAGGCTGTTTCTACGACCCCGCTCTGCATGACGCCCGCGAGATCTCAGGCAACACCATCATCGTCGCACCCTGCCAGGCATCCATCGTCACGGCCTTGACCATTGCCAACAATTTCTCAATCATCACAGGAAAGACAAAATGGGAAACCCAGATGCGTCAAACCGTTTATGAATACGGATACAAGGACAAGCTGGCCTCCTTCCAGCCCGTTGACCTGCGGGTTGATGAATTTCACAAAGACCCGGACCAGACGCGCAAACGACTGCAAGCCGCCGCCGTGGAAGCAGTGCAGGTTCACAAGGCAGAATCCATCATACTTGGTTGTACCCTGGAAACCGGTTTTTACAGGGAACTTCAGGATTACCTGAACGGTCGAGAAGCATTTCCGGACGCAGGTATACCGGTTATCGACCCGTCGATTGCAGCCTTCAAGGCAGCGGAGAACGCGGCGTTATTGAAACAATATGGCTGGAAAAACAGCAGGTACGGGGGAATGCAGCCACCACCTGAAGATGAGTTGATGGCATTCAACCTGTTCCAGGAAGATTATAAATTCGGGAACGTCATCCACGTGCCGGCTACGGATTAGCCATCAATATTTGAGGTCAGAGTAAAAATTCCAGCGCTTATTGGGATCACGCTCTACAATTCACCGGAACTTTTACTCTGATCCCCTATATCTCGATATAATAGCGCAATATAAACTATTAATAAGTTGCGCATAACTGCGCAATATTGCATAATACCAGACAGAATCCATGCCAGGGGTCGGCTAAATGTTGTCATTTACACCATGTAGCAGAATCGAGAAACAACTTAAAACACTTCAAGGTTTACTGGTTGAAGCATACCGGAGCCTTGAAACAGCCACGACTGAAGAAAAAGACTTCCTGAAGAAATGTGCCTTGATAAGTAATGTGGGGGCTACGACTCGGATCGAGAATGCAGTACTGACCGACGTGGAAATTGAGTGGGTGGATACAATATTATCGAAAGATGGTAAAACTACAGCCTACCAGGAAAAAAAGGATTTCATAATTGACAAACTTTCAAAGAGCAGGGAAAGGAGTATTGAAGAAGTAATAGGCAGCCGAAGTGTGCTGACTACCATATATCTTCAGGCCGAAGAGTTTAAACCGTTGACCCAGACCATAGTCCGGGGACTCCACCAGGAATTGCTCAAACATTATCCCCCCGCAGAGTATTTTGCAGGGACCTATAAAACCGTAACAAATAAGGTTATCTCAAGAAACAATAAAACCGGCGAAGAACATACTGTCCTGGAACCCACCGACCCTGGGGTAATGACTGAGACAGCTATGCGGGAACTGGTCGATTGGTATAACAAGACAATCGATACCTACCATTGGCCGATACTCGTGGCTATAGAGTTCACCTTTCGCTTTTTAGCAATACACCCCTTCCAGGATGGAAACGGTCGGCTGGGCAGAGCCTTGTTCCTGTTGATACTTTTGCAGTCAGGCGATAAATACCTGGAAGAAATCGCATCTTATGTTGCGATTGACAGAAAAATTGAGCAGAACAAAAGCCAATATTACACTGTATTACATCAGTGCTCTGATGGTAAGTTCAGACCGGACGCAAAGTTGTACAAATTCGATATTGTAGTGAGTTTCTTCCTGAAAATTTTTGAATCGGTACTGGCCGATATCGATATCTATCGAAAAAAATACGAAAATCTCCAGTTACTTTCTGAAGCAGCCGTTAAAGTCCTGGAGTGGTTTAAATCAAATCCGGAAAAAAGACTGAAAGTTGCCGACATTGAAAAAACGACCGAACTACCCAGACGCACAATACAGTTTGCATTGAAAACCCTGACGGAAAAGACCTTTTTACAAAGGTTGGGTAAAGGCGCAGGAAGTAGATACCAGTTGATGTTTTAATCCTTTAGTCTCATTGGCTGAATCAAAACTGCTCTGCATCCAGGGCGCGTTTGATGATTGACTGGTTGACGTCGGTATCGGACAGTTCAGCTATCGTTTGGTTGATCTCGCCGATGAGTTCCCCGATAGCCTTGCCGTTGTCCCTGATGATCTTGCGGCCGACCAGGTCCTGTGCCTGGATGCTGCTGGTCCCTTCATAAATCGTCGTTATCCGCGCATCCCGGAAGTGCTGCGCGGCGCCGGTTTCCTCGATATAGCCCATGCCGCCGTGTACCTGTATGCCCAGGGAAAGGATTACACCTTGCCGGAGTCGTCCGACAACTGAGCGTTGTCTGAACATCCGTGCCGGACTTTAAAAATCCATGGCGAACTGACTATAATCGACAAGCGCTTAGCACACGAGGTAGCGACGTTAAGTCGATTCAGACTATACAAAAACTCCATTCCCCGAGGCGCATCTGCATGGCTTGACGCTCAATTGAATAGATCGCAATCGGCGCTTCCTGACCCTGGAATTTACCTACCGTACCCACCCTCGCTTCCGGGGGACGTTGTTGAATCTCAAAAACTTGCGCGTTATCCTGAGTCAAACGAAACCCTAGGTTGTTGAAGAGGCCGGGTTACAACAGCTTGACCAGCGCAACAATCAGCCCGCCTTGGGCAATCAGCGCAGCAAACATCCATTTCAGCAGGTCGGATTTGACGGTGGCGATATAGACCTGAATTTCCTGTCGTAAAATCTCAATATCCTTCCGGGTAGCCATCTCCTTTTGCATAGCCACAATCTCCTTCCGTACATCCACCATCTCCTTCTGTAAAGCAGCTACATCCTTCTGTAAAGAGGCTATGTCTTTGTGTATAGAGGCTACATCCTTCTGGGTAGCCATTTCCTTCTGTATGGTGGCTATATCGGCCTTCGTAGCGAGATTACTGTTGAGCAGGCTGACATGCTCATTAGCCAAGGCCTCGGCTTGTTTTTCGGTAAAGCCGCTTTGTGTCAGGTGCTTGACGAATTTATGGGTATCAAATGCGATGGCTTCGCTCATTAGGATGATTGTAGCTGGCAACCTCGCCGAATGCAATACCTGTGTTGAGAACACATAAACTGTCCGCATCTGTGTTAGGAACAAATAAAATGTTCGCTGTTGTAACACCTGGCTGCAGCAGGCAGGGGCAGGCGGTGCCACGATGGTTGGAACGTGACGCATCACTATGCCTGGTATCGGCATGACGATAACCTGGATTCTAAGGTATGCGTTCGCCCTGACAATTGGGTGAAGTACACGTTACAGGCGGCGGGCGCCTGTGCGTTCGTCCCGGTGAAATCCGCGAGCATTATACGGGAATTGAATGTCCCCCGCTTTCAGTGTCAAAACTGCTCTGCATCCAGGGCCATGATTGACTCACTGCCTGCCTCGATGGTTGAGAAATATCCGCTGGTCCTGGGCAGGTAATGTTCGGCATAGAACCTTGCCGTTACGATTTTACCCCGATAAAAATCCTCACTTGAGGAAGCGGATTTTTCAGCCGCAATCAGCGCCGCCCGGGCCATTTGCCAGCCGCCGCAAACGTAACCCATGAGCATGAGAAAATTGAGCGCAATGGAACCCGGCGCATCGGGATCATCCCGGTAGTTCTGCAGTAACCAGTCCGTTGCCTGCGCCAGTTTTCCGGTCGCAGCGTCCAGGGCGTGTTTGATGGTCTTCTGGTTGACGTCGGTATCGGACAGTTCAGCTATCGTTTGGTTGATCTCGTCGATGAGTTCCCCGATAGCCTTGCCGTTGTCCCTGATGACCTTGCGGCCGACCAGGTCCTGGGCCTGGATGCCGCTGGTCCCTTCATAAATCGTCGTTATCCGCGCATCCCGGAAGTGCTGCGCGGCGCCGGTTTCCTCGATATAGCCCATGCCGCCGTGTACCTGTATGCCCAGGGAAGTGATGTCCTGGGCCAGCTCGGTGCACCAGGCCTTGATTACCGGGGTCAGCAGGGCAAATCTGTCACTGTGGTTGCCGGCGTTCGCAGAACGGTTTGTGTAATCGAGTGAGGCTGCGGTGACGTAGGCGACCGCGCGCATCGCCTCACAACCGGATTTCATCAGCATCAGCATGCGCCGCACGTCCGCGTGTTGTATGATCCTGGCGCGCCCGGGTTGCCCCGGAACCTTTCCCTGCTCACGCTCTTTCGCATAGTCCAATGCCTGTTGATAGGCGCGCTCGCTGATACTGAGGCCCTGGATGCCGACTGCCAGGCGAGCGTGGTTCATCATGGTGAACATGCAGGCTATGCCGTCATGCTTTGCGCCTACCAGGTATCCGGCAGCGCCACTGTTATCACCATAGCTCATGACGCAGGTCGGACTGCTGTGGATACCCAGTTTATGCTCGATGGAAACCGGGTAGACGTCGTTGCGACCGCCGGTTGAACCGTCTGCGTTGACCAGGTACTTGGGCACCAGGAACAGGCTGATACCCCTAATTCCCGGCGGTGCGTCGGGCAGACGGGCCAGAACCAGATGGAGGATGTTGTCCGTGAAGTTATGGTCTCCCCAGGTGATAAAGATTTTCCGGCCGGATAACAGGTAAGTATCGCCATTGGGGACAGCCCTGGTTTTTATCTCGGCCAAATCGGAGCCTGCCTGCGGTTCCGTCAGGTTCATGGTCCCGGCCCATTCTCCCGAAACCAGCTTCGGCAGGAAAATTGCCTTAAGATCATGAGAACCATGTATACCAAGAGCGACTGCGCAGCCTTCCGTCAGCATGGGACACAAGGCAAAAGCCATGTTGGCGGATTGCCAGATTTCATTGGCCGCCGCCGCCACCAGTTCCGGCAATCCCTGTCCCCCGAATTCAGGCTCGAATGGCAGTGCCGGCCAGCCGCCTTCCACAAACGCCTGGTAGGCGTCACTGAACCCTTGTGGGGGGATGACCTTGGCGTCTTTAAAGTCGGCGCCGGCGATGTCTCCGGACCGATTAAGCGGCGCAAGCATTGCACCGGCGAATTTTGCCGCTTCCTCCAGTACCGCGTCCACGGTATCTTCCGTTGCATCTTCAAGCCCCGGCAGTTGATTGACGGCAGGCAGTCCTGCCAGTTCATTAAGTACAAAGCGCATATCGCGGATGGGGGCAGCGTAATTATTCATTATTTAATACTTCCGGTTAACTGATTAAAACTGTTACTGATAATTAACGGAACGATCCCGGATATCAGTAATCCCAGGTGCAGAGACGCGTCATCGTAATAGCGTGTCCCTATTGTAACAACGGGTACAACTCCTGGTGAAAAATGCCAGTCAGTACAAACGGCCGGCATATTTTTCCTTGAACTGGCCACAGCTTTGAATAAGGGCATGGGTGGTGTTGGGCATCGGGACCCGGTAATTGGTCAAGTCCTCAATCAGCGTGCCACAACGGTGGAAGATATCGATTCCGCGTTTCCCCAGGGCATGTTCGCGCCGGGTTGCGTCCTCACTCAGCCTGGGCTTGCAGTCGGTAACCTGTTCGGAGGCGCTGACAAACCGCGGCCAGATTTCAATTATGGCCGGATCGCTGCGCATTGTCTCCATGGTATATTTGGCGCTGATGGCCAGCTCCTCAATAAGGCTTATCAGATTCCTGAACATTGGCGACCTGGCAAAGACTTCATTCATTTTGTCGGTGAGCTGATCGATTTCCCGCATGGTTTGCGCAATCTTGATATAGCGGCTTTCCAGAAAGCGTTCAACAGGCGTGGTGAAGGCCCTGAAAGGTTCCCCCCAGAGCTCTTCCAGTCCCTCCCTGCCGTGTTTAACTCTAATGTATTTCCCGTATTCAAGCGCGCCCATGAAACAAAGACCGCATTCTCGCAGCAATTCATTATCCGGCTTGATGGTAACGCCAATCTGTTCCAACTCGACGACGCGGCTCAGGATATCAGCGCCGCGGTTCAGCAAGGCGCCGGCCAGCATGGCAGCCAGTACGCGTTTTCTTGATGCGTTTTCTTCCGACTCATACCTGCGCCGGACTTCTTCGAGTTTGTTGCCTGGGGTATTTATTCCGGGTTCTACGTGATGAAAGACCCGGCGGGTCAACTGGTCGATGAGGGACTTTTTATAGGCGAGGTTGTTCGGTACATCGTAATAGCGGATCCAGTAACCGTCGAAATAGATGCGTTCTTGTCCGCCTATTTCGCTGATTGTGCCGTTAGCGACTTCTTGAAGCATACTAACCGGAGGGGAGGTCAAAATCTCGACTGGTAATGTTTACTGTTCAGTACGGGTAGTACTCCCAGGTCAACCGGCCCTTCCCGTACCAGCATCTCCTGGCGGGTTTCAAATCCCTGCCGGTAACGCGCATACACACCCAATGCCCACACCGGGAAATAGTGGCTGTAACCGTGGTAACGCAGGTAGAACACGCGGGGAAATCCGGTGCCGGTAAACGCCGTTTCTTTCCAGCCTTTTGCGCCATCATAATTACGTACCAGGTAATCAATGCCTTTTTCCACTTGTTCAGATTCTGTTTCACCCATCGCCATCAGGCCCAGTAATGCCCATGCGGTTTGCGACGCGGTGCTTTCTCCTGATCCTTTCAGGCCTGGTTCATTATATGAGTCACAACTTTCACCCCAGCCACCGTCCTTGTTCTGGGTTTCTTTTAACCATTTCACGGCTTTATGCAGGTAGGGCTGATTCGGATCCTCACCCAGGGCGCCCAAGCCGACCAGTACGGCCCAGGTTCCATAGATATAATTCACGCCCCAGCGACCGAACCAGGCGCCACAGGGCGCCTGGTCCTGTTGCAGGAATTCAATGGCGCGTGCTATGGGCGGGAAACTCTTGTCATAGCCAAGCATCGCCAGCATTTCAATACAGCGCCCGGTCAGGTCGGCAGTGCTTGGGTCGACCAGCGCCCCATGGTCGGCGAAAGGTATGTTGTTGAGGTATTCGTAATGGTTGTCGATATCGAAAGCGCCCCAGCCGCAATCCGTATTCTGCATGCCGATAGTCCAGTTAACAGCCTGGGCAATGCGCTTTTTCTTATCCGGGTGATTATGGGCGCCGGCGCGCAGCAACGCCATCACCACCATACTGGTATCATCGACGTCAGGATAGAATTCATTTTCAAACTGGAATGCCCAGCCACCACCTTCCAGGCCCGGTGCCTTGCTGGCCCAGTCGCCCCGGGTGAATACCTGTTTGTCGAACAGCCAGTCCGTAGCCGGTTTCACGGCCTTATTGTCGGGTCTCAAGCCGGCCTCTGACAGGGCGGACAGGCTCAGGCAGGTATCCCAGATCGGTGAGACGCAGGGTTGAACGTAAGTCTGGGTTTCTTCCTCGATCACCAGGTCTTCTATAGCCTGTATGCCACGCTTCTGGTCCGGGTCGGATACGTCATAGCCGAGCAGTTTGAGCGCATAGACCGCATTTGCCATAGCCGGGAAAATAGCGCCGATACCGCCCTCTCCGCGCATGTGGGCGCGGGTCCAGGCTTCCAGCCTGCGGATGGTAAGTCGTCTGATAAACCCGGGAACCAGCGGTTCCAACGGCTTAAGCAGACGGTCTGCCAGGATAAAACAGTTTTTGACGTGGTTCCCCGGCATAAATTTATCAATATATTTCAGCGATTCCGGTTCTTGCTTGAACAACTCCCTGATATCGGCGCCCTTATGTACCGGCCGCTGAGAGAAGATCAGCATCAGGGGAATGATGACGCAGCGTGACCAGTAAGAAACCTTATTCAGATTGAAAAACCACCAGCGCGGCAACCAGATGATCTCCGCCGGCATGGCAGGTACGGTCCTCCAGGGCACCTGACCAAACGTGGCGAGCAGGATACGGGTAAACACGTTGACCTGTTCCGCTCCGCCGTTATTCCTTACCCAGGCGCAAGCCCGTTGCATTATCTCCCCGGCGGGATCATGGCTGGCTGTTTTCAGGGCAAAGTAGGCTTTTACGGTCGCGCTGATATTGCCGGCGCCGCCTTCGTACAGGGGCCAGCTTCCATCAGGTAATTGGCGGCTGATTATATAATCGGCCAGGCGTTGCTCCCGCGCCGTATCTACCGTGCCCAGCAGGTGTTGCAACAGGATATATTCGGACGGGATTGTCGTATCCGCTTCAAGGTCAAAACGCCAGTACCCGGCGCGGTACTGGCGTTCCAGTAAAGCTGTGCCGGATTGTACAAGCGTGTTGGCCAGGGGGTCGGTTTGTGGAACCGGGGCTTTTGTCTCTTCCCGTTGCAGGAACCGGGCTGAAAGTAATTCACCAAATACCGTGTTTGTTATTGTTGCCGTACTTTGTTCAGACATCGCTCCATTTCCACAAGGGACTTAAACACACTATCTTAATCTATCTTGTTAAATGTGCAAGTAATTTTTGTGAAATGCCCGGTAGGAATCAGGGCAAACGCATACTTTTGAATTCAGACGTTTTTACCCGATTCCGTCATTCTGGCGCAAGCCAGAATCCAGTGAATAACCCTTCATCACCCTGAGCATGCGCTGTTGTTTGACTGGATGCTGGCATTCGCCAGCATGACGGGCGGCGTTTTCCGGTTGGTTTCCTGTCTTCTGCAACAGAATCCAAAAGTATGCGGGTGCCTTGCGGTAGGAATCCAAGCTCATTTACCATTCCCGCGAAGCTTGTCCCCCTGCTTTCGCAGGGGCAGGCTCTGCGCAAGCAGGGAGCGGGAATCCAGTGTATTTGCGGATGGATTCCTGCCCCTGCTCAACAGCATACAGGGGTAAACTTTCGCAAATGGGCGTGTGCAATTTTCTGCTGTATCTCTGGCCTTGTGAATTCGCCTGTTAACCAGGTAGCTGATTCACCAGCAATGGGTTTACAGGAAATGAGTCAGTTTTTACCTTACCTGTCAGTCAAACAAGGGATTGCGAGTCATCAGTGACGGGAAACGACTGAAGTCCCTGTCCGCCGTCAAAAACTCACGGACTCCGTGAGAGAGGCAGATAGCGGCTATACGTGCATCATGGATTTCAGGACCGCGCACTCTCCCGTCTGCAATCTGCGATTTAAGTTGTGACCAATATTCGGTCGTTTCACCTATCAGCACCAGCGCTGGCGATGCGAGCCAAGCCTCAATCTGCTCAAGAGCTTGTTTCGTGGATGAAGGCGGGTCGTAAATTCGGGGATGCGTTGCGATAGCCAGGAATTCGTGAATACAGGGCCACGGTATTGCCCAGGCATGTCGGGCTTCGGCAAGTCCTTTGACTAATTCCCAGGCGCGCCGGTTCCACTCAGAATCCTGCCGGTGGGCATAAACCATTATGTTGGTGTCAATGGCAATCAACCGCCATGCCCCTCATAGGCGCTATCTCGGATAGCCGCCCAGGGCCTGTTCCTGAACTCAGCCTGCAACCCGCTACCGGTTACGCTCTTATCAACCAATTGGAATGCCTGTGTTTGTTGCGCCTCTTGCAGAGCATGGCGGATACCTTGTTCAACAATCGAGCGAAAAGTGGTACCACGCTGCGCGGCAAGGGCCTTGGCCTCCAGCGCCAGGGCATCTGATATATCGATAGTTGTTTTCATACTGTTAACCCATATTATGCAATATGGGTAACCATATCCATTAAGGACTATCTCGTCAAGGACTAAATTTGAAAGGAATTAACCCATCAGAGAATCACGAAGGAGCGCGCTGAAACCCTCGGCGGGGTTAAAAATCTACGGTCGTTCCTTCATCCGATTTCAGCGCTTTTGCATAGATGTCTTTTGCTGCGAACAAGTCCTGAGCGTTGATGCCGTGGGACTGGTAGAGCGTAACCTGCCGGTCGTCCTGCCTGCCGGGAATTTTGCCTTCCAGCAACTCACCCAGTTCTCCGATGATATGAGTTTCATCGATAGCTCCTTCGTCGACGGGGATCATGATATCGCCCCCTTCGTTGCGGGTGGATTCCATGAGGTCTACGTAGACTGAAGACTTGATGATCAAGGCGGTATCCGCCTCCCGGGCATTCAGGCTGTGGGCGCCGACCAGGTTGACATGGGCGCCGGGTTTGACCCATTCCCCCGCCAATATGGGTTCCGGCGAAGTTGTAACGGTACATACCAGGTCGCAGGCGCCGGCATCTGCCGGATCAGCCGTCGCCCGGACCTTGATGCCGGTGCGCTTTGCCTGCTCCCGGGCGAAGGATTTCGAGTTATCCGGGTTGCGTCCCCACACGACTATCTCATCCACGGCGCGCACGGCGCGCATGGCATCAATATGGGTAACCGCCTGCACACCGTTACCGAAGATGCCGCAGCTGTGCGCATCCCGGCGCGCCAGGAGCCGCGTTGCCAGTCCGGATGCCGCGGCGGTGCGGATCGCAGTCACCTCAGCGCCGTCGATAAGAGCTAAAGGTGCGCCGGTCGCGTGGTCAAACAGAGCGATGAAGCCCTGAATTGCAGGAAGCCCTTTGGCGGGGTTGCCGGGGATCAGGTTGATCACCTTGGCGCCGAAAGCGGCCAGTTCGGTGGAAGAACCCGGCATCAACACCAGTAAACCACTTTCATCAATGAGCCTGGCGACCAGCCGGGGAGGCATCGATATGGCGCCGGTGCTGGCGGCAATCATGGCCGGTTCCATGACGTCTATGCATTCGTTCATGGGCAGCAGTTTGCGCACGCCTGCAGCGTTGACGATGGTCAGGGGCATGTTTTATTCTCCAGAGGTTAAAATACAGAAGTCTACCTTGCATGTACGGTAGTGACCAGTCCGTCAGTGAGCGGGGGAATAATCCTCGTCATCAAAGGGGGGAACCGGCTCGACCTCCTGCTCAGTCTTTTTCCTCTCTGTTGTCGGGACGATAGTCTGCCTGTGTCCGTAAGGCTTCCAGGCCGGGGCGATGACGTTGGGCATCTCGGAGCGGTGCATCAGCGTGGCCCGGCTGAGGGTGAATTCCCCGTAGCGGCTGTTGACGTCATCCATGACCTTGTTCAAGCGGTGGAACCTGTCTTCTTCATCTCCGAAAAACTGCGTCTGACCCTTTTCCGGTCGTGGGTCAAGTGCTGTCACCTGTACCTGAAAAATACCTTCGCCGCGCCAGTACTCATGCATGACCCGATGGCATAATTCGATAATGGGCCGGCTGTCGCTGGTCGGAAATGTCGTCTTTAACTTGTTGCTGCCAATCCAGTCGTCTTTGCTGCGCAGTCCGATAAAATACTTCTGGGCGGCCAGGGAATGCTGTCTCAGACGGAACCCCAGTTTCTCGGCCATGTGGATCAGGTACATGTAGACGATGTCCCTGTCGGTTGTATCGGGCGGCATTATTTTGCCGTGTCCCAGACTCTTGGGCGGGGCGATTTTTGTTTCGACCGGCACCGGGTCTTCGCCCCGGCACATCAGCCAGATTCGCCTGCCCGGGTGGCCGAAGCGTTTTCCGAGCACGCTGATCGGCAATTTTGCGACGTCTCCGCAGGTAATGGCGCCGCGTTTTGCCAGAAAGCCGGCTATACCCTTATTGACCCCGCACAGTTCCATGACCGGGACATTTTCCAACTTGGCGCGCGTCTCCCAGGGCGGAATGATGGTCAGGCCATCCGGCTTGTTCTGTTTCCCTGCGTATTTGGCGGTGGTTTTATCCCCGCTCAGCCCCACCGAACAGGGCAGGCCGGAGACGTCCCAGACCAGTGCCTTAATCATTTTCCCCAGCGCTTCAGGAGATTTATCCCAATATACCTGGCAGCGCGTGATATCGAGAAACGCCTCGTCGACTGAAAATACCTCCACATCCGGTGTGATATCCAGGAGGGCGTGCATAATGCTCGTTGAGACTTCTGCATAACGCTCGGGACGGGCGGGTACCTGGATGAAATCAGGGCATAGTTTCCGGGCCTGTTTCAGCCGCATGGTCGTGTAGATGCCGAGCGCCCTGGCCTCATAAGAACAGGTGATGAGGCAGGTGCCGGTTTTGCCGTTGGTAACGCCGATCGGCTTGCCGCGATATTCAGGATTGTCCAGTTGCTCGATAGACGCGAAAAACGCATTCATGTCCACGAAAGCAATGAACCGCGGCCAGTGTTGATTATTGCCCGACATAGGACGATTGATCCTAGGCGAGTTAACGGGTCAGGGTCAAGTGGTGAATTTGCTTCACGCTGACAAAGATTCGGCAGCGTTCATAGCGAATAGCCGGCACAGACCTCCGCCAGCAGCTGCAGGTTGCAGTTTCCCCCCGAGAGGATCCCGACAGCCGTTTTGCCTTTGAGTTGATCGCGCAGTTTCCAGGCCGCGGCGGTTGCCGCGGCGCCGGACGGTTCGGCCAGGTTATGGGTCGTTTCCAGTAGCCAGGCCATTGCCTGCCTGATCTCGTCGTCTGTTACCAGGACGATATCGCTGACCAGCCGGCGCATGATGTCCAGCGTCATGTCCGCCGGCGCCCGGGTTGCCAGACCTTCGGCAATGGTGTCCAGGGAATCGTATTCGACATTCCTGCCGGTCTTGAAAGATTCGGTCACTGCGGGCGCTCCCGTGGATTGAACGCCGATCACCTGGGTTCCGGGGTTACGCTCTGCCGCGACGATGGCCGTGCCGCAAATACCGCTGCCCAGGCCGATAGGGACAAATACCACGTCCGGCGCTGGTTCCCGGTCGAATATCTCGTCGGCCATGGTGCCGACCCCGGCGATCAGCACGGGCTCATTGGCGGAATGCACGTAACGCAGTCCTTTCTCTTCGGTCAGCTTCTCGCAGTAGATCTTCGCCTCGTCGAAATCTTTGCCATGCTCGAGCAATTCGGCGCCCAGCGCGCGCATTGCCTGGTTCTTGCCCGGATTGTTGTTTTCCGGCACGATTAAAGTGCAACTGGCGCCGAACTGTCGCGCTGCATAAGCCAGTGACTGCCCGTGATTGCCGGTGGTACAGCTGATGATGCCCCGTTGTCTCTGCTCTGCGGACAGACGACTTACGAGGTTGATGCCGCCGCGCACCTTGAACGCCCCGGTCGGCTGGTGGTTCTCGTGCTTCAGCAGGTAACGGAAACCGAGCCGTTTTGTCAGCAGCGGCCATTCATTCAGCAGGGTGGGGCGCAGGTACCGGTATACCTGATCGCGGGCCTGGGTTACGTCGATATAGTTAACAGGGAGTGTCTTCAATATTAAAATCCCGACTTCAGTCCGTGCAGGCTGCGATTAAATATCTCTTTATCGGCATTAAGCTGACTGCGGGTAATGTTGTATGATTTGGTCCTGGCGGTGTGTGAGCGTACAGAAAAATATCAGACTGCGAATGTAACACGAGAGGACAACAACATGTCAAGAATAAACGGTTCGGTTTTATTGGTCGGCAGTGTCCCCGGGCAGGATGCGGAAGGGGTAATGCGCTTCTGCGCGCGGGAACTGGGGGACAGGTTGAGCTTTTTCCCCGACGGGGAAACCGGTTTCAGAAAAGTCTGGATCAACTTTCTCGCCGCCACCGTCTACGCAGCCAACGATGCCCTGGAGACGGTCAACCGGCCCGAACCCGTCAACCCGGATGACCCGGATGAATGGCGGGCAGCAAGCGAGCACTGGGTTCCCAGGGGCTATCACGATCACTGGCAATTCAGAATCAGGGACATCAGGCAGGTTCATTTTGACCATCTGGGTTATGCGGAGGAAGCAATCGCTTCCTACCGGATATTCAAACAACTGCGCGCCGAGGGTCTCGTTTCCGATAGCCAGCGGTTTATGGTGGCCATGCCCATGTGTGAATCCGCGCTACGCCCGTTTCTCGGCAAGGCCGGGGAGAATGACTATGGCAGGATATCGGAAGCCTACACCGAAGCCATGTCCCGGGAGATACCGAAAATGCTGGAAGAAATCCCTGCCGAAGACCTGGTGGTCCAGTGGGATATCTGTATGGAAATGCTGGCGGTTGATGTAAATGATGACCACTCGGGATTGTTTCCCTGGAAACCCGTAGGTGAAGCCATGGAACGTTATGCCGGGACGGTCAAAACTTTCTCAAATTTTGTGCCCGAGGACGTTTTTCTGGGCTTGCATTTTTGCTATGGCGACCTGGGTCATAAGCATTTTGTCGAACCGCACAGCCTGGAGAATGCGACGCGCATCGCAACCGAATCGGTAAAGGCCATCGAGCGCACGATTGATTTTTGTCATATTCCCGTCCCGCGGGACCGCCATGACGATGCCTATTTTGCAGCATTGTCGGACTGGCCGGGAAACGCCGGCAAACTGTTCCTGGGCCTGGTGCATTATACCGACCGTGTGGATGGTACAAAGCGCAGACTCGCGACCGCCAGACGATACATCGATAATTTTGGAATCGCAACGGAGTGCGGTTTCGGCCGCCGTCCCAAGGAGACATTACCCGAACTGATGCGCATACATCGCGAGATAGCCGAACTTCTCTGATGTTTAACCCGCATTTCTCACCAGCCGCACCGAAGCGCGTATTCAAACCTGATGCTGGCGCCTTGCTGTTATCTCCCGCCGATGAGACACCCAGCCCTCCCTGTGACGCCCGGCCCGAGGAATTGGACGTGGCCCTGGCGGTGGATCGGTTTGAGACGGCGACGGGCATTAACATATCCCGCGTGACCCATCGTTGGGCGGGCCTGCGGACCTTCGCGCCGGACAAGACCTTCGTCGTCGGGTTCGACCCCAGGACGGAAGGTTTTTTCTGGCTGGCGGGGCAGGGGGGCTACGGCGTGCAAACGGCCCCGGGTCTGGCAAAGTTGACGGTTTCCATGATCAGCGGGGCATCACCCCGGGAATATACAGGCAGGGAGGCTGATCTTGTCAATCGATTAGCCCCCGGCCGGTTGCTGAAGTGAGATGGGTGGATCGGATCAGTGTTTCGTATTCAGGCATTCAATATTGCGCTTAATCAACGACTCAATGGCGCGTAATTTCCCCTTTTCATCCCTGGACACGAATGAAATAGCCTGACCGCTGGCGCCCGCCCGGCCGGTACGACCAATACGATGTATATAATCTCCCGGCGCCTCGGGCATATCGAAATTGACGACTATAGGCAGTAACTCGATATCGATGCCGCGCGAGGCGATGTCAGTGGCTACCAGCACCTGTTTTTTGCCCTTCTTGAAATCATCCAGCACCTTGGTGCGTTGTGCCTGAGTTTTATTACTGTGAATTGCAGAGGCGGAGATTGAATTCTTGCCCAGTCGTTTTACCAGCTTGTCTGCGCCATGCTTGGTGCGGGTAAAAACCAGTATCTGCTCGTGAGTGTCCTGCGCAAGTTCACTCAACAAATTGGCTTTGCGATCCTTCTCGACCCAGTACAGTTTCTGTGAGATTGCCTCAATTGTCGAGTTACCAGGGGACACGTCTATTTCTATAGGGTTTCTGCAAATCGTGCCGGCCAGTTGGCGAATCTCCCTGGAGAATGTGGCTGAAAACATCAGGTTCTGTCTGCGCTGTGGAATAAGTTTCAGAATCTTGCGTATGTCCATGATAAAGCCCATATCCAACATGCGGTCGGCCTCGTCCAGCACCAGCAATTCGATATCGTCAAAGCGGATGGCGTTCTGCTGAAAAAGGTCTAACAAGCGCCCCGGTGTTGCCACCAGCAGATCGACGCCGCGTCGCAGCGCGCGCAGTTGGGGAGTAATGTTTACTCCGCCGAATACCACCGCTGAAGTGAGTCGTTCATTCTTGCCGTAAGTCAGAATACTCTGGTGTACCTGGGCCGCCAGTTCCCGTGTCGGCGTCAGGATCAGCGCCCGCGCCCGCCCAGGCTTGGCCTTGGCGCTGGCGCCCAATTGTTGCAGCATGGGAAGCACAAACCCGGCGGTCTTGCCGGTGCCGGTCTGAGCGGCCGCCATCACGTCGCCGCCGGAAAGAACGGCAGGAATTGCCTGGGCCTGAATAGGGGTTGGAGTTGTATAGCCTGTGTGCGCAACTGCGCGCAACAGGGAATCGGATAGTCCGAGTGTCGTAAAAGTCATATATCTCTCTTTAAAAATTTATTTTGCAGGCATGTACAGCCCTTCGACTCCGGGATTAGCGAAGCGATTGGCGCTGAATGACCAATGGATGTGTTCCCCGGACGAATGGCGTCTGGTTGCACGGGTGTGCAATCGATAGATAATGTTCGGAGTTCGAAACCGCGAATAGATCGGTGACAAAAGCAGAAGAACAGGTAAAGACTCGGAGTCTCAGAGAACTGCGTTAATTAAAACGCAGAAAAATGACCTTTAGCTAAAGATAACGCACTTGCAGCGAGGTATTACTCAAGCGGCAATAGCCAACTATAGCATGAAATTAACTGAATAGTTCAAATAAAATGGAGACAGGGTAAAAATCAAAGACCAAGCCCCTGTTAAGACGAATATCGTCGCGCAGCCGATGGCCTGTTCAATCCCTGCACGTGCTGTGGTGACCCAGTCAATTTCCGATTTCACAGTTTCATCCAATCCCAGCAGCGCGTTAACATTACGGTGTTTCATAGAACCGTTCCATGAACGCTCTTACCTTGACAAATAACTATATTTAGACCATATTCAGTCATCCTGACGATGACGACTTTATAAGAGTACCCATGATGAAATTATCTGTGCAAATAAAACCAATCAGTTATCTCAAGGCTCATGCCGCTGATATCGTCCGCCAACTGAGTGAGCAGAAACAACCCCTTATCATTACACAAAACGGTGAAGCCAAGATTGTGGTGCAGGACATCAAAAGCTATGAGGAGAATGAAGAGACGCTTGCTTTGCTCAAGATACTCGCTCTTGGCAATAGTCAAATCGAGCAGGATGACATCACCCCTGCCAAATCAGCGCTGGAGCACATTCGCCTGCGACGTAAACGGAAATCGTAATGTACGAGGTCTACCTGACCGATGATGCATTGCGCGACCTTGAGGAAATTGATGACTACATTGTAGCCGCTGACTCGCCGCAAAGAGCAGAGTATGTTCTCGGTAAGATTGAAGACGCATTTCTCACCCTCTCTCATATGCCGGAGCGTAGTAACTATCCGGGTGAGTTGTTAACCCTTGGTATTAAAGAATACAGGGAAGTCTTGTTCAAACCCTACCGTATCGTTTATCGTGTACAGGACAAAAGAGTTTATATTTATTTGATCGCTGACGGGCGCAGGGATATGCAAACCCTGTTAAGCAGGCGCCTGCTGCGGCCTTGAACGGTTACTTTCGCGTTACTTGTTGATGACCAGGTTGAGGAAAGTTATGGTGAATTACCCGTATCATTTTCTGTTCCTGCTGCTTCTGTCCGCAGTATTTGCTCCGAGCCAGGCCAATGAACCGCAAATCTCCATTCAGAGAACAGATAAAGCGCCGGTAATTGACGGCGTGCTGGATGACGAGGCGTGGAAAGACGCGACCCTGGTTACAGAGTTTTATCAAAGCGTTCCGGTTGAAGGCGCAGAAGCCAGCGAAGCAACGGAAGCTTACCTGACCTACGATAGCGATATGCTCTACGTGGGGGTGCGTATGTATGATCGTAATCCCGACGCAATTGTCGCCAGGGAGTTGCGGGAAGATGAAATGATGATCAACGACGATATCTTTACTATTGCCATCGATTCTCTCCTGGATCGGAAAAATGCGTTTGTATTTTATATGAATGCTCTGGGTACGAAATCCGATGCCCGTTTCGAGAATAACTCTACGCTCCGTGGTGAATGGGACGGTATCTGGTACGGCGCCGCCGGTCGTAATGAAAAGGGCTGGATTGCCGAGTTTGCCATCCCCTTTAAAACACTGTCTCTTGATGCCGATGCGCCGGCCTGGGGTCTTGAACTGGAACGTTACATCAGGCGGCGTAATGAATTCGTGTTGTGGGCCAATCATGATCAGGACAAGACATTGAGCTATGTGGCTGCCTATGGAGATTTGCTGGGCCTTGATAACCTGGATCAGGGGCTGGGTCTGGACATCAAACCCCAGGCGGCAAGCCGTTACCGCCGGCGATTTGATAGTGATGATAAGGATTTCACCATAAAGCCGGGCGCAGAAATCATTTACAAGCTGACGCCTTCATTGAACGGCTCCCTGATAATCAATCCGGATTTTTCCAATGCCAGAGTAGATGAAATCAAGACCAATCTGACGCGATTTGATCTTTTTTTCCCGGAGCAACGTGATTTTTTCGTCCGCGACGCAGATGTCTTTGAGTTTGGCGGCCTCAATGAAGTGAATGGCATTCCATTTTTTTCAAGGCGTATCGGCCTGCCCTTTGATATGGAAAATCCGGAAGTGCTTGACATTGATATCGGCGCCAAGCTGAGTGGCCGTCTTGGGCGCTATACAATGGGCCTGTTGAATACGCAGATGGGTTCCGGACAGGGAATCGGCTCAAAAAACCTGTCCGTGGCCAGAGTCGCCATGGATATCCAGGAGGAATCCCGGCTTGGCGCCATGATGACTTATGGCAACCCCGCAGGCAACGCTGATAACGGCGTCGTCGGCATCGACTACCGCTATCGGAACAGTAACCTGTTCGGCTCGCAGGTGTTTGTGGCCGATGCGTTTGTTATGAAGTCTTTCAGTGAGGATACCGGCAGCAATGAGTTGGCCTATGGCCTGACGCTGGATTTCCCCAATGACCGCTGGAATGCCAGGTTAAAATATCAGGAAACCCAGGAAAACTTTAATCCGGCGCTCGGTTTTGTCAATCGCTCCGGTATCAGGCTATACGAAGGCGATTTACGCTACAGGATAAGGCCCAAAAACAGTCGCTTGCTCAGAACCATGAACTGGGGATTTAAATCATCCTTTACGACGACAACGGGTAATGAGCTTGAGAGCGGCCGTGTTTATTTCCGGTTTTTTGACCTGGAAAGTCATGCCGGTGATCATATTCAATTCTGGGGTAACTGGCAGCACGAAACATTATTTGCCCCCTTTGAAATTCAACCGGGCATTAATATTCCCACCGGTGATTACGATTTCTACTTTTTATGGGGCAAGCTGACTACGGCAAATCACCGGCCTGTTTCTATGGAAGTAATATCTAAAATCGGCGAATTTTATAATGGTGATATCACTGATGTGCTGGCTTCTGTAAAGTGGCGGCCAACGCCTAATTTTTATATCACCCTGGAACGCCATATCTTCGATGTCGATTTGCCGGCAGGTAATTTTGAGTTTGAGATCAATCGTGCACGCTTTAATATTAGCTTCACACCGACATTATCCTGGACTAATTATCTGCAACAGGAGTCGGAAAGCCACATCATGACGCTGCAGAGCCAGTTGCGCTGGATTATTGTCCCGGGTAATGAACTGACCATGACGATCAATCATGACTGGGCAAGGGATAACGGCTCATACAAAAGCACCGAGACTGATTTTTTTACCCGCCTGGTGTGGACGCACCGATTCTAGCAATAAGAGTTCATCTATGGTGAATACCAGATGGGTGAAGTCCATGCCATCTCCTGGATGATGTGGCGGGAACTGTCTTCGCCCACCCTTGGCCTTTCTGACGTATCGTATTTCAAACAGTTCAGCAGACTCCAGCGCGGGCTGGGATTTTCCACCACGCGCAGGTAGTAATACGCAGGCCGCGCCGGATCGAAATCTTCATCCTTGAACACCGCGCACAGGGAAGCATTACCTTCTCCATGTTGTAATATACGGTATGCCGGGTTAGCACCTCAACACAATCATACTCGTCAACCATAGGAAGTCGCATCACCCACCAGGGAAAACAGCCCTTAAATGCAGGCCAGCGAACCGCGCACTTATATATTTTTAATATATCTTTTTTGCACTATACTGTGACCTTTGAACAGCGGAGGTCTCACCATGGCTGTACCAGATAAACAAGACAGGGCAAAAGTCTTCATGTCGGGGCTATCCCAGGCCGTGCGGTTGCCGAAAAAATTTCGTTTCTCAGAAGGCTGTGATGAGGTAGCCGTGCGCCAGGTCGGACGACATCTGATTTTGAGTCCGCGTTTCACTGACTGGGAAGACTACTGGGCAAACTCGACTCGTCCTGACGATGATTTCGCAAGTACGGTATTGGAGCTCCGTGCCAATGATTTACCTGTTGAAGAACGTCAGAGCTTTGACTGATGCAATGTATGCTGGACACAGACCATTGCGTGTACCTCATCAGACGTTCGCCGCTGATCACACCGCAAGCGCCAATGAACGACTGTTTTATTTCAGCGATCGTCGCCGGTGAGCTACAGGCTGGTGTGGCAAAATCGCACGAATCCAGACGCGCACAAAATCGACAAGCTCTGCTCGATTTTTTGAGTGTGGTACGCATTTTGCCGGTCGATGAACAAGTCGTAGAAACCTATGGCGAGGTACGCGCGCACCTGGAAACGAGTGGCCAAAGAATAGGTCCCCATGATACGTGGATTGCTGCACATGCCCTCGCCCTTGAGTTACCCCTCGTGACTAACAACACCCGTGAATTCTCACGGGTGCCTGAACTTGTTATCGATAACTGGCTGCAGAACGAGGGCTGATATCAAAGGCAGATTTATAAAATATCATTATGGCGACAAAATTTTTCACTAATGCAGACAGCAATACCCTACTCAATAAATTGGATGGAGTGTTCAGGCACGGCGCCCACATTGAAGATTTCGACGCGTTAGTTGGCTATTTTCGCTCCACCGGTTATTTCAAAATTCGCCCCTTTCTGGAAAACGTACCGCAGATTCGGGTATTGGTCGGGATTGATGTTGATGCACTTACCGCTGTATACAAACACCAGGGGCTGTTATTAGCTACGGATACGAGCGCTGCAAAACAGGACTACCTGGATAGACTCAAGCACGAAATAGAAGATGCTGACTACTCACGGGACCTGGAACAAAGCATCTTGCAATTCATCACCGACATCGCTACTGGAAAAATTCGGATAAAGGCTCACCCTACACGCAAACTGCATGCCAAGATTTACATCTTCCGACCCAGAGACTTTAATCCGCACAGCGCCTGTGAAGTAATCACGGGTTCATCGAACCTCACCGATGCCGGTCTCGGTGTGCAAGACAATGATTCCAATTATGAATTCAATGTATCGCTCAGGGATTACGACGACGTGAAGTTCGCTACCGACGAATTTGAAAAACTCTGGAAGGAAGCCGTTGATATTCTCCCGGAGGAAGTGGCGGAAGCAAAAGACAAAACATTTCTGAAAGACAACTTCACTCCGTTTGAGCTCTATATCAAACTTCTGATTGAATATTTCGGCAAGGAAATTGAATTCGACCCCAATAACATCAAGGATCTGCCGAAAGAATTCATGCGGCTGAATTATCAACTCGACGCAGTGCAACAGGGACTCAGAATATTAGACGAGCACAGCGGCTTTTTTCTTGCTGACGTGGTAGGGTTGGGCAAAACCATTGTAGCTATACTGATTGCCCGACAGTTTTTCTATTCCAACAACTACCCGGAATATATATCCAAAACGCTCATCATCATGCCGCCGGCGCTGAAAAGCCAGTGGCAGGATACCGTAAGAAAATTCGGATTCCAAAATGTGGACTACATCACCAACGGCAGCTTGCACAAGGTTCAACACCCGAGTGAATACGATCTGATTGTTGTGGATGAAGCGCACAAGTTCAGAAACGACAGCTCGCTGAGCTACGAAAGGCTGCAACACATCTGCAAAACCCCTTGTCGCGGGGGCAAGACGAAAAAAGTCATCCTGGTGTCCGCTACTCCACTCAACAACCGCCCCGATGATATTCGCAATCAGGTATTGTTGTTCCAGGATGCCAATAACAGCACAATGGACATCCATATCGGTAGATTTTTCTCCAAAATCAGTAAACGCTACAAAGCAATCATCGGAAAAGGCATATCGGGCCCAACCCACGCGAGCAATGAAATATACGCTGAACTACGCGACAAAATCATCGAACCACTGACTGTGCGACGCACCCGTACCGACCTGCTCCAGCATGAACTTTACGCGCAGGATTTACAGGAACAGGGTATTCGCTTCCCCGAAGTCGGTGTACCGGAAAAGCTCCTGTATCCGCTGGAAGCACCCTTGAACCAACTCTATGACGAAACGATAAGACTTATAAAAGGCGACGAAGGGCTGCAATACGTACGTTACCGCGCCATAGAATTCATGAAGCCGGAACACCGCAGGGACTACAACCGTCCGGAATTTATTTCCAGCTTGTTGGCAGCGATTATGAAAAGTCTGCTGGTCAAACGCCTGGACAGTAGTTTTTATGCCTTTCATTGCACCTTGCAACGCTTTGTCGGTGCATCTGAGGCTATGTTAAAGATGGTGGAAAACAACCGCATTATTATCGCGCCTAATCACCGCGTTGAGGAATATATTCTGGAAGGCAATGAGGATGAACTACTGGAGAAACTGTCTGTAGAACAGTTAACCGACCCGAACATCAAGCTCCTCTCAAGGGATGATTTTGCTCCCGGGTTTATTGAAGGACTGAAAAGCGACCATAAAATCCTGACCGACATGCAGCAGGAGTGGCAGAAAGTGGTTGAGGACGAAGAAGACCCGAAACTGGACAAATTTCTATCTGTTCTGGAAACGGAACTGTTGACAAAAAGCCGGAATCCGGAACAGAAACTGGTGATCTTCTCGGAGTCACTGGACACCACGAATTATCTGACGAAAAAGCTCAAGTTAAAGCAATATGAAAACATCTTGTCGGTCAATTCTACAAACAGAGACCAACTGCGAGACAGGATCAGACAAAACTTTGACGCCAACATCCCCTTGATACAACAAAGCTCCGATTACAATATCATCATCACTACTGAAGTGTTGGCTGAAGGAGTGAACCTACACCGTGCCAATACCATTTTGAATTACGATACACCTTGGAATTCTACCCGTCTGATGCAGCGCATCGGACGTATCAACCGTATCGGCGCCAAAGCAGATAAAATCTATATATACAATTTCTTCCCCACGGAGAAAGTGGAAGATGATATCCAACTGCAACACAAGGCAATCGTGAAGCTACAGGCATTTCACTCGACGCTTGGAGAGGATTCACAAATCTATTCGACCGATGAGCAGGTAGAAACTTTTGGTTTGTTTGATGAACAGCCACAGGGTGACATTGAAGCCAATGAACGTTTGCAATACCTGATGGAGGTTCGTAAATTCAGGGAAGAGTCCCCGGAAGAATTTCGACGAATCAGGAACCTGCCGCTCAAAATCCGCAATGCAGTGAAAAACAGAGAACGCCAAAATGGCACCATAACCTATCTGCGCAACAAAGGACGACACCATGCCTTCTATGCCGTGGACCAGCAGAATGAAATCGCTGAACTTGGCTTCCTGCAAGCAGTACCAATTTTCAAATGTGACCGGACTATCAAGGCACAGGCTCTGCACGAACAACACCACGCGCAGGTGCAACAGGCGATAGCAGATTTTCGACGACAGACAGAAGAAAAAATCGTGATCGAACAGCAAAACCAGG
Organism: Gammaproteobacteria bacterium; assembly: GCA_965222155.1. GTDB lineage: Bacteria > Pseudomonadota > Gammaproteobacteria > Eutrophobiales > Eutrophobiaceae > JAAXHV01. Next base: position 301,648 of record CBDCTH010000012.1, read on the forward strand.
CCCTCACACCACAACAAACGCGAGCGGTCCGCTATATGAAGGCAATACACGCATTGCCACACATCGGTGAGCAGGAAAAACAAGCCATCACCCAGGCTATTGAGACAATAAAACTTGGGCGCTTCCAGGCTTTGGAACGGGACGTGAACAAACTGCAAAGAAACGCGAAGCGCTTATCCCTTACCAACGAAGTTCAACTACGATCTCTACTGGAAATCTTACATAAGCACATACCCAAAGTTGAAGATACCCATGCACGTGATGAACAAAACACTGGCGGCAATCTGTCAACCGCAACAGTGGACGATCAGCCCAGAGTCATTATTTCCCAGTCTTATGTTTAAGACCTGATGTATACTGAAAAACTAGCGTCTATCCGACAAAATAAGGTTAAAATCACCCAAAGAGGAGAAAAATGATGAAATCGAAACAAAAACCTCTCATTTGCAAGCGTGAGCAAGAACGTAGCGCCATGCTGGAAGAGGCACTGGCTCGGCCAGGTGTACGCGAAGTCATGAAAATCTATGGTCAATGGCAAAGAAAAGATCGGGGACTTGAGTCCTATAGGGCAGCGACGGCAGAACTTTTCCAGATAAGTACCACAGATCACACAAACGTTCGATAAATGATTTAAGGAAAGAGTAACCCCATGCCTATTTGGAGTGAAATCCTTGCCGAGCTTGGGGAGACCAGCGCCCACAATAATGGTACTCCTGACTTTGATGCTGTTCGGCGGACATATCTGACGAGACTATATCAATATACTGGGCGCAATGTTATTTTATATGCTTCGGGATGGCTGCAAAAGGAGCAGGTACCGGGGGTCACTGTTTCTATTAACGACGAAGATATTCAGGCGCTCATGGAAGTCATCCAAGGTTTGGAAGGCTCTAAGCTTGACTTAATACTGCATAGTCCGGGTGGTTCTCTCGAGGCAACGGAAGCGATTGTGTCTTATCTGCGCTCACGGTTTTCTGATATCCGGGTAATCGTGCCGCAACTAGCGATGTCCGCGGCAACTATGATTGCCTGTGCTGCTGATTATATCGTGCTTGGTAGACATTCTTTTCTCGGGCCGACGGATCCACAAATTCTCATTTCAACTCCACTAGGCATACGCCAAGTTGCTGCTCAGGCAATTCTGGACCAATTCGACAAGGCACAACGCGAATGTGAAAACCCAGCAAAGTTATCAGCTTGGTTGCCAATGCTGAACCAATACGGCCCTGACCTGCTTGAGCTGTGCGAAAAAGCCTTAGATATGTCCAAGAATCTTGTAAAGACATGGCTGGAAATATACATGTTCAAGGGAGAGTCTGATAGTTCAAAACAGGCAGAACAGATTTCCAATTGGCTTGCTGACCATCAGCATTTCAAGAGCCATAATCGACATATATCGCGAGATGAGCTTCAAAAACGACAATTAAAAATACTGCAATTGGAAGATGATGAAAACCTGCAAGACCTGAGTCTTTCGGTATTCCATGCCACAACTCACACATTTACCGGTACTCAAGCGGCAAAGATCGTGGAAAATCACACGGGTCGCGCATTCGTCAAACATTATTTCATCCAACCAGCGCAAGGAATTCAGATGAGTCTTGAGCCTGTTCCACTAGTTCAGGGCGACCAATGACATGAAGCCGTAATTATCAGTTCCCCAATACAGTTTCGGCAACCGCCGATAACGACATAAGAATAAAAACCAAACGACTCAATGATGGCAACCGCAGATGCTCTAAGAAATCTTTTCGAGCAGGTATACCAGCGCGATGAATGGCTCAAGATACTTGCTGAAACACTATCGATAGACCGATTTTTACGACCGATATCAATCAAAGGGGATACGGAATCATTTTATCAGTTGGGTAAAGTCACTCTCACTGATAACAAGGAACTGGGGATCTATGAAATAAAAACAAAGCCCCGGACCCAGCTACATCGAAACCGGGTACAAATGCGCCACCTGGTGGCAAAACATTGTCGTCAATTCGCTCTTGACGGCGCACTTGCTGTTTATTACGACGACCTGGATCAATGGCGTTTCAGCTTTATCAGCATGGAATACCAATTGAATAAACAGGGTGAGTTAAACAGAAAGGAAAGTACATCCAAACGCTTTACCTATCTGCTGGGGAAAGACACAAAAGTTCGCACTGCGGTGACACGGTTCAGCCATCTGGACAAATCTGCCACACTGGATAACCTGAAAACCACATTCGCGGTGGAACAACTAAACAAGGAATTCTATGAAAAACTGTTCCGTTGGTACGAAAATGCAAAAACACAGGTCGTTTTCCCCAATGATGAGCATGTGGACAAAGGTAAACATCACTCCATCAGTTTAATCCGTCTGTTAACTCGACTGTTGTTCGTCTGGTTCATCAAGGAAAAAAAACTGGTTAACCCGGACTTTTTTGAACTTGATAAAGCCAGAAAAATCATCATCTGGGACAAAGACAGTAGTTACTACAAGGCCATATTGCAAAATCTGTTCTTTGCGACACTCAACCGGGAAATCACAGACCGAAGCTTTCGCACAACCAGAAACGGCAAACCAAGTGGCGATAACTATCTGGTTACCAATATCTACCGTTATCAGAATTTATTCTTGCAAAAGAACGAAGATGAAATCCTGAAACTGTTTGAACAAACGCCATTTCTCAACGGTGGGCTGTTTGAATGCCTGGACAGAGAATCAACGAATGAAGAAAAAGCCGCCTATGATAAAAACAAGAATATACGCATCGGTAAAAGCGCGATCCGTATCGATGGCTTTTCCGACCGGGACGACAATCCGTTATACGTGCCAAACGAACTGTTTTTCAACGATGATGAAGATAGTCCTGGATTGATTCAATTGCTTACACAATATCAATTCACTGTGGAAGAAAGTACCCCACTGGATGCAGATGTGGCATTAGACCCGGAGTTGATGGGACTGATCTTTGAAAATCTGCTGGCGTCCTATAACCCGGAAACGCAGCAAACCGCCCGCAAGGCCTCAGGCTCCTACTACACCCCCCGTGCGATTGTTAGCTATATGGTGGATGAAAGCCTGAAGGCCTATCTGGCCCAGACTGTGTCCCCCCGTGACGGAGATGTGGAATTCTACCATGAACGTTTGAATGATCTGTTTGATACCTTATCGCAGACCGGCGAATTGAATAGCGAAAATGGAGAGCATCTTCTCTATGATGAAGAGATCCCCAGGCTGCTGGAGGCAGTAGAGCGGATAAAGATATTGGACCCGGCCGTGGGCAGTGGTGCTTTCCCAATGGGTATTCTGCAACGGTTGGTACAGATACTCGGTTTGATTGATCCGGAAAATGAACAATGGAAACAGCGGCAGGTCGACATTGTTTCTCAAATGGATGACTCTGAAAGTCGTACGCAGGTGCTTCAGGATATCGAAGAAATATTCAGTGAGAAAAACCGCTTTAACGATTTTGGACGTAAACTGTATTTGATTGAAAATGCCATTCATGGCGTGGACATTCAGTCTATCGCCTGTCAGATTGCCAAGCTGCGCTTTTTCATCTCCCTAGTGATTGAGCAGAAGCCAAACGACAACTTAGACGACAACTATGGCATCCGTCCATTACCGAATCTAGAAACCCGGTTTATAGCAGCAGACAGTTTGTTGAGTCTGGATGAGCCCAAACAACGGAGCATCCGCAATCTGGAGATTGATAGCAAGGAACAAGAACTGCGAAGAGTCCGTCAGAACCATTTCAACGCCAAAACACTACGAACTAAACGGACATATCGTTGCAAAGACAGAAAGTTGCGACTAATGATCGCAGAGTTGTTGGTGAATGACGGCTGGAACGACACAAATGCAAAGAAAATCGCCGATTGGGACCCCTATGATCAGAATGCGGCCGCCACCGACTGGTTTCATGCCGAGTATATGTTTGGCGTGACTGATGGCTTCAATGTGGTGATTGGCAATCCGCCGTATATCCAGTTGCAGAACAACGAGGGGGCACTGGGACGGCTATACCAAAGCGCTGGCTTTGCTGCCTTCGCCCGCGCGGGCGACATTTACTGCCTGTTTTATGAGAAAGGCATCGAACTGTTGAAAGAAAACGGCCACCTGTGCTACATCACCTCCAACAAGTGGATGCGAGCCAAATATGGTGAGAAGCTACGCGAGTTTTTCGTTGAAAAGACTAACCCTATGAAATTACTTGATTTCGGTGGCTTTAAGGTCTTTGAGAATGCCACTGTAGATACCAATATCCTGCTTATCCAGAAGACAAAACCGATGGTTCAACTGCTGGCTACGAGCTTCAAAAACGACTTTCACAAGGGAGAAAGTATCGGCAACTACGCAGAACGCAATGCGGTTTCCGTCAACGTGACGCGCGACACTTGGTTTATCGGTAGCCGCGCCGAAGTAGCTTTGAAAGAGAAAATCGAATGCATAGGCACCCCCCTGAAAGACTGGGATATAGCCATTAACTATGGAATTAAAACCGGTTTTAACGACGCCTTTATCATTGATAATGCAACTAAGAAAGCATTGATTAAGGAAGATCCAAAATCGGCTGAGTTGATCAAACCGATTTTAAGAGGCAGGGATATTCAAAGATATCGAGCTAATTGGGCGGGGAAATGGTTGATTGATGTACATAATGGATATGGAGATATTCCGCCAATTGATATTCGTTGCTACAAAGCTGTTAAAAAACACCTGAATAAATTCTATTGCCAATTGGAAAAACGTCAGGACCAAGGGGTCACGCCATATAATCTTCGTAATTGCGCTTATCACGCAGAATTTGAGCGCAACAAAATCGTTTGGGGCAACCTATCTGTTCAGCCAAGGTTCGCTGTAGATAATGATTCTAGTCTTATATCAGCACCGACCAATCTTCTTACCGGGACAAACCACATCAAATATATCGCAGGCGTGCTCAACAGCCAGTTCTGTTATTGGGGTATGAGACAGTTAGCGTATAGTAGGGAACAAGGGTACATGGAATACAAAAAAACCTTTGTAGAACAACTACCTGTCCCTAGAGAAACATGCCAAAATTACCCACTGATAACTCAAATAGGAAATCTGGTGGATCAAATCCTGATCGCCAAAAAGAAAAATTCTGGCACCGCCAAACTTGAAAATCAGATAGACGCACTTGTTTATCAGCTTTACGAGCTAACAGCGGATGAAATTAACGCCATATCAAATATTTAACCTGATTCAACAGCGTTGATTTCCGCATCCGTCAGATTGTAGATGGTATACACTAGACGATCGATTTCGGCTTCCAGTGCAGTGGTGTTCTTTCCCTTTACTTTTCCAGCAATTACCTTGTCCACTAGATCAATAAAAGGTTGTTGCTCGATAGTATTAATTTTAGGGACAGGAAATCGTTCAACAAAAATTTTCTGTAGTAAATATCCACTGTCGTCCCATGAGTAAACATATAGTGGTATAAAAAATGTAGCGAGTTTTGAATTGAGAAGTGCAATAAGATAGTGCAAATTATTTCCTACCAAAATAAATGCAGTCTTATCAGTTATTGACCCTCTATTTAAATCTATAGAAAACCGTGGAAATCCATTCTTGGAATGCTTAGGGGTTTGATCGAATTTAAGTTTCCAACTTTATCGAGGGTGCAATTCATAGTTCCACTCGCCGTGGAACTCATTGCGATGTAGTGACAACCCCTCCATCTCCGCGTTCGTCGCCGTCACGCCTTTCGGGTATTTTCCCGTGTCGAGTTCGGCTCTGACCCGAAGCCCTGCGTCGGTGCGTGTATTGCCAATCAAGTCGACAATGGTTTCAAAGGTCCGCAGCGGCTTGCCGCGCCAATTCTGCGTGATGTGACAGAACAGCCGATGCTCAATCCTGTTCCACTTGCTGGTGCCAGGCGGGAAATGGCTGACGTGGATGCGCACCCCCGTCTCGTCGGCAAACTGCTGCAGCCCGTGCTTCCACGCACGGGCGCGATACCCGTTGCTGCCACCCGCATCGGCGGTGATGAACAGGGCACTCGCCTCGGGGTAACGGCGCTGGCCCATCGCCGCCCACCAGCGCCGCAGCGAGGCCACCGCGAAGGCCGGCGTATCGTGGTCACACCCGACACTGACCCAGGCTTCGTTGCCGCCCATGTCATAAATGCCGTAGGGTATCGCCTTGCCGGCCGCGTCCTGCGGGAAGTCATGCACCAGCGCTTGCTCGGGCTGCCCCTGCGGCTGCCACTCCCGGCCCGCATTCTTGAAATCCCCCACCAATTCCTTCTTCTTGGTATCGACCGACACCACCGGCTGGCCGCGCCGCAGAAAGTCCCCCGCCTGCGCGTTGATATGCTCGAACTGTGCGTTGCGGTCCGGGTGTGAGGTCCCTTCCCGGCTCTTGCGCACCGATTGCAGCCGATAGCCCAGCTCGTGCAACAACCGCCCCACCGACGTCGAACTCACCGTCCAGCCCGCCTGCGACAGCGCCGCGGCAAGCTTCGCCCGACTCTTGCACGTCCACCGCAACGGCGACTGCGGGTCGCCGCGCGTCACCGGGTCGACCAGCTGCTCCAGCGCACGCTTGATACCCGGCTGCGACTGCTCAATGCCCGGCCGTCCCGCCCCCGGACGGCGAACCCGACCGCGCGCGGCGCCACCCGCTGCCAGCTCCCGGCGCCCCTTGCGCACCGTCGGACGCGACAGGCCGGTCGCATCCGACACCAGCGCATCGCCCCCATACCCGATGGCACGCGACTCCGTGGCCGCCCAGATACGACGCCCGCGCTCATCGAGATGCGCCTCGACCGCCGCGTACTTCTCCACGATTGTTGCTTCAAGTTCAAGATTGCGTCTCATCGGGAGATTGAAACACAAAAACCTGAAGATGGCAATTTAATTTAGGACAGTATCCTAAGAACAATCCCAATTGTATCGACTCAACGGGTTTTAACCACCAGTACCAGGATTGGGAAGATGTATATGGTAACCTGGAATTCAAGGAGAATGTTGACCTGTGGGGGACTTCATTCAGGGCGGAATGGGACCTGGATGCATTCACGCTGGTATCGGTCACCGCTTACGAGGAGTTTGAAGTGGAATTCTCTGAGGATTCGGATTCCAGTCCCAATACCGGCTTTCAGTTCTACCAGGATGCTGAATATGAGCAATGGTCCCAGGAATTGCGACTGCAATCCGCCTCAGACCAGGCCTTGCGCTGGATAGCCGGATTTTACTGGTTTTTCGAGGAGGGGAAATACGCAACCGCAGTGCGCAGGACTCCGGCGGAGTTTGCGCCCGCAGGCCCGAGGAACTTCAATATCGTCCCGAATACCCGGGTTACCCAGGACAACGAAGTCTATTCCGTATACGGCCAGGTTGAATACGACATGCAGTCCAACCTGACGGCCACTGCCGGCCTGAGATGGACCAAGGAATCCAAAAAAGGGTTAAACCAGCCTTCAGTACGCTGTGTTGGTAGCGTCGGCGGACCGCCGTTCTGCCCTGCCGCGGGCGCCAGTTTCTTCTTCGGCCTTGACGAGGTGCCCAATTTGCCGGGCTTGTTCGTGCCACCGCCCGAGGTTCTTGATTATGATTCGACGGATTGGGGAGCCAGGTTTGCGCTTGACTGGCAGGCCACCGATGACATGTTGTTATACGGTAGCATATCGCGCGGCTTCAAGGGTGGCGGATTCAGTCTGGCTGCCTTGGCGGCATTGACCGGCGGCGCCGCTCAAAGTGTGCAACCGGAAATCTTATGGGCCTATGAAATAGGCGCCAAGACATCATGGCTGGATAATACATTGCAGTTGAACGCCGCGTTTTTCTATTATGACTGGTCAGACCTGCAATCATTTGAGGTATTTGTTGAGCCGACAGAAGCGTGCCTTTTCGCCTGCTTGATCAATATACCTGAGGCCAGCTTGAAGGGCGGGGAAGTGGAACTGCAATGGGCGCCGGCCGGGGGCTGGCTGTTGCTGGCAGGCGTCGGGTTGAGTGATGGTAAAATTGATGATGCGGGGAACATACCTGGCACCAGAAAAGGTAATGAGCTGACGAATACACCCGACCTTACATTCAATGGGCTGGTTCGAAAAGAATTTACCATGTCGGGCGGCACACTCGCCTTACAAACAAGCTGGTGGTATAAGGACGAGGTCTATTATGGCCTTGCCAATGTGCCAAACCTGAGTCAACCGGAAGGTATCTGGAATCTCGATGCACGCGCCTCATTCCGGTTTGGTCCCGGTGAGCGTTATGAGGTGGCTGCCTGGGGTAAGAACCTGAACGGTGAGGAATACTGCCGGGGGATGACGAGTCTCCAGGGCCTGGTCGAATCCAACCTGTGCCTACCCAGCTTATCTGAACCTACTTACGGAATCACAGCTGCAATAAGGTTTGAATAAGGTACGGGAAATTCAACCTCTGGGCGTAACGCGCTGACGCCGCATGGCAAAATACGTATTACGCCCCTGTGCTATATGTCAGCTAACAGATCAAGGCCGCGTAAGCCGTTAAAATTTTTACAACCGTATATTGATGCCAGGGAAGCGATGGAACCCTTTTATGAGGATGAACGGGGCTGGGAGGAGGAGACCCTGTTTTCCCTGGATCAATTCGTCGTGGAATGGCGTAAACTGGTAGTCAATAATGCCCGCGGCATACAATCACCCCCCAAACAGACAAAAGGTTAGCCAATGCAAGCACGAGACATACCGGGCGCGGAAAGCAGACACATCGACGTTAACGGTATCAATACACATTACTACGAGGCGGGCGTCGGTGAGGCGTTAATCCTGTTGCACGGCGGCGGCGCCGGCGCCGATAGTTTCGGTAACTGGCGCGGTTGTCTGGCCCGCTTTGCCGAGCATTACCACGTTTATGCCGTTGATATGGTCGGTTTCGGTTGTACTGATAAGCCGGACCCGCGTGACTATTCCTATACCCAGCAGGCGCGCAACGAACATATTATTGCCGTCATTGAGACGCTGGGATTGGATTCAGTGAATTTAATCGGCAATTCCATGGGGGGCTCCACCTCCATGGGGGTTGCAATAGAACGGCCGGACCTGGTGAATAAACTGGTATTAATGGGTAGCGCCGGGGTGCGCGCGCCGATTACCGACGAGTTGAAATCCATCATGAACTATGACCACACCACGGCCGGGATGATCAGGATCGTACGCGGGTTGACCAATCCGGATTTCCGTTTTGATGAGGAACTCGTCAATTATCGCCATGGCCTGTCGATCCAGGATGATACGAAACGGGCCTATAACGCGGTAATGGGCTGGATACGGCAACAGGGCGGCCTGTATTATGAAGAGGACTATATCGCCCGTGTCACACAGGAGACACTGGTCGTGAACGGCAAGCTGGACAAGGTTGTGCCCTTGAGCAGCGCTTACAGATTGCTGGAACTGATTGAAAACTCCTGGGGTTATATCATCCCCGGGTGCGGCCACTGGGCCATGATCGAAAAACCGGTCGAGTTCACTGCCACAACACTTTCATTTTTGAATAATACTTGATACGCAGGGAATTCTGGGGACACCCCACCTCCGGGGTCAGGCCAACATAATCCCAGTTGTACCTGCTACAGGGAAAGAGTCGTGTGTAGTTACTTTACCGCCTCGATCAAGTCGATATCTTTTCTAAGTATCTCATTAATCAACTCATTCACCTCAATACCTTTTGATGCGGCCCGCTCGTTAAGATAGGTGAGTACGTCATCATCCAGGTAGACAGGCAGGTTAAATTTAGCCCCGGGCCGATAAAACTTCCCGCGCTCGCCATCGGTAAAATCGTATTCGTCTTCCATTCTCCTCAGTATCACCATGCTCATAATCTATAATCGATACTGCCAGCGGATATAGCCCGCATTTCTCACCAGTTCGCCTGTTGTCATCGGATAGTTGTTTGCTGTCAATACGTTATGACAATCTGCTCACTATATCAACATAACAGACTGCGCTTGATACGCCCTCGCTTGTCTTTTTGCCGTCAGCGGGCACGTGCTCCCTCAACCGTAGCTACGGCTATGCTTTCGGTCGCAGGCACCCGCTGGCGGCAAAAATCCGGCGCGATCATCGCATCAACTGGTGAAAAATGCGGGCTAGAAACACAGATGTTGCCCGCGTAAAACCGATCCTGTGTTTTCGGAAATTTGTTCTGGCCTTATTGATGTCCCATTCAAAATTGTATTCCATCCCTTGAGAGCCCCTTTAACGGTTATCATCATCTGCCTGAGTATTACACGGTATATTAGCACAGAGTGGAAAATGGTGAATGGGATGATGCACTTTACCCGCCCTGACCCTATTCAGGTCAATGCAGGTAAGACATTGAAAGAAGCGTATATCCGCGCGATGGCCGTGGCATGATACTTCCCCTTAAAGTCCTGTTTTGACGTACGAAAAGCGCAGTCTAAGCGTAGGGCAGCACATTTTTTGAGATAAATTCTCTGTATTATCAGTAGCTTTTTCAAATTGGACTGGTCTGACCCTATACTGCTAGCTTTTTCAAATTGGACTGGTCTGACCCTATACTGCTAGGGAGGATGCCCTCGATCCCGGGAGTTAGCGGGAACTGCCGGCGCTGCAACAGCGTCTTTCATTTCATAAAAACTTTGTGTTAAAATCCTCGTCCAATAGAGGTCTGAGGAGCGTTGCGATGGGTGTTGCCCACCAGGCTCAGGCCGGTCTTGAGATATAACGGCGCTCGCTTGACTTTGAGGAGAAAAAGATGAGCGTAGCAGTCCAGGCCGTATTTTCCGATTTTTACGTTGCCGACCTGTCCCTGGCCGAATGGGGCCACAAGGAGATCCGTATTGCCGAAACCGAAATGCCGGGCCTGGTTTCGGTGCGTAATGAGTTTTCAGAAGAGCAACCCCTGGGGGGCGCCCGTATCGCCGGTTCCCTGCACATGACCATACAGACGGCCGTATTGATCGAAACACTGGTTGCCCTGAGCGCGGAAGTCCGTTGGGCATCCTGCAATATCTTTTCCACCCAGGACCACGCCGCCGCGGCCATTGCCGACCAGGGTATCCCCGTGTTCGCCCATAAGGGAGAAACCCTGGAGGAGTATTGGGAATATACCCATAAAATCATGGAATGGCCCGATGGCGGGACGCCGAACATGATACTGGATGATGGCGGGGATGCCACCCTGCTGGTGATCCTGGGAGCCAGGGCTGAACAGGACCCGTCAGTAATAGATAACCCCACCAGTGAAGAGGAGCAATACCTGTTTGCCGCCATCAAAAAACGGCTGGCTTCAAACCGGGGCTGGTATACCCGGATTCGGGACAATATTATCGGCGTGACGGAGGAGACTACCACAGGCGTGAACCGTCTCTACCAGATGCAGCAGAACGGTGCCTTGCCGTTCTCGGCCATCAACGTGAATGATTCCGTAACCAAGTCCAAATTCGACAACCTGTACGGTTGCCGTGAATCCCTGGTTGACGGGATTAAACGCGCCACTGATGTCATGATCGCCGGAAAGACCGCAGTGGTCCTCGGTTATGGTGACGTGGGCAAGGGTTGTGCGCAATCCCTGCGCGGGCTGGGCGCAACGGTCTGCATCACGGAGGTGGACCCGATATGCGCCCTGCAGGCGGCCATGGAAGGTTACCGGGTGGTGAAGATGGACAATATTTGCAGTGAAGCGGATATATTTGTTACCGCCACCGGCAATTATCACGTGATCACCCGCGAGCACCTGCTGGCCATGAAAGACCAGGCCATAGTCTGCAATATCGGCCATTTCGACAATGAGATCGACGTGGCGGCGTTAGAGGATTACCAGTGGGAGGAAATCAAACCCCAGGTGGACCATGTCATCTTCCCGGACGGCAAGCGCATCATCCTGTTGGCCAGGGGACGCCTGGTGAACCTGGGTTGCGCCACCGGCCATCCCAGTTTTGTCATGTCCAACTCGTTTACCAACCAGGTGCTGGCGCAGATAGAACTGTATCGCCACCGGGACAACTACCAGGCAGACGTGTATGTGCTGCCCAAACACCTGGATGAAAAAGTAGCCCGGCTGCATCTTGAACGTATCGGAGCGCAGCTTACGTCGCTGACCGAACAGCAGGCCGCTTACCTGGGAGTCCCCGCGCAAGGCCCCTACAAGCCGGAACACTATCGTTATTGAAACCGTGTTATCCATTGTTCCGGCGCGTGTCGGAATGTGCCGCCAGGACAGGGGACAGATTTCAAATCTGTCCCCGCCAGCCCCTGGCCGTCATTCCACCTCCTGTTCGCCATTCCGGCGCAAGCCGGAATCCAGTGAACCTGCAAGCTTGAATATTATTAACCCGTGTTGAACCGATTATCGCGCAACTCTCTTAAACTCAGCTTCGAGTTTTTTCCTCCCAGGACAGCCGCAGCAGAGCAAAGCCTGCACACGACTATTGCCCGGCTGAAACTGCTGCGTCCGGATTATTTCTCGGTCACCTTCGGCGCTGGCGGCAGTACCCGGGAGAAAACCTTTGAGACGGCCTCGTATATCAATGAGACAACCGGGATAGAGGCGGCGCCGCATGTTTCCTGTATCGGCTCTTCCAGGGAGGAACTCAGGGCGGTAATACACAATTATAAAAATCACGGTTTTGATCACCTGGTAGCCTTGCGCGGCGACCTGCCATCCGGCCTCGCTGGCGTGGGTTCCCTGCACTTTGCAAGCAAACTGGTCGAGTTAATCCGCAGCGAGACAGGTCGGCATTTCCATATTGATGTGGCATGCTATCCGGAATTCCACCCCCAGGCGCAAAGCGCCGGCAAGGACCTGGAAAATTTCAAGAGGAAAGTGGATGCCGGCGCCGACAGCGCCATTACCCAGTATTTTTACAATGCCGAGGCCTATTTCCGCTTCATGGAAAGCTGCGCCGGGATAGGGATTGATATCCCCGTCGTCCCCGGCATCATGCCCATCACCAATCGTAACCAGCTGGTCAGGTTCTCCAGCATGTGCGGCGCCGAAATACCGCGCTGGATATTGAAACGCCTGCAGGACTTCGGGGACGATCTTGACGCCATCCGCAGCTTCGGTATTGACGCCACTATCAGGTTGTGTGCTCAACTGCTGGACGCAGGCGCTCCCGGCCTGCATATCTATACGATGAACAAAGCCGAGGCGTCCGAAGCGATCTGGGCCGCACTTGACCTGGCATAACTCGTGTCCCGATGACCCGGAAACAAAAACAGGTATCCGTGTTATTCGTCTGCATGGGAAATATCTGCCGATCCCCCGCGGCAGAAGGCGTGTTCCGCCATTACGTCGAACAGCAGGGCGCTGCTGAAAACCTTTACATCGACTCCGCCGGCACCATTGATTACCACAGCGGCAAACCCGCCGATCCCCGCATGCGCGAAGCTGCGGCAGACCGTGGCTACACACTGACTTCCATCTCGCGCCAGGTCACTCCGGAGGACCCGGAGGATTTCGACCTCATCGTGGCCATGGACCGCGACAACCTGTGGGAACTGAAGCATCTCGCCGGAGGCCCCCGGCCCAATCTGCGACTGCTTGGATCATTTCTCCCTGAACACCAGGGCGACCCCGAGCAGGCGCCCCAGGTGCCAGACCCATATTATGGCGGCCCGCAGGGTTTTGAGGTGGTGCTCGATATGATAGAACGCGCCTGTCCAGGCATCTTTTCCACCTGCCGGGAGCTACCAGAGAAAAACCTGCCCGAAGCAGAATCTTGACTAGAGACAATAAAACAGCTTCGACCTGAAGCAGGATCAGGTTTAGCCCGCATATCTCAACTAGCCGGGCATGGGAACGGGTTACCCCAAATATCCTCCCATAGCCGATGACCACAAGCGAACTGGTGAGAAATCCGGGTTAGTGCAGAAGGGGACGGATTTGAAATCCGTCCCCGGAGAGTTCCAAACAAATTAATCATATGCAACCTGTATTATGGTACAGTCTGCGTTTATTTATTCATATTGCGAGGGAGTAGTATTATGTTCCGGCCGAGTTCTATCCTGACAGTACCAGTCATTTTATTTTCATTACAGTTAAGCCAGACGGTGTTGGCGCAAGATACCATAGAAGAGATTGTGGTTACCGCGCTTAAGCGTTCCAGTACATTACAGGATACGCCCATCGCAATTTCCGCATTAACCAGTGAAGGACTGGAACGTGTGGGAGCAGACGATTTCGTCGATTTTGTCGGTTCCGTTCCCGGCTTGACCCTCCGAGACAACGGCCCCGGCGCGACACGGCCAATCATCCGCGGCATCGCCAGCCCCGGTGAGCCACAGGTCGGTATCTATTTTGATGAGGCTCTGGTTGTTGGCGCCCCCGGTACGACTAATGATGCAGGTGCCAGGTCGCCTGAATTAAAACCCTTTGACCTTGAGCGTGTGGAAGTGTTGAAAGGTCCGCAGGGCACACTCTATGGAGGTGGTTCCATGGGAGGGACTCTGCGCTTTATCACCAGGAAACCCAATGCCGAAAAATTTGAAGGCAAGATCAGCATCGAAGGTTCAACCGTAAGATACGGGGATTCGGGTTTCCAGGTTAACGGCATGGTCAATATTCCCATTGTCCAGGATCAGTTGGCCCTGCGCGTAGTCGCATTCAAGCGAGATGATCCAGGCTTTGTAGACAACGTCGCTTATGGAAAGGATGATATCAATGACGTGGACACGGAAGGCGGTCGCGTGGCTATTCGCTGGACGCCTACCGACAGGTTTACGGCTACCGGCACTGTCTATTACCAGGACCAGAATGTCGGTGGGGGGTTCTACTTCAACCCAAGCATAGATGATGACAATCCGAAGACGGGCGCCTTGTCCCGGGAGCCCTATAATGATGAGCAGGTGCTGTATAACCTCACTCTCGAATACGGTTTTGACTGGGCAGATGCATTGTATTCATACTCCTGGTTTGATCGAAATGCGGTTTTCCGTTTCCACAACGGGTTTACCGGATTTCCTTTCCCGCCCGTCCTATCCACCCAACCGGAACCCTTGCAGGCACTCAGTCATGAATTTCGCTTGTCTTCATCAGGCCAGAATGTTGTCGACTGGACAGCAGGGGCGTTTTACTCCGATCGGAATGCATTTGTTGACAGCCGCGTCCAGTATCCTGACGCCAACGGCGAAATAGCCGACGACAGAATATTTTTGTTCAGACGTACCGTGAATTCAGATCTTATCCAGAGGGCAGTTTATGGAGAAGCAACCTGGCATGTAACTGACAGGTTTGCGCTGACAGCGGGGGTAAGATATTACGATGTTGACAGCGGCAGCGATGTGGTCAATCGAGTTAACGTACCTGGCCTTGGACTGCCGTCAGGGACGCCCGGTAGAGCCTTGCCACACCGCATCAACGTCACGCGTGGTTCGGAAGACGGCACGATATTCAAGGTGCATGGGGCTTATGATTTTACCGATGATGTGCTGGCTTATGCTTCTTTTTCACAGGGTTTCCGGCCCGGCGGCGCCAACCAGAACACCTCTTCCATCGCCTTGACCGACCCGGGCAATGTGGGTGTTCCGGAAGAGTTCCGCTCCGACACGCTGGACAGTTATGAAATCGGAATTCACTCACAATGGTTTGATAATCGACTGACCCTGAACGGCGCAGTCTATTACATTGATTGGTCCGACATCGTGCTCGGTGGCAGATCGGCTACCGGCCTGTTCGGCTTCCTCAACAACGCTGACAGTGCTGAGGCAACCGGGTTTGAACTGGAAAGCGCATTCGATCTGGGCAAAGATTTCCGCCTGACTGCAGCGTTAAGTTATGTTAATGCAGAACTCGATGCCGATGCTCCCGCCAACCGGGCCAGCAGCACCCTCAGTCGTTCCGGACTCAAGGGCGATCCCATTCCCGATGTGCCTGAATGGACGTTTAATGCATCCATGGAGTATGGCCACTCCCTGCCGTGGATGGGCCTGCGCGGTTATTTTTATCTGAATGTCAACTATATCGGCGAACATTTTTCAGACTTCAACGAGTATTTGCTGGACATAAACACACTTGTACCCACGACAAGACCGAATTCGTCTTATAACCGGCAGGGTGACTATGCAATCCTGGATTTACGCGCCGGCGTTGAGGGAAATGATTGGGAGGTCGCACTGTTCCTGGAGAATGTATTCGACGAACGGGCGATTACCCATATATTTGAAGACAGTACTTTCAGACTTAACCCGGGCCAGAACTTCCTGGAAAAACCTCGAACTCTGGGTGTGATGCTCAATAGAGATTTTTGATTTGGCACGTTACTTCAGCGCTGTCGCGAATTCAGTACCGGACACATCATAACCGGTAAAGTTGTGTCCGGATACGACCTGTTATCAGCCGCGGGTGGGATCAGCTTGCGGGCCAGTAGCCGGGCTCACGATCTATCGACATTTTCAAAATACGTTGTAAGTATATGAAACAACCAAAATATTTATCCGGATGTATCTTTTTTTTATTTTTCCTCCACATATCGGTTGCTGTCGCACAGGAAGGGAAGCAGGAAGAACAAAAGATATCAACATCGGTAATCCATGCAGGAACGTTACTGGACATACCCGGCGCCAGCCCAAAGCATAAACAGACGCTTGTTATTCAGGGCAGCAAAATTACCTCCGTTCGTACAGGATATATATCACCGCAACAACTCGGTCTCGATTCCCCTGAAGTAAATGTATTCAACCTGAAAGATAAATTCGTTCTCCCCGGTATGATTGATGCACATGTTCATCTTATCCACAGATATGGGGAAACATTTAGAAACCCGACGCTTTCTGGAGAAGAACTGTTGATAGCGGGTATCGTCAATGCCAAAGCGACGCTGGAAGCGGGTTTTACCACAGTTGCCGATCTGGATGCCGGAACCAATTCCTGGCCTGTCATCGTCCTGCGTAACGCCATTCAGTCAGGGGAAGTTGCAGGGCCGAGAATCCTGGCTGCGGGTTCATCTGTGTCCCCGACGGGTGGCCATGGCGATCTTCTGGACCGCCCGGACCAGGTATTGGAACTCTACGCGTCTTCAGGCTTGTGTGACGGCGTGGACGAGTGCCGCCGCGCCGTCCGTCGGCAGTTCCGCCAGGGTTCGGACCTGATCAAAATCCACGCGACCGGAGGTGGCAACGAGCGTACCGGAGGGAAACATCATGCCCCCTCTTTTATGCAGGACGAATTGAAAGCTATCGTCGAGACGGCACATAGCCTGGATATGAAGGCCACTGCCCATGCCCATGCTACCGCGGGTGTTAATGCAGCATTGAAAGCCGGGGTGGACAGCATCGAACACGGTTCCTTCCTGGACAGCGAGTCTATTCAGTTATTTAAAAAAACCGGCGCCTACCTGGTGCCTACGTTGGATGTGCAGGATATGATCGCCGACAGGATTGATTCCATACCGGAGCCTATGCAGGAGCGCATGAAACTGTTCCAGAAAGAACATCCTGCCAATTTTCTCCTGGCGTACAAGGCCGGAGTGAAGATCGCACTTGGTTCCGATGCCGGCGTGGTTCCCCATGGAACGAATGCCCGCGAAGTAGAATGGCTGGTGAAGGTGGGTGTCAGCGAAGCGGAAGCGCTGAGGATAGCGACTGTCAGCAGCGCGGATCATCTCGGTCTGGCGGATGAAGCAGGAAAGCTTGAACCGGGAATGAGGGCGGACGTGATAGCAGTCGAGGGCAATCCGCTGGAGGATATCACTGTATTGCAGAAGGTAGTATTCGTGATGAAAGATGGTACTGTTTTCAAATTCGTGAAATAGCACGGACTCTACCGTGTCGGCTGGATTTAAATCGCTGGTTTCTTTATTTATCGCCCTGGTAATTTATTTTCCGCTTGTTTTATCGGCAGAAGCGCAGCCAAACATAATTTTAATCCTGTCCGACAACCAGAGCAGTTCGTTATTGGGAACATACGGCAACAAAGAAATAAAAACCCCGAATATTGACAGACTGGCAAATGAGGGTATCAGGTTTAATAATGCTTTCGCCGTAAACGGGGTCTGCTCTCCCACCAGGGCAACCCTGTTGACCGGTTTGATACCGTCACAAACGGGCATACACGTCGCCTTACCGTCAGATATCAACGTGCCAGGCTGGTCCGGGATAGAGGAATTCCGTTCTCTCCCCCAGACCCTTTCGGAAGCGGGTTACAACACTGGGCTTGTGGGCAAGTACCATTTAGGCATGCCGCATAAACCGCAACTGGGGTTCAAATACTGGGTAACATTTCCCTCGGGGCACACGACCACGTTTTATGATCAAACAGTGATCGATAACGGCGAAACTTATGCAGTTGCCAGACACCTGACTGATTTCTGGACAGAGAAAGCAGTCAAGTTTCTTTCCGGACAAAATAAGGACAAGCCTTTTTTCCTGTATCTCGCCTATAATGGCCCGTATAACTTGCCGCCGACGGTAACCATGGAACCAAATAACCGGCATGCCGCGTATTACACAGAAAATACCCCATCCATGCCGCAGGAAAAAATACATCTTTACCTGAAAAACTGGGCCCAGGGAGGGCGCGGGCCGACGAGCTTGATGGTGAAGGAAGGCACAACCGCATGGACGGCCATAGAGGCGTTGAATAATAAGACGGCGATGATCAACGCCGCTTCGGAAACAGCCATGGTGGATGACGGCGTCGGCGCCGTTATGCAGAAACTGAAGGAACTGGGAATGGATCACAATACCATAGTGATCTATACCTCGGACCAGGGCGCTTCCTACGGGCACCACGGTCTGTTTGGAAATACATCCTGGTCTTTTCCCTTTACGGCGCATAACATCAACATGCAGATTCCGCTTATCGTCCGTCATCCCGGCAGGATTCCGCGTGGTATCGAAAGCTCCAGGTTCATCAACCAGTTTGACCTGTTTCCAACTTTACTGGGATACATTGGTATGGGCGATAAAAGCATTGCCAATACCCCGGGGAAAGACTTTTCGCCGATGCTGCTCGGTAAAGACATTGATAAATGGGATGATGCAGCGTTTTTTGAATTCGTCACTGTCAGGGTAATCCGAACGCCGGGATGGAAGTACATGAAGCGGCTGGATGATGACGAGCCGAATACACTTTACGATCTCAGGAACGATCCTGAAGAACGGGTGAACCTGATTGATCATCCCGCTTATATGGATGTCGCCAGGGAACTGGACAGGCGCCTTACGACCTTCTTCGACAGATACAGCGACAAAACCTATGACTTATGGAAAGGGGGTACGGCCAAGGGCATATTATTGCAAAAATACTATGGTCGTAACGATATCTTCACCAGCAGGTTCCCCGACTGGAAAGAACCTTCACTCGAAAAAGCAAAACACATTTTTACCGACGTCAGGTAGAGGGTCGGCATCATGAATAAATATTCCGGAAATATTCTCCTGATCATCGCGGTCTGTGGATTTTGTATCAGCAGCACCGGTCACACCAGACAGCCGAATCCTTACGCAGTCGGGCCGGAGACGATAATCATCCATGCAGGTAGTTTACTGGATATGCCCGGCAATCCGGCTAAGCAGCAACAAACCGTTGTTGTCAAGGGAGGAAAGATCGACAGCGTCCATGCCGGTTTTTTGGGAAAAAGTGAAATCGAAGGAAATGATAATGACGAGGTCTTAATCGATTTACGCGATCAATTCGTCATGCCGGGTTTTATCGATTTGCACGTACATATCAGCAAGGAATATGGACAGAATGCGAAACTGGAAACTGTAACGATGGGCGATGCGGACAACTCGCTGACTGCTGCCATGTATGCGCATCGTACACTTGATGCCGGATTTACCACGATAAGGGACCTGGGTTCACGGGGTCGTTCAGTATTCGCTTTACGCGCTGCGATCAGGGCCGGAAAAGTTCCGGGCCCCAGGATTCTCGTAGCCGGCGAAGCTATTAGCGCTACCGGCGGACACGGTGATATACATGGTTTCAGGCAGGAGGTACTGGAGGCCATCCCATCGACGGCAACCTGCGACGGGCCGGACTCCTGTCGTGCAGCCGTACGGCGACAGGTAAAACGCGGGGCTGACGTGATCAAGGTTACGGCAACCGGCGGCGTGTTAAGCGAAACAGCGGCGGGCACAGGCCAACAGCTTACCGATGATGAACTGAAAGCCATCGTGGAAACCGCTCATAGTCTGGGGCGTAAAGTTACTGCTCATGCCCATGCCAGGGAGGGCATCGAAGCCGCCCTGCGCGCAGGCATGGATTCCATCGAACACGCCATGTGGGCGGATGAAGACACGATGAAGTTATTCGTCGAGACGGGGGCATGGATGATCCCGACCATTTATCCCATAACAGCGGTCGGTGATACACCGGAGAAAATGAAAAAAGGCCCCTTTGGTCACTTGCCTGCACCCGTTATGGAAAAACTGCTGCAGTTGGGCAGACAACCCAAGGACATGGGCGCTTTGGCCTATAAAATGGGAGTGAAGATAGCTTTGGGAACAGATTCAGGCGTCTCTCCGCATGGAGAAAATCCCAATGAGTTTATCGAATATGTCAACATCGGCATGTCAAACATGGAGGCGTTGATGGCGGGTACCATCAATGCGGCCATAGCCGCAGGCATTGAGAAAAAAACCGGTTCGCTTGAGTCCGGCAAGGCGGCAGATATCGTCGCGCTGCCGGGCAACCCGCTGGATGATATAAATGCGGTGCTGGAGGTCGGGTTTGTTATGCGGGATGGGATTGTTTTCAAACATCAATGAACAACAGACTATTCAGGCGTAAATTCATTCAACTGACATCAGCCGGCCTGGCGGCGCTCCCGTTCGGCTTGAAATCTCCTCCCGTAGAAGCCGGATCCCCGGCTATCAGGGACATGATAATCATTAATGCCCTGGGGGGATTATCCAACCAGAACCTGTGGGTCGAATCCCGGAGTAGCCAACGTAAGGGTGATGGCGGTAATTTGATTAAACGAATGCGTAGCGTAGATGCGCGTGCCATCAATGATACCCATGCTTCCGGAACAACCGCGATAAATGTCACTCTCGGCTATGTCTCGGGGCCGGAAGCGCCCTATGAGTATACTATTAAGGACATTTCTGAATGGAATTCAATAATACGTGAACAGCGCGCTGATCTTGTCAAGATCTGGAGTGCGGAGGATATCCTGGCAGCGAAACGGGAAAATAAAATCGGTATAATTTTTGGTTTCCAGAACGCGGCAAGTGTCGGTGATGATACGGGTCGCGTTAAGGTCTTCGCCAATCTTGGCGTACGCATTATACAATTGACCTATAACGACCGTAATCAAATCGGCGACGGATGTGCAGTGCAGGAAAACAGTGGATTAACGTCGTTCGGCCATAAAGTGGTCGAGGCCCTTAACCAATACAAGGTATTGGTGGACCTGAGCCACAGCGGGGAGCAAACCTGCCTGGATGCAATAAAGACGTCAGAGGCGCCCATCACGATTTCTCATACCGGCTGCCGGGCTATTACGAATCTACCCCGCAACAAGACCGATGAAGAATTACGCCTGGTTGCTGAGGGAGGAGGCATTGTCGGTATCTACTTCATGCCATTCCTGAAACGCGATGGTCACGCCCTGGCCGAAGATGTTGTCCGTCATATTGAGCACGCGCTTAATGTATGCGGACAGGATCACGTAGGAATAGGTACTGATGGGGATGCGACTGCAATCGACGATATGACGAAATATCGAGTCGCTATCGCCGGCGAAGTGGAACAACGTAAAAAAGCCGGTATTGGTGCCAGCGGAGAATCCAGCCAGGTTGTGCCGCTGGTGCCCGACTTGATGGGGCCGACACAATTTCAAAAACTCGCCGACATGTTGCATAAGCGAGGCCACTCCACAAACAGCATTGAAAAAGTACTGGGTCTGAACTTTCTGAGACTGATGAAAGAGGTGTGGTGAGGCTCAGGACAAGATCATACTTTTTGTCCTAAGCAGGGAACTTAAGGATGTTATGGGGATCATAGCAGTATTACCCCCAACTTGAGGAGAAAATGATGAGTTTACCAGCCGTTCCCGCTAACTCCCGTGAGTTGGGGCATCCTGCCCTCGTGGAGGGCGAGACGCCCTCCCTCCCAGGGGAAATGCCCGTGACTCCTGGGGGACAGATTTAAATCTGTCCCCTCCACACAAGAACAGTATGCGGGGGACACTCAAGCAGGCCGGGTGGAGTGATACGAGACGGGCGGAGATTCTATCTGGACAGTCCTTATAACAGATATAAAAAAGTATGCGGTTGCCCTGGTCTCGTCATTCCGGCGCAGGCCGTCAAGAATAGAAAACCAGCTGTATAACTCAGTGCGTCATTCCGGCGCAGGCCGGAATCCAGTTAACAAACCAACCTTCTACCATAAGGAACCGTCTTTTTCGACTGGATTTGCATCCTACGCTCCGTTGACGGCACATCCCCCTGCTTACAGCCTGCAGGGGCAGGCTATGTGCCACTACTCGGCCTGCGCCGGAATGACGATAACCCGGATTCTAAAGTATGCGTTCGCCCTGTGGTCAGGCTGATAAACTAAAAAATTTTATTTGCAATATACGGCGTCAGAGTATATCCTCATAGTCACAGGGTAGTTCACGGGGCGCGGCTTGCGCTGCGTGGGCTGTTAGGAAGGAGTTGCAGGAAAGTAACGGAGCATCATGGAATTGTTACAAGGGATTTACGGGTTTACGGATAGGCCATCCCCGACAGGATACCGCTTTGGGATGGGACGGGTTATTAAGGATGGGTCCGCGAGCAGGCGGATTGTCACCTGTCTGCTTTGCTTCACTGTTTTCGCCGCGTGCGCAAAATTCACTCCCGAACCGCCGACGCCTTCGACAGGACATCTCACCGTAACAGCCGATACGAGCCTGTCCGGCGATATTCCCGAGATTGTCCGGCAACCCCCGCCCGTTCCTGAGCCTGCGCCGTTGCAGCACGAGGAAAGGTACACGGTAGTCGTTAATGAAGTCCCCGTAACGGAACTGTTGTTTGCCCTGGCGCGGGATGCGCAAGTGAATGTCGATATTGCTCCGGGTATCAGCGGCCTTGTGACCATGAACGCGGTGGAGCAGACCTTGCCGCAGTTATTGCAGCGCATAGCCCGGCAGGCAGGCTTGCGCCATTCGATAGAGGAAGACAGCGTATTCATCGCCCCGGACGAGCCGTATTTCCGCACCTACCGAATTGATTACCTGAACATGGCTCGTGATACGTCCCACGTCGTACAGGTCGGTACACAGATTGCCGGAACCGGCAACAGTGCAGAAGGTGGCGGCGGAACGAATAATTCGACCACAACTATCGCCAGCACGATGTCCAACCATTTCTGGGCCAGCTTGGTGGCGAACGTCACTGCCATCCTGGATTCGGATGGTTCAGTCGACGCTAAGTCGATGGCTGGTAATGCCGTCATCCCCCATCCCGAATCAGGTGTTTTGACCATAAAGGCAACCGCTGCACAACATGAATTACTGCAGAAACTGATTAACCAGACCCTCACCAACGCTAATCGCCAGGTGTTGATACAGGCGACAATTGTCGAAGTGAGTCTGACGGACCAGTTCCAGGCCGGCATCGACTGGCAGGTGCTCAACCAGGCCGGTCTCGCCGGATTTAACCTGACAACGAAAACGATCACGGCAAACCCCGTTAATGCCGCTTCCCTGTTTTCCCTGCGTTATGACGATCCCAACCCGGACCGGGAGCGGGTGTTCAGCGCCGCCCTGGAATTGCTGGAGGAGTTCGGCGACGTAAGCGTGTTGTCGAGTCCGCAGATCATGGCCCTGAACAATCAAACGGCCATCCTGAAGGTGGTCGATAACGTGGTCTATTTTGAAGTGGAACAGGAAAGCAACGTCACTCAGGGCGTTGCAGCCAGTACCTTTGAGACAATCGTAAAAACCGTACCGGTGGGCATAGTCATGACTATCACGCCGCTCATCAAAGCCGATGATTCCATCATTCTTAACATCAGGCCCAGCATTTCCCGGATCAACCGGTTTGTCAACGACCCGAACCCGGCATTGTCGGTCACCAGCCCGGTACCGGAAATCCGGGTACGCGAAATGGAATCCATGTTGCAGTTGAAAAACGGCGAGATCGCGGTCATGGGCGGGCTGATGCAGGATGAAAATCGCAAAAACGACAACGTCATTCCCGGGCTTTCCCGGATACCGGTCCTGGGCAATGCCTTCAAGATGGCTATGCGCGAGTACGGAAAGACCGAACTGGTTATATTTCTGCGTCCGCTTATTATCCGTAACCCAAGCCTGGAGGGTGATTTCAGTTCTTATAAACAGTTCTTTCCGGGAGAAAACAATGAGTAACACGGAAATCCATCGGGGGGCAGGGATCAGAGCTATGTTTTTTCCGGCGTTGATTGTTTTCGGCGCCTGTGCCGTTTCCACGGTGCTCCAGTCCGTCGGGGCAGAACCGGATCCAGCGCCGATCAGTGTCATACGCACGGAAGCCGTCGAAAACAAGGACGACCAGGCGAATGCGGCTTACCGGGCTTACCAGGCCGGCAATTTGGACGCTGCCAAATCCGGCTATGCAGACGTATTACAAACATATCCGGACAACCGCAATGCCATGCTGGGGCTGGCAGCTTGCGCAGTTAGGGAAGGAGATATCAAGACCGCGCAAAGCATGTATCAGCGAATAACCCGCGCCTTTCCGCAGGATACCTTCTCCAGAGCCGCGTTGATTGGCCTGCAAGGAGACCGGCAGGGAGAGCCCGTCATCAGGCAACTATTGTCAAGGCAACCGGATAACCCGTTTCTGTATGTTACCCTGGGTCAGCTCCTGGCAGCGCAAACGCGCTGGGCCGAGGCGCAACAAGCCTTTTCTGCAGCTCACCGTATGGAGCCTGCCAACCCGGTTTATACCCTTAACCTGGCTATCAGCCTGGACAGGATGGGGCAGAGAGAGGAAGCGCTGAGTTATTATCGCATCACCCTGAAACTGGTAGAGGCCGGCGCTTCGAACCTGGATATCCGGCCGGTCATCAGACGCATTCAGTCATTGCGACGGCCGTGACTATGTCCAATCCACACCTGCGTTTGGGCGAGATACTCGTCAGTAGAGGGATCGTTACATCCGACCAGCTTGAAATTGCGCTGCTGGAGCAGAAGAAGCACCGGGAGTTACTGGGGAAAATCCTGGTTCGCCTGGGGTTCGCAACTGAGGCGATCATTCATGATGTCATCAGTGGTGCGTTCGGGCAGCAGTGCGTTGATTTGCAATCCAGCGTGGCCGACAGTGAAGCGATAGCCATGGTCCCGGAAGAACTGGCCCGGAGTCTGCATGCCGTGCCTGTCAGCTATGACTCAGTCCGCAGATTGCTGAAAGTAGCGCTGGCGGATACTTTTGACATTGTTGCCCTGGACCAGGTCAATGCTCACCTGGGCGGTGCGGCAGACGTTGTCCCCGTGCTCGCTGCAGAGGCGGAAATTGAGAAATCCATCGATCGGTTCTACGGCTATGAGCTGTCCGTTGACGGTATTCTGAACGAGATAGAAACGGGCGAACTCGACTACCAGAGCCTTGCCGCGCAGAGCAATGAATACAGCCAACCGGTTGTCCGCCTGGTCAATGCGCTGTTATCCGATGCGGTTAAGCGCGGTGCCTCGGATATCCATTTTGAGCCGGAACAGGGATTTCTCCGTTTTCGCTACCGCATAGACGGCGTACTCCGGCAGGTACGCAGCCTGCATAAAAACTACTGGTCGGCGCTTGTCGTCCGTGTGAAAGTAATGGCGGGGCTGGACATTGCCGAAACCCGCGCGCCGCAGGATGGCCGTATTTCCCTGTCCCTGTCTGGCCGGCAGGTGGATTTTCGCGTATCCACACTACCTACCCTGCACGGTGAAAATATAGTCCTGCGAGTCCTGGATCGGCAAAAAGGTATCGTTGCCCTGGATCAATTGGGTCTGGCGAATTCGGATCTGACTGCTCTGAAGGACATGGTAACGCGTCCGGAAGGCCTCATCCTGGTGACCGGGCCTACCGGCAGCGGCAAGACCACCACCTTGTACTCGGTTTTACAATACCTGAGCACCGAATCCGTCAATATCATGACCCTGGAAGACCCTGTTGAATATTCCACCTCCATGATCAGGCAGACCCAGGCCAACGCAACAACAAAACTCGATTTCGCCGACGGCATCCGATCGATACTGCGCCAGGACCCGGATGTTATCCTGGTCGGAGAAATACGCGATGAAGACACCGCAACCATGGCCTTGCGCGCAGCCATGACCGGTCACCGAGTGTTTTCCACCCTGCATTCCAATTCTGCGGTCGGCGTCATCCCGCGCCTGCTCGATATAGGCATCAAACCTGGAATCCTGGCTGGAAATATCATCGGCGTGGTGGCGCAAAGACTGGTGCGCAAGCTATGTAATGACTGTAAGGAACCGGTTGACAGGAACTATCCCTTGCCCGACTCGCGAGTAGCAGATGAATCACTCATTGTTTACCGGCCCGTAGGGTGCCCGGCCTGCATAGATCAGGGCTATCGCGGCCGCATGGCATTGATGGAAATATTGTTGTTCGATTCTGACATGGACGAATTGGTTGCCCGTGGCGGAACGCCCCGGGAACTCTCCGGTATGGCCCTGGCAAAAGGTTTCAAGCCCCTCAGCGATGCAGCGATGAGCAAGATCGTTGAAGGTTCCACCAGCCTTGAAGAAGTTGCCCGCGTGGTGGATTTCGGCAATAGCCGGGCACAGGTCCGATATTCATGAGTTATTACAGGTATAAGGGGATCGATGCCCGCGGCCGCATGAAGAAAGGGAAAATGAGCGCCTCCAATGGAGCGGACCTGGAAATACGACTGCGGAAAATGGGACTGGAGCTGATCAGCTACAAAACAAACCGATCACCGGGCTTACGCCTGCCGCTACGCCGGGTGAAAAAGCGCGACCTGATTTTATTTTGTTTTCACCTGGAACAGACCTTGCGCGCCGGCGTGTCTATCCTGGAAAGTCTGCAAGACCTGCGCGACAGCGCGGACAACCCCCGGTTACGGGAGGTCTGTGCGTCAATGCTTGAATCTATTGAAGGTGGCAAGACCTTGTCGGAAGCCATGCGCGAGTTTCCCGACGCGTTCAGCGAGGTATTCATCAACCTGATCCGGGCGGGAGAGCAAACCGGCGATTTGGGCAGCATACTGGACAGGCTGGGAGCAAACCTGAAATGGCAGGACGAACAGGCATCCATGGCCGTGAAGCTGATCATATACCCGGTTTTCACCGGCACAGTCATCAGCGCCGTGGTGTTTTTTCTGATGACTTACCTGGTGCCGGAACTGCTGGCATTCGTCAGGACCACAGGTTCGGAATTACCAGCCCATACCGTATTGTTGATCACAGTATCCGGCGGGTTTGCCGACTATCGGTATCTTATTCTGTCTGCCCCGCCGTTGATTGCCATTCTCGTAGTTATCGGCGCCAAAACCAGTCCCGGATTCCGGCTTGCGCTGGATCGGTTCAAGTTATCTGCGCCGGTGGTTGGCCCGGTGCTGGAGAAGCTGATCCTGGCGCGGCTCTCCGGTCTGTTTGCCATGATGTATACATCGGGCATCACGGTTATCGATTGCATCAGCGCCGCTGAACGTAGCGCCGGCAATCTTGTCATTGAAAAGGCGATGAACAGCATCGGCAACGCTGTGGCGGACGGTAAAAGCCTGGCTGACAGCTTTGCGGCAAGCGGACTGTTCCCGCCCCTGATCCTGCGCATGATCCGGGTTGGAGAAACAACCGGCGCCCTGGCGCTGTCCCTTGAGAACGTTGCCTATTTCTACACGCGCGATGTGCGGGAGTCCATAGGCAGACTGCAATCAATGATAGAACCGATAATGACGCTGTTGTTGGGAGTCATTATCGGCTGGGTCATGGTTTCCGTTTTAGGGCCGATTTATGATCTCATTACCGATCTCAGGATATAACATTGGCGCCCGCAGAGGGCTGTTTATAAGCACGCAGCAGGTAGCCGTATACCATTGGGAGGATAATGACAGCAGCCATTCCTCAGTGTTTGACGCGGGTGAAAAAGGCCGGCAAAACTTTCGGCGCTATCTGGCTGAAACAGCGGATATCCCGTTCTATGTGCTGGTGGACGTATTTGATGAAGAGTATCGTCAGGACACTATTCCGCATGTATCCCGGCGCGACCGGCAGGCGCTGCTCAAACGCAAGGCCGGACGTCTTTTCAAAGACACTTCTTATTGTTTTTACAAGGTGACGGGTCGGGAAACCGGGGGGCGCCGAAATGACCGGGTACTGCTGAGCGCGCTTGCCAATCCGGCCGTCATCAAACAGTGGGTTGCCCTTTTGGGTGAAGCCAAAGTGCCCCTGGCAGGCATCTGTTCACTACCTCTTTTTACGGGACAGTTGCTGAAACCCATAGCCGGTCGGAGTGACGGACGTCGGCTGCTGGTCAGCATGCAAAGTATCAGCGGATTACGTCAGACTTATTTTGACAATGGGGAATTTCAGTTCAGTCGTCTGGTGCAGCTGCCCCGCGGCGAAACTGCGTCATATTTTCCACTCATTCGTGATGAAGTGGAAAAAATTCAGCGTTATCTGAACAGCCAGCGACCGCTTACCTCTGAGGAGCCGTTGTATGTCCACTTTATCCTGGCCGGCGCCCTGTTACAGGAGTTGAAGTCTGCATACGCTCATCAGGAATCCGTAAGCTGCCACTTTTGCGACCTGAACAAACTTCTGGCTGAATCCGGTTCGCGCAAGACGGCGTCAACCCCCTTCAGTGACCTGTATTTCATGCGGCAGTTGTTGAAGATCAGGCCCGGGAATTGTTACTCCGGCGCCGCGGAAAGGCGTTATTTTTCCCTGCGGCGGTTACGCGACTCGGTAATGGTCGCCGGTATTGTGCTGTTACTCGGCAGCGCTAGCTGGAGCGGGCTGAATTTACTGGGCGGCATAGCCTTTAAACGGCAAAGCGTTGCGGCAAACGAACAGACGCAAGTGTACGCCGCGAAATATGAACTGGCCAGAAAGCGCCTCCCGGACACACCGGTTGAACCGTTAGACTTGAAAACGGCAGTCCGGATTGCGGATAGTTTGGCGCTATTCAAATCATCCCCAATAGACATGGTGTCCGTGCTCAGCGCCAGCCTGGATCGGTTTCCTTCCATACAGGTAAGTAAGCTGGTATGGGCTGCCTCTGATAATCCGCGCACAGCCCTTGATAACCCTCCGGATCGTGCGGATATACGGGTCGCATTGGATGTTTCCGGCGCCGACGCAGATGCAACGGTTTACCACGTGGCCTTGCTTAAAGGACGTATCGAACCGTTTAACGGTAATTTCAGGGAAGCCATGGACGCGATCAATCGACTTGCCGACGATCTGCGCGCGCGGGAGGCGGTGCATGATGTCAATATCGTTTCTTTGCCCCTTGATGTCAGTTCCGGCACGGATTTGCAGGGTAATACGCAATCTCTTCAACGCCGGGCAGAATTTACCCTCAGGATCGTTCTGGAAAGCAGCAATGGGACCTGAAAATATGGACTGGCCGTATTTGCGTGGCGCCGTGACGGTGTTTATCAGCGTCACTACACTCAGTGTCTCGTTGCTGGCGGCAAGCGCTTATTTTGAGAGTCAGATGGAACAGGAATACCGGCACAACAGTGAACAGCTGCGCGCGCTCAGCCGCCGTTACCTGGCGGTGGATGAGGAAGAGAATGTAATAAAAGATTATTTCCCCCGGTTTATGGACCTGTATAACACCGGCCTGTTGGGCAAGGAGCAAAGGTTGAACTGGATTGAAGTCCTGCAGGACGCGGGAGACAGACTTCAACTACCATCCCTGAGCTATGAGATAAGAGCGCAGAAACACCATCTTCCAGAGTTTCCGACCCCTCCGGGCAGGTATGACATCTTTGTCAGTGAAATGACCCTGACTATGCAATTGCTGCATGAAGGGGATTTATTTGCATTGCTGAACCTGTTGAATGAACGGGCCAAGGGCCTCTACACCGTTTCGGGTTGTGAATTAACGCGCAATTTTGTGGAACTGACGGATAACCCGGGAGCCGGCAACGTAACTGCAACCTGTCTGCTGAAATGGTTTTCCATCAGGCTGACGGATGACTCGGAGATTAAGGCATGAGCTTGATTAAATGGTGGCCGTCCGGAGTAACCGGAAGGTGGATAATTATTGCAACGTTTTCCATGTCCGGCTATTGCTGTTCGGCCGATGAACAACAATTCGGACGATTGTTTACCACCCGGGAGGAGCGCCAACGGCTTCAGGAGGTCAGGGAGGAAAACATGCAGACCACAAGTGGCCGGGATAACAGCGGCGCCGGTACTCAGGGAAAGCTCGGGAAAGATAGAGCCAGGCAAGCACAGGCCGGAATATTCCGCGGGCCGGAAGAGAGCAATGGGGATTTACCGGTTATTACCCTCAAAGGCGTGATTTATAAAAAGGACAGGGCACGAATGGCTTGGGTCAATGCAAAGGAAGGCACTGCGGCTCTGGATTACCGGGAACTGGAATCAGGGCAGATACTCGATAACGAGGTCAGCATCCGTGTGCCGATGATCGGTAAATCAGTGAAATTAAAACCCGGGCAGTCTTATCACCTGCATTCCGGCGCTGTCACAGACCTGAAGGATGAGGCTCCGTGAAATATGCAGGTCCAAACACGGGTCCGGGCTTTCGATCATCGACAGGCGCGGTGTTGCTGGCTTTCATGCTGGCGCTGATCCTCAGTTCAAGCTGGCTGTTGCTGTCTGACTTGAACGGGCACACTCAAGTTTATGTTCGCCGTTCAGACAGCCGGCTCGCGTTGAACCGGGCAAAACAGGCCTTGTTGCACTACGCGATGAATTATCCCGACTTGCGCATCAACCCGGACAAAGGCCCGGGATTTTTACCCTGTCCCGACCGGAATAACGACGGCCGGCCGGAAACGAATTGCGCGCTGAGTACCGGGACGACGTTGGGCCGATTGCCGTTTACCATACTGGGACTCGATGACCCGCGCGATAGCAGCAGTGAACGATTATGGTATGCCTTGTCGCCGGATTTCAAGAACAGCCAATCCAACCAGGCGGTTATCAACAGTGAAACGCCCGGACAACTCAGTGTTGATGGCGTGGATGACGTGGTAGCGGTTGTCATCGCTGCGGGCGCGCCTGTCTCCAATCAATATGCCCGCCCGAGCAATGATGCTGTCGATTACCTGGAAGGTGATAATAGCAACATCAGTAATGGTGCATTTTCTACGACCGCCGGCAATGATCAGTTGGTAATCATCAACCGCGCGCAACTGATGTCGGTGCTGGAACGACGCGTGGTCAATGAAATGCGTGCAGTACTTGCGCGCTATAGAGCAGAGCATTCCGCGTACCCCTGGCTGACACCGTTTGCCGACCCCCATGCCGATAACCGGGTATTACGCGGCGCCCATACCGGGGATGATGAGGCAAGCATACTCTCCGATACACGCAAAGATTTCAATGTGTGGGGAGTCAGACCCAACGACCTTGTCAGGAATGTTACGGACGGCTCAGTTGCCGTTGTGAAAGTGGTAAATAAAAAAACGCTGGAAGTGGTCGGCCATGGAACGGGCAGGGAAAACGATTTTGATAAAGGGGACGTTTATTTTATCGAACTGCGCGGTCTTGCACACACCTTGTCAGGTATGGCCACTACCGGCAGCAGGGATTTCATCCTTAAGGATACCAGCCGCAACTTCAAGAAGTTCGGCATTGTGCCCGGAGACGTGATAGAAAATCTGAGTGATGGTTCCAGTGGAACGATCAGCGCCGTGAGCAGGACGGAGTTAACGCTGGGCAGGCTCAGTGGCGGGTTAGAGAATGATTTCGACCTCGGCGACCTTTACCGCCTGCGCGCCAATACCGGCGTTGCCGGGCCGGGCAGCCTGGGCTTGACTTTGATTGACCCCCGGGTGGACTTCATTGCCAGGGGGATTGTCAACGGTGATGTGGTGGAGAACCTGAGCGATCGTTCAGTTGGTCGCGTGGACAGCGTTGGCGGCCCGACGCTGCTGACCGTGTCCGGCCTGAATTTCGGCAGGAATAACCAATTCAGAGAAAATGACGTTTACCGGTTGCCTCGATACAATGCCGGGAACCACATCAGGAAAGGCTTGTTGTCTGTCCATGAACCAGGCAAGCGTTTTCCCACCGGTTTTCAGGTGGAGTGGAGGGTTCCTTTCCTTGACCGTTACGTGATCACGGGGTTTACCCCGGATACGCAATCCGGGTATGCCGCGGCAGTTATTCAAGCGCTGCAATCTTCGACGCCCGCAGGAACCATCAACGCCAATCGCGAAAACGGGTATTGTGTCTGGCTCAATGCGCAGGTGGTCGAGTGTACGGGCGCCGGCGTTGCGATACCCCTCCTGGATGGGAGCGCGAGCCCCGGGTCATCAGCCTCCGTCCTGGTGGACGCGGCGCAGGATTTCATCTCGGCCGGAATAAAACCGGGCGACCTGATCGAACAGCCGCACGCTGCGGTCGTTACCCGGGTCACTTCCTCAACGGCATTGAACCTCGGGCAGTTATCGCCCGCGCCCCTCGTCCTGGCTGATGGTGAATATTATCGCATCCGGGCAGCTACCCGGTCTTTGAATGGTACTGCCGGCGCTCCCGCTAGCGACCGGTTGCAGGACTTGAATCGGAACTTCAGTGCGGCGGGTGTACTGGCTGGCGATATCGTGGAAAACGCAAGCGACGGTTCCTTTGGCCTGGTTACCGGTGTCAGTGGTTCAAACATCAGCACAACACTGTATGGCGGAGGGGATAATTCCTTTCAGGCAGGTGATGAATACAATGTGTACTACGCGTATGTAAACCGGCGCCGCTACCGCTTCAACCTGCGTTATCAGGGAGACCTGGGTATCCACTCAGCCGACGGCATCCGCCGGCGTGACGTGTGCCGGGGTTATGGCGTCGATTGTGCAGACAGCCCGGTTGCCGCCACCCTGCCGTATCACGAAAGCGGTATCAGTGGTACGGCCAGTTCCGCTACAACCGGTCTCACCCTGGAAGATGTCAGCGCAGACTTTCTTCAACTCGACGTTGTCCCTGGTGATACGCTTTTTAATACGACCGACGGTTCGGCGGGGATGGTTGTGGCGATCAGCCGCCATTTCCTGACAGCCGGGGCGCTTGAAGGCGGTCACGATAACGATTTTGATGCAGGTGACAGCTATCGGGTCAGCAGACCGCTGCTGATCATCGAAGATTTACGTGATGCAAGCGTCGTAGCCAGGACCGGGTTGACTGTGCTGCCCGGTGGCGCCCCCGGTTCCATTCGCACGAGCGGCATAGATTATTTCTTATCCGAGTCGCCCGAAGGACTACCGGCCTGGTTCATAAAAAATAAATGGCACCACCTCCTGTACATTGCTTACAGCGCCGGGTCTACCCCCGGTGGCGCCGGCCATTGCACGGCTGGGGTTGATTGTCTGGTTATACAAGGCCATGCCGAAGACACGGAAGCGTTGGTGGTCTCTGCCGGGATGACCCTGGCAGCACAGGATCGTTCGACCGGTTCCATTACCGATTATTATGAAGGAGAAAATGCAACATTGTCCGGCAACGATATTTTCAGCGGCGCTGGAATCATTGCAAGCTTCAACGACCAGTTAGCCGTTGTCGAACCCTGAAATACATTGTTGCAGAGGGCCGCAAACTATGATGAACAGGCAACCAGGATTCTCCCTGCTCGAGCTTGCGATTGGGTTGAT
Source organism: Gammaproteobacteria bacterium (assembly GCA_965222155.1). Taxonomy (GTDB): domain Bacteria; phylum Pseudomonadota; class Gammaproteobacteria; order Eutrophobiales; family Eutrophobiaceae; genus JAAXHV01. The sequence continues at coordinate 335,323 of CBDCTH010000012.1, forward strand.
GATCATCGCGCTGGTGCTGGGTGGGATGCTTAATCCCCTGGGTTCCCTGCTGGAAGCAAAACAGCGGGCCAGGGTGGAGATTGAACTGGAACGGACCAGGGAAGCGTTGGCAGGTTTCGCCATGATAAACGGCTATCTTCCCTGTCCGGCAACGACCACAGACCCGGACAGCGATAATTATGGTCTTGAAGACGCCGCCTGTAACAGTGTTCCGACGGCGGAGGGATATATCCCCTGGCGAACCCTGAGCGTGCCGGAGGTTGATCCGTGGGGAGTCCCGAGAAGCGCGGATACCGACTCGTTTAATGGTTATTGGCGTTACCGTGTTGATCGTAATTTCAGCAATTCCGCAGAGTTGTTCACCATGAAGACGGTATTGGCCGATAACCTGAGCGTTGTAGACAGCCGGGGTAAGCTGTTGACTGCGCCCACGGAAACCCCGGTAGCGATTATCTTTTCCACCGGCGCAAACCTGACCCCGGATGGAGAAAACACCCCTTTTGAAGGCGCGCCCTGTGGCAACGCCAGTGGTTATGATATGGGAAGCGGAACATCCTGCCCCGACGGCGAGCCCTTGTACCAGGGCGGCGCTGTGTCCGGAACCGGCACTGGCGCCGTTTTTGATGACGTGCTGGTGTGGATGGCACGGCCGCGCCTGTTCAACAGGATGGTTACGGCAGGCCGGTTACCGTGAAACCTTCCACCGGCAAACAGCGGGAGCTTCTCCGATAAGGAGTACATAGTGATGTACATGTCCACAATAGCCCGTTTTACTTTGCTTGAAGCCGCACGCCGTCATTTATTTATTATGATGATTGCAGTTGTGTTCGGTCTGGTCGGACTTGCGGAATTCATTGGTGAATTAAGCATCACGGAAACCAGGCAGGTCCAGGCGGTTGTTACGGCCTCTTTACTGCGTGTCTTCTCGGTTTGCGTTATCTGCCTGTTTGTCATAAGCAGTGTATTGAGAGAACTGAATGACAAAGGTCTGGAAATCATTTTGTCCCTGCCCATACCCAGGTACGCGTACCTGTTTGGTAAATTATTCGGATTTGCCGGCCTGTCATTATCCATTTGCGTCATGGCCGGTTTGCCGTTGTTGCTGTATGCGCCTGCCGTCCGGGCCGGCTTCTGGCTTCTTTCCCTGTTCTGTGAACACCTGTTGATAATCTCCCTCAGTCTCGTCTGCCTGCTGACGTTTTCCAATATCACTATATCGTTCATTTCAGTGATGGCGTTTTACCTGTTGTCACGCAGCATGGAGGCGATTTGTCTGTTAAGCGCCGACCCGATTTTGGCGACCGGCGCCGTTTCGCAGGACTTTGTACATTTCCTGGTGAATGTATTTGCATTGGTGCTGCCCGACCTGAATGCGTTTGCCCGAAGCGACTGGCTGGTCTATGGAGTCGATTTCGCAGATTTGCGGGCAGTGTTGATGCAAACCCTGCTGTACCTTACCGTCTTATCGTCAGCCGGCCTGTTCGACTTGTATCGAAAGAATTTGTAATCGGACGCCATGAACCTGTCAGGAAGACTAACGGGAAGGGACGACAGCACGAGGCCGCTGTCAACGGTCCCGCTTGCCGTTCGGGCAGTATTGATTACGAGTTTATTGCTCCAGGTATCCTGGAGCTATACCCGGTCGCAGGATGTTGCGACGACATACGCCCTGCCGGACGCGCCGGATACCAGGCTGCTGCGCTTATCCGCCATGGGAGACCAGGTAACGCTGGCAAAGGTCCTGATGCTGCGGCTACAGGCTTTCGATAATCAGCCGGGCATCAGCATCCCGTTCGCCGAACTGGATTACGCCAGGGTCATAAACTGGCTGGACGCGCTGCTCGGCCTCGACAACCGGTTTCAATATCCGCTGTTATCCGCCAGCCGCGTGTACACGGAAACGCCGGATAACGGCAGGAAGAGACAAATGCTTGAGTTTGTCCACCGGCGCTTTCTTGAAGACCCCGACCGGCGCTGGCCCTGGATGGCCCACGCGGTATATGTTGCCAAACACCGCATCAAGGACCTGCAACTGGCTTTGAAGTATGCCGAGGCCCTGCGTCTGAACGTGAGTAATGACGCGGCGCCCCCCTGGGTAACGCAAATGGAGATATACGTACTGGAAGACCTGGGAGAACTTGAGAGCGCCCGGATAATTATCGGCGGCCTGCTGGAGAGCGGAAAACTGGCAGGCAATGACAATGAACTGCGATTTCTGAAAAACAAGCTGGCGCAACTGCAATTGAAAAAGCGGGGAAGCAGCCCATAACCTGCAATATTGAGTCGTCCAATAATACATTGATATTTGTATCGCATACGTTACAATATTTCTAACATGGAAGTTGTCCATTACACGGATCAAGACGGAAAGGACCTTATTGACTGGTGGTTCCATACTCTGCGGGATCAAAGGGCTGTTGCCAGAATAGCTGCCAGGATTGAGCGCCTGGAACTTGGTTTGCTTGGCGACTGCAAATATCTCAGAGAAGGTGTAAGCGAATTGCGGATAGACTATGGTCCCGGCTATAGGATTTATTTTTTGCGGATTAGCATTTCCGGCATATTGCTTCTCAATGGAGGTAGGAAATCCACCCAGAAAACAGATATCAAAATGGCAAGGGAAAGATTGAAAAAATGGTTGGGCCGACAACCTGGTTGATTACATGAATATGAAAACCGTAAAACATAACGAGTGGTTGTACAAGAAGCTGACAGACCCCGATTTTGCCGCACAATACCTGACTGCGGCTGCAGAAGACAAAGAACCGGCTGTTTTTTTGCAGGCCCTTCGTAAAATCGCAGAAACACAGGGGATGTCACAGGTTGCGGACAGAGTGGGGATCCCCAGGGAAAGCCTCTACCGCGCTCTTTCCGAAAAAGGAAATCCGCGCTGGTCAACATTGGCCCCAATTGTACGCGCCTTAGGCATGAAACTCGAAGCCAATCCGAATTTATAGAGACTTTTCTTTTTTATTTTGTTTATTTCGTTGTGTTAATGGTTGTACCGAGGTTGGGAGCAGAGCTCCCATAAATTAATGGAAATTCATGGAGGATAACTTTATGGAAACACGTAAACAGTCAGGTTTTACCCTGGTGGAAATCGCTATCGTCCTGGTCCTGATCGGACTCCTGCTGGGCGGCATCCTGAAAGGTCAGCAATTGATCAGCAGCGCCAGGGTGCGCAATATGGCTGACCAGAATTCCGGCATCCAGGCCGCGTATTACGGATTTATTGACCGCTTCCGGCAAGTTCCGGGCGATATGCCTGCAGCGCTGGCCTGTAGGGCCATCACGGCTGAAGTGGATGCCAACTGTGGCGGAACTCCTACCATAGGCGGCAACCAGAATGGGCGGATTGACCAGTGGGAGGAAGCCGGTGCAGCCTGGGCGCACCTGGCTCATTCCCGCCTCCTCAATGGGAGTTACAACGGGAATACCACCACGGCTGCACAGTATGAGTCCGGTGTATTGACGGGGCAAGTGCCGGGCAATGCCTTTCAGCAACCCGTCCTGCTGGGGTTTACCGATGATTATGACGACGGCGGCGCCATGGCCGGGTCAACCGTGCGTTTGGCTTACGTGTTCGGGGCTGGCGTTACCCCGACCCTGTTGCGCGAGTTGGACGTAAAACTGGATGACGGCGACCCGGGCAGCGGGGTAGTACGCGGTACGGTGAATACGGCAAAAACCGGCGAGAGTATAGTGGGGGGCGATGATTTCGGTGCAGGGACGCCGGGGAGTGAAGTCATACTCTGGTCATCCGCGACCGGCGCCCCCTGCATCAATAATGCGGATGCGACGGGTTCTTACTGGAATGTGGACAGTGACAACACCCGCTGTAATGCGCTGTTCCTGTACTGACCCGGTCATCAGCCGACGCAAGGAGCGGATCAAGCCATGCCGGTTCCAGCCATACGGATACAAGGACTGACAAAACAGCGCGGCAGGAAAGCCGTGTTATCGGACCTGGATCTTATGGTTCCCGAGGGTAGCTACATGGGCCTGGTGGGGGTTAACGGCGCCGGCAAAACCACCTTGCTGAAATGTCTGCTGGACCTCGATACGGCAACCTCGGGAGAGATTGCCGTCTTCAACAGGAAGCACAGCTTGGTCGCAGCCAGGTCGCGCCTGGCTTACCTGCCGGAAAAGTTTCGGCCGCCGGGTTATCTCAACGGTTGGGAGTTCCTGCGTTACCTGGGCGCACTCCATGGCAATGAATTCAACCTCAACCGGATAAAGGAGGTTATGGACATCCTGGACGTGGAGATTGCAGAGCTGGATAAACCCGCTATGCGCCTGTCAAAAGGAACGGCGCAGAAACTGGGCCTGGCTGCCTGTCTGGTGAGCGGGAAAAGGCTGCTCATCATGGATGAACCAATGAGCGGCCTGGACCCCAGGGCGCGGGTCTGTCTGCAATCTCACCTGCTGGAGCTGAAACGGCAGGGTCTTACCTGTTTTTTCACTACCCACCTGCTGGCGGACGCGGAAAAACTATGCGACAGCATAGCCATATTGCACCAGGGCAAAATCCACTATGCCGGATCACCCGCCGCCTGCTGCCGGCATTTCAACGCAGTTAACCTTGAACAGGCTTTTTTACGCTGTGTGAGAGGCAGGGACCGGTTACCAGGCAACAGGCGGCAGGTAACGGACACGGCGAATGGCGAATATACGGAACACTGAGATTTAGTGATATTCTGCCACGAGGTTCCCGGCATCAGGAATCGATATTATCAGCTACCCTGTGCTTTGTTCTGATGTAATCTTTATGGGAGATATAGAGCAAATCGGCAATTTTTCGGATGTAATATTCTTCATATTTATCCAGAACGGCATCGGCAAATGCAACCTGCCAGAGTAATTCAATGATTTGGATTTTTTCCGATGCGTTCAGATTGTTATTGAGCATACGGGTAAAGTCATGCAGGGAAACGGCGAGGTCGACTTCCCGGCGCGCCAACGCGATTAATTCATCCACCTGTTCGGCGGCAATATTAAAGTGAGCGCTCAGCGCTTTTTTGATGACAGCCAGTTCTTCATTATCAATAGATGAATCTGCCAGGCTGATTTCTATCATCAGTACGGCTGCAGCCAGCTCAACCCGGTTGTCGAGACCGGACATACTGTGGTCAGTCTCGTCCTGAATGCTTCGTTCAAAGAATTCTTTCAACGATTTAAGCATGAGCAGCCTGTTCCGGAATATCCTTACCGAATCCGGGTAGCGTTAATTCCTATGCTGGGTATGGAGGTAATGGCCGTCATTGAAGCGTTTAAAATAAGCCTCTATCAGCGGATGGTCCACCGGTTCGAGCGAGGAGTCATTGTTCAGGTTTCTTTCGGCGACATAGGTTTCCTGGTCGGAATTGTGAACCAGCACTTTATACCAGGGTTTGTCCTTGGGGGGACAGGATTGTGCTACCTCGTCGTACCATTCATCCGAACCCTGAAAAACAGGATCAACGTCAACTATAACCCCCCGGTAATCAAATAATTTATGCTTGATCAGTTGACCTATGTTGTATTTGGCGTGCTGTAATGTCATCTTTCTTGTATCAGGCTTGTTATAACGCTCTATTTTAAACACTAACAGGTTATGCGCAATATCCGAATATACATAGATACCCCGTTAGCGGTCGCCGCAAGAGTTATTTTGCCTAAAGAGGCGTCACACCACTTGCTGCGGGTCCTGCGTTGTCGGCGCAATAATGATATTACCCTGTTCAACGGCCATGGAGGAAGTTATCCGGGAAAGATTATTTCCGATTCCACTCGTATGGTTGAAGTTGAAATTCTGGGCTTTGAGCCGGAAACATCCGAACCCGCCCTGTTTATCACACTGGGGTTTGGTATATCACGCAGCCTGCACATGGATTATGCCATACAAAAGTCGGTGGAATTAGGTGTATCCGCTATTGTTCCCCTCTTTACTGAACGCAGCAACGTCAAACTGGAGCATAAACGTGCAGAGACGCGCCTGCAACATTGGGAAAAAATCATGATCCATGCCTGTGAGCAGTCCGGCAGAAATACCGTGCCGGTATTACATGCTCCGCGAGCGCTGCATGAGTGGGCCTCGAACGATCAGAATACAACACGATTTCAACTGGCGCCGGCAGCACGGCAAACCCTGGCCGGATTTAACGGGATGAATAGTCGGGATATAAGCATCCTGGTAGGCCCGGAAGGCGGCCTGACCGATTCAGAGCAGACGACAGCCGAAAAACTTGGATATATCCCGATAAAACTGGGCCCTCGTACGTTACGCACTGAAACTGCCGTGGTTGCAGCTATCACTGCACTGCAGGTGCTATGGGGCGACTTACGTTGAACAAAGGGGTCAGACTCGATTGATTTTCCAGACACCTTTGATTCCATTCAGGGCAGCGCCCGTCATACCGATACCCCCAGTCGTCATACCGGCATTCGCCGGAATGACGACGGGTGAAGGTGCCGGAATGACGAGGGCCTGGATTCACAAAGTATGATATTGCCCTGTCTGCAAGTAAACAGAACACAGAAAATTCCCAATTTAAGATATAATATTGTTTTCTATTAGGAAGATTAAAATATGGTTGCAACTGCAGCAGAAGTGGTACCACACCTGACAACGGCCCTGACCGGTCCCTTGAACATCATAGAGAGCACTATCCTGGACTACCAGGCGAGGATTGAATCCTGGTTCCGGTCGCAGTGGCGTAAGACACCGGTGCCGTTATATGCTTCCGTAGACTTGAGAAACGCAGGTTACAAGATAGCCCCCATCGACACCAACCTGTTCCCCGCAGGGTTTAATAACCTTAACCCGGCTTTCGAACCCCTGTGCATACAGGCGATGCAATCGGCGCTGGAGCGAGTGGATGGGCCGGTGGACCGTATTTTAATCATTCCCGAGAACCATACCCGAAACAGGCATTATCTTGAGAACCTTGCCGTCCTGCAGAGAATACTTGAAAAGGCCGGCTTCGAGACCCGGCTGGGTTCCCTGCTGCAGGACCTGGGCAAGGGAATGCAAATCGATTTGGACAGCGGTTCGTCCATCCACCTGGAACCGTTACGGCGAGAGGGTTCCAGTCTTCTGGTCAATGATTTCCGGCCGGAACTGTTGATATTGAACAATGATTTATCATCCGGCATACCGGAGTTCCTGCAGGGAGTGGAGCAAATGGTCATGCCGCCGCTCAACCTGGGTTGGTCTGACCGTCTCAAGTCCGTACATTTCGGTTTTTACCGGGACATCGCCCGGGAATTTGCCGCGTTGCTGGATATTGATCCCTGGCTGATCGATCCCATGTTCCGCAACTGCGGAGAAGTGGACTTTATGAAACGTGAAGGCGAATCCTGTTTGTCCAGGAACGTTGATTCACTGCTTAATGCCATCCGGAAAAAATATGATGAGTATGGCGTAAACAATGAGCCGTTCGTAATGATCAAAGCGGATTCAGGCACTTACGGCATGAGCGTTATGCCTGTCCACAGCGCGGAGGATATCTCGGAACTGAACCGGAAGCAAAGGACGAAAATGGCTACCACCAAGGAAGGACAAAAAGTGACTAAGGCGATCACTCAGGAAGGCATATACACCCGTGAAACCTGGGGTAATCCCGGTACGGTGGCGGAACCGGTCGTTTACCTGATAGACCAGAACGTAGTAGGTGGTTTTTACCGGGTGCATCCGCAACGGGCTACGAATGAGAACCTCAATTCACCGGGCATGTATTTCGAACGGCTGGCCTTTGATGAATGTTGTATTTCACCTGACAAGGAGCAGTCACCGGATGCCCACCCGAACCGTTTTTATACCTACGGCGTCATAGCCCGGCTTGCAATGCTGGCAGCCGCCCGGGAAACGAAAAACCTTGGGTAGCCGCTTTATCATATTTGATAAGCCAGTTGGCAAGTACATAATCCAGCCATAACGGACTGCGCTGGATGCGCCCTTGCTTGTCTTCATTTCAACTTTATTCAGCGTCAACCTTGCCCTCCATGGCGCGGCTTCAGTGGCTTCGATAAACCCCAGCCACAACATCCCTGTTGTGGCGAAATCTGCCCGGAGCAGATTTGGACGCCCCTATGCATAAGGGGACGGATTTGAAATCCGTCCCCGGAAGGATGGGGCGCACATCAACTACGACTATGCTCATCGTCGCAAGCACCCGCTGGCGCTAAAAATCCGGCGCCATCATGCGTCCTGATGAGACTTTCCAACGGAATAGACAGGTTTGAATGAAGGTTTCGAATCATGTTCAGTGATAGTTCCCTGCGATGGTTGAGGATTTCTGAAACCCTGCCTCGGTTACCGATATAGGGTTCCAAATCTTTTCTTGTCAGATTCATTTGCTCCATCCTGAATTTAATAGCCTCTATGGGACTTGGCGGAGAAATTTGGTGATGCTTTTCTTCGTAGTCTTCAACAAGGATAAACATGATATCCAGTTTGTCACCGGCTTTCGTACCTTCATCAGCCCCCCACAGCCTTTCAATTTCGGCAAGAGCCTGATCGTAGTCTTTTTCATTTTTAATGGGTTGAATATCCATCATAGACCTCCGCATCAATGGCCTCATATTGCTTATGTGTGCCGATAAATTTTACAAAGCAGGCTTGTCTCCGATAATCAATGGCGACAACCATCCGATATTTATTTCCCGCTATATTGAACACAACACGGTTATTTTTAAGAATACTTGCTGAACGAAACTGTGCTTTTAGCGTAGTCCAGGTGGCTTTTGGAGTTTCAAAATACCAGGCTTCCAATGGTCCCTGTGCATCAGAATATTTTGGCACTGATTCCCAAAATTCCCTTAATGTCCTTTTTGCAATTACTCTCACATTGAAAGTTTAAATTGATACCATTTTGGGATCAAGCTTTGATTGCTTGAATAATTCCGGTTTCTTGAAATTCGTGGGGATAACTCAGGGTCAAAGCCCATTCTTTTGGCATGGATGTATGACAGCATCTCCAATATGCCAGCAGCTCCCGCTAACTCCCGGGATCGAGGGCATCCTGCCCTCGTGGAGGGCGAGACGCCCTCCCTCCCAAGGGGAAATGCCCCTTTATGGTCAGAGTATGCCCGAATCCGGCAAAAATCACTGTATTGACCTCGATTTAGCGGGAGCACCTGCCAATATGCAGAGATATTTGACTCTCTTTTATAAATAACTATAATTGGTATGAAATAGAAATAGATAGGGAGTATTCAGCAACCCATTTTTTGCAGGTAGTTTATGGATATCAGGGAAGATGCATACAGTAACAGGTCGTCCTTAACCGCGCATAAGCGGTACTTCGGCTATCCCGCCAATGCAGTTTTATTCCTTTTTGCCGTGTCTGCCTTACTGGGAGTGCAGTTGCGCTCGTTATTACTGTTTTCAGTCATATTCACTTTCGGCCTGTTAGTGCTTAACCTTGTTTGCCGGAATGACCCAAACGGTATAGCAGTATGGTTGTATGTAATCAGAAAAAGGTTGCTGAAACGGATTACCTGCCTGTGTGCAGGTCGGGTGGCTGACAGGCCGTTCATGTTTACCGAATAACACTTAACCAGGAGATGTAACGATGCGTGACAGTATCAATTTGCTTGGATTGCTTCTTTTCCCCGGTACCCTGCGCGCCGAATTTGATATCGGCACGACTGGAGGGCCGCTGGATTTTATCACTACCGCGTTTCAGACGGCGGTGGATTTTTTGACGGGGCCGGCGGCGCTGGCCTTCCTGGTCGGCTCCGTTGTCGTGGGCGGCGTAATGTGGGCTTATGCGCCCAAGAGTGGCGCTCTTGGCATTGTATTCCGGGCGATCATGGTGTTGCTGGTTATCTTCAACCTGTCTCTGGTTGTCAATAATCTGAAGTGATGCAGGGCGTATGAGAACCAGGCGCTCCCGCTAAATCGAGGTCAATACAGTTTAAGACAAGGGGGACAGATTTAAATCTATCCCCTGGGAGTCTGACCATAAGGGGGCCTGTTTCCCTGGGAGGGAGGGCGTCTCGCCCGCCACGAGGGCAGGATGCCCTCGGTCCCGGGAGTTAGCGGGAACTGCTGCCGTGAAGATGGAGCGTCTGCGACTCATGGTTTCACCAGCCGTCTCACAACGCTGTATGAGCAATTGAACAAAGCTTCCTTCGTAGCGGCACTTGTCGACGGCCAGGAGGCCAATATCGAACTGGCCAACGAATTGCAGCAGGCCGGCGCCGGCACAGGTTTGTCTCATAGGTACTGAACCCGGACAAGAGGGGGTTGACATTGCATGAAGCAGTGGGGTAGGGTATGCCGACTGTGATTAGAGGATGGATGACCATAACAATGAATAGGCACGCCCGCCTGTCTTACGGGAGAGAGTTCGGAACGTCCTGCGGTGCTGACTCGCTGACGCATCGTCTGTGCGGCGTCCTGCGCCCATTCTCCTTTACCCCCCCCCCCCCCCCCCCCACATGAGATAACGAATCGCCGGTGCGGCGCTGCCGCTTCGCCGCGTGCGCGGGTAGCGGGCGTTCGCGGGGGGTCGACCGCAGCGGGGCTTTCCAGGCGGTTCCGGCGCGGGGTCCTGTGCGCCCTGGCGCTCGTGACGCTGATGTGCGGTCTGGCCGCGCCCGCGGCGGCGCAGGTGCCGGCGGCGCCGGAGGGGCTCGGCACCATGGGTACCGGCGACGGAGTTGTCACCCTGGTCTGGAGTAACCCGGGCGACGCGAACATCATCGGGTATCAGTACCAGCATAAGGTCGGGTCGGACGCCTGGGGCTTGTGGACCAACATCCCGAGCAGCGGCCCGACCACGACGTCATACACCTTCACGGGACTGGCCAATTTCGTGGTACACTCTCTCCGGATCCGGGCGGTGAACGCCGCCGGTGCGAGTCAACCTAGCATCATCAAGACTGCTCAGCCGTTCGGCCAGCTGCCTGCGCCGACGGGTCTCACGGCGACGCCGGGCGACAGCGAGGTCAAGCTGCGCTGGACAATGCCGAGCGGCGCGTGGATCGACGATGTCTATGGCTATCAATATCAGAAGAAAGAGGGGTCGAGCGGCGCCTGGGAAGCCTGGACGAAGAGTTCCGGAGTTCTGAACCTGTCCACGACGCACACTGTCACCGGTCTGACCAACGGCACGACTTATTACTTCAAAGTCCGGGCGATGGGTATTTCAGACTCCGGCCTGGGGTCTAACGTGGCGTCGGCGACGCCGATCGCCGCCCAGTGGCCTGACACCCCCGATGCCCCGATACTCATCCCCGGTGACAGCGAGATCGCGGTGTCATGGACCGCCCCGGCGGCCAACCGCGCGTCCATCAGCGACTACGACGTGCGCTACCGGGCAGGCAACTCCGGCCCCTGGACGAACTGGGATGCGTCCACCACGAGCACGGCGCTGAGCACGGTCATCACCAGCCTGACCAACGGCCAGCGCTACCAGGTGCAGGTGCGGGCGACGAACCGCGTGGGCCCGTCAGACTGGTCGGCCAGCGCCCGCGCCACGCCGGTGGCCGCGCCCGCGGCGCCCGCGCGCCCGACCCTTATACCCGGTGACCGGCAAATCCAGGTGTCCTGGAATGCGCCGACCGACACCGGCGGCGCGGCCATCACCGGCTACGACATCAGGCTGCGGCGCCCCTCGGACGGCCTGGTGTTGAGCCAGGCCAACACCAGCAGCGGCACCAGCTATACATTTACAGGCCTGACCAACGGCCAGTCCTACCAGGTGCAGGTGCGGGCTGCGAACAAGAACGGAGACGGCGGCTGGTCGCCCAGCGCCAGCGCCACGCCCGTGGCGACGCCGGGCAAGCCGACTGCGCTGACGGTCACCGTGCTGGGCGCCACCTCACTGCGGGTGAGCTGGACGGCGCCGACCAACACGGGCGGCAGTGCCATCACCGGCTACACGCTGCGGCGCAGTGCGGACAACGGGTTAATCTGGATGGCGTTGCCGGATGTCGCGGGGCCCGGGATGAGCAGGACGGTGACGGGTCTGACGCCGGGGGTCGCGTATGTGTTCCAGGTACGGGCAACCAATGCGGCGGGGAACGGGGATTGGTCGGACGCCTCATCGCCGGCTACCCCCTCGGCGGCGCCGGCTGCGCCCGACGCCCCGACCCTTACCCCCGGCAATCAGCAGCTCGGGGTGGTATGGAGCGCGCCGGACGCCAACGGCGCGGACATCAGCGACTACGACGTGCGCTACAAGCTGAGCACCGTCACCGGCTGGACGGACGCCCACTACAACGGCACCGACACCAGCACGACCCTCGACGGTCTGACCAACGGCCAGCGCTACCAGGTGCAGGTGCGGGCGATAAACGTGCAGGGCCCCGGCGGCTGGTCGGACTTCGCCAGCGCCACGCCGGCCACCACTGCTACGGTGCCCGCCGCGCCGGCCGGTCCCGACGCTCGCCCCCGGCAACGGCAGGATAGTGGTGTCGTGGGCTGCGCCGACGAGCAACGGTGGCGCCCCTATCACCGGCTACAACGTACAGTACAGGCGGAGCAGCGACACCGCTTGGACGGACGCCCACTATGATGGCACCGGCACCAGCACGACCCTCGATGGCCTCACCAACGGCCAGGACTACCAGGTGCAGGTACAGGCCGTGAACGCGCAGGGCGCGAGCGACTGGTCGGCCAGCGCCCCGGACACGCCGCCGGCAGCCCCGTCCCCGGCCGTGCCGCCCACCCTCCTCGTGACACGGGGCGACACCAGGGTGACGTTGCACTGGGGGAGCGTGAGCGATGCTACCATTACCCGCTGGGAGTACCGGCAGAAGGCGGGCGCGGGCGATTACGAGGACTGGACCGGGATTCCCGGCAGCGCCGCGGACACGAGAGACCACGAGGTCACCGGCCTGAGCAACGGCACGCGCTACACCTTCCAGGTGCGGGCGCTGAGGGGGGGCGTGCCCGGTGCCGCCTCCAACGAGGCCAGCGCCACGCCGACACCGCCCTTGGCGCAGCCGACGGACTTCACCGCCACCCCCGGCGATAGCCAGGTCATTCTGCGTTGGGCCGGCCCCAGCGACCCCAACATCGTCAGTTGGGAGTACCGGCAGAAGGCGGCGGACAATTACGGGGGCTGGGCCGAGATTGCCGGCAGCAACGCGACCACGAGAACGCATACGGTCACCGGCCTGAAGAACGGCACGCGCTACACCTTCCGGGTGCGGGCGCTGAGCGGGGCCGTGCCCGGCCCCGTCTCCGCCGAGGCCTCGGCCACGCCGACCGCCCAGAAGCCCGACGCGCCGGGGACGCCGAGCGGCCCGGCGCTGAGCGACGTCAAGGCGACGCCGTCAACCATCAGGGCCCGGCCGGTCTTCCACACTCTCCTGGACGCCGCGTGCGGACGTGAGGGCGGTGTACGTGAACGGTGGCGGGCTGTCTGAGGTCCCGGCCACTGGCAATTCCCACGTGGTGACGCCTTCCGAAACCGGGGACATCACCTACACGCTGAGCGTCGAGGACGACGAGGGTGCGCCGCTGGGCGAATTCCCGCTCAGCGTGACCGTGCGGCCGCCCCCACCGCCGCCGCCCCCACCGCCGCCTTCTCGCAACACGGCACCGGTGGCCGGGGATGATGAGGTAACGCTGGACCAGGGTGGTCGGGTTACCCTGTCAGCCGCAACCTTACTGGCCAATGACCGGGATGCGGACGGGGATACACTGCGCATTACAGCCGTCAGCAAGGCCACGGCCAACATCAGCGTCAGCCCTACCCCGGCTTCAAGTTGGCGGATTACGTCTATAGACGTTCAACACGACGGCGCCGACACCCCGACAACCGCCGGTTTTGAGTACACCATTACCGATAGCGCCGGCGCCACGGCGACGGCGACCGTGACGCTGACGATTGCGCTGACCGCAGCGGCGCCGGTGATAGACCGGTTCAGCGCACCGGAGACGGTCATGGCAGGTGAGCAGGTCACCTTGCGTTGGGTTTTGTCCGGTGGCCCGGTGACGGGCATCGAGGTGACCTACAGCGCCGCGGGGGACGCGCAGGGCTCGGGGACGCTCGGCAAAGACGAGATCTCTTGGACCACCACGGTGGCGCCCACCGAGGCTGAGACCGTGTTCACGCTGACGGTGATCGGCCCCGGTGGTGTGGTCACGCGGACGCTCACGGTCGCCATGGCGGCGCCGGTGATAGACCGGTTCAGCGCACCGGAGACGGTCATGGCGGGTGAGCAGGTCACCTTGCGTTGGGCCTTGTCCGGTGGCCCGGTGACGGGTATCGAGGTGACCTACAGCGCCGCGGGGGACGCGCAGCGCTCGGGGACGCTCGGCCAGGACGAGACCGCCTGGACTACCACGGTGGCGCCCACCGAGGCTGAGACCGTCTTCACGCTGACGGTCACCGGCCCCGGTGGTGTGGTCGCGCGGACGCTCACGGTCGCCATGGCGGCGCCGGTGATAGACCGTTTCAGCGCACCGGAGACGGTCATGGTGGGCGAGCAGGTGACGTTATCCTGGGCCTTGTCCGGTGGCCCGGTGACGGGTATCGAGGTGACCTACAGCGCCGCGGGGGACGCGCAGCGCTCGGGGACGCTCGGCAAAGACGAGAGCTCTTGGACCACCACGGTGGCGCCCACCGAGGCTGAGACCGTCTTCACGCTGACGGTGACCGGCCCCGGTGGTGTGGTCACGCGGACGCTCACGGTCGCCATGGCGGCGCCGGTGATAGACCGGTTCAGCGCACCGGAGACGGTCATGGCGGGTGAGCAGGTCACCTTATCCTGGGCCTTGTCCGGTGGCCCGGTGACGGGTATCGAGGTGACCTACAGCGCCGCGGGGGACGCGCAGGGCTCGGGGACGCTCGGCCAGGACGAGACCGCCTGGACTACCACGGTGGCGCCCACCGAGGCTGAGACCGTCTTCACGCTGACGGTCACCGGCCCCGGTGGTGTGGTCGCGCGGACGCTCACGGTCGCCATGGCGGCGCCGGTGATAGACCGGTTCAGCGCACCGGAGACGGTCATGGCGGGTGAGCAGGTCACCTTATCCTGGGCCTTGTCCGGTGGCCCGGTGACGGGTATCGAGGTGACCTACAGCGCCGCGGGGGACGCGCAGCGCTCGGGGACGCTCGGCGAGGACGAGACCGCCTGGACTACCACGGTGGCGCCCACCGAGGCTGAGACCGTGTTCACGCTGACGGTCACCGGCCCCGGTGGTGTGGTCGCGCGGACGCTCACGGTCGCCATGGCGGCGCCGGTGATAGACCGTTTCAGCGCACCGGAGACGGTCATGGCGGGTGAGCAGGTCACCTTATCCTGGGCCTTGTCCGGCGGCCCGGTGACGGGTATCGAGGTGACCTACAGCGCCGCGGGGGATGCGCAGGGCTCGGGGACGCTCGGCGAGGACGAGACCGCCTGGACCACCACGGTGGCGCCCACCGAGGCTGAGACCGTCTTCACGCTGACGGTGACCGGCCCCGGTGGTGTGGCCACCCGGACCGTCACGGTGAGTCGCAACACCGCGCCGGTGGCAGGGGCGGACACGGTGGCTGTCCTCTGGGGTGGCAGTGTCACCCTGGCGGCGGCGACCTTACTCAGTAATGACACCGATGCGGACGGCGACCCCCTGGTGATTAGCGCGGTACAGGATGTGGTTGGCGGGGTGTTGGATGAGACCGGGGAGGCCCCGATTGAGGAATTGGTGTTCACCCACGATGGCGCCGCCGGTGCAGCCTCTTTTGCCTATAGTATCGAAGACAGTCGCGGCGGGCGGGCGACGGGCACGGTGAGTGTCACGGTCAGCGCCCCGCCCCCGGCGCAGCCGGCAGGGTTGCGGGCGACGGCAGGCGATGCGCAGGTGACGTTGGCCTGGAGTGCTCTTGAGGATAGCTCGGTGACCCACTGGCACTACCAGCAACGGGCCGGAAGCGGCAGTTATGGAGCGTGGCAGAGTATCCCGAACAGTGCCGCGGACACCACGTCGCACACGGTGCGGGGTCTGGTTAACGGAACCCCGTACAGTTTCAGGGTGCGGGCGGTGAACGCGGCCGGTGCCGGGGCGGTCTCCGATGAGGTGACGGCGACGCCGCAACGTGCCGTGGCGCTGGCGCGGGTGGCCACGCACTGGCTGGCGCGGTTCGGACGCACGCTGGCCGGTCAGGTGGTGGACGTGATGCACTCTCGGGTGCAGGCGGCGCCCACCCGTCGGCTTACCCTGGGGGGGCAGGACATCACGCTTGATGACACCGCTGCGGTGAGCGCCACCGAGCCTGGCGATACAACTGCCCCCGCGTTCAGCCGGCAGTCTGCTCACCAGGCGAGGGCTTCAACGCAGCAGGGCAAGCGCGGGGTCTCTACCCTGGCGGGTGATGGCTACCGTCAGGGCCACACGCTGCGCACGCTGGGCGCCCGTGAGTTCTGGTACAACAGTGCATTTTCATTGGCGTTAGCGCCCGCGGGCAGTGCGAGCACCTGGAGCATCTGGGGGCGGGCCACGCTGAGTCAATTTGAGGGTAGAGACGATGACGTGTCGGTGGCCGGTGAGGTGGTCTCGGGCTACCTGGGGTTGGACTGGCATCGAGACCGGTTCAAGAGCGGGGTAATCGTCTCACACACTGGCAGTGACGGTGATTACGGCGTGGCGCGTGAGGACGGGGACATTGATGCCAGCCTGACCAGTGGGTATGCCTGGCTGCACTGGTTGCCGCAGGATGCGCTGAGCGTGTGGGCGTTAGCCGGGCTGGGTCGAGGGGAGCTGGAGCTGAAGGGCACGGGCACGCTTGCGCCAGAGCCGGACCTGGACATGCACCTGGTGGCCGGCGGCTTACAGGCGCGGTTGCCTTCCCTGAGTGAGCACCTGGCGCTGGCCTTGAAAGCGGATGTGTTTGCGCTGGGTCTGGAGACGGACAGCGTAGCGGGGCTGGCCGGGCTGGATGCAGACAGTCAGCGGCTGCGGCTGCTGTTGGAGGCCAGCAGTGACCATCTCCTCTCTGATGCGGCCAGCTTGCGTCCGAGTGTTGAGATTGGCGCCCGGTGGGACAACGGGGATGCGGAGGACGGCGTAGGGCTGGAGGTCGGCGCCGGGCTGGAATACCGCAATGCGGCGAGTGGGGTCCGGCTCAGCGGGCGCGGGCACTGGTTGGTGACCCATGAGAAGTCGGGCTTTGAGGAATGGGGCGCGAGTGTGGAGTTGCAGGTGGACCCGGGGAGACGGGGGCAGGGCTTCTCGTTGCGCCTGGCGCCGACCTGGGGGCTGCCGTCTGCCGGGGCCGAGGGAGTATGGGCGGATGCGCGGCGTACCCGCGCGCAGTCGGGCTTGCAAGCTGACAGACAGCAGGCGGCTCGGATGGAGCTGCAGTTGGGCTATGGGATGGAGGCCTTAGCGGGTCGTGGGCTGTTGACGCCCTATACGGAGGCGGCGTTGCGGGCCAGTCAGGTGCGGCGCCTGCGCAGTGGGTTACGCGTGCAGGTGACGGATCTCTTCGAGGTCGATGCCTACGGGGAACACCGTGCGTACGAGTTTGAACGCGCGGACAACCGCATGGGGATTAACCTGGTGTTGCGGTTCTGACAACGCAATACCAATTTCAATAGGGCATCCTGCCCTCGTGGAGGGCGAGACGCCCTCCCTCCCAGGGAAACATACCCCCTTATGGTCAGACTCCCAGGGGACAGATTTAAATCTGTCCCCCTTGTCTTAAACTGTATTGACCTCGATTTAGCGGGAACTGCTGTATAAGAAATACCAGACGAGATGAAATTTATGGAATAATGTATACTTTCTTAACTGACTGATGATGAGAGAATCAATGGACGAGAAGAAAAAACAGGCCCTGGACATCGCCTTGGGGCAGATTGAAAAGCAGTTCGGCAAGGGCTCCATCATGCGTATGGGGGACGGGTCTGTTGTCCATGACGTAAGCGTAGTATCCACAGGATCATTAGGACTGGACCTGGCGCTGGGTGTCGGCGGATTGCCCCGGGGACGGGTCGTCGAAATTTACGGGCCGGAATCCTCCGGCAAGACCACCCTGGCCTTGCACGTGGCCGCGGAAATACAGAAAGCCGGCGGTACGGCGGCATTTGTGGACGCGGAGCATGCCCTGGATCCGAAATATGCGGAAAAACTCGGGGTGGAAATTGCAGACCTGCTGGTCTCGCAGCCGGATACCGGCGAACAGGCCCTCGAGATCACCGACATGCTGGTTCGATCCGGCGCCACGGACCTGATCATTATCGATTCCGTCGCGGCATTGACGCCCAAAGCGGAAATAGAAGGGGAAATGGGTGACAGCCACATGGGGCTGCAGGCCCGGTTGATGTCCCAGGCCCTGAGGAAACTCACGGCCAACATCAAGCGTTCCAACACGCTGGTGGTATTTATCAACCAGATACGCATGAAGATCGGTGTGATGTTCGGCAACCCGGAAACGACTACCGGAGGTAACGCACTGAAGTTTTATGCATCTGTGCGTATGGATATCCGCAGGATCGGCGCGATAAAGAAAAACGATGAAGTCGTAGGCAACGAAACCCGCGTCAAGGTGGTCAAAAACAAGGTGGCGCCACCGTTCAGAGAGGCTTTTTTCGATATCCTGTATGGTCGCGGCATTTCCCGTGAAGGAGAAATTATCACCCTGGGTGTGCAACACGGCATAATTGAAAAAACCGGCGCCTGGTATGGCTACAACGGCTCGCGCATAGGCCAGGGGAAAGACAACGTGCGCAATTTCCTGCAGGAACATCCCGAGCTTGCAGCGGAAATTGAGCAGGCAGTGAGAGGTAAAGTCCTGCCACAGACTGCTGTGGCGGAAACGGCGGAGGAGCCCCGGACCTGAGTTACGGTCAAACAACGGAGATCAGGAAGCGGGCAATGGACCTGCTCGCCCGGCGCGAGCATTCTGAACAGGAGTTGCAACAAAAACTGCTGGCGCGTGGATACGGTCCGGAAGCTGTCGGGGAAGTCCTGGTAGGTCTTAAAACGGCGGGGGTGCAGGATGATGTGCGCTATACCGAGGCGTATATCCTCAGCCGAGTAGCTAAAGGATATGGACCGGTGCGGATCTCCCGGGAACTGTACGAGCGCGGCATTACCGAGACACTTGTAACGCAGGTGTTGGCCGGAATGGATTTGGATTGGGATGAACGCATCCAGGCAGTCCGGCAGAAGAAGTTCGGCCGGCAAGCACTGGCCGATATCAGGGAGCAGGCAAGACAATCCCGTTTTCTGCTGTATCGCGGTTTTACCTCTGATCAGACCCAGAGGGTATTCAAAAAGAGTGACTGATTAACGGGATGAAGTATATCGAAGCAAACGGCATTCGTCGGCGGTTCCTGGATTATTTCGAGCGCCGCGGGCACGAAGTGGTGGCAAGCTCACCCCTGGTGCCGGCCAATGATCCGACGCTGTTGTTCACCAATGCCGGCATGGTGCAGTTCAAGGAGGTGTTCCTCGGACTTGAGCAACGCGCCAGTCCGCGCGCCGTTACCGCCCAGCGTTGTGTACGCGCCGGCGGCAAGCATAACGACCTGGAAAATGTAGGCTATACCGCCCGCCACCACACTTTTTTCGAGATGCTGGGCAATTTCAGCTTCGGAGATTATTTCAAGGAACAGGCCATACACTATGCCTGGGAGTTCCTCACCGGGGAACTGGCTATCCCGAAAGAGAAACTCTGGGTGACCGTCTACCGGGATGATACCGAGGCGGAGGCCATCTGGTTGCAGCAGGTCGGGGTCGATAAAGACCGGTTCAGCCGTTGTGGAGAAAAAGACAACTTCTGGTCAATGGGAGATACGGGTCCCTGTGGGCCATGCAGTGAGATTTTTTATGATTACGGCGAGACGGTGCCTGGCGGCCCACCGGGCAGCGCCGACCAGGACAGTGACCGCTACGTGGAAATCTGGAACCTCGTGTTCATGGAATTCAATCGCGACGCAGAAGGTAAACTGCATCCCCTGCCGAGACCGTCCGTTGATACAGGCATGGGCCTGGAGCGGGCCGCGGCACTGTTGCAGGGCGTCCACAACAACTACGAAACAGACTTGTTCCGTCCCCTGATCGACGCAGTGCATTCCCTGGCGGGCGGCGCTACGACTGACCCCATCTCCACCCGGGTGCTGTCCGATCATATCCGCTCTTGTGCCTTCTTGATCGCCGATGGCGTAATCCCGGCCAATGAGGGCAGGGGTTACGTACTGCGCCGTATCATCCGCCGGGCGCTACGGCATGGGGCCAAGCTGGGTTTCAATGAACCGTTCTTCCATAAGCTGGTAGACCCTCTTGATGGCGTCATGGGGGATGCCTGCCCTGAATTGACCAGGGCAAAAGAGTTCGTGATGAATACCCTGAAACAGGAGGAAGAGCGGTTTGCCGAGACCCTCGAGCAAGGTCTTAAACACCTGGAAGCAGCCATCGACACGCTTGTCTCCGGTACTATCCCCGGCGCTGTCGTTTTCAAGCTTTATGACACTTACGGTTTTCCCGTTGACCTGACTGCCGATATAGCCCGCGAGCGCCGGCTTAATCTGGACCTGGCCGGTTTTGACAAGTGTATGGAGGAGCAACGCCAACGAGCGCGGGAGGCAAATAAATTTGCCGTTGATGTCTCCGTCCTCCCTGACCTGAAAGGGCATGACTGCGGTTTCAAAGGTTATGATTCCCTGCGCGTGAACGGGCAGGTAACGGCTTTGCTGCGGGATAACCAGATTGTTGACCGGCTTGAAGAAGGCCAGGCCGGCGCTGTTGTGCTGGACCAGACCCCATTCTACGCGGAGTCAGGCGGACAGGTTGGCGACCGGGGTGAGTTGGCTTCGGATACGGGTGCATTCAGTATTGATGACACGCAAAAGCAAGGGAATGCCCACATTCATCTTGGCAAGGTAAGCCGTGGAACCTTGCAAACCGGCCAGCAGGTGCTCGCACAGGTGGACCCCATCACCCGCATCAATACGGTGCGCAACCATTCGGCGACACATCTGTTACATGCCGCGTTACGGGAAGTGCTGGGCGATCACGTAACCCAGCAAGGTTCCCTGGTAGCGCCGGACCGCCTGCGCTTTGATTTTTCCCATCCCGAACCCGTATCGGAACAGCAGATGCTGCAGGTTGAGCGGCTCGTCAACCGTAAGATACTGGAAAATATCGATACCGAAATACAACTGATGCCCCTGGATGAGGCGCTGAAGTCAGGCGCCATGTCGTTATTCGGTGAGAAATACGATGAACAGGTGCGGGTATTGAACATCGGCGGCGATTTTTCGGTGGAGTTGTGCGGCGGTACACACGTAGCGCGCGCCGGAGACATCGGCTTGTTCAAATTCGTTGCGGAGACAGGGATTGCCGCCGGCGTTCGACGGGTTGAGGCGGTCACTGGTCTGGGCGCGCTGGCCCTGGTTGAGGCCGAGGAAGCGGAGTTGGCCGATCTGGCCCGGTTGCTGAAATCTGATCGGAACAAACTCACGGCAAAACTGGAACAGGTGCTGGAGCACTCCAGGCGTCTCGAAAAGGAACTGGAACAGGTAAAGCAAAAAATGGCCGGCCGTGTCGGCGCTAAATTAAGCGAGCAGTCTGAAGTGATCAATGGTATACATGTCCTTGCCCGTAATATGGATGAGGCCGACCCGAAAACATTGCGGGATATGGTCGATCAGTTGAAGAGTAAACTGGGTACGGCCGTTATAGTCCTGGGCACGGTCAAGGGCGATAAAGTCAGCCTGGTGGCGGGAGTCACAAAAGACAGCATGGATAAAGTGCAAGCCGACGAGTTGGTCAATTATGTCGCGCAACAAGTCGGTGGCAGAGGAGGGGGCCGTCCGGACCTCGCACAGGCGGGCGGCAATGACCCATCCGCCTTGCAGCGCGCGTTGGCAAGCGTGTCCGCCTGGGTGACACAGAAGACAGGTAAGATCTGAATCATGTCCCTTATCATTCTAAAATTCGGCGGTACTTCAGTCGCTACGGTCGAACGGATCAAGGCGGTCGCCGATATCGTTATAGCAACGCGCAAGCAGGGACACCAGGTGGTAGTAGTTCTATCGGCTATGGCCGGTGAGACGGACCGGCTCATTGAACTGGCAGGACAGGTGGCAAAAGACCCGGTTTCGCGGGAGTTGGACGTGTTGTTGTCCACCGGAGAGCAAGTGACTATTGCCTTGCTGAGCATGGTGTTACATGACAGGAAATATCCGGCCGTTTCCTATACCGGCGGCCAGGTCCATATTCTTACGGATAACGTCCATAACAAGGCCCGTATTGTTGATATCGAGTCGGCTCGGGTAAAAAAAGACCTGACTGGCCATAAAATAGTTGTAATTGCGGGTTTTCAAGGTATTGACGAAAACGGTAATATCACCACTCTTGGGCGAGGCGGCACGGATACCACTGCCGTTGCCATGGCAGTGGCGCTGAATGCCGATGAATGCAGGATATATACGGACGTGGACGGAGTATATACGGCGGATCCCCGGATCGTTCCTGAAGCAAAACGCATGGATAAAATAGCCTACGAGGAGATGCTGGAACTGGCCAGCCTGGGGGCGAAAGTGCTGCAGATACGCTCTGTGGAATTCGCCAATAAATATAAAGTACCAATGCGTGTTCTGTCCTCTTTTACAGAGGGGCCGGGCACGCTCATTACAGATGAGGATGAAGAAATGGAACGGGCGCTTATCGCGGGTATTGCCCACAATCGTGACGAGGCAAAGCTGACGCTGCTTGGTGTGCCGGATGAACCCGGCATCGCCGGCGCGATACTGAGCCCGATCGCCGACGCCGATATCGAGGTTGATATGATCGTACAGAACGTTGGAGTGGACAATACGACAGATTTTACCTTCACCGTACATCGGACCGATTTCAACAGGGCAATGACGTTACTGAAAAAAACTGCCCGGGGCCTGGGCGCAAAGGAAGTTCAGGGAGACGACCGCATTGTCAAGATTTCCGTGGTGGGAGTGGGCATGCGCTCTCATGCCGGGATCGCAAACAGGATGTTTTCCGCGCTGGCTGACGAGGGTATCAATATACAGATGATATCCACGTCAGAAATAAAAATTTCAGTTGTTGTTGCCGAAAAGTATTTGGAATTGGGCGTAAGAACGTTACACTCTGCATTCGGCCTTGAAGGCGATGGCGACGTAATTGATGATGCTGCAGGGTGATTAAGGAACCTCTGACTTAATCAGGGGTTCTCCAATGATTGTGCATTAAATTATGCGGAAAATATTGCCGGAAAAGGCTAATATAATTAATACCTAGGGAAAAAACAGGAGAAATAGAGATGTTGATATTAACACGCAGGATTGGCGAGTCTCTGATGATCGGGGATGATGTCAATGTGACCGTACTCGGAATACGCGGCAACCAGGTTCGAATCGGAGTAAATGCCCCCAAAGAAATTGCGGTACACCGAGAGGAGATTTACGAACGTATCCAACTGGAGAAGGTAAAACAGGCAAAAGCCCAACTCGCTCAGGAATACATGGACGAACCGGAACCGGAACCGGAAGTGGAAGTGGAAGTGGAAGGCAGCGACGTAAATACGTAATCAGCACATAGTCATCAAGTACAGGGGTTCAAGCCCCTGATATTTGCATCTTGAGGTGGTTATATAAGCGCAAGCACGGAGAGGTGGCCGAGTGGCTGAAGGCGCTCCCCTGCTAAGGGAGTATGGGTTGAAAGCCCATCGAGGGTTCGAATCCCTCTCTCTCCGCCAATTTCAACAGGGTGCTTACCGGAGACATGGTTGACACATTATACCGGTGACATTAATTTGCACTTTATCGATTATCTACTGCCTCAGAAGAATAGCTTCAGAGGTTGACATTTTCCTGTTGCATTAGCCAACACCCTCTAACCATTTTCCGAGAGGCAAAGTCTTAATCCCGTACTTTTCCCGGGCCCGGTCGAGTTGAAATACAAGCTGTATTGGTTCTTTTGGTTTCAGTCTGTCTGCGTAATACCTGAGGCTATTGCTGACGGTGTCATCCGATCGGCGACGTCGATGGGGTGTAGCCGGTAAAAGCGTCCCCGGTTTTACGGAAGGCGTCGCCACATCGATCCTGCATTACGGTACACCGGTGAGGGCGCCCAGAGCGAATACAATTGCTGAGCGATGGTTACGAGCGATTAGGTCGGAATGTCTTGATCACCTGTTTTTCTTACCAAACTTGCAGGATGTGATTAAAATTAATTAAAAAGTCGTCAACGCGGCCAGTGTTTCCGATAACGCTGCACCAGCCAGCGGTTGAACTGGGGTAGCGTTCCTTCCTGCCATGAATAACGGCCGCGGGGGCCAAAGCGGGAATTGAGTCCTCTTTGCACCATAGTATCGGCATAGATGTCTTGTACGTTGAAATTGTTTACGCCTGCTTCCGCCTGCTCAAACAGGTATTCGAACATCGGATCTTTCAGGGCTTCCGGATTGAAGCAGTAGTTGATGTCGATGCTGATCTGTCCTGCTGCTTGTGAGTCGATAATAAAATAGGCGATCTCGTCGGGTACCACTGCCAGGGCCAGGGTGGGGGGAATAAGAATGAACATGCCGCGTTTTCGCTCCTCCAGGGTCAGTTTCGGAAAGATGGGCAATAAACATTTTTTTGTCGGGTTGAACGAACCATCGATTTCAGTGAAATGCTGGATGCGTGAGACATGATTCATATCGTCGCGCCAATCAAAAAAATCACTCATCCCGCTTGGCGCGAAAGTCTGTAGCGGCCCATGTAAACGACTGGCATGATAAGGGTCGTTGAAATTCTCCATCATTATCTTCCAGTTCCATGGCAGATCAGGAATTTTCGACCTGCTGCGCGTAGTCGTTTGCGACAGATCGAAATGATCCAGCAACGGATCAAGCTCAGTCAAAGTCGGGGCCAGCGGTGCAGCTTGATCATCGAAGTTGGTAAAGATAAATCCCTGCCATATTTCAACAGGCAGGGAGGGTAGGTTGTGGTCCGCCTTATTGAAGCCGACTGCCTGGTCCATTTCCGGTGTCCTGATCAAGCGTCCATCCAGGGCGTAGGTCCAATGGTGATAGGGACAGATAAATCGACTGCAATTCCCGCCTTTTTCGGCCAGGACCATGCCGCGATGCTGACAAACCGCCGATATGACCCGGATCCCTTCTTTGGTGTGGGCAACAATAAGCGGCTCGTCGAAGATGGTTACGACAAGATAGTCACCCACGTTGGGGACCTGGTCGACCCTGCCTGCGCACAGCCATTCCCGGGAGAAGATCGCCTCTTTCTCAAACCGGAAAAATTCTTCGGAAGTGTAAATCTCTCGCGGTAACAGGCACGCTTCATTGGTCGGTAATATGGATGCATTGAACGTATTGAGCATCTCTTCGCTAAACAGGTTCATAAATCTTGTCTCCCGGGCTGCTTATACAAGCTTCAGTCCACAATGTTACACTATAATATTATGAACAAGATCGTGTGAATTGCATCAGTGTGCATAAGCGCACGGAAATTTAACCGGTAGATGGAGATGATAAATGAGCGAACTTGCGGAAATTAAGAACCTGTTGGAGAAAATTGACGGAAGGCTACAGCGCGTGGAAGATATCGAAGACATCAAACGCCTGATTGTCGATTATGCGCGCGGGGCGGACCACGGCAATGATCCGGAAATGCTTACCCCTTTGTTTACCGAGGATGCAGTCTGGGAGGCAAAAGGTTTTGGTCGCTGGGAAGGCCGTGATAAGACAATTGCCTTTCTCAAAGCCATCGCAGGGGAAAAAGTATGGTGGTCTTTGCACTTTATGATCTCACCGAAGATAGACCTGGCAGCCGACGGTCAGTCTGCAACTCTGCTTTGGTATTTATGGGAACCTGCAACCATGCCGGATGAGGTTACCAAACAGGCGGAGCCCCATTGGATCACCGGTATCTATGACGCGGAGGTCGTTAAAGTCGATGGTAAATGGTTGTTCAAACGGATCACCAGCGGCATGAACATGATTAGCCCGGCAAAAGACGGCTGGGTAAAAACCCGCTTCCCGCAGGGTTCCAGGACCATGCCTTATCTCATGTACCTGAATGAAGGCGACTATTACTGGTGCGCCTGCGGAAAATCTGAAAACCAACCCTTTTGTGACGGCTCACACAAGGGGACGGGCATCACACCGGTCAAGTGTGAAATGAAAAAATACGATTTTGTCGGTCTTTGCGGTTGTAAAAAAACCGGGACACCGCCGTTCTGCGATGCCTCGCATCTCGGCCTGGATATCTGAATCGCAGCGAGGGGACGGAATACAAGCTACGGCAGAATAGGGTCTGACCCTATAACTCTCTATACTCTTCTGATAATTGTCCAGATTTCAGAGCTCATAGTATCAATTTAGCACGGCTCGCATCCAGGCATCCTGCTTTGGCAGGCCCGTTCGTAGCCACCAGACCTATCAATAATTTGGTAAAAAACCGATAATAAGGTTTGATATAATATAATATTAAGCTATTATTAACATAATTTTGTTATTTTTGTCTTATAATATCTTCCTTAGGTGCGATCATGCTCCATAAATACCGATTCAGGAACTTTTTTTCGTTTGCTGAAGAAACGGAAGTCTCCTTTGTGCTCAATCGCCAGGTTCCAGCCTCGGATCTGGTGTTCGAGAGCCCGGGTGGCACACGTCTGTCGAAAGTACTGGCAGCCATTGGTCCCAATGCCTCGGGTAAAACCAATATATTGAAGCCACTGCCATTCCTGAGATGGTTTGTTGCACATTCGTTTACTACCAGCAAGCCGGAGGACGAAATTCTGGTCCAATCCCACTTTTTCTCTGACATGGCAGACAGTGAGTTCGAGATTGAGTTCGAGGACAAGGGACAGCATTACCGTTATTCGCTGGTTATCAACCCGCAGCGGGTGGTGCATGAATCCTTGCATCTCAAGACCAGCAAGTTCTTCAGCTTCATTTTCCGGCGCGACTGGTCCGAGTCGGTTTCTGCTTATGACATCCGTCAGCAGAATTTCGGATTTGCAGCGAGTGAGGCTGAAAAAGTCCGCCCGAATGCGTCGTTAATCGCGACAGCAGCCCAGTACAATGTGCCATGCGCACGGGAACTTGTCAGTTATTTTGAGCGATTTTATTCTAATGTGAACTATAGTGGCCGGGTTCATTTCGAAACCAGCGATGTGTTTGAGACAACGGAATTTTTTCATGGCAGGCCGGCTCTGCGTGCGCAGATGTCCGATATTCTAAGTAATTTGGATCTGGGTTTGGCCGAGGTCATCATTGAATCGCATATATTTGTGAAAAAGGAATCCGGAAAGAGCGAAGAGACGAAAATTCCCTATGGCGTCCACCGTAAGGGTAACCAAGAGCAAAAGCTGCCATTCTGGCATGAATCCAGTGGTACCCAGGCCGCATTTGTTCTGCTGGAGAATATTCTGCCGGCCCTCGAGCATGGCGGTATCGTCATCATCGATGAGATAGAAGCCGACCTGCATCCGGATATGATTACTGCCTTGCTTGATCTATTTATTGATCGTAAGCGCAATCCTCACAACGCACAGATTATCTTTACCTGTCATGCGCATGAGGTTCTCAATGATTTGCAGAAGGATCAGGTCCTGCTCATCGAGAAAGACCCCGATGGTTTCAGCGAGACATGGCGACTGGGTGATATGAAGGGTATTCGGCGGGATGACAATTTGTACGCCAAGTACCGTGCCGGCGCTTATGGTGCGGTTCCAAACCTTTAATGGGTTGACGTATGCCCGCCCGCGTCAGACGCTCTGCGCGCCATACCATCCTATTAGTCGGGGAGGGGGCAACTGATTCAGCATTTCTCAAGCATATAAAGTCCCTCTACATCTTGGGTAGCACGTGAAAACGTGGTCTGATCCCTATCATTTCCGATTATTTGAACACTACTCATCACCCGCCATTGGTCAATCTTGGCCCGCGCATCTGCCAGCGTTAGAAACCAGTGCTAATTCAAACATTCCTGGCGCACACGCGCATTAAACGCCCTTTTCATAGCGTTTCACAATGACCTGGAAGAACAGGTTAGCCCTGTTCTTTTGTCACAGGCAGATAACCGATTTCGTCAATGATCAGCAAACTGGGACCATTCCCGCTACCACTGTCGCCATTGCGTGAAAAAATGCCTGACTTTGAACACAGATACTCCTGCGAACGCAGGAATCCAGAGTCATACAGGTCCGACCCTGGAAGTTGCACATTTTCACGTCCGCTTGCATTGCCCGGATGGGGGCGAAGAAGGTAAGAGATTGCTCTGGGAGTTTAGAATAATATATTACCTGATATTACATATCTTTCTTGATACTATAACACTTGGTGTTATACAATTACCGAGAGAGAAATGGACCTCAAAATGCAAAAAATCAGGATTTTCAAGAACAAGTGGTTTTTTCGCTTCGCCAGGAAAGAAAACATTGAGGATGCTGACTTGTGTGAGGCGATCAGAAATTCTGAAAAGGGATTGATTGAGGCCGATCTTGGCGGTGGCGTGATCAAGCAAAGGATCGCGCGAGCAAAGGAGGGAAAATCAGGCGGATACAGGTCGATTATCCTGTTTCGCTCCGGCGACAAAGCGTTCTTCGTGTATGGATTTACGAAGAGTAAACGGGACAACATCAGGAAAGACGAATTGACAGGCTTCAGGGCTCTGGCGGATGAAATGTTAGGCTATAACGAGGCCACGCTTACCAGGTCTCTGAAAAGTGGAGCGATTGTAGAGGTGAAATGCGATGAAAAAACAGTATCTAAGTGATGCTCTCGGTGCGATCCATGAGACCGCCAGCGATCTGCATGACGCCGGCGTCATGGACAAGCGCACTCTGCGTAAATTCGACAAGATGTGCCTGACTCCAGTGCATCCGATGAAGCCGGAGGAAATCCGCGAGTTGCGTAGGCGTGAGCACGTAAGCCAGGCCGTCTTTGCAATTCACCTGAACGTTTCCAAGGGAGTGGTCAGCCAGTGGGAGCGTGGAGAGAAGCAGCCTGCCGGCACATCTCTCAAACTCCTGGCGCTGGTTCAGGAGAGGGGGCTGGACGCAATCGCCTGACCCAGTCCGGTTCCTCCTGCTACGGCACCAGGATAGGGTCGGACCTGCCTAACTATTTGTTCCAGTTCAGTTTATATGCCATATACGCCTGTTATTTTTCCTTAAAACCCCCTTTTTGCTATCAGAATCAAGGTCGTAAGGTCCCCATGCCTGTTTGACGGCATTAGGCCAGGCCAGGATAGGGTCGGACCTGCCTAACTATTTGTTCCAGTTCAGTTTATATGCCATATACGCCTGTTATTTTTCCTTAAAACCCCCTTTTTGCTATCAGAATCAAGGTCGTAAGGTCCCCATGCCTGTTTGACAGCATTACTCTCCTGATTCGCTGTGGTCTACTTGTGCAGCGTCTGATACTTCCTCTTAAAGTCCTGTTTTGGCATATGAAAAACGTAGTCTAAGCGTAGGACAGCACGTCTTTTGTGACAGTTTCCCTTTATTATCAGTAGTTTCTGTCAGGCTGGACTGGTCTGACCCTATACTCTAAAGTCGGCGACGGCGGTGGACGGGGCCGATGAGAGCCGGGTGCGGCTGGACTCGGTGGGGTGCGACGGCCCTTGCCCGACCGGAGCACGGCCTGATGCTGCGCACCACGCTGCCGTGGTAGGGTAAAACAGGAAGGGGACGGATTTCAAATCCGTCCCCTGTTCGAAACCTGTCCCTTACTGCCTGGTAAACTCGTTATGGACGAGTTTAATCAGGGACCGGCGCTCCTCTTGACCCTTGACGTAATAGTCTGTGAATTTCTCAAACCATTGAGTCGCTTTGGCAATGATCGCTTCTTCATCAAGCATAGTGAATTCGCCTTCCCGGCGCAGGAACACGCCATCAACCATTACGTCAGCGGCCACGGCGCCCGGACCGTTAATACAGAGAAAGTAAAACAACATGCCGGCGTTTAACGGCATTAAATCAGTATTTCGTCGTAAATCAATGGTAATAATATCGGCGCGCTTATCGGGCTCAAGAGTTCCGACCCTGTCGTCCATGCGCAGTACTTTGGCGCTGCCGGTAGTTGCCAGTTCCAACGGTACCCAGACAGGGACACTGCGCTTCTCCCTTGGCATGATGTTATGGAACAAGGACATGGCGGCCATGTCTTTAAAAAGATTACCGGTCGGGTTATCCGTTGCCAGTCCGAGCCTGACCCCTGCATCCCGCATATACGGCACGTAGGCACAGTCTCCCTTCCGGGCATTGTTCGTAGGGCAGTGGGTAATGGCGCACCCTGTCTCGGCCATGATATCGATCTCTTCTTCATTCAACTGGGTACAGTGAAAGAAAACTGAGCGTTCGTTAACCAGACCGATGTTCCGGAGATACTGGATTGCGCCTCCTTCATTGGCGCAGAGTTCGTTGGCAAGCCTTTTTTCATCAGGGGCCTCGAACAGGTGCGTCGCGAACTGAACATCGTATTTTTCCGCCAGGGCCATGCCCTTGACCAGCATACTTTCGGTGCAGTTCCATGGCCAACTGGTATGGACATCGACTGTGATGCGGCCGTCGAGAGTATTGTGATAATTTCTGATCGCATCTTCGGTTTGCGCCAGGTATCCCTGCTCATCCAAACCATCCGACATTTCGTAGGCCGTCACCATCTGCGGCTGGATCACCATGCGCATTCTGCTGTGCTCTGCGGCTTTATAAACCGCATCCGGGAAGTGGAAGGCGTTGGCCGTGGTTGTTGTCCCGTGTTTCAGGAGATTAACAATCCCCAGCAACGTTAAATCATAGGTGCTCTCTTCGGTCAGCCAGGTCCAGGCCGGCCATATGTAGTGGTGCAGGACATCAATAATGCCGCGCACCGGCTTCCAGGAACTCATGCCGAGGATGAGGAACTGGTGGTATTCACCGACGTGATTGTGGCTGTCGATCAGGCCCGGCATAACGATTTTGTTGCGGCAATCGAGAACCTCGGTATTTTCATCGGTGACCAGCCGCTCGATCTCCGCGGTTGGCCCAACCGCTTTGATAACCGGGCCTTCAACATATACCGCTCCATCTTCCAGAATTCCTTTCTCAGGCGCTGCTTTGCAAATCAGGTAACGACAATTCTTGAATAACACCTTGTTCATGGCTTAATCTCCTTAATTATCTGTTTAACTATAGTATATGTAACAATAGCTCGTATTTCTCACCACCGTTCCAGCCTGATCTGGGGGAGGATAACCATTCATGAAACAAGAAGAACTACAGTTAGCGGTTCGCGGAACCATGATTCATCCCCCTGCTGCAGGCGCTATCGAAATCCTTGAAAACGCATTAATCGCAGTGGATAACACGGGTCAAATCGCCGCTGTAACAAGTCCCGGCGAGCCTGACTACGACAAACTGGAACAAACGGCGAGAGACGCGGGCAAACTGGAGGAACTGTCAGCGGAGGAATACCTGCTGCCCGGGCTGGTCGACACTCACGTTCACGCCCCGCAATGGCCGCAACTCGGTAAGGCCCTGGATCGGCCGTTGGACGTGTGGTTGCAGAAATATACGTTTCCCCTGGAGGCCAGGTACGCAGACCTGGAGTTTGCCCAGCGCGTGTACGAAAACCTTGTCCATACCCTGATCGCCAACGGGACGACGACGGCGATGTACTACGCCACGATACACCTCGAGGCATCAAAACGCCTGGCGGAGATATGCCTGCAAAAGGGACAACGGGCGCTGGTTGGCAAGATCACAATGGATAATCCTGAACAATGCCCGGACTATTATCGTGATGCGAGCACCCGGCAAGGGCTGGATGATACGGAGAATTTTATAGAACAGGTGCGGGGCCTGCCCGGCAATTCGAATGAGTTGGTCCTGCCCGTCGTTACACCGAGATTTATTCCCAGTTGTACGGACGAAATGCTGCAAGGATTAGGTGAGATAACGCGGCGCGCCGATTGTCACGTACAGACTCATTGTTCCGAAGGCGATTGGGAACACGCATTTGTGCTTGATCGTTACGGAAAAACCGACACGCTGAGCCTGGATGGGTTCGGCTTGTTGACGCCGCAAACGGTTCTGGCCCATTGCAACTTCGTCGATGACGATGACATGCAGGTCATCAAAGAAGCGAAAACGGGGATCGCACATTGTCCGTTGGCGAACCTGTATTTTTCCAATGCAGTCTTTCCGGTACGCAAAGCGCTTGACAAGGGATTACAGCTTGGGTTGGGCACGGACATAGCAGGCGGGGCAAATCCCAGTATCCTGCACAACTGCCAAATGGCAGTCACTGCCTCCCGGGCGCGGGAGGACGGTGTCAGCCAGGATCTCGGACCGGACGAGCGCGGCACGTCCGGCGCCCGCATCGATTTCCGCGAGGCCTTCTGGATGGCGACGGCAGGGGGTGGCGAGGTTCTGGGTCTGAAAGTGGGCAAATTCGTCGAGGGTTACGCCTTCGACGCCATAGTTATCGGGACTGACGTAGCAGATAGCAACCTCATCATCTGGGAAGATATGGATACGGGTGATGATGTGTTACAGAAAATCATTTATAACGCCGAACGTCAAAACATCAAGCAGGTCTGGGTGCAGGGAAAACGGATAAAAGGCTGAGTGGACAGGTCTTCCATGTACATTGCAGCGGGATATTCTGCCGAGGCCATGTTTGAATCACAGATATAATATTTTTCTTCTACTATACTTATCAGATACATTTTTATTACTGGACACCGATGGTTTCAGTAATCGGCACACAAACAGATCACTATGACCAATGCAGCGTTTCGGTTGTTAATGACCTGTTTATTTTATTTTGAGACAGGAGAGTTTAAACCAACGCTGAGCTTACTGCTGATACCAGCTGGAAAATAGCTCAGACTTCATGTCTCAACGCGGTGAAGGGGGGCAAAAAATGTGTAAATTCCACACGGTGAATCCACCGATTTCTGTAATATTCCAACTGAAAAAACTCATTATCGGCTTAATTATCCCTCTGGGCGTTACAGGCATTCCGGGACTCACAGTGGCGCAGGGACAGACTGCCGGCGCTATCGAAGAGATTGTGGTCAGCGCCCAGCGACGCGACGAAAATCTCCAGGATGTCCCGATAACAGTCAATGTGTTTTCTTCCAAAGACATTAATGACCTGGCGATTAACAATGCGCGCGATCTGGTCGGCCATACGCCCTCCCTGGTTTTCATGAGCACGAGCAGTAACCTGACTGCGCCGAGTATTTATTTGCGCGGCCTTGGCAATGAGAGCTTTCATGCCAATGCCGGCTCTCCGGTGGGTGTGTACGTCGACGGCAGCTACGTCGGCAATAACACAGCCTACGGTTTCCAACTCATGGACGTCGATCGCGTTGAAGTTCTGAAAGGTCCGCAGGGGACGCTTTATGGCCGTAATACCACGGCCGGATTAATCAACTATATTCCCAGGAAACCGGTAATTGAAGATGGCTTCAGCGGCGATGTTTCGGCTGGCTATGGGCGGTTTGATACCTGGAATATTCAAGGCGCGGTCAATATGCCGTTGAGCGATACCGCTGCCCTACGGGTTGCCGTCAAAAGCGACCACACGAACGGACAATTCGAGAATGTTTCGCCCACCTTTACCACAGATGATTACGGTGGACACGACGCTACATCCATTCGCGGGTCCCTGCTGTTCCAACCAAGCGACAGGCTGCGCGTGCTGGCAAGTGGCTTTTATGGCGATCTTGACGGGCCTCCGGGCATCGGAGTTGCCCTGGGTGTTCTGGACCCGACGACTGCGCCCGTGAGCTTCGCTACCCGCCTCGCACTGGTGCCTTGCCAGGAAACCATAGCAATTGGCAGCAATTGTTCGGATGTGGCGGGATTCGTGCCCAATGACGATATCTATGTGTCGGAGAAAGACTCTCCCGGTGGGGAAGATGCGCAATCATACGGTTTCCGGTTGCAACTGAATTATGATTTCGAAACTTTTACCTTTACCTCGATATCGACCTACGATAACACGGAACGGGAGGTGTTCAACGATACCGACAACCTTCCCAGTGGCCTGCTTGTCGCGAGTCTGGCAACGGATTACGAATCATTCAGCCAGGAACTGCGGCTGACCTCCAGCCATGGAGGTCCGTTCAGTTGGATCGCCGGGTTTTACTACTACACCGATGATGTGATTCAGTGGGAGGGGGTTGCGGTTCCATATATCGATTCTCTCTTTGGATTCGGATACGTGGGGCGGGACCTGGAACAGGAAACCAGTACCTACGCCTTCTTCGGTGATGTTGCTTATGAGTTTTCAGATCGGCTGGAACTGACAGCCGGACTCCGTGTTACTAATGATGAGCGTAAGGGAGATCAGTTTCGCTTCAATATCGACTCGGCATTAATAGCCCGGAATTCATTCCTGAACCGGGCCGACGGGATGGCCAACAACGTCAGGGTTCTGTTTCCGGTAACTCACCTGGAGAACGACTGGACTGAAGTGAGCGGGCGTGTCTCATTGACATACCGATGGAGTGATGAAGTCAGTACCTACGTTACCGGGGCCCGGGGTTTTAAAGGCGGCGAAATCAATGGCGCGCCGGGAAATGCGGATAATATCAGCCTGTCCGGCCCGGAATTCCTGACCAGTGTGGAAGTGGGTATCAAGGCCGAGTTGTGGGACCGGCGGACGCGTTTGAACCTGTCGGGTTTTTATTACGATTTTACCGACCAGCAGGTGTTCGTCGAGGAACCGACCGCGACGGGATCGACCTCCCAGGTCATTTCCAACGCCGGCTCATCGACGATCTACGGCATGGAGGCACAGGTGGTCATCGTCCCGGCAGAGAATCTGCGCCTCAATCTGACAGCAGCCTACATGGAAGCGGAGTTCGATGAGTTCCTGATAGACCCTCATGACCTCGATAATGACGGTGATTTGAAAGACAAGTCCGGAAATAAGTTGGCCAACGCCCCGGAGTTGTTTTTATCCGCCTTAGCGCGCTATGACATACCCCTGGCTCATGGAGGGAAAGTGACTCTGCAAGCGGATGCGAACCTGCAGGATGACCGGTTCTTTACCGTAGACAACAACCCTTACCTCGCACAGGATTCCTATTGGCTCGTGGGAGCGAGAGTGACCTACCTGCCACCCGGCGAGAACTGGGACCTCAGCTTCTGGGGGAAGAATCTCACGGACGAGGAATATTTTGTCGGGGGCTTCGATTTTCGAGGTCTGGCCGGCAGTGTTTTCCCGCTCAGTGTGGGTGAACGCATGACCTGGGGCGTGACGGGCAACTATCGGTTCTGATTCTCCCAAAGATAAAATCGAACTATAAGAGGACTCACCCGGGATGCGTAAGTCCTCTTTTTTGCGCGTGTGGGTTACCATGTTGTTTTTGGCGAAAGTCATTAATTTCTGATACGCAGGATCAGGGATGGCTCTAACAAGATGCAATCAAAGTTGAATAATAGTTATCCGCCGCGACTTTATGCCTGGCTGGTCGTACTCATTCTTTTGCTGGCGAATATCTGCTCGTTTGTAGACCGCATGATACTCACCTTGCTTGTCGAACCGATCAAGGCGGATCTCTTACTCTCAGATACCCAGATTGGAGTGTTGCACGGGTTTGCCTTTGCCGCCTTTTATGCCTTGATGGGGCTGCCCATAGGACGTCTGGCTGATCGTGTGCATCGACGCAACGTCATCGTGATAGGGATCACCCTGTGGAGTTTCATGACGGTATTTTGTGGTTTGGCGCGCAATTTTCTGACTTTATTTCTTGCCCGGATGGGAACAGGGGTCGGCGAGGCGACATTCAACCCATGCGCCTTTCCGCTGCTGGCCGACTATTTCCCCAAATTCACCCGCAGTAAGGCAATGAGCCTAGTGGCAATCGGACCGTATTTTGGCGGTGGCCTATCTTTTGTGCTGGGAGGGCTCGTGCTGGCGTGGGTGACGGAAATGGGAATGATATCCATGCCGTATATTGGAGAAATCAAACCATGGCAGATGACATTCTTTATCGTCGGCGCACCGGGCATATTGATCGGACTCCTGGTGTTATTGATTGTCCGGGAACCTAAGCGACACGAAAAGATCGCAGGAGATGCGCAGGGTGAAGCAACCCTGGGGTGGAAAGACACTTTTCGATTCGTATATCGGAATATCAATGTATATGCGTTAATTACGTCCGGCGCCGCATTCAATATTCTGGTCGCCTATGCCGTGAACGGCTGGACGCCAACCCTGTTCATACGCGTTTACGAATGGGAAGCCGCCAGGATCGGCACGATATTCGGCCTGATTTACATGATTTTTGGCTCATGCGGCACCTTTATCGGCGGAATGATCGGTGACATGCTCTACAGGAAAGGGCACTATGATGCATATATCAGGGCGATGCTGATACTCATTCCCGGAGCTGTATTAATCGCATTCATGCCGCTGCTGTCTACGCCGGAATCCTCGTTGCTATGTCTCTCGCTTGGAATTCTTTGTCTGTCTACAGGCGTAGGACTGCCGATTACAGCCCTGACACAGGTAACGCCAAACGAATTCCGCGGGCAGGTTCTGGCGATGTACTTCTTTTGCCTGTATGTATTTGGCGTGGGGGTGGGTCCGGTTGCCGTCGCCGTCATGACGGATTATCTTTTCCAGGACACTGCCGCCATTCAATACTCGCTGGGACTGGTCGCTGCCATCGCCATTCCCCTGAATGTTACGATGCTTTGGTTCTGTTTGAAGCCCTATGCCAGAATGCTAAAGGCTTTTCAACATGCTTAAGAGTCCTTATACGTTTCCAAAAATTATATATCGATATTCGGATCAATCCCCATAGCTGAACGGATCTCGTAGATTTCATCCGGCAGGCCCTCAGCCGGTATTCCCTGCATCAAAAACGCAGCATGGCCCTGTCTTTTTACACGGTTACGCCAGCCTTCAGACTTGTCTTCCGGCTCAATCGCGTTCTCCCAAAGCTGCTGTAAATCTGAATCTAACTGCTGCCGTCTCTGTTTGATGTCAATCTGTTTTATCCGCTCTATAAATGAGTTTTTATACCTGCCGTCAAACGCCTTCACATTGGCAGGGCAGACCTCCAGACAAATTCCGCAGGAATGGTAACTGCCCCCAGTAGGGCGCGCAGGCTTCCGTATCGACCACCCACTTCAGCGCACCTCGTACTTCCTGTTTCTCGTGAACGATGGCATCGCCTGGACAGTGTTCGACGCACATGCTGCAATTCCTGCAAAAATCTTCCACGCCGTAATCCCTGGATGAATCCAGGCTCATGGGTAAATCGGTGGTGACAGCCGATAACTGGAATGAACAACCAAGTTGATCATTTATCAGGGAACCATGTTTACCCAGCTGCCCCAGTCCGGCCTGGATGGCATGGGGGATCATAATGATCTGCTCGAACCTCAAGGAGTGCGCTCGTGCGGGATAGCCTGACGCACGGATATATTCAGCCACCTTGGCGGACAGGGCGCCCATTTCCGCATAACTGCGCAGCACTTCCCTGACGTGTCTCTCCGTGGCGCCGTGCTTAATCCATTCTACTGGCAAGAATCACGGCATATTTGTGCGGAACATCGTTTCCTTTGTAGATGTGAAATGGATTGACTTCCGTGATGCCGACCATCTCCGCGCCTGCTTCCAGCCTCACGTTTTTAATACAATCTGCAGCTTCATCAAGACTGGTAAATAGTTTTTTTTCAGCGGCGACTTCACCTTCCACCTGCAAGACCCTGGCAATGGTCTATTCATTGTAGTGCAGGGTCCCTTCACTCACCGCATTGGCGAACACGTCATAACCAAAACTGCGTACAACCTGAGTTGGTTCCACATATTCCAACTCGTCTTTACTCCACTCAGGTAAAACACGCTGGTTCATTATTTGCACCTGGATGTTGATGTAAATACAGCATACTCGTGGTCAAGCTGATTCTAATCATCATATGATGTGGGAATCCATGCAGCACCTTGCCGATGAAAGGTATTGATTTATGCACTTTTTCTCCGTGGATTCGGTTTATGCTTGATGCCGATTAGTGCGTCAATGGAAAGATCTTCGTCAATCAAAGGCCAGTGAATTCCATATCCGGAAGGAGAAATTTCAAATGCCTGTTGTTCTTCTTCCTTTGCGGTTGCCAATATACTGGAAGCTTCTTCCAGCTTGTGCTTGATATGTTTCCCGTCTACATCAAGGCTGATGCAGCCGTTTTCTATACAGACGTTTTCCACTCTATGGTATTTATGCATTATTGTCGTCTCTTCTGAAACTCATACCATTTATCCATAATGTAATCATAATGTTCAAATATGATTTTCCTGATCTGTCTCCTGTCTCTCGGAGCTAACGCGAACGCATAATCTTCCTGAATATCAAACTTATTGACGCCGATCAAATACTTGCATTCCATTCCCCCTTTTTGACAGTGAATATGAGCGGGTTCATTTCCTTCATTTGAGTAAAAGAAAAGTCGCCATCCTGATCGCCTCAATATTGTTGGCATAAATCTTCCTTAATTCACATCAACGGATATAATATACCGCTCACGGAAAAAAGAACAGCTACGAACGGAGACCATTCCGATGTTATCAGACATAGAGATTGCCCAGCAGGCAAGCAAAAAACACATTATTAACCTCGCTGCGGAGCAGTACGGTATCGGCAGTGAGCACATGGAACCCTACGGCCATTACAAGGCCAAGCTGTCACTGGATTACATTGACAGTCTGAAGGACGAAGCCGACGGCAAATTGATCCTGACCACCGCCATCAGCCCCACGCCGGCGGGGGAGGGCAAGACCACTACCACGGTCGGCTTGGGCGACGCCATGAACCGGATCGGCAAAAAGACCCTGATTTGCCTGCGCGAGCCATCCCTCGGACCCTGCTTCGGCGTCAAGGGCGGCGCTGCTGGCGGCGGCTATGCCCAGGTCGTGCCGATGGAAGACATCAACCTGCACTTTACCGGTGACTTTCATGCAATCGGCGCGGCGCACAACCTGTTGTCGGCAATGCTCGACAACCACATCAACCACGGCAACCGGTTGAATCTTGATCCCCGCCTGATTGCCTGGAAGCGGGTTGTGGACATGAATGACCGGGCCTTGCGCAAGGTCGTCATCTCCCTCGGCGGTACGGCCAACGGTTTCCCGCGGGAAGACGGTTACGACATCACCGTTGCCTCCGAAGTCATGGCCATCTTCTGTCTGGCGACCTCTCTCGCCGACCTGAGGGAACGACTCGGAAGAATTGTCATCGGCTACACCCGTGGCGATAGGCAGCCTGTGCATGCCAGCGACCTGAACGCCCACGGGGCAATGGCGGCGCTGCTGAAAGACGCCATCAAACCGAACCTGGTGCAAACCCTGGAGAACAACCTGGCCTTTGTGCATGGCGGGCCGTTTGCCAATATCGCCCATGGCTGCAACAGCGTGACCGCGACCAGGACCGCATTGAAGCTGGCGGATTACGTGATTACCGAGGCCGGGTTCGGCGCCGACCTGGGCGCGGAAAAATTCATTGACATCAAGTGTCGTATGGCGGGCCTGAAGCCCGCGGCCGTGGTGCTGGTGGCCACTATTCGCGCCATGAAATATCACGGTGGCGTCGACAAGCAGGATTTAAACGCGGAAAACCTGGAGGCGCTCGACAAGGGCCTGGTCAACCTGGAACGTCACCTGAATAACATCCAGCAACATTACGGATTGCCGTGTGTGGTGTCCATCAATCATTTCACCAACGACACCGACGCCGAGATTGACATGCTGAAAAGCCGGGTGGAAGCGCTGGGCGGCAAGGCGGTGGTAGCCCGGCACTGGGCCGAAGGCGGCGCCGGCGCCGAGGAGTTGGCAAACACCGTTTCCGACGTAGTGGATAACAGCCCCGGCAACCACAGTTACGTCTATGATGACGACGTTTCACTGTGGGATAAGATAGAGGCCGTTGCCAGGAAGATTTACGGCGCCGGCAGTGTTACCGCCAACAGTAAGGTCCGGGCTGAGATCGATAAACTGGGCCGGAATTACGGCAGTTTCCCGGTATGCATGGCGAAAACCCAGATGTCCTTTACTGCCGACCCCACGGTACGCGGCGCGCCGGAGGGACACAGCGTGGAAGTCAGCGAAGTCCGGCTGTCAAACGGAGCGGGTTTTATCGTAGCAATCGCCGGCAACATGATGACCATGCCGGGCCTGCCGAAAGTCCCTGCCGCCGAGAAGATCGACGTGGACGCCGACGGCAATATTACCGGTCTGTTCTGAAAATACAAGGGCTTAAGGCCTGAAAGAACTCCACGAAATCGAAGTCCCGTCATTCCGGGCTTGACCCGGAATCCAGCGCAAAATCACGGGCGGACGCATCCCTGGCGAAGACGTAAACGTCCGTGTTCGGATACAGGTAGCGGGATAATTGCAGGACCAGGTGCGCCGAACCACCCCGCCCGTGACCCGTCCTGGCCGACCAATACCACTATGCCCCTCACCTACCATCCTGTTCCGCATATTGCCTGAACAACCCGGGAACAAACCCGCTCGCCTTAAATCACCACAACAAAGCCAATTCGTCACACCCCGCAACCCGGGCCTTGCCTGGTTAATCATAGTGAGAGAGTCATATTATCCCGGCGAGTGGGCAGCTAATTCCAAGATAAGTCATAACCTTTATTTCGGAACAGCAGCCACAGGGATTGATTTTCCTATCCCTCCAATTCCGTTGAATTTTGCCTCCAGGGGGATACCCGTCTTTCGCGTTGCATCTATTTTTACTCGCTTCCATAGCGAGTCTTGACCTGACTTCACGAATTGTTACCTATGCGACCTCCTTACAGTAGCAGCCGGATAGGATATGCCGGGCTCATGAACTGAATCCAAGTGTTGAGACAAGTAGCTCAATCAGGTAACGATTTATTGCAGAATCCGGGTTAAGGAAGATTACCTCTATTTTGGTAAAGAACAGAAGCAAGGCGAGAATATAAGGAAATGCAGAAATGACGGATATCGAGTAAACTAATAGTTATTGACAAATCCGCTGGGGAGTGATTGATGCAAACTGCAAAACAAGACGTGGAAAGGATGCTGCAGCATTTACCTGGAGAAAGTACTTATGAAGATATCCAATATCATTTATATGTACTGGAAAAGATTAAACGTGGACAAGACAATATTGCCAATGGTCAGAGTTGTAGTCACGAACAGGCGAAGGAACGGTTAAGTCGATGGCTCAAACTGTAATATGGTCTGATGAATCCCTGAAAGATATTGATAGTATTGCAGAGTTTATCAGTCGAGACTCTGCCCACCATGCCCAACGCGTTGTTGATGAAATCATTCGCATTGTAGAAACG
The DNA here is from genome assembly GCA_965222155.1 of Gammaproteobacteria bacterium. Classification (GTDB taxonomy): domain Bacteria; phylum Pseudomonadota; class Gammaproteobacteria; order Eutrophobiales; family Eutrophobiaceae; genus JAAXHV01. Next base: position 376,541 of record CBDCTH010000012.1, read on the forward strand.
TTGCAGACCCAACCTAAAATGGGTCGTATTGTCCCGGAATTAAACCAGCCACAGATACGAGAGCACTTCATATATAGTTATCGTATTATTTATGAAATCGAAGACGAACAACTTCATATTCTGGCTGTCATTCACGGTAGACGACCTACCAGACCCTCGCCCCGCGTGGAAGTCAGTGAGGTCAGGCTATCAAACGGAGCGGGTTTTATCGTAGCAATCGCCGGCAACATGATGACCATGCCGGGCCTGCCGAAAGTCCCTGCCGCCGAGAAGATCGACGTGGACGCCGACGGCAATATTACCGGCTTATTCTGAGCACCTTTGCGCCTTTCACTGGCGCGAATTTCAGCGCCAGTAATGCCTTGTTGGCGTCTTCAAGCGGGTAGCTCTCGGTCTTTGGCTGAATAGGAATCGCCGCGCCGATATCGAGGAACTCCCGGATGTCCCAATGGGTGATGTTGGCGACGCTCTTTATCTCCTTTTCCCGCCACAGGTGTTCGTTGTAGTCAAGCCCTAACAAAGCCTCCTTGTCGCTATCTTCCTTGCGGATGGCGTTAATCACCAGGCGGCCCCCAGGTCGCAGGTTGCGCATCGCATCCACTAGCGGTTTCCAGGCCGGTGTGGTGTCAATAACGGCATGTAGCCGGGCAGGACAGCCATCGGCGCTGTCACCGGCCCAGACCGCACCCGATTCCAATGCAAATTCACGGGCAGACGCATCCCTGGCGAATACGTAGACATCCGTATCTGGATACAGGTAACGGGATAATTGCAGGACCAGGTGCGCCGAACCACCGAACCCGGTCAGACCCAACCGGTCACCGTCATTGATCTGTGCCAGTTTCAATGCCCGATAGCCTATTGCGCCGGCGCACAACAGGGGCGCTGCCTGCTCATCGGTGAAAACTTCCGGGATGGGATAGGCGTATTGCTCGGGAACGGTCATATACTCGGCGTATCCGCCGTTGACGTCTTTACCCGTTGCCAGGAATTCGGGACTCAGGTTTTCATCCCGTTTTCCGGTGGATTGGTGAATCCAGCCTACACCCACACGTACACCCGGTTCAAAAACCCGGGCATCTTTGCCGAGTTTTTCAACGACCCCAATGACCTCATGGCCCGGTACGACAGGAAGCCGGGGAGGTATGAGACGCCCCTCGATTTCATCTAGTTCCGTATGGCAGACGCCACAGGCCGATATCCTGATAAGGACCTCACCAGAACCCGGTTCAGGTACTGGAATATCCACCAGGCGTAAAGACTGCCTGTCGGGATCCATCGGACCAATTTCGGATAATGCCATTGCGTTCATAGTGACAACTCATTATAGTAAATAATTCTTGTTGTGCGCCCGTAGCTCAGCTGGATAGAGTACCTGGCTACGAACTAGGGGGTCGGAGGTTCGAATCCTTCCGGGCGCGCCATTTTCATGTGGGTCCGTACCGGAGATATGGTTTACAGTTTTTGAATAAACGGATTGGGAGCCGACGGTGCGTACCGGAGTTCAGATATTATACGCCAATAACACACAAATCGAGGCTGTATAGGAAGTGCTTGCTTCGAGCTTAGCGTTCAATTCACTACTTCTCATTTCCTGCCTGGTCATGGGCCTGGTTCTGGTGCGCTCGCGCATGCTCAGGAATGACCTATGGAAGGCGACCCTGACCCCTCTCTCATTCATTATAGGGAGCGGCCTGTTACAGGAAAACAGCCGTGGCCGCCTGTCGACCAGGATTGGATACGTATCGATCTCCGTCTGTTCGATTCTGCTGGTGTGGGCGGTTGACCTGCTTGAGATCATCACGCTGGCTTCCCGGGCCTTTGCGACCTATTACTTCCTGCAGGCCCTGCTCGCCATCTTCTACAATTACAAGGATAGTCCTCCGATGGCGCGCGTGACGTTGGCCAATGAGATACTGTTCGTGACCCTCGCTATCATATTGGCCTACGTGATCGTATTCTCTATTCCCGCGGGTTGAGCGCCGTGCCGGAGGTTGTAATTGGAATATGACAACTTATTTGGCGCGCCTTAAATCAATGAAAGGTAATTTCACTACCCTGGCATTCACCAAACCTGTTTTATCTTTAACATGAAACTGAACGGTCACTTCCGTGTCCGGTTCGCAATATTCTTTTTCCAAGTGCCCGAAACCGATGACCTTTTGAATTGTAGGACTCCAGGCAATACTGGTCGCACGGCCAATCTTTTTGCCGTCTTTCGTCACCACTAACGGATACCATATCGGGGTTGGAACCACAACCGGAGCCAAACCCTGTGCGGTATACATCTCAGCTATCCCTTGCCATTCAATCTGTAACCCTACCCGGTTGCGCCAAACACCTGTTTCTATTTCTTTTAACAGTGCGGCTTTGCCCAGGAAATCACCGCTGTCAAAATCAACAAACCGGCCTGCTCCCAATTCAAATGGTGAAGCTTTATTTTCCGAATCCACTTCAATCGGCGCGCCAATCGCATCAGTCACCGCTCCGCCATTAGTGAAATCCGGTCCCGGAATGATCAAACCGGCTTCTATACGTGCGGTATCCAAAGCAAGGTAACCCGCGGGTTTTATACCGTGGGCATCTCCTGCTTCCATTATCGCATCCCACAGAGCTGCACCATTGTCTTCAGCGACACATAATTCATAACCATGTTCGCCAGTGAAACCTTGCCGGGCAACCTCCACATCAACCCCTCCGATTTCTGCAATACGGATCCGGGAAAACCTGAAACCCGACCAGTCTTCACCCGTTGCGGCTTCCAGGACTGCCCGGGATTTTGGACCTTGTAATGAAAGGATCCCGCGTTCGTGAGTGACTTCTTTGATTCGTATGTCAAAACCCTCAGCATTTTGCATGAGCCAGCCGTGACTCGGATCACCGGTGATTCGGAACCTGTCCTCACTCATCCGGAATGCCATACCGTCGCTGACTACCTTGCCGTCATGATCGCACCACGGTGTATAAAACACCTGATTTACCTCCATTTTCCTTGCATCACGGGTAATGATATAGTTGGTAAACCGCGCTGCATCCGGACCGGAAATATCAAATTTCGATAGCGGGGACATGTCAATGACTGCTACAGCTTCACGAATGGCCTTGAGTTCATCATCGAGACCGCTGAATACATCAACGACGTGATAGATATCCCAGGCAATCCATCTCACGAATAGATTCAACGGCTCTGTGCGTGATTTAAACGGTGTTCCTGCAAAGCCGGTATTGTTTATACCTGTCCCCATTCCTGAACGTCACCCCCGGGATTCATCAGGGTTTCCCCAGACCGAACAACTGCACCATGTCACGCCGATATTGGATGGAGAATTTATCGGCGGGGATGGAGGTTTCCTCTGCGAGGTTTAACGGCACTGAATACGGTCTCTGACTTTCCACAACGACAACGTCCTCCGAGTTGGTTACCAACTGGTACTCGGCGTAATCCTCTACGGTCGCCCCCGGAATATTGGTGAGTGAGATCTGGTAGATGACTGTTTCCCCGGCGCTGACGGGTGAGGCAATATCGTAGAAATGGCTGGTCATTTCCTCCGTATAGTCAACCTTTAGATCCGTGGCATAGGGATAGGTCAGGTCATGGGTGTAATAGACTTCACGCTCACCGATATTGTCGTCATTAAACCCTCTTTCCACTTCGATATAAGGCAATTCCATGTGCAGACCGTAGTCGGTACGCTCCAGAATATAATCTTCCAGCTGCGGCCGTTGCCGGTTTCCGAACGTCTTCATGTGTACCCAGGAAATATGGGCAATATCATTGAAGTTTTCACAGTGGCGGCTGGCAGTGGCCTGCCATACCCCCTTGGGTATTTCGATCCTGAGCCAGCCGGCATCGTGATTTTCCAGCAACGGCCATTCGGGCAATGGCCGTGAGGATTGGTCTTTAAGACATGCCCATACCAGGCCATAACGTTCAACCGATTGATAGGTGGTTAAACACATCCTGGCGGGAATGGGCATATTCTGATCTACATAGGACGGAATTTTTGTACACGCTCCCTGGTAGTTGTAATGATGACCGTGAAACGGACACACTACGTTATTACCGCCGTCATCCATCCAGCCCTGGCTGAGTTTTGTCCCGCGGTGAGGGCATTGGTCTTTTGCAACCGTGGTTCCCTCCGGGGTTTTATAGATGACCAGGTCGGTATCCAGCAACCTGACCGCCAGGGGTTTGTCCTTGATCTCCGAGGTAAATGCTACCGGATGCCAGAAAGCAGCCAGGATATGCCAGTCATTTTCAGAAATACCGCTGGCAGCCGGATAATCTGTTGTGACTGAGTGGCTGGTGGGTAAATACATATCACACAATTCCAAAATCCATGCCGATGTCTTTTAAATGCCGCCGGTACTTCGAGGTAAATAAATCCGAACGCAAGTGCAGTTCTTCGCTCAGGTCCACGGGTAATAATTCAGGGCGCTGGGATTCAAGTATGGGAATGTCCTGACCGATAATCAGGCTGTGAAAGTCTGCGATATCCTGCTCGCTCAAATCCGCTGCGTAGTTATAAGCGGCGATAAAATGTGCCCATGACTTGTTTTCAGTCTCCGGCCTCACGGCAAACATCAGGACAAACTTTTCCTTGTTGCTGGGCGTGCCGATGTGTTTCACGAAGTAAACCGTTAACGGAGCCAGGATACCGAAGTCATACCAGGCATCCCCTCCTACCCCCGTGCCATCCGGGTCCGGTTGAAAATAACGCACATTTTTTACAAAATACCCATCTTCCGTATCTTCCACACGGTAATCATCAATGACTGCGTGACTGGAATCCCCCAATATGCCGTCGTGCAGGATCGGAGGGTGCGACAGGTCCAGGAAGTTTTCCACTACCCGCGGGGCACCGGCGTTGATTTCATAAGGACCACAGGGAATCACGCGATAATCAGGTTCATTGAACTGGGGTAGATCAGGCAAAGGGCGTGAAGTGTCGCCGAGGTTCACCCAGATTAACCCGGCATGTTCCCTGGCCTGGTAAATGGCAGTCGCTCTGGCCTTGGCCGGCATCCTGATCTCGGGATGGGCCGGAATATACTCGCACTGGCCTGCGTCATTATATTCCCAGCCGTGATAGGCGCAGCGAAGGCGGTTGTTGCAAACAGTCCCCAGGCTCAAACGTACTCCGCGATGGACACAGAGGTCTTTCCAGGCGCAGAGCCTGTCTTTTGAACGCCAGACCACCAGATCTTCACCCAGTACCGTGGCCGCGATCGGTTTTTCATCGGTCAAGGTCCCGGCCAACCCGACAGGATGCCAATATTGTTTGATCACTTCAGTCATTATTTCACCTCGCTGTTACCCGGCGCGTTTGATATCGATGAAAGGCAGCCTTACAACCGTGGCATCAATCTGACCGGTTTCACGACCAACTTCAAATTCCACTGAAACTTCCGTACCGGGATCGCTGTGATCCGCATCGATAAATGCGAAACCGGCAATGCTGTTTGCAGCGGGGCTCCAGGCAATGCTGGTAGCCCGGCCGATTGTTTTGTTGTTCATCGTGATATTCAAGGGATACCAAACCGGTACAGGCACGACCACCGGTGGCAAACCTTGTTTAGTAAACAATCCGGCAATTCCCTCCCAATCAATCAGTAACCCCCGCATTTTCCTGGCTGCCCCCGTTTCCTTTTCCCGCATCAGCGCCTCCTTGCCGATGAAGCCGGCTTTATCCAGATGTACGAAATTACCTATACGCATTTCATACGGCGACCTTTCGTCCTGCCTGTCAACTTCGATGGCCGCGCCGCGTTCCGTATCAGTACCTGCTCCCGTATAGTCGGGGCCCACAATGATCAACCCTGCTTCCATGCGCGCCACGTCATGGGCATGGAACCCGGCAGGCTGCAAACCGAAGCGTTCTGCGTGCCGGTAAACGGCATCCCAGACAGAGCTAGCACCTTCGTTCTCCACCCACAACTCACAACCATGCTCACCGGTAAACCCTTGACGCATGACGGCAACCTCAACACCATCAATTTCTATATGGCGGATGCGCGAGAAGGCAAAATCCGACCAGTCCTCACCTGTCGACGCTTCCAGCACAAGCCGTGATTTCGGTCCCTGTAATGCCAGGATGCCATAGTCATGGCTGATATCGATGATCTCTATATCAAATCCCCGTGCATGTTGATTAAGCCAGTGGTATTGGGGATCGGTGGAGATGCGAAATTTATCCTTCTCCAACCTGAATATCATGCCGTCACCCACGGTTTTTCCGTTGTCGTTGCACCAAGGTGAATAATAGATCTGTCCGATCTGCTGACCGGTCATATCACGTGTCACCAGGTAATCCAGGAACCGTTCCGCATCGGGGCCTATAATGTCGTATTTCCCCAGCGGAGACATGTCTATGGTTGCGGCGGTGTTACGAATGGCATGGTATTCCGTGTTAAAACCGTTAAATGTATCCACTATGTGATACTTGTCCCAGGCAACCCAGCGCTGGTTAAAATTTAACGGTGCCGTTCGGGCATTAAACGGTGTGCCGACAAAATCGGTAGTTTGTACATGTACGCTCAAGGCATTTCTCCTGATAAATTATTGACGTATCCATGATAAAAAAGGAATGTTTGCAAGTGAGGATTATTTGTCTGAAAGTCACATTTCCCTAATCTATACTAAACGTATAAATGAATATTTTCACTAAGGACCAGCCATTTCAATTTGGCGATGCAGTTTTTCCGGCCGGAGGCCGTTATGGTCCTGTAACCCATGAGCATCTGGACATCTCTGTGATTCTTGAGGGTGAAGCAACATTTGTGATAGATGGAACAGAAAATCATTATTTATCCGGTACCGCAATATTTGCCTATTCAGAAGAATACTTTGAAGTGACCCTGCCAAAAGGCAAACGGCATGTTATATGCTGGTGTCATACCGGTGAACTGTCCATTCCGAAAAAATACAAACTCCAACTTAAATCCATAACCAACGCGCAGCCCGCATCGAAATTAATGATGTTATTAATAAAGGAAGGCATTAATTTGGATCATGGTGAGAGTGTCAATTTAAGCAGATTGCGAAATTCGCTGGGAGAAGCCGTGTTCAATGAATATTTCTACCGTGCCAATCTTAAGGAAGAAGACAGCATTTATCCTCCCGCGGTTGCGAGATCAAAACGATTTATAGAGAACAATTTTACCGGCGCCTGCGATTTGAACGATATTGGCACTCACGTGGGTTTAAACCCTCGTTATTTACTACGGTTATTTAAACGGCATGTTGGTATGACACCAATACGCTATCTGTGGCGTTTACGGGCAGAAAGAGGTGTGTACCTGTTACACCAGTCCAAACTGAGCGTAAACCATATAGCTGAGCAATGTGGTTTTCAATCTCCCCATCATTTCTCACGCCATATAAAAGAACATTACGGTTTGTCTCCGATGAACCTGAGACAACAAACAAGGCAGCGGGATCCCTTTAAGTTTAATAATGACGTGCCTGAAATACGTTATTAGATACATACGAAAGCTCAATACCCCCCTCCTTGCTGGATACCCAACTCTGACAATTTTCTTCTGTATGCGATAGATATAATATCGGCCCGGATATGGAATTCCTGTGACAAATCCAACGGCAGGTACACCGGGTACTGGTTCTCAACTATCCTTCTATCTTCTTCGTTGACAACTTCCTGAAATTGCAACCAGTCAGAAACCGGTTTGTCTTTATCAAAGTTACGTGCCTTCAGCATGAAGATTCGTATTTTGTCTGCTGAGACAGGTGTTGCCACATCAAAAATATACTCAACACCAACGGAGCTTGTCACTTTCAAACATATCGCATAAGGCATGGTCAGGGTATATTCCGAAAGACATTCTTCTACTGTGCCTTTGTATTCAAATGTGTTAGCCGACAAAAACATGGTTTTTATCTGATAATAAAGTCCCTCTGCTGTTTGCTCTACGTCAAATTTACCGATCTCCGGATAATCCCGGGGTGCAAATGTATCAGCATGTATCCATGCGGCATGTGCGATATCAAGGAAGTTTTCCGTGTGTCTGGCTGCCGAAGTTTGCCATTCCGTGCTTAATTCGATTACCTGATTTTCTGATGTTTCGAGCGCATTCCAGTCAGGTAAAGTAAATCGGGGTTCGGAACCCAGGCAGGTCCAGATTAATCCATAGCGCTCGAGCGCCTGAAAGGTGTTCAAGCGTAAATTAAGAGAAACCTTTGCATCATGGCCCTCTGCCGGGATCAATGTACACTGCCCTGAACTGTCGTAATGCAGACCATGGTAAGCACACACCAGTCTATCGTCTTTCAACCAGCCCTGACTCAGGTCTGCGCCACGGTGCGGACAATTCCGTTTTGCAACAGTAATACCTCCGTTGGTACGGTATATTATTAATGGGACATCAAGTAACGTTGCAGCGTACGGCTTGTCTGAGACCTCACTGCTGAAGGCGACAGGATGCCAGCAGTTCGCCAGTATGTTCCAGTTGTTCTCTGAAAAAGTACTTTTTACGGGTTGGATACAACGGTCAGTACTTATCATTGACAGTTCTCCAGTCGTTCTACACGGCTACGGATTTTTGTGTTCCCAGTCGATATACAATATATATTAAAATTAACCATGACAGCATTGTTGTAGACGCTGAGGCGAGCCCCAGCCCGGCATAGCCATACCACTCGATCAGATTGCCCGCAATCATGGGTCCAAAAGCGAATCCCAGTAAATACACCGAACCTGCAGCGGCGGCCAATCTGCCCTTTTTATCCAATGCGGCAGCCAGGCCAAATAAATACGGAACTGCAAAGTAAAATGATATAAAAGATGACATAACCGCAACAATGTAGACCGTTGCATTGCTATTCAAACAAAGAACCATACTCGTTGCGGTATACCAGATACAAAAAATTGAAATAGGAATAAAGCGTCCTATCCGCACGTTTAACCAGGTAGCCAGACCGGCGCCTATTATTCCAACACCACTGCCAACCGTTAATACAAACCCAACCTGAGTAGTTGTCAATCCACTGCGAACACCTAATTGTTCAAAAAACGTGTAAACGGCTGCTCCTGCCGCTATAAATATAAATATTCCGGCTAATGTACAAATTCCCAACATTGTCGGTATTCTGTTCTCAGCCACAGGCTTGTTTTTTACTATCGTCGGCTTATCCGATGGTAAACCTCTCAGGAAAAACACGAAAATAATCATAACGATTGCGGTCAGGCCGAAAATTCCCCGATGGGCATACATATCTGTCAGATAACCACCGGCAGAAAAAAGGATAACGCTGACCAGCGCCCAGGCGACTTGAAAGTAACCATAAACTTTGTCCGGATTACGGGAATGCGAGGCAACTGCCGCCAGTGAGATGGCATAAATTATACCTTCGCCGATACCGGCCAGGCATCTTACGATGATCATGACAGTCAGGGTAGCCACCTGGACTGATACGACATTTGCAGTTATTGCCAGACAAACCGCATAAAAGCATATCGTACGATAAGGGAATCTGTGTAAAACCGGTGCAACCAGAATAGCCGTAATGGACAACACCAGAAATTCAGCGAATGCGATATAACCTGCTTGCTGGGCAGAGAGCGTCAGTCCTGTTATCACGCCCCCGATCACCAGAGGTGATAGCTGGGTAATTACACCACCAATTACCTGTGCAGCTATTACTGCGTAGACGAAAAATAATTTATCACCGGATTTATGTGGAGAATCCGGCACGTTCAATTTCGTACTTATTTACCTTTACCAGTTATAACCAATCTCAACACCGTAACTACGCGGCCTGTTTGGCACAGCGGTTTGGAGCCCGATACTTGTGTAATCGAATGTTTGTACACGGTACTTGGTATCCGAAAGGTTACGCCCCCAACCAGCGACCTCCAGCTTTTCATTCAACATTCGATAAGATATCCGGGCGCCAACCAGCCAACGGGCTTTTGACCGTACGGCATGATGATTTTCCACGCTGTGAAACATTTCATCGGTCCAACTCCAGTCAAAATTGAATGCCAGGGTACCTTCCGTTGTGGTTTGTAACGGCCACTCGTAAGCCAGATTACCAACAAATTTCCACTCCGGCGCATACACGTTGTCATGCCCGGCAAGATCCTGACCCGTAATAGCACGTGTAAATTGCTTGAATTCCGTATTCAGATATGCCATGCCAAAGTTCAGATCCAATCTGTCGATGAGGCGTGTCTTCAGTTCCGCTTCCATACCGTAATAATCTGCCTGGTCCGCATTGCCGAGCACAATCAGCAGGTTGCCGAATGAACCAATGAAATTATCAAATACCTGCAGGTCTTCATAATCATAATAAAATCCGGATACATTTAATTGCGCCCTGCCATCAAACAGGGTTGATTTAAACCCGGATTCAACGGCAAGAATAGTTTCTTCATCATAGATGTTGAACTCTGCAGGATCACCAAAACCAACATTGATCCCTCCACTCTTGTAACCGGTGCCGACATGCGCATAAACCAGTAAATCTTCAGTAGGCGTAAAATCCACACCCACTTTCCACGTCACGTCATCGTATGTGCGTTCACCACTGGTGCCCGGATCAAACACACTTAACCCTGTTCCGAAGCCTACAGGGTAAGGCGGGTCAAATAAATCGCTGTTATGATAAATTTCGATTTCATCCCTCGTGTAACGGAGACCCCCATAGACCTTGAATAACTCATTGATCTGGTATCCCAGGTTGGCAAAAGCTGCAAAATGGTCCGATTCCTGTTTGTAATTTGAATACGTGATGAAACCAAAGAATTCGTATTCGTTCGTCGACGGCAATTCCTCCGATGCATAATAAAGACCCACTATCCAGTCCCAGGGGCCTTCGCTTGTCGATGTCAATCGAACCTCCTCTGAAAACGTTCTGGTTTCATGCCGATAGATGTTATGGCTGACTGCACTGGGGCCTCCATCGTCGTCACCTGTCATAGCTCGCTGAAACTTATCATAGGCAGTAATGGATGTGGCCCTGAAACCATCAAAGTCCCAGTCAATCCGCATATAACCGCCAAGGGTTTCAATATCGGTGGGACCGAAAAGATCAAAGTCACCGGCAGTAGGATCGCCACGTTCTTCAATTCCGTCCGGGTCCCGGTAACCATCAAAATTGATACAGTCGTCTCTTACCGTGGCATCACAGTCGGTTGCAAATGTATTAGGGTCCACGGTACCGACCTGCTGGTACTGAAATCCGCTGGAATGGTCCTGGGATCCATGTACATTAAATAGAATTTCAATGTTCTCTTGCGGCGTCCATAAGGCCATGCCACGCCAGTAATACTGATCCGTATCGTTAAACGTACCGCCAATCGTCCCCGGTATGGTAGACCTGCCTTCCATCCAGCCATCATCATTCTGGTAGGTTCCCGCGACTCGCAGGGAAAGATTTTCCGTTACCCCACCCGTAACTGCGCCTTCGAACCGCACGGCGTCATAGTTACCATAGCCGATGGTACCGTACCCATGAAACTCCTGCTCAGGCTTGTTGGTAATATAGTTGATTGCGCCGGCAGTGGCGTTACGCCCGTACAGTGTGCCTTGCGGTCCTCGCAAAACCTCCACGCGCTGCATGTCAAAAGGCACCAGCGTATGGGCAAAAATGCTGCTCATGTAAACTTCATCTGAATAGACACCGACTGTCGTATTCGCGTTTCCGGCAAAATCCACGCTTCCTGAGCCACGAATGATGGTTTTTGCAAACTGGTTTCCCGATGCAGCTTCGACCTGGACACCCGGCAGATATTGACCCAGTTCGTTGGAAGTAATCAGGTTGCGATTCTTGATTTCCTCGCCGGAAAATGCCGTGATTGAAATGCTGACGTCCTGCAGGCTTTCTTCACGCTTCTTTGCGGTGACAATCACTTCTTCGAGAATATCGGCGGGAACATTTATGGGTACAACAATAATCAGAAAGACTGCGGAACAGACAAAGCGGAAGTAAATGCGAGAACACAGGTTAAACTTCATAAGACCCCCTAATAATTTGAAATCCGAGTCGTGAATCGTATTACACACCATACTATAATAAAAAGAATCTTGTTAAAGTAACATGCTTGGAATACACAAAATCATATCCTGGATTCACTCACGGCACCAATCATCCAATCCAGCCAGGTAAGCAGTCTTTTCTTCGTCCGAGGCATAAGAACAGGAAAAACTGTTTCGGACCAATTGGATGATATCGTCCACACCAAGATTGAACGTCTCAGCCAGTTGAGTGAAATTTGTATTTAAATCCGTTTGAAAAAAAGGAGGGTCATCGGAGTTTACCGTAACGGTAGCGCCTCTGTTTCTCAATTCAATAATCGGATGTTCTGCAATCGACTCATAAACATTAATCGAAACATTGCTTACCGGACAAAGAGTCATGGGAATATCATTCTCGACAATATGGTTGACCAGTTCATTATCCCGTATTGCCTGGTTGCCATGGTCAATCCGGTCCACGTTCAGGTCATTAACCACATCCCAGACGCCTTCAGGTCCTGCAGCATATTCCTCACCACAATGGGCAGATAATTTAAAGCCGAGTTCCCTCGCGCGAGCAAACGCATCTTTGTGAACACCGGCAGGATAACCCACCTCCTGACAATCCAATCCAATTCCAAGGATCCCGACTTCGTCTTTATAGGCTGCAATTTCATCAACATAGTTCAGGCTTCGTTCCGGACTGATGGTCCGATCAATGTCGGCAATAAAATAAAGATCAAGACTGAATTCTTCCTTTACCTGCTGACGGCCACGGGCCAGTCCTTTCATAATCGTATCCAGTTCCACCCTGCCTTCATGGGCAGCCGCATAGGTAAACATCACTTCACGCCGAATGATGTTCTGTCGTTGCATGTCCTTGCCCAATTCCAGAGCTATCTCGTAATAATCGGTTTCCGTAAATAACACGCCGGTGGTCACTTCCCATTTCTGCAAAAATTCTTCAAGATCATTGAACCGGTACCACTCGATTGCGCCCTTAACGTCCGAAAAAGGAAGCTCCACATTATTACGCCGTGCATATCTCAACAGTAATTCCGGGGGAACCGAATCCAAGTGTATATGCAACTCTGCTTTTGGGATTCCCCGGATAAATTGTTTTATATCGTCGGCCGGCATGAAAGTAATAATTATCGACTGAGTTGACTGAATGTAACACTCTTAAGGAAACATTATCAATGCGAGCCAACTACGTCAATATTGCGATGAACTCGTATTGCCTGAAGACTGAATTAGTGGCTACAAATTTCTGACTACAACCAACAATAATATCCAGGCCAGGATTGTGGCTATAACGGCTGCAACACCCAAGCCGATATAGTCATACCACTCGATCATCGTGCCGGCAAACGCCGGTCCTACGGCAAAACCCAGTAAATACGCTGATCCCGCTACCGCCGCCCAGCGGCCTTGCTGGTCCAATGCCGCTGCCAGGCCAAACAGGTAGGGGACAGAGAAATAGAAAAATACTACTGATAGAACCAGGGCAACCACATAGATTACAGGATGGGTATTAACACATAACACGATGGCAATAATTGAGAACGCAACCGAGAATACCGAAATAGGAACAGCTCGGCCCTTACGTATGTTCAACCAGGTTGCCAGAACTGCGCCGCTGAAACCAACGGCTGACCCTGTGGTCAGGGCATAGCCGATCTGGTTCGTAGACAGTCCTGCCCGTTCACCCAACGGCGCAGTGAAGGTATATATGGCCGCGGATGCGGTCAGGTAAATAAAAATTCCCGCTAACGTGACGATACCCATCCAGAGCGGCGCAGCGTTGTGATTTTTATTAACTGATTGTGTCGGTGCCGTAACACCGGTCGGCAGCCACCTCAGAAAAATTATCAGGACAATTGTGATGCAGGCGATCATGCCGTATATACCCCGGTGGGCGAATATATCGGTAAGGTAGCCTCCTGCGGTAAACAACAAGGTGCTCAATACTGCCCAGGTCACCTGGATATAACCATACAACTTGTCCGGGTTGGCGGAACGTGACGCCACCGCGGCCAGTGATGCGGCATACACCAAGCCCTCGCCGACGCCGGCTATACATCTCATTATCACGATGAGATACAAATCGGTTAATAATATTGAAACAACCTGGGCACCAACGGCTAGACTCGCGGCATAAAGACACAGCGACCGGTATGACAGTCTCGGCAAAACCGGCGCTATCACGATTGCGGTGAGCGATAAAACGATAAATTCTGCAAATGCGACATAACCGGCCTGTTGTTCCGTTAATTCAAGACCGATAATAACGCCACCCACCACCAGGGGAGACATCTGCGTCACCAATCCGCCGGCCACCTGGGCGGCAATTACCGCAGTAACAAATTTTAGCGGGTCACCCGCGCGGGTCTGCACTGTTACTCAACTCGTTCCATAATTTAATCCCATCTCTTTCAACCAGCGCCGGTATACGTTAGAAGATTTGTCGGCCGGTTGGTGTAATTCTGCGGTGGGATCCAAAGGTAAACATTTTGGCCGTTGCGATTCCAGAACTGCCTTATCCTGGTAGAAGATCGTGTCCTGAAAATCCCGGAAATATTCTTCCGGCTCGCCATGACCATAGTTCATGGCAAGGACAAACCAGGCGCGGATACGAGTTTCTTCCTTCGATTGTATTGACATCAGGATCAAATCGGATGGTTTCTCGCTGGCGGCGCCGGGCTCCTTGGTGAGCATGACGGTCAGCGGCCGCAGTACCCGGTAGGAATAGGCAACTTTGGTGCCTTCCTCGCTGGTCACATTGGCCCTAGGTTGATAGACGGTCGCATTGGTCACTCTGATTTCGCTGTCTATCACCTCAACATCGTAATCATCCATTTCCGTGTAGGGCTCCTCCCCCAGGTAACCGGTATGTACAAAGGGAAAGTGCGACAGGTCCAGAAAATTCTCTACGGCTCGGGGGCCACTGGTCTCAACGTCATAGGGCCCGGTGATCACCAGGTGATAATCCTCATCTACGCCGTGAAACAATGGCACGTCACCAGCCGGATCACCCAGGCACACCCACACCAGGTCGTATTTCTCCCGCACCTGCAGTCGGGTCGTCCTGGCCCTTTCCGAGATAGGCTGATCAGGATGGGCGGGCATCCTGATGCAGCGGCCATCGGAATTAAAATGCCAGCCATGATAGGGGCAAACTACCGTGTCGCCATTTCTGATTTCGCCTAAAGACAACTTGGAGCCACGGTGGGGACAGCGGTCCAGCCAGGCGTGTATCTCACCGTGACTGCGCCAGATAAGAATATCCCGTTCCAACAATTGTGTTGCGAACTTATCACCGTCCGCCAGCTCCCTGGCGTTCGCTACCGCATGCCAATCATTGAGCATGATAATATCGTTTGTCATCTTATCTGCTCGTGGGTTTAACTTGTAGCCGGTGCACCCAGGTTAAATTTACCGGCCAGTGCTTTCCTGTATTCCAGTGACATACGATCAGCGGGAATATGGATCTCTTCCCGCAAATCCAGCGGCAGATCTTCCGGTGATTGTGCTTCCACCAGGGGCTGGTCTTCTTTATTTATGTCTATCGTTTCCTGTATCAGCTCATCCGTGGCCGGATCACCGGAGTTGTCTGCCAGGATTTGGAAAATGCCGCTCTCGTGCGCGGAGATAGGGCAGACCGTATCCAATATCACCTGTATATAATCGGACCCCTGCACATCCACTTCCAGCAGGGTGGAAAACGGAAACGTTAGTTCGTAGCTGTAAACGACTTCACGGTCCTGCAAATCATCTCTCCCGTCAGGAAAGCGGTTGCCCAGTTCCAGGTAAGGTAATCGAAAGTTGAGGCCGTAATCAGTCTGTTCCACCTGGTATAACGGATAGGCTGCATCCATTTCACCGCCGAAAGTGGCGCCATGCACCCAGGGGAAGTGCGCCACGTCGTTAAAGTTTTCGACGTGACGGCCCGCTGCTACCTGCCACTTCCCCGGAGGAACAAACATGGATTGATATTGAGAAGTTTCCAGATGGCGCCAGTAAGGTAACGGCCAGGCAGGGTTATCTTTCAGACACACCCAGATAATGCCGTAGCGTTGTTCCGTCCGGTAGGTTTGCAGCCGCAACTTCTCCGGTATTCTCACATCGGTGTCGGCGATGGACGGTATCTTTCGACAAACACCTTGACCATCATAATGCAAGCCATGCATGGGACAAACCAGCAGGTCATCCTGCATCCAACCCAGGCTCATCCTGGTGCCCCTGTGCATACACTGGTCTTTCGCGACCGTGACGCCTTCACTGGTCCGGTAAATCACCAGGTTTACGTCCAGTAATTTGGCGGCGACAGGTTTGTCCCCGATATCATGGAGAAATGCAACAGGGTGCCAGAAACCGGCCAGTATGTGCCAGTCGCTTTCCCGAAAGGTGCAGTGACGGGGTAACTCGGTATTTACCTGAGTTGAATGGTCTGTAGCCAGAAACATGAACTCTTACCACATATTTTGTATTTGTTATCGGTTAAAAACGAAACCAACCCAAGCTGGATTATAGAGGCAGACTAAGGTTCAAGTATATGACTATCGTGTAGGGATTCGTATCTGAAATTCACTTCACGCTCTGCAAGACGAATGCAACCAATCAGGCAAACCCTGGCCCGGATTTTTGATGTGCGCCCTCCATGGCGTACACCCATACGCGGACTCTCCGGGGACGGATTTCAAATCCGTCCCCTTATGCACTGACAGATTTGTCTGGTTAAGGGGTGAGCCGGAAAAAGAAAAAGACACTTAACGTGTCTTTTTCCCAGCGAACGACTCAACAAGGAAGTTGTGGCTGCTGGTCGCCTTCCACCTTGCCTGAAATCGGCGCCAACGGCAGCGCATCATCACCCGGCTCTATGGTAAAAGTGAAATCGAGCGAACACCAGGGCCCGGTCACTTCAGGGTCCGGCGCAGGTACGTTTTCGTGATGAATATAATCACCGATCAGAGCTTTCGTCACGCCGAACTGCGCGTCGGTTTCCAGGTAGGGGTCGTCATTGACATAAACCTGTGAAATATGCGTTTTATAACCCGGCTTGTGAATCAGGAAATGCATATGTGCAGGCCTCATATTGGCGCGCCCTTGCACCCTGAGAAGGTCGCCGACCGGCCCGTTCACGGGAACCGGGTACGCCGCCGGTTTCACGGTACGAAAATTGACTTGGCCGTTATTATCAGTTCGGAATTTGCCGCGAAGATTCATATCAGCCTGGACAGGGTCCTGGTTCTCGTACAAGCCTTCTGCTGACGTGTTCCACACATCAATCTCTGCATCGACGACCGGATTATCTTCGTTATCCCTGATCCTTGCAGTCACGAATAACGGTTCGCCGATTGTCGGCGAGCGCACGATTGACCCGCCGCTCTCCGTCTCCGGCGAGTGTGCGCGCCAGAACGGGCCTAGCAGGTTGGCCGTGGTTTCTCTCTGGCCGCGGCCGTTGTTCAGGAGGCACACCAATGACGATAGACCAAGCGTACCGGCCAGAAGCACCACTTCATTGTGACTTTTATTCGTTAGTTGCCCTGCCTGCGCGATAAGTGCGCATCCCTGACGAAATTCCGCCTCCGTCAGTTGTACTTCACGGGCAAAATTGTGTAAATGCCGTACTGCAGCGGATAGAAGCTCTTTAAGACGAGGATCGTTAATGCGCTCAAGTTCGCTCAATACCGCTTCAGTGACCTGTTCCTGGTTTTTAATGATCATTTAAGGTACCGTCTGGCTTAGGTCGATGTTGATAGTATGAAATTATTTGCTGGCTGCAATCAATTCAGCTACTTCTTCTTTCGTAGCGCCAAGGCTCAATAGAGATTTCATAACCAGATCGAAGGATACTGATGAGTCACCCGCTTCAATCTTGGCTACCCGTGATTGACTGGATGAAATTACCTTTGCAAATTCAGTTTGGCTGAGGCGCTTTTTCATCCGTCTTGACCTGACTGAATCACATAAAGTAAGTTTCATTTCTATATAGGCTGATTCTTCAGGGGAAAGGGACAGAAATTCATCAGTTGAACCAACCTTCCAACCCGCTCTTTCAAGTTTTTTTTGTTTATCTGGTCTCATCGTCGTACGCCTTCGTTCGTTTTATGCACACATCAATTATTTGTTTTGGAGTCTTACCGGTTTTCTTCTGAAAGACCTCAAACAGTACAATCGCATCTGAATCAATTCGATACATAATTCTCCAAGTAAAATATTTATCATTGATTCTCAACTCGTGACAGCGTTTTCCAACATCCGGCATCGGTCGTGATTGTGGCATACTCAGCTTGTCGCCACGCTGTAGCCGTCTGAGTAAGAATCCTGCCTCAACCCTGGCTTCGTCTGAAAACGGTGGTGTTTTAATCTCACCGTGTAGCCAAACCAAGGGTTTATGTTTATCATCCATTAAAAACCATAATATGTCAAATATGACATATATTCAAGCGTGAAGCTCCATATAATTGAAATGGCAAATAGCTGTACTCACGAAAAACAGATAAGTATCGATATAGACGTCCCTGTGTACGCGATCGGCTTCCACTAAAGCCGTCAGAGAGTGGTTATCAAGCGATTCAGATGCAGGCATGGGAATATGATGCTATCGTTTCTCCCGAAATTATACACCAACAGGACCTGCCGGTAGCGGCCGGATACTTACCGGGTCAGCAATATCCGACCATTAATGCGCAAGATTACCCCCTGTATGACATTGAGCAGGGGCAATTAAAATGCCCCTGATACGGGCTGTTTATGAGGAAAAATAAACATGACAGATCGAATTACCATTGCTGAGTACCATCAAAGGATTGCAGCACTGGCGCCTGCCCTGCGGGAACGGGCCGGTGAGGCGGAAACGTTGTTGTACAGGATAAAAAAGTACTCAGCATGGATGAAGCAGAGATCATTCACAAGGCACAGTTGCGCGCTGACGAATTGAGACGGTCCGCTCACCTCAACTGACAGGCGCTCCGGCTAAATCGAGGTCAATACAGAAGACAGAGGGGGACAGATTTAAATCTGTCCCCCAAGTTCCAAGGGGCATGTTTCCCTACACCTGGAGAAAGCTGAAACCGTTGCCATCCACGCCTACGTCATCAAACGCGCCCACGACCCGGAATATATTCCGGAAAGAAAGACATCGGTATTGGCATACTGATATGCAAGGAATTAACATGGATATACAGGATATACAGGATTATGGATTCCTGCTTGCGCGGGAATGGATGTCCCCGTTCGTCATTTCCGAAATGCAATGGGGACGGACTTCAAGTCCGTCCCCGGTAAGCCCCCCGTCCGTCCCCGGTAAGCCCCCCGTCCGTCCCCGGTAAGCCCCCCGTCCGTCCCCGGTAAGCCCCCCGTCCGTCCCCGGTAAGCCCCCCGTCCGTCCCCGGTAAGCCCCCCGTCCGTCCCCGGTAAGCCCCCCGTCCGTCATTCCTGCGGATGCAGGAATCCAGTAAACAAACAGTCACCTCAGGTGACACATTTGTTTCCGTCACCCGGCTTAGTACGTGCCAGGAAGGCAAGCCCATTCCTGTTCATCTTGTACATCCATGTCAATGTTAAAAATTATAGCGCAGGCTTCCCCCGAACCAGCGCGGCTTGATGTAAGCCACCTCATTACACCCGCACAAGGTGGCCAGGTCGAACTTGATGGTTTCGTTCCTGGCATTGGCGATGTTATTGATGAAAAAGGTGAGGCTCCACTTGCCGCCGTCAGCCATATAGGAAATATTGGCGTTGCCCTCTATGGAATCGTCGATCCCGTTTGCCTCGTAGTTGTTTACGTTGGTGTAAAAGCTTGACCGGTAGTTGGCATCCATCTGTACTGCCATGGTCCCGTTAACCAGCGGCCACTCATACCACGCCAGGCCGCTCCAGGTGAAATCCGGCGAATAGGTGGGTTCGCGATCACCCACGATACCACCTGGGAATACAACGTCCTTGACCGTGAAGTCGAAAGCGCCCAGACCCATGATCAGGTCGAAGCCATCAAACGGCGTAACCGCGATATCTATCTCGCCTCCCACGTTGGTCGCTTCCTGGTTGGTCACCACGCTGGATACACCTACAAAGGAAAAGTTGTGGTAACCGTCATAGTCATAATAATAGACCGCGCCGGATACCCTTGCCCTGCCGTCCATCAGGACGGCCTTGAAACCACCTTCAAAAGCCAGGAGTTTCTCCTCATCATAGCCTATGTCATCAGCGGGCAAGGGCGGACCCGTAAGCGGAAGCGGCGCCTGGAACGAACCGGCTTTTACGCCCCGGTTGACACTGGCATATAACAACAGGTCCTCGCTGGGTTTCCAGTTCAGTTGCACCTTGCCGGCCCATAAGGTGTTGCTGGTATCTTCTACGTAGGCCGCGCCGCTCGGGTCCTCGGCACTGGTGGGAAAAAAGAATGTAGGTTGATCGAGATCATGGCGTAATAAATCATCACTGATGCTCGCCAGTGCATGCAGGTTGAATTCCTTCTCTTCCTGGATCACCCGCGCCCCGATAATGAAGGTCAAATCGCTGGTCAGGTCATATTCGAGCTGCCCGAAAACCGAATAGGAATCCGTCTCCAGGGTTTCGTCGTTCGGGGCGTCATAAGGCAGGTCGTCGGGTACGCCGAAGAATGCTCCGAAGGGAATAAAGAGTGAACCCGGAGGGATCAAGAAGCCGGCGGTAAAATCCGTATTTATATTGAGATAGTATAAACCCGCTACCCATCTCGTACGCTCGGTTTCACCATTCAGTCTTATTTCCTGGCTGAATTGCCACTGGTCGGTGATCTGCTCATAGATCAACTGGTTTGTCGGGCCGGCATCAACGTCGGTAGTCTGGATACGATCAAACTTTTTATAGTCGCTGATGGCGGTCAGGGTCATGTCGTTATCCAGCTCCCAGGTCAGCTTGCCGTTGAAACCGTAAAACTCGAACACCGCCTGATCGTCATAGGCCCAGTCCTTGGACACGTCCAGCCCGTCACCGTCGGGGTCAACGAAACCGAAGAAATCACCGCCGGGCACTGGCCGTGTTTGGGTGGTGGGCAGGCAGCCTCCGTCGACGTTGGCGCCGCTGGGGCCGATGACCGTGCGCGTCTCGTCGGGCGCGGCGATCAATGTCTCCACTATCCGTCCCTGATCATCGCATACCGCAATGGTGGAAATTTCCTGGTAGGGGTTTTCCCCCTGCTCCACGCGGTAGCCATGTCCCATCAGGTCAACGGTAACGTTTTCGCCCGGGTCCCAGCGGAGTTTGACACGGTCGGCAATGTTATCGTCATTCCAGTGATCTTTACCCCCGCCGGGAGGCGCCGCGCCTACGGCAGGGGCAGAAAGGGGACCGGTGTCTGGATAGATATTGTTGTAGATACCGTCGTGCCGGTTGTAATACAGCGCAGCCCGGGCCGACACCCCGTTTCCCAGCGGGCCGCTGACCGCGCCCTGGAAATTCACCTGGTCATAGCTGCCGTAGGTCACGTCGGCATAGCCTTCGAATTCATCGGTGGGGGCGCGGGAAATATAATGCACCAGGCCGGCCGTCGCGTTACGACCGAAAAGCATGCCCTGGGGTCCTTTCAGAATTTCGACCCGTTCGATATCAAACAGGGAAAAAATTCCCGCGCCGATGTTGGCGACGTAGCCCTCATCCAGGTAAATGGCCGTCGTCCCCTCGGCAATTTCATTGAATTCGTTCAGGGAGGCGCCACGAATGACAAACTGCTGGTTCTGTGGCCGCCGCCTCCGGCGGAAACGTCGACAGAAGCCGCTAAAGCCGCGACTTTGGTGGAATCCGTGTAACCAAGCTGGTCGATCTGGTCGCCGGTAAAGGCGGTAATCGAAATACCGACGTCGTAGACGGACTATTCACGTTTCTGCGCCGTCACAACCACTTCTTCCAGTAAGGCAGCCAACACAGCCGACGTCGGCAGCGCAAACGAGAATGTCAGGATGAGACAGAAGAACGGATGGATTCGGTTGAAAATGCCGGAGTTCACCAGGTGCATGATTGTTTCCCCCTTATTGTGAGACAGGATAACTACCAAGGTGGTATAGCACAATCATCCGCATTCTGCCGGATAAAAACGCCCGGAAATCCAGTGAAACAAAGGGTCGCCGGGGCGACACAGTATTATACTGGATACCGGGTCAGGCCCGGTATGACGATGGAGTGGCTAGCGACAAACGAGGGAAATATCAGCCAAGGTTCTTCTGCAGGTAACCTGCCGCAGCCAGCGCAACGTCTTCCCGGTAAGGCTGCGCGGCCAGTTGCACTCCCAGCGGCAATCCATCCTGGACGCCGGCAGGGGCGACGGCAACAGGCGTTCCCGCCAGGGCAAAGGTATGGACGTAATTGAAAGCCCGGTAAAGAAAATACTCGTCCTGCGGGATCCCGAAAGGCGTTTCCATGTGGCGTGGCGCTGGCCCGGTAGTCACCGGCGCTATGACCAGGTCATAGTCATTCATGAATTGACGCATGCGCGCCCGGAAGGCAAAGAAGCGCCCCTGCAAATCGAAAAAGTTCGGCAGGCTCATGGACTCGCCAAATCCCTCAAGCAAGGTTTTGAACTGTATATGGTGGCGAGCGTTGGCACCGTCGAGGTCTTTCAGCGTGCGTACGCCGCCATCTGCCCCCGCCATGGAGAAGAATATAGCAGTTGCAGCGCTGACGTCAGGAAGCTCAGCCGCACTGACCCGGCAGCCGGCCTGTTCCATCGCCTTAACCGCGGTGGCCAGTGCTTTTTCGGTTTCCGGGCTGACTTTGGCGACGCCGTCATAGTCATAAAATCCCACCCGCAACTCGCTGATTGTTACGCTGTCAGGCGATAGCAGCGGGGCCAACGGCGCGTAGGGGTCTATCCAGTCAGGCCCTGAAATGACGGATAAAATCAATGCCAGGTCCTCGGCATAGCGCGCCATCGGCCCGACGCACATCAAGTCGCGGTAGCCCGTATCCCGAGTCACTGGCCAGGTGCCCGTATCCGGCACGCGGCCTGTCGTCGGCCTGATACCGTAGATGCCGCAATAGTGGCTGGGCACACGGATGGAGCCGCCGCCATCCAGGCCGATACCGACAAGCGAGGCATCGGCGCCAAGCAAGGCGCCCTCTCCACCGGAAGACCCACCGGCTGTGCGCTGCGTGTCAAACGGGTTGTTGGTGCAGCCGAAGATAGCGTTATCAGTCTCGTAGGAAGAGGAATATTCAGGCACATTGGTCTTCGCGACCACGATAGCGCCGGCCGCGCGCAAGCGCGCAACTACGGTCGAATCCTTCTCCGGCCGGAAATTCTCCCGCGCAAACGAGCCGCCGGTACAGGGAAAACCCACGGCATCGATGGAGTCTTTCACGGTAATCGGCAGGCCCAGCAACGGCAGGTCGGCTCCCTGACGGCGCTGTGAATCTGCGGCCTGTGCCTGTTTGATACAGGTCTCCGGGTCATCTGCGACGACGGCATTCAACTCCTTATTTGCCCCATTGATCCGCGCAATAGTCTGATTGACCAACTCTACCGATGATATCTCACCTTTCTTCAGTCGGCCAAGCCATTCCGTCGCGGAAGGTTCGGTGATATTTTTCATGCCACAACAAGCGCCGATATGGTTGATGATAAGCGGGAATACCGGGTCACAGGTGTTTCTTACCCAAGCTGATTGCCGTCAAGTGCCACACCAGTGACAGGGCCAGGAACAAGCCGCAGATTATGTATAGCAGGGAGAAACCGCCTGCCAGCATATTCGCGGCAAGGGCCGGACCCAGTCCCGAACCCAGACCGGCAACGGCATTCAGCAACAGCATCGGCCTGCCGTCCCGGTCAAATGCCGCCAGCAAAGCGAACTGGTAGGGAACATACATGTACCAGCCAAAGCAAAACAACACGGTTGCGATGCTGAAGAGCAGGTAGTTGAAACCCTGGGACAGCAGCAACAGCCCGATCAACTGGATTGTCAGGCCCACGGATAGCGGCAGGATTCGTCCCATTTTGATGTTTAACGCGGCGGCAACATACGCGCCCAGTAACCCCCCGAACAGACCCGTGCTGACCGCGTTGCCGGTTTGCTGCTTGGTAAACCCCGCATCAATGCCAATTGGCGCAATATAGGTCCAGAAAGCGCCTATGGCTGTGAAGAAGAAGATGAGCCCCATCATAACCAGCGCACACATAAACCAGTGAAACCTGTCATTGCCTTGTCCCTGAGAGGCGCTTTTCCAGCGTACGACAGGCATGAAACGGGATACGAGAACAATAGCCAGCAGCTCCAGCAGGCACAGAATCAGAAAAATTCCATCCAGCCCCGCCATGTCCAGCACCGACGGAAAGCTAAAACTGGCGATAATCGCAAAGCCCACCTGTGTGGCCATGAAGGAGCCAAAATTCCTGTCCGTATTGGTGGTCAGTCCCAAGCCGTAAGCAGCGAAGGAAACACACACCCCGCCAGCAAAACCCGAAATGAAACGCAGGACCAACAACTGCGTTATATTCCCGGTGAGCGTACAGGCAAAATCGCTGATTAACAGCAACGCCAGCCCAAAGCGCGCCAGGTTCCTCCAATCAAGGAACTTCAACAATATGACACTGGCAATGGAGCCAAGACCGAGCCCCAGCAACTGGAATGAGGATAGCTGTCCTATTTGACGTTCAGAGAACCCCAGTTCGGAGACAAACCCGAGGATAAGTGAAGGCAGTGCCTGGAACGAAGCAATCCCCAACAAGCCGGTGATGATCAGCGTGACCAGAAATCGGCTGGAATCCAGTTCCTGACGTAACTCCGATGATAGTGAATTGGTTTGCACGATTGCTCCTCAAGGTGTTTTGAGTATTATGTCACTATGCTGGAAAATATCACTTCGTTTTTCCGGTAATCCATGTCAAGCAGCTATTACCTCGTTATCACAATTTCAACAGTTCGCAGAATTGTGTTACAGGGATAACCCGGGCTTTCAACTCTGCCCTCTCATAGTGTTTGACCCCGGCATGTACCTGATAATAAAAAGGAATATCTGTACGCTGCGAGAAATAAGCTATATTCCTGCTCAGGTTCCGCTCCCCTGTCTTGCACTCAACCGCAAATAACGGCTTATTATTTTCAATCACGACAAAGTCCAGTTCTCTTCCGTTTGCGTCCCTGACAAACCTCAGTTCCATTTCATCACCCTCGGTATCTTCCCGGAAATGGCAATATTTCAACAAATGAGACGCCACCATGTTTTCAAAACGCGCGCGCTCATCACTGCAAAGAGACCAGTCCCAGAGATACAGCTTCCGTTCTTTTTTCATGGCCCGCAACCGAGGCAGCCCATAAGGAGAAATCCTGAAACAATAATACAGGTTTTCCAGGATCGTGACCCAACGGTCCACGGTTTCGTAAGCGACCGACAGTTCCTGCTTCAGTTTGTTAAGCGAAAGGATGGAAGACACCTTGTCCGGCAACATACGGGCAAGTAAATCCAGTTGCGATACCTCTTTTACATTTTCAAGGTTGATCAAATCCTCCTGGATAACGCGGCTTTGCCGCTCCCGCTGCCACCTTTTCCAGTGCCGGGTATTCTGTTTCAAAAACGGCTCGGGGAAACCGCCATAGTGCATCAGGGCAGAGAAATCAGACCGGGTCGGTTTGTTATTCAATTCATATAATGAAAGAGGGTGCAGGCGGCAGTAGTGATAGCGTCCCTGCAACGAATCGCCCCCTCTCCGATAATGATCCAGACGCGCAGAGCCGGTGATCAGGAAGCGCTTTGTGGATTTGAACTTATCGTAAAAACCCTTAACCAGGTTACGCCAGTGTCTGTATTTATGTAT
Source organism: Gammaproteobacteria bacterium (assembly GCA_965222155.1). Classification (GTDB taxonomy): domain Bacteria; phylum Pseudomonadota; class Gammaproteobacteria; order Eutrophobiales; family Eutrophobiaceae; genus JAAXHV01. The sequence goes on from CBDCTH010000012.1 coordinate 402,309, forward strand.
CTCGTCAAGGATAATCAGGGATTGATCTGCCGGCAAACCACCGTCCAGCAGCATCCGCTGCGTTTCATACAAATCCCAGTTAAGGTACGCAGGGTGAGATTCGTCAGCGCCTGTGATCAGGCCGAGCGCAAGCGTCGTCTTACCCACCTGCCTGGGCCCACCCAAAAAGACCATTTTCTCCGCCAGGTCCTCATTAATACAGGCCGTCAGGTAGCGGTTCAGGAGCAAGATTTCTGACATATCATTTTTTGTAAATTTTAGAGTATACTCTATAATAAACGTGATAATTTCAGAGTCAACCCTAAATTTTACCTGTAGCCCGGATTTCTCAAGAGTTTATCGAGCAGACTCCTTCATAATCCCATCATCAGAAAATGTATGACATACTACGATTTACCTACAGCGAATTATTAACATACTTCTGTCTAACCCGCATTTCTCACCAGTTCGCTTGTTGTCATCGGCTAGTTGTTTGCTGTCAATACGTTATGATAATCTGCTCACTATATCAACATAACAGACTGCGCTTGATGCGCCCTCGCTTGTCTTTTTGCCGCCAGCGGGCACGTGCTCCCTCAACCAGAGCTACGGCTATGCTTTCGGTCGCAGGCACCCGCCGCCGGCAAAAATCCGGCGCGATCATCGCATTAACTGGTGAGAAATGCGGGCTAAGAGCAATTTTCATCAAATTTTAACCCTGAACGCCCAACACAAACACCATGAAACCGGAAGACTATCCCCCTCAGGAACCCGTACCCGAATTTGCCAGGGAGTACAACAAATACCTCCTGCAAAGGGCGGCAGAACTTGGCGGCGCTGAAGACAATTATGGCCCGGACCCCTACCAGAGCGTTCTCTATTTCCCTGCCCCGGCGCCTGACGGTAACGTGTTCATCATGATCCACGGCGGCGGCTGGGTCGGTGGCTACAAGGAATGGATGGCGTTCATGGCGCCGCTGTTCAACCAGGCCGGCATCGGCTTCGTCAGCAGCGGTTACCGGCTGGCCCCGACCCACGTCTTCCCGTCCGGACTGGATGACTGCATGAGTGGGCTGAGATGGGTTTACAACAACGTCGACAAGCTGTCCGGCGATCCGGCCCGCCTGTTCATCTCCGGCCACTCCGCCGGCGGCCACCAGACCAGCCTCATGGCCGTGCGCAAGGACTGGCAGGAAGACTACGGGCTGCCCGTGGATGTCGTACGCGGCTGCCTGCCCGTCTCCGGCGTATTCGACTTCCGTGAAGGCTCAGGCCTGTCCATGCGCCCCCGCTTCCTGGGCCCAACCGGCAACGAGGAAGCCGCCAGTCCCATCTGTAATATCCAGGGCACGCCGCCCCCGTTCTTCCTGTCCTGGGGCAGCAAGGATTTCCCTCACTTGATTACCCAGGCGCAGAAGATGGAACAGGCGCTACGTGAGGCGGGTGGGGAGACCACCAGCCTGGAACTGGAGGGTTGTGACCATCTGCAGGCCAATCTGGTATGCGGCGACTCGGACGGACCCTGGGCGGGCAGGGTGATTGAGTGGATCAAGGAGCATTGATACGCAGCATTTTCCAATCCCGGGGCTAACGTCCCCTCTCCCCTGGAGGGAGATCAGTCCACCCAATCCTCGAATGATAGACCCTTTATCCGGTTAAATTCTTTAGTGTTGTGGGTGACGAGTATTGCATCTTCTGCAAGGGCATGACAGGCAATCCACAAATCGTTCGCGCCAACAGGCATGCCAGTTTCCTTCAGGTAGGTAAAATGAGCGGCATATTGTTCACATAAAGTACGATTAACGTGATAAATCACGGGAACCTGCCTGACTAATTGACCCAGTTGGCGCAATACCCTGTCTTTGCGCGTACTGCGCTCTGCGCCCTTAAGCATTTCCGCATAGGTAAAAAAAGACATGCATAGCTGGGCATCCTCTCCCAGCTTGTTGAAGCGTTGCGCTACTGACACAGGCTTGTTCTTGAGCAGGTAAATCAGGATATTCGTATCCAGCATATACCTCATAAGTCTTCCCTTTCCTGTACTGTAGGCTGGGTCCGATAATTTTCTTCGAGAATGTCAATAAAATCATTATCGAACGCTGACAATGCATCAAGGAGCGCAGTGCCGCGATTTTCAGGTATTGCATGGATCACAAGGTCGCCATCTTTATTCCGGGTAATTTCTACCTGAGAAGTATTCAATCTGAATTCCTGCGGAATACGTACTGCCTGGCTGTTGCCGTTCATGAATACCCGGCTGTTCAATGTAGTCATCTAAATCTCCTGTGTGTACATATCTGTGTGTATTCTAGGCTGGAAACGATCAAAACACAAGTAGCTCGTTCAGTGTTTTGTCTGAAAAGAGCAATAGAGTGGATCAGGGACATTGACAACTGCCCGAATAAACGATAAACACAAAAAAAGAGTTACACAATTTCCCGGTTGAAAGAACGGTTTGCCCGCCAACCCCTGTGGGAACGATAACCGTATACAGAAATGCAAATTCAAATCAACGATAAAACCCTGGAACTCGCCGAAGGCGATATCACCGAACTCCACACCGACGCCATCGTCAATGCGGCAAATGCCTCGCTCATATTAGGCGCGGGCGTGGCGGGCGCCATTCGCGCCAAAGGCGGTCCCGCCATCCAACAGGAATGCGAAGAAATCGGTGGCTGTCCGGTCGGCGGCGCGGTAATCACGGGTGGCGGCAACCTCAAGGCGCGGCACGTCATCCACGCCGTCGGCCCGCGCAAGGGAGAAGGGGACGAGGAGGAAAAACTCAGGAACGCCACACTGAGCAGCCTGAAAGTCGCAGACGAAAACGGCCTGAAAAGCATCGGGTTCCCGGCTATCAGCACCGGCGTTTTCGGGTTTCCGATAGAACGCTGCGCGGAGATCATGCTTTCCGGTGCGATTGATTACCTGCATGCGTATTTCACTGAATCCTGCCACCCGTTTCACGTGAAGGCTGCCACCCGGAACGCAGCAAAGCTGCCACCCCCAGGCGCGTGATGACGTGGGTGTTGGTCATTATGACTCTGTTGGGGTCATCGTCGTCAATGTTTTTTTCTGTTTTCGCATGGATTCACCCTTGAGTTGTATTTTGTAAGCATTGTGCACCAGGCGGTCAAGGATGGCATCGGCGAGGGTGGGGTCGCCGATGCTGTGATGCCATTTTTCGGCCGGTAATTGACTGGTAGCGAGGGTGGAGCGTGCGCCGTGGCGGTCTTCCAGGATTTCCAGCAGGTCACGGCGCTGCGCTGCGTTCAATTTGACCAGGCCCCAGTCATCGAGGATGAGGGCCTGGGTTTTTGCCAGGGTGGTGAGGAGCTTGGGATAGCGTCCATCGCCCTTGGCGATGGACAGGTCCTGGAGGAGTCTGGGCAGGCGCAGGTAGAGGGCGGTGTAGCCGTGCCGGCAGGCGTTGTGTGCCAGGGCACAGGCGAGCCAGGTTTTGCCGACGCCGGTGGGGCCGGTGATGAGGATATTGAGGTGTTCGCGGACCCACTGGCAGGTGGCCAGTGATTGCATCAGGGATTTATCCAGTCCGCGCGGGTGGCGATAGTCGATATCCTCCAGGGTGGCATTGTGTTTGAGGCGGGCGCGTCGCAGCCGGTTGGACAGGCGTCGGTTGTCCCGTTCGGTTATCTCCCGGTCGACGAGCAGGCCGAGGCGTTCCTCGAAGCTGAGGGTATCGATATCGGGCACGGACATCTGCTCGGTGAGGGCGGCAGCCATACCGGTGCATTTCAAGGTCTGGAGTTTGTCCAGGGTGGGATGTATCAACATAGCAGTCTCCTGTCGTGGGTCAGTGGTAGTAGGATGGGCCACGGATATTGTCGTGGTCATCAGGTAAGGCCGCCTCGGTCTGCTCGGCGAGGGGTTGCCGGTCCAGGCCGTGGCGGAGGATGGATTCGATACTTTTGTAACTGTGGCTGCCCAGGGTGAGGGCGCGTTGGCAGGCGGCCTCCAGCCGGTCGTCGCCGTAGGTTTTAGCCAGGCGCAGGATCCCTAAGCAACTGCGGTAGGCCTGCTGGGGGTGCTTGCGGGCAGACAGGACACGGAGGATAAGGGTTTCTGTGGCCGGCCCGACCTGCGCGGCCCAGCGGCCCAGGCGTTGCGGGGACCACTCGCCGGCCTGGCGGTGCGCCTCGGGCATGTGGGCCGGGACGGTGGTATGACGTGCCTTATGATACGAGCGTCGATGGCTGGCGATGCGCTGGCCGCGATGAAAGCATTCAATGGTGTTGGCGGTGATGCGCACGTCCAGTTGTTTTTTGATGAGCGCGTGGGGCACGGAGTAGTAATGGCCATGGACCTCGATGTGATAGTCGATATGGACCCGCGCCTGCTTCCACTCGGCGTATTCGTACGCTTCGACGGGCAGGGGGCGCAGGGCCGGTTTATCCAGTTGCTCAAACAGCGCGCGCCGGGTGCCCGGCAGTTTCTTGAAGGGCCGGTTGTTGAGCGTCTCCAGCAACGCCCGGATGGCGCGGTTCAACTCTGCCAGGGAGAAGCACTGACGCTGGCGCAGGGCGGCGAGGATCCAGCGCTCTACCACCTGTACCGCGACCTCGGCTTTCGCTTTGTCACGGGGACGACGCACCCGTGCCGGGACAATGGCGACCCCGTAATGGGTGGCCAGGTCCTGGTAGGTGGGGTTGATGTCCGGCTCATAGCGATGCGCCTTGCTGACCCCGGCGCGTAAATTATCCGGCACCACCACTTCAGGCACACCGCCCAGGTAGGTAAAACAGCGCACGTGGGCGCCGATCCAATCTTCCAGGCCCTGGCTCCAGGTGGCCTCGGCATAGGTGTAGTTCGACGCGCCCAGCGCTGCCACAAACACCTCTGCCTCACGGACTTCCCCGGTTGCCGGGTTGATGACCTGAGCACGCATACCGGCATAATCCACGAACAGCTTCTCACCGGCCCGGTGACTCTGGCGCATGACCAGATCCAGCTTGCCACGCCACGTCCGATAATGCTGGCAGAACCAGGTGTACTGATAGCCTTGCGGGTGAGTCTGGCGATACTCATGCCATAACAACTGCAAGGTGACGCCCGGGCGTTTCAACTCCCGATGAATGTGTGACCAATCGGGCACGCCGCGGGCCGCGGCGGGCACGGCCGGGGCGGGCGGAAACAGCAAGCGCTCCAGCGCCCCGTCATCCAGCGCCGCAGGCAGCGGCCAGCTCATCCCGGCCGCCTCAGCACGGCGCAGGTAATCATCCACCGTCGGGCGTGAGACCCCGCAACTGCCGGCCGCCTTGCGCTTGCTCAGACCCTGGCTCCAGCACAGGCGTAATACGTCTTTTATCTTTCTCATGGACAACCTCTTTGCAGGCATCTGTGTCTCCTCCTTTCAGTAGAAATAAGGACACAGGATACCCTTGGTTATCCACGTCAAACGCGCCGGTTATCTACCTCCTTGGGGGTGGCAGCTTTGCCGTGTAATGGGTGGCAGCTTTGCTGTGAAATACGCAACCTGCAGGGAGAAACTGGGCTGGTGAGAGTATTGTTCTGTCTGTATGGGCAGGAGGCGTTTGGGGTTTTTGAGGGGGTTTTGAAAAATCTCTAATGACAGTGTTGGCAGGTTGCGGAAACTTGCCGAATACGCCGGCGTGATTAGAATAGCGGCACCCTAAAACCGGCCAGAATTAAATTGAAACGGTACTAGTACCTTTTCCAGTTAATTCTGATCAGTTGACGGGTCAAAGTTAATCAAGCTGCGGCAGTAGACGGGCTGGTATAGCGAGAGACACGCTACGAACCATTCCCGGTTGTTTACGAATCAGTCCCATCTCCTGCAAATGGGTCAAAGTTCTTCCACGTTTGCCGTTTTTTTCATTTCAGTTATGCACAAGACAAAATCGTTGAACCACAACACAAACATACACCATATATAGCATAGGGGCATGCCGGAAATTCCGAATTTTCAGGTGTCTAGTTCCGGGGTCATCAACCTGAATTTTTCAGAATACCTTATTTTTTAACCCTGTCTTCTTTACTATCGTTGGTCTGCAACACCCCTGAAATTTGACGCTCTGTTCCAGCTGCTATATCCGTAGCAAATCTTTCACTAAAGCCTGTTAGAAACGCTATGGCAAAAAAGAAGTATTCTTCAGTATCCGCTTCAAAGGCCAGAGGTAGCATTCCAGACCTGATAAGGGCAAATACGAAGAGCGCGAATCCGGTTCCAATTAACGGTTTAAAGAAACCTATGGCAATTAAAACAAAGCGATCAGTTTTCTCCAAATTAGAAAAGTCCTGTATTCTGACCATGACGCTAATGATGCTACCTAGGCCACCCCCGATAATTACTAGCATGAGAAGCTCTATGGGAATGCCTAGAAAGTGCTCTGTATTATTAATCAATAGTGGAAGTAACATCATCGCAGCTGCTAAAACCACGTATAACAACAAACCTAAACCGAAGACAACAAGCGTGGGGGGTGTGCCACTTTGCCAAATCTTATTCATTGGGCTTTTTCTAATACGAATACCCTTTGTTATTTTCTTTCGCAAATCAGTAGCGAGTTTTACATTTGGCTTGTCAAGCAGAAGCGAGTGGACAGCAATTTCCAATAAGCTCACAAATGAAGCGTATTCTGGTTTTCGAATTTCTTCTGTGAGTGCTAAAACACTGGCGAGTTCAGTTTGAATGGTAATGTCGGTCGCTTTTGAGAGATTTTCTTTTACTTCTAACAAAATAGAATCGACATTTGTTGTTTGTTCAGTTTGGTTTGCCATTATATCGGTATTCAGGTTGGGAGATTAAACCTACTCTAGTTTCGTGATTTCAAGCGTAAGACAAACGATTCAGGCGCCACTTCAAACTGATCTTCAAAAAAGATTCCAATCCATTCTCGGACTATTCTCCACTGTGCTCGAACATCCTGTTCTATTAAGTCGGGGCGAGCTTCTTTAATACGTTCTATCCCGTCAGTATCCGAAAGACCTTGTGGCACAATATCAATAATTCCAGCGAATGCAGGGATTTGCAGAAGTGTATCCCGTACTCTAGTTTTGAAAACCTTTTCCGATAGTCCTGGTTGGATATGTAAGTCTTTTAAATCAGCAAGACCATCTTCCTTTGTCCCAGATACAACTACAGTTGTTTCAGGGTTAGAGTAGATCTCATATAGCTTATCAGGCGCTGCACAGCGAGGGAGCCAGGTAACTTGGTGGACTGAACTATCTCCTGCCATCTTTTCTCCTTCTTCATGCTTTGTCATCTTGAGGGCGTTGGCCAATTCCTCTATTTTAGAGTGAATTTCGATGGTTGCTATTTCTGCTGTGTCGAGCCGTTGTAATAAATTAACGATGTCTGGGTCTATAGATTTAGCTGGGACCAGAAGTTCTACATTGCTATTTTTTGCCCACCCTAATGCGCTGGCTGTAAGATTTGCTGAACCAACTAGACATAGATCATCTGCGAGATACAGTTTTGCGTGTAGGTCATTTAACAATCTGAGTTCTGTATGCGGTCTCTCATTTACAATCTGCAATACTTCAAGATCACTGACACCTGCTGCAACTTCAGTTGCTCGCCATCGGGTAAAAATTTGAACAGGAATATTTGTTGGTATGATTGGTAATATTGTCTTTAATACATCCGCTTTAATAAATGGAGCACATAAGATCACTCTGACGTGAGCTTTTTTGAGTAGTGTTTTTAGTCGTTCTCCGTCTGCAATCATGAGCAGTCCTCACAAAATAGTTACAGTGAGTAGCTATCATCCGGTTCTAAAAACTTCGCTGCGATTTGTCCCCAGTCAAATCTTACCTTCTGTAGGGCTTTGGAGCGCTCAATACCTGCTTCCCTTTCATAGCGTCCCCATGCTGCAAAGATAATTTTCCCCGCATTTACTGCTCTTGTTAATCGTTCAAGTACTTCTTCTCTCGTGAACTCGCTTACATCCTCGTCAGTAGTGGCGATCGTACCAAAGATATCGTCGAAAGCCGGGTGTTTCCTGTTGAATATTATTTCGGTAACATTTCCCTTCATCTCTACATTAAACAGTTGATATGCATCAGGAAAATCTGCCTCTAGAAATACTACTTTTAAGTCTGCATCTCTGATGAGTGAAATAAGCTGTTCAGCATCCGCCTCACTATATTTCTTGTTTTCAGTGAGATCGGTTCGGATATCATCAAGGTCACTTTCTGTGGGTGATTTCTTATCATCTTCAAGAGGACGTTCTTTTGAACGTTCCTTCCATCCCTGGTTGGCTGCTTTGGTTACGTCGTCAGCTTCATCATGGCGATTTCGTCTGCTTGATCGCTTACCTGCCCCTTGAGCCTTTATCAAAGCACGTAGTTGAATGATATTACGTTTGATACCGTTACTTACGCCAAGTAACCACCCGCGAGGATCACCTTCCTCCTTCAGGCGATTTACGACATCAATAAATTGTTCACCTTCTTCAGCGAGTTCTTCCCATTCCATGGTAGCTAATTCAGCAAAATGGGTTGCTGCTTGCTTATTGTTTGTAACGCCAAATACCTCGTCGAGTTGAGGAGGGAACTCTACTTCAGCACCCCACCACCTTTCCCTGGGGTCGTATCCAATGCACCATCCGTGATCAAGCATGATCTCGCGTCGCGCGCGAAGTACTGAAACACCAATGTTACTTGCTGCATGTTTCCCATATTTTGTACTTCCTCGATCAAATGTGCCAGCTTCTGAAATCGTATCTTCAGTCGCTATCGAATAGCGAGTTATTACTGGATAGACATGCCCTTTATACTCAATTTCATGTGTTTCATTAAACACATCTTCAAACATAGGACGTTCATTAAATGGTGGCGGCAAAGACATTATAGGTGCAAGATAAAGTGGATCATTAATTTTGGTTTCTCTGTCAATTAATACATTATTGTTATCCTCTTCAATTGCGTGCAGCCGTATCTTTACAGTGTCATCAGCAATGAAGTTCCTATACACTCGTCCCACTATCTCCTCTGTGCGAAGTAGAGCACGTTCGGCACGTTTCCATGTCAATCTTTCAAAGTCAAGATCTGACCATACCACTAAGGTCCCATGTTGCCCGATGTCTTCTGAAAACTCTCGCCATGTTTCAGGAACTCTATCACGCTTAGGTTCTGGTATTTTTTTCATATCACCTGACTCGACTTGACTAAGGTCAATGAACGACGTTATTGCATTATCCGGTCCATTCTGCCAAGTCCAAACATCCACTCGTCTAGCTTGTGAGATAGATGCATTTGGAAGCCCCATACCGAAACGACCGATACCAGTTCGGTCACCAAGACGTGTGCCGTTACCAAATTGGAGTGCCATCCATAAAGTCTGCAAATCCATACCTGCTCCATTGTCAAGCACTGCTATTTTCCAAAGCCTTGAACGCTCACGCTTATGAACTTGTTCGCGTTTTTCTATACAGAACACCTCAATCATTGAAGCTTCGGCTTGAACAGCGTTGTCTATCAGTTCCGCAAGTGCATAGGCTGTGTTCTTGTACCCCGAATCACGCATAGCAGTAATTGCGAGACTCGGAGGAATGATTTGAGCGTCAAACAGGTCACTTTGTTTAAAATTCTCGCTGCTAGTCATGCCATACATCCTCCCAATTGGTAAACGCATCAGCAATATCGCCAAAACCAGGTAAGTCAATATCAATCACTGTAGAAATTTCGCAAATTTTATTACCGCCAGCTTTAGGTCCTCTTGTTGCGCGACCCACCATCTGACTGAAAAGAACAAGGGATTTAGTAGGTCGAGCGATCACGGCAGCGCTCGTGTTAGGAGCGTCAAACCCGGTCGTTAGGACGCCGAAATTGCATAGGACAATCGGCTTTGTCGAAGGTCTTCGAAACATTCTAATGCTTCTTATGCGGGAAGTAGAATTTGTTTTACCAGTCACAACTTGTCCATCAATCCCCAAAGCTGACAGAGCCGCAGCTAACAACTCAGCGTGTCGTACTGACGAGCCGAAAAGTATAATTCGGCTATGTCCCTTTTCTATCAAACGTCGTATTTCGTTAATTATTATGACATTTCGACCTGATTGTTGAGCTAGCAATTCTAGCACCGCTGAATCATAGTCGTCCCATCTACCTGAATCCTTTAGATATGGCTTAAGATCAGATGTCGCTTCAAACTCCAAGCGTCGAAAAGTTGGTCGAGCCAAATATCCCTGTTCTATAAGAAAAGCAACTGGATCGTCCCAACCCTCGACTTCCAACATGACCTTTCGGCCACCGAAAAATTCAGAGAGCTGTTCATCGGCTGCAATATCTGACCATGTGCGACCCGGTGTCGCCGTCAAACCGACAAGAGCGTTATTTGAGCCAGTTTCTGTCAAGATATCAATTATGTCCCGATAGGTTGGCGCAATTGCCTGATGCGCCTCATCAACAATGACTAGCTTTACAGATTTTGCGAGCCTCAAAACGCCGATATGATCCCTCGTTTTAAGAGCATACATTTTTTGTAACCCGGCGAATATTATGCAATCTGAGGGTGTAGTTAGATCTGGTGAGTAATTCCCCCAATATCGCAATATGCTTACCTCACGGTTACCGAGTTGTGACCAGGCATTTTGGAAAGCGTCTGCTGCCTGGTCGAGTAACTCTGAACTTGCAGCTAACCAAACGATAACCGAAGGTTCAGAGGCAGTCATAAATCTGCTAACAATATGCATAGCTGTTCTAGTCTTACCTGCACCGGTTGGCATGTGGAGGACAACTCGTCCATGACCGCCTCGGATTGCATTACATACTCGGTCGGCTACTCGTCGTTGATGTGGAAACAGCCCATAGTTAGCTCGAACCTCTTCCAGTTCGTACTCAAGAGAGAACGGAACAGCTTCATGTGTATCGATCCCAAAAAAGCCCAAAAAGGACTGCCAAGTTTTAGTATTCGCTGTTAAATCCAGGGAGCGAAACACGGCTATATCCTTTACGCCTAAACGGTTTACTAACTCCGTGAGTTTTCCTTCCGACAGTGCGTTGAAGCATATCTTTTGGATATCCCTACGCGCCATCAAAGTGTCTGCCTGCTCTCGCAGTATTTCGGTAGCGATTCGGCGGAGTGTTAAATTAATATCTTTGGGATCGGAAATAGCTTCCACAAGCGAGATGATGTCTTTCCCAAGAATTTTATATAAATCATCCATGCTTATGCGGTTTACAACCTCATCCAAGTCCTGTCCAGGACTGTTACCATAGAATGCTTCCATAATTTTGTTGTACCTTTCCTAGATGGTTAGTCAGATGGGTTATATCTCCATTGTTTGGCAGGGATTATATTTATGAGCGTGCGTTCTGCTAAACATTTTACCTAGAGAAGCCTGAAATACTAGATTTGGAGTAACTATTTGAATTATTTATGACAAGCCAAACAAACCTTCGCCTGCCCGTATAAATCGTCAATATCCAGAGGATCATTATCAGGACGTAAAGGATTAGGCTGGACCTTGGAGCGCATACGAAATAGACGCTGTTCATGCTCCAGCCTGATTTGTCTGACACGTTCCGGCTTCTCCAGTTCTTCAAGCGCTTCGCCCTGACACCAGGTGAAAGGAGAACCGTGTTCCACGGAGTTCTTTTCGTAAGTTTTAGCTTCCTCAAATGCTTCAGGGTGATACTCTTTCAACCGGACCCATTCGATTTTTTGTTGGAAAAAACAGAAAGTGCAGCCACTGCGGGTACGCCATGCGTAATATGTCGGCAAGCCCAGACCCGCGCCATCTAGTATATCAAGAACGCCTGTCTTGTCGATCCCGACTTCCTTGAAAGGTAGACGCACTATAAGCCTGTCGTTTTTGGAGGCATAGCCTTCTCGATATTCCTCGTCCGAACGGATAGCGACATAGCTGTAGATGGTCTCCCCATTTTCGAGCTTGGGACGCAGCCATTGTTCGAACGGCCGCAGCTTCAGTTGTCTGGTACACCAGCGGCTTTGAGGTGAAGGTAGGAAATCATTGTATTGCTTGAGCCAGAAATCAAAATCCCGGTCGGGATTCAGCCGTAATATCGGCTGGCCCAAAAAACCTTCCAAACGCCCAAGATATTCGTACACTTCCGGCAATTCTTTGCCGGTGTCCGTAAAAAAGTATTCAATTTCCAGTTCCGGATGGTGTTGCCGCATATAAACTGCCAAGGCTGCGCTATCCCGACCGCCGGACAGGCCTAGTACATGTCTTTCTGCCACCGCAATACTCATGACGCCGTGTGTTTCTTCTGCTCCATATCCGTAGGGTCGGTTACTGCCTGTTTAAGATACCGGGCGCTCAACTCCGCCAAGGCCGCTAGAATTATGTTGCGGCGTTTTTCTTTACTATTCTCAAGCGTTTTATCTACCCGTTTTATTAAATCTTCTACTTGATTACGTTCTAGGTCAGAAACGGCAAATTCATCATGAACAGGTGTCGGGCGGCCATCCATCCCGACCACCACTGCCATGGCATGGCGTTTGTCTTGCCGTCCTTTTACCCGGGCGAATGTTTCAGCCCGCAGAAATTTTTGTGATAGCTCGGCGAGCTCAACAGTTGTCCGATCGAGATCGATATCTATCCAATGACGTGGTGGTTTATTTGCCGCTAGGCTGGCTATGTCTTCAATACTCGTATCATTATCATCGAACTGCGAGAGCCTGCCGATAAATGCTTCGAGTTTGAAGTCTCCGACAACCTGGCGGATGTTCTGTGCACGGTCATGCAATTCATTCAGAGATTGCGGGGAGATATTCGGCACTTGCAATTCTGAGAGCATAATGTCGCGCAGTCGATGCAACATCAAAGGGTAGGCGCGTACCAGCTCCGTCAGACCATCACGTACATTTTTTACAACGTGGTGCAAGGCTTCCGCATCGATTTGGGAAATGTCTTGGCCCAGGGTTTCGGGTATATCATCAAACAGGAACTTGTTCGGATCCCGTGCGCGCTTGAACATATCCCTGATACGTACTGCGTTGGCTGATAATCGCATTGTCCGTTTAGACCATTGTGGTAATAGATCGTATATCACCACTAGTCCGCGTGCGACGTCGATAGGTTCAAGTTGGGCCAACTGGTTGGTTTCGTCAAGGTCCCTCACGATTGCAGCCATTTCTGACAACAACCTTCGGGCAATGTCGGATAAATCCATCCATCTGATTTGGATGGTGCTTGAATCCTTTGCCAAGTAGTCAACATCCACGTCGTCAAATCGTGCTTTGAATAAACCTTCCCGGTAGATCGCTAGTTTTTCCTGTTGTGAAAGAATGAACGCGACGGAAAGAACCGGCAGCAGTCCGTCCTTAACGCCGTAAGGTGGTTTGCGCCAGAGATCATACAAATCCGAGACTGCAATAGTCTTTTCACGTACCCGCTTGGTCGCAGCTTCCCACATTGGAGTTAGATGACAGGGATCCGAGTTTTCATCGGGAGGCAGAAATTGCCATTGATCATTGTGTTGCCGATAAAGCCCGGACGCATCCAGTATTGAAACAAATAGGCCGGCTTCTGCCGGGAATTTCTGTATGCCCAACCTGTCTGCTCCTTTATTTAGAACCATGCGTCGAAGCAATATATTTTGGGCTGCCACGGCGCTGCCGGATGGTTTCTGCCGGTTCAACAATTCATTATGCAAGCGTGGGCATTGGTTGAAACGACTGTCTGCAAGTTCTGATGCGATGTTGTTTAGCTCAGCCTGTCTCAGGCGCTGGGCAGTTTGTGATTTGCCAAACCATTGGGCATTATCAAAGGATTTGTGCAACTCTGTTTCTATCAGTGATTGCAGGGCTGCAAGGCGCGCGGAAACTTCTAGTCTGGCAACGGAATCGCCCGCTAATTCAGGATGCTCGTCACTCACCCACTCCAACGCAAGTAATTCACGGGCCAATGGAACTATAGCCCATGATGCCATCGACATGCCGACCATACTGTCCCAGGGGGCATCATGGTCGGCTGTTTCACGACACAGTTTTGTTGCTTCTTCTTCGCTCTCACCCTCGGTGGGCACGGCAAGAATAAATTGGCCTATGGCCCCCTTCTCAGGCTGGTAATGCTCAACAGTATCGCGGAGAGCACTGACCGGTATGATGTTCACCTCAAACCATCGCATTGCCCCGGTTTCGTGATAGTGCCGCTTGGCAAGAATGGGCTGAATGCCCGCCAGTGATTTAAGTTCCTTGAAATCTATCTCATTAATATGCTCAAGCGCTGACCGTGTGGCTTGATCAATATCAAAATCACTTCCGGCAAAAATAGCATGTGCGTCAAGGTACTTTTTGAAGATGGTGAATGACCAATTATTCAGCTTTGACAGGGCATTCCGGAGTTCTTGATCAGATTTTTTATGGAAACAGGTTTTCAGTACGTTGAAGTTTGCAATAATCCCTGATCGTTCCTTGAATAAATCTATGATGGCAATGGTTTTTAGAAGCTTGATATGAATTTCATTACCGCCCTGGGATTCACATCGTTCAAGCGCCTCAGCAGCCAGCGCCCAGCGATGACCGTCCGGGGATGCCAGTATGGACGGCTCCAGGTTGGCTCGTAGATAATCCCAGAGCATATCCGGTGTATATAACCTCTCATCTTCGGCATGTTTCAGGAAATCCTGAAACCCGAATAGCTCTGCCGAATTCAGAAAACCGAACAGACTGCGCTGATTCTGGCCGAAACGGCGGCGTGAAATAGGTCCGAGCAGACAGGTAACGACCGGATGCAAGGGCCAGCATTCTGAAAGTTTGGAAGCGAGCCGCTCAGTATCGGTCTTGTTGTTTTGCTGCGTAACCTTGGCGACATTAGTGCAAAGATCATCCATATTTTCAGGCTGGCAATCACTTTCGATTGCGCGGGAAATCAGTTCTATCTGTTCTTCACCCGTCGCATTGATCACCAGGTCGATGAAGCGCCCTTGTATCTTTGCCCATTCATCCCGTATTTCATGGGAAAGCCGGTGGGTATATTCCTCGAATGACTGGTGCAGTATGCCGATTACCAGCAAGCGCCCCTTGCTCCTTGATGCAGCTTCGGCAAGCTGTTGAAAGACGTATATATCAGTTCCGTTCCTGACTGCAGCCTCCAGGAATTTGCCCATCTCATCGATGAACAACACCACACCGCCATACTTATCAGGTTTGTATTCGGCGGCATCTGTAAGCGCTTTTATCAGGTTGCTTTCACTCCACCCGCCGCGTGGACGGCGTCTTGCAACTCGTTCTCGTCTCACTGCTTCTCCGATAACCCTGACAGGGTCATCCCTAACACCGACTACCGGCACAACGCGCCATCCTTCAGTTCCCAAAGGTAGCGCTTCCCCGATGGTATCCGTCAATTCCTGTCCGAATACCTTCAACGCTTGTGCGCGTAAAGATGAGTTGCCGTTCAACAATGCGCTCAATGCAACGACCAAACTGGATTTCCCACTTCCATACGGGCCGGTCCATGTGAATGCTCCCTGTCCGGTTTCGGATACGTGGCGCGCCATGGTCATCAGGACGTCGCTGTATGATTGTGGACAAATAAAGCCTTCCAATGCTGAGCTTTCAGTCAGATCAGTATCGATGCGTATTGATCTTAAGAAGCGGCGGGCGATGTGGACGTGTTCGTTCAGCATTACCAGCTTGTTCCCTCTACGGTTGAACTGTCATAATCGGAAAACAGGTATAGGAGTTTGGTTTCTTCGTCAATATCGATACTACGAACCACCTGTTTCAAACCGGCGGACTCAGACCACCGCAATCTCCCATCCGTTATATCTTCAAGTACTGTCAAGCGATCGACTACGTCATTCTCTTCCAAGGCAAACACGCGCCCCGGCCCGCCAGGTTCATAGGCGATAGCTTCAAATGACAATGTATTAGCGTCGGAGTAGTGCGACCAGAAATCCAATAGAGCATATACAAACACGCTGTCAGAAAGGGTTGCCTTGGGACCGCGCACAAAACGAAATCCGTCTTTTTCACCTATGGCTTTTATCAAACCTAATTCCGTCAAAGGGGATTCCAAGGCATCATCGTGTCCGGTTCTCCCCGTTGGTTGTCGTGCTGCATAGGTCCGGATAAAACAGGCTACATCATTTTTAATAGTCGTATTTGAGACGCGGGGCCAGGCGCGATCTTGTGCAAGGCGTCCGATTTTTTGCAAGAACAAGTTACGGGTAAATATAACTGCAGGGTAATGGCTGAAAGCCCAAAACCAGGTTGTTTTCCTAGCTTGGGCAGCTAACTTCCAATGAATCAGCCAGAGTGTTGCGGGGTGTTCCATATATGGGTCGTGTCCTTTTATCCCGTTGTTTCCAAAAAGCTTTTTCCCAAGTATTGTCGTATGAACTGAATCTTCCTTATCAGACTCCTCAATAATACCACAGCTTGTTGCCCAATGGCGTATGGAGGCAACCATATTTTTTCCAACACCGTATCGTGCGATGGCGTCGTCACCCCAACACAGGGATTTATTATCAGGGGTATCCTCGGTTTCAGCTACGCGATCAAATGCCTTTTTCAGCCATCCGTAGCGTAGTGGGAATGTCTCATGCCCCGAGAAATGTGGGCGATAATTCTGTTCATAGAGCGGTCTATGTGGCATCGTTACGCGTCCTGTGTGATATAAAATGTTTTCCCTTCCTGGAGATGTCCTCCAGTTCGATTTTAATGTAAAGGATATGCTATAGTCAATCTGTTTGTGAAAGTTATTTCCGTATTTTGGCTATGGCGTCGAGGATGTGTCTGACATAGAATTTATATTCTATCTGATTGAATTAAATGAGGATTTCAGAAACCATCTATTTGGACCATCAGGCGACAACACCTGTCGATCAGCAGGTTTTAGACAGAATGCTGCCTTATTTCAGGGAATCGTTCGGCAACCCCCATTCTGCAGACCATAGTCTCGGTTGGAAAAGTTCGCTTGCCGTGGAGCAGGCGGCAGCGCAAGTCGCAGATTTGATTGGTGCTGATGCCGATGAGATCATTTTCACGTCAGGCGCCACTGAAGCTAACAACATGGCACTGCTTGGACTTGCCCGTCATGGACGTTCTGATAGTAAGCGAAGACTGTTTATTCTCAGTGATATTGAACACAAGTGTGTGCTTGCTGCCGGACGTGTTATTGCTGAACGACTTGGTTTTTCTGTAGAGCATCTCCCTGTCGATGATGAGGGCCGGATCCTGTTGCCGTCATTAGAAGATGCCTTGAATGATGACGTGCTTGCCGTTTCCGTCATGGCTGTAAATAATGAAATCGGTACGATACAAGAGATCAGTAATATATCCGAACTCGCCAGAAAAGCAGGCGCTATATTCCATTGCGATGCTGCCCAGGCCCCCGTTTCCATGGATTTACGGGAAATTGTAAAGCATGTAGATCTGTTGAGTCTTTCCGCCCACAAGATGTACGGTCCGAAAGGGATTGGCGCGCTCTACATTCGTCGTGAGTTACAGGATGATTTAGAACCGCTTATCTACGGCGGCGGACAACAGGGTGGGTTGCGTTCAGGTACTGTTCCTACTCCTTTATGTGTAGGCATGGGTGCTGCAGCTGAACTTTTGAGTGGAAACGAAGCGAGACAGAAACGCGAGATTTTACGTCAACGACGAGACCGCTTTGTTGAAAAATTAACAGGTTTGCCGTGGCCCACGCGCTTGAATGGTCGTGCGGGGGAATACCGTCATCCCGGCAATGCCAATATCTGTTTCAATGGTTTCTCGGCCCAGGATATTTTACAGGTGCTTCAACCCCATCTTGCCGCGTCAACCGGGTCTGCGTGTACATCAGGTATTCCTGAGCCGTCTCACGTTCTCAAAGCCATTGGTTTGACCCATGAAGATGCTGAAGCATCCATACGTTTCAGTCTTGGTTTCGATACAAGTGACGAAGATATTGATGAAGCCGTGAACTTGATAGACAATGCGCTTAACAGACTTTCAACTATGCAGATCAGTGTTTCAGCGGCAGGCGGCACCGGTTAGAGGATGATTGCCATTCTGGATTCCGGCTTCCGCCGGAATGACGCAAAATAAATAACCCCGATTAAGGAGAAAACCAATGCGATATCTACATACCATGCTCCGGGTCTCCGACTTGGACAAGACCATGTCTTTTTTCTGTGGCGTCATGGGCATGCAGGAAGTGCGACGCATGGAAAGCGAGAAGGGTCGTTTTACCCTGGTATTCCTGGCTGCATCCGGTGACGTGGACGGGATGGAAGGGCCGGGCCAGCCGGCGCCGGTGCTGGAGTTGACCCATAACTGGGACCCGGAGGAATACACCGGCGGGCGTAATTTCGGTCATGTCGCTTTTGAGGTGGATGATATTTATGCCACATGTCAGAAGATTGCGGACAGCGGCGTGACCATCAACCGGCCGCCGCGTGACGGCCACATGGCATTCCTGCGTACGCCGGATAATATCTCCATTGAGTTGTTGCAGAAGGGCGGGGCGCGGCCGCCGCAGGAGCCCTGGGCGTCTGCGGAGAATATAGGTGTGTGGTAGTCGACCGTCTTGTAATAAGGAGCCGTTTTGCGGCATGTTGTTCTACTGGATTCCTGCATTCGCAGGAATGGCGATTGGGGCGCCAGTTATTTCGTCAGTTTCTGATCCAGTAGCAGGTTCAGGGTAAAGCGCACCCCGAAGCCCGTGGTGTCGGTGGGGATATGGGCCAGGCCGCCCTTGTTGTTGCCGGCGGAGAGGTCCACGTGTATCCACGGGCAGTCGTGCTTGACGAACCGTTGCAGGAAGCGCGCTCCGAGGATATGGTCCACGCCGGGGTCGCTGCTGCACTGCTTGGTATCGGCAAACTTGCTTTCCAGCGGCTCGTCATAGTCCTCATCCATGGGGAATGGCCAGACCCGCTCGCCGCTGTCCACGCCTGCCTTGACCATCCGGGGCAGAAACTCTTCCTGGTTGGTAAATACGCCGCTGTAGGTCTTGCCGATGGCGTAGACGCAGGCGCCGGTCAGGGTGGCGTAGTCGATGATCAGTTTCGGGCGGCAGCGGGAGGCCAGCACCAGTGTGTCTGCCAGCACCATCCTGCCTTCGGCGTCTGTGTGGACGATCTCGATGGTGGTGCCGTCAACGGCGGTGACGATATCGCCGGGGTTGTAGGCGTCCGGGCCGATATGGTTGGTGCAGATTGCCAGCCAGCATTCAACGGGAAATTGGACCTTGAGCCGGGTCAAGGCCGTCAGGGCGCCTAACGCGACCGCGCTGCCTTCCATGTCCTCGTGCATTCCCATCATGTAGTTGTGGGGTTTCAGGTTGACGCCGCCGGTGTCGAAACAGATGCCCTTGCCCACCAGGGTCAGTGTATCTGTAGATTTCGGTTCGTCGGGCACATAACGCAGGCGCAGGATGCCGCCGTCCTTGTGCGGGCTGCCCTGGGCGACGGCCAGGAACGCGCCGGCCTTTTTCTTCTCCAGTTGGGCGATGCTGAAGAACTGGCTTTTCCAGCCGTATTCTTTGGTCAGCCCGGCGATGCGCTTGCGATACAGGGCCGGGGTGAGTTCATTCTGGGGCAGGGCGGTCAGGTAGCGCGCCAGGGCGTTGCCCTCGTCTTCGGCGAAGGTGCGCTCGAACCCGTATTTTTCCGGTACGCCGAACAGGTGGATCTGTTTGAGCCTGTTGCGGTTTTTGCGCTTGCTGTGAAAGTCAGGCATGTCTGCATCAGCCGCCAGGGCCGCCGCCAATAGGGCCTCCGCCACCCGCGCGGACTTTTTCGTGGTAAAGCCGATAACGGCGATGCCCAGTTCCCTCGCCTGGTAGTCATGATGGCCGTCGACCAGCTTGCGCGCCAGGGTGAGCAGTTCGAACGCGGACTGGTCGGGCTTGATGGTGGAGAGCGCGACGCGCCCGGCCTTGTCGTTGGGTAAATCGGTGAGCAGCAGTGGTGGGTTGTCAGCATCGTCTTGCTGCAGCCGCTTATGGCGTTTTTGCAGGACGTCGCGGTAGGGAAATGACGGCCATCTACCCTTTGCCCCTGGTTCCTTGACGACGATTATCCAGTGTTCAAGGGCATCGAACCGGGTTGAGTCCGGCAGTTCTCCGAATTGTTGCAATTGTGTCTGTTTCATGCCTCGCCAATATATCAGGAAGCGGGTAAAAAAGGGAAAGCTTTACAGGGCAACCATACTTTCTCTCAGAGGGGATAAAGGGGACAGATTTGAAATCTGTCCCCGGCGGCCCGGAAAGCAAATTTGGGACACCCATAAATTTAAAATGCTCGTGTAATTTATGGGTGTCCCAAATTGAGCAGGCTCACAGTTCTACGGGGTAGAATCCAAAAGTATGATCTTGCCCAAGGAAAACCTGGAAAAAAGCGCTGAAATGTCAGTCTCGATCGGCTACACTTGATAGTGAGTAAACGGGCGACCCGGATTTATCCGGGTCGCCCGGATAGTTGCGGATTGCCTACCCTTGAAACTAACTCTTGAGGTAGCGATCATGAGCGTTGATTATCAACTCATTGCTGGTATTGACTCTGCTGTTAAGGCAGAGAAAAGTGAAGATGGCTGGTATACGATAGTCAGGGACGGCGAAGTCCAATTGGGTGAACTGGTTACCGACAAGTACCGGAACCTGACCTTTAAGGTCACAGGCTTTGGTGCCCCCTTCTACGTTGCCGAAGTCCGTATCGAGGATGCGGGGGAAGGCTATTACTCTTCTGTCATTATTGACTACCATGAGGCGGTCAATAATTTCGACAGGTACGAAAAAATAGCTGTCTGTCAGGCATTCCTGGAACCGGTGCGTCACCTTCGCCGCGTCCAACCGCAACGCGACATGCCTGTCGCGCTTGCAGCAGGTTGGAGCTGACCGGCGGAAAAGGCGATCTCTCGATCGCCTTTTTTTATGCCGGAAGCGTTATTTTGCGCTATTCTTTGACTGTTGTAGAAGCAGGTGCTCCCGTTAAATCGGGGTCAATACAGTGATTCTTGCCGGATTCGAAGACAGCGGGGACAGATTTAAATCTGTCCCCCAGGAGTTAGCGGGAACGGCTGTTGTAGAAGTGTAGGAGTATAGGAAATGAAACGGATATGTTACGTTATGTTTTTGCTGTTGATCCTGGTCCAGGGACGGGTGGTTTCCGGAGCTGACCTGTTGACGGGTGTTACGCGCCTGTCCTGTGAAGCCCTGCTTTGCCTGTCCTCGCCAGCGCGTCCCGCGGCCTGCAATGCAGCACTGTCATATTATTTTGCCATCAAGAAATTCACTTGGCCGGCGACGTTTGCAGCCAGGGTGAGGTTCCTGAACAAGTGTCCGACGGGTTCGCCGGAACTGGCCCGGTCGGTGGCTGACAAGGCCCCGCGGAGATGGGAGGCCGCACCGGGGACCATCCCGGGGACAGACCTGAGGTCTGTCCCCAGATACTTGGGGTCAGAGTAAAAATATGTAACAAGAGCTGGAAACGCCTGCCAATAACTGTATTTTTACTCTGACCCCGAATATTTAGTCCAGGTAAGCAGGCTCCACGGTTACCCAGGATGTATGGATGATTTCGGCCAGTCTGCCCGGCATCTTTGCCATGGCCACCCTGGAAGGCAGCATCATCAGGGTATTCGGGTGGATGTAATACACCTCTTCCTGGGTGATCAGGTTTCTCTCAGCGTATACCTCGCCGCCGGCTTTGTTGATATCCACGTTCATGCGGTAGCGGCTGGCCTGTTTCGTGCCGCTTTGCTGGGCGGCGTATTCGGCGGTTTCAAAGTCAGTGGGCTGGTAATACAGAGACATCTTGCAGTTGTTCTCAACGCTGAACTCCAAGGCTTCAACGTTGACCAGCCGCCTGTTGACGGATTTCAGGTCTCCCAGGCTCTGGTAAGCAATGGCGATATGGCAATCAAACCCGGTGATTGTCGCCAGCATGTCTCCAAGGATATCGGTGGCGAGGAATTTCACCTCGTCTATGCCGATGAACAGGTGGCTGTTGCGCTCACGGCGCCGGTACATACGCGTCGTGGCCTGTAACAGGCATAACAGGAACACCTGGGTGGCACGTTTGACTACCGGATCGGTGGCAGACGAACGCACGTAGAGGACGGCGTTTTCCCGCAGCACGCGCTCTATATCGACCCCCTTGCTGCGTCCCGGCTTCAGCGCGGACAAAGCCAGCATCTCCCGGGTCAGGTTGGTGACGGTGGGTGGGGGTTTCGCCGAGTCCCTGAGCAGTTTCGGCAAATCGATCAGTTCCTTATTCCACTTGTCGAAAACTGATTCCAGGAATTCCCGCTCACCTATCTTGTAGAAATCCGCAGTGTCGCCTCTTTCTGCGAGGTTATAGGCCTGCATCAGCCGGGTTTTGATTTCCCGGTCGGTGCCGGTCCTGAACGGCGACCATTTTCCCGGCAATTCACCGTTGAAATCGACGGTTACCAGTCGCCTGCCGGTTTCTTCGCAGGCTTTTTTCATGATCCCCAATGCGTGCCTGTCCGGCTTCACGTCAAAGAAAACCGTACAAAACCCCTGGCGTACGGACTGGTCCAGTTGTACGCCGAACAATATACCCTTGCCGGTCTGGGTGGCGCCCACCATCCGCTGGTTCCAGTTTTTCCAGTCTTCCATTGCGACGTACAGGGGTTTGTCGTCCTGGTGCAATCCGATAAACATTTTCCCGGCCTTGTAGTATTTCCCGGGCCGAAACTTCTTTTCCCGGTAGCGATCGGCCTCGGTCCGTATATCGGAAACCTGGTCGCCTCGCTGCGATACCCGCCTGAATATGTACCAGGACGAGAAGCGCGGGTACAGGTAGCGCAGGAAAACGATCCGGGTCAGCAGTCCGGCAAGCAGGCCGCCGGTTATCAGTCCCCACATCCTCCCGGCCTGGCTGATGATGACTATGTCCACAATATTATTGGCAGCCGTGATACTGCCTGTGACGCTTGTCGCCAGGAACCACAGGATTAACGGGAAACCCGGGAACAGAACAAGGAACATGAGCAACAGGAGCCGCCGCGCGTGCATTAAAAAGTGCTCTCCCGCGGTCAACTCCCTGTCCGATGCGAGCGGGAAGAAGCCGATGACGGTATTCGTGTAAAGAAGGGCGGTAAAACACAGCCAGAACCAGGGGTCGCTCCAGCTTGCCAGTCGGGACAGCAGATCATCCATATTCCTTTTAGTCAGCGCAGTGTGAACGCCGACCTCCTCATATTATTTCCATCACTTTTGAATACTACCAGAAAATTGGAAAATGAGCAGGGCAAACGCATACTCTGTAACCTTATCGCCCGGGACCCATCGCCATTTCCGTGGAAGCAGGCATCCATTCAACAAAACAATTCCTTTAAAACTACATTTTGCCCCCAAAATGGCCCTTTTAAGCTCATTTATAGCCCCGTTTTAGTATTTATACATAATACAATCAATGGGTTACCAGGGTTATACTGGTCCGACCCTATCCGCCTATCCGTTATTATGTTAGAATAGTGGGGTAACGGTTCCCGGGCTTTCTGCAGCGGGGGCTGTCGTGGACAATTACGGATATGGATAAAGGATCATCATGTTAATCGCATTAACCAGCGCTGATTGGGAACTGGTCAGGTTCTACCTCTCGCCCATCCAACCCCTGTTGGACAACGACCAGGTGACGAATATCATGGTCAACCGCTATGACGAGGTCTGGGCGGATGACCTGGATCAGGGTATGTATAAAACCGCACTTTCCTTCCCCGATGACGCTGCCGTTGCCACCCTGATTGAACAGATTGCCAATGCCTTGTCGCAATATTTTGATCCGCTGATAACGCCGATCATCAATGCGCGCCTGCCTGACGGCAGCCGGGTGTGTGCGACCCTGCCCGCGGCCACGCCCAGTGGTTGTACCTTGTCGATTCGCCTGCACCGGCGCCGCGGTCTGGACCTGGAACACCTGGTGGAGAGTCATACCATCAATACGGCAATGAGGGACCTGTTGCTGGATGCCGTCGAACGCGGTGACAATCTGCTGGTTTCCGGCGCCACCAACAGCGGCAAAACCACCCTGTTGAATGCCTTGTCCTTTGCCATTCCAAAGCGTGAGCGGATCGTGGTCTGCGAAGACGTGGCCGAGATCAGGCTCAACGCCCCGAATGTCGTACAAATGGAGGCGCAAAGACATGATTCCGAGGATACTCCCGCACTTACCCTGGCAACACTTCTCGCGACGTCCCTGCGGCA
Organism: Gammaproteobacteria bacterium; assembly: GCA_965222155.1. GTDB lineage: Bacteria > Pseudomonadota > Gammaproteobacteria > Eutrophobiales > Eutrophobiaceae > JAAXHV01. Next base: position 426,395 of record CBDCTH010000012.1, read on the forward strand.
AAGGCCCGACCGGATCATCGTCGGAGAGATCAGGGAGCCGGATGCCGCTGAAGTATTCTTCCAGGCGTTGAATACGGGTCATCGCGGTGTGTACACTACATTGCACGCGAACGACGCCGGATCGGCACTCAAACGTCTGGTCAGCCTGACCATGGGCCGTTCTACACTGCCGTTCAAGGTTATTGAAGCCGAATACTTGCACAACCTGGACCTGTTTTTGCACATGGACTACCTGGAAGGCAAGGGGGTGAGGCGGCTGACGGAGATCTGCGTCGTGGAGGCGGGGGAGTTGAAGCCTTGTTTTAATTATAACGCTGCTGACGATGCCTGGCGGGAGAAGTGAATGGAACAGGGGACAGATTTAAAATCTGTCCCCGTCAGCCAATGCGAAATTTTGCATACTATCCGCCCTGCAGATAACGTTAATTCTTGCCGATGGTAACCGAGAACAAAACAGAAAAGCCCTGGGGTGGCCGGTTTACCGAAGCCACGGATCGGTTCGTGGAGGAGTTTACCCAATCCGTGTCTTTCGACCAGCGGCTGGCTCCTTATGATATCCGGGGGTCTATCGCCCATATGGCGATGCTGGCGCGCGTCGGCGTTTTGACGGAGACCGAGTGTGAACAGATCAGCGGCGGGTTGAACGCCATCCTGGACCAGATTGAAGCAGGAGAGTTCAGCTGGAGGCAGGAACTGGAAGACGTTCACATGAATATTGAAGCTGCACTGGTTGATCGGGTCGGTGAGGTCGGAAAAAAAGTGCATACCGGCCGTTCGCGCAATGACCAGGTTGCTACGGATATGCGCCTGTTCCTGCGCGCGGAAGTAGACAACATAAGGTCGTTATTGCTGCAGAACATGCAGGCGCTGGTAACACTGGCCGAGCAGGAGGCAGCGACCCTCATGCCGGGGTATACCCACCTGCAGCCGGCGCAGCCGATCACGTTCGGCCACCATATACTGGCCTGGTATGAAATGTTGAAGCGAGACCGGCAACGGCTCGGGGATTGCCTGGAACGTATCAACGTACTGCCGCTGGGGGCCGCGGCATTGGCCGGAACGCGTTACCCTATCGACCGATCCTTGACCGCAGGGTTACTGGGGTTTACCGCCGTGGCGCAAAACTCACTGGACGCCGTGAGTGATCGGGACTTCATCATCGAATTCTGTGCTGCCGCGGCGCTGGTCATGTTGCACTTATCCCGGTTTTCCGAGGAATTGATCCTGTGGCTGTCGCCGGCTTTCGGCTTCATCGATCTCGACGATGCGTTGTGTACCGGTTCTTCCATCATGCCGCAAAAGAAAAACCCGGACGTGGCGGAACTGGTACGCGGCAAGACGGGCCGTGTGTATGGCGACCTGATGGCTATGCTGACTATCATGAAGGGGCAACCACTGGCTTACAACCGGGATAATCAGGAGGATAAGGAGTGTTTGTTCGACGCGGTGGATACACTGAAGCTGTGCCTGCATGCATACCTCAAGCTGGTTCCCTCAATACAGGTAAATCGCAAGGCCATGCTGGCTGCCGCGCAGAAGGGCTATCTGACTGCCACCGACCTGGCGGATTACCTGGCCATGAAAGGGGTGGCGTTCCGGGATGCCCATGCCATCGTCGGCAACATCGTGCAGTATGCCATACGGCAGAACCGTGAGCTGGAACGCCTGGAACTTCCTGAATTACAGCAATTCCACGACGGAATTGAAGCTGACGTTCACGAATATCTGACGTTGCAAGGTTCCATTTCCGCCCGGGATCATTCGGGTGGGACCGCCCCCAACAGGGTCAAGGAGGCCATTGCAGAGGCGCGCCGGTACCTGGCGACAGTTGCTGCCGATACAGGCTAGTTTGCCGGATTAACGGGGCCTGTGAAGAAGCTGATAAAGCTCTTGTTCTGGCTGGCCGGCCTGGCCGTTATCGTGATAGCGGTTGCGGTGTTCCTGATCACATCAATCGATCCCAATGAACACAAGGACTGGATTGCGGACAAGTTCCACGAGGAGACAGGCCGCAGCATCTCCCTGGATGGGCCTGTTGCCTTAACCTTGTACCCCTGGTTGGGTCTGGAAGCGAGTGAAGTCAGCATCGCCAATACAGGAGAGTTCGGCGCCGGGCCGTTCGCCAACCTGGATTACATCAAGCTGCGGATCAAGTCACTCCCGTTGTTACGCGCAGAATACGAAGTGGATACGATTGTCGTCAAGGGCGCTGACATCAACCTGGTCCGGAACGAGCAGGGTGTTGCAAACTGGGATGATTACGACGGTTTGGATGAGGGCGCAGACAACAGGGATGAAGTAAAAAGAGACAAGCCGATCCTGCCCCTGGCCGCAGTCGCCCTAGGCGGTGTGGCCATAGAAGGCGCCAGGATCACCCTGGACGATCAACAGGCGGCGGCGCGCTACGAAGTGTCTGATCTTGATGTGTCGACGGCAGAGCTGAAATACGGTGAACCCGTTGATATCAACATGAGTTTTCGCGGCAGGAGCAGCAGTCCGGAGCTGGATGCTACAGTGGCCCTGACCGGAATCATTACCTATGCAACGGATGCGCAACGATTTTCTATTAATCCGCTGGATGTCAATGCCGTGATCAAAGGCAGGAACATCCCCGGCGGCAGGACTTCTGCGAAGTTGTCCACTGCTGTCGACGTGAACCTGGATGCGGAAACAGTCACACTCTCCGATTTTACACTCAGCGCCCTGGACGCCGCGGTCAGGGGCAATCTCAGCGCGCGGCGTATCGAATCGCCCACTCCTGCCGTTGGCGCGACCCTCAACGCGCAAGGTTCGGACCTGGGGTTGTTGTTCAAGGTGGCCGAGATTGAACCGTTGGCTTCGCAGTTGGCCGGGTTGGCGGATCGGAGTTTCCAGATTAGTGCGACGTTGGATGCGGACTTACAGCGGGGTGATATTGACCTGTCCGAATTGTCGGCAAACCTGCTCGGCGCGGTCATCAGCGGCGAGGTGAAGGCCCGTAACATCCACTCCGACACGCCCGGTTACCAGGGTGAATTGAATGCCGGAGGGCCTGATTTGCCCACCTTGATGCAGGTACTGGGTCAATTACAAGGGGGGCAGGATGCTGCACTGACCGGTTATGGTAAAAAACTGGCCGCTATTCCGGCAAAGGCATTCCGGCTAACCAGCGTTTTCGATGCCGACCTGAAAAGCGGTGACGTCTACGTGCCGAACCTGTCCCTTGAAGCACTGGGCATCGAGGCTACGGGCGCCCTGGACGCCAGGAATATGAAGAGCAGGAAAGGGACGGTGGAAGGCAATCTGAATATAAAGGGCAACCGCGTTGCGGGGTTGCTTAAGGCACTGGACCAGGCTGGGTTGGCCCAGGTGCTGCAATCAGTGGAGCTGGATACCCGCGTGCAGGGGACAAGCGCGGGCATTGCCCTGGAACCGATGACCCTGCAGGCCGTATTCGCCGGAAAGGATATACCCGGTTCGCCGGCTACAATGACTCTCAATGCCGACACCCGGCTCGACCTGGATCAGGAGACGCTGGTCTTTGACGGGTTTACCCTGGAGGGACTTGGGCTGGAATCCTCCGGTCACGTCGAGTTCAATAATATCTTCGATGAACTTGGCGCCGGCGGGAAAGTGGAGGTCCTGCCTTTTAACCTGCGCCGGCTTGCGCAACAACTCAAGCAGGAGCTTCCCGAAACAAAGGACGACAAAACTTTTACCAATGTTTCCCTGGCCGGACGGTTTGACAGCTCTGCAAACGGTCTGGACCTGGATCAACTGGTTTTGCAGGTGGACGATACGCGCCTGAGCGGTGAGTTCAGGATGACCGATGGAAATCCAAAACCTGTTGTGCAGTTCGACTTGAACATGGATAAACTCGACCTCGACCGTTACCTGCAGGACGGATCGAAAAAGAGGCGGGAACCTGCGCAGTCGGGAAAGAAAGGCAGCAGGATTGCATCCCTTCCCATTGTTGCCGCCGGCACTACGGATATGGAGGGAGACCTGAGGATCGACAGCTTGATTATTTCAAACGCGCGCCTGGATGGGTTCAGGTTGCACCTGAAAGCACAAGATGGCGTTCTGCGGGTAGGCCCGGTAGCCGCCAGCCTGTATGAAGGCAGGTTAACAGCCAGCGTCGACCTGGACGTGAACTCCGCAATCCCCACACTCACCCTCAAATCAGACTTGACGGGTATCCAGGCCGAACCTTTGCTGATGGATATGAAGAACAAGGCGCACCTGCGCGGCAAGGGTAATTTCACTGCTGCATTGACCGCTGAGGGTGCCAGCATTGCCGCCATGAAGCGTAGCCTGGATGGCCAAATGAGCATGAGCTTCACCGAGGGCGCCATTACCGGCTTCAACCTGGGCCGGACGTTGCGCCAGTGGAAACAGTTCAAGAAGGGCAGGATCATCGATCTCGAGGAAACGGCGGCAACCGATTTTTCTGAATTTACCGGTAATCCCGTAGCAAAAGACGGCATTGTCCGAATGGATGACCTAGTCTTGAAAGCGCCGGCATTTCGCCTGCAAGGCACAGGCGTACTGGCGAACCTGCACACCGATACCATCGATTACCAGGCCCGGGCGACTGTCGTCAATACTACAAAAGGCGCGGGCGGAAAAGAACTGGCCGAACTGGAAGGGCTGGAACTGCCCCTCAAGGTCTCCGGCTCGCTGGATAATCCGAAAATAAGGCTTGCCTGGGAAGATATATTGTCCGGATTACTGTTGAATAAAGTCTTTGACGTTCTCGATTTATCGCTTCCCGGGACAGGAGATCCCGGCGCTTCGGAAAAGGAGGAGGAAACGGATGGGGACTCCGGGTTCGACCCGGTTAAGGAGTTACTGAAAGAGGGCCTGAAAGAGGGTTTGAAGGGGATTTTCAAGAAGAACTGAGCACTCATTAATGTGTAAAGGGGACGGATTTCAAATCCGTCCCTCAGCAGTTCCCGCTAACTTCCGGGATCGATGGCATCTTGCCCTCGCCGAGGGCGGGACGCCCTCGATCCCAGGGCAATATCCCCCCATTTGCACAGAGTAACCTCGATTCGGGACAGAATGGCTGTTGAGACACAAAGTTAGCGGGAATGGCAGTCCGTCCCTATTCGTCATTCCGGCGTCTGCTCTCTGGCCGTTATTCCTGCAAAAGCAGAGAAGTGGCACAGGGACGTGCCGTCAACTCACCAAAGGACGGAAATTTAGTATAATTACATTCGCCCGAACGTTGGCAGATAAAGTAACAACTCATGAAGAAATAACAATGCGACACCTGTTAATCGTTAATCTGATTTTTTTCAGCGTATTGTCAAGCGCCGGAGAGATAAAGTCAGCACACGTCGAGCATGAGGGCAACGATTACCGGCTGGACCTCACCGTGCAGGTTGAGGCCGGACAGGAAGGCATCTTGGCGCTCCTGATGGGCCACGATAATTTTCATGAGCTCAGCGACGCGATGATCGAATCGGCTCTTGTGCAGGACGCGCCCGAGGGTAAGACCCGGCGCCGGCTTGTCGTTGAAACCTGTATCGTGTTCTTCTGTTTCAGGGTCGTAATGGTCGAGGACCTGGAACAGTTCTCCGATGGCAGAATCCTGGCAAACATGGTCCCGGAAGAAAGTGATTTCAAATACGGCAGGACAGAATGGCAGATCGAGCCGCTCGGCCCGGGCCGGAGTAAAATCAACTATAGCTCCCAACTCCAGCCTGATTTCTGGATCCCACCCGCTATCGGCCCGTTTTTTCTGAAACGCAAAATGGTCACGGAAGTGCGGGATAGCGTTCTTAAGATGGAGAGTCTGGCCGCTGGCGCCTACAGCGAGGAGACGTGATATCCTGACCCCAAATATCAAATATCCTGGCTGAATGCCGATGCCCGAACTTGCCGCCGCATTACTGCCCTGGTTCAGACAGCATGGCCGGCATGATCTCCCCTGGCAGCAGGACGCCAGTCCCTATCGCGTCTGGGTATCCGAGATTATGCTGCAACAGACCCAGGTGAAGACCGTAATACCGTATTTCATCCGCTTTGTTGAACGGTTTCCGGACGCTGTCGCCCTGGCCGATGTTCCCCTGGACCGGGTGCTGCATCTCTGGACGGGGTTGGGATATTATGCCAGGGCGAGAAATATGCACCGGGCCGCACAGGTTATCTCCCGCGATTTCGCCGGTTGCCTGCCTGATGATGCGGAGGCTTTGATGGCATTGCCCGGCATCGGACGTTCCACTGCGGGGGCAATAATGACACTGGGTCATGGCCGTCGCGCCCCCATCCTCGACGGTAACGTAAAACGGGTACTGGCCCGCTTTTATGGAATATACGGATGGCCCGGCCATAGGGAGGTAGAGAAGCGCTTGTGGGAACTGGCCGAAAGGGAGACACCGCAATGGGAAACGGCCGCATACACACAGGCTATCATGGACCTGGGCGCTACGGTCTGTATCCGGTCCAGGCCGCGCTGCGCGGATTGTCCCCTGGCATCAGGTTGCCATGCATTCCGACACGGCGAACAGCAGCTATTGCCGACCGGGAGAACAAGGAATTCACTACCGGTGCGTCGTGTGGTATTCGCGATACTGGAAAACGAGCAAGGGGAAATCCTGCTGGAAAAACGTCCCCCAGCCGGTGTATGGGGAGGGTTATGGAGTTTCCCGGAATACAGCTCCGACACGGAATTGATCGGCTGGATAAAGACCCGCGCTGTCCTGGTATCTGAGGCGCTCACCACACTGCCGCAAATCCGCCACAGCTTCAGTCACTTTCACCTGGATATTACCCCGGTCAAAGCCGTAATCCGGGACAAGGCTGATACAATAGGGGATAATGAAGTCTACCTCTGGTATGCGCCGGAACACGGGCCGGAAATAGGCATGGCCGCTCCGGTGAAAGCGCTGATGGAGAAAGCATAACTGACAGAGATATTCTAACGATACGATACACAGGAGAGAGAACATCATGACACGTACCGTCACCTGCATAAAATTGAACCGGGAAGCAGAAGGACTGGTTGCCCCGCCATACCCCGGCGAACTGGGGGTGCGCATCTATGAAAACGTGTCGAAGGAAGCATGGCAGATGTGGCTGTCACACCAGACCATGCTGATCAACGAATACCGCCTGACCCCGTTCGAAGCGAAAGCGCGGGCATTCCTCGAAGAGGAAATGGAGAAATTTTTCTTCGGAGAGGGTTCTGAAAGACCGAAGGAGTTTGTGTCCCCTACCGAATAGCCTGTAACTCCGCAAAAAGCCGGCAGTTTATTTGTTCGCAACACATTCTTGATATTACCGTTTGAAAAACTGTCCTTTATATAGGACAATAAGTTCATGGATTACGAAGTCAGGTACACGGAGGTATTTGAGGATTGGCTTCGCGGATTACGCGACCTGCGGGCGGCAATGAAAATCACCGCCAGAATCAGACGGATGGAGTTGGGCAACTTTGGGGACCACAAATCAGTGGGAGGAGGTGTCTATGAAAACCAAAAAATTCGACGTGATTGACTTCCTGGACAGTGATGAGGCAATTGTCGGATATCTCAATGCCGTGCTCGAAGATGGCGATGCCGAATTTTTCGTCAAGGTTGTTGGCGACGTTGCCCGCGCAAAAGGTATGATGAAAGTTGCCCGAGCAACCGGCTTGGGCCGACAAAACCTGTACCGATCGCTATCCAGTGGGGGCAACCCACGCATTAACACATTGTTTAAAGTCCTTGATGCCCTGAACATCAGACTCTCCGTCGCTCGATAACGACGTGTAATAGCGCCCACAGTCCTCAGGGATGCAGACAGCCTGGCTGCAGCCGTTATTGAAATCTTTGCTGTGTGCATGATCACCTTATACATTGGTATAACAGCAAATACTACATGACATCTTAGGTCGTGATTTTCCGTCAGTAACAGGGCAAACGCATACTTTCATCCGGCTTGTCCAAACAGGATTTCAGCCCGTCTTTCATCACTCCACCCGGCCTGCTTGAGTTTCCCTCGCATACTGTTCTTCTGTGGGTGTAATCTCGCCAGGTTCAGACAGAAGCGCCGGATAATCCCCACGTTCTCCGCCCCGTCCCCTTTGCGGATCCGGCAATCCTCCTCCTTGAATGCCACGTCCAACACCCAATGCGCCTTGTTCTCCACCTCCCAATGCCGACGGATCCCCTGCGCCACCCGTTCAGCATCTAATGGCAGGGAACTGATATAGTACTGTGTCTCGGTCTCCACCTCCTGCCCCGGCAGGTGCCGTTCCCGCTCCATCTCAACCACCGTTTGCAGTCCCGGCCACTTGGCCGCCTCACTCACCCAGTCACTCACCGACACCTGCCGGCAGGTGCGCTTCTCCACCCGACCATGCCCCGCATCGACCTCCTCATACACCCCTGTCAGACCCGGTGTATCACGTCTAACCTTATGAAAGTACGCCTGTATTTCACGCTGAAAGGTCTTGTGATTACCCTTCAGCGATAACGTGTAATCGCCCCCCTTCCCATGAATCTTGCGCGCTATCTTCTTCTGCGTATTCATCGCATCCGCGGTAATATGCGCCCCCTTTACCTGTAACAGTTCCAGCAACTCCATCACCGAGGCCTGCTCATTCTTCTTCCCCGACGACTTCATCTGCGCCAGCACCAACCCGCATTCATGACCCCAGGCCGTGATGCTGTGCAAGGCCGCCTGCCGCACCCCGTCATGGGAACGCCTCAACGTCTTCCCATCCAACGCAATCTGTGCCTGTCCCCGTTCCCCGCGTACCTCATTCACCCAAGCAATGAACGCCCGGTTGAACTGCTCAGGGTCTATCGCACGCACCACCCGCGCAATCGTATCATCCACCGGTACCCCGTTCGCAAACGGCCGGTATTGTCTCAACCAAACCAGCTTCTCATCGCCAAACTCCTTGATATCTTTCCACCCTTCCGCCCCCGATATGACCGCACTCACCGTCAAAAACAGAATGTCCAACAGGTCATGACGCTTGTTGATATCACGCCGCGGGTCATCAATCGTCGCCAATTGTGACAGTAAACTCATGGTGTTCTCCTCTTTTTGCGGTAATGACTGCTATGATCCACCCAAATTCCAGGAGTTCCCCACCTATCTATATCTCTTTGGAATAAAAAATACTCTGTTTATGACTTAAAGTATGATCTTGCCCTGCCGTCAGTAACCAATAAACAATCTCCCGCTTGACGGAAAACCCGGAGTAAGATTTAATACCTCCCTTTCTCCAACGCCTCCTCACCCTTGGCGCCCGTATTGATTTGGCCAGGTAGCTCAGTAGGTAGAGCAGGGGACTGAAAATCCCTGTGTCGGCAGTTCGATTCTGTCCCTGGCCATACTTATCTACAAATATTGACGCTGATGAGCGTCATTCTGCACTATGTGGTTTCAAATTCCAGAGAGGACCATTTGATGCTGGAGGAACGCTTGGAAAGATTCAACATCTCTACGCCTACGAGTTCGTTGGCTTCATTGTAGTCGAGAACAACTCCTGGCGAGACCTCTTCTGATTCGACAATTTTTGAATCATCCAGACGCAGGTAGAGTGCGTCAGCTTCTTTATCAACGTGCAGTTTCATAATTTTTCTCGCTTGCTTCGGTCAAAGAATACGCTTACCACCCGCCAGGGTGCACTCGGGTGTTTACTGCTACCCGTAAGGTGCGATCGCCATTTTCGGGGATGCGACGGAAAAATCGCTCTACAAACGGATCGTTCGGGTCCGGTGAAAGGGGGGTTTAAGGAGAAATAACAGGCATAAATGGCACATAAACTGAACTGGAACAAATAGTCAGGCAGGTCCGACCCTATCCTGCAAAATATCCTTATATGCCAGGTGCAGCTTCCTGTCAGGCTACTTCAAGTTTTTCGAAATCGTCGAGGTTGATCTTCTGCCGCGCTTCCCATAAATCATAGTTATCCTGCATTGACAACCAGCTTTCCGGGGACCTGCCGATGACTTTGGACAGCTTGAGCGCCATAGTCGGCGTGATGCTGCTCTTGGCGTTGAGAATCCGGCTGATCACGGATTCACTGACTCGTAACCTCTCAGCCAGTTCTTTCGCGCCGATGTTAAAGGGTTCCAGGTAGACCCGTTTGATAAACACTCCCGGATGCATGGGATTATGTTGCTCGATACTCATTAGTGATAATCCTCATAATCTACGGCATAGGCGTCGCTGTCCATGAACTCGAATATGATCCGCCAGTTGCCGCTTACGTTAATTGCCCACTGCCCTCTCTTATCACCCTTGAGTGGGTGCATGCGCCAACCGGGTATATTCATATCCTCGATTGTGAACGCAGTATGCAAGGCCTGTAACCGTTCCTCAATTCGCGCTTTATGGGTTGACTGAATACCGGCCGTGCTACCCGTGGTGAAGAATTTCTCTAATCCCTTATGCTTAAAGCTCCTGATCATGACGGCTTGTACTTTACACTTGCGCAAGTTGGAATTCAAGGATGAATTCACAGTTTAATTGTTCCTAAGGTACTGACAAATTAACTCCCGAAAATACATAATGCCGGTATGAATATATACAAACGTCACCGGTTTCCACCCGATATCATCAGTTATGCAGTCTGGCTATATTTTCGATTCAATCTTAGCCACTGGGATATTGAAGACCTGCTGGCACAACGTGGAATAATCGTCAGCTATGAATCCATCAGGTTATGGTGCATCAAGTTTGGCCGGATTTATGCCAGACGGTTGAAGCGCCGACACACAGGTTATGGAGACACATTCTTCATGGATGAAGTCTTCGTGAAGATAAACGGCAAGCAGCAATATCTATGGCGAGCTGTTGACCAGGAGGGTGAAGTGGTTGATGTATTTCTACAGTCGCGTCGTGATGGGGTAGCGGCTAAACGATTCTTTAAACGCCTGCTGCGAAGACAGGATGAAGAGCCCAGGCAAATTGTAACCGATAAATTACGACGCTATGGCATCGCGCAGCGTGCGCTGATCCCGGAGACTATCCATAACACAGCACAGTATGCCAATAACAGGGCGGAATTATCTCATCAGCCGACCAGAGTCAGAGAACGCGGGATAAGGCGATTCAAGTCAACTGCGCAGGCTCAGCGATTTTTGAATGTCCACGCGGCAGTGTACAATCTTTTCAACCTTGGACGACATCTTGTAAGCGCCAGGCATTACAGAAAACTCAGGATAGATGCCTTTGGACAATGGACAATAGCCGTTGCTTGATTCCGGACAATGAATTTCTACTGTGACCTTCCCCCAATAAACTGGACCAATCTAAACTAGAGTTTTCCGCAATTTGGCCCTTCTGACCTGCCCCCTACGGATCAGACCGAATGGATGGGATGAACTGAAGGGAGGGCGAAACTCCGAAGGGTGTATCTACGGGTCCTTCTCTCAGGTCTCGCCAATAAGACTTTCCAACGGAATGGACAGCTTGGAATGAAGGTTTCTTATCATGGCCAACGAGAGTTCACGGCGCCGGTTGAGGATGTCCGAAACCCTGCCCCGGTTGCCGATACAGGGCTCCAGGTCCTTTCTCGTCAGGTTCATTTGCTCCATCCTGAATTTTATGGCATCCACGGGGTCCGGCGGAGCAATCCGGTGATGCTTGTCTTCATAATCTTCAACTAGGATTAGCAGGATATCCAGTTTGTCACCCGCTGCCGTCCCTTCTTCGGCTCCCCACAACCTTTCGATTTCTGCAAGGGTCTGGTCGTAATCCTGTTCATTTCTTATGGGTTGAATATCCATCATACGTCTCCGCATCAATAGTGTCATATTGCTTGTGAGTGCCGATAAACTTCACAAAACAGGCCTGTCTCTGGTAATCGATAGCAACAACCAGCCGGTACTTATTCCCTGCTATATTGAAAACCACACGGTTGTTTTTGAGGATACTCGCCGCCCCGAACTGTGCTTTCAACTCCTGGGGCTTAGTCCATGAAGCCCTTATTACTTCAAAATACCAAGACTCCAATGGCCCCTTCGCATCAGCATATTCAGGCACCGACTCCCAGAACTCCCTTAATGACCTTTTTGCGATTACCCGCACAGGGATTATTATAGATGATTCCTGATTGGGATCAAGCTAAGATTTGAGTAGTGTCAAATCACCAAACTCGATATTTACTGATAATTCAATATCTTGCACGTCCTCACGAAGTTTACATATCTCTCCCGCAGAGACGTAAAATCATACCGGATATATTGTTGGTACAGATGTTGGGATAATAAAAATAGTGAAGTTATTAATTACAATAAATCAATAAGTTATAAATGTAATACTATTACGTCCCTGGCCATACTTATCCGCCTGAATCGAATCGGCCATTATAGGGTGAGGCGCCGTGAAACGCTGATTGCCCGGCCGCGTTTTGGCTATCGGCGTCTGCATGTGTTATTGCAGCGGGAAGGCTGGGCGGCGAATCACAAGCGCATTAATTTAGAGAAGAGTATAACCTGGGGTTGAGAACGGTGCTGATGAGCGTCATTCTGCGCTACATGGTTTCAAATTCCAGGGAGGACCATTTTATGCTGGAGGAACGCTTGGAAAGATTCAACATCTCTAAGCCTACGAGTTCATTGGCTTCATTGTAATCAAGAACTACTCCGGGCGAGACCTCTTCTGATTCGACATTTTTTGAATCATCCAGGCGCAGGTAGAGTGCGTCAGCTTCATTATCAACGTGCAGTTTCATAAACAATCAGGAATAAATTTCAAGGCAACTGCTCTCGTGATCATTATAGAAGTCATGAATTCTATCCTGGTTGTTGATCAGGAGGCCAAGTACATACCACTTGGGCTTGTTACCACATTTGAGCCAGATAACTTTGGGCGGTTTGCCATGTAACAGGCTGAGTTCGTGAAAATCTGAGTCCTTGGTAACAATCGTATAACCATTATCTTTGGCAAATCGCCAGATAGTCATATCGTCTGCCTGCTCAAGACCCAGTGATCTGACTTGCGTTGAACCGGGGTAGATGGACTTGATCTTGTCCAGCAACCGGTACGGCAGGTTCTGGTCCAAGAGCAACTTCAAGTCTGTGCTATCGTAGATAACTGGTGTTCACGGTCGGCAGCAAAGGCAAGACAAGCTCTGATATCATCCCTGGTCAGTTCCGGATAATCGTCCAGAATCTCAGTTTCGCTCATACCTGACGCCAACCAGTCCAGCACATCATAGACGGTGATCCGCATGGAGCGGATACACGGCTTGCCGCCACGCTTACCTGGTTCGATGGTAATGTAATTTTGATAGTTCATTATGTGGTGCACCACATTGAGTAACAGCATAAACCTTAATCACGATCCTTTACAAGTAATACTACTCATTTAATTGGCTTAGTCCCATCTGACATGCCCCCTGCGGATCAGACTGAATGAATGGGATGAACCGCAGGCAGGGCGAAACACCGAATGGCGGATCTACGGGTCCTGCCCTCAGGTCTCGCCAATAAGACTTTCCAACGGAATGGACAGCCTGGAATGAAGGTTTCTTATCATGGCCAACGAGAGTTCCAAGCGCCGGTTCAGAATATCCGAAACCCTCATACATCTCCACAATAATTACTGATAAATCAATGTCTTGCACGTTCTCACGAAGTTTATATATCGTCCCCGCAGAGAAGTAAAGCCATATCGGAATAAATGTTGTAACGGCATTTATTAAACCAATAAAAATGCATTTATAACAGTATCTTATCAGTCCAGTACTATTACGTCCCTGGCCATACTTTTGCCTGAATCGAACCGGCCATTGTCAGGCCATGCGCTGTTCTGCGAGAGTCGGCGCATCTTGAGTGTCGTGACTTGGTTACGACTGGCAGTCGTACTTTTTTCACTTCACAGCCTCAATCAAATCGATATCTTTTCTAAGCATCTCATTGATCAATTCATTCACCTCGACGCCTTTCGATGCGGCCCTCTCTTTAAGGTAATCAAGTACGTCATCGTCCAGGTAGACAGGCAGGTTAAATTTAGCTCCGGGCCGGTAAAATTTACCGCGCTCGCCTTCGGTAAAATCGTATTCGTCTCTCATTGGGTATTGACAAGTTAACTAAAAAATCAAGGATTTCTTGATTTTTCATACGCTATTGAAAAATAAATAGCTACGATAATCAACAAGTTGAATTTTGTGCGCGAACACAAACTTTAGCTAAAACGGTGATTTTTCCGTTAACTTGTCAATACCCATTTTTCAGCGGGTATCGAAAAATATCAGGACGCATGAGGTCTGGCCATCAGGTCAACCCCCAGTGACTTCATGACTGCAAGCATGGTTTTAAGCCTCGGATTCCCTTTCTCACTGAAAGATCGATAAAGCTGTTCGCGTGACAACCCAGTCTCCCTGGCAAGTTCTGTCATGCCCTTGACGCGAGCTGCCACACCCATCGCCTTGGCAATGTATACAGCGTCCCCGGTTTCCAGGGCGTCAGTAACAAATTCTGCTATTGTTTCAGGGCTGGTCAGGTAATCAGCCGGGTCAAATTCAGTAAATGTTTCAGCCATTTTGTTTCCTCCAATCGGTTAAAATCCGGCATGCAGTATCAATGTCCCTGCGTTGTGTACCCTTATCGCCTCCGCAAAGTAGGATGATCATTGTGTCTCCCCGTTGATGGAAATAGACCCGGTATCCCGGCCCGTAGTGTATCCGTAGTTCACTCACTCAGTTGCCGACAGGCGCAACATCACCCGGTAACCCTTCCATCAGCCGGTTGATCCGGGAGACAATTCTGGCTCTTCCGGTTTCAATCTTTTTCACTGGTTTATTGTAGTTTATTGACTACACATAAGCAATGTTTTTCTGTGTAGGCAAAATAAAATGTTTGAATTCCAGGGACACGAATTCCAGGGACACAATACTTAGTCGTCCCTGAATAACCCCAAAAGCTATTCTAACCTGTTGATTATATTTATATAAGTTACGTTTTTTTCTGGACTGATAGTGCCGGTTTTGGTATCATGGACCTTCATTTTCTTGCAATATCGGAGATAAAAATGACGCCCAGACAACCTGACGCCGCTACCCGCACCGCAACCGACCTGTTCCGCGAACGCCTGGACACTATGCTCAACCAACGCCATGCCTTATATCGCCTGGCCGACCTGATAGAGTGGTCGGTGTTTGATAAGGAGTTCGGGTCACTGTACTGCCCGGATAACGGTTGTCCGGGGAAACCGACCCGGTTGATGGTGGGGTTGCAGTATCTCAAGCATGTGTATGGGTTATCGGACGAGGCAGTGGTGTCGGGCTGGGTGGAGAATCCGTATTGGCAGTATGTCTGCGGGGCGGTGTACTTTCAGCATGAGGCGCCGGTAGACCCGAGCAGCCTGACGCGCTGTCGCCAACGCATTGGGGAGTCGGGGTGTGCGCGGATTTTACAGGTGACGGTGGCGCTGGGGGTGCAGAGCAAGGCAGTGAAGACGACGGACTTCAAACGGGTGACGGTGGACACCACGGTACAGGAGATAAGCGGTGAGTTATCCGACCGACAGCAAGTTGCTGAATCGGTCCCGGGTGCGGTGGGTACGGTTATGTCACAAACAGGGGGTGGTGTTACGCCAGAGCACTGCCCGCAAGGGGCCGCGGGCGTTACAACAGGCGAACCGCTACGGTCATGCCAAACAGTATCGGCGGCTGCGGCGCGAGGTGAAGCGGTTACGCACGTATCTGGGCCGGGTGGTGCGTGACAGTGAGCGTAACACCGCTGGCAATCCGGCACAGCAGCGTATCTTTGCCGATGAATTGGCCTTAGCCAAGCGGCTGCTGGCGCAGCAGAAACAGGATAAACACAAGCTGTACAGCCTGCATGCGCCGGAGGTGGAATGTATCAGTAAGGGCAAGGTGGCTAAACGTTATGAATTCGGGGTGAAGGCGAGCATTGCCACCACGAACAAGAGCAACTTCGTGGTGGGGGGTATGGCCTTGCCGGGCAGTCCGTATGACGGGCACACCTTGAAGGAAGCCCT
This sequence comes from Gammaproteobacteria bacterium, assembly GCA_965222155.1. Lineage (GTDB taxonomy): Bacteria > Pseudomonadota > Gammaproteobacteria > Eutrophobiales > Eutrophobiaceae > JAAXHV01. Next base: position 442,328 of record CBDCTH010000012.1, read on the forward strand.
GGCACAGGTGCGGCGCTTGACCGGGACGAGTATTGACGAGGCGTTTGTGGACAGGGGCTATCGGGGGCATGATGAAACGGCGAGTACGGTGTATATCTCCGGGCAGAAGCGCGGCATTAAAACCCAACGATTGAAACGGTCGCTCAAGCGCCGCCAGGCAATTGAACCGGTCATCGGTCATTTGAAAGCCGACGGGCTGTTAGGGCGCAATCACCTGACAGGGACACAAGGCGACCAATTAAATGTCCTGTTGAGTTGTGCCGGCCACAACCTGCGCCTGGTCCTGAGACGGCTCAGGTTTTTTTGTCTCGAAAAAAGGATACTTATACTGGCTTGGCTCCGCGTGTTGGTGCCCGCAGCGCGTCTGTCAGGCATCGGCACACAGTTGAACCAAAAGCTGGCTGGTCTGGCTCCGCTACCGACGTCCATAATGGCAGCCTGAAATCGGGTTTTTCAGGATCGACAAGTTAAGGGTACTCTGATAAGCGAACCATGAAACAGACGTGGTGCTAACAATATTTCGAATCGCCCAGGATTTAATTTCGAGCCTACCATGAGATTAACGGACGTTAAAGAAGTTATAGGTCCGGACGGTACGATTATTAAAGCTGACCCATTCGGTAATAATCTTGCTATTGCCTGTGAAAATGAGAATTGCGAATATCCAGTACTTTTGATTGCTCGCAAACATCAACGAGGAAACAGTAGAGGTAATCCCGCTGTGTGTAGACGTTGTCGTAGCGCCTATTACCTGGATACTGATCGCTCTAATTCAGAAACACTATACATTCACAAGTTGCCTAAACAATAAACCAATGGTCTGTATAGGGTACTGACAAATTAACTCTTTTGGCCCAGTAGAAACTTATTGTTAGGAATCAAGCGATGGCTGTTGTCCATAGTCCAAAGGCATCTATCCTGAGTTTTTTGTAATGCTCAGCGCTTACAAGATGTCGTCCAAGGTTGAAAAGATTGTACACTGCCGCGCGGACATCCAGAAATTGCTGAGCCTGCGCTGTTGACTTGAATCGCCTCATCCCGCGTTCTCTGACTCTGGTCGGCTGATGAGATAATTCCGCCCTGTTATTGGCATACTGTGCTGTGTTATGTATAGTCTCCGGGATCAGCGCACGCTGCGCGATGCCATAGCGTCGTAATTTATCGGTTACAATTTGCCTGGGTTCTTCACCCTGTCTTCGCAGCAGGCGTTTGAAGAATCGTTTAGCCGCTGCCCCATCACGGCGCGATTGAATAAATACATCAATAACTTCACCCTCCTGGTCAACAGCCCACCACAGATATTGCTGATTGCCGTTTATCTTCACGAAGACTTCATCTATGTAGAATGTGTCTCCATAACCTGTGTGCCAGCAGGTGTGCCAGCAGGTCTTCAATATCCCGGTGGCTAAGATTGAATCGAAAGTAAAGCCAGACAGCATAGCTGATGATAGCGGGTGGAAACCGGTGACGTTTAGTTGTATTCATACCGGCATTATCCATTTTCGGGAGTTAATTTGTCAGTACCCAAGGGGGCGCCGACTGACGGCCGTGCTTGGTGCGGCCGGCGGGTGGTTCGGGGCGGTTCCTGGCTCAGTGATCCGCGGGCCCTGCGTTCCGCCGACCGTTACGGGTTCACCCGCTCGTCCCGCGGCAGCGATATCGGCTTCCGCCTGGCCCAGGACAAGTAGAACGAAGTTGAGATACGATGCCGGTTGAGCAGGCTTCGGACTATTTCGAACGCTTGTGATTCAGGGCTTGATAGCTGATGATAATCAACCCGGCAATGAATACACCAAAGGTGAAAATGAACAGGTATTCCATGTTATAACTCCTCTAATCGGTCAAGACAGGTAAAGACACGACGGTTGATGAAAACCAGAATGATTGTCACGACAATAACGGACATTGAGCAGAGTATCAGGATGGATTGCCTGGCTGTTTCAAAGTTCTGAACAAACCACGCCAGCAACGAGAGGTCTGTGACAGTCATAATAGCGAAAATAATCTTGTACCATCCAATTTCCTGCTCAATTCGGTTAACCTCGGACATGTAGCAATTATAGCACAGCCTGAGTCGCTCCCGATGTCTATTCCCGAGTATGGAACGCGAAAACCAGCACTATAGCACTATAGGGTCGGACTGGTCTAACTACTTGTTTCAAATTAGTTTATATGCCAACTATGCCTGTTATTTCCTCTTAGATCCCCCTTTTTGCCATCAAAATCGAGGTTGTAAAAACTCCATGTCTGTTTGACGGCATTACTCTCCTGATTCGAAGTGGTCTGCCTGTGCTGCATCTGATACTTCCTCCTTAAAGTCCTGTATTGACATATGAAAAACACAGTCTAAGCGTAGAACAGCACGTTTTTTAGACATGGTTTTTCTTTATTTTCAGTAGCTTCTGCCAGGCTGGCCTGGTCTGATTCTGTACTGTAGTTCGCGGCAAATCTGTTCAGGGGCACGTCAGAAATCATGCCGGATAAATTGTTGGGACAGATGTTGGGATAAAAAAATTAGTAAGTAAATAATTAATACTAATCAACAGGTTATAAATATAATACTATTACGTCCCTGGCCATACTTATCTACAAATACTGACGCTGATCTATCCTCAATAATCCGAGCCAAATCAGTTTAAAGGGAGAAGACCATTTAAGTTATTTTCTAACGTAATCACTGGTATCGCTTTAAGGGTGCAGGTCACTCATCAGGAGCGATTCAATAGTTTCATTCGGCAACTTTGACCTCGGTCTCCATGAGAGGCGCAAAAGGATTAATCACACGCAAGCCATCGTAATCCTGCTCGCTGCTCATGTCTTCGGAGTACACGGCATCGCAGCCGCAGGCGCGCGCTGCCGCCAAAATGGCGCTGTCCCAATAAGACAACCCGAAGCGCTCACGGATTGCGAACGCAGCGCGCATCACATCACTCGTTACAGATTGCACACGAAAGCGGTGTAGGGACTCTACAAAATTCACGGCTTCGCGGTGTGTGAGCGCGCCCAATCGCGAAGCACGGGTTGCCTGTACGTAGAATTCCTGCAGGACCTGTACGGATAGGGCAAGATCGCGCGCCGTAAGCAAGCTGATAGCGCGTCGCTGTTTGTCCGCGTCCGCGCCGCTGACGGCATAAATCAGAACATTGGTGTCAAGGAAGCGCAGCGCGCTCATGCAACGCGCTACGAGGAAGATTGTCGGTTGCTCGTAACCCCGCACCGCGGGCGCGGATATCTTCCAGAGTCCTGTCCTGGAGTTGACTGAGCCGATCGAACTCGGTCCCGATAACTCGTCCCTGGACCAATGCCAGGAGATATTCGCGCACAAGAGCTGATACCGATGTCCCCGTTTCAGCCGCTTTGACGCGGGAGAGCCGGTATGTTTCGTCGTCTACGGATACAGTGATATTTTTCATCGACACAGTTTCACATTTATTGTGCTACACAGGTTAGACCAGGTACTGACCAACGTCAAGCAAGTCTTCAACTAAATTTCTGACCCTGGACAAACACATGTCGCAGGGGGCTGGTCAGTGGGCGGTTAACCAGCCAATATAGGCCGGAACGGTTAAAAATTCATGTTGGTGCAAATGTTGGTTAAATTAAATTATAAGAATTATTATTTTAATAAAAACAATAAGATAAAATAATAATTATATTGCGTCCCTGGCCATACTTATCTATAAATATTGACGCTGATGAGCGTCATTCTGCACTATGTGGTTTCAAATTCCAGAGAGGACCATTTGATGCTGGAGGAACGCTTGGAAAGATTCAACATCTCTACGCCTACGAGTTCGTTGGCTTCATTGTAGTCGAGAACAACTCCTGGCGAGACCTCTTCTGATTCGACAATTTTTGAATCATCCAGACGCAGGTAGAGTGCGTCAGCTTCTTTATCAACGTGCAGTTTCATAATTTTTCTCGCTTGCTTCGGTCAAAGAATACACTTACCACCCGCCAGGGTGCAACTCGGGTGTTTACTGCTACCCGTAAGGTGCGATCACCATTTTCGGGGATGCGACGGAAAAATCGCTCTACAAACGGATCGTTCGGGTCCGGTGAAAGGGGGTTTAAGGAGAAATAACAGGCATAAATGGCACATAAACTGAACTGGAACAAATAGTCAGGCAGGTCCGACCCTATCCTGCAAAATATCCTTATATGCCAGGTGTAGCCTCCTGTCAGGCTACTTCAAGTTTTTCGAAATCGTCGAGGTTGATCTTCTGCCGCGCTTCCCATAAATCATAGTTATCCTGCATTGACAACCAGCTTTCCGGGGACCTGCCGATGACTTTGGACAGCTTGAGCGCCATAGTCGGCGTGATGCTGCTCTTGGCGTTGAGAATCCGGCTGATCACGGATTCACTGACTCGTAACCTCTCAGCCAGTTCTTTCGCGCCGATGTTAAAGGGTTCCAGGTAGACCCGTTTGATAAACACTCCCGGATGCATGGGATTATGTTGCTCGATACTCATTAGTGATAATCCTCATAATCTACGGCATAGGCGTCGCTGTCCATGAACTCGAATATGATCCGCCAGTTGCCGCTTACGTTAATTGCCCACTGCCCTCTCTTATCACCCTTGAGTGGGTGCATGCGCCAACCGGGTATATTCATATCCTCGATTGTGAACGCAGTATGCAAGGCCTGTAACCGTTCCTCAATTCGCGCTTTATGGGTTGACTGAATACCGGCCGTGCTACCCGTGGTGAAGAATTTCTCTAATCCCTTATGCTTAAAGCTCCTGATCATGACGGCTTGTACTTTACACTTGCGCAAGTTGGAATTCAAGGATGAATTCGCAGTTAATTCGGGACACCCATAAAAAAGTTAATTCAGGACACCCATAAAATGGGGACAGGCACAAGCCTGTCTGCAGTACAGGCTCAGACCAGTCCAGCCTGACAGGAACCTACTGATAATAAAGGGAAACTGTCACAAACGACGTGCTGTCCCAGGCTTGAACTGCGATTTTCATACGCCGAAACAGGACTTTAACCCGGATTTCTCACCAGATGATGCGATGATCGCGTAGGATCTTTGATGTGCACCTTCCATCTCTCCGGGGACGGATTTCAAATCCGTCCCCTTATGCAGTACGGGCGCCCGGCGAAGGATATTTGGGGTCAGAGGATATTTAGGGTCAGAGTAAAAATACAGTCAGTTTGGCAAGTGGTAGTGGCTTGTTGTTGAGTATTTTTACTCTGACCCCAAACTCTCATGATCAGGGCTTTGCACACCCCGACTGCATGTAACTGAGAAACTCCAAGGATGCGGGAGACCCGCATCCCCGGAGTTGGCTAACGCCCCGTTCTGGTGCACTATACGACTGCGGCAGCGGGACCGAGGACGCTTTTATTTCGGTGCCTTTTGAGCCCGACCCCAAACTGTTCCCGGTCAACGGCTTCGAACCCCGCCCTGTACCCGGCGCCGCCGAGGACGCACAGCAAAATGAACCCCTCCCGCACGGGATGCGAGTCAGCTATCCGTTGCCCCCCGCGGCCGCATGTTGTTACACCATCACCACTACTACGGAGGAAGCGTTATGTCACACAGTGTACACACTGATACCCTGCACGTCATCCATGCCCGCGCCGCGGGCCTTGACGTGCATAAAATGCAGATCACCGCGACCGTGCGTCTGGCGCGGCCCGGCAGCGAGGCCGAGACCCACACCCGCAGCTTCAGCGCCCTGCCCAGCGGTCTGGGCGAGTTGACCCGCTGGTTGCTTGGCTACCAGGTCAGCGCCGCGCTGATGGCGGCCACCGGCGTCTACTGGGAGGGGGTCTTCGATGCGCTCGACGGCGCCGGCATTGAACCGCGCCTGGTGCCTGCCCAGCACGTCAAGCAACTCAAGGGACGCAAGACCGATATCGCCGACAGCGTCTGGCTGGCGCGTATCTGCCAGTTCGGTCTGTGTACGCCCAGTTTCGTGCCGCCGCCGGCGTTCCGCGACCTGCGCAAGGTGTCACGCCAACGACGCAAGGTCGTGCGCCTGTGTGCCACCCTGCGCACCCGCACCCATCACATCCTCGACCGCGCCGGCCTGCGGGTGGGCGGCGTGCTCTCGGACCTGTTCGGCGCCAATGGCCGGCGCATTCTTGACGGGCTTGCCGCCGGCCGCTCGCGCGAGGACATCCTGGCCGCCCTCTCACGTCATGTCCGGCCCCGGCTGGCCGACCTGTGCGATGCGCTCAGCACCCAACTCGCCCCACACGCCCGCTTCATCCTCCGGGACCAGTTGGACGCTTTCGAGCAGGCCCGCGCACGGCGCAACGCCTACGACGCCTTCATCCAAGACCGACTGGCGCCGTACCGCAACCAGATTGACCTGTTGACCACCCTGCCCGGCATCGACCGGGACTCGGCTTGCGCCATCCTCATCGAACTCGGTCCCGACATCCATGTCTTCCCCTCACACCGGCACTGCGCCGCCTGGGCCGGCCTGTGCCCCGGCAACAACGAAAGCGCCGGCAAGAAACGCACCGGCACAACCCGCAAGGGCAACACCGTCCTGCGCAGCATCCTCGTCGAGTGCGCCCACGGCGCCGCCCGGACTATCCAGTGCCAGTGCCAGGGCTACCACAAGGCCCTCACCGTGCGGCGCGGCGACAAGCGGGCGAGCGTCGCCAGCGCCCACAAACTGCTGCGTATCATCTACCGCATGCTCGCCACCGGCCAGGTCTACCGCGACCCCGACACCGACTACGAGGCGCTCTTGGTCAAGCGCAACGCACCCCGCTGGATAGCCATGTTGAAAAAACACGGCATGGACCCGGCAACCCGGTCGACAACGACCCAGGCCACCGCCTGACCACGGCGCCGGGCGGCCTGCACTGCCCGGAGAACAGCCGCCGCGCCGTAGCGTAAGCCTGACCCGGCCGCAGGCCCTAACGCGGGGCAGCCTGCAAGACCATAACGGGCAGCGCTGTAGCGCATCCTTCCCCGCCGGTCAGACCGAACCGGCAGGCTTGTCGCGCCCTGATGCCTGGGATACACTAAAAGTTACACAGCAAATATCCGAGGGCGCATCAAGCGCAGTCTGTAATGGCGACATGGTAAGAACATTGTAACTTCTCAATAACCCCGTGCAAACGGTATTTTTCGCTGAACTCCCTGAGTTGCATGCACTACTATGCAGTCTATGGAGTCAGATACGATTATTCAAGGTCGCAGTGTTACCCCGCAGGCCATCCCTCCCAAGGAAATATGCCCCTTATGGTCAGAGTATGCCCAAATCCGGCATGAATCACTGTATTGACCTCGATTTAGCGGGAGTGCCTTTGGAAAATACTCTGTCTGTCTTGACAAGCCAACTCACAGGTGGGATAATCCCCCCATGAGTGCGACACGAGCAGATGCCAAGAAACGCATCGTCATTCCAGGAGCCAGACCGGGGGATGTCTTCGATATCCAACGACAGGGGAATGAACGATATGTGCTCGTCCGCCTGCAGCGGCCTGATTCAACGCCAAGGAAGAGCCGCGCAGCGTGTCTTGAGGCGATGGCCCGGTCGCCGCTGCGTTTGACGCTTTCGTGGGAACAACTGCGACAGATCACGCGCGAGCCATGATGTTTCTCGACACCAACGTCTTGATCTATTCATCAGAGGACGGAGTACAGCACCATGACTGGGCGCGGCGGATCATTGCCGACGCCGTATCTACCGACGGGGCGGCCATCAATGCCGTCTGTCTTGCCGAGGTCTGTGTTGGTGAGGAAGACCCGGCGACTGTGGCGGACCGTATCCGTGGTTGGGGCGTTGAGATTCTTGATGTGCCGGTTGCTGCTGCGGAAGTCTGTGCAGCGGCATACCAACAGTACCGGGAACGAAGGTGGCAACAGTCTGGTAAGGACTCGCCACGCACTCCCTTGCCAGACTTCTTTATCGGAGCTCATGCCCAGATTATGGACTGGGCACTGGCGACAGCGGACATATCCAGAATCAGGACATATTTTCCATCCGTGTCGCTGATAACACCCTGAGCACAGGATGTGACAGGATGGGGTCAGACCAGTTTAATCTGTCACAACTTACTGATAATAAAGATAAATCATCTTTATAAGCAGGCTATCAAGCGGTTAGACTGTGGTTTTTTATGGGCAAAACAGATGGTTATGTTGGTCCGACTCTGGTTGGGGGACATGAAATCCGGATGCTGACGCTCTATGACAAATCGGAACGCTCGACGATTCCCGGTCATACACTCAAACAAATAGCGGATGCCATTAAACATGAAAAAGCGTGATATCGGGGCTGAAATACTTGAAGGCATTGATGAAATTCAAGCGTACAAGAAGGGCAAGATTAAACTGAAGGCGACTAGGCTTTCTGCGCCGTCAAAGCCAAAAGCCATTCGCTCTAAGTTAGCTCTGTCACAATCGGCATTTGCCAGCCAGTCGGGGAGTGACTGGGTCCAAGTGGTGTAGTTGGAGGCGCCCAGGACCGCGACAAAGAGCTGGGCCTGGCGCACCTCACCGGTCCCTGCATCAATCACCGGCACAGTGGTACCGCTGTAATCGACAAAGCACTTCTCACCGGCCTTGTGAGATTGCCGCAGGGTGCGCCGCTGTGGGCCGCACCAGTGCCGGTAGCGGTCACAGCACTGGGAGTAGCTGTAACACCGGTTCGGGTAGCTTTGGGTATCCTCTTCCTACAGCAGCCGTTTGGTTACATGCGGACGGTTCAGTTCCGGGTGCATTGCCGGCCAGTCCGGAACCTGCTGGCGCCGGCGGCTGCCGGTATCGGTGCCGGGCTAGAACAGTGGGGCCAACCGGGTGTCATCCAGGTCCGCGGGGAGCGGCCAGCCCAGTTGCAGGGCCTGGGCCCGGCTGAGCAGCTTCTGGATGCCGCCGATACTCAGCTTGGTGCTGCGGCTGATGTCACGGCTGGACAGACCGGCTGCGTGCCGGCGCCGGAGTACGTCTCGTAGTTTACGCATTGTTATCCTCTTGCCTGGCATGGTGGGTGCCTCCAAAAAAGGAGAGCGCCTGCCAGAGGGTTACAAGTTCAATGCGTTGAGTGTGATTCCGGTTGATTGTGAACGGTGATTCCGGGAGCGTGAACAGTGATTCCGAAAATGACCGGGAAAGTGTTCACGTTCAACCGGAACAGGTGTTCACGTTCAACCAGAATGAGTGTTCACGATCAGCCGGATTACGCACCGGCCCAGGTTGAGTGCACCAGGGTAGTGCGAGGTCCGGTTGATATGAACGGAGGCAAGCCGGCGTATTCGCCACCTTGTTCTGCCAGTTTTGCCAACGTGGCAGCAGCGACGTCGTTTTCATTGGCGCCTTCGTGTGATGCTGCAAAAGCCGAGTGCATGGCAGCACTGCAAATTTTCCCCGCCTGGCGGGTATAGACCAATTCTTTTTCTGATTTAATCATCCGTAGCTCCTCTACCAGACCTGAAGCATCGCTAATCGACCCTGAGCGCTGTAGTGCATCAGTCAGTTCAAGGTATTGAGATGATGTAATAAACCAGGCGTTCGTTTCCAAACCGATACGTTTATTTTCATAGCCCAATTCACTGATTAAGGCTAACAGGACTGTCACTGGATTATCTGTATCACCATATGAGCAAGTCTTACGCTTCCAACTACGGCCCAGGGTGTTAAATGATTCAATCTTGCGGGTAAATACCACAGGATCATGCTCATGGGTGACAACACAGGCCTGTAAGTAGTAGTAACCGGGCGTATCGTGGCCGGTTAAGTAATATATATTCTCTGGAGTGAAGGAGATGAACGCATCGAGCTCTTTTTCGTTCATGAGCTGATGACAGGCATTCAGTCGTCGCTGGTATTCTCCGTCTGAGAAAGGAAGATCCATGATCAATGGATCTGTCCTGGTTTCAATCAGTGAAGTTTTATTCATTAGTATCGTCCGCTAGTTATTGAGTAAGTCCAGCAACGAGATTTTTGCAGTCTGCCTGGATCAGTTCAGGGGGAGAACACCACCACCACCACAAAGTCTGTTTTCTATCCGGAAAAATGGCATTTATCTCCGGGGCGAGATAATTCCAGGCCAGCTTAATGGAGGAAGAATACAAAGTCAGCCCGTTTGAACGCGCTCCATGCGACTGTAGATTTGCCTGTTCTTTTGTTCCAGTTCCCATAAGTTCAGTTTAGCCTGCATGGCCAGCCAGAACTCGGGCGTGCTACCCAGCACACAACTCAGGCGAATGGCCAGATCTTCAGTGACGTCACCACGCTCGTTTACGACTTTCGACATGGTATTGCGCGCAACACCACATCGCTCGGCCAGTGAACTGACAGATAATCCGGTTTCAGGCAGGATGACATTTCTAATCAACGCGCCCGGGTGTGAGGGTTTACGGCTCATCAGTGATAATCCTCCAGGTTTACATCGACAACATCTTCACCATCCATCTTCCAGGTAATACGCCAGTTGCCAGTAACACGAACGTTGTATTCGCTCTTTCTTGCGCCTTTCAGTTTGTGAAAATACAGTCCTGCGATATCCATCTCTTCCGCCTTTAAACGCATGTCTGTTTTTTCCGGCATTTTGATAAAGGTATAACAAATGATAAAAAAAAGTTACTGGCCCAAGATGCCGAAATAGACAAAGGTCACACCGAAAATTCCCATTACCAGAATGCCCAGCAGACTCCAAATTTCTATGATTTTGGAATGCCTGTGTTCCGGGGCTACATCCGATGAAAACATGGCACGGTGATTCATATATGCCATCAATGGGCTGGTCAGGAAGGCAACACTGGTAGCAAAGTCAATGAAAGCCCGGAAAGAGCTTGTAAACAGCATGAGTACCGTAGCCGCACCAACGCACTGAATAATGATCAGGTGTACGTAATATTTGTTTTCGTGTGCGACAGACTTCTCGCTCCGCTGTATCAGTGTTTCGTTAGTGAGTTCCGTCTTACTATGTTGGTGATGAGTGACTAAAGAGCTGATACAGCGTGGATATGCATCGATAATCGTCAGTAAGGTAGACAACATCACAATAACAGCTACAGCCGAAATGATGGGATAGGTAAAACTACCGATCGCGGATGTAAAGAGGGAGATCAACTGTGCAGCAAAGCCATTGGGTGAATCCGCAACCTCAATACCCGGCTGGTACATGAGCACCGTACCTAAAATTAAAAAGCCGAGAGCCAAAATAGCTGTTATTGCATAGCCGAGATTAAAGTCAAAGCGTGCGTTTGCAGGGGTAAACGCCTTGCCGATATCTTTCGACTTTGCACAAACCCAGAGGGATTGAAATACGGCTACGCCCAGTGGAGAAGGCATCCAACCGGTCAGGGCTATAATAAACAGCAGGGTAGCCCGGTCCATCTCTCCGGGAAGCTTTAAAGACGCTCTGCTCCAATCGATATCAGGTATAATCAGGGTGATGGCCAGGACAAGAATCGCGACCAGTAGCGCGATAAAACCCTTGGAAACCTGTTCGAATAGATGATACCCACCGCCGATAAGCAGCACAGCGCATAATACCAGCAGAATCATTACTACCACACCGGGGTTGAGGTCCAGCGACAAGGCACTACCGACCAGACCGGCGGTTACCAGTGCAATGGCGGCAGTAGCTACAAATATGTTTACTAACGTGTCAAATCCTAATACCGCAATCGCCCAACGACCTTGGCGGAAGTAGCTGTCAACCAGGCTGAAACCCGACGCGGCGGCGTATTCAGAGCCAAAGCGAAATGCCGGGTATTTGACAATACAGGCAATCAAAATAAAGCTGGCCATGGCCAGACCGAAGCTGGCGCCGGCTCGGGTCGATTGTACCAGATGCGAAGTACCGATGGAGGCAGCGGCAAACAGGATCCCTGGGCCAATCTTGGCTCCCAATGACCTGAGAGTAGATTCATTCATAATAATGGGACCTTATCATTAGTATTCGATGAAATCTTTTGCTCAGGCATCTCGTCACTAAATCCTTCGTAAATTTTTACTTTCTGTTCTTTATCCATGTCTCTATCTCTCACTTAATCGAATTATCATCAAACCCGCTAAGTATCGCAGTTGACGTCATTGACATCTGTATGGTTTTTTCTACTATAGTTTAGTCGCCCCTGAAAAACTCAATAAATCGTCCTAACTGATTGATCATATTGATGTAAGTTGTATTTTTTCCTGGACTGATAGTGCCGGTTTTGGTATCATGGACCTTCATTTTCTTGCAATATCGGAGATAAAAATGACGCCCAGACAACCTGACGCCGCTACCCGCACCTCAACCGACCTGTTCCGCGAACGCCTGGACACTATGCTCAACCAACGCCATGCCTTATATCGCCTGGCCGACCTGGTGGACTGGTCGGTGTTTGATAAGGCATTCGGTGCGCGGTACTGCCCGGACAACGGTTGTCCGGGGAAACCGACCCGGTTGAGGGTGGGGTTGCACTATCTGACGCATTGTTATGGGTTATCGGACGAGGCAGTGGTGTCGGGTTGGGTGGAGAATCCGTATTGGCAGTATGTCTGCGGGGCGGTGTACTTTCAGCATGAGGCGCCGGTAGACCCGAGCAGCCTGACGCGCTGTCGCCAACGCATTGGGGAGTCGGGGTGTGCGCGGATTTTACAGGTGACGGTGGCGCTGGGGGTGCAGAGCAAGGCAGTGAAGACGACGGACTTCAAACGGGTGACGGTGGACACCACGGTACAGGAGATAAGCGGTGAGTTATCCGACCGACAGCAAGTTGCTGAATCGGTCCCGGGTGCGGTGGGTACGGTTATGTCACAAACAGGGGGTGGTGTTACGCCAGAGCACTGCCCGCAAGGGGCCGCGGGCGTTACAACAGGCGAACCGCTACGGTCATGCCAAACAGTATCGGCGGCTGCGGCGCGAGGTGAAGCGGTTACGCACGTACCTGGGCCGGGTGGTGCGTGACAGTGAGCGTAACACCGCTGGCAATCCGGCACAGCAGCGTATCTTTGCCGATGAATTGGCCTTAGCCAAGCGACTGCTGGCGCAGCAGAAACAGGATAAACACAAGCTGTACAGCCTGCATGCCCCGGCGGTGGAATGTATCAGTAAAGGGAAGGCGCACAAGCGGTATGAATTCGGGGTGAAGGCGAGTATTGCCACCACGAACAAGAGTAACTTCGTGGTGGGGGGTATGGCCTTGCCGGGCAGTCCGTATGACGGGCACACCTTGAAGGAAGCCCTGGCACAGGTGCGGCGCTTGACCGGGACGAGTATTGATGAGGCGTTTGTGGACAGGGGCTATCGGGGGCATGATGAAACGGCGAGTACGGTGTATATCTCCGGGCAGAAGCGCGGCATTAAAACCCAACGATTGAAACGGTCGCTCAAGCGCCGCCAGGCAATTGAACCGGTGATCGGTCATTTGAAAGCCGACGGGCTGTTAGGGCGCAATCACCTGAAAGGGACACAAGGCGACCAATTAAATGTCCTGTTGAGTTGTGCCGGCCACAACCTGCGCCTGATCCTGAGACGGCTCAGGTTTTTTTGTCTCGAAAAAAGGATACTTATACTGGCTTGGCTCCGCGTGTTGGTGCCCGCAGCGCGTCTGTCAGGCGTCGGCACACAGTTGAACCGAAAGCTGGCTGGTCTGGCTCCGCTACCGGTACCCATAATGGCAGCTTGAAACCGGGTTTTTCAGGATCGACTAGTTTAGTGCTTTCTGCCTTGCTTCCTACACCATTTCCGGAAGCATAGTTGGTGCATAGACATGTGTTAGGTATTCTAGAATATTGCCGACAAAAAACATAAAATAACATCCAAATCAGTGACCTGCCCCCGACGACGCGCCCGATGTTTGAGTTAGAGTTCGGGTTCAATGTATAACGTCTTGACCTTCAGTTGGCTCAACCAGTCACGTAAGACATGGGCCTGGAACGAGCGCCCTGGATGACAGCCTGCCGGGAAATATTATCACCTGCGCCTGCATCCGTTTTCCTGCGCGAAATGACCCGCAAAAAGTATGATATTGCCGCTCATGACTTATTGGATGATATATTTGATATCGTTGAATTGGGCAAATATAAAATGCTGATAATCAGTGCAGATGAGTTTCTTCGCTACCTGATATAACTCTTTTTTCTCACCCGTAGAGTCCCAAAATTAAGCAAAATTAAATGTGGGAATAAAATATTATTACAATACTTTTTAATTCTAAATCAATAAGATATAAAGTTAGTACTATTGCGTCCCTGGCCATACTTTTACACGATCCCCGAACTGATGTCGTAGGTCTTTATCTGGATACCTGGAAGCTGGGGCCGTCGGCCAGCTTTAACATGTTGCCATCGAACGTCGCTTCGAAGGTCTCATCGGTAGCGTAGTCGGCCTTACCGTCACGGACTTCGAACCAGCGCATGGCCTCGAGCCGAATGTCGTGCTCTTTCCTTTTGTAACGGCCGGACCCCGCGAGCCAACCGCCCTCGGGCTCGGTCACGAGGACGAAATGCTGGTCGGTTAGAGCCAGCATCCCACGGTCCAAGTCGATGAGATCTGCTTTGTTGGTGGGGACTTTGACCAGCTTTTCGGTGGCCCCGTTGGCGAAGCTGAGGAAGAGATTCTCGCCCGATCGTTTGTAGCCGACGTCGTGGCTGGTATTCGACCGTGCCGCCAGGAGAGACTCCCCGGCCGGCGTAACCACGATGCCGGTGTCAACGTCGAACCGCACGATGTCCTTCGACTTGAATTGGTACCTGCCGATGTGGGCGTCCGTGAGTTGCTCTTCCATGGGCTCGCTGCCGTGCATCGCCTGGTGAACGAACCGCCCTTCATTAAAAAGAAACAGTCCGACCAGTGGCTTGACCCCATGCGTCGGCCTATCGAACGACTCGTAGATCCAGAGCCCGGCGATTTCGTCGGCGGAAGCAAGGCGCGCTGCGGCGAAACATACGAAAAGCGTCAGAGCCAGTGCGAATTTCGTCTTCACGCGGCGATTATATCACGCTAATATTCATTACTTCCCCCCTGAACGAGAATCAACTCCTGCTGCTGAAGGACGCGCTCGATTTTGATAGAAAAAAGGGGGTTTTAAGGAGAAATAACAGGCATAGATGGCACATAAACTGAACTGAAACAAATAGTTAGGCAGGTCCGACCCTATCCTGACTATCCTGATAGAGTAGTCGAACCGGAAGTGCCGCATTACAAAACGAGGATAAAACGATATGGGTGGGTTAGTGATGGTCCGTAATTTTTTTAGCAGTGTCGTCCTGTCACTATTTTGCCCTGCTTTGTATGCAGAAGATTGGGTGCCGGTGTATGAGGAACCGCGGCACAAACTGGCGTTTGAGAATGATCATGCCATGATCCTGAATGTTAATTTACCACCCGGTTATGTGAGTCTCTACCATGAACATAAGATTGACCTGCTTTACGTCACGATAGTGGGGACGAAAGTATGGGCAGAACCCCTGGGTGGGGAAAGAAGAGAGGCAGACGTTAAAACCGGTGATTTGAGATTCAGTTCTGATAACCACGGCTTACCTCACGTCCATCGTGTGGGGAATATCGGTACAACCCCCTTCCATGTTATTGGCATCGGCATTAAGGACAGCATATCTAATGACACGACGGCACTGGAGGGCAATACCAGTGCTATGACTTTGGTCATGGAAAAACCCCATGCCAGTGTCTACCGGGTCCGGTTGCAGCCGGGAGAGAAAACGGGGCTCCATACGCATCACCTTCCCTATACGAAGGTTTATCTGTCCGTTGGGAACGTATTGGATAGCAACGGAAATATGCAGCAGGTCGAGGCCGGTGATTTTCTCTGGCAGGCGGGTGGTGCGAGTCACGGCTATGAAAACGCGGGTGATAACGAAATTACGATTATAGAAATGCTGTGGCGATGACAGGCACAAACAGAGGTGGAGCAAAAAGCTGTTGGTTGTGGTGCTGTTTGATGAATTCGAGTTGCTGGATGTATTCGGCCCACTCGAAATGTACGGCATGGTGCCCGAGAGTATTGAGATCTGTATGGTCGCAGAAAATCCCGGCGAACTGGGACCCTTTCGCTAAAGTTTATGGTCTGATCTAAGGGATGAATACTTGAACAGTCATGAGTTTGGATCGCTCGAGGTTGCACGTCGGAAGATCGAAGCTTGGCGGATCGACTATAATGACCATCGGCCGCACAGTTTTCTGGGCATCGATATCGATGTGGCATGAACCGTGAACTGCATTGGTCGGATGGTGACGCATCATAGTCAGATAGCGCTAACAGATAGTTGCAAATTTATAGAATCCCGTTACCTTATACACCGATGAATATCCAGCCTGATCCAGCTAAAGTATCCGCCCTGTCACCGGGAACGGCAGTTTATTCCAAGGGCAGACAAAAACTGCATGAAATACTCAAGGTAGCCACAGAGGTACTTGCTTTCAAAGGCTACAGCGCGTTTACCATGCGTAATATCGCATCGAGGCTGGGCATTACCCACAGAAACCTCCAATACTATTTTAAAACAAAGAGCAGCCTGTTCCAGGCAGTGGTCGAATACATGATCGAACTGGAACTGCAGACTGCTCGTGAAGCCGTTGACAGGGAAGATTTGACCCCGGAAGATAAGTTCAGCGCCTTCATCAAGTACAGCATACGGGATAATGAAATCCCACTTATCCGCGGTTTTCAGTTTGAGCTCTGGGCATTGGCCACCCGCGATAAGTTCGCGGCCGAATGCCGGGACAGGACGACGAATGCGTACTGTGATTTTATCGTGTCATTGATCGAACCTCTAACGCCACGGTTAAGCGAAGCAGAACGAAATTCAAAGGCCGCCATTATTCTTTCCCTGTTACAGGGATCTCCCCTGATTACCAATCTTGGTGGAAACGGCAGTGTTGACATTGAGAATATCGAGCAAAGTTTCCTGGATGAAGCCTTTGCCATCCTCACCTTTTCCAGCTCCTGATTGTCGCAGCGGTAGCCCTGGCCGTCTCAACTCTGAATACCCGGGACTCGCAGGGAAATTTTTTCTTGACCTTTTTCTACACTCGGCTAAAATTAGCCTAACGGCTAATAATGTGATGTAGTTCGCTTATTACACATGAAAGACAAATATGAACTCTATGATCTCAAAGTGGAAGTCATAGCCGATGATGACGGCAAGCCCATGGTGTGCCAACACAAGGAGGGTGACTATTTTACCGTCACTGATGATGATCTCATCGAATTCCCTCCTGGTGTGCGTTTTCCCATGTATTCACTGGCAGCGATTCTACCCCTGCTACCGGCCAAACAACGGGAAACGCAAAAATTCGACTGGATGAGTACCGATGCCGTCATCGCCTGTCCGGACCCCAACTGTGGTGGACGTTTTCTTATCACTCGCGGGGAGAAGCGTGTATACCGCCACAGCGAGAATACCCTGACTCCCACACCTGAGGGCGATTAACTAATATGAAACTTTTTTTTACAGTGCGTGGGACGGTGTCCGGTAAATTGTGAACATTGACCATTCGTGATATAGGAGGGGAAAAGAAATGCCAGTCATAAACAAAACCATTTTCAGTTGTGTTGCCGCTTTACTTGTTTCTGTCTTGAGCGTACCGCTTGTCACCGTGCAGGCCCAGAACAACAATAATGAACTGGTCCTGGAGGAAATCGTGGTCACGGCACGCAAACGCGAGGAAAATCTGCAGGATGCGCCCATCTCCATCACAACATTCAGCGCTGAAGATATCGAGGCGCGTCACATATTGAATATAGGAGATGTCGGTCAATTTACTCCGAACCTGCAGTTCAACCAGGTCGCACCTAACTCCGGCTTTGCCAATTCTTCAGACATCTCCATACGCGGTATCGGATAAAGTGATTTTGTACTTGTCATCGATCCGGGTGTAGGGATATTTCTTGATGGCCTATACATCAGTCGATCGGTGGGCGCCCTTCTCGATACCGTGGACGTGGGTAGCATCGAAGTCCTGAAAGGCCCTCAGGGGACAATTTTCGGCAAGAACACTATCGGTGGAGCGTTGGTCATCAACTCCGCCAAACCCAGCCAGACGCCCGGCGCTTCCATGAGTGTTACCACCGGCAGATATGATCGACTTGATTTTCGCGGCAGCTTCAATGTTCCGCTATCCGAAAACCTGGCCGTTCGCGGCAATATCTCGCGCCAGAGGCGTGACGGGCACCTGACTCATCTTACCACTGGAGAGAAACAAGGTAACAAGGATTCCGTTGCAGGACGGTTTTCGGCACTCTGGACACCAACGGAAGACTTTGAACTGCTTGTAGCCGTTGACGGCAGTACGGCCAATGAACAGGGCCCTAATGTACTGAATATTACTATGAGTGATAGCCCGGCGACGGATGGCGTATTTGGGAGATTGCATAATTCGCTGTTCAGTGGTAATCCGCTGGTCTGTGACAATGCCAATGCCGACCCGGCGCGCTTTATGACGCCGGAATGTTACAACAGCCAGTACGCCGCGCCGGACAAGGAGAGTAATTATGCAACAGGCCCGAATGTATCCGACGTGGATATCTGGGGTGTCATGGGTAATGCCTCATACAGGATAAACGACAACGTTTCAATAAAATCCATTACGGCTTACAGAGAGATATCCGGGTTCTCAGGACGCGATCTCGACAGCACGCCAGTCTTCATCTGGAACAACGATATCACTTATGATCAGCAGCAGTTCAGTCAGGAGATCCAGTTAACCGGTACGGGCTTCGATGATCGTCTGAATTGGTTGCTCGGCGCATTTTATATGAGAGAAGAAGGTGACAGCGCCGATACGGTTTCCATTAATATTGGAACCCTTTTCTCCGGAGGAGCCATCGATAACGACACCTGGGCGGTCTTTACCTAGTTGAATTATGACGTCACCGAACGCATTACCCTGAATTTTGGCGCCCGTTACACGGACGAGACAAAACGCTGGACACCTGATCAGAGTTTTGGCGGAGCGCCGCTGCTGCCCAATGTGGAAGCTACTACCGGCGGAAGTGAATTCACACCCGCGGTGACCCTTCAGTACGCCTTCACTGATGATATTAACGGTTATTTTACCTATTCAAAGGGTTTCAAGGGGGGAGGCTATACTCAACGTATAGGTCCGCCCGGCATACGACCTGCGCCGGGACAGGATCCAAGAGAAGTCATTCCCACATTCAAACCGGAATTCGCGGAAAACTTTGAAGTCGGATTTAAAAGTGAACTATTCAACCGCCGAGTGCGTCTCAATGGCGCCGTTTTTTATACCGATTACACGGATCTTCAGATTAATGTGCGCATCGGTTTTGTCCCGACGGTACGCAACGCCGGGGATGTTGAACTCTACGGTGGTGAGCTCGAATTTGAAGCGCTGGCGACAGACTGGCTAAGGCTGAATGGTGGTCTCGGTTATGTCAGCCACGAATTCGAAAGAGTTGGCGCTGACGCCGTGGGAATAACGATTGATAGTAAACTACCCAATGCTCCCGAACTTTCCGGTACAGTCGGATTTACCGTTTATGGACACTCTTGCCCTCAAGATTCGGGGTGATCTTTCCTACAAGAGCAGTATGTACAAGGATTCCGCCAACACCCGCATATTGAAGGAGAACGGCACTACGCTCATCAACCTGTCGGCGAAGTTGTCCCACATCAATTCGGGCTGGCACATGATCGCCGGCGGCACCAACATTACTAATCGGAAGTACATAACTTCCGGTCTGCTATCGGGCGGTGGCGGTTACACCTCGGCCACTTTCTCCCGCGGCGCCGAATGGTACCTGAGCCTCGGTTACGAGTTCTAAAATGACAACGAACTGCCGCCCGAAGGAACAGGGCGGCAGTAGTTTGCAGGGAAAAGGACCCTGAGGTTTATCTTTTGTCGGATGTATTTCGTTTCCATAGTTATTATCATTCAAATATGGTGATTGCCAGGCCACGAGACAATTGCCAAATCCGTAATCATGAGCGCAACTGCAGCAAGTCTGGCTAATCACCAGCGCCCTCCCTTAAGGTACGCGTGGTATGTGGTTTTCATATTAATTCTGGCTTATATCACCGCCTTTCTGGACCGGTTGATCCTAAGCCTGCTGGTGGACCCCATCCGTGAAGACCTGAATATCAGTGATTTTCAGATCGGTCTGCTGCAGGGCTTTGCCTTTGCCCTGTTCTATTCACTTTGCATCCTGCCTGCAGGCTGGCTCATTGACCGATACAACCGGCGCAACCTGCTGCTAGCCGGTATATTCATCTGGTCCATGATGACCATAGCGTGTGGCCTGTCGAAGAATTTCGAACAGCTCTTCCTCGCCCGTATGGGTGTGGGGATCGGTGAAGCGGTACTCAATCCCGTTGCCTATTCACTCATCTGCGATTACTTCCCGAAGAAGAAGTGGCCGGCGGCTATCGGTGTGTACTCTGTGGGAGGCGCCATAGGCGCTGGTCTTGCTTATATGTTCGGCGCGGCGGCTGCCACGGTCACCCTGACCATGGGAGCGGGTCAGGAGTTTCCTATTGTGGGCTATGTCGCTGCCTGGCAAGCGCCTTTTATTATTGTCGGCGCGCCGGGCCTCATTGTTGTCCTGCTGTGCATGACTATTGCCGAACCGATTCGCGGTATACAGGAAGCGATCAGGACGACAGGTGAGAAACTGTTGCCGTTTTTCCGTGAGCGCTGGCGGTTATGTATATGCTATTGTCTTGGCATCGGACTTCTCAATGCCTTCAGCTATGCCAACTTTTCCTGGATTCCTACTTATTTTGATCGCATTCATGGATGGCCGACTAACGAAACGGCCATCTACCTGGGTATCCTCATGCTCACTTTCGGTACCGCGGGCATCCTGTCCGGTGGTTACGGCGCCATCTACCTGCAAAAGTACTTCAGGGACTCCACTCTACGCCTGGCAATGTTCACTGCCATTCTGCTGGGGCCTCTTAGCGTTACTGCCGCACTCATTTCAAACCCCTGGATATCGCTGGCCCTTTACGCCCCGGTCTTTTACTTCATGACAGCCTTTGTCTCCCTCGGGCCTACAAGCATTCAGTTGGTTACCCCCACAGAGTTCAGAGGCAGAGTGACGGCCTTTGCGCTGCTGGGCACAAACATACTTGCGATCTCCATTGGGCCGGTTTCCGTAGCTACAGTAACCGATTATCTTTTTCATGATGACATGATGGTGCATAAATCCCTGGCCATTGCCGCTGGAGGTCTGGCCCTGTTCTCGGCCCTGTTCCTATACCTGGGGCTGAAACCCTACCGCAGGGCACTGGACCTGGCAGCGCAGAAGGAAGAACCGCCATCACCGGAACTCAGCCGTGCCTGATAGCTCAAGAATAAAGATAACGATCAATGAACGAGCAGTTATCGCCGATGGGATGGAATTCGGGGCCAGCGGCGCCTATGAAAGATGTCAAGGGAAGGCCAATTTCACTATTCACCCTGAATATCACGGCTTTTCTCAAATCGTCGACCTGGCTCACGCGGAGTATAACAACGAAGGCTGCGTGGAGTTTTCCACGGACCTCTGCATATTAAAACCCCTCGACCTGGTCCGAGGGAACCGACGTTTGCTCTATGATGTAGTTAACCGGGGTAATAAGCGTGTGCTGGTGGATTTCAATGAGGCAATGGAAGGTGAGAACAATTGTCTTGCCAATGATCTTTCAGGACGAGCAGCGCTGGGCAACGGTTTCCTGTTACGCCAGGGCTACACTATTGTCTGGTCGGCCTGGCAGGGTGACATCCAGGCTGGCAATCATCGCATGAGCATGGACTTGCCCCATGCCAGGGGAATCAAAGGACAGTTGAGGACGGAACTCATTACCGAGGAATCCAATGTACATTTTCTGCCCCTGAGTGGTAACCCCTGGACGCGGAGTTATGAAAGCGTATCCCTGGATACGACGCTGGCCACCCTGACCTGGCGCGAACATGAAAATGATCAACGCACGCCCTTGTCACCCGATGCCTGGCAATTTGGCTATCCGGACGACCAGGGGAACATAGTCCCTTCGGCAGGTCACTGTTACATAAAACAAGGATTTAAACCGGGGTGGCTTTATGAACTTATCTATACGGCTTGTGAACCGCCGGTTATGGGTCTGGGATTTATCGGTGTGCAACAGCTGGTTTCCTTTCTCATGTCCGGGGAAGATGATGATTCCGGTAATCAAAACCCCCTGTATGACAGCAGGGCAAGACTGGAGAAAGCCTATGCCTACGGCATCTCTCAAAGCGCCCGCTTCCTGCGGGAGTTTGTCTACAGGGGTTATAACGCAAGTCCGAACGGCCGGAGAGTCTTTGACGGCATACTGGCCCATGTGGCCGGGGCGGGACGTGTGGTGCTTAACTACCGCTTTGCCCAGCCCGGCCGCTTCCCCAGACAACATGCGGATCATCTTTATCCCTCAGACCAGTTTCCCTTCGCCTACCAGGTTATCAATGATCCGCTGTCGGGCAGGACCGATGGCATATTGAAGCGGCCCGACACGGACCCCCAGGTGATACACAGCCAGACATCGGCGGAATACTGGGAGAGAAGAGGTTCTCTGGTGCATACGGATCCCCTCGGTAATGACCTGCCGTCTCATGAGACGGCCAGGGTTTATCTGTTTTCTTCCGCACCCCATGTACCCTGTCCTGAAGCCAGCCTGGTTGCCGATGCCCAGGCCTATTCAAAGAACCGGCTCAATACCACACCCCTGCTACGGGCTCTGCTTGTGGCCCTGGATGAGTGGGTGACAGAAGGAATCGAACCACCGCCGGATAACGTTCCTCGAGCGGATGATGGTACAGCCGTGACAGCGGAACAGGCCAGGGAATTGTTTCCCTGTATAAACGATGTACGGTTTCCAGGCAGCCACAACCGGCTTTTCATCCAGGATTTCGGTCCGGGTTACGAACACGGCCTGATGGACCGGGAGCCGCCGGAGGAAGATAGACAGCGGGAATATACTGTACTCGTTCCAAAGACTGATGCTGACGGCCTGGAAATCGCCGGTCTGCGCATTCCTGACGTGGAAGTTCCCCTGGCCACTTGTACGGGCTGGAACATGCGGCCACCGGGGCGTGCGGGCAATGATCAGTCCGGTGTGTTGGGAGGCCGGTTTTCCTTCGCCGCAACGGAAGAGGAACGAATAAATAACGGCGACCCACGGCCTTCCATTGAATCCCGATACAGGAACCATGAAGAATATTTTCAGCGCGTCAGGGAAGCTGTACAGAATCTGGTCAACCGACGGTTGTTACTGGATGATGACGCCGAGGGGTATATCACGGCGGCAGAAGAAACCGGGAAGTGACACCGGAGTTTTATCTTGAAATATCGTTACAGTTGGCTAAAATTAGCCTACTGGCGAATAAATTTTTTGGATATCCCTTGGTACCTGGCCTGAGGACGATTAACAAAAGAGAAAACGGTAACCATGGAAACAATTGAACTAAGACCCGGTTTTGCCATTCCCCGCCTGTTGAAAGGCAACTGGCAGATAGCGGAAGACCACAGCGACAGGGAGTTCGACGAAAACGGTCTGGTGGAGGATCTCATCACCTTTGCCGAAGTCGGCATGACCACTTATGTCTGTGGTGATATTTATGTGGGTGTGGAGGCAAAGCTCGGTAAATTCCGCCGAATCTATAAAGACCGTTTCGGTGAAGAGGCAGCCGGCAGGATCAAGGTCTTCACAACCTATGTGCCGTACTTCCTCGAGGAAGAAAACCTCAGGAATCACAGTTTCTCGGACGTGGAGAAGATCATCAACCGTTCCCTGGAGCGGCTTGGTCAGGAATGCATCGACCTCATACAGATGCACTGGTGGGAATTCGCCATCCCGGGCCACGTGGACATGGCGCTGCACCTGCAGAAATTGCAGCAGGCAGGCAAGATAGACAAGCTGGCGGTGACCAATTACGACGTTGAGCACACAAAGGAGATCCTGGATGCTGGAGTCGATCTGGTTTCCAACACCGTACAGTATTCCCTCACGGACCGCCGGCCGGAGAACGGGATGGTGGACCTCTGTGCCAGACATGACATGAAACTCCTGTGTTACGGCGCCCTGGGTGGTGGACTCTTCAGTGAAAAATGGCTGGGCATTGCCGACCCGGGCACGCCGGCTTTCGAGAACGTATCCCTGGACAAGTACTACCGCATCGTCTGTGATTTTGGCGGCTGGGCACTATTCCAGGAACTGTTGCAAGTCCTCAAGGACATCGGCGCTAAACACGGTGTGAACATCGGCAACGTGGCCGTCCGTTATGTGCTGGAGCGTGACCAGGCAGGCGCCGTGATCGTTGGAGCCCGTCACACTCGTCAACTGCAGGAAAACCTGCGGGTGTTCGATTTTTCGCTGAATGAGGAAGACTACGGAAAAATTAATGCCATACTGGTTGAAAGCACGGGTCCCAACGGAGATATCTACAGTGTAGACAGGGAGGAAAACAGGGATGCCCTGGAGGAACCGAAGACGGAGTACTTCGATGTGGAGAACGGCAGGCTGGTGCGGAAAATCCGGGAACCAGTGTCCGTGCCAGAACCCTATGGGCACCATTTAGCGGCTGAACACTGACAGGAAATCCCGAACCTGGTTTTATGTTAAGAAGAAGACAATTATTGAAATGCAGTGCTTCGGTCATAGTAATTCAGGACACCCACAAATCATGATGGGTAGTGTCAATATTTTCGTTATAAATGGATAACCTGCGGCGATTTGTGATAAAATCCACAAGCTCCAGGAAAAAATGTGTGGACAGGTTCAACGCATAGAATTATATTAAAGATAACTCAGAACCGGTAGATAACGGGCACGCGCTGACTACACAAGGAGACTAAGGAAAATACATCATGTCAATGGAATTAATTGCCTTAATCGGTATCGGCGTGACGGTAATCAGTATCGGCGTTGCGCTGGCCGCTCTTATCCTGAATACTCAACGTAACCTGCGGTCTGATATGCAGGCTCAGCGGGACGAGACCCAAGCAGAATTCAAGGCCGCGCAGGCTGATATGCAGGCCCAGCGGGACGAGACGCGGGCAGAATTCAAGGCCGTGAGGACGGAGATGCAGGCCCAGCGGGAAGTAATAATCAGTTTACTGGAACGCATGGCACACCTGGAAGGATTGCTTGAGGGTCTGCGAGAAGCGATCACAGGCCGACGCGTGGCTGAAGATGCGGGGAAATACGATCCGCGCTGAACACCGGCGCCAACCTCTCGCACATTGTCCAGAGTAATCCGGGACACCCATAAATCAACGCCTTGTGCTGTGAGACCCGTCATGTCGACGGGCAGCATTACGCGCTCGAGCGCAAGGCGCGCATCGAATGGCTCAAGGGCGGTGCCGGGGAGACCTGCCGCATTCTTTCCAACGCCCGCTGCCTGTCCGAAGGCATCGACGTGCCGGCGCTGGCCGCGGTGCTGTTCATGGAACTGGGAGGATGGGGTCAGACCAGTTTAATCTGTCACAACTTACTGATAATAAAGATAAATCATCTTTATAAGCAGGCTATCAGGCGGTTAGACTGTGGTTTTTTATGGACAAAACAGGCATTTAAGGAGGAAGCATCATGCCAAGAGCTAATCGTATCTTTTTACCGGGCCACATCTGGCACATCACCCACTGGTGTCATAACAAAGAAGTCCTGCTTAAGTTTGCTAATGACCGACAACGTTGGTTGCAAGGAAGACCTTGCCTGTTACAGCCTCCATTATCATAGCAAAATGGGGCTTTTAAGAGAATATAACAGCCATAAATAGAAAATAAACTAAGCAAAACAGATGGTTATGTGGGTCCGACCCTGGTTAGGGGGGTCCGAATAAAGATAAATCATCTTTATAAGCAGGCTATCAGGCGGTTAGACTGTGGTTTTTTTATGGACAAAACAGGCATTTAAGGAGGAAGCATCATGCCAAGAGCTAATCGTATCTTTTTACCGGGCCACATCTGGCACATCACCCACTGGTGTCATAACAAAGAAGTCCTGCTTAAGTTTGCTAATGACCGACAGCGTTGGTTGCAAGGAAGACCTTGCCTGTTACAGCCTCCATTGTCATAGCAAAATGGGGCTTTTAAGAGAATATAACAGCCATAAATAGAAAATAAACTAAGCAAAACAGATGGTTATGTGGGTCCGACCCTGGTTAGGGCTGGTTAGGGTTAGGATTTGTGAATTTAAAATGAACAGAGTTGCGGGTTACAGGTTCTCCGCGATCACCCTCGGGGTCAGGATGAGTTCCTTCATATCGTTGCCCGGTGATACCAGTTCCGCATAGCTGGTTTCCTGATAATAGGTCCGGTAATCCGGGTGGATGACCCAGAGTTCTATGAATTCAGGGCCTTCCATTACCAGTCCCTTGTCGTGGTTGAACAGGAGGCCCGTTTCAAATCTGCGTTGCCCGGCAATCCGGACGGTCTTCACGCCCGGCGCTTCGCCGACGCCTGCGACCGGCTTGCAGAAATCACCGCTTTCCCGGCTGCGGCAACGCAAGTGGTAGTTGTCGACAGGTTGATGCGTGCTACTGTCTATAGCCTTGAAGCGGATAGGGATGATTTCCAGCCGATTGATTTGACTACGTTTCCACAGGCCGTGGTAGTCACCTGTCAGGAAGCCCCCTAACGCGGCTGCCAGGCAAGTCAGTGTGATGATAAGGGTTTTCATCGACGGGTCACCAGTCTGTTCACAAACGGTTTTCCCACCCGAATGCCGGGTCGGCAACCACGACGAAGTCCGGGTTTAACAAGGATTCCTTGGCATTATAGCGCAAGCGGTTAAAACCGGTGTCCGTTACCCCGCCTCCCGCTTCCTCGACGATGCACTGGCCGGCGGCGCTATCCCACTCCGAGGTGGGTCCGAAGCGTGCGTATATATCGGCAATTCCTTCAGCCACCAGGCAGAATTTCAGGGAACTGCCGATTGCTATAGTCTCGATCTGGTCACCCATCTTCCCGAAGAACGCCTGCTGCCGCTTGTTGCCGTGAGAGCGGCTGCCGGCGATGACCAGGGCGTCAACCCTGCTGGCCTTTGCCTTGATTCTGAGGCCCGCAGCGCCGTTGCCCTGCTTGTAGGCCCCCTCGTTTCTGGCCGCATAATAACAAAGATCCTTGACCGGCGCGTAAATGACGCCCAGAACGGGATAGTTTTCCCGGATCAGGGCGATATTCACGGTGAACTCTCCGTTGCGTTTGATGAACTCGCGGGTGCCGTCAAGGGGGTCTACCAGCCAGTATTGATCCCAGGTTTTCCTGGTCGAGTAAGGGATATGTGCAGATTCCTCGGACAACACCGGTATATCCGGAGTCAGCAGCGCGAGCCTGCTGCAGATCACGTCATGGGAGGCCAAGTCCGCCCTGGTGAGGGGCGACCTGTCGGTCTTGTTGCGGACCTCGAAGTCCGTCACATAGACTTCCATGATTTTATCCGCCGCTTCCTTTGCGATTACTGCAGCGGCTTCAGTTAATTCTGACATAGTTATTTTGGGTTAGATGCGCCGGCAATAAATCAGTTCCCATACCCGGTTGTTCAATTCAAGCCCGCGCTGTTCGAACTTCGTCAGCGACCGCCACAGGGGCCGTGGACTGAAGTTGCCGCGCCCTGCCAGGTTGATCAGGCCGGTTTCGGCGTCACATACGGCCAGCATGTATTCTGCCAAATCCCGGGAATCGGTGGCAAGGTATAATTGCCCCTCAAGTTTCATCCTGCTTGTGAGTCTGTTGATAAAACCAGGCTGCACGAGGCGGCGCTTGTGGTGGCGTTTTTTGGGCCACGGGTCCGGGAAATGGATATAGATGGACGTCATTGACTCTTCCGGTATCTGCCGGTTGACGACGTCGACGATGTCATGGTTGATGACCCGGATATTGGTAAGCCCGTATTCGGCAACACCGTATAACAGACGCCCGATGCCGGGACGATGTACTTCAACGGCCAGGTAATCAATTTCAGGGTTCGCCCTGGCCAGCCTGAGTGTAGTCTCGCCCATGCCCGTGCCGATATCCAGCACCCTGGGCGCCTCCCGGTTAAATAGTGTATGCAGGTCCAGCGTTTCATCCTGGTAATCGATGCCGAAGTCAACCCAATATCGATCTATGGCAGCAGCTTGTGCTTTCGTGAGTCGGCTCTGTCTTAATACGTAACTTTTGACAGAGTGTTTAAATGGCAATGTTTACAACCAGCTTGCACGCGGCGCGGGTTAGCTGAAGAAGGTCCCGTCGATAGGGGATGACGCGCTGGCATAAGCGCGTCTCGGCATACGCCCGGCCAGGTAAGCCTGCCGTCCTGCTTGTATGCCCTTGTTCATTGCTGACGCCATTAATACTGGATTTTTAGCCTCTGCGATCGCCGTGTTCATCAATACACCGTCACAGCCGAGTTCCATGGCAATCGCCGCGTCCGAGGCGGTGCCGACCCCGGCATCCACCAAAATCGGCACACCGGCGTTTTCGACAATCGTTCTGATGTTATAGGGGTTGCGAATGCCCAGTCCGGAACCGATAGGAGCGGCCAGCGGCATGACTGCGATACAGCCCAGTTCTTCAAAGCGCAGCGCCATGATAGGGTCATCGTTGGTATAAACCATCACCTTGAAATTATCCCTGATGAGTATCTCCGCAGCCTCCAGGGTTTGCGGGATATCCGGGTACAGGGTTTTTTTGTCGCCCAGCACCTCCAGCTTTACCAGGTCATGACCATTGAGCAATTCACGCGCTAACCGACAGGTCCGCACCGCCGAGTCCGCATCAAAACAACCTGCCGTGTTGGGAAGGATGGTAAACCTGTCGGGGCTGATATAGTCAAGCAGGTTGGGTTCATCCTTTTCCTGGCCGATGTTGGTGCGACGAATCGCTACCGTGACAATTTCCGCCCCACTGGCTTCAATCGCCAGGCGGGTTTCTTCCAGGTCTTTGTACTTGCCTGTACCGACCAGCAGGCGGGACGAGTAAACCTTATCGGCGATGATTAATGTGTCTTCTGGCATTACTGAATTTTCTCATATGTGAAAATATGTATCGACAGTGTATATGTAGCCGCAGGTTCGGGCAGGCTATTTAAGGCTATCATCCGCAGGGATAGCGGATGGTAAGCGTACAGGGATGTATTCACAGCGGGCCTTAAACAGCCTGCCCGAACCTGCCTCCACAGTTCATTCAGGATACCTGTTTACCCCCCGCCGATTGCGGTGACTATTTCTATTTGATCCCCGTCCGCCAGTCGATGCTGATCAAAGGCGCTGCGCGAGACGATTTCCCTGTTGATTTCCACAGCTACATTGTCCTCAATTTCCAACGCTGAAATTAGATCGG
The DNA here is from genome assembly GCA_965222155.1 of Gammaproteobacteria bacterium. Taxonomy (GTDB): domain Bacteria; phylum Pseudomonadota; class Gammaproteobacteria; order Eutrophobiales; family Eutrophobiaceae; genus JAAXHV01. The sequence goes on from CBDCTH010000012.1 coordinate 471,545, forward strand.
ACACCGTCGCCACGTTTGCCAGGGATGTTTTTTCACCATTAACCAATAAATTCATGGATGCTATTATACAAAATCTTTTCACTCCCGGCGCAGCTCATTGTAAGATAGACCGGTTGACCCTTGCGGGTGTAGTTCAATGGCAGAACATCAGCTTCCCAAGCTGAGAACGTGGGTTCGATTCCCATCACCCGCTTAACTGAACAATTCCAACTGGTTCCTGAGGGCTGCCTGGGCGGCGGCAAGGCGGGCGATAGGTACTCGGAACGGGGAGCAGGAGATATAGTCCAGTTGTACCGACTGGAAAAAATTGATCGACTCCGGGTCACCCCCATGCTCGCCGCAAATCCCGCATTTTAATTCCCGTTTTACCGATCTGCCCCTGTGTACGGCCTGTTCGACCAGTTGGCCGACGCCGGCGACGTCCATAGTCTGAAACGGGTTCTCCTCCAGCAGGTTTTTCGCCAGGTATTCGGACATGAAGCTGCCGATATCGTCCCTGCTGTAGCCCAGGGTCATCTGGGTAAGGTCGTTGGTGCCGAAGCTGAAGAAGTCGGCATGCACGGCGATGTCGTCCGCGGTAATGGCAGCCCTGGGTACCTCTATCATGGTGCCGATGGGAATATCCAGTTTACCGGTGAACTTTTTCTTGAGTTTCACCTGGCTGATAACCTGCTCCACTTTTTTCCTCAGCATGGACAGCTCGCTTTCCAGCCCCACCAGCGGGATCATAATCTCCGGTTGCGCATTGATGCGTTTTCTCCTGCAGTTGATGGCCGCCTCGACGATGGCGGCCACCTGCATTTCCAGGATTTCCGGGTAGGTCACGGTCAACCGGCAACCGCGATGACCCAACATGGGATTGACTTCGTGCAGCTGGTTGACCCGCCGGATAATCCTGTCGATGCTCACCTTCATGCTCCGGGCAAGCTGACGCTGCAATTTTACGTCCTCCGGCAGGAATTCATGCAGCGGCGGGTCCAGCAAGCGTATCGTGACCGGCAGGCCGCGCATGGTGCTGAAAATCCCCTCGAAGTCCCGGCGCTGGAAAGGCAGCAGTTTTTTCAGCGCCGCGCGCCGCGCAGTCTCGTCCTCGGCGAGGATCATCTCACGCATTGCCGCGATACGATTCTCACCGAAGAACATGTGTTCGGTCCGGCAAAGCCCGATCCCCTCGGCGCCGAACTCCAGGGCCGTGGCTGCATCCATAGGGGTATCTGCGTTGGTGCGTATCACCAGTTTCCGCGTCCTGTCGGCCCAGGCCATCAGTGTTTTGAATTCTCTTGTGAAGGTAGGCGGCTGCATGGCGACTTCGCCCAGCATGATTTCGCCGTTGCTGCCGTCTATACTGATGATATCCTCCTGAGTGATTATCCTGTTCCTGATAGTCAGGGTCTTGCGTTTAGCGTCGATAATCAGATCGTTTGCGCCGGTTACGCAACACTTTCCCCAGCCACGCGCCACGACCGCAGCATGACTGGTTGACCCGCCTGTGGAGGTCAATATCGCCTCGGCGACGTGCATGCCGTGAATATCCTCGGGGCTGGTCTCCCGCCTGACGAGAATGACGGGTTGACCGTTTTCACTCTGCTCAACCGCTTCATCCGCGCTGAAAACAAGATAACCGGACGCGGCCCCGGGCGATGCCGGCAGGCCCGTAGTCAGTACGTTCCGCTTTGCCTTGTGGTCGAAGGAGGGCAGTAACACCTGGTTCAGGTCATTGGCGGGGACACGCAACAACGCGTCCTTCTGGTTGATTAGGGTTTCCTTGACCATATCCACCGCAATTTTTATCGCCGCTGCGCCCGTCCGTTTCCCGGTACGCGTCTGTAACATGTACAACACGCTTTTTTCGATGGTAAATTCGATATCCTGCATATCCTTGTAGTGGGCTTCCAGGATATGTTTCACCTTGAGCAGTTGCTCATAGATCTCCGGGCGCCACTTTTTCATCTTGGCCACCGGCTGCGGCGTGCGAATGCCTGCAACCACATCTTCTCCCTGGGCGTTGATCAGGAATTCCCCGTAAAATTGATTTTTCCCTGTGGTCGGGTCCCGGGTAAAGGCGACGCCGGTGCCAGAATCGTTGCCCATGTTGCCGAATACCATGGACTGGATATTGGCCGCGGTACCGATCAGTCCGCGGATGTTGTTTATCTTGCGATAAGCCTGCGCCCGGGGAGTGTTCCAGCTTTGAAACACCGCTTCGATGGCCTTCTCAAGTTGCTCATGGGGCGCCTGGGGAAATGTTTCACCACTGTATTGTTTATAGACCTTCTTATAGGCGGCGATTAGCTTTTCCAGGCCCTCTTCGTTCAAGTCGGCATCCTCACTGACCCCGTACTGTTGTTTGATCCGGGTGAAATGGGCCTCGAAATGCTCATGTTCGACACCCATGACCACGTTGCCGAACATATTGATCAGGCGCCGGTAGGCATCCAGCGCGAAGCGCCTGTTGCCCGTTTGCCGGCCAATCCCGATTACGGATTGGTCTGTCAGGCCCAGGTTCAGGATCGTATCCAGCATGCCCGGCATACTCGCGGCCGCGCCGCTCCTGACGGAGACCAGTAACGGGTTGTCGTCGTCACCGAACCTCTTGCCGGTCTCCTTCTCCAGACGGGTCATGTTCAGCCTGATACTGCCCTGCAGCCCCTTCGGGAGCTTGCCGTCACTCTGGTAGTACTCGGCACATGTGGTGGTGGTAATGGTGAAACCCGGCGGGACGGGCAGGCCGATGCTGGTCATCTCAGCCAGGTTGGCGCCCTTGCCGCCGAGTAGACTTACATCATTCCGGCCGCCTTCGGATAATTGGTTGCCGAAGTAATAGGTGCGCTTTACGTTGTTCAGCTTGCTGGTCAAGACGTCTTATTCCTGACCGGTCCACAGGTCCATAAAGGTATTGACAGGCATGGCCTCAAGCGCAGGCCGGCTTGCACAGGCCGCGAGGATAGCGTCTTTCCGGGCCGTGGAGAAGTGCCCGGCTACCGCGTTGTTGAACTTTTCCAGCAACAGGGGAATGCCCTTTTTGCGCCGTCGCCGATGACCGACAGGGTATTCGACGACTACCTTATCCGTCCTGGAACCGTCCCGGAAAACCACCTGCACCGAATTGCCTATGGCGCGTTTATCCGGGTCATGATAATCGATAGTGAACTGCCTGTTTTCCGTTACCTCCATCTTGTCCCTGAGTGCATCGATACGCGGGTCCGCGGCAACGTCATCTTCGTAATCCTCTGCGACCAGTCGACCGAAAATCAAGGGTATTGCCGTCATGTATTGAATGCAGTGATCACGGTCGGCAGGATTATCCAGCGGGCCGGTCTTATCGATAATCCGCGCCCCGGCTTCCTGTGTTTCCACTATCACTTTGTCTATTTCCTCCAGGCGATCTTTCACCTGTTGGTGCAGCTCCATGGCCGCTTCGACCGCGGTCTGTGCATGAAACTCTGCCGGAAATGAGATCTTGAATAATATGTTTTCCATGACATAACAGCCAAACGGCTGTTCTACGAGAATATCATTTCCTTTGAACAACACCTCCTGAAATCCCCAGTGTCCGGCGCTCAGCGCCGAGGGGTAACCCATCTCGCCGGTCAGCGAGATGAGGGCATGGCGCACTGCCCGGCTGGTCGCATCGCCTGCCGCCCAGCTTTTTCTCGAACCGGTATTGGGCGCATGACGGTAGGTGCGTAACGCGCCGCCGTCGATCCAGGCATTGGAAACGGCATTGATAACCTGTTCCCGAGTACCGCCCAGCATTTTAGTGACCACGGCTGTGCTGGCGATGCGAACGAGCAGGACATGGTCCAGGCCGACACCGTTAAAGCTGTTTTTCAGGGCGAGTACACCCTGGATCTCATGGGCCTGGATCATGCCGTTGAGGACGTCTGCGATGGTCAGCGGGTCTCGCCTTGCGCTGATATTTTCCAGGCTGAGATAGTCGGCGACCGCAAGAATACCGCCAAGATTATCGGAAGGATGTCCCCATTCTGCAGCCAGCCAGGTGTCGTTGAAGTCCAGCCAGCGCACCTGCGCGCCGATATTGAATGCCGCCTGCACCGGGTCCAGCCGGTAGTTGGTGCCGGGCACCCGCGCCCCGTTCGGCATTTCGGCTCCGGGCACCACCGGCCCCAGCATCTTTGTGCAGGCAGGAAATTTGAGCGCCATCATAGCGCAGGCCAGGGTATCCAGCAGGCAGTAAAATGCAGTACTGCGCGCCTCCTCGCTTGCGGTCTCGCCGCCCAATACATAATCGGCAATATTCTGCAACAGCACATCGGCCGAGGGCCTTTTGGCGTCTCGTACGCCCATATTTGACATGTGTGAGTCTCTCCAAAGTTTGTATCAGTTTAATATCATATTCATTGTCCGGCAAAAAAGATAAACAAAGAGTCGCCCCCGGCTTACGACATGCCGGGGCAGGCTCCGGCGACACAGTATCATACTGGATGCCGGGACAAGCCCGGCATGACGACGGGGGTCAAACCCGGCATGACGACAGGGGTCAAACCCGGCATGACGACGGGGGACAAGCCCGGCATGACGACGGCTGGGGGCGACACATTTTGCAACCTGTCAATGACCTTTTTTCGCCGCTGCATTCTGGACTGCCGTCAAGATGCCGCGCAGGATATTATATTCATTGCCGTCCAATCGGGTGCGATTGAACAGGCGTTTGAGGCGGCGCATCAGACGGCGCGGTTGCTCCGGGTCGAGATAGCCGATGTCGGACAGCGTATCCTGGATGTGTTGATAAAAGTATTCCATCTGTTCCGCTGTAACCGGGGATTCCGGATTATCGCGGGCAGTTTCCGTTTCTTGCCGGGCGAGATACTGCTTGCCGATTTCATAGCAGATAATCTGTGCCGCCGAAGCAATATTCAGGGAGGAAAAATCCTTATTGGTCGGTATGCGGATCATGGCATGGCATATTTCCAGTTGTTCATTGGACAGTCCGGAACTTTCGCGTCCGAAAACGACAGCCATGCCGGCTGTGGTGTTGACACGGGCGATGATCTGCTCTGCCGCAGCTTCAGGTGTGACCTCCGGCCAGGCGATGCTTCTTGCACGCGCGCTGCTGCCGAACACAAGTTCACAGTCCGCAACCGCTTCTTCAAGACTTGGAAATACCTGGCTGTGGGCCAGAATATCGTCCGCACCCGCGGCCCTGGCGGAGCATTCCGCACTGGGAAAGCGCTGGGGGGACACCAGTACCAGTTGTTCCAGGCCCATGGTCTTCATTGCCCGGGCGGTGGCGCCGATATTTCCCGGGTGTGTCGTATTTACCAGGACAATCTTTACGTTTTCCAGCATATAATGAATCTCCGGAACCGGTTTCAGTGATGTAAGATATTTGGGGTCAGAGTAAAATACTTGATAGTACAGCAACATAATCTATCGGATTAACCGTATTTTTACTCTGACCCCAAATATCCCCCAATATCCTAACCGTAGGAGAAAAAAATGCACCCTATGATGAATATAGGAATCCGCGCAGTCCGTTCCGCAGGTGATTTTATCACCCGCTGCATGGACCAATTGCAGGGTATCGCAGTCACGGAAAAAAGTCGTAATGATTTTGTCAGTGAAGTCGATAGACGCGCGGAACTGATGATTATCGAAGGCCTGCACAATGCTTATCCCGACCACGCCATTCTGGCCGAGGAAAGCGGTGCGCAAGGGGATGGCGATTACCAGTGGATCATCGACCCGCTCGACGGCACGACGAATTTCCTGCATGGATTTCCCCAGTTTGCAATCTCGGTTGCATTAAAGCACAAAGGCATCCTTGAGCAGGGCATTATTTATGACCCGCTACGCCAGGAATTGTTCACTGCGAGCAGGGGCGACGGCGCCCACCTGGATGGACGGCGCATCCGTGTTACCCGGCTGAATACGCTTGAAGGCGCACTGATCGGCACCGGGTTTCCGTTTCGATCGCTGGACAAGCTCGATACCTATATTGAAGTATTCCGAAAATTGACTGCCGTCACTGCCGGCATAAGACGGCCGGGAGCGGCCTCCCTGGACCTTGCCTACGTCGCCAGTGGTCGTCTGGACGGGTTTTGGGAATACGGATTGGAACAATGGGACATTGCCGCCGGGGCCTTGCTGATCCAGGAGGCCGGAGGATATGTCAGTGACATAGACGACGCCAGTCCCTGGAAGGATACCGGTAACATCGTTGCGGGAAATCCCATCGTCCATGACCTGTTGCTGGATGTAATCCGCGCTGCATAATATTTGGGGTCAGAGTAAAAACTCATTGAGTTTTTACTCTGACCCCAAATATACCTATACAGCTATTCTTTGCAGGTGATAAACTGTTCGATGATGTGGTCACCGCTCACGATGTTTTGCCTGCTGCCGACTCTTTGTGTTCATCACAGCAATAATAGCGCGTTGCGTGTTTTATCGCGGAGGTGTGCGGGATGTATAACCGGCAATAATCGCATTGGACCATTTTCGCGATGCGGCTTTCGTCTCCCTCTGGTTTTTCCCCAGGAAAAAACCGCTTGAGCAAGGCGAACAGCAAAACCAGTAATGCAATTATAATTAACAGGCGTAACACTTTTTCTAAAGACGTATAATCCGCGTTCCCGACGATTTTCTTGTAAAACACCGGTGCATAGAGTGAAGTAATATAATATCCGGGTTGCTATCCGGTATCCATGCTGCATTGTCTGCAAAGCAATGATAATGAGAGTTTAGGAGATGAATCTACACGAATACCAGGCAAAAATTCTTTTTTCAGAATTCGATATACCCGTACCCAAAGGAAAATCTGCCGGTTCCGTAGCGGACGCCCTCGAAATTGCCGACGAACTGGGCGGTAACCGCTGGGTCGTAAAAGCCCAGGTTCATGCCGGGGGACGCGGTAAAGCCGGAGGTGTAAGACTGGTAACCGGCAAACAGGAACTGGAAGATTATGTCAACAGTCTGCTGGGTACAATCCTGGTTACAAAACAATCCGGGGCTGAAGGTAAACCGGTAAATTGCGTGCTGGTTTCAGCTCTGTCGGATATCGAGACCGAGTTGTACCTGGGTATGCTGGTTGACAGGAGCCGGCGCCGGATTGCGGTTATGGCCTCCGCCGCCGGAGGAATGGATATAGAAGAAGTCGCCGCGACGGAACCCGAAAAGATATTCACCTTCGCCATCGACCCGGTGATGGGACTACAGCATTATCAATGCCGGGCTTTGGGTATTTCGCTGGGACTGGATGGATCGCAAAGCAAACAACTGACAAAAATTTTGTCGGGCCTGTACCGGCTGTTTGTCGACAAGGATCTCAGCCTGATTGAAATAAATCCCCTCGTCATTACCAAAGAAGGAGATCTGGAAGCCCTGGATGCCAAGGTTGCCGTGGATGATAATGCCATATATCGTCAGGCGGAACTGGAAAGCTGGCGGGATCCGAGCCAGGAAGATGAGAAAGAGAATAAGGCCAAGGTATTCGACCTGAATTACGTCGCGCTGGATGGCGATATCGCCTGCATGGTGAACGGGGCCGGCCTGGCCATGGCAACCATGGATATCATCAAGTTGCATGGCGGCGATCCCGCCAATTTTCTGGACGTGGGCGGCGGGGCGACGACGGAACGCGTTACCGAAGCCTTTAAGCTGATCACGTCGGACACGAAAGTAAGGGCGATCCTGGTCAATATCTTCGGCGGCATAGTTCGCTGCGACCTGATAGCAGAAGGAATTATCGCGGCAGTCAGGGAAGTAGGGCTCGATATTCCGGTTGTGGTCAGGCTGGAAGGCACCAGGGTTGAAGAAGGTAAGCTGCTGCTCAATGAAAGCGGCCTGAAGATCACGTCGGCCGATGGTCTGAGTGATGCCGCAGATAAGGTTGTGGCGATGAGTCGGGGAGAGAACTGATGGCTGTCCTGGTGAATAATGATACAAAGGTAATCGTCCAGGGATTTACCGGGCGCCAGGGCACTTTCCATGCAGAACAGGCGCTCGAATACGGGACGCAAATAGTCGGTGGCGTTACCCCGGGGCGCGGTGGCCAGACTCACCTGGACAGGCCTGTGTTCAATACCGTAAAAGAGGCGGTCATGGAAACCGCCGCGGACGCAAGTATGATAATGGTCCCGGCGGCGTTTGCGGCGCAGGCAATTACTGAGGCTGCCGAGGCCGGAATCAGGCTCATAGTCTGTATCACCGAAGGCATCCCGATTATTGATATGGTCAGGGCCCGCGCCAGCATCGACCTGTATCCTGGAGTAAGGTTGATCGGCCCCAACTGCCCCGGCATCATTACGCCGGGGGAATGCAAGATAGGCATTATGCCGGGCCATATCCACAAGCCCGGTTGTATCGGTATCGTTTCCCGCTCGGGCACTTTAACCTATGAGGCGGTACACCAGACCACACTGGCCGGACTTGGCCAGAGCACCTGTATCGGCGTCGGTGGCGATCCGATACACGGCATGAATTTCATTGATTGCCTGGAGCTGTTTCAACAGGACCCAGCCACAACCGGCATCATCATGGTGGGCGAGATAGGCGGCAGCGCCGAAGAGGAAGCGGCAGAGTTTATCGGACAGTATGCCAATAAACCCGTAGTAGGTTATATTGCTGGCGTTACTGCGCCCCCGGGAAGGCGCATGGGACATGCCGGCGCGATTATTTCAGGCGGCAAAGGGAGTGCGAGCGACAAATTCTCCGCGCTTGATGCCGCCGGCGTAACAACCGTCAAGTCACCTGCCGAACTGGGTGAGGCTATTGCCGCAAAATTAAAGTGAACAGAGTCGCTATTGCCCAGGTTGATTTGTGTGTCGGCGATATAGACGGTAATACGGAACTGGTTCTTGAATACATTTCCAGGGCCAGAGGCAGCGCCGGCGCAGATACGATAATATTCCCCGAGTTGGCCCTGACCGGTTATCCGCCGGAAGACCTGTTATTGCGTCCTCATTTCCACGTACAGGTGGAACAGGCCTTGCAACGAGTGATGCACGGGTCGCAGGGCATAAGCGTTGTCCTCGGCTATCCGACGCAAAAAGAGACGCGCCTGTATAACTCCTGCAGTCTGGTCAGGGACGGGGAGGTCGTCACAACCTACCATAAAAGAAACTTGCCCAATTACGGTGTTTTCGACGAAAAACGTTATTTTACCGAGGGAGAAGAGCTGAATCTGGTTGAAACCCCGGACCTCAAGGTTGCGCTGAGTGTATGTGAGGACCTGTGGACCGAAGACCACGTCAGCGAAGCAGCCGGCGCCGGGGCGGAGCTGCTGATCAATATCAACGCCTCTCCCTACCACACAGACAAATCCAGTGTCAGGGAGGTACTGCTGAAGCGCCGCGCCGTTGACCATAATATAGCGATCATCTACGTCAACCTGGTGGGCGGCCAGGATGAACTGATATTCGACGGTGGTTCCCTGGTCATAGATTGCCGTGGTGAATTCGTCTTCAAAGCCCCGCAGTTTGAACAGGGTCTGTACCTGGTGGAGCTGGGACGGGCGGCGGCAGGCGCTATTACCGTGGAAGCCAAATCAGTGCAGTGTCCGCCCCTGGACTTTACCGAGAGCGTCTACCGGGCACTGGTGCTTGGCGTCAAGGATTACGTGTTGAAAAACGGTTTCAAGGGTGCGGTTATCGGTTTGTCGGGCGGTATCGACTCGGCGCTGACCCTGGCTATCGCCGTGGATGCGCTCGGTCCGGAAAACGTTGAAGTGCTGCTGCTGCCGTCCCGTTACACTGCCGCCATGAGTGTCGAAGACGCACAGGAAATGGCCGATAAGCTGGGTGTCTCCTGCCATACGGTGAGTATTGAAAAACCTTTTTCGGCGTTCGCGGAAATTTTGTCACCGGTTTTCAAGGATCTCCCTATGGCCCGGACTTCTCACCAGGTGATGCGCCCTTGCTTGTCTTTTTTGCGCCAGTGGGCACGTGTTCCCTCAACCATAGCTACGGCTATGCGTTCGTTCGCAGGCGCCCACTGGCGCAAAAAATCCGGCGCATTCATTGCGCCCATCCCTGGGCGCAACCCTACGGGCGGCTGTCGCCGTGCAAATCGGCTATCCTGCCGATTTGTCATCGCATCACTTGGTGAGAAATCCGAGCAGGACACGACCGAAGAAAATATCCAGGCCCGCTGCCGCGGATTGTTGCTTATGGCCGTATCCAACAAAACCGGCAAGCTGGTTTTGACGACGGGCAATAAAAGTGAAATGGCGGTGGGTTACGCAACCTTGTACGGGGATATGGCCGGTGGGTTTGCGCCGCTCAAAGACGTGCCGAAAATCCTGGTCTACAAACTGTCCCGCTGGCGCAACCGGACCGGGGAAATCATTCCGCAACGGATCATCGACCGCCCGCCCAGTGCGGAGTTACGTTTTGACCAGAAAGACGAAGACTCCCTGCCTGGCTATGACGTGCTGGATCCGATACTGGAAAAATACATTGAGATGGACCACACTCCGGGTGAGATTATCGAAGCAGGCTATGACCGGGATACTGTCTACCAGGTGATCAGGCTGGTGGATAAAAATGAATACAAGCGCCGCCAGGCCGCTCCCGGCGTCAGGATCACAGAACGCGCCTTCGGTCGCGACCGGCGTTATCCTATTACTTCCCGCTACCAGGAAATATAACCCGCTGATAAAACATATATCCGCAGATTATGCAGATAAACGCAGATAAAAATATCAGGTTATAAATGTTAAATTTAACGTTATTCCTGTACCTTACGCCACTGCACCACATTAACAAGAATCCTTAACCTGTGGAAATCTGCGTAATCTGCGGATAATATCCTTTACTCAACGACTATATCTTTTATGTCGTAATAACCGGGATGGTTCGGGTAGTTCAATTCCAGGACGCGCACGGTGTCCACGGACAAGTTCGGCATTTCCAGGATTTTGTAGGTTTTGGCCATCAGCACCAGGGCATCGGGTACCGAAGGCGTGCGCGGATAGGACTCCACCACGGTCCTTGCCCGGTTGAGCGCCGCCAGGTACGCACCTCTTTTCAAATAATAGTTTGCCACATGTATTTCGTGCCGGGCGAGGCGGTTGCGCAGGAATACCATCCGTTTTTTCGCGTCCTCGGTGTATTGGCTCTGGGGGTATCTTTCCAGTAGTTCGGAAAAAGCCTGGAATGCAGTCAGGGCGGCGCCCTGGTCGCGCTGGCTTGAATCTATCGGTAAAAATCGCTCCGTCAAGCCTTTGCCGCGGTTAAAGTTTACCAGCCCCTTCAGGAAATAAGCATAATCGACGTGAAGGTTCTGGGGATATAGACGGATAAAGCGGTCACAGGCCGCCATTGACGACTCAAATTCTTCAGTCTTGTAATAGGCGTAGGCCAGGTCCAGCAGCGACTGCTGCCCGTAAACACCGAATGGAAAGCGGGTTTCGAGAAACTCGTAATACTCAACCGCCTTGCTGTAATAACCTGAATCGAGCGCACCCTTGGCTTCGGAGTAGAGCCGTTCCACCGTCCAGTTCTTGGTTTCATTGTTGTCCTTATCGCCAAACCAGGCACAACCGCCAAGCAGCAGGATGACTGCACAAATACAGGGTATAATTCTATGGCTATACATCTTGAGTTCGGTTCATATCGGTCCGCCCCTGAATAATCGCACAGAATAAAAGCCTATAGCAATATTTATGCGTTCAATAGCCCTGATTATGTATTGACAGATCGTGATATACTGCTGCTTTTTCCGGTTTTTCAGGCATGAGTGAGTTTGAGGATACACTAAATGAAGAAAGATGGAGTTAACAGTGAGCGACGCCGTTTTCTCACCACGACTGCATCCGTTGTAGGCGGTGCAGGCGCCCTGGCCACCAGTGTGCCGTTTGTGTCGACGTTGACGCCAAGCGCCAAGGCCAAAGCAATCGGCGCCCCGGTTGAAGTCGATATCGGCGATTTGGAGATCGGGGAGCGAAAAATAGTCAAATGGCGCGGTAAGCCGGTCTGGATCCTGCGCCGTGGTGATGCGGCCATAGACGAACTCAGCGAGTTGGATGAAGTGGTCAAGGACCCGGCATCAGAAGTCGAACAACAACCGTTTTATGCGAGGAACGAGTACCGTTCACAGCGCGCGGAATACCTGATCGTGCTGGGGATTTGCACCCACCTGGGTTGTTCCCCCGTTTACGCCAGAAAAGGTGAAGGGGAAGCCCACCAGCTCGGTGAAGACTGGCGGGGAGGGTTCTTCTGTCCCTGTCACGGCAGCCGTTTTGACCTGGCCGGCAGAGTTTTCAAAGGTGTGCCGGCGCCCACCAACCTGGTGGTGCCGCCGCACCAGTACCTGAGCGATACCCGGGTATTGATCGGTGATGATTCGGCTGTCGTCCAGTCATGAATAAACGGTTAATGGCATTACGCGACTGGGTGGACGCGCGCTTTCCGTTGATGCGGTTATGGAATGAGCACCTGGCCCGGTATTACGCCCCGAAAAATTTCAATTTCTGGTATTTCTTCGGCTCATTGGCCCTGTTCGTCCTGGTGATCCAGATTATTACCGGGATCTGGTTGACCATGAACTTCAAACCGTCCGCGGAACTCGCTTTTGCCTCGGTCGAGTACATCATGCGCGACGTGGAGTGGGGCTGGTGGATACGTTACATGCACTCGACCGGCGCTTCCGCATTTTTTATCGTGATCTACCTGCACATGTACCGGGCCATGCTGTACGGTTCCTACAAAAGGCCCAGGGAGTTGCTCTGGATCATCGGCATGCTCATTTACTTCACACTGATGGGAGAGGCGTTCTTCGGCTATTTGCTGCCGTGGGGGCAGATGTCTTACTGGGGCGCCCAGGTAATCATCTCGCTGTTCGGCGCGTTGCCGATTGTCGGAGACGAACTTGCCTTGTGGATACGGGGCGATTTCGTCGTATCGGACGTGACCCTGAACCGATTTTTCTCCCTGCACGTCATCGCCTTTCCCCTGGTGCTGTGCGGCCTGGTCGGCGCGCACCTGATCGCCTTGCACGAGGTTGGCTCAAATAATCCGGATGGAATTGAAATAAAGAACTACAAGGACGCCGACGGTATCCCGCTGGACGGCATCCCCTTTCATCCTTACTACACCGTCAAGGATATTGTCGGGGTCGTGGTTTTTTTGATCATTTTTTGTGCGGTTGTATTTTTCAAACCCGAGATGGGCGGCTATTTTCTCGAAGCAAACAATTTTATCCCTGCCGACCCGCTCAAGACACCGGAACACATAGCGCCGGTGTGGTATTTCACCCCGTTCTATGCCATTTTGCGGGCCGTGCCGAGCCAGGTCGGTGGTGTTATCGCCATGGGAGCGGCAACGTTGCTGTTCTGTTTTCTCCCCTGGCTGGACCGGAGTCCGGTCAAGTCCATCCGCTACCGGGGCCGGAATTACAAGATTGCCCTGGCTTTATTCACGGTCAGTTTTATTGCATTGGGCTGGCTGGGGCTGCAAGCCGCTACGACGAACTACACCTGGATGGCGCGCTTGTTTACAGTGATTTATTTCCTGTTTTTCCTGTTGATGCCGTTTTATACCGGCTCCGATAACGATAAACCCGTACCGGACAGGGTGACATGATTATTACTCGTATTCCAATGCCGAAATGGGGACGGAATTTAATTCCGTCCCCTGTTATTTTGCTGTTGCTGCTGGCGACAAACCCTTGCCTGGCTGCCGGCAACAACGGCCACATGCTCCACGCTGATGTTGACCTGTCCGATAAGAAATCATTACAGCGCGGCGCCCGTACCTTTGTAAATTATTGCCTCAGTTGCCATTCCGCCTCGTTTATGCGCTACAACCGCCTGGGTAGAGACCTGCACATAAGTGAGGACATCCTGAAGGAAAATTTCATGTTCGGGACGGACAAAATGGGCGATACCATGACAGTTGCCTTGAACAGGCAGGAAGCAGAAAAATATTTCGGGGTAGCTCCTCCGGATCTTTCAGTAAGCGCGCGCGCGCACGGCGCAGACTGGTTGTATACCTACCTGATGACGTTTTATCGGGATACATCCCGCCCCAATGGCGTCAACAACCTGGCTTTCGAGGATACTGCAATGCCCCACGTACTCTGGCAGTTACAGGGTTGGCAGGAACCCGTGTATAAGGAAGTAACTCATCGGGACGGCAGGATAAGCAGGATGATCGACTACCTGGAAGTTGTGAACGAACCGGTCGACAAGCCGAAACCCTACCAGGATGAAAGCTATGAGGAGACGATAACCGATCTGGTGAATTTCATGGTCTACCTGGGGGAGCCTATCAAACTTAAACGCAAGACAATCGGCGCCTGGACCATAGCGTATCTTCTGGTGTTACTGGTTTTGGTATACCTGCTCAAGCGGGAATACTGGCGCGACGTACATTGAACAACAAGTGAATACTTTACCTAATGGCGGGCCGGTGATGGTCCTGTATTCCAACATAACCGGCCCGGTCAGTCACTGTGTGCGTCTGGCGCTGGCGGAAAAAGATATCGATACAGAGATAAAATATGTCCACGAGGACAGTATTCCTGAAGAACTGGCGGAGTTAAATCCATACAACACGGTTCCCACCCTGGTAGACCGTGAACTTACTTTGTATGACGCTCAAATCATACTGGAATACCTGGATGAACGTTTTCCTCATCCACCGTTGATGCCGGTTGACCCCATGTCTCGCGCCATAAACAGGCAATTGAGGTACCGGATTATGCGGGATCTGTACAACCTGGTCGAAGAGATGGTCGATGAAAATGAAATTGCCGCAGCAAGCGCCAGGAGAAGCCTGCGCAACAGCCTGATGGCGATTGAACCGGTTTTCTCTCAAATGCCTTATTTTATGTCTGATAATTATACCCTGGTGGACTGCTGTATGGCGCCTTTGCTGTGGCGTCTTGAAGCCTACAATATCAGGTTACCCAATAGCGCGAAGGCGTTGCGCAAATACGCACAATCGCTGTTTGAACGCGACGCGTTCCAGTCCAGCATGTCTGAACCGGAACGTGATATGTGTGAGCGTATGACGGCCTGATACAGCGGCGTATATTTGGGGTCAGTCAGGGCAAACGCATACTTTTGAATTCAGATGTTTCTGCCCGATTCCGTCATTCTGGCGCAGGCCAGAATCCAGTGAATAACTCTTCATTACCCTGAGCATGCGCTGTTGTTTGACTGGATGCTGGCATTCGCCAGCATGACGGGCGGTGTTTTCCGGTTGGTTTCCTGTCTTCTGCAACAGAATCCAAAAGTATGCGGTTGCCCTGTGGGGTCAGTGTAAAAACTCTATAAGTTTTTACACTGACCCCAAATTTGAATATGATAATTTACTGCGTTTCAGTCTCCGCTTCCTCCGTTTCTTCCGCTTCCGTGTCATCGGCCGGTTCCCTGTACTCGAAAAGTTTTACTACTTTCTGTACGCCCCCGGTGCGCCGGGCGATTTCCGTTGCTACGTCAGCTTCCTGCGTGGAAACCAGACCCATGAGGAAGGTAACGCCGTTCTCGTTTACAACTTTTATATGCAGGCTGCTCAGGTTTTTTTCCGCAATGATCTTTGCTTTTATCTTGGCGGTAACTACGGTGTCCGCACTGCGCGAGATAAGTGAACTGGGGGCGGCAATTACGATTTCATCGTATACCCGGGTCACTTTTTCAACGTTTTTTACGAGGTCAATCACGGCCTGTCGATCCTCTTCGGTCGGCGCTTCCCCGCTGACCAGGACCGAGGTGTTATAACTGGTGAAATTGATATGCACCCGTTTGTTCAAATCTTTTTGATTCGACAACGCCAGGCGGGATTTAATCTCAATGGCTTCGTCTTCTATGAAAGTACCGGTCGTCCTCCGATCTGACGTCAGTGTTGTGACCGCGGTGGTGGCGCCGGTTACTGCTATGGGCGCGCAGCCTTGTAATACGAACAGCTGCGCAAGGAGGATGATTAACAGGTGGTAGTGTTGTATTTTCATGTAGCTGCTCCGAGTAGTTTATGGTCGATCAGGTCACAAAGTGAATGGATTATCATGAGGTGCACCTCCTGAATCCTGGCTGTAGAGTCAGCCGGCACACGCAGTTCAATATCGGATTTCAGCAGGATATTGGCAACCTGTCCGCCTGTCTTGCCGGTCAAAGCTATGACGTGCATGCGTTTGTCCTGGGCGGCGTCAATTGCATGAATAATATTATGGGATTCTCCGCTGGTGCTGAACGCCAGCAAAATATCATCCGGATGCCCCAGCGCCCGGATCTGCCTGGAAAAAATATCGGCAAACTGGTAATCATTGGCTATCGACGTTAATACGGATGAGTCGGTAGTCAGGGCGATGGCCGGCAGCCCCGGCCGTTCCAACTCAAAACGGTTGATCATTTCTGAAACGAAGTGCTGGGCCTCTGCGGCAGAACCGCCATTGCCGCAACTGAGAATTTTATTGCCGTTCATCAGGCAGGCGACCATTAATTCAGCGGCGCTTGCTATTAACGGAGCGAGGCTGTTCCCGGACTCAACTTTGACCCGGATGCTCTCAGCAAAAATATCCTTCACGCGTTGGGCAAAATCCATCAGTGAAATCCTGGCTAGAATGCCCCCTTGAACCACTCGATCTTCATCCCGTGCTCGCTCCTGCCGATTAACGTGATAACGTCAAAACGCCAGTTACAATGGTTCAATACGGATGTTTTCTGCATAAAGACCTGGCTGGTTTTCCTGATTTTATTTCTCTTTGAATTATCTATGGTCTCGACCGGATGTAAAAAAGCACTATTTTTTCTCGACCTGACTTCAACGAATATAATGGTATTGTTTTCCCGCATGATCAAGTCAATCTCACCGAACCTGGAGCGAAAGTTACGCGCCAGCAAAGCCAGGTCATGTTTTTGCAGGTAGCGTAACGCCATATCTTCAGCCATCCTGCCGAATTCGGCCCGGGAATTATCTGGCGCCATGGTTGTCCAGTAATTCCGGTTTACCGTTGATAATTTTTCCCCAGGGTAATTTTCTGTTGATCCGGCCGATTTCGGTCATGCTGAGAATTCCCGTTTCCCCATTGAAACCGGCGACGCGCTCAAACGCCAGACGGGGAAGATGCGGGATAAGGTTAAAGGCATCCACCCCCATTGCATATAAACGCTGATAAACGGATGTATCGGCCTGGAAATTATCGTTGATGTGGGATTTTATCGATGAGTTTTCGCCATGAGGAAATAATATCCAGGGCAAGTCTGGAAACATGACTCCGTCCATATCCACATCGGCCTGTGGGTTTACACTGCCGGTAAAGATATGCGAGGTAGCATATACCGGGATTTCCTCGGCTTTGTGGAAGCGTAACTGCGGGATGATCTGGCGTCCGGCAATGGGAAATGCGGCCATGAAAATCACGTCCACGTCCTGGCGCCGCCGGGTCTGGTTTTCCAGTCTCCGGTTGAGTATCTGGCGCAGCCGTTGCGCCCGGAAATCACTGTCGTCCACATTCAACAACTGTTCCACCGGAGCGGAATAATCGTTATTCTGAGGGTCATAATCAACCATTTTCAGTATTTCCCCGCCCAGCGCCGCCCAGTTTTCCCGGAATGCGCCGTACAAGCGCAGACCCCACAGGTCATTCGGAATAATGACCAGGGCTCTGCCGTACCCGTCCGCAAAAGCCCGTTCAGCAACCTGGCGCGCCTCGTCTTCCGGAGACAATCCGAATTGCATCAGGGTCGGGACTATATTTCCATCAGCGCCGGTTTCCAGTTCGGCTACAGACTGGATCCTGTTCAAGGCCAGTGTCGGTACGGACAGGCCGGTCGAGGTGGATAACTTCGTCAATGCCTGTTTTTCCAGCGGTCCGACAATGAAATCTGCGCCTTCCGCCACAGCCCGTGAGTATGCCTGCTCAATGTTCAATGAGTTTGCCTCATATATTTTAACCAGGGGTTTGTTCTGGTCCGAGTTATACCAGGCTGAAATAAAGCCGTCCCTGATTGCTTCGGCGGCTTTCCGGTAACCCCCGTTCAACGGCAACAGCAGGGCAATCTGGCCTGGTCGCAGGTTGTAGCGCCGGGCCGTGGCGTGCATCTGCCCGATGATGCTGCGATTGGCAGGATGCGCAGGATATTTGTCCTGCCAGGCAGCCAGCGCGCGCGACAATGGTCCAGGATCAGGCAGCAAAGTCCGATTGATAAGCGCAAGCTCCAGCCAGCCGGACAATGCCTGCGGGTCTGAGCGGTGCAGTTCGCCCAGGTTTTCCTTATCCACCTTGTTCAGGTCTTCCCAGATCTTCGTGCTATTGGCCTGCATAGCGGCGCCCTGCGGTAAATAGGCGTTATAACTGATGCGTGTTTCAGCCGCATTGATATAATCCGCCTGCTGTTCATAAGCAAGCGCAGTTAACCGGTAACGCTGCGCCTGCAGTGAAGCCGGGGTGGTGGCTGGGAAATCATGCAGCAGGAGGTCCAATGCTGCTCCCGGCTGCTTATTCAGCAACTGAAGCTCGGCCTGCAAAAGCGTCTTCAACGTATTGCTGTCCGTACGCTGCGGTTTTGTTGTGGATAATAACTCTCCAGCCTCAGCCGGCCGCTTCATTGAAACCAGGGTTGCCACGGCCTGTAGACGATAGATATCGGATTTATCCGGGTATAATTCCGCCAGGCGCTGATATTTCTCGACCGCGCGTTGATACTGGCCGTCGCTTAATAACTGCCTGATTTCCATTTCCGGATCGACGGGCAGCGCCGCTTTCCTGGTCTCCAGCGTACAGCCCTGTAACAATACGATTATGAGCAGGATTTTGAATGAATTTTGCATTCGCTTATTCTATAGCGAAAAGGCAGGGCAGACCATATTTCCTGCCCCCCATCATCCCTGACAAAAGTGGAGTACGTCATGCCAACTGAACCGGGCACCTTATATATAGTGGCAACGCCTATCGGCAACCTTGAAGATCTGAGCCCGCGCGCGCAAAGAATCCTGTCCACGGTTGATCTGATCCTGGCAGAAGACACTCGCCACAGCCGCAAGTTATTGACCGCATTTCATATCAAAACCGAGATGCTCGCCTGCCACGAGAACAACGAGGAACGCTTGACGCCGCAGGTAATCAGTCGGCTTACCGCCGGCGCCAACGTTGCCCTGGTTGCCGACGCCGGTACTCCGCTAATCAGCGACCCCGGGTTCAAGCTGGTCAGACAGGCCCACGCTGAGAATATTCCCGTGTCTCCTGTTCCCGGCCCGGCAGCGTTGATCGCGGCCTTATCAGCCGCCGGTATCGCTCCCGCGAAGTTCCTGTTTGAAGGCTTTGCCCCGAGCAAGGCCGAGGCCCGGCTCAAGCACCTGCAAAAACTGTCCGCTGCAGACCACACCATGATTTTTTATGAAGCCCCGCACCGGATAAAAACTTTTCTGGCCGACGCCGCGTCTATCTTTGGTGAGGATAGACAAGCGTCCGTCGCCCGGGAGTTGACTAAAAAGTTTGAAACCATACGCTGCGGGACGCTGGGCGGGCTGATTGAGTGGATGAATAATGACCCCGACCAGGGCCGCGGCGAATTTGTCATCATCATCGCCGGCGCCGCCGGCAAAAAAACCGACATGCCTGAATTGGCAGCCATGTTGAAAGTGTTACTCAAATCCCTCACCTTGAAACAAAGCGTACAGGTAGCAACCGAACTGACCGGCGGCAGCAGGAACGAAATATACGACCTTGCCGTAACCCTGCAGCAAGACAGTTCGTAACAAAGGGGGAGTGCTTGAACAGGTTACTGCCTCCGCTTATCATTGCAGACCGCGCAAATACAGGTTTACGTGGTAAACATAGTAACGATAGGAATTATGAATTATGGGGACACAATACTTAATTATCCCACCGTGAATTCTGCTGAATTAAGTATTGTGTCCCCATAACTTAAATTCTGCTGAATTAAGTATTGTGTCCCCATAACTCCCCGGCACTCCCCCCATAACTCCCTCCCCGTCGTCATGCCGGGCCTGACCCCCCGTCCGTCATGCCGGGCTTGACCCCCCCTCCGTCATGCCGGGCTTGACCCCCCGTCCGTCATTCCGGGCTTGACCCGGAATCCAGTGAAACAAGGTGTCGCCTCCGGCGACACGTTATCTGACTGGATTTCCGTCCTTTGGTTCGTCAACGGCACATCCCCCTGCTTACAGCATGCAGGGGCAGGCTATGTGCCACTACTCGGCATTCGCCGGAATGACGACAGAGTAGTCCCCAGAACTTCCTCAGAACTCTGGTGGCGGGGGCGGGCTTGACGCTGTTTCCGTTCCAACCTAGTATATTAATGGGAGTCAGCCGGGCAATCGCTGTCGGAACGGATTGATTTTTTATCAATTCCGGTTCGGCAGAGGAAAGTCCGGGCTCCACAGGGGCAGGGCGCCAGGTAATTCCTGGGCGGCGCGAGTCGACGGAAAGTGCAACAGAAAGTATACCGCCCGGCCACTTACCCCAAGTGGCCGGGTAAGGGTGAAATGGTGCGGTAAGAGCGCACCGCGTGGCTGGCAACAGGCACGGCATGGTAAACCCCGCCTGGAGCAAGGCCAAATAAGGGGGCGATAATGTGGCCCGCATTGTCCCCGGGTAGGCTGCTGGAGGTGTATGGTGACGTACATCCTAGATGAATGATTGTCCTGGACAGAACCCGGCTTACAGGCTGACTCCCACCTTGTTCCCCCGGTTTATTCCTGAATCCACACTCTTTTCTTAATAAAGTTTTACCGTAAATCCAGGACACCCATCGTAAATCCAGGACACCCATAAATTCACTTTGCAGAAAGAAACGGGCCGGGTCTCAACCTGCCTAATTTTATGGGTGTCCTGAATTTGGCTTCCCTGAATTTGGCTTCCCTGAATTTGGCTTCCTGAATTTGGCTTCCTGAATTTGGCTTCTGAATTTGGCTTCTGAATTTGGGCTGACTCCATTTTCTCCAGATATAAATCTGTCCCCTTTTCTTAATAAAGTTTTTCAACTTCATAATATAAAAAGACTTATATCTCAAATATTCACGGTTTGTTCCTTTCTCACCGGCTAAGTATTTGTAAGACGGGCAAATTTTTGCCGGAAAGTTACAAGATTTGCTTGACATTACAGCGTCTTGGTTCCTATAGTTACGAAATGTGGGAAAAAGTGGGTAAATGTGGATTTAAATGTAACAGAAGGGTTTAACAATGTTCCGGGGTTTCAGCAGCGTAAGTCTTGACAGCAAAGGCAGGTTAGCCGTGCCCAGCCGTTTTCGTGAACGGCTCATGGGGATTGCCGACGGTTGCCTGGTGCAGACCCTCAACCCGTTGGACCGGTCCCTGTGGCTGTATCCGTTACCCGAATGGGAACTCATTGAGGAGAAACTGGCGGTGTTGTCCGATTTTGACAAGCAGAGTCGCAGGGCCAAGCAGATGATGCGCGGCTATGCGGCCGATTGCCAGTTGGATGCCCACGGGAGAATCCTGGTCCCTGCTGAACTACGCAACCACGCCCACCTCGATAGGCAGGCCGTCATCCTGGGGCAGGGCAACAAGTTCGAAATCTGGAACAGGGCAAGCTGGGAGGAACAGCGTGACAACTGGTTGAATATGGTGGGTGATGAAGAGGGAACACCGACCGGAGCATTACAATCATTGTCCTTATGACGCCCTGGTATTGCATTGTTGAAATTGAATGAGTACGCACATAAACCGGTATTTCTCGATGAGGTATTGGATGCGCTTGCACTACGATCGGATGGCTGTTACGTGGACTGCACGTTCGGCCGCGGCGGCCATAGCATGGCAATCATGCAGCGGCTTGGCAGCCGGGGTCGTTTACTTTCTTTCGACAAGGACCCGGAGGCTGTCAGCTTTGCCCAAAACAAGTTTGCCGGCAACAAACGCTTCAACTGTTTCCACGGTTCTTTCACACGTCTGGCTGAGGTCATAGGACAAATGGGCTTAATGGGAGCGATCGATGGCTTGTTATTTGACCTCGGCGTTTCTTCGCCGCAACTGGACGATGCCGGTCGAGGTTTCAGCTTTCTCAGGGACGGCAGGCTTGATATGAGGATGAACCCCGATGAAGGTTTGAGTGCGGCGGACTGGGTCAATCAAGCGAGCGAAGCGGAATTGAAAACCGTATTGCGTCATTATGGCGAAGAGAGATATGCCGGACGAATTGCCCGGGCCATTGTGACTGTGCGTTCCGAAAATGCCGTCACGTCCACCCGGCAACTGTCCGAACTGATTAAGGCCGCGGCGCCGACCACTGAGAGAAACAAACACCCGGCGACCCGTTCATTCCAGGCCATCAGGATCCATGTAAATCAAGAACTGGAAGAGTTAAAGACGGTACTGGCCCAGGTGACCGAGGTCTTGCGCGACGGGGGAAGACTGGCCGTGATCAGTTTTCATTCCGGGGAAGACAGGATTGTAAAAAGGTTTATACGGGAACAATCCCGCGCCGACCCCTACCCCAGCTACCTGCCCATTTCCGTCAGTGAAATCAAACCCAGGATGCGAGCGGTAGGTCGACCGATCAAGTCCGGTGAAGCGGCAAACCAGGCCAACCCGCGGGGACGGAGCGCAGTATTGAGGATCGCGGAAAAATTGCCGCAATGAAATCGTCCGTTATCCTGCTCCTCATTTTTACCGTACTGGTTTCGGCCGTATCGGTAGTGCAGTCGCAACACGCCTCGCGCAGGGTGTTTATGGAGATAGAGCAGTTGAAGATGGAGCGGGACCTGTTGAATGAAGAATGGGGCAGACTCCAGATTGAACAGAGCATCTGGGCGATGGATGAGCGGGTGGAGGATATGGTAAAGGAGGAATTAGGCATGCATGTGCCGGATAACGGCGCCCGGGTCTTTTTAGTGCCGTGAAAACACGCGTCCCTGAATCCGGCTATACCGGTCGCAAGTGGTTCCTGCTGGTGTTGTTCGGTATTGCTGCAGCCGCGGTTGTCTGCCGGGTGTTCTATCTGCAGATATTGAACAAGGATTTTCTGATAAACGAAGGCGACGCAAGAGCCATCCGCAGCGTTACCATCCCGGCATACCGGGGCACGATTACCGACCGGAATGGCGAGCCCCTGGCCGTCAGCACGCCGGTGGCGTCGATCTGGGCCGTGCCGGGGAAAGTCCTGGATTCAGCCGCCGACCTGAGTGAACTGGCCGGTCTGCTGGACACGTCGGTAGCTGAGATACGCCAGTTCCTGGCCGGCCGGCAGGACAGGAATTTCGCATATATGAAGAGACACGTGCCACCCGACGTAGCGCGCCGGGTGCGGGCGCTGAAAATTCCGGGGATCAATACCAGCAAGGAGTACAAGAGATATTATCCGGTCGGTGAGGTGGCTTCTCACCTGGTCGGTTTTACCAATGTCGATGATGAGGGACAGGAGGGCATAGAACTTGCCTTCGATGACTGGTTGCGGGGCGTTCCGGGTAAAAAACGGGTATTGAAGGACCTGTATGGTTCAGTCGTCAAGGATATTGAAAACATCAAACAACCCGTTCCCGGCCAGTCCCTGACCCTGGCGCTGGACCAGCGCCTGCAATACCTGGCATACAGGGAATTGAAATCAGCGGTGATAAACCACAAGGCCAGGGGCGGGATGCTGTTGTTGATCGGAGTCAAGACCGGTGAAGTGCTGGCCCTGGCGGTACAGCCACCGTTCAATCCCAATAATCGCGCGCATCTTAAAGGCAACCTGTACCGGAACCGTGTGGTAACGGATGTATTCGAACCCGGTTCCAGCATGAAACCGTTCACCATCGCGGCGGCGCTGATCTCCGGGCTTTACCAACCGGAAACCATGATCGATACAGGCCCCGGACGTATGACAATCGGCCGTTATTCGATCAGTGACCTTAACAATTACGGGACCTTGAGCATCAGTGACGTGATCCGCAAGTCGAGTAACGTCGGCACCACAAAAGTCGCGCTGGCACTGGGTCCGGAACGGCTTTGGGAGTTACATCATAAGATCGGTTTCGGCAGCCTGACCATGAGCGAATATCCGGGAGAAGCGGCGGGGACGCTCAATAATTATGCCGACTGGTCCAGGCTGGACCTGGCGACGGCTTCATACGGGTATGGCATCTCGGTGACCGCCATGCAGTTGGCGCAGGCCTATTCCGTGATTGCGTCCGGCGGTCTGTTATATCCGATCAGCTTTCAGAAAGTGACCGCTGTTCCCGCCCACCGGCGGGTCATGCCGGAAATGGTTGCGTTTGAGGTGAACAGGATGATGCGGGCAGTGATCGGGCCGGGTGGCAGCGGCAGGCGGGCGGCGGTCAACGGTTACCATGTTGCCGGTAAAACAGGCACCGTGCATAAGACGTCGGACTCCGGTTATGCCGAGGACAGTTATGTTTCACTGTTTGCGGGATTTGCGCCGGCAACGGAACCTCGCCTGGTTCTGGTCGTCGTCATCGATGATCCCGGAACAGGGCAGTATTTCGGTGGCCTGGTCGCGGCGCCGGTGTTCGCCAATGTGATGGAGGGGGCGTTGCGGATAATGAATATTCCCCCTGATAACCTGATTGGACTGAAGCAACAGACGTTGCTTGTGAACAATACCAGGTGATGATGTTGCCCGTAAACAAGCGTCAAAGCGGTTTTCCATTGCAGATGCTGCTGGAAGGTCTGACTGATGCACGGGTCGAGGGTGATATTTCAGTTCAGGGGATCAGTTCGGACAGCCGTGAAATTCGCCCGGGTGATTTGTTTCTCGCCTGCCGGGGACCGAACACCCGCGGCAGCCTGTTCATCAACGCTGCGCTCAAGGCAGGGGCCGCGGCAGTGGTCGTGGATGAGGAATTGCTGTCCGACCTGGACCGGTGCCGGCCGGCGCTGTTTCCGGTAGCGGATTTACGCGCTAAACTGGGATTGATTGCCGGGCGGTTTTACGGCGATCCCACAAAACAGCTGCACCTCACCGGCGTTACGGGAACCAACGGCAAAACCAGCGTAAGCTGGTGGCTGGCGAAACTCCATTCACTGCTGACGCGGACACAGGCGGGTTTGATCGGCACCCTGGGATACGGGTGTTATCCGCGCCTGCAATCCGGGCTTAATACAACCCCGGGCGCAGTCAGTTTACAGCGCTTGTTTGCCGGCTTCGTCGAAGCGGGCGCGGACACGGCGTTCATGGAGGTATCATCCCATGCCCTGGATCAGGGGCGCGTCAGCGAAGTCGATTTCGACGTTGCCGTGTTCACCAACCTGAGCCGGGACCATCTGGATTACCACCGGAGCCTGGACGAGTACTTCCGCGCCAAACAAAAACTGTTTGCATTCAATTCATTGCGCGCTGCCGTGGTGAACTGTGATGACCCATACGGGCAGGCAATACTACGCGCTCTGCCGGCGGGCATAGAGGCGATCAGTTACGGTTTATCAGGCAATCCGCAACAGTCGGTTCAGCCTCTCGTCAGGGCAAGGCCGGCGCCGGGCGCTGAGCTTATCCTGGATATTACCAGTCCCTGGGGCAACGGCCAGGTGCGGCCGGGGGTAACGGGAAAATTCAACGTCGGCAATATACTGGCGCTGGTTTCGGTGCTGGGGCTGGCAGGGTTCCCGCTTGAGCGCATCCTGGAAAAGCTGGACAACATCGGCCCGGTACCGGGTCGTATGGAGAGTTTCAGACGCGCAGACGGCGCCCAAATCGTCGTTGATTACGCCCATACCCCCGCCGCCCTGGAACAGGCCCTGGCAAGTCTGCGGGAATGTTGTGCGGGGCGGTTGATCTGTGTTTTCGGCTGTGGCGGCGAACGGGATAAGGAAAAGCGGCCGCAGATGGGAGAACTGGCGGAACAACTTTCCGACGAAGTAATTTTAACTGATGACAATCCGAGGTCTGAAGCCGGCGATGACATTATCGAGGCCATCCTCTCCGGCATAACCGCCAAGGGTTGCGCCACTATAGAGCGCAACCGTTCCAGGGCCATCGAGCTGGCGCTGGGGCGGGCCGGGCCCGCTGACGTGGTATTGATTGCCGGCAAGGGACATGAAACCTGTCAGGAAATTGCAGGTACGCGCTATCCCTTCAACGATCTGCAGCAGGTCAGGCAGTTGCTAGCCCGGAATTCTCACCAGGTGATGCGATGATCGCGCCGGATTTTTGCCGCCAGCGGGTGCCTGCGACCGAAAGCATAGCCGTAGTTCTGGTTGAGGGAGCACGTGCCCGCTGGCGGCAAAAAGACAAGCGAGGGCGCATCAAGCGTAGTTTATTCAGATGATATTGTAGACATGTTACCGCAACCTATTGACAGCAAACAAGTATTAGATGGCAACAAGCGGCTTGGTGAGAATTCCGGGCTGGGGTACGCGGGGTGATCAGTATGCGCTTATCAGCCGCCTGCGCCGCACTGGACGGAAAACTCATCGGAGCAGACAGGGTATTCAGCGGTTGCAGCTATGACAGCCGCACACTGCTGCCCGGTGAGCTGTTCATCGCCCTGCGCGGGGCGGCGCGCGACGGCCACGATTTCATATCTGTCGCCAGTGCAAAAGGCGCCGGCGCGGCCCTGGTGGACCGGGATGCTGCCTATCCGCTGCCGGTGATCAAGGTGGATGACACCAGGAAACAATCAGGCCTGCTGGCCGGACACTGGCGCGCCGGGTTCAACCTGCCGATCATTGCCGTGACGGGCAGCAACGGCAAGACCACGGTCAAGGAAATGATCAATGCCATCCTGTCTATCAATGCGGAGGTCCTGTTCACCCAGGGTAATTTCAACAACGACATAGGCGTGCCGTTAACCCTGTTCAGGCTGGCGCGCGGGCAACGTTTTGCCGTTATCGAGATGGGCGCCAATCACCCCGGGGAGATAAGCTGGTTAAGCCGGATTACCAGACCCGAGGTAGCGCTGATTACCCAGTGCGCCCCTGCCCACCTTGAGGGTTTCGGATCCGTTGCCGGTGTGGCCGAGGCCAAGGCCGAGATCTACGAAGGACTTGCGCCCGGCGGTACGGCAGTCGTCAATATTGATGACGACTACTGCGGATTATGGCTTGAGCGTTCCCGCCGGAACCGGCAAATCACGTTCGGCATGGGTGCGCAAGCCGACGTGACCGCCGCCAACGTCAACACGGATCTTGCCGGGGGGCGGACCCGGCTTGAACTGGAATTCCGCGCCGGAAAGGTTTCCATGGAATTAAGTCTTTACGGCAGCCATAACGTGCTAAACGCGCTGGCGGCTGCGGCCTGTTGTATTGCCGTCGATACTCCCCTGGAACAGATTAAGGCAGGTCTTGAGAAAGTACGGCCCATCAAGGGCAGGATGCAGTTGAAGACCGGGCTGCAGGACACGCGCATTTTTGACGATACCTACAATGCCAATCCCAATTCCCTGACCGCGGCGCTCAAGGTGGTGCGTGAACTGCCGGGGCGTACCTGGTTGATACTGGGTGACATGGGTGAACTGGGCAGCGACTCTGCCAGACTCCACGAAGAGGCCGGCGCTCAGGCCCGGGCGCTTGGTATTGAGCGTCTGTACGGAATTGGTGAACTTGCCATGCATTCGGCCACAGGTTTCGGCGCCGGCGCCAGACATTTCGGCCTGATGGATGACCTGCTTGAGACCCTGCGCCGGGAACTGCGCCCGGGCGTGAATATACTGGTCAAAGGCTCCCGATCCATGGCTATGGAGCGGGTAGTCAGCGGGCTGACCGGGGAGGGTGGCTGATGTTATTGTGGCTGGCCGAATATCTCACCCCGTTCTACAGCGGGTTTAATGCATTTCAGTACATTATCACGCGCACGATTCTGGGCGCTTTGACGGCGTTGTTTGTGACGTTGTTGATCGGGCCGGGACTGATCCGTTACCTGGATAAATACCGGATAGGCCAGGAAGTGCGGGATGACGGCCCGGAAACACACCTGCAAAAAGCCGGCACCCCGACTATGGGCGGTCTGCTGATCCTGCTCTCCATTTCCTTCAGTATCCTGTGCTGGGCCGACCTTTCGAACCGGTTTGTCCAGGTGGTTTTCGTCGTCATCCTGGCTTTTGGACTGCTCGGCCTGGTGGATGACTATCGCAAGATCGTGCGCAAGGACTCCAAGGGGCTCAGCGCGCGCTGGAAGTATTTCTGGCAGTCGGTATTCGGGCTGTCCACTGCCGTGTTCCTCTATGCCAGTGCCGAAGTACCGGCCGAGACACGCCTGATACTGCCGTTCATCAAATCCTTTGATTATGAACTGGGCTTGTTGTTTATCGTGACGAGCTATTTCGTCATCGTCGGATCAAGCAACGCGGTAAACCTCACGGACGGTCTGGACGGACTGGCGATCCTGCCGACCGTCATGGTGGTCGGCGGCCTGACCGCGTTTGCCTACGTGGCCGGCAATATCAGGTTTGCCGATTATCTCGGTCTTCCCTATGTGCCGCAGGTTGGAGAAATCTGTATCGTCTGCGCCGCCATTGCCGGTTCCGGCCTTGGCTTTCTCTGGTTTAACACCTACCCCGCCCAGGTGTTCATGGGAGACATCGGCGCTTTGTCACTGGGCGCCGCGCTCGGAACCATTGCAATCGTCATCAGGCAGGAACTTGTGCTGTTCATCATGGGTGGCGTATTCGTCGTTGAAACGGTTTCCGTCATATTGCAGGTAACGTCATACAAATTGACCGGCAGGAGGATATTTCGCATGGCGCCGTTGCACCACCACTACGAATTGAAAGGCTGGCCTGAGCCGCGGGTTATCGTACGGTTCTGGATCATCACGGTGATCCTGGTACTGATCGGGCTGGCGAGCCTGAAGATCAGGTGACGGAGGATTGAGTGTTAATACATGAGCTTGACAAAGATGCAGGCTGTACCTGATCCGGGTAACCACGGCATGAGTGAAATTGCACAACGGTTCGACACGCTGGTGTTAGGCCTGGGCAAGACCGGCTTATCCTGTGTCAGGTACCTGGCGGGTAGCGAGGAAAACCTGGGAGTCGCTGACTCCGGCCAGACCCCGCCTGAACTTGACAACCTGAAGCAACTCTATCCACAGGTGCCGTTCTTCCCTGGCGAATTTCAGTCCGACCTGCTGCGCCGGGCGCACAGGCTGATTATCAGTCCGGGTATATCTCCGGCCGATCCGGCAATCCGCGCGGCGCGCCGGGCAGGGGTGGAAATCCTGGGCGACGTAGAAATTTTCTGCCGCAATATCAACGCGCCGCTTATTGCAGTAACCGGTTCCAACGGCAAGAGCACGGTTGTCAGTTTACTTGCACGGATGCTCAGGCGCGCGGGTCTGCGGGTGGGCCTGGGGGGGAATATCGGCACGCCGGCGCTGGATTTACTGTCACAGCCTGCGCCTGATTATTATGTATTGGAATTATCCAGTTTCCAGTTGGAGACCCTGCGCTGTCACAGGCCCGTTGCCGCGACGGTACTCAACATATCGGCCGATCACCTTGACCGCTACGAGGATCTGCGGGACTACGCGCGCGCCAAGGAAAATATCTATGCCGGCGGCGGCGCGATGATCATCAATCGGGATGATGAGGCCGTACTGGGCATGTTACGCCCGGAGCGCGAGGTGGTCAGCTATTCCCTGAAGCGGCCTGAAGCCGATTTCAGCGTCAGCAGCCGGAATGGAGAAAACTGGTTGATGTATAAACAGGATGCGTTGATAAAGCAATCGGAACTCAAGATCTACGGCATGCATAACCTGGCAAATATCCTGGCGTGCCTTGCGCTGGGCAGGTCAATAGACCTGCCCATGCCCGCCATGCTGGGGGCGTTGCGGGATTTTACCGGGTTACCCCATCGCTGTGAGTGGGTGGCCGGGATCAACGGGGTCAACTGGTTTAATGATTCAAAAGCGACAAATGTCGGCGCCACGCTGGCCGCGCTGTACGGCTTGGCGGATAAACGCAGGAACATACACCTGATTGCCGGTGGCGACGGCAAGGGCGCAGATTTTTCAGCGCTGCGGAGTGCATTTGAGAAGCACGTCAGGTCAATCATATTGCTTGGCAACAGCGCAAAAGAAATTGCCGGCATTGTCCCGGACTGGGAAACCGTATATTACGCGACCAGCATGGCGGCAGCGGTGAGCACCGCATTCCGGCTTGCGCAGCCGGGAGATACGGTATTGCTGTCGCCCGCTTGCGCCAGTTTCGATATGTTCAGGGATTTCGCTGATCGGGGTGACGCGTTTAAACGCTGTGTTGCCGGGATTTTACCGGGAGCCGGAAACTGATGCAGAAACTACAGGCAATCAGGGTTCAGGATGTAAAAACAGCAAGCTGGCACGAACATGACCCGTGGCTGATTTTGGTCCTCATGTTCCTGCTGGTTGCGGGAATCGTGATGGTTGCGTCCGCCTCCGTTGCCCTCGCCGAACGGCTGCACCATGATCCGTTCTACTATTTCCGCCGCCAGGTTATCGCCGTTGTGATCGGCCTGGCGTTTGCCGGTCTTATTATGAAAACCCCGGTGTCCATATGGGAGAAGATGAGCACGCCGTTGTTGTTCGCGGCCATCATGTTGCTCGTGCTGGTATTGATTCCCGGGATAGGCCGGGAGGTCAACGGCAGCGTGCGCTGGATCAGGCTGGGTCCCGTTAATTTTCAGAGTTCGGAACTGGCCAAGGTCTGTATTATTACCTATACCGCCGCGTACCTGGTACGTCATGCCGGCCATTTACACCTGACTTTTACCGGCTTTATGCGGCCCATCGGAATCGTGACGCTCATCTCGGGCCTGTTGCTGCTGGAGCCGGACTACGGCTCGGTCATCGTGATCTTCCTGACGACAATCGGTATGTTGTTCATGGCGGGTATTCCGGTAGGCCGTTTCTTTCTGTGGATACCGGTGATGGTTGCCGCATTGGGCGCGCTGGCGGTTTTTCCCTCCTATCGCATGGCCAGGTTGAAGGCGTTTATCGACCCGTGGCAGGACCCGTTCAATTCAGGCTATCAGCTTATCCAGTCACTGATCGCATTCGGCAGGGGCGAGTGGTTCGGGGTCGGCCTGGGCAGCAGCGTGCAGAAACTGTTTTATCTGACACAGGCCCATACGGACTTTATTTTTGCCATTTCCGCAGAAGAACTGGGCCTGTTGTTCACCCTGCTGGTTACGCTGGCGTTTTTCGTCTTCGTCTGGCGCGCGTTCAGTATTGCCGGGTACGCCTACCAACTGGGGAAAAACTTTGCCGCGTACATGGCCTACGGTATCGGTCTGCTCATCGGCATACAGGCGTTTATCCACATGGGCGTGAACGTGGGCTTATTGCCCACCAAGGGACTGACCCTGCCCTTGTTCAGTTATGGCGCCAACAGCATTGTCTTCAGTTGTATCCTGGTGGCAATCCTGTTGCGCATTGATTTGGAAAACCGTTATCCCCGGGGTATCAGGATACGCAGACAGGTGGTAGACCATGAAGGCTAACCCGATCATGATCATGGCGGGGGGGACCGGCGGACATGTTTACCCGGCGCTGGCAGTGGTTGATTACCTGCGCGCACAGGACATACCACTGTTCTGGCTGGGAACGCCGCGCGGGATCGAGAACCGGGTTGTGCCGGAACAGGGAATAGAACTGTTGACCGTCAGGGTGAGCGGGGTACGCGGCAAGGCAATTTCAAGCAAGCTGGTTGCGCCACTGAAAATACTGATAGCGATACTCCAGGCCCTGTCCATTTGTATTCGGCGGCGGCCGGCGGCGGTCCTCGGAATGGGCGGGTTCGCCAGCGGTCCCGGCGCTATTGCAGCGTGGTTGTTACGCATCCCGTTATTGATCCATGAACAGAACAAGGTCGCCGGTACGACCAACAGGATACTGTCCCGGTTCGCCGTGAAGGTGATGCAGGGGTTTCCGGATACTTTCAAGGCCGGCGCCAGGGTTGTTACCACGGGCAATCCCGTGCGGCGCGAGATCGTGGGACTGCCCGGACCGAAAATCGCCGGGACGCCGAACCGGCCTAATGTCCTGGTGCTGGGCGGTAGCCTGGGCGCGCAACAACTGAACCGGGTTGTGCCCCTGGGCCTGAACAGGTTGCAACGCAGGTTAAAGGTAAACGTCTGGCATCAATGCGGAGAGAAAAACCAGATTGAGACGCAGCGTCTCTATGGGGGTCTGCAACTGGACGAGGTCAGGATCGATGCGTTTATTACCGATATGGCATCAGCCTACCGCTGGGCGGATATCGCCGTGTGCCGGGCCGGCGCGCTGACGATTGCGGAATTATGCGCGGCGGGACTGGCATCGATACTGATACCGTTTCCCCACGCCATAGATGACCATCAGACAGCCAATGCCCGTTACCTCAGTGACTCCGGCGCCGCGCTACTGCTCCCGGAAACTGAATTGACCAAAGCCAGGATCGAGGACTTGTTGTGGCAGCTTTGCAGCACGGAGAACAAACTGTTCGAGCTGGCGCAAAAAACCCGGCTGCATGCCTATCCGGATGCCGCGCAGGCAGTAGCTTCATTGTGCCTGGAGCAAGCTTATGCCTGATGGGCACAACATGGGTCGCGTCAGGCATATCCATTTTGTCGGTATTGGCGGAGCCGGCATGAGCGGGATAGCCGAAGTCCTGCATAACCTGGGCTATACGGTGTCAGGCACGGACCTGAAGCAGGGCAACAGCACGGAACGGCTTGCAGACATGGGTGTCGAGGTGCGCTTTGAACACGAAGCGGAATGTGTGAACGGCAGCGACGTGGTTGTTTATTCAAGCGCGATCCCGGCAGACAATCCGGAGTTGTCGGCAGCGCGCCGACAACGCATACCGATCATCCCGCGGGCCGAGATGCTGTCTGAACTGATGCGTTTCAGGGAAGGGGTTGCGGTAGCCGGCACCCACGGCAAGACGACAACAACCAGCCTGATCGCCAGCCTGCTGGCGGAAGGCATGTTCGACCCGACCTATATCATCGGTGGGCGCTTGAACATGACAGGTTCCCATGCCCGGCTCGGCAAGGGGAAATACATGGTAGCCGAGGCGGATGAGAGTGATGCCTCCTTCCTGCACCTGCAACCTGTCTATGCCGTGCTGACGAATATCGATGCCGATCACCTGGAGTACTGTGGCGGCAGTTACCAGGCGTTGCAAAACAACTTTATAGACTTCCTGCACTGCCTGCCGTTTTACGGTCTGGTGGTCATCTGCAGCGATGACGCCGGTATCCGCGGTATCGTCACCCGCATAAACCGGCCTTATGTCACCTATGGGATTGATTCCGACGCGGATTACCGGGCGGAAGCGATTCAATATGACGGGCCGACAACCCGGTTCAACATAGTGCGCCGCAACCAGGATGACGCGTTCCGGGTAACGCTGAACCTGCCGGGCCGGCATAACGTCCTGAATGCCCTGGCGGCAGTGGCGCTGGCTATCGAACTGGGCGTGTCGGAACAGGCAATAAGCGCCGGATTGGCAAACTTCCAGGGCATAGACCGCAGGAGTTCGATCCTGGGTGATATCCATATCGACGGCAAGACCGTATTGCTTATCGACGATTATGCCCACCACCCCAGTGAAATAGCCGCTATCAATAATGCTCTTGCTGACGGTTGGCCCGGCAGGAAAGTGGTCGTCGTGTTTCAACCGCACCGGTATACCCGTACCCGGGATCTTTTCGAAGAGTTCTGCCAGATATTGTCGGAACTCGACAGCTTGATTCTGCTTGACGTCTATCCCGCCGGGGAGCGCCCCATCAAGGGCGCCGACAGCCGTTCCCTGAGCCGGGCGCTCAGGGTCAGGGGCAAGGTGGAGCCTATTCTCGTCAACAATGAAACGGAATTGCTGGCCGTGCTGGAAAACCTTACGGCGCAGAACGATATCCTGTTGCTGCTGGGCGCAGGAGATATCAGCGCCCTCGGTAGCCGGTTGCTCGACGTGTACGGCACCAGCCCACATTTCTCACCAGATCGCTAGTTGCCCTCCGATAATTTATTGCTATCAATACATAATGATAATTCACTTACTATATAGACATTACAGACTGCGCTTGATGCGTTCATTGCATCCATCCCTGGACGCAACCCTACGGGCGGCTATCGCCGTGCAAATCGGCTGTCCTGCCGATTTGTCTCGCTTGTCTTTTTCCCGCCAACGGGTACGTGCTCCCTCAACCAGAGTCCCAGCTATGCTTTCGGTCCCCGTATCAAGTACGGGGCAGACTCCGGCACCCGTTGGTGGGAAAAATCCTGCGCGATCATCGCATCACCTGATGAGAAATGCGGGCTTCGGGGCGATTGAGATGCTTATGGAAACTGTTTCGACACGCCTGAACAGCCGGCCTGAGAAAGCGCCGGGGCGCGGCCTGCTCAAAACAGGCGAGAAGATGTCCAGGCATACTTCATGGAAAGTCGGCGGACCGGCAGACCGGTTTTATGTCCCTGCCGATGAGGACGACCTGGCCGGCTTCCTCGCGGCACTGGCGGATGACGAACCTGTTACCTGGATTGGCCTGGGCAGTAACGTACTGGTACGGGACGGCGGTATCAGGGGGACGGTCATTTCAACAGCCGGCATGAAGCAAAGGCTTGAGTTGATTCCCGACAACGCAGTACGGGCGGGCTGTGGCGTGGCTTGCGCAAAAATCGCCCGGTTCAGCGCCGGGGCCGGATTGGCCGGCGCTGAATTCCTGGCGGGTATCCCGGGTTCAGTGGGGGGTGCGCTGGTCATGAATGCCGGCGCCTTCGGCGTCGAGACCTGGAGCATCGTCGAACAGGTGGAAACGGTTACGCGTAACGGCAGGCGGGTTCAAAGACCGGGCGCTGACTTTGCAACCGGTTACCGCCAGGTCGACCTGGCGGATGGCGAATGGTTCGTCAGCGCGCTGTTGCGGCTTCAAGCCGATGCTGACGGAAAAGCGCAGCAGCGTATCAGGGAATTGCTGGCCAGAAGAACTGAAACCCAGCCGACCGGGAAGTTCAGTTGCGGCTCCGTATTCAAGAATCCCGCGGGTGATTTCGCCGGGCGCCTGATCGAGCAGTGCGGTTTGAAAGGCTTTGCCGTTGGCGATGCCCATGTGTCGGACAAACATGCGAACTTTATCATCAATGCCGGCAAGGCGCGCGCAGGGGATATCGAGGCCCTGATATTACACATACAGGCAACCGTTAAGGAGATGACGGGTATCAGATTAATCCCGGAAGTAAGAATCATCGGTGCATCATAGAAAAGGTACGGACTCGGACATGCACACAAAAAGCAGGCAATACGGCAAGGTCGCCGTGTTGATGGGAGGACGCTCGGCAGAGCGGGAAATATCCCTGCAGACTGGCGCGGCGATCCTGGCGGCCCTGCGTCGGCAAGGTGTGGATGCATGGAAAATCGACGCGGGTGAGAACGTGGTAAGCGACCTGATCGGAGCCGGTTTTGCGCGTGTCTTCGTCGCATTGCACGGGCGCGGTGGTGAAGATGGCGTCATCCAGGGCGCCCTCGAATCCCTGAACCTGCCCTATACGGGAAGCCGCGTACTGGGTTCGGCCGTATCCATGGACAAGGTGAGGTGTAAATGGATCTGGCAGAACCAGGGCCTGCCGACCCCGGAATTCAAGCTGATCCGCGCTGTGCAAGACCTGGAAACCGTAGCCGAAGAGCTCGGTCTGCCGCTCATGATGAAACCGGTGCATGAAGGTTCCAGTTATGGCGCCGCAAAAGTGGTTACTGCGCAAGGATTGCATGGGGCCTGGCTGAACGCGGTCGAATACGACAGCGAAGTAATGTGCGAACGCTGGATCGGCGGCGGCGATTACACCGTGGGTATATTGAACGGGTATGCCCTGCCCGCAATTAAAATAGAGACGGAGCGGGATTTTTATGACTACCAGGCGAAGTACCTGGACGATACTACCCGTTATCTCTGTCCCTGCGGTCTGCCGCAGGAGCTGGAAAAAGACCTGGCCGACCTGGCGCTGAAGGCGTTCGATTCAATCGGCGCCGGCGGCTGGGGCAGGGTTGATTTTTTACTGGATGAAAACCGCAGTCCTTACCTGATCGACGTGAATACGGTCCCCGGTATGACCGGTCATAGCCTGGTGCCCATGGCGGCGCGACAAGTGGGAATAGATTTCGACAGCCTGGTCCTGCAGGTGCTGAATACGAGCATGTCGGAGAATGAACCGGCCGGTGTGGGGGCGCAATATGCAAATCGGTAATGATGTGATGACCGGCGCTGATTTGGCCGTTGCGCATTCGCAAAAATATCTCACCGGGATATTGACGCTGGCCGTGTGTATAGCGCTGGTGCTGTTTGCCTGGTCGAAAATTCCCTGGTCGGGATTCCTGCCGATTAAACGCGTGGAGATTGCCGGAAATTTCGTCCACTTGTCTCCTGCTGAACTGGAACAACAGGCAGCGGAGATTATCCGGGGTGGTTTTATTACCGTGAACGTCGCCGGCATAAAGCGGGAATTACTCCGGGAAGAATGGATCAGCGAGGTCGTGGTCAGACGGGTCTGGCCGGACAGCCTGATGATTTTTATTACGGAACATGAACCCGTGGCCCTGTGGGGCAGTAACGCCCTGATCAGCAACGAGGCAGGCATTTTCTCTCCGGCACAGGATTCCTTCCCTCCGGGGCTGCCGTTCCTGAGTGGACCTCAGGGTAGTGAAGAGGCGGTGTTGAAGAAATACGAGTTTCTGAAAACGGAATTATCGCGCCGGGATATGGAAATCGACATGCTTGTGCTGACCGAAAGAAGGGCCTGGCAATTCAAATTGGCAGGCGGCCCAGTCGTCTTGCTGGGGAGAAAAGATGTGGAAGACAGGTTTAAACGGTTTTTCAGTTTTGCAATCCCGTATCAGGCTGACAGGTTGATGCAGGCAAAATCGATTGATATGAGATATACGAACGGGTTTGCGGTCAAATGGATCAAGGAATCCAAATTTATTGTTTCCAGGTGAGAGGAGATGACTAATCTAATTGTTGGGCTCGATATCGGGACGTCCAAGGTTGTCTCGATAGTTGCAGAGGTATCCGAGGAAAACGAGGTCGAAATCATCGGTCTGGGGTCGTGCCGGTCGCGCGGGTTGAAGAAAGGTGTGGTAGTCAACATCGAGTCGACGGTGCAGACCATCCAGAGCGCCATACAGGAAGCCGAGTTGATGGCGGGTTGTAATATCCACGCCGTATTCACGGGGATTGCGGGCAATCACATTCGCAGTCTGAATTCCCATGGAATAGTAGCGATCCGCGACAATGAAGTGACGGCCGGCGATATCGAAAGGGTCATTGATGCCGCGCGGGCCGTCGCCATACCGGCAGATCAGAAGATACTGCATATTATCCCCCGGGATTTCATCATTGACGGCCAGGAAGGCATCAAGGAACCCATAGGCATGTTCGGTGTGCGGCTGGAAGCGAAGGTGCATATAGTGACCGGCGCGGTCAGCGCCGCCCAGAATATCATCAAGTGCGTGCGCCGCTGCGGCCTGGAAGCAGACGATATCGTCCTGGAGCAAGTGGCGTCGAGCTACTCGGTATTGACGGAAGATGAAAAAGACCTGGGAGTCTGTCTGGTGGATATCGGTGGAGGTACGACCGACCTGGCCGTCTTTACCAATGGCGCAATCAGCCACACCGCGGTGATACCCATAGCCGGCGACCAGGTTACCAACGACATAGCCGTCGCGTTACGCACACCTACACAAAATGCCGAAGAGATTAAGGTCGAACACGCCTGCGCGCTGGCGCAACTGGCTAATTCCGACGAGACCGTCGAAGTTCCCAGTGTCGGCAACCGGCCGGTACGCCGGATGTCCAGACAGACACTGGCGGAAGTCGTCGAACCCCGCTACGAGGAGTTGTTTTCCCTGGTGCAGGCTGAATTGAGACGTAGCGGTTATGAGAGGTTGATCGTGGCCGGCATTGTGTTGACGGGCGGCAGTTCCAATATGCAGGGCGTTGTCGAACTGGCCGAAGAAGTCTTTCACGTACCTGTCAGAGTGGGGACACCGCAGTATGTCGGCGGCTTGGTTGAACTGGTCAGGAATCCGATTTATGCAACCGGCGTCGGGCTGTTGCTGTACGGCCTGCGCCAGCAACTGGATCGCACCCAAACGAAGCGTATTGATAGCCGGACGACCAGTATCTGGAATCGAATGAAGAGTTGGTTTCAAGGTAACGTTTAACGATAGTTCTTAAAATCCTGGAGGAAGATAAAATGTATGAATTAGTCGATGCCGCAAGTCAAGCGGCGGTAATAAAAGTAATCGGGATTGGCGGCGGTGGCGGTAATGCCGTTAATCACATGTTGAAGGCCGAAATTGAAGGCGTTGATTTCATTTGTGCGAATACGGACTCCCAGGCACTGAAGGCCTCGAATGCGCGCAATATCATACAACTGGGAAACAGTATTACCAATGGTCTGGGCGCCGGGGCCGACCCGGAGATCGGGCGCCAGTCGGCACTGGAGGACAGGGACAGGATTATGGACGTGCTGGATGGCGCGGACATGGTATTCATTACTGCCGGGATGGGCGGCGGCACAGGTACCGGGGCTACGCCCATAGTCGCGCAGGTGGCAAAGGAAATGGGTATTCTGACCGTGGCGGTGGTTACCAAACCGTTCTCTTTTGAAGGCAGAAAACGTTCCGATATCGCCAATAACGGAATCCGGGAACTCAGCCAGTACGTTGATTCACTGATCACTGTCCCCAACGACAAACTGGCGGATGTATTAGGTTCGGACGTGCCCCTGATGAGTGCGTTTGAGGCAGCCGATGACGTGCTCCTTGGGGCGGTCCAGGGTATTGCCCAGGTAATTACCTGCCAGGGCTTGATCAACGTTGACTTTGCCGATGTCAAAACCGTGATGGGAGAAATGGGTATGGCGATGATGGGATCCGGGAAAGCCAGTGGCGAGGACCGCGCCAGGGCTGCGACGGAGGCCGCGATAAGCAGTCCGTTACTGGAACACATTGACCTGTCCGGCGCCAAAGGCATACTGGCCAATATCACTGCCGGTATGGATTTTTGCATAGGCGAATTTAACGAAGTGGGAAATATCATCAAGACTATTGCCGCTGATGAAGCGACGGTGGTCGTGGGAACCGTTCTCAATCCGGAACTCAGTGGTGAATTATGGGTTACCATCGTTGCTACCGGGCTCAGCCATCCCGGGGATGAGATGTCACGACCTAAACTGGTCGCATCGAACAGCGCTGGTGTGGGTACCATGGACTATGGTAAACTTGAGCGCCCCACAGTAATTCGTAACAAAGTCGCCAATGCTGAAATTGCCCCTGTTAGTGATGATCCTGATTACCTTGAGATTCCTGCTTTTCTCAGGAGGCAGGCTGATTAATCGTGATTAGACAGCGCACACTCAAAAATGCGATCCGGGCGCAGGGAGTCGGTCTGCATACGGGCAAAAAGACCAGCATCACCATACGTCCGGCAACGGTGAACACAGGCATTATCTTCCGCCGCGTGGATCAGGATCCACCACTGAACATTCCTGCGGATATGACCAATGTGGGGAGCACCCAGCTATCTACTACGCTGATCAAGGACGGAGTCAGTATTTCCACGGTAGAACACCTGTTGTCGGCCCTCGCTGGATTCAGCATTGATAATGCCTATATCGATGTGAGCGCGGAAGAGGTGCCGATCATGGATGGCAGCGCGGGTCCTTTTGTCTTTTTGATCCAGTCCGCAGGGGTGCAGGAACAGGATGAAGAAAAATGTTTTCTGCGGATAAAACAGGAGTTACGCGTTGAAGACGGTGATAAATGGGCAATGCTTCAACCTTATAACGGGTTCAAGGTCGGTTTTACTATCCAGTTCGATCATCCGGTTTTCCAGGACAGGCACTGCCGTGCGGAAATTGATTTTTCCACCACGTCATTTGTCAAGGAAGTCTGCCGGGCCAGGACCTTCGGCTTTATGAAGGATTTTGATTTTTTGCGGGAAAGAAACCTTATCCTGGGTGGCAGTCTGGATAATGCGATCGTTGTTGACAGCGAGCAGGTCGTCAACGAAGAAGGCTTACGCTACCAGGATGAATGCGTCAGGCATAAGATTCTCGATGCGATAGGCGACTTGTATCTGCTCGGTCATAACTTGATCGGTTCATATCAGGGCTATAAATCCGGGCATGAGCTTAATAACCAACTGCTGCGCAAATTGACACTCACCCGGGATGCCTGGGAAATCGTCAATTTCGGCGAGGAAATCGCAGAATCGGTTTCCTATATCCGGCCGCTTGCTGCCGTGGGATTATGACAGCGGTTCCTGTTGACAGGGTTTTGGGAGCTGTCTGTCCGTTCCGAGGGCCAGGATATTTGCTGTGTAACTCATTAGGGAGATAGGCGATGCCAGCGCGCAAAACCCCCACCCCGTCCGAAAGAGGGCGGGTTGACCATGCTAACACGGTGTTGTGGCGAAACTCTCTGTGCCATGATAGCTGCCCCGCGATTATGGCTTCATGTCGGATCAGGTTTGCGCCACGGCACCTGTGATAGCAGCATATTGCCACAGCTCTGCGTGTGAACCAACCAACGCCGGTATGTAACTAAAACTCTGGAGATGCAGTGTTATCCACAGCCTCCTCAGAGTGACTACTGTCCCGTCCTGGTGTAGTCTGCTTAGCACATCGTCCACGTTAGCGCGTAAGCCCAACCCGGCTACAGGCCCTATGGCGGGGCCGCCTGAAAGACCAGAATGGGTATCCCTGTGGCGTGTCCTTTCCAGTCGGTCAGACCTTGTTAAGACCGAATGTGTTCGTGCGGCCTGATGCTTAGAACGCCCAAAAATAGTTACACAGCAAATATGAGGCGTTAACAGGAACTGCTGTCAAAGCAGTTTTTTTGCTATGCCGGATAGGGTGGATCGGAGGGCCGGGTCCGCAATTTTGTCAGCCACCTGACGTATACCGTCTGCAGTGTCGGGGGAGACTGTCAGCGGCCGGAGCGAGGTCTGGTGCGGCGGGTCAGGGAGCACTACCTTGATGCGGATTGTGCTGAGCTCCGGCATGTCGACCTGGAAGATTGTGAGGATTTCAGGGGTCATATAGCGTAACCTGGTCGCCCAGCTGTCGCTATCGGTATGTAATACAAGGATTTTCTGCTGGTAATCAGCGACAACGACGTGTTTATTCAGCGGGCTGTCGAGATTTTTACACAGTTTGATTTGTAGCTCCTTGATTTT
Source organism: Gammaproteobacteria bacterium (assembly GCA_965222155.1). Taxonomy (GTDB): domain Bacteria; phylum Pseudomonadota; class Gammaproteobacteria; order Eutrophobiales; family Eutrophobiaceae; genus JAAXHV01. The sequence continues at coordinate 512,561 of CBDCTH010000012.1, forward strand.
TTCGGTATGATTGCATATCTGTGACAGTCGATCAGAGGAGGCAAGGAGGTCTGTTATCGTACTGATTTGTGATTTGGTGCGGGTATTCATTATCTCGAATAGCAATCTGGTTATGGCAAATGAAGATAATAGTCTTTCTGAATGAAAGAAAGAAGGCCTTGCGACTGACTGTCAGTCTCTGGACCTGCGCTTTTGTGCTGGTAGCGGTTGCCGGACTTGGCGTTGTCATTTCCAACCTTGGTGGTATTTATATGGATAAACGTCACCTTGAGGGTGAATTGCAGACCCTGGAGGACGTGAAGACGGATACGGAGACAACCTTGAATGTAATGGTGGGCCGATTGAGTTTATTGCAGAGCCACGTTATGCGCCTGGATGCGCTGGGCGCCCGCCTCGCCAAGATGGCGCAACTGGATGACATGGAATTCGGTATTGCAAATCCGCCTGGAATAGGCGGACCTCAGACTATGCTTGCCGACGGTTCACAGGGATTGTCGGATTTTGATTTCCTCATTTCCCTGTATCAACTGGAGCAGGCCCTGGAGGACCGTCAGGATAAGTTATCAGCCATGGAAGCCATGCTGATGGGAAGAAGTTTACAGGACCAGGCCCGTCCGTTAGGCAACCCTGCCGAAGGCGGCTGGTTTTCTTCATTATTCGGTTATCGGACTGACCCGATCTCCGGGAAAAAAGAGTATCACGTAGGGATTGATTTAGCCGGCAGATCCGGCATGCTGGTTACCTCCGTCGCCTCGGGTATCGTAACCTGGTCGGCGCCGGACCAGGGATATGGCAACCTGGTAGAAATCAGTCATGGTAACGGCTACGTTACCAGGTACGCACATAACAAAGAGAACCTGGTCAGTGTCGGGGAAAAAGTCGAGAAAGGTGATGTGATTGCAATTATGGGCAGTAGCGGGCGCAGTACCGGCACACATGTTCATTTCGAGGTTGTCAGAAACGGCCGACACGTTAATCCCCGCAGCTATATTTCCTTGCAGTAATTCTTTATTTTTTCAATCCGTTCTGTTTTAATCAGCCCTCACTTCCCGGCTGTTGCCGTGGCGTATTAATGGGATATTTCACGTGATCAGAACTGTTTTCACAAAAATTTTCGGCAGCAGGAATTTGCGTGTCCTGAAGAGGATGCAAAAGACCGTAAGTCGGATCAATGACCTCGAGGATAGCGTATCCCGGCTCGAGGATGCCGAATTTCCGCAAAAAACCGCACAGTTGAAATCCAGGTGGGAACAGGGTGAAACCCTGGAAGAGCTCTTGCCGGAGGCATTTGCCCTGGTGCGCGAAGCGGGCAGGAGAACCCTGAATATGCGGCACTTTGACGTACAACTGCTTGGCGGTATCGTATTGCACCAGGGCAACATCGCGGAAATGCGTACCGGTGAAGGTAAGACGCTGGTGGCGACTTTGCCTGCATATCTTAATGCCCTGACCGACGCCGGCGTGCATATCATTACCGTGAACGATTACTTGGCGCAGCGTGATGCGGAATGGATGGGGGCTATCTATTCTTTCCTGGGAATGTCGACGGGAGTGATCATTTCCGGCCTCAATAATGAGGAACGGAAACGGGCCTATGCCACCGACATCACCTATGGAACCAATAATGAATTCGGTTTCGATTACTTGCGGGACAATATGAAGTTCCACAGTGAGGATCAGGTTCAGCGCAGTTTAAAATACGCAATAGTTGACGAAGTGGATTCGATACTCATCGATGAGGCGCGTACTCCGCTTATCATTTCAGGTATGGTGGATGACAGGTCCGACCTGTACCTGAGCATGAACAAGATAGTGCCCCGATTAAAGTTGCAAAAAGAGGAAGATGATGGCGGCGATTATGTGATCGATGAAAAGAGCAAGCAGGCTTACCTGACGGAAACAGGCCATGAGCGGCTGGAAAAACTGTTGTTGGAAAACAATATCATGCAGCGCGGCATGAGTTTATATGATCCGGTCAATATTCCCATACTGCATCACTTGAATTCCGCGCTGCGAGCCCATGCCTTGTTTCACAATAACGTCGAATATATTGTCCAGAACGATGAAGTGGTCATCGTCGATGAATTCACCGGCAGGACCATGCCGGGCAGGCGCTGGTCGGATGGGTTGCACCAGGCCATTGAGGCAAAGGAAAATGTGCCGATTCAGAATGAAAATCAGACCCTGGCAACCATAACCTACCAGAATTACTTCCGGCTTTATGAAAAGCTGGCCGGTATGACGGGTACGGCTGATACCGAAGCATACGAATTTCAACAGATATACGGCCTTGAGGTAGCTGTCGTTCCGACTCATCTGCCGATGGTGAGAGATGACCAGCCGGACATGATATACCTGACCGTCGGGGAGAAATTTGCGGCAATAATCGACGATATAAGGTCGTGCCAGGCACGCGGACAGCCCGTTCTTGTGGGTACGGTTTCCATAGAAGTATCGGAATACCTGTCCAATCAACTGAAGAAGCAGAAAATTAAACACCAGGTTTTGAATGCCAAGCATCATGAAAGGGAAGCCGAAATTATCGCCCAGGCCGGACGCCCCGGGGCGGTGACGATCGCAACGAACATGGCCGGCCGGGGTACCGATATTGTGCTTGGCGGAAACCTGGATGCGGAAATCAAAGCCCTGGACAATGCCGATGCGGCAGTACTGAATAAAGTTCGTAGCGCCTGGCAGGAGCGCCATGAGAAGGTGGTCGAAAATGGCGGATTGCGCATAATCGGCACGGAACGACATGAATCCAGGCGCGTTGACAACCAGTTAAGAGGACGCTCGGGACGCCAGGGTGACCCGGGGTCAAGCCGGTTCTATATTTCTCTTGAAGATGATTTGATGCGTATCTTTGCATCGGAACGGGTTGCCTCCATCATGCAGAGACTGGGAATGGAAGAAGGCGAGGCTATCGAATCGAACCTGGTAACCAAGGCGATTGAGAACGCACAGAGGAAAGTCGAGGCCCATAACTTCGATATTCGCAAACATCTGCTGGAATATGATGACGTTGCAAACGACCAGCGTAAGGTGATTTATGAATGGCGTCATGAACTGCTGGGTGAGAACGACATTTCCACTGATATTCAAACGATGCGGGAAGACGTGGTAAAAGGTATTTTTGCAATTCATATCCCTCCCGGCAGCCCGGACGAAACATGGAATACCTCCGGTTTGACGGAGGCATTGGTGAATGAATTAAACGTACATTTGCCGATACGACAGTGGCTGGACGAGTATGCTTCCATGGATGAAGAGGCGTTGCTTGCCAGGGTTATTGATAATGCTACGAAAGATGTGGAAACAAGACATGCCGACCTGTCGGAGGAATTAGTCCGCAGGGTTGAAAAGGGTCTGATGCTGGATACCCTGGACCGGCACTGGAAAGAACACCTGGTTGCGATGGATCACTTGAGGCAAGGCATCGGGCTGCGCGGATACGCCGCAAAAAACCCCAAACAGGAATACAAGAAGGAAGCATTCGCCATGTTCAGCGACATGCTGGAAAATATCAAATCTGACGTTATTAGCGTGTTGGCAAAAATACACGTCAGGGAAGACCAGGATATTAAGGTATTACAGGACCGCCCCCAACCTGCGGAGATGCAGTTTAATCATCCGGACGCACCCAGTGCCCTGGGTAAGCAGGGCGAAAGCCAGGGACAAAAACCCTATATCCGCAATGAAAGAAAGATCGGCCGGAATGAGCCCTGTCCCTGCGGCTCCGGGAAAAAATATAAACATTGTCATGGTAAGCTCAACTGATCCGGTGGTGACACTGTGGGGACAGGTTCGGGTGGGCTTTTCAAAACTCTTACAGAAAAGGGGGACAGATTTATTTTTGCTCAGGACGCCCATTCCGGCGCAGGCCGGAATCCAGTCAATTTTATGAATCATTTTAAGGAAAACCGGTTTAACTGGATACCGGGTCAAGCCCGGAATGGCGGATTGCTGTTTTCTTGATGAATTATGGCTATCGGATTGACACCTCCCGCTACGCTCCTGCCGGTTGACGGCGTTCTGGCTGCCGCCTGTTCGGCAGGTATTTATGGTAAGCCCCGGGATGACCTGGCGCTTTTTGCTGTCTGTGAAGGCGCCACGGTCAGCGCCGTGTTTACCCGTAACCGTTTTTACGCAGCGCCGGTTGCCGTTGCCGCAACACACCTGCAGCATGGTTCTGTCAAATTCCTGCTGGTTAATGCCGGCAATGCCAATGCCGGCACGGGCGCCAGGGGTATCGACGATACCATGCGGGTCTGTCAGGCCCTGGCGGAGCAGGGCAGTTGCCCGGTTGAAGCGGTATTACCGTTTTCCACCGGGGTAATTGGAGAATACCTGCCGGTCGGGAATATATGCAATGCGTTGCCGGGGTTGTACGACGCTTTGGCCGATGACGCCTGGCTCAATTGCGCCCGGGCGATAATGACGACGGATACGCTGCCAAAAGGCTGCTCCGCCCGGTTTTCCGCTGATGCGGGAGTGGTTACCGTGACCGGTATAGCAAAGGGCTCAGGCATGATAAAACCGGATATGGCAACCATGCTCGCGTTTATCGCCACGGATGCCGGCGTGGAACAAAGCTTATTGGACCGCATATTGGCGTCGGCGCTAGAACAATCATTCAACCGGATCTGTGTTGACGGTGATACCTCCACCAATGATGCCTGTGTGCTGGTTGCTACCGGCAAGAGCCCTTGCCGTATTATCGATGAAAACAGTCCGGCATACGGCTTGCTGGAAGAACAAATCACGCAGGCATGTATCCGCCTGGCCCAGGCAATTGTCAGGGATGGCGAAGGCGCGACAAAATTCGTAACGATCCAGGTTGATAACGCCCGAAGTGAAGCAGAGTGTGCTGCTGTAGCGGATGCCATATCAACATCTCCACTGGTCAAAACCGCGTTATATGCTGCTGACCCCAACTGGGGCAGGATATTGGCCGCTATCGGACGCAGCAAGGCCGGCAATCCGGACATCGACAGGGTTTCGGTATATCTGAACGAGGTATGTGTAGTCGAAAATGGCGCCAGGGCAAAAGACTACACCGAGGAACAAGGGGTCGCCGCCATGCAGTCCGATGAAATTCTGCTGCGCATCAACTTGAACAGGGGTGAGCTGAGCGGCCGCTACTGGACCTGTGACCTGTCCCATGACTACGTCACGATCAACGCGGAGTACCGAACCTGAGGCTTTTGCCACAGGGGACGCGGAGAGCACAGAGTATTATCAATCCGGATTTCTCAGGTCTAATGTTGCCATCGGATAGATGTCCGCTGTTACTGAGTTATGGTCATCTGCTCACCATGTCACCATTACAGACTTCACTTGATGCGCCCTCGCTGGTCTTTTCGCCGCCAACGGGCACATGCTCCCTATTTAAATTTGACTTGGACGCCGCGCTCGGCTAAAGTTACGCTTAATGAAGACAAACCATCTCGACCAAGCAATAGGAACCATCCACATGAACTTGACCCTGGCAAACCCGAAGGGGTTATCTGCAGCAAGCTGCGTGGGTCGGTTTGGCGCGGTCAGACGGGCTCCGTCGGTCTACCATCTCTTGGCGTTGGCCCCGGCCTTCACCTCCAGTGCGCTGCCGCCTGAAGCCAGTCAGTCTACCCCCCCCCCCCCCCCCCCGGAAAATACAGCTTTTTCAGTGAGTTAGAACACTTTTCCGGCCCCACTGCGCGGGCCGGCAACAGCGTATTTCAGCATACAAGCAGGGCAGCCCCTCACTGCTTGATGCAGGACTCCATCAGTACGGCGACGTACTGCGGCCTCCCCATGACTTCCCGCCGTCAACCCGGCACACAGCGGGTGTCTTTGCCTTGCCTAACGCGTCACTTGATAACCATGAAGAAAGCAACATGGCTATTCTGAAAGAAGACAACGGCGATGCGCCAGCAAGCATCGATGCCCAATACACGATTTCCGTCGGTGATGTCTTTCAAGGCACGCTCAATCCCACCGACAATGAAGATGGCAGCCAGACCCAGGATACAGACTGGATCCGGGTCACGCTGACTGCCGGGACCATCTACAGGTTCAGTCCTGCAGGCATCGGAGCGGTGCCTGAGAAAACTTGGTTCGCACTTTCGCTCCGGGATGCAAACGGGGACATTGTATTTGAGACTTCAGGTCGGGCCAGTTCTTATACTGTTGAGATTGAGCCGGTCTCAACCACGGGCACTTATTACGTCGGGGTCGGGATAGAACGTTACTCTACCAGCGACGTACTCAGCGCGCTTGACTATGAGATTTCGGTGTCTGAGAACACGACCCCCGAGGGCACCTATGACGAGATTGCCGATTATCTGACGAACGGCTACGGGAGACCCCGTCGCGCCTTCGACGTTGAACCCGGCGGTACTTTGACCGCTGACATCACCGCCCTGACACCTGCGGGTCAGCAACTCGCTCGCTGGGCCCTGGAGGCCTGGACCTCCGTCACCGGCATCGGTTTCGAGTTCGTGGACGGTGATGCGCACATTACCTTCGACGACAAAAATGACGGGTTCACTGGCCAGGGCGGAGCAACCTCGTGGACACCCTCAGATGACGGCACGTACTTGATTATCTCTTCGCATGTCAACATCCGGGAAGACAGTCTCCCTCTCCATGCCACAATTGACAGCTATGCCTTTTCTACCTACATCCACGAAATCGGCCATGCCCTCGGTCTCGGCCACCCGGGACCTTACCCAGAGTATGACGATGATGGAAAGATACTTCCTTGGGACTACGGTGTCGACAACCTATTCCTGAACGACTCTGACCAGGCGACAGCGATGTCCTACTTCAGCCAGGAGTGGAACACCTATATTGAGGCCAGCAGAGCTACCCCTGTCACGCCGATGATTGCGGACATCATCGCCATTCAGAATCTCTATGGCACGCCCACTGATATCAACCTCGGCGACACCGTCTATGGCTATCACTCTAACGTGGACGGCTACCTTGGTCTGCTCTTTGCACGCTGGACTGGTGAGGAAAATCCCTTCGCTGGTATAGATGTGGGTAAGCTTAGCAGGCCAACTTTGGCTGACCTGGACAATGACGGCGACCTGGACCTGGTCGTGGGTGAGTATTACGGCCCCCTGTACTACTACGAGGACACCGGCAGCCGCAGTCAACCGGGCTTCACAGAACGCACTGGCGCTGCCGATCCCCTGGATGGTATCAATACGGGTAGGTACAGTACCTCCACCTTTGCCGACCTGGACGACGATGGTGATCTGGACCTGGTCGTGGGTGATTGGTACGACACCCTGCACTACTATGAGAACACCGGCAGCCGCAGTCAGCTGGGCTTCACAGAACGCACTGGCGCTGCCGATCCCTTGGCTGGTATCGATGTGGGTTGGCTCAGTGTGCCAACCTTTGCCGACTTGGACGACGATGGTGATCTGGACCTGGTCGTGGGTGAGCGGGACGGTATCCTGAACTACTACGAGAACACCGGCAGCCGCAGTCAGCCGGACTTTACAGAGCGTACCGGCGTTGACAATCCCCTGGATGGTATCGATGTGGATACTCACAGCAACCCAACCTTTGCCGACCTGGACAACGACGGCGACCTGGACCTGGTCGTGGGTGAGGGGAACGGTATCCTGAACTACTTCGAGAACACTGGCAGCCGCAGTCAGCCGGGCTTCACAAAGCGCACCGGCGTTGACAATCCCCTGGATGGCATCGATGTGGATAGTAACAGCGCCCCAACCTTTGCCGACTTGGACAACGACGGCGACCTGGACCTGGTCATGGGTAAGGAGGACGGCTTCCTGCACTACTACGAGAACACCGGCAGCCGCACCGAGGCGAGTTTCACCTCATTACAGCTAAGCCGACCGGTCACACTGACCCTCTACGACAACGGCGGCAGCGATACGCTCGACCTGCGCACCGATAGGACTGACCAGCGAGTCGACTTACGTCCGGAAGGTATATCAAACGTCTACAGCCTGGTCGGTAATCTGGTCATCGCCCGAGGGACGGTGATCGAACACTTCATCGCCGGCTCCGGCAATGACACAGTCATCGGCAACACGACGGCCAATCGTCTGGAGGGACGCGCCGGCAATGATTTCCTCTGGGGCAGCGCCGGCAATGACATATTAATCGGCGGCCCGGGCGCGGATCGACTGGTTGGCAACAGCGGGCATGACACGGCCGCCTATACCCATTCCCCCACCGGTGTCACGGTGCGCCTGCACAACCTCTCGGCCACGGGCGGCGATGCGACCGGTGATACCTTCCCTTACCGGGTTGACGTCGCCTGGACCGATAGTGACGGTGTTGAGCAGACCGAATCCCTGCCCGATGTCGAGCACCTGAGCGGCTCTGCCCACGACGACGTGCTGGCCGGGGACCGCCGGGATAACAGCATCGACGGTGGCGCCGGCAACGATACCCTGTACGGCGGCCCGGGCGGTGGCGATGACCTGCTGACCGGCGGCAGTGGGGATGACGTGCTGTACGGCGGGCAGGGGAACGACACCCTGCGGGGCAGCGGTGGTGACGATGTGCTACATGGCGGGCCGGGCGCGGACATCTTTATCTTTGACCCCGGAAACGGCGCCGACCGCATCGCTGGCTTTGCCGATGGCGCGGACAAGATTGACCTCACCGGTTTCGGTCTCACTGGCTTTGACGAGGTTGAAGCGGCGCCGGTTGCGGCGGGTGTCATGCTCGACTTGGGGGCTCAGGGCGGCGGCACGATCCTGTTGGCCGACTTCGATATGGTCAACCTGGATGCGGGGAACTTTATTGTTTGATCGGCATCAGGGTTCTGGGTTGCATCATCACAAAACCTGACTATGAAACAAAACAGTGACTTCATGAAAGGTTCCGGGAAACGGATTTGCTGAGGAGTTTACCCAGGTGTTGCTGGCAATAGTGATTTTTGTGAGAGGAGGTAAAGCATCATGACTTTTTCTTTTAATTCGGAAGTGAACGGGAAGGATAAAAAAGATGAGCTACGTGACTGAGACGGACGAAGTTACCAGGTGGAACAGCCCGAGGATGATTATTCTGAAGGACATAGGAATTGTATTCATCGCGGCTATCTCCATCATGGTGATAATGTTCTCGTATTGGCAGTACTCTTCCTCATCCCCCCTGGATAGTTATCCGGGTATCTATGTTGTGAGTTGGCTCAGTGTGATTCTCGGCGGCTTATTGGGGTGGCGTACCCGGCGGCTGGAGATTGCTCTACTTATGAGCACTGCGGTCGGAGTGGCTTGGCGGATCAGTGTCGTTTGGATTGTAATGGTGGCAGTCATTGAATATGTGCTTAACGATGCGCAATAAGAGCGCGATAAGACACGATTCGCTCCAAGCTGCTGAAGGTGGGTGCGCGCAGGCAGGTACGTATCAGCGTGCGCACGGTGTAGCGGGCGTTTGTGGCGCGTTATCCGTATGCTGTGTGTGTTACCCGGCTCCAGACGGTTCCGTCAAGTCAGTCTGCTTTTTCTCCGTGCAATAAGCAAATTCACAGGATAATTAATCCGCCGAGAATGGTAGTAATTACAGGTATCTTCATCCAAAGCAACAGCAGAAACTTGCTACGCCGTACAATGAAAAAAATAGTCATAATTCTTTCCATCTTGGCGATTGGCATGTCTGCCTGTAGCAACAATACTAAATATAAACCTGTAACGGTGGACAACCGAGGCGAGGCCGGTGTAATTCTCCTCTCGGTCAATTCGACTATTCCTTGGAGTGAAGCGTCGACTGAGATGGCCCCTGAATTCGATTTGGCTAACGGAGATGCAGCACTTAAAAAGGTTATTCGTTCCACGGCGCGGGTGCAGCAGCAGATCCTCGATACTTTTGGGGTTGGTTTGGGCATCGGGCTGGGACAAACCAGCACAGCACCGGATGCCCCGACCACACCACCCTCCAACTCTACGCCACCAACACTAACCGGTGGACAGGATGACATCGGTGTGGATCCTTTTCTGGAATATAAAGCAGCACAATCATTATACCAGTATGTCAAACTATTGAACGCGGAAGTTCGCAATGCAGCTATCCGCAAAGGTTACGTTCCCCATATTGTGATGCTGAAACTTACCCCGATGTTATATCGGCGGAATCTGTCCTACGATATTCACGCAACAATATCTTTCTTCCATACGAAGCTCTCTCCAGCTCCTGATCACAAACTGCCCTATGTTGTCCCTATTCTGGCAACGGATAACCTGGAACGCGCAATCAAGTCCTCGGTGGTGGAAGTTTCTCGTCAGGTCGGCTTGGCTTTAAATGCCATGATTAGCGGCACTGGCGCAAACTTGAGCCTCGCCAAACTGAACCGAAACCTGCATGCAATCGAAGCAAGCGACTTTAACAGCCTTCTTACTGTAGGGCGCCTGACAGATAACAGCCTTTATATACGTCTCGGCGCCGCCAGCCAGGCTACGGCTCGCTTTGCTGCAATTGGAAAAACCTACGATATTGCCACTCTGGTTCTGGTGCCGCATGAGTATTACAAAAGTTGCAACAGGCAAGGAGAAGTCCCAACACTGAGTATTATCAGTCGTACTGAATTGCGCAATGCCTTCACTGGTGAACAACTGAACGAGACTCCACAGCATATTCAAATAGATAAATTTGAGGAAAGCCTTCGTCCTGTGTTGAAAGTCAACCCGGACGCATTGAAGGCTTGGGACAAAAAAACACCAGACGAAAAGTATGCGTCTCTTACGAAACTGGCCGCAGAGGTTCATAAGTCAGATTGGAACGGTTTTGAAACAGCCGCGAAAAAAGAGGGGGGCATATGCAAACTCCCAGACGTGTACCTAAAGCCCTTATGGCACGTGATTGCCGGCATTACGGCGGACAGTTCCTTCAAAAGTGCATCTGTACAACTCAAATCTTTGCCTTCTCTGAAGATCCCGTCTCAAACGGCGATCTTGCGCGATTATGGAGAAAAAGGCATGGAAGTAGTGCTTCGCAATGTTTCCGGCGCTCATACAGGAGCAGTAACAGGGCGACTTGTATACGAATCCGGTGAAGAATTCCCGGCCGAAACTATCACTGTTGAACCCGATGCACAACTTCTACGTCTTAGATTTGTATCACCCAAACCATGGAAGTTAGACCCTAAGGGTTCAAGCCTGTGTATTAAAGCTTCCGAGTGTCATTGGGGAAATGCCTGTCCAGAAAATGATTTGCAGGACTGTTACCCAGTGGCCTACTTGCCAGTTCTTCCTGTACCACCACCACTACCTTCATTGGACCTCAGGCAGACGCTGAAAGTGATTGTTGCTAATAAAGGCAAAGGAGATACAACCATATTTATCGATCGCCTGGAGGAAGACAGCGTTGAGTTAACGGTTGAAGGCGCTCGGATTGTGAGTGCTAACGACGACAGCAATAAACCGATTCCAGTGAGTAAACAACGAGTTATGTTAAACGCTGACACAAGCGTTAATTTGAGTCTTGATAACCTCCGCCCCGGTATAAAAGTAACAATCAAGGCCACAGGGCTAAAAAAGGCGCCGGGAACCAACAAGCCGATTCCAACCGGTTCTAAGAAGGTAGACTTCGAGGTGGTCAAGGCCGAATAAGTCTCACAGAGTTATAAATCAAATAAGGAGTAAATCAATGTACGATTGCGATAAAAAAAATGATGAAAAAACAAATGGTGGTACCGGAACCGACCCCGTCCCTCTTTTCTGGATAGCGAAACCGACCGCTCTGGACGGCGGTAATGAATCTTCGGCCCGGCGTATCGTCACCATGGGGTGGCACCCTGATATACCCGACTTTCGGGATAAATCTCTTAAGCATAAGGATATATGCAAGAAACTCGCTGATACCAATTCCTTAATAACCAATGGTGCAGATATCCCGGATTCTGTAGATCATAGAGAGTGGTGTTCCCCCGTAGAGGATCAGGGCAAGCTGGGTTCCTGCACCGCTCAGGCCGTAGTTGGACTCATGGAATACATGATGCGTCGAAGCACTGGTGAACATGTAGACGGTTCCCGACTCTTCACCTATAAAGTCACACGAAAACTACTCGGCCGGACAGGAGACCACGGGGCTTATCTGCGGACTGCCATGCATTCAGTGGCCGCCTTTGGCGTGCCGCCGGAAAAGCATTGGCCCTATGTCATTGAGAACTATGAAGAAGAGCCATCTAGCTTTCTCTATTCCTTTACCAACAACTACAAGGCTCTCAACTACACTCGTCTCGACCCCATCGGTGAACAACCCGACAAGATTCTCGATTCTCTCAAGCGGGTTTTGGCAGCGGGATACTGTGCAGTCTTCGGATTTACAGTCTACTCCTCTCTATCCAATAAAGCTGACATCCCCTATCCGACGGAAGACGATTCGGTTTGGGGTGGTCACGCTGTAATGGCTGTCGGCTACGATGACTATCATAAAAAAGACAACAGTGATAAAGTGGTCCCCTCTCTAATTATCAAAAACTCGTGGGGACCGGGTTGGGGTGAGCATGGCTATGGCTACCTACCGTATAAATACGTCCGCGAAGGATTAGCGAGAGATTTCTGGACTGTCTTCAAATGGGATTGGATAGACTCCGGAAAATTCGACGGAGCAGAGGTTAATAACCGTACCTAATTTACCACCCTTGTTATTACCATTATTAACAGTGTCGTCAACAAATAGATTTGTCCGTTCCGAGCGCCCCCGGGCCGCCGGGGAATACGTGGGTATCATCGCAATGCTTAACTGCCGCAGGGCCTGCCCGAACTGCGTCAGGTTGACCTTGTCCACTTTCCCGCCGGCCTCAGGGGTTAAACCAATAATGACTCCCCCGGTCCGTGTATAACGAGCAGAATAATCCCTTCTCTTCAACCACCTCGCGCACTCCCTTAAAACCGCTCTGAGTGCCTTCCTCCGCATAGAAGAACATTGAATAATGGGTGCTGGTCGCATCCTCCATGGTCACAATCACCAATCCGCCGGATGCCTGCAGGGGGCGCATCCAGGGATATCAAACCAGTATCAAACCAGGACACCCATAAAAAGAGACGGGTTGAGGCCGCTCCTTTTTTCCGCAAGATGATTTTATGGGTGTCCTGGAATTGCTTCCATACCAAGACACTGTATGCCCGTCATCTTAGCTCCGATAGATACACCGCATAATAATTTCGCCAACTCTGGCGCATATTTTTGGGATATATCCCCATCATGCTACGATCTCGTTAAGGATACTCGTGATATGTACCATTTTCTTGCGTTTCCGTCGTATCATTCATATATAGTACCTCATCAGAAGAGATGGCCGAGTGGCTTAATATCAAATCAGGACACCCATAAAAAGGGAATGGGTTGAGGCCGGTCCTTATTTTCCTCAAGATGATTTTATGGGTGTCCTGGAATTATCCTCTGACTACATACAGGGGCAGGTATCCATGATCTATCAAATTCCCGTCGGGGGCAGATTTGAAATCTGTCCCCTGTTCTTCTGGTACCCATGGCGGACAACAGAACAGATATCGTCTTAGGCGTTGTCTATAACGCCGGGAAGGACAAGGTGCTGGTAACCAGGCGCCCGCGCCACTCCCACCTTGGCGGCCTGTGGGAATTTCCCGGCGGCAAGGTCAAGAGTGGCGAAAACCCACTTCAGGCCTTGCAGCGGGAACTGTTCGAGGAGATAAATATAGAGGTAAGGGATTGCTCACCGCTGATCTCATTCGATTATGATTACCCCGATAAATCGTTGAGATTCCATGTATGGAAAATACACGGCTGGGCGGGGGAGTTAACGGGAAAAGAAGGACAGGAAACGCAATGGGTCGATATATCCTCCCTGGCGGCTCAGGATTTTCCTGCGGCGAACAAGGGTATTATAGCTGCCTGCAAACTGCCGGCGCTGTATCTCATCACCCCGGACCTGGATAGTTATACCCCGGCTTTTGTGAGCGAATTACAGGCGTACCTGGCGGCAGGTGTGAAACTGGTACAGTTTAGAAGTAAAAAATCGGATATCCGCGCACCCGCCCTCAGCGAAATGATTAGCGCCTGTCGAAGCCGGGGAGCGGGGCTGATCGTCAATTCCACTCCTGAGTTTGCCATGAAAGTCGGCGCTGCCGGTGTCCACCTGACCAGCAAACGCCTGCTGGAATTAACCGGACGCCCGTTACCTGCCGGGTCCTGGGTTGGCGCTTCCTGCCACGACCTCCGGGAATTGAATCATGCCGTAGAGACGGGCATTGATTTTTGTGTCTTATCGCAGGTCAGCAAATCCAGCGGAAAGAATGGTTTTTCACTGGGGTGGGACAGGTTTTCCGACATGATCAGGAATATACCCGTTCCCGTTTACGCCCTGGGTGGGATGAAACTTTCTGATTTAACTATTGCCAGGCAGCACGGCGCCCAGGGTATTGCCTTGATAAGCGACGTGTGGAACAAGCCGGACTCCGCCGCAAGACTAACCCGGACGTTAATCGAATGATTTTTATGAAATACAGTAATGCAGTTCAAATTCCACGTCATTTTCGGTTTGTACCGGCCGGTTTTCGGTTTCGGCCTGTTCCATGAACCGGACGGTAACCCGATGTTTTCCCCCACTGATTTCAGGGAAACACTTCCGCTCCCGAGGGATGATTATTCTGATCAACTTATAGGTCGTGCCCGTTTCAATGGACTGCTGAAAAAATCCCGCCATGGCAGTTTCTTTTGTCGGATTGGCGTTGTTCCTGATCAAATTCAGCACCAGGTTTGTGCCCTTTTGGACAATTAACATATCTTCCTGCCATTCCCGCAGACGTTGTTGCCTGGCGCGCGTTGGCTTGTTCAGCCAGTGGTGATAAGCAGGCAGGTCAAAATTGCTAGCGCCTCCCGCCAGTGAGCCTTTTTGTTTGATAGAGCTGATCAACTCATCCGCATCCAGTATCGCCCCCGGCTGACAGGCATTATCCTGAATAGTCTCGAGACACTCGTTGAGATCGCCAAGGACGTGTTTGAGCTTGTACGTATCCACTCCGGGATTTCCTTTCAGCGAGCGCAACACCGACTGGCAGCGCTCCAGTTCCTTGGCCAACTCGGTTTTGATGTCGGACAACTTCAGTAAATTATTCAAGTCAGTTAACAGGGAGATGGACAAGCGCATATCCCAAACGTCCAGTGACCCGGAATAATGATTTAACCGGTTGAATAAGTTCTCAATCCTTAATAAGGTCCTGATGCGTTCATTCAGGGGTTGTTCATATACCAGGTGATTTTCCATAGCAGTTACGCCGGCCAATTTGTTAATGATTGTTTTTCTGACGGGATAATTCGATATATTTGTTATGTATATTTACAACCTTAATTTTCATATCGCTCATACTACCATCGTTGACAATAATGTCATGCGCGGCGCGCAGTCTTTCCGAGCGGCTGATTTGAGCCATGATTATACTCCTTGCCTGGTCTTCATTCGTATTATCTCGCCGGGTCACCCGCTCTACCTGTAATTCTTCAGGTGCATCCACCACCAGTACCCTGTCCATGGCCGCCTGTCCGCCTGTTTCCATCAATAAGGGTATGCAGATAATACAATAAGGATATTTCACTCGATTTATGAACGTTTGAATTTCCGCGCGGACGCGCGGGTGGATGATGGCTTCCAGTTGTTTTTTCAACGCCGGATCGGTAAAGATGAGTTCGCGTAAATGTTGCCGGTTCAGGTTGCCTGATTCGTCAAGACTCTCATTTCCGAACAGGTCGACCACTTCGTTGAAAGCCGCCTGACCGGGCATGGTAAGCCTGTGAGAAATTTCATCTGCGTCGATAGTGGGTACTCCAAGCTCATCAAAATAGTTTTTGACTATCGACTTGCCGCTGCCAATTCCCCCGGTTAAACCTACTCGCATGGGACGGTTCATAGCGCGCTTGCTCCCAGCAGGTAGGGATAATCAAACAGGTTTAATCCCCATACCAGGCTCAGCCATCCTGCCAGAGCCAGGTAAGGCCCGAAAGATATTGGCGCCGACCTTTGCCGCCGGCGAAACAAAACCAGGTACAGCCCGACCAGTGAGCCGAGCAGGGAGGAGAGAAAAACAATCGATGCCAATGCCTGCCAGCCTGTCCATGCCCCCAGCATTGCGAGCAGCTTCAGATCTCCCAAACCCAAACCCTCCTTTCCGCTAATGAGTTTGAACAACTGATAAACAATCCAGAAAATGCCATAACCCGCCACGGCGCCCAACAGGCTGGAATACAAGTCAGTGAATAGCCCGAAATAGTTGCAGAGCAGGCCCAGCCATAGAAAAGGAAGGGTGATATTATCCGGCAGCAGTTGATGGTCAATATCAATGAAAGTCAATGAGATAAGCGCCCAGGTGAATAAACAGGCAAACACCATCCGGACGGACACATCATAGTTTACCGCGACTGCCACTGTCAGTAATGCGGTTAACACCTCGACGAGGGGGTAGCGCAATGAAATCCGCTTGTTACAGCCCGTGCATCTTCCCTTGAGAAAGACAAAACTCAACACGGGAATATTTTCCAACGCGGTGATCCTGTGACCGCAGTACGGACACCTGGAGCCGGGTTTTAATAAATTATAAGGTTCCGCGGCGGGTTTTCCCCCATTTTTCAGTTCGAGAAATTCATGGCAGTCCTGGCGCCAGGCAAACTTCATTATGCCGGGAAGCCGCAGGATAACCACGTTCAGGAAACTCCCGATCAGCAAACCAAGTACCGCGCTCACGGCATAAAAAAGGGGAGGCGGCATTTGCAGGAGTATATTCATCACATACTGTAAAAAGGGGGGACGAGTTCATCAATATAACGAATCCTGTAAGGAATTCAATAGGGTGTGGGTCTGCACAGGCTAATATCCACACTGTGTCCTCTGTGCCCTCTGTGGTAAACAATCCCCTATGTCCCCTTTTATCGGGCGGAGAAGGTGAGGGCGCCTTCGTCCGCGTCCACGTAAATGGTATCCGCTGCATGAAAATTCCCGGCCAGTAACTCTTTTGCCAAAGGTGTTTCCAAGTGGGTCTGGACGGCCCGTTTTAAGGGGCGGGCGCCGTATACCGGGTCAAAACCGTTCTGCGCCAAGGTGTCTTTAGCCTTATCTGAGACGCTGATGGTGATGCCTTGTTCGGTCAGACGCTGTTTCAGCCTTTCAATCTGGATCTCGGCAATAGCCTTAAGTTGTGTGCGCTTTAAGCTATGGAACACTACCAGATCATCAATCCTGTTGAGGAATTCCGGCCGGAAATAAGCGGATACGATCTCCAGTACCGTCGATTTCATGGTCTCATAGTCGGCGTCGTCGGACAGTTCACGAATTCGATCCGAACCCAGGTTCGATGTCATGATGATAACGCTATTACGGAAATCAACGGTTCTACCCTGGCCGTCCGTCAAACGGCCGTCGTCCAATACTTGTAACAGTACGTTGAAAACGTCAGGGTGGGCTTTTTCCACTTCGTCCAGCAGTACCAGGCTATAGGGTCTGCGTCTGACCTGTTCGGTCAGTTGTCCGCCTTCGTCATAGCCAATATAGCCGGGCGGCGCGCCGATCAGCCTGGCCACTGCGTGCTTTTCCATATACTCCGACATGTCGATGCGGACAATGGCGTCTTCGCTGTCAAATAAAAAATCAGCCAGGGCTTTGCACAATTCCGTCTTGCCTACCCCGGTGGGACCGAGAAAAAGAAAAGAACCATTGGGTCTGTTCGGATCGGAAAGCCCGGCGCGGGCGCGGCGAATGGCATCTGACACCGCAACAATGGCCTCATCCTGGCCGATAACCCGGCGATGCAGCGCCTGCTCCATCTGCAGCAACTTGTCTCTTTCCCCCTGCAACATCTTTGCCACAGGAATTCCCGTCCACTTGGACACCACTTCAGCGATCTCGTTTTCAGTTACCTTATTGCGTAACAATTGCATCGGCTTGGTTTCGGTGCGATCGGCTTTTTCGAGTTGTTTTTCAAGAGCGGGAATAATGCCGTATTGCAATTCCGACATTCTGTTGAGATCTCCGGCCCGTTGCGCCGCCTCAAATTCCAGCCTGGCCTGCTCCAGTTTTTCCTTGATGTCATGAGCGCCCTGTAAGGCCGCTTTTTCGGATTTCCAAATCTCTTCCAGGTCGGCAAACTCCAGCTCTACGTTGCTTATGTCTTTCTCCAGGTCGGACAAACGTTTCTTTGATGCCTCATCGGATTCCTTTTTCAAGGCCTCGCGCTCAATCTTCATTTGAATGAGGCGCCTCTCCAGACGGTCCATCGCTTCCGGTTTGGAATCTATCTCGATACTGATTCTGCTGGCGGCCTCATCAATCAAGTCAATGGCTTTGTCGGGCAATTGTCTGTCAGTGATGTAACGCTGCCCTAGATTGGCCGCGGAAATTATTGCCGGATCGGTAATCTGAACGTTATGGTGTACTTCATAACGTTCTTTCAGACCGCGTAGAATGGCAATGGTGTCATCCACATTCGGTTCGTCGATGAATATTTTCTGAAAGCGCCGCTCCAGCGCCGCGTCTTTTTCGATATTTTCCCTGTATTCATCCAGGGTCGTAGCGCCGATACAGTGTAACTCACCCCTGGCCAGGGCGGGTTTCAACATATTGCCGGCATCCATTGACCCTTCCGCCTTACCGGCGCCGACCATGGTATGCACCTCATCAATAAACAGGATGATCTGGCCCTGTTGTTTGTTGAGATCGTTCAATACCCCTTTCAGTCGTTCCTCAAACTCGCCGCGAAACTTCGCTCCGGCGATGAGTGAACCCATGTCCAATGCCAGCAATTGCTTGCCTTTCAAGGAGTCGGGCACCTCGCCGTTGATGATACGTTGCGCCAGGCCCTCGACTATGGCTGTTTTACCGACACCCGGTTCCCCGATCAGCACAGGATTATTTTTCGTTCGTCTTTGCAGGACCTGGATCGTGCGGCGTATCTCCTCATCCCGACCGATAACGGGATCCAGTTTCCCCTGGATGGCCTGTTCAGTTAGATTAATCGTGAATTTATCCAATGCGCCCCGGTTATCTTCACTGTGAGGGTCGTTAACGCTTTCCCCGCCACGGATTTTATTTATCGCCGCCTCTATTTTATGTTTGTCGGCGCCGCACTCTCGCATGAGTTTCCCCAGCCCTGATTTGTCGTCAGTGGCGGCAAGGGAGAACAATTCGCTGGAAATATATTGATCCTTACGATTTTGCGCGTACTTGTCCGTGAGGTTGAGCAGCCGCTCCAGGTCTTTGGACACGTATATTTCCCCGTTGTGTCCCTGTACCCGGGGAAAATTCTCCATGTCACGGGTTATTTGTTTGTGCAACCCGTCGACATCCACCCCTGCCAGGCCCAGTAAATGGGTGGTCGAACCGCCTTCCTGGTCCAACAGCGCGGCCATAACGTGTAACGGTTCTATAAATTGGTTATCGCGCCCCAGCGCCAGACTCTGGGCATTCGCCAAAGCCTGCTGGAATTTACTGGTTAATCTGTCTGTACGCATCAGTCAAGTCCGGTAATTGGTGACACCATATAAATATGGGCATTTAGGTCCGATTCAAGTCTGTGTCCTTTCCATCACTGCATCCATATCATACTTGCCATACGTCCTGTCACGCCGTCCCTGCGATAGGAATAGAACAGGTCTTTTCTACTGTAGGTACACAGGTTACATCCATAAACGTCTTCGACACCTTGTTGCAGCAGCTTGATTTTCACCAGTTGTCCGAGGTCCAGGAACCAGTGATTCGCACGACTCTGACGGATTGCCTGAGAAAACGGGACAGATTTATTTTCACTCTGTTCCGACCGGGGACAAATTTCAAATCTGTCCCCGGTCCCCAGGCAAGCAGTGATAACGTCAGCCCCGACTTCGTAATTTTCCTGACTGATATACGGCCCCAGCCAGGCCAGTAATTCCCGGGGATTGGCGTTAAACATGGCCAGGGCGCTTTTTATGATGCCTTGACACAGGCCGCGCCAACCGATGTGGATAGCGGCAATTTCAGTGCCGGATTTATTACAGAGCAACAGGGGAATACAGTCAGCCGTTAAAACTGCACATACCCTGTCGGTTGCGCGAGTATAAGCGCCGTCCGCGTCTGCGTTTTCGTCCGGATTGACTTCAACTACCCTGCTGCCGTGGCGCTGTTTCAACCAGTTCGGCGCGGCCGGCAGGCTTAATTGACTTTGCAACCGTAAGCGGTTCTCTGCAACGGCCTGCAGGTCATCGCCTACATGACCGGCAAGGTTAAAGCTGTCGAACGGGGGGCGACTGACACCGACCAGCCGCGTTGTCGTTCCGGCGTGAATGTGCCCGGGCGCAGGCCAGTCTGCGGCCATCCATATCTCATTCATTCGACTCATGCCTGATGGCGGCCAGTAATTCTTCGATATCTGCGGTCAGTGGCGCCGACCACTCCAGGCTTTCATTATTCAGCGGATGCAGCAACTCCAGCCGGACCGCATGCAGCGCCTGTCTGGGAAATGCGGCAATCTTTTTCCTGAGTGTGTCCGATACATTTTTAGGAAACCGCTTCCTTCCCCCATAAACAGGGTCGCCGATAACAGGATGGCCCAGGTGCGCCATGTGGACCCGGATTTGATGGGTACGTCCCGTCTCAAGTCTTATTTTAAGGTCCGTACAGATGGGATATTTCCTGACGATCCGATAATGGGTCGTTGCGGTTTTACCCTTGTCGGTAACGGCCATGCGGGTTCGTAACGTCGGGTGCCTGCCTATGGCAGCGTTTATCGTACCGCCGCTGATTAAATGCCCATGCACGACAGCCCGGTATTCTCTTGTGATTTTCCGGTCCTGTAAATCCTTCACCAGTCTCGTATGGGCTTCCAGTGTTTTCGCCACCACCATGATTCCTGAAGTTTCCTTATCGAGGCGCTGAACAATACCCGCCCTTGGGACCTGCGCCAAATCAGGGCAGTGATACAGCAAGGCGTTGACCAGGGTACGATCCGGGTTGCCGGCGCCCGGGTGAACGACAATGCCCGGCGCCTTGTTGATGACAAGAATGGCCTCATCCTCATAGAGGACATCGATGGGGATAGCCTGTTCAATCCATTTTTCATTTCGATTTTCAAGCTGCGCCCTGACCTTGATCGACTGACCCCCCTGGACGGTATCTTTCTGCTTCAGCGAAGCGCCGTCCACGCTGACAAAACCATCTCTTATCCATGCCTGCAAGCGGGAACGGGAATGCTGCGGGCATAACAGGGCCAGGACCTGGTCGAGTCGTTTCCCGGTATGCTGTTCCGGCACAATTAGCGTATGGTTCTCCTTTCTCATCTCAACATTAGTATAAGCTACACAGGGTACGGAGATCACATTACACGCGGGAACAGCCGAAGCCTACTACCCTCCGCCCTCACCATCTCGTTCGACCCCGGGTTGCTGAGAATGCAGAGTTCACCGAATCGGAAGGGAGAGATGCCATTCCATATCTCAAATTGTACTGTTCTATCATCTCTTTACCTCCTTTCTTAAGGACAATGAGGTCGCACATTGTGCTCTCGACCCAAAGCAGGTACATGAAGCATTGGCCCGCTTCCAAAAGGAGTTGATCAACTTCAACAGTTAGTCTTGTCATTTGTGTGCTCATTCTTATTTTTGACTGGATCCCACTTGCATCGTCGAAGTCCCCTCACCGTATCCGGGAAGTTCTGACATTGACCCGATTGCAAATGGCAATTTTCTCACCGCCTTCGGCGTTTCCTTCCCTTCATTTGCGCCGCGAGCGGCGTTTGCATCTTCTCGTAGAGCATAAACAGGTGCTCGACACGCTCGCGCTCGGAGGCGAAGCCGGTGCGCCGATAAAGCCGGTCCACCGCACGGTCAAGTGCCTGATGCGCCCGGCGCAGGTTCGGCGGCATCAAGTCAGGATCGTAGAGATCAGCCAGTGTCGCGCCAGGATGAGCGGCACGGGCATCGAGCACTGCCTGGGCCAGCGGTTCCAATCTCGACAGGTCCTCTCCTTTGGGCAGCATCGGAAAGGTGTTGTAGACGAGACCGATGGAGTAGCGGTAGTCGCTCTTGAGCCGCCCGCCGATATGGCGCAGCCAGGCCATGTGCATGGCCGAGGTCAGTAGCGCGAAATCCGCCAGCGTTGCGTTTTGCAGAATCCTCACGAGATTGCTCGGAAAGACCGGCGGCTTCAGCCAGCCGATGGGCGCATACTCCCGCCGCTCGGAACTGACTTCGGGAATCACCAGAAACGGCGCATTGGGGATGACCTCGACATTGTACCGCGTCGGGTAATCGGCAATCGCCAACGTACTCTTGCGCTTGCTCTTCATCCGAAAGCGGCGGACGGCCGCCATGCGTTCGCGTACGCGGGGAAGGCCCTTCAGCTCCGTCGGCGATGCTTCCTGCAAGGCCAGAATCCACCGCTCGCTTCCTTGCAGGTATTCGCGAGCGCCGACATAGGGGCGAAGAAATCGCAAGGCGTCCGGCTCGGCTTCCAAAAGTTCGGCGCGTTCCTCCGAGTTGAAAATGTACTCGCCGTCATCGATGGGCTGGCTTCCACTAACCAGCCTGCCTATCCCATTGATCGGCGCGCTTTCCTCTCGCACCACCAGATGCGGGTCGGAGAGCCCGCCAGCGTCGAACAGGTAGGGCGACAGCGCGGCGTGGCCGCTTTCCTCCGGCTCGCCGTTGATATCGGGATAGCTGAACAGGCGTTTCTCCGGTCGCGCGGCCTCCTGCCGGTCGAGGCCGAGAATAACAACATGCACGTGTGCCTTGCCGCGCGCGTCCGATCCCCACGCGAACGTGCGGTGCGCGAACGCGATCTCCAGCTTGCAACGCTCGAACAGGACCGGCCAGAGTTGCGCGACCTGCTCGCCTTGCGTGATCGAGTTGGTGGCGACGAAGCCGATCCGGGCGCGGCTGCCCTGCACATACTCTCCCGCCTTGATGAACCATGCGGCGACGTAATCGAGCGTGCCGCCGCTCTTGCCGAGCGCCGCGATCCCTCGCACCTGAGCACGTTGTTCCGTTGTCTGATACTTTGCGCCCACGAAGGGTGGGTTGCCGAAGACGAAGGAACAATCGCCCGGCGGCAGCAATTCGGACCAGTCGGTTTCCAGCGCGTCGCCGTGGACGATGTGCGGCGACTTCTCCAGAGGAATGCGAGCGTAGGTCTGGCCGAACTCCAGGCTCAGCCGGTTGTTCATGATGTGGTCCATCATCCACAGCGCGGTCTCAGCAGTGCGAGCCGGGAACTCGCCAAGCTCGATCCCGTAGAACTGATCCACGTCCACCGCCGACTGCCATGCGGCATCGAGCAGCGTCTGCGTGGTCGCGACGGTCGCGTCCCGAATCTCCTGGATGACCTCGATTTCGAGTAGCCGCAATTCCCGGTAGGCGATGATGAGGAAGTTGCCGCAACCGCACGCCGGGTCGAAGAACGTCATGCCGCCGAGCTTCACCTGGAATTGCCGGAGCGCGGCAAGGCGGTTTCGGCCGCGCCGCGCCCTCGCTCGCTCGAACTCGGCGCGCAGGTCGTCCATGAATAGCGGTTCGATCACCTTGAGGATGTTCTTCTCGGTCGTGTAGTGCGCGCCCTGGGCTCGGCGTTCCGCCGGGTCCATCACCGACTGGAACAGCGCGCCGAAGATCGCGGGCGAGAGTTTCGACCAGTCGAAGCGGCAGGCGTCCAGCAGCGCCCCGCGCATCGCCGCGTCGAACGAGAAGGTCCGCAGATGCCCATCGAACAGGTCGCCGTTGACGTAGGGGAACCGGGCAAGGTCCTCATCGAGGGTCGCGGGACGCCTGTCCTCCGGCGTGTCGAGCACCTCGAACAGCTGCGCGAGCCACGGCCCGAGATCGGCCCCGTCCTCGCTTGTGCGCGTCTCGATGAAATCGAGGAAGATGTCGCGCGGCTCGAACACCCCGGTGTCGTCGGCGAACATGCAGAACACGACGCGCACGAGGAACCGTTCCAGATCGTGCCCCCGGTGCCCCGCGTCCGCGAGCGCATCGTGCAGCTGCCCAACCAGCTCGGCGGCCTCGATGTTCGCCGGGTCCTGATCGCGGAAAGTCCGGCGCTGTACGCCGAGGATGAAGCCGAACGCCTCGACATGGGCGGGAAGGTCAGCGAGCGTGAACGCGGCGACCTCCCGCTCGTCCAGGTCGTGAAGCTCGAAGGTCTGGAAGTCGCTGACCAGAATGTAGCGCGGGCGGTCGCGCTCGGGCAGCGCGTCGAAGTACTCCCCGGCCTGGGCGTATGCCGCCTTCAGGTCGCGCCCGGCGCTTTTCTGCTCGACGATCAAGACGCCCGGCCAGAACAGGTCGATGAAGCCCGAGCGGTTGTCCAGCTTCGCGACATGGGACTCGTAGCGCGCGACGTTCCGCCGCCGCACCCCGAACACCTCGAAGAAGGCGTTGTAGAAGCTCTGCGTTTCGCCCTTCTCGTAGGCCGCGTCCGCCCAGTCCTTGGCGAAGTCTGCGGCGCGAGCACGAACCTCGTTCCACGACAGGCGCATCAGTTCACGCCGCCCGCCTTGTACCGCGCGAGGGATCGCTTCCCGGCGACCGGAAGCGGCACCCGCAGACGAACGACGGCTTCCGAGACAGTCGTCCGTTCCGCGGCGCGGCCGCGAGATCGGATCATGCCTGCAACGCGGCCGCGCGCCTTTCGGCGGCGGCCCGGTCCCGGCGCGTCTGCGCAAGCTCGTAGCTCGCCTGCATCCGCATCCAGTGATCAGCAGTGCCCCAGCTGATATCCTCCAGCGCCAGCGCCATTTTCGCGGACACCCCTGCCTTGCCGTTCAGCAGCCGCGACAACGTTCCGCGCTCACAGCCCAAGCGCGCCGCCGTCTCGCTTACGTTCCACCCCACATCGTTCATGCTCTCGCGGATCAGTTCGCCCAGGTGCGGTGGGTTCAGCATCGGGCTGACGCGATCGTTTGCAATGTCGTTCATGGTCAACGCTCCCCTCGGTCAGTGGTAGTCAATCAAATTTACGTCTACGGCCTCGCCGTCCTCGAAACGGAACACCACGCGCCAGTTGCCGAAGACGCGAACGCTCCACTGGCCCGCGCGGTTGCCCTTCAGGGGATGCAGCCGGAAGCCCGGCGCATCGGCGCTGCCCGGATGCGTCGCCTCTTGCAGCCGGAGCAGGATACGCCGAAGCCGTGGCGCCAGCCCGACAGGCAGTCGCGCGGCATCGTCCCGCTCGTGCAGTGCCCGCAGTCCCTTGTGCCTGATCTTCATGCAACATTGTAGCGCGCCACGTTACACGCCGCAAGCGTTTGTATGGGTCCAACCAGGACTATCTTAAAGTCATGCCAGGCGCTTCCGCTAAATCGGGGTCAATACAGTGATTTTTGCCGGATTCGAACACAGGGGGGACAGATTTAAATCTGTCCCCCAGGAGTCACGGGTATGTTTCCTTGGGAGGGAGGGCGTCTCGCCCTCCACGAGGGCAGAATGCCCTCGCTCCCGGGAGTTAGCGGGAGCACCTGTATGTTGATCGAGTTTCTTGATAAGGAGCTTATTGTGCTCATTGAATCGGTCAGTGAACTGTTTGCTCTTTTGTGAGGAAGGGCGGCAGGAATCCATGATATGATATCGTCACGATCGATCAGTAAAATAGTCAGGTTTCGCATTGATCATGCCCGGCGACCGCAGCTCGCGTTTTCTTACATTTTTTATTCAGTCCGTTGTTGTCGGGTTGGCCGGCGCGTTCGTCCTGCTGTATCTGTTCCCCAGCCTGTATTTGTCCCAAAACGGTGTTGACATCAGAACAGACCAGAGTGTTGTCGTCTCCTACAGCGAGGCGGTGGCCGCGGTTGCGCCCGCAGTGGTTAACGTCTACGCCACATATATCGAGCGGCAGACGATTCATCCCCTGTTCCAGGACCCCTTGTTCCGCCGTTTCTTCGGCCCCCGGGTTCCGAGTGAGCGGCGTAATAACAATCTCGGCTCCGGGGTGATTATAGATGGGGATGGCTATTTACTTACCAATGCCCATGTCATCAACAATGCTGATGAAATACTCATCACGCTGTACGATGGAAGACAATCGCCTGCGGAGGTCGTGGGCATTGACGCGGATACCGACCTCGCGGTGCTGAAAATAGAACTGGACAACCTGCATGTAGCCCCATCCGGCGATTCAAGCCGGGTGAAGGTGGGGGATGTCGTCCTGGCTATAGGGAACCCGTATGATTTCGGCCAGACTGTCACCCAGGGCATCGTCAGCGCCACGGGACGTAACAGGGTAGGTATTACCACGTTCGAGAATTTTATCCAGACAGACGCGGATATCAATCCGGGCAATTCCGGCGGGGCCCTGATTTCCGCAACAGGGAAATTAATAGGGATCAACACGGCAATTATATCCAGCAGCGGTGGTTCTCAAGGGATCGGCCTGGCTATTCCGACTAACCTGGCTCTGGACGTAATGCAGCAGATTATTGATTACGGCCATGTCATCCGCGGCTGGATCGGTATCGAAGCGCAGATTGTGCCGCGGGATATCATCGATGCGAGAGGTCCGGTTGAAAGCGGCATCCTGATCGCGGCCGTTCTCAACGGCAGCCCGGCTGATCAGGCCGGAATCATGCCTGGCGATATCATGTCCAGGATCGACGGCAAGCCCCTGTTTGACCCGCAATACACGATCAACCTGATCTCCCAGGTCAAACCGGGCGACACGATAGAAATAGAACTCCTGCGCGGCTGGGAGAGAGTAACGTTAAGCGTACAAGTGGCAGAACGACCAGCCCTCAGACAGTAAACCTCTTTTAACATGGATGGGCAGGATAAACAGGATAATTTCAATATCATACGAGGGCAGGTCCCCAGACCATTCTTTTAGAATCCTGTACATCCTGTTAATCCATGTGAATTTTTTCTTTCAGTTTTCCTTCATGCGCAGTTCTGCGGAACGGGCATGTGCCGACAGCCCTTCGGCGCGGGCCAGAACGGTTGCGGTGCGGGCAAGCTCGGAGGCGGACGCGGCGCTGCATTCAATCAGGGATGAGCGTTTCTGGAAATCATAGACTCCCAGTGGTGATGAGAATCTTGCAGTCCTGCCGGTAGGCAGGACGTGACTCGGGCCTGCGCAGTAATCTCCCAGTGCTTCTGCGGCAAAATGTCCCAGGAAGATTGCGCCGGCGTGCCTGATTCCTTCCAGGTACCTGTCCGGATCCTGTAGCGCGAGTTCCAGGTGCTCCGGCGCCAGCCGGTTTACGATGGCGCATGCCTGTTCCATGCCCCCGGCCCGGATCAATGCGCCGTTGTTCACGATTGCAGTGCGAATAATGTCGGCGCGTTCCATCTGTGCGATCTGTTGGTTAATTGAGACTTCAACCCGTTCAGGCAAACTTGCGTCGGTCGTTACCAGGATAGCCCGGGCATCCTCGTCATGCTCTGCCTGAGCGAACATGTCCATAGCGATCCAGTCCGGGTCAGCGCTCTCGTCGGCAACGACCACCACCTCGGATGGGCCGGCGATCATGTCTATGCCGACAACGCCGAAAACAAGCCGTTTGGCGGCAGCAACGTAGCGATTTCCCGGTCCCACGATCTTATCGACCGCGGGAACCGGGCCGGCGCCGTAGGCCAGGGCCGCGATGGCTTGTGCACCGCCGATTGAAAAGACCTTGTCGACCCCCGCCACTTGTGCTGCCGCCAGGACAACGGGGGCGATTTCATCATTGACTGCCGGCACGACCATAATAATTTCCCCGACACCGGCCACTTGCGCCGGTATTGCATTCATTAATACCGATGACGGGTACGCTGCCTTGCCGCCTGGAACGTAAATGCCTACTCTATCCAGGGGGGTAATGCGTTGTCCGAGGGTTGAGCCGTCCTGATCCCGGTAACTCCAGGATTGGGCTTTCTGATGCTGGTGGTACTCGCGTATGCGCGCTGCGGCGCTCTCCAATGCCTGGCGGAGGTCCGGTGGTATCGCCGCCAGGGCTTGCTGCAGGCTTGTTTCAGCCACTTCCAGGTCGCCGGGTCCGACTGAACGGTGGTCAAATCGATTGGTGTATTCCACCAGCGCCGTGACGCCGTTATCCCTGACGTTGCTCAGGATTGCCGAGACGGTCGCGGTCAGCTCCGGGTCCAGGGTTTCGTTGCCGGCCAGCAGTTGTGCAAAGCGGTTTTCAAATTGCGGATCAGAATCGTCCAGCCTGGTAATGCGGATCATTGGGGTACGGCCTCGCTAAGGCGTTTTATGAAAGGCTTGATAATCTCCTGTTTCATCTTCATTGCTGCCTTGTTGACGATGAGACGGGAACTGATGTCAGCAATTTTCTCCAGTGCTACCAGGCCGTTTTCTTTCAGGGTATTGCCCGTATTGACCAGATCAACTATCAGGTCGGACAAGCCCAGCACGGGAGCGAGTTCCATGGAACCGTACAACTTTATGATCTCCACCTGTTGCCCTCTTTCGGCAAAAAAGTTCCGGGTTGTCGTAACATATTTGGTGGCAACGCGTAACCGCCCCGACATCTCCGGGGCGTCCTGCGACCCTGCCAGCATCAAGCGGCAGCGGGCAATGTTCAGGTCCAACGGCTCGTACAGGTTGTCGCTATCAGTTTCGATAAGCACGTCTTTGCCGGCGATGCCGAGATCCGCGCCGCCGTTCAGGACGTAGGTGGGTACGTCAGACGCGCGGATGACGATCAGCCTGATTTCGGCATGGTTGGTTTCAAAAATAAGTTTGCGTGTCGTGTTGGGATCATCAAGAGGGCGAACATCGATGCGCGCAAGCAAGGGGAGGGACTCTGTAAGAATTCGTCCTTTGGAAACCGCGATGGTAATCCCGTTTTTCATTTATAGTTGCGTTTCCGTTTATTTCTCGTCGAACAAGATATTTGGGGTCAGGGTAAAAATACTGGATGATAAACCATCACCGCCTGTCAAATTAGCTGTATTTTTACTCTGACCCCAAATATTCATCAGGGCAGCCGTCTTATGCGTGCGCCCAGTTGCATCAGTTTTTCTTCGATGGTCTCATATCCGCGATCAATATGATACACCTGTTCAACGAGGGTCTCTCCCTGGGCAACGAGACCGGCCAGAATGAGGCAGGCCGATGCCCGCAAATCCTTTGCAGTGATCGTACTGCTGGTCAGTTTATCAACACCATTCACCACGACTTTACAGCCGTCCTGGGCCAGATCCGCTCCCATTTTCT
Source organism: Gammaproteobacteria bacterium (assembly GCA_965222155.1). GTDB lineage: Bacteria > Pseudomonadota > Gammaproteobacteria > Eutrophobiales > Eutrophobiaceae > JAAXHV01. The sequence continues at coordinate 541,677 of CBDCTH010000012.1, forward strand.
GTAATTCCCCCACGTGCATGAAGCGGTTGTTGAAAATATTTTCCGTTATGACGGCGCTGCCCTCGGCAACACAGTTCATCGCGGTGAATTGCGCCTGCATATCCGTAGGGAACCCGGGGAAAGGGGCCGTATTTATATCAACCGCTCTGGGTCTTGTCCCGGCTTCCATTGCCAGGGATATGGAATTGTCCTCGCAGGTGATATCGGCTCCTGCCTCTGTCAGTTTTTGTAGAACCGCTTTCAACAGGGAAGGATCGGTATTTCTCAGCTTTATCCTGCCGCCGGTCATGGCCGCCGCGACCAGGTAAGTCCCGGTCTCTATCCGGTCGGGCAATATATCGTAGCTGGCTCCGCTGAGTTGTTTTACCCCGTCAATTTCTATTCTGCTCGTTCCGGCGCCGGTAATTTCGGCTCCCATGGTGTTGAGGCAATTTGCCAGGTCCGTCACTTCCGGCTCCTGTGCAGCGTTTTCAATAATTGTGCGTCCGTCTGCCAGTGTAGCGGCCATCATCAGGTTTTCCGTACCGGTAACGGTAACCGTGTCAAAGTTTATATAGGCACCGTGCAGACGCTTGGCGCGCGCATGGATATAACCGTCATCCACTTCAATGTCGGCGCCCATGGCGGATAACCCTTTGAGATGCAGGTCGACCGGCCGCGAACCGATTGAGCATCCCCCCGGCAGGGAGACCTGTGCATGCCCGTAGCAGCTGAGCAGCGGTCCCAGCACCAGTATCGACGCGCGCATGGTTTTCACCAGTTCATAAGGGGCATATAACCTGCTTACGTTCCGGTTATTGACCTCGATATTCATGCGCTCGTCAAGCATCAGTTCCGAGCCCATCAGGCCTAATAACTCCATGGTCGTCGTGATATCGTGTAAATGCGGGATATTGCCGATCAGTACCGGCTTATCTGTCAGCAGGGTAGCTGCCAGAATAGGGAGGGCTGCATTTTTTGCGCCTGAGATCCGGATCTCACCACACAACGGGACTCCGCCCCGGATGGTCAGTTTATCCACGGGTTAGCCCGTGGATATAACTCGAAGTGAGCTCTTTTTCTTCCATTGTTCCGGGGTGTAGGTCTGTATGGAGAGTGCATGGATGTCAGTTCCCATCTTGTCTCCCAGGGCCTTGTAGACCAACTGGTGTTGCTGGACCATGTTCTTTCCGGCAAATACATCGCTTACGATGATTGCCGTGAAGTGCGTTCCATCACCCTCCACCTCGACCTCACTGCCCGGGACACCGGCTTCGATCAATCTTGTAATATCTTCAACCTGCATGGGATCCCCCGGCATCAGCGCAGATAAACCTTATGTTTCATCGGTCAACGATTGTTCCAGCTTCTCATTTTTGTCTACCAGTTTTTGAATCAATGATTCAAGACCGTTGTTGCGAATCTCGGAGGCAAATGACTTCCGGTACGTCTCTACCAGGCTAATCCCTTCAAAGGCGACGTTTACCACCTTCCAACTGCCGTCACTGATATGCATGGTGTAATTGACCGGCGTGACACCGCTGTCTGAGACGATCTCGGTTTTCACCATCACGATATTGGGTTTGGAACCCGTCAGGGTTTCCAGGTAATTGACTCTCTCGTTGGTAAATCCAAGCACCGCCTTGGCATAGGTACGCACCAGCAGGCTTTTGAATTCATAGGTGAATATAGTGCGTTGTTCTTCGCTAGCCTGCTTCCAGTACTTACCCAGTATCCATCTTGACATATTGTTGAAATCGAAGACGGGGATGATCAGGTCATTTATCAGGTCATAGACTATTTCCGGTTGTGCATCAAGCTTTTTCTTTTCTTCAGCGATACGTGCAATCACGCCATCGACTGTGGCGAGTATGACATCTTTCGGCTCGCCTATATCATCAGCGGCGGGCGCAGTTAGCGCCAGCGCCGACAACAGCAATATCATTAAAATGCCAACTTTCCGTTTCATGGTTTGATTTCTCCTGATTGAATGAGTATGGGGCTAAACTCTACATTCTAATTTGATCCTGACAATTGAGAAAGATTTTATTTGGCAAAGTTCCAGGATTTCCATATTTTTTTGGGGAAAACGGCGGGAGAGGGGACAGATTTCAAATCTGTCCCCTCTGTGATCTCTGTGTCCTCTATGGCTAAAACGGACGGAATATCAGAATCAGCTTGGGCAGCAGGGTGAGTGCTGCCAGCAGGGCGATGAACATGGCCAGGGCGGTGAGCACGCCGAAGTAAATGGTCGGAATGAAATTGGACATCACCAGGATTGAAAAACCGGTGATGATCGTGACCGCCGTGTAGAAAACGGCTCGGCCTATGTTGGCATGACAATAATGGAGCGTCGATACGTAGTCGGCTTTGCCTGGGTATTCCTCGCGAAAGCGGTAGATATAATGGATGCTGTTGTCCACCGCGATGCCGATAGTGATGGCGGCAATGGTTATCGTCATCAAATCCAGGGGGATATCCAGGATACCCATCAGGCCCAGGATGATACCGGCGGCCAGGATGTTCGGCAGGATGCCGATGAGGGCAAGGGAGAAGGAACGGAACAGGACCAGCAGCATCAGGGCAATACCCAGCATCACGACCCCCAGAGTTTCGATCTGGGAAGTGAACAGGCTTTGCAGCATGTTATTGTATAACACCATCATGCCGCTGACCTGGAACTCATCCTCGGTCAGACCCAGTTCCGTGCGCAGGTCTGCGTTGATTTTTTCCAGGAACTGCTTGCGGCGCAATTCGGGAAGGGAATCCAGGATGCGTATATTGATGCGGGCTTCGTTGTCCGCAATGGAGATATACGGATCAATCAGTTGTTCCTTGATTTCCTGGGGCATTTTTTTGTTGATGACCGCGAGTTCGAAGGCGTCGAACTCCTCACCCTCATTCAGGTCTTCAGCCAGGCGCAGGACCGAAGCCAGTGACAGTACCTTGCCTACTTCCGGCAGGCTGTCCAGGTAGTCGTGAACCGCCTTGATGCGGTCGATCTTGTACGCGGTAAACCACGTATCCGCCGGGTGCGCGGGTTCTTCCTCGAAGCCGCCGAACAAATCATCCGGATCGGCAAATTCATCATCCCCTTCCAGCGGCTCTTCTTCCTCCCCGAACTCCTTGACGGGATCGAATTTGAGGACGACGTCCATGGGCGCAGTGCCGCCCAGTTCGTTATCGATCAGTGTCAGACCCTGGTGTATTTCCGTAGTGTCGCTGAAGTAATTGACAAAGCTGTTCTCGACCTTCAGCCGGGATACGCCGTAAAGGCTGAGTGCAGCCAGCAGCAGGGCGACCAGCACCACACTGTTGCCGAATTTTTCGGTAATTTTCGCCAGGGTCGCGGTAAACGGCACTTCCTGCTTACCGGGGGCGGTGATCTTTTTATCAAGGGATATCAGTATCACCGGGAACAGCAGGAAGGATGTCATGAAAGTAACGCTGAGACCCAGGGTCATCATCCAGCCGAAATCGATCACAGGCTTAATATCGCTGACGACCAGTGAGCCGAATCCGATCATGGTGGTCAGCGCGGTATACAGGCAGGGCCAGACCATGTGCCGGACGGTATTGGAAACCAGCTCGGTCTGGTTCAGCCCGGCAAAGTCACGGCTGAGTTGCCGGTAACGCACGATCAGGTGTACGTTCATCGACATGGTGAGAATGAGCATCAGGGAAATGAAATTGGACGATATAACCGTGACCCGCCAGCCGATCAGTCCCAGCAGACCCATCATGATGACTACAGCAAATATGCAACTGCACAGAGGTAGCAGGACAAAACGGGGTTGCCTGAAAATGATCGAGAGCATGATCACCAGGAAAGCAAACACGCCGGCGCCGAACACCAGCAGGTCGTTCTTGATGAACGTGATCATGTCATCTGCGATCATGGGAATGCCGCCCAGGTAGAGAGTCCCCCGGTCCCGGTACCGATCCATCACCTCTCGGGTTGCTGCTACGGTTTCGTGATTGAGGCGGATGACCTCCTCCTTGATTTCTTCATACTGTTCCAGGGTATCTGCCAGCTCCATTTGTTCCGCTTCAGTCAGGCCCTCGTGCTCCTGCTTGAACAGCAGTTCATTTCTCCTCTTCTGCGCATCGGTAAAGATTTCCTTGTTTTTCAGATTGACCTGCAACGCCGTTGTCCGGGCATCCTGGCTGATGAGCAGGTCCAGAAATATCGGGCTGGCCAACAGTTCTTCCCGCGCCCGGTCCCGGTCTATGGTCGGGTCCTCCAGGGTGCGATATTTCCTGGCTACCTCAATCAGTTTCCCGCCGATGATCTTTACCAGCGGGGCATCGACCAACGAGAACACCGATGCAACACCCGGTATCTGTTTCAAATCCTCACGCAGTTGATGAATCGTTTCCAGCGACGAGACTGAAAACAGGTCCGCGGCGGGAGTGAACGTCACGACCAGAAACTCTTGCGTTTCGTATCGTTTGTTCACCTGGCGTAGTATGCGCAGGTCCTTGTCGCTTTCCAGGATAAGGGTATCGGTGGAGGCATCCAGTTTGAAATCCCTGGAATGCCAGGCAAAGAAAGCAAATACGGCCAGGAGCGCCAGCAGCACCAGCCCGGGCCGCCCGAGAATATACCGGTCGTAAATGGCAGTTATTTGATTTACCAACATAATAATAATGTCTGGACAACAGCAGAGTATGCTAATAAATTAATCCGGATATGGCAAAATATATCGTCGCCTTGTGATAAACTTGCCGGAAATTCAGAGCAGGAGAGGTTAGTAAATGTATAAACTGATATTTCTCATCCTGGCATTCAGCGCGTTTTGCAGTCATGCTCAGGAGAGAACCCCGGCGCCTGACAATGCCGAGCTGTATTTCATTTCGCCCGCTGACGGCGCGACGTTGTCAAACCCGATTAACGTTCGCTTCGGCCTGAGGAACATGGGAGTCGCGCCGGCCGGTATTCAGTACGAGGATTCAGGTCACCACCATCTGCTGGTGGATACGCCCGTGCCGGCCCTTAACCTGCCGATCATCAATGATGAAAACCACCGCCACTTCGGCAAGGGCCAGACGGAAGTCACCCTGGACCTGTCGCCCGGTGTTCATACCCTGCAGCTCCTGCTGGGTGATTTCGTCCATATCCCCCATGAACCCGCCGTGATCTCGGGCCGGATAACCATAACCGTCGAGTAGCTTATCCGCAGTCGGAGGTGTCAGGAAATTCGTTTTATGCACCTTCTCATGCCGGCAAAAATCGGTTCGGCAATATCACCCGGAAAATTCGTGGGGATATTTGCTGCTGCTGCATCGATCACCGAATCCAGCCTGTCCGTGACATCCTCTATGATTTGTTGCATTTGTACCTTGGGAAAATCGACTTTTGCCGAATGACTGAACCAATGTCGCGGCATGATTTCATGCCACGCATAATGTACATTTTTGCCGCGCAGTGCCATCGCCATTTTCAAGTCCCTGTATTCAATCTGGCGCCTCTCAGCGAGGGGATATGCCGAGATGACGTCGTAAACAGGGGTCAGTTCAAACCGTCCGCCCTGGCGCAGGAAAATACTGAAATTTTTTGCATGGCCGTCAATAGCGCCTAGAAGCCAGAAGATGAAGACAGTTCGCATAAACCGGAACCGGTCGTCTTCCGCTCGAAGTGAAGACCTGAGTCGTTCCATAATTTTTGTGATGCCCGGACCGCCTTCATTTTCATATTTCAAGGCAGGCGCAATCCCATTTACCTGACACATGTCTTCTACAGGATGGCGGATGATCCAGGATTTGTCTTTGGCGAATTTTCGGTCAAAACGCTCGACCACAAGCGCTTTGATATTTTCAAACTTCACAACACTGGCCGCAGCAACAGGCAAGCCAAAGCCTCTTAATATCTCGAGGCATAACCACTCATTTTCAGTGCTGTCCGACAGATCAATACCTGCATGGTCAATTCTCCCAATCGGTAATTTCAGTATGTGTGTGGTAGGTGTTGCGCCTACAGGACGTTGCCATTGCCCTTGGTGCATAAGCAACGCCGTTTTTTCCTGGACACCGGCAATGGAGATCCTGAATTCCCTGTCTTTAAACATGCCTAACGGCAGCGCTTTGTAGTTTCTGAGTTCTTCTGCGATATCTTTTTCATTCAAAGGCACACCTTCAATTTTCTTCACCTCGGTCTGCGTTGGTCCGCTTGTGAGCTGGATGGCGCCGACGCAGTCCTTACCGATGCATGAGAGCAAATCAAAAGGCTGGTTGGTTTTGGTGCCGAACCTGGCCTGGATTCGATTTCGGAGGTCCATGCTGTCGGGCAACAAGTTATCGAAGTAGTTGTATACCACGTCGCCCTTATGTCGCTTATCCGTAAGCGGCAAGGAAAGGGAGAGGGGAAGCGCCCCCCTGAGTTCGAGCCATGAATCGTTGTAAACAAGCTCATGAACACCACCGCGCCGCCAGATATATTCTCCGACTTCATGGCCGTTCATGTAAATAAACAGGGACGACGCCATTACCAGAGCGCCTCATCATCGAACAGCTTATTCCTGGGTTCCAGATGCATTTCCAGGCCAAGAGCCGACATGTATTTGAATACCGTGTCCAATCGTACGGCTGTAGCTCCTGCCTCTATCCTGGAAACGGTTTTCTGTGGCAGGTTGAATTTGTTGCCTGCTTCAACTTGCGTCAATCCCTGGTTTTTCCTGTAATGTCGAAGGACTTTTCCCAGAGTCTCAGGTGAGGTAACAGGTATCATAATGGTCTCGTTCTTGTGGATTGATTAATATTCAGAATATAACCGAACTGTCATATTTTATAATTATAACAGTTTAGTTATTAATGTCAAATATAACTGTTCTGTTATAGTAAAAAGCAGGAGATTTATTTTTATTAACAGGGAACAGGTTTCAAATCTGTCCCCATTAGTCGAGTCATACCGGCAGTTTAAGCTCGCCGCGGATAATCCGGTCGATTGTATCCACGTAGAGCTCGTGCTCGACTGCCAGGATTCGTCCGGCCAGGCTGTCTGCGCTATCTCCCGGTTTTACGGGTATCTTTTTTTGTGCCAGGATCGGACCGTTATCGTATACCCGGTCTACGACGTGGACGGTCACGCCGGTCTCCCGGGCGCCGGCCGCAAGCACGGCTTCATGCACGCGCCGGCCATACATGCCCTGACCGCCATACTCCGGCAACAGGCCGGGATGGATATTAATGATGCGCCCGGGAAACGTAGCCAGTGTCACCGCACCGATCTTTTTCATATATCCCGCCAGGATCACCAGGTTGACGTCATGATCGAGCAGTACGTCCACGATTTCCCGATCCAGGTCATCCGGGTCCGGGTGAGTGCGGCTGCTCAGGCAAAACCAGGGAATGTTTTCATTGCGGGCTCGTTCCAGGGCACCGGAATCCCTGTTATTGCTGATAACCACCACGGGCCTCGACGCCAACCTGCCGGAACGGCAGGCATCGATCACCGCCTGCATATTGCTGCCATTATGAGATGCAAAAAATCCGAGGTTCATGTCGTGTTACCGGCTATCTGCACGCATGGTTCAGCCCGCCGTGGCAAACCCCAGGCGGGCGAATTTCTCATGTAACCGGCTTTCCTGACCGGGCAGGACCACCCGCAAATCCGCAAATTCCCGCCTGAATAGATAATCCTCCCTTAATGACGTGAAAAAATCGCCCCATTTATCCGGCTCGACTTCTTCAATCTCCCTGAAGGCAGCACAGTCCGTGCGGACGTCATAGCTGGCAAGCACTGCCGCTTTCACGGACTCGATAGCGCTGCCGAAACCGGACAGGTTAAGCTCCAGGTTTCCGTCGGACAGGGTTACCCCGTCGGCTGCCGTTGTAGGAATGCCGGCCCATGCGCAGACCTGCTCGTAAACCATGCGCGCCGCGTTCAGTTTCGCCCGGGCGCTGTAGCCGGCGATATGGGGGGTCGCCAGCGCCGCTAGGCTGAGCAGTCCGGTGTTGAGATGAGGTTCATTATCCCAAACGTCCAGCGCCAGGCGGCTTGCCGGGTTGCGCCTGGCGAAATCGATCAAATCCTGTTCGTTCACGACGCCGCCCCTGGCCGTATTGACCAGTATGACATCCGTGCTGAGCCTGGCCAGGAAATCCCGATCGACCATACGCGATGTGGGATAGTCGCCTGCCGTTGTCAGCGGGACATGCAGGGTAATCACGTCCGACCTCAATACTTCATCCTGTTCCCGGTAAATGAAGCGGTTGTCGTCATCCCGGATAAACGGGTCATAAACCCGTGTCTCAAGTCCGACGATATTCAGCAGGAATCGAAGCCGCGCTCCCACGTGACCACAACCGATAATGCCCACCGTCTTACCTTCCAGCTCTATGCCGTATTGTTCCGACAATACGAACAGGCAGCTCAATACGTATTCGGCAACTGCGTTCGCGTTACAGCCTTTTGCATCAAACAAGGGGAGCGCATGGGCGTGCAGGTAATCGAGGTCCGCGTGGTCGGTCCCACTCGTTGCGCTGGCAACACATTTTATCCGTGAACCGGCCAGCAACCTCCGGTCAACCTGGGTCACGGACCTGACAACCAGGCAGTCTGCGTCCCTGATTGATGCAGGCGTGATATCCCTGTCGTCAAGCAGCGCAACTTCACCCAAAGTTGAAAAAAACCGCTCAACAAAAGGAATAGCCTTGTCAGCGACGATTTTCATATCAAAGTGCAACAGGGGACAGATTTATTTTCTTTGTGATCTGCGTATGGGATTGGGTCCCTCAGGGAGAAAAAATCAGTCCCCTTTTTTATCCCGTTCATCCTGTGCATCCATGTGAAAAATAAATCAGTCCCCTTTTATTGCTCTTTCTCAACCGGCATCAAATCCTGTTTGCTGATGCCCAGCGCCAGGGTGACCGGGCTGGCAACGTAGATGGAAGAATAAGTCCCTATGATGACACCGACAATCAGCGCTGCGGAGAAGGGCCGGATAATCTCGCCCCCCATGAAGAACAAGGCAGCCAGTACCAGCAAGGTCGTCAGGGACGTCATCAGGGTGCGGTTCAGGGTCTGGTTCAATGACGCATTGATTACCTCCACCGGCGTACCCTTACGCATACGGCGGAAATTTTCCCGAATACGGTCAAAAACAACAATGGTGTCGTTGAGTGAATAGCCGATGACCGCCAGCAGCGCAGCCAGGACGGTCAAATCAAAATCCAGTTGCAAAACAGAAAAGAAACCGATGGTGATTGTGACGTCATGCACCAGTGCGACGATGGCGCCGACGGAGAACCGGCGCTGGAAACGAAACGCGATATATATAAAAATCATGATCAGCGCATAGATCATCGCCAGCCCGCCGTCTTCCTGGAGATCTTCACCCACCCGGGGCCCGACAAACTCCACACGCCGGATCTCGACTGAATGGCCGGATTGTTTCAGGACTTCTATGATATCGTTGCTGATATCAGCGCTGTTCTTGCCCTGGACCTCGGCGACCCGGATCAGTATATCCCTGGCGGAGCCGAAATACTGTACGACCGCATCGCTGAACTCAGTGGCGGACAGCACGTTCCTTACCTGATCAAGTTCAACAGTCTCCTGGTAACTGACTTCCACCAGGGTGCCACCGGTAAAATCGATGCCGAAATTGAGTTTCTGCGTGATAAGGGAGACCAGGGAAACACTGATCAGCAGGGTTGAGAATATAACCGCTAATTTGCGTTTACCCATAAAGTCGAAATTGAATCTTTGTATCGGGTTTTCCATGGCGCAGTTCAGGAGCGGTTGATCAGATAACCAGTCGTCGCAGCTTTTTGCCGCCGTATATCAGGTTCACGACGGCGCGGGTTACCATGATGGCTGTAAACATGGAGCAGACTATTCCCAGGGACAGGGTCACGGCAAACCCCTTGATTGGCCCGGTGCCGAAACTGAACAGGACGATAGCGGCAAATAAGGTCGTAATATTGGCGTCAGCGATGGTCGTAAATGCTTTTTCATAACCGGCGTGGATACTGGCCTGGGGTGAATTACCGTTCCTGATTTCCTCCCGGATGCGCTGGAAGATAAGCACGTTGGCGTCCACCGCCATACCCACGGTAAGTACGATCCCGGCGATACCCGGCAGGGTAAGGGTAGCCTGCAACATTGACAGCAAGGCAACGATCAATATCAGGTTCAATGCCAGGGCCACATCCGCAGCCAGGCCGAAACCCTTGTACCAGACGGCCATGAAAATCAGCACCAGGATAAAACCGACCTGTACCGACATGAAACCTTTCTCGATATTATCCTGGCCGAGACTGGGGCCTACGGTGCGCTCTTCAATGATTTCAATGGGCGCCGCCAGGGCGCCGGCCCGAAGCAGCAGGGCCAGGTTGCGGGATTCCTCGGTGGAATCCAGACCGGTGATTTGAAAGCGTTTTCCCAACTGCTCGCGGATAGTGGCAACATTGATCACTTCTTCGATGGTTTCCTTACGTTTAACCATTTCACCGTCTTTTTCGACGGTTTCCGTTTTGTTCTCGATAAACACTACAGCCATGGTCCTGCCCACTTCTTCGGCGGTGGCATCGCTGAAGCGCTTTGCGCCCTTGCCGTCCAGGGTGATGGAGACGTTGGGACTGCCGGAGGCGGAATCAAACCCGGCCGCGGCATCGATGATATAGTCACCGGTCAGCATGATCTGTTTCTGCAACAGAACCGGGTTGCCGGTTCGATCGTAATACAGTCGGGAACCTGCCGGCACCCGGCCGTCCAGGGCATCCTGCACGGCATGATCCTCATCGGTCATGCGGAACTCCAGGGTCGCGGTAGCGCCCAGGATGTCTTTTGCCCTGGCGGGATCCTGTACTCCCGGGAGTTGCACGACCACCCGCTCCAGGCCCTGCTGCTGGATGACAGGTTCGGCCACACCCAATTCGTTGACCCGTTTACGCAGGGTGGTGATGTTCTGTTGCAGGGCCAGCCGTCGGGTTTCTTTTACGGCATTCTCGCTTAACCTGACCACCAGGGGAAATTCGCCGCTCTCCGCCTCGGGTTGGTCAAGCTCCAGGTCGGGAAAATTATCCTCTATCTCAGTGATGCCCTGCCGGCGCTGGTCGGCGCCACGGAATCGGATCAATAAACCACCTTCCCTGAGCCGGGTGATGGTCTTATAGCGAATCCGGTTATCCCGCAGTTGTGTCCTGATGTCCGAGATGTAACGTTCCTCTGCCTTGGCAACAGCCGCTTCCATGTCCACCTGCATCAGGAAATGCACGCCACCGCGCAGGTCCAGACCCAGGAACATGGGCTCGGCGTTGAACGCCCGTAACCAGTCCGGTGTTGCCGGCGCCAGGTTGAGGGCGACGGTATGGGAACGGCCCAACGCTTGCTTCACTATATCCTGGGCTTTGAGCTGGGTTGCCTCATCCTGAAACCTGACTACAAGGTTATTTTCTGCCAGGCTTATCTCGCCGTATTTTATGCCTGCCTCGTCCAGTGCATCTTCCACGGAATACCGGGTCAACTCGCTGATCTCGGCTCCCCGCGCTGCAGAGACTTGCAGGGCCGGGTCCTTGCCGTACAGATTGGGCAAAGCATAGAGGCAACCGACCGTAATGACGACGATGATTAACAGGTATTTCCAGAGAGGGTAACGGTTCATAGACAGCTAAAAACTTTCTTTTGATAATGAGTGCGGCAAGATCCAGGTCAGAGTGTTTTCAGCGTTCCCTTGGGCAATAGCGCGGATACGGCCTGTTTCTGTACCTTTACCTCCGTCTCCTTCGCAATTTCCAGCACGATGAAATTATCCCCCACCTGGTTGATCTTTCCCAACACGCCGCCGTTGGTCACGACTTCATCCCCTTTCGTCAGACCGCCGACCAGTTGCTTGTGCTCCTTGGCCTGCTTCATCTGCGGCCGGATTAAAAAGAAATAAAAAATGACAAAGAACAATACCATCATGAACAGGAAGGAGCCGCCCCCCCCTGCCCAGCCCCCTGAGCCCACGCGTTGTTTATGAAGAAATCAATCATCGATACGGTGCTTATGAAAATGAATTAGGTATTATGCCATAATTGTTACTTTGATGAAGTCCCAGTATTTTCCAACATGAAATGAGCCTGAAGGAGGGGGGTGAACCATTTCATTACCAGGTGATGCAATGACAAATCGTCAGGACAGACGATTTACAAAGTACGTCCTGTACTTTGCCCCGTTGGGGCCAGTCTCGCGCGGCTCGACTGTTCAACAGCTCCAGGCAAATTTGTGCACGGCACAGGTCGTCCGAAGGGTTGCGCCCAGAGCCTGCCCCCCTGCTTACAACCGCAGGGGCAGGCTCTGTATGGAGTTGAGCAGGGGGATGGGCGCAATGAGTGCGCAGGATTTTTGATGTGCGCCCGCCATGGCGCACACCCCCTACGCGTGACTCTCCGGGGACGGATTTCAAATCCGTCCCCTTATGGTAGCTTTCTCTTTTGGATTGATGTAGGCTTTACGATGTGTTACGACAACTGAATAAGGAGAAGTCTTGGAGATAACCGGAGTAGTTTGGCTGGTCAAACTAACCGCGGTCGCTTCTTAAGCGTATTCTTCGTCTATACAGAGGATAAACAAGCTATCATCGTTTCAGTCCGGGACATGTCATAGAAAGAAAGGAGAAGATATGCCAGCTAAAACACCCATTTCAAATGCCGACACGTACCAGGATATTGGGGCGTTTTGGGATAAACACGATGCTACCGAGTTCGGACAACAAACCAACGCTGAATTTCAGGTGGGTATATCATCGCAACGCAGATACTACCCATTAGACCGGGATCTTTCTGTTGAGATTAGGCGAATTGCTGAGCAACAAGGAGTTAGTCAAGAAACACTGCTGAATATCTGGGTTCAAGAAAAAATCGATCAAATTCAAATTGCCAACCAAGACCACAGCCTGACAAAAGATTCCAGCGGACGCTCCTGACGTCGCGCCGCTGCACCAAACATTACGTATTACTCTAACATGAATGGAAACTCAAATTTCACTATTGTCAGCGATCAGTCGGAGAACGACGTTGACGCCAACGGAGCTCATCTCAAGATGGTCGAAGCGGCAGTCATCCGCGATGTGACGGAGGGCATCATTCCCGACCGGTTGGACGGGATGCCCCAGCTTCCTTTCAACCTGATGAAATCGGAGCAACTGGTCTGGCTGATTGAGGACGTTGAGTACTATCAGGTCAAAATTCGGCGGGAACGGCGGGGTATGTCTCGCGGACTCAGCATCCGGATCGTCAAGGGCCTTTACTATCGGCCCAGCGTCTTCAAAAGCCGGACGATAGAAACTGAGGAACAGCTCTACGCTGATACCGGACTGCTCGGCATAACCAGCAAGCATATTTACTTTCACGGACTACGCAAGCGTTTCCGCATCCGCCTCGACCGGATAGTGTCCTTTGAACCGTATAGCGATGGGATCGGCATAACGCGCGACACCCAAAACGCTTTGCCGGAAACTTTCATTACCGGTGACGGCTGGTTTCTCTACAACCTGGTGGCCAATCTGGCGCAGCAGTGTTAGTCCGCTTTTCTCAACGATTATGGATGAATTTGAAGGTCTGATTGATACCGGATTTGCCTCGGTGAAATCCGGCGACGTGGGCTATCCGGAAGCGTTCAACAAGGCGCATATCGAGTACCCGCTTAAATAAACCCTGCCATCCCTCTGGCGGGGTCGGTGGCTATGTGAAGAGGGAGTTCAGAAAAGGCAATACCTCAACAGCTATAATCAGTCCGACCATCCATTTTAAAACCAGTGAATCGGCCTTCAATGCTCCTATATCGGCCTTCACTGTCACCATATCGGCCTTCAATGCTCCTATATCGGCCTTCAATGCTCCTATATCGGCCTTCAATGCCCCTATATCGACCTTCACTGCCATGATATCCGACTTTGTTGCGAGGTTCTGATTCATAGCATGGTTTATCGTCGTTACTATCGCCTCGGCCTGTGTGTCGTTTAAGCCTGAGTTCGTCATGGCCTTGACCGCTTGGTGAGTATCAAATATTGCTGTATTCATTAATTCCTGGCTCCTTTTTTGTCCTGGCTGACTACAAGAATATAGCGCCATCATTTCATAAATGCGTTGCAGGAAAGCATAGCAGGAGCAATGACGGAGTCAAGCGATATAGCCGGGAGTCAGCCGTTCCTGCTAACTCCCGGGAACGATGGCATCTTGCCCTCACTCCCGGGTACAACAGTGGCTAAAACCTGTCTTCAGACGTTGCAGCTACCCTGTACTCAACAGTATTCATCGCACAGCGCCGCCATTAGCGGGAACTGCTGATCGCAAGCTTGCCACCTGTTGCCGCGACAATGATTCACTGTAAGATAAATGCAGGACAAGGCTTTTGCCATTATTATTCTCATAGCCTGTGCAATTTCAGGTCAAACAACTCCGGATAAACAGCTGTGGTGTGTAGTAAATGAGAGACTTCCATGAATGCAACATTATTAATTGAACCCCGATTACCGCTGGCATACTACCGGTTCAGGTTCCGTACAGAGGAACCAATACATTTGCCGAGCTACTCCGGTTCCGCCTGGCGCGGCGTATTCGGCCACAGCCTGAAAAAACTGGTCTGCGTTACCCGTGAACCACACTGTGAACCCTGCCTGTTGTACCGCAGCTGTATTTATCCCTATATCTTTGAAACACCGCCCGACCCCGGCGTCGGCAAACTGCGCAAATACAATGCTGCGCCGCATCCGTTCGTACTGTGCCCGGGCGCTACCATGCGTGGTGAGCTGTCGGCGGATACCGAGCACAGTCTGGACGTAACGCTGTTCGGGCACGGTAACCGTCATCTTCCCTATATCATTCATGCGCTTGGCCAGGCCGGGCAGCGCGGCATCGGGAAACAACGCGGAACGCTCGAATTGTTTGAAGTCCGGCAACGAGTACAGGAGACATGGCTTTCCATCTACCAGCCTGGCGGGACCTTACAACCTCATCCTGCAGCATGTGTCAGCCTGCCGGATTGCCCGGCGTCGTTGCAAATCCGGTTCCTGACACCCTTGCGTATAAAAGCCGGCGAGCGCCTCGTCACGCCGGACAACTTTACTTTCAAGACCCTGTTTTCTACCCTGCTGCGGCGTATTTCCCTGCTCACTGCATTTCATACCGACACTCCACTGGAAACCGACTTTGCTGCGCTGACCCAGGCTGCCAGGGTGATGCCCGTGACGAATCATGACTTGCGCTGGCACGATTGGACCCGTTATTCCAGCCGGCAGGACAGCCTGATGCAGCTTGGCGGGCTGTTGGGCACGGTTGTTTTTGAGCACGACCAGCTTGCGCCTTTCTGGCCCTATCTCTGGCTCGGCCAGTGGACTCACACCGGCAAAAATACCAGCATGGGTCTGGGCAAGTATGAAATCATCGAGGTAGTTTAACTCGACTCATCCCCTGAACGACAATACCATGGAAGCCGTAATGAAATATACTGATAGCGCAATAAAGCCTGTACCGGAAAACAGAAATCCGGTGTCTGTATTGGAAAGTGGTAATCCGGTATCCAATGCAGGTTCAGCCAGCGCGCCGGGAGGTTTTGAAAAACGCATTTTACTGTGTGTGGCAGGTTTATCGCCGCAGGTGATTACCGAGTCGCTTTATGCACTGGCAACACGGGAAGACAAATTCATCCCGACGGAAATTCATATCATTACCACCGCCGAAGGCGCCGGCAGGATACACCTGACCCTGTTTGAGGACGACCAGGAAGAACAACATTTTTACCGGCTCTGCGCTGATCTCGACCTCAACCCCATGGACATCCGCTTCAACGCTGACACCATCCACCGGATAGGCCGTCAGCCAGACGACAATACACCCCTGTCTGCGTGTCCCGCACAGGCAGGACTGGACGACATCCGCAGTATCGGCGACAACGAGGCCGCGGCCGATACCATCACCGCCATCGTGCGCGACCTGACCGCCGACCCGCAAGCAGCCATCCATGCTTCTATCGCCGGTGGCCGTAAGACCATGGGCTTCTACCTGGGCTATGCCATGAGCTTGTTCGGACGTGAGCAGGACCGTTTATCCCACGTGCTGGTATCCCCACCGTTCGAATCGCACAATCAGTTCTACTACCCACCCAAAAAACCGAAAGTGTTGCGGGACAGGAACGACCGCCCGATACATACTCGTGATGCTGAAATCACATTGGCAGACATCCCTTTTGTACGACTACGGGGGCACTTGGACAAGGGCATACTCGGCGGAAGCATGAGTTATTCCGAAACCGTTTCCCGAACACAGCACAACGTTAATCCGCCAAAGCTGATACTCGACAGCACCAACAAAACAATACAGTGTGGTGGTTACTCCATCCCCCTCGCTCCCAGCCTTTTTGCCTTTTATACCTGGTTTGCCCGGCGTCTGTTGGCGGGCAAACCGGGCATACACTGGAGCCAGGACGGGCTAGAAGAAGAATACCTCGAAGAATATGCCCGCATTGTTGGTGAGCACAGCGCGGAATATGATAATGCCTGTGTCAGCTTAAAAAAAGGCATGGACGAGGATTTCATTGACCCGAAAACAAGCAAGATCAACAAACAGCTTGAAGAAACCTTAGGCAAGGAACCCGCCAGGCCTTACCTGATCAGTAAAACGGGTATTAAACCCGGAACTCGATACGGCTTGAAAGGTTTAACGCTGAAAAAGGAGCAGGTACGATTTCTGGAGGAATGACAGAAGCGGCAAGCTTGCCGAATGTAAAAAACGAATCCCTTTTATAATAGTATGAGCACAAGCGGTCGAAATAACGGTTATATGCACGAGAATACCTGACATGGCAGACTCACAAAAAATATGCCCTCTGGAGCAGTCATAATGCAGAAGATGAAATACAAAGTCAGGTTTCTGACACCGGCATTTCTTGGCAACGCCGAGCAGAACGGTCAGTGGCGCACGCCACCGTTCAAGGCGTTGCTGCGACAGTGGTGGCGGGTGGCGGTGGCAAAGGAAGTTAGCTATGACTATACGCGGCTTCGTGAGCGAGAAGGCCGGTTATTCGGGCACGCTTGGCTCAAGGACGACAAAGGAAAAAGCTGGGCGTCGAAGAGCCAAGTTCGTCTACGCCTTGAACCTTGGTTGGCCGGCAGGATGACTAATGAAAAATGGCCGGGTGGACGAATCGAGAAGATAATAACGACGCGCGATGGGAAAGGAAAGGTTCGAAGCGATCTATATCTTGGCTTTGGCCCGGTTCTGCCTAGTAAGAGAGACAACCGGAAAGATATTGAGTTGGCCCACAATGCGATTGATGTGGATACAACGGCGACATTGCAGATATTATCCGAAGCACTGCCTGATGAACACCACTTCCTGTGTGACACCATTCAGTTGATTCATTGGTTCGGAGCACTTGGATCTCGGAGTCGCAACGGCTGGGGTTCGCTCATTCTTGAGGGGCCTGCTATCGACCCAGCAAGCCGAATGATTGACACATCGCTACTTTCCCGTGTAACTCAATATTGGAAGGAATGCTTACATACCGATTGGGCGAACGCGATAGGTTGTGACGAACATGGTCCTTTGATCTGGGTGACCGGCCCAGTGAAGGATTGGCAGGCAGTGGTGAAGGAGTTTGCCTCACACCTCGTGAGCGTGCGTCGTGTAGCGAAGGACTTTCATCCGCGTGGGCAGGCTAATGGTCTTCACGGTATTCATCTGCTCGGATACCCAGCGGGTAGCCGGTGGCAACTAAGCGCTTGGGGGAACGATGGGCGCCTTGCCAGCCCGTTACGGTTCAAAGTGATCGCTTGGGATGAGGGTCTTCTTCGGGGGATGATCTTCCACATTCCCTGCAACATTCCGGAATCGTTGAGGGACAAACTTGGGAACACCGGGCAGGATTGGTTGACAAAGAACCAAGAAGCGGTTTGGGCACAGGTGCATGAAAAGCTGGATAACTCACCGAGGCTTATCAGAATGAGTCAACCAGGATGAGCAGGCAGGACAAAATGACACTCTGGCATGCCAAACTTGCTGCCTGGACGCACGACCCGGCGGAGAAGGCGTTAGTTCTGCTGCGCGACCCCGCAGGCCACGAGTGGGGAACAGTCGCGGACCTCAGGGAGAGAATCTTCGGCCAACGGGACATCCCGCCGACATTGAAGAGCATAGTCGAGCGAGCTGATCACTGGGCCGCCGCGGCAGATCGCCCCCAATGGCCTCGTGATGAAAAGGACGGGCGTTATGTGCAGTGGGCGCGGGTTCGTTTCACTGAGAAACCGATACTCATACATCCCCTGTCAGGGGAAGATCTCGAGCTTGAAAAGCTATCAGATATTCCCGTCGAACATATCAAGGCAGTCAGCCGAGACCACTTTTCTAAACTGATCGATAGTGAGAAGAACGAGAAGAAAACCGCGTTGGCATTCTGGCGCTTCGGCCCGATGCTTAGAAAAACGAATGGGCAGCAGCCAGATGAACTCGGCGAGTTTTGGGGACTTCTGCCTGCTGACACACGAATACCGGACCACACGATCTGGCAGCACCTGGACCTTACTGCGGCGTTTGCTACAGCCTTTCATGCCGATAAGAACAACAACCCCGCGCTGCTGGCGGTCAGTTTCGGTCCGGTGCAGGAATTCATCGCCCAGGCGCGCACCACGTCCGATCTCTGGGCCGGGTCTCACCTGCTCTCCCGCATCGCATGGGAAGGGATCAAAGTGGTCTGCACCGAATATGGTCCTGATGCGGTGCTATTTCCTCAGTTGCGCGGCATTCCACAGGTGGACCTTTGGCTGCAGAACGAGATGAAACTTCCGAAGGACTGGTTCAAAGACGAAGAATGGAGAAAAGGTACCACTGATTCCAATCCGCTGTTTGCGGCAGCGTTGCCGAACCGGTTTGTTGTGTTGGTGCCTGCTTCGGCGGCTACAGAGTTGGCGAAGTGCATCACTACGACGGTCCGTGATTGGGTGATTAGCAAAGGCAATGAAGCACTCGACAAGTTACTTAAACGGGCGTGTATTTCTGACACTAACGTCCAGGAAGTATACGATCAGATTAAGGCGCAACTCACTGGCTTCCCGGAAGTCCACTGGACAGTTGTGCCGTGGTGCCCATTGATTGGCGACAGCGGTGGTGTACCGGATGTTACCAGTTTGTATGGCGTACTGAAGACGTTCCATGGAGAAGAGACGTCTCAGGGCTTTCTCGACTCGAATGCTTGGAAGCTGCTCTCCCGCGAGCTGACAGCCAATGGGCAGCGTTTCTATATGCCTAACGCCGGCGTTCTCTACCCCGCGCTGTATGATCTCCTCGACCGTTCGCAGGCGGCTGCGAAGTCCGTACGCACGTTCCGGCAGTTGGCTCAAAAGGGCTACCGCTGCTCGCTGTGCGGTGAACGGGAATGGCTCACCCATGATCGGGAACTTCTGAATCTGCCGCCGGGAAAGCGTCGCGAAGCGGGCAGCCTCTGGTGGAAACTGCAAGACACTAGCTGGGCTCGAAAAGGTGAGCATCTTTGCGCACTTTGCACCCTGAAGCGATTGTGGCCCAACCTCTACTGTGACGAAACCGCTGAGGCTCTTAACATCCATCTAACTCGTTTCGTCGTGTCCACTCACACGATGGCCCTTGCTACCAGCTTGGAACGGTGGTTGGAGCAACAGAATCGGAAGCGCCTGCCTGAACGATGGCTTAGCCAGTTAGAACCGCTGTCCCGTCAGAGAACCGTGGCGTTACCCCGCAAGCTCGCAAAACGCTTACTCGACGATGACCCAAATATACGCGCTATGCTTCGGGGGCTACCGCTCTTCCTCGAGGACCGCGACGAAGAGTCGCAGAGCGATGAATCCGATGACCGAGACAAAACAGAAATGCTTACCAGGGAACTCGACTGTGAGCTAAAAAAGGTGCTCGGTCACAAACCGGAAGCCTACTACGCGATGATTCTCATGGATGGCGACCGTATGGGCGCGTGGTTGTCCGGTCAGGGCGAGGACGGAGAACGCTATCGGTTGCCGTTCGAATGCGCTTGGCATCCTCAGCTACGCACCAGGCTCAGGGGCCGCCATGCAAAGGATGATCTAGCGACATATCTTAGTGAAAAGCGTCCCGTCTCACCAGCCCGTCATATGGCGATTTCAAGCTCGCTCAACGGATTCGCTCTACATATCGCTCGCTACATCATCGAGGATGTTGGTAAAGGTAAGCTGATTTATGCTGGTGGTGACGACGTGCTGGCTATGGTCTCCGTGGACGACTTGTTGGCAATCATGTTCCTGTTGCGACTCGCTTATAGTGGCATCTCTCCAATCGAATACGAGGATAAGTTACAACTTGAGAAACTAACCGGTCTATCATCCAGTCGTTTCGACCTTCGTCGTGGGTATGTGACACTTGACGATAAGCTGTATCGCATGATGGGGAACCGGGCCACTGCCTCTGCCGGCGCCGTGGTCGCTCACCATAAGGCACCTCTCGGTTTCGTGCTTCGCAAGTTACGGGAGGCGGAGCAGCGGGCGAAGAAAGACGGCGGGCGCGATGCCTTTGCTATTTCGTTGCTCAAGCGTTCCAGCGGTGCAACTCAGCTTATCTGCCCTTGGTTCATGCCACAATTGAGTAAACTCGCGGGCGGGCAGAAGGCTATGCACAATCCGGAAGAAACTCCTATGGGTCAACTCATCCTGTTGCGCGATCGGTTCGCGAGCCAAACGTTCTCTCGTCGCGCCGCGTACCTCACCCAGGGCTGGCTGACCGAAACTCCCGAATCCGCACTCAGTGCCATGCTCGGTTACCAGTTCAAGCAACAGACCATCGGCGACGAGGCTGACAAGCAAGATGCCGAGTCCGTCGGTAAGACTATCGGGGAACTGGCTATCGCCATCAATGCGTCGTCGAGTGGCCGGGAAACCGAGAGCGGCTATCACCGGCGAGAATTACGGCTTCGGTCCTTCATTGAAGATTTTCTTGCCGTTGCCGAGTTTCTTGCCCGAGAAGGGCGAACGAAAGCCCCGGTGACGAGGGAGTAATGCAATGCATCCGTTGATTGAAGCGCATCGTGCAGAAATTTTAGCCTTGGCTAAGCGCCGTGGCATTAATAATGTGCGAGTGTTCGGTTCCATGGCCAGGGGCGACGCGGATGAAGCCAGTGATGTGGACCTGCTGGTATCTATTCCTCGCAACAAGAGCGGCCTCGCGCTTGGCGGGCTGCTCATGGATGTTCAGGAGTTGGTGCAACGCCGAGTGGATATAGTAAGTGACCAGGGCTTGCATCCGGCTCTACGCGAACGCATACTTTCCGAGGCTGTACCACTATGAGATCTGCTGCCGAATCCGACAAAGTCTTGCTAATTCATATTCAGAGTAGTATTGAAAACATTCGCCAGTACACTGGCGTAAAACGGGATACTTTCTTCGGTTCGCAGTTGGTCCAGGATGCAGTGCTGCGTAACCTTCAGACGCTCGCCGAATCTACGCAACGACTCAGTAAGCCACTCAAGGCCACGGAACCAGGCATTCCGTGGCAGGAGATAGCCGGTTTTCGAAACGTACTTACGCATAGTTATCTGGGTCTTGATCTTGACGTGATATGGAATGTACTGGAACATGATCTGGATGCATTGTCCGAGGCCGTTGAGCGCATGACGCAGTTTATCGAGGGAGACGTTTCTTCGTGACCACAAACCTCTTCCTGGAACCACTCGACGTGCTCTACCTACGTGGTAATCGCCTGTTCCAAGGCGCAGGCGCGCATGGCGAAGCATTGATGCCACCCTGGCCGTCACTCGCTGCTGGGGCTATTCGCTCGCGAATGCTGGCGGATGCGGAGGTGGACTTCGAGTCCTTCGCGGGTGGCTCACTGATCGATAATCCAGGTATCGATCATGCTCTGGGCACTCCGGAGAAGCCCGGTGCTTTCCGTGTTTCCAACTTCGTCCTTGCTCGTGGCGGCTCGCGTGCAATGCGACCGAACGAGGCAAGTGTTGAACTTTGTGTACCACTGCCAGCCGATGTGGTCATCACGGATGGTGAAGGACTCGGTAATGCCACCTATCTGATCCCCAGCGAGTTGCCTCTGAAAACCAGTGCGGTTCTTCCGATGGTTCCGGCGTTGCGGACGGTGAGCCCGGGTAAACCAGTCTCTGGCCTGTGGCTGAATTGCAATGGTTGGTCGGCGTACCTGAAGGGCAAACCAATTGAGAAAGATCACCTGCTGCGGAGTTCTGAGCTTTGGGGACTCGACCCCCGTCTTGGCATTGCACTGGACCGCACGAGTGGAACCACTGATACTGGTATGCTTTATACCGTCGAAACAGTTGGGCTGTGCGATGATGTCGGGTTTCTTGTGCGTATTGATGGCGCGGATGGTTTACTACCGAATTCAAATTTGCTTCGACTTGGAGGCGACGGGCGGGGTTCGACAACCAAGGTGGTCAAGGTCGAATGGCCGGAGCCCAACTGGGAACGTGTTGAACAGGAAAGAAGGTTCCGTGTTGTACTCGCCACCCCCGGCATTTTCCCGGATGGGTGGCAACTGCCGGGTTGCACAGCCGATGGGTGGTGGTCAGGTCCGCAAGGGGTGCGGGCTAAGCTGGTGACTGCCACAGTCTCCCGCGCCAGCGTGGTGAGCGGGTGGGACCTCGTCAGTAGGCAGCCCAAGGCGGCCCTGCGGACTGCTCCCGTAGGCTCGGTCTACTGGTTTGAGAACCTCGAAGGCGGAACGGTGGGCCTTCGCAAGCTTGCGGATGAGGGCTTATGGCCCTGTATGATAGACAATGACATCGACTTGGCCCGACGAGCGGAAGGGTTCAATAATATCTATATTGCGGCTTGGCCGCAGGTCTAGAAGCGAGGTAGGAATATGTACCAGGCACAGAAAGCACTCTTTTTTTACTGCGTAAGTCCCGTCCATATGGGTGCAGGTACTGCCATCGGGCTGATAGACAACCCGATACAACGCGAGCGACATACTGACTACCCCTTATTCGCTGGTTCCGGCATCAAGGGAGCAGTGCGTCATCACTTCCATGCCGATGGCTGGAACAAAGACGAGGAACTGCTCAACCGTATCTTTGGGCCCAAGAATTCCGAGTTTGCAGGAGCAGTAAGTTTCGGTGATGCTCAGTTAGTTGCCTTTCCGGTGCGCTGTACCAAACACGCCTATGTTTATGCCACATCACCGACTGCCTTGGCGCGCACGCGGCGGCAACTCGAACACTTGCAGGTCACCCCTGATTGGAAAATAACTGAAGTCGAGGAAGGCGGTTGTCGTGTCGTGCCCGGATCGGGTTTGACCGAAGGAACGAGCCTGAATCTGGAGGTATTTCAGTACACTGCAACAGACGAAAAGGAGCTTGCAAAGATTGCCGGTTGGCTTGCGGACCAAGCATTGCCGCCGGGCGATGCCTATGCCTTCTTCCGTGACAAGCTCAAAACCGACCTCGTGTTGTTGCCGGATGAGGACTTTACTTACTACATCAAGAACGCCACTGTGGTCGAGCCCCACGTGCGTATTGATGACAAGACAGGAACCGCCGACGACGGTGGCCTCTTCTACACTGAGAATCTACCGCCGGAATCGTTACTCCTGGCTCCATTGATGGCTTCGGGAGAGCGACGCGGGCGCCATGATGGTAGTAATGACCATATAATGTGTGCGCAGGAGGTTATGGAGAAGGTACTTGATGGACACAATGAAGGAGTAGGGCTGAATGGCCTATGCTTACAGCTTGGTGGCGATGCCACCACGGGACGCGGTCAGGTCATTGTTACGTCAGTAGAGGAGAAGGATAATGATGCGGACACTTGAACAACAGCGGGCCGAGTATGCTTGGAAGATAGTACAGGAAGGCTGCAACGATAAATACACCAGTCTTGCCAAAGGCGCGCCAGCACTTATCATGGCTAACGGCCTGATGCAGAGCCTGGCCTTCTACGAGTCGAAAGGTCAGGACCACCATAAGACATTAAACAGGCACATTCTTGGTTGGTTGTACAAACAGAAACTGGTCAAAACCGAAGATTTTGTAACTGCGATGAACGATCTGCACAAGACCAGTTCGGTTAACTACCGCCGCGCAACCCAGGAGGCTCTGGATTTCCTGAAGTGGGTGCGGCAGTTCGCTCCTGCGGCGCAGAGCGAATAGCGAGAGGAAGGATCGATCTATCTATGCCTATAGCCGCCGTACCTGAATACCTCGGAAATGATTTGAGCGATTGTCCGCCAGGGCATCGTTTTACACTTTATGGCGCGTTCTGGGAAAAACAGAGCTGGAAACGGGTGAAAAATATTGAGCTGACACATCTGAAGCCGGTTTCCAAAAACTTGTCTCCTGCCACCGCCACACTGCGCGACGCGCTTATCCAACGTCAGCACTGTCTTGCAGAAAGGCTTGGCGAGGGCGTGTCGAGTTACTTGACCAAATCGGTTTCTCCCTTCGTAACCGGTACCGGTATTGAGCACCCGCTGGAAAATGGAATGGCCTTTGTCAATCCATACGGTTTGCCCTATCTTCCCGGCTCCGGCGTTAAAGGCGCGCTGCGCAAGGCAGCCGAGGAATTGGCAGATGCGGCAACAGAAGAAGATAACGGATGGACGAAGAAGGCGATAGAAGTATTGTTTGGAAAGCAACCTCGCTCCGTAACCGACAAAGCTGAACGCGGCGCGCTGACGTTCTGGGATGTCTTTCCCGACTGCTCAAAGCTGTGTATCGAGATAATGACCCCTCACTATAGTGACTATTATCAGGGGAACACCTCGCCTCACGACGCTGGCGCTCCGATACCGATCTACTTCATCGCTGTGCCCGCAGAGAGCGACTTTGCTTTCCATGTGCAATGCGATGTACGCTGTTTGAAGGACAAGGCTGATTTGTCAGGACAATGGCGAAAGCTGCTCGACAGCGCATTCGATCACGCCTTCGATTGGCTTGGCTTCGGCGCCAAGACGGCTGTCGGATATGGTCATATGCGCATTGATACAGCTGCGACAAAACGGAACGAAGACGAGCGCAGAAAGAGCGCGGTGCAGGCAACGGAACGCCGAGAACGAGAGAAGCAGGAACAAGATCTACAGGATGCACGGGGGCATCTCCCAGAAGATGCCGTTTGGATAGAAAAACAATTTATGGCCGGTGAATGGTCCGATACAAACCGTTTCCTGGTTGAGGTGGAGAAATTTCTTGCCCACAAGCGGGATCTCAGTAACGAAGCATATGATCGCTTGGTGGGTGAGATATCAGATCGTTGGCCTGGAATACTGGAAAACCCTGACGTTGTCAGGGGCAAGAAAAAAAAGCCAAAATACAAGCCTAGACCGCGTGAATTGGCGAAGAAACTGATCGCGTTGAAACCGGAAGCTAAAAAGAGTCCGTGAAAGAACTAATCCTCATGAACGACGATGTCCGAAATCCATATCTGCCTGTTATCTGACCAATTACTCCCGAATCTCATCCCGATTCTCATGGAACGGCCGGTTTGTGTCTATCTTGTCGCGACCCCGGAGATGGTGAAAAGGGGACGCGATGTACGGATGCGGCGATTGCTGCGCCATGAGAAGATCGAACCGCGCATTCGCGAAGGCGCACCAAGCACCGGTATCGATAAAATCCGCGCATTCGCCGAGAAGCTGACGCATGAGATAGTGAAGGACAAGGACAGCGCCGGCAGGACTCTCGTGCTAAATGCAACCGGTGGGACGAAGTTGCTCTCCATGGGATTTGTCGAGGTGTTCCGTGCGCACTTGGAAGGCTATCCGTTGCGGGTCATCTATACCGATACGGAGCATCAGGTGCTCGAAACCCTTGTACCTCGTGGGTTGGATGCCACGCCGATGGGAGGTGTGCTGCGGGTAGAGAGCTATCTGGCCGCGCAAGGAATGACATTCGTCTCGGCAATGTCGGATGACTTGGAGTGGCGGTCCGTCGTTCAGGAGCGATGCAAACTCACTGTATACCTTGCTAACGAATGCGAGCGCCTCGGCGGTTTTCTTGGAATGCTGAATGGGCTTGTACACGGAACTGGACGGCAGTCGGGTGCACTTGCATCGAACGGAGGCGAGTTGCTCCATCCTGAACAACGACTCAACCGGTCACCCCGAGGATTGTACCGGGAGGTGCTGAAACGTGTCGCCGATGTGGGTCTGATCCAATGGGTCGACGCCAAGACGGTCCGCTTCAACACGGTCGAGGCTGCACGCTATCTCGGTGGCCATTGGCTGGAGGAGTACGCTTGGTTGGTCGCTGACGCCGCGGGCCTGCAAGACGCTCGGTGCTCGGCAACCGTGCGGTGGGAGTTACAGAGCGGACCCGAGGCGCCGACCAACGAGTTCGACTTGCTGGCGGTGCATAACAACCGGCTCCTGCTCGTCGAGTGCAAGACAGGACAACAAGCTGCCGGTGAGCAGGCAGTTGCCACGCGACTGGAGAGCTTGAGCCGGAACGCGGGAGGTTTGTTCGGCTTATCTCTGCTTGTGTCCGCCAGAGCTCTCCCGACTACGATGAGAAATCGTTGCCAGAGCCTTGGCATCAGGCTCCTTGAACAAGGAGAGGTAAAGAGGCTTGCGGATTACGTCGATCAATGGCGAGATACCGGCGCGCTTACATCCCGGTGAGTCGCGGAGTTGCCGACCCGCTGAGTCACCCCTGGGCGGAGTAACCCAGACCTGTCTGGTACTGCGCGGCCGTGTGCCCATCCAATCTTTACGACTTTAATTGAAGTAAAAAAGATAGTAGCCTGTAACGGTTTTCAAGCTATGAGGGTAGTAGCCAATGCCGAGAGTCAGCGCAAAACGACAAATCGACACTTCCCGTCGACCAGTGTAATGAAGTGGGGATACGCCCGGGTGATGAGTACCGGAGCATCGTTGAGGTGGCAAACCTGCCAAGCCGTACCTGATCAGTGATATCAGCGTCATTCACTGATAATATAACCTGAAGGCATTGATGCTGAAAAAGGAACAGGTACGGTTCCCGGAAGAATGACGAGGACGGCAAGCTTGCCGAATGTAAAAAGACGGGGTTTATTGTATTAGTATGAGCTATTAAACGGCAAGAACACTTAATATGACTGATCCAGCAAATTTCATTACACCATCAGCACGAGTGGCGCTCGCAGCTTTTTTGCACGACCTCGGCAAGTTTGCTGAGAGGGCAAAAATTGATACTTCCTCTGAAATTCTCGAAAGTAATCAGCAGATTTACTGTCCGCATCATAAAAAATCAACAGACGATAAAGGCTGGTTTTCTCATAAACATGCAGCCTACACCGCTATCGCTTTGGACCGGATTGAAGCACACTTACCACCGCTCAAAGGCCAGAATGTGGAACCGTTTGCAACCTGGGGTTCGGATGACGTCGATGATTCACTGATCAATGGCGCGGCCAAGCACCACAAACCCGATACTTTTCTGCAGTGGATTATTGCCACCGCTGATCGCGTTGCATCCGGCTTTGAACGTAACGAGTTCGAAGAATATAACAAGGCAAGGGAAGGCACAGCTACCGGTAAAGATCATTACACAGCCCGACAGTTGACCTTATTTGAACAAATCCGATTGTATGACAAAAGCCGCAAACAGACGTATCGTTATCGTTATCGCTATAAACTTAAGCCGCTTTGCCCTGATGCGTTAGTGCCTGTGCCAGCAGAAGGCTATGAGCCGGAAAGTCGCGCTGAAGCTCAAAGGGAATATAAGGCACTCTGGGACGGTTTTACCGAAGGACTTGGAAAGATACCTGAATCCCATCGAAAGAATCTACCTCTCTGGCTGGATCACTTCGAATCGCTGTGGGGTTGCTATACTCACGCGATACCATCTGCTACTGCGTTTAATACTCGACCGGACGTATCACTTTACGATCATTCCCGTGCAACAGCGGCACTGGCGGTTGCGCTGTGGCGGTATCACCATGAGCGTAAGGATGATACAGAAAGAGCAACCCGAGTGATGCGAAACAGGGAAGATTGGAATGAGCAGAAGTTGCTGCTCATCCAGGGTGATTTTTTTGGTATCCAGGATTTCATTTTTGCTACTGGTGGTGAAACCCGGAAACGTGCAGCCAAGCTGTTACGGGGACGTTCGTTCTATATCTCTCTGTTGACCGAATGTGCCGCTCTTAAAATATTAGACAAGCTGGGGCTACCGGCAACCAGCCAGATTACTAATGCCGCCGGTAAATTCCTGATCGTTGCGCCGAATACTGAAGGTATACGCAATACTTTGGGCCAGGTTCAACAGGAGTTGGACGAATGGTTCAAGACTAATAGCTGGGCAGTCTCAGGTATCGGTTTAGCAGCTTTACCTGCTTGCTGCAACGATTTTCTGAAACAACAGGGAGACGAAGAAAACACGCCTTTTCAACGCCTCATGACAAGACTGTTTGAGGCGTTGGAAAATGCCAAGCTGAAACGTTTCGACCTGTGCAATCAGCAACCTGAAGCAGCGATTTTTACCGGCTTTTTAGAGCAATTTCATAATAATAAGGGAGTTTGTGAGATCGATGGGCACTCTCCGGCAACGCAAGTCGATGATGGGATATCCATAAGTGACTTGGCGCATGACCAAATCAGGGTCGGTGAGTATCTGACCAAATACGAGCGGTTTTTGATCACCCGCAATGAACTTGATCATAATACCCTGCGGCTACCCATTTTTGGCTACCATGTCAGCTTCACTCGTGACGAAGAAATAACCGGTCAATTCAGCCGGTTGGCTATCGAGGGCAAGCTGTTGCGTGCTGTTGATTTTTCTTTACCTCAAGCCAGCGCTACCGCGCTCTGGAACGGTTATGCACGGCGCTATATTAACGGCTACGTGCCCAGGTTCCGTCAGGATGATCTTGACAATAAGGACAAATACAAATCTGTAGAAGAGGCAATTGGCATTGAGCCTGATGCTGTCAAATCGCTTAATCACATTGCTTGTGAAGGCGCTGGAATTCATGCTCTGATGACCCTGAAAGGTGACGTCGATAATCTGGGGTTGATCTTCCAACAGGGTCTTGCCCGGTCGGATAAAAATGACAAAAATGGCCATAAAGGAGGGCTGACATTCGCCAAGATGGCGGCCTTATCACGGCAAATGGATGCTTTTTTTACGATTTACCTGCCTTACCGATGCCAAAAGGATTATCCCGATACCTATACCGTATTTGCCGGTGGTGACGACTTTTTCCTGATTGGCCCCTGGCATTCACAAATCAGATTGGCCAAGGAAATGCAGCAATGGTTCAGTGAATACGTAACGCGTAATCCCGAAGTGCACTTCTCGGTCGGTTTATTCATGACCAAGCCAGGTCTGCCGATTCGCTATTTGGCAGAACAATCTGAGCGGGCACTGGAAAAGGCCAAAAAGTATAATTCACAGGACTGCCAACCTGCACCAAAGAATGCCGTTACCTGTTATGGGCACAGTATCGGCTGGGACAGTTTCAAGAAACTGATAGAGCAATCGGATGAACTGGAAACCCTGGCTGGCGAAATTGAACTCAGCACAGGTTATCTGTATAGCCTGTTGCAGTTTACTGACATGCAGTCGGAGATCAGCGAAAAACCGGAAAAGGCTTTATGGCACTCGTGGTTTGCCTATCGGACAAAGCGAATGCTTGAACGTATTCGCGGCCTGGATACCAGGCAATGGCATAATAAGCTGGCCGATGCCATCGCTCACCGGGGCATAGAGACATACGCCCAGGCTTACAAAATTGCCCTGTTTACTTATCTTTATAAACATCGTAAAGAGGATTGATGTTATGAATAATCGAAGCCGTTCATCGGGAAAAAAACCTTGGCAAAATACTCAACAATCGGATGACGACCGGCCTCCCTTCAGCAAAGATCGGATTGTTCTAGCTAGCGGTGAGTTGCCAACTGATCTGTTCAGTCAGGTCGCAGAGGATGCAGCCAAACATGTTGCCGCATGGGATGGCGAGAAAGCTGGTGGAAACGCCAGCAAACCAACACAATTGCGCAAATTCTATGACGAAATTTGTATGTGGGACAGCAAGAGCCAGCGCGATATTGACCGCTTTGACGAATATCTACCTTTTATCCTGATGTTGAAGGCGAAAGTCGCTTATTCCCAAGGCCGTAAACATGTAGAAAAGACCTATGTCGACATACTCAATCATTGCCTGGCTGAGCTTGAGAAAAACCCAAAATGGAAAACTCTGCACAACCTGAAACTGTTTATGGAAGCCTTTACCGGTTTTTATAAAGTTTACGGGTCCAAGAATTAGGAGGTATCTACATGCAACTTACAGCAATCAAAACCCTAACCGGGGAAATTGAATTACTTACTGGTCTGCACATCGGTGGGGACGACGCCGATATGCACATCGGCGGTATCGACAATCCAGTCATCAAACACCCCGTTACTCAGGAGCCTTACATTCCCGGTTCCAGCATCAAGGGAAAAATGCGCAGCCTGCTCGAATGGGAACTAGGAGTGGTCGGTCAAACGAATGGCGCACCACTTGGCTACAAGCATATTAAAGAACTGGCCGACGACCAGGAACAGGATGCCAAAGTTATCCTCAAACTGTTTGGTGGCGCACCAGACGGTCATGACAACATGGAATTGGTCGAGGAAATCGGCCCGACCCGCCTGGCTTTCTGGGACTGTTCCCTTGACTCCGAATGGGTGGAGAAAATGGACGCTAAAAATCTCCTGTTAACCGAGGCCAAGATGGAAAACAGTATCGACCGCATCAGAGGGGTTGCAATCAACCTGCGTCAGACCGAGCGTGTGCCCGCCAGTGCAAAATTCCAATTCAATCTGACGTTGCGCAAACATGATGATGATGACGATTTACTGGATACCATTCTCAAAGGATTACGTTTGATCGAAATTTCAGGACTTGGAGGTTCCGGTTCACGGGGTTACGGCAAGGTACGGTTCAACAACCTGGAATGCGAGGGTGAGTCTCTTGATGAGCGCATGAAGGCCATAGACCTGTTTAATTCTAAAGCGGAGGGCAATAACATTGAGTCTGATATGGTCTCATAAGCGTATGAAAAACGTGGATTGGTTTAATTCTGCCGCCTGAGCAAATATGTTCATGAACCGCTATCGCATCACGCTCGAACTGAAATCCGCTTTTGGCACTCCGCTCAAAGGCGATACACTGTTTGGCCAACTCTGCTGGACCATATTGAACCGTTATGGTGAAGACCGTCTACAGGAATTATTGACTGATTATTCAGCACAGCCCTTTGCAGTTTGCTCGGATGGATTCCCAAACAGCTATTTACCTCGTCCTTCATTACCTGTTTCATACTTTGATATACCGGGTGATGAGGATCGTAAAGTTGTCAAGAAAAAACGCTGGATACATCTTGGCGAACTGTTCAAGTCGATTTCGAAGTGGTTAGTCAACGCCAAACCGGGCAGCGACCTGACCGGCGATGATAACCAAAGAGAACAACCGCATAACAGCATCAATCGCTTAACCGGCACAACCGGTGAGAATATGTTCGCCCCTTACAGTCAGTCACAAATCTGGTATCCGAGCAATGCAAAATTCGACATCTATCTGTTGCTTGATGAAGCTCGACTGCCACTCTCAGATGCCAAGACTCTATTCACGGACATAGGTACTTTTGGCTATGGTCGGGATGCCAGCATCGGACTGGGCAAATTCGAGCACATCGATTGGACTGAATGGAATTTTTCTGTCCCTGAAGCGGCTAACGCCTGTTTAACGCTGGCGCCCTGTGCGCCACAGGGATTAGGGCTGAATGGCAAAAACAGCTATTACAATGTCTTTACCCGTTTTGGACGACATGGTGACGTTGGAGTGCACGGGCAACACGGGCCCTTCAAGGCGCCTGTATTACTGGCTGATACCGCAGCCGTATTTTCGCCGATGCCTGTTGGACAAAACTATATCGGCCAGGGCTTGGGCGGAATAGAACAACCACTCTCCAAGACTATCCCAACCACCGTACACCAGGGCTATGCCCCTTATGTTCCTGTCCATCTGCCGGCTCAAAAGCAGGAGACAGTATGAAATTCTTGCAGGAGCATCAGCTGAAAATCACAACGCTGGCGCCAGTGCATATCGGTTGTGGTGAAGATTACACGCCGACTGATTATGTCATTGACGACAAAACTCTGTTTGCGTTTGATAGTACCGCCATCAACGATGCTTTGCCTGAGAACGCCCGTAACCAATTGAAGAGTCTGGTCAGCGGCAACCGACAAGATGACGTACTAAAACAGATACAACGCTTGTTCCATGAGCATCGCGAATCATTAATGACAAAGGCCAATCATTATCTATCCGTTGCCAGTGGTGTGGCTGATCTTTATGAACAGCGAATAGGACAGACAGCCAAGAGGGAAGATGATGGAAAAAGGGTTATCAACCAACTTCACATCGAACGTACTTTCTACAACCCGACCAATCAGAGGCCGGTCATTCCCGGTAGCAGTTTGAAAGGCGCGATTCGCACTGCTCTGCTGAATGAGGTAAATAAAGGTCAGCCAGCAGATCAGAAGAATGAAAAACTACAGGAACATCTATTCAAATATCAAATGGGCAAATTAGAACGAGACCCCATGCGCCTTATTCATGTGGCGGATAGTAATAGTATAGAAGATTATGATACAGTTCCAAGTAAGATCCGTTTTGCAGTCAATCGTCCCCGTCGAGAGCCGGCACAAGCCAAGGCAAGCCGTACAATGGCTGAAGATAAAGGTCTTTATCAATTGCTTGAAACCCTGCCTGAATTAAGCTTACGCGGATACAGCAGCCATTTGACGATACAAACAGTCAGTCAGCTAAGGCAAAAAAACCAACTGAAAGACAAATTACCGACAGATGATCTGTGCTGGACAATCAGGCAAATAGCACAAGCCTGCAATCAATTTTATCTGCCTTTGTTGGAGCAGGAAATAAAAATCATCGGACAAAGAAGATATGTCGAGCCTGCTTGTGAACAACGCATAGACAGGTTGCTTGTCAGCATCAGACCACTACTGGAATCAAATAAAGCAATGTTATTGCGTGTAGGACGGCATAGCGGCGCCGAAGCCGTTACATTAAATGGCGTGCGAAATATAAAAATAATGCGGGGTAAGGAAAAACAAGCCAAATCTGAACCACAACCCCGCACCTTATGGCTGGCTGCCGATGCGCAAGGCGCGCGCTCGGAAATGACGCCATTTGGCTGGTTACTGATCGAAATCGACCCGCCTGATAATCCCTCCGTTATCCTGAAGGAGTTAATCGGCCAGGCTGGTAATTCGCGGCAGCAATGGTTAAGAAAACAGCAGCATCGCATAACAGAATTACAAGAGAAACTAACCCAGCGCAAGCAAGAGGAATTGGAAGAACAGCAAGCCGAACAGGAAAAACAACAGCGTCTTGCCTCCATGACTGAGGAAGAACGGGCTATAGAAGAATTAAAAACATGGTTTGATCAAGATCAGGCCAATAACAAACTCACTAATCAAGGCCGTGTCCCAGGTCGTTTGCATGAATTGATAACCGGCGCAAGCAACTGGCCTAAAGAAACGAGGATTACTTTATGTGATTTAGCGGAAACCATCTACCACCCTTTAGGAATGTTGAAAGGAAAAAAAGGAAAGGAGCGTAAAGCAAGAATCGAAAAATTAAGAGAATGAGTTATATCTTGGGTATGCTGAGCCAAGATGAAGCAGGAGAAGAAAAAGTGTGATGCCATTACCCGTATTCATAGCGATTGATATGTACCTGTCGCTCGGTCTCCTCTCTTCCCTGCGTGGCCGCGAGTTCTTCGCCGAACAAATGAACGAGACTGGGGCCAGCTTGGGGGAGGCCCATATAATTCGCATCGAATCAGATATCTTTCCATGCCCCATGCGTTAATCACGTTTCTTGGCCGCACTCCTAAAGAAAGCCAGGGCTACCAACGGACTGTATATCACTTTCCCGATGGCTATAAAAGTGAGCCGACAGCATTTCTCGGCTGGACCCTGGCACAACGACTGCGACCAGACCGCGTAGTCGTGCTGGGCACTCAGGGCAGCATGTGGGATTTTCTTGCCGAGCAAGCGGATATCGCGGAGGAAAGCAACGAAGATGTCGTGGGGATTTGGCAGTCACTTTGTGATGCAGTTCAGAACAGTTCGGTCGAAGCAGGGCTTCTACAGCGTGCTGAACCGTTGATAGCGAAGTATCTCAGGACTGAAGTTCAACTTCGCCTCATTCCTGACGGGTTCAGCGAGGCGAAACAACTTCAGCTGCTGGAGGTAATGGCTGGCGCTGCGGAGGAGTGTACTGAGCTTACTCTCGACGTTTCTCACGGCTTTCGCCACTTGCCCATGATTGCAGTGGTGGCTGGTGTCTATCTCCAGGCTGTTCGTAATATTCAGATTAGAGAGATCTGGTATGGGTTTTACAATCCAGATTCGAAAATTGGCGCCGTTCATGATCTTAAAGGATTGGTACACCTTCTGGAGTGGGTGAAGGCGTTGAGTAAGTTCGAACACAGCGGCGACTACGGCGTTTTCGCGGACTTACTGACTACGGAGACTGTTGACCGGAACGACATCATAAAGCCTATGCGCCAAGCAGCTTTTTTTGAACGGACCACCCGTGACGCCACGGCACGAGAGAAAATCAACACGGTCAGGTCTGCGCTGGCCGACATACCGCTACATGGTGTTGCCAGTCTGTTCCAGACAGCACTGAAAGAGCGCTTGGATTGGGCAGGGGGTGACACTCCATACAACCGCCAATGTAAGCTCGCACGCATCTACCTGGACAGGCGCGATTATCTGAGGGCCAGCATCTACGCGCAGGAAGCCTTCATTACCTATCTCGTTTGTCTAAAAGGGGGTAAACCTGATTCCTATGATGCCCGCGACCAGGCAAAGAAAGACTACGAGAAGGAGGATATATCGCCATCATACAAAACCCTCCGGTATATCCGCAATGCGCTCGTTCACGGTACCCGCCCAACTTCGCATCTCAAGAAGACAATGTCTGACGAGACTCAGTTACACGAGGCGATCTCGGCATTTCTTGACGAATTCCCCACCAACTAAGGTGTTCCCAATACTGCCCTCCCTCCCGGCAGGTCTGGTCCCACACTCCCGCGTGACGCGGCAATGACGTTCTTACTTTGTCAGGCTACTTTGAGAGCGCCGTAAAGCAGTATGGCTACAAAAAAGCATACACCTGCAGTCAGTGCAATAAACGCTATCATATTTTTCCTACCTCTTTGATGTATCTCTGAATACATACAAAGACGATTAAATTTGCACCACTCAAAACGAAAAGGAGAACTATGCCCATCCAGAAAACCTCGTTGATATTGTTGGCCAGGTACAAACTCACTGGTCCACTTATAATAAGCACAACCAAACCAACAATCACGAAAAACAGGTTGTTCAAAAACGAATTTTTTCCTTTAATTCGTCAAGTTTCGTCATAGCTTTTGTAGAACAAAGGATGTTTCAGGTCATAAGTGCAACAAGTGGTTTGGTTTTGGTATTTTCTGAACCAGTTCAGAAAATACCTCCCACGGGGTCTAACCAGAAGTTGCAACAGCGGTTATTTGATTTTTATCCAGGCAAACGTCATGAAATACATATCGAGGGATTTGAAAAGGATCCTATGCGATTAATTTACTTGGACGATACCCATTGCGCCAGAGACGACGTCATCCACAGTGAGATTCGCTTGGCAGTTAATCGCCCCCGTCCCGAACCAGCACAAGGCCAGTCACGCCGTACGAAATATAAAAATAATACAGGGTGGGAACAAGGACGCCAAATATGGACCACAACCCGAATTTGACATGATACTGCATAGCCGTATAATAGAACAATGCGTACGGTTGTTGAAACAAGGATGTTCAGCGCGAAAGCGGCCGAGGTCTGGACTCCTGAGCAATATGAAGACTTTGTCGTATATATTGCAAGCACCCCTGATGTAGGCCAGGTCGTTCCGGGCTCTGGTGGCGTCAGAAAAATTCGCTGGAGCAGGCAAGGTTCAGGGAAGCGCGGCGGTGTACGTATAATTTATTTTAACAATTCCGATTATGAAACTTGGCTTCTTGCCATGTATGAAAAGAATGGTCGTGAAATTATTCCAGCCCACGAACTGAGAAAAATCAGGAATGCAATCAATGACCGGGAAAATGAGTAAAGCCGGGCAAGCACTGCTTGATGACGTACTGGCTATCAAGGCGGGCGCGCCGACTAAAATCTGGACGCCGGAACAGTTGCTGGTCATTTCCGTACGCAAGCAACTGAAGAAAACCCAATCGGCTTTTTCCAGGTTGTTAGGTATTCCCGTGGCTACGATCAGGGATTGGGAGCAAGGGCGTAAACAACCCGACAGTGCTGCCGTAACACTGATTAAAGTGGCGCAAAAGCACCCTGAGGTATTGGAAGATATTGCGGCTTGATTATTGAAGTCACAACTTGATTTGGCGCCGTTCCTGAAGAGAGGCAGATCATACAGCACGATTTGCTTCGACTCGCGACCAGCCTGAAAGTCCTCAGGCGGCATGGAAAAAACCGCCGCCAACTTCTTTGAAAAGGATATTGAATTGTTCCCCACCGTTTATCCGGCGACTGGTCTCCTTATTGGGAATGTCACATAGAAGTGGTTCAGAAAAATACCAATCCACTTGTTGCACTTATGACTTGAATCCGCCAAGTTTCTTTATATCTTTTGTGGAACAAATGTTAAACTGGAAGCAGCCGTTAAAATCCGATTGCGGATATCTTTGTAATGTATTTAAGTGCAGGCCTCCGATCCATGTTCAACTTATTATGATAATAAGAGTCACCCACGGCGTGACCGTGAGGATACAGGAAAACCACATAAGTAACGGCAAGTACCGGAAGCATCCTGAAGCGTTAATACCGGTGATGAATGCAGCGTTTACAGAAGATCGGGCATAACAGCATGAATAAAACTATCCTGCTTTGTACTGTCGGTGGTTCACACGAGCCGATTCTTACCTCGCTCAGGGAAAACAAGCCTGACTATGTCTGCTTCATCTGCTCTGGCAAGGACCCGCTTACCGGAAAATCCGGTTCCGACGTGCAGATTAGCGGGCTTGGCAGTGTTATCAAGCAGGATAAGTCTGATGATAAGCCGACACTCCCCAATATTCCTACCCAGGCAGGACTGGAGAAAGGACAATACGAGGTTATCACAGTCCCGACGGATGATCTGGATAAAGCTTTGAAAATAATATGGCAACGCCTGCAGGAATTAACCCAACAGTATCCTGAAGCCCGGGTTATAGCCGATTACACCGGTGGCACCAAATCCATGACTGCCGCACTCGTGTTGGCGGCAGTAGAAAATGAGAAGGTAGATTTGAAGCTGGTCACCGGCCCCCGTACCAACCTGGTAGGGGTGAAATCCGGTATGGAAACGACAGCACTGGCAGGTGTTGAAGCCATCCGCACACAACGCGCCGTCAAACAGTTCATCGGTGCTTGGCAGTATTTCGCCTATGGTGAAGCCGCCAAGGGGCTTGCCGGTATCAAGCCGAGAGAACCGGGATTAAGGCAAGAGGTGGAGATGTTGCAGCATTTGAGCAGGGCTTTCGATGCCTGGGATCGATTTGCTCACGAACAGGTCGTCGATATAATCGACACTTATTGCAAGCGGATCGCGCCTGCTCATAAGCACCTGTTGGATTCGATAAGAAATCTCACGACAGTATCAGAACGCCAGGAGCCTGCCTGTCTACTGGATTTGTGGTTCAATGCCTTGCGCCGCGCCGAGCAGGGACGCTTCGATGATGCGATCGCCCGGCTTTACCGCCTGCTCGAATGGACTGCTCAGTGGATTTTACAGGTCCATTGCAACATTGACACAGCCGCTATTCCCAAGGACAAAATACCCACCGACATGTGCATACAGCCAAACAGAAAAGGCCAGTATCAGGCTGGTTTGATGAATGCATGGGGGCTTATCGGACACTGGCTTCCGGATAGCGACGCCGGTCGGTTCAGTAAACAGCAACTGGAATCGCTACAGGATCAAATCACCCTGCGTAATCACTCGATACTGGCCCACGGCAATGAACCCATTGATGCGCAGAACTGGCAAAAGTTCAAGCAATGGATTGAGGATAATTTTCTGACATTATTAACACAGGAAGCAAAAAAGGCGGGTCTTCGCTCAATACCGCAACAGTTACCACAGCGACTTTGGCCAGAGATAGACAACCTGTAATTACAGGTAATAAGGCACTAAGCGGAAAGTAAATCTAATCGGAATTTCCCCATCTGTTGAATTTCGTGCATCAGCTTGACAGACGACTGTCCAGGTGCTTCTCCCGGGTTATACCAATTCAGGTGACGATAAGCAAAACCAACCCATAGTGGCAAGCTTGCTGACCCGGCAAAACACGTTTCCATGTGATTAACTTGTCGGCATGAAACGCCACCTTTACCTTGCCGCTTACGACATCAGCAGCCCCAGTCGCCTGCGGGCAGCCCTGTACCTGTTGAAAGGGTTTGCCAGCGGTCGCCAGAAATCTGTGTTTGAGTGTTTTCTGACTGGCATTGAACGGCGTGAACTGGTTGAAACGATCAGCGCCATTATCGACCCGGACGAGGACCGGTTCTTGCTCCTGCCACTGGCCTCCGCTGATGACATTGAAACGCTGGGCAAGGGCGTGGCGCCCACCGATCAGTCTTATTTTTACATCGGCTGACTACGATGCTGACACTATTTATCGACCGCAAAGACCTGCACCTCGAACTGGACAATAAGCGACTCCTTGTGCGGCATTTCGGTAGAGACCCACAAAGCCTGCCGCTGAATATGTTGGACCGGATCGTTATTCACAGTCAGGTGACATTGGACAGCCGCCTGTTGGGATCATTGGGTCAACATGGTATAGGCGTGAGTATCATGCACGGCCGTTGCGGGCAGCGGCGTCTGCAATTATTGTGTCCGGGACACAATGATGCGCGCCGTCGGCTTGCCCAGTATCAGCTTTGGCACGACGCTGACCGACGCTTGAACTGGAGCCGTCAGTTGGTACAGGCAAAAATTGCGGCGCAACAAAAATTACTACGCGAGGCATTGTCAGGCAGGCCTGACCTTCGCCATCCGCTCAGTACCGCACTGACCGGCCTTGCTTCTATTCTGCCCTCTCTGGACAACGCCGTGAGCATAACGGTATTGCGCGGCTTGGAAGGTTCGTCCGCAGCCATTTACTTTACCGGGTTTCAGCGGTTGTTCGGCGACAGTCTGGATTTTACCGGACGTAATCGTCGTCCGCCGCGGGACCCGGTCAACGCCTGTCTGTCGCTGATTTATACCCTGATACACAATGAGGCAGTGCGCGCCTGTCATGGAGCAGGGCTTGACCCGTTGCTGGGTTTTTACCACGAGCCGGCTTATGGTCGTGAATCGCTGGCCTGTGACGTGATCGAACCATTGCGTCCACACGTTGATCGCTGGGTGTGGCACATGTTTCGTAAACGTCTACTGAGTGCAGATAATTTCAGTCGTGAAGGGCAGAGTTGTTTGCTCAACAAGAGCGGACGCCGAATATTTTTTGAAAGTTATGAAGCGTTCGCCGCCCCATGGCGACGTTATCTGCGCCTGCACAGCTACCGGCTGGCACGTGCCTTACTGGATCTGGCCCCCGACTTGCCTGAGGCAGAAACCCCATGAAGCCCTGTTACATTCATGGTAGGCAGGGTATGCAAATCAGGCTGGATGGGCCGGTCTTGAGTATCTCTTTCCCTGGACAGGCTGCGGTACTTGCTCCTCTGCGTCGTATTTCCCGTGTCGTTATTTCCGGTTCGCCCGAGTGTTCAACTTCGGCTCTGCTTGCCTGTGCAGAACGCGGCATTACGGTCACATTTTTACAGTATGATGGCACAGTCAAGGCGCATCTGTTTGGTCATAGCGGGGCGACAAATGATTTGTTTGCTCATCTGCGGGATTTGCTGGATCGCCCTGATTGGCCAGAGCGCTATCAGATTTGGTTAGCCGCTGCCACCAGTCGTGCACATCGGGCGCTGTGCCGTAAATTGGGTTTGCAAGCGGACAGACTGTACCATAAACGGCTTCGCGCAATACTGGACCGTCAGATGGAACAGTTTGTTAATACAGGTCAGCGGGACTACTTGCAGCGACGTTTACGCGGTCTGTGTGCCAATCTTGCCAACGGTGTATTACAGCAAGCAGGTCTGGATGCCTCGCGTAGTCGTTACCTGGAGCAACGTCTTGATATACCGGGTGACTTCGCCGATTTATTATCACTGTCTTTACAACTCCCCTTGCTTGATTGGCTAAGCCAGCAGTCGGTGCAAAAGCGTATTCATGATCATGACGTTATTGCATTATTTGAACGGCACAGTCACCGGTTGGAAGGTATCGCATGTCGTCTGACCAGTCGTTTGCACGGATTTCTGGTTGATCTCGTATGAAACAGCGCCTGTACCTCGTCGCTTACGATATTGCAGATCCAAAACGACTTGGACGGGTTGCCAGGTATATGTGCCGGTACGCCTGTCGGGTACAATATTCCGTATTCGTTGTACAAATGAGTAAACCCCAACTGGCTCATCTGCTATCCGAGCTTGAGACGATTATTGATTCGGATCAGGATGATATTCGGGCGTACCCATTGCCTGCCGCGGGTGACGTGGTACTATTAGGCCAACAATTCTTTGCAACGAACACCTTACTGGTGCAGAATGGACATAGCAGGTTGGAGTTGATTCAAGACTCCGCTGATGATGAGTAACACTGCCTGCTGCTCTACAAGATGTGTAAGCTTGACTGGAAACGTATTAACTGCTCTTTCACAATTTGTTTTTGATTGAATATAACTATAAAAAGTTTTGTTTTGATTATAATCTTACTGTTAACAAGAGGCACATTTTCCTCAACTGACCTTATAACTCATTGTAAGAAAAATCTTTTCTCCATTGAGGAGTTTGAAACCAAGACCTGATTAAGAAGGGATTAAGACTTGCAATTGCTGCTAGTTGCCGGCTTCTAACGGTTTGAAACCAAGACCTGATTAAGAAGGGATTAAGACCCGTTGGCTTGTTCGTGTAGTTCTTGCGCCGGCAACATGGTTTGAAACCAAGACCTGATTAAGAAGGGATTAAGACGGACTATCTATGCATATGGTTCCCCGTCGCAGCGTTTGAAACCAAGACCTGATTAAGAAGGGATTAAGACGGACTGTGTAGATTGGTTTCCAGGTACGCTAATTGGTTTGAAACCAAGACCTGATTAAGAAGGGATTAAGACACAGTGTGTTAGTTTGTATGACAGCAAAGTTTTTTGTTTGAAACCAAGACCTGATTAAGAAGGGATTAAGACGGTTCCATCACCTTGTACATTGCCGGGTTACCTGCGTTTGAAACCAAGACCTGATTAAGAAGGGATTAAGACTTGTTTTACTGTTTGTTTGGTCGTCGTTCCATCCCGTTTGAAACCAAGACCTGATTAAGAAGGGATTAAGACTGTAAATATGCTGCGGTATTGTATGTTTGCTCTGTTTGAAACCAAGACCTGATTAAGAAGGGATTAAGACCTATTTTTCTCAGTCCTTCTTTCATTTGCTGGTCCAGGTTTGAAACCAAGACCTGATTAAGAAGGGATTAAGACGTCTGTTTTTTCTTTCAGCATCACACCCAGGGCAGTGTTTGAAACCAAGACCTGATTAAGAAGGGATTAAGACTAGTTGCCTTCTCGTCATATGCTGTCACTACGTTTCCATGTTTGAAACCAAGACCTGATTAAGAAGGGATTAAGACGTTACTTTTTCGATGTGCTGCGGGTTGTATTCCGGGTTTGAAACCAAGACCTGATTAAGAAGGGATTAAGACCTAAAGTTATATACCCCACCCCTTACTTTTTCGTACAGTTTGAAACCAAGACCTGATTAAGAAGGGATTAAGACGGCACGATTTTTGTGGCGAGGCGCTTGCCGTTGACTTTGTTTGAAACCAAGACCTGATTAAGAAGGGATTAAGACCCCGTTTCGTCGGGCTCACTTGGCCAGCAGTGTCCAGTTTGAAACCAAGACCTGATTAAGAAGGGATTAAGACAGCACTGTCCAGACGCATTGACATAGAGTAGGCGAGGTTTGAAACCAAGACCTGATTAAGAAGGGATTAAGACGCATTTTTTTCATGTGGTCTTTTGTTTCTTCAGGCAGTTTGAAACCAAGACCTGATTAAGAAGGGATTAAGACGACCGTACGGGATTCGGGTCGTTGTGGTGTTCTGAGTTTGAAACCAAGACCTGATTAAGAAGGGATTAAGACGACAATAGGTTTCTCCGTCTTCGATGTCTGTTATTAGTTTGAAACCAAGACCTGATTAAGAAGGGATTAAGACAACCACAGGCCATTCCGCAGGCCATCGGAAGGCACTCTAAGTTTGAAACCAAGACCTGATTAAGAAGGGATTAAGACACAGCTGTCTTGACGGCTTCCGACTTGATAGCGTCGTTTGAAACCAAGACCTGATTAAGAAGGGATTAAGACCCAGTATCTTTTTCATCAGTTGTTCCGCCCTCTCCGCGTTTGAAACCAAGACCTGATTAAGAAGGGATTAAGACACTGTTTTCATGATATACCCTCTCTGGGTTGATGGGTTTGAAACCAAGACCTGATTAAGAAGGGATTAAGACTTTCTGCGTGCAGCTCGTCCCGATCTTTGCTCACGCTGTTTGAAACCAAGACCTGATTAAGAAGGGATTAAGACGACAAATACAGAAGCTTATCCTGTACGAGGCCGTACGTTTGAAACCAAGACCTGATTAAGAAGGGATTAAGACGTGAGGGCCTTCTTGACAGCTGCCTTGACGGCATCCGTTTGAAACCAAGACCTGATTAAGAAGGGATTAAGACGGTCTATCTCCGACTTGTATCTGC
Organism: Gammaproteobacteria bacterium; assembly: GCA_965222155.1. Classification (GTDB taxonomy): domain Bacteria; phylum Pseudomonadota; class Gammaproteobacteria; order Eutrophobiales; family Eutrophobiaceae; genus JAAXHV01. The sequence goes on from CBDCTH010000012.1 coordinate 584,482, forward strand.
TTTTGACTTTTTCGTTTGAAACCAAGACCTGATTAAGAAGGGATTAAGACCATAATAAATAATATGCACCTCTCGGCGATTGCTCTGTTTGAAACCAAGACCTGATTAAGAAGGGATTAAGACAGAAGCGTTTCCTGTATAGCCTTGTACGGGATTTGGGTTTGAAACCAAGACCTGATTAAGAAGGGATTAAGACTGTAGTACCTTGACGGTACTTTTAGATTTATCCCTGCGTTTGAAACCAAGACCTGATTAAGAAGGGATTAAGACCCGTCACCAGCATGCGTATCCTTAATTTCACTATCGTTTGAAACCAAGACCTGATTAAGAAGGGATTAAGACGTCAGGCTTGGTCGCTCGTCTTGGTTTGAAACCAAGACCTGATTAAGAAGGGATTAAGACCCAGTCTTTGGTTTGCTATTGCGTTACGTGTCAAAGTTTGAAACCAAGACCTGATTAAGAAGGGATTAAGACGAACTGGTACGTTCTTTACTTTTGCCCGCATTGTTTGAAACCAAGACCTGATTAAGAAGGGATTAAGACTTCTTGTAGTAGAACACCAGCACCTGTTCGCCATTATTGTTTGAAACCAAGACCTGATTAAGAAGGGATTAAGACTATCGAATCAATCATCACTCTTACATCGCTTACGTTTGAAACCAAGACCTGATTAAGAAGGGATTAAGACGTCACGAGCATAGAATACATGCCCATTCCCCTCATGGTTTGAAACCAAGACCTGATTAAGAAGGGATTAAGACCAATCTCTGATCTTGTCATTCCGCTTTTTCTGCGCATGGTTTGAAACCAAGACCTGATTAAGAAGGGATTAAGACTCTCTAGCTGCTTTCCTTGCCAGTCCACGTCAAACCGCTGTTTATCTAACCTAGGTTTGAAACCAAGACCTGATTAAGAAGGGATTAAGACCTATAGTAAGTTAATCGAATCTTGACCGTAGCGTAAGTTTGAAACCAAGACCTGATTAAGAAGGGATTAAGACCCAACATATCGTAATCTAATTTCTGCTTGACAACTGTTTGAAACCAAGACCTGATTAAGAAGGGATTAAGACTGCACATAGATATCGTTAGTTCTTCTCTCTGGAATAGTTTGAAACCAAGACCTGATTAAGAAGGGATTAAGACACTGAACATAACGTGTATTGCGTATTCCTCAATAAGTTTGAAACCAAGACCTGATTAAGAAGGGATTAAGACCTTTCCAATACCAACACGCTTCATTAAGCCGCTGAGAGTTTGAAACCAAGACCTGATTAAGAAGGGATTAAGACCAATAATTTTTGTCGTTACTCAGGGTTATTACTGCGTTTGAAACCAAGACCTGATTAAGAAGGGATTAAGACACATGCTTATTTATGTGGACTAAACCAACCACCTCTCGTTTGAAACCAAGACCTGATTAAGAAGGGATTAAGACCTTGGACTACTTGCTTAGTTGTTAGGTCTTGGTTTGGTTTGAAACCAAGACCTGATTAAGAAGGGATTAAGACCTTCCCCTAAGTAACCGGCGCCGAACGCCTACGTTTGAAACCAAGACCTGATTAAGAAGGGATTAAGACCCTCCTGCGTGCGTCATCTGGTAGGAAACTTGACCCTTCGTTTGAAACCAAGACCTGATTAAGAAGGGATTAAGACGAGATCGGTGACATCCACTTTCAGGGTAATGATCTGTTTGAAACCAAGACCTGATTAAGAAGGGATTAAGACTGGACGGCTTGGCGCACCTCTGTATTCTGGCTGGCGTTTGAAACCAAGACCTGATTAAGAAGGGATTAAGACACTGCCGGAGCTTTTTTATACTTCTTCCACTCCGTCGTTTGAAACCAAGACCTGATTAAGAAGGGATTAAGACTTACAGCTTCTAGTAAAAAATGGAGACCCCCCAGCTCTGCTGGGGAGGCACGCGCAGTTTGACAGTTCCAGAAATCTCATGGTAACCCCCAAGTGTGAGCCGCCCAGCATCACACGCAGGAGAAACCATGAGAAAAGTAAGCAGTTTAAACCCCAGATGTTGTCGATACCGCCGAAGTGTGCGGTATCCCAGGTGGTCGGGTTTATCAAAAGGAGGAGTGCGATCCATATTGCCCGGGGGTATTTCGGTGGGCAGAGGAATTATGTGGGCCAAAGGGTATGTTATCTCGACCGTGGGGCGAGATGAGCAGGTGATACGGGAGTATAGATGTCACCAGGAAAAAGAAGATCGACGCATCGAGCAACTGAACTTGGTGTAGGAACCGACCCCTTCAGGGGTCTCAAGGAGCCGTGAGGCTCCGTTAACGCCGCTTTGAGCGGCTCACAAATTTAAAGCCCCCGGCTCTGCCGGGGGATATTTACTCATACTGAAAATAAATCTTATCGATTGATAAGCATCTGATAACGATTTCTTTGGACGTCAATGTTTTTTTCATAGGCTATTTTTGCGATCTCAACATCCTGCGTTTTTGGCTTTATTTTTATCCTGGGGTTCTTGAGGAACCAGTCAGCCACTTCGTAGAAATGCCAGAGTGGAACACTTCCGGAAACACTGGGACTGGGAAAAGTTGAATTTTCGGCCGTTGCCATTCTCCAGACGTTTTGACGCGAACACTCCAGCAGCGCGGCTATATCGGAAATGCCTACCAGATCGGGTTTCAATTCTATCAATTCCGCATCGGGAATTGCATTCTGCACATCATGGACAGCCTGCCGGATCGCGTTCTCTGCTGATTTTGCATTACGTGAAAAATTCAAAGCGATTGAACCCGGCATGCCGATTCCAACCAACGCGTCATCACAACCCGCTTCATATAAAGCATCCAGGTAGTTCTCCGGATTTCTTCTGTCCTCAGACAATACGAAGGTTAAAGTGAAATTGTAGGAATTCGACATCTTGCTTATTTCTGGTTATCGACAGTTCCGTAGATACAACCGTCGATCTTCTTTCGTAATCTTCTGGCAAAGTTGCCGGGATTTTTCGGAGTACTCCAGACCTACATGCGGCATGAGTCCACACCGGCAATCAGCGCTATTTTGAGGGCATTGCAATATCCCCCAAGCATGGCCGCCGGCTGCTTTCACGGACCAACCTTTTGTCCTCGCATAGCGAATGACATCATCAATCTCCTTATTGGGATGCTTCATCTACTTCCTTCGGCGATTGTAGAAAGCTTACTATAGGGAACCTCTAATAATAGACATTTTTCGATACACAGGGTCGCTAACTTATTGAAATCATTGACCGCTAATATATCAATTTGTGAATAAATAGAGGTTCCCTACACTCGGACATGCAAGAGGCCGTCTCTGGAGTATTAATCTTTTCAGTTTCATCGACGCTATTGCCACGTTGGTTACTCCCGCGAAAAGGGCTGACCCACATATCTTGTATGTTCTCTGAAGGGCCGGATGCCCAGGTTCAGAAGCGGTAGGCCACCTCTACGCCCCAGGTCCGGGGGGCGCCTAAGACACAGCATTGCAGGCCGCCGCCTGTTGTCGGATCAACCAGGCTCAGGGTCGTGCCGATCGGCTGATTGAATATGGTCTGACAATACTCCTCAGCAAAGGCGTTGCGCACAAAGGCGGCCAGCTCCCAGCCCGCCGCGGCGCTGCGAATACCCAGACGGGCATTGACGGTTTCATAACCCGATTGTATCGACTGCGGGTTGTTATTCGTTTCGGCGCCGACGTTCTGGGTACTGACGTATTGAAACTCACCACGCACATACCAGGACAGGTCGACGCCCGGCAGGTTATCGGTCCATTCGCCCAGCAGGGATAACTGCCACCTGGGGGAGAAGTGGTTACGCTGCCCTGCCAGGTCCCGGGGTGGAACCGGACCGGCGGGCAGACCGGCCCGTTGCCGGCCCCTGTTTGTTTCCTGGACAGCGGCTACGACCGCGGGCAGATTGGTTGCATTGGGAAATGAGTCAAAATCCGAATCAAGAAAACTGACGCCCAGTAATCCGAAAAACCGGGGTATGGGGCGTACCTGAATATCGACTTCAACCCCTTGCTGTGTTAATTCTCCAGTATTTTGCACGATAAAATTCACCCCATCGAATTGTCTGTCCTGAAAGTCTTCGATTTCCGTTCGGAACAGGGTGAGGTTGGCCGTCATTCGATTATCCAACAAGGTACTCTTGAAGCCCAGTTCGTAGTTATCTACGGTTTCCGAACTGAAGGTTCTTGATGCGCCGCTGGCAAGTCCTATGGAATTAAACCCTTCGGAATTAAACCCGCCTGATTTAAATCCCGTGGACGCCCCGCCAAATACCATCAAGTCATCGGTCAGGTAGTAGCTCAGGTTGGCCATCCAGGTGACTTCTTCCTCGGTGAGATTCAGATCCGGCTCATTTTCCTGGGCGCGCAGGTCCAGACCGAACGGATTAGTTGCCGAGACCGGCGCAAGGATCGAATTATTGATGTTGCTGATAAAACTGCCCTCTTTATCGTCTTTGGTCCAACGGATGCCGCCGGTCAGGCGTAATTGCTCAGTCACGTTAACCGTAGCCTGACCGAACAAGGCGTAGCTGGTGAGTTGCTGGTTGAATTGGGTGTCTACCGCGGTGGTCTGGGCGCCGTTGGCGCACTGTCCGGCCGCGGCGCGTCCCAACGCCGGCGCGCGGGCCAGGACACCGGCCTGAGCGGCCGCGCCGATGAGCATGGCGGCGGACTGGCCATCCAGCCCGAATTGCGCTGCCAGAATGGCCGGATCGGTAATGGCGCCGACAACGATTGCCTGGGCGATGGCAGTAGCCAGTTGCACGTTGCCGCGTAGCATAGGCACGATGGCGGCTGTAAATTGAGGAATGGCCGCGCGGGCCACCTGCGCTTGGACCAGGTTGCTGACGGCCGGGCACAGGTCGGCGCCCAGGTCAAAATTCTGATCGATGGCATAGTCTTCGTCGTAAAAGTAAAAGCCGGCTACATACTCGAATTTAGCGCCGGTTGGCGAGATGATTTGCAACTCCTGGGAGACGGTTTCCGCATCATAGTGAGTAACGCGGTCAATCAGGGCGGCCGGCAGCCTGAGAGCGGATTCAAAGTTGTCGTTGTTCCAGTCCCGGAAAGCAGTAATGGAGCGGATGGTGTGTTCACCCACGGTCCAGTTCACAGCGCCGGCGATACCCCATTGTTCATCGTCCGCCCGAATCTTCCCAATCGCCAAACTCAGCGTCGTTGCCATTGCCGCTAAAGGTATTATCAGCAAACCCGTCACGGTCCATGTAATGAAATGATAATCGACCTGATACATTATCAGCCAAGCCGCCTGCTAATGCCCCCTGTACCCGCGCAGCATTGAAATTACCGTAGCTTGCCCGGACGGACCCTGCCAATTCATCACCGGGCTTTTTGGTGCGGATATTCAGGGCGCTCATGGAGGCATTGCGGCCGAATAGTGTTCCTTGCGGGCCGCGTAATACCTCCACCATTTCCAGGTCCGTCAAGCCGCCCACGACGGAACCGGGGCGGGGATAATAAACACCGTCGATAAATACGGCCACACTGGGTTCAATGGCGTTGTTACCTACGGAACCGACTCCGCGCATGATGATCCGGTTATTGGCCACCTGGCTGGATTGAGTCAGGCTCAGGTTGGGCGTGTAGGCGCTGAGTTGTTGCAGATTGTCGATGCCGGACTCCTGCATGAAGTCACCGGAGAAGGCGGAGATCGAAATAGGAACGTCCTGCACGTTTTCCGCACGTTTTTGCGCGGTAACGACAATCTCTTAAATTTGGGCCTGAGCTGGATGACTCAAGATGAGTGTTGCAGCCAGGATGAGATAGAACATTTTCTTAAGCGTTGTGGGATAATGATACATTTTACCCCCCGCGAGTTGTCTGATGGATGTATCTCCGGCTGCGATGATTCTAACACAAAGTACGGGGCAAAACGCACCGATTTTTTATCCGGGAAAAGTCTCACATATTTCTGAACCTGGACACTAAAGCTACGCAGAACCGGTCTGAGATACACTAATTCTTAGCGACCCGTATTGCGCAGAATTTGAATTCGGGGATTTTGCCGAAGGGGTCCAGGGCGTCGTTGGTGATCAGGTTTGCGGCTGCTTCGTGGTAGGTGAAGGGCATCATGACGACGCCTGGCTGCAGGCCTTCGTCGACGCGGGTGGCGACGGTGAGCCTGCCGCGTCGGGATTCGATAGCCAGCAGGTCGCCCGATTCCATAGTCAGGGCGCGTAGATCTTCAGGGTTTATCAGGATATACGGCCAGGGTTCGATGGTATTCAATACCCTGGAATGGCGTGTCATGGTGCCGGTGTGCCAGTGTTCCAGTTGCCGTCCGGTCATGAAGATGAAGGGATAGTCGTCATCGGGCAGTTCTGCCGCCTCAATATAATCAGCCGCCACAAAACGCCCCTTGCCGTCATGCGTCGGGAAAATGCCGTCTCTGAATATGACCGGTTCACCCGGGTCATCTTCCCTGGTCAGCGGATAAGTCAGTGAATCGTCCTGCTCCAGGCGCGCCCAGGTCATGCCGGCCATGCTGGGCACGGCCTGCCTGATTTCCTCGAATACCGCTTCCGGTCCGGGATAAGCCCAGTCCAGCCCGAGACGCCGGGCCAGTTCCTGGATGATCCACAGGTCCTGGCGCGCATCCCCGGGCGGGGTGACGGCCTGCCGGCCCAACTGTACCCGTCGGTCGGTATTGGTAAAGGTGCCGGTTTTCTCTGGAAAAGCGGAGGCCGGCAGGATGACGTCGGCGAACCCGCAGGTTTCCGTGAAGAAAATGTCCTGTACGACCAGGTGTTGCAGTCGGGTGAGCGCCTCCCTGGCGTGCTGCAGGTTCGGGTCTGACATGGCAGGGTTCTCTCCCATGATGTACATGCCCGTGATTTCCCCAGCTTCAACGCTGTGCATGATCTCGACTACCGTCTTGCCGCTCTCCGGGTCCAGTTCCGTTCCCCAGAACTCCTCGAATTTCCTCTTTATTTCAGCATCGTTCACCGACTGGTAGTCCGGATACACCATCGGGATCAATCCCATGTCGGAGGCGCCCTGTACATTATTCTGTCCACGCAAGGGGTGCAGGCCGGTACCGGGCCGGCCGATTTGTCCCGTCATCAGCGCCAGTGAGATCAGGCAGCGCGCGTTATCCGTCCCGTGTACGTGCTGGGATATGCCCATTCCCCAGAAAATAATGGCCGTCTTTGCCGTCGCATACAGACGCGCCACCTCCTTGATGGTGTCTGCTGCGATAGCGCAGATCGGCGCCACTTTTTCCGGGCTGTATGCCTGCACCGTTTCCCTGAGCGCGGCAAAACCGTCGGTATGAGCATCGATAAAGGACTGGTCATGCAATCCCTCATTGATGATCGTGTGCATCATCCCGTTCAACAGCAGCACGTCCGTACCGGGGTGCACTTGCAAAAACGCGTGGGCATGCAGGTACATCTCGGAACTGTACGGTTCTATCACGATCAGTTTGCTGCCGTTTACAGCTGCATTTTTCATGAACGTGGCCGCGACCGGGTGATTATCGTTTGGCCGAGCGCCTATTACGATGATGACCTCCGCCTGGGTGCCGTCTGCCACCTGGTTGGAGACCGCGCCCGAGCCGATGGTTTCCAGCAGGGCGGCAACCGAGGAGGCATGGCACAGTCGGGTGCAATGATCCACGTTATTGGTGCCGAAGCCGGTGCGTACCAGTTTCTGGAACAGGTAGGCTTCTTCGTTGCTGCCCTTGGCGCAGCCGAATCCGGCCAGGGCCTGAGAACCTGCCGTATCACGGATGGAACGCAGACCGGACGCGGCCACGTCCAGCGCTTCCTCCCAGCTTGCTTCGCGGAAATATCGGTGCAACGACCGGGACTCGATAATCTGCGGGGCCTTGGGCGTACCGGGTTTCCGGATCAGCGGCCTCGTCAAACGAGCGGGATGATGCACGTAGTCGAACCCGTAACGTCCCTTTACGCAAAGGCGGCTCTGGTTGGAGGGGCCGTCCCGGCCTTCAATGTATTGTATGTGGTTGTTTTTTACGTTGAATGTCAACAGGCAGCCTACCCCGCAATAGGGGCAGACGGAAGCGACCTGTTTGTCCGGTTTTACCAGACCCACGTTCCTGGCCGGCATCAGGGCGCCGGTAGGACAGGCCTGCACGCATTCGCCACAGGCCACACAGGTGCTCTCGCCCATCAGGTCACCCATGTCGAATACGATTTCGGAGTGCTTGCCGCGCATGGCGTAACCGATAACGTCGTTCACCTGTTCTTCCCGGCAGGCGCGTATGCAACGGGTGCACTGGATACAGGCATCCAGGTTGACCGCGATCGCGGGGTGCGACAAGTCCGGAGCGACCGGCTCGCGCGGCTCGAAGCGGGGAGAGAATACGTTCAACTTCGTGGCCCAGTGGTCCAGTTCCGAGTCCAGGCGGTAGGGCGACGCGCCCTGTTGCGGCATGTCGGCCAGTAATAATTCCAATACCATTTTCTGCGAGTGGAGCACGCGCTCCGTGGCGCTGTTGACCTTCATGGCGGCGGCCGGTTTACGGCAGCAGGACGGCGCCAGGGTGCGCTCGCCCTCTATCTCTACCATGCAGACGCGACAGTTCCCATCGGTCCGATAGCCTTCCTTATAGCAGAGTCGGGGAATCTCCACCCCGTGATGTTCCGCCGCCTGCAGGATGGTTTCGTCCGCGCCGGCCTCGATATCCTGTCCGTTCAGGAAAAATTGGATCGTTGTTTCAGCTTCAGTCCTCATGGCTTATATCTGCTTGTTGTCCTGCGTCACTCAAACTCCTCCGGGAAGTACCTGATAGCGCTACGCAACGGATTGGGCGCGGCCTGTCCCAGCCCGCAGATGGAGGCATCCTCCATGACCTGCGCCAGGTCTTCCAGTAGCAGCCGGTCCCATTCAGGCTTTTCCATCAGCTTGACCGCTTTGGCTGTTCCCGCCCGGCAGGGCGTACACTGGCCACAGGATTCATCCTCAAAGAAACGCATTGCGTTCAGCGCCAGGGCGCGGGCGCTGTCCTGGTCCGACAGCACGATGACCGCGGCAGAACCGATAAAGCAGCCATGCGCTTGCAGGGTATCGAAATCCAGCGGGACATCATCCAGTGAGGCGGGCAATATACCGCCGGAAGCACCGCCCGGGAAGTATCCGTAAAACTCGTGTCCCGGCAACATGCCGCCACAGTATTCCTCGATGAGTTCCCGGATGGTAATGCCTGCCGGCGCCAGGTGAACACCGGGATTTTGTACCCGTCCGCTCACAGAGAACGAGCGCAGCCCCTGGCGGCCGTGCCTGCCGTGGGAGGTGAACCATTCCGATCCTTTTTCAACAATATCCCGCACCCAATGCAGGGTTTCCATGTTCTGCTCCAGGGTGGGGCGACCGAACAGGCCGACCTCCGCGACGTAGGGAGGCCGCAGGCGCGGCATCCCACGCTTGCCTTCTATGGATTCAAGCATGGCGGATTCTTCGCCGCAGATATAGGCCCCGGCGCCACGGCGCAAGTGGATAGGCGGCAGGGGGCATGGTGGGTTGCGCTGTAATGCCGCCAGTTCTTCCTGCAACAAGGCACGGCAGCCAGCGTATTCATCGCGCAGATAAATATAGATGGCCTCTGCTTCAATGGCCCAGTTCGCGATCAATGTGCCCTCGATAAAACGATGCGGATCTGTTTCCAGGTAGTAACGATCCTTGAACGTCCCGGGCTCGCCCTCATCGACGTTGACAGCGATCAACCGCGGGCTGGGTTGACCGCGCAGGATGCGCCATTTTCTGCCTGCCGGGAAACCTGCGCCCCCCAGGCCGCGCAGGTTGGCGCGTTCCAGCAGGGTAATGATCTGTTCCGGCGTGTATTCGCCGTTTATGCAATCTGCCAGCAACTTATAACCGCCTTGCTCCCGGTAGCGCGCGTAGCGTATGGCGTCCGGCTCCGGGCAAACCGATTCATTGTTTTCCAGGGCAGCCGTAACCGCTGCCGGCTGCGCATGCTCTATCGGGTTGGTCCCTACCACTGCGACCGGCGCCGCCTGGCAGCGACCCACGCAGGGGACGGGTTGTATCCTGATTTCAGCGCTATCCATCGTCGCGCGCAAATTATCGATCAAGTTCCTTGCGCCAAACATCTCACAAGTCAGCGAGTCACATACCCGTACCGTGAGCGCCGCCGCCGGCGTTTCATTGGCTTTCAATACGTCGAAGTGGTGATAAAAAGTGGCCGTTTCATACACCTCGGCCATGGGCAGTTCCATTTCAATGGCCAGGGCCAGAAGATGGCGGTGCGACAGGTGCCCGTAGTGGTCCTGGAGCTTGTGCAGGTGTTCTACCAGCAGCTCGCGGGTACGCGGAGCGTCTCCCAGGAGCTTGCGGACGTCAGCCAGCGCCTTATGGGGTGTGGTGCGGCCCTGGATACGACCTTTTTTGCCGCGCGTGCGTTTCATAAATTACTATTGTTCAAGTGGAGACATCAGGCTACAGCTCTTGTGTTTTTTCTCAGATTACAATCCGGTTTCACGTACGGCCAGTATCCCACACTTTGCGTAATGTACGATGGTAAGCAGTAGAATCCGGCAAAAAAAGTAAAACCGCTTCGTCCCTTTGTAATATAATCCCCATGGTAAATCCTTTGTAGACTGGAGATAACTTATGAAACAACTTACCAACCCTGTCTATTTTATTGTTATTGTTTTCCTGCTGTCAATCAATCCGATTGCAACCGCAGACGAAACCTGCATGTCGCCATATATGGCAAAAATCGTCGGCCAGGAGGATTTCGTCTATGTCTGGACGCTGGGTATGGAAGGTCTTGGAGACGAACAGGACAAGCTGGTTACCGTTGACGTCAATCCTCAGTCCGGGAACTACGGCAAGGTAATCAACTCGCTGTCGGTGGGCGGGCGTAATGAAGCCCATCACTCGGGCCTGACGGATGACCGGCGCTACCTGTGGGCATCGGGTCTTGACACCAACAAAATTTTCATTTTTGACATACACACGGACGCGGCCAACCCCCGGTTACATAAGACCATCAGCAATTTTGTCGCACAGAGCGGCGGTGTAGTCGGCCCCCACACCAGTTACGCCATGCCCGGCAGGATGCTTATTACCGGCCTGTCCAATGACAAGGACCACGGTGGACGCACGGGGATGGTGGAGTACACAAACGAGGGAGAATACATCGCGACTTACTGGATGCCCACCGACGCAGACCTGCAGGGTGCGGTCAAGGGGGGAGATTTCGCCGATGGTTATGGTTATGACGTGCGCGTACTGCCGCGCCGTAACGTGATGGTGACCTCTTCGTTCACCGGCTGGAATAATTACATGATGGACCTGGGTCAAATGATGGCGGACCCGGAAGCCATGCAGCGTTTCGGTAATACCGTCGTCATCTGGGACCTGCATAAACGCCAACCCAAAAAGGTACTGGATGTGCCGGGCGCGCCGCTTGAAGTTCGTTGCGCCTGGGGCTCGCAGAATAATTATTGTTTCACCACCACCGCCCTCACATCCAAGATCTGGCTGATCTATGAAGATGACAGCGGGGACTGGCAGGCAAAGCCAATTGCGGATATCGGTGTTGCAGAACAGATTCCGCTTCCCGTGGACATCTCCATTGCGGCGGATGATTCACTGTTGTGGGTGGATACCTGGAATGACGGCATGACGCGGGTGTTCGATATCAGCGACCCGCATGATGCAAAAGAGATATTTGCGGAGAAGATCGGCGATCAGATCAACATGTTGTCCCAGAGTTGGGACGGTAAACGCGTTTACTTCACCTCATCCCTGCTGTCCAACTGGGATAAGCAACAGGGGCAGGAGGGTGACCTGCAGTACTTCAAGTCTTATACCTGGGATGGGGAAAAACTGACCCACCAGTTCTCCATTGATTTCATTGAAGCCGGCCTGGGTATGCCGCACCAGATGCGTTTCGGTTCCTACGCCCTGTACGCGAAAAACCGGCCTGCCGGGGAGAATAGCGACGTTTCTCTGGCAGCAAATTACTGAGTGTCATAATCCAGCTGTGACAAGTCGCATATGCTGAAGACAAACGCATATCATTTTATGCTGCTTCGATGGATAGTATTGCAGTTGGAAATGGCTCTACGTCATTCCGGCGCCTGCCGGAATCCAGTTGAAATGGCTCTACGTCATTCCGGCGCCTGCCGGAATCCAGTTGAAATGGCTCTATGTCATTCCGGCGCCTGCCGGAATCCAGTTGAAATCGCTCTTCACTCAGTATAATGAAGGTTTGTCCACTGGATTTGCATCCTACGCTCCGTTTACGGCACATCCCCCTGCTTACAGCATGCAGGGGCAGGCTATGTGCCACTACTCGGCATGCGCCGGAATGACGGTGTGAGGAGAAGCGTTTGACTGAACAAATGCGGCTATCTTTGATGAGATTGACGCTGCCCGGCTTATTCAGAGTTGGCGTTTTTTATTTTATACTGATACAAACGCTACCTGCGCAGACTCAGCATGAACACGATGCGCCAGCGCAAATTCTGGCGCCGGGTTATCGTGTCCTGGAATATGCCGCACCGGAACCGGGCAGTTATCAACTCCCCCCGCTGGGCAAGGCGGGAACCGGAATGGTCCTTGACGAACAGGGCCGCGAACGGTCCCTGGAGGACTATTTCGGCGACAAGTTCGTGGTTCTCAGCTTCATTTATACGAACTGTAACGACGTCAACGGCTGTCCCCTGGCCACCTTCGTTCTGGGACAATTGCAACAACGTTTGAGCAGGGACAGCAGGCTGGCGCACCAGGTACGGATGATCAGCCTCAGCTTTGACCCGGATTTCGATACGCCTGCGGTGATGACAAAATACGGCAGGCAGTTCAACCGGGATACATTGACGGACTGGCGTTTTCTGACTACGGGATCGACAAGGCAGTTGCAACCTCTGCTCCGGGGGTTTAATCAATCCGTGCAAAAGGAATATGACGAGTCCGGGGAATATCGCGGCGTCATTTCCCATATCCTGCGGGTTTTTCTGCTGGACAAGGCAAGCCAGGTACGCAATATCTACAGTGTTTCATTCCTGCATGCTGATACGGTGATTAATGATATCAAGACACTGGCCATGGAGTACGATAATGACGGCACAAGCTCAGCGTCACGAAGAAACGCGCCTGCAGAAGATGCCGGGGCAGGGGAACAGCGCCTGTTAGGCTTGCCCGGACTCGAGGTACCGGAAAACAATCCGCTGACCCAGGAAAAAATCAGGCTGGGCCGGCAACTGTTTTTCGACAGGCGCCTGTCACACAACAATACACTCTCCTGTGCGATGTGCCATATCCCGGAACAGGGGTTCACCAGCCAGGAACTGGCGGTTGCCATCGGCATTGAAGGCCAGACGCTACGGCGCAATGCCCCGACACTGTATAACGTCGGGTTCGCCAAATTGCTGTTTCATGACGCCCGGGAGAACCTGCTGGAGCAGCAGGTCTGGACCCCGTTGCTGGCGCGCAATGAAATGGCCAACCCATCCGTGGGGTTTGTAATCGAGAGGTTGAAATCGATATCGGAATACCGCGATAAATTCGAACAGGCGTTCCAGGGAAAGGGGCCGGGCATGGAGACTGTCGGCATGGCGCTGGCCAGCTACCAACGCACCCTGAATTCCGCAGACAGTCCGTTTGACCGCTGGTACTACGGCGATGACGGCAAGGCCATGGATGAACAGGCCATAGCCGGCTTCGGATTGTTCAGCGGCAAGGCCCGCTGTGTGTCATGCCATGCCATCAACAGGGACTATGCCCTGTTTACCGACCACAAGCTGCATAACACCGGTATCGGTTACCTGGTTTCCATGGGACCCAAAGACGACAAAGTACAGGTCAGCGTGGCGCCCGGCGTTACGCTTACGGTTGACAGGGCCGTCATCACGGAACCGGGCAAACCCGAACCCAATGACCTGGGTTATTATGAAATCACCGAAGACCCGGACGACCGCTGGAAATACAAGACGCCAGGACTGAGAAATGTCGGCCTCAGTTCCCCGTACATGCATAACGGCTCGCTGAGGACCTTGCGCCAGGTGGTGGAGTTCTACAACCGGGGCGGGATAAAGAATGAACTGCTCGACCCTCTGGTGCAACCGCTGGGACTGAGCGAGGACGAAATAGATTCAATCGTCGCATTTTTGAACTCACTGACGGGCAGTAACGTGGATGAACTCGTCGCCGACGCATTAGCCCAGCCGGTGGGAAACGTAAGGCAGTAATGTAGCTGCCCGGGGTTTATCATGTCCGGGGACGGATTTCAAATCCGTCCCCTTTGGGAGTCCGCCACCGGGTAAGCCGTCGTGTTGAAACCGTCATGGGTCATGCTTGTGACAGGTTGCTCCCTGTCTTCCATGATGGCAACCAGCCTTCTCTCCAAGTCCCCGTAACCTGTGTGCCTGATTTCCAGTTCCAGGCCGATGGAAGCAGCTATTTCACGAGCGCGTTTGAGCAGCGCTGCATTGTTTTCTTCCTGGGTAAAGTAAACGATTCGTTTGTAATGGGCGAACAGGAGCTCCTGCAACTCCGGGTGTTTGTCCATTTTCAGGCCTTGTACGACGAACTTGTGCCAGGCATGCACCAGAAAATCGGTCAGGATAAACGTGCCGACTTCTTCTTCCATCACTCTGGGAAACTCTTCTCCGCCGAACATTTCATAGCAGTGAGGCCCCAGCGGGCGCACTGCGCCGTATTTTTTGAGTATGTCATCCAGGTCAAAGGCGCCGCAGTGACCGTAAACCACCACCGTACGATCATATTTCCCCTGTGCTTTCTTCAACCGCTCTTCCACGGCCGGTCCTATCCTGGCCGGTTCAAGGTGAAGCTTGGCGTTAATCGCTTCGAATTCGGCATACCAGCCGTGCTTGCTGATAATCGCCTTGACCTCCGCGCCCAGGGCGGCGCAGGCAATGAATAAGGTTTTCGATTTGTTTGCCAGCATCTCATGTAAAAACATGGGTCACACTCAAAAAACTGATGGAGGTAAATGTACCCATATCCAGTTTTACAAGATTTCAAGCATCCTATTATGTAATTACAAAGGTAGTGTCTGATTTTCCCTAGGAGCAGGTACATTATTGGTTAAGATAGAAATTACACCCAGTGCATCAATATAGGTTCAATTTTTTTAAAATGTAGTCTAAGTTGTTGAAAATCATCATCCATTACATTTTTTGCATGGGCATCTGGTCTACCAATTTCATTAATTTCTTTCAGTACAAACATGAATTTTTCTTTATCTAGATCAAAAACATTTATAAAGCATTCCCATTCGCGGTCAATTATAGTGATTAAATCTAAAAAATAGAGTGGAGAATCACTTGGTGATAGCAGCTCTTCTAATGTCGATTTAGATAATTTAGTTCGTCGATTTTCAATTACGGAATTTAAAACACTCTCAAAAGCTTTGTTTTTGCCTTTTGTGATTTTGAGGGTTTTTTTAATAATAGTTCTTAGGTTACTTTCTATTTTGTTCCTGCGAATTGAAATCTCAGTTAGTATCTCATCCTGTGACATATTACGTTTTTCAAATTTGTGGGATTTTGCAATGTAGTCTTTTAACGATTCGATATTAAATGCATATCCATTTTCACTTTGACAAATTAATCCATATCCCACTAAGTGTTTTGTATATTGATCTTGTTCATACGCAAACTCTTCAAATGATGTATGATCTCCCTGAGCCAAATATGTCAATATTTCATATTCGTCCTTGTACCACTGTTTAAGCACTAGAACCATCATCTCTAAGTATTCTAAAATATCACTTGAAAATTGCCTTTTTACTTTTTCATAAAGAGGCTTATCGATAATGATCGGTCTTTCGCCTTTACATTCTCTATGTATTACGCTACAAAACTGACGTATTAAAAAGGGGTGACCTCCATAATCATTTGTTAACATTCCATATATCGATTCATCGAATTTCAACCCTATATATCTACCTAGTTTTCTTACCATTTCCCTTACTTGAACTACATCAAAAGGAGGCACGTATGTACTAGGCACAGACTTAAACAATGGATTCTCATGTCCATTCAAAATTGATGCTTCAACACAAGAAGGATTAGTACCAACTAATAGATATGTAAATACATCTTGATTTCTTTGATAGAAAGCTCTTAAAGTTTGCCAGAAATAAATAAAGTCAACACCATCACTCCACTGTTTCGAAGATCCAGTTATAGGAGAAATTCTTTCGATTTCATCAAAAATAATTAAAATAGATTTTTCTCCAAAAGACTTGTGAATATCATTCATTGTCGTAGCAAATAAATCACCTGCCTTCTTTTCAGTAAATTTAGTGATATGTGGAACATGTATACTGGGGTCATGTTCATTTTTAAATATTGTTAGTATCTTATGAAGTAGCTCATTCCATCGTAATTTATGAATGGATGGATTTTCGCAATCAATTGATATAAACATATCATCAGAAATTTTTAAATGTCTCTCAATTGCATAGATAATTGATGTTTTCCCACTTTTCCTTAGTCCAAATAAACTAGTGTGTTCTCCTGCTCTATGACTATTACAAATCTGTTGAATTAATTCGGACCTCCCATAAAAATATAAATCTTTTCTAAGAGGGGAGAGAAACTCAAATAAGTCTCGCGTGTAGAAATGCTTCGCAAACCTATTTCTGATAAAGTGCTCATCTGGACACTTTGCCAATTCTTCATAAGTAAATGGAACTACAATAGGTTGTTCTGGATCAGATTTTAGTAGGTCATTTATTTTATCTTCTGCATTAGGATCACCACTGATGACTATTCGACAAATAGTTTCGCATCTTAATCCTTGATAATCTTTTAATGCGGCATCAAAGGCATCTAATGTTCTAGGCTCAAAATTAGGATATGGACTGAATACACATATTATCTCTCTGTTAAGATTGAACATTTCTGAAAATCTTGAAATCGGTTTCATTAAGAAATATGACAGTTTTGAATTCGCACCGAGAGTGATTTCTTTACCGCTATTTGTGAGATACCACCAATTCTTAAGCCTAAGTAATATCACCTGCTCTTTATTAGTAAATCTTTCCAAATAGAATGACTTATGCATTCCAGGGTTTGTTTGTGTGTAATCTTTAATTATTGCCATAACTCTAAATTTATATCATTTTTAAATTAATTATTCGTTTTCTAATACATTGAGCCTCATATCAAATCTAGACAGCTGCAAATTCAATATTCCCGGCTTTCTGGTGTTGTTGGTAAAACTCCTCCGGTGTCAGATCATCCAGCGATGAATGGGGTCGATACTGATTATACTCCATTCGCCAGGATTCAATTTTCTCTTTCGCATCGTCCAGGGACAAGAACCAGTTCGTGTTCAAGCATTCATCCCGAAAACTGCCGTTGAATGATTCGATAAACGGGTTATCTGTGGGTTTTCCGGGTCTGGAGAAGTCCAAATCCCCTAGTTATATGGGAAGTAGTTAGGAATAAGGAAGAAGAAGATAGAGAGAAGATGGAGAAGATAGGGTCGGACCTACCTAACTATTTGTTTCCGCTCAGTTTATGTATCATCTACGCCTGTTATTTCCCCTTAAACCCCCTTTTTTGCTATCAAAATTGAGGTTATAAGTTCCCCATTCCTGTTTGACGGCATTACTCTCCTGATACGCCGTAGTCCTTGTACCTGCCACACAACCAGTCTTTGGGTGATGCACTTTACCCACCCTGATCCTATTCAGGGCAATGTAGGTAAGACATTGAAAGGAGCGTATATCCGCGTCTATGGCCGTGGCATGATACTTCCTCCTTAAAGTCCTGTTTTAATGTACGAAAAGCGCAGTCTAAGCGTAGGACAGCACGTTTTTTGAGACAGATTCTCTTTATTATCAATAGGTTCTGTCAGATTGGATTGGTCTGACCCTATACTGGCGGCTGGCGGGGCTGATAATATTTAAGGGGGCCGGTTGGTCCTCTCTCGACTACGCTGGATTGTTTAATTAAAAGACCTAGCACCAGCATAGGAACGGCAACACAGAACCATATGGCCATCATTATGAATCCAAACGCCATAAGCCCAACAATAACTACAGCTTGATCTGCTCCACCTTCAGACAGACTGGAGAATCCTAGTCCTCCTAAAAATACAACCAATATTATGAAAACTATAAACAGCGTCCAGATAAGAGCGAAATTCTTGATGACATTCCATCCGGTTCCTCCCTCTCGTATTTCCCCTGCTTTCAAATTTCGACATGCAAAATAGAAAGGTAAAGCTATGACTGGCCCCAAAATGAATGTCAGAACTGGCCAGCCAATTGAATGATTTTCCCTTACTCGTGCATCGATGAAAACCCAAATACCAAAGACCACACTTAACAGTAGCGCCCACATAAAATCCAAAACTATTTCGCTAATGTCATCCATGAAAACCTCATCGTGCATTAACTCATCAATGATCTGATACCATTCCCAAAAATTATCCCCTATCTGAGGGTGTTCTATTACGGATTCTGCTACTGTCGGCTGCATGCAAATACTGAAAGCGATGATTGCTACTTTAAGGAATGTGTGCTTCATACTGTTAGCTCAGTGAACCGCCCCGGGAATTCCGGAGACCCGTTAGTTTGAGTCATGCCGCTTTGCATGACCGGTTAACCCCATCATAGTACATCTTTTCATACTCAGCCGGTGGCACGTTACCGATGGGCGCCAGCAGACGGCGATGGTTGAACCAATCCACCCATTCCAGCGTCGCATACTCCACGCCATCCAAGGTCTTCCATGGCCCCCGCTGTCTGATCACGTCCGTCTTGTACAGGCCGATGATTGTCTCCGCCAGGGCATTGTCATAGGAATCACCCATACTTCCCACGGAGGCCTCAACCCCGGCCGCCGCCAACCGCTCGGTAGACCGGATCGAGAGATACTGGCTGCCGCGGTCACTGTGATGAATCAACCCAGCGGTATCGTGCCGTGACCACAAAGCCTGTTCCAGCGCACCCAGCACCAACGCTGTACGCAGGGAACCACTGACCCGCCAGCCCACAATCCGCCGGGCAAACACATCCACGACAAACGCCACATAGACAAAGCCGGACCAGGTGGCCAGTAGAGTAAGAAGCAGGGCGTAGTCGAATATCTCCCTGCTTCTCCTCCCCGAACCGCATGTGCACCTCTCGGCGCATACGGCTCTCTATTCAAGTATGGTTTAAAGCCATAGCTACATCATGGTTGCCAGCTTGCTCTGCATTTCACTGATTATCAAAGGTCTTCACCTCTCTACCGGCAGTTACTCTGCCAAACAAACCTCTTGAACTGTTCCCCTTCGCCATGGAGCAGGGTTTCCCTGCCTCAAACTACTACGGGAACTCCGCCAGTCTACCGGTCATCGGGGCCACATTCCCTTAACATGCCGATAGACCTTCCCCAGTTCACATGCCGGACTCAAACGTATTGGTGAGCTTGCCGATCGCAGTCTTTACCCTTGCTTGCCGCAAGTCGATACGGATACCATGGTCTGGCCATGTTCTCCCCACTGGCACCTTGCAGGTCGCCGTTCGTGTGCAACCTGCATTCGGGAACGGATCCCTACTTATCATCCGTTCCAATCCATATACCACCTGTTAAGTCGTGTAGGTGGTGGTGACCTTTCAACCCATAGACACGGTTTAATCGGTTCGTGTTCCTCAACCTTCCAATACTCAGCCTGGAGACGCATCTTGGCGTAACGACTTCGCCTCACGTCCCGTTTCCCACGGGCTCCGTCACCCTGCCAATGTACAGCAGGTCACCGCCGCTTCGGCTCACACTTTCTCATAGCAGAAAGCAGGCATCTGATTGATAGCATCCGTGTACAACTTCGATGCATTCCAAACATGCTCAAGCTTCAGCAACGTCATCAGTGACATCTCTGAAGGCAGTAGGTAAAGTCGGTTTGCCACAACTCATTCACGCGTCGGGTCGGATGCTGAAAGGTGTCTCCCGCCTGCAGCAGGATATAGGCTGGGCTGGTGATGAGGTCATAGCGCTTCAACAAGCGATACACGCTGGATTCCGATATGAAGTAACCGTGTTTATCGGTGACGGTCCAGGCTAGTTCTCTGGGAGAGCGCTCAGGGTATTGCAGGGCAACCTCCAGACATTGTTCCTTCACCGTTTCCGGGATCTGGTTCCAGAAACGTCGAGGGGATCGGGAGGCCACCTCCAATGCCTTCAGTCCACCGTCCAGATACTGACGATACCAGCGATAAAAACTGCTGCGACTGGAAGAAGATAGGGAAGAAGATAGGGTCGGACCTACCTAACTATTTGTTTCCGCTCAGTTTATGTATCATCTACGCCTGTTATTTCCCCTTAAACCCCCTTTTTTGCTATCAAAATTGAGGTTATAAGTTCCCCATTCCTGTTTGACGGCATTACTCTCCTGATACGCCGTAGTCCTTGTACCTGCCACACAACCAGTCTTTGGGTGATGCACTTTACCCACCCTGATCCTATTCAGGGCAATGTAGGTAAGACATTGAAAGGAGCGTATATCCGCGTCTATGGCCGTGGCATGATACTTCTTCCTTAAAGTCCTGTTTTAATGTACGAAAAGCGCAGTCTAAGCGTAGGACAGCACGTTTTTTGAGACAGATTCTCTTTATTATCAATAGGTTCTGTCAGATTGGATTGGTCTGACCCTATACTGCGAGACCAGACAATCCCTCCGGCAAGCAAGACCAATATTGTCTCAGGCTGGATGGGGGCATTCCTGTTCAGGTTGAAAATATTAAGAGCACTGTTATCAAAGATCTATGCAGTACCTGCAAGACCTAATAGAACTATAAAACTGTGGACAATGCTCCAGGCGATACTCTCGAACTGAGACATGCGCTTGGCAGGGTAGCTGACACGGTAGAACTGCATGGCGAGGAAGCCCGGCGTCAGATAGAGTAAGAGGCCTATGGCCTCATTAAATGGAATACTCACTACAGGAGCTTATTCTGAATAATTCAGAAATAATCACTTATCGGTGCTAGTGTCAATGTTGTCAGTATTACTGGTTTGATTCGATTGTATTTGAGCAGGTTGTTCAGTTTCAAGAACTCTTAAAGCCGAGAACGGAGGCTCAGTATTAGGGGCTGGGTTAGTATGAGTGAATGATTTTTCAACTGTAACGTTACGAGACTTATTATCATTTGACATGCTGTGTCACCTCCGTATACTTTTTTATGATTGTGAACAAATTTAATTTATCCAACACTGAAATTATCGCCTGATGCTCGGAGGAACGTCAAGAGATTTTCACATCGGCCTGGCGCAGGGCAAAGGCGATCTGTTGCTCGGTAAACCTGGTTTTTTTCATGGCAAAATACTCTTCTTGGTTGTGTGATTTTGCCAGAAATCTCTAATTTAGATTGGTCCGGTTTATTGGGGGGAGGTCATCTCATGGTTCAATTTCCAAGGAAATATTTTGATCCAAATGCGGCCACAGGTCGGATGGAGTTCATAAGGTAAAATTCCGTATTGTTTGCCCTCCGTATTATAGAATAGTGGATCATTTGTTCTCACGGATTGAACATCATGATCCTGAGGCTATTCAATAGGTTCCGACTCTAAAATTACTCAGAAATCACTTCTTTGCGGAGTTAAAGCGAACTAATTTCTCCCAATCAATTTTTCCGTCTTCTTTGCAATATGTGTCAGCGAATTCTTTGGTGAATTTATTGAGCATATTTGAATATGCTTCCATAAAAGCATCATTTTTTTCTTTGGCTTTGTATCCAAGCGGCTCAATGATTTCTGTGAATAATTCACTGTATCCGGATATAAATTCCCAGAATCGCTGGCCGCAATATTTGAAATAATCTCCTTTGTCAGGTCTATTGTCTCTTCCATAGCAACAGCCATTTACGGCAACAACGTTTAAATTTGAATTACTGGTTCTTAGTGCTTTTTTTGCAGTTCTGAAATCAGCTACCATTTTGTTGATTTGCGAACTATTACCCCAGTTTGGCCCTGATTTAATAGCAACAATGTATCTGATTTCGTTGCTGTCAAATTCAAGATCAATACCCGTGATACCTGATTTATACCCGTCGTAGACTTTGTTATTGATAAATATGGCAAGTCCTTCCAGCCAATCGCCAAAAATAGTTTCCTCATTAGAAGAGATATGTGCGTCTGTCAGTCCTCTTACAATCTGTTCAGCAGTCAACACGTATTTGGCTTTAAAAAGATAGGGATTTTTTCGTCCAAGAACTTTCGACAGCTTCAGTTTGTCGAGGCTTTGAATGCGTTTTTGATGAAATGTACCAATATTTTCTTCAACGTACTTTAATACATCATCAGGGTTCAGCTTTTTCATATTTTACAGTTGGTTCCAATAGATATAATTCAGCAGGCCGCAATTCTTGTTTAACCATTTCGCAGTATTCCGGAACCACGTCAATACCGATTGAGTTCCGTCTCATTCTGTTCGCAACAATCAGTGTTGTACCCGACCCCATAAATGGGTCAAGAACCACTCCTTGTTCTTTAGTAAATAACTTGATAAACCACTCCGGTAATGCTTCAGGGAATGCAGCGCTATGGTTTTTGTTATTGCATTCGGTAGCCAAATGCAAAACATTTGTGGGATATGTTTTATCCCGGTTAAGCCAGTTTGAAACATTTTTACCAAATCCACTGCCCACTTTCGAATTATCACGGGTCTTATCAGTTTCAGAAAGGTTTCTTAATCGTGTAGTCGCCCAGTCGCCAACAGGTACCATCACTTCTTCCTGATACATGTTGAATTTGCGATGTTTATTGAATTGAAGAAGTCGTTCCCAGGCGTCACGGAAACGATTCGGCCACTTTCCCGGATAGCAATTTTTCTTATGCCAGATAAGTTCTTCCGTCCATAACCAGCCCTGTTTGCGCATTCCCAGAATTAATTCGATTACGTAGGTACTACGTTCCCCTTTAACTGCCTTTTCCTTGATATTTAGAATGAACGTCCCGGTAGGCTTGAGAACGCGTAAAAGTTGTTCTGATATAGGTAAAAACCATTCGACATAATCATCAGGATGAATACCTCCATAAGTATATCTCCGTTGATCAGCGTAAGGCGGTGATGTCACAATTAAGTCAACAGAATTCTCCGGAAGCAGTTTTAATTGCTCTTTGCTGTCACCCAGGTATATATCCGTAGTTATTTCCATTTCAAATCCCTTTTCAATTGATACAAGTCTGTTAATCATCATTTAGTGAATTCGATATATTCTCACGTGAGACAGGAAAACATCCAATGCACTGTTTTTCTCCCTGAAGGAAGGTCCTCGATGTCGCCGACGAAAAATATAATGGACATAGCAGAAGTCCCAAATATATAGGCAGTTCCTGACAAGGATTATGACATATTATTAGTGACCCTGTCCCCTTTTTTGCGAGTATTGGGAGTATTGGGTCAGACCAGTCCAGCCTGACAGAACCTACTGAATAATAAAGGAATACTGTAATAAAAGATGTGCTGTCCTACGCTTAGACTACGATTTTCATACGCCAAAACAGGACGTTAAGGAGGAAGTATCAGACGCCGCACTCGCAGACCACAGCGCATCAGGAGAGTAATGCCGTCAAACAGGGATGGAGATGTTACGACCTCGATTTTGATAGCAAAAAGGGGGGTTTAAGGAGAAATAACAGGCGTATATGGCACATAAACTGAACTGGAACAAATAGTTAGGCAGGTCCGACCCTATCCTGGTATCCTGGCATAGTCCTGCCGGGAACGATGATAGGTTATAAGAACTCATTGGCGGAGGTGGATGGGAATCGAACCCACCACTCGCGTGTCGCAAGTCACTGGTTTTGAAGACCAGGGAAGTCACCAGACTTCATTCACCTCCAATTCACCCGGGAGATATATTTTAGGTGCTACTGGCCGGATGACCTGTATCCGGGGTTCAGTTTGCGCTTGTCGCCGATGCGGATGGTCACGCGCGTGCTGTCCAGGTATTCCAGTAACGGTATAGCAAACTTTCTTGAAGTATCCACGAGTTTTCGCATCTCCGCCACGGTAAATGCAGTGGAGTGGGGGTAGGCCCGTTCCAGGTTGCGCACCATCTCGTCGATGCACTGGCGGTGGAAAACCAGCACGCGGTTCAGGCCTTTGCTATATATCGGTACGAGTTCACCAGTTTCCGTCAGGAACTGGTACAGGCGTTTCCTGTGCGGATTGCCTTGCAGTATTTTATTGAGTTCCGGCGGTTTCAAGCCGCCTGATTTAAACACACCGGCGATATCTTCGGCGATCTTTTTCTGTTTTGCATCCAGTGTATTCAATGGGTCGAAATCCTTGAGCCGTATGACGTCATTGTCCACCTGGACAAAACCGTGCTCACTCAGGTGTTCAATCAGTGACCTGAAAACCATGTCGTCAATGCTCCCTTCCAGGCGTGAGCGGAGCTGTGCCAGGGGTTGTCCTTTCCGGATCGGGTTTGCCCCATGAAATCGCTCGATCTCGGACAACACCTGTCCGCATAAGGCATCGAATATCGTCCTTGATAACAACCACTTCGCACCTACACTGACAACCTTTGTTTCATCCAGAGTGTGAGTCAACTCATCCCTTGCCAGATTCACGGACCTGGACAGGTCCATCATCTCTATTCCCCGTGTCCCTCTTGCCTGGATCAACTCATGTATGACGTCTGCCGTGTTCCCGCTTGCCAGCCTGGATAAGCGCGCCACGGCGTGTTGGTCCGAGCGCCGGTGTTTTGTCGGGTTGTTGTCCAGGATGCGCCCGCCGCCGATAGTCATCACGGGAGACATGCTGCGGACGATAAAACGTTCTCCCACCGGCGCGACAACGTCGCACGCGCAATCAAGCTGGGCAGCAAACGCCGATCCCGGTTCCACCTGCCCGCCCCCCAAGATACGCAACACCGCTGATACTTCGCAGGTTCCGAACAGGACGCGAATCTTCTCACCGTACCTGGGTAACGGCCCGGTCCGCTTAAGTAACTGCAACTCCACATCCAGAAGCCGCGCGGGGTTCAGGTATCCCGGAGAAGCCAGAACATCGCCTCTGGCTATCCGGGTTCTGTCAACGTTGCGCAGGTTTACCGCGACCCGCTGTCCCGGATACGCGATCTCTTCAGCCTTGTTGTGGACTTGTATTTGACGAATATGGGCCTGGCGGCCGTGCGGCATGAGCGCGACCTCCTGGCCGTTTGACAGCGTGCCGTTCCTCAAGGTGCCGGTTGCGACGGTGCCGAAACCGGGCATGGTAAACACCCGGTCCAGCGGCAGGTAACAGTGTCCGATATCTTTTCTCCCGGCGGGATTGAGCAACTGCTTTTCCAGCAGCATCATCAAATTGTTGATGCTGTCCCCATCGCTTATGGACGTCTCGGTGATTTGCGCGCCTTCCATGAATGTGCCTGCCGTGAAGTCCCTTATTTCGTCCCTGACCCGGTCACAGTCGGCGCGAGTGACCAGGTCGGACTTGGTAATCACCACCAGGCCCTTTTCAAGGCCCAGGAGACCCGAGATGTTGAAATGTTCCTGCGTTTGCGGTTTGATCCCCTCATTCGCCGCCACCGTGAGCAACAGGTAATCTATTCCGGTCGCGCCGGATATCATCATGCGGATGAAATCCTCATGACCGGGGACGTCTATGAAATCGATGACACCGCCTTCCGACTCAAGGTAGGCGAATCCAGGCACGATCGACAACCCTCTTTCCTTTTCCTCCTTGAGGCGGTCTGTTTCCATGCCGGTAAGGGCCCTGACCAGGCTGGTTTTGCCGTGATCAACGTGCCCCAGTACACCTATCGTAAGATGTGCGGGTCTATCCGTTGTTTTGTTGGGCCTGGAACCGGCCATAGCCCGGGGACAGGTTCAGGCCCGGCCTGTGGCCGGGTCTGCAGTCACTATCTCACCGACCATGAGTTCCGGGTCTGCTTCGGTATATTTCGGCCAGTCCTCAGCAAGCTGCCTGCGCGCATCTTCAACCGCGAACAGGCTTGTCATGGCGTCCACTTCCTCCCTCCTGTTGAAATACAGGGTGCAGATACAGTGATACGGCGCATTGCCGTCTTTACCGTCTGAGGTAATATGCTGGTCGACCTCGATCTTCAGTGGTGAAATACCGCGATACTCACGCAGGAGGCGGATGCCCAGGGGCAAATGCACGTCGTAGTAATGCTGCCAGTCAAACGTCGAACCGGGTTTGTTCGGGTAAACAATTCTCACACTGTACATGGTTGTTTTCCTGGTTATTTTATTGCCACAGAGGACACAGAGATCACAGAGTTTGATCCCTGCTGATCCTGCCCAACTCGCCATTCCCGCGCAAGCCGGAATCCAATGAAGCAAGGTACCGCTTTCACTGGCAGGTTACTGACTGGATTCCCGCTTGCACGGAAATGGCAGGGGGGACGCCGAAATGAAGATATGAACCTCATATACTCTGTGCCCTCTGTGGCTATTGGGTTGCCTCGCGCATGGCTTCCAGGCAGGCGTCGACGGTGTAATGAAAATTCCTCAATGCCAGTTCCTCGTCCTGGAAATGGAAGTATTCCTTGGCGCCGGATTTCAATACCTGTTGCACCTTCTCATGGGTGACGGTGTCTTCCATCAGGGTATCGCGCAGACCGACCTTGTTGTATTCCTGGCAGAACAACTCCCCGGCATTACGCGGTGGAACAGTATTTACCCCGATCTCCCAGATGGTGCGATCGACGGCAAGCGGCCATACGTTGTACATCCAATAGCTGTCCCGCATCAGGCCCATAATCACGTTGGGAAAGATGAAATACAGGTTCATAGCGCCTTTCAGGTGATATTTTTTCGTATCGGTTCGGCGCGGCTCCGTAAAGGCAAACGCATCGTAGGCGCCAATCCCGTATTTCAGGCTCACCTGACCCGTCGGGGTAGGATTAAACACTGGAGGAGGTTCCGTGCCCACGAGCCCATGGGGACCCAGGACTTCCAATATACTGTGGCGTAATAACATACCGGCGGCAGAAGTGGACCGAGCCAGACTGTTTTTGTGCAGGAATGGCACGTGCCAGCCTTCCAGTTGTGCGTCCAGCAACACCTTCCAGTTGACTTTTTCATCCACGCTGTACCATTCGCGCCGGGTCAATTCAGCGAACGGGTAATCCTTGAGGGATGTGGTGACCGGCTCCAGGTAGTCTTCCAGTGATTGCTCATCCATGGGCTTGAGGCGGATGAAGATGAAGCCGTTCCATACGTCCGCCTGGATTTCCGTCATATCCAGGTTGGCATCCGGGCCGGTGAAAAAGTTTTCCTTGTCGGTCATGTTGATCAGCTTGCCCCGGGTATCGAAGGCCCAGCCGTGGAACGGACAGACGAAGGCGCCCCGGCACTTGCCACGCTTTTGCCAGACCACCTGGTTGGCGCGGTGTGAACACATGTTGTGGAAGGAGCGGATGACGTTGTCACGCCCGCGCACCACCAGTACCGAGGTATAGCACACCTCGATATCCCTGACGAAGTAATCACCCGCTTCGGGGATCAGTTCAACCCGTCCTACGTTCAGCCAGGAGCGGCGGAATACCGCCTCCCGCTCCGCCTTGAATACGTCAGGGTCGATACATGGCTGGATGGGGAGCGGATCCGTTCCCAGCTCGGGGTATTTTACCGTATGTGTTTTATGGGTCAGTTCCACGGGCAGTCACTTCGTTCAATGACTGGAGTACATGCTCATGGACACGGTGAAGGGACCGAAGTCGCTTCACCGGGAACGAAACGGCGCATGTCCAGACCGAAAGGGTGATCCGGCCGCTTGTACAATTCCACAGCAACCCATACCTCGGCCAGCGACAGGGTCATATTCAGCAGGCGTTGCTCGGGTTCAGGCATCTGATCCAGGGGAAAACCGTTCAGGTGGCCAAGCGCCTCTTCGATACGTGCCAGCATGGCGGAATAAAACGCCTGGATTTCTTCCATGGAAGAGGCGAGACGTTTTTGCAGGCGTTCGGTTTCGCCGAACAGCGCCCAATCGGCAAAAGGTTCCAGGTCAGTGAAACCGGAGGGTAACAGGCAATCATTCACACCGATATTATTCTATGAAATTGTGGTCCTCCTGATTATACTGTCTGCAAATTCTCTTGGGAAGCTTGGGCCACTAATGAGGAACTGATAGAACCATGATCCCGGCATGCATCACCAAGGTAGACATTGCGCAAGCCATGCGGCGCATCAAGCGTAATGGAGTTCCTCTGGGAAGACAGGGCCGGAATTACTGCTTGGTGGCAAATGGTGGACATTTGCCTCCGAAGTACACGATTTCCCTAGCGCATGAGATCGCCACGGGCGAGGCATTGAATTCGAACCGGTTCTCCGGGGGTGCGGAGTCCAATAACTTCCTCCGGCGCTGCGGCTTCAAGGTTGTCGAGTGCGTTTGCGGCGGTAGCGATCAGGTTGCCAGCCGCGCCGCATCCGTATCTGTATCCGGTTCGTCAGAAAGGGCAAGAACTACATCAACGCGTCACTCCGAGCGGTGTCCGGAATGCAAGCAACGGGTTCGTGAACTTCTGGAGCGCATCTACGGGAGGTGCCTGCCGAACCCCGGATTTGGCTGGCGAACCGACCTCGCCCCTTATGCGAAAACCTCGATTGGTACTGCCCTGCAGGACGTGGCCACAATGCTGCAGACGTATCGGGGGTTCGGTATCAGTGACTTTGTACGAAACAAAACGCTGGCGGGCTGCGATTTCTGGGTCCCCGACCCCGACTTCATCGTCGAGTTCGACGAGAGTCAGCATTTCACGAGTGCGCGGAAGCTCGCGCTTTCCGTGTACGCGGACGATAAGCCCCTAGGGTTCTCCGCGAAGCGCTGGATCACACTATGCGAGAAGCACAATGCGAAGGACAATGACCCCCCCTTCCGCGACGAGCAACGCGCCTGGTACGATACGTTGCGAGACCTCGTTCCGTCAATCAAGGGTTTGCGTCCGACAGTGAGGCTCTATGCTCGTGACCGGGTCTGGTGCTCACTCGACCCGGACAGCGAGGAGGATCAAAAACGTTTCTCAGACCTGATGCATCAGGGGCGTCCTCCGTCCGGTCAAACAACTGCAGCCATCCGCTCCTCCGCTGATCGGCCAACATCAATCCTTCGAGTGGCGATGGTGTTTCCTCCAGTGGAACAGAGGTCGAAGAACGGTGTTCCACCCAGTGGAGCGGAGGCTCACAGACCAAAGGTGCCTTCGAGGAAACAATTCGCTGACGAATCCGTCGATTTTGTACTGTTTCCCGAAGGGTATATACGCGCGTCCGACGTCAAACGCAAAAGGTTATTGCAGAAGCTCGCTTCCGATTTAGACGCGCCGTTATTGGTAGGTGCAACCGACAACAGTGTTGACCCGGACAGTTGCCGCAACTGGCAGGTTCTTCTTCGCTTTGAACCCGGTGGCTCCTGTCCGTGCCGCGTATATGTAAAACACTCTACTGCGGAAGCGGTTGCCTTTGGGATGCCGGAATGGGAACCGCATGTCAGGCTCCCAACCTTTGAATTGGGTGGCGTAAGAGCTGGGGCAACAATTTGTCACGACCACTACCTGGGATTGCTTCCACGCTTTCTTGGCAAGAACGGAGCGCGGGTATGGGTGAATCCAAGTTTTGACAATGTAGTGGATATCAAGTGGTCATCGGTTCTACGGTTAAGGGCGGTGGAGAACCGTTTCTTCGCACTATGCACATTACACTGCGACGTGACGAAGAGGAAGAGGAAGAGGCCGAGAACTCACCCTTTCGCGTTCTCTCCTGACGGCAGCGAACTATCGGCTAGACAGGCGGGTTCTGAAGACGTACAACCTTTGTCAGAATGCCACAAGCCCGGCATCTACATCATCGAACTCGATATGGCGGCGGTGGACGAACCGCTCGACTGGTCGAAGCTCCCAAACGCTGAAAAACAGAAGTGCACCCGGAAGGAAAGCGAAGATAGCAAACTCGTACGCGTCAAATTGAAGGGCAGACGGCCGACCGTGTTCGGATGCTCGGGCTGGAAGAGTGGCGATACCGGCTCGTGCGTCGAGACCGATCACGGTCCGGTCTACGTGGGGGTGGTACCGGGAGAGCGGATTCTGGATGCGGCCGAGTGCTTTAATGTGCTCTATCAAGCGAGAAAGATGAAATGTACGCCAATCATCTGGAATCACTGGGAGCAGCTTCCGGCCGATTCGGCGAAGCTGGCAACGCTCATGATGGGAAGGGCGATTGAGTGCTGCGCGCCAATCGTCATTTCTGACCGAGGTGGGATATGTGAGTTGGTCGAGTTATCGAATAAAAACAAGATCCCCGCTCGGAGAAAGATGGAGGAGTCTGGGGAAGCGATAGCGGATATCAGATATGCATGGGGATTGAAATCTGCGTTCAATATGGTGGAGGAAAATATTCGCCCCGGAAACAAGAAGCGAGAAGCATTGAAGCGCTATCGGAGCCTTGGCTAGTGTGGGTTTCTATCGTGATATATTTGACTCTTTTGAGAAGGAACGTTCGCCCTGCAAACTATTATGATCATTGAACGTCCCGGAGGTTTTGGGTTGACATGTCCCGGTTAGGCGGGGGACTGATTGAACAATGAGGAAAGTATTTTTCAGTTTTGATTGGGATGACGTTTTGCGCGTCCATCAAGTCCGTAACAGTTTGGCTACAAAAGGTAACTATAAGACAGCCGGCCTTCCAGACGTTGCGGAGATAGAGAAGACCAGGAAACAATCGAATAAAGAAATCCGAAAATGGATAGATGAGCAATTGACAGGGACGTCTGTCACCTGTGTTCTTATCGGTAACAGGACAAATAAAAGCAAGTGGGTCAAGTACGAGATAGAAAAGAGTATTAAAAAAAGGAATGGACTTTTAGGAGTTCTTATTCACGAGTTAAAGGACATAAATAGTTGTATGGATGGAATAGCAGAGCACCCTTTTAAAGGTTACAATCAGACTGATTGCGCCGCGTTAGTTAAAAACGCCCTGCTTGGAAGAGGCGCGGGATGGGGTCTTTCAAAGCTTCTATTCCCTCAACTTTCTATTGGGTTAGCTGTTTTTGGAACTGCTCTTGCTATGCTGGGGCCAAAAGACGATTACAGAATTTATGATTGGGTTGAAGATAATGGGGATGCTAACTTGGGGAACTGGATAGAAGAAGCTGCGAAGCAAGTGGGCAGCTAAGGAACGTTGTGTTAAAAGGACGGACTACCGCTGACAGCATAAGGGACCACATCTATGCAAAACCTGTACATATTTGTAGATGAAAGCGGAAACTTTGATTTCTCCGAAAAAGGGACACGTTTTTTAACTCTGACTTGCATAATAACAGAGCGCCCCCTTTGGATTTTACAAGGAGCTGCACGAGGCAAGATATGATTTAATTGAGTATGGCATTCCTGTTGAAGCTTTTCACTGTGCAGGGGACAACAAACATATCAGGGCCAGAATTTTTCAACTTATCCAGAATTATCAAATAAAATTTGGAATCAACAGCCTGATTGTTGAGAAGAACAAGATTGGGCTTTCGCTTCAGAAACCGGAAACGTTCTACACAAAGTTGCTGGGGTATCTTATAGGGCATGTCTTCAATGACTACCCGTGTAGACAAGCCAGTAAAATTGTTATTGTCACAGATACCATCCCGATACAAAGGAAGCGTAAGGCAACAGAAAAATCAATAAAGGTGACCCTGGCGCAAATGTTGCCCAAAGATACGAGGCTCACAATTTTACACCATACAGCCAAGGCTCATTATGGACTACAGGTTGCAGACTATTGCAGTTGGAGTATTTTCAGAAAATAGGAGTATGGAGATGAAGAAAGCTACAAATTAATCAAACCAGCTATACAAAGCGAATTTGAAGTCTTCCTTGCCGGAATGTGAGATGGTGTTAAGAAACGAAGGGAACGACCTCCCCGACTACTCCATTTCTGGAGAGGTCCCCTTGGGCTCTTATCATCGGGGAGGAACCTTTGTATTAATTATAGGATAAAAAAGTAAAAAATACTATAAAAAAACGACATAAAAATATCAGGGAAGGGAAACCGGTATGTCTGCATCTAATCAGGGATTTCTCCATAATACTATCCGTATTTTCTGTGAAGGAATAAAAAAACATGGGCTATCAAATCGGCATTGACGTGGGCGGCACCTTCACCGACCTGCTGGTCTGCGATGAGGGCGGGCGGACCCGCATTTGCAAGTCGCCTACTACGCCGGCGGACCCCAGCCTGGGTGTGTTTACCGCCCTCGAACAGGCCGCGCGGGACACCGGTTTCGAACTCCGTGATTTTCTTGCCGATGTGGACGCCATTGTCCACGGCACCACGATCACCACCAATGCGGTGCTTACCCATACCGGCGCCAACACCGGTTTCATCACCACCCGGGGGTTCCGCGACCTGCTGGCCCTGCGCCGGGGCATGAAGACGGGAGAACGTTACGACCTGGAACTGGCGCCGCCGCCTACCCTGGTCGAACGGGCGTTGACCCTGACGGTGACCGAACGGGTCGACGCCAAGGGCAGAATCCTCACTCCCCTGGTGGAAGATGATGTGCGCGCGGCAGCGGAAGTACTGCGTAGCGCCGGGGTCGAAGCCGTCGCGGTCTCCTATCTCTGGTCGTTTCTCAACCCGGAGCATGAATTGCGCACCCGGGAAATCCTGCAGGAAATATTGCCCGGGGTGTACATCTCATTGTCCTGTGAGGTATTGCCGCAGATACGGGTGTACGAACGCAACAGTACCACTGCCCTGAATTCCTGCACGGGACCGCCACTGGCACGTTACCTGGATAACCTGGAAGTACGCCTGGGCGAAAACGGTTTCCGTGGCGTGTTGAACATCATGCAGTCCAATGGCGGCTGTATGTCTCCGAAGGTCACCAGCCGGTTTGCCGTCAATACCTTGCTGTCCGGCCCCGCCGGTGGTCCCGGTGCCGGAATGCATTACGGGCGCACCCACGGTTATAAAAATATCATCAGCGTGGATATGGGCGGCACCAGTTTCGACGTTGCCCTGGTGCAGGATGAACGTGCGGCTGTCACGTCGGAAAACGAAGTGGCGGGCTTCCACGTGGCGGTGCCCATGCTGGACATCCACACTGTCGGCGCCGGGGGTGGATCGATTGCCGGCGTCGATGACGGCGGGATGTTGCACGTCGGGCCGGCCAGCGCCGGCGCCGATCCCGGTCCTGCCTGTTACGGCCGCGGCGGAACCGAGCCGACGGTAACGGACGCGGACCTGGTGCTGGGTTACCTGGCTGCCGATTACTTCCACGGCGGCGCCCTGAAGCTGGACCGTGCCGCAGCCGTTGCAGCCATCGAAAGCAGGATTGCCGGGCCGTTGGGTTTGTCCGTTACGGATGCCGCCTATGGGATCTACCGGGTGGCGAATTCGATCATGAGCAATGCCGTCACGGTGGTGACGGTGCAACGCGGTCTGGACCCGCGCGAGTTTGCCATGATCGTCGCCGGTGGCGCCGGACCGATACACGCGGTGCCCATCGCCAGGGAACTGGGTATCCACACTTTGCTGGTGCCCAGGGAATCCTCCGTATTCTGCGCGGCCGGCATGCTGCTGTCCGACCTGAAGCATACCTATATACGCACCTGCGCCATGGTCGGTTCCCTGGTGGATTTCAGGATCATCAATGAAGCAATACATAACATGCGGGATATGGCGCTTGCAACATTCAGGGAAGAGCAGGTCGACGGCGCTGATGTGACCCTGGATTTCTCGGCTGACCTGCGTTACGTCGGCCAGTTCAATGAGGTCGAGGTGCCCGGTTTCAGCGGCGGCACGGCGGATAGTACGGCGTGGGAGCAACTGGTAGACCAATTCCACCGGCTCCACGACGAGCGCTACGGCTACAGCCTGCCCCATGCGGAAGTGGAGCTCATCAACCTGCGCCTGAGCGCCACAGGCGCCACGAAAAAACCGGTGACGCAGAAACACGAACTCGGCGGCCCTGCGGCCGATCACGCCCGCAAGGGAGAACGCCCCGCCTGGTTCGACAACAGGATGGTGACCGTACCCGTCTACGACGGTCTTGCCTTGCAGCCGGGTAACCGGCTACCGGGCCCGGCCATCGTCGAACAACCGACAACAACCATCGTATTACCGGGTGACACCGGACTCAGTTGCGATCAGTGGGGAAATTACCTCCTGGAAAAAGCGGATATTTGGGGTCAGAGTAAAAATACAGTGAATTAAGTGTGTGCTGCTGGTTTATGATTGAGTATTTTTACTCTGACCCCCAAATATCCTATCTACTGGATTCCGGCTTGCGCCGGAATGACGCTATAATTCAAGCATGAGTCAAATCGACCCTGTTGACGTTGCCATCATCAGCGCGCGGCTGTCTTCCATCTGCAAGGAGATGGGCGAGACCATGTTGCGCACTTCACGCTCGCCGATATTTTCGGAAGCGCGGGATTTCACCACCGCAATCTTCGATCACAATGCGGAACTGGTGGCGCAAACCATTTATATCCCCGACATTGCCGCTTCCACCCCGTTTACCGCCCGCGCCATCGCAGAACGTTTTGCCGGGGATATCCACGAGGGCGACCTGTTTGTCTTGAACGACCCTTACCGCGGCAACAACCACCCGCCGGACCTGAACGTCATGAAACCGGTATTCCATGACGGGCAGTTGCATTACTGGGTGCTGTCCAAGGGTCACCATGCCGACATGGGCGGCGGCGGCGTAGTGGGCTACAATCCCCAGGCCCGGGATGCCTGGGAGGACGCCCTGCGCATCCCCTGCCTGCGTCTTGCCGATAAAGGCGTGCTGCGCGAAGACGTTCTGGATTTTATCCTGTTGAACGTGCGCGCCAGGGACCTGGTGGAGGGAGACATCCAGTGCCAGATCGGCGCGGTCAACCTGGGCGAGAGGAGGCTGGCAGCATTGCTTGACCGGTACGGCGCCGCTACCCTGTCCGCCGCCACGGCGGAGATACTGGACGCTACTGAGCGCCGGGTACGCGCCGACATCGCCGCTATCCCGGACGGTGAATATTATGCGGAGCGGGCGATCGACCACGACGGTGTCGAGCTGGACAAGAGCCCCGTGGTAAGACTCACCCTGAAGATCAAAGGTGCTAACGTCACCTTCGATTATACCGGCAGCGACCCGCAAGCCGTCGGTTACATCAACAGTACCCTGCCGAACACCAACGCAATGAGTCACCTGGCCCTGTTCGCGACCGGCGCCATCAGCAACGACATTGATTTCAACGATGGTGCGGTGCGACCCCTGCACGTCATTGCCCCTGCGGGGACGATAGTGAACGCAACGGAGCCCGCGCCGACCTCGTGCTGTACCCTGTGCGTCGGCGAGGCCATGATCGAGGCAACCTGGCTGGCCCTGGCGCAGGTGATACCGGACCAGGTCCCGGCGCTGTGGGGGCGCTGGTGCGCGCCGGCCACCATGGGGATTCACCCCGGCACCGGCCGCTTCTTTGCGGATATCCACTTCATGAGCAAGGGTGGCGGCGGCGCGGTGCTCGGTTATGACGGCTGGGACCATGTTGGTACGCCGGTTACTCTGGGCGGCCTGCGCGCGCCTGACCCGGAACTGCATGAACTGGTAACGCCGTATAAATTAATCGAATATGAAATCGAACCGGACAGCGCCGGCCCCGGCCAATGGCGCGGCGGTTTCGGCGTGCGTTATACCTTTACCATTGAAGGCGACAACATCGCCTGCGCCAATTTCGGCAGCGGCGCCCGGGATTTCACCGCGCCCCTGGGTATCCGGGACGGACAAGGCACAACCCCGCACCGGATGACACTGGAACACGCCGACGGCAGCCAGGACGAGATAGACGGCAATCGCATGTACACCCTGAAACAGGGAGATACCATGACCATCGTCTCCAGCGGCGGCGGATTCGGCAACCCCTGGCAGCGTAACCCGGAAGCGGTACTGCGCGACGTGCGCAACGGCCTGGTTTCCATGGCTGCGGCCCGGGAGAAATACGCGGTCGCCATCCGTCACGACGGTACCACCCTGGGCTACAGCATTGCGCAGGATGAAACCGCGCAACTGCGGGCTGCATAGGCATCATCTCAGAGGCCGGGTGTCATGTTGTTACTGCGACCGACCTCGATGGTGCGCTGACCGGCCGGATTGAATTTCCTGTCCCTGATCAAAATTTCGTGTGTAATATAACTGTTGTAATCACCTGGAAGGAATCTCTATTTATTCGGTCAGATGATATAATAGCGGTGACTTATTTCAACTTTTTCCTCAAGGTGGTTTCATGAAGACACAAGACATATTCGGTTCGTTGTTTGACTTGCAAGACACCCGCTTGAATAAACTGAAGGATCCCCTGGTGCGGTTGGGTGAGGTAGTGGACTGGGAGGCGTTTCGTCCGCTATTGGTGCGTATTCGACCCACGACCCGCAAGCGCAATGCGGGCGCCCCGCGTCGGGATGAGGTGCTGCTGTTCAAGGGGTTGGTGATACAGCATTTGTACGGGTTGAGTGATGAGCAGTTGGAATATCAGCTTGAAGATCGGCGCAGTTTTCAGCGGTTTATGGGGTTGGATAACTATCATCGGGCGCCGGCTGCGAAGACCTTCTGGGCGTTTCGTGAGAAGTTGGTGGAGCTGAAATTGATGGAGGAACTATTTGCACGGTTTGCCGAGCAGTTAGCAGACTTGGGGTATCGGGCGCGCAAGGGGCAGTTGGTGGACGCGTCCCTGGTGCCGGTGCCGGTGCAGCGCAACACGCGCGAGGAGAATGCGGCGATAAAGGCGGGGGAGACGCCTGCGGGCTGGGACGATGAGGCAGCCAAATCCAAGCGGCGGCAGAAGGACGTGGAGGCACGTTGGACGAAGCAGCGGGGCAGGAGTCATTACGGGTACAAGAATCACGTGAACGTGGACAACAAGCACAAGCTGATACGCACGTATGCGGTGAGCGCGGCGACTGTGCATGATTCCCAACTGCTCGATGAGTTGTTGGATGAGCACAACAGCAGCAAGGCGATATGGGCGGACCGCGCCTACCGTTCCAGGGAGCAGGAGGAACGCTTGCAGGCCCAGCGCTACCGCAGCCACATTCAGCGCAAGGGGCGCCGCAACAAGCCGTTGACGGCGTGGGCGCAGCAGGGCAACCGCACGCGGGCCAAGGTGCGGGTGCGGGTGGAACACGTGTTCGGGGCGCAGTGTGCGACCCGGGCCAAGCTGATACACTGTATCGGGCTGGCGCGCAGTGAGTTGGCCATAGGGATGCTGAACCTGGTGTATAACATGCGACGATTGTGTTACCTGGAAGGGGTCAGCGCGCCCGCATGACGGGGAACAGGCATAAAAGGGTGTTAAACAGACACCTGAAGGGGTCAAACAGCCCGTTTGGTGGGTAGACAGAGGCCCATCAGCGCATGTATGGCATAGCTTTATATACAAACATAGTCCGCTTGCCTGCTCACGTAGGCAATGTGCCAGAAAACGTCAATAAATAGAAGTTCCCTGGAGATAAATTAATGAAATGGCCGGCAAAACGGATAACTGAATCCTCAACCAAGTCTTTCGGCATGTATGAAAAGGCGATACCGCTAATGGAACAGGGTATCGATGTCATCCATCTTGAAGTCGGCATGCCCAGTTTCGATACGCCTGCACATATCAAGGAAGCCGCCAAACAGGCCCTTGATAATGGGCAGGTTCATTACAGCGACTTCCGCGGGGTACAGAAGTTCCGGGAGGCTCTGGCAGGGAAGGTAGCGGAGCGAAATCACATTGCCGTTGATGCTGAAGAGATCCTTGTTTGCAGCGGTCTGACCCATGCGGCCTATGCGATCTGTATGGCGGCGATAGACGCCGGAGATGAAGTCATTGTGCTGGAACCCTTTTACCCGCAACACGTAAATAAGATTGAATTGCCCGGTGGCAAGGTGGTACCCGTACCGCTCGATAAGGCAAACGGCTTCCGCATAGATGCCGAAGCCATAGAAAGAGCTATTACGCCCAACACCAGGATGATAGCCCTGGTCAATCCGGCAAACCCGACCGGCAGGGTGTTCACGTACAGGGAACTCGAAGCCCTGGCGAACGTTGCGAAAAAGCATGACCTGCTGGTCATGTCGGACGAGGTATATGAACAGATCACTTACGACGGCAACAGGCACATCAGTATCGCTTCCCTGCCCGGCATGAAGGAGCGCACCTTCACCATGTTTGCTTTTACCAAGGCCTATGCCATGGACGGGTGGCGTATGGGGTATATCGCGGCAGACAGGAAATTCATGTCGGCCATCCTGAAAATCACCATGAACGACATTGCCCATCTCAACACGTTCATACAGGAAGGGGGGTATGCCGCCATCAAAGGCTCACAGAATTGCGTGCGGGAGATGGTAATTGAAGACAAGCAACGCGGTGATCTCGTTGTCAGGAGAATGAACGCCATGCCCGGTGTCAGTTGTAAAGCGCCGGAAGGGACCATCTACGCTTTCCCCGATGTCTCTGCCACCGGATTGCCGTCACAGCAGATCGCCGATGAAATCCTCGAACAGGCGCATGTCGTCGTGGAGGCCGGTACGTTTTACGGCGCCAACGGTGAAGGACACCTGCGGGTCTGTTTCGGCGCCGAGCCTATTGAGCGCATAGAAGAGGCGATGAACAGGCTGGAAAAATACTTTGTGAAGCTTGATGAAAGCGTGTGATCAGCCTATTGATTATTGGATATTTGGGGTCAGACACCTGCCAAACTGACTGTATTTTTACTCTGACCCCAAATATGCGGGCTAGATAAACGGCAACACTTCCCTGAGGTTTGCCAGGGTCAGTTGTTCGCGCTGGTCCTCGTCCAGGTAGGGGATGCCGATGCCGTATTCTTCCCAGCGTGCGCGGATTTTCTGCTCCAGTTCCGGTTCGAGCTTGCCTACCGGCGGGAAACTCTGCCCGTTCCAGTCTTCGTTTTTGCTCAGTTCCCAGTTGCGGGTGGCATCGACCAGGACCCGGGTCCACTTGCCGGTGCGGAAGCGCGGCATGTCCACGACGTCATGGGAAACGGAGGGATCCAGCGGTGAACCGAATGTCGGGCCGACCATCATTACCTGGTCCATCCCTGCATTCACCCGGAAAGCGATAGCCCATTCCAACGCCAGGGGATCGCGGATATCGATATCTTCTTCCACCACCAGTACGTGTTTGAAAAACCACTGGGCCGCGCTGGTCCCCCATAGGGCCATGGCCACCTGTTGTGCGTGGCCGCGGTATTGCTTGCGGATTTGTACTACGATGTGTGTGCCGGTCGAGACATGGGGGCACCAGACATCGGTGACGCCGACCACCCCGGCGACTTCCAGCATATTCCAGAAGATGGCCGACCAGCTATAGGAGCAGAGGATGGAATCCTCCGACGGGAAGCCGGGCCGGCAGCCCTCCAGGGTGCCGCGCATGATGGGATCGTCCCGGTGGGTAATGCAGGTCACCTCCAGGGTGGGCTTGGGTGACGGCGTGCCGCCGGCGTAACCGGGATACTCGCCGAACGGGCCTTCCATACGGTAACTCCCGGGGTCCGGGTCCAGGTAACCTTCGACAACAACCTCGGCGCCTGCCGGTACAACCAGGTCCACGGTCTCGCATTTGACCAACTCGATGGGTTTACCCAGGATGGCGCCCATCATATCCCATTCGCAGACATGGCGTGGAAACGGACTGCCGGCACAGAACGGCACTACATCGTGGGCGCCGTAGGTGATGGCGACGGGCATTTTTTCCTCGTTCTGCCGGTAACCGGTGAGGTGTCCGCCACCGCCCTGGGTTGGCAACATTACCTTGGCAATGTGGTTCCTGTCGACGACCTGCCCGCGATAAAGGCCGATATTCTCCCTGCCGGTGTTACGGTCTTTAGTCACGACTCCGCAAAAGGTGTCCAGGTATCGCCCCCCGTCCAGTTCCTGCCAGATGGGCGCCGGGAATTGATTCAGATCAATGGTGTTGCCGGTCAGGATGTTCTGCTTGACCGGTGAGTG
Organism: Gammaproteobacteria bacterium; assembly: GCA_965222155.1. GTDB lineage: Bacteria > Pseudomonadota > Gammaproteobacteria > Eutrophobiales > Eutrophobiaceae > JAAXHV01. Next base: position 624,411 of record CBDCTH010000012.1, read on the forward strand.
ATCGACAATAACCGGTTCCACGGGGTTGGTGTAGGTGCCTTTCAGGTGGCGGACAATATCTTTATCAGTGGTTCCCGGCGGCAGTTCCAGCAAAGCACACAGTTGCCGTTTATTGCCCATGCCACAGGTAACAAAACGGGTGGAGAGGGTATCCTGGTAATCCCTGATGTTTTCAAACAGCAGGGCGGGTCCAGACAGACCCAGGTTGACGCGGGTAATGGCGCCCAGTTCCAGGTCGGAATCCACCTGACATTGAATTTGTCTGAGTTGATCCGCTTCATGCAACTGCCGCAACCAGGATCGCAGGCTGACTTCACCATCCGCCAAAGGGCCCAGGCCTGCGTCAAGATTGTCTGTATCCGGCATCAGCATCGCCGGGCCAGGTGTTGCCATGGTTTCTCTCCAGGTGTTTTGGTAACCGTCTTGTATCTCGAGAATGTGGACAATAGCGGGACAGATTTTAAATCTGTCCCGTTACTTTCCGGTTACCCGAAAGAAAGGTTTTGACCCCTGATATGACATGTTTATCATACCAGCATGTTGGCTTATTTGTTACCTGATGCGGGGGAGGCAGTATGAAAGCGTTGATCTATGAACAACATGGCGGACCGGAGGTGTTGCAGTACCGGGATGTGCCCGACCCCGAACCTGGCCCGCGGGACGTTGTTATCAAGGTCGCGGCAACGACAATAAACCACCTGGACGTGGCACAGCGCAACGGCTGGTTCACCATCCCCGGGTTCAGCCTGCCGCATATTTCCGGTATGGACGTTGTCGGTACGGTGATCGAGTCAGGGCCCGGGGTTACGCGGGTGAAACCGGGCGAACGGGTGCTGGTCAACCCTTCCATGTCCGAAGTCCCCGAGGGCTCGAAGCTGGCGGGTATGGACGACCTGTACGGCATTCTCGGCGTCATAGGCGGCAGCGTCGCCGGTGGTTACGCGGAAAAATGCCTGGCGCCGGAGACCCACCTGTACCCTGTTCCCGATCACATGTCATGGCGCCGTGCCGTCGTCTTCCCCACCTGCTGGATGACCGCGCATCACGCCCTGTTCGAGATAGGCCGGCTCAGGGCCGGCGAGACGGTGATGATCCACGCCGCGGGCAGCGGCGTGTCCGTTGCCGCCATTCAATGGGCCAGGCAGGCGGGAGCCACGGTCCTGGCTACTGCCGGCAGTGGAATAAAATGTTCAAAAGCGTTTGAACTGGGTGCCGAAGACACCTGTAATAACCGCACATTGGACGTGGCGGCCTGGGCGCGGGATATGACAGGCGGCGCCGGTGTTGACCTGGTGTTCGACCATGTCGGCGAGGCTTTGTGGGAAGCCTCACTGACGGCGCTCAAGCCACGCGGTCGCCTGGTAACCTGCGGCGGCACTTCGGGAAATTCGCCGGTTATCCCGAACCTCGGCTACCTGTATAACATGGGCCTGAAGATCCTGGGGTCCGATCCCTTTCGCTATAAGGAATTCGGTCCGGCCTGGGATCAATATTGTGCAGGCGACTTCCAGGCGGTCGTGGACAGCGTATTCCCCCTGGCCGAAGGCGGGAAGGCGCAGGAGAAAATGCTCAGCGGCGCATTCATCGGCAAGATCCTGCTGGAGCCGTGAGTGCGTTTGAGGTTTTCTGACAGTAAAATATGCAGAACCGTCGGTGCTATGTTAATGGACTGGATTCCGGCTTTCGCCGGAATGGTATAACTTCGATTTCGTGAGGCGCCTGCGGGGTTTAATCCCTTATTCGCTGTTTCCCCAGACCTCGCAGGCCTTCTCGTAGACCCCCTGGTCGTATGAGAATTCCACTATATTGCTTTCAGGGTCGCGCAGAAAACAGATGTAGCCGATGCGTTTGGGCATTTGCTGCGGACCGAGGATCAGGCAGTCGGCCTGTTTCGCCCTGGCGGCTATCTCATCAACGGTTTGTTTATCCGGCACCTCGATACCGATGTGGTTGAACGGTCCCAGCGGCGGGTGCTCTACGGGGGCAAACGGGTCGTGGCCGGGGAAGAACTGGCCCAGCACCAGGATGAAAGGGCTGTCGCTGCGGGTCTTGTCACCGAGCCAGGCCGAGTATCCGTCCTCGTCCTCTTCACGGTCCAGCAGGCTGAGGTGCGTGAACTCCTCATACCACGCAATCACCTTATCAATATCCTTCACGTGCAACGCCAGGTGCGTCCACGTGGGCCGCTCCGGACGAAGTTCATGTTGTGGTTGTTCGGGGTTCATTGACCGGTATCCGGATCAGTTCCAACTGTACCTGACCGAACCGATGACCTCCCGCGGCGGGATATACTCGTTGCTCGTCGTCCACAGGCCGTACGGATTGGTGAAGACGTTATTGATCCCGTTCTTGTCGAAAACATTGGTTACGCTCAGGTTGAAACTGATAGGCATATTGCCCACATCATAGGCAAAATACAGGTTGACCAGGTCGTAGCTGGGCACGGTGTCCACCCGCGGATGATTGAAGATGCGGGCCTGGAAGTCGCCCCGATGGACATACTCCACCCGCGAACTCAATTCGGAACCGTCGGAGAAGGTGTGGGTGTTCGTCAGGGCGACACGCGCAGTGAGATCCACCAGTTTCGGCGGCTTGTTGCCGTTGAGATTGTTGGCGTTGTTCATCCTGATCCGTTCCTCAACGGCGCCCGGGGTAAAAAGACCCAGTTGGAAAGGTACCAGTGCGGCCTGGAAATCCTCAACGTCGAGCGCGAAAACGTCCGACTTCACCTTGCCGTCCTGCCAGGCCAGCATGCCGTCGAGTTGCCAGCCATCTGCGACCAGCCAGTTCAGTTCGGACTCTATACCGTACTCCTCCGATTTGGGGATGGTCCAGGTGCCCCCGGCGAACGGCGTCGGGTCCTCGTAGGTGTACTGCATGTGCTCGTGGTCGTAATAGAAGGCCGTGACATTCAGACGCACGCGCCCGTCGAGAAAGGTATTACGGGTGCCCAGTTCGTATGCCGTCACCTCCTCGGGCTCGAATTGGCTGGGTTTGAATGTCCCGGGACTACCGGAACCACCGTTCTTCCAGCCGGTGGATACCAGGCCATAGACCAGATTGTCCTCGGTGAGGTGCACGTCTATCCCTGCCTTCCAGGTCACTTCCGAGTCGTTCGTTGTCCGGCGACCATCACCAAAAATGCCGAAGAACTGGGACGTTTCATCGAGCTGGTCCTCGTCCTGGTAACGCACTCCCGCGGTCACGGCGAACATATCGTTCAGCCGGTACGTAGCCTGCCCGTAGAAGGCGTAATCCTCACGGGTCACGGTACGAACTTCGGTAAAATTCAGATGGGACTGGAACGGTGGCAGGGTTTGAGCAGTCAATTGGGAACGAGGCAGGGACGCCGGTGATGCCGAGAACGGCCCCGGACCCGTGGCTTCCAGGAAGTCGTTGAAGTTCTCGTGGTGCAGGTAATAGCCGCCAATAACCCAATCGAGTTGCTCACTACTGTAGCTGATGCTGATCTCCTGGCTGACGGCATCGGAATCATTGTCCCAGAACGGCAATATGTCCCAGTTGTTAAATGCCCACCCGGTATTATTGATCAAAGTGAGATCTTCATTCAAGCGGTCGCCGTCCACCGACTGCTCCTTCCTGAGCACCTGCCAGCCGGTAAGCGACTTGACCGTTACCCCCAGAGGGGTCGCCCACTCCATGATCAGCGATGCGCTGTAGTTCTCCATTGCGAAGATGCCGGGGTAGTCTTGGGACAGTTCACGCAGGTCGCGGTTGGGGTCGTTCACGTTCTTCTGCGCCGCCGCATGGTGGTCGGCGTCGTGTATGAACACCTGTGCGTGGGCCGAGAAGTCTTCCGACGGTTGCCACAGCACCGCCAGTTTGCCGGTGAAGGAGTCGGCATCATCCAGGTCGTAACCGTCCAGTTCACCGCCCTCAATCTCCGAGAACCCATCGCGTTCGTACTTCTGAACTGCGGCCCGGAACGCCCAGGTGTCGGAAAGCGGCACGTTTATCGAGGCGCGTCCGCGGATATTGTCATAAGTTCCGTAGCTGAGCTCTACAGAGCCTTCCAGATTGTCGAAATGGGGCTTCCTGGTCACGATGTTGATGGAGCCGCCGGTGGTGCCCTGGCCGAACTCCGTGCCCTGCGGGCCGCGCAAGACCTCGACCCGCTCCAGGTCACCGAGGTCCAGGCCCATGGCCAGCGGGTTGGCAAGATAGATGCCGTCGATATAGGTCAGCACGCTGGGCTGCGTCGTGAGGTTCTGGGCCGTTTCCCAGCCGATGCCGCGAATGGTCACGACACGGCCGGCGCCGTCGTTTTTCGCAACAACGAGCCCGGGCACGTAGCCGTTGAAGTTGTCCAGCCTTACGACATTGGATTTATCGAAGTCCTCGCCGGACAATACCGATACTGCAATGGGCGCATCCTGGAGTGACACCTCGTGTTTGCGCGCAGTCACCACGACCTCTTCCAGGACTGATTGCGCCAGGGCAGGTAGCGGTGCAATCATGGTTGAAGTGACAGCCCCGGCGACGAAAAGCTTTACCAACTGATACACGTTTTTCTCGAACTTGATCATTACCAACCCCCATATTGTGAACAGTTGTATTTTTGTTTAATTTTGTGACAAAAACTACAATGAGACTTGCACAAATGCGCCTTTTTATTTGACAAAATCACGGATTTTTGCGCTCGCTGAGTACGGTATGGAACGGAAGCAGCCGGGTTATCAGTATGGCGCCCAGCACCAGGCCGACACAAATAGCGATAATCGCAATATCATAGTTGCCGGTCACATCGAATACCAGGTCCATCAGGAACGGGGTCAGGCCCTGGGTCAGGACGATCACGCCATACATACTCCCGGATATGGCGCCATAGTGCCTGGTGCCGAAATAGCGGGACAGGAAATAGGGCAATACACCGTATTCCGTACCGAGACCAAGCCCCATCAACATGCCTGATAACAGCAACAACGGATAACTGGACGTTGATTCCAACAGGATGAGACCGGCCAGCGCCAGCAGGTAAAACGGCGCGGCGATCCACGGCCTCGGTATGCGATCAAGCATATAACCCATGCCGATCTGCCACCCGGCGGTGACCAGGGAAAACGTCGCCAGTACGGTGGTTGCCTGCCCGGCCGGCACGCCCCGGTCCAGCAACATCGGCACCACGTGGGCGAAAATCGCGGTCATACACCCGGCGCCCAGAGCTATTGCGGCCAGGATGATCCAGAAAGTATGGGTCTTCAAGGCTTCCGTCAGGGTGAACCCGGATATCACACCGGCGGGTGTGATGGACGCGCCGGATTTTTGGCTCTGGCGGGCGCCTGCGACCGATAGCATAGCCGTAGCTCTGGTTGAGGGAGCACGTGTCCGCCAGAGCCAAAAAGACCAGCGAGGGCGCATCCGCCGGTGTGATATCCGGGTTTGTCCCGCCGTCTTTTCAAGGTGTTCCGTTGCGCTTCGGGAAATGCCTCGCGGTGGGTCCCTGAGCAACAGGTACAACACCGGAAAACCGATCAGGATAATGGCCGCGCCGATACCCTGGAATCCGGCCCGCCAGCCATAGCTGCTGATCAACGCATAGACGAACAGCGGCGACAGGGCCGCGCCGATGCCGTTGCCCAGCCCGCCCGCAATACCCAGGAACAGGCCGCGTCGCTGATCAAACCAGCCCGCGATCACCTTGGTAAACATCACGGAACTGGGAATGGCGGCGGTAATACCGATTAAAGCATAGGCTGAATAAAACTGAATACGGCTGGCTTCGGCCAGGGAGACCGAAGCAACGGATGCGGCGAATAACACGTTACCCGTCAGGATTACCGGCCTGGCGCCGTAACGGTCAATCAGCCGGCCGACGATGGGATAGCCTATCGCTCCCGCGATTGCGATGATAAGCAGGACAAAAGACACGCCGGCGCGGGGCCAACCGAATTCAGTCGCAATGGGGATCAAAAACAGACCGAAGACCGTATACACCATGGGCGTCACGCTGACCCCGTTACCTACGGTACAGGCAACGACCACACCCGCCGGGCGGGTGAACAGCGGGATGTTTAATAATTTCGACATCGTCATATCAATCGATAAGTAGAATGGCGTCTGGATAAGCATCATGCCCCAGTTAGCAATTACTTTCCAGGTTCAGCAGGTGCTCCCGCTAAAACGAGGTCAATACAGTTTAAGACAAGGGGGACAGGAAGATAGGGGGGGACAGATTTAAATCTGTCCCCTGAGAGTCTGACCATGTTTCCCTGGGAGGGAGGGCGTCTCGCCCTCCACGAGGGCAGGATGCCCTCGACCCCGGGAGTTAGCGGGAACTGCTGCAGGTTCAGCCTGTTAGCGGGAGTTACCGGCTGAAAGCATGTGCAGGGTAGTTGCAAAGTCTCTGGGCGCATCAGTGCAAGACAGCTTAAATATTTGGGGTCAGAGTAAAAATACTCAACAATAAACCAGCGCTATCTACGTTGTGGCTGTATTTTTACTCTGACCCCCAAAATTTTTTATCATCATGCAGTCTTATACAGGTAATGAAAGTAGCTATCTTCTACGATAATCCGGCCCTGCGTGACTACTGGTATGCCGTGGCAACGGAACAGGAAATCAACGGGCAGCCCGTTGCCCGGACCCTGCTCGGCGAGAACATCGTCATCTACCGGGATCCCACCGGTAACGTTGTCGCGGCACCTGACAGGTGCCCGCATCGCCAGGCGCCCCTTTCTGCAGGGAGTGTGGAAAAGGGGGTGCTGGCTTGCTGTTATCACGGCTGGTCATTCGGCAGCGGGGGAAAGTGTGTCTCCGTCCCGTCTGTTGCGCCTGACTTTCCGATCCCGGACAATGCCCACCTGGCCTGTTTCAATACCAGCATCAAATACGGCCTGGTCTGGGTCTGCCCGGGCGACTCTCCAAAGGAGTTGCCGGCCATCATCCAGGAACAGGACGAGTCTTTCCGGCGCATCAACAACCCGGTTGACCTGTGGCGGGTCTGCGCCATGCGCATGACGGACAACTTTCTCGACATCGCGCACTTCCCCTGGGTCCACACCGGCACCTTCGGCAACAACCAACGGCGTTCCGTCCCGGAGATTGAGTTGGAAATGCTGGAAGGTGGTTACTATGGCTATGAATATAAGGTCGTAGCGGACAACCCGCCCAACGCCAACCTCAGCTCAGGCCGTAGCAGCGAGGTGGTCAGCCGGCAGATGAGCACCGGTTTTCACCTGCCGTTTACCGTGCGCAGCACCATCTCCTATGACTCGGGGTTGCATCACATCATGCTGCTGTTGACCACGCCGATTGACGACGTCACGTCTTATTTTACTTTCGTCGTATGGCGTAACGACGATTTCAGCGTATCCGCAGAAGACGTCATTACATTCGACCGCATGATAGGCGAAGAGGATAAACAGATGCTTGAGAAAATCCCCGGCGTCCTGCCTTTTTCACCCCTGGCGCTGGCCAATTCCCAGTCGGACAAACCCTCTGCCGCATGGCGTCACCAGTTCACTCGTATGTTGGGAGTGCCTGTCGAAAAACGCCAGGGCCCGCACAACACATCATAACCAGCCTCAGGATTTCACTATTTCAGTACCAAGCTCAGGGCAACCGCATACTTTTGGATTCTGTTGCAGAAGACAGGAAACCAACCGGAAAACACCGCCCGTCATGCTGGCGAATGCCAGCATCCAGTCAAACAACAGCGCAGGCTCAGGGTAATGAAGGGTTATTCACTGGATTCTGGCCTGCGCCAGAATGACGGAATCGGGCAAAAACATCTGAATTCAAAAGTATGCGTTTGCCCTGGTACCAAGCTAAAATACAAGTTGAAAATATGGCACCAAGAGCTATATTTATGCTGAATAACAAGGAACGTCGATGCGTGTATTTAAAATCAGGTAGTTCAGTAAATGGGCCGCGAAGGAGAGAGTAACGGACAATGTTCTGCGGCACGTGGTTGCTGAAATGGAGCGTAGTCTGGTGGGAGTAAATCTTGGCGGTCAGATCTTTAAAAAACGCGTGGCATTGAGTGGTCGGGGCAAAAGCAGTGGGGCGCGTACCCTCGTGGCTTACCGGATAGGAAGCACAGCCTTCTTTATTTACGGTTTTGCCAGGAACGTAAAGGACAACATCAGGGCTGATGAACTGAAAGCTCTGAAAGCCTCTGCTGATATATTGTTGGGTTACAACAACGAAGAATTGAGTCGGGCGATAAAAGCGGGTGAATTAATCAAGGTTATAAGCGATGAATAATAAATCCATCCTGGAAGTTGTGCATGAGAGCGCCAAAGGTCTGTACGAAATCGGGCTGATAGATGAACAAAAGATGCGCGAGTTTGACGCCTTGTGCCTGCCGCAGAAAACGGTGTCTGATGTCAAGGAGGTTAAGCGCCTCCGGCCGCAAAGCAAAACCAGTCAGCCGGTGTGAACATCCGGGATGCCGGAACGTTTGATGATTGCCTCCCCTGCGGCTTGCGCGGCTGCGTAGAGTTCGTCTTCGTCAATCAGGGTGTGCCGGTAGTTTTCCACCACTCGCACCCCGTCCACCCAGACGCTGTGCACGCTCCTGCCGTCCGCGCACCAGACCAGTTGTTGCAGGACGTTCAGCAAGGGACGCCACTCCGGTCTATCCGTGTCGTGCAGGACGAAGTCCGCCTTCTTGCCTGCTGCAATCGAGCCGATCTCATCCTGTAGTCGCAGTGCCCTGGCACCGTTTTGCGTGGCCATGTCGAGCGCCTGACCGGCGGGAAAGATTTTGTTGTCTTGGCGGGCATCCTTGAACAGCGCCGCGGCCAGGGCCATTTTCTGCATCAGGTCGGAACCGTAACCGTCGGTTCCCAGCGAGATATTCATGCCTGCCTGCGCCATTTCAGGGGCACGGCCCAGCGCGCTGATACCGAAGGCGCCCTTCAGCGCAGCAAACGGACAGATAATGGCGTTGGTCCGTGTTTCGGCCAGCAATGTCTCCTCGTTGTCGTCAATATGAACCAGGTGAGTCAGGCACAGGTTATTGCCAAGCACGCCTATTTCCGCCAGGTGTTCAACGGGCCGCCGTCCCAGATTTTCGAGGTACCAGGCCGGGTCTGTCCGGTAAGGACTCATATGCGCTGACACACCGAGGTTATTTGCATCGGCAATGGACTTCGCAGCCTTCCACACTTCATCGGAATTGGTTGAATGCCCGATCAAAATGGGCCAGGCTGCTATTTTTTGACCGGAGTTCGCGGGGAAACGCACCACCTCTTCCTCCAGCAGGCGAACAGCCTTTTCGGTCAATTCCGCTTCATTGTCATCCGGGCCGAATGCGCGCCCTTGGACCCAGGCTCCGACACGGGCGCGTATCCCGGCCTGGTCCAGACCCTCAACCACCTCATCCAGGTAGCGGATCGTTCCGGCCTCAAGAAAACAGGTAGTCCCCGCGCGCAGCATCTCGACGGCTGCGAGCCGGGCCGAGAGCCGTTCGTCAGCAGGCGTATGGGCCAGGTAACGGGGGATCACCCAGCGCCGTAGGGTGTCGCCAAAACCATCGCTGATGTCGTCTGGTACATAGCCCCGGGTCAACGGGTCGCCGGTGATGTGGATATGTGCATCGATAAACCCGGGCGTGATGACGAAGCGCCTGCCATCGATCACACTGGTTGCATTAACTTTGTTCTCAAGCTCGGACCGTTTGCCGACCGCGGCGATCCGGTCGCCCCGGATCGCAACAGCGCCATCCTTGATAATCCGCCGCGCCTCATCCTGGGTGACGATGAGCGCGCCCTTAATAAGCGTATCGACGTGTTCCACAGTCATACAATCCTGTCCTCAACCTGCCGCCGCCGGTATTCCCGGGGAGACATGCCGTATTCTTTTCGAAATGCCCGGCTGAAATGCGCGGACCCGTTAAAACCCCAGCGGAAACAGATTTCTGAAATCGACAAATTGGCATGCAGGGTACTGGCCAGGTCCGCCCGGCAGCGTTCGAGCCGGCGCGTACGCAGGTAGTGGACGAAACTGTTTCCCGCTTCAGTGAACAGGCGCTGCATATAGCGGGTGGACACTCCCTCTGCCTGTGCGACCATGCCGATTGTCAGGTCCGGTTCGCTCAGGACGGTTTCTATCCTCTGGCAGATCCGCTGCAGGTGATAGGCCCTGGCGCCGGAAACCCCACCGAGACTGAATACCGACTTCTCATCACCCAGACCCGTGATAAGAAATTCTGTGAGTGCCGTTTCCACCGGGCGCAGTTGCTCAGGGGAAACCTCTTCGATCACTTCAGCTAAAGATTGCAGCATCCCGGAGAAGACGTGATTGATCCCGGACCGCGCCGGCAGGTGGCCGAGCTTCAAAGACAGGGGCGCAAACACCCTCGGGCTGAGTATCAGGCGTTGCGCTTTGACGAACAGTTGACGAAAATCCAGGGTAAAACGCAGGACAGCCTCTACATAAGTGGGTCCGTAGACGATATCGCCCGGGACGAGGTCCAAGCGCTGATTGTCATAACTGAGTGACGCCTCACCTTCAAGCAGCAGGGTTAACCAGATCGCCGCGTCCTGCTTGAGATAGCGGCCGGAGATTTCATGGGGTTGGGCGTCAAGCAGGGCAAATTCCATTCCCAGGGGCGAGGTGATGCAGAAAATCTCACCGCGAAAACCCGCTGTTTCCGGCAGTTCACCGACCGGCAGACATAAGCGGTGCATGGCGTCGCACCACGCCCGGCCCTGCTCTTGCTCCGAAAACGCTGCGGTCGTGAATTTCCAGGACTTCATAAATGTCTGTTATCAATGCCGAAACGGTAAATATAATCATGCGCCGACAATTTGTCCAAGAGATAGTTTGAAAGATCTGTCCCGGACGCGCTTGGTACCACCCCTGTTCCCTACGTGACATACGCCCGTGAATGGGTTACACTGGCGCTTCTTTTTGTTAGTATAAGAAAAAAGTACGCGCGTCGTTTTAACAGGATGCAGGGGCGCGCATGAATCGCTATCCGCCGGATGTGGCCGTAGTTTCAGGTGCCGGGCCGGTCGGCAGAAGACGGGATGTGATGCAAAATTCAAAGAACAAAAACTGGCAGGGACCACCTGCCCAAGGGCTTTATGACCCTGCCATGGAACATGATTCCTGCGGCGTGGGTTTCGTGGTGGACATCAAAGGGCGCAAGTCCCACAAGATAGTCGAAAATGCCCTGACCATACTGAAAAACCTGCTGCATCGCGGCGCCTGTGGCTGTGAGGAAAATACGGGTGACGGCGTCGGTCTGCTGATTCAAAAGCCCCATAAGTTTTTTCTGCGCGAATGTAAAAAGTCAGGTTTCACCTTGCCCGCTGCAGAAAATTATGGCGCCGGGCTGGTATTCCTGCCGCGGGATCCTGCCCAGTCTGAGGAGTGCAGGCAGGTCTTTGAACGTATCATTGCTGAAGAAGGCCAGACCGTGCTGGGCTGGCGCGACGTACCTACCGATGATTCCCTGCTGGGTCCTACTGCCCTGGAGGGCGAGCCGACCTTCAGGCAGATATTCATCGGGCGCGCTGAATCCGTCCCCGACGCGGCGGCCTTTGAAAGAAAACTGTACGTGATACGCAAGCGGGTGGAACATGCCATCTGGAATTCGGAGTTGGAGCAGCAGGACCTGTTCTATATCCCGTCCCTGTCCCATCGCACCTTCGTCTACAAAGGCATGTTGACCGGTTCCCAGTTTGAGCCCATGTTTCCGGACATCACCGACCCGGACATCGAATCCGCCCTGGCCCTGGTGCACCAGCGCTTTTCCACCAATACCTTTCCATCCTGGCGTCTGGCCCACCCGTTCCGCTACCTGTGCCACAACGGTGAGATCAATACCGTGCGCGGCAACACCAACTGGATGCACGCCCGGGAGGCGCTGTGTGATTCAGGATTGTTCGGATCGGACCTGGAGAAAATTTTTCCGGTCGTCATCGAAGGCGGCAGCGACTCCGCCGTGTTCGACAACGTCATGGAATTTCTGCACATGACCGGGCGGCCCCTGGCCCATGCCATGCTGATGATGATCCCGGAGGCCTGGAGCGGCCATGAGACCATGGACGAGGAGCGCAAGGCATTTTACGAATATCACGCCTGTTTGATGGAGCCCTGGGACGGGCCGGCTTCCATCGCGTTTACCGACGGTGAGGTCATCGGCGCGGTACTGGACCGGAACGGCCTGCGTCCGTCCCGCTATTATGTCACCCATGACGACATGGTGATCATGGCCTCCGAGGTGGGGGTGCTGGACGTTGCACCGGAAAATGTCAAGCTCAAGGAACGGCTCCATCCCGGACGTATCTTCCTGGTGGATACCCGGGAGGGCCGTATCATTGACGATAGTGAGTTAAAGCAGCGCTATATCGATGAGCAACCTTATGGACAGTGGCTGAAGGAAAACCTGATCCCCCTGGAAAACCTGCCCAACCCGAAAAACATCCACGGCACCGACCCCGATACCCTGTTGCAACGCCAGCAGGTGTTCGGTTATACCCATGAAGAATTACGCGTCCTGGTTGCGCCCATGGCGAGCAAGGGGGAAGAGCCCATCGGTTCGATGGGAACGGATGCAGCCCTGGCCGTGCTGTCAAACCGGCCGCGCCTGTTATATGATTATTTCAAGCAGTTATTCGCTCAGGTCACCAATCCGCCCCTGGATGGTATCCGCGAGGAACTGGTCACCCAGGTCTCCGCGACCATAGGGCCGGAAGCCAACCTGCTGAACCCGGGTCCTGAGAGTTGCAAGCGCATTCGCATCCCCTCACCTGTGCTGACCAATGCCGAACTGGCCCGAATCCGCGATATGAATCTGCCCGGGTTCAGGACCAGAACCATCCCCATCCTGTACCCGGTCGCCGCGGGCGGGCAGGGGTTGGACCAGGCCCTGAGGGAGGTTTGCCATCAGGTAGACCAGGCCATTGAAGAGGGCTACAGCTATATTATCCTGTCGGATCGGGGCGTTGATGCTGAACTGGCGCCCATCCCGGCGCTACTGGCCGGCGCCGGTGTTCACCACCACCTGGTCCGTAACGGCAACCGTACCCGGGTGGGTTTGGTGCTGGAATCAGGCGAACCCCGGGAAGTCCATCATTTCGCGGTCCTGGTCGGTTACGGGATCGAAGCGATCAACCCCTACCTGGTCTTCGAGAGTATCGGCGGCCTGATTGGCGAGGGCTTTGTGCCGGAGATGCAGTTCGACAAGGCGGTGGCCCTGTTCATCAAAGCCGTCAACAAGGGGCTGGTCAAGACCATGTCCAAGATGGGCATCTCCACGGTGCAGTCTTACCGCGGCGCCCAGATTTTCGAGGCCATCGGCTTGGACAAGGATTTTGTGGATCATTATTTTACCTGGACCGCATCGCGCATCGGCGGGATAGGGCTGGACGTGGTCGCCGTAGAAAACAGTCTGCGCCACCACAACGGGTTTCCGGCCAGGCTGGTCAAACAGCCGGACCTGGAATGGGGCGGTGAATACCAATGGCGCCGGGACGGTGAATACCACCTGTTCAACCCGGAAACCGTGTTCAAATTACAGCATTCCACGCGTACCGGGCAATACGGCATCTTCAGGGAATACACCAGGCGGGTTGATGATCAAAGCCACAACATGGCCACCCTGCGGGGATTGATGCAGTTCAAGCCGACAGCCGAGTCCATACCTCTTGAGGAAGTGGAACCCGCAGAGAACATCATGAAACGCTTCTCCACCGGCGCCATGTCCTACGGTTCCATCAGCAAGGAAGCCCACGAGACGCTGGCTATCGCCATGAACCGTATCGGCGGCAAGTCCAATACCGGCGAGGGAGGTGAAGACTCCGCTCGTTACACGCCGGACGAGAATGGCGACTTTCGGCGTAGCGCCATTAAGCAGGTGGCCTCCGGCCGCTTCGGCGTGACCAGTGAATACCTGGTGAATGCCGATGACCTGCAGATCAAGATGGCGCAGGGGGCAAAACCGGGCGAAGGTGGGCAATTGCCGGGACCCAAGGTCTACCCGTGGATCGCCGAGGTTCGGCATTCCACCCCCTGGGTAGGCTTGATCTCGCCGCCGCCGCACCATGACATCTATTCTATCGAAGACCTGGCCCAACTGATCCACGATCTCAAGAATTCCAACCCGGAAGCGCGCGTACACGTGAAACTGGTGGCGGAAGTGGGCGTGGGTACGGTCGCCGCGGGGGTATCCAAAGCCCATTCCGACGTGGTCCTGATCTCGGGCTATGACGGCGGCACTGGCGCCTCCCCCGTCAGTTCCCTGAAACATGCCGGGTTGCCCTGGGAGCTGGGTCTGGCCGAGACGCAACAGGTGCTGGTGCAGAACAAGCTGCGCGACCGTATCGTGGTGCAGACGGATGGCCAGTTGAAAACCGGGCGCGACGTGGTTATCGCGGCGTTGCTGGGCGCGGAGGAATTCGGTTTCTCCACGGCCCCCCTGGTCGTCAGTGGTTGCATCATGATGCGCGTATGCCACCTGAATACCTGTCCCGTAGGGGTGGCGACACAGGACAAGCGCCTGCGTGAGAAATTCACCGGCAAGCCCGAGTTCGTCGAAAACTTTTTCCGGTTTATCGCCGAGGAAATGCGGGAGATGATGGCGCAACTGGGTTTCAGGACAGTGGAACAGATGGTGGGCCGCAGTGACTGCCTGGATATGAACAAAGCGGTGGATCACTGGAAGGCAAATGGCCTGGACTTCTCCAATATCCTGTATAAACCGGAAATGGGTCCCGAGGTGGGTCTGTTTCAGTCGCGGGAGCAGGACCACGGCCTGGAACGGTCGCTGGACGTGACCACGCTGGTCCCATTGTGTAAACATACGCTGGAAACGCAGGAGCCGGTAGATATCATCCTGCCCATCAGGAATACGAATCGCACCACGGGCACTATCCTGGGTTACGAGATCACCAAACGCTATGGCGCCGCGGGTTTGCCCGCAGATACGATACGGGTACATTTCAACGGCTCTGCCGGAATGAGTTTCGGCGCTTTTGTCCCGAACGGCGTTACTCTCACCCTTGAAGGGGATGCCAACGACTACCTGGGCAAAGGTTTGTCCGGTGGCAAGGTCATCGTCTACCCGCCGCGGGCCTCGACGTTCGTGCCGGAACAAAACATCCTTATCGGCAATGTCGCCCTGTATGGCGCAACCTCCGGTGAAGGCTATTTCAGGGGTATTGCCGGTGAACGTTTCTGTGTCAGGAACAGCGGCGTCCATGCGGTGGTGGAAGGTGTGGGTGACCACGGCTGTGAATACATGACCGGCGGCCGGGTGGTTATTATCGGCAAGACCGGCCGGAACTTTGCCGCGGGCATGTCCGGCGGTATCGCCTACGTGCTGAATGAGGATAACGATTTTCACATTCGCTGTAACCGCCAGATGGTGCACCTGGAGGACGTAGAGGAGAAAGAAGACGTTGAAATGATCAAACGCCTGCTGACCCGGCACGTCCAGTATACCCAGAGCAGCGTGGGGCGGCGTATCCTGCAGAACTGGCGGGCTTACCAGAGTCGCTTTGTCAAGGTCATGCCCAGGGATTACAAGATCGTGCTGGAAGCCATCAGGAAAGGCCGGGAAAAAGGCTTGTCGATCGAGGCGGCCATCATGGAGGCGGCGCATGGGTAAGATTACCGGATTTATGGAGTTCGAACGGGAAAAACAACCGTACCGCCCCGTTGCAGAAAGGCTGGCTGACTGGGGCCAGGTCATGGTGCCCTGGCCGGTTGAACCCTTGAAGGCCCAGGCATCCCGCTGCATGGACTGCGGCATACCGTTTTGTCACCAGGGTTGTCCCCTGGGTAACCTGATCCCGGACTGGAATGACCTGGTCTACCGGGACCAGTGGCTGGAGGCTATCCAGCGCCTGCATGCCACCAATAATTTCCCGGAATTTACCGGTACTCTGTGTCCGGCGCCCTGTGAGGGATCCTGCGTATTGGGGATTAACGACGATCCGGTGACCATTAAGGCGGTGGAACTCTCCATCATCGACAAGGCCTGGGAAAATGGCTGGATCAAGCCGCAACCGGCGCCACAGAAAACCGCTAAGCGGGTGGCCGTCGTCGGTTCCGGACCGGCGGGCATGGCTGCCGCCCAGCAACTGGCGCGGGCCGGCCACGAAGTGACCGTGTATGAACGCGCTGACCGGATAGGCGGCCTGTTACGCTATGGCATACCGGAATTCAAAATGGAGAAACGGGTACTGGACCGGCGCCTCGAACAAATGCGCCGGGAGGGCGTGATCTTCAGACCCGCCTGCAACGTCGGCATGGATATTGACGCGCGGGATTTGTGCGAGGAATACGACGCAGTTTTGTTGGCGGGTGGGGCGACTGCCTCACGGGATCTGCCAGTTCCCGGCCGGGAACTGGACGGTATCCATCTGGCGATGGATTACCTGCCGTTACAAAACAAACGTTGTGAAGGTGACGAGATCCCGGCAGAGCAATTCATCAGCGCGCAAGGAAAACACGTTATTATCATCGGCGGGGGTGATACCGGCGCAGACTGCCTGGGTACGGCAAACCGCCAGGACGCCAAATCCGTTCACCAACTGGAGATCATGCCTAAACCCCCCAATTCCCGGGCATCGGACAACCCGTGGCCGGAGTGGCCGCGTATTTACCGGGTTGCCTCGGCCCATGAGGAAGGTGTTGAAAGGGTCTACGCAGTTTTAACCAAACGCTTCATCGGCAACGACAAGGGTCAGGTAAAGGAACTGGAACTGGTTGAAGTGGAAATGCAACATAATGAAGGCCGCCTGAATTTTGTTGAGATACCGGGGTCCAGCTATACACTGCCGTGTGACCTGGTATTGCTCGCCATGGGTTTCCTTGGACCGGAAAAAGCGGGCCTGTTGGAACAGTTGAACGTCGACCTGACGCAACGGGGCAACGTGAAAAGAGATCGGAACTGGATGACCAGCGTAGATGGCGTATTTACCGCCGGTGATATGCAGCGGGGACAATCCCTGATTGTCTGGGCCATCGCTGAGGGCCGCTCCGCCGCTCAGGGTATCGACCGGTACCTGATGGGCTCATCCGACCTGCCTGCCCCACTCGAATAAGGTTTTCCAAAATAACGGTATCCGGGACAGGCCACAGCATGTCCGATCTTTCTAAAACTGGAATCAGCGCCATGGTTCACATCAACAGCCGGGTACCGGAGCGGGCGATGACGGCAGAGATTCTCGGTACGGAGCGGAGCGGTCACGGTATCCGTATACGTGCAGACGGTCTGATTGCGACCGTAGGCTACCTGGTGCTGGAAGCCGAACAAATCTGGATCAGGTCCCATCAGGATCAGGGTACGCTTGCCTATATCGTAGCTCAGGATTATGATTCCGGCATCACCTTGTTGAAACCGGCTCTCCCGCTGGAGGGCAACCATCTCACGCCGGGTTCCAGCAAGGAATTATCCCTGAACGAATCTTTGCACATATACCGTAGCGGTCATGAGGATGTGTTTCCATGTCGGCTGTTTGCCATGCAGGAATTTGCCGGGCGCTGGGAGTACTTACTGGATTATGCCCTGTTTACCTCACCCGGCTGTAATGACTGGGCCGGTGCGGCATTAGTGGACCGGTATGGACGGCTTTGCGGCGTGGGTTCGTTACTGATGGAACTTCCCAGTGATACCGATGAGGAACTGCTGGGTAATATGTTTATCCCCATGGACCTGGTAACACCTTTCCTGGACGAGATGTGTGAATACGGCCAGCGTCGCGTGCCGCCAAAACCCTGGCTGGGCGCATTGATACAGGAATATGAAGGTAAACTGGTGGTAACGGGCGTGTACCCGAACTGTCCCGCCGACCTGGCGGGGATCAAACCGGGCGATGTTGTGCTGTCCGTGGATGACGAACCTGCATACGATCTCTCCGGTATATATCGCAAGGTATGGAGCCTGGGCAGCGCCGGCGTAGAAGTTCCGCTGCTTGTCTCTTCAGCGGGAAGTTTGCGCCATTGCAGGCTGGAATCAATTGATCGTTCCGTATTCTATCGGGCAGTTGCTACGGCAGGACAGGTAAACTGAGATACTGTTGGAGGCAAATCCTTCTGGTAATAACAATTTACTATAGTATACTTAGCCAGTTTGATATACTAATTAGGCGCAATTTAGAAAAACAGTGAGGAGCAAGACATGCGACATCTTACATTAGTGGTATTTCTGACATTGATTATGGGCTTTGCCGGATGCGGTGATATGGCTGACACAGGGGGTGAGGCTGATGCAGGTGACGGTGCTGTGGAGGAGATGACCATGGATGAAGGGGCTGCTGGAGAGGCTGCCATGGAGGAAGGTTCCGGCGATAGCGATACGCCACAGTGGCAAGTGCTGGAGCAGAACGTAGTACACTCCGAGTAGTAGAGTTTTGTTGCGGGAGGGCGGTAATCTATACCACCCTCCCGTACAATAATCGCTTTATTTATCCTTGAACCGGCCGGGCTCATGGGCAGTTGCCTGGGTGATGTTTAGCCCCTGCCTTTGGTAGACTGTTACAGGTAATCCTGTTCAATACCGGATTTCTCCTGATTTTGTCCAGGGAGCTTTCCTGTTAATCAATTCATCGCGTTGCAGGAGAAAACAGTGGCCAGTGAAATTCCTGAAACTCATAAAGACCTGCTGACAGGTCCTGTCTATGTACAACTGGCGTCACACATGCCTGACGGATCGATCCAGCTACATCCTGTCTGGTGTGGTTATGACGGTATTCATGTTCTTATCAATTCCGCAAAAGGACGTGTGAAAGACAAAAACATGCGCGCCAATCCAAATGTTACAGTACTTGCTGTCGACCCTGAAAATCCTTTTCGTTGGCTTGAAGTACGCGGGAAAGTCGTTGATATCAACGAAGAAGGTGCAGACGAGCATATCGACCAGTTATCGGAGTTATATTTGCAACAGAAACCTTACCCATTTCGGGAAGCCGGCGAGGTCCGGGTTATATACCGGATCGAACCGGAGCGCGTTATTGCCTTTTCCTCTTAGCGCTCAATCAGTTCAATCAGGTTAAATGCGAGATCACGTCAGCGCTTCAATTCGCTACACCGTTAATACTGGAGAGAAACCGGTCAGCCTGTCACGGACTCTGGGCGGCAGGATCGAATACAGGAACTGCACCTTTGCCGAGCACACGGTCAAAATCCACAACGGCCGCAATGAAGCCGATGCGTTCGTTTTTGACCAGCACGGTTTCGTGTTTGTAGACCATGCTACACGGGTGATGGATTTTTATGAGAGGGACGAAGTGGAAACAGTCTACTATCCTGAGGCCGAAGCCCTGATCAGGCAAGTGACAGGGGCAACGCGGGTGCATATATTCGATCATACCGTGCGCTCAGGAGACGTGGCCCGGCAGGAGATGGGTCTGCGCGAACCGCTGAAGCAGGTTCATAACGACTATACCGACCGATCCGGGCCGCAACGGGTGCGCGACCTGTTTCCCGAGGAGGCAGAAGATTTATTGCGACACAGGTTTATGATCGTGCAGGTCTGGCGCCCCATCGCGGCTGTGGTGGTCAGCGAACCCCTGGCGATCTGTGACGCCCGGAGCGTTGCCGAGACAGACCTGATTGCGACGGAGCGCCGGCATCCGAACCGCGTGGGTGAGACCTACACGCTTTCCTATAATCCCGGCCATCGCTGGTACTACTTTCCGAAGATGCAACGCGACGAGGCTATCGTTTTCAAGGTCTATGATTCAGCAGTCGATGGCCGCGCACGTTTTACGGCCCACAGCTCCTTCAATGACCCCCATACCCCGGAGGATGCGCCGCCCCGGGAAAGCATCGAACTCAGGGCATTGGTGTTTTTCACTGAAATATAACGAAACTTTCAGAATGGGGACACAGAATGGGGACAGACCCCTGCTTACGACATGCAGGGGCATGCTTAAATCTGTCCCCTGTCTTGCTGTCTTGAATCACAGTTTTGCCACCACCGTGGCGTCGTAATAATAAACCTCGGGAGGTTCAGCGAAACATTCGAATAATCCGGGCAGCGTCGCCTGCATGTACTCGCCGTTAAAATGATCATCGTGCAGTGTCTTTGTTTCCCATTCTTCAAAGAGAAAATACCTGAGCGCGTCTGCCGGGTCGGGATAAAACGTATAGCGCACTATCCCCGGTTCGGTCCGGCCCACTTCGACTATTTTTTCCATGATGGATTTGGCCTGCTGCAGGCGCCCTTGTTTGATGGTGAAACTACCGGTTACCAGATACATGATTTTCAACCTCCACTTGAGTCATATAAACTATAGCCCGCATATCTCACCAATTGATGCGATGATCGCGCCGGATTTTTTGCGCCAGCGGGTGCCGGAGCCTGCCCCGTACTTGATACGGGGACCGAAAGCATAGCCGTAGCTATGGTTGGGGGACAAATCGTCAGTCCTGACGATTTGCACGGCGACAGCCGCCCGCAGGGTTGCGCCCAGAGCCTGCCCCCCTGCTTACAACCGCAGGGGCAAGCTCTGTATGGAGTTGAGCAGGGGGATGGGCGCAATGAACACGTGCCCGCTAGCGCAAAAAAGACAAGCGAGGGCGCATCAAGCGCAGTCTGTAATGATGATATAATGAGCAGATTACCATAACTTGTTGTCAGCAAACATCTATCCGAAGGCAACAAGCGAATTGGTGAGATATGCGGGATAGTACCAGATCAAAAAGGACAGATTTATTGAATGAATATTGCCATTATCGGTGCCGGCATCAGCGCTATCGCAGCAGCCGGTATCCTGAACAGGGCCGGTCACAGGACGACCCTGTTTGAGAAATCCGGCCAGGCGGGGGGTGTCTGGGCGGTGGGTTATCCGGGAGTCAGCCTGCAAAATACTGCGCACCAATATACGCTGAGTCAATTTCCCTGGCCGTTCAAACCTGCGCTCCATCCAACCGGCGCAGAAATATTGAAGTATCTGGACCTGGCAATTGGGGGCCTGGGTCTGGACGTGCGCAAACACACCGAGGTTGTCGGAATGGTTGAAAATACCCGTGACTGGACACTGCAATACCGGGATGAAAGCGGTGTGCAGGAGCAGGTGTTCGACTATGTGGTATCGGCAATCGGCCAGTATACGGAGGGTAAGCACAAACCGGCATTCCCCGGTCAGGAGACATTCAGGGGCGGGATCATCACTGAAAGGGACATTGAATCCCCGGACATGTTCAAGGACAAGCGTACGGTCGTAGTGGGTTTCGGTAAATCCGCTGTCGATATTGTTACCATGGCAAGTCCTGATTCCGGGCAGGTCTACCACGTGTTTCGCACCCCGCGCTGGATGATCCCGTTAACCTTATTCCGTATCCACTATACCCACGTGCTGTTTTGCCGTTTGAACACGTTCTTTATGCCCTGCTGGGCACATCCGACAAGGCTCGAACGATTTGTTCACCGGAGACTGGGTTTTCTGGTGGACTCGTTCTGGTTTATCATCTCGCGCCTGGTCATCCTGCTCTGCAAGTTGCGCGCAGTATTCAGGGGCCGCGCCGCAAATAAGAGATTGAGTACGCTGATTCCGCGCCACAAATTCACCAGCGACCTGCGTTCCGCGGCTGCGCTGACTCCAAGGGACTATTTCCGCCTGGTGGCAGATGGGCGTATACAGCCCTGCCATGGGGAAGTATCCCATTTCTCCGGGCAAGCCGTATACCTGAAGGACGGCCGTAACATTCCCTGTGACCAGGTGGTTCTGTGCGTCGGGTCGGAAAAACCCACATTCCCGTTCCTGCCGGATAAATACCGGCGCCTGCTGGAAAGCGAGAACGACGGCGTACAATTGTATCGCCACATACTGCACCCGGATATCCCGCGCTTTGCCTGCGTCGGTTATAATCATGGTTTCATGCATGTGCCCGCGGCCGAGATCGGCATGATCTGGCTGTGCGCCTGCCTGAACGGAGATATCCGGTTGCCTTCTCGCGAGGAGATGATGAAGTGTATTGACGCAACGCGGGACTGGAAGCGCAGGCATATCAACTTTGAGCCGTCACGCTCCTGCGCCGTCAATACCCGGTTTCAGCAGTACCTGGACATCATGCTGCAGGAACTGGGCGTATCACCCTACAGAAAAATGCCAAACCTGTTTGCGGAGATATTTGCACAGTACGGCGCGCAGGATTATCGGCATGTTTTCGAGGAATACCTGGGTCAGGCCGGGAAACGGAATGCGCCATTACCATCACTACCAATCAACACTTAATGAACCCGGATTTTGCACCAGTGGATGCGCCCTCGCTTGTCTTTTTGGCGCTGACGGGCACGTGTTCATTGCGCCCATCCCCCTTGCTCAACTCCATACAGGGGCAGGCTCTGGGCGCAACCCTCCGGGCGGCTGTCGCCGTGCAAATCGTCAGTCCTGACGATTTGTCCCTCAACCAGACAAATCTGCCTGGAGCAGATTTGGACATCCGAAGGATGCCCGCAGGGTGCGCGCCATGGAGGGCGCACATCAACTACGGCTATGCTTTCGGTCCCCGTATCAAGTACGGGGCAGGCTCCGGCACCCGCTGACGGCAAAAATCTGCCAGGAGCGGATTTGGACGTCCGCAGGACGCCCGCAGGGTGTGCGCCATGGAAGGCGCACATCTAAAATCCTGCGCGATCATCGCAGCCACTGGTACAATATCCGGGTTAAGGAGGATAATTATCATGCAAACCGCAATCGTTATGGGGGTAGGACCGGAACAGGGTCTTGGGGCACAGTTATGCAGACGGTTTGCCGGTTTTGGCCTGCATGTCGTTGTAGCGGGCCGGACCCGGACGAAACTGGATAAGGTTGTTTCCTTGATTGAGGCGGACGGCAACAGGGCAAGCGCTTATGTCGCTGATGCCACGAACGAGGCGGAAGTGGCCAGCCTGTTCGACGATGCCTCTCATACCGGCCCCCTGTCCGTCGGTATCTATAATGCAGGCAATAATACGCCGGGCAGGATTATTGATATGGAGGCGGCCTATTTTGAAAACAGCTGGAAAATCGGCTGTTTCGGCGGTTTCCTGTTCGCCCGTGAGGCGCTGAAAAGAATGCGCGGCTCCGGCGGAACATTGCTGTTTACCGGCGCCAGCGCATCGATGCGCGGGCGGGCCGGATTTGGCGCTTTCAACTCATCCAAGGCTGCATTACGCACCCTGGCGCAGGCGCTTGCAAAAGAATACGGCCCGGAAAATATTCACGTCGGCCATGTGGTCGTAGATGGCGCAATCAACGGTGAAAAAATCAAGACCAGGTGGCCGGAGTATGCAGAAAAACTTGGAGATGGAGGGATGATCAGTATCGACGGTATTGTTGACGCATTCGAGTATCTCTACAAGCAGCCCGCAACCGCCTGGACTTTTGAAGTGGACCTGCGTACGTCAATCGAGTCCTGGTAGCAGGGAACACCCTGTGTTATCTATGGCAATCCGTTCCTTTTTTCTATTCGTTCAATCGCACGTAAGCATCGGTGTCCTTCAGTGCGGCGTTATCTTTTATGTAATCCCAGGCCAGTTTACCGGCATCCCGCAGGGCAAGGTTAGCGCCGGAATCCAGTAAGGTAAGAATAATGTCAGGGTTGTTGCTCTGGTCGGCTGCCGCATGCAACGGGGTGCTCTCCCTGGCATCTCTGGCATTCGGGTCTGCCCCGCCATCCAGCAGCGCAATAATGATGCCGGGATTGCTGTTGGACCAGGCCGCCCAGTGGAGCGGGGTGGCTCCCCACTCCTTATCCCGCGCATTCATATCCGCGCCGGCGTCCACCAGTGCAGTGATAACGTCCGGTTCGTCATTGAACGCAGCTGCAAAATGCAGCGGGGTGAATCCCCATTCATCCCGTGCATTTGCATCAGCACCGGAATCAAGCTTTTTCTGAACCATCCTTAAAGTGGCTTTTTCAAAAAAAGTCATAGTGTTCCAGTTTGGGTCTGTCAATTTAGTTCCCCGGTGGTTAATCCGACCATTTTAGTCGCTAATTCAAACGCAGGTCAATATTCTTGTTACCAAAAAAATAATAAATATATATAAATAATAATTGTTTGCAAGCCTCCGGTCTCTTAAACCTTGAACAGGTACAGGGCAAACGCATACTTTTGAATTCAGATGTTTTTGCCCGATTCCGTCATTCTGGCGCAGGCCAGAATCCAGTGAATAACCCTTCATTACCCTGAGCCTGCGCTGTTGTTTGACTGGATGCTGGCATTCGCCAGCATGACGGGCGGTGTTGTCCGGTTGGTTTCCTGTCTTCTGCAACAGAATCCAAAAGTATGCGGTTGCCCTGTGAACAGGTAAAACTAGCGGGAACTGCTGAGTTTCAGCTTTTTCCCTTGTTTTTGCCGGGATGACAGCTTATTGTTTAGTAGTTGCCAACTATGTTATGGAAGTGTTTTATCAATGACTGAAAGATTGATTAACGATCGTTTATTACGAGCGTTACGGCGCCAACCTGTTGATATGACGCCGGTATGGATCATGCGCCAGGCCGGACGCTACCTGCCTGAATATCGCGCCACCCGGAAGCGTGCGGGTGATTTCATGACCCTGTGCAAGACTCCTGAGCTTGCCTGTGAGGTTACGTTGCAACCCCTGCAACGTTTCGATCTGGATGCGGCAATCCTGTTTTCGGACATTCTGACCATACCCGACGCCATGGGCCTGGGGCTGCGCGTAGTGGAGAACGTGGGGCCGCAGTTTGCCCGGCCGCTTCGGTCCGGAGAGGATATCCGTAAATTACGCGTGCCGGATGTTGAAACCGACCTGCGTTATGTCATGGATGCCGTAAGGCTGATCAAACGGGAACTGCACGGCAAGGTCCCCCTGATAGGCTTTGCCGGCAGTCCCTGGACGATTGCCACATATATGATTGAAGGGGGGTCAAGCAAGAATTTCAGCCTGGCCAAGCGCATGCTATATGGACAACCGGACCTGATGCACCGGCTGTTGGGTGTATTGAGTCGCTCCATCATCGACTACCTGAACGGCCAGATTGCGGCAGGTGTCGATACAGTTATGATTTTTGACACCTGGGGGGGCATATTATCCCGGGCTGCTTACCGGGAGTTCTCGTTAGACTATATGCAACGGATTGTCCAGGGCATCAAGACTGAAAACCGGGGTAACACCGTGCCCGTCATTTTATTTACCAAAGGTGGCGGGCTTTGGATCGAGGATATTGCCGGGTCCGGTTGTGACGCCATAGGAGTGGACTGGAGCGTGGACATCGGCGTTGCACGCAGAAGAGCAGGGGGCAAGGTCGCGTTGCAGGGCAACCTGGATACGGCAGTGTTGTACTCCTCACCGGCGGCGATACGCAGGCAAGTGACCGAGGTGCTGGCTGCTTACGGGGAAGCCGACGGTCATGTGTTCAACCTGGGGCACGGCATTCATCCTGATATCGACCCGGATAAGGTGGCTGTGCTGGTAGACACGGTGCATGAACTCAGCCGCCCATACCATTCAAACCGGTGCTGATATTGGGGATATTTGGGGTCAGTGTAAAAACGCTAAACGGATTTTACTGATACCTGAGATTCCAAAATGAGTTTTTACACTGACCCCAAATATCAATGCTCATCGTCGCAGGCACCCGCTGGCGGCACCAATCTGCCAGTGCATAAGGGGACGGATTTGAAATCCGTCCCCGGAGAGCTACGCTGTGCCCCAGGAAAGGCGCACATCAAAAATCCTGCGCGTTCATTGCGCCCATCGTCGTGCAAATCGTCTTTCCTGACGATTTGTCATCGCATCCATGAGATATGCAGGCTAGGGTAAATTCAAAGCAACGCGTCGTGCTGATCGCCAAGGGTTTCTGTATCGGCACGGCAGATATCATTCCCGGGGTGAGTGGCGGCACTATGGCGTTTATCCTGGGGATTTACGGCGAATTCATTGCAGCAATCAAATCCTTTGACCTTGCCGCGTTGACGGCGCTGCTCAGGCTGGATTTCAGGCAGGCAGCGGCAAGACCGCATTTCGGCTTTATTTTGCCGCTGCTGTTGGGCATTGTTACCGCCCTGCTGTTTTTTACCCGGGTCGTACAATTACCGCAATTGTTGCTGGATTATCCCGAACAGATCTTCGGTTTGTTCTTCGGCCTGATTGGCGGCTCCATCCTGGTCTTGCTGAGGGACCTGGATGGATTAGCTCGCAGGGAAGTTGCCGCGCTAATAGCAGGAGCGGTTTGCGGTTTCCTGGTGTTCAATATGGTTCCCGTGCAGACTCCGGATGCCGGCTGGTTCATATTTATTGCCGGCACACTGTCCATCTGCGCAATGATGCTGCCGGGCATTTCCGGATCGTTCGTGTTGCTGATCCTGAATAAATATGCCTACATATTCGCGGCAATCGGTTATCTCAAATTATCCGTATTGCTCCCGTTCGCCGGCGGCGCATTGGCCGGCCTGGTCTTTTTCAGCCGTCTGCTGTCATACATACTGGAGCGGTATTACCGCGTTACCGTGGTTTTCATCACCGGTTTGCTGCTTGCGTCATTAACGGTCATCTGGCCGTTCCAGGAACGTGTCTATGAAACCGTTGGCGGAAATCCGATACTGGTGGACACGCATCCCGTTTTCCCCCAGGAGTTTTCGCAGCCGGTACTGATTTCACTCAGCCTCTGTATTACCGGTATCATTGTTGTTCTGCTGCTCAGCAATCTCCATAAACCGGAAGCGCGGGGTGGCTGAACGAAGCGGTCACAAATCTGCCGGAGCAGATTTGAGTGTATAAGGGGACGGATTTGAAATCCGTCCCCGGAGAGAAGAACCTGCTCAATGAAGAACCGCCGCTGGTAAACGTGGACGGCGCCTACGATTACTACACACACGACCCGCGCGGGCGCATCTACTATGCCCGTTACCAGCTGCGATTCTAGCCCTCAATGACCGGCGAATTAGTGAGAAGTGCGGGCTAGCCCGCATATCTCACCAATCCGCTTGGAGGTAGACTGAAACTTGTGTGCTATCAAATAGTTACCTGGTTAATTCGGGTCATGGCATCATCACACACTGCGCTTGATGCGTTCATTGTGTCCGTCCTTGGACGCAACCCTGTGGGCGGCTGTCGCCGTGCAAATCGGCTGTCCTGCCGATTTGTCTCGCTTGTCTTTTGGCTGCCAGTGGGCACATGCTTCCTCAACCATAGCTACGGCTATGCTTTCGGTCCCCGTATCAAGTACGGGGCAGGCTCCGGCGCCCACTGGCAGCCAAAATCCTGTGCGATCATCGCATCAATTGGTGAGATATCCGGGCTAGAGATGCCTCCTCTTCGGCTGACTGAACAGCAGGATACAAAGCAATAACACCAGTGACAGAATCACGATCGGCTTATCGCCGGCCAGGACGTATGGCGTACTCCCCGCGAACAAGGGAACTTTAGCGGCAACGGCATCCGGCTCGAATTGACGTGTCTTGCCGATGATGTTCCCTTTTTCATCGATGATAGCGCTGATGCCGGTGTTGGTCGCGCGCAGCAGGTAGCGGCCTGTTTCGATGGCCCGCATCTGCGCCATCTGCAGGTGTTGATGGGGTGAGGCAGAAGCGCCGAACCAAGCGTCATTACTGACGTTAACCAGTACATCGGCTCCAGGCAGGGCCCGGATGACCTCAGCGCCGAATACGGCTTCATAACAGATGGAAAGCCCCAGGGAGAGGCCGTCGGCTTGAAACAGCGGCGGGCTGTCCGTGGCGCCGGGGGTAAAATCTGCTATAGGTATCCGCAGGACGCCAAGCGGCCACTCCAGTAACGACTTGAGCGGCAGGTACTCACCGAACGGGACAAGGTGGCGTTTATTGTAGACCTGTTGTTTGCCGCCCAGTAATACCAGGCTGTTGAAGTGTGCACCGGTGTCCAGGTTCCTGGTGGGCAGCCCGATCAGCATGATGGAGCCGTTGTGGCTCGCCGCTCTTTCGAGCTTTCCGATATATTCGCGGACGGTGTGTAAGTAGCCTGGAATAGCCGTTTCCGGCCAGATAATTAAATCATGACCCCAAAAGGGTTGCGTGATTTCCAGGTAGCGCTCCAGGGATGTGTCTTGATATTCCGGCAACCATTTTACTTCCTGTGGGATGGCGCCTTGAACCAGGGCCACGTCAATTTCCGAATTACTGTTATCAGTCCATTGGTATTGCCTTAACTGCCAGCCGGCAGCGATAACCAACAGCAGGATAACAGCCAAAAATATTCTCAACTCCTTCACGATAAGGAGCACACAACCCCCGGCCAGAAAGGCGATGATAAAACTGATGCCGAATACCCCGATGAGACTCCCATAGCCGGACAGCAGACCGGACGTTTGCGTGTATCCCAGCGTTAACCAGGGGAATCCGGTGAACAACCAGGAACGAACCCATTCTCCCAGGGTCCATAGCGACGGCATAACGACCAGGAAAAAATAAAAATCAGAGCGTACCGAACGGCAGTTTCCCAGGAATCCGGTCAGGGCCGGAAACAGGGACAGGTAGGCGACGAGTAAAAAAGTCAGCAGGTAAGCCCCGGCCAGGTTAATCCCGGAAAAAAGATTGATACTGATATGCAACCAGCTGACTCCGACGCCGAACAGGCCCAGACCGAATAAATAGCCGTTAATAAAGGCTTGCCTGCCGTTGTTGGTGCGCCAGGTCTGGAACAGAAACGCCAGCGTGATAAACGGGATGGCGGATAAATTGTACGGTGCAAATGAAAAGGCGGTGGCGCCACCTGCTGCAAGGCACAAAAATCCATTAATGGCCGAACTCGCGGATACCTTACGCCGGCGAGGTTCCAGGTTGTGAAACAGACGTTTTTTCAAAACGTATCAAATGTATTCTTCTTTTGTCGGCCCGGAGAACTTTTACATTATAATCGGCAAGCTCAATTATCTCTCCGCGTTTCGGCAGGTAACCGAATTCATTGATTACCAGACCCCCTATCGTATCATAATCATCATGGCTTAACTGTGCGTCGAAATAGTCGTTGAAGTCATCGATGGGTGTGAATGCCTGTACCGTATAACGGTTTCTTCCATGTTGTTTAATGAAGGCTTCCTCGTTGAGATCGTGTTCATCTTCGATCTCACCGACGATTTCTTCCATAATATCTTCAATAGTTACCAGACCGGCGATACCGTATTCATCGACTACGATGGCCATATGGTTACGGTTGGTGCGAAAGTCTCTCAGCAAAACGTTGAGGTGTTTGCTCTCAGGCACGAATACTACGGGACGCATCAGGTTTTTAACTGCAAACTGCTCCGGTTCATCATCGACAAAACAGGACAACAAGTCTTTTGCCAGCAGGATGCCCAGTACGTCATTCTGGTCGTCACTGACCACCGGGAAACGTGAATGGCCCGATTCGATCACCGTTTTCATAATATCTTCCGGCTCGGCCGAGGTCCGTATGACGACCATTTGCACCCGGGGGACCATTATGTCGCCTACCTGCATTTCCGCCACATGCAGGGCGCCCTCAAGCATCATCAATACATCGGGATCGAGGATATTTCTCGCTTCGGATTCCCGCAGGACTTCAATTAATGCCGGCAGATCCCGGGGGGTATTTGAAAAGGTGGTATTGAGTAGCTTCCACCAGGCTTTCTTGTTGTGACTAGCCTGCATATCTCATTACCAATGGGTGCGAAGACAAATCGTCAGGACAGACGATTTGCACGGCGACAGCCGTCCGTAGGGATGCGCCCAGAGCCTGCCCCCCTGCTTACAACCGCAGGGGCAAGCTCTGTATGGAGTTGAGCAGGGGGATGGGCGCAATGAACATGTGCCTGTCAGCGGCAAAAAGACAAGCGAGGGCGTATTCATTAGTGAGATATGCAGGCTTAACGGAGGTTTGTCTTTACTCATTGATTCTCGGCGTGTGTGTTTGGCATCACCGTGATTCCCCGGGGCTTATTGCAATCTCCGGTAAATAAGGATCGGGGAAACCCAGTTCTTGCAATAATGCGGTTTCTTTTGTTTCCATGATTTCCGCGTCCTTTTCATTCATATGATCATAGCCCATTAAATGCAAAATGCCATGAATAATAATATGCGCCCAATGCGCGTTCAGGGATTTGGCCTGCTTTACGGCCTCCCGTCTGAGGACGGGAGCACAAATGACTATGTCTCCAAGCAAGGGCGCGCCAGCATCGTGCAGGGGAAATGAAAGAACGTTGGTTGGCTCGTCGATATTGCGCCACCTGTTATTGAGCGAGCGCATTTCATCTTCATCGGTAATGCGGATGGTGACTTCCCCCTCCTTTCCGTCCAATGCCGAACCGGCCCAATATATGAGTTCATTTTCAGTCGGAACAGAAGTTTCTGCCGAGATGAACTGTACGGTGACATCAATACCCATAATTCAGCCTCTGTCGTTCATTGTAGCTGAACCTGAAAGCAACAGAGAGCACAGAGGACACAGAGAAAGTGTTTTTAATCTGCGTTTATCTGCGTCATCTGCGGATGAAAAATGGTTCATGTCCTGTCGTTATTTTCCCGTCGTTCATACGCATTCAATATACGCGCCACCAGGGGATGGCGCACCACATCCCTTGATTTGAAAAAGGTAAAACTGATCCCTGCCTCAGCATCGAGGATATCAATCACGTGACGCAGGCCCGATTGTTTCCCCTGAGGCAAATCAATCTGGGTAATGTCACCCGTAATAATGGCCGTTGAATTGAAGCCGATACGGGTCAGGAACATCTTCATCTGCTCAATGGTGGTATTTTGCGCTTCATCCAGAATAATAAATGCTTCGTTGAGCGTTCTGCCGCGCATGAAGGCAAGGGGCGCTATTTCAATAACGTTTTTCTCAATAAATTTCATCACCTGTTCAAAGCCGAGCATTTCATACAGGGCATCGTACAGGGGACGCAGGTACGGATCGACTTTCTGCACCAGATCGCCGGGCAGGTAGCCCAGTTTCTCCCCGGCTTCCACTGCCGGTCGCACCAGGACCAAGCGCCTGACCCGGTTCTGCTCCAGGGCAACCACCGCGCTGGCGACGGCCAGGTAGGTTTTGCCTGTCCCGGCCGGTCCAATACCGAAACTGACGGCATGTTCCCGGATATTGTTCAGGTATAACCGCTGATTGGGACTGCGGCCCTTGATGATGCCGCGTTTGGTTTTGATGATGACTTCATCTTCCATCCGCTCGTCGAAGGAATCATCAATGGCCTTATCCTGCAGCCAGAGATGGATTTTTTCCGGCGACAATATATCCGCGGTCGTTGATTCATACAGTTCGGTCAACAGCCGGCTGGTTATGTTGACAATTTTAGCTGTACCGATAATTCGAAACGAATTGCCGCGGTTGTTTATCTCAACGCCAAGACGTTTTTCAATCTGGCGCAAGTGGGAATCCAGAGAGCCACACAAATTGGCCAATCTCTCATTATCAGCCGGTTCAAGGATGACTTCTGCGGAGACGGGATGGGTCTTGTCCGTGGAAATACTCAAGTATCAGATTGTCGCGGCCGGTTGTCGGGGTAACTCGCGTGCGGCCGGTAATTCCCCGCGTAATGAATTAGGGAGTGCCCGGGTTATTTTAATGCCTACCATCTCACCGATGAGTTCGACCGCGCCGGGAAAATTCACCACACGGTTATTTTCAGTTCGACCAGCCAGTTCCCGCGGGTTTTTACGGGATGTTCCCTCTACCAGGACTGTTTGAACCGAACCTGTCATGCTCCGGCTTATGTTCTGTGCCTGTTGATTTATCCTGGCCTGGAGAAGTTGCAAGCGCTGCTTTTTCTGCTCCGGCTGAATCTCATCCGGGTAGCTTGCCGCCGGCGTACCTGGTCGTTTGCTGTAGATAAAACTGAAAGACTGGTCAAAGCCGATTTCCGCAATCAGGTCCAGGGTAGCCTGGAAATCAGAGTCGGTCTCACCGGGGAAACCGACGATGAAATCGGAGGATATACTGATATCCGGCCTGATTTTTCGCAACGTCCTTATTTTCGACTTGTATTCAAGCACGGTATGTCCGCGTTTCATCAGGGCAAGTATGCGATCCGAACCGCTCTGTACCGGCAAATGCAGGTGGTTGACAAGTTCCGGCACGCGGGCATAAACGTCTATCAAACGGTCGGAAAATTCAACCGGATGCGATGTCGTGTAACGGATGCGCCGGATGCCGTCGATTGCCGCGATATACTCTATCAGGTCTGCCAGGTCGGCAATGCCGTGATCATAGGTAGCGCCGCGATAAG
Source organism: Gammaproteobacteria bacterium (assembly GCA_965222155.1). Classification (GTDB taxonomy): domain Bacteria; phylum Pseudomonadota; class Gammaproteobacteria; order Eutrophobiales; family Eutrophobiaceae; genus JAAXHV01. The sequence continues at coordinate 656,523 of CBDCTH010000012.1, forward strand.
CATTCACATTTTGTCCAAGCAGGGTGACCTCCCTGACCCCCTGTCCGACCAACTCGACTACTTCCGCTATGACGTCATCCACAGGCCGGGAAATTTCTTCCCCGCGAGTGTAGGGCACCACGCAGAAAGTACAATATTTACTGCAGCCTTCCATGATGGAAACATACGCGACAGGACCATCCGCCCGGGGGTCAGGCAACTGGTCGAACTTTTCAATCTCAGGGAAGGATATATCGACCACTGGCTTGCCGGTATGCTGAGCCGCATCGTACAACCCGGGGAGCCGGTGCAAGGTCTGCGGACCGAATACGATGTCGACATAAGGCGCTCTCTCGTAAATCGCTGAGCCTTCCTGGCTGGCGACGCAACCTCCCACGGCTATCATGAAATCGGGCTTGTCCTGTTTCCGCCGACGCCAGCGCCCCAGTTCCGAAAACAGTTTTTCCTGGGCCTTCTCACGGATGGAACAGGTATTGAAGATAATCAGGTCGGCCTCTTCCGGCCTGCTCGTCTCTTCCATGCCATGCGAAACGTTTAATACGTCTCGCATCTTATCCGAGTCGTATTCGTTCATCTGGCAGCCGAACGTCTTGATAAACAGTTTCTTACCCATTTTCCATCCAGGTTGTAAGGAATAGCTAAATTACACGTTCTTTCCTGCTTTTTCCAGTGTTCCGGCGTCGTACTTGTGGTTTTCGTCGAAGAGAGCCTGCGCCGGTCCGATCTGGTGATGGATCAACTTCCATGAATCATTCTCCAGGATTATTCGCAATAGAAAATGGAAACAGGCGAAATTGGTGGCTATGGGTGGACTTGAACCACCGACATCAGCATTATGAATGCTGCGCTCTAACCAACTGAGCTACATAGCCATGGGTTTGAAAATAGATAGGATTCTGGTAATTGTCCCGGTTTTTGTCAAGGCATATTAAACCTCACCGGCCTTGTCCCAAGGATGTCCTGAAAATATACATTCCCTGTGCGTACGATATGTTACCCTTATTTGATACGGGCAATCACGGAGTTTTTACAATGAATACAAACCTGAGCTGGGCAGGTGGGGCCGCTTTTATCGGCGAGTCGGAAAACGGCCGGACAATCGTCATTGACGGACCGCCCGAAGGAGGAGGCAAAAACCTGGGACCGCGTCCCATGGAGACCTTGCTGTTGGGGATGGGGGCTTGCACGGCTTACGATGTGCTGTCCATGCTGAAAAAATCTCGCCGCCTAATCAGCGATTGTAAAATTGAAATCTCTTCAAAGCGGGCGGGTGATCACCCCAAGGTATTCACGGAGATAAGCGTTCATTTCATCATTACCGGAGACAATCTCAAGGATACGCAGGTTGAGAGGGCAATCAACCTGTCTGCGGAAAAATACTGTTCCGCGTCAATCATGCTGGGCAAGACAGCAAAGATAACGCATACCTATCAAATCAAACAAGCAGAAGCCTGATAGTTGGATATTTGGGCTCAGAGTAAAAATTCTCAGCTATAAACCAGTACCACCTGCCAACCTGAACGCATTTTTACTCTGACCCTAAATATCCTGGATTCCGGGTCAAGCCCGGAATGGCGCGGCGTTTCAGATTTTCCTGGGGTTGTCCGCCCGGCTGATCGTGAAACTGATAATTTCGTTGTCCTCATCAATGCACAGGATATTATGGCCGGTCCTGGCGCAGTAGGCTTCGAAATCAATCACTGAATGGGGGTCGGTTGCCTCCACGAACAGGATTTGCCCCGGTTGCATCCTATTCAAGGCCAGTTTTGTCTTCAGGACAGGCAACGGGCAGTTCAATCCCTTGGCATCCAGGTATTGATCAAACCTGATTTCTGCATCCGCCATTAGTCTAACCTGAGCGCCGCTGTCGTATCGCTTCAGCAAGTGATTCCAGCACCGGTTCGGTCATCTCCCAGGACAGGCAGGCATCGGTCACACTCAGGCCGTATTCCAGTGATGCCGCATCCTTCAGGGCTTGTTTCCCTGCTTTCAGGTTGCTTTCGATCATCACGCCGCAAATACGCTTTGAGCCGTCGGCCAGTTGCCGGCAAACGTCTTCCGCAACAACGACCTGGCGCGTGTGATCCTTATTACTGTTGCCGTGGCTGAAATCCACCATGACCCGTTCGGCCACATCTGCCGCGCGCAATTTTTTGCTTGCGGCCTTTATCGCCGCCGCAGAGAAATTAGGGCCGCTGGAAGCGCCGCGTAATATAAGGTGACAACAATCATTCCCGGTTGTCGCCACGATCGCAGAGATACCCTGTTTGGTGACCGACAAAAAATGGTGCGGGCTTTGTGCGGCGCCGATGGCGTCTATGGCGATTTGTATGTTGCCGTCAGTCCCGTTCTTGAAGCCCACGGGCATGGATAAACCGGATGCCAGCTCACGGTGGACCTGGCTTTCCGTGGTACGGGCGCCGATTGCGCCCCAGGACACCAGGTCCGCAATAAATTGCGGCGTGATGGTATCCAGAAATTCAGATCCGGCCGGCAAACCGATATTGCCCAGGTCTACCAGCAGTTTGCGGGCAATGTGTAAACCGACATTGATCTTGAAACTGTTATCCAGGTACGGGTCGTTGATTAAGCCTTTCCATCCCACCTTTGTACGCGGTTTCTCAAAATAGACCCGCATGATGATAACCAGGTCATCCTGCAAGCGGTCAGCAGCCTTGACCAGGCGGCCGGCATAGTCAAGCGCGGCGTCGGGGTCATGAATCGAACAAGGTCCGACGATTACCAGTAACCGATCATCTTCACCCTTGACGATATTACCGGCTGCCAGCCGGGTTTTTGCTATCAGGTTTGACACCTCCTCACTGATCGGCAGTTCTTCCGTCAGGATGGCAGGCGATGTCAAAGGGCGCAGTTCGGCAATTCTTAAATCATCTGTCAGTTGAAACATTTCGCTAGTTTAATGTGATAACGCAGCCAATCCCCACTGCTTGACGCGCACATGTTGAAATCCAGGGACTGCACCGGGATGCTGTCTATTATACCCCAAAACTGTCTCTGTTGATGCTGGCATACCAGCTGCGGGCATAGGCGGCCTCCCTGGCGCGATATTCCATGGGGGCCTTGAGCGGACTTAACCCGCCTGCCCGTTCTATCAATTTTATCCTGTCGTCTTCGTATCGGTACATGGCATTGACGGAGATACCGTAATCCGGCGCGACCAGGCTGTAACAGGTATTGTGATAAAACATGGCGCCGGGTTCGCGCTCGCGTAACAGTGAAATGATCGCAAGACTGCAAGCCTTGGCCTGGCTGTTGGCGGAGGAAGCTGATTTTGGCATGTTGCCGGCGAGGCAACTGTCGCCCAGGACGTGGACGTCGGGGGCAAGGGTGGACGTAAACGTCTTGTGATCAACCGGACACCAGCCGGTTTCATCTGTCAGTCCATGGTCGACGGCCAGCCGGCCGGCCTGCTGGAACGGGATAACATTGGCCACGTCAACCTTGAATTCACCTGCCTCGGCGTGCAGGGACATGTGTTTCGGGTCAATGCGGGTGACTAGGCCGCCGGCGGATATCGGCACGCGTTCAATCATCCCGGGGTATAGCGAATGCCATGCTTCCTCAAATAAATCCTGCTTGGAAAAATGTTCATTAGCATCCAGAATCAACAGTTTGGCGCGCGGGTTGGCCCGTTTCAGGTAATGCGCCACCAGGCTGGCTCGTTCATAAGGACCGGGCGGACAACGGAACGGTGTACCGGGGACAACAATGGCAAAGACGCCGCCGGCACGCATCCCGACCAACTGTTTCTTCAACAATGTAAGCTGCTCTCCACCGCGCCAGGCATGGGGCATGGTTGAACCGGCCGTTTCATCATAGCCGGTGAAAATGTGGTTCCAGAGAAAACTGATCCCCGGGGAGATCACCAGCCGCTGGTAGGGCAGGGTAGTCCCGTCCGCAAGTGTGACAGTCCGTTTTTCAGGATGAATTGCAGTTGCCCTGGCGTGGATGATGTTGACCCCATAATCCTTTTTCAGGCCGGTGTAGTCCAGGGTAATCGACGCCGCGTCCCGGATACCACCCAGAACGGCGTTGCCGAACGGGCAGGTGTTATACCGCATCCCGGCCTCGACCAGTGTGACATTGACGTCCGGGTCAAAGTAACGGATATATTTTGCGCAGGTGGCCCCACCGTAACCTCCGCCTATGATAACGACCTTTGGCGCTCCATTACCGGCCGGTTTCGAACAGGCCGGAATGACCGATCCAGCAAACGTCGTCAAGGCGCCCGTTTTGAGTACGTCAGAGAGGAAATGGCGGCGTGTTTGTGGCATGTTACTTTGCCGGTTGATAAAACATGCCGCTGATCCCGTCGATTTCTTCGTCGGTCAGCGCCTTGCTGATACGCTTCATGATCGTTCCCTGCTCCTGGTCTGATTTATAAGAGGTCAACAGTTGTTTTATCCGGGTAGCGGTCAGGCCATCAAGTTTCGGTATCGACACTGCGGCGCGGCTGTCGTCGCTATGGCAAGTTTTGCAGGTTGCGGCAATTAACCGGAAATAGGTCTTATCCGGAGCTTCCCCCGCGCGCACCGGATTACAGGTAATAAGGAACTGAAGCAGCGCAACAGCGATATACGGAAATTTATAAAGATTGCGAGGATTTTCCATAACAGGAAGAATAAAGCGATTAGCCCGGTAAAACAAATCCTGAACCGTCATTCCGGCTTTATGGGCCAAGTAGCCAGTAAGATATAAAACTAGAATAAGACGTTGATGGTTTCCATCTCACCTTCGGTATCGATCAGTTCAACTTTTTTCCGCGAGATTTTAAAATCATTCACCCCGAATTTTTGCAGGTGGTAGAGCATGTTGCCCGCCCAGGTTTTTTGTGTGTTCAGACGATATTCATGCATGGTGAATTGTGTATGAACAACATAGCTGTTTTTCTCCTCGTCGATATGATCGAGCATAATATTGGCGCTGCTGTGGGCTGTCCGTGATGCCGGGTTTTGCGCGTGGAGCAGGGGGTGGGCATAACGTCGGCACCTCAGCTCCATACCAATCTTGTTTTCATAAACGATGGACAAAGATTGTCCGGGTGATTCATCAGAATTGTCCAGCGGTACCCAGTATTCAGCATCATCAGAGAACAGATCCAGCCAGTCGTTCCAACGCTTTTCATCAATACAACGCTGTTCCTTGTAAATGAACTGTTGAACGAGAAAGGTATCGTTAATCATCGACTCCATGCTACACCTCTGCCGTCATCAATTTCTGCCACATTTCATACTGACTGACAAAAGCACGTTCACTATCACCTTCACAGTGTATGCCGTTTTCATCTTCGGTAACCGGACGGGCCAGTCCTCTATGCATGCTGACCGGGGCGCCTACATCGCCTTCCAGTCCGTTTTGTGCCCGAATCATGACTTCATGGTCATCAACGCTGACGAGCGTCGCCGGTGAATCCAGCATCTGTGCATATTCCATGGAGCGTTGCAAGAGCGCGTCAGGAGCGCCGACCAGGCGAAACACCCAGGATTCGACCACAGTTTTATTTGGTGCAACGGGTTTAAATACACGTATTTTTTGTATCAGGCACTTTACATGCAGGTTGGGATAGATGCAGGTGTTATGACGTTGCAGCGACAGGATATCTTTAGTTCGTTCTTCACCGTAGGCTTTTTCCAAAGCTTCGGCATAACCGGGTATCTCGTCATATTGCGAATGGATGCTGACCTTACCGCCGTTATAACTGTGGCCATTGGCAAGTACGGTACAGCCAAAATCACGTATCCATTCTGCTGATTGCCAAAATGAGCGGGCCATTTCCACCAGTTGCGATGCCGGCTGGTTGGTTTCTTTCAGGTCATTGGAAAATTTGCTGGCGGTCTGTCCAATGGATGGATGGGTTCCACCTACATGCATACCGTCCACCAGGTTCTCAACCAGCATCTTCCAGTTGCAGTGATTAATCCACTTAAATGGACGTCCCACTACTTCCAGTCGTCCTTCAGGTGAACGATCCACCAGGTTATCAATGCTGGCCCTGGTGTCACTCAACCAGCTTCGCAGGTCCATCGGCGGTTGCTTCAAAGCGGCGAATATAAATCCTTGGTAACTCTCAACATGGGGCACGGATACCATCCGGGCGACTTTTTCACAAGCACCGAAACCAGAATTTTCATAGGCATCTTCCAGTGGAATAGCGGCGACACTGCCATCCAGATTGAAGCTGTAGTTATGAAAGTTGCACAGGAAGCGATCAATTTTTCCTGCTGCGTTATTCACCAACCTGGAGCCTTTGTGTGGGCAGCGGTTGTGAAAAGCTCGCAGCTGGTTGGCAGAATCTTTCACCAGTATTACAGGCTTGACGCCAATATCTGTTGCAATATAAGCGCCCGGCTCGCTTAGCTGACTTTCGTGTCCGACATAGACCCAGGTTGCACCGAAAATTTTCTCCATTTCCAGATTGAATATGCCCTGGTCGGTATATACGCGTCCATCCACTTCAGCGCTACCAACCAGGGAATTGAGATCAATGCTTGATTTGTTCACTGGCCACTCCTTTTTACGGTCAGTCTATCCAACAGCGGGCCCGATATGCAAATCACACTGGGTTTTGGCAACGCGTCGCCGCCCTCGGGCCAGTGGCTGATTAATGCGTCAACGGCATCGGAATCCTCGCCCGGATGCTGCACCGACAGAAACAGGCTGCGCCCATCCGGGCTGAAGCTGGGGCCGGTCAGTTCGGCCCCCGGAGGTGCGGAGGCCACTTGCAGGGGTCTCCCCGCATGTTTGCCCGACATGGGAATATAAAAAAGACCGTTGTTTTTAAATGACCGGTAGGGAGGCCTGTTGATCTCGTAAGATGCGATGTCCGTACACACCCAGAGGTTGCCTTTCGGGTCAAAGACCAGGTTGTCCGGACAGGCAAACCCGCTGGCGTGACCGCCCGCCAGGAAAGTGGCTGCGACAAACTCGAACGCGGACGGATCATTCTCTTTTTCTTCCAGCTTGAGGATGGAACCGTAGGGACGGGACGGACTCTTGGTCAAAGTAATAAAGACGGCGCCGGAGTGCGGGTCTCTCTCTATGTCTTCGGGGCGGTCCTGGGGCGTGCCGCCGACCAGTTTTGCCGCTTCGCGGGTACGAACAAGTAATTCTGTTTGGGTTTTGAACATGTCTTTTAACCGCTTATCCCCGGCCACGTCCAGGGGCAGCCAGCGGCCTTTATCCGTCGCGGCCACGTACAAGGTTCCGCGTTCCAATGAGCCGGGTTCATCGGCAATAAATTTGTAGATACACTCATCGGTTTTGTCGTCCCCCATGTAGACCACCGGCCGGCCGTCTTTTGCTTCGGTCACTGTCGCGCCTTCATGGGCAAACCGGCCCAGGGCCGTGAGTTTTTTCGCCGCGCCGCTGAAGGGGTCGACTTCAACCACCCAGCCGTAGTGTTCGGGAGGATGATCCAGGTAACGTTCCCAACCGATAAGACTGCCTTTCTCATGCTTGCGTTTACCGGAAGCGAAGCTGACGTCGCCATAAAAAAAATGGAAGTTTTCCTCGCAGGTAAGCACGGTCTGCCAGGGCGTGACGCCGCCGGCGCAATTACCCAGGGTGCCGACGGCCGCGCGCGCTCCTTGAATCGGCTGCTCTGAAATAATCGGTATCCGTGTCTTGCCATTGATGCGCCGGTTGTAGTGATCATCCTGAACCAGGCGCCAGCGCCCGCCTGTTTTGTTAATCCTGATGATACTGCCGCCCACCTCCAGGACTTCCCGTTCAATATCATCCCCGGATTTCTCCATCGGGTCGCGGGGTGAAGCAAAATAAGCTGACAGGATCTCTTCATGGTTCACCCATAACAGGCCGTCGTATTGATTGCCGTCAATGGGGAAGAACGCGGTATAGTCATTGTTAAACCCGAAGCGCTCGCCGGCGCGGTTGATCGGGTCCATCCATGACACCAGGATTTCATAGTCAAGACCATCGGCCAGGACCACCTCATCGGCAGTGCCAGGTGAAATGGGGCGAAAGTCCGTGCTGGCAGAGTCCACCCCGGCAGCAAGCAAGGGTGTCACCGGGTACGTCAGCGCGCCGGCGCCTGCCGTTCTACCCATGAACCTGAGAAATTCGCGCCGGGACCAGGACATTGTCGGGCTGCCAGGGGGCCTTTCAGCGGGACCGGCGCGCTTTGGAGGCTTCGGCCAGGGAACGTATCAGGTCTTCGGTGTCGTCCCAGCCCAGGCAGGCATCGGTGATGCTCTGCCCGTAGGTCAGCGCTTGTCCCGGGACGACATTCTGCCTACCTTCCTCCAGGTGGCTTTCAATCATTACACCGAATATCCGATCCTCGCCGTCAGAGATTTGCCGGCATACGTCGGCGCCGACTACCAACTGCTTTTTGTGTTCTTTCTCACTGTTTGCATGACTGAAATCAACCATGATGCGGGCCGGGAGACCTGCGGCGGACAGCTCGGAGGCAGTGGCGTCAATACTTGCGCGGTCAAAATTAGGTTGTTTGCCTCCGCGTAAAATGACGTGGCAGGCATCGTTGCCGGTGGTGGTATAAATGGCTGAATTCCCTTCCTTGCGCAGGGATAAAAAGTGGTGGGGGTTGCTTGCCGCGCGGATGGCGTCAACGGCGATTTTCACTGACCCGTCCGTTCCGTTTTTAAACCCGACCGGACAGGATAAGCCCGAAGCCAGTTCCCGGTGTACCTGGCTTTCCGTGGTGCGCGCGCCGATGGCGCCCCAGCTCACCAGGTCAGTGACGTACTGGGGAATGATAATGTCGAGAAATTCAGTACCGGCAGGGATACCCATTTCGTTCAAGTCGAGTAATAACCCGCGGGCGAGTCGAACTCCTTTATTGATATGAAAACTGTTATCCAGGTCGGGGTCATTAATCAGTCCTTTCCAGCCCACGGTCGTCCTGGGTTTCTCAAAATACACCCGCATTATGATAAGCAGTTCGTTCCTGTAACTTTCGACCAGCGCCTTGAGTCGACCTGCATATTCCTTTGCCGCGTCCACGTCATGAATTGAACAGGGCCCCGCTACCACCAGTAAGCGGCTGTCATCCCGGTTCAGCAGTCCTGTGATTGCCTGCCTGGTCAGGAAGGTTGTTTCAGCCGCGGTCGCGCTAATGGGGATCTCCTCACAAATCTCCCTGGGTGGCGTAACGGCCTTAATGGAAGCAATCCGTAAATCGTCTGTTTCGTACATGCGATGCAATATCCGGTTTCAGGTTATCCCGGCGGCCAGGTGAACGACCGGCCGGCAAGAATGTGCAAATGAAGATGAAATACACTTTGACCCACGCCGGCGCCGTTGTTCACGACCAGGCGAAAAGCCTCTCCGATGTCCTGCTCCAACGCTATCTTATTGGCGCTTAACAGCAGGTGGCCCAGCAGGGACTGATCATCATCTACGGCATCGATCAGCCTGGCAATGGGTTGTTTCGGGATGACCAGAATATGCACGGGGGCCTGCGGGTTGACGTCCCTGAACGCCAGGCATTTGTTATCCTCATAAACAATGTCAGCTGGTATTTCCCGTCTGATAATTTTTGCAAAAATTGTCTCTGTCATGGTGGTTATTATTCCGATTATGGCCCGCCCATTCCTGCGCAAGCAGGAATCCAGTCAGAAAAATTATTCCTTGCTTTCCGAATTCCGGCATTCGACAGAATGATCAAAGAAGATAAGCGCTTTGGCCACTTACAAAAAAGAGTGCGTATAATAGCAAGGACAGTCCCAAGTAAAAAGCGCTTTGACAGAGAGGTTCTGTTCTATGGAACATTGCGAGCATCATCAGGTGAAAACAGGCACTGCCGCAACGGCCGCGACAATAACGCTGCATTGTCTGGCAGGTTGCTCTATCGGTGAGTTCACCGGCCTGGCTATCGGCGTGCAGCTTGGTTTATCGGTAACCGTTACAGTAATATTAGCGACGCTATTGGCGTTTATCACGGGATTTGCATTGACGTTGTACCCCCTTGTATACCAGAGATCAATGACATTGGCGCTGGCGTTCAAGACCGTCTGGCTCGGTGAGGTGATCTCGATCGGCGTGATGGAAATCGCCATGAACACCACGGATTACCTTGTCGGCGGTATGTCCGCTGCCTCAATGATCGACGCGATATTCTGGGTTGGCTTCGCTGCGGCCCTGCTGGCCGGATATATCTGTGCCTACCCCGTAAATTATTACATGGTGAAACGTAATATGCCGCGTTGTCATTAGTGTATTAGATAGACACCCCGAATTCTTTCATAAGCTGCCTTAATGCGTGCTCGTTCTTTACGTGACAAGGCTACTACTTTATAGACTACTAAATTATTAACATGCATAGCTTTGCTGGCAGTTTCAATCCTGTGTTTATTTTTCTTGAGCTTATACGCCTTCCTGGTACATTGAGAACGGATCGAACCAACAGCGAATCGCTTTTCAGCAGATGACAAATTGAATTTTGCTGAGACAGATACATCATCAATATACCGGGAATAATTTATATTACGTTCAAGAAAAGCATCCACAATATCCGGTTCAACATCCCACAATACAGGATTTGCAAGGTAGCCACTGGATAATGGGTCTACTGTGGTATAATGCTTGTACATCGTACATCCTGAATTTATCCGATCCTATTCTGGATCACAGGTTTAAATATCATTTACTATTTATTGACTTCATATTACATTTGAAAATAATGGTACGTTAACTCAAACCATGTTAAATGAGTTGATTACACGGAAGAAAAATCAATGGCTCAGGTCTGATAGCTGTCCCCTCACCGCCCTCTCATCCTATATCAGGAATCAAGGTCACCTGCGAGAGACCCAGGTGGAAGCGATTGAAACCTATTTGTATCTGAAAATTGAAGGAATCAATAAACCACTGTGGGAGCTGTTTTCTGAAAACTTCTTCACTGATGATATCGACCTCAACAGGTTGAACATCAACCAGGAAACCAGGAAGTTTCTGCAGAAAAACACGGCTGCTATGGCTTTGTTCGGTTTATCCATTCAAAAACAGCCGGATGGAAAATCATTATTGCCGGAACTTGAAAAGCTGATCATTGATAACCCATCTGCATTGGATTACGAGAGAATTATCAAGGATATTTTTTATCAAGTCACCTACTCCGACTACCTGATGAGTCTACCGATGGGCGCCGGCAAAACATTTTTGATGGCAGCCATTATTTACCTGGATTTATATTTTGCCCAAAATGAGCCGGATAATACAGCGTTTGCTCATAATTTCCTGGTGTTGATTCCATCGGGTCTGAAATCCTCGATTGTCCCAAGTTTGAGGACCATAGAAAACTTTAACCCTGAATGGGTTATTCCGAACCCCGCCGCCGGTGAAATCAAGCGACAGCTTTCATTTGAAATTCTGGATGAACAAAAGTCCGCGAAAAGCAGCAATAGAGTCAGGAATCCCAACGTCCAAAAAGTCAGCCAGTGTTTCCCCAACCCCTTTGCAACCGTATTTGTAGTCAATGCCGAGAAGGTGATCCTGGACCGGCTTGATATAACTGCGCGGCAAACTCAGGACTGGATTGGGAAAAGTGAAGATGAACGGGACCGGTTGGCTAATGAACTGCGCAACCGGATTGGAAAAATACCCCACCTGTCCATACTGATTGACGAAGTCCACCATGCCGCCACAGATGATATTAAACTGCGCCAGGTGGTCAACAAATGGCAGCAGGGCGGCAATATCATCACCGTCCTGGGTTTCTCAGGCACGCCTTTTTTGAGTAAGCCGGACCGGGTTTCCATTAATGAAACAACCAACGTCAAATTTTCCAGGATTACGAACACCGTTTATTATTATCCGCTTATCAAGGCGATTAACTCGTTCCTGAAAAAGCCACAGGTGAAGATAGCGCAAGGAATGCAGGACAGGCTGGAAATTATTCGTCAAGGGATAGCCGACTTCCGACAAAAATTTGGCAGGAAACGTTACGCCAATGGCAGCATCGCCAAACTGGCAATCTATTGCAGCAATATAGAAACACTGGAGGATCAGGTTTATCCTTTCCTGGTCGGCGAGCTGAAAATTTCGGCTGATGAAATCCTGAAGTTTCACCGGGGTAATAAGGGATATCCGCAACCACCGGGTTCCGAACTGGCTTTTAGATCACTGGACCTTCCTGCGCCATACGCTTCCGGGAAACGCTATATCCTGTTGGTCCAAATAGGCAAGGAAGGGTGGGATTGTCGCAGCCTGACGGGGATCATTTTATCCCAGCAGGGAGATTGCAAAAGGAATATGGTCTTGCAAACCAGTTGTCGCTGTCTGCGTCAGGTTGACGTCGAAGCGACAGACAAGGAAGATGCATTGATCTGGCTCAACGACAGCAATGCAAAAACCCTTAACGGTCAGTTAAAACAGCAACAACAAACGTCTATTCAGGAAATCAACCAGCTGGATAACGGCACTGGCGATCAGCGAGTACAACGACACTCCAGGATAGAACAATTGGAACTACCTGCGTTGGATTTTTATCAACTCAAAGTGCATTACCAGACGATTGTTGAGGCCGAAATACAAACGCAGAAAAAATTACAGGACGTTTATGAAGACCTGGAAAGCTACCAGGCTTCTGTCTCAATCATTACTACTGATTTTGAAGATATGGAAGGCGGGAAATTGCATATCAGGGAATCCGGCGCGACGCAACCGGCCGGTTTTAAACAATGGTTGAACGGTATTGCAAAAACCAGTTTCCACACGATTTCAACTACTCGACTGTATGAGCTTGAAGAACAGTTACAAGCCATTTTTGACGGGATAACAATACAGGGACAGAGAAGCAGCTATTGGAATGAACTATACGACCGGGAAGCAATTGAGAGCCGTATTCGTTTGGCGTTCAGCCCCAGGCGTGAACTACAAACCCGTGACGAGATCATTCCTGAAAAAGCAGAATTGCTGCTGGTGAATAAACTGACGCCAGTAAACATCCATGACAAGCTATACCCGAATGAAGACGATACGAAGAAGATACTGCAATTTGACGAAAACCCGCCGGAAGCAAGAACGGAAGAAGACAGACGGGAAATACAACAGGCTATTGAAAGTCTCAGGAAATTGAATATGGATACCAGCCACCTTGAGCAACAGTTGAACGAAAAACACTCAACGGCAGTAGAACAGAGCGACAAGAGTTTTCATTATCTGCCATACAATTTTATCCAGAGCGGCTTCGAACTGGAACTGCTCCGGCAAGTATTATCGCTGGATCAATTTCAACAATCCCCGCTGGAGATTTATTACAATGGTGAGCGCGGGTTAACCGGATTTGTAATCCATTGTTTTCGGAAAAAGGGACAAAGCTGGCAAAATGTCGGACGCTACACCACTGATTTTTTAATCATCCAGCGTAACGAAAATAAAAAGGAAATTCGCAAAGTGTTAATGATAGAAACCAAGGGCAGCGGTTATGCTGGTGACCCTGAATTCCAGGGCAGAAAATCGTTTGTCGAAAGCCAGTTCCTGCGACAGAATAACCGGCAATTCGGCTACGATAAATTTGATTTCCTGTATCTTCAGGACAATGTTGGAATAGACAAAAATATTGCCCAATTAAGTCAAAAAGTAACCGGTTTTTTTGGTTAATGTCATGCCGATTAAATATATTCCCTACATACCCGACCCGATAAAGGGGCAGGCTCTCCTCAATAATATCCCGCGCAGTCAACGTCTGTTGCGCTATCGTGACAACGACCGGGTGGTTGAAAAAATACAGCGCGGTATGCCTTACTATGAAGTGGAAACGGTTGAGCAGGTGGGTAAAACTGACAAGGATTGGAATAACCTGCTGTTGCGCGGGGAGTGTCTGTCCGCCTGTGCTTACCTGAAGGAAACAGGCATCAAGGTGGACCTGGTATATATCGACCCGCCCTTTGCCAGCGGCGCCAACTACGCCAAGAAGGTATATATTCGCCGCAACCCGCGCCTAGCGGAAAAAGTCGCCCAGGCAGAACAGGAAATGGAGATGGAAGAGCTACATGCGTTTGAGGAAACCATGTATAGCGATATATGGCAAAAGGAAGATTACCTTAACTGGATGTATGAAAACCTGATGGCGATTAAATCCGTAATGTCTGACACTGCCAGCATTTATGTGCACCTGGACTGGCATATTGGGCATTATGTGAAAATTTTGATGGATGAGGTGTTTGGGGAGGAGAATTTTATAAATGAAATAGTTTGGATATATTCTGGAAGAGAAATGGATATTTCAAAATGGAATCCGAAGCATGATTGTTTATATTTTTATTCAAACGGAGAAAAAGTTACGTTTAATACAAACGACGTAAGGGATGCCTATACGGAGGCAACAGAAAATAAATATAGATACGAAGACGATAAAGGAAGGTTTCAGATTAGAGGTAAAGCAATCAAAGGTAGCCCAGTAGACAGGGCTGATGGTTTGTCTATTGAGTACGAAAAGAAGTATCCAGGGATGACATATCGCCAATATAGCAAAGGAGGCTCAGCACCAAGAGACTGGTGGAGCATTTCAATGGTTAATAAAGCTGCGAATGAAAGAGTAGATTACGCCACCCAAAAACCCGAAGCCCTGCTGAAACGCATTATCAAAGCCAGCAGCGATGAGGATATGATCGTAGCTGATTTCTTCGGCGGTAGCGGCGTCACCGCCAAAGTAGCCCACGACCTGAATAGAAAATTCATCCACTGCGACGTCGGCGTCAACAGTCTGCAAATCACCCGAGACCGTTTGCAAGAAGCCAATGCCGGTTTTCAGGTAATGGATATAAAAGACGGCGTCAGCCTGTTTCGTAACCCGCAACAAACCATGGACAAACTGGCAAAATTAATTCCCGGACTGCAACAACAGGTTCAAGGCATCGGCAATTTCTGGTTCGGCGCAATCCAGGACAGCAAGCTGGGCAGCATTCCCGTTTATGTGCCGAATTTAATCGACAGCAGCGAAAAAGTGCTGGACGTGCCGATTATCAACCGCATTATCAACGAAGAGTTGCAAAAACTGGAATTGACCCCCGCAAAGGCAATCGCCTACTTTGTCGATATTGATGATCGTAAGGAACTGGAGCAATTCATTCGTGAAAACAATCCTGTTGTTACCGAAATAGAACTGCGCGATCTGAAAACATTACTTGCTCATACTGTCAGCAACGATGAATTCAGCTTCAAGGTTAGCAAAGAGAAAAACCAATTTGTTACCCGTATCACTGAATTTCACAGCGACCGTCTGCAACAAAAGATAACCGAGTTCAATGACAAAAGACAGTTGAAAACGGCGAACAGGAATGAGATAAAACCTGTCCTGCTCAGTGATGAGGGGCTGGAGTTGATCGAATGGCTAGCGGTTGATTGCAAAAACACTGTCGGAGCGTGGCACAGCAGCAGCGAAATTAAAATAGACAAGTTGGGTTATACAAGCATTGATGGCAAGAAAACAAAAAAGTTCTGGGACGGCACTATCATTTCAAAACAAAAACCACTACGAATAATAATCCGCAACGTTGCCGGTGATGAAACCATCAAAGCCGTTGATGGTTGACGGTGAATTAATATACTTTGCTCCATCTTCTCATTTATAACCGGGAGTAATAATGGATATACCGTCGATAGCTGTTATTTTGGGTGCCATTTCAAAGGCCATTGAAATCACCAACCGTATCAATAGCAGTGACAATCCAATGGGAAAGGCTGAAGTGAAACTCCAATTTGCGAATTTAATCAGTGAGCTTGCTGATGCAAAAGTGGAGATAACCAACATCCAACAACAATTACTAGAAAAGGATGAACAGATCCGTAACCTTAATGAGCAAATTGCTGTTAAGGGGAAGCTCCAATATGAACCACCTTATTACTGGCTTGTTGAGGACGAAAATAAAGACGGTCCTTTTTGTCAGTCTTGTTACGATAAGGATAACAAGTTTATCAGACTCTATGATACGCAAGACAATAAGGGTGTCTGGAATTGTAAAGTTTGCAAGAATACCTACATTAGCAGCACATTTAATACCTAGAATATCCAACAAAAAATCTAATTGGAGAGCGAGCTGATCTATTCAAATTTTGGCAAGAGTTATCAAAATAATCCGTCATCGCGTCCCAACGGTGATAATTAATCCATGGCTAATCACTTTTCAGACCTGCGCCGGGAATATCGTCACGTGGCATTGCATGAACAGGATGCAATGGATGACCCGGTAGAGCAGTTTAAAGACTGGTTCGGGCAGGCTGTCGAGTTCGGAGTACCGCTACCCAATGCCATGGCGCTGGCGACGGCAACAAAGGACGGCAAGCCCACAGCCCGGTATGTGTTGTTAAAGGAGATAAGTGAGCGGGGATTTTCCTTTTATACCCATTCCGTCAGCGTTAAAGGCAAGCAGATTGCGGAAAACCCGGACGTTGCCCTGGTATTTTACTGGTCACAAATGCACCGGCAGGTACGGGTGGAAGGCAAGGCCTGCCTGCTGACTAACGCGGAGGCAGATGCCTACTTCAATACCCGGCCCTATGACAGCCGTCTTGCCGTATGGGTCGCGGATCAAAGTAGACCGGTTGATAGTCGGGAATTTCTTGAAACCAAGATGACCGAGATTGCAGAACGGTACCCGGGCGATTTCGTGCCCAGGCCTGATACCTGGGTCGGGTATACGGTTACGCCTGAGTGTATGGAATTCTGGCAGGGCAGGGAAAGCCGATTACATGACCGGCTGCTCTATACCAGGGAGGACGACGGCTGGAAACTGGTCAGGCTGGCACCCTGATCCGCAGCACTCGCAAAGTTGCATAAATCTGTTTCGGGTCTCTCTCCCAGCGTATGGGAAGGGCGGTGAACCTGCAAAGTCAGGACCGCTTAAAAGGGGTTCCTCGCCCGCAGCCCAAACAGGCAGATTGATCATACCATGGGCATCGCCGCGGATATACGCTTCTTACAATGTCTATCCTACATTGACCTAAGGAACCTCTGATTAAGTCAGAGGTTTGCGTATTTCACTGAATCCTGCCACCCGTTTCACGTGAAGGCTGCCACCCGGAACGCAGCAAAGCTGCCACCCCCAGGCGCGTGATGACGTGGGTGTTGGTCATTATGACTCTGTTGGGGTCATCGTCGTCAATGTTTTTTTCTGTTTTCGCATGGATTCACCCTTGAGTTGTATTTTGTAAGCATTATGCACCAGGCGGTCAAGGATGGCATCGGCGAGGGTGGGGTCGCCGATGCTGTGATGCCATTTTTCGGCCGGTAATTGACTGGTAGCGAGGGTGGAGCGTGCGCCGTGGCGGTCTTCCAGGATTTCCAGCAGGTCACGGCGCTGCTCTGCGTTCAATTTGACCAGGCCCCAGTCATCGAGGATGAGGGCCTGGGTTTTTGCCAGGGTGGTGAGGAGCTTGGGATAGCGTCCATCGCCCTTGGCGATGGACAGGTCCTGGAGGAGTCTGGGCAGGCGCAGGTAGAGGGCGGTGTAGCCGTGCCGGCAGGCGTTGTGTGCCAGGGCACAGGCGAGCCAGGTTTTGCCGACGCCGGTGGGGCCGGTGATGAGGATATTGAGGTGTTCGCGGACCCACTGGCAGGTGGCCAGTGATTGCATCAGGGATTTATCCAGTCCGCGCGGGTGGCGATAGTCGATATCCTCCAGGGTGGCATTGTGTTTGAGGCGGGCGCATCGCAGCCGGTTGGACAGGCGTCGGTTGTCCCGTTCGGTTATCTCCCGGTCGACGAGCAGGCCGAGGCGTTCCTCGAAGCTGAGGGTATCGATATCGGGCACGGACATCTGCTCGGTGAGGGCGGCAGCCATACCGGTGCATTTCAAGGTCTGGAGTTTGTCCAGGGTGGGATGTATCAACATAGCAGTCTCCTGTCGTGGGTCAGTGGTAGTAGGATGGGCCACGGATATTGTCGTGGTCATCAGGTAAGGCCGCCTCGGTCTGCTCGGCGAGGGGTTGCCGGTCCAGGCCGTGGCGGAGGATGGATTCGATACTTTTGTAACTGTGGCTGCCCAGGGTGAGGGCGCGTTGGCAGGCGGCCTCCAGCCGGTCGTCGCCGTAGGTTTTAGCCAGGCGCAGGATCCCTAAGCAACTGCGGTAGGCCTGCTGGGGGTGCTTGCGGGCAGACAGGACACGGAGGATAAGGGTTTCTGTGGCCGGCCCGACCTGCGCGGCCCAGCGGCCCAGGCGTTGCGGGGACCACTCGCCGGCCTGGCGGTGCGCCTCGGGCATGTGGGCCGGGACGGTGGTATGACGTGCCTTATGATACGAGCGTCGATGGCTGGCGATGCGCTGGCCGCGATGAAAGCATTCAATGGTGTTGGCGGTGATGCGCACGTCCAGTTGTTTTTTGATGAGCGCGTGGGGCACGGAGTAGTAATGGCCATGGACCTCGATGTGATAGTCGATATGGACCCGCGCCTGCTTCCACTCGGCGTATTCGTACGCTTCGACGGGCAGGGGGCGCAGGGCCGGTTTATCCAGTTGCTCAAACAGCGCGCGCCGGGTGCCCGGCAGTTTCTTGAAGGGCCGGTTGTTGAGCGTCTCCAGCAACGCCCGGATGGCGCGGTTCAACTCTGCCAGGGAGAAGCACTGACGCTGGCGCAGGGCGGCGAGGATCCAGCGCTCTACCACCTGTACCGCGACCTCGGCTTTCGCTTTGTCACGGGGACGACGCACCCGTGCCGGGACAATGGCGACCCCGTAATGGGTGGCCAGGTCCTGGTAGGTGGGGTTGATGTCCGGCTCATAGCGATGCGCACGGCTCACCCCGGCGCGTAAATTATCCGGCACCACCACCTCCGGCACACCGCCCAGGTAGGTAAAACAGCGCACGTGGGCGCCGATCCAATCTTCCAGGCCCTGGCTCCAGGTGGCCTCGGCATAGGTGTAGTTCGACGCGCCCAGCGCTGCCACAAACACCTCTGCCTCACGGACTTCCCCGGTTGCCGGGTTGATGACCTGAGCACGCATACCGGCATAATCCACGAACAGCTTCTCACCGGCCCGGTGCTCCTGGCGCATGACCAGATCCAGCTTGCCACGCCACGTCCGATAATGCTGGCAGAACCAGGTGTACTGATAGCCTTGCGGGTGAGTCTGGCGATACTCATGCCATAACAACTGCAAGGTGACGCCCGGGCGTTTCAACTCCCGATGAATGTGTGACCAATCGGGCACGCCGCGGGCCGCGGCGGGTACAGCTGGGGCGGGCGGAAACAGCAGACGCTCCAGCGCCCCGTCATCCAGCGCCGCAGGCAGCGGCCAACCCAGCCCGGCCGCCTCGGCCCGGCGCAGGTACTCATCCACCGCCGGACGGGAAATGCCACAACTCCTGGCTGTCTGGCGTTTGCTCAGGCCCTGGCTCCAGCACAGGCGTAATACGTCTTTTATCTTTCTCATGGACAACCTCTTTGCAGGCATCTGTGTTTCCTCCTTTCAGTAGAAATAAGGACACAGGATACCCTTGGTTATCCACGTCAAACGCGCCGACTATCTACCTCCTTGGGGGTGGCAGCTTTGCCGTGTAATGGGTGGCAGCTTTGCTGTGAAATACGCACACATAAACTGAAAGGAAACAAATAGTTAGGCAGGTCCGACCCTATATTATCCTATCCATCCCCCGTAATCCGGCCCACGCAGCTTGACGGATTTCCGTACTTACCCGTCTGTTAGCCCGGATTTCTCACCAGTTGATGCGATGATCGCGCCGGATTTTGTGCGCCAGCGGGCGCCTGCGACCGAAAGCATAGCCGTAGCTCTGGTTGAGGGACAAATCGTCAGTCCTGACGATTTGCACGGCGACAGCCGCCCGCAGGGTTGCGCCCAGAGCCTGCCCCTGTATGGAGTTGAGCAGGGGGATGGGCGCAATGAACACGTGCCCGCTGGCGCACAAAAGACAAGCGAGGGCGCATCAAGCGCAGTCTGCTATAGCGATATAGTGAGCAGATTATCATAACGTATTGACAGCAAACAACTATCCGATGACGACAAGCGAACTGGTGAGAAATCCGGGTTAGGCACTCAAGCCGTCCCGCGAAACCTTGGCGCCACTAATATAATAATCAGTAAGAGAATTAAATGGAAAGGTACAACAGAAGTATTTGGTGGGCCCGGTAGGACTTGAACCTACGACCAATGGATTCACTTTACCCTTTTATTTCTAAAAGGAGCGGACTATCTCACTACCCTCAACCGAATGCTAGGGTACGGGACGCTCAAGCCTGTTATTAAGAACACTCCAGTTCCCAGGTAGTCTCTGCACCTTCCGAGGGTGTACCCCCGGCTTGGCTCAGGGTTGCCAGTCCTTCCGCCTTGGCAGGCAGGTGGATTAAGGTTTCCCTGAATTCATCCCGTTCATTTCATATTTTTCAATATGAACGCACCATTTTCGATGAGTCCACTGCTCTAACCAGCTGAGCTACAGGCCCAAATAATAATAATAAGAATCACATATAATACGACAGCTTTCAAAAAGCAACCCTGGCAGGTTGCTCTGCTCTAATCCGTTATGTCAGCTACCCTCGATAAACGTCCGCAGTTGCTCGGAACGGCTCGGGTGGCGCAGTTTCCGCAATGCCTTGGCTTCGATCTGCCGGATACGCTCACGGGTAACGTCAAATTGTTTGCCTACCTCTTCCAACGTATGATCAGTATTCATCTCAATGCCGAAACGCATGCGCAACACTTTAGCCTCCCTGGACGTCAATCCATTGAGCGATTCCCGCATCGTCTGCCGTAAACCCTCAAAACTGGCATAATCGGCTGGCGCCTGGGTGTTATGGTCCTCAATAAAGTCGCCCAGGTGGGAATCATCGTCATCGCCTATGGGTGTTTCCATGGAAATGGGTTCCTTGGCTATCTTGAGCACCTTGCGAACCTTTTCTTCAGGCATGTCCATTTTTTCGGCCAACTCCTCCGGCGTGGGTTCCCGGCCCTGCTCCTGCAATATCTGTCGCGATATCCGATTCAGTTTGTTTATGGTCTCGATCATATGCACGGGGATTCGAATTGTCCTGGCCTGATCCGCGATCGAGCGGGTGATGGCCTGACGAATCCACCAGGTCGCATAGGTGGAGAATTTATAGCCGCGCCGATATTCAAATTTATCCACCGCTTTCATAAGGCCGATATTGCCCTCCTGTATAAGATCGAGGAACAGCAGCCCGCGATTGGTGTACTTCTTTGCTATGGAAATAACCAGGCGCAAATTGGCTTCGACCATCTCTTTCTTTGCCTTGCGTGTTTTTGCTTCCCCTATGGAGATTTTCCGGTTGACTTCCTTTATTTCCGCGATAGAAAGTAAATTGTCACTTAGCGCTCCGGTTAATCTCTCCTGAATTTTAATCACATCGTTCATAACTTTCGCCAGGTCTTGAGCGTATGGCTTATCGCTTTCGACCTGTTGCCTTACCCAATCGGTATTTTTTTCATTACCGGGAAAAGAGGCGATAAATTCCTTACGAGGCATTTGTGATGTTTTGACGCACATGCGCATTACCTCACGCTCCGTTCCCCGGATCAGTTCAATTGTGCGGCGCACGTTAACAGTCAATTCAACGATAAATTTGGGCGCCAGACGTAATCGCAGAAACTTTTCCGTAATGTCATTTTGAACTGCGGTAGTTTTATCATGGGCCTTACCATGCTGTTTTATGAATTTGATCAGTTTCTTGTAAAGCCCATCAAGTTCGGTAATGGCCTTGCGGATTTCTTCCAAATCCACTGAATCATTCGAGTCGGTATCACCGGAGTCATCATCCTGGTTTTGACGGGACGCTTGTTTCTTGGCCGAGGGAGGCAACCCTATATCGGGGTACTCTTCCTGGATATTGAATCCAAGGATGACGTCACTCAGCTTCAGGTCTCTATTCTGGACGTAATAGTACGCGTCCAAAAGCATATCGATAGTTCCGGGATAAAAGGAAAGCGCATACAGAACCTGGTTCATGCCGGCTTCAATGCGCTTGGCGATCTTAATTTCGCCCTGGCGGGTTAACAGATCAACCGTACCCATTTCCCGCATGTACATACGAACCGGGTCTGTTGTCCTCCCGAATTCATTCTCAACGCTGACCAAAGTTGGATTCGGGCCAACCGGCGTATCAGAATTGTTAGGGAGTAATTGATCAAGGCCCGGGGGGAATTCATGGACTTCGATCCCCATATCGTTGATCATGTTGATGATGTCTTCGATCTGTTCCGGGTCTACGATCTCATCGGGCAGGTGTTCAGTCACCTCATGGTAGGTGATGAAGCCTTGTTCCTTACCCTTGGCAATTAACAATTTTAATTGCGATTCATCATCGTCTTCGTGTTCGAGTTCGTGATCTTCAAGTGTCTCAATGTCCGACATGGGCGTCTGAATCCGATTGTCTAGTAGTTGGTCTGCTTGTTAACGATATATGGCAAAAAATAATTCTCTATTATAGCACATTATTTAATCAGATCATCGATTAACAGTTCTATTTTTTATTCCCACTTTCTTTTGAGTAGCGCCTGCGCAGTTGCGATTTAGCCTCTTCAGTCAACTCGCTGGGGCTGGATTGGGTGATCTTTTCAATGGATTGTCTGGTTTTAATCAGGTTCAGCTTTTCCACCATATCAATGAATTCAAGTTCCGGGTCAAAGTGTTCATCCCTCGGCAATCCGAAACCTGATGCAAGTTCATTCAGTCGTTGCCCGTAGCGCGAACCCCGCCAGTGCTCGATAATGCCCGCGCAGGTTATTTCGGGATTTGAGTGGACCAATGTAACAAGCTCCGTCAAAAACTCGACGCCCGGAACAGTAATGCCGGACAGTTCAGCGGGGTCTTCCACAAGCATGGCCAGTTCGGGCTTGTTCAAAATATACGATACGATAGCGCTGATGTCGGCTGTTCTTTCCCGTTTCTGCCGGGACCGGGGAAGGCCGGGACGACGCTGCGTGGCGCCGGAGCGGTGTTCCTGTAACAGCTTGTGGACTCCTTCGGAATCGATTTGCGCGATACCGGCAACTTCCTGCGTTAACAGTACGCGCAGTCCGCTGTCGGGCATTTTGGCCAGGTAAGGCACTATCAGGTCCAGAAAATTTGCCCTGCCTTCACGGGTGGTGGTGCCGGTCCTGGATTTTATAGAATCCAGCAGGAAATCGGAGAGAGGAACGATATTTTTATCGGATCGGAATTGTTCCGCACCATATTCCCTGATAAAACTGTCGGGATCATCCCCTTCGGGCATGAAGTTGAACAACGCCTGTCTTCCCTCACGGAGTTGGGGAACCGTAATTTCCAAAGCCCGCCATGCCGCCTTTTTGCCTGCTTCATCACCATCGAAACAAAATATGAGCTGGTCGGCAACCCGGTACAGTTTTTCCAGGTGGTTTTCCGTCGCAGCAGTGCCCATGGTGGCGACTGCGTTGACAACACCGTTTTGGGCCAGCGCGATCACATCCATATAACCTTCAACAATATAAAGCCTCTCAGGCTGTTTGTTCTTCTGGCGGGCGTGGTAGAGGCCATACAGCTCGCGACCTTTGTGGAACAGGGGTGTTTCCGGCGTATTCATGTATTTCGGGATATCCTCACCCAGCACCCGGCCACCGAAACCGATGATGCGTCCGCGTTGGTCGCGTATTGGAAACATGATGCGGTCGCGGAAACGATCGTAAAATCCTTCAGTATCGCGGCGTACTATCATTCCCGCTTCGACCAGGCGGGTTTTAGCTGCCGCTGACTTGCCCAAAGCGTTTCCCAGGTTTTTCCAGCCCGGCGGGGCGTAACCGATCTCATAATCCTTGATGACCGCGCCGCTGATGCCTCGTTTTTTCAGGTAATCGATCGCCCTGCCGTCGTTCTCGTGCAGTTGGCACTGGTAGAATTTTGCGGCTTGTTCCAGCAGCTCATATAATTCGTCATGCTGGTTTGAAGCCGGCTGATAACCCGCTTCGCGCGGGATTTCCAGTCCATACCGTCCGGCCAGGTCTTCTAAGGCCTCAACGAAACCCAGGCCATTGTATTCCATAATAAAGGTAATTACCGTGCCGCCGGCGCCACAGCCAAAGCAGTGGTAGAACTGCTTGTTCTGACTCACCGTAAAGGAAGGCGTTTTCTCCTCATGAAACGGACACAGGGCCTGGTGATCCTTACCGGCTTTGCGCAAGGGGACGCAGCTGTCAATGACCTCGACGATATCGGCCCGCGCCAGCAAGTCATCAATGAAACCTTGAGGTATTCTACCCGCCATTAGTCCTGCCTGCTGAGTGTTAGCTAAGCGAATAGGGATATTATAGCCGGGTTAACACCCTGCATACCGGTGGCTTTGAATAGACCCTGACGTTTATACTACGGAGTCAGCCGGGCTTTTACCAGTGTGCTGACTTTGCCCATATCCGCACGCCCCTGCAACGCGGATTTTAATTGTCCCATGACTTTTCCCATGTCTTTCATTGATGCGGCGCCTGTCGCGGCTATCACTTCGTCAACTCTGGCATTGATTTCTGCAGCATCCAGCGGCTGGGGCAGGTAGCTGAGGATGATATCAAGCTCAAACTGCTCTTTTTCGACCAGGTCCTGACGATCCGCCATAGAGTATTGTTGAATGGAATCACGCTGCTGTTTTGCCATTTTATCCAGGACAGCCATGACCTGGACGTCATCAAGTTCGATACGTTCATCCACCTCTCGTTGTTTAATGGAGGCAGTGATAAGCCGTAAAGCAGCAAGGCGGTCTTTTTCCTTACTGCGCATGGCAGCTTTAACATCTTCGTTGATTTGGTGTTTGAGATCACCCATGAAATGCACTGGCCAGGAGGTGCGTTCAGTACTGCCTGATTTGTCGAGGGCCGGTTTTTACCTGGCGCTTCTGGTGGCGTTTTACTGCGGCGGCAGCTTTTCGTTTTCTCATTTGTGTGGGTTTTTCGTAAAATTCGCGCCGGTGGACTTCAGCCAGTACGCCGGCTTTCTCGCAGGCTCGCTTAAAACGTCGCAATGCGAAATCGAACGGTTCATTATCTCTTACTTTTACACTGGGCATAGAGTATGTGATTCCTGTCTAATTTATTCAAAAGAATCAACAATTCTAGTAGGAATCACGCCAAATGCAAGAAGAAAAAGATAAAAGGCTCGGTAGAATTTCTATAGTCGTTCGGCTCGCAAATGTCCGGCTGATGATTACTACTGTACAATATAGATAATTCGGAGACATAGAATGCGCATCCTGGGAATAGAAACTTCATGCGATGAAACCGGAATCGCCATCTACGATTCGGAAGAAGGCCTGCTGTCGAATCAACTTCACAGCCAGGTCCGTCTGCACGATACCTATGGCGGCGTGGTGCCGGAGTTGGCGTCGCGCGACCATGTCCGGCGCATCGCGCCGTTGCTGGCGGCAGCCATGCAGGAGGCCGATTTGGAACCGGGCGCTATCGACGGTATTGCCTATACGGCCGGCCCGGGGTTGATCGGGGCATTGCTCGTCGGCGCCAGTGTCGGCAGAAGCCTGGCCTACTCGTGGGGCGTGCCCGCTGTCGGCGTGCACCACATGGAGGCACATCTGATGGCGGTGATGCTGGAACATGAGCGTCCCGACTACCCGTTTCTTGCCTTGCTTGTTTCAGGGGGGCATACCCAATTGCTGGAAGTAAGATCGGTCGGTGATTACACGATGCTGGGAGAATCATTGGATGACGCGGCGGGTGAGGCTTTCGATAAAACCGCAAAATTGCTGGGACTGGGTTACCCCGGCGGTCCGCAGTTATCGGCCCTGGCGGAGAACGGGCGTAGCGACCGGTACAGGTTCCCGCGGCCCATGACCGATAAGCCGGGGCTGGATTTCAGTTTCAGCGGACTGAAGACTGCCGTGGCGCTGGTGGTTAAGGAACTTGACGACAAGGATGAACAGGTGCGCGCCGACATCGCCCGCGCTTTCGTAGAAGCGGTGGTTGATTCCCTGGCCATAAAATGTGAGCGAGCCATAAAACAGACCGGTATCACCAGGCTGGTGGCGGCCGGCGGGGTCAGCGCCAACAAACAGCTACGGCAGAAACTGAAACGATTGGCGTATGAGACGGGCGGTCAAATTTTCTATCCAAGGCCGGAATTCTGTACCGATAACGGCGCCATGATCGCCTATACGGGTTACCTCAAAATCAGCGCCGGTCAACGCGAACCCCTGAAGTTTACAGCCTATCCCCGCTGGTCGCTGGAATATTAAATATTTATCTTATTTTCCTCTCCGGCCAGGAGATTTTTAATGTTTGATCGGTGGCGCCAGATTAAAATGACGGACATCAGGCTTACACCGGCAAGTTGGAACGGGGAGGCTATGATTAACCAGCAGTATGCGGGTGCAAGCAAGCAGGCCGTGATTGCCGCCAGGGAGGAATACCTGAACAGCAGCGCCACCAGCAGCCAGGAAATAATAAATGCCACGCCCAGCAGCCAGTGGAAAGCCAGCAATACGCCGATTAACGTTGCCACCCCCTTGCCGCCGCGAAAACCGAAAAATATCGGGTAGATATGGCCTGTAAAAGCAGCCATGCCCGCTGCGGCGATAAATACATCCGGCGCCTGGACCAGGCGCAGCAACAGGATGGGAACGAGGCCTTTCAATACATCTCCACAAAGGGTCAGCAAGGCGGCTGTCTTACCGTGCAACCGCAATACATTGGTCGCGCCCGGGTTGCCGGAGCCCTGTTCTCTTGGGTCACCGAGGGCCAGGGCGTTGCAGACAATGACGGCACTGGCAAGAGAACCTGCCAGATAGGCGAGAATTACCAGCCCTGTATAAATGATCATAATCTTATTGGAATGGCAAATCTCCGGCCAGTCAAGTTGTTTGTAATGTGCAGATATTTGGGGTCAGAGTAAAAATACAGTTTGGCTGGTAGGGAGCGCTGATTTTTTATTATTTATTTTTACTCTGACCCCAAATATCTGATAGCTTATACCAACAGAAAAGCCATGTAACCCGAGTGCTATGGATATCATATACCTGAATGACCTGCGCATTGATACCGTGATAGGTATCTATGACTGGGAGCGCCGTACAAAACAGACCGTGATCTTCGATATCGAGATGGCTGCCGATATCAGCAAGGCGGCTCAATCAGATAATATCGATGACACTGTGAGCTACAAGGCGGTGGCGAAACGGCTGATTAGCTACGTCAGTGCGGCGCAGTTCGAGTTGATTGAAACCCTGGCGGAAAAAGTGGCTGGGATACTCCTGGATGAGTTTAAAGTGCAATGGTGTCGGTTGCGATTGAATAAGCGCGGCGCGGTGCGCGGTGTACGCGACGTGGGCATTATCATAGAACGGGGTAGTAAAGACTGAAATGGCGCGTATTTTTATCGGCGTCGGCAGTAACCTGGAACGGGAGAAACACATCAGGGCCGGCATCCGGGAAATCAAGGAAATCTTTCATAATTTACGGGTATCAACCATTTATGAAAACAAGGCAGTAGGGTTTGCCGGCGCAAATTTTTATAATTTCGTAGTTGGTTGCGATACCGACCTGGAGTTGGATGAGGTAATCAGCCGGCTCCACCGAATTGAAGATGGACATGGACGCGATCGGAGCCAGCCACACTTCTCATCCCGTACCCTTGACCTGGATTTGTTGTTATATAACGATCTGGTGATCAAGACTGAATCAATTCAATTGCCCCGGCCTGACATCGACAAATATGCTTTCGTACTCTGTCCCCTTGCGGAAATAGCTGCCGAACAGCGCCATCCCGTCTCCGCTAAAACCTATGCCCACCTATGGTCTGAATTTGACCGGTCAGGGCAGGAATTATGGCCTGTTGAATTTGACCTGGAATTGGAATAATGCGCCCCGTCATAGCAGGGATGTGAATAACGCGTAACTTACAGTGGTTCATTGAGACAAGCTTCTGCCACCGTCAACGGCCAGAACCTGACCGGTGATATAATCAGCCTCGGCAATGAGAAAGTGCACCGCCCTGGCTACATCGACAGGCAACCCCCGGCGTTGCAGCGGGATAGCGGACAGTATCGAGTCTTTCGCTTCTTCACCCATCCCGTCGGGCCAGAGTATGGCGCCGGGAGAGACGGCATTCACGCGCACGTTCGGCGCAAGTTCCTGAGCCAGGGAGCGGGTCAGCATAATCAGGCCGGACTTTGCCACGCTGTACATGGAGTGCTGTGGCAACGGTCGACTCCCGTGAATGTCCGTGATATTGATGATGCAACCCTGGGTTTTTTCCAGGTGAACGGCGGCATGCCTGGCCAGAAACAGCGGCGCTTTGAGGTTTGTGCCGATAATTTCGTCCCAGGTAGGTTCCTTGACTTGCGGTAACAGGGTCGGATAGAACATGGAAGCGTTATTTACCAGCGCATCCAGGCTGCCGCTGAGTTCAAGCGCCGAGCCGATTACCCAGTCGTAGGAGGACGCCGCCAGCAGGTCGGCCTGAACGGTACAGGATGAGTCGGCTCGAATATGGTTGAGTTCATCGGCCAACTGGTTAGCCTTCAGCGCGGAGCGGTTGTAATGAATGACCACATTGAACTGCTTTGAATGCAGGTAGCGTGCGGCGGCAGCGCCGATACGCTGGGCGGCGCCGGTAATCAGTACTGTTTTACCTGCCATTGCCTGGGTATGATGTAGCCGGATCCAATTAGGAAATTCTGATTTATCCAGTGCTTCCCTGATTGTATGCGCTCAGGACGTTCTCAGATGCACTATTCATACTGACTATTTGACAACATATGTACATCCGTTGCAAATGAATGATAACCAGACCAATGGATTGAACCCGGATTGGCAGTTGCCGGTTCCGGTGCGACAGGCCAGGGAGCACAGCCATAATCTCACCGAACTGATCCGCGAACAGATTCATGTGAACGGAGGAAACATCAGCTTTGAGCGATATATGGAAATGGCCCTGTATGAGCCCGGCTGGGGCTATTACAGTGCCGGGGCAACCCGGTTTGGCGAGTCCGGAGATTTTATTACCGCGCCCCATGTCTCTCCCTTGTTTTCCCGTTGTGTGGCCAGGCAGTGCCGGCAAGTGCTGGCGCCCATGGCATCAGGCGACATCCTGGAAATAGGAGCAGGGTCTGGGGTCATGGCGCAGGACCTGTTGCTCGAACTGGAGGCATTGGATACCTTGCCGGATAGCTATTTCATATTGGAGACCAGTGCAGATTTACGCCTGAGGCAGAAACAATTGTATACCTCCCGCATCCCTCATTTATTGCCGCGCATAAAATGGCTCGACACATTGCCCGAAAAACCCGTTAACGGGGTTATAATCGCCAATGAGGTGATTGATGCGCTGCCGGTAACGCGAGTAGTGCTGGATAAGGGAGTATTGCATGAGTTGTGCGTAGGCCATAACGGGGATGAATTTTACTGGATTAAGGCGCCGCGCCCGGCTGATCCGGTCTGCGCATCCTGGGAAAAGATCGCCGGTTACCTGGTGGCGCCGCTTCCCGAACCCTTTGTGACGGAGATTAGCCTGCGTGTTGATGCCTGGATCAGATCTATCTCTGAGACACTTGAACAGGGAGTCATGTTATTGATCGATTACGGTTACCCGAGGCAGGAGTATTACCACCCGCAAAGAGGTGGGGGAACCTTACTTTGCCATTACCGGCATCGCTTCCATGACGATCCGTTCTTTTTTCCGGGGCTACAGGATATCACGGCGTCCGTGGACTTCACTGCACTGGCGCAGTCTGCCCTGGACAACGGAATGCAACTGGCAGGTTATACCAGCCAGGCCCATTTTCTCATCGGCTGCGGCCTGGCTGAAATAGCCGCGGCTTTGCAAAATGATAAAGGCTGTCCTGAGCCCGCCGTTTCCGGACAGGTAAAGCGCCTGACCCTGCCGGGGGAAATGGGTGAACGCTTCAAGGCCATCGCATTTACCAGGAATTTCCCGGAGCCATTGATGGGATTTCAATTCATCGACCAACAGGAACGACTGTGGAAAAAGGGGTATGGCTGAAAATGTATTCATGCCCCGTAGCCATTTGTATGCGAAAGCAGAGAAGTGGCACACAGCCTGCCCCTGCATGCTGTAAGCAGGGGGACGTGCCGTTGACGGACCAAAGGATGGAAATCCAGTCAATTCCATAATTCCTTATAATAAAAGAAAGGCCACTTAACCATTAAAATAATATAGACGGACTACCATGTGGACATTCTGCAATCAATAATCCTGGGTTTGCTGCAAGGACTCACCGAGTTCCTGCCCATAAGCAGTTCGGCCCACCTTATCCTGTTGCCGAAACTGCTGGACTGGGCGGACCAGGGCCTGTTGTACGACGTTGCCGCGCATTTCGGCAGCCTGCTGGCGCTGCTCATCTATTTCAGGCAGGACCTGCAGAAGATGGTCGTCGGATGGGCAAACTCATTCAGCAACGGGCAGAATGCCGAAGCAAATCTGGTCTGGTCATTGATCATTGCCACCATACCGATCTGTCTGGCCGGTTTGTTTTTTCATCGTGTGGTTGATCTCCTGCGCGAACCCTTAATCATCGCCGGCGCAACGGTGCTGTTCGGTTTGCTGCTCTGGTGGGCGGACAGCTCCGGTAAACGCCGGCGACGTCTGGATGATTTCCGGCTCAGAGACGCCGTAGTAATAGGCTTGTTTCAAATTTTGGCCATGATCCCCGGCACATCACGCTCGGGCATCACGATCACCGCAGGATTGATGCTGGGCCTGGAGAGAGAAGCCGCCAGTCGATTTTCCTTTTTATTGGCAATTCCAACCATACTGCTGGCATCAGGCTATGAACTGTTCAACGTGTCTTTCTACGGAATACAAGTGGATTGGGTTGCCTTGTTAACAGTTATGGTCGTCTCGTTTATCAGTGCATATGCAGCGATACATTATTTCCTGAAACTCATTGAACGCACCGGTATGTTGCCTTATGTCATCTATCGGTTAATCCTGGGCTGCATTTTATTTGCGCTATTTATATAGCGTGACAAGTTATTCCCGCAGAAAAGCCTCATCAACGGGGACCTGCATCCCGCTGGCAAGTCCGTTATTCTGTTGCGCCAGCGCAATGACGGCAAGCAGTTCCCCGTGCTGTGCTTCACTCATGCCTTTGCCGGCGGCCGCGCTGGTATGTGAATGCACACAGTATTCGCAGGCATTGGCAACCGAGACCGCAATATAGATCATCTCCTTGGTCAGCGCGTCGATCTCCCCCGGCGCCATCACTTCCTTTGCGCCGCACCAGACACGCTTCAGCGTAGCCGGGTGATTGGCCAGGGCTTTCCAGAAGTTGTTGATGTAGTCAGTCTGCCGGGTTCGCCGGATGTCGTCATAAACGGCTCTCACCTCAGCATCCGCCTCATCGTATTCAATCAGTTTTACCGTAGACATGAAAGGATTCCCCCTTATTGAAATAACAGGATTATAATCCAGGTCCGACGCCAGACCGACTGTTATACCACTCCTTGCTCCTTAACCTCCTTAATCGCCTCGATCCGTCGGGCGCGGATGTGCTCCGCAATCTGTGTGCCTTTCAGTCCTTGCGTATCCAGTGATTTTGTATTAATGGACAAGCAGGCTGCGCGGTATTTCATGAATAGCTCAGCTTGCCGGTAGTCCCGCTGTTCCAGGCCCTTGCGTCCCCGCGCATCGGCTTCGCAGGCAAGCAGGAACTGGGCAAACCGATCCGGACGGCGGAAGGCGTCGAGCCCTTCGAGTTTGCCGAGGATTACGGCGGGGCTCATTTCATCGATACGGTGACAGTTGAGGTGGTAGCGAGCAACAATGGTCGCGAGGTCCTTATACCTGTTGGGAATCCGCAGGCGTTCACACAGATCGCTTATCAATTCAACTCCGCGCGTTCCATGACCGTGATGACTGGGCCATATCTTTTGTGGTGTCGTAGCCTTGCCCAGGTCGTGCACCAGGGCGGCAAAACGTACTTCCGTGTCGGTGGAGAGTTTTGTCGCTTGTTCCAGCACCATCAACGTATGAAGGCCGCAGTCGATTTCCGGATGATAGCGCTCCGGTTGCGGAATCCCGAACAGGCGGTCAATTTCCGGAAACAACCTGACCAGCGCGTTGCATTCCCTGAGTACTTCGAAATAGCGTCGCGGTTGCGGGGCCTTCAAGGCCTTTTCGGTTTCCAGCCAGATGCGCTCCGGTGCCAGTGTTTCCAGTTCATTCGCGGCGCTGAGTTCTTTTAATAGTGATAGTGTCTCTTCGGCAACAGGGAAATTCAGTTGCGCGGCAAACCTGGCGACCCGCAGCACCCGTAACGGGTCTTCGACAAAAGCCGCCGAGACGTGGCGAATGATCTTTCTCTCCAGGTCTTTCAGGCCGTTGAACGGGTCTATCAGATTACCGTTTTCATCCCTGGCGATGGCGTTGATGGTGATATCCCGGCGCTGCAAGTCCTGTTCCAGGGTAATCTCGCCCGAGGTATCAAAAACAAAGCCCCTGTAACCCGGGCCTGTCTTGCGTTCGGTACGCGCCAGGGCATACTCCTCCCCGGTATCCGGGTGGATAAAAACGGGGAAATCCTTGCCGACCGTCTTATATCCCAGCGCCGTCATTTCCTCGGGCGTGCTGCCGACTACGACCCAGTCGCGATCTTTCACCTCGAGCCCCAGGAGTTCGTCCCGTACCGCGCCGCCGACCTGATAAATCTGCATGAGAAAAAGTTACAGTGTTTCCAGGTACTTGACCATGCGTTTTCGCAGTCCCGCATCCGGCACGCGACCCTTGCCTCCGGCCATGTTGTCCAGTACGTGCCTGACCCTGGTGGTGGCCGGGATGATACAGGTTGCGGCCGGATGGCCGGCTATGAATTTCAGGAAAAATTGTCCCCAACTGGCGCAATCGATCTCCCCGGCCCAGTCCGGCAAGGGCTTTCCCTTGACTTTGCGGAATAAATCGCCCCGTTGATAGGGGCGATTAATGATCGTGGCAATGCCCCTGTCCAGGGCCAGCGGCAGCAACCGCTCATCGGTAGTCCGGTTGGCGATGTTGTAACTCAGTTGGATAAAATCCAGCGGTTCCGTTTTCATGATGGCTTCCAGTTCTTCATGAAAGCGGCCGTGTGAAGTGGTGATGCCCAGGTAACGTATGCGGCCTTGTTCCTTCCATTCTCTCAGGGTCTTGATATGGATTTTCCAGTCGCGCAGGTTGTGGATCTGCATGAGGTCCATCTTCTCGACTCCCATGAGTTGCATGGATTCGTTCATCTGGAGAATGCCCGCTTCCCGCCCGTCAGTCCAGACCTTGGTTGCGGCAAACAACGCGGCGCTGTTTTGCGTAGTTTTCAGCAACTCACCCACAATGCCTTCCGCCGGACCGTACATGGGGGATGAATCGATCATCTGGCCGCCGTGGTCGAAAAATACCTGCATAACCTCACCGAGTTGTTCCATGGGCGTGGCATGGGTAAAGGTGCGCGAGGTGCCCAGGCCCATGATCGAAATTTCCTCGCCGCCGGCGGGGATGATGCGTTTGATAACATCAGTGGTCATGGCAGATAACATCCCGGGTATAACGCTGACTGCAACAGGAGCGGTCCAGGCATGCTTGATAAAGTTGCGCCGTGATAGTGTGAGATTTTTCATATCGGGTCACCAGATTCAATTTGTACTGCTATGCAAACGGTCGTGATCATAGGCGCTTCCTATGAATACTGCCACGATTGCCCATACTAGCGCAATACCCGTGCCGGCCAGGGCAATTCCCGCCAGTCCCAGTCCGAACCCCTGAGCCAGACCGGTATAGGCCCAACCACTCAGCATGTCACCGCCCCGGTATACCACAATGTCTATCACGGGTTTTGTCTTGAAGCGGGTTTCACGGCTCACCAGGGTAAACAGCATTTCCCGGCCGGGCCGGGTGATGGCATAGTTGCCGGCCCGGCGCACGATTTGCAGGCCCATCAGCACCATAAGCAGGGGGGAAAGCGCCACGACCAGCCAGCCGGCGACGATAATAACGGGCACAATCGACAAGGTGACGGTCAACCCGAAGCGGATGGCCAGGCGATTGGTGGCAAACATGGCGGTAACAATGGCAAGGGAATTAACGATCAAATCCATCATGCCCCAGTATTGTGAACGGGTAGCCCGATCGAATTCGGCCAGCATATTTTTCAGTTCAAAATAGACAAATGTGCTCATGAACGTGTAAAGCAGGATGAACAAGCCGATCCCCAGCAGGTAGCGGTTACTGAAAAAGTCAACGAAACCGGAGAAGGGATTGCCTCCTATGGTCGCCCGGTCAGCCTGATCCGTGCTGATACTTTCATGATACAAGTCCTCCCGTTTCAGCTTCTCCATATACGTGATCAACGGAATGATCAGCAGCAGCAACGCAGCAGCGAGCAGGATCAGGTTATAAACGCCTATCGCCGCTGAGAAAAAAACCGGAATAACGGGTCCGGCAACTGCGCCGATACTGGCGCCGGATGCAATAAAACCGAACAGCCTTCTTCCCTGATCCTTTGAGAACGTATCCGCCATGAAACTCCAGAACACCGAGACATGAAACAGGCTGAAGACGCTGAGCCAGACGTAAAACGCCTTATCGATGAAGACCGGGTTGTCCACAATCCGCGTGCCCAGGTAGAACGCCAGAAAGGATAAGGAGAAAAAGCCGTATACACCGGGGACAAGGCGCCTGAACCTGACCTTTGTTATGGCGCTGCCATATACGGCGACTGCGAGCATGCTGATTACAAAGGTGGCAGTCCACAACCAGCTTAACTCCGCATCGGACCAGTCACTGGCCATTGCGTCGCGAACCGGGCGCAGGGTGTAATACGCCACCATCAGGGTGAACATAAAGATGAACGACGTGAACGCAGCCCTGATCTCATGGGCCTCGATCTTGAGCAGCAGTCTTATAACTCCGTTTACCCCGGAATCTCCCATTGGCAATATTTCGTGTATTTTGACAAGATAATAGTTTACAGGTAGAACACACTAATAGTCAGAGCTATTGACGCGCCCAGGATAATGATGAACAAAATTTCAAACATTCCGTATATTTCAGACTCTTTTTTTGAGTATGAGAAACGTATCTGGCAGAATATCTGGTTGCTGGCAGGACATGAAGCTGATGTAAACGAAAATGGGAAATTTATTACATTTGACCTGAGTGCAATTAATGTTTCTGTCGTCATATTGCGGCAGAGCAGCGACAAATTAAGCGCATTCTACAATATTTGTCCACATCGTAATGGCCGCCTGGCGACCCGGAATGCCTTGACGGAGGATTGGCCGGTCGTGGAATGGGCGCATCAAAACATGCGTGCGGGTGTAACTGACAAAAGTACTATCGGATCGGATATGGAAACGACGGTAATCGCGCATTACGTGAAATTACTGAAGTATCTCGGTCTAAGCGAAGACGAGCTACAAAATGAATACGCCTGATTTTTCAGATTTGAAAGAGTTTATTGACGAATGGGGATACGCAGATGCCCATCACCGTTTGAATAAAAGGTCCGATGCGGATTTTTCCGATATAAAAAAGTTTTATGATGCCGTTGTTCCACGTATTGAAGAAATCATAGAGTTCCTGAACCGGTTCCCTGTCAACGACATACCCGAACAGTTCAAACCGCTTGCTTACATGGCGCTGGCTGCCTGTGAGGTAGACGACCCCGTGAATATTTGGGAGGCGTCTGAATTAATGTACATATCCAACTCAAAAGACTGGCGCGTCAAGAAGAGTTTTTATGATTACAACAGCGAATTTACGTGATATTCAACTTGTTTATGATGGACACGTTCGAATTCGAAAGTATGCGGTTGTCCCATTGATAAAAAATTGGCCTGTTTCTGACTTTGTTTGATTCAACTACGCCGGATCAAGACAGCGGTCTTGAAGATGCCGTCTTTGCCGTCAAGGGTAAAAAGCTGCTCTGCCGGGATTGCCGGCACGTTATTACCTATGACAATCAGGAAACAACGCGGCAGGGACAGTTTATTCATTACCGCACCAACCCTGCCGGTTATACGTACGAATTCTGCTGTTATGCAACCGCGCCGGGGTGCTCAACCCTGGGGGTGGCGACGAGCATGCACACCTGGTTCCCGGGCTATAGCTGGAAACTCGCCGCCTGTCAGTCCTGTGCCGCACACCTTGGCTGGCTGTTCGAGGGTGATGCTTCATTTTATGGTTTGATCCGGAACAGGTTGGTTCCGGAAGAGTAAATTCTACGCATTTCACCCGGCTTTCACCTGAATGTGCAGTATAATGGCTCCTCCCCCAGCCCGCAGATGGCAGTCGCGCCTGTATATCATGGCAGCCTGTATCTGCTTTGTTTTTTTGGGTTGGAGAGGAACCTGAGGACTCTGGTAGCTAAATATGGATAATAAATTACATACAAACGAAACCCGTTCCGATAATACCGTTCAAGGGGCATTGGAAGGCGTGCGTGTTCTCGAACTCGGTCAACTTATTGCCGGTCCGTTCTGCGGACAGTTATTTGCAGACCTGGGCGCAGAGGTGATTAAGATAGAATTACCCGGAAGGGGCGACCCTATGCGGGATTGGGGTAGAGGGGAACCCCTGTGGTGGCCGGTAATCGCCCGTAACAAGAAATGTATCACCTTGGACGTAAGAACCGAACAAGGCAATGCCATTATCGGAGAACTGGTTGAGCAAGCGGATATTGTCCTGGAGAACTTCAGACCGGGCACCATGGAGAAATGGGGACTGGGTTACGCCGATCTGGCCAGGATCAACAAGGGCATTATCATGGTCAGGGTATCCGGCTATGGTCAACATGGTCCTTATTCGGAGCGAGCCGGTTATGGGGGCATCGGCGAAGCCATGGGGGGGTTGCGTTATATCGTCGGCGATCCTTCTACGCCGCCAAGTCGCGTCGGCATCAGTATAGGCGATACGCTCGCCGCCATGTTCGCTACCATCGGGGCCTTGTCGGCGCTGCAATTTCGCCAACGTACCGGGCAGGGGCAGGTCGTTGATTCGGCTATTTATGAAGCGGTGCTGGGCGTAATGGAGTCCATGGTTCCGGAATACAACCAGCTTGGTATCATCAGGGAGCGCACCGGTTCGATATTGGAGAAAATTGCTCCGTCGAACGTCTATCCCACGGCGGATAACGATATGATCATCATGGGGGCCAATCAGGACTCAGTGTTTGCCCGTCTGTGTGAGGCCATGCAACAACCGGAACTGGCAGCGGATGAGAGATTCAGCACCCACATAGCCCGCGGAAAAAACCAGGCAGAACTGGATGAGTTGATCTTTGCCTGGTCAATAAAATTTACGGCTGATGACCTGCTGGCGCTGCTGGAAAAACACGCTGTGCCGGCGGGACGGATTTATCGCGTCCCCGATATGTTGAATGATGAACATTTCAGCGCTCGGGAAAGCATAGTAGACGTGGGCCATCCGAAATATGACAACCTGAAAATGCAAAACGTGTTTCCCCGGTTGTCGGCCACACCCGGTAACATAAAATGGACCGGTCCTGAGTTGGGGCAACACAACCAGGAAATCTACCAGGAGTTGCTCGACTACAGCCCCTCTGACCTGGAACGCATGAGTCAGGACAAGATCATATAAGGACGGTTTATCTACTGGATACTGGTATTCACCAGTATGACGGCGAAGGACTTCGTCATGACAGCGAGGGACTTCGTCATGCCGGACAGGGATTGTCCGGTATCCAGTCACAGGGACGTAAAGGTCGGGGGGAGCAGGCTCAGGTATACTCCCTGATGAGTTCGCACAGAGCAGCGATATGCCGGGGGCGGTCGTTCAGGGCAGGGATGTAAGTAAATTTTTCCCCACCGGCGGACAGAAAAAAATCCCTGTTCCGTATTTCAATTTCTTCCAGTGTTTCAAGGCAATCTGCCGCAAATCCAGGGCAGATTACCTGTACGTGTTCGATACCGGTCTTACCCCATTCCTGCAGCAGCTTGTCCGTATAAGGCTGTAACCATTCGCGGGGACCGAAACGAGACTGGAACGATACTTCCCAGCGATTTTTATCCAGTTCCAGCTGTCCGGCCACAAGATGCGCGGTTGCATGGCATTCATCAGAATAAGGATCCCCGGCAAGAACATAATCCTTGGGTAAACCGTGAAATGAAAACAGCAGTTTATCCGCTTTGCCGGATTGCGCCCACTGCGCGCGGATGCTTTCTGCCAGGGCATCAATGTAGCCGGGATCATCATGGTAGCTTGTGATCATGCGTAACTGGGGGATACGGCGCCAGGTTTTCAGCACGGCGGCAACCGCATCGAATGTCGACGCCGTTGTCGCGGCTGAATACTGCGGGTACAGGGGCAGGATCAGCAGTTTCTTCAGGTTGTAGCTGCGCAGTTTCTCCAGGGTCGACCGGATCGACGGGTTGCCGTAACGCATACCCAGCTCTATGCGGTATGATGCTTCGGCGCTTTCACCCAGCGCCGACCGGATAGCCCGGCATTGTTTTTCCGATATGACCAGCAGGGGCGAGCCTGCTTCAGTCCATACTTCACGGTAAGCCCTGGCGGAACGACGCGGACGCAGCCTGAGAATGAAACCGTGCAATATGGGCCACCAGAGTAACCTTGGCGTTTC
The DNA here is from genome assembly GCA_965222155.1 of Gammaproteobacteria bacterium. Lineage (GTDB taxonomy): Bacteria > Pseudomonadota > Gammaproteobacteria > Eutrophobiales > Eutrophobiaceae > JAAXHV01. Next base: position 695,033 of record CBDCTH010000012.1, read on the forward strand.
AATGACCCGTGGGTCCGATAAAAACTCCGCCAGGTATTTTCTCAGCGCGGCCGGCGTCGGCGCGTCGGGCGTCCCAAGATTGGTAACAAGAATCCCGGTGGTCGTCGGCGTATCGTATTTGAACTCGGGGTTGCCGCTGTATCTAGCCCGCATTTCTCACCAGTTGATGCGATGATCGCGCAGGATTTTTGATGTGCGCCTTCCATGGCGCACACCCTACGGGCGCCCTGCGGGCGTCCAAATCTGCTCCGGGCAGATTTGTGACCGCTAGCGGGTGCCGGAGCCTGCCCCGTACTTGATACGGGGATCGAAAGCATAGCTGTAGCTCTGGTTGAGGGAGCATGTGCCCGCTGGCGGCAAAAAGACAAGCGAGGGCGCATCAAGCGCAGTCTGTTATGTTGATATAGTGAATAGATTATCATAACGTATTGACAGCAAACAACTAGCCGATGACGACAAGCGAACTGGTGAGAAATGCGGGCTGATCATCTGTTGTCGTTACAACTCTGCCGTACTCGCGTCATTATGGGTTAGTCCTGAAAACTTCACCAGTGGTTCCGGCTTGGGACAGACTCCGTTTCTCGCCCCGTACTATATAAAATAACTATCGACAGAATAGATATAATCAAATTTATTTATTAAACGAGTGTATCTATACTCCTGTCTAAATCAATAACATTCATTTTGGACGGAGGTGGTATATGAAACACAAAACCTTGACAACGTCATCAGGCGCACCCATCGCCGATGATCAGAATTCACTGACTGCCGGACCTCGCGGGCCAGTGCTGATGCAGGACTGGCAGTTAATCGAAAAACTCGCGCATTTCAATCGGGAACGCATCCCTGAGCGTGTTGTTCACGCCAAGGGGACCGGTGCCTACGGCACGTTTACCCTGAAAAAAGACCTGTCGGATTACACCGTTGCCGAGTACCTTAACGGCGCGTATAAACAATCGGAAGTATTCGTGCGTTTTTCAACCGTAGGCGGGGAAAGCGGATCGGCCGATGCGGAGCGTGACCCGCGTGGATTTGCCGTCAAGTTTTATACCCGGGAAGGTAACCACGATATAGTCGGCAACAATACACCGGTCTTCTTCCTGCGCGACCCGAGCAAATTCCCCGATTTCATTCATACGCAAAAACGCAACCCGGTGACTAACTGCAAGGACCCGGAAGCGGTATGGGATTTCTGGGCATTGAATCCGCAGGCCATGCACCAGGTCACCATCCTGTTTTCCGATCGGGGTGTACCGGCCGATTACCGGCACATGAACGGCTACGGTTCCCACACCTATTCAATGTGGAACAACAAGGGAGAACGTTTCTGGGTGAAATGGCATTTCAAGACACAACAGGGAATAAAATGTCTGACGGAAGCGGAAGCGCGGGAAACGTGCGGTCAAGACCCCGACCACGCGCAACGGGACCTGGTCGCGGCCATAAAGAGTAAAAACTATCCCAGGTGGACGGTTAACATTCAGGTCATGCAGGAAAAACAGGCTGAGACCTATGCAATCAATCCATTTGACTTGACCAAGGTATGGCCGCACAAGGATTTTCCGTTGATTGAAATCGGCGAGTTGGAGTTGAGCCGTAACGTTGACAATTATTTTGCGGAAACCGAGCAGTCTGCTTTTGCGCCCAGCAACCTGGTTCCGGGTATCGGCGCCTCACCTGACAAAATGTTACAGGCCCGGCTGTTTGCCTACCAGGATGCGCACCGGTACCGCATCGGAGCTAATTATAATGATCTGCCGGTGAATTACCCTCGTGCGTCCGGCGCGGAAAATTACCAGCGCGCCAGCGCTATGGCGGGCACAAAATGCCCGTTTGATCATGGACGCATCAACAGTGGCGCTGCTGACGTCAACTACGGGCCAAATTCAAAAGGCGGCCCGGAGGAAAAACCCCAGTACCATGAACCGCCTTTGAGGCTCGACGCCACAATGATTGAACGCCATGATCATCGCGCCGGAGCGGATGATTATTCCCAGGCCGGCGCCTTGTTCCGACTCATGACGGATGATCAGCAACAGCAAATTGCAAATAATATTGCCGGCAGTCTGGGGCAGGCCTCACAGGAAGTACAGGAACACATGTTCGTGCACTTCGATAAGTGTGACCGGCAATATGGCCGGATGGTTCGGGACGCGATTTCCATGCAAACCGAACTGGCGCAGGCATCCTGACGCGGGCGAGACGGAGAGCGGGAATTCGGAAACAGGTTTGAGTTTGGAGCAAGGTGTTTTTAACGAGCACATAGCCGTCGACGTAGGCAACCGGGCAGTGGCCACACTCCTGGTGGAAAAGCTGTGCGCGACACTGATTCTGGCCAACTACTCCCGGCTTGTTGTTGACCTGAATCGCGATCCGGACGACCCCACCGCGTTCATTCCGGAGAGCGACGGCGTGGACATACCGGGTAATCAAAATCTTGGCGCCGCGGAAAAGCAGCGACGAGGTAATTCAATTCACCGGCCTTATCACGATGCCATAGACGGTTTGATCGACGATTTTCTGAGGCAGGGTACCGTACCCGTCATTATCAGCGTCCACAGTTTCACGCCTGTACTGGCAGGGCAGCGCCGTCCCTGGCATATCGGTGTGCTATGGGACAAGGACCCGCGCATCGCACTCCCCCTGCTGACAAGGCTCAGGCAGCATCGGGATTTGATCGTCGGCGACAATGAGCCTTATTCAGGCCATCACCTTGCCGATTATACGGTTGATCACCATGGGGAGGGCAGGGGACTTGCCAACGTTTCCATTGAAATACGGCAGGATCTCGTGTGTGATATGTCCGGTGTTGAACAATGGACGGCGCTCCTCGTCGAAGCCTTGTCGGAGATACTGGCCGATGAGACGCTGTATCAATATTTGGGGTCAGAGTAAAAATACGTAACAATGGACCTGCAACACCAATCGACGGACGTATTTTTACTCCGACCCCAAATATCTGAGCGCCAGCACAGGTGGCGTGGATAAAACCTTGTATGTCCCGGCCAGTCCGGCGATGACGATAATCGATGTACAGAGTATCGGTGTGATTAGCCAGACCCAAGGGTTAATCACGACATCCATGTTAAAGACATATTCAGCCAGTAATATTTCTGCAACGGTGGCGGTCAACCCTGCAATAACTCCAGCAATCAGCCCGAGACAAGCAAACTCCGCCAGTAAACCGGCCAGTACCTGAGCGCGCCCCGCGCCCAGAGTCATTAACAGGGCAGTTTCGTGCCTGCGCTCATCATGGGTGGTTTGCAACGCGGCAAGCAAGACAATGAGCCCGGCCAGCAAGGTAAAACCGGCAACAAATTCCACTGCCAGCACCACCTGTTCCATGATCTTTCGAACCTGTTTGAGAATGGCGTCCACGTCGAAGACGGTGACGCTCGGCCAGGCCTTGACGAGGTCGGTGAGCAGTTGCTTTTTTTCAGCAGGTAAATAGAAACTGGTAATATGGGTAGTTGGGTAATCATCCAGTGTACCCGGGTTGGCAACGACGAAAAAATTCACGTTGAACGTATCCCAGTCAACCCACCTGGTATTGGCAACCGTACCAATCACCGTGTTATCGGCAATTTTGAACTCAAGCCGGTCGCCCAGGGAAATCCCCAGGGTATCCGCGAACTCTTCTTCAAAGGAAAACAGGTTCTCATCGGTAGCATTCCACCATTCGCCGGTCAGCAGGCGGTTATCATCCTGCAATGTTTCCGCGGTGGATAAATTGAATGTCCGCCGGGCAAAACGTTTTGCCCGTTCATCGGTGTAGTCGTCGGTGTTAACCGTCCTGTCATTAACGCTCGTCAGTCGGGCTCGGATCAACGGATACGAGCGCGTCACAAGGCCGGTCCGCTCCCTGATAAACTCCCTGACCGCGTCCACCTCATCCGGCTGGATGTTAATGAGGAAGTAGTTGGGGGTATCGGCAGGCAATCGATTGCGCCAGTTCGCCAGGAGATCGGTCCGGATCAGCGTCAGCAGGGTAAGTAGCATCACACCGAGACTGATAGCGAGGATTTGCGCAGTGCTCAGGCCGGCCCGGCGAACGATATTTGCCAAGCCGAATCGGGCCGCGACGCCTACTCCCGACCTCAGTCCGGTCAACCGGCGAATAGCCAGCCGAGCCGCCAGAAACGCTGCCAAAGCGGTGAGCGCCAGTCCGCAGAAACCATAGACAAACAGCTTCCCACTGCCGGATTGCCACAGGGCCAATAACAACAGACAGCCAACGGCTGCCAGGTAAATTCCCAGGTTGTTCAACGGCAACGGCGTCAGGTCGCGCCTCAGCACCCTCAGCGGGGTGACATTTTTCAGACGCAGAATTTGCGGCATGGCAAAACCGAGCGCCGTCAATACACCGGCTGCCAGGCCGCTGAGCACAGGGGCCGGGGATGGCGCCGGTAATGGTCTTGACACCAGATCGTTCATCAGTACGGTCAGGCCGGTCTGTCCCAGGTAGCCCAGCCCGCAGCCGATTGCGCTACAGATCAAGGCCGTGATAAACAACTGGATGAGATACAGCTTGACGACCGTATCCGGGCCGGCGCCGAAGCAGCGCATGATGGCGCAATTATCATAGTGTCTGACCGCATAGCGTTGCGCCGACAGTGCGACCGCCAGCCCGGCCAGGGCGATGCTGGCCAGCACGGCAAGCCCCAGGAATTGCTCGGCCCGGTCCAGGGCGGTGCGCAGTTCGGGCCTGGCGTCACGGATACCCCGTACCTCATATTCAGGGTGATCGTCGATCAGGGAACGAAATCCGGTCACTGCCTCGCCTGCCCCGGCCAGCAAGAGTCGGTATGTCACCCGGCTGCCGGGCAGAATAAGGCCGGTGGCTTCAAGGTCCGCGAGATTCATCAGCAATCTCGGCGCAATATTGAACATATCACCGCCGCGATCGGGTTCATAAGTCAGGACCTTGGCCGCAGGCAGGGTTGACTCACCCAGGTTGATTCGAGTGCCGACGCGCAAATCCAGCAATTGAAACAGTCTTGGGTCGAGCCAGACGGCGCCCTGTTGCGGGATGGCGTCGGCGCCGTATTCCATGGCAAACAACTCATCTGAAACCTGCAGCCGGCCCCGTAACGGGTAACCGGTTTGCACTGCCTTGACCTGCGCCAGTTCGAGTTTTCCGGCATGGACGACAACACTGGAGAAACTGGCAGTGAGCGCCGTGTTCAAACCCAGGTCTTGCGCGTGCTCGATAAATTCCTGTTTGAACGGTTCTGCCGAGCTCACGACCAGGTCTGCGGCAAGCAGTTCGGTGGCCTGGATTTCCGTCACCTGGTTCACTCTATCGGTAAAGAAATCAACGGATGTCAGGCTTGCGACGGCAATGATCAGGGCCAGGCCGAGCAGGCGCAGTTCTCCGCCCCGCCAATCCCGGCCAAGCTGCGAAAGTGATAATTTAACCAGGGACATTGATGTTTGTGATATCTGAATATCTCAGGTTAAGCGGCCGCCGGCGAGAGTCAACTTTCTGGAACAGTGGCCCGCCACAGTTGGATCATGGGTGACCAGGATCAGGGTGGTGCCGTTCTCCGAATTAAGGTGAAACAATAAATCCACGACTTGTACTGCCGTTTCCTGATCCAGGTTGCCGGTCAGTTCATCGGCGAACAGCACCAGCGGTGTGCCGGCAAAGGCCCTGGCTATGGCGACCCGTTGTTGTTCACCGCCGGATAACTGGTTCGGGTAGTGGGCGGTTCGAGCCGCCAATCCGACCCTGGCCAGTTGCGCCTGCGCCAAAGCCCGTGCGTCGCCGTTCCCTGCCAGTTCCAACGGCAACATGACGTTTTCCAGAGCGGTCAGGCCCTGCAATAACTGGAATGATTGAAACACGAAACCCACCCGCCGGTTGCGCAACTTTGCCCTGCCGGCTTCATCCAGCGTGGTCAGGTCCGTGTTGTCCAGGATGACTCTGCCGTTTGTCGGCAGGTCCAGGCCTGCCAGTATGCCGATCAGCGTCGACTTGCCGGAACCGGATACGCCCGTTATCGCCAGGCTCTCTCCAAATTTGATTTTAAGGTTGATATTGTCCAGGATAGTCAGGCTGCCGGCAGGGCCGATGACCCTTTTGCCCAGATTTTCCGCCCGGATAACATAATTTGAGGTTTGTTCCATGTTCAGGTTGATTATTTTTATAGTGAGTTTGATACTACCATTGTCCGCGCCCGGTTCCGAAAAAACCATCCTGGTTCTGGGTGACAGCCTGAGCGCCGCCCACGGTATTGACGCACAAGCGGGCTGGGTGGCCCAATTACGGCAGCGACTAAGCCGCGCCGACTACCGCTATGAAGTCACTAACGCCAGTATCAGCGGTGAAACCACCCATGGGGCGAATACCCGTCTCGACCTCATTTTAAAAGAGACAACACCGGATATCACCATCGTTGAACTGGGCGGTAATGATGGGCTGAGGGGTATTCCCCTGGCGGAAATCAAGGCTAATCTGACCAGTATTATAGAGAAGATTTCTGCCGCTGACAGCAGCATTGTCCTGGTGGAGATGCTGCTGCCGCCAAATTACGGCGCGGCCTATATAGAAGAATTTGTAACCATATACAAAAGCTTGGCCTTGAAGGATAATGTTATTCTGACCCCGTTTATTCTGGATAATATTGCCGGTGACCCGGATTTAATGCAGAGTGACGGCATTCACCCGACAGCCAAGGCTCAGGAAATAATGTTGGACAATATTTGGCCGCATCTTAATTCGCTGCTGGCAACGGATACCGGTCGATGAATTACTGTAATGACTGTGGCGCCCAGGTAGTACAGAAGATACCACCCGATGATAATCGGTTGCGCTTTGTATGCGCTTCCTGCGATACGGTTCACTATCAGAATCCGAAGATAGTCGCCGGTTGCATTCCCGTATGGGAGGACAAGGTGCTGCTGTGCAAACGCGCTATTGAACCCCGTTACGGCTACTGGACCCTGCCCGCGGGTTTCATGGAATTGGGCGAGACCTCCCATGCCGCCGCACTCAGGGAGACTCTGGAAGAGGCCAATGCCCGGGTTGAGATAATCAACCTGTTTGCATTGTTCAACCTGCCCCACGTCAACCAGATTTACCTGATGTTCAACTCCAATCTTATGGATCTGAATTTCTCCGCCGGCGATGAGAGCCAGGAAGTGGCGTTGCTTTCCCGGGATGAGATCCCATGGGAACAACTGGCCTTCACCACGATCCGCTACACACTGGAATTTTTCTTTGAAGATCAAAAAAACGACAGCCACCGGCTGCATACGGGAGATATTATCCGTAACAGCTCAAGCCACGAATTCCTGACCGGCCCGGAAACCCGGTATTGAGTCGATTTCCGGATTCCGGAATTGCCGTACCTGACAGTTATTACATCAACGTGAGAAATAAAAATGATAAAACCACATGGATCCGATGAACTGAAGCCGCTGTTCGTCGAAGATGAAGTACGGCGACAAGCGCTGCTGGAAGAAGCGGAAACCCTGCCGCAGTTGTTGCTCAATTCGGCTGCCGCGGCCAATGCGGTGATGCTTGGCGCCGGTTATTTTTCGCCGCTGTCCGGCTATATGAATGCCGCCGATGCAATCAGCGTTGCCGGGGAAATGCACACCACTGCCGGCCTGTTCTGGCCGGTGCCCTGTCTGAACATGAGTGCCGACACCGCGACGATCAATGGCGCCACGCGTATTGCATTACGCGATCCAAACGTCGATGGCCGGCCGGTTATCGCAATACAGGATGTGGCCTCCGTGGACACCTTGTCTGCTGATCAAATCGCGCTGATCACGGAAAAGGTCTTCGGCACCCTGGACCCGAATCACCCCGGCGTAGCGACGTTTACAGCGTCCGGAAACCGGCTCGTGGCAGGTCCCATACAGGTATTGAATTACAGTTACTTCGAGCAGGATTTTCCCGACACTTTCAGGACAGCCATGCAGATTCGCGCGGGGATCGCCGCCACTGGCTGGGAAACAGTCGTCGCCTTTCAGACGCGTAACCCCATGCACAGGGCCCATGAAGAATTATGCAAGATGGCAAAGGCAGCGCTGCAAGCCGATGGCGTACTGATCCACATGCTGTTGGGGAAGTTGAAGCCGGGGGATATTCCCGCCGATGTGCGTGATGCGGCCATTCGAAAAATGGTGGAGTTGTATTTCCCCGAGAATACCGTCATGGTAACCGGCTACGGTTTCGACATGCTCTATGCCGGCCCGCGGGAGGCGGTACTGCATGCCGTGTTCAGGCAGAATGCCGGTTGCAGCCACCTGATTGTGGGGCGCGACCACGCGGGTGTCGGCAGTTATTACGGCCCGTTCGACGCGCAGGCCATTTTTCGCGGACAGGTTCCTGAAGGCGCGCTGGAGATAAAAATATTCGAAGCGGACCACACTGCGTATTCAAAAAAACTGAACCGGGTGGTTATGATGCGTGACGTTCCGGATCACAAAATGGAAGATTTCGTACTCCTGTCCGGGACAAAAGTACGGGAAATGCTGGCCGCCGGCCAACCGCTGCCGGAAGAATTTGCCCGCCCCGAGGTGGCCCGGATACTCATGGAGCATTATCAACAGTCTGCCTGAAGCCCCTTTGAAAAAAGAATTTGCACCTGCATCAAGTATTTTTGTTGACATCTGATTTTTTTCCACTATATTGTTAGCACTCACATTGGTAGAGTGCTAACAATTTCATTATATTCATAAAACAACAGAAGTTTAGCTCACAGGAGGTAATCAATATATGAATATCAGACCTTTACACGATCGCGTGGTCGTGCGGCGGCTGGAAGAGGAAAAGATGTCCCCCGGCGGGATTGTCATCCCTGACAGCGCTACTGAAAAGCCAATTCAGGGAGAGGTCGTTGCTGTCGGCAACGGCAAGATCCTGGATAACGGTGAGGTCCGTGGCCTGGACGTCAAAGAAGGAGACAAGATCCTTTTTGGCAAATACTCCGGCACGGAAATAAAAATTGACGGTGAAGAACTGCTGGTGATGCGTGAAGACGACATCATGGGCGTTATCGAATAAGTATTCAGGAGGCTATTATAATGAGTGCAAAAGAAGTCAAATTCGGTGATGACGCTCGTTCGCGTATGGCGAAAGGTGTCAATATCCTGGCAAATGCAGTAAAGCAGACGCTGGGCCCCAAGGGGCGCAACGTCGTAGTGGAAAAAAGTTTCGGCGCGCCGACGATTACCAAGGACGGTGTTTCCGTGGCAAAGGAAATCGAACTGGAAGACAGGTTCGAAAACATGGGCGCCCAGATGGTGAAGGAAGTAGCTTCCAAAACGTCGGACGTGGCCGGTGACGGCACGACTACAGCGACGGTTCTGGCGCAGGCCATCGTGCGGGAAGGATTGCGGGCAGTAGCTGCCGGCACCAACCCCATGGACATCAAGCGCGGTATTGATGCTGCTGTGCTGACGGCGGTCTCCGAACTTGAAAAATTTTCCAAACCCTGTGCCGATGGCAAAGCCATCGCCCAGGTAGGTACGATCTCCGCCAATGCCGACGAAGATGTCGGCCAGATCATTGCCGATGCAATGGAAAAAGTGGGCAAGGAAGGGGTCATAACCGTTGAGGAAGGTTCCGGCCTGGACAATGAGCTGGACGTGGTGGAAGGTATGCAGTTTGATCGTGGTTACCTGTCCCCCTACTTCATTAACAACCAGGACACCATGAGTGTCGACCTGGAAAGCCCGTATATCCTGCTACACGACAAGAAAGTCTCTAATGTAAGGGACTTGTTGCCGGTATTGGAAAGCGTTGCCAAATCAGGCAAGTCGCTCCTGATCATTTCTGAGGATATCGAAGGTGAGGCCCTGGCTACCCTGGTAGTCAACAACATGCGCGGCACCGTCAAGGTTGCCGGCGTCAAGGCGCCGGGTTTCGGCGACAGGCGCAAGGCCATGCTGGAGGATATAGCTATCCTGACCGGTGGTACGGTCATATCCGAGGAAGTCGGATTATCCCTGGAAAAAGCCGGGCTTGATGACCTGGGTAGCGCCAAGCGCGTGCAAATCAGCAAGGAAAACACGACTATTATCGATGGCGCAGGCCGGACCGAGAACATCGAAGGCCGGGTCAACCAGATTCGCGCCCAGATTGAAGAGTCCACCTCCGACTACGACCGGGAGAAACTGCAGGAACGCGTCGCCAAGCTTGCCGGCGGTGTAGCAGTCATCAAGGTCGGCGCTGCCACCGAAATAGAAATGAAGGAAAAGAAGGCGCGTGTTGAGGATGCCCTGCACTCCACTCGGGCTGCGGTGGAAGAGGGCGTGGTTCCAGGCGGCGGTGTTGCGCTGATCCGCGCAATCAAAGCCACTTCACAGGTGAAAGGCAAGAACGATGATCAGCAAACCGGTGTATCAATCCTGTTGCGTTCCTTGGAGGAGCCGTTGCGCCAGATAGTCACGAACTCGGGCGATGAGGCTTCGGTGATACTGAACCAGGTCGCTGAGGGAGAAGGCAATTACGGTTACAATGCCGCTACGGGTGAATTCGGAGACATGATCGCGATGGGAATTCTGGATCCGACGAAAGTGGTCCGGTATGCATTACAGAATGCCGCGTCGATAGCCGGCCTGTTATTAACGACGGAAGCCATGGTGGCTGAACTGCCGAAGAAGGATGAGCATATGCCCATGGGCGGTGGTGGAGATATGGGCGGCATGGGCGGCATGGGCGGCATGATGTAACCCATTGCAGTTTCTGCCTGAAAAAAAACCCGCCTCTCGGCGGGTTTTTTGTTTCAGGGCCAGGGATGGTCTATCGTCATTCCGGCGCATGCCGGAATCCAGTAGATGGAACTTCCTGGATAAAGAATAGGTTAACTGACTGGATTCCGGCATGCGCCGGAATGACGATCGCTGCGAATGACGATCGCTGCGAATGACGATCGCTGCGAATGACGATCGCTGCGAATGACGATCGCTGCGAATGACGATCGCTGCGAATGACGCTGCCGTTGCGAATGGCGACCGTTGCGAATGGCGACCGTTGCGAATGGCGACCGTTGCGAATGGCGATCGCAGCGTATAACGGCTGGCGCTCGTTCTACCTCTTTTTCATGGCGTCGAAGAACTGGGCATTGTTCTTGGTCGCTTTCAGCCGCTCCAGCAGAAATTCCATGGCGGTAATAGGTTCCATGGGATGCAATAGTTTCCTGAGTATCCACATTTTCTGCAGTTCCTCTTTTTCCGTCAGCAACTCTTCGCGCCGGGTACCGGAACGGTTGATGAAGATGGCCGGATAGATGCGTTTTTCCGAGATCTCCCGGTCCAGGTGCAATTCCATATTACCGGTGCCCTTGAATTCTTCATAGATGACTTCGTCCATGCGCGAACCGGTATCGACCAGGGCAGTGGCCAGGATGGTGAGGCTGCCGCCCTCCTCGATATTCCGTGCGGCGCCAAAAAAACGTTTCGGTCTTTGCAGTGCATTGGCGTCAACGCCACCGGTCAATACCTTGCCTGATGCCGGCACAACCGTATTGTAGGCCCGGGCAAGACGGGTGATTGAATCAAGCAGGACGACTACATCCCGCTTATGCTCCGTCAGGCGTTTTGCCCTTTCTATTACCATTTCAGCTACCTGTACGTGGCGCGAGGCGGGTTCATCAAAGGTGCTGGAGATCACCTCTCCCCGCACCGAGCGTTCCATTTCCGTGACTTCCTCCGGTCGCTCATCAATGAGCAGGACGATCAAATGGCATTCCGGGTGGTTGTGCTTGATTGACTGGGCAATGGATTGCAGGATCATCGTTTTGCCGGCCTTGGGCGGCGATACGATAAGACCGCGCTGGCCCCTGCCGATAGGCGCTACCAGGTCAATGATTCTCGGGGTCAGATCCTCGGTGCTGCCATTGCCTACTTCCAGCTTCAAACGTTCCTCCGCAAATAACGGCGTCAGGTTTTCAAAGATGATCTTGTTCCTGGCCTTTTCGGGCGCTTCGAAGTTGATCTCATTGACCTTGAGCAGCGCGAAGTAACGCTCGCCTTCCTTGGGCGGCCTGATCTTGCCGGAGATATTATCACCGGTTCGCAGGTTGAAACGCCTTATCTGGCTGGGAGAGACATAGATGTCATCGGGACCGGCCAGGTAGGAACTGTCTGCGGAACGTAAAAATCCAAAGCCATCCTGGAGAATTTCCAGGACGCCGCTGCCGTAAATATCTTCGCCCTTTCTGGCATGCGCCTTCAGGATTTCAAAAATGACGTCTTGTTTTCTTGAGCGGGCCAAACCATCGAGGCCGAGGGATTCAGATATGAGAACTAATTCTGATGCGGGTTGTTGCTTCAATTCTGTGAGATTCATTTGCTACGTACAAATATGATTTTATTGACTGGCTCTATAACGACAGCCATGTGGTTGAAATGCGCTTAAAACCCGGGTCTAAGTTAGAGGGAGTTATTACGACAGGTTAAGTGAAAATTAGCACGTCAAGTCGGAAACGTCCAGTTTTTTTATAACTTTTTTTAGTAAGTTTGTCAATAAGGTTAAATAGTGCTGTCAATGAAGGCAGACAACTGTAATTTCGATACCGCCCCCACTTTCGTTCCAATGACTTCGCCATCCTTGAATATCATCAACGTGGGGATGCCGCGTACCGCGTATTTCTGCGGGGTCTGGGGATTTTCGTCAATATTGATTTTTGCGACCTTCAGGTTGTCGGTATATTCGTCGGCAATTTCATCCAGGATTGGCGCTATCATCTTGCAGGGACCACACCACTCCGCCCAGTAGTCTACCATTACCGGCGCCCCCGATTTTAATACATCTTCTTCAAAACTGGAATCAGTTACGTGGATAATGCTGTCGTTCATATTGTGTGCCACCTATGGTTATATCTGTAGTTTGTATGAGAGGAAGTGCCATTTCATCCGAAATATTGATCAATTTCAAGTTCTCTTTGAAAAATCCCTATATTGCTGTGTAACTCATTAGGGAGATAGGCGATGCCAGCGCGCAGACCCCGCACCCCGTCCGAAAGAGGGCGGGTTGACCATGATAACACGGTGTTGTGGCGAAACTCTCTGTGCCATGATAGCTGCCCCGCGATTATGGCTTCATGTCGGATCAGGTTTGCGCCACGGCACCTGTGATAGCAGCATATTGCCACAGCTCTGCGTGTGAACCAACCAACGCCGGCATGACGACGGCCGGGATTCGAAGGTATGCATTTGCCCTGTAACCCCAAATCTCCTGATTGACATTCAAACTTATAATCTGGATGATTCACGAACCTGATCCCAGACCCCAATCATCCGGAGACGCATCATGTTTTGCCGTTGTACTATTAGTATACACCGCTGGTTACTGATCCTTACGTCGGCGCTCATCCTGACTGGCTGCGGCCAGAAGGGCGACCTTTACCTGCCCGATGACACCTCTGCAGAAGTTGTCTTGCAGACATCTGTGCATGGATAATTTTTCATACAGAAACGGCGCCTTGTATGCCGAAGGTGTCGCTTTGACTGCCCTTGCCGAACGCCATGGCACGCCGGCGTTCGTGTATTCGCGAGCGGCAATTGAGTCCCGCTGGCGCGCCTACGCAGACGCGTTCAGCGGGAGAGATGCACTGATCTGTTACTCCGTCAAGGCAAACGGCAACCTGGCTATCCTGAACCTCCTGGCCGGACTGGGGTCGGGTTTTGACATTGTATCCGCTGGAGAACTGGAGCGGGTGATAGCCGCAGGGGGCGAACCGGATAAGGTGGTGTTTTCCGGTGTCGGGAAACGCGCAGACGAAATCCGGCGCGCCCTGGAAGTCGGCGTCCGCTGTTTTAACGTTGAGACTGAGGCGGAATTACTGCGCCTGGATGAGATTGCCGGGCAGATGTCCGTTACGGCCCCCGTATCCATCCGGGTGAACCCGGATACCGATGCGCAGACACATCCGTTTATTGCCACGGGCCTGCGAGAAAACAAGTTCGGCATAGACTATGACCGGGCCCTGGCCGCCTATCAGCAGGCTGACACCCTGGACAACCTCACACCGATCGGGATTGACTGTCATATCGGTTCACAGATCACCTCTGTCGAACCGTACGTCGATATGCTGGAAAAACTGCTCTCCCTGGTAGCGAGACTGGAACGGTCCGGTATCCCCATCAGGCATATCGACATCGGTGGAGGACTGGGCATCAATTACCGGTGCGGGAGTAGCGTTCAGCGAACCGGCAGCGAACCTCAGACAAGCAGTCGCGACGGGAACGGAGACATACCCGGTATAACAGCTTTTGCAAAGGTCGTCAGGGACCTGATTCCTGAACCTTACGGCATCATGCTGGAACCGGGTCGTTCCATAGTCGGCAATGCCTGCGTGTTGCTCACCCGGGTTGAGTACCTGAAGACAAACAACACAAAGCGCTTCGCAGTCGTGGACGCGAGCATGAACGATTTGTTGCGTCCATCCTTATACCAGGCCTGGCACGACATCATCCCTGTTACTGAACGCGAGCAGGTAATTGAACATGAATACGATGTCGTCGGACCGGTGTGCGAGAGCGCTGATTTCCTGGGGTTGCAGCGCAGTCTCTCCCTGTTGCCGAACGACCTGCTGGCCGTCCTGTCCGCCGGGGCCTACGGGTTTTGTATGAGTTCCAATTACAACAGCAGGCCCAGGGCGGTAGAACTCCTGGTAGACGGGGAGCAGGAACACGTCATCCGGGAACGGGAGTCGCTGGAGCAACTGATGGCAGGAGAGAAGATTTTACCGGTTTGAACGGCGTATCCTGCATCAGCCCCGGTGCTGTTGCACAGTCACCGTTGACAGATATTACGCTGAAAAATGCGCGAAAATGGTGCATAATCCAGGGGCTTTGAGCTATTTTGGCGCGCCATACTGGTAAATATATGAGTGGTGGACAGGTAAAGTGCTGAACGACACCGTTATTTTTCGATTTCCCGGAGTGGCATAAATTGTGCGATGTGGTATTGTTCGCTAGCGGTTGCCACTGTGAGCAGTCAGGGGAAACCGGTAACACCATTAAATCAAATGTAAAAATGTGCGAGGAGATAAGCAATGTCCAAAGAGAAGGTATATGGATTAATCGAAGAGCATGAGGTGCGTTTTGTTGACTTGCGGTTCTGTGATACGCGAGGCAAGGAACAGCATGTAACTGTGCCGGTTAATACCATCACAGACGAGTTTTTCGAAAATGGCAAGATGTTTGACGGTTCGTCCATTGCCGGCTGGAAGGGGATTAACGAGTCAGATATGCTGTTGATGCCGGACACGGAAACAGCAGTGATCGATCCGTTTTATGATGAATCGACCCTGGACCTGCGTTGTGACGTACTGGAACCGACTACCATGCAAGGTTACGAACGCTGTCCGCGTTCCCTGGCAAAACGCGCGGAGGCCTACCTGCAATCGACCGGCATAGCTGACTCTGCCTATTTCGGTCCGGAACCTGAATTTTTCATTTTTGATGAAGCTCGTTGGAGTGACAACCTGAACAGCGCTTTTTACGAGATTGATTCCGAAGAAGGCCACTGGAACAGTGACAAACTGATGGATAGCCCGAACCAGGGCCATCGCCCCGGCGTTAAAGGCGGCTATTTTCCGGTGCCGCCTGTGGATTCACTGCAAAACGTTCGCAGTTCCATCTGTATGGCATTAGAGGATATGGGGCAGACGGTCGAGGTGCATCACCATGAAGTCGCGACGGCCGGCCAGGCGGAAATCGGTACGGAATTCAAAACACTGGTAATCAAGGCGGATGAACTGCTCACCCTGAAATACTGCGCGATGAACGTCGCCCAGGGTTACGGCAAGACGGTGACCTTTATGCCGAAACCCCTGGTTGGCGATAACGGCAACGGTATGCACGTTCATCAGTCCCTGGGTAAAGACGGTCAAAACCTGTTTACAGGTGATAAGTACGGTGGTCTTTCCGATCTGGCACTGCACTATATCGCAGGTATATTCAAGCATGCGCGGGCTCTCAATGCCTTCACGAATTCCGGCACCAACAGCTACAAGCGCCTGGTGCCCGGTTTTGAAGCCCCGGTATTGCTCGCCTATTCCGCGCGCAACCGTTCAGCGGCGGCCCGCATCCCCTGGGTTGCCAACCCCCAGGCAAGACGCGTTGAAATCAGGTTTCCGGATTCCTGCGGCAATCCGTACTTCATGTTCGCGGCAATGATGATGGCGGGACTGGACGGGATTCAGAACAGGCTGGAGCCGGGCGAACCCCTGGAAAAAGACCTGTACGACCTGACGATCGAGGAAGAGTCGGAAATCCCCACCGTATGTTCATCGCTTGAACAGGCGTTGGAGGCGCTGGACCAGGATCGGGATTTCCTGACGGCCGGTGGTGTTTTTTCAGACGATATGATCGATGGTTATATTGAGTTGAAAATGGATGAGGTGAACCGTTTCCGCATGACCACACATCCGGTGGAACTTGATATGTACTACAGTCTGTAACATTCTGCCTGCTTTGGGGGGACAGATTTAAATCTGTCCCCCCTTTTCCGCAGAAGATTTATCCGCAGATTACGCAGATTACGCAGATTATGATATATGATTCAAGAGAATTTGGGGCTTGATTCAAAAGTATGCGGTTGTCCTGATCCGGTGATTTAGCACTCTTTTAAATCTGCGTAATCTGCGTAATCTGCGGATAACTTACATACATGAATACGGACAGGCTGCAGGATAATCTTTACACGGCCGTGCTGGTATTCGATGACGATCTTCGGCTTACGGATATCAATAATGCAGGGGAGACGTTATTTTTTATCAGCCGTGGCAAGATGTATGGTCATAGCGCACATGAAATGCTGGCTGCCTCGCACAAGCTGCTGGAAAATATCGAGCGTACCCGGGCGACTAAACAACCCCGCATGGAATGGGGTATCGATTTGGATCTTCCCGATGCAAAGTCTGTGTGTGTGGATTGTATCGTTACACCGGTAATTGAAGGCGAGGCATGTAAGGAAGTGGTGCTTGAGTTGATCAATGCCGATTCCCGTGTGCGGGCCCTGCGAGAAAGTAATTTATCTTACTTGCACGACGCGGCGCGCAAGTCGTTAAGCGGTATAGCCCATGAAATCAAAAACCCCCTGGGGGGATTACGCGGCGCCGCGCAACTCCTGGAACGGGAGTTGAATGGTTCCAGCCTGGTGGAATATACCCAGATCATCATTAACGAAGCGGACCGATTACGCAACCTGGTGGACCGGATGCTGGCCCCGGTGACAAGAAACCGGACCAGCCGCGTCAATATTCACAAGGTACTCGAGCATACCTGCGGCATTGTGGAGGCGGAGTCGGAATTTAATTTAAAAATCCAGCGCGACTATGATCCCAGCCTGCCGTCGTTGCGAGTTGATCGGGAGCAATTGATCCAGGCGCTGTTGAATATCTGCAGGAATGCGTTACAGGCGGTAGATGAAACCGGGAAAATTCTGATCCGTACCCGGATAAAACGCCGTTGTACAATCCGCCAAAGACATTACAAGCTGACCGTCCAGATTGACGTTATCGATAATGGGCCCGGTGTTCCCGCAGAAATTGAGGATCATATATTTTATCCCATGGTCACAGGCCGGGTTGGCGGCTCCGGCCTGGGATTGTCCATTTCCCAGTCATTGATCCAATCCCAGAACGGCATGATTCAATACGAAAGAATCAATGACAGGACACATTTCAGGATTCTCCTGCCGGTGGAATGAAGTGACGGCCAACAATAAGGTCTGGATTGTTGATGACGATAAATCCATAAGGTGGGTGCTGGAACGCGCCTTGATCAAGGAACAACTGGAACCGATAACCTTCGACAATGCACAGGATTTGCTGCAACGGCTCGGCACGGATAAACCGGACGTAATAATCTCGGACATTCATATGCCCGGCCTGGACGGCCTGGCTTTGCTGGAGGAGATAAAACAGAAGAACCCCGATGTGCCGGTTATTATCATGACCGCTTTCCCGGACCTGGACCGGGCGGTTTCATCGTTTCAGGGAGGGGCTTATGAGTACCTGCCCAAGCCGTTTGATATAGATGAACTGCTCAGCCTGGTGAAGCGCGCAGTACAGCGACATCCGGAGGGGCAGGTGGAAACACCTGGAAAAGACAGCGCGACCACTGAAATCATCGGCTCTGCTACAGCCATGCAGGAAGTGTTTCGAGCAATCGGCAGGCTGTCGAGTTCCCACCTCACCGTCCTGGTCACCGGCGAGTCCGGCAGCGGAAAAGAACTGGTGGCGCAGGCATTGCATCGCCACAGCCCCCGGTCACAACGGCGGTTTATTGCCATCAACATGGCGGCTATCCCCCGTGATTTGCTGGAATCCGAATTATTCGGTCATGAAAAAGGCGCGTTCACGGGCGCTACGTCACAGCGTCTTGGCCGTTTCGAACAGGCAAGCGGTGGCACCTTATTTCTCGATGAAATCGGTGATATGCCTGCAGACCTGCAAACGCGCCTGTTACGCGTACTGTCTACCGGCACCTTTTACAGGGTGGGCGGCCATTTACCCATTGACGCGGAAGTAAGGGTGATTGCTGCAACCAACCAGGACCTGGAGGAACGGGTAAAACGAAAAGCGTTTCGCGAAGACCTGTTTCATCGTTTAAACGTGATCCGGGTGCACGTTCCGTCACTGCGTGACAGGCGAGAGGATATTCCGTTATTAACGGAACATTTTCTACACTGCTCATCCATCGAATTAAATATTGAAGCGAAACTGATGTTGCCGGCGACCCAGGAATTCCTGGACGGGCTGGATTGGCCGGGCAACGTAAGGCAACTGGAAAACCTGTGCCGCTGGATAACAGTCATGGCCCCGGGCAAGGAGATTCACCTGGATGACCTGCCGCCTGAACTGCGGGATACGGAACCGGCGGGGGAAAAAATTGAAAACTGGGACAGCACGTTGCGTCGTTGGGTCAAATCAACCCTGCTCAAAGGTGAGACCGGATTATTGAGCAACCTCCTCCCGGAGTTTGAACGCATCCTGATTGAAGAAGCCTTGCAACAAACAGCAGGACGCCGCCACGAGGCCGCCAGGCTGCTGGGTTGGGGGCGTAATACCTTGACGAGGAAGATAAAATCACTGAATCTGAAAATTTAAGCTCAATTTTTACGGTTTTCAGGCACACTAATATTGTCATTCTTAATTTACAATATTTCCCGCATAATTTATGGAGACTTATAAATGTTACAAGAACGATTGATTGAGTATGAGCATGCCGGAGTCACTCTGGAAGGATTCCTGGCTTGTGACGATACGGAAGACGGGCCAAGACCTGCCGTCATGGTGGTGCATGCCTGGGCCGGGCGTAGTCAGTTTGAATGCGACAAAGCTCGCGCGCTGGCTGAACTGGGCTACGCCGGTTTCGCGGCTGACATGTTCGGAAAGGGCGTTCTGGGAAGCAGCAAGGAAGAGAATGCCGGTCTCATACAGCCGTTCCTGGAAGACCGGGCCTTTCTGCAATCCCGTTTGACCACGGCCCTGGAAACCCTGAAGGCCTTGCCGGAAGTGGATGAAAACCGGATTGCCGCAATCGGTTTCTGCTTCGGCGGTCTGTGTGTCCTGGACCTGGCCCGTATCGGTACGGATATCAAGGGCGTGGCCAGTTTTCACGGCTTGTTCGGCGCGCCGGGTAATACGGCCGGTACCAGGATCAATGCAAAGGTGCTGGCGTTGCACGGTCATGAAGATCCCATGGCGCCCGTTGCTTCCGTGGTTGCGCTTGAGAAAGAGTTGACGGAAGCTGGGGCTGACTGGCAGATACATGCCTACGGCAATACCATGCATTCCTTTACCAATCCGGCGGCTAATGACCCGGGTTTCGGCACGGTTTACAGTGAGAATGCAGACCGGCGTTCCTGGCAGACCCTGCAGAACTTTCTGGACGAACTGTTTTAAGGAAACGAGAGAAAAAGGGGACAGAATCTGAGTTATCCCCACGGTCCGTCATTCCGGCGAATGCCGGAATCCAGTAGACAACTTATTCATTATTGTAAGGAAATATTGCTTACTGGATTCCGGCATTCGCCGGAATGACGCGACGTCGATATTGTCGCGACGTCGATTTCGTGGGGATCCTTCAGGGACAGATTTGAAATCTGTCTCCTTGTCTTACTCCCTTAACCACTCTGCGGTCTGCCTGGCAAAATAAGTCAGTATCCCGTCGGCGCCTGCTCGTTTGCAGGACAACAAGATTTCCAGCACTGCGGTTTTCTCATCCAGCCAGCCCCGTTCCGCCGCCGCCTTTATCATGGAATATTCACCGCTGACGTTATAGGCAAAGGTAGGCATCCCGAATTCGGTTTTTACCCGGTGGATAATATCCAGGTAAGGCAGACCGGGTTTGACCATGACCATGTCGGCACCTTCGCTGATATCGAGAGCGACTTCCCGTAATGCCTCGTCTGAATTGGCCGGGTCCATCTGGTAGGTCTGCTTACCGTCTTTGCCAAGGTTGGCCGACGACCCTACGGCAGCGCGGAACGGCCCGTAAAACCCGGAGGCGTATTTTGCCGAGTAGGCAAGTATCCGGGTATTGATATGACCGGCATCATCAAGAGCCTTACGGATAGCGCCGATACGACCGTCCATCATATCGGAAGGGGCAACGATATCGATCCCGGCTTCAGCCTGGGATAACGTCTGTCGCACCAGGACTTCGACAGTGGCGTCGTTTACGACGTAGCCGTTGTCGTCAATCAGTCCGTCGTGGCCATGGGTGGTGAACGGGTCCAGTGCTGCGTCAGCGATGATGCCGAGACCGGACCCGGCAGCCTTGAGCTCTCTTGTCGCAACCTGAACCAGACCGTCCGGATTCCAGGCTTCCCTGCCGTCCGGCGTTTTTTTCCCATCCGGGGTAACGGGAAACAGTGCAAGCGCGGGTATGCCCAGGTTCGAAATCACCCTGGCCTCTTCGATCAGCAGGTCAATGCTGAGGCGCTCAACGCCCGGCATAGCGGAGACCGGCTCGCGTTGATTTACACCCTCAATGATGAAAACGGGATAGATAAGGTCGGCGACACTGAGTGTCGTCTCCCGCATCAGACGCCGGGTGAAATCATGCTCCCGCATGCGGCGCATGCGTACCGCGGGGTAATCTCCCGAATTTATACCTGACATATCAGTTCCAGAATATTTGGGGTGAATATTTGGGGTCAGAGTAAAAATACATAATAATAAAACCAGAATCAGTTACCAGACTAACAGTATTTTTACTCTGACCCCAAATATTCCTCCATTGAAGAAGAAGTCAGAAACGAATAGACTTCATCCTGTTGAAGACACAGGTTGTAATTACGAGATGAATTCACCAAATAAATTCCGGCAGGCAGTTGAAGAAAACAAACCGTTACAGGTAGTCGGCGCTATTACAGCCCTGTCCGCGCGCATGGCGGAACAGGCGGGGCACAAGGCGATTTATCTGTCCGGTGGCGGCCTGGCGGCAAATTCCCTGGGGATGCCCGACCTGGGCATCAGCGCCCTGGAAGACCTGCTGACGGATATACGGCGCATCACCGACGTCTGTGAACTGCCGTTACTGGTGGACGCGGATACGGGTTTTGGCGGCGCTTTCAATATAGCCAGGACAACCCGAAGCCTGGGCAAAGCCGGCGCCGCGGCCATGCATATCGAAGATCAGGTGGCAGAGAAACGTTGCGGGCACAGACCCAACAAAGCCATTGTATCGCAGGGGGAAATGGTGGATCGCATCAAAGCCGCGGTGGACGCCCGTAGCGACGAGAGTTTTGTCATCATGGCCAGGACCGATGCCCTGGCAGTCGAGGGCATGCAATCCGTCATTGACCGAATCAACGCCTGTATTGAAGCCGGCGCCGATATGATCTTCCCCGAGGCGGTGTCAACACTCGACCAATATAAGATGTTGCGTGCAAACATACCCGTTCCTTTCCTGGCGAATATTACGGAATTCGGCAATACCCCGCTGTTTTCCACACCGGAATTGGGCGCGGCAGGCGTCGATATCGTGCTGTACTGTTGCGGTGCCTACCGGGCGATGAACAAGGCTGCCATGACATTTTACCAGGCCATTCTCGAAGACGGCCATCAACGCAATGTTATTGACATGATGCAGACTCGGGAAGACATGTATGACATTTTGGGCTACCACGATTACGAACGAAAACTGGATGCTTTGTTTACCCGGGAACTGGTGGAATGACTCAGGCAAATACAGGTTTGAAACCAAAGAAATCAGTGGTCCTGTCCGGGGTGTCGGCGGGGAATACCGCCTTATGCACGGTAGGTCGCAGCGGCAATGACCTGTCTTATCGCGGTTACGATATCCTGGATATTGCCGAGACCTGTGAATTTGAAGAGATCGCACACCTGTTGATACATGAGCGGTTGCCGACCCGGAAGGAACTGGACAGGTATAAAATAAAACTGGCCGGGTTGCGCAGACTGCCGGACCAGGTAAAGAAGGGGATGGAGTTGCTGCCTGCAACTACACCGCCTATGGATGTCCTCAGGACCGGTTGTTCACTCCTGGGCGCTGTGGCGCCGGAATCCCGCGAACATACGACAGCAGAAGCACGGGATATTGCGGACCGGCTGTTGGCCTCGTTTCCTTCCATGCTGACCTACTGGTACCACTTCAGCCATCACGGCCGGCGCATTGATGAGGATACCGGAGAGGACTCTATCGGCGGCCACTTCCTGCACATGCTGCATGGCGAACCTCCCTCCCGGTTATGGGAGCGGGCCATGCACACCTCCCTGATACTGTATGCCGAACATGAGTTCAATGCCTCGACCTTCACCGGCCGGGTCATTGCCGGGACGGGGTCGGATATATATTCGGCCGTTACCGGCGCCATCGGCGCGCTGCGCGGCCCCAGGCACGGCGGCGCCAATGAGGTGGCCCTGGAAATCCAGCAACGCTATGCAACGCCGGATGAGGCCGAGGCGGACATCCGGGAACGTATTGCCCGGAAAGAAATCGTGATCGGGTTTGGCCATCCCGTTTATACCATCTCCGACCCACGCAATGAAGTGATCAAAAGCATCGCAAAAAGGCTCTCTGTTGAAAAAGCGGACATGAGCCTGTTCAATATTGCCGAAAGACTGGAAACCGTGATGTGGGATATCAAAAATATGTTCCCAAACCTGGACTGGTTCTCCGCGGTGTCCTATAACATGATGGACATACCCACTCCCATGTTCACGCCGATTTTCGTGATGGCGCGGGTAACTGGCTGGACGGCACACATTATCGAACAACGCCAGGATGGAAAAATTATACGGCCCGGCGCCAACTACACCGGCCCGGATAAGATGGAGTTTATCCCGATAGAAAGAAGGTAGTGGTTCCGGCTCTACGAACCAGGAACTCTCATTGCCGGCTAACCCGCATATCTCACCCGACCGGCTTTGCCGTCATGTTCCCGGATCGTGCCGAGTCGCCACGCTGATTCGCCTGCAGCGCGTAATAATCCGAGAGTTTTTTCCGCTTCATCAGGGCCGACTACAAGCACCATTCCGATACCGCAATTAAAAATCCGGTACATTTCCGCCGAGTTGACCTTACCTGTTTCCTGCAACCAATGGAATAGTGCCGGCCAGCGCCAACTGTCCCGATTAATTTCAGCGCACATATTTTCGGGAATGACCCGGGGAATGTTTTCCGTCAATCCTCCGCCCGTTATATGCGCAATGGCTTTCAGGTTTATCTCCGGCAACAACGCGAATATGATTTCTTTGTAAATTCGTGTCGGTTCCAGCAATAATTCCGAAAATGGGATGCCGTCCAGCTTATCGGCTAATGCAGTCCCGGAGTCGGCCAGAATTTTACGGATCAGGGAAAAGCCGTTTGCGTGTGGTCCGCTGGAGGGGAGGGCAATCAGGATATCCTCCTGTTTAACGTGTTCCCCGGTGATTACTTCATCTTTTTCCATTACTCCCACGCAAAAACCAGCCAGATCGTATTCACCGGGCTGGTACATGCCCGGCATTTCTGCGGTTTCTCCGCCAATCAAGGCGCAACCGGAGAGTTCACAACCCCGGGCAATTCCTTTCACAACGTCCGTTGCCGTGGCAACATCCAGTTTGGAACAGGCAAAATAATCGAGAAAGAAAAGGGGCTCAGCGCCTTGCGCCAGGATGTCGTTAACACACATGGCAACCAGGTCGATACCGATGCTGTCGTGTCTGCCGAGATCGATTGCCAGCTTGATCTTTGTGCCCACGCCATCGGCGCCCGAAACCAGTACCGGGTGGCGATATTTTGTCGCGGAAAGATCAAATAATGCGCCGAAACCGCCCAGTTCGGCCAATACCTCAGGGCGATGCGTAGTTCGCACCAGGGATTTAATATTGGCTACCAGTTCGTTTCCCCGGTCGATACTGACCCCGGCGGCTTCATAGTCGGAATGCTTCATTGATTCGATGATATTCAGGCATAAAGTACGATACTATAATGTGATGGACTATTACTTTCCAGGGACTTGAGGTTTTATACAGCTTGAAAATATGAAAAAAGCATTACGGATTTTTTGCTGTTTATGGTGTTTGTGCCTGCCGACCGTGCATGCTATCAAGGTACCGGGACTGTACGAAGCGGAGGCCGTCGTCGCCAATCAATCGAGTGAAGGCAGAAAGACAGCTATCCGGGCATGTCTGGGTATGGTACTGGTAAAACTGACCGGTGAGCGAAACGTATCGGGTAAGACGACGCTGCAGCCGATTCTGGACCGTGCGGACAACTTTGTTCAACAATACCGTTACCGGGAAATTCAAACGGAAACACCTGCCATACCCGCTTCACCTTCCGTGACGGCATGGCATCTTGCCGTTAAATTCGATGAAGAGAACCTGAATAAGTCTTTGCGCGCTTCGGGGATACCGGTCTGGGACAATGAGCGGCCATCCATACTGATCTGGCTGGCGCTGGAACAGGCGAACCGGAGATTGTTTGCCGAAGCGGAGAGCGCTCCGGAATTGTTGGCCCTGCTGCATGAGCTTGCAGAACGTCGTGGCGTTTCCATCCTGTTTCCACTGCAGGATCTTGATGATAGAACACAAATACAACCTGGTGACGTATGGCTTGGTTTCCAGGAACCCATCATAGCCGCATCGGTCAGGTATAATGCTGACATTATCCTTACCGCAAGCGTGTACTCCCCCGTTCCTGGTATATGGGAAGGCAGGTGGAGAAGCTACCGCCATGACAGGCTGAGCCATGAGTGGGAAACTGAAACCGACCTGCTGGAAACCGCCCTGGAAGAAGGGTTTGACGGATTTATTGATACCCTTGTAACCCGGTTTGCCCGTGGCGGCAGTTATACCCTGCTGGGAGATGTTGAAATAACGGTCGGTGACATTAATTCTGTCGATCAATATGCACGCCTGATAAACTACCTGGGGTCGTTAAGTTCAATCAGTCAAATCCATGTCATGGAAGTGCGGACCGGGGAAGTTAAACTGGCATTGACCGCGCATGGCGGTGAACAGGCCATAGTGCATACCATCAGTCTGGGCAGGACCCTGGAGCCGGTTGAAGGCTTCGATGGCCATTACTATCGTCTGATTCCCTAGGAAGAAGTACGGGTTCCGGCTTATCTTCATGAAAACGAATGTCATTAGCTGATCAGAGTCGGCAACTCCTGTTGGCGTTCGCCCGCTACGATGTCTATGCCTTTGAAACATATATTCCCGGAGATAACAAGGAAGCGATTGACTCTTTGCAGAATACCGCAAAGGGATACGGTCACAGTAACATCTATATATGGGGAGGGTGGGGCGTTGGAAAGAGCCATTTGCTCCAGGCGCTTTGTAGCGCGGCCGCCCAGTCGCAACGGCAATGTGCATACATTCCATTGAGCCAACACGATGAGTTTACGCCGGAGCTGCTTTCATCCCTTGAGGAACTCAGCCTTGTCTGCCTGGACGATATGGATGAGGTGGCAGGCAAGACCCGGTGGGAAATGGCGTTATTTGACTTGTTCAATCGCTTAACGGATGCAAACATCCCCCTGGTGATGAGTTCCTGTCGCAGCCCCAAAGGCAGTCTGATCGAGCTGCCTGATCTGAAATCAAGACTGTCCTGGGGCCTGTGCTACCACCTGCAGCCGCTTGATGACGCCATGAAGATCGTCGCATTAAAATATCGCGCCCATGAGCGCGGATTTGAACTGACTGACCAGGTGGTGGAGTTTCTGATCAAACGTGTCGAACGAGATACCCATAATTTATTCCGTTGGCTTGACCGCCTGGACAGGCACAGCCTGATAGCGCAAAGAAGACTGACGGTAGATTTTGTCAAGGAAATACTCAAGGAAAGTCAGTAATATTTGGGGTCAGGAACATTTGGGGTCAGAGTAAAAATACAGGCACAGGCGGGTGTTTCTAATCCATTGCTTGATATTTTTACTCTGACCCCAAATGTTCCCCCAAATGTTCGTTCAACCCGACAACTTTAAACACAACTCAGCAAGTCTGGCTCCCATGGTCATGCAGATCTGTTTCTCATCTTCGGTAATCTTATTATCACTTTCAATACCGGCGACATGACTTGCGCCGTAAGGCGTGCCACCGGATTGTGTGGATGTTAAAACCGGTTCCGAATACGGCACGCCCATGATAATCATTCCATGGTGCAACAGCGGCAGCATCATTGACAGAAGTGTGCTCTCCTGGCCGCCGTGCAGACTGCTTGTTGAGGTAAACACGGCAGCAGGTTTGCCTGCGAGCTTGCCGGACAGCCAGATATCCCCGGTGCTATCAAGAAAATATTTTAACGGCGCCGCCATATTTCCGAAGCGGGTGGGGCTGCCCAGGGCCAGGCCGGCACAGCGGACCAGGTCGTCCCTGGTTACAAATGGCGGACCCTCTGCAGAGATATCGTCGGCAACGGCCTCGCACACGGTCGATACGGCCGGGACGGTCCGGATCAGCGCGTGGCAGGATTTGACGGATTCAACGCCGCGCCCGACGTATCTGGCCATGTCCGCTACATTACCGTAGCGGCTGTAGTACAAAACCAGTATGTCAGCCATCGCTCAGAGTATCTCAAGCACATTTTCCGGCGGGCGTCCTATGGCGGCTTTCCCGTTAGCCAGGACTATGGGCCGTTCGATAAGGACCGGGTGCTCAATCATGGCGTCAACCAACTGGTCGTCGGACAGATCCCCGGCATCCAGGCCATTGGCTTTATATGCGTCTTCTTTTCTACGCATCAATTCCCGGGGCGCCAGCCCAAGCAAGTTCAATAGCCGCTTCAATTCGCTCTTGTCGGGTGGATTTTTCAGGTATTCGATGATCCTTGGCTCCATTCCCTGCCGGCGCAGTAATTCCAGGGTTTGTCTCGATTTGGAACAACGGGGGTTATGATAAATTGTTACGGTCATTTTTCTGTCCGCTTCTTTCCTTTGATGAATTCAATGACGTTATCCAGCGGGATGTCAATACTTTGCGCGTCACGTCTGCCTTTGTATTCAAGAGTATGGTTATCCAGCCCGCGCTCGCTGAATACGTAGCGGTGGGGTATGCCGATCAATTCCATGTCGGCAAACATGACCCCCGGCCGTTCCTTTCTGTCGTCCAGTAACACATCTATGCCGCTGTCGACAAGCCGTTGATATAAATCATCAACGGCCGCGCGCAGGCGTTGTGATTTGTGTGCATTGATGGGTACCAAGGCAATCTGGTACGGGGCCAGGGCATCCGGCCAGATAATACCGCGGTCATCGTGATTTTGTTCAATGGCGGCGGCAACGATGCGAGAGACGCCGATACCGTAGCAACCCATGTACAAGGTCACGGCCTCGCCGGTTTCATCCAGACACAGGGCTTTCATTGCCGCACTGTACTTTGTGCCCAGTTGAAAGATATGTCCCACTTCGATGCCCCGGGCGATTTTAAGCGGCCCGGAAGTGTCGGGAGCCGGGTCGCCTTCCACCACGTTACGCAGGTCGGCGTGTGCGGGCTCCGCAAGGTCCCGTTGCCAGTTAACACCCGTGAGGTGATAACCGTTTTCGTTGGCGCCACAGATGAAATCCGCCAGGATCAGGGCGGCACTGTCGGCGATAACCGGCATGTTTAATCCGACCGGGCCCAGTGAACCGGTATCACAGTCCAGTTGTTTGCTGATCTCCTCAGGGGATGCAAAGGTCAGAGGTTTTGCCAGTTCCGGAAGTTTTTCCGCTTTCAGGCGGTTCAGGTCGTGGTCACCCCGCAATACCAGGGCGACAAGGGCGGTGTTGCTGCCCCTTACGATCAGGGTTTTCAGGCAGCGCGCCGGACTGACGTCAAAGAAACGGCTGATATCGTCAATAGTATGTTGATCCGGAGTCGCTGTTTTCTGCAGGGACTCGCCCGGCGCCGGTCTTTTTTCCGCAGGTGGGGGTGCCGCAATGAGTTCCACATTGGTTGCGAATTCGGAGCCTTGCGAAAACGCGATACTGTCCTCACCGGAGTCAGCCAGTACGTGAAATTCATGGGATACCTTGCCGCCGATATTACCGCTGTCGGCAACAACGGGGCGGAACTCCAGCTCCAGGCGATTGAAAATGCGTGTATAGGTCCGGTACATCACTTGATACGTCTGTTCCAGGGAATCCTGGCTGAGATGAAAGGAATAAGCGTCTTTCATAATAAATTCCCGGGCCCGCATGATTCCGAAGCGAGGGCGAATCTCATCGCGGAACTTGGTCTGGATCTGGTAGAAATTGGCCGGCAGTTGTTTATAACTGCGGATTTCGTGCCGGATCAGGTCCGTTATGACTTCCTCGTGGGTGGGTCCCAGACAGAAATCCCGTTTATGCCGATCCTTGAAACGCAATAATTCCGGGCCGTATTCCTCCCAGCGTCCGGATTCCTGCCACAGCTCGACTGGCTGCACTCCGGATAACAGGACTTCCCGGGCGCCCGAGGCATCCATTTCTTCACGCACAACGGCCTCTACCTTGCGCAGCACTCTCAGACCGAGCGGGAGCCAGTTATAGATCCCGGCGGCTACTTTCCGGATCATACCGGCCCGCAACATCAATTGGTGACTGATAACCTCGGCATCCGCCGGGGCCTCACGCAGGGTGGCCAACAGTGTTTCTGTAGTTCGCATAGATGGATTTTTCCAGGGCAGACGTCAATCCCGATAATAAAGGATAGAACTGTAACTATACTAGGGGCAGGCCGTCAAGAATAGAAAACCAGCTGTATAACTCAGTTCGTCATTCCGGCGCAGGCCGGAATCCAGTTAACAAACCAACCTTTTACCATAAGGAACCGTCTTTTTCGACTGGATTTGCATCCTACGCTCCGTTGACGGCACATCCCCCTGCTTACAGCCTGCAGGGGCAGGCTATGTACCACTACTCGGCCTGCGCCGGAATGACGATAACCCGGATTCTAAAGTATGCGTTCGCCCTGACGGGTTACCCTGAACCCCTTGTCAGGGGGGCGTCGTTCTGTTATACGCCCCCCTGCCGGCGCCTTCAGGCTGTCCCTGATCCCTGGCCCGTCGCAGTCAAACCGGGCCGCCTTCAGGCATAGAGGAAGTCATTACATCAGTAAATAGTAACTCACGAGTTCCTTTCTGGCGGTTAGCCCGACTTCCGGCTTACCGTTGCCTCATTTCCTTAAGGCTGTACTGATTTTAGCCGGTTAAAATGAAAGGAAAAGCAGAGAATCGGCGTAAAAGTGATAAAAGTCACAAATATATATAAAAATATAATGATAAGTGCGGGTCCACGACCTTGAGATATTTGGGGTCAGAGTAAAAATACTCGACGATAAATCAGCGCCGGCTGCCAACCTGACAGTATTTTTACTCTGACCCCAAATATCTGCAAAGCACAACTTGACGCTTGTGAAGAATATCAGTAAGTTACCATTTCTTCTTATTGATTAATCTGTGGAATTATCTGGTGGGTAAGTCAAAGCCAATACTACGCGGCGCGGAAATCTTCGTGCAGGCATTGAAAGATGAAGGGGTAAAGCATGTTTTCGGTTACCCCGGTGGCGCCGTATTGCATATTTACGATGAACTTTACAAGCAAACAGAGGTTGAGCATATCCTGGTACGCCACGAGCAGGGCGCCACTCACGCAGCCGATGGTTACGCCAGGGCAACGGGTCGCCCCGGCGTAGTACTGGTCACATCCGGCCCGGGAATTACCAATGCCATCACGGGTATTGCAACGGCTTATATGGATTCCATTCCCCTGGTTGTTTTCAGCGGCCAGGTTCCCACGTCCGTTATCGGTAATGATGCGTTCCAGGAAGTCGATGCCATCGGCATCTCCAGGCCCTGTGTAAAACACAATTTTCTCGTTTACGATGTGAAAGACCTGGCGGGCATCATCAAGAAGGCATTTTACGTGGCTTGCAGCGGTCGTCCCGGCCCCGTACTGGTGGATATCCCAAAGGACGTTACGGCAAACTCCTGTGCCTACGAGTACCCGGATACAGTCGATATGCGTTCCTACCGGCCCACAGTCAAAGGCCACCCGGGCCAGATCAAGCGGGCAATCAAGCTCATGCTGAAAGCGCGCAAACCCATGATCTATACGGGCGGCGGCGTTGTCCTCTCAGACGCCGACGCCGAGTTAATCGAATTTACCCGGTTGCTGGGTTTCCCGATCACCAATACGCTGATGGGCCTGGGCGCGTATCCGGCGACGGACCGGCAGTTTATCGGCATGTTGGGAATGCACGGCACCTACGAAGCCAATATGGCCATGCACCAGTGCGACGTATTGATTGCCATCGGTGCGCGTTTCGATGATCGGGTCACGGGCGACCTGGAGAAATTCTGCCCCCACGCGAGGATCATCCAAATCGACGTCGATCCGTCCTCCATTGCCAAGAACGTGCCCGTGGATGTCCCCATCGTCGGTGATGTCAAGCACGTATTGCAGGAGGTCAATGCCGGTTTGAAGAGTATCAGTGACCGGCCTGACGTGGACGAATGGTGGCGCCAGATCAAAGCCTGGCAGGCTATGGATTGTCTGCGCTTTGACAGAAACTCCAGTCTGATTAAACCGCAACTGGTTATTGAACGATTGTATGAACTGACCGAAGGTAATGCTTATGTGTCTTCGGACGTCGGCCAGCACCAGATGTGGGCCGCCCAGTTCTATAAATTCGACAAGCCGCGCCGCTGGCTCAATTCAGGCGGTCTCGGCACTATGGGGTTCGGCTTGCCGGCGGCGATGGGGGCCAAGATAGCCTACCCGGATGAAACGGTCGTGTGCATCACGGGCGAGGCCAGCCTGGTGATGTGTATCCAGGAGCTTTCAACCTGCCTGCAATACCGGACACCGATCAAGATTATTAATTTGAACAACCGTTATATGGGCATGGTCAGGCAGTGGCAGGAGTTCTTTTACGAAAAGCGCTATTCACATTCTTATATGGAGGCCTTGCCTGATTTTGTCAAACTGGCTGAAAGCTTTGGCCACGTTGGGATGCGTATCGAAAAGGCCGCTGACGTGGACGCGGCGCTTAAAGAGGCGCTGGCAATGGAGGATAAGCTAGTTTTGATGGACTTTATTACCGACCAGACCGAGAACGTATATCCGATGATAGCTGCGGGCAAGGGACAGCACGAAATGCACCTGGCGCCCGGTTCAGAAGAGCGGGAACTGGCCTGATGCGCCATATTCTGTCCCTCCTGGTCGAGAATGAGGCCGGGG
This sequence comes from Gammaproteobacteria bacterium, assembly GCA_965222155.1. GTDB lineage: Bacteria > Pseudomonadota > Gammaproteobacteria > Eutrophobiales > Eutrophobiaceae > JAAXHV01. The sequence continues at coordinate 726,663 of CBDCTH010000012.1, forward strand.
CGTTATCCAGGATTTCCGGACTGTTCTCTGCCCGTGGCTTCAATATTGAATCCCTGACCGTTGCGCCGACGGAAGATTCCACTGTTTCCCGAATGACCATAGTCACCTCCGGTTCCGATGCGATTATCGAGCAGATAACCAAGCACCTGAACAAACTGGTGGATGTGATAAAAGTCGTGGATTTAAATGAAAGTGATCATATCGAAAGGGAATTGATGCTGGTGAAAGTCAATGCGCTTGATTCTTCCCGGGAAGAACTGATGCGTTTGAGTGATATTTTCAGGGGGCGTATCATCGACGTGAATGAAAATTCTTATACAATAGAAATAACCGGCAACGGCGATAAGCTGGATGCCTTCCTGAAAGCTGTTAAACCTGAATTGATCCTGGAAACCGTCAGGACCGGCGTTTCCGGTATTGCCCGCGGGGAAAGGGCAATCAAGGTTTAATCAGGAGACAGGTGCTCCCGCTAACTCGAGGTCAATACAGTGATGTTTGCCGGATTCGAAAACAGGGGGGACAGATTTAAATCTGTCCCCCAGGAAATAAGCGGGCATGTTTCTCTGGGGGAGGGAGGGCGTCTCGCCCTCCACGAGGGCAGGTTGCCCTCGGTCCCGGGAATTAGCGGGAACTGCTGAATCAGGAGAATGAGAGATAAACAATGAATATATATTATGATAAAGATGCGGACCTGTCCGTGATAAAAAGCAAGCAAGTCGCCATTATAGGGTATGGTTCCCAGGGTCACGCCCACTCCAATAACCTGAGTGATTCCGGAGTGGAAGTCTGTGTCGGCCTGCGCCAGGGTTCCTCTTCTGAAGCCAAGGCGAAGGCAGCCGGCCTGACAGTAAAGAGCATAGAGGACGCGGTCGGCTGGGCCGATGTCGTGATGATCCTGGCCCCGGATGAACACCAGGCGGCGCTGTATCGCGCACAGGTTGAACCGCATATCAGGAACGGCGCGGCGCTGGCCTTTGCCCATGGATTCAACATTCATTTCCGCCAGATAGAGCCGCGTGCGGACCTGGACGTGATCATGATTGCCCCGAAAGGTCCCGGACACCTGGTTCGCTCCACCTACCTGGAAGGAGGTGGCGTGCCCTCCCTGATTGCCATCCACCAGGACGCGTCCGGGCAGGCCAGGGATATTGCTTTGTCATACGCTTCCGCTAATGGTGGTGGTCGCGCCGGCGTGATTGAAACCAATTTCCGCGAAGAGACGGAAACGGACCTGTTTGGCGAGCAGACGGTATTATGCGGCGGCATAACGGCGTTGATTCAAGCTGGATTTGAAACCCTGGTTGAAGCGGGCTATGCACCGGAGATGGCTTATTTTGAGTGTCTGCACGAGACGAAGTTAATCGTCGATTTGATCTATGAGGGGGGTATCGCCAATATGCGTTATTCCATCTCCAATACGGCTGAATACGGTGATTTTACCCGCGGGCCCAGAGTCATCGGCCCTGAGTCGAAAAAAGCGATGGAGGAGATTTTACAGGAAATCCAAACAGGGGATTTCGCCAGGGAATTCATCATGGAAAACCTGTCGGGAACGCCAAAGATGAAAGCAATGAGGAGAATGAGCAAGGAGCACCAGATTGAGCAGGTCGGTGAGAGGCTGCGTTCAATGATGCCGTGGATCAGGGAAAACAAACTGGTGGATCAGGAAAAGAACTGATCTTTAAGCAGTGATATTTGGGGTCAGAGTAAAAATACGGGCAATCCGGTAGATTATGTTGCTGTGCTATTAAGTATTTTTACTCTGACCCCAAATATCTCAACCTTTCACACAGGACATAAAGTATGATTAAGCGTCGCAGGGGAATTTACCTGCTGCCCAACCTGTTCACCACGTCAGCGCTGTTTGCCGGGTTTTATGCGATCGTTGCCGCGATGAACGGACGCTTCGAATCTGCCGCCATCGCCATCTTTATTGCGATGATCCTTGATGGCATGGATGGCCGTATTGCCAGGTTGACCAAGACGGAAACCGATTTTGGCGTTCAATACGATAGCTTGTCCGACATGGTTTCATTCGGGCTGGCGCCGGCCCTGGTGGTCTACCAGTGGTCTTTGCACGGCCTGGGCAAGTTGGGCTGGTTGGCCGCTTTCATTTACGCGGCAGCGGCGGCGTTGCGACTGGCCAGGTTCAATACCCAGGCCGGCAGCGCCGACAAACGCTATTTCCAGGGATTACCCTGTCCGGCAGCGGCTGCAGTCATCGCCGGCCTGGTCTGGTTCGATAGCGTCGGCCAGCCTGTTGACGGTAATACCCTGGTTGTGTTTGCTTTTTCGCTGACTATTTGCGTCGGCCTGCTGATGGTCAGCAACATCCGCTATCACAGTTTCAAACAATTCGATTTGCACGGCAAGGTGCCTTTTTTCAACATATTGTTCATCGTCCTGATCATTGCTCTGGTTGCCGTCAGACCCTCGCTGGTACTATTTTTGCTGTCCTTGATCTATGCCGTATCCGGTCCCCTGATGACACTGGTACTGATTCGGCGCCATAGAAACAAGCGAATCAACGTCGATGACAGGGAGCAGGCAACGGATTGATACAGATTGATACAAATTAGTTGGCAATAGGTCAAAAATTGACTATGCTAACCTGTGTGCTGTCGTAAATGCGGGTAGTACCAGAAGTTTGTTTCTGCCGTACATTGGATAGCTGAATACCAGTAATACATATCATAAAGTAAGGGGGAGAGCAGTATGAGTACGAGGGGAACCGTCAAATGGTTCAACAATGCTAAAGGATTTGGTTTTATTGAGCCGTCTGAAGGCGGAGATGATATTTTTGTACATTATTCGTCCATAAAATCTGAAGGCTATAAGAGTTTAAATGAGGGGCAGAGCGTAACCTATACCGCTGAGCAGGGTCCAAAAGGATTCCATGCTATTGAGGTGGTCGTTATCAACTGAACAGGTTGTTATCGTCTGATAGAACCCCGCGCTTGCGGGGTTTTGTTTTAACTGTTTATCCCCAGAGAGCGGAACAACATCTTTCGGGCATTACGGTGCCTTCGAACCTGTGGACAATGATGTGTGGATCAGTTAATCATTCCAGGAATCAAATAGTGGTACTGACAGTCATATCAACATCATGGGATTATTTGAACAGGTTTTAGTCGGTATATTAGCCGCCGGCGTCCTTTTCTTTTTCTGGCCCGGGGCGAAGGCCGCGATGAAGAAAAGCAGGGAAGCGGAGAACCCGGATTGGTCAAGTGCGCTTATACCTATCGGCATAGTGGTCCTGTTCATCATATTCTTGATCATCCTTGCCCGGAATTGATCGTTAGCCTGTTTCAAGTCGATTTTCCATGTACGAGCTCTATCTGGTAGAAAAAATAGCCGTCGCCGCCGTTCCCATTATCTTTGCCATTACCGTGCATGAAGTCGCCCACGGCTGGGTGGCGAGTAAACTGGGTGATCACACGGCAAAGCTGGCTGGTCGGTTGACGCTGAACCCGGTAAGACACATCGACCCGGTAGGTACTATTGCCGTCCCTCTCATCATGATTGCCTTAACGCCTTTTGCCTTCGGTTGGGCAAAACCGGTACCTGTGGACTGGCGCAACCTGAAGCAGCCGAGGCGTGACATGGCGCTGGTGGCGGCGGCAGGACCGGGAGCTAATCTCATTATGCTGGCGCTATGGACGCTGCTGCTGTCGGCTTTGTTTGCAACAGGCAACTCCGTTTCTTATGTGTCAACCTTATTGATTGAAATGGCGAAGGTCGGGATCATCATCAATATCGTATTGATTGCCCTGAACCTGTTGCCCCTGCCTCCCCTGGATGGTAGCCGGATTGTAACGGCTTTCCTTTCACCCGCAGCAGCGCACAAGTATAACGCCCTGGAACGCTGGGGCCTGCCGATCCTGGTTGTCCTGATCTTCACCGGAGTCCTGGGAAAGATCCTGCATCCGCTGATTGGTTTCATGCTCTCCATTGTGAATACGTTATTAAGTGGCTAAACGGTGATGGCAACTGGGTTCATCACTAAAACGACAAAAGAAAATACCGGCGGGTTCAGCCTGACAACAGGGGTAATACTACCATCTGACAGTCCGTAACCTTGCGAATTCCATTGCTCCAGACGGCGTTTTGTGATAAAGTCCGCTACCGGTCGAAGAATAAGAACAGGGGGAGGGCAATGACCAGTAACTGTATCAATCTATCACTTCAACGCTTTACACTCCTCGGCAAAACTCTCGCAGGTTTCATACTGCTGCTAGTCTCAATAGACGCTAACGCCGCCGTGGAACAGGAAATACAGTTCGTATTCAATACCTTTTCATTCCTTGTCTGGGGCGCGCTCGTGATGTGGATGTGCGCCGGTTTCACCATGCTCGAAGCGGGTTCGGTGCGCACCAAGAACGCTTCGGTTATCTGCCTGAAGAACATCGGTATTTATTCCATCGCCGGCCTTATGTACTACTTCGTGGGCTACAATCTCATGTATACGGATGTGTCCGGGTGGATCGGCTCTTTCACCTTTCTCTACGGCCCGTCGGCGGACGAGCTTGCTTTGCTGTCCGGTGATGAGAATGCGAAAGCCGCGGTGATCGATAACGGTTATTCCGTAATGTCCGACTGGTTCTTCCAGATGGTGTTTGTCGCGACCACGGCATCCATTATTTCCGGCACCATGGCTGAACGGGTGCGGCTGTGGTCATTTTTTCTCTTTACTATTTTTCTGACCGGTCTCATTTATCCTCTCGTCGGCGCCTGGACCTGGGGCGGCGGCTGGCTCAATGAAATGGGCTTTCAGGATTTTGCCGGGTCCACTATTGTCCACTCGACCGGCGGCTGGGCAGCGCTGGCCGGCGCCCTGGTAGTAGGTCCGAGATTAGGCAAATTCCGTCCTGACGGCAGTGTCAAGTCCACGCCGCCATCGAACGTCCCTATCGTGACCCTGGGTGTTTTTATCCTGTGGCTCGGTTGGTTCGGCTTCAACGGCGGGTCGCAACTCGCCTTGGGCGGTGCAGCCGATGCAGTGGCAATGAGCAACGTGCTGGTCAATACCAACCTGGCGGCGGCGGCCGGGGTTATGGCGGCTATCAGCGTATCACGGCCTCTCCTGGGACGGATTGATCTGCTCGCCGGACTGAACGGCGCAATAGCCGGGCTGGTCTCAATTACCGCGGGCCCGGATATCGTCGCTCATTACTGGGCGGTCGCTATCGGGATGGTCGGGGGCGTTATCTGCGTGGTCGCAATGAAGCTCCTGGAAACATGGAAAGTGGATGACGTAGTCGGCGCGATCCCTGCGCACCTGTTTGCCGGTGTCTGGGGTACCCTGGCAGTCTGCATTGCGGCCGGCGGCGACATCATGGTGCAGCTCACCGGCGTGCTTGCGGTCGGGGCGTTTGTCTTCCTGACTTCATTAGTCTTGTGGTTTGCCATTGAGAAGACTATAGGAGTCCGGGTAACTGCCGCTGTTGAAGAGGTAGGCCAGGATTCGGCGGAACTCGGGATCGAATCCTATCCCGAGTTTGCACTGATGCCGGATGTGGATGATGTTGATTTTCTGACCAGGGAAGATTGAACTCCGCTAATTTAGCGGGGCCAAGTAAATAATCCGGTTCGCAATATTCCAGGGAGGGGATAGCTGAAAGAAGGTGTACAAATGAATCCTGCAGATGAAACGAAAATCATAGTAGCCGATATTAAGATGCCATTCATCTCAATGGTCGTTTTCATGGTCAAATGGGCGATAGCGGCAATTCCGGCGATTATCATTTTGTTTATATTGGGTGCAATCCTGTCCGGTATATTCGGCAGTTTATCTCTCGGCATCGGTGTATAAGGTGGTACCTCTTTGTGACCGTCGCCATGGAATCAGCCCGCGCTGGGGTTGGGTTAATCCACTATACGGATTTTATTACCTACTGTATTCACCGGTTCGCCGTTTTCAAAACGTGGCCGGTAGATGCGCCCGCGGATCGTTTTCTTGGCATTTCTGCGGGCGGAGGTAGCATCCGGCGGCTCCGATTCGAGAATCTGTACATTTTTTGCACGGCCGGTGCTGGATACGTCAAATGACGCGAGAACGGAAGTTGTCTTCTCCTGTTCCAGTTTGTCATCGACTTCGGGTAACGGCAGCCGTAGCGCCGGCAAATTCTGTGGCTTGCCGAATAATTCTTCAATCACTTCCTGGTGTTCACCGGTATCAGCCAGGAGTTGATAAGCGGATTTATAGTTCTTGTGGGCCGTGGTTTTCTTGCCTCTCAGGAGATTCCAGTCACCCAGGTGCACCAAGGCCCTGGCATGGGAATCCCTGGGCAGGTCAGGATTAGTCTCATGTATCTGCACAATTTGTTTCAACGCTTTGCCCACTGCAACGATACGTTGCCCCAGGGCGAAGTCCTTACTGCTGGACTGGCTGGCATAATAGCTTGGGTCGGGTACCCTTATGGTGTTACAGATACGTCTGGCGCCGCCGTTGGCTGTCGGAACGGTACGGCATATCACCTGGGTCCGGGTCGGACTACCGGCGCCGTGAAACTCATCCTGCGGGGTATTGGCGACTTCGATGGCATACTGGTAATTTGTCAATGCCCTGCCGTAGAGCGGGTTGATCAGCCTTGGATCATTCTCACCATACTGGCGTTCCAGGATAACAATCGTATCCCGGAACAGTTTTTCGGATTCACCGATAGTACTGATTGCGCTGCTGTCCAGCAGGTCTTCCTTGTAGGCTTTCAGCTTCCAGCGCCCGACCGTATCGACGACGGGTAACAGACGCGGGTCGCCGGCATCATAATTGCGCTTGTTTATCCATAGCAGTTGTTGATAGTTCTGATCCACTTCCTCCCAGTTGGCACTGGCGATATTGCTTTTGATGAGTTGCTCTAAAATGAGCAGTTGGCTGGTACTGTAGAGTCCTTCATTGACCCGCTTGATTTGCAGGGCGCGTGTGAATGCCTCAACGGCTTCATCATGCTTTCCGTCGTTTTGGTAGACCAGACCGACGGATAACAGAAATTCACCCGTAGCGGGGTCGTAAACGCCATGTTCAGCCTCCCGGGCCTGGATTTCCCGCTCGTATTCCGCTATGGATTGAGAGAGATTAACCTGAGCTTGAGAATCTCTGCTGACTGAGGTGCTGTCTGCTTGACTTTCCCCGGCATGGGTGTAAGGCAGGCACACCAGAGAGAGAGAAGCAAGCGCTATTCTGATTTGAAATAAGCCAGGTTTCATTATACCGTCACATACTTTTGGTTATCATTACGATCCTGGACTTCCGGGATAGTTCATGATTAAAGTATAGCACCACTAAGCGGTATTTCTCACCAATGGGTTTGATGAGGACGGCCTGGATTCAATAGAACGCAGTTGCCCTGAGGTTAAGCGCGGTGTTTAAGGCGGCGGCTCCAAAATCCGGATCTGCAGGGCCTTGCATGAATGATCGTTGATTGCTGATATATCATCCGGGCATGCTGAAGCAGCCACTAAAACATCCATCTCAGCCAGAAACTCTATATAGTCGCCTTTTTCGGTACGGGGAGGGTCGATGCGTATGGCGCCCTCACCCCCGGGGTCGATTCTGACATTGGCAAAAGCGTTGAAAACACTGGGACTATATATATCTTCAAGTTCCAGGCCAAATTCCCCCAGAGCGTCGGTAAAATTATCGCTGCAGCTTCGATGACCCGGCGCCTTCCAGATGTCCATCATGGTCCTGGTGCAGTGTGGACCCAGGAAATGATCGCCGATTTTGTTATCAATAACAGTTAACATCACGTTTTCATATGGAACCTTGGAATAGAGCTTACCAAGCCTGTAATGGCTGCCCATGCCGGATGGATGGAAATAATTCAGGCCTCCGGAGAACTCGGCCATGAACTGTTCCTTGTAATTGTGTGCGTTCAGGAATATGAGACCGGCAACTTGTTTTCCTTGATGTTCAATGACGCGAAACGCCTGACCCTTGTTGACCCTGAAGGCCTTGCCAGTGCACTTGGGGATGATGAATTCATTAATCACCTTCGAGGTCATCGTTTCTTATTCCTTCCATTCCAAGACCTGAAACCTTAAGGCTTTGGCTTTAAAATCATTGCACGGACTTGTTTCATCCGGACATACCGAGAAAACGGCAATGACATCCATCTCCGCCAGAAAGTCTATATAGTCCCCCGTTTCCGCAAGGGGACGGGCAAAGTTCATGCCGCCATCTTCACCAAGCCACGAGTTCATCCAGACGTTGAAGATAGTTTCGTCATAGGTGTCTTCCTGCTTCAGGCCAATCTCTCTGAAAGCATCGGCAAAGTTATCGCTGCAGGTCCTGGTCCCCGGGAGGCCAAGATGTTCCAGTAATCGATTTGAGCAGTGACACATCATTAAATGGCCGGCTCTTTCTCCCCCCCTGGCGCCGTCGCCAACTTTGTCATCGACGACGGTTGCCATGACATTCTCATAGGGAGGCTTGGAGTAGAGTTTGGTGAGCCGATAATAGCCACCTGTCCCCTGCATACTGTTCAGCATGGCGGAATACTCGGCGGCGAAGTGCTCCTTATAATTGTGCGCGTTTAAAAAAGTAAGATCGACTACCTGTTTCCCTTCATGCTCGATAACACGAAACACTTGGCCCTTCTCCACCCTCATCGTCTTACCCGTACTTCTGGGCACAACGAGATCCTGGATGACTTCCCACCCCATGGTTGTTTTATTTCCTACGGCCACTCAAAGATCAGTCTCGAAGGCGGCCCGGGAGGAGGTTGAGATAAATCAATGCCCAGAGTTTCCCTGAGAAAATTCTTTTGCATGACTGGAAGCGCTTGTTCCGATTGGGAGAATTCCCGGAGCATGGAAAACGGGTCATCGGATTGAAATACCAGGATAAGCAAATCCCCTTGAGGCGTTTCCTGTATATGCCAGCTCTCATGCAATATGCTGAAACCTTTTAGCGTATCTTCAAATTCTTCATGTTCAACAGCTTCTGCAAGATGTTGCTCCAACGCTTTTGTTTTTCCCGGCGGGACCGGAACTGCCATTGCCAGAACAGGCATGAGTGTCTCCTTTATTGGTAAAAAGAAAAGTTACTTGCTCAATGTTCAGCTTGATTGATTCAGCCAGGATTATTCTGTACCGGACATCATCTTCAGACTTCCGGCGGACCAGCCTGAATCTGTTCGCGCACCTGCCCCAACGTTCCGGGTCTGCCACACTCAAGCCATTCGAACCACCAGGTGGCGCCGGCGTCCCGGTAGGACTGTAACCTGCTGCGCGCTTCATCCCTCTCCATTCCGTATGTGATGCCAGAGGCGATAACATCAAATGGCTCATCTGTGTCGCGTAAATCCGCTGTAAACCTGACCACTTCACGGATCTGTTCCGGACTGGGAGACATAATCACGCGCAGGTCCGTATCCGAGATATCCTGTGTTTCTTCAAGAATCGCCGGTATTACGTGAGGCATGATCCCATCCCAACGCGCGGCCCGGCGTTGGCCCGGTTTTGCCGGTAACATGGCGGCAACCCAAACCGGAATGCGCGGGCGTTGCACTGGACGCGGGAGTAGTCTGGCGTCCTTAATCCGGTACATTTCTCCATCGAAGTTTACCGCTTCTCCCGTATGCAGTTTTTCCATTATGGTGACACCTTCGTCCGTTTTCCTCGCCAGCACTTTCTTATCAGGGTCTTCCCCGAAGTTCGAAAATTCCTGATCCAGACCTCCCAACCCGATCCCAATGCGCAGGCGGCCGCCCGATAATTGATCCAGGCTGGCAAACTCCTTTGCCAGCTTCCATGGTCGTCGGCGGGATACCGGTGTGACCATCGCCCCGATAATGACCTTCTTTGTAACTGCAGCGATCCCACCAAGCGTAACGGTAGGATCTGCAAGCGCCAAGTGGCCCCCGGGATCCAGAAGCAAATGGTCACAGATGAAATAACCGTCCCAACCGGCCTCTTCAGTAATTCTGGCCAGGTCCAACAGGTTATTCGGGTCGGAATATTCGTGGATGGTCGGGGCGACGAATACTGCTTTTTTCATGGATAACAATCTTTTTATTAAATTCCTGCTCGTGTCTCAGGTGCCCAGACTGACGATATCCGTCGGGAAAGTAGGTAACAGGTCGCAACCGTCCTTTGTGACATGCACGTAGTCTTCACCGCCGTATACCCTGTGGTGACCCAACTCATCAGTTTCAAACATCCAGCACTCGACGGCCAGCACCATATCTTCCTTCACCACGAATTTTTCACCGAGAGCGATCGCAGGAGGTTCCTGACCGTCCAGTCCGACACCGTGTCCGCCCTGGTCCAGGGAACAGTGCAGGCCGCCGTCCTGTAATGTCTGGTTGATGGCATCCATGATCTCACCTGTTGTCACACCTGGTTTTGTGACTTGCGCGGCGACTTCACGGCCGCGGTCCAGGACTTGTATCTTGCGAATCTCCTCATCCGGCGCCGGCCCCATATGAAAGGTGCGGCCGGAACTTCCCCAGTAACCCTTGACTTCAGGCAGCGGTTCCAGCACCAGGCGATCGCCCGGCATCAGAGGAATGCCTTCATCCCAGGCCGGGATGTCCGCCATGAATACCTTGCGGCGGCTGGCCATACAAAGACAAGGTTTACATTCATCCGCATATTCGAGGAGTTTTTGCCGGACAAACAGACCGACGTCTTTCTCGGTCCAACCCCACTCAAAATTGGCAACCAGGTCGTGGTACGCTTTGACGTCAGCTTCACATGCGATCTTTAACGCCTCTACCTCCAACAGCGACTTGATCATCCTGACGTTCCAGATCTGGTCTGCGGCATAGACAAACTCCACGTCCGGAAGCGCAGCGCGAAACTCATCGATATCGTTGATTGGCCTTGGAATGGTCATGCCCCCTTTGATGCCACCCTCGATTCCAACCCGGCCCTTGCTGCTGCCCATAAGTTCCTTTGCGACATCCGCTACCTCTCTTGGCAGGCCCCTGAGATGTGCGGTCACGTGCGGATGGTGCTGGCAGCGAATATCCTCAATAAAGGTATAACCCTCTACCACACCCTGGAAAAAGTCCGGCACGATCATTACTGGTTCCTTATCGACGGCAATCAGCAGTACGGCGGGGCATACTGTGACCGGCGGCCAGTGATTCGAGTAAAAGCCGGTGAAGTAACGGATGTTAATGTCGCCCCACATGACCATCACATCCAGCCTGGCCGCTGCCATTTCTTCTTTCAGTCGGCGAACGCGGTCCTCAAACTCGGGCCTGGGAAAAGGTGCATACGGGGGCTGCGCATAGAATCGTTCCACTTTATTAAGCATTTGTCATGTACCTCTTATGGCGGTGACTATGTAGTAAAAGCCGGCTGATGCAGGAATATCTCAACTAGAAGAAGTAGCTTAACTGCACACCGAAACGCGCCCCGCGCTCGCGGCCGACACCGTTGGCATCGTGAACCACGTCCAGACTCGTGCTCAGGAATTCGAATGCGTCCATGTGCTGGCGCTGCTCATCGGTCACATCGCGGCCGTAAGCAGCCACTTCCCAGTTGCCGTCGGGTGGGGCAATTGCCAGCCGCAAGTCAAGACGTTCCCAGGAATCAACCTGATCCAGCGGGTCACCACTGATACCGAACAGGCGATAACCGTCACTGAATATAAGGTTGGCGCTGGCGGTGACCTGAAAACCACCGATGCTCATACGGTAGTTCGGCTGCAGGTTCACTGACCATTCGGGTGAGAACGGCAGCTCCTCTCCGGCGCCATCAATGAAGCACGGGGCAAACGGGTTCATGGCCGCTATCCTTGCCAGTTTGCTATCCAGAGAATTACACTCAGCGCCATTGTAACTGTCATATTCGGCCTCGGTGTAGTTGCCGGCAAAGCCCAGGGTAAAGTTATCGGTGATAGCCCAACGGCCGTCGATTTCAACGCCTGTGGTATGTGAGGCGGCGGCGTTTTGGGTGATGAACTGTCCGGTCGTATTGTTGAAAATGGTGACCTGCAGTTCGCTGAAATCGGTATAAAAGCCTGCCACGTTCAGGGCCAGTCTGCCATCGAGCAACAGCGCCTTGATGCCACCTTCCCAGCCTTCCGCTTTCTCCGGTTTGTAAGAGAAGGGATTCGGGGCGCCGCCTGTGACCGGCGGTGACTTCACAAAACCCCCGGCCTTCAATGCCTCGGAATATTTACCGTAGAGCATAATCTCGTTGCTCACGTCCAACTGCAAACCAACCTCCGGCAGAAAGTCGCTGGCATTGGATTCGTCAGATACCGGAGGTACAAAGGGAACAGCGGGGCCGAATTCAGTTGCGCCGATAGGCAGGAGCGACAGATGCGGGTTCTCGGTACCTTCTTTTTCGATGTCCACATAGCGCCCGCCGACGTTGATGCGGATATTGTCGGTCACATTGAACGTCGTGTTGAAAAACCCGGAGATCCAGCGTGAATCCTCAACCAGCGGACCACCGAAGCTGATGGCGCTGTGCAGCGTCGGGTCCAGGGCGGGATTGCGCGGGACAAAGCCCATGGAAAAGAAATGAGGCAGGTCGAACAGCCACGGCAGGTACACATCGACCTGCGTCGTCATGTCATGTTCCTGATAATAGGCGCCGACCATCCAGACGAATCGTTGATCCTCCGGCGAGCTGAACCGGACCTCCTGGGCGAACTGTTCGAAGGATTCGTCGCGCTCATCGGCAAACACTGCAAAACTACTCATATCCGGGTCCAGAATGTCGTATTTATCATATTCCACGTAGGACGTGGTGGAACTCATCACGATACCGCTGCCGCCGATATCCCAGTTAAACGCCAACAGGCCGACGTCAGCCTTGTGCTCACGCCGCTCCTGTTCGTTGTATATGCGCGCGCTGTTCAGGCCGCGGGAAACCGGGCTGAAGGGAGCGCCCCAATAGTTCGGGCTGCCGAACACGGCGCCGCTGGCAGCATTCAGTTCATCCATGACCGCGCGTACATCCTGCGAGCCGCCGGAACCTACCACACCGTCCAGCCTGTTCAAATCGATACCGTTGTATGCGGCATCCAGCGCACACAGCGCCCCTGTGAAGGGAGCCAGGGCCGGATGAGAGCTACTCAGGGCAGGCCGTGTTTCACAGCGGGTATATTCAGTCGGCACACCGATCTGGGATACGTCCTGGTGCTCGTACTTGAACGTCACTTCAAAATCATCAGTCGGGGTCCAGACGCCGAGAACCCTTATCCCCCAGTTTTCCTTGACGCCCAGTTCCTTGCCGGTCAGTACGTGTTTATAGCCGGCGTCGTTTAGTTCGTAATAGCGCCCGGAGACACGAATACCAAACGTATCCGACAGCGGGCCACCAGCGGCGGTTTCTATGCTGAGTTCTTCATCGGTGCCGTAGGCTGCGGAAATATTTCCCTCCCACTCGTCGCCGGGTCTGCGGCTGATATAACTCAGCGCGCCCGCAGTGGCGCTCTGGCCGGCGAATACAGGAGCGGGACCACGGATCACCTCAACCCGTTCCAGGTCAAAGAAGCTGTTCTGGCTCATATTATCGCGACCGTAATATACCCCGTCGTGGAATTGCGCGACCGCTTGTTCAAATGCTTCATTGGCAACCGTGGTGCCTATGCCGCGAATGACGAGGTTTTGACCGACAAGTGAATCCGACATGAACAAATTCGGCACGAAGCTGGACAGGTCCTCCATATCGGAAAATCCGCCGGCCTTTATATCGTCACCTGTGATCGCCAGTATCGAAATCGGTACGTCCTGCAGGTTCTGCTCACGTTTCTGTGCGGTAACGATAATTTCTTCCAGTATCTGTGCCTTCAGTGGTGTTGCGATGACAAGGGCCAACGCCAAACTCAAAGCCACCTTGGAATTCTTAATCATGGATGCTCCCCAATTAGTATTCAGGAAAAATACTAACAACAATACTCAGTTGAAAAACCAACCATAAGGCCGGTTTCTTTCAACAATATTACCCTTACCTAGCCGTAAGTATGGGTTTGTTCTGAATCTTCCCTCGGGAATATCGCTTACGTTTGAAATCCTGGTGGTATCTGAAATCCGCCTGTCTGCTGTGTCAGCAATCTCACGAAATCAATCGTGATGTAATCGTTGTATTCTGCACTGATAGCCTGAAGACCAATCGGCAGGTCATTTTGCGTCAATCCGGTTGGAAACACGGTACTTGGCAGATAAGACACCGTACTCATCCCTGCCCAGAACATAGGCTGAAAGTACGATTGAGGAACACCGTTCACTGTCAGCATGCGCTGATGAAGCGGGCTATGGTCGTGGTTAAAAGCCGGTATGGTAAATACCGGACAGATCAATATGTCCCATTCATTAAAGAACTCCCGCCAGGCATAACGCATATATTCACGCTGGTTATTATTCTGAAGCCAATCCCGGTGACTGAGTACACGAGAGCGCGCGACGATAGCTGAGTCAGATAAATCATCTGATGGGAAGGAATCGGCAAGCTGACAGGCCTCGAGATACTGCTCGTCAGGAATCCCGTCTGACGTGAGCGGCCACATCAAGTTCAAAAATATTTCCTGATTTTTTCTGAAATCAATAGCCGGCAATGCCTGGTCGGATACCTTCGCGCCGAGTTTGGCAAGGATCTCACCCACACCCGCAACACGGGAGGTTATCTCCTCATCAACCGGCGCAATTTCATAGTCTGACCAGATAGCAACTTTGTATTCTTCAAGAGATTTTTTACCAGGGCGCGGTAATCGGAGGCGCCAGCCCGGCTGATTTAATGGCTGGGCTCCGCCAAGCAAATCCATGGTAAGTCTGAGATCCTCTATACTACGCGCCATTGGCCCAACTACGCCAAGGTCCGGCGAAGCAACGACGCCAGGCATAGCGTGCCCCTGGTTAGGTACTACACCCCAGGTGGGTTTGTGACTATAAAGACCACAAAAATGCGCGGGCACGCGGATGGAACCTGCCATGTCAGAACCAACTTCCAGGGCACAAAGTCCCGCTGCCAGTGCTGCAGCCGAGCCTCCCGAAGAGCCTCCAGGAGAACATGACAGATCCCAGGGATTATTCGTTACCCCGAATATATCATTGTAAGTTTGAATATCACCAAGTCCGAATGGAACATTAGTCTTTCCCATGAATACCGCACCGGCCTGCCTGACCCGTTTGACAACTTCAGCATCGGCATCGGCGATATTGTCTTTTAAATCAGGTATACCCCAGGTAGTTGCTAACCCCGCTATGTTAAACGCTTCCTTGACAGTAACAGGAACACCATGCAAGGGTCCTGCTATATTGCCCCTGGCTAACTCCTTGTCTGCCTTTGAAGCTGCTGCCAGCGCCCTGTCAAAATCCCTGACTACGACGGCGTTGATTCTACCGTCCAATTTCTCGATGCGATTGATAAAGTGATCTGTCAATTCCAGGGAACTGATTTCCTTATCCCGGATTTTGCGGGCTAACTCGACGGCACTCAGAAAAGCAAGTTGACTCATAACTCGTCTCACAGATTATAGGATTTGATAATTGCGGATTCCGGCTTAACTTATCAGGCCGCTGTTTCTGGCCGTAGCTACGGCGAGGGTTCGATTGGTGACATGTAGCTTGCTGAATATATTACTTACATGAAATTTCACCGTTGCCTTGGCTATAAATAAGTGCTCTGCAATTTCAGTGTTTGTTTTTCCCGCAGATACTAATTGCAACACTTCAAGCTCACGTTTGCTCAGCGCCTCTACATTGACGATACGGTTCTCATTGTGATGTGTCATGTGGTCAGGTGTCATACAAAAAGCTCTCACAGAAGAATATGTGCCCAATATTTTTTCGATATATGCTGAGACCTGGATTGTAATCGACTTGTTCTTTAAACAGTCATCCAACAACTCCCTGATTATCTCTCCTTCGTCGATAAAGGTACGCAATAGTCCGGCCGGTTTAGCCAACTTGACGGCCTGTTCTACCAGGTTGACCGCCTGAGCATGGTTATCTTGCAACTTAACGATTTGTGCTTCCAGAAGCAGGCAATCAAGTACTGCTTGATAAGCCTTGTATTGCTCTGCATATTTACGTAAATATATAAGCCGGTCCCGAGCGTTATCGGGGTTGTTCTCCAAAATACCCAGGCGAATTTTGTTAGCCCGCTCAAAAAAATCGCCAATATCCCAATTATCAGGGATGGTATCTGCTGCCGGAGAACGGTGATTTGCAAGATCAGAATAAGCTGCTCCGCTGTTGCGGATTTTCCTGGCAAGCAGTAATCGTTCTCTTTCAACCCAGGCAGGAAACAAGTTGCTTATACACTGCTTTGAACGAAACAGGCATCGGTTCAATGCATTATAAGCAGCATCCCAGTCTCCTGTGGCGCTATAGCAACGGGAAAGAGTGGCGTAACCGTAACATGAAAAAATCGGTGGGCCAATCTCTTCAATGAGCAGCAGATTAGAGTTTAATAGTTCCTGCGCCTCCTCGACTCTGTTCCATTCATAACATACTGTTGCACGCATAGTGCTGGCCAGGGCGCGCGCAAAAATATTGCCGCTAGCGACATCTTTTGCAGCTTCTTCCGAGCGCTCAAAAACCCGATAAGCGTCTTGATAATTTAGCTGCTGAATGTCTACTATCCCTGCAAAACCATCCACTACTGCCATACCATAGCACTGTTTATTTATGGAAAAATACTGCCACGCTTGAGCCAGCAACTTTTTACTTTCCTCAAAACGGCCCAGGCGAAATTGTGCATATCCCCTGAGGTCGTTCAGCGTTGCTATCATGAGATTATCTACGGGTTTATCATCCAACTGTTCGGTCAGTGCTAATAGCTGCGCGTTATCATCCTTCATAGCGGCTATGGATGCGGGTACAACGAGTGCCTCTGCTTCAAGAGATCTTAATTCTTCATGGTCAACATCACCTGAAGCGTCGGCTAACTCCATCAACGCCTGATTAATCCGCGTATTAACAATTTCCGCATTCTGAATCCTGTTCATCAGGCACAGGGCAAAACCCTCCAGTATCAGGAGTCGCGGAAATCTTTCTTTAACAGCATCAGGGATATTACTGAGCCAGGTATATACTTGTGCTGTGGTTCCCATCAGTGACATGATCGCTATCGCGTCCCGATGGATATCCTCTATGATCTCCAAATCGTTTGAGTGTAGTGCGTAATCAACCGCTTCCTTAATAAGTCCCTGGGCACGAAACCAAACTGCCGCTTTATGATATAAGTTCAATAGTTCATGCGGATATTGGCGTCGAAGCCTGCCAATGAGGAAATCATGAAACAAGTGGTGGTACCGGTACCAGTGTCCGTGTGTATCCAGCGGCAACGTAAATAATCCATCATTTTCCAGTTGTTCCAGAACACTTTGCGCATCATTTCGACCGGTCAATAAATTGCATATGTCCGCATTAAATCTCGATAAAATGGAAGTCTTCAGCAAGAAGTCAGTCAGGGGTTGAGATTGTTGTATTAATACATTATTGGTTAAATAATCTGCGATCTCATAAAGATTGCCTGAGAAGGAAGCAATAAACTCATCGCGTTGAGCATAATTTTTCAATACCAGTGCCACCAGTTGCAGGCCGGCAGCCCAGCCTTCACTTTTTTCAGTGATGATCGCGATCTGCTCCCTGGTAAGCTGAAGTTTATGCTTACGCTCCAGGAACGCCTTGGCCTCGATACTGCTGAAGCGAAGCATACTGACATCTACCTCAGTCATTTTCTCACTGACTCGCCATTTGCTCAGGGATAGCGACGGTACGATACGACTACCAATGACCAGTAAAAAATTCTCCGGAGACCAGTCAATGAGTCGCTCAATAAACTGGTGGATATCTACGGAATTGATATGCTGATAATCATCTATAAATAAAGTTATGGGTGTGCCGATCCTGATCAATTCATTGATTATGTGATTAAGCGTAATAGTGATATCAGGTTGTAATCGACCTTCCATCCAATTCGCGGCATCCACCCAAAAGCCGTCGATGACTTCCTGATACGCGCATAGGACATATCTGATGAAGGTTGCCGGATCATCATCCAACTCATCGAGAGACAGCCAGCAAGCCGTTTGCCCATTGTCTGACATGAATTTATGCCACTGATACAACAAGGTCGTTTTGCCGTAACCGGCAGGCGCATGCACCAAAGCCAAATTCTTTGTGCCAACCGTGTTCAATAGATTACTCAGACTGGGTCGTGTTATTACTCCAGTCCTGTTTGCGGGCGGGAACAGTTTAGTTTTGATAATTAAATTATTTGAATGCATCGTATTTCGGATAGTTACTCGCTAAAAAACAACCCGGCGGGAGTCATCGACATTCTCACCTGGAGTCGCAGTCGGCTCTTTTTCTACATCCTGATATATAACTTTAACCTATCAGATACTGGAATTCTTCCCCATAAATATGATATAACTACAATCAGTACTGTCTTCAGTTCCACAGCGCTTTTTCGTTGTTTCCTGAAACTGCATTATGGGATTATCGCAGATCTGCTTTTGGAACAACTAAAGCTCCATTTATTAGTTTTAAATTACGTATTTTTGTCGTCTGCAATTATTGCAGGCGTGACCGAGTGTATTTTGGAGGTTATTGATATGGGAAGAGTAGCAGTAGTAACGGGCGGCACCCGGGGTATCGGCGGGGCCGTTTCAATTGCTTTGAAGGAGGCAGGCTATAAGGTTGCGGCGAATTACGTGGGCAACGATGATGCAGCCGCTAAATTCAAGGAAGTAACACACATTGGTGTTTACAAATTCGACGTGGGTGAATTTGACGCATGCCGGGATGCCGTTGCCCGGATTGAAGAGGATCTCGGTCCGATAGATGTGTTGGTCAATAATGCCGGCGTTACCCGGGACGGCACCATGCACAAGATGGATTTCGAGCAGTGGGATAAAGTAATCCAGACCAACCTGGGTTCCTGTTTCAATATGTCTCGTTGCGTGATCGACGGAATGCGCCAGCGCGGTTTTGGTCGTATCGTAAATATCGGTTCAATTAATGGCCAGGCCGGACAATACGGCCAGGTGAATTACGCTGCCGCCAAATCGGGAATACATGGTTTTACCAAGGCATTGGCCCAGGAAGGCGCGGCGAAAGGGATAACGGTCAATGCAATCGCACCGGGATATATCGATACCGATATGGTCCGGGCCGTACCGGAAAACGTATTGGAAAAGATCATTGCCAGGATCCCTGTCCGTCGTTTGGGAAAAGCCGAGGAAATCGCGCGTGGGGTATTGTTCCTGGTCAGTGATGAAGGCGGGTTTATAACCGGGTCAACTCTCAGTATAAATGGCGGACAACACATGTACTGAGGGCGGAATAAGGTGGTAGCCCCTCCTCATCTCCTGCAGTTGGGGGGGCAAAGCAGGAGAAACGGGGAGCTACCAAGATAAAAGGGCATTCCAAACATATTATACAGTATCGCCGAGGAGGAGGATCGGAATGCCCTTCGTTACCTGTTACTTTATTTGGTTAATTTTATCGTTACAAGTTCCCTGTTACAAATTTTTTTTTCATGCAGCCAACGCCTCCACAGCCGGGAGGTAATCATAATGAAGATCGTTCGCCACGGCTTCGCAGGTAACGCGACCCTGATACACATTCAGGCCGTTTCGTAAACCGGGGTCATCCATCAATGCCCGCTTGACTTCCTTATTGGCCAGCGCTACGATGTAGGGCAGTGTGGCGTTGTTGAGGGCAAACGTCGAAGTGCGCGGGACTGCGCCGGGCATATTCGCCACACAATAATGCACAACGTCATCGACGATATAGGTGGGCGTCTGGTGGGTGGTTGGCCGGGATGTCTCGAAGCAACCCCCTTGATCAATTGCCACGTCGACCAGGACCGAACCCGGTTTCATGCGGGCAACCAGTTCTTTGCTTAATAGTTTGGGCGCCGTGGCGCCGGGTTTGAGAACAGCGCCGATGACAAGGTCGGATTGTAACGCGTATTCCTCTATGGTATCCCTGGTTGAATAAACACACTTGACCCGTCCGCCGTATTCTGCATCAACCTGCCGTAAACGCGGTAATGAGCAATCCAGCAACGTCACGTCTGCCCCCATCCCCAGGGCCATGGCCGCGGCATTATCGCCCACCACGCCACCGCCGATGACCAATACTTTGGCCGGCGCCACGCCGGGAACGCCGCCCAGCAGGACTCCGGAACCGCCTTGCGCTTTTTCCAGGCAGTGTGCCCCTGCCTGAACGGACAGACGTCCGGCCACTTCACTCATGGGCGCGAGCAAAGGCAGGGACCGGTCTGCCGCGGTGACCGTTTCATAGGCAATAGCGATTGCCCCGGAGTTAAGCAGGGTGTGTGTCTGTTGCGGATCAGGCGCCAGGTGCAGGTAGGTAAACAAGACCTGCCCAGGGCGCAGCAGCCGGCACTCACCGGGTTGCGGCTCTTTTACCTTTATGACCAGAGCGGCTTCGGCAAAGACTTCAGCTGCGGTCGCTACAACTGTAGCGCCCGCGCTGGTGTAATCAACGTCTGTCATACCGATACCGATGCCGGCATTACTTTGAACTATCACCCGGTGGCCCACCCGCACCAGTTCACGGACACTGGCAGGCGTCAAGCCCGCGCGATATTCATGGTTTTTGGTCTCTTTTGGCACTCCGATCTGCATGATTTTTTTACCCGTTAAAGGTTGTGCTGGAAATGCTTTGATCTTAGTGAAAAAAGAACTGAATTTCTTTGCAAAATATTAGATAATATAGCGCGTAAAATGAATTATCTTCTAAAATTCTTTGTAAATATGAAATTATATTTCAATGATATCTTTGGATAGAACGGATCACTCCATTCTGCATGAGCTGCAACTTGACGGCCGTATAAGTAATGTCAAGCTGGCGGAACGGGTCAATTTATCCGAGTCGGCCTGCTTGCGCCGGGTTAAATTACTGGAGGATGCCGGCATAATCAGTGGTTATGCCATGTTGATCAACCAGGCTGCAGTAGGGTTGTCGGGTAACGTCTTCGTCGAAATTACATTGAACCGTCAGCGCCGGGAAGATCAGGATGCCTTTGAAGCCGGTGTAGCCCGGGTACCTGAAGTTATGGAGTGTTATCTCATGTCCGGAGATTATGATTACCTGTTACGAGTCGTCGTCGCCGATGCCGGAGATTATGAACGGATACACCACGAGCAGTTGACCTCGTTACCCGGCGTTGCCAGGGTCAGGTCCAGTTTCGCCCTGCGCGCAGCGACGAAAAGAACGGAATTACCCATCCCGTCCAAATAGTCGCCAGCTACCGAATCATCAAAGAACCGGACGATGCGGTTTATATTTGACCAAACATATCTAATGATATATATTATGATATATATTTAAAATTGACATCTGAGGAATAAAATGACCGATACGGCAAAAATATTTGTAAACGGCCGCAGCCAGGCGGTGCGCTTGCCGGCTGCCTACAGGTTTGACTCAAAGGAAGTCTTTGTAAGGCGCGACGAAAAAACCGGCGATGTCATTCTGTCAACGCGCCCGGATGACTGGGACAGTTTGTTCAGCGCCCTTGACGGGTTGGTTATACCGGACAGCTTTTTGTCTGACAGAAAGCAAACGCAGAAACCTGAAACAAGAGACCCACTTGGTGGAGTTGATGTTTTATGACAAATGTGCCTGGAGCGCATTTGGACGTCCGCAGGACGCCCGCAGGGTATGCGCCAGGGAGGGCGCATATCAAATTCATGCTCGATACGAATATTGTCAGCTTTCTGCTGCGCAATAATGAGCAGGTTAAAGCCCATCTTCGGGAACACACACCGCATGATATATGCCTGTCAAGTATTACCAAAGCAGAACTGCTTTATGGTCTGGCAAAGCGTCCTGAGGCGACCAAATTGCATGATGCGGTCCATACCTTGCTTCGCTCATTTGATATTTTGCCCTGGCATGCAGATATCGCCGAACATTACGGCAGGCTGCGCGCGGGTATCGAAAAGAAAGGCAATTCACTCTCTGACCTGGATATGCTGATCGCCTCACACGCGGTTGCCGAAGACCTGACTTTGATAACCAACGATGCTGCCTTCTTAAAAATTGCCGGTCTGGAGACAGCCGACTGGACACAGCAGCAAACTGATTAAAATGCCGGAACAGGATGGATAGGTTATACTGCGACGGTCCACCCTCCAGCAGTGCAATGCTGCGCCCGAAACCTGGATATAGCGGACAATCGCAATAAATATTCTTGCGTTATACTGCCTGCAAGATTTTATGAAAGAACACTTTTAACAGCAACCCAAGGGTCTGGTCATGTCTGATAAAACAAGCTACGAAGTCGTAGACGGTATTGCCGTTATTACGATTGATAACCCTCCGGTTAATGCCATGTCCACGGCGGTGAGAAAAAGCTGCTGGGACGCTCTGGGCAAACTGGCCGCCGATAATTCAGCCAGGGCCGCGGTGCTGATATGCGCGGGCAGAACTTTTGTCGCCGGCGCCGACATTACTGAATTTGACAAACCCATTGAGGACCCCTGGTTGCCCGATTTGGTTGAGAAATTCGAGGCATCGGACAAACTCATCGTTGCCGCCATCCACGGTACTGCCCTGGGAGGTGGCCTGGAAACGGCCATGGGTTGTCACTACCGTTGTGCGCTGCCAACGGCAAGAGTGGGTCTGCCGGAAGTCAATCTGGGTCTGTTGCCCGGCGCTACGGGTACACAACGTTTGCCGCGCCTGGCCGGAGCAGGTAAGGCCCTGGACATGATGATCTCCGGCTGGCCCATTAGCGCTGGAGAAGCCCTGGAAGCCGGCATAATTGAAAAACTGGTTAAGGGTGACCTGCGCGCCGGTGCCATCGCTTATGCCGGAGAATTG
Organism: Gammaproteobacteria bacterium; assembly: GCA_965222155.1. Classification (GTDB taxonomy): domain Bacteria; phylum Pseudomonadota; class Gammaproteobacteria; order Eutrophobiales; family Eutrophobiaceae; genus JAAXHV01. The sequence goes on from CBDCTH010000012.1 coordinate 749,438, forward strand.
TTGGATACCGGCGCGCCGCTTAAGCGAGTCAGTCAATTGAAGGTTGCTGCTGAAGACATCGATGATGAGTTTTTTGCGGGATACCTGCAAAAACTGGCCAGGACGGCCCGGGGTTTCTTCGCGCCGACGCAAATAGTGAAATGCGTACAGGCAGCCATGAAGGAATCCTACCGGGACGCGCTGAAAACGGAACGGCGGCTGTTTGATGAATGCAAGGCGTCCACCCATTCCCAGGCACAGCGTCACCTGTTTTTTGCGGAAAGGGAAGTGGCCAAGATCCCCGACGTCCCCAAAAACACCCCCGTGAGAGAAGTAAAGAACGTTGCAGTCATCGGCGCAGGCACCATGGGCGGCGGTATCGCGATGAACTTCGTCAACGCCGGCATGCCGGTCACGATATTGGAGGCGGATCAGGCCGGCCTGGAGCGCGGCCTGGGGATTATCCGGAAAAATTACACGCTCGCCGTTGACAAAGGACGTATGACGGAAGCGCAACTGGAACAGGCCATGGGGATGATTACCCCCACTACTGATTATGCCGATATCGCCGCTGCCGACCTGGTGATTGAAGCCGTTTTCGAAACTATGGAGGTCAAAAAAGATGTATTCACAAAGCTGGATCAAGTCTGTAAACAAGGCGCAATCCTGGCGAGCAACACCTCCAGCCTGGATTTGAATGAAATCGCCGCCGTGACAAGCCGGCCGCAGGACGTCATCGGCATGCACTTTTTCGCCCCGGCCAACGTCATGAAATTACTGGAAATAGTGCGCGGCGATAAAACCGCCGGGGACGTCATCGCCACGGCCATGGCCGCCGCAAAAAAGATACGCAAAGTGGGCGTCCTGGTGGGCGTCTGTTTCGGTTTCGTCGGCAATCGCATGTTTTTCCCCTACATCAGGGAAGCGCAGTTGATGATGCTGGAAGGCATCCCGCCGCAGCGGGTTGACCAGGTTGCGTTTGACTGGGGCATGGCCATGGGCCCCCACGCGGTCATGGACTTGTCCGGTCTTGATGTTTTCTACAAGTTGAATAACGAGTGGCAGGACCGGCCCGATGATCCGGTTTACTGCCGTATGATCAATGTACTCAGTGAAATGGGGCGTCTCGGCCAGAAAACCGGCGCCGGTACCTACCGCTACGAGGGCAGGAAAGCCGTGCCGGACCCTGAAGTGATGGAAATCGCCATGCGGGAAGCACAGGCACTGGGTGTGCAACAGGTCGAGGTCAGTGATGAAGAGATCATTGAGCGTCTGCTGTATTCAATGATCAACGAAGGCGCGCGGGTGCTGGAAGAAGGGATTGCCATACGACCGGGTGACATCGACGTCATCTTCGTCAACGGTTACGGCATGCCGCGCTATCGCGGCGGCCCCATGAAATATGCCGACATGGTGGGTCTCGATAAAGTTTACGCTGCCATCGTTAAATATCGCGAACGCTACGGCGATTTATGGTGGACACCCGCCCCGTTACTGGAACAACTGGCTGGCGCAGGCCGCACTTTCCAGGAGTGGACCGAGAACAGGTTATGATCTTGCCTTGACTAAGCTCGAACGCACGCCGGCATAAAATTTAGAAATAACTATCATATTATGGTATCCTCATTTCATTATGACGAAACAGTATTTCAAGTCCGTTTATTTCAGAGACTATCCTGCTGCAAGTTCAAAGGGAAAGACGATTACGCTTGCTTTCAGTGAACCTGAAGCGCCTTACTACAGCAAAGTAAAAGCGTTCAGCAGTGAGGAGATCAGGGAACTCATCCGTATAGACAGCTATAAGCAATTGGAGCTTTTTGCTGAAAAACAAGAACGCTCTATCAATCAGGTTGCTAAAAGACTTCTCAAGAAGCGCATTAACGGCGTTGAAAAAATAAAAGTACAAGATATAACTTTTGCCGGAAGTAAAACCGTTCCTTTTCAAAGATGGTATCCCTATATTGAAGGTTATTCCCCTGACTATGTGAAAGCCTTAATCGAAAGCTATTCACTTGAAAACTGTAAATGTATTTATGATCCGTTTATTGGTACCGGAACAACCATCTTTGCAGCAAGTACATTCGGGATAAAAACGGTTTATTCCGAGATCAACCCGCTCTTACAGTTTCTTATCCAGACCAGGTTGTTGATTTTACGATCGAGCCAGGCAGAACGCCAAAAGTTGGCTAATCGATTGAAGCAGGTCGCAAACCAGATTTTTAACAACCTGAAAAAGTTTGAAGAAGATAAATGCTTAAAACAAAGCTATGCTGCCTTATTCAACAGCAGCATATATTTTGACGAAAAGGTTTACTCCGACGTTCTCCGTCTTCGTTCCTACCTGGACGTTATCAAATTGGAAGATGAATTATTAGCCGATACGATAACTATTGCGGTTTTAGCAAGCTTAATCCCTGTTTCTTACTTGAAAAAGTCTGGCGACGTTCGATTTAAGACAAAAAAGGAACTGGAAAAAGAGAAATTCGAGTTGAGTGAATTCCTTCCTGCCAAATTGGCTGAAATGGCGGGGGACATCGTTAATATGGACTATGTATCAGTATCCGCTCCCGAATTTGTAGCTGCCAATGCCAAAAACATCGATCTTGTCAATGATCTCGAGATTAACGCCGTCATTACAAGCCCGCCTTACTTGAACGGCACGAACTACTTCCGCAATACCAAGCTGGAACTTTGGTTTCTACGCCACATCCAGTTCAAAAACGATCTCAGATACTTTCGCGATCAGGCATTAACGAGTGGCATTAACGACGTTAAGCAAGAAAATGGGTTGTACACTAAAAATCGGATAATAAATAAAAGTAAACTACTGCAAGACACTCTTTTGTTACTTGACAAGCAGGCTTATGACCAGCGCATTCCGAAAATGGCCCGCGACTACTTTGAGGAAATGGATACCGTTTTTTCAAAACTCAGGAAACATCTTACCGGAAGCGCAAAGATCCTGATTGACATCGGCGATTCCATTTTTGCCGGCGTTCATGTCCCGACTGATGAAATATTGATGGAGGTACTGCAAAAGTCAGGCTACTCTTTCCTGGAAAAGAAGCTGCTTCGCAAGCGCAGGTCCAGAAACAAGCAGGTGCTCAGCCAGAGCTTACTGGTATTCGAATACAAAAGGCCGCAGGGAAAAAGAAAAAACAATAATGACGTATTTTTTTACGGTAGAGAAAACTGGCAAAACTTCAAAAATAACTTGCCTCACCAACAACTCCCTTATTCCAGGAGAAATTGGGGGCACAACCTGCATTCGCTTTGTTCCTATCAAGGCAAATTAAAGCCGGCGATTGCCTATCACCTGGTCAAAACATTCGTTCCTGATGGTGGTAAGGTGTTAGACCCTTTTTCCGGGGTAGGAACGATCCCATTTGAAGCATCACTGAATGGTATGAAGTCTTATGGCATGGACATCAGTGTCCCCGCCTATTACATCTCGTCGGCCAAAATTGCCATACACTCGAAAGACGATTGCTTCAACTATATAAAGCAAATCCGGGATTTTATCCGAGACAATCGGTGCACTAACCAGGAAATCCAAGAGACAAAGCAATTCGGCTTCAACAAAACCTTGGCAGAATACTACGAAGATAAAACGCTAAAAGAAATAATACTGGCGCGAAGGTTTTTGCAGGAGTCGCCTCCCAAAAATCCAAGTGAAATGTTTGTGGTGGCATCTCTTTTGCACATACTCCACGGCAATCGCCCTTATGCGCTCAGCCGGCGGTCACACCCCATCGTTCCTTACGCCCCCCAAGGGGAATTTGTATACAAAGACTTAATCAAGCATCTCAGCGACAAAGTGAACAGGGCGCTGGATAAAGAACTGCCGGTCGGCTTTACTCCCGGCAAAATCTTTAATCAGGATACAACGGCTGTTTGGCCGCAGGAAATCAACGACGTCGACGCCGTGATAACCTCGCCGCCTTTCTATGGGAGTACGCGGTTTTATTCAGTGAATTGGCTTAGGATGTGGTTTGCCGGTTGGTCGTCCGTTGATTTCAAGTACCAGGTAAATTCTTTTATGGAAGAAAAACAAAAAAAAGATTTTGCCGTTTATGAAAACATATTCCGACAAGCCCGGGAGCGTCTGAAAAGAGGTGGGGTTTGCGTGTTCCACCTGGGAAAAAGTGTTAAATGTGATATGGCAGAAGAATTAAAAAGAGGCAGCAAAAGATGGTTTCATGCCGCTGATTTATTCAATGAAAGCGTTGCTCACTGCGAATCACATGGAATACGTGATAAAGGAACGGTGACTTCTCATCAGTATCTGGTACTGGTTTAGTCAAAATTCAACAGCTTTTTATTTTCAGGAGAAAGACGATCAACGAGACCGTAATGCTGAAGTATCTTTTTGATTTCCTTGATCCGTTTGGCCAGGTCCGATTCTTCCCGTACCTGCAAATACCTTTCAACCCCTTTGTCGACGTCAATATCATGATTTCTGACAGGGTGCTTGCCTGATATCAACCCAAGATCAGCGCCAGTAATCTTTGCCAATTCGATTAATTCGTTATTCGTGTAAAATTTGCTCGGCCACCTGTCACGTTTATTCTCATTAGCACTTTTTGAAAGTAGTGCAGCATTTTCCTTTTTAAGAGGATACAAATATTTTGATGGCAAGATATGGTCAATAGCCCCTTTACAACTTCTACATTCCATCTGCCTTTCTAATGGTCCCCATCCCGAATGCTTGCTGAATGCCTGAAATGACAATATCCGACAACAGACATTACACTGCTTCCAATACGATTCTGGCTGTTCCGTTGCTATTCGGAAAAACCCTTCCCAAAACCTGAGGGTAGTCATGGACTCGGAGTCATTGTACTCCATCCCCCAATTTTCAAACGGCAGGTCGGACTCCTTTGAATGGATAAATTCACAATGCTTACACTCCCATATACAGTTTTCAACAGCTTCTTTCGGAGATAGTAATTCCTGTCCGATGCGGACATGGTTCAATCTCCGACAGCCCACGCATTGATATGCCACCCATGCGTCACGATAGGGAATACCTTCGACCCTTTTTATTTCAGTTGCGTTTATTGTTTTTCTTCTGACCATCTTAGCGTGTTTCCTGTTCAGTACACCTGCTGAGGGGAAGTGGATATATTCTGCATAAAATTTCCTAAAAACTGACTATTAAAGATATTTTGAAATTAATTTAATTACTAAGTATTATCTCCGTACTTGAAAAATAAGAATAATATCAGTTATCGCCAGCGTCGAGTATCAACAGTATACTCACACCAATTTCCATAACTTACACAGGTGCCCGGAATGAATAACCGAGTGATACAAACCCCTTGCATCATCGCGATGGTGATTGCGACAATACTATTCACGGAGGCCACGGCAATCCTGAAGCCAGCCCATGCCCAGGGCAGGAGCAGCGCATTGCTCGAGGAAATTGTGGTCACCGCGCGCAAACGCGAAGAAAACCTCCAGGATGCCCCCATTGCCGTATCCGCGTTTACCGGAGACGCCCTGGACTTTCGCGGCGTCACGGAAATCGGCAAGCTGGACCAGTTTGTGCCTAACCTTGTCCTGAATGAATCAACTACTTATTCCAACGTCTCCAATGCCGCTGTATACATCCGTGGTATCGGGCAGAATGACTTTACGCCGGTGATCGACCCCGGTGTGGGCATCTATGTTGACGGCGTCTACCTGGGCCGTTCCGTTGGCGCGGTATTGGATATCGTTGACGTGGATCGGATTGAGGTGTTGCGCGGACCGCAGGGCACACTATTCGGTCGCAACACCATCGGCGGCGCCATCAGTCTCAGCAGCAAAAAACCTGACGAAGAGTTCGGCGGCAAGGTGGATGTCAAGTACGGCACCGATGATCGCTTTAACGTCAGGGGTACAGTCAACATTCCTTTTGGCGATAAGTTCTTCGCCCGTTTGTCGGCGGCCACCTTCCTGCAGGACGGCTATGTCACCCGTGTGGTTGACGGCAAGGACCTGGGAGACCAGGACGTAGTGGCCCTGCGTGGCGCACTGCGCTGGCTGCCTGCCAACAATCTTGATATCAACTGGTCCGTGGACTACAGTCGTGAGCGCGAAAACGGTAATCCTTTTGTTCTGGCCGGTATCCAACCGCTTAACGTCGGCATACTGACTGGCGGTGGTCCGTCCATGACCCTGGCGGCCAACACCCTGGCCGCGCAGTTGGCCACCGGCGGGCCGCCGTCAGTTCTTGGAGGCGAATTTTTTAATGTACTTCATCCCAGCGGGTTCCCGTTCCAGTTCCTGGCCTGCTTTTCACCTCAGAATGCCAACAACCCCGTCTGTTTCAACCAGCAATATATAGACAATGGCGACAAGAAACTGAATTACAGCTCCGATCCCTCTTACCAGAAACTGGATGTCTGGGGCACGGGTCTGACCGTCGACTGGCAAATCAACGAGAAACTCAAGGTGAAGTCAATCAGTTCAATGCGTGGCTTTGAAGGTGACTTTGAAGGCGACCAGGATGGCTCTCCAATCCGGGTTTCCTACCTCATCGATATTTACCAGCACGAGCAGTTCAGTCAGGAGTTGCAACTGCTGGGAACCAGTTTTGCCGACCGCCTGGACTGGATAGTAGGCGGTTATTACTTTGAGGAAGACGGGAAGAACATCAACCCGGTGCGTTTTTCCCAGGTATACCTGCAATCCGGCGGGCATTATGACGCGGATTCCTGGGCGCTTTTTGCCCAGGGCACCTGGCACTTCACTGATCAACTGGACCTGACCTTCGGCCTGCGTTACACCGAGGATACCCGCGATTATCTGCCGGACCAGTACATCGAATTCCTGCCGACGGGACCCTTGCCCATACCGGGAACCAATATCGGCGACCGGCCGCTCCCGTATGAATGGACCTCGAGTGGAACCTCGGAACTGGTGCCCATGGTGAACCTGTCCTACCGCTGGAATGAAAGCCTGATGACCTATTTCACTTATTCCGAAGGTTTCAAGTCCGGCGGTTATACGCAACGCATCTTCCCGCCTGAGGCCAGCACGCCGAGTTTTGATCCCGAGTTTGTCAAATCCTACGAAGGCGGTTTCAAGTTCGATGGCTGGAACGATCGGTTGCGCTTTAATGTCGCCGTCTTTTTTACCGATTACACCGACCTGCAATTGTTGGTGGCCGATCCGTCCCGACTCGGGCCTTTTGTCAGCAACGCCGGTGACGCGGAAGTCGTCGGGGTGGAGCTGGAAACGCTGCTGAACCCGGCGGAAGGCTGGTATATCACCGGCAGCGCGGGGATGACCGATATTGATCGCACCGCGCTGGGAGGCGGCGTACAGGGTTTAACCCTGGACAGCCCGTTCCAGCATATTTCCAAGTGGACGGCTAATGCCCAAATTTACAAGGAATTCGCCATTGGTGACCTGGGTTACCTGACTCCCCGGTTTGAATGGTCTTATCGCACGGATTGGGGCACAAACTCAAACAACGTCCCTCGTGTGGGTGATGACGTTCTGCCCGGCGGGCCGTTTGCCGGCGTACCGCTGAGTTTCGGCGTGCCCAATCCGGTTCTGGAAGAGGATGATCTGCACCTGCTCAACGCCAGCGTGCGCTGGGATGTGCGTAATTCCGGCTTGTCTGTTTCGGGTGGCGTGGACAACCTGACCGACGAAGAATACACCGTATTCGCCAATTACCAGGACGGCTTTGGTTTTACTCAACAAACGTTTGATCGCGGTCGGCAATGGTACATACAGGCTGGTTACGAGTTCTGATTTGAGGAAAACAGGAGACAGATCAGGTTTTCCCTGTCATATGCCACAGAGGACAAAGAAATCACAGAGCGTATGTGTCGGGGTGTGACTGATAGTGTGGTCAAAATCGATGTATGTATATAACGCCGTAATTCCGGGCTTGACCCGGAATCCAGTGGATAAGCCTTCGTGTGGCCTTTTACGGAAATAACGTGGCGTGAACATCCTTGAATTGACGCTGGTCAAGGCGCTTGAACTGATGCGGGCCAGGGAGTTCAGCGCAGTCGAGTACGTTCAGGCAATGTTGGAGCGTAACAGGGAGGCAGCTCATTTAAATGCAGTAATTTGCCTGGATGAACAGTCTGTGCTGGATTCCGCAGCACAACGGGACGGGCAACGACAGGATAATGACAATCCGGCGCTGCTCGGCGCTCCCCTGTTGCTGAAAGACAATATCAACAGCGCTAACCTGCCCACCACAGGTTGTACGCCGGCGTTGACAGGTAATATCCCGCCGGCAAATGCCCCGATTGTCGGGACGTTACTCAATGCGGGCGTGGTCATCTTCGGCAAGGCAAACATGCACGAACTGGCCTTTGGCATCACCAATAACAATCCCACGTTCGGACCGGCCAGGAACCCTTATAACCCGAGCCTGATCCCGGGAGGCAGCAGTGGCGGCACCGCGTCTGCCGTCGCGGCAGGTATACTGCCTGCAGGGCTTGGCACGGATACCGGCGGGTCATCGCGCCTGCCTGCCGCTTTGTGCGGGATCTGCGGGTTCAGGCCAACCATAGGGCGTTATCCGACAACCGGGGTCATCCCGATTTCCACTACCCGGGATACGCCGGGACCCATGGCCAGGGCGGTTGAGGATATACAGTTGCTGGACCGGGTCATGGCCGCCGATCAGGAACCCATTGAGGCAGTCAACCTGGCCGATGTAAGACTGGGAGTCCCCAGAGCTTACTATTATGAAAACCTGGAAACAGGCATGGTCAAGGTGATTGAGTCTACCCTTGAGTTGCTCGCCAGGTCATGCAAGGCACTGGTTGAAGTCGACCTGGAACGGGTAGCTGATTTAAACCACAAGGTGGGTTTCCCTGTAGCGCTGTACGAGGCCCGGCGCGACATGATGAAATACCTCGCTGGTTCCGCCCCCGGCATCTCCATCGAAGATGTACTTGCACAAATAGCCAGCCCGGACGTGAAAGAAATTTACCGCGCGGTAGTATCCGCTGAGGCTGTTACCGAGGCTGCGTACAGAGATGCAATAAACGTTCATCGTCCTGAGATGCAGGCGATATTTTCCGGCTATTTCGCCGATAACAACCTCGATGCGCTAGTCATCCCCACAGTCACAATGACCGCGCCCCCCATAGGTCATGATAATACCGTTGAACTGAACGGAAGACAACAACCCACCATGGCGACGATAATTCGTAATACTGACCCTTCCAGCAACGTCGGTATACCCAGCCTGTCCGTTGCCGTCGGCCTGGCGGCAAACGGCCTGCCTATCGGAGTCTGCCTGGAAGGACCGGCGGGGTCTGATCGGAGGTTACTGGCCATCGGGAAGGCCCTTCAGGATGAGGTTGGTTTTTTACCGCGACCTGCTGTCAATTGATGATGCACAATTTCTATCAACTTCCCGTGACGGAGCTGGAACAGCGTTATGAAGCCCTGGTGCGTGACGCGTTGCCCCTATGGAATATTGATCGCACGTCAGTGTTGAGATTGTTCAAGGTACGTGAGAATGCCGTGTACGAGGTAATTGACCAGGCTACGGCTGCCAGATACGTTGTCCGCGTCCACCGGGCGAATTACCACAGTGACGCCGAGCTCCGCTCCGAATGGCAGTGGATAGGCAGTCTGAGGGAATACGGAGTACTGACGCCTGTCCTGCGCCGTTCAAGTTATAACCGCATGTTTGAAATGGTGGAGTCGACCGCGGTCCCGGAGCCACGCCAGGTTGATATCGTCGACTGGATAGAAGGTAAGCAGTTGGGAAGCGTTGAGGCGGGATTGGAAGGTACTGCGAGTGAGATATGCGAACAGTTTATGACCCTGGGCAGCATCATGGCCAGGATGCACAACCATGTCGAACATTGGCGTGAACCGGCAGGTTTTACCCGCCATGCCTGGGACGTTGACGGTCTTACCGGAGATCAACCTTTCTGGGGACGCTTCTGGGAATTACCGGCCCTGAGTGCCTGGCAGAAAGACAGGATGATCAAGGTGAGGGACAAATTACGTGTCGAACTGACTGAATTTGGCGCGGCCCCGGACAGATACGGCTTAATCCATGCAGACCTGGTGTTTGAAAACATCCTGACAGGCGCAGATGGGGTACGGGTTATTGATTTCGATGACTGCGGCTACGGCTGGCACTTGTTTGATCTCGTTACCGCAATCATTTTCCTGCACGGCACAGAACATTTTGCCGTGGCGAAACAAACGCTGATTGCGGGTTACCGGAAAAACAGAACTCTGACGGATGAGCATTTAGCCTGGCTGCCGGTCATTCTCATGGCGCGGGCGACCACCTACCTCGGTTGGATGCATACCCGTTCCGAAACGGAAACAGCGAGGGAAATGACCCCGTACATCATCGAACTGGTTTTGAACCTCGCGGAAAATTACCTGAGTGTCTGAACAGGCTCTGCAAAGAACGGCGCTCATTGTCGTCTGCCTGGGTGCATTTATCACCCCGTTGATGCTGTCGGCCGTAAACGTGGCCATCCCCACTATCGCGCAGGGATTAAAAATGGACGCGATAACAGCGAGCTGGGTCCCATTGGCTTACCTGTTATCAAGCAGCGTTTTTTTATTACCGTTCGGCCGGCTTGGCGATATGTATGGACGCAAGAAAATGTTCCTGTCAGGAATGATAACGGTGACCATTGCTTCCATTCTTGCATCAATTGCCCCATCGGCACTGTTTCTGATCCTGGGCAGGATGTTGCAGGGGATGGGGGCAGCCATGTTGTTCGGTACCGGCATTGCCATCCTGTCTTCCGTTTTTCCCCCGGAGAAACGCGGAAGGGTGTTGGGGCTGTCAGTTTCTTCGGTTTACCTGGGACTGACCTGCGGGCCTTTTGCCGGTGGCTGGGTCACCCAGCATTTCGGTTGGCGCAGTGTGTTTATATTCCACATCCCGGTGGTCGTCCTGGTCATTGTCCTGGCACTGCTGAATTTAAAGGGGGAGTGGCGCGGTCCGTCCGGGCAGAAATTCGATTTTCCCGGCACGTTTATCTACGGCGCGACCGTGATTGCCCTCATGTACGGCTTTTCGACCCTGCCTGGTCCCTCCGGGTTTGCCTTGATCCTGCTGAGCGGAATCGGCTTTGTCGTTTTTTTCAGGTACGAAAAGCGGCTGCAGCATCCCCTCTTCAATGTCAACCTGTTTTCTGAAAATCCGGTGTTTACCTATTCCTGTATAGCCGCGCTCATTATGTATTCATCCACATTTTCTATGACGTTTCTTATGAGTCTGTACCTGCAGAATATCAGGGGGTTTACGCCACAGTCTGCCGGGCTGATAATGATCTCCCAGCCCCTGGTCATGACGTTGTTTTCTCCGCTTGCAGGCAGAATGTCGGATCGCCATGAACCGCGCTTCATTGCTTCTTCGGGGATGGGTCTGACGGCAATCGGCCTGGCCTTGCTGGCTACGGAAAACCCGCAGACACCAACCGTATTTATCGTGCTGACTTTAATGCTCACAGGTCTGGGATTTGCCTTGTTCAGCTCTCCGAACACCAATGCCATCCTGAGTTCGGTGGACAGGAAATACCTGGGCGCGGCCTCCGGGACGGTGGCGACCACACGCGTTATCGGTCAGATGTTCAGCATGGGCATCGTGACATTAATCTTTGCCCTGATGTTAGGCCCCGTGCAGTTCACACCGGAGCAACACGGTCAATTACTCGCCAGTATCAACACCAGCTTTATAGTGACATCCCTGCTTTGTTTTATCGGTGTCTATTTTTCACTTAAGAGAGGAAACCTGCGCGTCTGACGTCAATACCAGGGAGACATGCTGTAGTCCAGGGGCAGGTCATCATAATGGCCCATGGTGGTGGTAAATGCCCGGTTTGAGTAGAGCAGGGGTTTCTTGCCGCCATTGACGATCACGTCCTTTACCTCGCCTATAATGACCGCATGGGTGTGAGCGACCAGCATTTCTTCTACAGTGCAATCAAAACCTGCCAGGGCCTCCTCCAGCACCGGCGCGCCGGTTACCAGTTCAGTCCATTTGCCGTAGTTAAAACGATCTTCACGCTTATCACCAAGCATGTCGGCAAAACGTTTAGCCAGCGTTTCCTGGCTCTGCGCCAGCACGTTGACGCTCATGCAACGACTTTCCGCTATATGCTGAAAGCTGTTGCCGCTGAAATTCACACAGGCCAGGAGGCGCGGGGGCTCAGTCGAAAAAGAACAGACAGCACTCGCGGTCAATCCCGACCTGACCTCGCCATTGCGGGTGGCGATAATGTTCACAGCGCCGGTCAACAGGGCCATGCCGGAGCGAAACCGGTCAGCGTCGATATTGGTATCTCGAAGAAATTTTTTCATAGTCATTATCAACTGGATAATCCACGCTGATTATCAATGATCAGCGGGATAATTTAAACAAGCCTGGATTTCTCACCAGGCCGCTTGTTGCTATCGGAAACATGTTTGCTGTCAATGGATTATAGTAGTATCCCCACTTTTTCGACATTACAGACTGCGCTTGATGCGCCCTTGCTTGTCTTTTTTGCGCCAGTGGGCACGTGCTCCCTCAACCAGAGCTACTGCTATGCTTTCGGTCGCAGGCACCCACTGGCGCAAAAAATCCGGCGCAAACATCGCATCGCCTGGTGAGAAATCCGGGCTAGCCGTTTCTCACACTCCAGGCAATGTTTCACATTGCCGCCAAGGTTATGGTACGGTAAGTGCCGTTGACTTGCTATAAGACCAGAGAGGACGAACAATGCTCAGAACAGGTAAAGAATATCTGGAATCAGTACGCGACGGTCGCCGCGTCCTTTGTGGTGGTGAATGGAATGAATAATACCCGTGCATCTGCGAAGTATATGGCATTCCTGGAGACGTTGGTCGAACAGGCCGGGGAGATTGCACTGAAATATTTCCGCAGTGAACTGACGGTAACCGATAAACGCCAGAAGGGAAAAGCATTTGACCCTGTCACCCAGGCGGACAGGGAAACAGAGAGGTTCATCCGGGAGAGGATCGCTGCCGTTTATCCGGGTCATGCCATTATCGGTGAGGAGTTCGGTACAAAAGTGGGGGCGGATTCATTTACCTGGCTGGTTGATCCCATTGACGGCACCCGGGGGTTTATTTCAGGCACCCCCATGTGGGGAGTGTTGATAGGTCTGAAACGGGCTGATGAATGCCTGGTCGGCGCCATGCGCCAACCCTATACCGCGGAAACCTGGGTAGGTGACGGCAAGTCGGCTTATTTCATACGCCGGCATGAACGCACCCGTATCAGAGTACGGGGGAGCGCAAGCCTGGATGAAGCCATCGTGTGTTGCACTCATCCCGCCATGTACCCGACTGATGAAACACGGGAAAAATTTATGGGCGTCATCGACGTATGCCGCTTTTCCCGTTATGGAACGGAGTGTCTGGGCTACGGGATGCTGGCGAGCGGTTACGTTGACCTGGTTGTCGAAGGAGGACTGGCGGCCTATGACATTATGCCCCTGATCCCTGTTGTTGAAGGCGCCGGTGGTATCATTACCGACTGGCAGGGCAATACGGCCATAAATGGTGGGCTGATAGTTGCCGCGGCGAGCAAAAAGTTACACGAAGGAGTCCTGGATTTATTGAACTGAATGCTGTTTGTGGTAACCTGTGCCGTCCGTAGTTCCATTTATATATCAGAATGGCCATGATAGAAGAACTTCTCCTCAACAACAGACGCTATGCCGATAATTTTGACAAAGGCGACCTGCCCTTGCCGCCTGCGCGTAAACTGGCGATCGTGGCCTGTATGGATGCCCGTCTGGACCCTCACCGGGTCCTGGGCCTTGAAGAAGGTGACGCACACGTGATACGTAACGCCGGCGGCGTGGTCAGCGACGACGTAATCCGCTCACTGGTTATTTCCCAGCGCTTGCTCGGTACCCGGGAAATCGCGTTAATCCACCATACGGATTGCGGGATGCTGACTTTTCGCGATGATGAGATCAAAGACGGTATCGAAGCAGATACCGGCCTGCGCCCGGCGTTCGCGCTGGAGGCATTCAGGGACCTTGAGCAGAATGTACGCCAGTCGATGTCTCGTATCCACGCGAGCCCGTTCATACCCCATAAAGATCAGGTTCGCGGTTTCATCTACGACTGCGCCACGGGTCGACTCAACGAGGTTTCCTGATAATAAACAGGGGAGATTGTCTGTTTCGACAATCCTCTCAAACCACAGGTTACCCGAGGTGGTTCATCCTTTATCAGTGCATACCTGCTTAATCTGCGGATAATACGTTTATGAAGAGGATTATTAAATTATTGGTTATCTGTTATGCCGCGCTTGCTTACGGTCAGGAAGACGGGTACCAGGCAGCTCTGGTGATGTATACGGAAGCAATAGAAAAACCTGTCGAACAGGTGGTGCAACTGCCGGGTTACGTCGAGGCGCCCAACGTCAGTATACTTGCCAGTGAAACAGATGGGCTGGTTACGGAACTCAAGGTAAGGGAAGGGGATCGGGTGGCCAGGGGTCAAGCCCTGGTGATGCTCCGCACCACGCCGTTGGAATTGAAACTGCAGGCTGCGCAAGCCCGCTTGAAAGAAGCCCGGGCACGGGAAAAGCTGGCGGAAAAAAACCTGGAACGGTTCAGGGGTCTGGCTGAATCAAAGACCATATCGCTTCAGCAACTTGATGAATCACAATATGAATACGATGCCTGGCAGAGCCGTATCGAAACATTGCGCGCAGAGATTGCGAGTATTCAATTTGATATAAAACGGAGCACGATCCGTGCGCCGTTTAATGGTGTAGTGGTTTCCCGCCATACTGAAGTCGGGCAGTGGAGTAACGTCGGCGACAGCGTGTTGGAAGTTTTGTCTACGGATATTCAGGAAGTTCACGTGGATGTCCCGGAAAAATATTTCAATGATATTAAAGTTGGTGAGGAGGTGAGCGTTACCTTCGACTCTTTTCCCGGCCAGACTTATCCAGCCTATATACGCACATTTATTCCCAGGATGGATACCAGTGCCCATACTTTTACAGTGAAACTGCGGTTAAGCAATTCCAGCGAAAATATCGGTGCCGGGATGCTCGCACGGGTGACGTTTGCACTGGGACAATCCAGGGTAGGCACGCTGGTTCCCAAGGATGCCATCGTGCAGCAGGGTGGTATTACTGTGGTGTACCTGGTCAAAGGAGGCAGCGCCATCCCGGCGCCGGTGACGCCCGGCACCGCCATGGGGTTGTGGACAGTGGTAGACGGCGATGTTTTCCCGGGAGATAAGGTGATTACCCGCGGTAATGAACGATTACAGCCCGGCCAGCCCGTGCAGGGCGAAGTGATTCAATACCTGTCCCCATGAACCTGATAAGGACCTGTATCAGCTACCCGGTTTCAACCGCAGTGGGCGTTATCCTGCTGCTGCTGTTCGGCATAATTTCGTTTCTGCGGCTGCCCGTACAGTTGACGCCTGACGTCGACAAGCCGGAAATTACAGTGACAACCTACTGGCCCGGGGCGAGCCCCCTGGAGGTTGAGCGGGACATCATCGATGAGCAGGAAGAGGAACTTAAATCTCTGGAAGGACTGGTGCAGATGCGTAGCGAGAGCCATGATGGTTTCGGGGTGATCACGCTGCGGTTTCAGACGGGTACCGATAAGGATGCCGCCAGGCTCAAGGTATCGAATCACCTGGACCAGGTGGAGTCCTATCCCACCAACGTTGAGAAGCCTGTGATTTCGGGTCAGTCCGGAGTCGCGGGCGCGATAGCCTGGTTCCACCTGGATCCCACCGAGGAAAACGGCTTCGAAGGCGATATATCCACTACGTATGATTTTGTCGATGATTACGTCATACCCGAACTGGAGCGGGTGGAAGGCGTCTCATCAGCTAACACCTACGGTGGTCGTGAAGCAGAGATCCACGTCATCGTTGATCCGGCAAAGCTGGCATTGCGTCGAGTGACGCTGACGCAGCTTGCCGACGCTATCGAACGGGAAAACCGTAATTACAGCGGCGGCGACTTTGACGAAGGCAAGCGGCGTTATATCGTGCGTACCGTGGGTGAATATCAATCCCCGCGAGACCTGGAAAACATCGTCATTGCCAACCGCAACAACGTGCCGATCTACCTGCGTGACGTGGCTCGGGTAGAGTTGACCCACGAGAAGCCCACGGGCGCGATATTCAGTCTGCATAATAAAAGTATCGCGTTGAACATCCAGCGCCAGACGGGGGCCAATGAACTGGACGTAATGAACGAGGTAAGGAAGAAGCAGGAAAAGCTCAACCGGGAAGTACTGGGCCCCCGCGGTTTGCAACTGGTGCATGCATGGGACCAGACCGGCTACATCAACAGCGCCATAGGACTGGTACGCAATAACCTGTTAATCGGCGGCACTCTGGCTATTATCGTATTGCTGATATTTTTACGCAGCGCCAGCAGTACGCTGATCCTCGCTCTCGCCATTCCCATCAGTATTGTCGGGACGTTTTTGATGATGGCCGTGTTCAATCGGAGCATCAACGTCATCAGTCTGGCCGGCCTGGCGTTTGCAACCGGCATGGTGGTGGATAATTCCATTGTGGTGCTGGAGAATATCTACCGGCATCGGCAGGCCGGTCAATCATTATTCAGCGCGGCGTATAGCGGCGCCACAGAGGTATGGGGAGCAGTCCTGGCCAGTACCCTGACAACTATTGCCGTATTCGCCCCGGTGGTGTTGATCGAAGAAGACATAGGAAAATTACTGGCTGATATCGCGGTTGCAATCAGTTGCGCGGTAGGACTGAGCCTGGTTATTGCCATTACGGTGATTCCAACCCTGTCGGCGCGTCTCCTCAACGTAGCGGGAGAGACCCCAACCGCCGGCGGATTTCGCTCTCTCTGGGGGGGCGTGCGCCTGGCTTCGGCAGTCAGGGACCGGATTGCCTCATTGTCCCACTGGATCAATGCTACGGTCCTGCGCCGTCTGCTTGTTGTGGGTGTGTGCGTTACCCTGGCCGTAATTATCAGCCTGGTCATCAAACCCAAGACGGAGTACCTGCCCGCGGGTGATACCGATTTTCTGTTTGGCCTGCTGTTGCCGCCACCGGGCTATACGGTGGCGGAACGGGCCGGGATTCACGGCGTGTTCTCCGGGGCTTTGGAAGACCTGATGGAATATCCGGCCGGGTCGGTCGAGGCGGAAGCTTTACCCGGCGGCGGACTGCATGTTTTCTTCTATGGTTTCGAGGGTAGCGTAATCTTTATGGGGGTGACCTCCAACGACCCGCGCCGAACGAAAGAATTGTACCCGATCTTTCACGATGCCATGGTCAGTGTTCCCGGCGCTATCCCCATCCTGCAACAATGGGGTATCTTTGAAGAAGAAAGTGGTGAAGGCCGCAGTATTGATGTTGAAATAAAAGGGCCGGAACTGGAAAGACTGATTGCCCTGGGCGGGGAGGTCTTTCAAAAATCCTTTGCAGTGTTGCCCGGCGCCCAGGCGTTTCCCATCCCTGGCCTGGACCTGGGAAACCCTGAGCTTCAGGTGGTTACGGATCGACGCCGGGCCGCGCAACTTGACATAAGCAATCGCGACCTGGGCTTTACTGTGAATGCTCTGGTGGACGGCGCCAAGGTCAGTGATTACCAGTATGAGGGCAAGGAAATCGATATCCGGCTGAAAGCTGAAGACAGCTTTATCCACAGCACCCATACGCTGGAGCAGATGCCCATCGCCTCGCCGGATGGTCGTCTCGTGACGCTTGGATCTGTTGCTGACGTATCACTCACCTACGGCCCGGTGCAGATCAATCACCGGGAAAGGGAACGGACCATCACTATACGGGTACAGCCCGCCGATGAAATGCCTACGGAAACGGCAATGGAGGTCATACAGGATCAGATCATCGGTCCCATGAAGGAAAGAGGGGACCTCGGTGGAGTCTACAAGGCCGAGCTGACGGGTAGCGCCGATAAACTGGTGGCCGCGGGTAACGCACTGAAATGGAACCTGCTGCTTGCTGTCATTATCACGTTCCTGCTGATGTCCGCCCTGTTTGAGAGTTTTCTATATCCTTTTGTCATCATGTTCAGCGTACCCCTGGCGATACTGGGAGGACTTATCGGCCTGGCCCTGGTCAATGCGACCATTGCCTATCAACCCCTGGACGTATTGACGATGCTTGGATTCATCATCCTCCTGGGTACGGTAGTCAATAATCCCATATTGATCGTGCACCAGTCCCTGAACCATATCAGGAAAGCGGGGATGGAATCCCATGAGGCGATTCGGGAGGCAGTACGAAATCGGATCCGTCCCATTTTCATGAGCGCCGGCACCTCAACGTTTGCCATGTTGCCCCTGATCCTCGCCCCGGGGGCCGGTTCGGAGTTATACCGGGGCATAGGCGGCGTAGTGGTCGGCGGCCTGCTGGTTTCCACCGTGTTTACCCTGTTTATCGTCCCCGCCATGCTGAGCCTGGTGTTTGACCTGCGCAAGCTGCTGACGGGAAATCCGGACGGCGCGGTCAACGCAGAAGTATTGCTGGATTAACGTTTCCCAGGCAAACCCTGCCGTTATCAAGCCCTGTCGTCATACCGGACAGGGATTGTCCGGTATCCAGTCACAAGGATGTGAGAAGTTCAGAATTAACCGACCTCAATCTGTTTTCCGCTATTTCCACGTAGCCGGGTTCCCGTTCTATCCCGATACTCTTCCGGTTCAGTTTCCGGGCAACCGCACAAGTAGTGCCGCTGCCCAGGAACGGGTCCAGAACCAGGTCTCCTTCATTGCTGCTTGACATGATCACCCGCTGCAACAGGGCCTCCGGTTTTTGCGTTGAATGGGCTTTTTTGCCATGCTCATCCTTGATGCGTTCCGTTCCCGTACAAAGTGGGATCTGCCAGACCGAGGTCATCTGCTTGCCGTCGTTCAATTGCTTCATCACCTGATGGTTGAAGGTGTATTTTTTCTGTTGCTCCGACTTCTTTGCCCAGATCAGGGTTTCCGTTGCATTGGTGAACCGCACCCCCCGGAAGTTGGGCATGGGATTGGTCTTGTACCACTGCACGTCGTTGAGTATCCAGTAACCCAGGTCCATCATGATCCTGCCCACCCGGAAGATGTTGTGATAAGAGCCGATCACCCAGATCGTGCCGTCATCCGCCAGCACTCTACGGCAGGCGCTGAGCCACTGACCGGTGAATTCGTCATAACTTTTGAAGGACGAAAACTTATCCCATGTATCATCAACACCGTCTACCCGGGTTTGATTGGGTCTGTATAACTCCTGCTTGAGTTGCAGGTTGTATGGGGGGTCGGCAAAGATGAGCTTAATCGATTTTTCCGGTAATTCCGGCAGTATATCAATACAATTTCCGGTATAAATCCGGTAATCGAAATCGCTGATTTCAGCTCGTGAACATGACGAGTCTTGTTTCATGATACATATAAATCCGGGTACGGTTTAGTTAAGCTGAAAACAGGAAATTTGGGGTCAGAGTAAAAATACTCAACAACAAGCCACTACTACTTGCCAAACTGACTGTATTTTTACTCTGACCCCAAATATTGACAGCAATCATGTTTCGGATAGCAACAAGCGAATTGGTGAGATATACGGGTTAAGGCAGAAGAGTAAGCCACCGATCCGCTGAGATTATCCACTGGGTCATTCCCTGGGCATGGCGCTTTTGACATACGCCGCTTTCATGCAGCAGTTGGACAGCAACGGGCGCCTTGAGCTTCTCCTGGAAATAGACAAGGCTCGGCGCAAGTTCTTTTCCGGACACTTTACATTCTATCAGACAGAGGGGGTTTCCTCGGACTGACAGGACAAAATCCACTTCCCGCTTTTCTTTATCACGGATGAAGTTCAGGTTGATTATCTTATCTCCCTGTGCTTGCCATAGCTGCACTGCCTTGAACAGGTGCAGCGCGACCAGGTTTTCAAAACGGATACTGTCGTTCTCGATTTCAGCCCAGTCGAACAGGTAGACCTTGGCCTCTTTACGCAATGCACGGGCAACGCGGTTCGCAAACGGGGTAATACGAAACAGGTAAAAAAACTGCTCGAGCAGCACAATCCAATCACGGGCGGTCTCAAAAGCAATGCCAACGTCTTCCCTGAGCGCATTGGTCGAGAGCGGACTGCCGATACGGTCTGGAATGAGATGGGCCAGGTGCTCCAATAGGGAGATATTCCGAATTGCGCTCGCATCGCGAATGTCTTCCCGAACAAGCAGCGTCTTTCGTTCTGCAAACCAAAGGTTATAAAAGTCACTACGCCCTCGACTGAATGGCTCAGGAAACCCGCTGAACTGAAAAAGTTGCTGATAGGCGCTGCGACGCTCCTGAGAGTCGGCAGGCGGGTCGTTCAAGCCTTGCTTGAAGGCGTCAAACCCGTTTAATTGTCCGCTGAGTTCACCCAGACTCAACGGCAACAACAAAACACTGAAGTAGCGTCCAAGGAGACTGTCCCCGCCCTTTTTGAAGAGCTCCAACCGGCCGCTACCCGTCACCAGAAATTGAAATTCATCCTTGTACTGATCATACATCCCCTTCAGGTAATTCTTCCAGCGGGCATACTTATGGATCTCATCGAGGACTACCAGGAAAGGATCGCCGGGCTCACGATTTTCTTTTTCCAGAAAAGCGGGATCAGTAAGAATTTTTTTTTGATGAGGCAGGGTGTCCCAGTTGAGATACAGGCTTTGGCTGAACTGTCGCTGATAATGTTGTGCCAGTGTTGTTTTGCCGACTTGGCGCGGGCCACTGACAAAGGCCATTTTGTTGAATTCGGTAATAATCGTATTAACCGGTGTGACCAATGTGCGTTCGATCATTCCTGTATTTTAGATAAAACTCTAAAAAAGTCACGACTTTTTTAGAGAAAACTCGAATTTCTAGCCCCCCGCCCTCGCTCCCAGGAAAATGTACGGGGTTATTGAGAAGTTACTTGAATTTATCATATTCCATTGTTTTTTCTGTAAATATCCCGTTTTTCGTCCAGCAGTTTCAGTACCCCTTCTGCTTCACAATACCAGTACATCCAACCATTACAGCTTTCAGTATCTTTGAGCAGTCCACCTATTTTATGTATTGAACCAGTACCTACACTATTCTGTATTCTCCCATCAGATAGAACAGTAGCCGAATAGATTTTGTCTTTTGAGTAAATACGCTGATTTTCCCTTATATACCTGGCTTCTACAAGCTGCTGCATACTTACACGTTGCAATCTTTTTGGCGGTGGTTCTGTTAGCCGCATATCTTGAAAGAGGTCTATATTAATAGACTTCAGCCTATTTTCCGCTATTTCCACGTACCGAGGTTCCTGTTCTATACCTATACTTTCTCTATTCAATTTTTGCGCAACTGCACAAGTCGTTCCGCTGCCCAGAAACGGGTCCAGGACCGTGTCTCCTTCATTGCTGCTGGACAAGATCACCCGCTGGAGCATTGCCTCCGGTTTCTGCGTTGAATGGGCTTTTTTGCCGTGTTCATCTTTGATTCGCTCCCTTCCCGTACAAAGCGGGATTTGCCAGACGGAAGTCATCTGTTTGCCATTATTAAGTTGTTTCATCACCTGATGGTTGAACGTATATTTTTTTTGCTTCTCTGACTTTTTCGCCCAGATCAGGGTTTCCGTTGCATTGGTGAACCGCACTCCCCGGAAGTTGGGCATGGGGTTGGTCTTGTACCACTGCACGTCGTTGAGGATCCAGTAACCCAGGTCCATCATGATCCTGCCCACCCGGAATATATTGTGATAGGAGCCGATCACCCAGATCGTGCCGTCATCTGCCAACACTCTCCTGCACGCGTTCAGCCATTGTCGGGTAAATTCATCGTAGCTCTCAAACGATGAGAACTGATCCCAGATATCGTCAACACCGTCAACCCGGGTCTGATTCGGTCTGAATAACTCCTGCTTGAGTTGCAGGTTGTAAGGAGGGTCGGCAAAGATGAGCTTGACCGATTTTTGCGCTAGCGTTGGCAGTATATCTATACAGTTACCAGTATAAATCCGATAGTTGGAAGCACTGGTATCAACCTGTGAACACGGTGATTTTTCCATTGTGGCACGCATGATTCCAGGTGCAGTTTAGCAAAGCAGGGATAGCAGTAAAAGAAGAAAAATAAGTTATCCCCTCTCACACGGATTTTATTTGTGCAGGAGATGTTCGGTATAGCAGGTCCCTGACAAGCAACTCGGTAATATCGGACGGACACACCGATTGCAGACCTCGCCACGCCGGTACACTGTTGACCTCCAATACCTGGTAGTTGCCCTGCGCAGCGCGGATGATGTCAACGCCGCCGTAGAGGATGCCCGTTGCCTTCGAAGCGGCTTCGGCCAATCGTCGTAATGCCGGGGTGAGAACAGCTGGCAGGCACTTGCCGCCACGGGCGCGGTTGGTTATCCAGTGATCGGAGATACGTTCCATCGCCGCGACCGCCCGGTGATTGATGACAAAAACCCGCCAGTCACGACCATTGTGATCGTCCTGGTCGATGAATCGTTGCAGGTAATACACGCCGTTGATAAGGGCTGCGTCCAGTTGATAATCCTCAGACTCGATCAGTTGCAGACCCCGCCCGCAGTTGCCGAACAGGGGTTTTTGTACGATAGAGTGCCCTTTTTTCAGTTGTGTATGAATAACTTCGTGGGCAGCTTCCGCAGTTTCACAGGCCCAGACAGGCGGTGTC
The DNA here is from genome assembly GCA_965222155.1 of Gammaproteobacteria bacterium. Taxonomy (GTDB): domain Bacteria; phylum Pseudomonadota; class Gammaproteobacteria; order Eutrophobiales; family Eutrophobiaceae; genus JAAXHV01. The sequence continues at coordinate 772,051 of CBDCTH010000012.1, forward strand.
GGAACCTGATGTTTAATCAGCAGGAAACTGGTCATGCCTTTGTCTACCGTGCGTTCGATACTGACGGCGTCGTTATAAACAACGACGCCGGAATGTTTCAATGCGTGCAGGATATCCAACCTGAACGTCACTTCTTCAAAACTTCCCGCGGCAACGGCCCGTACAAAAACGGCATCCGGCAGAGTATCGGGAAAACCGGGGATGTGCAGCCCCGTCAGGCTTTGTTCAAAACCAATATGGCAATCCCTTAACGAGACGACCCGTGTCCGTACCCCATACCGGTTGAATGCGCCAGCCAGTCGCTGCTCGTGCCAGCCGTCATTTTCGGAGAAGATTACGATGTTTTTCATTTACTGTCTCTGTATCCCGTTCAGGGTTTGACCCTCATACACAGTATAATGACAAAGTCCATGAAGGTTGAACCACTAATCATCGTCGGCGCCAGCGCCAGGGCGGCGGCTTATTCCGCATACCGGGCCGGATACACACCGTATTGGCTGGACCAGTTCGGGGATGAAGACCTGCGGCATCGATTCCGGGGGAGGATTATATCCGATTATCCTAAGCAGGCGGTTGAACTGATAGACATGGCGCCGGCTGCGCCTTTTATCTTTACCGGAGCGCTGGAAAACCATCCGGACATTCTGCAAGAGTTATGCGTTCAACGGACGTTACTGGGAAATATTAAACCGGTTTGCCTCAGGACTCGGGATCCGTTCGGATTATACGAGCTGTTTCAACGGAACCGGATACCCTGCCCGGATATACGGACTGGCGCCGGTGGCGCAGCGACCCCCCATGATTGGCTGATTAAACCCATAATGAGTGGCGGCGGTATCGGCATTGGATTCCATGGAGGTCGAACCGTTAATACGGGTTATTTCCTGCAGCAGTATCTGCCGGGCGAGAGCTTTTCGGCTGTCTTTATCGGTGGCCGGGGTTACTGCCGTTTATTGGGGGTAACGCGACAATTAGTTGGTGAGCCGGCGTTCTATGCAAGAGAGTTCGGTTATTGCGGCAGTATCGGTCCGATAGACTTGAACGATACCGACACCAGACAGTGGAACAGGATTGGAACGGTTGTTACCGAAGAATTCGGATTGAGGGGATTATTCGGCATCGATGCAATCAAACAGGGGGATAAAATATGTCCCGTTGAGGTCAACCCCAGGTACACCGCATCGGTCGAGGTGCTGGAACTGGCCCTCGGCATCCATACCGTTAAATTCCATTGTCACGCCTGTAGAAATCGGTCTGTCAACATTGAGGAGCGAGTGCCCCGCCATTTGATTGGCAAGGCTATTTTGTTTGCGCCTGGAGATTTAGTCTTTGAAGGGTGTAAAACGGATGGGTTTTCCATCGCAGACATCCCCGCGCAAGGCACGGAAATAAAACAAGGCCATCCGATAACGACCGTCATGGTGACAGGGAACAGTATTTTCGCCATCCGGGAAAGCCTGGAGAGAGCGGCTGACAGCATTTACGGGCAGCTGTAAAAGGGACAGATTTAAACCTGTCGCAGTTCTCGGTGTTACGACAGGGTTGTTACTTTCTGATAAAATGCGATGTTTAACCTGGAGAATGTAATTGGAGCAATTCAGAGGAACAACAATCCTGTCGGTGCGGCGAAACGATAAAGTCGTCATAGGCGGAGATGGCCAGGTATCGCTTGGCGATACCGTAATGAAGGGCAATGCCAGCAAAATCAGGAAACTTTACCGCGAGCAGGTGCTGGCAGGATTTGCCGGTGGGACTGCGGATGCGTTCACATTGTTTGAACGCTTCGAGGCCAAACTGGAATCGTACCAGGGCAACCTGGTGCGTTCCGCGGTTGAATTGGCCAAAGACTGGCGTACGGACAGGATGTTGAGGCGTCTGGAAGCTATGCTGTGCGTCGTAGACAAATCCAATTCGCTTCTTATTTCCGGGAATGGCGACGTGATAGAACCTGAAACCGGAATCATGGCTATCGGTTCCGGAGGGGCTTATGCCAAGGCCGCCGCGCAGGCGCTGATGGACAACACTGAATTGGATGCGCGCGAAATTGTTGAGAAGGCTCTGGCCATTGCCGCAGAAATCTGCGTTTATACGAACCGGAACATCACGATTGAGGAACTGCCCGCTGCAGGAGCAAAAAAATAATGCAAGAACTGACACCGAAACAGATCGTTGCCGAACTGGATAAACATATCATCGGCCAGGACGCGGCTAAACGCGCGGTTGCGATCGCGTTACGCAACCGCTGGCGACGCTCCCAGCTCAACGAAGAATTAAGAAATGAAATCACGCCCAAGAACATCCTGATGATCGGCCCCACCGGCGTAGGAAAGACGGAAATAGCGAGGCGTCTGGCCAAGTTGGCGAATGCCCCTTTTATCAAGATTGAGGCAACGAAGTTTACCGAAGTGGGCTACGTCGGCAGAGACGTCGAATCCATTGTGCGTGACCTGGCGGACGTCGCGGTAAAGATGACCCGTGAAGAAGAACTGGAAAAAGTGCGGGACCGGGCCAAACTGGCCGCGGAAAACCGGGTGCTGGAAATCATGTTGCCGGGTCCCAGAACGGGCCCCGAAGAAGAACAAACCAGTTCAACCAGGGAAAAGTTTCGAGAAATGCTGAAAACCGGTGAGTTGAATGACAAGGAAATCGAGGTGGAGGTGAGTATGCCTGCGATCGGTGTCGAAATCATGGCTCCGCCGGGAATGGAAGAGATGACCAGTCAGTTGCAGGGTATGTTTCAGAGTATGGGCAGCGAGAAAAAACGCACCAGAAAACTGAGGATCAAGGAGGCGCTCAAGATCCTTGCCGAGGAAGAAGCCGCGAAACTGGTGAACGAGGATGAGATAAAGGTCAGGGCATTGGAGAACGTGGAACAGAACGGTCTGGTTTTCCTGGACGAGATTGACAAGGTGACGCGCCGCGCCGAGGTCAGCGGCGCGGATGTTTCCAGGGAAGGTGTACAACGTGATTTACTACCGCTGGTGGAAGGCTCCACGGTGACCACCCGCTACGGTATGGTCAAAACCGACCATATCCTGTTTATTGCCTCCGGCGCGTTTCATTTTTCCAAACCTTCCGACCTGATACCCGAACTGCAGGGGCGGCTGCCGATCCGGGTGGAACTCGATGCACTGGGCGTGGCTGAGTTCAGCCGCATCCTGGTCGAACCCGATGCATCATTGACACAGCAATATTCAGCGCTTATGCAAACCGAACAGGTTGACCTGTCATTTTCCGAAGACGGTATTGCCCGTATTGCCGAAATAGCCTGGCAGGTCAATGAGTCCACCGAAAATATCGGCGCCCGTCGGTTGCACACGGTCATGGAACGTCTGCTTGAAACCTTATCCTTTGACGCGCCCGACCAGGGGGAAAAGTCGGTCAATATCGATGCTCAATACGTGGCCGAGCACCTGGATGACCTGATCAAGGATGAGGATTTAACCAGATATATTCTCTAACCGGTTAGCGGAATGCCTAGAGCAACAGAAACAGCCACCACGAGGCCGATATCCGTCAGTCTGAAGAAAAAGTCGCGTCAGTTAGTACTGGAGTACGAAGACGGGAAAAGTTTCAGCTTGAGTTGCGAGCTGCTACGGGTTTATTCACCCTCTGCCGAAGTACGCGGGCATGGTCCGGGTCAGGAGATATTACAGACGGGCAAGGAAAATGTGAATATCGACGCGATTGAGCCTATGGGAAGTTATGCGCTGAAGCTGTGTTTTGATGACGGCCATGCTTCCGGCATTTATACCTGGGATTATCTTTATCAACTGGGAGCGAATCGGGAGCGACACTGGCAGTCATACCTGGCGGCGTTGGAAAAAGCTGGTTATAAAAGATAGCCCGGATATTGCACCAGCGTAAAAAAGACAAGTGAGGGCGCATCCAGCGTAGTTTGCAACTTTGATAGAAGTGGTAAAGTTTGAATAACTCATTAACAGCATAGGACTTTCCGTCTATGACAAGCGAACTGGTGCAATATCCGGGCTATTACAATGAGCCGTCCGGTTGATTTTGGTTACCAGAGAGTCTCGCCGGAAGAGAAAACCCGGCGTGTGGACGAGGTCTTCAGCTCGGTTGCATTGCGCTATGACCTGATGAATGACCTGATGTCCTTCGGTATTCACAGGTTGTGGAAGTGCTTATGTAGTCATCTCGCCTGCTTGAGACCCGGTTCAACAGTCCTGGATGTAGCATCCGGGACGGGCGATCTGGCTGCTTTGTTGAAACAGGCAGGTTACGGCGTCGTCCTGTGCGACATTAACGAGGCCATGTTGAAATGCGGCAGGGATAAGCTGGTGGATAGGGGACTCATCAACGATATACACTGCGTACGCGCAGATGCGCAACAGCTCCCTTTTGCAGACAACAGCTTTGATTGTGTTACCCTTGCCTTCGGGTTGCGCAACATGACCGACAAGATGGCAGCGCTGCGCTCCATTCACGCCAAGCTGAAATACGGCAGCCCGGTTATTATCCTGGAGTTTTCCCGGGTGACTTCGGACTTGCTAAGACAAATTTATGATAAGTATTCGTTTCACGCGATCCCCGCCCTGGGAAAACTGGTCGTGAAAGACCCTGACAGTTATCAATACCTGGTCGAGTCGATCCGGATGCACCCTGACCAGGAAACCCTGAAAACCATGCTGCAGGATGCCGGATTTTCCCGGGTTGACTACCTGAATTTGTCTGACGGTATAGTCGCCCTGCATAAGGGGTATAAGTTATGAAAACTACGAAGTATCATCATCGCGGTCTTCGAAAACGGGTTCATGCAAGGTTTTCAGGACTCGCTGTGAATACGTCCATGTACGCTTACCAGCCGCTATCCTTGCGGCTGATAGTCCTGAAAACCTTACATGAACCCTTCGGTTGGCGGTTTGTTCACGGTTTTTTGTGTCCCCGGTAGTTTCGGAGCATCTTTTTGAAACCACTGGAACACCTGGTTAATCGGTTGTTGTCCCTGGACCGGGAAACTCTTGAAGAGCTGGCCGGGTTGTCGGGCAAGGTGGTGCAGGTAGAATTAATCAATACGACGCAGCCCGTCGTAAGCCTGATAATTGAAGAACAAGGCATTCAGGTTGATACGGATTATGCGGGAACGGGGGACGTCCTGATCCGGGGCACGCCACTTGACCTGCTGGTCTATATGCGTTCATCCGGAGAGAGCAGGGTGGCCGTTACGGGAAATATGGAGATAAAGGGAGACCTGGGTCTGGCACAGGATATCCAACGTCTGCTGCACAGGCTTGAGATTGATTGGGAAGAACAGGCAGCGCGACTGGTTGGTGATACCCTGGCAAGGAAAGCATCCAATATCGCCAGGGCGGGCGTTGATTTTTTACGGCAGTTGAAAAATAAAATTGAGATGGATCTGAGTGAATACGCCTTGTACGAAACGGAAGTATTGCCTGACCGGGATGAAGTCGAGCGCTTCAATCATTCTGTGGATGTATTGCGCGATGATCTTGAACGCCTGAAGCAGCGATATTACAGGATATCCGCAGATGACGCAGATGAGCGCAGATAAAATACTATCGTCATTCCAGCGCATGCTGGAATCCAGTCGAAAACATTATTCCTTATTGATGAGGAAGATCTGGTTTAGTGGATTCCTGCTCCCGGTAATAACTTTGAAGGGTAAGCTTCGCATGAATAACAGCAGGCACTAGTGTAATCAAGGTCAATGATGGGTATAGGGCAGATATTCAGATTACTTACCATTCAACGCGTGTTATTGAAACACGGTTTGGATGAACTGGTCTTCACGTTGCATCTGTTCCGGTCGGTAAGATGGTTACAGCGCCTGTTGCCGTGGAACTGGTTCCGCAGGATAGAGGAACCCAGAGGTGTCAGGCTGCGCCTGGCCTTGCAGGATTTAGGTCCGATTTTTGTCAAGTTCGGTCAACAGTTATCAACCCGGCGCGATATGTTGCCGGACGACATCGCCGTGGAGTTGGCAAAGTTGCAGGACAAGGTCCCGCCGTTTCCCGGCAGTATAGCCAGGGAAATCATAGAACGGGCATTGGGCAAAAAGATCGAAGAAGTATTCCATGAATTTGATGAAATTCCGTTGGCTTCCGCGTCCGTAGCCCAGGTCCACGCCGCCTCATTCCAGGATGGCCGCGCGCTGATCGTCAAGGTCATTCGTCCGGAGATAAACAAAGTAATACGGCGCGATCTTGACATCATCAATATTCTGGCTGAGACCCTTGAACGGTATTCCAGGGATGCGAGACGCTTGAAACCCACGTCGGTCGTTGCGGAATTTGAGAAAACGCTGTTTGACGAGCTGGATTTAATGCGGGAAGCAGCCTCTGCATCCCAGTTACGGCGCAATTTTTCCGGCTCGGAAGTTTTGTACGTCCCCGAGATAGTCTGGGAATTGACGAACCGGGACGTGATGGTGATGGAACGCGTATCCGGAATACCCATCAGCGATGTGCCGGCCCTGGAAAAGGCGGGAGTGGACCTGAAATGGCTGGCTGAACGGGGTGTGGAGGTTTTTTTCACCCAGGTTTTCCGGGATGGTTTTTTCCATGCGGATATGCATCCCGGCAATATCTTTGTCCAGCCGGATAGTGCCGGGCATGCGCGCATCATGATGGTGGATTTCGGCATCATGAGTTCCCTGAGTGAATTTGATCAACGCTACCTGGCGGATAACTTTCTGGCTTTTTTACAGCGTAACTACCAGCGGGTTGCTGAATTGCATATCGAATCGGGCTGGGTCCCTCCCGGTACCAGGGTGGATGAGTTCGAGTTTGCCATTCGCACGGTCTGTGAACCGTTGTTTGACCGGCCCATCCGGGAAATCTCAATCGGTACACTGCTGCTGCGGCTGTTTCAAACGGCCCGGCGATTTAATATGGTCATACTGCCGCAACTGCTGTTGCTACAGAAAACCCTGGTCAACATCGAAGGCCTTGGTCGCCAGTTATACCCCGACCTGGACCTTTGGGCCGCGGCCAAACCCATCATGCAACGCTGGCTGGATAGCCGTATGGGCTTCAGATCCATGCTGAAGGGCACCAGGGACAATGCCCCCTATTGGCTGAACCGGCTGCCGCAACTCCCGCATAAGCTCATGGATCTCGTCGAACGCTTGCAGGACGGCAGGCTTCAGGTGGAAGTGAAACACGGCAGCGACGAACTCCGCAGCGAAATCCGCAGGTACGGCAAAAGCAACGCCCGACTGGTTATCGGTTGCGCCCTGATACTGGCTGCGCTGGTATTCCATTTGATTGCCCCAGGCGTCTGGGTGATTAATGGTGTTCCACTATTAACGCTGTTATTAGGCGCAGCAGGCGGCTGGCTGGTCATTAAGGTATTGAGCGAACTGTAATCGGTAGTCCCCACTAACCGGGTTTTGGTGGCTGTTTGTCCGTTCCGAGGGCCATCCCCCTGCTTACGGCATGCAGGGGCAGGCTCTGGCGCTAGTCACGGACAAACAGCCACCAAAACCCTCTTCCGGTATAATCAGCAGGGGCTGCTGAACTGTAATCTACTGGGACAGTTCAGACATCTCCCTGACCGCGTAGTGTCCGGTGAAATCCACGACCTGGTCATGTGCGTCGTATACCTTGGTGGTCAGGGTGATTTTAGCTTTTTTACCGTTTGCAAGAGTGGTAAAGAACTCTCCGATATCGTCCTGTTGCAGGGCATTGCAAAGCGCGTAAAAATCTCCTGTCGCCGGTTTGCTGTAGTTTATTTCTCCTTTATAGACGGCGATGTCGGCGTTGATCCCGTGTTCTACCAGTTTCAGGAACAGCAGGCTCCAGCCGCACAGAACGGCAATGGTATAGGAACTGCCGGCGAAAATCGTCTGCTTGTCATTCAGGTTGGATGCGCCCGGTGCGCTCAGCCTCAGTTGCGCACCATCATAGCTGACGGCCTTTATACCCATGGCCCGGGTTATTGGGACAGATTGCTCCAGCGTGTAATTAAGCTGTTCAAGCAGCTCGAATTCAGGTTTTAAAAGAGGTTTATCTGCCGGCGGTATCATCCCCATGTCTCTCTGTCGTCATTCCGGCGAATGCCGGAATCCAGTCGACAGGTTATTCCATAATACGGAATTTTGCTTACTGGATTCCGGCATTCGCCGGAATGACGATTCATATTTGTTGATTGGATTCCGGCATTCGCCGGAATGACGGTTCATATTTGTTGATTGGCTTCCGGCGCTAAGCCTTCACTCCGGCCCGGCCGTCAATATCTGCAGGCTTTTCAGCACGTTAAGGGCTTGCTGCAGGGTATAGTCATCCAATAACCGCGCCTTGATCTGTGCTGCCGTATCTTCATCACCATTCGTTGTTTCCTGCTGAGTATCATCTTGCGTATTGTTATCCAGGTGCCTGTTCAGGTTTTCCTCCGTTATTATGTGTGTGTCTTCATCTTCCAGGGATTCTACCTTGACCCGGGCTATGACGACGTCGGGTTCTATTCCCGAAACCTGGATGGAACGGCCTGAAGGCGTGAAATAGCGCGCAGTTGTCAATTTCAGCGCGGCAGCATTTGATATGGGCAATACCGTTTGGACGGAACCCTTGCCGAAGGTCTTCTGCCCCATGATGACTCCGCGCTTGTGATCCTGGAGGGCGCCTGCCACGATTTCCGAGGCGGAAGCGGAACCGGCGTTTACCAGGACCACAATAGGTGTATTTTCCAGAATGTCTGCCGGCTTTGCGTTGAATTTTAATCTTGAATCATCAATGCGGCCTTCCGTGTATACAATCAGGCCCTTGTCCAGGAACAGGTCGGAAATGCCGACAGCAGCGCTGAGAATGCCGCCGGGATTGTTCCTGAGGTCCAGGATAAGCCCATTCAGGTTGCCGTTATTGTCTTGCTTCAATTGTTGCACACCGGCTCTTGCGTCCTCCGCCGTGCGGGATTGAAAGTGTGAGATGCGCAAGTATCCAAAACCCGGTTCCAGGGTTTGTGTTCTGACACTTTTCACTTTTATCACATCCCTGGTAATGGTAATTTTCAGCGGTTTTTCCTCGCCTTCCCTGATAATTGTCAGGGTGATATCGGTGCCGGGTTTTCCCCGCATACGCGCAACTGCATCATTTAATGACAGCCCTTTTACCGGCGTCTCATCCAGGCGAATGACCAGGTCACCGGATTGCAGCCCTGCTTTTTGGGCAGGCGTATCATCAATAGGTGAGATGACTTTAATAAATCCATCTTCCATGCTCACTTCAATACCCAGGCCGCCAAATTCTCCCGATGTTCCTTCCTGCAAATCCAAGTAGGCATCTTCGTCAAGATAAGATGAATGGGGATCCAGACCTTCCAGCATTCCCTTAATTGCGTGTTCCAGGAGAACGCCGTCCTCCACATCTTCCACGTAGTCTTTTTTTATCTTGGCGAATACCTCTGCAAAAGTCCTGATCTGATCTACAGGTAATTCCCCGGTTTCAGGTCCTGGGACTTGTTCGGCATGGACGTACTGGCCGGTGAAAAGTAAGGCGATGATGACTGCTTTTACAGAGTTTATATTCATATTGTTCGCTTATATATTAGCCCCTACACCACAAAGAGGGATTCAGCGGGCTCCCCTCCCGCCTGATCTCAAAATAAAGGCCGGGATATTTCTGGCCTCCGGTATCTCCGGTTCTTGCAATGGGATTATTCTTGCCGACCCGGTCCCCCGTTTTCTTCAGTAAAACTTCATTATATCCGTATAAACTCATAAAACCGTCACCATGGTCCAGGATTAACAGCAAACCCAGATTTCTGAACCAGTCCGCGTAGACAACCGTACCTGAACTGACTGCATGCACTTCGGTTCCGGCTGCAGAGGTAAAGGTGATCCCTTGTGATTTCAGTTTTCCGCCTTTTCTGAATTCTCCATAACGACTTGTTATTTTACCACGTACCGGCCATCTTAATTTTCCCTTCAGGCTGGCAAATGGTGGTTCGTCTTTATATATATCCTCACTGGGCTTCAGGTTACTGAGTAATGCTGCCAGTTCCCGTTCCGTTTTCACCAGGAGCTGTAATTGCCTGTCCTGGTCGTCGATGAAGCGCCTTGATCCGGCAAGCAATTTCTCCCGGTCCTTACGGTATGCGTCTAATTCTGCGAGTTTCCCTTTCTTGCCCGCTCGCAGGGAAATCAATTCCTCCGTATCACCATTTATTTTTTCCTGCAATGCCTGCTGTCGTTCCTGCGCAAGCATGATTGCATCTATCCTTTTTGCCCTGGCCCGGTTGTAATAGTCATGGTAGGCCAGGACTCTGCCGAACAGTGGCGGATCTTCCTGGTTAAGGAGCAACTTGATGTAATCATTCCTGCCGGTCCGGTACATGGCGCGCACTTGTTCGGACAACAGGTTTTTTTCCTGCCACAGGTTTTCACCAAGTTGCTTAAGTTCCTTGTTCAGCGCTTCCAACCTGGCCTGTCTGGTGCTGATTGCAGAGTTGATCTGCCTGACAGACATGGTTATTTCAGCGGCAGCGATTTCGTACTTCTGCAGCTCTGCCAGCATTTTTTCAAGCTCGTTTTCTGCTGACTTGATCCTGGATTGAACAGTCTTGATCTGCGACTTAACAGACTCGATTTCGTTTTCCGTAGCAGTAGTGTCGGCTGCCCGGCATAAAGGTGCGAGTATCAGGCAGAGTGCGATAAAAAACCATACTGGTATGGATAATCTTGTCAGGGCTTGCACAGTCAACACAGTCTGAACAGGGCATTGCCGGTCATTTCTTCCGGTTTTTCCATACCCATGATATGCAACATTGTCGGGACAACGTCACACAACGCCGCGGTGGTGCTGGGCGCCACTTCGGCGGGACGGCCAACATAGATCAGTGGTACCGGGTTGCCGGTATGAGCCGTATGTGCGTGTTCCCTGACTTTTTCCGTGATGAATGAACGCATTTGCTCAGCGTTGCCGTGGTCGGACGTTATCAGTATTTCTCCGCCGACGCGCCGGGTCTGGTCGACAATTTTTCCGATACATGAATCAATGGTTTCAACGGCTTTGACTGCCGCAGCGAAGTTTCCTGTATGGCCTACCATATCTGCATTGGCAAAATTGCAGATGATTACATCGTATTTTTGTGCGGAAATCACTGCCAGCAGGTGGTCCGTGACTTCAACTGCACTCATCTCCGGACACAGGTCATAGGTTGCCACATGGGGAGACGGTACCAGTATCCGGTCCTCGTCCTTAAATAGCTGCTCCTCGCCGCCGTTGAAGAAAAAAGTAACGTGGGCGTATTTTTCCGTTTCCGCTATGCGTAATTGCTTCATACCTGAGTTTGCCAGGTATTCACCCAGCACATTTTTTATATGGGCAGGCGGGAACAGAACCGGAAAATCAAAGTCCGCCTTGTATTCGGTCATACTGATGAACGCAGTCAAATCAACAGGTTTTCCACGAGGAAAACCATTAAAATCAGCCACTGTGAACGCCTCGGCCAACTGCCTCGCCCGGTCTGCCCGATAGTTGCTGAAAATAACCATGTCGCCCTGCTCGACCCGGGCAGCCGTACCGTCACGCTGTACAATAGCGGTGGGTTTCACGAATTCGTCCGTTTCACCGCGGGCATACGCCATGTCCACGGCGATAAATGCGTCAACCGACTGGAATTCAGCCTCGGCGTCAGTGATCAGGTTGTACGCGAGTTGAGTCCTGTCCCAATGATTATTGCGGTCCATAGCGTAATAACGGCCTATTATGCCGGCAAAGCGGCCTTTGCCAAGTTCCAGCATCTTCAAATATGCTTCATCCAGATACTCTTCAGCGCTCTTTGGCGGCGTATCTCTGCCGTCAAGGAAGGCGTGCAGGTAGATTTCCCTAACGTCGTAAGCAGCAGCAAATTCCAACAGGGCAAATATATGTTCCTGGTGATTATGTACCCCTCCCGGGGACAACAGTCCCATTATATGGACTGCGCGGCGTTTCTCTGCGGTCGTAGCCAGCGCGTCTTTCAATACCTGGTTGTGGAAGAATGACCTGTTTTCTACCGCCTTCATGATACGGGTGAATTCCTGATCGACTATTCGCCCCGAACCGATATTCATGTGGCCTGTTTCCGAGTTGCCCATTTGGCTGGCAGGCAGGCCCACATCCATTCCGGACGCGTTTAACAGGGTATGCGGATAGTTGTCCCACAAGTAGTCCCAGGCAGGTTTTCTGGCGCTGTGAATCGCATTGTAGGCGGTATTCTCCGAATAGCCCCAGCCATCAAGAATAATCAGCACCATTGGACGATGAGATGTGTGCATAGTTGCCGGAGATTCAGTTTTGGATATCAACCAACAGGAAAAAACTGCATTTTACCAGAAACAGATAACGAGAAAACAGGACAAATTTTTGGCCACAGAGAACACAGAGCTATGGTAGCCCGGATTTCTCACCAGGTCGCTTGTTGCTATCGGGAACATATTTACCGTCAATAAGTTATAGTAATCTTCTGACTATTTCGTCATGACAGACTGCGCTTGATGCGCCCTCGCTTGTCTTTTTGCCGCCAGCGGGCACGTGCTCCCTCAACCGTAGCTATGGCTATGCTTTCGGTCGCAGGCACCCGCTGGCGGCAAAAATCCGGCGCGATCATCGCATCACCTGGTGAGAAATCCGGGCTAGCTTTACTTCATCGCATGTTTACACAGGCATTTCAAGACCCGCTGTGGATATACTCTTGTTTCCCCTATCGCATCTTTAAACTTGCATCACTCTGTGTCCTCTGTGGCAAAAAAATAAATCTGCCCCCTGTTTTCTGTATAATTCACTGCTACCTGATACCTGTTGCCTATTAGTTGAATGGAACGATTACCTGAATTCATTGCCAATCACCTGGGGTTGGCGTCTTTGTTTGTTGCTATCCTGGCCTTGCTGTTATGGAATATCTTCGGCTCTTCGTTGTCCGGTCTTTCCCGGATCGGGCCTGCGGAAGTCACACGTTTGCTCAACCATGAAAAAGCGCTGTTGCTCGATTTGCGCACGGCTGGCGATTTCTCTTCGGGGCATATCCTGAGTGCGCGCAGCATCCCTGCTGCGGAGTTGGAGGACAGGCATAAAGAACTGCAAAAGCACAAAACGAATCCCGTAATTTTATGTTGCAGTCGCGACTCGGACGGTATAAAGGCGGGCCGCATCCTGAAGATTGCCGGATATGAGAAGATTTATTCATTAAAAGGTGGATTTGAATCCTGGCGTAGCGCAAGCTTACCGATCACCCGCGAATAGATATTTGACCCCAAATATCCGGGTTAAGGAGAAAACTGATGGCAGACGAGCAGGAAAACAATCAGCCGGCAACTACAGGTTCGAACCTGCGCGGGCAGTTTGAAATTCAAAAGGTTTACGTGAAGAACATCTCGCTGGAGACTCCCAACTCTCCGCAGATATTCCGGGAACAGTTGAAACCGTCCGTTCACATGGATATTGCCAACTCGGCAGATGAACTGGGTGATAACCTGTATGAAGTGACCCTGTCCGTCACGGCGACGGTAAGTCATGGAGACAAGACGGTGTACCTGGTAGAGGTGCAGCAGGCCGGCATTTTTCTCATGGCCGATTTCCCCAGGGAGATCATCGGTCGTATGGTGGCGACTGTGTGTCCGAATATCCTGTTTCCGTTTGTCCGTGAAATAGTGTCCGACCTGGTCATTCGGGCAGGCTTTCCCCAACTGTTGCTGGCGCCGGTAAATTTTGACGCCTTGTATGCGCAGCACCAGCAGAAAGTGGCTGCCGAGAAAAAAATACAGCATTGAGCGAAGCCTGTATATCGTACCAATGGATGCGATGACTAATCGTATTGTTAAAGGGGACGGAATTCAATTCCGTCCCCGTGCTGCAATAAAATAATTTCCATTGATGACAGGCGACGGTGCGATATGCAGGCTAAATCGGTAATGGTTGTCGGCGCCGGGTCGTGGGGAACCGCACTGGCTTTGGTACTGGCGCGTAACGGGCATCGGACTTACCTGTGGGACTGCCTGGCTTCACACGTGAAAAAGCTGAAAGCGGAAAGGTGTAACAATCACCATCTTCCCGGCCATTCTTTTCCTGACCCCTTGACAATCCTCCGCCGGTTTACGCCGTTGCCTGTGGGGGTAGGGCATATATTGATCGTGGCGCCGTGCGCCGGATTGATAGACGTATTGGCGGAGTTGCAATCCCTGCCTGAGAGGAATTTCAAAATCTGCCTGGCCTGCAAGGGCATCGAGCCGAACACCTTGACATTGAACCATGTGCTGGTGGAGAAATACCTGCCCGGGGTGCCCGTCGCGGTGTTATCCGGCCCGTCATTCGCGCGGGAAGTGGCGCAAGGCTTGCCGACTGCGGTGACCATCGCCGCACAGAATTCGTCTGTTGCAACTGAATTTTCCACATTGTTCCATTGTGAGGTATTCAGGACCTATACCCACGACGATATTATCGGTGTGCAAGTCGGTGGCGCGGTGAAGAACGTCATGGCAATTGCCGCCGGCATTGCCGATGGCCTGCACTACGGCGCCAATACCCGGGCTGCGTTGATAGCCAGAGGACTGGCTGAGATCATGCGCCTGGGCCAGGCTATGGGCGCCAGGGTTGAGACCTTCATGGGTCTTGCCGGCCTGGGCGACCTGGCGCTGACCTGTACCGATGATCAATCCAGGAACAGACGGTTTGGCCTGGCCCTGGCCCAGGGCAAGACTCCGGAACAGGCAAAGGCGGATATCGGTCAGGCCGTTGAAGGGTTGCATACCGCCCGGGTCGTATGTGCACTGGCCGAGAAATACGCGGTGGATATGCCCATCAGCAGACAGGTTCAGAACGTCATAGACGGTAAAGTTACCCCGCGCGAGGCTGTGCATGAATTACTTGTCCGGGAACCGAAGTCTGAGACGGGATGAACATTTTTAACATGGATGTACAGGATATACAGGATAATAAAAATCATATTAGTAAAGAGAGCTGATTTCTTTCTAAGCAGGGGCTGGAACCCATCATTCCCGCCATTCCCGCGCAATCGGGAATCTGTTTTTGGATTAGATAGATACTGATTTATTTTTTCGGCAGCAGTCTGAAAGAAGAAAGTAAATCTCTTCTTGTATCCTGTACATCCATGTTAATTCCCTGCTTTTTTCGCTGGACGTTGCAATAATTCAACGGCGATCAGCAGGAGGACAGCAATCAGGATCAGGAAGGTCGCAGCGGCCAGGATGGCCGGACTGATCTCTTCGCGTATGCCGGACCACATCTCACGCGGGATGGTACGCTGCTCAATTCCACCCATGAACAGCACGATCACCACTTCGTCGAGTGACGCGGCAAAAGCAAACAAGGCGCCGGAAATGACGCCCGGGCTGATGATTGGTAACTGGACCCTGAAGAAGCTGTACGCCGGCCCGGCGCCGAGACTGGCTGCCGCCAGCAGGAGTTCGCGGTTGAAACCGGCCATGGACGCGGTCACCGTGATCACGACAAAAGGCGCGCCCAGGACCGCGTGAGACAGGATCAGTGCGGTGTAGGTTTGGGTCAGGTTCAGGCTGGAATAGAAGAAGAACATGCCGGCGGCAGTGATGACTATGGGCACGATGAGAGGGGAAATCAGCAGCGCAGTCAGGGGGCGGCGCCAGGGCAGCGCCGGGCTGGACAGGCCCAGAGCAGCTAACGTACCCAGGATCGTCGCCAGGACAGCTGCTGAAAAACCGATAATGACCGTATTCAGCGCGGCGCTTTGCCATTGCTCACCGAAAATAACCTGTTTATACCAGCGCAGGGAATAAGCATCCGGGTTTAATTCCAGCATGCCCCTGGTGAAAGTAAAGTAAGGTTCTGCGTTAAAGGACAGGGGGATAATGACCAGGATCGGCGCGATCAGGAACAGGAACGCCAAGCCGCAGAATATACGCAGCGCCCAGTGTCCCGGATTAAACCGCATTCTCACCGTTTCTCCCGGTATGCCGGATCATGCACCCAATCTCATTCGATCCAGACCCAATACGCGATCGTAGACCAGGAACACCAACAATACGGCGACAAACAGGACACCCCCCAGGGCAGCGGCCAGGCCCCAGTTCAGCGAAGTCTGTATATGATAGGCGATAAAGTTAGAGATCAGTTGGCCGCTCTGCCCACCCACCAGCGCCGGGGTGATGTAGTAGCCTATAGCCAGAATGAATACCAGCAGACAACCGGCACCGACGCCCGGCAGGGACTGCGGCAGGTAGATCTGGCGGAAGGCCCTGGGCCAACTTGCTCCCAGTGACGCGGCGGCTTGCATCTGTACTGCGGGGATCCCTCTCATAACGGAATAAAGCGGCAGGATCATGAAGGGTAACAGTACATGCGTCATGGCTACCAGGGTACCGGTCATATTGTGGACCAGGGTCAGTCTTTGATCGTCGGCGACCAGCCCGAACCAGACCAGTATATCGTTGAGCACGCCTTGTTGCTGTAACAGCACGATCCAGGACGTGGTGCGCACCAGCAGCGAGGTCCAGAACGGCACCAGTACCAGCACCAGCAGCAGGCGGCCGCGCCGGGGCGGTGAATGGGCAATAAGATAAGCGACCGGGTAGCCTATCACCAGGCACAGCAGGGTGATGGTCAGGCTGACCCGGATGGTCTTGATGAACAGGGCCGTATAGATACGGCGCTGCTCCGGTTGCCGGGCAATCCCACCGTCGCCGGCAAGTGTCAGGTCCACGGCATTCAGGTAATAGACAGGCGTCACCCGCGCGCCGGTCCGGACCAGTGTCTGCCAGATCTCCGGTCCTCCCCAGGCCGGGTGTATGTCCGGCAGGGATTCGGACCAGGGTGATTTCCCCTTGCGTTGCAACCCTTTGCCGGTACGCATGATCACACTACGCAGACCGGACGCGTCCCGATTCAGCCGGGTTGCAAGTTTGCCGATGGTCTTCTCAGCCCGCGCCTGCACAAGTTCCCGGGCTGCCAGTGCGTAAACCTGCTCCGACGGCAGGCCCGTTCTGTCCCATTCCCCCAGTGCGGCGATGGTTCCGGGCATGATGTCGGCGACCAGGGGATCGTACAGGCTGCGTAAAAACATGCTGCCCAGGGGCGCAACAAAGGTCACGATGATGAACAGGGTCAGCGGCAGCGCCAGCAACATGGCGCCGGTACGCGGTTTAGTTATCATTTTTTTCCACAGAGGACACAGAGATCACAGAGTGTTCATATAATATCTACCCGAGTCCGGCATGAAGGTGGTGTGCGGTTCGTGTATGACGGACAAACCTGTCTCATTATTTGCGTCATCTGCGGATTTATCTTGTCAACCAGGCGGCAAAGCGTTCGTTCATCTCATCCTGGTTGTCGGCCCACCATTCCGGGTCTTCCACAATTGCGTTTGCCAGGTTCTGTGGCGAATTGGGCAGGTGCGGTGCCATGTCTATGCCTGTCTCCAGGTGTTTGTCCACCAGCGCCAGGGATGAATTGCGCAGGGGGCCGTAGGAAATATATTTAGTCACGTTGGCCAGAGACCGGGTGCTGGTGGCGAATGCGACAAACTGCCGGGCCAGCTCCAGTTTGGGTGTACCGGCGACGATGACCTGGTATCCCGTGGCAAGTAATTGACCATCCCAGACGATGATCAGCGGTTGATTTTCCAGGGCCCAGGCGTTAAAAATACGCCCGTTAAAGGCGCTGCTCATGATGACCTCGCCGTCAGCCAGCATCTGCGGCGGTTGCGCTCCCGCCTCCCACCAGACGACCTGGTTTTTAATGGAATCGAGTTTGCGGAATGCGCGGGCGATGCCTTCCTCAGAGGAGAGGACGTTGTAGACCTGATCGGCCGCTACCCCGTCCCCAACCAGGGCGAATTCCAGGTTCGCGTTGGGCGCCCGGCGCATACCCCGGCGTCCCGGGAATTTCTCCAGGTCGAAGAAATCGCTCATTGTCGTCGGCTTGAGTCCGGGGAAGCGGCTGTCGTTATATGCGAACACCGTGCTGTATATTATGTTTTTCACGCCGCAGTCAACACCATATACGTCCAGGAAATCCTCTGTCGCAGGGGTGCCATCCGGCGCCGGGGGGAGGGTTTCGTAATCGACTGTTTCCAGCAGCCCCTCATCACAACCCAACAGCGCATCACCGGCCTCCATGTCGATCACGTCCCAGGTCACGTTGCCGGTCTCAGCCTGCGCCCTGACCTGGGCGAGGCCACCGTTATACTCATCCAGTTTGATGCGGATGCCGGTCTCCTCGACAAAGCGGTGATGAAATGCCTTGACGGAACTCCTGGCATAGGAACCGCCCCAGGATACGACGGTGATGAATTTTTCTTCCGCGCTGACCGGGATGGCCATGAGACATAGTGTTAAGGACCATGTTGCATTGAGCAGGACTGATGTCTTGATGGTATTCAACAGATTTCCTCCTGTAGGATAAGGGGACGGATTTCAAATCCGTCCCCGGTGAGAACTCAAAAATATACCACAACACCTGTTGTGCTTGTATTTTTACTCTGGCCCCAATATCCCAGTCATAGCGCCGACTGACGGAGGTCCAGCGCCCGGCAATCGGTGACCAGCCAGCCCAGTGTGACCGTATCCCCCGGCAGGATGCCGCCATGACCGATGATATTGGGGATCTTAACGATAAACTGGCAGCCCCCGAAGAGCGTAGCATGAATGCGCAGGTGATCACCCATGAAAATAATGTCTTCCACTTCGGCTTCGAAGCAATTGGGATAAAGGTCCGGTGCGGGGTTCAGCACCACTCTTTCAGGACGGATGGTAAGACAGGCTTGCGCGTCGTTTTCAGCAACGGCCACGGGGAATGCCCTGACGGTTTGTCCCGCCACCTCTACCTGGCACTCATTGGGGTTCCAGTCTACTATCCGTCCCTCTACCTGGTTGTTCTCGCCGATGAAATTAGCTACGAACAAGCGTTGCGGTTCCTCATACAGGGCCTCCGGCGGAGCCACCTGGCAGATACGGCCCTGTTCCATCACCGCGACTCGGTCAGATAACACCATGGCTTCATTCTGGTCGTGGGTCACGTAGATCATCGTCACCTCCAAGCGTTGCTGCAGGCGCCGGATCTCGTACTGCATTTCCTCCCGCAGGCGCCGGTCCAGGGCACCCAGGGGTTCGTCCATCAACACCAGGTCCGGTTCGAACACCAGGGCACGGGCAATCGCAACCCGTTGTTGTTGGCCACCGGACAGTTGCGCCGGCCGGCGCTCGGCGAAATCCCGGAGTTGTACCAAATCCAGCGCCCGCATGACGCTGCGGGTGAGATCGTCCCTGGCGACGCGGCGCGCCTGTAAAGGAAAAGCAAGGTTTTCGGCAATCGTCATGTGGGGAAACAGGGCATAATGCTGAAATACGACACCGATGTTCCTTTTCCAGGCCTTGACCTGGTTGACGGGGCGCCCATTCAGCCAGATTTCACCGCTGCTGGGTTCCTCAAAGCCGGCCAGCATCTTCAGGCAGGTAGTCTTGCCCGACCCGGATGGTCCGAGCAGGGTAACGAATTCGCCGCGGTTAATGCTCAGGCTGAAGTCCCTGACAGAAAACGTCCATCCGTCGTAGCTCTTGCTGACTTCCGAGAACTCTACGAAAGCGTGGTTATGACTGTCTGGCATTGGTCCGGTAAATGAAAACGCAGGGATTTTTTCAATATCCGGGGTAAAATACACTATTGCGTGAATTTTCTGAAGTCAGATATTTGGGGTCAGAGTAAAATTCACAGAGAGAACGGGGACGGATTTCAAATCCGTCCCCGGCATGCCGCATAAGCCATGATACAAAAAGAACAAGGTCCCACGCCGGACATTGATAAGAGACTGGCCGTCGATTTCTGCGGCATGCGCTTCGACACGCCGCTGGTTTTACTGTCCGGCTGTGTCGGTTTCGGCGAAGAGTATACCCGGGTAAAAGGGTTTTCCAACCGGGATGCCGGCGCCATCTGCCTGAAAGGAACGACGCTGGAACCGCGCCTCGGCAACCCTTCGCACCGGGTTGCAGAAACCTGGATGGGTATGTTGAACTCCATCGGTCTACAAAATCCCGGGGCGAGAGAGGTTGTAGATGAATACCTGCCAAAGCTGGATTTTTCCGAGACCCGGTTTATTGCCAATGTCTGCGGCTCCACGGTTGAAGAATACGCGGCAGTGACCCGTATTTTCGATAATTCACCCATCGACGCTATTGAGGTCAATATTTCCTGTCCGAATATCAAGGAGGGTGGCGTCAGCTTCGGCAATTACCCGGAGATGTCGGCGCAGGTCGTGGCAGCGTGCCGGCGCGAGACCGATAAACCGCTCATCACCAAACTGTCGCCGAACCAGACGGATATCGTGGAGAATGCGCGCCGGTGCATTGCCGCCGGCAGTGACGCCCTGGCAGTGATTAACACCATCACGGGTATGGCTGTCGACCTGGACAAGGGCGAACCGGTTATCGGCACTAACCAGGGAGGGTTATCCGGCCCGGCAATCAAGCCCATTGCGCTGCTCAAGACCTGGCAGATTTACCAGGTATGCAGGGAGAAGAATATACCGATAATCGGGCAGGGCGGGATCGCGTCGGCAAACGACGCCCTGGAATTTATCCTGGCCGGGGCAAGCGCCGTAGGCATCGGCACAGCGCTGTTTTATGACCCCCTGGTGTGTAAAACGATCAATGCCGGTATCGTGCAATACCTGGACGAACACGGGTTCGACAACGTCGCGGAACTGGTAGGAACTTTGAAGATAAGAACCTGATAAATCCGCAGATAACGCAGATGGACGCAGATAATATGTTGATGTTTTATATTGTAGGCATGATTCCGGGGCAGGCTTCAGCGACACTCTGATATCATCTGCGTTAATCTGCGTCATCTGCAGATGAATCAACAACGGATTGTTTTTCAAGCCGGCGCAGAAAGACAGTCATCTCTTTCGCCGCCTGGATATCACCCCGTTCCGAAGCAATCCCGATACCTCGTTTTAACGCTGCCGCAGCCTCGGATATTTTCCCGGCCGCACTCAGGGTACGGCCGTAAATTTTCCATGCTGCCGAATAACCGGGGTCGAGTTCAACGGCCTTGGCCAGGTGTGGTTCAGCCCCTGCGTAATCCTTCTGTTGAAACAGGATATTGCCCAGGGTGAAGCGCAGCAGGGCGTTATCTACACCACCGGCCAGCATTGCTTCAAGTTTTGCAATATCCATGAAATTTACCGTTCGGGGACGGATTTAAATCCGTCCCCGGCATACTATCTTTTTTGCGCCACCAGCATGGCCTCGTTCCTGAAACCCTGGCCGGTATTGCCCACGTTTCCCTCTTCATGGTAGTAAATCAGGTGCAACGACCGGAACAGGCGTAGCAATTCATTGGCCTCCAGGCGGTACGCCGGGTTGCGCGGGCCGGTATCGGATACTTTTTCCCGGATGAAAGTCTGGTAGAACAGTAAACCGTGTTCTCTCAACGCCGCGCTGATAGCCGGGGCCAGGGCCCTGTCCAGGAAACGGCTGACGACGATAATGTTGAAGGACGCCGGTGCCGGCAGGTCTGCCGTCACGTCGCGCTGTTCCGCGGTCAGCGGCAGCCCGCGCCGGATTGCCAGGTCTGCCAGTGCTTGTATCGCCACCGCGGAGATATCCCAGGCCCGGGTGGCGTAACCCCGGGCGGCAAGGTACATAGCGTTGGCGCCGCGTCCGCAGGCCAGGTCCAGGGCGTCACCCGCGCCAGGCAGTAAATGGGAATGGGATAGCAGTACCCGGCAGGGTTTCCCGGTCTCAGCAGCAGTGTTGCCATAGATATGATCCCATTTAACTTGATCCAGTGTGTTCATTACTTGCGCCAGAAAGTCGGTGTCAGCAGGACCAGCAAGGTGAAGATTTCCAGTCGCCCCAGCAGCATGGCAAGGCACAGCAGCCATTTGGACATGTCATTGATACCGGTATAATGGGCGCCGACCTCTCCCAGGCCCGGTCCCAGGTTGTTAAGACAGGCAGCCACTGCGGAAAATGCCGTAATCTGGTCCAGGCCGGTAGCCATGAGCAGGATCAGTAACAGGGCAAAGACGGCCACGTATGCTGCAAAGAAACCCCATACGGCGTTGATAACGGATTCATCGACTGGTTTACCGCCCAGTTTAATCTGAATGACGGCGTTGGGGTGGACCAGCCGCCTGATCTCCCTCCTGCCCTGCTTGTACAGGAGTACTACCCTGATGACTTTCAGACCACCCCCCGTCGAACCGGCACAAGCGCCAACGAAACTGGCAAATATCAGCAACACCGGCAGAAACGTCGGCCAGTCCTGGTAGGTGGTGGTGGTGAAGCCTGTCGTTGTTGCGATGGATACGGACTGGAATATTCCATGACTGAGCGTGCCCAGAGTATCGCCGTAGGTTGCCTTCAGGCTCAGGTAGACGCAGGTAATCACGCACAGGACAAGCAATACACCCATGAACGCTTTTACCTCGGAGTCCTTCCGGTAAGTATTAAGGCTCAATGAGCGCCAACCGATAAAATGCAGGGTAAAGTTGATGCCCGCGATCAACATGAAGATCACTGCTACCGCGTTGATCAACTCACTGTCGAAATAGCCCATGCTGCGATCGTGGGTCGAGAAGCCACCGATGGATACCGTTGAGAAACTGTGGCTGACGGCGTCGAATAACGACATCCCGGCAAACCAGTACATGAGCGCGCAGGCAATCGTCAGGGACAGGTAGATATACCAGAGCGCCTTGGCCGTCTCGGTGATCCTGGGCGTCAGTTTCGAGTCTTTTATCGGCCCAGGCGTCTCTGCACGGTAAAGCTGCATTCCCCCGATGCCCAGCATGGGCAGGATGGCCACTGCCAGTACGATAATCCCCATTCCACCCAGCCATTGCAGTTCATGCCGGTAGAACAGGATGGATTTCGGCAGGTGATCGAGGCCCATAATCACCGTGGCGCCGGTCGTGGTCAAACCGGAAACGGATTCGAATAACGAATCGGTAAATGACATGTCGGGATAGGACGCGAGCAGGAAGGGCATGGCGCCGATCAGACCCAGTCCTGCCCAGAACAATACCACGACGATGAATCCGTCGCGCAGGCGTAATTCCTTATTGACCTTATGCACCGGCAGCCACAGGAATGCACCGATGCAGAGTATAAGCATGAAGCACAGCATGAATGTCTTGACTGTCTTATCCTGATACCACAGCGCAATGCTCAGGGGCGGCAACATGGTGATACTGAACAGCATCAGCAACAACCCCAGGATTTTCTGGATAACGAGAAGTTGCATGAATGGAATTACAGAAAGGTAATATTGACCTGGAACAGTCTTTCCACTTCCTGCACGCGTTTCTTGTCACCCACCAGCAGGATGACGTGGTCCTCGGATGCAATCACCGTATCGTGATGGGCGATGATCACGTTATCAGCGCGGACGATGGCGCCGATACTGGTGCCCGGCGGCAGGGGAATTTCCTCAATCGACCTGCCGACGACATTGGACGTTGTCCGGTCGCCGTGGGCGATGGCCTCGATTGCTTCCGCCGCGCCGCGCCGTAATGAGTGCACTACGACAACGTCGCCTTTGCGGATGTGCGCCAGCAGGCTGCCGATGGTGGCTTGTTGCGGCGATATGGCGATGTCGATTACATCACTCTGCACCAGGTCGACGTAAGCCACCCGGTTGATCAAGGCCATGACCTTGTGCGCCCCCAGACGCTTTGCCAGCATGCAGGATATGATGTTTGCTTCATCGGCATTGGTGAGGGCACAGAAGACGTCGGTGTCGTCTATATTTTCTTCGATGAGCAGTTCCTCATCCGCGGCGTCACCGTTAAGGACGATGGCCTTGTTCAGTTCTTCCGAGGCTTTCTGCGCCTTTTCCATGGATAATTCTATGACCTTGACCTGGTATTTGTTCTCCAGCAACTTCGCCAGGCGCCGGCCGATATTACCGCCACTGGCGATGATGATGCGCTTTACCGGCTTGTCCGTCTGTTTGATCGATTTCAACAGGTTCTTGATATGTTTGGGAGAGCCGATCACGAATACTTCATCATCCGTCCGTATTTCCGTGTCGCCATCGGGAATGATCGCCTGTCCGCCGCGAAAGATTGAAACGATGCGAAATTCGACGGTTGGCAGATGGGCGGCAAGATCGCCTATTCTTTTGCCGACAATCGTGCTCTGTCCGGTTATTTTCACTACAACCATCTGCACGCGGCCGGAGGCAAAATCGAGTACCTGAAGGGCCCCCGGAAAGCTGATCAAGCGGGCGATGTACTCGGTTACAACCTGTTCCGGGCTGATCAGAACGTCAACCGGCATGGCTTCCTGGGCAAACAGTTGCGCGCTTTTAAGGTACTCATTGTTACGCACACGGGCGATTTTCGTCGGTGTATGGAAGACCGTATAGGCAACCTGGCAGGCTACCATGTTGGTTTCATCACTATTGGTTAGCGCGATGATCATGTCCGCGTCTTTTGCCCCTGCCTGTTCCAGCACCGAGGGATGTGACGCAGATCCGTTTATGGTTTGCAGGTCAAGCCGTTCCTGCAGGTTGCGTAACACAGCGGGGTCGTGGTCGATCACGGTAATATCATTGGCTTCACTGCAAAGATTGGCGGCCACGGACGAGCCGACCTGGCCTGCTCCCAGAATGATAATTTTCACGATTTTATATCGATGCCAAGAGACTTCAGCTTCCGGTAGAGATGGGTGCGTTCCATCTGGACGTTCCTGGCCATTTTGCTGACACTGCCGTTTGCCTGTTTCAACTGGTACTCAAGGTAGTCACGTTCAAAATTTTCCCGTGCCTGGCGCAACGGGAGGTCCAGGTTTTCCAAATTGTCGGCCTCCTTTTTAGCTGGCCGTTCTCCCAGCACCGCCTCTATATCTTCCAGGTCGATAACCGCATCGCCTCCCAATATCAGCATCCGCTGGACCAGGTTCTTCAACTCCCGGGTATTACCGGGCCAGGGGTAGCGACGCAGGCTGTTTTGTGCGGCAGTGGTAAAATACCGGTAAGGCAGCCCCTCACGTTCGACAAAGTAATTGACGAAGTATTCCAGGATGTCGGGTACGTCTTCATAGTGTTCCCTGAGCGGCGGCACCACTATCGGCACGACGTTCAATTGAAAATAAAGCTCGTCCATGAAAGAAGACTCTTTAACCCGACCGGCCAGATGATGGCGGGTGGCGGCGACTATCCCGGTATTCAGTGAAATGGCTTCAGTTCCGTTTACCCTTTTATAGGACCGGGTTTTCAATGTGTCCTGAAGGCGTGCCTGTGCCGTCAGGTCCATATCGGCAATATCCTTGATGAATAGCGTCCCCCCTTCAGCCTCATCCAGAAATCCGTTGCGTGTATCACCTTCTTTCTGTTCGCCGTACAACTCATTGACCATGGTTTCAGGGCTCAGGGCTGATACGCTGACATTGACAAAAGGCTTGTCTTTTCGGGCGCTCACAGCATGCAGATAGCGGGCAACTGCCTCTTTATCCGTTCCCGGTTCGCCGACAATCAGCACCGGTGTGTCGAGGTCGGCCACCTTTTCCAATTGGCTGCGTAAATTCGCCATCAGCTTGCTTTTGCCGATGACCCTGGTCGGCGCCTGTGAGTATTGCAGCAACCTCAGGTTTTCTTTTTGCAGTCTTGAGGCATCCAGGGCGTTTTTTATGGTCAGGACAAGCTTGGCCAGCGATAGCGGTTTTTCCAGGTAATCATATGCGCCAAGGCGGGTGGCCTCGACGGCAGTACCTATGTTCCCGTGCCCGGACATCATGATGACCGGGTTCGTTAACCTGCCTGATTCATGCCATTCCTTCAACAGGGTAATGCCGTCAACGTCCGGCATCCAGATATCCAGCAGAACCAGCCGGGGGTGAAACTGTTCCAGCAACGCCCGTGCGCTGTTTCCGTTTTCGGCCGTGGCCACTTCGAATCCTTCATCAACGAGAATCTCCCTTATCAGGTTCCTGATCTCGGCCTCATCATCTACAACGAGAATTTTTTCGCTAGTCACACTATCCCTCTATTCCGGGTGTCGGCGCTGTTCAGCGCGAATTTGGTTTTATTGATGGGTAGCCTGATAACGACACTGGCCCCCGGCCCGTCCGCGTTATTTCTGATCCAGACCAGCCCGCCATGTTCTTCCACAATCTTTTTCACTATTGCCAGCCCTAAACCGGTGCCTTTCTGTTTGGTGGTTACGTAAGGTTCAAATACAGTCGACATTATATCCTCGTTTACGCCGCTGCCGGTATCCCTGATACGGATTTCCATATAGTCCATGGCATGCAGGCTTACGTAAGCAGTAGAGATGGATAAGGCCAGATTTTCTCCCTGCTTGCGAGCATCAAGCGCATTCTTGATTACATTATTGAAGACTTGCCGCAAGCGGCCCGGGTCCGCGCTGATAACCGATTGATCTTCCGTAAGATTAAGCGTGATTTTTACGCTTGTGTCCATATTCATGTACAGGTCAATCACTTCCTCCAGCACCAGGTTCAAGTCGACATCACGGGGCGACATGACCGGCGCCCGCGCATAATCGGAGAATGCGTTGACCATTCCCTTCATGGTTTCCACCTGTTTGATAATCGTTGTAGTAAGCCGGTCCAGTGTCTCCGCCTGGTCCCCGGGCGCTGATCGGAGATACTTATGGCGCAGCCTTTCCGCCGCCAGTTGTATCGGTGTTAACGGGTTTTTAATTTCATGGGCAAGTCGCCGGGCCATTTCACTCCAGGCCGCGTCGCGTTGCCCCTGTAACATTGCAGTGATATCGTCGAAAACAATGATGTGGACCAGGGCTTTTTCCCGGGCCGGGACAATGGACGTTCCCCTGCACATGAGCACCTGGCGACCACTGGCGCCGAACAGAGTAACCTGCTGATCCCAGCTCGATTCGCCCTGGTCTATGTGCGACTGAAACAGGTTATGCAGTTGTTCCAGGTGTTTGTAACGGTCACATATCCGGCTGAACGAACGGCCCAGAATTTCGCTTATATCAATACCCAGGATCCTGCCGCCGCTGATGTTGACGGTGCGCAGGCATTTTTCCGCATCCAGGACAAGTACGCCGGACGACAGCCGCTTCAATACGGCTTCCAGGTATTTATGCTGGATTTCCGCTTCATCCTGACTGCGTTTGGCCGCGTCCCTGGCGCTGGCTATCTTGCGGGTCATGTCGTTAAACGATGCGACCAGAAACCCCAGCTCATCATTACCCGGAACCCGCAGCCTGGTATGATAATCACCCTCGGCCACGGATTTTGTCCCTTCCGCCAGGTCGCGAATCGGCGCGGCCAGCTTTCTTGCTGAATAAAACGCGGCCCATACGGCTGAAAATATACTGAACAACAACACCATGGTCAGTATCAGGATAAAACTCAGTTTAAGCTGCTCCCTGAGATAGGACAACTCCTCGTACTGGGTAAAAGCTGATTGAACGCTTTGCGCCAAATTGTTTACCCGTTCGGTCAAAGGGTATAAGGCCTGGATGATCCGGGCCTCGTTGCTGATACCGGAATTCGGTACGTTGACTACGACACGAAAAGACAGGCCGGCATTTCTCACGGTGTCCATACCGATATAGCTGTTGCCCTGCAGTACCTGGAACAAGACAGTCTCATCGGGCGAGTCAGGTACGAGGTTGTCCGGATTTGCTGAACTGGAACCGATAATAATCCCCTGTCTGGTCATTACGATCATTTCATCAGCACCGCTGCTGTTGCGGAATTGATCGATTTTAAAGGGGATCAAGGCGTCATTGGTCTGCGAAATTTCTTCCGCCATCTTCTCAGACTGTTTGAGGAGTTCCTTCATGCGGATCTCCAGGGCCAGCTGACTTAATTCGAGGGAGTCTTCCAACGCGTGCTCGACGCGTAAATCAAACCAGCTGTCGATGCCCCGGTACAGGAAATCCAGGGAAAAGTAGTAGAGGATGAGTACCGGCGTAACCGACAGGATCACAAACATGGTAACCATGCGTACGGTCAGCCGGGCGCCAGCAACGCGTTCCCGCGCTTGTTTGATCAGGCCGCGGATATTCAGGCCAATTAATATGATCAGAATCAGCAGACCAAGGGCATTGAAGATCAGCAGGCTGAAATAGAACTGATCCGTCTGCACCGAGTTTTGCAGCGCCTTGCTCATTATCAGCAATGAGGCCAGCATGCAACCGAACAGCAGCACGCCCGCCAGCAGTATTAAACGTCCGCCGCTTAGCCCGGATTTCTCACCAGGTGATGCGATGATTGCACCGGATTTTTTACGCATACGGGCGCCTGCGACCGAAAGCGTAGTGGTTCCTGATGCGCCCCGTCCATGGGGCGCACCCTGCGGGCGTCCTTTGGACGTCCAAATCTGCTCCAGGCAGATTTGTCTGGTTGAGGGACAAATCGTCAGGACAGGCGATTTGCACGGCGACAGCCGCCCGTAGGGTTGCGCCCAGAGCCTGCCCCTGCGGTTGTAAGCAGGGGGATGGGCGCAATGAACACGTGCCCGTATGCGTAAAAAAGACAAGCGAGACAAATCGGCACGATAGCCGATTTGCACGGCGCAAGCCGCCCGCAGGGTTGCGCCCAGAGAAGGGCGCAATGAACGCATCACCTGGTGAGAAATCCGGGCTGTTCATTATCTGATTGTCCAGTGGTGCCATTCACTGTCCGATTGCCATTTATTCAATATGTAGGCAACAGGTTTTAACGGTGGCGGCAGGTTTTCCACGTTCAATTTAGCTTTGAGCAAGCCGACCAGGTTTGCTTCATCGTCGATATTTTCGCTGTTCAATAATAAGTAACGGTCAAGCGTACCCAGATATTTTAGCGCATTTTCCAATGTGTCGAATTGCCGTCGCTGGGAATTTCTGACATTGGTAACTATGTAGACGTCCGACAGCAGCAGGTGGTCCAGTTTGAATTTGATGATATCCTCTTTGTAAAGCCTGTCCCAGAGCCATTTACGTTTTTCCTTGACCTTGATAATAATATCTATATCCAGGTCCACTCCATGATCAAGCGCCTCCAATAGATCGTCATGCAGGTAAAAATGTATCCGCGCATCAAGGAAATAACTGTTTTCGACCAACTCACTGGCGACGTGTTCCACTGTAATATTCTCGCCCGCGCATACGTTGACGGAAAGCAGTATAAATAAAACAACTGACCCGACCCGACTTGTTAATGTCATTCCCATTGAATACAGTATGGGCACTTTCGTGGCTACGGTCAAAACACACTATGTATTCAGCACCTCTCGCGCAAAGCCCCCGACAAAAATAAATCCCTGTGCCCGAATTAAAAATAAGAGCTGACTGGCCATTCCCCGTCAAACACTCCCTTATCTATTATGGCTGGGTGATCTGGCTTGTCTCGTCTATGGGCTTTGTCATGACTATACCCGGACAAACCATGGGTATGGCCGTGTTCACGGATCACTTGATTGAGGCACTTGGATTGTCACGGACAGAACTTTCTATCGCGTATTTACTCGGCACTCTTGGCAGTTCTTTATTTCTGACCAGGGCCGGCCGGTTTTACGATGAAACGGGTGCCCGGATATCTATTGTCGTCTCAAGTATCGGGCTTGGCTTGTTTGTGAGTTTCATTGCTTGCATTGAGCAGGTCGCCCAGGCCCTGAACAACATTACTGCAATTACATCATCGCTCATTACCTTCCCGCTGATTTTACTTGGTTATTTCGGTGTGCGCTTTGCCGGTCAAGGTGTACTCGCAAATTCAGCCAGGAACGTATTGCTGGTCTGGTTTGAAAAAAGGCGCGGCCTGGTTGTCGGCGCCCGTAGCGTCATTATCACCTTGGGATTTTCCCTGGCGCCTCCGTTTCTTGCTTTCCTGATCGCTTATTTTGGCTGGCGCGGCGCATTATTCGTCCTTGCCGTTATTTCAGGTGTGATATTCAGCCTGATCGCGCTTATTTTTATCAGAGATACCCCCGAATCCTGTGGCCTGTTACCTGATGGCTACGTCACCGAGGACACCGGTAAACCGCCTGCCATACCCAGCCGGACGCTGGTTCAGGCTAAAAAAAGCCCTGTCTTCTGGATCTATGCGGCTGCGCTTGGTTTTTACTCTTTGTTTGGAACGGCGTTCATTTTTCATATTGTCGCGATATTTGATGAGGCAGGGAGAAGTTCTGCGGAAGCATTCGCCTACTTTTTCCCGCTCGCAATTGTATCGGTATCCGTTAACCTGACCAGTAGCTGGCTGTCCGACAGGACCCGGCTCAAGAACCTGCTCGTCGTAAAACTCATGGCTTTTATTCTGGGGGCATGGGGCTTGCTGCATTTACATGAACAGTCAGGATACTGGACTATGGTTGCAGGTTTCGGCGCTTGCGGCGGTATCTGGGGCGCCCTTTCAAACCTGGCCTTCATACGGTTTTTCGGGCGTCAGCACCTGGGGAAAATCAGTGGTCTGAGCATGTCTCTGGTTGTATTCGGCAGCGCCATAGGCCCGGCCTTGTTCAGTGTCGGTTATGATCTGTTCGGCACCTTTCATGCCGCAGTATGGTTAAGCCTTACCATTCTGGTTGTGTTATTGATTGCTGCCATCATCATACCGCAACCGGAACCCGTCCCCCTTGTCAGCCCCGAAATTTCACCAATAGATATTTAAATTTGGGACACCCATAAATTTGGGAATAAATTTGGGACACCCATAATTATTGGGCAGCTGAATTTGGGACACCCATAAATTTTGGGCGATTCAGGTGGCAAATTTATGGAATGTGGTACGCTGCAAACTTTAAAACACGACCGGTATATTGAAATAACATGAATACCCCCGTCTTTTTCCCAAACGGAGTATCCGTCCCGGCACTGGGACAGGGTACTTGGTGTATGGGTAAAAATCGCCTGGAGCGGAATTCAGAAGCGGATGCGATACGTCTCGGACTGGATTTGGGCATGACGCTGATCGATACGGCAGAGATGTATGATGATGCAGAGATTGTAGTAGGCAAGGCTTTGAAAGGCCGGCGTGATGATGCCTATATAGTGAGTAAGGTGTTGCCTCGCAATGCATCTTTTTCGGGTACGATCAAGGCGTGTGAGAAAAGCCTGCGCCGGATGGGGATAGAGTGTATGGACCTGTACCTGCTTCACTGGCCGGGAAGTCACCCGGTGCAAGAGACCCTGGATGCCTTTGTGCGACTCCGGGAACAGGGAAAAATTGCAGCTTTTGGGGTGAGCAATTTCGATGTTTCAGAGATGGAAGAAGCCTGGGAATGCCCGGGTGGGCCGAATATCGCGACGAACCAGGTGCTGTACAACTTGGAACGCCGGGAAGTTGAAGGGGAACTGCGTAGCTGGTGTAGGCAGCGCAACGTGCCGTTGATGGCGTATTCGCCGTTCAACCAGGGGAGACTGGATAGCGCGCCTTTGCAGGCTGTAGCGCAAAGACACAATGCCGGTCCATACCAGATCGCGCTGGCGTGGCTGCTGCACCAAAACAACGTGATTGTCATTCCCAAGAGCTCAAGACGGGATCATATCGAGGAAAATCATGCTGCCGCTGAAATCTCGTTAACAAACTCAAGACTTGGAAGAAATTAACCGGGCATTCCCCTCTCCGGCGGGTGTCTCGTCCCTGAAAATGGTTTGATAATAAGTGTTCTGTTAATCCGGCGATGCCTGAGTCCGGATTATATAAACCAATGCTGTCGTGCCCGTGAAGGTGCGCGAATTCAAGTGTCTGTTCTCCATCCATCAACTCATCCTGAGCAATACCGCATAGTAAAACCCATCCGTAGCATCAAGGCAGGATAGCAATTGCCGGCCGTATTCCGTCGCGATTCCCCATTCTGCCCGGATAGTTTCGATGTTTGCCGAAGGATGCGTGTCCAGGAATGTTTCGATTACCCGGTCGTTTTCATCATGTAGTATGGAACAGGTCGAATAGACCAGTTTTCCGCCCTGTTTCAGCAGCGGCCAGATGGATGCCAGCAGTTCCGACTGGGTGTCTTGCAGGATGGGAAGCTGCTCGGGGCTCTTCAAGCGTTTAACATCAGGATGCCGGCGGATTACCCCGGTAGCGCTGCATGGTGCGTCCAGCAGGATACGATCATACCGACGCCCATCCCACCAGGTGTCTGTCCTGGTCGCATCTGCCTTGATAACGGTTGCATTCAGTTTCAGTCTGGTCAGGGTATCGTGCAACCGGCCGATGCGTTTTTCATCGATGTCTATGGCTGTTATTTCAGCAATCGACGGCTGTAATTCGCAGATATGGGCGGTTTTCCCACCGGGCGCCGCACAAGCGTCCAAGACCCTGTCCCCCGGACTTGGATCCAGCAAGATTGCCGCTAACTGGGCACCGGCGTCCTGTACTGATACATAACCGTCAGTGAAACCGGGCAGTTCATTGACATCAACCGGGTCCAGTACCTGAATTGCGCAAGGCGTCAGGGCTGTTTTTTCCGCCTTGATGCCACTCCGGCCCAGGTCCTCCAGGTAATCTTCCCTGGAGGTCTGAGAAACATTTACCCTTAAATGCTGGGGTGGGCGTTGATTATTGGCCGGTAAAATGGCTTCCCACAGGTCAGGCCAGTCCTGTTTGATCCTGTCAATTAACCAGTGCGGATGCGAATAACGCGCGCTGGCGCTTTGACCCAGTTCCGCTTCGACCCGGTGAAACTCGCGCTGTGACCTTCTCAGTACCGCATTAACCAACGGTTTTGCCCATGCCTTGTCCAGTTCAACCGTTGCGTTTACCGTTTCAGATATTGCCGCGTGGGCAGGTGTATCAAGGTGGTGCAGTTGGTATAGTCCGACCAGGATCAGTATCCTGATATCGCCGTCCCGCGGTTTCAGGGGTTTGCTCAGGTAGCGCGCAAGGATAAACTCCAGTTGATCAAACCAGCGCAGAGTCCCGAAGCAAAGCTCCTTGACGAATCCCCGGTCATCCCGGCGTTTGAGTGCAGGCAGGTGTTCTGCCATTGCTGCGTCCAGGGTGAGTCCGGAATCGACGACCCGGCAGATGATTTTTGCTGAAATTGCCCTAGCCAGCATAAGGTTCCCGGCCAGAAAACCACGACTCGCCATTCCTGCGAAAGCAGGAATCTAGTGAAACAAAGCGCCGCCTTCGGCGGCACGTCATTGGACTGGATTCCTGCTTTCGCAGGAATGGCGACAGGGTGCGAAAACATGGTTTGTTCCCTTTTTTCACTTCAGCTCTTGGCACTATACATAAACAGGTCAGGATAGCCGTTGTAGAATTCCCTGATACGTTGTCTTTTCTTTCCTTCCAGTTGCAGAGCGAGTATCCGTATGGCTTGATTTTTTGTAGATACGTCCAGTCCTTCCGAGGTGTAGGAGATGATTTCCCCGGGGCTGTTATTCGCGGTATCGGTGTCCAGTATCCGAGCTTCCCAGATACGTATTCTCATATTGTTCAGGCTGGTGAACGCAACCGGCGCCGGGTTGAACGCGCGAATAGTTCTCTCTACCTGTTCCGCTCCCATATTCCAGTCAATTTCAGCCTCCTGCTTGGTAACCTTGCCGGCATAGGTTGCAAACCTGTCATCCTGTTCTCTCATGTCGGCGGCGCCTGCCGCCAGCCTGGCTAGTGCTTCCAACAGGCATTCGCTGCCCAGTGACGCCAGTCGTCCCAACAAGGTTAAACCGGTATCGGTATCGTTGATTTCACAGGATTTCTGCAACATGATTTTCCCGGTATCAATACCGCTGTCCATGCGCATGATTGAAATGCCGGTTTCCTTGTCACCCGCCTGGATCGCCCGCTGGACAGGAGCGGCGCCGCGCCACCTGGGTAGCAGGGATCCGTGGACGTTGATGCAACCGTAGCAGGGCTGTGATAGTACCGTTGACGGGAGGATCAAGCCGTAAGCGACGACGATTAACGCGTCGACATCGCCCAGGTCAGCGTCCTGCGCGAGTTCTGCCGGGGTCGCGGGTTGTTTTACGGGGATAGCGAACTGCTGTGCAATTTGCTTGACCGGGCTCGGGCGTGCTTTCCTGCCGCGTCCCGCTGGCCGGTCCGGCTGGGTGTAAACATGCTTGATTTCGTGCTGCGGGTTTTCCAGCAGCGCGCTGAGAATGACTGCCGCGATATCAGGCGTGCCGGCGAAGGAGAGGTTCACAAGGCGTGGATTTTGTTCTGCTTCTCTATTTTCTTACGCAGGCGCTTTTTTTTTATCGGGGACAGATAATCGATGAACAGTTTTCCGTCAAGATGATCGATTTCATGCTGGATGCAGACTGCGCGCAGACCGTCTGTCTCATCTTCGATTACCTCTCCGTCCAGGTTGAGGTAACGGTAGGAAATTTTTTCAGCCCGCTGCACCAAGTCGGAGTATCCGGGCACCGAAAGACAGCCTTCCTCCATTTCCTCGCTCCCTGTTTTCTCAATGATTTCCGGGTTGACCAGGGTCACGGGCGTGTTTCTTTCTGCCGAGAGGTCCATGACGACGACCCGCTGTTGTACGTCCACCTGGGTGGCGGCAAGGCCGATGCCGTTTTCCGCGTACATGGTTTCCAGCATATCCTGTGACAGCCTTTTGATTCCGGCGTCGACGGCAGCAACGGGATCAGCCTTTTTGCGTAATCGGGGATCCGGAAAATGTAATACGGTTAACCTTGACATCGAATGTTTGCTCTATAGCCGTAGCGTCGGCGATGTAAATCTTGG
Organism: Gammaproteobacteria bacterium; assembly: GCA_965222155.1. Classification (GTDB taxonomy): domain Bacteria; phylum Pseudomonadota; class Gammaproteobacteria; order Eutrophobiales; family Eutrophobiaceae; genus JAAXHV01. The sequence goes on from CBDCTH010000012.1 coordinate 806,627, forward strand.
ACCATTATCTACAAAAAAAGTGCCGGATGCAAAACAGTGTTTTCGATTGACTCTGAAACTGATCCGGGTTTACACTTTCCGGCATTCCGCAAGGGACGTCTTTGCGGGCCTTTCCATATATCAGAAGCTACAATTATCAGGGAGGATATTGGTGAACACAGTGATTGCCAGGCTCACGGATGGGCCTTTTGACCATTCTCAACTTCATTCCTGGCTGGCCTTAATACACGCAGGGGCGGTGGCTGGGCATAACCTGGCGCAGTTGCTGGAGAAATTCGTTACTGCCGAGGCTGTTATCGATGCTGTCAAGGCAGGGCTGATCAATCGTTCCCAGTTACCGCTGAAAGCCCTCGAATGCCTGCGCAAACCTGACCGGAAGGAAATTGAGCGCGAAATCAGGTGGCTGGAACATCCGGACCATCATCTGGTCGCGCTCAATAGTTCTCGTTATCCGGCTTTGTTAAAACAGATATCGGCGCCGCCTCCGGGCTTGTTCGTGCGTGGCGACCCGGACGTCTTGATGAGTCATCAGGTTGCCATAGTCGGGAGTCGAAAACCGACCATTGATGGCCGCAAGGACGCTGGATATTTTGCTGCAGAACTCGCAAAACAAGGGATTACCGTGACCAGCGGGTTAGCTCAAGGGATAGATACCGAAGCCCACAGAGGCGCTCTGACCCAACAAGGCAGGACTGTGGCGGTGTTAGGCAGTGGGCTGGATTGCATTTACCCGAAGGTAAATGCCGGGTTGGCCGATAAAATCAGTGAAGACGGAGCGCTGGTCTCTGAATTTCCGCTGTCCCAGCGGCCGTTTGCCGGAAATTTTCCGCGCCGCAACCGGATCATCAGTGGCCTCAGTGCCGGAGTTCTGGTAGTTGAAGCAGCACATTATAGCGGTTCACTGATCACAGCAAGACATGCACTTGAGCAGAACCGGGAGGTTTTTGCCGTGCCGGGATCCATCAGGAACCCCATGAAGCAGGGCTGTCATGGTTTGCTGCGCGAAGGGGCCGGACTGGTGGAGCGTGTCGAAGATATTTTTGCTGCGCTCGACCAGTTCAAGGTCCTCACCGAGTCCTCCTCCGCAGCGGCTGCCGCGCGAACTGAAACCATAAACGGACTTGACGAACAGGAAAAAGTCCTGCTTGATAATATAGGATATGAGCCTACGGGCCTGGACGAAATCGTCAATATGACGAAATTCGGGATTGAGGACATAATGGGTAAGCTGTTAAATCTGGAACTGGCCGGATTGATTACGACTGTTGCCCCAGGCTCGTACGTCCGCGGTAGGCGCTAACTGCCGTTGCCGGAATAGAGATAAACAATAATAAAGTAGAAAAAAATAAGATGACTGCAGCATTAGTTATAGTTGAATCCCCTGCAAAAGCCAGAACCCTGAATCGCTACCTGGGTAGCGGGTATACCGTGATGGCCTCCAACGGCCACGTGCGCGACCTGTTGCCGAAATCCGGTGCGGTTGACCCGGAAAAGGATTTTGCGATGCATTATGAAATCATAGATAAAAACGCACGCTCCGTTGATGCAATTGCCCGGGCATTGAAGAAATCAGACGTTTTATACCTTGCCACCGACCCTGACAGGGAGGGTGAGGCCATATCATGGCACCTGTATGAGTTGCTCAAAGACCGCGGTGTATTGAAACAGAAAGTGGTTAAACGCGTGGTCTTCCATGAAGTAACCAGGGATGCGGTATTGCGGGCAATCAACAGCCCCGGTGAGCTTTCCCTGGACCTGATCAACGCCCAACAGGCAAGGCGTGCTCTCGACTACCTGGTGGGGTTCAACTTGTCCCCACTGTTATGGAAGAAGATACGCACAGGCTTGTCTGCCGGACGGGTACAGAGTCCCGCGCTCAGGATGCTCGTCGAACGGGAGGAGGAAATAGAACAATTCAAGACCCGTGAATACTGGACTATAGAAGCCGACCTGAAGCGCTCGGGAATGGATTTTACGGCCCGGCTGGTGCGTTATGATGATGAGAAAGTCGAGCAATTCAGCATCACCGATGAAGCGCGGGCGCAACAGGTCGCCGGCGTCCTGGAAAACAATGCCGCCAAGCAGCTCAGCCAGGCCACAAACAGGGAGGAGCAGGCCGCCGGGAGCGCTGAAGCCAAGGGGGCATTGATCGTCAGCAGCGTCGACCGAAAACAGCGCAAGCGCCAACCGGCCCCACCGTTTATCACCTCGACACTGCAACAGGAGGCCATAAGAAAGCTGGGCCTGACCGCACAGCAGACCATGCGTATTGCGCAACAGTTGTATGAAGGAATTGATACCGGCACCGGGGCTGTTGGCCTGATCACTTACATGAGGACTGACTCGGTCAACCTGGCTGCAGAAGCAGTCAATGAAATGCGCCGTTTCATAAATGATAAATATGGCGCTGACTACCTGCCTGATTCCCCGCGCCGATTTAAAACCAGATCGAAAAACGCCCAGGAGGCCCATGAGGCGGTCCGCCCGACGTCCGTATACCGCGTGCCGCAGGAGATCAGGTCGAAATTATCCAAGGATCAATTCAGGCTGTATGAATTAATCTGGAAACGGGCACTGGCCAGCCAGATGGCCCATGCGGTCATCGACACGGTCGCGGTTGATTTGGCCTGCGGCGGCGCTGCGCTGTTGCGCGCCAACGGCTCTACCCTGGTTGAAAAAGGCTTTATGGTTCTTTACACGGAAGGAAAAGACGATCAGAAACAAGGGCAGGCCGGTGACGCCACTGACAGAAAACTACCCGCGATGCAGGCAGGTGACGTGGCAACATTATTGAAAATAAGACCTGAACAGCATTTCACCGAACCTCCGCCCCGATTTTCCGAGGCGACCCTGGTCAAGACTCTGGAAGAATACGGTATTGGCCGGCCTTCGACCTATGCCGCCATTATTTCAACGTTGCGGAACCGTGAATATGTCGAGATGGTTAATAAACGCTTCGTCCCCACCGACGTGGGACGTATCGTAAATAAATTCCTGACTGAGCATTTTACCGGTTACATCGACTATGACTTTACCGCCAAGCTGGAAGATGAACTTGATGCCGTATCCAGGGGCGAGAAGGAATGGCTTCCCTTGATGAAAGAGTTTTGGGAACCGTTCTCAGCACGGGTAAAGGACAAGGAAGGAGGGGTAAGTCGCGATGAAGCGGTAAGCCCGCGGACTTTGGGTGATGACCCGGCGACCGGTCGGCTTGTTTCGGTACGGATGGGGCGTTACGGCCCATATATTCAAATCGGCTCCAGGGATGACGCAGAGGAACTGAAGTTTGCCAGTCTGCGTACTGATCAACGCATGGATACCATCAGCCTTGAACAGGCCCTGGAGTTATTTCGCCTGCCGAGAGAGTTGGGCGTGACTGAAGCAGGTGAGAAGATCAGCGTCAACATCAGCCGCTACGGTCCTTATGTGCGCTATGACAACAAGTTTGTCTCACTGAAAGAGGGGGATGATCCCTACACGATAGATTTGCAGCGGGCGCTGGAACTGGTGCGGGAGAAGAAAGCGTCTGATGCCGAAAAACACATCAAGGTGTTTGAAAAAGAGGGCATATCGATCCTGAACGGGCGCTTTGGACCATATATTACTGATGGGAAGAAAAACGTGAAAATTCCCAAGGGCAGGGAAGCGGAGGATCTCACCCTGAAAGACTGTCAGGACTTGATCGCCGCAGCCCCCGCCGGGCGCCGACGACAGAAAGGAAAATCGAGATGACGCATATTTTATATGCCACAGAGGACACAGAGAAAATACGATCCGTCATCACTGCGCAGGCAGGAATCAAACTCTGTGTCCTCTGTGCTCTCTGTGGCTATAATCTTTTATTTGAATACGAGTATTGCCGATGAGCGAAAAAAGACCATTTGTTGCTATTTTGATGGGGTCGGATTCCGACTTGCCCGTCATGCGTGCGACGCTGGAGGTACTGGATAAGTTCTCCATACCGAAAGAAGTGAAAATCACCTCCGCACACCGCACTCCCGAGGTAACCCGCGCCTACATAAAAGATGCGGAGGCCCGGGGTTGCGCCGTATATATTGCCGCAGCCGGCCTCGCCGCGCACCTGGCCGGCGCCGTGGCCGCAACGACAACGAAACCGGTTATCGGCGTGCCCCTGGATGCCGGCCCTCTCAGCGGCATGGATGCGTTGCTGGCGACCGTACAGATGCCGGGAGGCATTCCGGTCGGTTGTGTCGCTATCGGCAAGGCGGGCGCAAAAAACGCGGCCTACCTGGCCGCGCAAATCCTGGCCTTGCAGGATACCGACCTCGCCGGCGTTATCGCGGACGAACGCCGGCAGATGACCCGGGATGTCCAGAAAAAGGATGCCGCATTACAGGAGCAACTGGCCGGTGGTTCTTCACCGGACTGACCGGTGTTGAAACGCTGGCACGTCAACTACACGCGGCGAGTCCTGGAAAACGGCGGGGTCATCGCCTATCCCACGGAGGCGGTGATGGGTCTGGGTTGTTCTCCCCTGAATCAAGCAGCGGTGGCGAAAGTGTTGCGATTGAAGCGGCGCTCAGCCGATAAAGGCCTGATCATCATAGCCTCAAATATTGAACAATTGTCCGTCATGGTGGATTTTTCCAGGGTTGCAGAACGGGAGGAAATAATCAGGTCATGGCCCGGCCCCGCCACCTGGCTGATACCGGCGCAGCCGGCTACGCCGCGCTGGCTTACCGGCCGGCATAAAACCCTGGCCGTGCGGGTATCGGCGCATCCCGTTGTTCAGCGGCTGTGTGATGAAGTCGGTTTACTAGTCTCAACCAGCGCCAACCCGTCCGGCTGCAGACCGGCCAGGACTCAGCAGCGCGTTCGAGCCTATTTCGGTACGGACGTGGACTGTTATGTTCCCGGTAGCGTCGGTCGCGATCCACAGCCCAGCAAAATCCGTAATGGCCTTACGGGACGGCTGGTCCGAGGCTAGTTTTCAGCCAGATATCTGTGCCCTCTGTGGCTAAAAGGAGCGTCTATCGACTTTGAAATGGCGCTGTTGTGTAAATACATCATTAACATCGCTGCAACAATCGTGTAGTATTCCTACGCTGTTACGCAAACGCTTTAATCCTACCCGGAGAAAATTAATGATCGATCTGAAATTCAGCAGAAGCTTTTCAAGATTAAGCCTTTTCACAGTGTTGTTTGTGTTTGGATTACCTTCGTATGCACAGACAGTGCTTGAGGAGATCGTGGTGACTGCACAAAAACGCGAACAGAACATCCAGGACGTACCGATCTCAATCTCCAGGCTATCCGGACAGAGACTTGCCTCCAAGTTCCTGGGAGGAGAAGACATCCTGGCCCTTGCCAGCACAGTGCCGGGATTGCATGTGGAGAGTTCCAACGGCCGCCTATCGCCGCGCTTCTACATGCGGGGTCTGGGCAATGCCGATTTTACCGCAGCCGCATCGCAACCGGTGTCCATCGTTTTTGACGAGGTGCCGATGGAAAAAGCGTCTCTCAAATCATTTCCCTTGTTCGACCTCGACAATATAGAGGTTATTCGCGGCCCCCAGGGCACCTTGTTCGGACGCAACACCACGGCGGGAATTATCAAGTTTGAATCGCGCCGCCCCACCGAGGAAACGGAAGGTTACATCAAGGCTGCCGGGGGCAACAAGGGGACTATAAACGTGGAGGGAGCCGTCGGCGGCACCCTGGTTGAGAACACCTTGATGGGCCGAATCTCATTCATCACGCAGAACCGCTCCGACTGGATCAATAACGCCTTCACCGGCGAGGACGACGCCATAGGCGGATTTGACGTTTTTGCCGGGCGCGCCCAGTTGTTATGGACTCCCACTGACGATTTCAGCGCCTTGCTCCTGTACCAGCACCAGGACCAGGGCGGCAACTCCGCATCTGCTTTCCGCGCCAATGTTTTTGACAAGGGCAGTAATAAACTGAATGATAACTATGATCGTAATACGGTGTGGTTCGATGGTGGCGACAATAACCCTGCGGAGATAAAGAGTTTTGGCGCGACCGTGAAACTGGACTGGGACGTCGGCAACCATACGCTTACCTCGATCACGTCGTACCAGGATATTTATGACCGCTCCGCGCGCGGTGACATTGACGGCGGGTACGGTTGTTTGTTTACCTGTGGCGGGATACCGGCCGGACCGCCCAGTACCCCGTTCAGCCCGTTCAATTCGCCTTTTGTTGTCAATGTCGATACCGGCGGCGATCAGACTGTAGAGCAGATTACCCAGGAAATACGCATAGCCAGTAACCTGGACGGCGCGTTTAATTACCAACTGGGCGTTTTCTACTTTGAAGATGATCTCAGGAGCGTCTCTAAAAATGCAAGTGCCGGCGCTCCGGAATTTGTTGTGGGGTCTATTTCCGATATCGAGAACACCACCTGGGCTGTCTTCGGACAAGGCTCCTTCAACGTAACCGAGCAGTTCACGCTGACCGCAGGGGTGCGTTACACGGACGACGAGAAAGATGCTGAACATCAAGATTTTAGACCCAACCCCCTTTTGCTTGATCCGATCAGTCTGGGGGATGATAATGTCAGTTGGGACATATCGCTGGCTCGCGCGGTCGGCAATGATGCCCAGGTCTACGCCCGGGTGGCCTCCAGTTTCCGCGCGCCCACCATACAGGACCGTCTTGAGGCAGATACCAAAGTAACTGTCGCGGGCTCGGAGACCATCATGTCTTATGAAATCGGCTACAAGGCGCTGTTTGAGAAGGTCAGGCTGAACGTGGCAGCCTTCTATTACGAGGTCGATGACATGCAACTAGTCGCGGTAGGCGGCGCCAGCAATTCTACGAGTCTGCTGAACGCCGATGAGGGTGTCGGCTACGGTGTTGAGTTTGACGTTGATATTGCTATGACTGAAAACCTCATCCTGTCCGGTGGTTTCGGTTATAACAAGACGGAACTCAATGATGACAAACTGACATTGCCGATTGGCCCCATGGCTACCAGTCTGGACCCTTTGGATGAAAACGGTAGAGCAATAATTGACGGCAACCCGTTCCAGCATGCGCCGAAGTGGACTGCGAACCTGGAGCTGGACTATACCCATCCCCTTTCCGGCAATAGTGAGATATACCTGTACACTGACTGGAAAATCAAGGGCAAGACCAGTGACTTTCTTTACGAAAGCATTGAATTTACCTTTGGTACACAGTTTGAAGGCGGGTTGAGGGCCGGTTATCGCGATACGGCAAGGAATTTTGAGATCGGCATGTTTGCACGCAATATCACCGACGAGGATAATCCCATCGGCGGCATCGACTTCGCCAACAACCTCGGTTATGTCAACCAGCCGAGAATATGGGGGGCGGAAGCCTCATACCGGTTCTAAAAGACAGAGGATAGAGGACGGAGTACCGGCTGCCTACCGTCATTCCAGCCGCCTCCGTCGTCATTCCGGCCGCCTCCGTCGTCATTCCGGCGGATGCCGGAATCCAGTCGGATAACGTGCCGCCGTCTTGTTTAACTGGATACCGGCTTTCGCCAGTATGACGGCGGTTAAAAATGCGGACCGAAGTGCATTCTCATGAGTATAACCAGACGCTCGTTTGTCAAAACATCACTGGCGTTTCTGGCTGGCGGCGCGTTTTCCCCGTATATAGCCGGTTCTGCTGGTAATTATTTAGCGAATGCTGCGCCAGGACGCAGGATACCGGTGATACTTGATTCCGACATCGGTGACGATATAGACGATACCTGGGCATTGCTGATGCTGCTGCGTTCGCCGCAGTTTGACGTGAAGCTCGTCGTAAGCGATTTTGGCAACGCCATCTACCGTTGCCGCTTGTTCGCCAAGCTGCTGGAACTGACCGGTCATACCCACATACCGATTGGAGTGGGACTTGACGCAGATGATGAGGTCGGCAGGCAAAGTGAATGGATAGGAGATTATCGGCTGCAGGACTATCCGGGCGCCGTGCATCATGACGGTGTTCAAGCGTTGATCGATGTCATAAGACAATCACTGGAGCCGGTTACACTGCTTTGCATCGGTCCCGTCCCGAATATCGCCGAGGCCCTCAGGCGGGAACCGGCCATTGCGGAGAATGCGCGTTTTGTGGGCATGCACGGTTCCATCTATAAGGGTTATGACAGCGCGGCGACACCGGCGGCGGAATGGAACGTTAAGGCCAACCCGAAAGCGCTGCAACAGGTATTTGCTGCCCCCTGGGATTGTACTGTCACACCGCTGGATACCTGTGGTTCGGTACGGCTGACAGGTGGGAATTATCAAAGAATTTATCGTAGCGAAGATCCCTGGCTCGAGGCCTTGATTGAGAACTACCGGGTCTGGTTCCCCCTGGCGCCATTCATAAAACCGGGAACTGACCCGAGCCGAATGAGCACGATCCTGTTCGATACCGTTGCCGTTTATGCGGCCTACACACAAGACCTGCTGGTTATGGAAGACTTACCCCTGCGTGTCACGGATGATGGCTACACCGTGATCGATAGTCAAAATGGCCGTCTCGTCCACTGCGCGACAAAGTGGAAAAACCCCCAGGCATTCAAGGACAAGCTAGTCGATACCCTGACAAGTGGTGTCTCCAGTTTGTCTGCGCAGACATCAGGGCAACCGCATACGTTTGGATTCTGTTGCAGAAGACAGGAAACCAACCGGACAACACCGCCCGTCATGCTGGCGAATGCCAGCATCCAGTCAAACAATAGCGCAGGCTCAGGGTAATGAAGGGTTATTCACTGGATTCTGGCCTGCGCCAGAATGACGGAATCGGGCAAAAACATCTGAATTCAAAAGTATGCGGTTGCCCTGGCGCAGACATTAGCTGCAATGTACGCGTCAACCCAGGTAAGTACTGGGCCTGCTGCGCTGTTGGAGAGGTTGGAGACTGAACCGACCGACTGGACAAGCGCAACCCGATTTAACTGACGCTGACGCTTGACCTGCTGATACCGGATGGGTACTATGTTACCACCGTGTGAACTGTCTGATGAGCCTCACATGTATTGAATTAGGGCAACGCCTACTTTTTATTGATATTATGATGTATGACAGATTGAAACTTAACCGGCTTATCTGCTTATCGCCTGAATGTGTACACTGCTTGACCAAAAGGTAGAACAGTTACTCCACACGGATGTATGTCAAAGAAGTCCAAATCTTCCTCGTCATTCCTTGACAGACAAGAGTATCTGGGGTTTCGCTACGGAGAACAGAGGTGGCGGTCCCACGACCGGAAAAGGCTATATACCTGGGATTCGCTACATGGCGAAATTGAAGTTTTCAATAGTCGCGGGCATCATCTTGGCGTCCTCGAACCGCTTGGGGGGCGTTTAATAAAAAGCGCCGTCAAAGGGAGAAAAATCCGTGTCTGATTTCATTCAAAAGTGCCTTTCCGGAGCGGCTCGATTTACCGATATAGATGCCTATGTAGAGCGGTGGCACGAATGCGATAGTGATAAAACCATTCACGATTTCCTTGGCTTGACTTTGCATGAGTATTCCCTCTGGGTGGAACAGCCCGAGGTTTTGCCTAAAATTGTCACTGCACGTCGCAATGGCACTGATATCAATGAGTTACTGCAATCCTGCAGCAAGACTCTTAGCCGGCGTGGAAAACTGTCGGATGCTGAAGGTAGCGTACTTGGAATCGACGTGGGTTGGTCTACGCAGAACAGGACAAGTGCGGTTTGTCGTCTGTCATGGAATGAACGGAACATTAAATGGGATATCCGCCGCTTTCGGGCTAAATCGCCCGACCGTCAGGCAGCTATAGAATACGTGGCTGATAACAGAGAATTACTCGCCGTAGCTATCGATGGCCCGCTTCGCCACGGTTTTGATGAAATTGAAGAATATCGGAGCGCGGAACGCATTCTTAGCAGGAGGATACTTCAACGATGTATAGGCAAGCCCGGTCAATCAAGTTCCGGGAACGGCAAGCGCCTCAACGAGCAGGCAAACATATCAGCAAACCTCGTCAAGCAACATTGTAATGTCAGCGAGTCAAGACATGCTACTCCGATTGACCAGAAAGCCATTGTCGAAGCCTTCCCGACGACGTTTCTTGGCGTCATGATCGAGTGTCCGCAACGATTGGACAAGCCAAGAAAAAAATCAGACCGATATTTTATTTACTTGGCTGAACGCAGCGGCTTTGAGTGGGTACGGCGATTGCTTGGTGGTCAGCAGAGATGGGAAAGAAGTCCTTGTGAAATAAAGAATCATGATGACAGAGCGGCTCTGGTTTGTGCGTTGACAGCGCTGTGTGTCGCAGCCGGGCAATTTACCGCGGTCGGCGATGATGATTACGGATGGATTATTTTGCCCCCCTATCAGGAATTTGCTCCTTGGGCCCAAGAGGCAATTTCAGAATCTGCAACAGCTGACCCGGTTGGAAAACTAGCATACTACCCGCTTGATTTGACAATGCCACGCTGAAGGTAGACAGACTTCAGTCTGTCCCCTTACCAAGTCAGAAAAAATAAATCTGTCTCCTATGCCTCTACCACCCCTGACTATGCAACCAGTCAAATGGCTCTGCCGCAATTACCGGGTCGGGCAGCCAGGTCTCATGTACGTGAAACCACTTTATGCCGTTGGGCGCCCGCTTATCGGCAAGGAAAACGGCTGAGGATAAGCGGCCGTTGTTCTCAGGGTTTGATTGCTTTGCGTTTCTCTGCCACTCTTGGTAGGTAACGGCATACACGGAATCAGCGACCTGCGGTTTTTCCCTGATGTCCCGGATGCTGATTTGAAAGTCCGGGTTGCTGCCGTACAACTTCGTGAATTCCGGCCAGAAATCTGAGCCGTTGAGCATGATGCCGGCGGGCAGGATAATGCTGAAATCCGCGTGCATCCGGTCCAGCAGACGCTCAGCGAATACCGCTTCGCTGTTTTCGCAGTAACCACCGAACCAGTCTTCAAAAAAACGGTGCAGGTCGATGATTTCAATGGCAAGTCGATCGGTATATTCTTTGTCTGTGTGCATGTTTGTAACCTCCTGCCTTGTTATTTGATATTTGAATATTTGGGGTCAGAGTTTTTACTCTGACCCCAAATATTGACATTATGGATAGCCGAGCCAGGTATGAAAAACGTTGTCAGGATCATATTTTTTACGGAGTTCGGCCAGGCGCTCCCAGTTCTTTTCGGAAAAAGAGGATTTTATCCTCTCCGGGAACAGGGTTGCTTCGATTTCATTGACGTAAGTGCCCTTGCTGTAGGGTTGCAGCAGGTCGTTTGTCGTTTTCAGCCAGGCGTAATTGGCCTGGTCGTTTTCTGCGTCGTTCCAGAGCAGGTAGCTGGCGATGTAATGGTCGGCAATGCGCGAGAAACAGGCGTCATCATGCAGTTCCGGCTTAATCCCGTAGGAGCATAACACGTGGGAGCGGGTTGACGGCGTCCTCTTGAAATGTTCCGCCACAGACAACAATGCCTGTCCCGGATCGTCAGTCCAGACGTTGTCAACCGCGTAACGGCCTATGCCGGAATCAACGTTTTCCGGGTTATACAGATTTGCAAACGTGGTCGGCTGATATTCCTGCTTGAAGACACTGGCGGCGGCAAGTACACTGTCAGCGAACGGGGACAACATCGCCCTCGCTTCACTTTCCGTATCGGCAAAGGCATTAACCCCCACCATGCATAGCTTGGCCTGGCCCGGCAGTGTATCCCCAGGAGCCTGCGGGTCGTGCATCAACAATACAAGTATCTCAACACGTTCATCTTTTATCCGGTTGAGTTTGTCCAGGGAATCAACGACTGTGGGCAGGTTGTCTATGGGAGAGATATACATGCTGGTGTATATCGCTTGCGGTAGGGGATAAAGCTGTAATTCCAGCCGCGTCACGATACCGAAAAAGCCGGGTCCGACGCCGCGCACGGCCCAGAACAGTTCAGGATAAGCATCAGGGGTAGCAGTTACCTTCCTGCCACCGGCCAGTATGATATCGGCGCTTTTTATTGAGTGACAGGCTACGCCCCCCCAATGAGCGTGATTCCAGCCTACGCCGCCACCAAGCAGGTAACCCCCGAGAGCGACAGTAGGGCAGTGGGCTGCAGGAAATGCAAGACCCTGTTTGCCGGCTTCCCGGATAAGTTGCTCAGACCATAATCCCGGTTGCACCTGTGCAGTTTTATTCCCGGCGTTGATCTCGATATCACGCAGCAAAGCCAGGTCAATCAGTAAACCACCGTCCCGCAATGCCGCGCCGGTGGAATTATGGCCGCTGCTCCTGGCAGACACTTTCAACCCGTTATCGGTGGCGTATTTCACTGCGGCGCTGACATCCTGTTCGGAGCGTGCACGCATGATCGTGTCCGGGTAGCGGTCCGGCTTTCTCAGGTGCCAGACCATGCTGTTGCGCCAGGCCTCATATTGGTCATCCTCCCGGTTGATGACTTCACCGCCTACCATCCGATCCAGCCCTTTTGCCAACTCACCCGGTCCTGCGAATAATGAACCTGAATAGAGTTGACCGATAGTGCCTGTCACCCCCAGGGCGCCCAGATGTCGTATAAAATCTCTTCTTCGTAAATCAGTCAGCATGGTTACACCCTGGTAATTTGGTTTGTCAACAGACGCCATTATGTAATAAAGTCTGGTTTCAGTGTGAAAAAATAACAAACAGGCCGGTATTTTATCCATACCTGTGTAATACAAAACCTGATCAAGTCCACAAATGGCAGAAAACAAGTCGGAAACGGTAGTCGGGGTCAAACGCGATGATGACGCGCCTGCATTGCTCAATGACATCCCACCCCGGTATGAGCCCCTTGATCAACAACCCTATGATCGTGATTTTGGAGTAAGACTGGCGACACCGGGGCCGGAGACCCATGGCATAAAGGATATCTGCATCGTCAGGAAGGGTCTGGCTGTCCTGATAGGCGACGTGGAACATGATTATGCCCACAGTGATCTGAGTGAAAGCGGGGACGTGGTCAAATTTCATTTCCGCTACAGCGGCAGCAGTGAGATAGGCGTCGAGGGAGACGAACTTGAACCGGTGGACCCAATGACCTTTGGTGTGCTGATCCAGCCTTCCGGCATGAAAAAGATAGAGTGTTTTCCCGCACATCAGCATGAGCAGTCGGTGACCCTGCTGTGTGAACCGCCCTTTCTGGAAGAAATCATTTCCGGCACCTCTCTGTTGATGTCCACCCCACTGGAGCGATTCCTGTACGGTGGCCGGAAAGACATGTATTACTGGGCAGTCCGTATGCGCCCCGAGATGGTCTCTGCGGTGAAGTCCCTGTTTGAGACAAATTTTACGGGACGCCTGCAACAACTCCAGATTGAAGCCAAGACCCTGGAATTACTCTGCTACACCCTGGACCAGTTATCAACAATGTGGTCGGGTTCGGGCGCGGATGAAACCCCGTTGCGGCAAAGGGATATCAAGCGCGTCGCAGAAATATGTGAAATTCTCGAAAATGACTTATCCAGAGCGCCCACCATCAATGAACTGGCGAAAACCCTGTCCTGGAACGAGACCCAGTTGATGCGGGTGTTCAGGCAGGCCGTAGGCACTACGGTACATAATTATCAGCACCGCGCCCGAATGGAAAAGGCCTGTGATTTGCTGGCAAATACCGAGATGACGATTACCCGGATTGCCATGAACGTCGGTTATGAATATTCGAGTAATTTTACTACGGCATTCAGAAAATACTTTGGAGTGACCCCCAAACTGGTGAGGGCGGAACGTAACCCGACGGTTATGTAGCAAAGCGGACTGAAAAAATTTCATTTTCATGAACGGTTCAGGTTTGCCGGACAACATTGATGGCTGTTTCAGCTCCGATTATTTCACGGCGCGGGAAAGGTTCCTGGAGGCTTGCCGCAGAAAAAACCTGGAGGTCACCAGCTACATAAATCCTGCCTCAGAGGAGGCAAAGGCAGAACTTGCCGTCGATACGACATTTATCGGTAACCGGTCGGCACCAAAGATATTGGTGATCACCTCGGGATTTCATGGAGTTGAGTTGATGTGCGGGTCCGGTTGTCAAACCGGATTGATCGAGAATGATTGTTTACTCACATTATCCGAAGACATTGCCGTATTGCAGGTTCATGGGGTCAACCCCTGGGGCGCTGCACACCTGAGGCGTAATAATGAAGATAACGTGGATTTATGCCGGAATTTTCTTGATTTTAACGAGGCTTATCCCGTCAACCCGGGATATGAAGCAATTCATGAGGCATTATGTTGTCCGGAATCCAGCGGGCCCCGGAGGGAGGAGGCTGAAAAAATTCTGCAAGACTTTCGGCAACGGCATGGATTGCCGGCATTTATCAACGCGCTGATAGCCGGACAGTATCAGCACCCTGATGGGATGTCTTACGGCGGAGACAGCGCGACCTGGTCCCGGCAAACGCTGGAAGAAATCCTGCGTCATTATGGCGGAACTGCTGAGCGGGTATGTCTGGTCGACATCCACAGCGGATTGGGTCCTTATGGTCATGGGTCGGTTGTCTGCTTGCAGCAAGGGGATAATCTGGACCGCGCCCGGAATTGGTTCGGGGACCGGCTGACCTCACCGCAGCTTGACGCGGCCCCGGCAAGGCGGCATTTCCATCCGACAATGGGTCATCCTTCCCGGGAATATCAACGGTTATTTAAACAAGGGCAGGTAACCTCAGTCGTCCTGGAATTTGGCACCTATTCTTCAGAAAATAATTTAAAGGCATTGCTGGATGACCACTGGTTGGAATTTAACGGTGACGGGCGGACTGATACGGCAGGTAACATAAAGTCTGATATATTGAAGGCGCATTATCCGGATGACCCGCACTGGCGTGAGTCGGTCTGGACAGGTTGTGAACGGGTGATAAAACAGTCAATTAACGGGTTAATACAATGAACGCCGATACGAGTAACCACATCCCGCCTACCCTGGAGGAAGTCCGGTTAACTGCCGCTAGACTGGCGCCCTATATACGGATGACGCCGGCCTTCCATTGGTCAGGAGACACGGTCGCTTCCCGGCTGGGAAAGGATACGGAATTGTTTTTAAAACTGGAATTGTTCCAGCGCACCGGCACCTTCAAGGCACGCGGCGCGGTCAATAATGCATTGGCCTTGTCGGCCGGCCAGCTTGCCCGGGGGATTACCGCCATGAGTTCGGGCAACCATGCCATTGCCGCCGCTTACGCGGCCCGATGTGTCGATACCAGCGCAAAAGTGGTGATGCAGGCCAGCGCCAACCCGGCCCGAATTGAAATTGCCCGCAATCTCGGGGCGGAAATTCTGATTGCGCAGGATGGGCCCACCGGTTTCAGGATGGTTGAGGAAATAGTGGAAAAAGAGGGACGAACCTTTATCCATCCGTTTGAAGGTTTCAGGGTGACGGAAGGAACCGGCACCTGTGGCCTGGAACTGCACGACGCAATAAAGGAACTGGAGGCAGTGGTTGTACCCATAGGTGCCGGCGGCTTATGTTCCGGTGTGGGGGTGGTTACCAAGCTGTTGAATGCAAAATGTAAGGTGTACGGGGTCGAACCCGAAGGGGCCGCAGTGATGCAGAAAAGCCTGGCGGCGGGTTCGGCGCAGAACCTGACGGAACTGTCAACGATAGCCGACAGCCTGGCTCCCCCGTTTACCACCGATTACTGTTATGCAATGTGTGAGCGCGCGCTGGATGACCTTGTCCTGGTTTCGGATGATGAACTCGCGGCCGCCGCGACTATTTTGTTTGAACATGGAAAACTGGCGGTCGAACCTGCCGGCGCAGCGACCACGGCTGCCGCTTTCGGGCCACTTGCAGGCCGGCTCAGGGGTAAGCGGGTCGCGGCGATCGTTTGTGGTTCGAACATTGATATAGGTGGTTTTGCCGAACTGGTCAAACGCGGCAGGGACGGGTTGGCCCGGGGCGTTCTTCCAACTCGCCCCTGACTTGCAGCTACCCTGAAGTGGAAGCAGAACAGGGCATCCTTGCATTTGGCGAGCAGTCCAGCTCAATCAGTGGCATTGATGCTGCGGCAAGACGCGTTGCCGGCGGCTTGCGACACCTGGGAGTCCGGGAGAACGACAGCGTGGCCGTTATTTTGCGCAATGACATCCCCTATTTTATTATCCATGAGGCAGCGCATTATCTCGGGTTTGATGCAGTTCCGGTTAACTGGCATTTAAAGCCGGCCGAGATTGATTTCATCTTAACCGACTGCAAGGCAAAGGTTGTCATTATCCATTCCGACCTGCTCACCGGAGAGTTGGCAGGCGTAATACGACATGTTTCTGTGATTGTGGTAACCACGCCGGATGAGATCCTGGATAGTTATGGTATTACTGATGACGGGGGTAATGGGGAGCCCGGCTTCCTGGGTTGGTCTGACTGGATCGAGAAGAGTCCGGAGCTTGCGGACCCGGTAAAAAATTTCAGACCCCCCTTGTTTTATACCTCGGGCAGTAGCGGCAGACCCAAGGCCGTCTTACGCAAAAATGTAACCCCTCAAATCGGCGCTAAAGTCAGCGCCAGGACAAGCTTTGCCTGGGGTTTCGACCGAACCCCGATCCGTTCGGTAATGACAGGCCCCCTGTACCATTCCGCGCCGAACGGGTACGGCAATATGGTCTTGCAGGCCGGCGGCCTGCTTATCCTGACGGCGCGCTTCAGTGCGGAAGACTTGCTGGCTTTGATAGAGCATTATGAAATCACCCACCTGCACCTGGTGCCCACCATGTTTGTCCGCTTACTGGATTTGCCTGGTGAAATTCGGGGCAGGTATCGACTTGATTCCTTAATCCACGTGACCCACGGCGCGGCGCCTTGCCCCGTCGATGTCAAGCGGTGCATGATTGACTGGTGGGGAAACGTGATCCATGAATATTACGCCATGACGGAAACAGGCATAATTACCTGTTGCAGCTCTGTTGAATGGCTGGAACACGAAGGAACGGTTGGACGCCCGGCGCCCGGGGTTGAGATTGAAATTCGTGATGTGCAGGGTAACCGTCTCAACGCTCGTGAAGAAGGCATCATCTGCGTAAGACATGAAGGTACCGATTGTATTTCTTATCTTAACGCAAGGGAAAACGCCACAGGGTTACACCAGAACGGCTTCCTGGTCACGGGAGACATCGGCTACCTGGATGAAGGGGGTTTCCTGTATGTTTCCTCCCGTCAATCGGATATGGTGATATCCGGGGGCGTCAATATCTATCCGGCGGAAATCGAAGCGGAACTGATCGCCCTGAACGGCGTTGACGATTGTGTCGTGTTCGGCATTCCCGACGTGGAGTATGGGGAAAAACTCGTGGCGGTCATAGAGACAAAACGCTCGTTAAACGAAAGTGAAATATCCGCTAACCTTAAGACCAGACTCGCAAACTTCAAGATTCCCGGGATTTATGAATTTGTTGACAGGTTGCCGCGTGAAGATTCCGGTAAAATAAAGAAACAGTCCGTCAAACGAGACTATCTCGCCAGGCATGGAAACTGATTGTTGAATACGCTTATGAAAAAATACTTCAATATGATTCTGATACCGGTATTCCTGCTGGCAATCCCCGGTTGTTCCAAACAGGACCAGCATACCGCGCCCCTGCCGGATTTCGAGCAGTTGGTACTCGACGATTATATTATGCCCTACAAAACAGGTGACATTGAGCGCTGGCTGGAAATTTTTGCCGATGACGCAGTCGGCATGCATAACACCTTGCCGGCACTGGAGGGGAAGCAGGCGTTACGTCATTTTGCGGAGACTGTCCATAACACTTTCAATATCGAACAACTGGACGTGACCGTCGACTCTGTCATTTCCGAAGGTGACTGGGCGCTGACGCGGGGCAGCTTTGTTGCCGATTTTATCCTCAAGGATGGAGATGCCGGAAATCGGGGAAACCCCCGGCAAGGCAAATATATTTTATTATGGGAACGGCAAAACGACGGCACATGGAAGATTATCCTCGATATGGGTAACAACAATACGCCGTGATCTCAATGACTGGCCTGTTCAGATATTCCCCCAGGACTTCATTTTCCAACCAGGCAATGAGGTGACGCGATTGCTGAATATGATGTAATTGTGGTTGGAGGAGGGTCAGCCGGTTGTGTCATAGCGGGCCGTTTGTCCGAAGATCCGTCTCTTTCCGTTCTACTGGTGGAAGCGGGGGGGAGCGACAAACACCCTTTCAGCCGGATCCCCGCGGCCAGTGGCGCCGCCGTTTTCAGTTCCCGCTTTAACTGGAAGTATGCTGTCGAACCGGACCCGACCCGGGCCGGCAAGGTGGATAGCTGGTGGAGCGGGCGTTGTCTGGGCGGGGGCAGCGCCATCAACGGCATGATGTTTGTGCGCGGTCATCGGGATGATTACGATGACTGGTCTGACCAGGGTTGCCACGGCTGGGATTACCCGTCGGTTTTGCCGTATTTCAAGCGTCTGGAATGTAACCGGCGCGGCAGCGATGAATGGCGCAGCCGGGAAGGGCCCCACTCCGTGGAAGATTTACACGTTGACAGTCCGCTGACCCACGACTGGATTAAGGCCGCACAACAGGCGGGCGTCCCCAGGAGTCATGACCTGAATGGAGCTGATCATGAGGGTGTGGACTTTGTCCAGGTGGCCCAGCGCAAGGGTTGGCGTGAGTCCGCCGCCCGGGCATACCTCGGGCCGGTACGCAAACGACGCAACCTGCATATTCGCCTCAATACCCGCGTTACCCGAGTCCTGTTTAACGGCAACAGGGCCAGCGGCATCGAATTCACCCGCGCTGGTACGTTTGATAAGGCCCCGTTCGAAAAGGCATTCGCACGCGCCGCCGTGATAATGAGTGCGGGCGCCATCGCTACGCCAAAGTTACTGCAACTTTCCGGCATCGGGGACGGGTCGGCACTCAACGGGGCAGGTATCCCCCCTATCGTGCATGCGCCGGGAGTCGGCAAAAACCTGCAGGAACACACAGGAATTCGTTATTCGTTTGATGTGAATTGTGAAACTCTGGGCACCCGCACGGGTTTCCTGGATAATCTGTTTCAGTTGTTCCAATTCCTGGTTAACGGGAAGGGGTTACTGACCACGCCTATCGCCCATGCCCAGGCGTTCGTCCGCACCCGCACGGAATTTACAACACCCAACGCTCAGATTACCATGGCCCCTTTCCATATCGAAATCGGTGAAGACAACGCCATCCTCAGCAAAGAACGGATTGCCGGCGGCGCGGTCGGCTTGATGCGCACGCAGAGCAGGGGAGAAATTACGTTACGCTCACAGGACCCGTTGGATCCGCCCCGCATTCATTATCCCATGCTGGGTTCCGAGGATGATATTGACCAACTCGTTGAGGCCTGTCTGTTAGCCAGGAAAATCACGGAGCAGCCGGCCTTCAGGAAAAAACTGGTGCGCTGGCGGCAGCCTGATGATGAGGTGTTTGGTGGAAATCAACTCAGGGAATTCGTTAAAACTGCGGCGTTTCCCATGTATCACCCGGTCGGGACCTGCAGGATGGGAAGTGATGCGGGCGCCGTGGTGGACCCGAATTTAAAGGTCAGGGGCGTTGACGGGTTGTGGGTTATCGATGCGTCCGTTATGCCGACCCTGGTAACCGGCAACACTAATGCTACCGTGATCATGATCGGTGAGAAAGGCGCAGATCTCGTGCGTTCTGCGTTATCGCAATAAGCCCGTCCCATGAAATACTTTATTGCACTGCTGCTGACCGAGACAAATTCTTTCTCACCCATTCCTACCGGGATGGATGAATTCAGACAGTTCGGGTTATGGCATGGCAACGCCAGCAGTCGGGACGAACTGTTCGGTCCGGTATTAGCCCGCTGGCGGCAGTTGGCAACCGCGGCCGGGCATGAAGTTGCAGAGAGTCTGGGCGCTGTTGCGCAACCGGGCGGACCTGTTGATATGGCGGTGTATGAAGCGTTCAAACAGGAAATTCTGTCAGACCTTGAACAGGCAATGCCGGTTGACGTGGTGCTATTACAACTGCACGGATCGATGATCGCGACCGGGTGTGATGATTGTGAAGGAGACCTATTAAAGGCAGTAAGGCAACTAGTCGGTCCTGACACAGTGATTGGCGCAGAGCTGGACCTGCATTGTCTGCTATCGCCCAAGATGGTTGACTGTGCGGATATGCTTGTGTCGTATAAGGAATATCCGCACACTGACATCATGGACTGCGGCAATAGGTTATTTCACCTATGCACAGGTATCGCGCAAGGAATATTACAGCCGGTCAGCAGCGTGTTTAATTGCCGGATGATCAGCACGTGGAAAACCACGCAACAACCGATGAGCAGCTTTGTTGAAAAATTGCGTGACCTGGAAGAAACTGAAGAGATTATTTCCGTTTCTTTCTGTCACGGTTTGCCCTGGGGTGACAGCGAGCACAACGGCGCGAAAGTATTGGTGTATACAAATGGGAATGAAACGTCTGCCGCTCAGACTGCAACAGAGATAGGCATAGAAATCTGGTCGATGCGTCATGAGACACATCCTGAATATCCCGGGATTAAGGAAGCCCTGGATCAGATCAGTGCATCGGATCGGCACCCCATCGTTCTGGCTGATACAGCGGATAATCCGGGTGGAGGCGCGCCGGGTGATGCCACCTTCATTCTGGAGCGAGTCCTTTCCAGCAAAATCGCTCATGTGGTGAGCGGCGTCTATTGGGACCCTGAGTCCATGGACAGGTGTAGAAATGCCGGCAAGGGTGCTACGTTGGACTTGAACCTGGGCGGCAAAACGGGTGTCACTTCCGGCAATCCTGCCGGCCTGACGGTCAAGGTGCGTGCGTTATTGGAGGATTATTCGCAACCTGATACGGACGGTGGACGGCACCCGGTGGGTAGTCTGGCCTGGGTATCAGTAGTTGATACGTCAATTGTGAATGTAAATATAGTCATCAGTGAACATCGTCGGCAAACACTCCATCCGGAAATATTTACCGCGCTGGGCATCGACCTGCCGACAATGAAGCTGATCATCGTCAAATCGAGTCAGCACTTCCATGCAGGGTTTGCCCCCCTGGCCGAAGAAATAATTTACGTAACCACCCCGGGCACCCTGAATTTTGATTTTGCAAGTATCCCCTACAGGAAATATACCCAACCTTATTGGCCCAGGCATGAGTTTCCTCCCGGAATGAATAGTACGAGCACGCTGAGATGAGATCACCTACTGATAAAACTTCTTTATTAGCCTATGCATTGCCGGCTATCCCGTTAGCTATGCTGGGTATGCCGCTGATCATTTATGTTCCGCCATTCTACGCTTCGGAACTCGGACTGGAGTTGGCCGCAGTAGGCGGTATTTTTTTCATAGCCCGCGCCTGGGATGCGATAACAGACCCCCTCATCGGTCATTTTTCCGATCAGACCCGTGGGGCCTGGGGACGTCGCAAACCCTGGATCGTGATTGGGGTGCCTTTGTTGATGATCAGTCTGTACCTGTTTCTGAGCCCACCCATCGCCGCCAGTAAAGCCTACCTGTTCGTCGTGGCGCTGGTATTTTATGTCGCCTGGACCACCGTACAGATTCCCTATTTATCCTGGGGCGCTGAATTGTCGCGGGATTATACGGTACGAACCCGTATCAACGGATACCGCGAGACGGGCACCATGATAGGGGTTATCCTGGCGACACTGCTCCCTGTCCTGTTTCTGAGAGAAGAAAATCCAGCGTTGCGGGATATATTATGGGTCTACGTCGTGTTCCTGTTGGTGTTAATTCCCCTTGCAACATCCATCGCAACGGCAATCACACCGAAAACCCCGTTTGTTGAATCCGGCAAACACGGTTTATTGTTCGGTCTGAGACTCTTGTCGGGGAATAAACCATATCTCCGCTTGATCATAGGCATCTTTTTTCTCTGGCTGGGCGGCAGTGTGATGAATGCCTCGCTTATATTCACGTTCGAGCATATATTACAGATGCCGCGTTCGGCGTTTTTAAAATTCGTGCTCATACAATATGTGATCGGTATTGTTTGCCTGCCGTTATGGGTCAGGTTCGGTAACCGGTATGGCCGCCATAGGGCCTTGGTATGGGGTGGCTTTGGCTACCTGGCAGTCCAACCCTTGTACCTGCTGGTAGCTCCCGGTGATTTTTCACAGTTATTATTGGTTGCCCTCGTGCATGGGCCGATCATCTCGGTTATCTGGGTGATGCCGCCGGCACTGGTGGCGGACACGATTGAATACGGCATGATGAAAGGGGGCAGTGATGACGCGGCGATATATATGGCCATTTATAATTTTATGGTGAAGGTCGCATTTGCGGGTGGTGTCGGCATTGCCTTGCCGCTGCTTGGGGTTTTAGGGTTTCAACCGGTGGCTGAGAATGACGCGCAGGCTATACAAGGTCTTACGTTCGTTGCGCTGTTCCTTCCCGCCATCATAGGATTTGCCGGCGCCGTCATGCTGTATAACTACCCCATCAACAAACACCGGCACGGCGTCATACGACGCTGGCTGGCGAGAAAGAACCTCTCCCCTGAATTACAATAATTATTGAAGTTTTCAACCATTTCACTTCATTGCCCCTTTGTCGGGATGATACCAGATCGGTGAGGTCCAGGCGCGTTCCCGGATCGTGGCAGGTACTTCCGCCGGCAGTTCCCAGCCCATGCGTATTGCGTCCCACGTGCTCCAGCGGCAGGTGGGATTCTCTATCACTCTCGCATAGTAAAAGGCGGGCGCCGCAGCGTCGAACTCGGGGTCGAGCCAGACGCTGACCATTTCCGCGTCTCCCTTGTCCGGGGAATGACTGCAATCATCCGGATCAACCGTTGCACCGTTATCCGGGCAGCGGTAATTCGCCGGTTCCAGCCCGTCTGAACACGCCACGTCGAAGACCCTCTCATGGGTTTCCCCGTCCGCCAGCCAGCCCTTGATAACCTGCAAGCGCTGCAGCGGGGCGCTGTCAGGGTCCCGGATGGCGGTGATAAGAAACCGGGGAATATTCGTTCGATTCCCGGACGCTGGGAGATTTCCACCCATTGCGACGCCATTTGCGTATGCTGCCTGGATCATGTCCGGTTGCCCGCGAATGGAATCATTAAAGGACCACCCGGCGAACATCCTTATACGGATGCGCGGGCCACTGGTCGCAAATGTCTCCTTGCGCTTCAAGGCGGCAAAGATCGACTCCCGGGTGTTCTCCTCAGCCCATACGCCGGTAAGGCCCGCCGCGCTGTACTTGATATTTTGACTGGTTATCGAACCCCCATGACGCCTGGTTTCCGGCGTGGCGTCGCCGGTCCCAATCTTCCCGGTATAGTTGTCTTCCTCAACCGGGACGCTGGCATTGTGTGAATCACTGCTGCCGACAAGACCGAATTGATACGGATTAATGCCGATCTCTCTGTCAATTTGCAGCCCGGTCTTAAGGGCATCACGAACGTAACTGCCCCTGACAACTCCGTTTCTTCCACTGCCTCCCATCAATTCTTCAAGCAACTCGAAGGATGCCCATTCGTCCGTAGCAGACAACAGTGGATGTGTCTCTGATGTGCCTTTAATCTGCAGGAGTTCAACCAGTGGCTCGTTGCGCATGCGGGTCTCAGCGTAGTCACGGTCGATAGGCTGCCCTTCGGACTGATAGAGCGGGAACATGCGGCCGTCGCTCAGGTTGGAATTATGCGGGATCGCAATGACATCGGCACCATCGCGCCGTGCCTGCTCCATATACTCCCACAGGTCCTCCGGTTTTATGCTGTCAAAAGCCGATAGCGGTCGGGTGGGGA
Organism: Gammaproteobacteria bacterium; assembly: GCA_965222155.1. Lineage (GTDB taxonomy): Bacteria > Pseudomonadota > Gammaproteobacteria > Eutrophobiales > Eutrophobiaceae > JAAXHV01. The sequence goes on from CBDCTH010000012.1 coordinate 830,307, forward strand.
TTGTGCCGGCGCCGCCCTGGAAAATGACGTTGCGGTGCAGGTTGGCGCCGTCGGGCGTGGCCGACCACTCAAAGGCGATAAAGGTTGTGAAGGTTCCGGGTTTGTAATGGCGTTCCGCGGCCGCTATGGTGTCCGACCACAGTGTTCGCAGCGTGTCTCCCCCAACCAGTTCCGACAGCGCGCGATTCCCGAAAATACCGGCTTTAAATGTTTCCACCGCACGGGCCAGCATCGATTTTTCCTTGCTATAGAGTTGTTTGGCCAGTTGCAGGGTGAACAGTGGACTGGTGGGGTCTCCCATTGCATTCAACACCCCAAGGTATTCGGCATGGTCCGTGACAGCCATAAAGTCCAGCGGTGTTTTAATCCGGATGTGCCGGCCGCTCACGTGTTTGACAGGTTCTCCCCGGGCATAACGATAAGCGTCGTCAGGATATCCTAAAGCCCCGAACGCGAAGGCATCGACAGACAGGCGGGTATGCACATGCAGGTCACCGAAATAAGCATTTCTTGTTGCAGGATATGCAGTATGTTTATGCAACCTGGAATCGTTGACCCAGATTTCCACAACCTTGCCCGATTGATTAAAACGCAGTATCGCTTCGCCGGTCAGGGTTACCGGCGCCTGAGTGGGTTCAATATCGTCATAGCGTGTCCGTAACGAACCCGTTGCCCGCCAGCGTATGGCGCCCATGGACCAGGCGGAGAGTTTTGCCTCAAGGTTGATGACCAGGTCCGGAAACGCCTGCCAGCGCGTCCGGCAATAGTCTGTAAACTCATTCAGCCTGCGCGGGCCGTTGCCGATACCATGTACGATGACGTCTTCATCAAAGAATGCCAGGAAGCGGTTTTCACGCTCCACGGGATCATGAATCAGGTTGAAGGCTGCCGCCATTGCGTCGAGGCGGCCGTAGACTGCCCGTTCGCTCAAACCCGGGCCGTTAAGCCGTGCGGCAAGTTGCCGGCCTTCCTGAATACCGGCCTCGCCCTTGATTTGCGCAAGCCGGTAGGCGTGGTCATGGTTTGACCAGCGTTCGGCGATCAGGCCGCTTGCATCGAGTCGGAAGAACGTTTGGCCGCGAATGGCGACCAGCTTGCGGTTCATCGCCACGCCGTCGAAAGTGCCCGTCATATATCCGAGAGAATGATACCGTTGTGCCGCCATCGGGCCGGCAACGATCAACTCGTCACTGACCAGTACGCTGTCCTCGAATGTGCCGAACAAGCCGCGATAGAATTCCCTGACTGCGGCGTAATCGGCAGCGACATCCGGCAACAGACCATGTGCGCGTACAGAGGGCGAGAAGGTGGCCATATAATTTTCATAGGCTTCATCCGGGTCGCCTTGCTGGTTGATTACCGCATCCATGTCGTGCAATCGCTGCCTTGTGTGCGCGCTGGTGATTTCCCAATCCGTTGCGCCAGCGGCGTTCAAGGGGTAGGCGAACAGTACCGTCAGGATTAGGATGGTAAATCTGGCAGGTACAAAAAAGCCCCACAGACCGACCGTCTGTAGGGCTTGATACATCCGTGACGCTCCGCGGTAACTGATTAGTAGCGGTAGGTCATGGTAGCGCCAACAAAACGCGGCGGCGCCGGGTGGCCCCAGACGCTTGAGTGCCCCAGGATTGTTCCATCAAACGGTATCTGGAACTGGCTCCAGGTATAACGTTTGTCAGCACAGTTGCGGCACCAGCCTTTTACTTCCCATTTGCCGTCCGTGGAACGCAGCCCGCCATGCAGGTTCAGGAGCTCAAAACCACCGAGTTTGCGGTCGTAGCGGGGTTCGGTAAAGTTATATTGCTCGCTACGGAAGAACACGTTGCCACCGAGGAACAGTTTCCAGCCGGTATTGGCAAGCGGCTGCTCATAGATAGCGCCCACGGTGCCGGTCCACTCAGAGGAAAACGGCAGGTTCTCTTCTCCCAGTGGAATAAAACCCGGGGTGGGAGTTAACGGTCCTATTCCTTTATCAAAGGTCGCATCCAGCCATTGTACTGAAGCGTTGACTCGCAATTCGGCCGTGACGAGCAGGTTGCCCTCAACCTCGACACCCTGTGAGCGCGCGCCGGCAATGTTTTCAACCGCGAAATTACCGGTCGGCTGCAAGGTCTGTACCTGCAGGTCCTCAAAGTCGGTACGCCAGGCCGCGACATTCAGGCGCAGCCGCTCATTTAACAGAGTTGATTTGACACCGATTTCGTAGTGGTCGGCGAACTCCGACCGGAAAGTCGGGTCGCCCGCGTTGGCGAAGTTGCACACCGGTCCAATCGGTGTACCGCCGGGCGGACATCCTGCGGGTGAGCCCAGGGCAATCATCGGCCCGGCCGCGTCGCGGGTGAGGCTTATTCCACCGGCCTTGAAGCCATGACTGTAGGTAAAGAACGTCATTATATTGTCGGTCCAGTTATACTGGATACTCGCATTCCCTGTGGGTTCCTCATTCTCAGTTTTCACGTTGTAGTCGTGGACGACCTGCAATGGGAACGTATTGAAGTTGAAAGGAGGGAACCCAAGGCCGAGGAAACCGACATTATTGGTGGGATGGTCATTCACCAGGCTCGCTTTCTTCTCGTCCCGTGTCCAGCGGAAGCCACCCGTGATAGCGAGTTTTTCGGTCAACTCCAGGGTGCCGTGGGCAAATATCGCAAAGGTCTCGTCTTCATGTTTGAAGCTGGCCAAAAATGCCCGGCCGGGTTGGCCGCCGAAAAATCCGGGGGGGAGAAAAGGAGGAAACTGGGGCAGGTACCCTATCTGTGATGCCCAGATGAACTCATTGGAACGTTCGATATCCTCAGTTGCATAATAGATGCCCAGGGTCCAGTCGAGAGACTGTCCAAAAGCGATGTCCTCAAACAGGCCACGGATGCGGAATTCTTCCGAAAGCAGGCTGATCTCCGGCATGTTTTGCTGTGTACGCAGGATATCCACGCCACCGAAGTCGTTATCCTTGATATTGATGTCCTCGTAGTCACGGTAGCCCGTGATGGATGTCAGTGTCAGGTCTCCAACGTCCCAGTTGATCTCTACGGAAAATCCGCGATCCTCAGCATCCCAGGTTGATGAGAAGTTTGACGCTGACTCAAGATCCTCAATATCTGCGGGATGTTTCTCAGTGGCGCCGTTGGCTTGCGCCAGGGGCAGATTGACTAGAGGTACGAACGGGTCACTGATGATATCGAGCGGCTGGCAGCAAGACTCCTCCAGTTCGCTGTAATCAGCGGCAATGCGCACGCTCAGGTTCTCATCAGGCTCCCACAGCAGTTGACCTTTGATGTTCCAGCGATCCAGGTCGCGTTCGTCTTTGCCGGTTGAGAGATTATCTATCCAGCCATCACCGGTAGCGACCGAAGCAGTGAGGCGCGCGGCAAGCGTATCGCTGATGGGTATGTTTACCATGCCGTTGAAACGGAACCGATCGTGCTCTTCGTACGTCCCCTGAGCCATTGCGCCCATCTTACCCAGTTCCGGTTTCTTGGTAATGAAATGTACCACGCCCGCTGTGGAATTCTTGCCGAACAAGGTGCCCTGTGGGCCTTTCAATACCTCCACCCGCTCCAGGTCGACCAGGTCGAACACGGTGGTCAGGCCGCTGCGGCTGCGGTAAACGCCGTCGATAAAGGTGGCGACGGTCGGCTCGAAACCCATATTGAATACCGATGTTCCGAGTCCCCGCAACGAAAATGATGCACCCTGGGAAGGTGGGTCTACGGACCGTACTTCCAGGGCCGGCACGGCCTGGCGCAAATCAAATACATCGGTAACCAGGTTAGCCGCCAGGTCCTCATCGCTGAGCGCACTGACGGATATCGGTACGTCCTGTAAGGATTGTTCGCGCTTCTGCGCGGTGACCACAACTTCTTCAAGCACCGCCTGGGCACCGGAAAAGGTGGAGACCAACATTAAAAAGAGACCGGGAATAACCGATACGAGATACTTTTTGTGCATAACAACCCCCATGAAGAAAGATCTACCAGTATTTATTCTAGTACCTTATGGTAACAGAAATTTATGCGATGCCGCATTTTCCCTATGCAGGGCAACCATAACGCTTCCTGTAATCCTTCCAGGTATCAAATGTCTGTCATGCCGGTTTTGCTGCGAACAACAACCCGTCATCGTAGGACAATATGACCAGTTTAATTGCTGCGTCGTTTTTGATCCTTATCGGTTCATCGATTAATCCCGTAACCAGTCTGATACCTTCTTCAAGGTCTACAATACCGACGCTGAACGGTATATCATCGCGGAATTGTGTCGCGGCGGCGTGAATAGTCGTCCTTGCATACAGGGTTCCATGTCCCGACAGTTCAATCCACCCCATTTCGCCAGACCAGCAGTTCGGGCAGTGTTGTCTGGGGGGAAACGTCAGTTCCCCGCATGAAGAGCACACGGTCGTCAGGAATTTCCCCGACTCAAGCCCGTGTCGGAATGTTTCGCTGAACCCGGAGTATTCCGGCACAAGAGGAAGGCGTCTCGGGACCTTGATAATGTCCATGGTCAGTTACCGGCATCTATTACGTGGGCGAGGGCGGCATTGTAATTTCCCAGTTCACACAGGTGCAATCCCAGGCCGGCGTTGACTACCTGGCGTTTGCCTGCCCTGTGCAGGAGTTGGTCGAATAATTCGGCAATCCCGTACAGGGCGGTCAGTCCGGGCGGATGTCCCCGGGAGAGACAGCCTCCCGAAGTACAGACCGGGATGCGTCCGCCGATCGCAGTCTCGCCGGCGCGTGCGGCAATCGTTCCTCTGCCTTTGTCCACCAGCCCGATTGCTTCGGTGACCAATGCCTCGGTGATGGTGCAGGGGGCATACAATTCCGCAACATCAATGTGTTCCAGGCTTACACGGGCGTCTTCCAGGGCGCGCGATGTCGCCTGCCGGGCAGCGGGAAAGTCAGTAATGTCATGAGGTGAATAACCGATCTGATGGCGTCCGTCGTGAGAAAAACCCCGTCCCAATACCCGTATATAGGGTTTGTTGAGTCTGCGTGCGATCCCTTCAGAAGTGATCACCAGGCAAATGGCGCCATCACTACGCGGCGGCACATCGTAGCGCCCGAGCGGCTCGACAATGGGGTCCTGTTTTATTACGTCGTCGACCGTCATTGGAGTCCGGAACTGGGCGAGTGGATTGAGCATGGCATGTTGGCGGTTTTTCACCGCAATCGCGGCAAGGTCGCGGCGGGTGGTCCCGGTCTCGAACAGGTACCTGTCAGCGTCCAGGGCATACCAGGCAATAGGCGTCAGTCCGAAAGGAGACTGAAAATTTACGTCACCGACAACGCGGACCCCGCGTTCCATCATGGTCGCGGCATCGACGCCGGAGCTGTATTCTATTCCCAATGCGAGCGCAACGTGTGCCCGTCCGCTGCCGACGTCGGCGCAGGCCTGGTCAAATGCCAGACCTCCGGTGATGCCCATATTACTGACTTCTGCAATCTGCCCATGACAACGCAGACCCAGTTGGCTCGCCATGAACGTGGAGAAACCCAGTTGGCGAGTGGCGGGTGTCGGGCTGGTGAACACGGCGGAATCAACATCAACCCTGTCCAGACCGGCTGCGCGAACGGCGTCTATGACCAGCTTCGCCAGGATTTCCTGTTCAAACTGCGTTTGTTCCAGCCGTCCCACCTTGCTGGCTGCGTAACTGATGAGAACCGGTATTGTATCGTTATTCACGCTGTTACTTTGTATGGGGACTTACCCGCAGACCTCACCGTACTGCATGTTATTAACGTAGCATCCTCTTCTGCCGATTGGTTACCTGGATGATATCAACCGCCTGCCATTACGGATAATATTACATGTTAAACTGTTATCCGGCTATCAGGCCGACCGGATCATGATGCACAGGTGTAAGACATGACAAAACAAAAAGCAACGAACGTTCATTGGCATCAGGGTGACATCACCCGCGCCGACCGAAACCGGTTTCTGGGGCAGAAAGGAGCGACGCTCTGGTTTACCGGCCTGTCGGGCAGCGGCAAGAGTACGATTGCGGTCGCACTGGAGGCAGCCCTGTACGAGCGCGGGAAACTGAGTTACCGGTTGGACGGTGATAATATCCGTATGGGCATAAACAGGAATCTGGGCTTCTCGGCAGAGGACCGGACGGAGAACATCCGCCGTATCGGCGAGATATCGAAACTGTTTGTGGATGCGGGTCTGCTGGTCTTGTCCGCCTTTATCAGTCCTTACCGGGAGGACCGCGATCGGGTACGCGAACTGCACCGGGATGCCGGGGTTGATTTTATCGAAATCCACGTGGATTGTTCCCTGGATGTGGCAGAGCAGCGCGACCCCAAGGGTTTGTACAGGAAAGCCCGGGCAGGACAGATCAAGAACTTTACCGGGATTGACGATCCCTATGAGGAGCCTGAAAACCCGGAAATCCATCTCCGTACCGACCGCATGACGCTTGCGGAAGAGGTTGAAATAATTATCGAATATATGAAGGATAAAGGCATTATCCGGATTGATTAGTTTTATTCTTCAACTCCGGGCTTCGGAATCTGCCCCAGGCTGCCCAACAGGGTAACGAAACGCGTCAGTTTTTCCTTTTGCCAGGCGTCGACGTCGATACCGCGGAAATCGTAATAACCCCGGCCTTCGCGCAGGCCCCTGCGTCCGTCCTCCATCATCCTTGTTACCTCCTCAGGCGGGGCATGACGCGGCGAATCCAGCGCCTTGGAGAGGTAGTGGCCGGCGTAGTAGAGAATATCGACGCCGCCCCAGTCTATAAATTCCATTACCCCCAGCGTCGCATAGCGCGGGCCGAAGCCATGGGTAATGGCCTTGTCAATCTCTTCCGGTGTGGCCACGCCTTCTTCCACCATGCGGCAGGCCTCGGCCATGAGTAGCGATTGCAGGCGGGGAATAATCAGGCCGGGCGAGGCAGAACACCTGACCGGCACTTTGCCGATGGATTCGAACAAGGCAATAATGTCACTGACCACACTCTCATCGGTACCCGGTGAGGGACTCACCTCCACCAGCGGGATGAGGTAAGCGGGGTTCAAAAAATGCGTGTTCAGAAAGCGTTCCGGTACCGATACCCACTCCTGTAATTCGGTCACCAGCATGGATGAGGTGGTCGAGGTCACGATGGCATCCTGGCCCGCGTGCTGCCCAACCAGTTCAAGCGCTCGCTGTTTCGCCTCCCGGGTCTCCGGAACCCCTTCAATAATAATATCAGCCGCAGCAAGCTCACCGGCGGCGCGCGCGCGCGGCTTGACATGAATAAGATCAAGAACTTTTTTCACCTGTAACGGGCTCAGGTAACCGAGTCCGGACAGGAACTTCAGGTTTGCTTCAATTTCAGCCAGGGCGGACTTGACCAGTTGCCTGAACCCGTCCTCATCCCGGTCCTTGACATCAAGCAGCGTTATCGGGTAGCCCGCATAGGAAAACATGTGGGCAATACCCCTGCCCATGCGCCCGGCGCCGACGGCCACAATGCGTTTATGGGCCATCAAATACCTTCGTATAGCAATTCCGCGAGGGCATCCCGGTCCAGATCGGCAAGGCCCAGGTTCTTCAGGGTGCGACCTGTTATACGGAAATCGCGCCCCGTGATCGCCGAGCCCAGGGCCAGCAAGCCGTTACTGACGGGTGCGTCCAGGCCAAGATAGCCGGCGCAGGATACCAGGAACGCGAGTCCCAACTCCATGTCCTCGGTCATGTAACGGTGTGTCATAAGGTCGATGTCTTCGCGCCAGTCTTCGCTGTCCGTCAGCCTTTCATGGGCGGCATTGCCGTACATCCACTCATCACCATCCGGAGTATAGTGGTCGACAAGCGGAAAATGTGGTGGGGCATAACCAAATGCCTCACGGATGGCAATTCTCTCTGCGTCGAGCGTATCCGTAACGCGGCGGATAGCGGGTTGTGTACCCTCATTATGGATGTCCCACTTGTCGAAATGCTCCATGGGGCCGGCGTTCATCATAATCAATGGCGGGTGAATAATGGGGCCGGCATTCATCAGGGCGCCGCTTAAGGCGTCTTCGATACGTTCGATGACCGGGTAAGCCTGTTCCAGTATGGGGAAGGCATGTTGCGAGTTTTTTGCCGGGAAGACGCCGCTGGGCAGGCGCGTGGCATAGCCGCTGACGGCGACCAGGTTTGCCTCACGTTTCCTGGCCAGGTAAGGCAGGGTGCCGGTTTCCGCAAAACTGACATCGGCATCGTTGCCGGCATCACGCAAGGCTCTAGCGAAGATGTAGCTGCCAAACGTGCCCGGTGGCAGATAGACAACCTGACCGCTCCTTAAATGAGGCGCCAGCTCTTGCGCCAGGGACTCATGGGTCAGTGCCGGCAAGGGGATGACTATCAATTCCACTCCGTTGACCGAATCGGCGAGATCAGTCGTCACATGGTGTATCTTCACTTCCCGTTTACCGTTACTGTCCAGCACGGTAACGGATTTTGATTTCAATACCGGCTCAAACGCCTGCTTGTCGCGTCGCCAGAAACGCACCTGATGACCTTGTTCGGTCAGTGTCGCAGCGGCGGCATAAGAACCGTGTCCGCCTCCCAGTACGGCTAATTCCATCATTCCTCTCCGGATATACTGCTGTAATCATGCTGCAGCCTGTTTGCTTTTTCCATCAGTTTATCAATCATATCGTTGAATATTTCCAGTTCTTCTGTTGTTAAACTTGCCAGCAATTTTGCCTCGTAATCCCTGGCGATGGGCATCACTTCATCGTAGACAGTCGAGCCGGTCTCAGACAGTTGCAACCTCGAACGGCGTTTATCGTTTTCGTCCCTGTCCCGGTTGATGAGATGACGGTTGAACAGCCGCGCCACGGCCCGGGAAACCACGGATTTTTCGATTTTTGTACGGCGACAGACTTCATCGGCAGACACACCCGGATATTCCGCCAGGATCATCATGATACGCCACTCCGGCATGGAAATGGCAAACTTGTCCCCGTAAACACCAGCGACGGCGCCACTGATGGCGTTTGACAACAGTGATAGCCGGTAGGGTAGAAACGCCTCCAGTTGTAATGGTCTACGATGTTTCAAAGCGATTTGCTCCGGCAATGTACAAACATAGAAACATATAACACTACGATCGCCTAAATCAAGGACACCTAAATTTAGGACACCCATAAATTAACACCTAATTTAGGACACCCATAAATTTAGTAAATCCAGGAAACACCTAATTTAGGACACCCATAAATTAAGGACACCCATACAAACAGTTGACAATAGTTGTTCGTGCAACTAATATCAGTTGCACGAACAACTATTATGCCACGGCAGGAGCTATACGCATGACCGAATTATTCGACAATCCCATGGGTACCGACGGGTTTGAGTTTATTGAATACACCGCTCCCGACCCGGAATTACTGCGCAGCCTGTTTGAAAAAATGGGTTTTCCTGTAACGGCAAAGCACCGGAGCAAGAACGTCACGCTGCATTCCCAGGGCGATATCAACTTTATAATTAACGCCGAGCCGGACAGTTTTGCCCAACAATTTGCTGAACAGCACGGACCGTCTATATGTGCTGTCGCTTTCCGGGTGAAGGACGCGGCCAGAGCCTATACCCGGGCGCTTGCAGCCGGGGCGCAAGCAGTGGAGACAAGGCCGGGACCTATGGAATTGAATATCCCCGCCATTGAAGGTATCGGCGGGAGCCGTGTCTACCTGGTTGACCGTTATGGCGATAGGACCATCTATGACGTGGATTTTGCCCCCCTTGAAGCCGATTATCACCTCACCCGCACCGGGCTCACCTACGTGGACCATCTCACCCACAATGTCCAGCGTGGCAATATGGACAAGTGGGCCGGGTTCTATGAGAAATTATTCAACTTTCGTGAACTGAAGTACTTCGATATAGAAGGCGAGTTAACGGGGTTGAAAAGTCGCGCCATGACCAGCCCCTGCGGCAAGATTCGCATCCCCATCAACGAATCAGCCGATGACAAATCGCAAATCGAGGAATACTTGAGCGAATATCACGGAGAAGGCATACAGCATATCGCCCTGGGCACGGCCGACATTTATGCAACCGTGGATGCGTTACGCAGTCACGATGTTGTGTTTCAGGATACGCCCGACAGCTATTATGAAAAAGCAGACCAACGTGTGGCCGGCCACGGTGAAGACCTGGAGGCGCTTAAACAACGCCGCATATTAATTGACGGCGCTCCCACGAAAGGCCAGGGAGTATTGCTGCAGATTTTCACCAGGAATGTAATCGGGCCGATTTTCTTTGAAATTATTCAACGAAAAGGTAATGAAGGATTTGGCGAGGGAAATTTTCAGGCTCTGTTTGAATCAATTGAACAAGATCAGGTTCGGCGCGGCGCCCTGAATCAGGATGTCTTGTAACAGGGGGCGGATTTAAAATCCGTCCCCGGACGAATCCATCCCGGACAGTGGAGGGAATATGTTCGTTCCCCACTAACGCCGGAAAACGCTCCCTTTCGTCGCGGAGGGCAATTCACCGAAAAGCTGGTAATAATCTTTGGCGAACCGGCCCAGGTGCCAGATACCCCATTTTGCCGCGATATCCCCCAGGGTTTTGGGCTGCATGGAGAGGATTTCCCTCCTGATATTATTGAGGCGCAAGGCCCTGATGTACCTGGCCGGGCTCATCTTGATGTTCTCATTGAATATGTATTCCAGTGTGCGCCGTGACGCCGCCAGTTCTTCACACAGCTTCCCGACTGTTAATTCTTCGCATATATTGTCCTTGATGATGTCGAGGGCATCATGGAATAGCCGGTGGTGCTTATCTCTCGTCGTCATTCCTGATTTAATCCTGCCGCGCTCGTTTTCTGTGATAAACACCGAGCATATCGTTTCTATCAGGGTATTTTTGAGGGCTACCAACTGATTCGGACTTCCCAGTGTAAGATGCACTTTTTCCGCTCCGGTCTGAAAATCTTCCAGCAATGAATACAGGGGCCAGGTTTCTTTTTCATTCTTGATGAGCATGTATGGGATATTGTCGGCGTTGAGCAGATTCAGTTCATGGTATTGGTGTTGAAGTGCGCGCTTCAGTAATTCGACGGATACGTGGATGATACAGATTCTCATATCGGGTGATGAAATACCCTCCATCTCAGACCCGGGAGGTAAAATAAATGCAGAGCGTTTCGGGAAAGGTTCACAGTTCAATACCAGGGTTCTATCGGTATTCATCAAAAAGCCGATTGCATAATAATGATGCGGGACCATGGCATTTTGATATAACACCTGGTTGGTGGATTCAAAAAACAGACTCAGTTCAGGATCCAGGTCACAGGTGGTGAAAGTGCCGGAGAAAGAACCCCTGCTGATCTGCTGGTAGGATTGCCCATAACCGGTGAGCCGGGCGGCCTGTTCATCAATATCACGGTGATGAAGTTTCTTGATCAGGGGGTTTTTTGCGCAAATCGGATAATCCATCGCATGTACTCACCAATTCAGCCTGAAAAATACGTTTTTCTTGCGCATTGAGGATAACACTTCATTAATTCAAGCAGTAATACTGTCTCCTGTCAAATCATATAACTGCATTTGTAGAGGATCTGATAATGATTAGAAACAAGATATTGACCCATATCCAATGTGGATGTTTATTCCTGCTGTCCCTGGTAGCGGCGAACCCGGCGTGGGCGCAGGCTATTGAGGAGATTATCGTCACCGCAACCAAACGTGAAACAAGCCTGCAGGATACGGCCTTGTCAATAACGGCCGTCGGCGAATTTGAGTTGCAACGTATCGGCGCCGAAGGCATATTCGACTATGGCGCCAAAATTCCCAACCTGGGTTTCAGTTATGAGGCCGATGGGCGTTTCAATGCCGGTTCGCCCGCTATTCGCGGTGTGGCCGGTGGCGGGGTGGTTGGTGCAACAGGCTTCTATATTGATGATATTCCGGTTCCCGAATACATGAATCCGCGTGTCTCAGACATCGCGCGAGTTGAAGTGTTACGCGGCCCGCAAGGCACGCTCTACGGCGCGCGTTCCATGGGGGGCACGGTTCGTGTGATCACAAAACAGGCCAATCCTGAGGAATTTGACGGGTATGTGCATACGTCTGTTTCTGATGTAAAGGAAGGTGGCATTAATTATGCTTTTGACGGTGGGGTCAACATACCGGTTATTGCAGATACGCTGGCAGTGAGAGCCATGGCTTACTATGCGGCAAATTCAGGGGTGTTTGATCGGGTACACCTGTCCGGTTCACCCAGACCGGCATTTGCCGACCAGAACAATGTCGATGATGACAATTATTATGGTACAGCATTGGCATTATCCTGGCAGGTCACGGACCAACTCACCGTCAAACCCCGCTTCATGTACCAGCGCACTGATTCAGACAACCTCCCCCTGGCCGATATTGACCCGGGCAATTTCACTGTTGTGCGGGCCAATAATATTGAAGAGCCGGGTGATGATAAATGGTGGTTGGCAAGTGTCACTATCAACCTGGATACTGATATCGGCAGCATTGTTTCAACGACAGCAAAATATAAGCGGAAAGTGAACGAATTTGAAGATCAGACCGGCACCCTGGATGGTCTCGTGTTTGCGGGCAGTGGTTTGGCCGAACCCAACATTCCCGCTTTTGTATCTGAAAAGGAAGAAGACACTTCGTTTATTCATGAAACCCGGCTGATTGCTGATTTCGGTGATTTGTTCAGTGAACGGATTGCAGCCACTGTCGGTGTATTCTATGAGGATCGCGAGCATATTCGGGAGTATCCACCGTCCTTTGCGCCGGGCATTAATGCGAAATTCACCAATGACCTGAATAACGCCTATGGGTTGGGGATTCCACTGCCCCCAGGCGCCCTGGGAACGGATGAAGTATTTGAAACCTTTGATGAAGTGGATTCGGAAGAAATAGCGCTTTTTGGAGAAATCACATTCAAACTCACGGACTGGTTACGTTTCACCGCCGGCGCCCGTTGGTCCGATGTTGATGTGAAATCGAGTTCAGTCTCCGGTGGATTCGTGAATGCGGGCCCTTCTGTGGTTGACGCAATGCAGTCAGAATCGAGTGTCAATCCAAAGTTTTTGCTGGAAGCCGATATGAGCGATGATATTTTGCTATATGGTTCAGCCTCGAAAGGATTTCGTATCGGCGGCAACAACTTCAATGTGCCATTCTCGCCAGTGATTGGATGCCTGGCAGAATTGGAAACACTGGGAGTTAGCTCCAGGGCTGATGTGGATTCCTTTGATTCCGATTCGATCTGGAGTTACGAATTGGGGACAAAAACATCCTGGCTTGATAATCGGCTGACTGTGAATATTGCCGGTTTTTTTATCGACTGGTCAGACATCATACAAACCAATCGATTAGCCTGTGGTTTTCAGGTTGTGGCCAATGCGGGCGAAGCGGAGAGTAAAGGATTCGAAATTGAAGTCGAAGCCGTACCGGTCGATGGCTTGCATCTGTCTCTTGGTTTTGGCTATACGGATGCTGAGATTACCGAAGGGAATAATCCCATTTCAGGCCTGGATAAAGGTGACCGCATCAATCAAGTGCCGGAAGTTACGTTGAACGCATCGGCTGAGTATACATTTCCATTATTCACGGATTGGGAAGGTTATGTCCGTGGTGATTTTTCACACTACGGTGACAGCTTTAGCGCAAACAATAATGCCACAATGCCGCGTGTCAGAGACTCCTTCGAAATCCTGAATCTTCGACTTGGTGCGTTTCAGTCCGACAGCTGGGATATTTCCCTGTTTGTCAGGAATGCCACCAACGAACACGCCAACCTGTCCGATAACCGATCCATCGCTGCGGAAAAACCGGGACGACCGCGTATCATCACGAACCGCCCGCGCAGTTTCGGCCTGGAAATCCGGAAAGACTTCTGATCTTTTCCGGGTCGTTGGTTCAGGTGAGGCATGATCCGCAACGTTATGCCTCACCTGACCGGTTATCAGGGTATAATTCTGCCCGCCTTACAACTTATCTTTCCCTTGTATGAAAAAACGGCTCGAGTTACCTGACGGACTAACGCTTTCTTTCGTGGAATACGGCGCCGGCAAGCCGTTAATTTTTATCCCGGGCTGGACGTATACCGTGAAAGTCTTCGCAAGAAACCTGCCGGCCTTTGCCGAGCATTACCGGGTACTGGCTTATGACCCGCGCAGCCACGGTGATTCAAGTGTGACAGCCGGTGGCAACAATTTCAAACAGCATGGCGCCGACCTGCATGAATTCATCACCCGCCTGGGGCTCGATGATTGCCTCATTGCTGGTTGGTCCTTCGGCGCTTGCACGGCGTATTCGTATTTTGAACAGTATGGCACCGCCAGGGTACGGGGATTTATCGGTATTGACGAGCCGCCGAAGATCAGGAAGGAAACCGCATCGGATTGGGGAGAGGGGAAAGAAGATGAGTTGCAGGCCAGCATGGAGATGTTGACAAATCATGGTCATTTGAAATTTTTTGAGGATTACCTGCACTATTGTTACGTCAATAAACCCGACCCGGCTTTTGTCCGGGACATGCTGAGTGAGGCCGCCAAAACACCGGAACCAATAGCCTTCGAACTGATTAAAACCAGTTTTGACCTGGACTACCGGGAGATAGCGCGCAGGATCGACAAAGAGATACCGGTAATGCAGGTTGTACGCGAGGATTGGAGACAGGCAGCCGGAAAGTGGATCAGCGAGAATCAACCGAATGCAAGGGTTTATTACATGCCCGCCCATCTTTCTTTCCATGAGTTCGCACAGAACTTCAACACGCAGGCGCTTGATTTTTGCAACAGCTGTTAGCCCGGATTTCTCACCAGGTCGCTAGCTGCTATCGGATATGGATATTTGGGGTCAGAGTAAAAATACTACAGTCAGTTTGGCAAGTGGTAGTGGCTTGTTGTTGAGTATTTTTACTCTGACCCCAAATATCCATGCTCATCGTCGCAGACGCCCGTACTGCATAAGGGGACGGATTTGAAATCCGTCCCCGGAGAGATGGAAGGCGCACATCAAAAATCCGGCGCGATCATCGCATCACCTGGTGAGAAATCCGGGTTAACGGCTGTGAGCGGGATGGAATTAATTCCGTTTCCTGCAGATAAAAAACAATATTCCTTATAATAGAATGGTAGCCTATCCACTGGAAGATTAAGGTAAAAAATGAATCTGGCGGAGCAATTACTCAAGGCTTTGAAAGGCTACGGAGTCAACGAGATTTTCGGTATCCCCGGCGATTTCGCCTTGCCGCTGTTCAAGGTCATCGAAGAGACCGAAATCCTGCCGTTGTATACCCTGAGCCATGAACCCGCGGTGGGATTCGCCGCCGATGCCGCGGCGCGTTTTCATTCCAAACCGTCAGTGGCAGCGGTCACGTACGGGGCCGGCGCATTCAACATGGTGAACCCGGTCGCGGCGGCCTATGCGGAGAAATCCCCCGTCATCGTCATTTCCGGCGGGCCGGGGAGGGCGGACAAATCCACCGGCCTGCTGGTGCACCACCAGGCCAAGCAACTCCATTCCCAGATACAGGTATACAAGGAGGTGACCTGTGACCAGGTGATCCTGGAGGACTTGGCGCAGGCGCCGGAACAGATCGCCCGAGTACTCAGAAACTGCATCGTCGAATCCCGCCCCGTGTATATTGAGGTGCCGAGGGACCAGGTGTTTGAGCCCTGCGACCCCGTGCCCATACTGCCGCTGACCAGCGATTGTGACGCCGATGCCCTGGATGCCTGCACCGATGAAATCATCAGCACCCTGGCGCAGGCCCGCTCCCCGGCGCTCCTGGTGGGGGTGGAAATACGCCGGTATGGTCTGGAGCAGGACGTTGCCCTGCTGAGCCGCAAACTGGATATCCCGGTTGCCACGACGTTCATGGGCAAGGGATTGCTGGCGGGACAGCCGGTGGATTTCAGAGGCACTTATATGGGGATAGCCGGCGAGCAGGCATTGACCGAACTGGTTGAGTCCTCCGATGGCCTGTTCCTGCTGGGCGTGTTGTTGTCCGATACCAATTTCGGCATCTCGGAGAAAAAGATAGACCTGAGGAAGACCGTCCTGGCCTGCGATGGTTCGGTATCCCTGGGCTTTCATATCTATCCGAACATACCTCTACAGGAACTGGTGCTGGCGCTGAACAGCAAGTTGCCGGACAAACCGCAACGTGACGTTACGGTGTTCGAGCATCCGAAAGGTCTTGAATTAACGGATACGCCTATCACCCCCACCGATATCGCCACCGCGGTCAATGACATGTTCCATCTTTATGGCGCGTTGCCCATCGCCGCGGACATGGGGGATTGCCTGTTCACGGCCATGGATATGGAATACACCGAACTGGTGGCGCCGGGCTATTACGCCACCATGGGCTATGGCGTCCCCTCCGGCCTGGGCGTTCAGGCCGCAACGGGGCGCCGTCCGCTCATCCTGGTGGGTGACGGTGCATTTCAGATGACGGGTATTGAGTTGCTCAACTGCCGGCGTTACGGCTGGAACCCCATCGTCCTGGTATTTAACAACAGCAGTTGGGAAATGCTGCGGGCGTTTCAACCGGAATCCGCGTTCAACGACCTGGACAAACTGGATTATGCCGCCCTGGCAAACGCCATAGGCGGCCGCGGCCAGGCGGTTAAGACGAAAAAAGAGTTACATGCCGCCCTGGACCGCGCCTTCGGGGATGAGTCCTGTTTTCAATTAATCGATATCAGTCTGGCGCGCGGTTTGATGTCCAACACATTGACACGTTTTGTAGAGGGTATTAAAAAAATGAGAAAAACCAGGTAACACCGTAAGTAGTATAATCAAGTTCGTTGCCACCCTGATTAGAGGTCACCATGAAAACCCAAGGCAGTTGTCTGTGCGGTAAAATTCGCTACGAAGTGAATAAAACATCCGATGACATTGATCATTGCCACTGTACGTTCTGCCAGACATTTCACGGCGCCGCATTCGGCACTTATATAGAGCCGGTAACCCCGGAAAATTTTGCCTGGCTTGAAGGCGAGGATCTGGTAGGCCGCTACCAGTCCGGTTCGCACTCCGCCCGGCTGTTCTGCAGCATATGCGGCGCTGCCCTGGTCGCGGAGATTAACGGCGGCGAGGTACTGGCCGCGACTGCCGCCACTCTTGACGGGGAGGTTGAGGTCGGTGAGGCTGCGCACATGTTCTGGCAGTCAAAAGCAAGCTGGTGCGAGATTAACGACGACCTGCCGAAATACGACACCTATCCGCCCGGTATGGATGAGTTCATGCCGACCGATTAACTCTTATATTCCGCCCATTTTATAGTGGTGGTTAAATTACTCTCCGTGCCTGCCGCAAGCAGGCTATCGTCATTCTGGCGAATGCCAGAATCCAGTCGAAAACGGGGTCTATCCCTTATAGCGTTCGCCGTCAGCCTCGCCGTCGCATTCGGTGCTGGCGCGGACAATGAACAACCGGCCAAATACGCCTTCAGCGCGATTGATGCGCCGACGGACGCTCCGCCCGCTCCGCTCGGCGGTTACGCCGCAGGGTGCCTGGCCGGGGCTGAGCGGCTAGCCGAAACTGGGCCGGGCTGGCAGGCGATGCGCCTGTCCCGCAACCGCAACTGGGGCCATCCGCAAATGATCGCATTCATAGAACGGCTATCCCGCGCGGCCCAGGGCGCAGGCTGGGCCGGACTTTACGTGGGCGACATCAGCCATCCCCGCGGCGGTCCGATGGTCTCCAGTCACCGCTCGCACCAGGTCGGACTGGACGCCGATATCTGGCTGCGCCCGCCGGACACAATGAAGCTGAGCGTAGCGGAACGGGAGAAGATCAACTCTCCCGCACTGGTCGCGGCGAACCGGCTGGAGGTGAACGGCGCCTGGACCGGCGCGCATTCCCAGGTCATCGAGGCGGCGGCGCGGGACGAAGCCGTCGCCCGCATCTTCGTGAATGCAGCGATCAAACGCCGTCTGTGCGAGAGCAGGGAAGAGGAGGATGCCCAATGGCTGCGCAAGGTGCGGCCATGGTGGGGCCATGACTCCCATTTTCACGTCCGTCTGCATTGCCCGAATGCAGGCGCCTGCATCGACCAGGACCCGCCGCCTGAGGGCGACGGCTGTGATACCGAACTGGACTGGTGGTTCACCGACGAAGCGCTGTATCCACCACCGCGCGCACCGGAGGATGAGCCGCCCGAACTTATGCTTGCTGATCTACCTGCAGCCTGTCAGGCGGTACTTGAGGCGGAGTGAATGCGGATCGTCTCGCAGCAGTTTCCGGCCCTGCTCTTACCGCCCCCTTCTGAGCTACTCATAGTGAGTCCAAAGGCGTAATACTTTTACGACTTTTTTATCACTCAGAACCTGGTAAACCAGCCGCTGTTGAATATTTATTCTTCGGGAGAACGTTCCCGTCAAGTCTCCCACCAGTTTTTCGTAATGGAGCGGGGTTTGATATGGATTATTCTGAATAATCGTGAGTAGTTCTTCTGCCTTTTCCTTAAGACCGGCAGCGGCCAGTTTCCTGGCATCCTTTTTGGTTTGCCGGGTAAAATACAGTTCCCACACTACCAATCAAGTTCCTGATCACACTCTTCAAGTCTGGCGTTCATCCCCTCAATGATGGACTCTCGCATACCAGGAATCGACACCAGGCAGAGGGTTTCATTGATAGCATTCCAATCCTCCTCAGCGAGAAGTACCGCGTTGTTTCTTTTTCCGGTAATGACAATCGGTTTGTGAGTTTGTGATGCTTCATCAATCAGTTTATATAACCTGGAACGTGCTTCTGTTGCATTAAATGTGGTCATAGTACACCTCCGTTATAACGTAAGATGGTGCTGTCTGCGTAAATCCCGGTTTTGTCAGCGCTGGCAAACAGGCGTTCAACAAGTTCCTGGCTGGACAGTTGATCGCGAAACATCTGCTGTATCAGCGCCAGACTGCCGCTGATGTACGCGGTACTGGTTGATGTCCCGTGGCTGATGTAAATACTCTGGACAAATTCCCCGTTTTCAAGGCCACTGTAGAGGATGGGTATGCCGGACGTGGGTGCAGCGATACACCACTCGGCAGCCTGGCCGCAGTGATTGGACAATTCTCCGATAGACCCGTCTTCACGGGTTGCTGCGGTGGCGATGTAGTGGCCTTTCAGTTCAGGCACGAAAACCGGCAAGGCGGCAGAAGATGACGGTTGGGGATAGGCGTCATTGCCTGTTCCCGTGACTATGATGATTTTGTCATCATGTCCTGTTTGTTTATACGCGTCTATTATGATTTGACGGATCGGGGCTGTATCAAGGGATTCATGCTCGTCAATCCTGTCTGTTGAACCTATGCTGACATTGAGTATTCGAATATCTTCATCGCGGGCAATGCCCATGATTTCTGTTATGTGGCTATGGTATTGTTGCCTGCCGTTGATTCGTGGAGCGGTAAATGTGTGCAGGTGTGCACCATTAGCGTTTCCGTAGAAGTTCAGGAAATGATCGGTCACCTGTCCGTTGGCGAGACTACTGCCGGCGACACCGGTGCCGTGTGAAAATGAGTTGGTGTATAGGTCATCGGTATAGGTAGTGGATGATTCTTTGGTTGCGCCGCCAAAAAAATGTTCCGTGACGCTGGCATCGACCAGTCCGGGATGGGTTAAATCAATGCCGTCGTCAATCATGCCGATTTTGACGCCGGCGCCCGGCCTCACTGAATCTCCGCGGATCAGGCGGATGTTGGACCAGGCGGCTGACAGTCCGGATTTATCGCCGTACCAGTGATTGCTGTAGACAGGATCATTTTCGTATTCTTCAATGAGCCGGATCTTTTTCTCATTGTATTGTTCCAGGGACAGGCAACCGTCTTCGGCTGTTTCGACCTCGCAGGGGTGAGTTACGCTGTCTTCGGTCATATCCTCTACAGGTTCTTCTATCGGATCGGGTTGTGGCTCCGGATCGGGTTTGGGCGAGTTACAAGCTGATGTTATGAAAAGCAACACAGCGCTCGATAACGGTGTGAAGGCCATCGATGTTTGTGGTATCTGTTTCATTTTGCTGTATCTCTCTGATAATGATCAGGTAGTCATGGTTTAACGAGGGAAGATACAGTGCGCCATAACGTTACTCTGTCACAGGTTTTGTATGGAATACAGAGTATTCCCGTAAATCCACTGCCGGATTTTCATTGTCAGTTTCAGGGGACATGACAAGATGTTGGATTGTTGGAGAGTAAGACCCATTGGCCGTTAATGCATCCCCACAATGAATGACCCCTGCACTGAGTTCCACCTGAACACGCTTGCGGTTTCGGGGCTGGCGGTTCAACTATAACGGGTGGAAATTTATCGTCATCATCACAAACTTTTGTCCCGCTGACAGTTTGAGTGCTTGTTGGCTGTGTACCGCCCTGACATGGAGAGTTGATCAGGGTGACAGTTCGGGATTGGCTGCCGGTTTCGCCGCTGCAGATATTGGCTGGGTTATCGCCGGTCCAGTTGCCGGTGGACCACTGACAGGTCGGGCGGCAGTTCCGGGTGCCGGATACGGTTTGTGTGGAAGTCGGCGCAGTACCGCCCTCGCATGGGCTGTTAGTCAGGGTGACGGTACGGGACTGGGTGCCGGTACTGCCCTGGCAGATACTGCCCGCACTGTCCCCGGTCCAAGGGCCGGTGGACCAGCGGCAGGTCGGCAGGGCACAATCCATCGTACCGGACACGGTGCGGCTTGCCGGAGGTCGGGTGCCGCCGACACAAGGTTGATTGGTTGGCGTAACGGTGCGGGTCTGAGTCCCTGTGTTGCCCCGGCAGATACTGGACGCATCGGGACCGCTCCAGGGGCCGGCCTGGTACTGGCAGGTGCTCGGCGGGCAGTTTTTTGTCCCGTAAACGGTACGGCTATCTAATGTACAGTCGCTGAGAGTACGAGTCTGTGTAAATTGATCGGACCTACAATACAGGTTTTGTGACGGGGACCAGCTTGTCAGCGGACAGGTCTGGCGACACGATTTTGTGCCGATACCGGCACGTGTTTCCCGGCTGCAGTTGGACAGGGTGCGCGATTGCGTGAATGAGTCGCCCAGACAGACAGATGATGCGGCGGGTGTCCAGTCCTGGGGTGTGCAGGACTGGCAGTTTTTTGTTCCGGTTACGGTGCGTGTCTCGGTGGAACAATCGCTGTTTGTCCGGGTTTGTTCAAAACTGTTTCCCTGGCAGATGCTGCTTGCGGCGGGCGCCCAGTTGGTTGCGGTGCAGGTCGATGGGCAGTATTTGTTGCCGTTGGCAGTCCTGGTTTCAGTCGTGCAATCGGACCGGGTACGGGATTGTGTGAATGCCTGACCGATACATTTGCTGCTCGGGTCCGGTGACCAGGAGCTTGCGGTGCATTGATTGGTACAATTCTTTGTGCCGGAGGCTTGACGGATTACAGTAGAACAATCGTCATAGGTTCGGGTTTGCTCAAACGGGATGCCGTCGCAGACGCTATCGGGTTGCGGTAGCCAGCCACCGGGCGTACAGGACTGTGAGCAATCTTTTGTTCCCCGGACGGACCGGCGCTCGTCCTGGCAGGCAGGACCGACACGAGTCTGGTAGAACTGCACTGTGTCGCAAACCAGGTCGGTGTCGGGACCCCATGGCGTTTCACAACCGTTGCAGGGGCCGGTTCCCTGAGCGGTTCGTGTTTCGATTGAGCAATCGTCCAGGGTATGGGATTGGTCGAAGTTATCGCTGGCGCATACCGTATCGGTTGCAGGGGACCAGTCGCTGGCAGTACAGGACGGTTGTCGTACTGGTGTAGTACTGCCCGGTTCGCATTGTGTCGGCGTGCACTGCAGGAGGGTAACGCTCGGGCTGCATGAAAATCCAGAGCCGGTATCCCATGCCCTGGTATCATCGCAGATACACGCGTGCAGGTTGGCTTCCCTGTCTATCTTGCTGAGGAATGAGCAGAAACCGCCTCCGCTTTTCAGGTTGATGGGGAAGCCGCCGGCGCCGCGCTCACTCCATAATTTGATCGCTTTAGGCGTGGTATTACTGTGTCCGCCGGGTCGATGGCGGCGCACAATGCTGGGACTGTCGCCTGACCACAGGATCAACGCGTTGGTATTACCGGGCTCGCCGCCACCGAATTTACCTTCGTCGCCGTATTCGCTGGTTTGCTGGGTATGTTTATCGACTGTATCGGCATGGCAAATACTGATGGAAAATAAAAGAACAAATAGAGTACGCATCATTGTAGTAAATTCAAATCCATTAAATTGAGGTATCCATATTAAACCTGTTACGGGCAAATGTACATTGTTTTTAACTCGCCGGGAGTTAGCGGGAACTGCTGTTCGGCAAGAGAGACTGTAAGATATAAATCAGCTATAATCTGAAACCTTTAGTAGAACATGAGAGAACCGGTATCCGGTTGCTCTTTAGCGTATCGAATCATAGTTCACCAGGGAAAAGCCCTGGCGTGACTGTAGTGTTGGAAGTGATATATAAAAGTATGCGGTTGCCTTGGAAAAGTACTCAGGCAAGAAAGACAGGAAAAAATAAATCGGCTATAATCCGAAACCATTATAGGACCAGAGAGAACCGCTATGTCGTTAAAAGCGATATCTGTAAGGTTGGATGACGAAATTTTAAAACGTGTAGGTCAAATGGCTGAAGCGATGGGCAAATCTCGCCCCTGGTTGATGGCATATGCAATCAGGCGGTATGTGGAGCATGAAGACTGGTTTGTCCATGAGGTTGAGGAGGGTATCCAGGCAGCCGCTGATGGCCGATTAGTGGATCATGCTGACATAAGAGCCAAATGGAAGGCGAAGCATGCAACTCAAGTGGACTGAGCCGGCTGCTGCTGATCTCCATCATATAGAATCATATATCGCCAGAGAAAACAGCCTGGATGTGGCTACTGCTGTGGTGCTGAAAGTGATTGACACTACTGAACTGATTCTGTCAAATCATCCCATGACAGGACGCTCTGGACGAGTGAAAGGGACACGGGAACTTGTGATTAGTGGTCTTCCTTTTATTGTGATCTAGCGCTGGGTCAGCGCCTTGAATCAACTGCAAATCCTGCGCGTACTGCATGACGCGCAGCAATGGCCCCCGGTAGAAGTGCAGAGGACGTATTAGTTTTATGTGAGAAAAGTCAGGAGATAGAACAAGAATGAGCGTATCCGTCAGCCCCAAAGCAGGGGTGATATTCAAATCCTATGAATCGCTGGCGTCCATGCAGGTGTATGCCCGGCAGACCGAAGCATCCAACCTGATGGGCGGATTCTGGATTGCCGAGGCGTACCACTGGTTTCGCCAGTACGGGTTGGAAGCCCGCGGTTGTTTTACCACATTGGCGGCGGTCAGTGTGGCGACCAAAAAAATACCTGTCGGCCTCGGCATTACTTCACCCTATATGCGGCATCCCACCATACAGGCATCCGAGGCGGCGGCTATAGACGAGTTGTCCGGCGGCCGTTTTATCATGGGCATCGGCGTGGGCAAAGTGGGCATCGAGTACTTGGAATATGATGTTGAAAAACTGCGGCCGGTCGGAGTCCATCATGAATCCATGGAAATCATGCGCAAGGTCTTTGCCGGAGAAGCCTATGAATACGAGGGACAATATTACGCATCTTCCATGCCGGCGTTCGACCGGAGAGGCGCCGGTCTGCGCACTGATATCCCTATCTATGTAGGCGCTACCGGGCCTTTCATGCAAAAGCTCTCAGGCCGTGAGAGTGACGGGATGCTGCTGGCGGGGCTGACTTCCCCCGCCTTCGTCAAGTACGCCCGCGCGAATATGCTCGCCGGCGCGCAAAAGGCGGGACGCACACTGCCTGCGGATTTCCCGGTGGGAGGTGTGATCCTTTGTTCGTGTTCCCGGGACGGAGACAAGGCGCGGGATGCAACCCGCCCGTATACCGGAACCTACGTGGTTAACAAGATCAGGAATATTAAAAACGACGTGATTCTGGCCGGATCAGGGTTGCCCGACTCCGCCTGGGAACCGTTCCGCCAGGCCATAGCGGATGGTACCCAGGATAATGTCACCCAATACGTGACGGATGAAATGATGCGCAGGTTCACCGTAATTTCCGGCACGCCTGAGGACTGTCTCGAGATCACCCAGGAGCTGGTGGATGCGGGATTGAACCTGCCGTTGCTGGAAGTTGTCGGCGCCGATGAGGCTACCAACCTTGAGACCATACGCTTGATGGGAGAGGAGGTTGTGCCTGAGCTTAAACCTGCAACTGTTTGATTTGACTATTACTAACTATGAAACTAGCGACATTTGACATTAACAGTACCGGTAAACGTACCGTAGGGGCGTGCCATAACGGTGCCTACGTGGACCTGGCGGGTTTATCCGGTGGTGAGTTACCGGCCGATATGATCGATTTTCTCAAGGCGGGCGAGGCCGCCATGCAACAGGCCCGTAGTCTGTTGTCCGGGGTACGGTCCGGGAGCGGTGAACATATCTATGCGGAAGGCTCAATCACCTTGCAGTCGCCGGTACCGCTGCCGGGCAAGATAGTGCATACCTCCTGCAATTTTGACTCTCACCTGCAGGAACTGACGACCTGGAATGATCCCGAATGGGAATCCCATAACTGGGGCGACTTCCATTTTGAACACCCAACCGGTTTCCTGGAAGCGCCTTCGTCCGTGGTGCCCAGCGGCGCCGGTGTTGAGATCCCTGTCTTCACCAGGCAACTGGATTATGAAATAGAAATCGCCATCATCATCGGCAGGGAAGCCTTCAAGGTCGCTGTCGGTGAAGCCTTCGATTACGTGGCGGGTTATACCATCTTCAATGACTTGTCCGCCCGGGATATCCAGGCCCGGGAGCATTCAAACAAGGTGATCCTGATGGGTAAGAGTTTCAAGGGTTCCTGTCCCCTGGGTCCCTGGCTGGTAACGCTGGATGAACTGGACGATCCCCACGACCTGGATATGAAACTGCGCGTCAACGGCGAAGTGCGCCAGGACGCCAATACCGGGCAAATGCACTACAAGACCGCGGAACTGGTCTCCTGGTGGTCCCACATGGGCCTGTATCCCGGTGACGTTATCACCAGCGGCAGCCCCCCCGGCGTCGCAGCCGGAATGGATTCACCCAGGTGGCTGCAAGCGGGGGACACAGTGGAGGCGACCATTGACAGACTGGGTACATTGACGACCAGGATAGTATAATCCACATGGATACACAGGATGGACAGGATAGGTAAAGTTTTGGGGTAGGAATGTACACAACAACACAATATTTGTGCGCAAAAGCGGGGGCGATTCAGTAAAAACCCCGTTTGCGAGAACTGTACAGATAAAAAAGTTACAATCAATAAATCCTGTATATCCTGTACATCCATGTTAAACATATAAGGTTTGAATTATGACTGTTGAAGTAAATAAGGAGCTGCTGGCCAGAGCCATCGATCACATCGACAGGCAGCGCCTGGTGAAACTGGTTATGGACCTGGTTGACATTCCCAGCCCTACCGGTGAAGAAGAGGGCGTTGCCCGCGCCCTGCATGAAATACTCGGAACAGCCGGCTTTGACGCTACCCTGCAGCCCATTGGTGATGACCGTTATAACGCCATCGGCCGCCTGCAAGGGCAGGGCGGTGGCAAGTCGCTGCTGTTTAATGGCCACCTGGATACCTCTTTCGGCCCGGAACAGGCCCATCGCGGTATCGGTTACCAGTGCAAGGCGACACTGGTTGACAATGAATGGATTTACGGCATGGGGTCTTTCAATATGAAGAGCGCCATGGGCACATATATCGTTGCCACGGAGGCGATCCGCAAAGCCGGTATCAAACTGGCCGGAGACGTGGTCATTGCCGGTGTGGCCGGAGAGATAGAGAAAGCGCCGGTAAATGACTTTGAGGGCAGGCAATACCAGGGCTACGGTGTCGGCACGAAATATGCGATTACCCACGGCGCAGTGGCTGATTTCTGTATCCTGGGGGAACCCACGAATATGATGCTGATCCCGCGTCACTGTGGTACGACCTGGCTTAAAATCACCGTGCCGGGGCGTTTGATCCATACCGCCTGGTCTGATGCGGATACCAATGCGATCAATAAATCCCGAAAAGTCCTGGACGCCATCCATGACTGGATCCCCGATTACTGCCAACGCAACCAGGTGGGCGATTTCCAGCCCCGGGTAAACGTCTCCGCCATCGAGGGGGGCTGGCCCTGGCGCGGCGCCAGGACCCCGGATAACTGCTGCATCTATATGGACGTCAGGACCATACCGGGTGTCATGCCTGTTCAAGCCTATAATGAAGTACGCGAGTTGATAGCGGGCACCGTCAACGACAACCCGGAATTAGCCGGCGTCAAGGTGGAGATCTTTTTATCTGCGCCGGGCACCTCCATACCCGATGACCATGAATTGGTGCAAACCGTCATCCGGGCGCACACCGACCAACTGGGCAAGCCGCCGCAGATGGGGATGGAAACCTGGTACAGCGATGCGGCGCACATGAATCGCTACGGCATACCGACGGTGAATTACGGTTCAGCCGGCCGAATCCGTACAACCGGCAGCGGCGGCTTTTCCACCGCCCAGGGCGAAGCGGTTTATATCGATGACATGCTGGATATCATCAAGGTTTATATTCAGGCCATCCTGATGATCTGCGGCGCCGCTGAATGATCAATGACTCGTCATTCCGGCGGATGCCGGAATCCAGTCTACTATTCTACCGCCGGAGGCGGTACCTTATCAGGTGCTCCCGCTAACTCCCGGGGTCGAGGGCATCCTGCCCTCGTGGAGGGCGAGACGCCCTCCCTCCCAGGGAAACATGCTCCCTTATGGTCAGAGTATGCCCGAATCCGGCAAAAATCACTGTATTGACCTCGATTTAGCGGGAGCACCTGGTACCTTATGAGCAGGAATGTATTTTTCGTGTAAACTGGAAGAGTTAATACCCGTGTATTCACGGGCTGTGATGCTGAATTGAGCTATTTATAGATGTTGGGTACTTTTGATGCCCAGGTTCCAGAACAGGGACCGGCGCAATATCCGGATTGGTTACATGAGTCTACAGAACAGAGCCGTGGAAAAGCTGCACCGGGAAGTTTCACCCGACCTTGATGAAGTCCTATCATGGTCCGCTTGTGACATCCACGAGCTTATGGAACGCGCAGCGGAGTTGCGCGATCAGGGCCACGGCCGCATTATTTCCTACTCCCCCAAGGTTTTTATTCCCCTTACAAAACTGTGCCGTGACGTTTGCCACTACTGTACCTTTGCACAACCGCCGCGAGCAGGTCAACGCGCCTATCTCAGCGCCGAAGAGGTATTGACCATAGCCAGCGCCGGCGCGGATGCCGGTTGCCATGAGGCGCTGTTTACCTTGGGCGACAGACCCGAATTGCGCTACCGGACCGCCCACAATGAGTTGCATGAACTCGGCCACACCTCGACCTTGTCCTACCTGCGCGAGATGGCGCAACGAGTGCTGGACGAGACCGGTCTGCTACCCCATTTGAATCCCGGTGTAATGAGTCGCGCCGACTTGGATAATTTGCGCAGTGTGTCGGTATCCCAGGGATTGATGCTGGAAAACAGCTCACCGCGGTTATGTGAAAAAGGTGGACCCCACTACGGTTCGCCGGATAAACAGCCGCAGGTCCGCCTGGACAGTATTGCCGCGGCAGGGGCGGCGCGCGTGCCGTTTACCTCCGGCATCCTGATAGGTATAGGTGAAACCCGCCGTGAGCGTCTCGAAGCTTTGCTGTCTCTGAGGGAATCACATGAAACCCACGGACATATACAGGAAATCATCATCCAGAACTTCCGGCGCAAACCCGGCACGAAAATGCATAACGCCCCGGAACCCACACTGGACGAATTATTGTGGACCATCGCCATGGCGCGCATTATTTTCGGCCCTGATATGAACATACAGGCGCCCCCGAACCTGACGCCCGATGCGTTGCCGGACATCATCCGCGCGGGGATTAACGATTGGGGCGGCGTCTCACCCGTCACGCCGGACCACGTCAACCCGGAAGCAGCCTGGCCGCACCTCACGAGGCTCAGGGAAGCAACGGAGTCAACCGGCAAAGCGCTGGTGCCGCGCTTGCCGGTTTACCCGGAATACATAAAGGCGATGGATAGCTGGATCGATCCGGCCCTGCATACCCGGGTGATACGAAAAACGGATGCCGCAGGGTTCGCCCGGCCGGATGACTGGGCGCCGGGTACCCACAAACCCGTACCGGCGCAACAAAACCGGATACAGCATAATAAAGGCGCATTCACACACGTCATCGATAAGGCGCTTGCCGGCAAGCGCTTGACTGAAACCGAGATCGCAAGCCTGTTCAATGCACGCGCTGCTGATGAGATCCAGGTCCGGCAGGCAGCCGATGAACTGCGCCGCGAGGTCAACGGTGATACGGTGACTTACGTTGTCAACAGGAACATCAACTACACCAATATCTGCTACTTCGGTTGCGGTTTCTGCGCCTTTTCCAAGGGGCGCGTGGCTGAAAACCTGCGCGAGCGCGGCTATAACCTGCCCCTGGCTGAAATCCAGGGGCGCGTCTCCGAGGCCTGGCAAAAAGGCGCGACCGAAGTCTGCCTGCAAGGGGGCATTCACCCGGATTATACCGGCGAGACCTATCTCTCCATTGTCAAGGCCGTCAAGGAGACCCAGCCGGACATCCACGTGCATGCGTTTTCTCCGCTGGAAATCAGGCAGGGGGCGCAGACCCTCGGTCTGCCGCTGCAAACCTACCTGGCGGAATTGAAGCAGGCCGGCCTGGGCACCCTGCCGGGCACTGCGGCGGAAATTCTTGATGACGAGGTGCGCCAGGTCCTGTGCCCGGACAAGCTGAATACGGCACAGTGGCTGGAGGTAATGAGAACCGCCCACTCGCTGGGTCTGCAGTCCACGGCCACCATCATGTTCGGTCACGTGGACGGACCGGTAAACTGGGCGCGTCATTTACTGCGTGTCCGCGACCTGCAGGTGGAGACGGGAGGTTTTACCGAGTTTGTCCCGCTTCCCTTCGTGCACATGGAAGCGCCCATCTATCGTAAGGGCCGGGCGCGCATGGGTCCCACGTTCCGGGAAACCCTGTTGATGCACGCCGTTGCCAGGCTGGTGCTGCATCCGCACATCACGAACATACAGGCATCCTGGGTAAAGATGGGAATGGACGGGATGAAGGCCTGCCTGGACGCGGGCGTGAATGACCTGGGCGGCACCCTGATGAATGAAAGCATCAGCCGCGCGGCCGGGGCCTCCCACGGACAGGAGTTCACCGTTGCCGACATGCGCCGCTTGATTTTGTCTGCCGGCAGGGTACCCCGGCAGCGTACGACCCGCTATGAAGCGGTTGCTGAGGCAGACGATGACCTTCACCTGCCCGTTATGCGCCAGAGCCCGGATGCGGTAGCCCGCGCTGCCTATCATGCAGACTAAAGTAAGAACTGCCTGCCGTGCCTGCGGACACGGGGGCTGCAGCGTCTATGTGGCGGTGGAAGACGGTAAACCGGTCAAGGTCATGCCGGATTGGGAGCATCCGATCAGTAAAGGGTATACCTGTAAAAAAGCCCATGGTTTTCTGGAGTTACAGACTCATCCGGACCGTTTGCTCTATCCCATGCGGCGCACCGGCGCACGGGATGAGGGCTAATGGCAACAGTTGTCCTGGGATGAGGCGCCACCAACCTCAAGGGACTGACGTTCAACGTTGCATTCAAAACGGATGTGCTTGGCAAACACTCAAACTGGGCAATGATTATCTGGAAAGGGTCACCTTAGTCAGGGGCAACAACTTGATGATGTCACTCCTTTACGGCCAGAACATAATATGGGTTGATTTGCTGAGAGACGTGGGATCTTGTTTTCGCTAGTTGCTCGTTGAACTCGGGATAGGCACTACATGGCGGCAGGTGAATTCTGATGTCCGATAATCCTGATAAACTGCTTGCTGACCAGTTTCGAGAATTAGTGCGGCGTTATACCGGTTCTACGCCGGAATCATTCATAGATGTTCTCTGCCCTATGTTGGTTCCAATTTACAGTATAGATAAGGAGATCAAAAAAATCAGTGGTCAAAATCACTATCGGGCGTCATTTTCTGTTCAAATTACGGAGCAGAACAAAGGTACGCTTTGCAGGGGATGTACCGGCAAGTTTGTACCTGGTATTTTTGCCAGTGGGGGAACTTGGAGGGAGATCGCAAAGGGCCGAATAATCGAAGTTGACGTTGCGACAAGTACAGCATTTGGAGAAATTTACACCGGAGGGCGTAAGGCGGATCTGGAGGAAGCGCTTTCAGAACTTTCCTTGGATGATCTTCTTGAAGTTGATCAATATGGCGCCGCGGCAAAGGTACTCAGTGGCTTAGCGGAGCATTCATTGGCAAAGCGTTTAACTGACAAGGGTTACATGGTTAGAAGGATGCCTGAAGATATGGCGCGGTATCTGGGAAGTTATCCGAATTACGATTTCGAAGTATCGAAGGGGGGTCAGACCAGGAAGGTAGAAGTAAAATCCCTGTGGGGTACAGACACGCGATTTGCCCGCTTGATACACAGCACGACGTCTATCCCGGGAGGAAACCCCGGTGGTTGGACAGAAGAACAGCGTCGTAATTATTATCCCACTAGCAGTTGTAAGTTTGCTACACAAGATATTTTCGCAGTAAGCCTTTTCCTACGAACTGGTAATATCCAAGATTTTGCGTTCGCACGTTCTGTCCCAAGAGACATTCAACCGTACGGGCTGCCAAGGGCTTCGAATTACCCTGCTCACGTCAATCAAAATCCCCTTTGCACTGTTGGGGATGGGTCATGGTTCAATTCTATTGATGAAGTATGGGCTCTTGCCTAGACGATTCTGCTGTGAGCCAGGATGAGATTAATTTATCCATGGACTTCGAGAACAAACATTCTTCCTGGGCTAGCTTTGACCGCATTTCGCGCAAATTACCTGCTTTTTCTTGAAGTAGATTCATATCTTTTCTCAATACGGGGAGAAGAACACCGAGGAGACATTCCTCACTAATAGCAGGATACGCAATTCCTATATTATTGCGAAGGATTTGTTCGTTTGCGAAGTCCGATTGAAGCAACCGTGCAAGCACGGTTGCTTCAATCCCTTTACACTTGAGTACAGCGAAGCCCGTTGAACAAACGGCTTGATC
Source organism: Gammaproteobacteria bacterium (assembly GCA_965222155.1). Classification (GTDB taxonomy): domain Bacteria; phylum Pseudomonadota; class Gammaproteobacteria; order Eutrophobiales; family Eutrophobiaceae; genus JAAXHV01. The sequence goes on from CBDCTH010000012.1 coordinate 861,389, forward strand.
CAGTTCTTGCGGGACTACTCCAATAGTCTTACGCTCTGGGCGGACAGTAGACACCAATACTTCACCTGCTCTCACTAGCTTTCTGGCGCGACTCGGCGCTTGATTACATTGAATAGCTTTCGACGTAATACCTAGGGTTGCTGAATCGACATCGGATATTTCTATATAAGTAAAGACAGTTGAGGCATCAGACCGCCTGGGGTCTACACGGGTGTTCGAAAGAGTTGCAACTTCTCGAACAAACACGTCCGTCTCCCTTGAATTCTCTATTCGGTCTGCAATTTCATTAGATAAACCAGCATGGTACGTAGCATCCCACCTAGGAATAGCAGGCGTAACGTTCACTAAACGCCCTATCCGTGTTTCATGCTCACGACTGGCCTCTGGTAAAATATCCACCAGATCGTTTCGGCCGTTCGACACTTTTTTCCGCTGGGAAGAGCGTGTCGTTACCTCATATCCAACATGGCGACAAATAGAAAAGTAAACCTTGTCTCTGCATACCCCCTTGGCTTTTTTTGTAAGATGTAAAATAGATGTTTTCGTCGTGGTTCCAGCTGCTCCGAAAGTCACTGGCGGGAGGGAGATGACTGAGCGAAGCTCTACCAGCGGAGATAGTCCTTCCCGTAACTCCTGATATATACCACGATTAGTTAGAATACTGTCAGGCATAATAGCTATCAGCGTCCCGTCTGGAGTCAGCCAATCTAAATATCGTTCCAAAAAGATTATTTCAGAATCAAGTGATTTGGGTATTCGATGCGACCATTCAGACGCAACTTTATACCCTGTAAGGGATGACCTGGGAAATTCAGCTCCGAACGGCGGATTCGTGAGTATCAGTTTTACCTTTCCTTCCAGGCCTGTCGTTATTTCGGTTCCTTGCCCTTCCCTGGCTAAAGAATTTGCAAAATACAGGTTCGCCGCAGGTGAACCGAAAAGCGCAAGATTAGTCAGGGAAAGGCGGATCATACGTTCACTCTTATCGATTCCCACCAGTACGGAACGGACCATCTCATTAACCCAATCATCAGCACCTTCAGTTCCATGTCGTTTAAACACTTCGACATGTAATGACTTTAGAATCTCCGTTAGGAAAGAACCAACCCCGCAGGAAGGGTCAAGAATTATTCCAAAATCGGAACAATTTTTCGGGTGACATAGAATCTCGAAATCTTGTCGTGAGAGTGAATTGATGCCAAGACGACTCATAAATCGGACTATTTCCGTTGGAGTGAGGTATTGTCCTAATTCCTTTTCATCAACAAAGGAATCCGCCAGGAACTGACCAAAAACGTCATTCAGGACGTCAGTGCCATCAGGTCCGGAGAACTCCGCTGAGAATTCGGGATTCGAGATGCAGTCAAAACAAGAAATGATTTCATCCGCGAAAACGTTTTCCGAATCTTTAAGCCGAAGATGGAAATCACTTGGTTTCAATGTATATGCAAGTGAAACGGGGAGGTGCTGGCTATAGATTTTGGAGACGAAATCCTTTAGTGCTTTTGCTGGTGATTTCGCCTTCTTGACTAATCTTGTTGAAATACCAGGGCCACCGGTTTGTAATGAAATGATGTGTGCAAATAATAGTTTCGATATTTCATCTAGTGCTTCGTGACGTGAGGACAGACTTCCACTTCGATGGAGGGCTACGCGGGCTTTCTGTAGAGTAGAAGCAATAACGGAACGAAGGTATTCCTCACGCTTTGGTTCATGCCAACCATAAAGAGGCAATGGTTCCCGGACTGAAAATGGAGGCAGATTTCCTGCCAACTTTCGGATTTGTCCTTCGATTGAGGGGTGGGGACGAGTTGCTCCAGAGAGCCATCTGCCTACGGTTGAAGAAGAAACGCCAAGCTGTGCCGCAATGCCTGTTCTTCCACGGGGGTCGGCGGATATAAGTTCTCGCACAAGGACAGGGATATCTGATGATTGCATGAAAGTTAATTTACACGGCGTGTATTAAAAATGCAACCAACATCTTAACATGCCGTGTGATGGTATGCTGAAAATCTTTTTACGATGGCCCCCACCGGACTAGAAACCAATAGTCATCAGGATAAATAGACTCCCTGCTCATCGATTTTATTCATTATCTCGACTGCGATGGTCTGATGTCCTGATCGGAGCCTACAACATAAAAGAGATATTCCCCTGAGCCTGATCCGCATCGATCAGGTGGATTTGTTTCACTTCGATAAGCCAGCTTTGATCAACCTGGCGTTGCAGCACGTAGCCACCCATGCAGGCAAGGGTTGCGTGCTTGCCTCTGCGGTAAGTATGAATGGTTAAATTCGTGAGCGCTCGCAGTTCAGTCTCGCTGACGGCCCAGACCTCGATATTGCTCAGGCAATGGCGGGTACGCGTGGGCGGTAATTGTGAAAAGGCAAAGCCCGTGCGGAGCCGGGCGATCTTGTCTTCCAGGCGCCGTCGGTCCTGTATCTCCCAGGTGATCGCGCATCGTGGGTCTTGTGGTGTTATATCAGTGGGGATCCAGTAAACGCACTGTTCCTGGAAAAGATCGAGCCACTCTTCAAATCTGTTGTCGTCCAACAGGCGGCACTCGCGGTTGAGCAGCACGTTTATCTCATAGAATTGCTCAGGCGGAATAGGTTGCCCGGGACTTGTCCAATTTTCCGCTATCTCCAACAAGCGGTCGTAGTAGTCATCATTAATATAGGTGGAAGGACCCGGTTGCTGTTGCAGTAACTTCGTACTCATCAGATCAGTTTCCCCTGCGCAGGTCACTGTCTGCGTCCAGGCGCATCAGGCGTTTCCATTCCTTGTAAAAGGTGCGCATGGTGATATCGCTGGTTACCGGCGCCCGGATGCCGTCAATTTCAACCACTTCCCGCTCACTGTGCAGGTGCCGGCTGCAATCCACCCATTCATGCTCGGGGATACTGAGACCGGCCTGGCATGACTCGAAGTTTTCAACGTCATCGACCTCGCCGAACATCGGAAAATCTTCCTGGGTGCGCATGCGCATCGCATTCACCTCGTCAGGCAGGTTGGAGACGGTCGTGGCAAACCAGAAAATATCGGTCTCAGCCACGCCCAGCGGGTTGATTAACTGTATCTGGTTGCCGATCAATAACAGGTTCGGGAAAACGGTTAAGTTCATGCCCGCGCCCACCGCCAATTCAAGTAATCTTTTTGCTTCATTATCGCCGTATTTTTCAGGCAGGGCCCGTTCGAGATGCTCCCGTCCCGGCTGCGGGCGTTGCAGTTCCCAGGCGGATTTCGCGTGCATCTCGGGGCGCTGGTCCAGGTAGTAATGCCCGTTCTGGAAAGCCTTCACAAACATTCTGCTTGCGTCCGGGTCAGCCGCAAAATATTGCATATCCTTATCTCCATAGCGTGCTGCCGCCATCATCAACAAGGATCGGTGAGAATAAGCCGGATGGTACCCGTCCCCCTGGTTATCGGTGACGAATTTCCAGTTGGCCGCAACGCGGTAGCGCTGGGTCCCGCTTACCTCCACCTCTCCGTCGCCGTAGCGGTCCAGCCAGTCGTCAATGACTTTCTTACCGCCGGCAAGGTAATCCTCGAGATGTATCTGTTCAGGATTGAGACAGCCGAAAATAAAACCACGGTATGAACTGACCCGCGGCACTGTTAATAGGTCGAATTTCCCGCTTTCCCTGTCTGTGTCATAGGCATAGTCCAAAGGCACGGACACGGAACGGCCCGCCAGATCATAGGACCACGAGTGATAGGGACAGACAAATACCTTGGATCTTCCCTTATCCTCACGGCAGACTTTTGCGCCGCGATGTGCGCAACGGTTAAAGAGTATGTGTATATCGGCATCACTGTCACGGGTGATGATCACCGGGCGGCCGCCAAGGTGGCGGGTGACAAAATCGCCTGCTGCAGGGATTTCACTCTCGTGACCGACGAACACCCAGGTGTTGGCAAAAATATTGCGCATCTCGCGCTGGAACAGAGTTGCACTCGTATAAACCGAACGGTGGATGCGGTCTTCTTGGATAAGATAATCCCAGTCAGCGGTTGAATCAGCGGCGCTCACGGGAGAAATTTTATGCATGTCCATTTCCGCACCTGATCATTACATTCACAAAAGTACGAAAACAGGCCAAACCCGGCTTATATTCGGCTGATACAACCCTGTATTCAAGGGTGTCGAAAACAGACGGAAAGTCATGGATACAACGTATCATAATGAGTTCTGGGGATACAATACTTAATTCGGGCGCCCTGTCAAAATGGCAAGGCTGGCAAGGATCGTTCTTCCTGCGTACTCTCACAATGTGATGCAACGGGGGAACCGTCGTCAGTATGTGGCAGATTCTTCATAGTCCATAGTTTCTGTCTCTTGCACGTGATAATCAATCAAGTCGACGTCGAAAGCGTCACCGTATTTATTTCTTCTTGTAGCCTTTGAAGTACCACCAGAATCTCATCGAAGTCCGGGATCTCCCCAAAAATCATATTTTCCATTGCTCGATAATCGGATCTAACCGAGTCCAACAAATAGCGCCCCGGCACCAACTGCAAGGTATCCGGTTGTGCCAACTCATATTTGGCCCATCCCCTCGGATAAAAACGTTGCTTGAACTCCACTACACTGGTCAACAGTTCTGTATCAGCCAAGGCCTGCTCCTTGACCGGCGACTGAGCCATCTTTGCTAAATCGTAATAGTGGCGCGAATAGCGGAGCGGCTGGTGACTATCTTCGGGGCGATGGGCCTCATGGTGCAGAATCGTTGCCTTCTCCCAAAAAGTACGCTCCGCCTTGAGCACTCGCACCATACAGTCGTGCTGTTCAAATACATCTGGAAACGCCTCGGCCGCATAACAACTAATCTTACGTGACTCATGAGGCAACCATGATGCCAGCGGGCCAATTTCCAACCGCACCTCGGGGCGGAGGTAATCATCTGAAAAGGCAGCGGGATAGTTTATATTAATCACGTGCGGGTCATCATCGTCCACGCGACAACCACATACCCCATCAAATGCTTTCTTGACCAATATCAGCAGATCCCCAGCAATATATTGCTGGGCTCGCTTATTAAGAGCTTTGTTCAACTGCTCCTGCTTCGTTCCGGAACGTTGAGCTAACGGGTTTTCATCGCCCAGTACGCGCCAGTCCAAGATCAAATCGATATCTTCTGAGAAGCGTTCAATCAACCGATATACCTTGGAGAGACTGGTACCTCCCTTAAACGTCAGTAACTGCGCAAGATGCGGTTCTTGGAACAGCTGGTTAAGCACCCAGGTTACCCAAAAGTCTTTTTCCACAACGAATGGAGTCGTAGCTTTCTCCGTCGCAGTCTCCAAAAACAACTCGCTACGTTCTCGGGCTGAAAGGCGGGCAATCCTTTCCATCAGTCACCCTTCTTGCATATCCGTTTGATGGTTTCATAGATCCAGCCGGTAACCGAACGGGTATTATCCCTGAGGATACGCTCGCAGTTCTTCGGTCCCAACTGGTCACGGATACTCCCGATCACTTTTTGGTCCACGTGTTCTCGGCCCAGTGCTTTCAAGGCCTGTACCACCAGGCCGCTCTCCCTGTATTTGAAACCCACGTCCTTCAGGGCAGAATTCTCAAACACCAGTGCATGATGTCCTACCTCGTATTCGCGGTCCGGACCGTCAGAGAGGTAAACCCAACGCCCCGGCACCTGGGTGGAGAGCCCCAACAGATTCAGGGCCGCATCGCCAGAGGGTTGAATGCGCCAATTAAATTTGCGAGCTAATGCATAAGCAACTTGATCGAGGTCCGGGCTCAATTGACGCTCCAGCAGGTCACTATAGCGAGGATAGTCGTAGACCCCGCGACAGACACGTCGAATCTTGCCAGCTTTTGTCAGGCTGGAGAGAGCTTGATGAATATTTGCCTCGTCAAATTCGGCCACAAAATCTGTTTTAGTAAATGCCCAACCCCTACCTCGCCCATATATTCTTGAAATGACCTTTTTTTCAATACCTTGTATCATTATATATCGACAATGTTTTTTAGGAAAATAGTATAGTTTTTCTAAAAAACAGATTAGCAGACGTGTAGCTCTATGTACAGCCTGCAGTATGCAGTATAGGGTCAGACCAGTCCGTATGCAGTATAGGGTCAGACCAGTCCAGCCTGACAGAACCTACTGAATAATAAGGGGAACCTGTCACAAAAGACGTGCTGTTCTACGCTTAAACTACGATTTTCATACGCCAAAACAGGACGTTAAGGAGGAAGTATCAGACGCTGCACAAGCAGACCACAGCGAATCAGGAGAGTAATGCCGTCAAACAGGGATGGGGAAGTTAAGACCTCAATTTTGAAAGCAAAAAGGGGGTTTTAAGGAGAAATAACCGGCGTATATGGCACATAAACTAAAGTGGAACAAATAGTTAGGCAGGTCCGACCCTATCCTTGCTGGGAAGTCTAAATCTTCTGAAAATCGGTAGGTTTCAAAGTAACACTTCTTTAAGCAAGTGCCTCCCTTGAATACCCACGATTGAGATAAAACAGGGTTTGTATTAATAGCAGCAAGCAACCAACCGAGTACAGAGTCTTTCTCTACGACATTAGGCGTTAAACCTGTCTCATCGGCAAATGCCAGTATTTCATCCTTGCCTATCATTTCGCCTTATCTCCTTGGTACCCATAAATTCCACCGTGTAACCAACCGATTATTCTCAGCTTTTTTACCCAGAGTGGCATAACCTGATGTTATGCGTTCCCGGCACGTATTGATAAAAGAAGGCTTGAACTCAAGCGTTTCAGCCAGGTAACCCAGTTTTTTAAACAACGCACCATTATTGAATTGAATAGCGTAGTTCAGTAAAGAATCAAGATCGCTTGGCTTATTAAATACCCGTGTAAATTCGATCAAGCAATCTGTTACATGTTGCAAGCCTGCACCCAAGTCCAAATCATCAATACAATCCAACAGTGTTTTATACGGGTCTGAAATTTGTATCTTCGCATTTTCCTGCCATATGGTTTTTGTGCCGAACAAATGCTTTTCAGCAACATATTTGATAAAAAAGTTAACGCCTTGATGAGTGGTTACGCCATAGGACACCCGCTTATGGGTAAGAACGCAGATAGACCTGAAAAGCTGTTCCGTCAACTCCCAGTGTTCCAAGGCGCTCCAGCCACCGATGTAGCCTGGCGTGTATAACTCCGGCACCAGCACCCAAGGGTCTTCAAGCACCTGGTTTTGCCCTAGCGCAGATGGCTGAACAGGAACATACAAACCGTGTGCAACGCGGCGAATTACTCCTTGTTTATGCCATCCTGCCAGCAATCTTGATGCATGTTGTCGGTCTAACCCCAGAACCCGTATTGCATCGGATACTCTGATTCTCCCGGATGTTGCGCGTAATAATGCCGCTAATCGCTGTTGCCTTTTTGAAGGCTGACTGCTCATTGAACTATATCAAAATACGGATTGTTAACAATATTAAAGAATATCATGAATTTTAATATAGTGCTACTAGAAAACGCATTAAAAGGAAATAAAAACAGATTATATTGTATAATAATGTAGTTATCATGAATAACTGCAGACCGCTGTAAAGATAATTTTCTATGTCAGTATGACGAATTTAAGGCCGATTATATGGTTAGGTACGTCCAGGACACACTTAAAAGCTTTCCCGAATTAGGTCAGAAAAATACCCGGTTATGAAAATTTCACGATAGACAAAATCTTTGAAGATATTGGCAGTATCGCAGTATAGGGTCAGACCAGTCCAACCTGACAGAACCTACTGAATAATAAAGGGAAACTGTCAAAAAAGACGTGCTGTCCTACGCTTAGACTGCGATTTTCATACGCAATAACAGTACGTTAAGGAGGAAGTATCAGACGCTGCACAAGCAGACCACAGCGAATCAGGAGAGTAATGCCGTCAAACAGGGATGGGGAAGTTAAGACCTCAATTTTGATAGCAAAAAGGGGGTTTTAAGGAGAAATAACCAGCGTATATGGCACATAAACTAAAGTGGAACAAATAGTTAGGCAGGTCCGACCCTATCCTTGACTATGGGGCACAAACTGTTGGTCCCATTTGTTGGATATCAGAAAATAGTCGCCACAAATATCCAGAGAATGCAACAGATGATGGATTCGGTTGTGACTTTGTTATTCGCATAGATAAAAAAGTCCATTACGTTGAGGTTAAGGCCACTCAAGGAGAAGATGATACCTTTGAACTTGGTTCTTCTGAGGTTGAGTTAGCCATCGATACTGCAAGGCGTAGAAATAAGGAATTCTTGATACTACATGTACTGAACGCGTTGGGAGATTCGCCGAGGGTTCGGTTGTTGCCGAACCCATATGATAGAAAATATAGAGACAAATATCACTTTGAGGAAGCCGGGCTGAGGGTTAAGTATAAGATGCACTGATAATAAGTAATCGAAGCGTTCCCTCCGCCTATGGCTAGCACCTCCGTCCAGCGTATCACCAGACCCAATCTGGCCAGAACGATGAACCGTACCTTTGAAAGACAGTCCCATTTTTATGGGACTTTGATTGTTTGTATCATTCTCCTTGAGTTTAAACCAAGACCAAAGTCAAACAAGTCGACTGCGGTAGCATCATTCTGTGGCATCCATTTGAGTATTTGATGAACTCGGCCGTTATTCAATCTATAGTAGGCTTCAAATGCTGGAAAGATTCCTCCAATTATCGTAATTTCAATAGTACGCATTAGAATGCTGTATCTTATAACAACTTCGTAATCTATCCTTGGTGCGACAGAAAACCCAAAATAATTGTAGTAGGGATTCGGACTCGAAGCTCGAGTATTTATAACCCTCAAGAAATTGCCCTCTTTTACAGTTCCAACTGAAACCGTGTCGGAACTAGACGAAAGTGGTGATTGTAACTGTTTACCCGATTTACAGTCGACATTTTGTGTTAGGCCAACTCTGGACATCTCACGTCCATGTGCCTTCTCAATCGATACGTTCCTGCGCTTAATAACGAGTACGAATTCCGAGGTCACTCTAGCTGAAGCGGTTGGGTCATTAGAAAAACCACGGTTATCGGTGAGAAAGCATGTATCACTCAATTTTCCAATTTGTCCGAGTTTTGGTGTTGTTGGTGCTCTCAATACCCATGTTCCACTCAGTGTTCTTGTAAAGTAGTTTTCTAAGTTTGGGTGCTTATTGGGTATGAATGCTTTAATCCAGAAATGAAAACGATCCGTAGCATTTGCCGTTCCACAACTTAAAATTATGCTCGCAACTATACATAAAAAATATCTTATTGCAGTTGCGCTTATACTTCTTTCGCTTATTCTTTGGATTAGCACTAATCCTCCATTCAACTCATTGATATTGAACATACTCCCTTCAATCAACTTTTCGATATTTTTACAGTGCCCGTTACTTTGCACATCAGCGTATACTTAGACGGAATCATTGGTTTTTCCTAGGCGACCTTATTTTTTGAACTTTTCACCGTATCAGAGCACCGGTTGTAAAAAAATGGACCAAATTATGCTTGCTTGGCGAAGACAGAACTCGTGGTTTTTAGCCCAATGAGCTATGTAATCCCACATTTGACAGCAGGAAATTTGATGTCCACTATCAGGAATATTGTCCCTAGTGGATTAAGAAATAACTGTATCAACTATATTGTCTATCAATTAGACTCAATAATAGTCGTGAAGTCTAAATCGCCTTCCCTTTCTAAAGGATCATCTGGCATATCGAATTCAATACTTTGATTTCCATCGTTGTCGTATGAGATGTTTACTTCGGCGTCTTGACCAGGGGTAATAATCATAGTTCCGGTATCCCTGTCTATATTCAATTTAAAAAGTTCCTTGTTTGGTGCTCGATCGATATTAGTTTCTCCAGAAGTATCTGCGCTGACAATACTTTCGTTTGATGCCATTGATAGTGAAATTACTATAGTGACGCACAAATATTTTATGTAACTGTTCATAAACGATTCTCCTATATTAAGTGAATAACTTATTTCTTATCTCAATGCCGAGTGAGTGAGCCTCATTGCGGAACTAGACACTCATAAATTCAAGATTTCCAGCTTGTTGATATCGTCGGTAGAACTCCTCCAGTGTTAGGTCATTCAGTGATTAATGGGCTCTATACTGATTATAGTCCATTCGCCAGATATCTATTTTTTTCGCATCTTCTAAGGGTAGGAAACAATTCGTGTTCATACATTCATCCTGAAAGCTGTCGTAGAACGATTCGACAAACGGATTATCCGTGGGTTTTCCGGGCCTAGAGTAGTCCACAACCGCCCAATTTTCATAGGACTATTTATCGAACGTGACACAGCAGCTGCATGCTTGTCTAGCTCGACAGCGAATTTTACATCGATTCCGGCTTGCATAGAACCAGCGATGGAGTAAATGGTACTCGTTAAAAGTTGTGGTATTAGACAATCGCCTTGCCAGATAGGGTTGTGGCTAGTCTATGCGATAGACATAGTGGTAGATTGGAGTTCCACAAAACAATCAATACATCTCAAAATACTCCCGATGCTCCCAATCCGTAACATGCGCCAAAAACCGCCCAATCTCCGCCCTCTTAATCAACAAAAAATGATCAACAAACCGATCCCCGAACCCGACCCTCAACATCGCTGACCCATCCAACGCCTCCACCGCCTCCATCAACGATCTCGGCATAGCCGGCCTGTCGGTCTGCCGGTAAGGATCATCCCGCACCGGCTCCCCCGGGTCCGTCCCGTTCCGTATCCCGTCCAGCCCTGCATAAATCTGCGACGCCATGTACAGGTAAGGATTCGCCGAAGGCTCCCCCGACCGGTTCTCAATCCGCGTCCCCGGCTCGGCATATCCACCTACCAGTCTGAGCATCGCCCCCCGGTTGTCATGCGCCCACAGAATACGGTTCGGCGCCAGCGGGTTGACGTTCAGGCGTTTGTAGCCGTTGATGGTCGGGTTGGAAAATGCGGTCAGCGCCGCGCCGTGTTCCAGCAGTCCGCCGATGTAGTGATACCCGGTATAGCTCAACAGGTTCTCATTGCCGTTAAACGCGTTGGTCCCGGTTTCCCTGTTCCGCAACGACTGGTGCAGGTGCCACCCGCTCGAATAAACATTGGGCAGTGCAGGCTTCGCCATAAAGCTGGCCAGCAGGCCGTGGCGCCGCATCAGGTGCTTGACCGCGGAGCGGAACAGCAGCAGGGAATCGGCCACGGCGAGACCGCTCAGTGGATTGAACGTTACCTCGAACTGGCCCGGCCCCCATTCGGCTTCGATGGTGCGCAGGGGTAATTCCAGCTTGACTGCCATATCCCGGATTATCTCGGTCACGTGGGCGACCCTGTCCATGGGATGTTCGTCATGGTATTGAAAGCCGTGGCTGATTGCCTGCGTATTTCACAGCAAAGCTGCCACTGATTGCACGGCAAAGCTGCCACCCATTACACGGCAAAGCTGCCACCTCCAAGGGGGTAGACAGTCGGCGCGATTGACGTGGATAACCAAGGGTGTCCTGTGTCCTTTTTTCTATTGAAAGGAGGAGACACAATTGCCTTGCTTCTATCAGTGTTATTATAGAGGGAGTGAATAGATACACATTCCGGCACAGAATTTTCTGTGGCACATTTCCAAAAAGTATAACAGGGGGGTAATCATATGAACGACAAAACCATCTTGACAATCGAGCGGATTTTTCTTGCCGTCATCGGAATCATATTTATGGCGTCGGGCATATTTACCTTCTTTGACCCCCACACCATGGGGCAAGCCCTTGGCATTGCGCCGATGAACGCGTCCGGCGAAACGGAAATCCGTGCTACCTACGGCGGGCTGGTGGTGGGTTCTGGGCTGCTGGTGCTGGCGGGATTATTCTCCAGGTTGATGGCCGTCGCGGCGCTTGCTGGCACTTTTTTTGGAGCTGGCGGTCTGATGTCCACCCGAATAGTTATTCAGGCCATGGAAGGGTTCACCATCAACCAGGGCATCGTCGCTGTGTTCGAACTATCCATGGTGGTAATTGCGTTCCTGCTGCTCAAGGCGGCGATGCGTCGCGCTAAGGAGTAGCATGCCCTTAATAAATCAATACATCTCAAAATACTCCCTGTGCTCCCAATCCGTAACATGAGCCAGGAAACGAGCAATCTCGGCCCGCTTGATATGCAGGAAATAATCGATGAACTGGTCGCCAAACCCGGCTCTCAGTACGCTTGATCCATCCAGCGCCTCGACCGCTTCCATCAGCGAACGGGGCATTGGCGGCTTGTCAACCTGCTGGTAGGGATCGCCTTTTACCGGCTCGCCCGGATCTGTCCTGTTTTGCATCCCGTCCATCCCGGCATAGATCTGCGATGCCATGTACAGGTATGGGTTTGCCGCGGGTTCCCCCGTGCGGTTCTCAATACGGGTACTCGGTTCGGCGTAACCTCCGACCAGCCTGAGCATGGCCCCGCGGTTGTCATGGGCCCAGAGAATGCGGTTCGGGGCAAGGGGGTTGGCATTGAGACGTTTGTAGCCGTTGATGGTCGGGTTGGAAAAAGCGCTTAGCGATGCACCGTGTTCGATCAGCCCGCCAATGTAGTGATAGCCGGTATCACTCAACAGGCTGCTGCCGCTGGTGAATGCATTAGCGCCAGTTTCCGTATTCCGTAATGACTGGTGCAGGTGCCACCCGCTTGAGTAGACGTTGGGCAGGGCGGGTTTTGCCATGAAGCTGGCCAGGAGCCCGTGACGCCGCATCAGGTGCTTGACGGCGGAGCGGAACAGCAGCAGGGAGTCGGCTGCTTTGAGGCCGGCCAGGGGATTGAACGTTACCTCGAACTGGCCGGGGCCCCATTCGGCTTCGATGGTGCGCAGGGGTAATTCCAGTTTGACTGCCATATCCCGGATTATCTCGGTCACGTGAGCGACCCTGTCCATGGGATGTTCGGCGTGGTATTGAAAGCCGTGGCTGATTGCCCTCACTGCCGGCGGATCCGGCGGGTGTCCGGATTCGCTGAGCGACAATTTCTCATCCTCTATGACGAATACGTAGAACTCGAGTTCCAGGCCGACGATGTAACTGTAGTTCAGCGCATTGAGCGCGTTACGCATTACCTGCCGGCAATCAAACGGAACGCGGGTCCGATCCTTCAGATAGAGGTCACAGATGATCCATGCCGTGTCCGGCGCCCAGGGGAGGATTTTAAAGGTCAGCGGGTCCGGAGCAAGCAGCATATCGCCGGCGCCCCCCATTTGCTCAACACCGAACCCGCCGTCTGCCTCGAACAGCGGGAAAACCGGCGTGTTTGATGTGTCTTTCCCCAGGTTGGAGAAGGTATCGGCCACACCGTTCTGCAAGGCCAGCAGAAAGTTGTCTACGCTTAACGATTTCCCCCGCATCAATCCGTGCTGGTCGCTGTAGACGACCCGTACCGTCGTGACGCCGTTCTCACTGATTAGTGCGGGCAGTTGTCCGGCGCGTTCCGATTGCGCATCATCCCATGCGCCGGCCTCGGCGATAAAACCGGCATGTCCGACGCTGATTTCGTGTGCACCCGTATTAGTCGAAGACATTCACTCCCCCTGTATGATGATTCATTAATGCACTGGGTTCTGGCTTGCGCCAGAACGACATGGTCGCCGGAATGACGAACAAAGCCGGAACAGCGCAGTCATAAGATAATAGTAGTTTATCCGTTTCAGGGTTAGAATACGACCATGAAACTCCCCCACGAACGATTTGATTATTCGGCCATGCCGCAGCGCGAGCCGGTCCGGTTTCCGAACGGAGAGCGGGTTGCTGTGTACCTGGTGGTCAACGTTGAAGAGTGGAATATAGAGAAGCCTGTCGCAAGGGAATACGTGACATCGCCGGCAGGGGTTGTCACCGTCCCCAACGTCCCCAACTGGTCCTGGCATGAATACGGTATGCGTGTGGGCATCTGGCGTGTCATGGAGGCCCTGGCAAAGCGCGGCCTTAAGGCTAACGCTGCCATCAATGCGCGGGTCTGCGAAGGCGCCGGCGAACCGGTCGCCAGGGCCATGCTGGGAGCAGGCTGGGACTTCATGGGGCACGGCTATGCCCAGGCGCCCATGCATGTTGTTGAAAACCAGGAGGAGGTGATCAATAAATCCTTCGCCGTATTGCAGGATTACACCGGCAAGGCGCCAAAGGGCTGGCTGGGTCCCGGTCTGCATGAGACCCTGGACACACTGGATTACCTGGCCGCGGCCGGGTTCAAATTCGTCTGTGACTGGCCCATGGATGAACATCCCGCCATCATGAAAACTGCTGCCGAGCCCATGATGGCAATGCCTTATTCCTTTGAACTCAGTGACTTGCCGATGATGGTCGTACACCAGCACCGATCGGAGGTGTGGCTGAAACGCGCTGTCGACCAGTTCGATCGGCTATACCAGGAAGGCTCGCAACAACCCAGAGTCATGTCAATGAGTGTCCATCCCTATATAATGGGCGTGCCGCATCGGATAAAATACTTCGAGGAAGCCCTGGATTACATGCTGGCGAAGAACGATGTATGGTTCGCGACGGCAGATGAACTGTATGACTATTTCAGTTTAAGTATTAACATTGATGTACAGGATAAACAGGATAAACAGGAATAAATAATTCAAGAATCCTGTTTATCCTGTCCATCCATGTAAACAATAACCATCATGAAAGTAATAATATGAGTACGACCATTCCACAAGATAAGATATGGACGAGCGAGTTGAACAGGACGGACACTATCCTGTCCCGCTTCGACCGCAGCAAACCTGTACATTTTTATGACACGACGTTGCGTGACGGGGAGCAATCCGTCGGCGTGTGTTTCAATCCGGAAGAAAAATTCAATATCGCCTGCAAGCTGAACGAACTGGGAGTAGGCAGGATAGAATCAGGTTTTCCCCGGGTCTCCGCCGATGATACCCAGGCAGTAAAGCGCATCCTTGAGGCCGGTCTGGAGTCGGAGATATGGGGTTTTTCCCGGGCCGTCAAGGCGGATATCGATGCACACATTGACCTGGGCACAGAGCACGTCCTGATTGAAATATCGACCAGCGACCTGAAGATTAAAGCCTATGGTTTTACCAGGGAAAGCGTTTTACAGCGGGTCACGGATGCGATCAAACATGCTAAGGATAACGGCATCAAGACGGTTAATTTTTTTGCCGTGGACTCGACCCGCAGTAACCTCGAATTCCTGCGGGACGTTTATTCAACCGCCATTGAGCATGGCGCTGATGAGGTGTCCGTCGTGGATACCATCGGTGTCTGTTCTCCGGAAGCGGTAGAGTGGCTGATCGGAGAAGTGAGCAGTTGGGTGGGTCCCGATATCCCCATCCACTGGCACGGCCATAATGATTTCGGTATGGCGACTGCCTCCGCGGTGGCCGCCGTGCGCGGCGGCGCCCGCTGGATCCAGGGCACGATTAACGGCATGGGCGAGCGCGCCGGCAATGCGGATATCTGTGAAGTGGCCCTGGCGCTGCAATGCCTGTATGACATGCCGGTGGAGCTGGATTTGAGCAAGGCAAGAGTGGCCTCACAGATTGTGCAACAAGCCGGTGGTTACAACGTGGACGGCTGGAAACCCGTGGTCGGGGAATTCCTCTACACCCGGGAGAGCGGGGCGGTGGCGAACCAGTTCCATATCCCCCAGGCCATCGAACCCTACTCCGCAGAGATCGTTGACGCTGAACGCCGGATTGTGCTGGGTAAAAAGAGTGGTTTATCCAACGTCAAGCTCAAGGGCGAGGAACTGGGACTGGATATACCGGAAGACAAGCGCGCCGGGGTACTGGCCCAGGTCAAGGACCTCGGCACGAAAAATGCCCGTCTCGTGACTGACGAGGAATTCAAGGACATCGTTGCCCGGGTTGTATAATCCGCAGATTACACAAATTTATTTATCCGCAGATGACGCAGATTAACGCAGATTAAAAATAAGTCTTTTAAATTGTAGTTATTTAGTTCTGAAATTAATTAATAAACCCGGTTTAATCCAGAGGCTTTCAAATAGTTAATCAGTTAGGACTATTGGTAATTTGCCTCAAAAAACCTCATCAGAGTTCATTGTGTACATTCAATAACGGACCGATAATTTTATATGTTTCCTGATCATTCATATTTTATCTGCGTTAATCTGCGTCATCTGCGGATAAAATAATTTAAATGAAAGAGATCGAAAAAGTATGCGTCGTCGGCGCGGGCGCCATCGGCAGCCTGCTGGTCGGGCATCTGGGCGCTATCGTCGATATGGCAGTGCTCACGCGCCGGGAAGAGCACGCCAGTGCGCTGAATGAGGAAGGGTTGCGCGTCAGCGGTAAATCCGAATTACATGCCGACGTGCGCGCATCTACGGACGCGGCAGCTCTGGGCGAGGTTGACCTGGTCATCATTGCATCCAAGGCACTTGCCGTTGAGGCCTGCGCCGGGATGATTGAGGGTCATTTCCCCGGTGCCCACGTGTTTATGATCCAGAACGGCCTGGGTTGTGAGGAAATGGTAAGCCGGTTTGGCGACTGGCCGATCATATCCGGTGTCACATTCATGAGCGGTACCCGGCACTCCGACACGCACGTGGAATATGAGCTGGACACGGCCACCTGGATGGGCCCCTGGGCGGAAGGCAGCGCGACCTTTGCATACGTCAAACAGGTTGCGGCGCTCATTAATCGCTCCGGCCTGAAAGCGGATGCCTATGAGGATTTGCTGCCACACCAGTGGTCCAAACTGATCTTCAATTCGGCGGTAAACAGTATTTCGGCGTTGACGGGCCTGCCCCACGTCAAGGACTTCGCGTTCCGGGACAACCTGGAGGACCTGGGCCACCTGGTCCATGCCATGATGGATGAGGCTAAACGTATCGCGGAAGCCCGGGGCGTGACGCTGGCAGATGACCCCTGGCTAATGAACGTCAACGCAGTGCGCCAGGGTAATACCAGCGGCGAGGAGTACGCCCACGTCCCCTCTATGCTGGATGACGTGCGCAACAGACG
Organism: Gammaproteobacteria bacterium; assembly: GCA_965222155.1. Classification (GTDB taxonomy): domain Bacteria; phylum Pseudomonadota; class Gammaproteobacteria; order Eutrophobiales; family Eutrophobiaceae; genus JAAXHV01. The sequence continues at coordinate 878,327 of CBDCTH010000012.1, forward strand.
CCCGACGGAAATAGACTGGATCACCGGTTCCATCGTGCGCGAGGCGAAGAAGGCGGGCATCCCTGCGCCGTACCATGAGACCCTGTACCGGTTGGTCAAGGCTCATGAAACCAGCTATAGCGGAAGATGATTTATCCGCAGATGACGCAGATACACGCAGATAAATTAATTTTGTTTCATAGAGCAGGGTAACTCCAATCCAATATCCGGAATTATCAAGGAATCACATTCGACTGCATTCCGTCCCTTGCTTACTACATGCAGGGACAAACACACATAAATTAAAAAATCTGCGGTAATCTGCGTAATCTGCGGATAAAAATAATATAATCCTGCGTTTGCAGCAGGAACAGTCAGGAGGTATTAATGAAGGTATGTATCGTTGGTTGCGGTTCCATCGGCGGGTTGTACGGCGCTCACCTGGCCAGGCTGGATGACGTCGAGGTATGGGCGTTTGACCTGGCCCGCGACCATGTGGACGCCATCAATACGCACGGTTTGCGCCTGACCGGGCTGAGTGACTTCGTTGCCAGCGTACATGCCCGGACGAAGGTTGAGGAAATCCCGGAATGCGAGTTCGGCATTATCGCAACAAAAACCATGTTCACCCGTTCTGCCATTGAAACAACCGCGCCGATTTTCCGGGACGGCGCAGTCTGCTCGGTACAGAACGGTATCGGCAACGAGGAAATAGTGGCGGAATACGTGCCGCGGGTGATACAGGGCACGATTTTTCCGGCAGGACATATCACCGCACCAGGAGTGGTCAACCAGGACGCCGGAGGCAAGACCTGGATAGGGCCATTTGCCGTCAACGCGGCCACCATGGAAGAGGTTGAACAACTGGCGGACGCCCTCACCCGCAGCGGCCTGGAATGCCTGGCCATGGAGGATGCCCGCGGGGCGCAATGGACCAAGCTGATATTCAACTCCGCCTCCAATGCCATGGCCGCCCTGACGTGCCTGCCCCACGGGGTGGCCTGTGACCAGGAAGGGGTGCGCAAGGTCATGTCGGTCCTGGTGAAGGAGGGCATGGCCGTGGCAGACGCCCTGGGGATTACCTTGGACAGTGACCCGGAGGCGCTCATCGATTACGGCAGGGAAAAGGCCTATTACCACCCCCCCAGTATGCTGCAGGACGTGATGGCGCAAAGATTGACTGAAGTAGACGCCCTGAATGGAGGCATCGCCCGGCTCGGCCGGGAACTGGGTATCCCATGCCCCATGAACGAGGCCTGTGCCGCCATAATCAAGGGACTCGAGGCCTCCTGGACGCTCGAATATCCGGAACATTGAACATGAATTTGGGGGCAGGGTAATGTTACAGAGACAACAGAGACAATGGGGACGGATTTAAATCCGTCCCCGACATGCCGGGGATTGCAGAGACAATGGGGACGGACCCCCGCTTACAACATGCGGGGGCATGTTTAAATCCGTCCCCGGAATATCCGGGGTCAGAGTAAAAACTCGTGAGTTTTTACTCTGACCCCAAATAGTTCAAGACAAATATTTTTAGAGGAAATAACAAATGACTGATTATATAAACCGTTTTCGACCCAGCCAGGCAGAGATTGAGCGGCGTTACGCCAATGTGCGCGCGGCCATGGCAAAAGAAGGACTGGATGCGTTGGTGGTGAGCGGCAGCGAGTACACGGGGTTTGAGGGCGCAGTGCGTTATATGTGCGGGTTCGTGATCCTGCACCGCTACGCCTACGTGGTCATCCCCGCCGCCGGCGATCCCGTCTGTGTATTCCCCCGGGAAGCGACCTGGGTGGGGGACCATTCGGCCACCTTTATAGAGAAACGCGAATTCCCCGCCCATTGCGGTGAGTGGATAGCGGATTATTTGCAGGGTAAAGGAGTCAAAAAGCTGGGCATCTACGGTTTGCAGTACATTATCAACGTGCGTGATTATTCCGCCCTGGCGGCAAAGGACTTTGAGGTTATCGACTTTGAAATCCAGTTCGACTATGCCCGTGCGCAGAAGAGCGAAGAGGAAATCGCCTCCGTGCGTCATTCCATGGAGATCAACAAGCAGGGAGTGCTTGATGTGTTCCGGGGCTACGAGCCGGGCAAAACGGAAGCGGAACTGATGGGTATCGCCGAGAATACCTTTGCCTCGGCCGGCTGCGCCAGGAATACCATGGACATGATCCAGATGGGGCCGAACGGTTCACTGGAGCCGCAGATGGTGTTCCCCACGAATCGTCCGGTACAGGACAGCGACGGCCTGATGTACGGCCTGGAGATCTCAGGTGAGGGCGGCCACTGGGTCGAGTTCTCCCGTCCGATGTTCCCCGCAGGCATGGATGATATCACCAGGGAAATGATGACGGCCTACCAGGAGTTCCATGAACTGGCGAAAGTGCACATGAAGGCCGGCAACACCGCCGAGGCAGCCAGCAACGCCTGCATGAAACCAATATTCGACCGCGGCTATCGCTCCGGCCACGTCTGCGGCCACTCCATCGGCATGACCATGATCGAGATGCCTAGAATAGGCGAAGGCTTCAACTTCGTCCTGCCGGAAAACATGGTCTGCTCCATGCACCCCCACTTCATGAACCAGGAACGCACCCACTCGCTGTACTTCCAGGAAACCTACCGCGTAGGCAAGGACGGCGGCGAACCCATATCCGGAGTGCCGATCAAGGCCTACCAGGGAGGCGAGGAGTCTTTTTAATCAGGCGAAAATCCAGGACGGAAATTCAGGGGGGAAATTCAGAGGAAATTCAGGACACCCATAAATTGTGGCTAATCAATGGGTGTCCTGAATTACTTTCCCATAAATTGTGGCTAATCAATGGGTGTCCTGAATTACTTTTTCTTGTCTGATTACGCACTGATAATCCAAATATCACGAGAATCGAATTCAAAAGTACGAATTATATTGATTTTCGTACTAAGTATTGCTATTCTTGCATCATGGACGGAAAGGAATTCATCTGGTGCGTCAAGCGTTATGCAAGGAAGACAGGGCAAAAATGTCGTTACGACCCCAGACATGGTAAAGGAAGTCACGGTCGTCTTCATTTGGGCAACCGGCTTACGACTGTTCCGCGCAAAGAGTGGCAAAGGTCTTTTAGCGGCGATGTTGAAAGACCTTAATATCGATAAAGAGGATTTCTGATGTACTACGTTTATCCATGTGTTTTGACCCCGGAGGAAGGTGGCGGTTTCTACGTAACCTTCCCGGATGTGCCGGGGGCGCTTACCGGCGGCAAGGACCGGGGCGAGGCGCTGGCAATGGCTGAGGATGCATTGACGGCCGCGCTAGCAGGATATGTTCAAGAGCATTGGGACATTCCGGTACCGAGTGCGGCGGTGGACGGCCAGGAGCTTATTGCCGTTTCACCTGTCGTGGCTGCTAAATTGGCACTTTACACGGCTATGCGCCGCCAAGGCATTACGAAAACCGCCTTGGCAAAACGTCTTGGTCTGAGCGAGTCTGCGGTCCGAAAGCTGGTCGACCCCGATCATCGCTCTCATATCAGCGGCGTAGAGGCAGCATTACGGGCTGTGGGCAGAGGTCTTGTAATTGGGGACAGAATTTATTTGGAATCTGTTCCTCAGGAACGGTTATTCAGCCTGAAAACCGGCAGCCACAGCCACTGAAGTTCAGTGCTTGATTACTGTATAATATTCTATCCATGAACGTGAATGACATAAAAGAATACGCCCAGCGGGATTGGGCAAAGATTTCCGGGTTGGATCAAATCCATTGGAAGGAAAAATATCTGGGTCATGGCCCTGAAGCCGGTTGGCAGGCGTCTGCCGCGCTTCGGCAGCATATCAAATCCATTTGCCCGGAATGGCCGGATGCTTCACAGCGTGATGCAGATTTTCAACACCACGTACGCTTCAAACAACTCCTGGACCGGACCGCGCGTGGCCTCATACCTGGCTGATTTATTCTCCTCCCTGGCTATAGTCTTTAATAAGGCGTCATTGCGCTGGTATGTATTTGGCGCGCAAGCGGCAATATTCTACGGTTCTGTACGACTGACTGCTGACGTGGACGTGACGGTTTTGCCGGGTGATTATCCGCTTGATGACCTGTTGGGTTTATTACAGGAAGAAGGTTTTGAGGTTCGCACGTCAGATGTTCATTCTTTGGTTCAGCAAACAAGAGTATTGCCGGTGGTACATACACAATCCAATATGCCCGTTGATATCATCATCGGCGGCCCGGGATTGGAAGAACAATTTGCAGCTCATGCCCGGCCTTATGAGTTGGACGGTGTTAGTGTCCCGGTAGTGAGAAGTGAAGATCTGGTTGCAATGAAGATCCTTGCAGGTCGGTATAAGGATTTACAGGATGTATTGTCGATCTTGAAATCGCAATCTGCGGGGATGAATATCAATGATATTCGGGCAACGCTGAAGACCCTGGAGGCGGCTTTGGACAGGAGCGATCTTATTTCTGTTCTGGACAGTCTTATCGCTCAAGCAACGAATTACTAAAGGAGTAGTTTCCTCGGACAAATATTGATGATTCATAATAACCGAAGCCGGTTGGCGCTAATTCTGGTTAATTTTGTAGCGCACCACACTTCCCTGTTCAAGTATCGCCCGGGCCTGTAGCAATCAATTCCTGCATCCCCGCAATTATTTTGTCCCAAATGTGACTTTTCTCACATTTTTGCGCATTTTTTGCTTTTCAACTTGCCCCGACCGGGTAATATCAGTAGCACGGTACGGAAACCGGGTGTGGCTGCTCCGAGTTAGTGGGAATAACGCCGGCGTGGTCGGTCGAACGGAATTCGAACCTTTTGTTCTTGTTTTGTGATGCTTCTATGCCTGAAGGCAGCCCGGTTTGAGTATCGCCGGGCCAGGGATCAGGGTCAGCCTGAGGGCGCCAACGGGGGGCGGTTTTCCATAGTCTGCTTCGCCGTCCCCCACTGGCAGGGGTTAAAGCGGGTAACCCTAATATCAGGTTCTGTTACCGAACTAATCACTCTGGCTACCTCTGTCAGCTGAGACTTCAATGCTACCGTGTGAACGCTAAGATTATGAATAAACCAGTGGAAACATTCAGCGTTAACCCGCATTTCTCAAGGAATTCAATCTTCCAACGGATTTACATGAACAATCCCGCTGAAGCGGCGAAAGTCATAATCCGCGGAATATATTTCAGCGCCGTATTCAATAGCTAATGCAGCAAGATGTGCATCCGACGTCAGGTTGCCCGCACTCCCTGTCGTACTCAGCAGGTTTCTGAAGATAGGCCAGTGACGCTCTCCGGGGCTTATCAGTTCGACCTGAGGTTGGTTCAGCCAGCCGTCAACATAAGCAATCGCATGAGTATAATGTAACGGTCTGGCCATGATCCCGGCACGAGTTGTTACACGGATAAACGCCAGGATCACGATCCAGGCCAGCCCGAGTTCAATTGATCCCGAAAGCGCCCGTTCCAGCCACCTGTGCGCCCGTTTATGCTGATCAGCATCGCGGTTCACGGCGTATATCAGAAGATTCGCATCGATTAGGATCACTTTTTCATTTCCAGTTTCCTGGCGACCTCTTCTTCTTCCAGGTAATCAGCGAGTTCCAGGGCCTTGGTTAAATTATAAGCGCCTGCTACTTCCCCCATGGATACGGGTTTTAATCGGTAAGGTTTCGCGTTATCCATGATACGGTCTGAGAATAACCCGGCACGCAAAGTTTCATTTACAACCTGCTTGTAGCTTTTGCCACTACGGTGCGCAGCATCTTTCAGTGCTTTTGCAATTTTATCATCGATAGTGAGAGTCGTTCTCATGGCATGACATCATAGCATATATATAGATGACATCAAAACATCAATCAAAGGGGTCCAGGTGCCCCCGCTAACTCGAAGTCAATACAGTGATTCTTGCCGGATTCGAAGACAGAGGGGACAGATTTAAATCTGTCCCCCAGGAGTCACGGGGCAAGGGAGGGCGTCTCGCCCTCTACGAGGGCAGGATGCCCAGTTAGCGGGAACTGCTGAAAGGGGTCAGACTCGATTGGTTTTCCAGACACCTTTGCATTGTTGTAAAATCAATCGAGTCTGACCCCTTTGATTTTTTGGTGGGAGCGTATGACGGCAAGAAAGGTCTCGCCGTATTTTTCCAGTTTGCTCAAGCCTACGCCGCTGACCTGCAGCAGTTCTTCCGGGCTGGCGGGTAAGGTGTTTGCCATTTCTATCAAGGTTGAATCGTGGAATATCACATAGGGCGGCAGGCCCTGTTCAACGGCCAGCTGTTTGCGGTGGGCCTTGAGTTTTTCCAGCAGGTCGGGATCGTTGGCCTGTACAGGGGTTTTCTCATGTTGTTTTCTGGTAGGTTTTTTGATCCTGTCGTCCTTGCGCAAGAAAACCTGTGTCCCGCCTTGCAGCAAGGCTTTGCTCTGTTCGGTCAGTAGCAGGGAGCCGAAACCTTTCATATCAACGGTTAAAAACCGGCGTGCGATCAATTGCCGGAACACGGAGCGCCACTGCTGCATATCCAATTCCTCGCCGATACCGAAGGTGCTGAGGCGCTGGTGGTTGAACTTTCTTACCTTGTCGTTTTCCTTTCCCAGCAACACGTCGATCAGGTGCCTGGCGCCAAAACGCTGGCCGCTGCGATAAACACAGGACAAAGCCTTGCGGGCGGCAGTAGTGCCGTCCCAGGTTACCACGGGATGCAGGCAGGCATCACAGTTACCACACTCGGCAGGGGATTCCTCCCCGAAGTATTGCAACAAGGCATGGCGGCGGCAACTGGTGATCTCGCACAGGCCCAGCATGGAATCGAGTTTATAGCGTTCGATCCGTTTATGGTTTTCATCCGCGTCCGACTGTTCCAGCATCAGCCGCAGTTTGACCACGTCCTCCAGGCCGTAGACCATCCAGGCGTCGGCCGCCTCACCGTCTCGTCCGGCGCGCCCGGTTTCCTGATAATAAGCCTCGATACTCTTGGGCAGGTCCAGGTGGGCGACAAAACGCACATCCGGTTTGTCGATACCCATACCGAAGGCAATGGTGGCAACAATAATGATCCCTTCCTCCTGCAGAAAGCGTTGCTGATGTCGGGAGCGCAGGCGCGCATCAAGCCCGGCATGGTAGGGCAGAGCCGTGCAGCCCTGCTTGTTCAACCAGTCGGCAATGGCCTCGGTTTTTTTGCGCGACAGGCAATAGACGATCCCGGCGTCTCCCTGGTGTTCCGTCTCCAGAAAATGCAGCAACTGCCGGCGTTCCTCCAGCTTGGTGGTGATCCGGTAGCGGATATTCGGGCGATTAAAACCGCTGGTAAACACCCTGGCGCGCCGCAGGCCCAGGCGTTCCCGGATCTCAGCGCGGGTCCGTTCATCCGCCGTCGCCGTCAGGGCGATACGTGGAATCGACGGAAAGCGCTGGTGCAGCTGCTCCAGGGCCAGGTAGTCTTTGCGGAAATCATGCCCCCATTGCGAGACGCAGTGGGCCTCATCGATTGCGAACAGGGCAACCTGTGCCCGTTCCAGCAATGCCAGGGTGCGTTCCTGTAACAGACGCTCCGGGGCGATATAGAGCAGGTCCATCTCATTATTCAGCAAAGCCTGTTCCGTTTCCCTGGCTGTTTGTACCGGCAGGGTCGAATTCAGATAGGTGGCCTTGATACCGAGTTGCAGCAAGGCGCTGACCTGGTCCTGCATCAGGGCTATGAGAGGCGAGATGATGATGCCTGTACCGGGTCGAATCAGCGCCGGGATCTGGTAACACAGTGATTTGCCACCGCCGGTGGGCATGAGGACCAGGGCATCGTTCCCGGCGAGTATGGTGTTGATGATGTCCTGCTGGTCGCCGCGATAGTCCCGATAGCCGAAAGTATTGCGTAGAATTTCCATTGCCTGTTCCATCTGCTGTTGCTCCTGTCAGCCCTGCACGCCGGATACGGTGGACCCTCCGAATCAAAAGTATGCAGTAGCCCTGTTAATCTTTCAATATCTCCCGTGGGAATTTATCGGCAAACTCACCGTCGTCCACACGCAGCGCCGGTTCCACCAGGATTTTTCCGTTGATTGGACACCAGGGGCGTATATAGCGAAATACTGCCTCCGAGCTGTCCGCTTCAAAGGCCGCGATACCCCAGTGGGACGCAGCCTGGCCTTCGAAAATTACTTTCACCCCGCTGGAATTCTCCCCCCGGTTCTCCGAATGCCGCAATGTGCCTTTTGCCACCTCATTGATTTTTTCCGGCATGATTTCAAAATAACAGATAAATAACATGGTATTGCTCCTGTTTGTCTTGCAGGTTATCGTCAGGCCACAACACCGATTCTATGTGGGATTGACACGTTTACAAGCGCTATTAACCCATTTCTTTATCTTCACGTCCGGGGTAAGGACCCAACAGGGCTATCAGTATTGTTCCAACTACGACAATACCGGCCACGATCCATAATGCGCCGATGTAATTACCGGCACTGTCGTAATACAGCCCCATCAGCGGTGCGCCGATCATGGAGCCCAGTTGAAACGCTGCAAACATCAGGCCGTAGATGAGGCCGAACGCGCGCGGGCCGAAGTAGCGGCTGCATATATAAGCTATCTCACTGATTTCCGACCCTGTGGCCATGCCCACGCAGACGGCCGCGACAAACACCAGCGCACCCGCCGTCCCGGTAGCCAGGATGATGATGCCCGCCAATAAGCCCAGCAGAAAACAGGCGGCAACGTAAGGCGCAAAGAAATAATCCATCAGATATCCCGCCAGGACGCGCCCAAAGATAAGCCCCAGGGCGAGGGAACTCATACACAAGGCAGCGCCGGCAGGCGCCACGCCGCGGTCTATCAGCATGGGGACCAGGTGGGTGAGCACGCTGGTGATGCCGATGCCCACCAGCAGGAACGAGACCAGGATCAGCCAGAAGCTGTGGGTCTTTGCAGCATGCGAGCATGACAGCCCAGCCACCGCTGCCGCAACCGGAGCGGGCTTATCATCAGTGCCCGTCTTTTCCATCGGATCGCCATCCGGCTTAAGCCCCATTTCTGCCGGGCTTTCTTTCAGGATGAATACTGCCATGGGCAAGGCCAGGGCGAAGATGGCCGCGGCAAAAGCGGCATAAGCCATACGCCAGCCGTGGTTTTCAATCATCATTTGCGCAATGACGGGCACCAGCATCGCACCGACGCCAAACCCGGCGAGGGAGATGCCCAGGGCGATACCCCGGCGCCGGGCGAACCAGGCAATCAGCACCCGTGAGTAACTCTGGGGCAGGGTGCCCGCGCCCAGCAACGGGATCAGAAAATACAGCATATAGAAATGCCACAGGTTGGCGCTGAGCAAGGTCATGGAGGCGACGGTCAGACCCATCAGGATTACCGATGGGATCAATACCCGCCGGACGCCGAATTGATCGATGATGAGGCCGAGGCAGGGAGAGGCAATGACCACCGCGAAATTGGTCATCGTGACGGCAAATGATAATTCACCCCGGCTCCAGCCGAATTCATCCTCCAGGGGTTTTACGAAGACACCGAAGGCAAATATCGTGAACATCGCATAGCTCAAACCCATGCCGACAAAACCGGTGGCGACGTTCCACCAGCCGTAGAAGATGCCGGTGCGTTCGTTACTCATCAAGTTTTTCATACTATAGCGCGGCGACATGCCGGAGCACGCCGTCATACCGGAGCACGTCGTCATGCCGGAGCACGCCGTCATACCGGAGCACACCGTCATACCGGGGCACACCGTCATACCGGAGCACACCGTCATACCGGAGCACACCGTCATACCGGAGCACACCGTCATACCGGAGCACGCCGTCATACCGGAGCATGCCGTCATACCGGAGCACGCCGTCATACCGGAGCATGCCGTCATACCGGAGCACACCGTCATACCGGGGCACACCGTCATGCCGGAGCACACCGTCATACCGGAGCACGCCGTCATACCGGAGCACGCCGTCATACCGGAGCACACCGTCATACCGGAGCACACCGTCATACCGGCGTATGCCGGTATCCAGGTAAATACAGTGCCGCCCCAGGCGGCTCATTTATTTCACTGGATTCTGGCACTGGATAACGCCATTCCAGCACAGGCATGCGCCAGAATGACGTCAGGGGAGCATAACGGATAATCGTGCATTATGCCGGAGCACGCCGTCATACCGGCGTATGCCGGTATCCAGGTAAATAGAGTGCCGCCCCAAGCGGCTCATTACAACTGTACTTCATCAGCGAGGATATAACCCGGATTTGCCGTGTCCTCCAGCGACCAGCCGCCCATCAGGTAATGATGCACGATGCGTATGGCCGACAGGCCGACGTGTTCTTCGAAACCATCCAGGTCACCGAACCGATCTTTTAATTTGTTCATGACGTAACCCTGCATGGGTTCATAAGCCCAGATAGGGACAAACTCCACAAAAGCCTGCTGGCAGGCTTCCTGGACAGCCTCAATATAATCGCAGCCTCTGGTAAAACCCGCCCGGTCAGTGACAGCGTAACGTCCGGGAACAAACCTGTCCCAGTCCAACTCCAGGAAACCGCGCATAAACCTGACAAAATTGGCAAGGTGAATATCCGGCAACAGGCCATAGCGGGCATTGGCAAAGATGGTATCCGCCGAGAACAACAGTTTTTCCCCGGCAAACCAGGCAGCCAGGTTACCGGAACCGTGGGTCGGCCCCGGATTTAATAAAACCAGCTCAGCGCCATCCACCGTGATGTTATTTTCCGCACCGGAAATAACCCGGGTGGGCCGGCGTTGCCCTTCGGCCTGGCGCAACTTAATAACTTTTGCGCATATCACATCAGCTATGATTTCCGCATCCGGCGCCAGGTCAGCAGCAAAGCCGGCATGGTCCAGATGGTCATGAGAATAAATAACAGTACTGATATCCTTCCCGGGAATTGCCTCGCTGATCGCCCGGGCATAAGCCCGCGCCTTGCCAGGCGTGCCGAAAGTATCAAAAGCGATAACGCCTTCCCGTCCCTCAAGAAAAATAGTCCTGCACACCCCATCACTGATCGTCCACAAGCGCTCCGATAACTGCTCAACCGCCATCTCCGGCTCAAAAGCCAGATACACCTGGGCGTTATCCGTAGTAAATAATCCCCTGTTTTCACTCATATTTCCCTCCCCCATCATTCAGCCACAGAGAACACAGAGTTGGCGAATATTAATGTCTCCCGCAGGTTTGCATGTGCTTTTCAGGACTATCATCCGCAGGGACAGCGGATGGTAAGCGTACAGGGATGTATTCACAGCGTGTCCTGAAAAGCACATGCAAACCTGCCACCCCAGTACATATTCACAGCGAATCTTGAAACGCTCGTCCAAACCTGTCTCCCTATTAATCCCCCGACACTACTCTAAAATGGAGTAGTATCCGGCTGAATATTACCTTCAATACCCCATCCCCCAGTCAAGTATACCTGCATGTACCTGGACAAATTCATGGCGCAGTATTCATGGTAACGAAACAGATTTCCGAAGGATGCCGACAGCTTTTCCCCGGTGTAGCGGCAGACGCCGTTCCAGTCGTGCGGGTCAAGCCCGTCAATAACGGCCTGCTGGGCAAAATCAGCCATCAGGTCATAGTATTCCAGGTTATCAATAAAGCCCTGCCGGTCAGTGATCCAGAAATGGCCGGGAACAAATACATCCCAGTCCAGACTCAGAAAACGTTTCATGCAAGGGACATAAGGCTTGAAGTGCCAGTCAGGGAAGAAGGTGTAGCCAACCCCGGGAATGACAGTATCCACCATGAACAAGACCTTGCTCTGTGGAAACCAGGCCGCAATGTTGCCGTCACCATGGGTAGGACCCGGATAGAGCAACTCGAAATAGACACCATCAATCTCATAAGCCTTGCGCTCACCGTCCCAGGCCTCCGTTGCCGGGGTCTGGCCGTCGGATTTTCTTGCCGCGACCACGTCGGCGCACAATTTGTGGGCGATGATATCCGCGTCCGGCGCCAGGTCGGCGGCATAGCCGGTATGGTCAAGGTGATCGTGGGAATAGACGATGGTGTGAACGGGTTTTTGCGGAAACACCCGGCCTATGGCGCCGGCGTAGGCCCGGGCAGTACCGGGGGTGGTTAAGGTATCAAACGCGATAATGCCCTTGTTTCCCTCCAGAAATATGGAGCGGTAAATACCTTCACTGACGGACCAGATTTTGTCACGTACCGGGCTGTAGGAAATATCCCGCCATGCCCCCATGATGGGGTGGGGCGCCGGAATGGTAAAAATACCGCAATGGTCACACTCAGGGTGGCCTGTGCCGTTAGCGCCGTTTTCCTCTTCAGTCACGTTAACGTTTGCTGTATTGCGGGCGTTTCCTGGCCTTATGCAGACCGACCTTTTTGCGTTCCACTTCGCGGGCGTCGCGCGTGACGAAGCCGGCCTGGCGCAGAGTTTTGCGCAAACCTTCGTCGTATTTAATCAGTGCCCGGGTGATCCCGTGGCGAATTGCGCCGGCCTGGCCGGAAATTCCGCCGCCGGTGACGCTGATGGTAATGTCGAAATTATTCAGCATGTCGAGCTTTTCCAGGGGTTGCTGAATAATCATCCTGCCGGTTTCCCTGCCGAAATATTGTTCCATGGTACGGTTATTGATGACGATATTGCCGCCACCTTTCTTTAAAAACACCCGCGCGCTGGAGCTTTTCCTGCGGCCGGTACTGTAATAAATCTCGTCTGCCATGATTAAATGTCTGAAAGTTGATAAATCTGGTTATAGTTCCAATGGTTTCGGTTGTTGCGCGGCATGGCGATGATTGGCATCGGCATAAACCCGCAATTTGCGAAACAGGTCACGCCCCAAAGGGCCTTTGGGCAACATTCCCTTGACCGCCTTTTCAATAATCCGCTCCGGTTTGGATTTGAGCAGTTTCTCGAAAGTGATTGATCTGATACCGCCCGGGTAACCCGTATGGCGATAATAGGTTTTATCGCTTGCCTTGTTCCCGGTTACCTGGACATCTTTTGCGTTGATCACGATCACGTAATCGCCGGTATCCATATGCGGCGTGTATTCCGGTTTATGTTTCCCGCGCAGCCGCCGGGCAATCTCGGTGGCAAGCCGGCCCAGGATTTTACCCCTGGCGTCGACTACATACCACTCATGTTTAATATCCGCCGGTGTTGCGGTGTAGGTTTTCATTGGACGTCGCTGAATCGTAATAAAGGCGCCGATCATACGGATTGTCCCATTTGCTGTCAATGATATTATTCTATGATAAGTGTTCTTCCCGCATGGGATTTTCCAACATGGGATGAGCTTGAATAGAAATATCACCACGTTCCTATGAGTAAAGATGTAAGCTCATTCATGTTCCTGACATCAGTTCCTGACGTCAGGCTTGCTAAAATGATATCACTAAAGTACGATTGCTATCATAGATAACTACGGTAAGTGATGATTATGGCAAATATGACAATTCGCAATTTACCAGAAGAAGTGCATCGTGCGTTACGCGTGCGGGCCGTTGGACATGGAAACAGTGTTGAGGCCGAAGTCCGTGAGATCCTGAAGGATTCTTTACAGCCTGAAGGTCGGATTAAGCTAGGTTCAATCTTGGCTGAGATTGGTCGTGAGGCTAACTTGACAGATGAAGATTTCGCGGTTATCGAGCAGGTGCGCGACAAAACTCCCGCCATGCCGGTAGGTTTTGAATGATCATGCTGGATACCAACGTGATTTCAGAGCCACTACGTCCGGCCCCTGAATTCCGTGTCATTGAATGGATCGATGCCCAGGCGATAGAGACCCTTTTTTTATCGGCAATCACCGTGGCTGAACTGCGTTTTGGTGTGGCCTTGCTCCCAGTTGGGAAACGGCAAAACAGGTTACAGATAAGATTGGAAAATGAGGTGTTGCCTCTGTTCACTGAGCGCGTATTACCGTTCGATACATCAGTTACAAAAGCATATGCTGAGCTGATGGCTAAGGCCAGAGCGACCGGCCTGGCAATTGGTACGGCTGATGGATATATCGCTGCTACTGCTGCTGCAAACGGGATGATGATCGCAACGCGGGACGTAAATCCGTTTGCGGCTGCTGGCATTAAGGTCATTAATCTCTGGGCGAAATGATAACTTTACTGAGCACACAAATGAAAAACGCCCCATTGAGAGGCGTTAAGGATTAGTCTCTGAGGACATATCCTGCTTGAATTTTGTTGTAAAAAACAAGCAGACTCGGTTCAGATACAATCTACAAGCTGATTACAGCATAAAATTAATAGCATTACAAACGATTTCTCCTGATGCAAAACGAAACCCCTTACATCCTTGGCTTGGACGTCGGTTCTAATTCCATCGGTTGGGCCGTCATAGATTGTGACATCAATACAAAAAGCAATCATCAGGGAATTTTCGCCGGTTACGATCCCGTCTCATTACGCGCACTGAATTCTCGTATTTTCCTCGAGATGGTAGAGGCTAAAACCCAAGTGCCAAAAAATCAGAAACGACGCGCTGCCCGTGGAACGCGCAATCGTCGGGCTTACTACAAGAAACGCCGTATGGCGCTTGTCGACGTTCTCATTGAAACCGGATTGTTGCCCCATGAGTATCTGGAAAACCCGGAGCAAACCCTGAATCGGATCGATCGCGAGTTTGCCGAAAGAAAATTGAACATCTACAATTTGGAAATGGATGCGCAGGCCAGCTTAAACATTGTATCTGAACCGAGTCTGCCCGCAATCTACAATTGAGATATTCTTCCTGGCTTAGGTTATGTGCAGCGATGAATTTCCCGAATGCCCGGCTGCCAGCATCAGTTGTTAACTGGTGGTTCGCCTTCAGTATATCCGGGTCTATCACGGCAACGTCGCCGTCAAACCAGTTGGCGAGGTAAATTAGTCCCGATACCGGGTCCTAGTCAATCCCTTCGGGATAATCACCGCTATATATAATTGCGGTTTTTTCCATCTTGTCCAGGTCTGCAACGGACACGCTGTTGTCCCTTTGATTGGTGACAAACAGTCTCTGTGTTGGATGGTGACAGGCCATGGCATGGGGGAACTCCCTAACCAGGATTCTTGTAATCACCTTAACCACTAAGGACACAGAAATCATCTCGTGTGTGTATTCTGCGCCACAACTGTAATAGAATGTGCGTCTTTCATATGGTTTGATGAAAATCCGGCATGAATAAGCGTACATACAGTCCCCTGGATGAGTTGATCATCGGGTTCGACAGGGTCATATCCGTGTTTAATTCCGGTAACAAGCGCCCGCATCCGGCTGTTGACGAGCCTGATACCCGGATACAGGGGGCTGAAAGGCGTCGCAGTGCCGCACTGATGCGGGTCAATCACACTGGGGAGGTGGCGGCCCAGGCCCTGTATGCCGGTCATGCCGTGGTAGCAAGGGATGCCGGGATACGTGATTCCATGTTTCAGGCTGCCGCTGAGGAAAGCGATCACCTGTGCTGGTGTGAGACCAGGGTCAGGGAGCTTGACAGTCATGTCAGTTACCTGGCCCCGGTCTGGTATGCAGGATCGTTTGCCATAGGCGCCATGGCCGGGTTAGCGGGTGATAAATGGAACCTGGGCTTTGTGATGGAAACGGAGCGCCAGGTGGTTGAACACCTGGATAAGCACCTGGAGCTGTTACCGGAGCAGGACCATAAAAGCAGGACTATATTGCAACAGATGCGTCGGGATGAGCAGCAGCACGCATCCGTTGCCCAGGCCGCCGGCGCAGTTGAGTTGCCGCGACCCCTGCGAATAATGATGCGTTGTTGTGCAAAGGTGATGACGAGCACCGCATACTGGTTGTGACAGGTCAGGGAACTTTTACGATTACCGGTCTCTAATAAGTAATCACCGAGAATTGATTAAATATGGATGACACTATGCGTGACTATTTTATGGCAAAACACTTCTGTTTGACGGCCGGCAGCCTGAGGTTTTACTCAGCTATGGCGCTAATCATGACCCTGCTGTATTTCAGTTCTACCCAGGCGGCTCTGCCCCGGTCTGATGGCGGACAGGAATTACCCAGTCTTGCCCCGATGCTGGAACAGGTAACGCCGGCAGTCGTTAATATAGCTACCGAAGGCCGGGTGCAGGTGCGCCAGAATCCGTTATTTGCCGACCCGTTTTTTCGGCGTTTTTTCAATATGCCGGACCAGCCGCAGGAAAGAAAAACCCAGAGCCTTGGTTCAGGAGTCATTGTCGATGCTGAACGCGGCTTGGTGCTGACCAACAATCACGTGATCGCCAATGCCGTGCAGGTCACCGTGACGTTACGCGATGGTCGCCATCTCGAAGCAGAGATTGTCGGTTCCGACCCGGCGACGGACGTAGCCGTGATTAAATTACCAGCGCAGAACCTGACGCATATCGAGGTCGCCAACTCGGATGACCTGCGGGTCGGCGATTTCGTGGTGGCTATCGGCAACCCGTTCGGCCTGGGGCAGACGGTCACCTCGGGAATAGTCAGTGCGCTCAGCCGCAGTGGCCTGGGTATTGAAGGTTACGAGGATTTTATTCAAACGGACGCATCCATCAATCCCGGGAATTCGGGTGGTGCGTTGGTCAATCTGAAAGGGGAACTGGTAGGTATAAACACGGCAATATTTTCACGTGGCGGAGGCAATATCGGCATTGGTTTCGCAATACCGATTAATCTCGCCCTGCAGATCACGGAACAACTGCTGGACAAGGGGATGGTGGAACGGGGTTTCATCGGTGTCCAGGTGCAGGATTTAAATGCCGATCTGGCAGAGGCATTCGGGCTAAAGAACCAGAAAGGCGCAATAGTGAACAGTGTATTACCTGATTCGCCGGCCCAGGAGGCGGGTCTGCTACCCGGGGATATCATTACATCCATTAATTCAAAGCCGGTGAAAGCGGCCGCCGACGTCAGAAACCATATCGGGTTGCTGCCTGTGGGTGAACAGGTCATGTTTGAAGTTCTGCGAGACGGCGAAAAGAAGAAGTTCAAAGCCAGGGTGGTTGCCAACAAGGAGTTGAAATTCTCCGAGAAAACACTTAACAAGCGGCTTGAAGGCATAACACTGGGTGATATTGAAGAAGGCCATCCCTATTTCGGCAAAATCAAGGGTGTGGTTATCACGGAAATTCAGCGCGGATCCCAGGCCTGGTCCGCTGGCTTGAGAAAAGGCGACATCATAACCTCCGTCAACCATAAGCCTGTTACCGACCTGCAGGAATTTTTGCAACTGGTTGATAACATCGACAATGCATTGTTGTTCAGGGTAATCAGAGGTGACGCCGCCGCCTTCCTGGTCATCAAGTAATCGCAAACTCGCGCCATTCCCGCGCCTCCCTCCGGCGTCATTCCCGCGCCTCCCTCCGTCGCCATTCCGGCGCCTCCCTCCGTCGCCATTCCCGCGCCCCCCTCCGTCGTCATTCCCGCGCCTCCCTCCGTCGTCATTCCGGCGTATGCCGGAATCCAGTAGAACAAAGCGTCGCCTGCGGCGACACGTTATCGGACTGGATTCCGGCATACGCCGGAATGGCGACAAGGGAGGCGCCAGCATGGCGACAAGGGAGGCGTCCCCGGCTCACGACATGCCGGGGCAGGTTCCGGCGACTTTAATATCTTGCGCGGATTTAATGTGCGCTATGTTTGCCGGGGATGTCGCAGCGCCGGATCATCCGGCTGATAAGCTGCGCCAGTTGTTTTTTCGGGTAGCTGTTGCGCCAGGCCAGGGCGATATCCCGTTCGGGTACGGGTTTTGCGAAGGGCCGGTATTCAACCAATCGGCTCAGCTCGTCGTACTCCCGTATTGCGGTCAACGGCAGTACGGTGACGCCTGAACCGGCTGCCACCATCTGTTTGATTGTGTCAATCGAACTGCCTTCCAGGGTTTTTTGCATTTTGTCCTTAGAAAACGTATCGCTTTTGCAGGCCGGACAGACGTCTATGACCTGATCCCTGAAACAATTGCCCGATTTCAGTAGCAGCAGGGTTTCCTCGATCAGGTCATTTGCCTTGATTTGTTTTTTATCCGACAGCCAGTGGTTTTTCGGCAGCATGACCGTGAACGGCTCTTTGTACAATACGTCAAGGGTTGTGCCCGGCTGCTCAAACGGCGTGGAGATGATAATCATGTCGAGCTCCCCGCGTTTAAGCTGCTCTGCTAGGTTCAAGGTGAAATTCTCTTCGATGATGAGCGTCAACTCGGGCGCCTCCCGGTTGAGCAGGGGAATAAGGTGCGGCAGCAGGAAAGGCCCGATCGTGTAGATGACGCCCAGCTTCAGGGAGCCTTTCAACTGGTCTTTCTCAGCCCCAGCGATGGCCTTGATGGCGTTTACCTGTTCCAGCACGGTAATTGCCTGCTCGACGATGCGCCGGCCTACCGGGGTAACCGTGACATCATGGGGGCGCCGTTCAAAAATCGTCACGTCCAGTTCATCTTCCAGTTTTTTGATCGCCACGCTGAGTGTCGGCTGGCTGACGAAGCAGGCCGCGGCGGCCCTGCCGAAGTGCAGTTCGCGGGATACGGCGACGATATAGCGTAGTTCGGTTAAGGTCATGGGCGCGGCTTCAGCGGGTAAGCGCGGCCTTCGCCCGGACGAAAGGGAATTGCCCGACCCCGGATGGTGAAGAATGAAGCATTTTCAGTAAAGCAAGGTCAACGTAATTGCGGCCGAATGACTTGCCTGCCGTTAACCAGAACGGATTGTCGGGTTCTCCCAGATGGTTTATTACCAGTGATGCGCCGGCGAAATCATTATCGATAGTCAGGGGATGTGTGGTGATAATCGTCTTTATACCCGCTGCAAGCGCGGCAAGATTACCGTTACTCGTATCTTCTATTGCGATACAGTTTTCCGCATTGATACCCAGTTTTGCCAGGGTGTATTGATAGACAGCCGGCGAAGGTTTCTTGTCTGCAACGATATCGCAGGTGACTACGGTTGCAAAAAGTTCATCGTCATTTCTCCCGAACGCACTGTGCAGCAGGGTATTGACGTTTTCCGCTGAAGAGCTTGTTGCGATCGCCAGTTTCAGATCGGCCAGTCTGCATTCCTTGATCAGCCGACGGATACCAGGACGCAATTTGATGTTGCTCTCTACCAGTATTTGCCTGTATAAGACCGATTTTCTTTGGTGTATGGTGTTCGTGGTCCGGTGCAACTCGTCATCAGCCATACCGGCCCGACGCAGGCAATGGTAAATTCTTTCCTTGCCGCCGGAAATGGAGAGCAGTTGTTTATACTCGCGGCGCGACCAGTTCAGCGGGCAACCGCACTCTTCGAACGCAAGATTAAAGGCCTGACGATGCAACTCTTCCGTATCGGCAAGGGTCCCGTCCATGTCAAAGATAATTGCCTTGAGTTCGCGCATCATTGTTTCTCAAGGAAATTATACGCGACACGCCGCGCCTCATCAAGCGTACCGACAACCTGACTCGCCGGCACATGTTGCAGGATATCGAGGGTACGGAGAGTGTCAGCGATGGTCTCCGAGAGACCCATCACAACGACCTCGGTTTGTTTTTCCGTAGCGACGTTCATAAGCCTCTCCACGACCATGGCGGCGCTGTCGTCAAGATACGTCGTATCGGAGAAATCAAAGATCACGATCTCATGGTCTTTGATATCCTCACCTATCACTTCAACAAGTTTCCTGGACGATGCAACGGTGAAACTTCCCTTGAGCGCCACCAGGCCGACCTGCGCCGAATACGGGTCAGTCAGGGCCATGTCCCGGTACTCGGAGAAGAACGTCCGATCCAGCAGGGGTACGGAGATTACACTGTCAAGTTCCAGGGTTTCCAGTTGCTGTGCGTGCGTCATACCCGCGGCGATCAGTCCTATTGCCACGGCGGTGACCAGGTCAACGAACACGGTCAGTCCCAGTGTAAGCAGCATAACGATCAGGTGCTCACGCCGGATGCGGTGCACAAGAGTCAGAAAACGCCAGTCAATAATGTCCCAGCCGATTTTCATCAGGATACCGGCAAGCACGGCATGGGGAATTGGTTCCACGTACTGTCCCAGGCCCAGCAACAGCATCAGCAGCAGTAACGAGCGCAACACGCCCGACACGGAAGTCCGACCGCCGGCGCGTATGTTGGTCACGGTGCCCATGGTGGCCCCGGCGCCCGGCAATCCGCCGAATACTCCGGCTACCATATTGCCGATGCCCTGGCCCACCAGTTCCCGGTTGGGTTGATGTTGCGTGCCGGTGAGCGAATCGGCAATCAGGGAGGTGAGAAGACTGTCTACGGAACCAAGCAGGGCAAGAATGATCGCCGGTTCCACTGCACTGACCAGGAAACCGGCTGAAGGTACGTAAAACTGAAATTCCGGCAGTCCCACGGGCATCTGCCCTATAACCGGGGCGTTATTCAGCCACAACACGCCCAGCAGTGTGCCTGCAACCAGTGATGCAAGAGGGGACGGCAGATACCTGACCAGCCGGCGCGGCCAGAGTATCCCTATGCCCAGGCTGACCATGCCGATAACGAATGCGCTGGCGTTAAAACCGGCCAGTGCCTCCGGCAACTCCTGCAGTGCGCCCATGGGTCCGTGCGGCGAGGTGGGCGCTCCCAGGAACGGCAGGACCTGGATCAGGATAATGATGATGCCGATACCCGACATAAACCCGGAAATAACCACGTAAGGGGTGTAGGCAACGAAGCGACCGAGCTTTGATATGCCCAGCAGCACCTGCAGCAGGCCGCCCATGACAACTACGGTCAGGGCTTCGGCCAGGTTCGATGCATGGGTCGTGACAATGACTGCCATCGCGACGGTCATCGACGGGGTGGGGCCGGAGATCTGGGAGCGGGTACCACCAAACACCGAGGCGAAAAAGCCGACCGCGATCGCGCCGTATATGCCCGCTGCCGCTCCCAGGCCCGACGCGACGCCGAAGGCCAGTGCGACCGGCAGGGCTACGATTGCGGAAGTAATGCCACCGAAGAGATCACCACGAAATGTCTGGAAATCGTAGTTCACCTGGGCTATTGGAAAATTGTTGTTTATGATTGAAGGCGCGCCGTCGCAGCCTTGTTCCTGAAAATAATCTCCTGCCACTGTGCCGGGCCGGTATGATGGACGGAATTGCCGCCGCAATCCACGGCGACGGTAACCGGCATGTCTTTCACCTCGAATTCATGGATGGCTTCCATCCCCATCTCCGCAAAGGCTACCACCCTGGAACCGGTAATTGCCCTGGAAACCAGGTAGGCGGCGCCGCCGACGGCCGTCAGGTAGACCGCACCGTGTTTCTTTATGGCTGCCAGTCCTTCCGGGCCGCGTTCTGCCTTGCCTATCATGCCGATCAAGCCTGTTCTCTCCAGCATCAGGTCGGTAAATTTATCCATCCTGGTTGCCGTGGTGGGCCCTGCCGGACCGACAACTTCATCCCTGACCGCATCGACCGGCCCCACGTAGTAGATGAAACGATTGGTAAAATCGACTCCCTCCGGGAGTGGTTCCTCTTGGATCAACAGGCTGTTCAAACGCTTGTGTGCGGCATCCCTGCCGGTCAGTAATTTACCGCTCAGCAACAGGGTTTCACCGGGGCGCCAATCGGCTAAGTCATTCCGGCTGAGCTTGTCCAGGTTGACGCGCCGGGAGCCGGGACCGGCTTCCCAGCTTATGTCGGGCCAGTCATCCAGGCTGGGGGGTGTCTGCAGGGCAGGACCGCTGCCGTCCAGGATGAAATGCGTATGACGGGTAGCGGCACAGTTGGGAATCAGACCCACAGGCAGGGATGCGGCATGGGTGGGATAATCAATGATCTTTACGTCCAGCACCGTGGTCAGGCCGCCCAGGCCCTGGGCGCCTATCCCCAGGTCGTTTACCCGGTCGAATATTTCCAGGCGCAATTCCTCCAGTTTCGATTGCGGGCCCCGTTGTTTCAGTTCCTGGATATCTATCGGATCAAGCAGCGCTTCCTTTGCCAGCACCACCGCTTTCTCCGCCGTACCGCCGATACCGATACCCAGGATCCCCGGCGGGCACCAGCCGGCTCCCAGGGTCGGCACAACGTCCACGACCCAGTCTGAAATACTGTCACTGGGGTTGAGCATCGCCATTTTTGCCTTGTTTTCAGAACCCCCGCCCTTGGCCGCGAGCCGGACCTCTACCTTGTCTCCCGGGACCACCTCCATGTGAATGACCGCCGGCGTGTTATCGCCGGTATTTTTGCGGGAGCCGGCCGGATCCGCCATGATGGAGGCCCGCAAAATGTTATCCGGATGGGTGTAGGCGCGCCTGACGCCCTCGTTAACCATATCGGCGACACTCATTGCCGTGTCGTCCCAGCGGACGTCCATACCGATTTTAATAAATACCGTGACGATCCCGGTATCCTGGCAGATCGGCCGGCGCCCTTCCGCGCACATCCTGGAATTGACCAGTATCTGCGCCAGTGCATCTTTGGCCGCCGGGGATTCTTCCCGCTGGTAGGCGTTGTGTACCGCTGCGATAAAATCCTGCGGATGGTAGTAGGATATAAACTGCAGGGAATCCACAACGCTTGTTATCAGATCATCTGGTTTGATTGTTGCCATGGTGTTTGCCCGTTTGCCGGTTCAGCATCTGGTGATAGTATAACGTAAGGCGGCGCCTGCCCACAGCCGTTATGTAAAGGTCTCGATCATTGACAGTGAGGGGGAACGGCACAGCCGTTTGAGGAAGTCGGTATTCAGGCTTTTTACAATCCCGCGGGTCAATCAACTGAGCGGCTTTATCCAGGATTTAATCAACCGACAAATCGACATTGTGGCATCGGAAAAAGAGTTCGATTTCATTGAAGATCTGGTTGCCCCCGTACCGGGCTTTGTCATTGGGGAAATGCTGGGTGTGCCGGAATCGAACCGTCTTCAATTACGCACCTGGTCGGAAAATATCGTCCAGTTTTTTGAGCCGGAACGGACCGAGGCGCACAGGCAACTGGCGGAGCAGGCGACGACGGAGTTTGCGGCATACCTGACTGAAATGACAGAAATTCGCCGGAAACAACCACAGCTTGACCTGATATCAGAAATGATCGCATGGCGTGATGGTAGCGACTGCCTGAATCAAGACGATCTGATTTCGACTGCCATGACTGTTCTCATGGCAGGACACGGCTCGACCATCGATGCATCAGCGAATGGTATGCTGGCATTACTCCAGCATCCGCAGCAGATGGCCGCGCTGAAAGCCGATCCCCGGCTGATTCATACCACCGTGCAGGAAATACTCCGCTTTGAGCCGCCGTTGCCCCATTTTCATCGGTATGTGCTGGAAGATATGGAGTACAAAGGATACTCATTTAAAAAAGGCACGAAGCTGGGGTTTCTGTATGCATCGGCCAATCGGGACGACGCTTGCTTCGATAATCCTGCTTCATTTGATATCCGCCGCGACCCAAACCGGCACCTGGCGTTTGGCGGCGGCGTTCACCATTGCTTGGGTAACCACCTGGCGCGTCTGAATATGGGGATCATGTTCAACACCGTTTTACGGCGATTGCCCGGGTTGAGACTGGCGGTGACCGCAGACCGACTTAAATGGAAGACCGGCATCCAGAGTCGCGGCCTGGTGACCCTGCCCGTGAAGTTCTAATCTTGAGGACGTCGTCAATACTGCGCTTCGAGTGATACTGATCTTATAACAACGCGGCTTTCAGGATAAAGGAGGCATACCAAGTGGAATTCGGCATCTGTTTTAAGGGTACCGTCAGCCCCGGCGAGGCTGCCGGACGGGATATGTCGAACTTCAGGGTAATGTCTGCTGCGCCTGCCTATTTTGGTTCCCTGGATGAATGTGTTGATGCAAGCAAATGGTTTCCGGCAATGGTAGGCAAGCACGTTATCCTTGAGTTCATTGGATAGCAAAACTTGTGACCATTACCGTAACTACTTCGGCAACTGCCCCGCCAGCATGTGAGGTTTCACCAGTAATCTTTCCAGTAACTCAAAGAAAAGTTCCACCAGGATGGCCAGGCCCGCCGCCGGGATGGCGCCCTGCAGGATCAGGTTGGTATCGTTGAGCGCCAGTCCGGTTACGATAGGTTCACCCAGCCCGCCTGCGCCGATGAACGCAGCCAGGGTCGCCGTGCCGATGCTGATGATGGCTGCCGTCCTGACGCCCGCCAGGATAGTCGGTAGCGCTATCGGTAGTAATACATGGCGCAGTTGTTCCCACCTGGTCAAGCCTATGGCTTCGGCCACCCGTTTCAACAGCGGGTCGATAGTGACCAGCGCGGTAATGGTGTTTCGCAGTATGGGCAACAGGGAATACAGAAACAGCGCGATGATCGCCGGTCGTTCACCAATCCCGAACAGCGGGATCATCAGCGCCAGTAATGCGATGGAAGGGATGGTCTGCAGCAACCCGGCAAGGTAAACGGTGACTCTCGCCACGGAACGGATGCGAAAAACAAGAATGCCCAGCGGCAGACCCAACAGGCAGCCCAGGGCCAGGGCTATAGCCGTCAGCTTGAGATGGGTCACGGTATTGCCCAGGATCGAAGAGACAAGCCCGTATTCAACTTCCGTATCCCCCAGTCCTTCATCCCGGATGAATTCACTCGCAACTTCTGCAAAGCTCTTACCGTCGATGGTCGTCATCCTGTTCAGTTCCTGCATACGGTCATCGTCGATTCTTCCGGACAGACCAAGCAGGACTTCCCTGGCCCTATCCGACAGCTCCAGGCGCGTAAACGGGACGGCAAAATATTGCGGGAAATAACCCCGGTCGTCGTCGAGCACGGTCAAGGCATACCTGGCCAGTTCTCCGTCGGTGGAATAGGCATCAATCACATCAACAGATCCGTCGACGATGGCTTGGTAGGCCAGACCGTGTTCAATACCTGTGGGCTTTCCGGACAGACCGTAAGTCCTGTCCAGGCCGGGCCAGCCATCTTCCCGATTCAGGAATTCCAGGGAGAAGGCCAGAACCAGTTCCGGGTGGGACGCCAGGTCCGATATCCGCGAAATCCCTTTCTCCTCGGAGGTTTTTTCCCGCATCACCAGGGCGTACGTATTGTTGAACCCGAGTGGATCGAGTACCTGCAGGCCCTGTTCCGAGACCGCCGTATTCAGTTGGTCCAGAGCCGTTGCCGGAATATCTGTCTTCAGGATGACTTCCGCCAGGGTGCCTGTATACTCCACGTAAACATCTATCGCGCCATTTGCCAGGGCCTCGTAACAGACCAGTGTGCCGCCCAGACCGAATTTGCGGTCGACGCTGAACCCTTCCAGTTCCAGTGACTGTGCGAAAATCTCGGCCAGCAGGTAGCCTTCATTGAAGTTTTTACTCCCGACGGTGATTTGAGCGAAACTCGGCAGGATACAGAGTAGATACAGGCTCAGACAGATCAGGGGTCGGACCAATATAATCCAAGATAACTTTTTGATTATGTTGGAAAAATATCTGAACATGACGTTTTTTCCAGCCTTAGAAGGCGTTTTTTGCGGTGAAGAACATCATTTTAAGCAACACTCTACGCTGACAAGTAATATTGTGTCCTTTTTCGTAGTAAAAAGTGCCTTCTAAGGCTGAAAAAAGCTCATTCATCGATATATTAGTCTGTAAAATCAAATAGTTATATGTGGTTATGCAGGTCTGACCCCTGAAAATTCGACCTCGTTCAAAAATAATCCCCTGACATAATCATCAGCCGGGCCTGTCCTGATCTCATGTAAACTGCCTTGCCGAATAACCTGACCCTGCTTCAGGATTACCAGCCGCTTGGCGAGCCTGGTTGCCTCACTCATGTCATGCGTCACCAGCAGGATGGACCTGTCGCCGGTATGCTCGAGTTGCAGCAATTCCCGGTAGATGGACGCGCGGGTAATGGGATCGAGTCCTGAGAACGGTTCATCCAGCAACAGCAACGGCGGGTCCAGCATCATGGCCCGGCATAATCCCACCCGTTGTGCCTGCCCGCCGGACAGACTATGGGGGAAGCGTCCGGATAATTCGTCATCCAGGCCAAACAGCGCCAGCAGGTTGTTGTATCGGTCCCTGATCCGGCCGGCCGGCCATCCTTCCAGCCTAGCCACCAGGGTTACGTTTTCCCGGATCGTGAGATGGGGAAACAAGCCGGCGCCCTGCACGGCGTAACCCATAGTGCGGCGTATTCCGGGTAAACGGCTGTAATCCAGTAACTCACCCTGTACCCGGACGCTGCCGGAATCAGGTAAAACCAGTCCGTTGATCAGTTGCAGGAGGGTTGACTTGCCGCTGCCGCTCTCCCCGACAATCGCCGTCGTGGTATTTACCGGCAGCGCCAGGGAGACATCCCGGATGACCGGCTTGCCGCCGTAGGACTTTATAATGTGCTCAAACTCGATAGAATGACCGGACAAGCTGACAAGACCTCATTATTGCCAAAGCAGTCAGTATAACCAACGTTGTCGATAGATGCTCCACCGCCATTCCGGCTTTCCCCTGGCATCCTGCGTCACTTCGTCATTCTGGCGAATGACGAGGGGGTCCACATAATTCCCCCAGATCTTACTGGTTGCTTGGAAAGGAAAACTGCGCCTTCTCGACAGAATCAGAGGGCCAACGTTGGGTGATAGTCTTGCGTCGCGTGTAAAAACGGATGGAATCGGGAACGTAAGCACTGAGATCGCCAAACAGGGAACGTTTCCAGCCACCGAAGCTGTGATAGGCAACCGGTACCGGCAAAGGCACGTTGACGCCGACCATGCCGACTTTGATATTGTCAGTGAAATAACGGGCGATACCGCCATCACGGGTAAACAGGCAGGTGCCGTTTCCGTATTCGTGTTCATCAGTGATCCGCATCGCCTCCTGCAGGCTCTGCACACGCACCACGCATAAAACGGGACCGAATATTTCCTCCTTGTAGATACGCATTTCCGCGGTCACTTGGTCAAACAGGCAGCCACCAAGAAAGAATCCGTCCGGCTGGTGGGGAACACTAAACTCACGCCCATCCACCACCAGTTCGGCGCCTTCCGCCACACCCAGGTCAACATAGCCGCGTACTTTCTCGTAGTGAGGTTTGCTGATTAGAGGCCCCATTTCATTATGGCTGTCGATGCCCGCACCGATCTTCAGGTCAGCCACTCGCAGCGATAGTTTTTTTACCACTTCATCGGCAACTTCGTCACCGACACACACTACTACGGAAATGGCCATACAGCGTTCGCCACAGGAACCATAAGCGGCGCCCATTAACGCATTCACTGCGTTATCCATATCGGCATCCGGCATGACAATGGCGTGGTTCTTCGCGCCTCCCAATGCCTGGACTCTTTTTCCATTGACCGTCCCGGTTTGATAAATGTATTCAGCCACAGGAGTTGATCCCACAAAGCTCACGGCTTCCACTCTGGGGTCAGCCAACAAGGTATCAACGGCTTTTTTGTCCCCATTGACAACATTAAACACGCCATCCGGTAATCCCGCTTCTTTGAATAGTTCAGCTATACGGGTTGGCGCGCCAGGGTCTTTTTCCGATGGTTTCAGCACAAAAGTATTGCCGCAAATGATGGCCATGGGGTACATCCACAGGGGCACCATAGCCGGAAAATTAAACGGGGTAATACCGGCAACGACTCCCAGCGGCTGAAATTCGGACCAACTGTCAATGCCGGGGCTGACGTCCTTACTGTGTTCCCCCTTCAATAATTCGGGCGCGCCACAGGCATATTCAACAACCTCCACACCCCGGGCGAACTCGCCACGTGCGTCATCCAGGACTTTACCGTGTTCTGCAGTCAATAAAGTAACGATCTCATTTGCGTGTTGTTCCAATAACGTCTTAAAACGGAACATGATCCGGGCCCGTTTGATGGGGGGTGTCTGGCGCCACGCCGGATAAGCTGCCGCCGCGGCCGCAATGGCTTTCTCCACCGTTGCCTTACCCGCCAGCGCCACGTGGTGCGTGATTTGACCCGTAGCGGGATTATAAATTGCCTGCATGCGCTCATTAGCGTCTGTTACTGCATGACCGTTGATATAATGCCCGACAACATGGTCGGTCAGGTTCAGGTCTTCTACTGGTCGTATTGATCTCATTTGAGTATTCTGGTGTTAATCAAGCGTGTATATCAGTTTACCAACAATATGCTTTATGCGGCCAGCTCCCGCAATACGTAGTGTAAAATGCCGCCGTTGTTGTAGTACTCCCATTCCTTCGGCGTGTCCACCCGGACCAGGGCAGCGAATTCCGTCGTGGCGCCGTCGTCAGCGACAGCGCTGACCCCGACTTCCCTGGCACCGGTCTCCAGGCCGTGGATGGAATAGGTTTCCCGCCCCGTCAAACCGAGTTTATCGGTATTTTCACCGGGCTTGAACACCAGGGGCAGCACCCCCATGCCGACCAGGTTGGAACGGTGTATGCGCTCAAAGCTGACTGCAATCACCGCGCGCACGCCAAGCAGCCTGGCGCCTTTTGCCGCCCAGTCCCGGGATGAACCGGTGCCGTATTCACTGCCTGCCAGGACGATCAAGGGCACGTCTTCCTCCTTGTACCTCATCGCCGCCGCGTAAATCGACATCTGTTCAGCGGAAGGCTGGTGTATGGTCCATCCCCCTTCAGTTCCCGGCGCCAGTTGATTGCGCAAACGGATATTGGCAAAGGTGCCGCGCATCATCACCTCGTGGTTGCCGCGCCGGGAGCCGTATGAGTTGAAATCCACCGGCTTTACCCCTTTATCGATCAGGTACCTGCCCGCCGGCGTGTCGGCCTTGATGGCGCCGGCAGGGGAGATGTGATCGGTGGTGATGCTGTCGCCCAGCTTTACCAGTATTCTTGCGCCCTGTATCGGTTCAAGCGCGTCTGGCGTGGCGCTCATGCCCTCAAAATAAGGAGGGTTCTGTACGTAAGTGGAGTCGTTGCTCCATTGATAGCGGTTGCTCTCCGGGACGTTGATGCCGGTCCAGTTGGCATCACCGGTAAAGGCTTGCCGGTATGAATTACGGAACATGTCCGAATCGACCGATGCGGCGATGACGCCATTGATCTCGGCCTGGCTGGGCCAGATATCCTTCAGGTAGACGGCGTTGCCGTCGGCGTCGCGGCCCAGGGGGTCATTCTGCAGGTCGATATCCATCGTTCCGGCTATTGCATAGGCGACCACCAGCGGCGGCGAGGCCAGGAAATTCATTTTGACTTCTGCATGAACCCGGCCTTCAAAGTTGCGGTTGCCGGATAATACCGCAGTAGCGACCAGATCACCTTGCGCAATCCCCCGACTTACCTCCTCGGGCAAGGGGCCGGAATTGCCGATACAGGTGGTGCAACCGTAGCCGACGATATTGAATCCCAGGTTGTCGAGATCAGCCGTGAGCCCGGCCCGGTTCAGGTAGTCGCGCACTACCAGGGAGCCCGGCGCCAGGCTGGTCTTTACCCAGGGTTTGACCGCCAGCCCACGCGCGCCGGCTTTTTTTGCGACCAGCCCGGCGCCGACCATTACCGAGGGGTTTGACGTATTGGTGCAAGAGGTGATGGCCGCAATGACTACCGCACCGTCTTTCAAATCGTAATGGTCACCCAGCGGCGTTTCCACCCGGGCAACCCCGCCACCGTCCCGACCCCTGGTAGCGTCCGCCAGGTGCCCGCGGAAACTGTCTTTGGCATGCGCCAGAGGGATCCGGTCCTGGGGCCGTTTCGGCCCTGCCAGGCTGGGCGTTACCGTGCCGATATCAAGACTCAGGGTGGCGGAATAATCGGCTTCCGGCGTCCCGGTGTCACGCCACATCCCCTGCGCCCTTGCGTAAGCCTCGACCAGTTCAACCTGCTCATTATCCCGGCCTGACAGGCGCAGGTAATTGACGGTTTCCCGGTCAATGGGGAAGATGCCGCAGGTCGCGCCGTATTCCGGCGCCATGTTGGCGATGGTCGCCCGGTCGGCCAGCGACAGGTTGTCCAGGCCGTCTCCGTAAAATTCGACGAACTTGCCCACCACGCCGTGTTTCCTGAGCATTTCAACCACGGTCAGGACCAGGTCCGTGGCCGTAGCGCCCTCAGGCAGCGCGCCGCTGAGTTTGAAACCGACCACTTCGGGGATCAGCATGGTGATAGGTTGTCCCAGCATTGCCGCTTCCGCCTCAATACCGCCCACGCCCCAGCCGAGTACGCCCAGGCCGTTGATCATCGTGGTATGGGAATCGGTGCCGACCACGGTATCGGGATAGGCTTCGACCACGCCGTCAACCTCCCTGGTGAACACCGTCCTGGCCAGGTATTCCAGGTTGACCTGGTGCACAATGCCGGTGTCCGGCGGCACCACCTTGAAATTGGAGAACGCCTGTTGTCCCCAGCGCAGGAACTCATAGCGTTCCCGGTTGCGTTTGAATTCAATGACCGCGTTTCGTTGCGCCGCATCCGCCGTGCCGAAGACGTCCACCATCACTGAATGATCAATGACGAGTTCAGCCGGCGACAGCGGATTGATCTTTTCCGGGTCGCCGCCCAGTGATTGCATGGCGTCGCGCATGGCGGCGAGATCAACCACAGCCGGGACGCCGGTAAAGTCCTGCATCAATACCCGGGCCGGGGTAAAGGAGATCTCCTGTTCCGGCTTTGCCTTCGCATCCCAATCGGCCAGGGCAGTGATGTCGGCGCGGGTGATATTGACCCCGTCCTCGTGGCGTAACAGGTTCTCCAGCAGGATTTTCAGGGAATAGGGCAGGCGGCTGATGTCTTGCCTCCCGTCCGGCGCCTGTAGTGAATAAATCCGGTATTCCTTGTTATTTACCGTAATGGTTTTTAGTTTATCGTCAGTCATGCCTTGCTCCATACAGCGGTTCTCTAGGATACGGTCTCGCGCCGGATAGTGGCCTTGATGATCTCCAGTTTCTCGACAGTCCGGCCGCTGTTGTTGCCGCGTTCTTCCAGGGCCTTCAGCGTTTCCTGACCGGCTACCAGTTCCCCGAAGATTGTGTGCTTGCCATCCAGGTATTGAGTAGGCACAAAGGTTATAAAGAACTGGCTGCCGTCCGTTCCGGGCCCGGCATTCGCCATGCTCAGCAGTCCAGGGCGATCGTGGGACAGGCCCGCGGGAAACTCGCCCTCATAACGATAGCCGGGACCACCCCGTCCGGTGCCGGTGGGATCGCCGCCCTGCGCCATGAATCCGGGGATGACCCGGTGCAACAGCACCTCATCATAAAACCCCAGCTCGGTGAGGTATATCGTACTGCTCACATGCATGGGCGTGCTCTCGTGGAACAGCAGGAAGCTCATATTGCCTACGTTGGTTTCCATCTCCCAGTAGTATTTCTCGCCGGGTTTAAAGTCCATAACCCCGGGCTTGTCAAGTTGCTGTTTCCAGTTCGGATTGCTCTTATCCACATCCGCCGCCTGCACCCGGAATGCCTCGCCATCCGCGACCTTCGCCTCCTGATAACAGGCCGATAAAACCCCGGGGGCAACGAAAAATAACCAAAACTTTTGTGCTTTCAACATTACATTTCCTCTGTCAGTCTGATTTGAGTACCGACATTCTACAATGGAAAAACTGCTTGTAACCTTTTTATGTTGGAAAACACCAGGAAAACACAGTATGCGTTACAGCTACGGACAGCAATGTTCCTGACAACAGGGGCATCTCAAAGTCAGTAGACACCCTCCGTACCATTCCCGCACACGCGGCTAACAATGCTGAGAAAAAGAGAAAAAGGGGGACAGACCCCGTTTTAGCCCATTGTCGTCATTCCGGAGAATGCCGAGTAGTGGCACATAGCCTGCCCCTGCATGCTGTAAGCAGGGGGATGTGCCGTTTACGGACCTAAGGATGGAAATCCAGTGAAACAATGAGTCGCCGGAGCCTGCCCCGGCATGTCGTAAGCCAGGGGCGACACAGTATAAGACTGGATACCGGGACAAGCCCGACGCCAGGGCGGAAATGGCGCGCTACATCCCCAAGCGACACAGTATAAGACTGGATACCGGGACAAGCCCGGTATGACGACATTTTGCCCGGTATGACGACGTGGGGCGGCGCCGAAAAAACGGGGTTTGTCCCCCATTTTCACATTTCCCCCACTTCCCCCATTTCCATTTGGGTTTAAACACTTTCCCTTTTATGTTACGCTGATACATCCCTCTTATGGACGGGCTTGGGCCGGATTTAAATCTATCCCCCGTTATATCTTTTTTGAGAATGTGCAGTGTCTGACAGAGAATTTAAACCACTGAATATCGCCGTATTGGTCATATCCGATTCACGGACGGAAAAAACCGATAAGTCGGGGAAACTCCTGACTCGCAGACTGGAGGAGGCCGGCCACCGGCTTCATGAAAGGAGTATCGTGCCGGATGATATCTATCGGATCCGCGCGACGGTTTCCGGCTGGTGCGCCACAGAAAATGTGGATGCAATCCTGACTACGGGTGGGACGGGAGTAACCGGCCGGGACGGCACACCCGAGGCCGTTTCGATCTTGTTTGATAAGGAAATAGAGGGCTTCGGGGAGCTGTTCCGATATTTGTCCTACCAGGAGATAGCTACTTCCTCATTGCAATCACGCGCTGTTGCAGGGGTAGCCGGCGGCACGTATATTTTTTGCCTGCCGGGTTCAGCGGGCGCCTGCGCCACCGCCTGGGACAAGATAATTTCACACCAGTTGGATTACCGGACCCGGCCTTGTAACCTGGTTGAACTGATGCCCAGACTGATGGAATACTGATGTTCGGGAGAATATTGACAGGCTTATCTATCCGGGTTGCTTTTATCCTGGTATGCGCATTCAGTTTCATGCCGGTCCGGGCGACTGTTTCCTATACGCTGATGGAGCCTGATGCTTCACTGATAGGCGCGGTGGAGAAAGTCTATGCCGAAAACAAGGACACTCTCCCTGATATAGCCAGGGCCAACGGGCTTGGTTACCAGGAGATCAAGCTGGCCAATCCCGGCGTGGATACCTGGTTGCCGGGGCAGGGCACGGAAGTTGTGCTGCCGACCCTGTTTGTTTTGCCGGTTACCCCCCATGTCGGCATCGTGCTGAATATTCCCGAGATGCGCCTTTACTATTTTCCTCCGCAGGATTCGGACCAGGCTGCGGAGGTTATTACCCATCCAATCGGAGTGGGCCGTCAAGGCTGGTCAACACCTTATATGAATACCCGGATCATCCAGAAGAAAACCCGGCCTTACTGGCATCCGCCGGAATCCATCCGCAAGGAACATGCCGAACAAGGGGATCCGTTACCTAAGCGGGTGCCGCCGGGGCCGAACAACCCGTTGGGCAACTATGCAATGAGGCTGGGAATGCCCGAGTATATTATCCATGGCACCAATAAGCCGTTCGGTATAGGGATGCGGGTCAGCCACGGTTGTATCCGGTTGTATCCTGAAGACATCAAGAGCCTGTACCAGCAGGTCGAATTGCGCACGCCTGTCCGCATCGTCAACCAGCCCTATAAGGTAGGTAGATATAACGACAAAATTTACCTGGAAGCCCATCCTTTTATGGAGGAGGACGCGGAGCAGTTCGAAGGTAATCTGACCAGTGTTGTTGAAATGCTGATAAAAATAACCGGAGACATGGGATACCATGTGGATTGGGGTCTGGCGCATTCAGTCATAGCCGAGAGTAACGGCATCCCGGTTGAAATCGGTCGGCTTATCAGAACAGAACAGCAGGATGGCGTGGAGAAACCGGAATTTTAGGGAAACCTACCCCTCCGCACGACAATCAGTATCGTCGCGCAGTCTTTGATGGTGCCTCTTCCCGGCGCGCTACGGTTACGCAGCGCACCGGTCGGAAAGTAGTTGATTTAAGCGGTCAGACTGGAATGACGCTTATTTCTGCATCGCTTTTTCAAACATGCGATCCAGCTTGCTTGAGTTTTCATTGCAACATGCGTTTGCTGCATCAGCCGCGGATTGGGCTGCTTTGGCTGCATCCATTGCCTGATTAGCTGCTGACATGGCGCTATCGGCCGCAGACACTGCAGAAGCCGCACTATTCGCTACGGATTGAGCATTCTCTGCAATTGCCCTGACCTCATTAAGCTGCTCAACTGTAGCACAACCGCCCAGTATCATTAATACGGCAGCAAAAAATGTGACTTTGACTAAGGTTCTCTTCATATTTTCTTCTCCAGTTTGCCCGGTTACAGGGATTGTAAGCAATTCAAGTCCGCCAATAATGACGCATTTTTCCGACAGAATCAATCCGCAGATAATTATCTTTTACATCAAACCCCAAATATAACACCTAACACTAAATAATACAGAAATAATCAGCAGTAATTCCGCCCGTCAAGCCCGGCGCCTATGCCGTCCTGCTCAACGACCCGGGCTGCCTGGTGGGGTGCGGTAGCGTGTAGCATATTGGCTGTCGATAAACTCAAGCAAAGACCGCTCAATCCCGCTCATTTGATTCGGTTCACAATAATCATCCAGCCAGGTCATGATCTCATCCAGCGTCATACTTCCTGAAATGCTGTAGGTTTCCGGTGTCATGGCGTTAAATGCGGTTAAATATCCCATGATGAAATATTTATATGCTTCGTCCTCACCTGCAGAACGATCTTTCATATAGCGGAAACAGGACTTCTGGCCTTTCCCCCAGATTGCATAGTTACCCGATGGATCGACAGCCTGGGCTTGCAGCGACAGGACGATTATTAATACGCAGACAAAAATCCTCATTAAACATTCCTCGATTAGTTCTCAGTGGCAGGAAATACTGACAATGGTGCGCCCTCAACTGACTGTGGGTATGGAATAAACCTTATTGATCGTAGAACGGCATTATGCGGCCGGAAAACTGTGATTTCAAAAATTCCATCTGGTCGACCAGTATTTTTCTGTTCGACAAGGCGAGATACTCGGCCCAGTTCGGTACATACGGCACTGCCAGCAGCGGCATCCCGGCTTCTTCAGGACTCCTGTTGCCCTTGCGGGTATTGCATGAGCGGCAGGCAGTGACCACATTTGACCAGCGGTCAGCGCCCCCGCGCGACATGGGTATGACATGATCCCGGGTTAATGCCATGCCCTTATGATGGTTGCCGCAATACATGCAGATGCGCGCATCACGCAGAAACAGTTCGCGGTTGGTCAATGGCGGAACGGTTCGATAAATGTACTTATGATTCCTGGAACGTTTGACCGCGATAATGGAATTAATCGAGACAGTGGAACGTAAGCCACTCATTTTATTAACGCCGCCATGGAACGTAAAGGTTTCATTACCCGCGGTCCAGCCCACCATATCACGGCAATAAAGACTCACCGCGTCCTGCCAGGGGAGCCAGGTAACCGGTGTCCCGGATATATCAAGTCGCAAGATCAGTGGTTTCATGTGTTAATCTGATATTCTGATGCCAGGCCGCATCTCGGCAGGCCCGGCACGGCGCCATATTTTCCGTCTGGAATTACAACAACCAAAAAGTAACATAAAATTAAGATATTACAAGCCATTTATTACAGGAAATGTGATATGAAGTCCATACAAGAGCTGGTAGATATAATGGCGGCATTACGTGACCCGAAGACGGGATGCCCCTGGGACAGGCAACAGACGAAGGAGACAATCATTCCGTATACGCTGGAAGAGATATACGAATTGGTTGATGCGGTGGAGCGAAACAACATGGAAGAAATCAAGGATGAACTGGGAGATTTACTGTTCCATGTTATCTTTTATTCGCAAATGGCGTCAGAAACCGGCAGTTTCGATTTAACGGACGTAGTCGGCGGCGTCTGTGACAAGCTGAAGAGGCGCCACCCCCACGTATTCGCCGGGCAGCAGGCGGACACGATAGAGGACGTCAAGAACAACTGGGAAAAAATCAAACGGGAGGAACGCGCGGGAGATTATCTTGACAATATCACCAGGGCACTGCCGGCAATGCTGCGTGCGGAGAAATTACAAAAACGCGCAGCCCAGGTCGGCTTCGACTGGGATGAACCGGCACCGGTACTGGCCAAAGTTGAAGAGGAAGTCAATGAACTGAAACAGGCAATGGACCAGCCGCAACACCACACCCGGCTACAAGATGAAGTAGGCGATTTATTCTTCGCGGCCATCAACCTGGCCAGACACCTGGACATCAACCCCGAAACAGCCTTGCGCGAGGCCAATAATAAATTCGAACAACGGTTCCGCTTCATCCAAACTACACTTGAACAAGAAGGGCAGGACCTGGAAACCGCGTCAATGGAGAGAATGGAAGAGCTGTGGGAACGGGCTAAAAATCAGTAAAAGAGGAAGGATTCATATAGCCACAGAGGTCACAGAGAACACAGAGTAGAGTTAAGAAAGCTGAGAACCCCGACAGGTCTGGATAGGCTGTTGATGTGCGCCTTCCTTGGCGCCCGCCCTGCGGGCGCCCGATGGGCGTCCAAGTCTGCCCCTAGGGCTCTGACAGGTTTGGATAGGTTTTTCAAGACTATCATCCGCAGGGACAGCGGATGGTAAGCGTACAGGGACGTATTCACAGCGAGTCTTGAAAAACCTATCCAAACCTTTTCGGACCCATCCAGACCCCTCCGGACCGGTCCAAAACTAGCTATTCCTCTCTACAATGTAACGCGCTATCCGGCGCAGCATCCCAGCTTCGTCACCAAAATCCGACAGGCAGTTGAGGGCATCCTCCAGTAACTCCTGCGCCGCCTGTTTCGCACCCTCCAGGCCCAGCAGGTTCGGATAAGTCGCTTTATTCTTTTCCATGTCGGAGCCCTGGGGTTTACCCAGCGTTTCGGTATCGCCCACGATGTCAAGCACATCGTCGTGAATTTGAAAAGCCAGGCCGATGCAGTCCGCGTAGCGCGAGACATTATGAAACTGATCCTCGTCAACCCGGTCGGAGCAAAGCGCGCCCAGCTCAACGCTAGCCCTGATCAGCGCACCGGTCTTACGCGAGTGCATGGTTTGCAGTTGTTCCAGGCTGAGCGCCTTGTCCTCAGCTTCCAGGTCGATAGTCTGACCTCCCGTCATGCCGCCGGGGCCGCTGGCCAGCGCCAGGGTGTCGATCATTTTCAGGCGCTGTTCGGCAGGGACCGAAATCCCCGTGTCCTGCGCCAGAACCTGGAAAGCCAGGGCCTGCAATGAATCACCGGCCAGGATGGCGGTGGCTTCATTATAGGCCTTGTGGCAAGTGAGTCGGCCGCGCCGTAAATCATCGTCGTCCATAGCCGGCAGGTCGTCATGGATGAGTGAATAAGTATGGATCATTTCCACTGCACAGGCACAGCCGTCCAATGCCGCCGGCCTGACGTTGAACGCCTCGCCGCTGGCGTAGACCAGAACCGGCCTGATACGCTTGCCGCCGCCAAAAATCGAATAACGAACGGCTTCGTTTAACGATTCCGGTATTTCCGTGACCGGCGGTAACCAGAAGTCCAGGGCGGCTTCCACCCGGGCCTGGTAGTCCGCCAGCCGTTCAGCGAAGTAATTGTCGTGGACAGATTTCAAATCTGTCCCCTGTCATGCCTCATCCGCACGCGCTGCTTCAAATTCTGTCAGCTCACCCGACTCATTGTTCAGGGTCAGAATTCGTACTTTCTGTTCCGCAGCCGCCAGGGCTTTTTGGCAGGCACGGGTCAGGGATACCCCCCGTTCGAATTGTTTCAGGGATTCTTCCAGGGTGAGCTCACCTTTTTCCATGGTCTCAACAAGCTGTTCCAGTTCAGCCAGTGATTTCTCAAAATCTATTTCGGAGTTTTTTTCAGACACAAGCTTGTCTCCTGACGGTGATGGTTCAAATTGTATCAATAACTCAAGGATTTACATACATTATAAGTAGAACCTATATTCACGATTAAAAAATACAATAACCCTGCTTGAGTTATCAGGTTGACACTATTGACTGAGTCAGCTAAATTCAGAAGTACGTTGCGACTGTTTAGTAATAATTAAGCCATAAAAGATCAATTGATTAGGAGGAAGTCCGATGAGTTTGAAAGGTACCAGAACCGAAGATAACCTGAAAGCAGCGTTTGCCGGGGAATCACAGGCCAATCGCCGTTATTTATATTTTGCCCAGAAAGCGGACGTGGAGGGCTTTAACGATGTCTCTGCAGTATTTCGTTCAACTGCCGAAGGTGAGACCGGCCATGCCCACGGCCACCTGGAATATCTTGAAGAGGTGGGCGATCCGGCAACAGGTGAGCCAATCGGCTCAACCGAAAACAACCTGAAAGCGGCCATTGCCGGTGAAACTTATGAATACACGGATATGTACCCGGGTATGGCGAAGACTGCGCGGGACGAGAGCCTGGATGAAATCGCCGACTGGTTTGAAACCCTTGCCAAGGCTGAGCGTTCTCACGCCAACCGTTTTCAAAAGGCGCTGGACAACCTTGACGCCTGATTTTACCGACCCCGAAAGGGCAAAGTATAGGGGTGTGCTTTGTAAATCTATTCCAGACAGATTTGTCAGGAGCCGGGTTCTTGCCCGGCTCTTTTTTAGGTCGAGCGGAAAAATCGTGTGAGTATTGATATTCGCGAGGGTAGCCTGGAAGCTCCCGTCAGGCATGCTATTGAATGGAAACAGGCAGAATACTACGATCAGGACGATTTGGTCTCGGAGTTGGAGCGCGTATTTGATATCTGCCACGGCTGCCGCCGCTGTGTCAGCCTGTGCAACGCGTTTCCCACCCTGTTCGACCTGATAGACGAGTCGGACACCATGGAAGTGGACGGGGTGGAAAAAGCCGATTTCGGCAAAGTCGTGGATCACTGCTATCTGTGTGATCTCTGCTACATGACGAAATGCCCCTATGTGCCGCCCCACGAATGGAACGTCGACTTCCCCCACCTCATGCTGCGCGCCAAGGCGGTGAATTTCAAGCAGGGCAACGCGAAACTGCGCGATAAGGTGCTTACCTCTACCCGTACCGTGGGCAATCTCGCCGGTATTCCCATTGTTGCCCAGCTTGTCAATGCGGCGAATAAGTCGCAACCGCTGCGCAAACTGCTGGAAAAGACGGTGGGTATCCATGCGGATGCGCCTTTGCCGGAGTTTCATTCCCGCTCGTTGCGCAGTCGGGTTAAAGGCAAACAACCGGCCCCGTCCACGCCGGAGCCGGCCGGCGGGACGACCGGAAAGGTGGCCTTGTTCGTGACCTGTTACTGCAACAGGAATACCCCCCGGGTGGCAGAAGACCTGATCGCCGTATTCGAGCATAACGGAATCCCGTTTACCCTGGCCGATAAGGAGGCGTGTTGCGGCATGCCCAAGCTGGAGCTGGGCGATCTTGATACGGTCGAACGGGCAAAAGATGTCAATATTCCGCGCCTGATAGAGCTGGTTGAGCAGGGCTGGGACATCATCGCACCCATCCCCTCCTGTGTGTTGATGTTCAAGCAGGAGCTTCCCCTGATGTTTCCTGATGACGAGAA
The DNA here is from genome assembly GCA_965222155.1 of Gammaproteobacteria bacterium. Lineage (GTDB taxonomy): Bacteria > Pseudomonadota > Gammaproteobacteria > Eutrophobiales > Eutrophobiaceae > JAAXHV01. The sequence continues at coordinate 917,540 of CBDCTH010000012.1, forward strand.
CGTGCAGCGGGTGCGGCAGGCTTTTTACGACCCCTTTGAGTACCTCATGATCCGGCATAAGGAAGGGAAACTGAATACCGAATTCAAACAGTCTCTCGGCAGGATTGCCTACCATGCGCCCTGTCACCAGCGGGTCCAGAATATCGGTCTGAAAACCCGCGACGTGCTGGCACTGGTCCCGGACACGAGCATCGATGTGATCGAACGCTGTTCGGGACATGATGGAACCTACGCGGTCAAGGCTGAGAGTCACGAGATATCGACAAAAATCTGCCGCCCGGTTGTGAACAAGGTCAAACAGGCCGAGGCCGAACATTACGTCAGTGATTGCCCGATGGCGGGCGCGCAAATTCAGAACGGCATGGGTGAGGGACAGGCCGGCGCGGCTGAATCTGCGTTTTCCCTGCTGAAATTTGCCTATGGTTTGTGAGTGAAGCAGGAAATGTCGAATAAGTTGACCAGGGCAGATCTGTACACGCTGGAAAAATACGCCGAGATCCGTAATGAGTTTCGCGCCAGTGTGATGGCGCACAAGAAATCACGGCGTCTGCCGCTGGGTCTCAACGCCACCCTGTATTTTGAAGATCGCCTTACCATCCAGTACCAGGTGCAGGAGATGCTGCGTATCGAGAAGATATTCGAGCGCGCAGACATTGAAGAAGAACTGGCAGCTTATAACCCGCTGATCCCGGATGGGCACAACTGGAAGGCCACCTTCATGCTGGAGTATGACGACCGCGCTGAGCGAGGGGAAATGCTCACCAGGCTGGTCGGCATAGAGGACTGCGTCTGGATGCGCGTCGGCACCGGCGCTATTATCGTTCCGATTTGTGACGAAGATATGGAACGTGAAACCGAAACAAGGACCTCGTCAGTCCACTTCATGCGCTTTGAACTGTCACCAGAGGATATCACCGCCGTAGGGCAGGGTGCAGAAATTTCCGCCGGCATCAGTCACCAGGAGTATAATTTCCAGATATCGCCCATCCCTGCCGCTATCCGGCAGTCACTTGGCGCGGATATTGATAGTTAGGATTATCATCATCCCAGCGCCTGCCCCACAGTCGTCATTCCAGCGAAAGCTGGAATCCAGTCAAACAATGTGCCGCCACCGGCGGCTCTTTATTATACTGGATTCCGGCCTGCGCCGGAATGACGACGACAGCCGGAATGACGACGACAGCCGGAATGACGACGACGGATATGCCGTCTTTTCTCTGTGATCTCTGTGCCCTCTGTGGCAAAATAATCAAATGAACAACACTTACGCCGCCGCTGATATCGAGGTCCTGACCGGCCTTGACCCGGTGCGTAAACGCCCCGGGATGTACACCGATACCTCCCGTCCCAATCACCTGGTGCAGGAAGTCGTCGATAACAGTGTCGATGAAGCCATCATCGGCCATGCCAACCGGGTTGAGATTACCCTGCACGAAGACAACTCCATCACGGTCGCCGATAACGGCAGGGGCATGCCGGTCGACAATCATCCGGGGGAGAACCTCCCGGGCGTGGAAGTGATCCTGACCCGGCTGCACGCCGGGGGCAAGTTCTCCGACAAGAATTACAAGTTCTCGGGCGGCCTGCACGGCGTAGGCGTATCAGTCGTCAATGCCCTGTCCAAACACCTGGAAATCTGGGTCAGGCGCGACGGCAATGAATACAACATGGCCTTTGCCAGCGGTAACAGGATCAGTCCGCTGGAAGTAGTGGGCGAGGTGGGCAAACGCAATACCGGCACCACCCTGCGCTTCTGGCCCGACCCGGTTTACTTTGATTCCATTACGGTAGCAAGAGCGAAACTTAAACACCTGCTGCGCGCCAAGGCGGTACTGTGCCCCAAACTGACGGTCAGGCTCAACGATGAGGCCAACGAGGATAAAACGGAGTGGTACTATGAGGACGGCGTCAGCACATATTTATCGAGTATGCTGGCCGGTGTCGAACTGCTGCCGGCGGAACCTTTCACCGGTTCCATGCAAGGCAATAACGAACAGGTGGACTGGGCCGTACACTGGCTGCCGGAAGCAGGGGAACTGATCACGGAGAGTTACGTCAACCTGGTGCCGACCACCCAGGGCGGCACCCATGTGAACGGCCTGCGCCAGGGCTTGCTGGAAGCCTTCAGGGGGTTCTGTGAAGCACGCAACCTGTTGCCGCGCGGCGTCAAGCTGACTGCGGAAGACGTCTGGGAGCGTTGCGCCTACCTGCTTTCGGTAAAAATCGATGAACCTCAATTCGTTGGTCAGGCCAAGGAACGGCTGGCCTCGCGGGAATGTACGACGTTTGTCTCAGGCGTTGTGCGCGATGCCTTGAGCCAGTGGCTGCACCAGCACGTGGAGACCGGTGAGAAGATCGCCGAACTGGCGATCCGTCATGCCCAGAGTCGCCTCAAGGCCGGTAAAAACATTGTCCGCAAAAAAGTGACCAGCGGCCCGGCGCTGCCCGGCAAACTGGCGGACTGCGCCAGCCAGTCCGCCGAACTCAGTGAGTTGTTCCTGGTGGAGGGGGATTCCGCCGGCGGCTCCGCCAAACAGGCCCGGGATCGGGAATTTCAGGCGGTCATGCCGTTACGGGGAAAAATCCTAAACACCTGGGAGGTGGCCCCGGGTGAAGTGCTGTCCTCCAAGGAAGTCCACGACATCTCGGTTGCAATCGGCGTGGACCCGGGCTCCGACGATTTATCCAAACTGCGCTACGGCCGCATCTGCATCCTGGCCGATGCGGATTCCGACGGCTTGCATATCGCCACCTTACTCTGCGCCCTGTTCCTGAAACACTTCCGCAAACTGGTCAGCGCAGGTCACGTACACGTCGCCATGCCGCCCCTGTACCGGATAGATGTCGGCAAGGAAGTGTTCTATGCACTGGATGATTCCGAGAAGTCCGGCGTGCTGGATCGCATCGCCGCGGAGAAAATCAAGGGCATGGTCAACGTGCAACGCTTCAAGGGCCTGGGGGAGATGAACCCCATTCAGTTACGCGAAACCACCATGGCGAAGGAAACGCGCCGCCTGGTAAAACTGAGCCTGCCGGAAGACAGCAAGTCGGACCAGATGATGGACATGCTGCTGGCGAAGAAACGTGCCTCGGACCGCAAAAACTGGCTGGAACGCAAGGGAGATCTGGCTACAGTATAATGCGGCGAAGGCAGAGATACTGCCGCATTCCAAACGTTTTCGTTAAATTCAGCCGCAGACTGAGAAAAATATCCGCATAATTCCAAATATTCAGACTATTGCGGATAAATTTCTCTAATAATGATAAAATGCGGATACTTTTCTAAATTTGCGGTTATTTTTCGGATAAGTCATGGCGCTTGGTTATCTCTACCTCGTTGAACAGTACCAATTGGCGGCAATGCCATTGCAGACTGTTGCCCAAGTTGATCCAATGATCAAGGGAAGACAGACTCGAAGCATCGGAAATCAGGATATCCTGGTCTTTGAGCCCAAATACCAGCCTGAAGCCGGACTGGTCGGACACCTGCAATTCGCCCTGCGCTATGAAGGCATTAACCTGGAAGTTCTGTATTTGTTATTCCGGCAGACAGGGAGAGATGAATTGAATGCCTGGCTGGCTGAGAGTCCGACATCGAGCTACGCACGCCGCGCCGGTTTTCTGTATGAATGGTTGTCGGGTGACAAATTAAATGTAAATGTTCCAGCCAAGGAACGCTATGTGGACCTTGTGGATAACACATTGCAGTTTGGCCTGACGGTCGGAGAGAAGGATACGCGTTTCCGCGTGAACAATAATCTTCCGGGTAATAAATACTTCTGTCCACTGGTGCGTCGAACGAAATATCTGAATGAAATGATAGCGAATGATTTGCGGGAAAAAACCCGTAAAACACTGGCGCGCTATGATCAGGATATTTTGCGGCGAGCGGCCGGTTATCTCTATCTGAAAGAAACACAGTCCTCGTTTGAAGTAGAGCGGGAAACACCCACTCCCGATCGTGCCCAACGTTTTGCCGATTTGTTGCGCCAGGCCGACACGCGGGAATTATTATCGGAAGACCGGATGGTGCAATTGCAACAGGCCGTCGTCGATTCCCGCTTTCATGAATTTACCTGGCGGCATCAACAGAACTGGGTAGGCAAGGATCATGGCTATCGGCAACAGGTCGATTTCATTCCACCCAGGCCGGAGGATGTGCCTGATTTAATGATCGGACTTCTGTCCCTGGCAGAGACATCGAGAAACTGGTTCGCTGATAATGATAATGGAGCAGGTGAGTCTCAAATAGATCCGGTCATACTTGCGACCGTGATCGCATTCGGTTTCGTCTTCATCCACCCGTTTATGGATGGCAATGGGCGTATCCACCGGTATTTGATACATGAAGTCTTGACCAATGCCGGCTTTACCCCCAGAGGGATAATCCTGCCGATCTCTGCAGTCATACTCGCCAACCTGGATGATTATGTTGCAATCCTGGAAAACTTTTCCAAGCCGTTACGAACCAGGACCAGTTACAACCCGGATACGCCGGATATTCCCGCTATCGGCAATGAAGCTGTTTATTTCCGCTATTTCGATGCAACGATTCAGGCGGAATTTTTATACGGATCCTTGCAGAGAACGGTGGAAGTAGATCTGGAAACAGAAATTAATTACCTGATGGGATTTGATCGAGCCTATCAGGCGCTGAACAACCTGCTTGACTGGCCGGCGCATAGCCTTGAATTATTCATTCGCATTGTCCAACAGAATAATGGCAGGCTGTCCAAGACCAAGAGAGACAGCCATTTCGACTGGATGAAAGAAGGGGAGATTAAGACGGCGGAACAACTGGTCAGTGAAGCGTTTCAGATGAAGCAGCGCATTTCGTCATTTGACAACCCCGGTAAAAGACCGTAGATTGCGGACATGGGCGGAGGTGAAGCAACTTCCGGACTTGGAACGTAACATTACACTTATAAGGAGGTGGCCCGTATGAGCAGTACTGCTCTTTACAAGGCGTTTATTGAAGTCGGCGCATCGCAGGAGGCCGCCACCGAGGCGGCGGAGGACGGTCATTCAAGTGTCACAGCTATCACAACTGGCGACAAAGGTCGATATTGAAGCTCTGAAAAGCGAAAATGCACTTCTGAGAAGTGAGGTAGCGATCGATATTGCAAACCTGGAAACCCGGCTTCTCAAATGGATGGTCGGCTGCGGGTTCCTGTTTGCCGGCGTTGTCATCGCCGGCGTGGGCATAGTCATCCAAATCATGCTGTCCCCTGGAGTTGCCCGGTAAGCTGCGGTAAAAATAAGTCTGCCCGCTTATTCCCGGTCCCCTTTTTCTCGTAATCAGGCTTCTGCAGTCATTCCCGCGCGTTTCCCTACGGCCCATTCCTGCGGAAGCAGGAATCCAGTCAATAAACTTTCCTTATAATAAGGAATAAATTATCTACTGGATTCCGGCTTACGCGGGAATGACGATGGTGGGCATGCACCGAAATGATATAAGCGGCGTGTGCCATAATGGTGATCAATTACAACAATGGCGACTGGGTTGTCCTAGGGTTACATATAGTCTACTGAAATCGAGGCATTATCGCCTACACCCAGGATAGTGATCATACCGCCACCATAATCGGACAGGTCGATTACGTAATTACCGTCACCTTGGGTACTGTCGCTGACGTCTGTTAACGCTTCGTCTTCATCTGCAAAACGTTTCAGGATGATCATATCGCCACCTTGCTCTGCGCCCTGTTCTTGAAGCATTTCCGCCCGCTCGTCAGCGCGGGTCACGTGTACGTGGCCATGCCTCCACTGTACCGGATAGACGTCGGCAAGGAAGTGTTCTACGCCCTGGACGATTCTGAAAAGTCCGGCCTGCTCGATCGCATCGCTGCGGAGAAAATCAAGGGGACGGTAAACGTGCAACGTTTCAAAGGCCTCGGAGAAATGAACCCCATACAGTTACGGGAAACCACTATGGCGAAGGAAACGCGCCGCCTGGTAAAACTGACCCTGCCGGAAGACAGCAAGGCGGACCAGATGATGGACATGCTGCTGGCGAAGAAGCGCGCATCAGACCGTAAAGACTGGCTGGAACGCAAAGGCGACCTGGCCACCATATAAAAGAGTTTGACACAACAGGCCATCAGCATATCCTTATATCAGCGTTCTGATGTTTGGGCGCAGAATCTAACTCCCCATCTCCAACTTACTCAAAGCAGGTGCAGACGGGCAACTAACTCAATTATTGGAAAAAATCCGGTTGACTTGATCGTATTTCAGCGCGGTGATGGTATCACTGAACTCAAAAAAATCACCGGCATATACCAGGTAAGAACGAGTCACTGCGGGAGACAGGGAAGCCATTCTCTTCAACCCTTTTAACAGAGAGGCCGTATAGGTAGCACTCGATTTTACCTCGATAGCCACCAGTTCTCTGCCGCTTTGGAAAAGAATATCCACTTCGTTGCCGTTGTTATCCCTGTAAAAGTACAGGTTTGGCAATTTGCCTTGATTGGCTCGGGTTTTAAGACATTCAATGACAACCAGATTCTCAAACATCTGCCCCAGCAGGGGGTCTCTGAACACCTGTTCTGGTTTCTCAATACCCAGTAAAAATGCCAACAGTCCGGTATCGATAAAATAATACTTGGGGGATTTCACCACGCGTTTACCAAAATTGTCAAAATAGGGGGACAGCTTATAGACAATAAAAGAAGCCTCCAGGATTGAGAGCCAATGTTTCACTGTTTTTGCGCTGACTCCGACGTCGTTTGCGAGCAAGGTAAAATCCATCAATTGACCAACACGACCAGCCAGTAGCTTCATGAATTTTTCAAACAGGGAAAAATCCTTGAGGTTGATCAATTGTCTTACGTCGCGCTCCACGTAGGTCTGGTAATAATTTGACCAGGCCGGCGTGGGACGCTGATGTTGATCATAGATACGCGGTAGAAAGCCCTGGTAGATGAATTCCTCCGGCAAATCAAAGGAGACACCCGCATCAAACAGCTCAGCAATGGAAAAAGGAAACAGGTTAAGGATACTGGTTCTTCCCGCAAGTGACTGGGTAATCGCTTCTCGTAACGCTAACTGGTGGGAGCCGGTCAGTACAAACTGGCCATTACGCGGATTGTTATCTACGATTACCTGGATATAACTGAGCAGGTCCGGCACTCTTTGAATTTCGTCAATGATAGCATCGCTTTTGAACCGCGCCAGAAAGGCCTTGGGATCATCTGTGGCTACCTGTCGGATTTCAGGTGTTTCAAGGTTGCAATATTCGTAGCTATCCAACATCCCGCGCGCAAGTGTCGTTTTTCCCGCCTGTCTTGGACCTAGAATGGTCACTACCGGGTATTCACCAAGCAGTTTTTCAAGTTCACCGATAATATGCCGGTTAATCATTCAGCTATTCTATTTCATACGATATAGGACTTCAAGTCCCATTTTGTATAAAATATATCCATATTCCTTGAAAATAAGTACTTGATTTACCGAATTTCAAGGTAAATGTATGGATAACGTTGATTTGAAAGGTAACAGGGACAGAGATTTAATTCTTTCCCCTATTTTACACTCAGGAATGCTTGGTCCCTTTCATAGGCGTCAGAACGTAAAACTCACCTACCTGGGCGCTGGTTTTGTTTATCTGTGCGGTGGTTTCCCGCCGTGATGCGCTGATGTCATTGTGTAACCAAGCGAACAGCCCGATGGTCAGGCCGGCATGTGCAATAAAGGGCGTTTCGCCCTCCACGAGGGCAGGATGCCCTCGAACCCGGGAGTTAGCGGGAGCCGCTGTTTGTTTCTTGTGTAAATTCCCCCGAATTGTGCCATACTGTAACCCTGTTTCGTGCAAACAGGAGGAGCAACCCTATGAGCGTCGCCGCTGAAACCATCCTGGCCGACCCGCGTTGTCTGGTGTCCGAGCGGGAGACGCTGACACCCCGCAAGAACTCCCTGGGTTCGGCGTACCTGGCGTTTCATACCGATCGCGAGACAGTCCTGAACCTCGCCCGATTGCACTTGGAGGACGCCTTCCGTCGGGTAGTGCTGGATCCGATGCACGGCCTGGTTATGCTGATGGCCCCAGGTCCGATACATGAAGGGATTGCGGGGTATATTGACAACGTAGTACAGGAAACCGCGGAGGCCCTGGACTTGGGCAATGATTCCCTGCGCTCCACCCGCTGGCGGCGGTCGTCGGACCCGCAGAACACCGGCGCCGAACCGGACTGCTGTTATTACCTGGGGGCGAATGCACTGACTTACCAGGAACTTCGGGAGGAGGAGGACGCGCAGGCCATCGCCTGGACCCTGTCACATCCCCCGGACCTGGTGGTCGAGGTGGGGCTCACCCATATCGATCGGGACAAGCAGGAACTCTATCGGAGGCTGGGCGTACCGGAGTACTGGCAGGTGGACCGGTCGTCCGACAGGGCATTCACCGTCACCTTCCTGGACTTACAGGCGGGCGGCGGGCCGGCTTCCCTGGCGATATCCGCAATACTGCCCGGGTTGACACCGGCGGCGCTTGGCGCGGCAGTACAGGCGCTGGTGCAACGCCGTTCTCAAAAACGCCGGGAAGTGGTGCTGGCGGTACTGCGGGAACACGGGGTGGTTGAACAGATACCGTAACTTTACTTGGGTCTTCCCTGAATCTGGTGGCTAACTGTCGGCTTGGCGCTGTCCGGGTTTACCCTAATCCCGCATTAGAAAGTGCGGGAATCAAAAAAGCCTTGTCTGTATAATTATAATAAGGAGTTATAGTCAACTATGGGCATTGGGACTCATGTTTAAATACAAGATGCCAGACCTTATTATCTGTTCTTAACAATTGTAGATAACCGCTTGACAACATTGTACTTTCCACTTACTATTCAAAAAGAATTCGGTTACCAGCCACCTGATAGCATGGGAGAAAGAGATTATGGCAACTGTAAATGAGAGCAACTCGGCATCGTTGGATGCGGCTGCGGGCATCGCAACCAGGTACGAGATGTCCGTTGGCGATACGTTCAACGGCAACCTTGACGGCAAGCCCGATGAAGATTGGATCAGGATCGACCTGGGCAAGGGAAAAACCTATCAAATTACCCTTTCCGGTCGCGGTTCGGCTCCCGACAAGGCAGAGGACACCATCCTGAAGCTCCTCAATTCCAAGGGTGGTGTCATTGGTGAGAATGATGATATCGACACCATAAAAGGGATCTTCGATTCACAGCTGATGTTTGCCGCGAAAACCAGCGGCGTCTATTACATCAGCGCCAGCAGTTTTACGGCCAACCCGAATAAGGACAACTCCGGCGCTTACACGATAATGGTCAAAGAGATCGAGGTGGACACGCCGACTACGCCTGTGACCCCATCGACAGACACTGGCGACGCTATCAACGGCACCCCCGGCAACAACACACTGAACGGCACCAACCAGGGAGATACCCTCAACGGATTGGGCGGCAACGACACACTGAACGGGCGCGGCGGCAACGACACCCTGGATGGCGGCGCCGGCAACGATACCTTGAATGGCGGCGCCGACGCCGACGTATTGATCGGTGGCGGGGGTACTGATACCGCGTCTTACGCGGGTTCCAGCGCTGGCGTCGTGGTGCGCCTGCATTCTCTCCAGGCACAGGGTGGTGACGCTCAGGGTGACAGCTTCGGCCGTACGATCAGCCAGACCTACACCGACAAAGGCAGCTCTGTCACGGTACAAGTACCGGATATCATCCACCTGAAGGGCTCTGACGCCAACGATACGCTGGCCGGCGACGTCAGGGCCAATACTCTGCGCGGCGGACGTGGCGACGATATCTTGTTCGGCGGGCCGGGCGGCGACGCGACCAATGCTGACAAGATGTACGGCGAGGACGGTAACGACAAGATATACGGCGGACGCGGTGGTGATCACTTATACGGTGGCGCCGGCAATGACTTTTTGTATGGCGGTAACGACAATGACACCCTCAGGGGCGGCGCCGGCAATGACTTTTTGTATGGCGGCAACGACAATGACACCCTCAGGGGCGACGCCGGCAGAGACGACCTGCGCGGCGAAGCTGGCGGCGATATCCTGTATGGTGGCGACGATGATGACAAACTGTATGGTGGCGACGGTGATGACAAACTGTATGGCGGCGACGATGATGACACCCTGTATGGCGGCGCCGGCAGGGACGACCTGAGTGGCGATGAGGGGGACGACAACCTGGTGGGTGGCGCCGGCAGGGACGAGTTGGAAGGCGAGGAGGGCGATGACATCCTGGATGGCGGCAGCGACGATGACACCCTGGTAGGCGGCCCGGGTAAAGACACCTTCAAGTTCAGCCCCGGTAACGACGAAGACCTGATTGAAGACTTTACCCCCGGTGAGGACAAGATTGACCTGCGCGGTTTCAGCAGCATCGATGCCATGTCGGATTTGACGATTGAACAGCAGGGAAGCAATGTCGAGATCAGCCTGCCCGGCCGCGGTGAGATTATTCTTGAAGGCATATCTGAGGGCGACCTGGAGAGGGACGACTTCATCTTCAGTGGTAGTGGCGAGGATGACGATGATGATGACACGGACGATGACGATGACGCTACCAGCGCCGGTGACTCGGATCCGGATCGCCTGCACGGCAGCGCCAGAGACGACAAACTGGACGGCAAGGCCGGCAACGACGTGTTATACGGCAGTCGTGGCGACGACGTGCTTAATGGCGGCCCCGGTGTAGACAGCTTTGAGGGCGGCCCTGGCAACGACGTGATCCAGGTCGATTATTCCGACTTCACTGATGGGAAGGCGTCCCCCAACACCGGAGACAGAATGCAGAAAGGCGTCATCGATGGTGGCGAGAGCCCCGAGGGAGACCGCGATACCCTGTCTTTTGTAAATTTTAAAGATGAGGACGGCGATGGAGTGGGAGTCAAAGTGCTATTGGATAAGGCCGCTGGCACAGTGACCTATAAAACGGACGGTACAGTAATGAATCTCTTCAAAAACATCGAGAACCTCATCGGCAGCGACTACGAAGATGTCCTGACCGGCGATGACGGCGATAACGTCATTGAAGGCGGCGGCGATGATGACAAGCTGGATGGCGGCAAGGGCACTGATACCGTTTCCTACCGGCATTCGCCTAGCAGCGTCACGGTGACGATTAAGCGCAGTGCTGAGAGCAGCGGTTTCAAAGGTGACGCTGCCGGCGATACCCTGAAGAATTTTGAAAACATCATCGGCTCCGACTACGCCGACATACTGACCGGCGATAACGGCGATAACGTCATTGAAGGCGGCAAAGGCGGCGACACACTGGATGGCGGCGGTGCTAAGGATACCCTGTCCTACCAGGGTTCCAGCGCCGGCGTAACGATTGACCTGAACCAGGGAACCGGGGATTTTGATGCCCTGAATAATACCATCAAGACCAGCAGCGGCGGTGACGCCGCAGGAGATAAAGTCAAATCCGGGTCCTTTACAGATATCATCGGCTCGCCCCAGCGCGATACCCTGAGCGGCGATAACAAAGACAACATGATCAGGGGCGGCGGCGGTAGTGACACGCTGAGCGGTGATAGTGGTGATGACAAGCTGATAGGTGGCCCCGGCGGAGATACCCTGAACGGTGGAACAGGGGATGATACTGCCTCCTACACAGAAGCCATGGCCGGAGTCACGCTGGACCTGAGCACAGGCAGGGGCACGGCAGGTGAGGCCGCAGGCGACCGCTGGACTATCGGCACTAATCAGGATATCGAAAAATTCGTGGGTTCAGGTCACGACGATAAGTTCATCGCCGGAAAGGATGTAGACGATATAGTCGGCGGCGACGGCAACGACACCGTATCCTACGAGAAATCCAGAAAAAGTGTCGAGGTGGGCTTGACTGATACGGATGCGCAGGCGCAGGGTGCCACAGGTTCTTTTGACAATGAGGACAACTACGCCAGAGGGGACATCCTGATCGGTATCGAAAATATCATCGGCTCCAACGTCAGTTCCGGCGCCGCCGACGCGTCCCATGATAAGCTGACCGGTAACGGCGCTGCCAACGTCATCGAAGGGCGCGGCGGCAATGACACGCTGAACGGTGGTGACGGCGCTGACACGCTGGACGGCGGCAGCGGCAATGACACGCTGGACGGTGGCGCTGACGCTGACATACTGATTGGCGGGCGCGGCGCCGATACGCTGACCGGCAATGGTGGCGCTGATACCTTCAAGTTTACCTCCGGGGATGGCAAGGACACGATCTCAGACTTCAGTTCTGGTACTGATAAGATTGATCTGAGCGCATACAGGAGCCTGCACTTTGTGACTGAGAAATCAGACAATGTGAATACCATTGACCTGCCAGGCAGCGCTGAGATCATACTGACTGGTGTCAACGTAGCCAACCTGGCGGCAGGTGACATCATCTTCTACAACCGCGACGCCGACAATACCTTGCGCGGCGATAGCAAGGGTAACAGGATCTGGGGCGGTAAAGGCAATGACCGGATATCCGGTTCAGGGGGTAACGATATCTTGGAAGGTGGCGAAGGCAATGACAACCTGAAAGGCGATGCCGGTGTTGACAAACTGAAGGGCGACGCTGGAGATGATACTCTGGAAGGCGGTGCCGACGCAGATAACCTGCACGGCGGAGTCGGCACGGATACCTTGTCTTATGAAGGGTCGCCCAGAGGTAATACCACAAGTGAAAATTCAAATCCACGCACGGGTGTCACGGTAACGCTGAATTCTAATCCTAATTCTGGTGACAACACAGGAACCCATGCAGATGGGGATACTATTAGTGGCTTTGAGAACGTCACCGGCAGCCGCTACGATGATATGCTGACCGGTGACGCCACCGCCAACGTCATCAAGGGCGGCAGCGGCAATGACACGCTGGACGGGGGCGGTGGCAATGACACTCTGGAGGGCGGCGCCGGCAATGACATCCTGAGGGGTAGCAGTGATACTGATACCTTGTCCTATGAGAGCTCCAGTTCCAGCGTGCGTATTGACCTGAGCGAGGGAGCTACGACAACAGATGGTGTCATCTACATCAAGACCAGCAGCGGCGGTCACGCCACGGGTGATAAAGTGACTCATGGCCACTTCGTGAATATCATCGGCTCCCGCAGCGGCGACACCTTGACCGGTAATGATTCCCGCAACACACTCGACGGGCGCGCCGGCAATGACACACTGACCGGGGGCGTCGGCAATGATACCCTGAAAGGCGGCACCGGGACAGACACGCTGGACGGGGGTAAAGACGATGATATCCTGCAAGGCGACGCCGGCAATGACACGCTGGGCGGGGGCGAAGGCAATGACACGCTGGACGGGGGCGCCGGCGCTGATAAGTTAGACGGTGGCGCGGGGACTGATATTGCCTCCTACGCCAGCGCAACGGAGGGCGTCACGGTGGATCTGACAGGCGGCAGCAGGGGCCAGGGCGATGCTGCAAGAGACCGGTTTACCAGTATCGAGGAATTTGTGGGGTCTGGCCACGATGATACGTTTATCGCCAGTAAGGATGCCGACGAGATCAATGGTGGCGAAGGTGTTGATACCGTCTCCTACGAGTTATCGAAAGAAGGCGTTAGAGTAAATCTGGCAGTTGGAGTTGGTGAAGCCGATGATGCTGAAGGCGCACCTCTTAATATCCCTGAAGGTAGTTACGCTGCGGGAGACGAGTTTAAGAGCATTGAGAACGTCACCGGGTCCGCTCACGCGGATACGCTGACTGCAGCTGCAGGCGGCAGCGTCATCAACGGTGGCAAGGGTGATGACGTGCTCAACGGCGGCACCGGCGCTGACACCTTCGTCTTTGCCTCCGGTGATGGCGAAGACGAAGTAAAAGATTTCAGCAGTAATGACAAGATTGACTTGAGCGCTTTCACCAGTATCGCATCCATGGATGACCTTAAGGGCGAGATATCCAAAAGACGCGATGGCGCGGATACGGAAATTGACCTGCCGGGGGGCGGGGAGATCACGCTGATCGACTTCAACAAAGATTTAACTGATGACGACTTCATCTTCTACACCAAACCTATCAGCGGCAACATCGGCGATCGCTTCAATAACGAAATTAACGGCGGCCGCGGCGCAGATACGCTGTACGGCGAAGCCGGCAATGATACCCTGAACGGCGGCGCCGGCAACGACGAGCTATACGGCGGCGAAAACAACGACACGCTGACCGGCGGCGAGGGAGACGACATACTCGACGGCGGCCCCGGCGCTGACATCTTCGTCTTTACCCCCGGCAGCGGGAATGACTACATCATGGATTTCAACAGCAGGAAGGACTCTAGTAATGACCCTGATAGTGTTGACAAGATAGACCTAAGTGCTTTTGACATCGACAACTTGGGCAATATATCCAGCAAAATAACCACGGAAGGTGATAATGCTGTGATTGACCTGACTGAAGATGGCGGAGGCACGATTACACTCCTGGGTGTAACCGAGGAATTGATTCCCAACGACTTTATTTTTTCCTAAGGCATATTCCAGAACAACCCCTGGCGCCATTCTGACCTCACCGTCATTATGGCGCACCCAACATTCTGACACAGGCCGGAATCCCCCCCGTCATTCCGGCGAATGCCGGAATCCCCTCCCCCCTGTCATTCCGGCGAATGCCGGAATCTAGTAGATAACTTATCCCTTTATATAAGGAAAATTTATCAACTGGATTCCTGCCCCTGCTCAACGCCATACAGGAGTCAAGGCAACCGCACACTTTCAGATTCTGCCTCTCAGGACAGAAAACCAGCCGTAACCCGGATTTCTCGCCAGGCGATGCGATGATTGCGCCGGATTTTTGATGTGTGCCCTTCAATAACTCCCGGGGACGTCCCGGGGACGGATTTCAAATCCGTCCCCTTATGCATTGTGGGCGTCCAAATCTGCTCCGGGCAAATTTGTCTGGTTGAGAGAGCATGTGCCCGCAGGCGGGAAAAATCCATCTGGAATGGATTTAGCCCGCATTTCTCACCAGTTCGCTTGTCGTCATCGGATAGTTGTTTGCTATCAATACGTTATGACGATCTTCTCACTATATCGACATAACAGACTACGCTTGATGCGCCCTCGCTTGTCTTTTTCCCGCCAGCGGGCACGTGTTCATTGCGCCCATCCCTGGGCGCAACCCTGCGGGCGGCTGTCGCCGTGCAAATTGTCTGTCCTGACAATTTGTCCCTCAACCAGAGCTACGGCTATGCTTTCGGTCGCAGGCACCCGCCGGCGGGAAAAATCCTGCGCGATCATCGCATCAACTGGTGAGAAATACGGGTTAGACACTCGCAGAGTGCCCGAAGGGGGCGCTCCAGAGCCTGCCCCCCTGCTTACAACCGCAGGGGCAAGCTCTGTATGGAGTTGAGCAGGGGGATGGAGCGCATTAAAAAAGACAAGCAAAGGCGTATCAAGCGCAGTCTGTTCGGGTGATATGCGAGGCATATTACCGTAACTTATTGACGGCAAACAAGTAGCCGATGACAACAAGCGGCCTGGTGAGAAATCCGGGGTAACACTCAGTCCGCCATGCCGACGAATACTTTCGCCTCGTCATGCCCGCGAATGCTCCCCGCCGTCATGCCGGTGAATGCCTTTATCGACGTTCCGGCGAATGCCGGAATCCAGTCAATTAAAGAGCCGCTGCGCGGCGCCTTGTTCTACTGGATTTCAGCCTGCCTGCTGCGGGCAGGAGCCGGCATGACGACAGGGGCATGCGCCGGATAGAATTGATGCCCTGTCGCGTCAAATTTTTTCCATAAATGACGAGACTTCGATTTCTCGGTCAACCCTACAGGATCCTTAGAATGACAGATAAAAGGGGTCGGTGACAAATGATATTCATTCTCACCAGCCATTCCCGCTAAATCGAGGTCAATACAGAAGACAGGGGGGACAGATTTAAATCTGTCCCCTAGCCCGCATTTCTCACCAGTTGATGCGATGATCGCGCAGGATTTTTGCCCTCAGCGGGTGCCTGCGACCGAAAGTATAGCCGTAGCTCTGGTTGAGGGAGCACGTGCCCGCTGAGAGCAAAAAGACAAGCGAGGGCGCATCAAGCGCAGTCTGTTGTGTTGAGATAGTGAGCAGATTATCATAACGTATTGATAGAAAACAACTATCCGATGACGACAAGCGAACTGGTGAGAAATGCGGGCTAGGAGTCCCGGGCATATTCTGACCATAAAGGGGCCTGTTTCCCTGGGAGGGAGGGCGTCTCGCCCTCCACGAGGGCAGGATATCCTCGGTCCCGGGAGTTAGCGGGAACTGCTGCTTTAACGGTTCAGGGGAACAGGCCAACCGCCTACTTTTATATAAATTTACTATCTCCAAACAGGCTCTCCGCCCGTCTTGCATCACGCTACCCGGCCTGCTTGCGTTTCCCCAAGGATAAAAGGGGTCGCCGACCCCCTTTATTCAAACACCCGGGGTGTAAAGTCCGTATCATTGATGATACAGGCACTGCTGCCGGTGGCCCGGATGACATACAACCCCTGCCGCTGTGCATACACCTCCGCGGCCTGCTCTGCCTGCAAATACGCCACTGCACCGTAGACCTGCTTGCCCCGGTACACCGGTTGATACTCCATGAACCTCCCCAGCTTGGCCAGAAACCGCTTCACGTGCTCGACGTTCAACGTGGTCTTTACCTCCACCACCACCAGTTCCGCCCCGTTCCCGGCCAGGATGTCAAACTCATAATGCTCGCCATTGCGCCGACCCTTCACCCGGGGATAGGTGGACTCCACCCTGATGCCGCGCGCCTGCAACAGCGCCACCAGGTCCCCCTCCACCAGACTTTCCATCAGCTTGCCCCACTGCGTCGTAAACAACCCTTCCAGCTTCTTCATCCGCTTATCGATGCGCCGGTCGGTCTCCTTCATCTGCTTATCGATGCGCCGGTCGGTTTCCTTCATTTGCCGATCGGTTTCCTCCATCCGTTGTTCGATGCGGCGGTCGGTCTCCTTAAACAGTTTCCATATCTCTGCTATCTCCTGAGCAGATTTCATCCTCTGCTGTTCTGTTTCTTCCTGCTTCTCGGAGACCTCTCGCAGGATAGCCCAGATATCTTCGGGGGTGGCGGGTGCTTGATGCAGTTTGTTTTCCATGATGACTTCCTCCTTTTCAGTTCAGGTAGCGTTTAAGAATAACCAGTATAACAAATTTCCTGACTTTAACGGCAGGTGCTCCCGCTAAATCGAGGTCAATACAATTTAAGACAAGGGGGACAGATTTAAATCTATCCCCTGGAAGTTGGGTATGCTCTGACCACAAGGGGGCCTGTTTCCCTGTTTCAGTCAAACACCCGGGGCGTAAAGTCCGTATCATTGATGATACTGGCACTGCTGCCGGTGGCCCGGATGACATACAACCCCTGCCGCTGTGCATACACCTCCGCGGCCTGCTCTGCCTGCAAATACGCCACTGCACCGTAGACCTGCTTGCCCCGGTACACCGGTTGATACGCCATGAACCTCCCCAGCTTGGCCAGAAACTGCTTCACGTGGTCGACGTTCAACGTGGTCTTCACCTCCACCACCACCAGCTCCGCCCCGTTCCCGGCCAGGATGTCAAACTCATAATGCTCGCCATTGCGCCGACCCTTCACCCGGGGATAGGTGGACTCCACCCTGATGCCGCGCGCCTGCAACAGCGCCACCAGGTCCCCCTCCACCAGACTTTCCATCAGCTTGCCCCACTGCGTTGTAAACAACCCTTCCAGCTTCTTCATCCGCTTATCGATGCGCCGGTCGGTCTCCTTCATCTGCCGATCGGTTTCCTTCATCTGCCGGTCGGTTTCCTCCATATGTTGACGAGTCTCCTTAAACAGTTTCCATATCTCTGCTATCTCCCGAGCAGATTTCATCCTCTGCTGTTCTGATTCTTCCTGTTTCTCGGAGACCTCTCGCAGGATAGCCCAGATATCTTCGGGGGTGGCGGGTGCTCGATGTAGTTCATTTTCCATGATGACTTCCTCCTTTTCAGTTCAGGTAGCGTTTAAGAATAACCAGTATAACAAATTTCCTGACTTTAACGGCAGGTGCTCCCGCTAAATCGAGGTCAATACAATTTAAGACAAGGGGGACAGATTTAAATCTATCCCCTGGAAGTTGGGTATGCTCTGACCACAAGGGGGCCTGTTTCCCTGTTTCAGTCAAACACCCGGGGCGTAAAGTCCGCATCATTGATGATACAGGCACTGCTGCCGGTGGCCCGGATGACATACAACCCCTGCCGCTGTGCATACACCTCCGCGGCCTGCTCTGCCTGCAAATACGCCACTGCACCGTAGACCTGCTTGCCCCGGTACACCGGTTGATACGCCATGAACCTCCCCAGCTTGGCCAGAAACTGCTTCACGTGGTCGACGTTCAACGTGGTCTTCACCTCCACCACCACCAGCTCCGCCCCGTTCCCGGCCAGGATGTCAAACTCATAATGCTCGCCATTGCGCCGACCCTTCACCCGGGGATAGGTGGACTCCACCCTGATGCCGCGCGCCTGCAACAGCGCCACCAGGTCCCCCTCCACCAGACTTTCCATCAGCTTGCCCCACTGCGTCGTAAACAACCCTTCCAGCTTCTTCATCCGCTTATCGATGCGCCGGTCGGTCTCCTTCATCTGCCGATCGGTTTCCTTCATTTGCCGATCGGTTTCCTCCATCCGTTGTTCGATGCGGCGGTCGGTCTCCTTAAACAGTTTCCATATCTCTGCTATCTCCTGAGCAGATTTCATCCTCTGCTGTTCTGTTTCTTCCTGCTTCTCGGAGACCTCTCGCAGGATAGCCCAGATCTCTTCAGGGGTGGCGGGTTCTTGAAGCAGTTTGTTTTCCATGATGACTTCCTCCTTTTCAGTTCAGGTAGCGTTTAAGAATAACCAGTATAACAAATTTCCTGACTTTAACGGCAGGTGCTCCCGCTAAATCGAGGTCAATACAGTGATTATAGTCGAATACTGGGGGACAGATTTAAATCTGTCCCCTGGAAGTTGGGTATGCTCTGACCACAAGGGGGCCTGTTTCCCTGTTTCAGTCAAACACCCGGGGTGTAAAGTCCGTATCATTGATGATACAGGCACTGCTGCCGGTGGCCCGGATGACATACAACCCCTGCCGCTGTGCATACACCTCCGCGGCCTGCTCTGCCTGCAAATACGCCACTGCACCGTAGACCTGCTTGCCCCGGTACACCGGTTGATACTCCATGAACCTCCCCAGCTTGGCCAGAAACCGCTTCACGTGCTCGACGTTCAACGTGGTCTTCACCTCTACCACCACCAGCTCCGCCCCGTTCCCGGCCAGGATGTCAAACTCATAATGCTCGCCATTGCGCCGACCCTTCACCCGGGGATAGGTGGACTCCACCCTGATGCCACGCGCCTGCAACAGCGCCACCAGGTCCCCCTCCACCAGACTTTCCATCAGCTTGCCCCACTGCGTTGTAAACAACCCTTCCAGCTTCTTCATCCGCTTATCGATGCGACGGTCGGTCTCCTTCATCTGCCGGTCAGTCTCCTTCATTTGCCGGTCGGTCTCCTTCATCTGCCGGTCGGTTTCCTCCATATGTTGACGAGTCTCCTTAAACAGTTTCCATATCTCTGCTATCTCCCGAGCAGATTTCATCCTCTGCTGTTCTGTTTCTTCCTGCTTCTCGGAGACCTCTCGCAGGATAGCCCAGATATCTTCGGGGGTGGCGGGTGCTCGATGCAGTTTATTTTCCATGATGACTTCCTCCTTTTCAGTTCAGGTAGCGTTTAAGAATAACCAGTATAACAAATTTCCTGACTTTAACGGCAGGTGCTCCCGCTAAATCGAGGTCAATACAGTAATGTTTGCCGGATTCGAAGACAGGGGGGGACAGATTTAAATCTGTCCCCTGGAAGTTGGGCATGCTCTGACCACAAGGGGGCCTGTTTCCCTGGGAGGGAGGGGTCTAACCCTCCACGAGGGCAGGATGCCCTCGATCCCGGGAGCTAGCGGGAACTGCTGTATTCTCACTTGTCACAGGAAAAAAGGGGTCGGTAAAAAATAGGGGCCGGACCCCGTTTTCCGCAAGGTCTGTCCCCTGTTTCCCTGTTTCAGTCAAACACCCGGGGTGTAAAGTCCGTATCATTGATGATACAGGCACTGCTGCCGGTGGCCCGGATGACATACAACCCCTGCCGCTGTGCATACACCTCCGCGGCCTGCTCTGCCTGCAAATACGCCACTGCACCGTAGACCTGCTTGCCCCGGTACACCGGTTGATACTCCATGAACCTCCCCAGCTTGGCCAGAAACCGCTTCACGTGCTCGACGTTCAACGTGGTCTTCACCTCCACCACCACCAGCTCCGCCCCGTTCCCGGCCAGGATGTCAAACTCATAATGCTCGCCATTGCGCCGACCCTTCACCCGGGGATAGGTGGACTCCACCCTGATGCCACGCGCCTGCAACAGCGCCACCAGGTCCCCCTCCACCAGACTTTCCATCAGCTTGCCCCACTGCGTTGTAAACAACCCTTCCAGCTTCTTCATCCGCTTATCGATGCGCCGGTCGGTCTCCTTCATCTGCCAGTCGGTTTCCTTCATTTGCCGATCGGTCTCTTTCATTTGCCGATCTGTTTCCTCCATCCGTTGTTCGATGCGGCGGTCGGTCTCCTTAAACAGTTTCCATATCTCTGCTATCTCCCGAGCAGATTTCATCCTCTGCTGTTCTGTTTCTTCCTGCTTCTCGGAGACCTCTCGCAGGATAGCCCAGATCTCTTCAGGGGTAGCGGGTGCTCGATGCAGTTTATTTTCCAGGATGACTTCCTCCTTTTCAGTTCAGGTAGCGTTTAAGAATAACCAGTATAACAAATTTCCTGACTTTAACGGCAGGTGCTCCCGCTAAATCGAGGTCAATACAGTGATTATAGTCGAAGACAGGGGGACAGATTTAAATCTGTCCCCCAGGAGATAAGGGGGCCTGTTTCCCTGGGAGGGAGGGGTCTCGCCCTCCACGAGGGCAGGATGCCCTCGGTCCCGGGAGTTAGCGGGAACTGCTGCTTTAACGGTTCAGGGGAACAGGCCAACCGCCTACGTTTATATAAATTTACTATCTCCAAACAGGCTCTCCGCCCGTCTTGCATCACGCCACCCGGCCTGCTTGCGTTTCCCCCAAGGATAAAAGGGGTCGCCGACCCCCTTTATTCAAACACCCGGGGTGTAAAGTCCGTATCATTGATGATACAGGCACTGCTGCCGGTGGCCCGGATGACATACAACCCCTGCCGCTGTGCATACACCTCCGCGGCCTGCTCTGCCTGCAAATACGCCACTGCACCGTAGACCTGCTTGCCCCGGTACACCGGTTGATACTCCATGAACCTCCCCAGCTTGGCCAGAAACCGCTTCACGTGCTCGACGTTCAACGTGGTCTTCACCTCCACCACCACCAGCTCCGCCCCGTTCCCGGCCAGGATGTCAAACTCATAATGCTCGCCATTGCGCCGACCCTTCACCCGGGGATAGGTGGACTCCACCCTGATGCCACGCGCCTGCAACAGCGCCACCAGGTCCCCCTCCACCAGACTTTCCATCAGCTTGCCCCACTGCGTTGTAAACAACCCTTCCAGCTTCTTCATCCGCTTATCGATGCGCCGGTCGGTCTCCTTCATCTGCCGGTCAGTCTCCTTCATTTGCCGATCGGTCTCTCCTTCATCTGCCGATCTGTTTCCTCCATCCGTTGTTCGATGCGGCGGTCGGTCTCCTTAAACAGTTTCCATATCTCTGCTATCTCCCGAGCAGATTTCATCCTCTGCTGTTCTGTTTCTTCCTGCTTCTCGGAGACCTCTCGCAGGATAGCCCAGATCTCTTCAGGGGTGGCGGGTTCTCGATGCAGTTTGTTTTCCATGATGACTTCCTCCTTTTCAGTTCAGGTAGCGTTTAAGAATAACCAGTATAACAAATTTCCTGACTTTAACGGCAGGTGCTCCCGCTAAATCGAGGTCAATACAGTAATGTTTGCCGGATTCGAAGACAGGGGGACAGATTTAAATCTGTATAAGGGGGCCTGTTTCCCTGGGAGGGAGGGGTCTCGCCCTCCACGAGGGCAGGATGCCCTCGGTCCCGGGAGTTAGCGGGAACTGCTGCTTTAACGGTTCAGGGGAACAGGCCAACCGCCTACGTTTATATAAATTTACTATCTCCAAACAGGCTCTCCGCCCGTCTTGCATCACGCCACCCGGCCTGCTTGCGTTTCCCCCAAGGATAAAAGGGGTCGCCGACCCCCTTTATTCAAACACCCGGGGTGTAAAGTCCGTATCATTGATGATACAGGCACTGCTGCCGGTGGCCCGGATGACATACAACCCCTGCCGCTGTGCATACACCTCCGCGGCCTGCTCTGCCTGCAAATACGCCACTGCACCGTAGACCTGCTTGCCCCGGTACACCGGTTGATACTCCATGAACCTCCCCAGCTTGGCCAGAAACCGCTTCACGTGCTCGACGTTCAACGTGGTCTTCACCTCCACCACCACCAGCTCCGCCCCGTTCCCGGCCAGGATGTCAAACTCATAATGCTCGCCATTGCGCCGACCCTTCACCCGGGGATAGGTGGACTCCACCCGGATGCCACGCGCCTGCAACAGCGCCACCAGGTCCCCCTCCACCAGACTTTCCATCAGCTTGCCCCACTGCGTTGTAAACAACCCTTCCAGCTTCTTCATCCGCTTATCGATGCGCCGGTCGGTCTCCTTCATCTGCTTATCGATGCGCCGGTCGGTCTCCTTCATTTGCCGATCGGTTTCCTCCATCCGTTGTTCGATGCGGCGGTCGGTCTCCTTAAACAGTTTCCATATCTCTGCTATCTCCTGAGCAGATTTCATCCTCTGCTGTTCTGTTTCTTCCTGCTTCTCGGAGACCTCTCGCAGGATAGCCCAGATCTCTTCAGGGGTGGCGGGTTCTTGAAGCAGTTTGTTTTCCATGATGACTTCCTCCTTTTCAGTTCAGGTAGCGTTTAAGAATAACCAGTATAACAAATTTCCTGACTTTAACGGCAGGTGCTCCCGCTAAATCGAGGTCAATACAGTAATGTTTGCCGGATTCGAAGACAGGGGGGACAGATTTAAATCTGTCCCCCAGGAGATAAGGGGGCCTGTTTCCCTGGGAGGGAGGGCGTCTCGCCCTCCACGAGTGCAGGATATCCTCGGTCCCGGGAGTTAGCGGGAACTGCTGCTTTAACGGTTCAGGGGAACAGGCCAACCGCCTACTTTTATATAAATTTACTATCTCCAAACAGGCTCTCCGCCCGTCTTGCATCACGCTACCCGGCCTGCTTGCGTTTCCCCAAGGATAAAAGGGGTCGCCGACCCCCTTTATTCAAACACCCGGGGTGTAAAGTCCGTATCATTGATGATACAGGCACTGCTGCCGGTGGCCCGGATGACATACAACCCCTGCCGCTGTGCATACACCTCCGCGGCCTGCTCTGCCTGCAAATACGCCACTGCACCGTAGACCTGCTTGCCCCGGTACACCGGTTGATACGCCATGAACCTCCCCAGCTTGGCCAGAAACCGCTTCACGTGCTCGACGTTCAACGTGGTCTTTACCTCCACCACCACCAGCTCCGCCCCGTTCCCGGCCAGGATGTCAAACTCATAATGCTCGCCATTGCGCCGACCCTTCACCCGCGGATAGGTGGACTCCACCCTGATGCCACGCGCCTGCAACAGCGCCACCAGGTCCCCCTCCACCAGACTTTCCATCAGCTTGCCCCACTGCGTTGTAAACAACCCTTCCAGCTTCTTCATCCGCTTATCGATGCGCCGGTCGGTCTCCTTCATCTGCCGATCGGTTTCCTTCATCCGCCAGTCGGTCTCCTTCATCCGTTCACGAAGCTCCTCCATTTCCTGGTCAGCTTTTCTCCTCTGTTCTTGCGCTTCTTTTTGCTTCTCTGAGACCTCTCGCAGGATAGCCCAGATCTCTTCAGGGGTGGCAGGTGCTCGATGTAGTTCATTTTCCATGATGACTTCCTCCTTTTCAGTTCAGGTGACGTTCAAGAATAACAGAATAGCCAATGTACAACAAATTTCAGTGTTTTCCAACAGGAGTATTTTCCAATATGAAATGCGCCTGAAACAGTCTGCGTTTCTGCTCATTGCGCCCATCCCCCTGCTCAACTCCATACAGAGCTTGCCCCTGCGGTTGTAAGCAGGGGGGCAGGCTCTGTGCGCAACCCTCAGGCGGCTCCGCCATGCACAAATTTGCCTGGGGCAAATATGAACAGTCGAGCCACGCGAGACTGGCCCCAACGGGGCAAAGTACAGGACGTACTTTGTAAATCGTTTGTCCTGACGATTTGTCATGATAGGAGGATGAAAATGGGAAAAAAAGGGACAGATTTATTTTTACTCGGTCTTCCCAAGCCACATTTCCTCTGTGATCTCCGTCCCCTCTCGGGCAAAAATAAATCTGTCCCCTTTTTCCACATAGGTAAGTAAGTCCCAAATACTGGAATTTGGCGGCTTTTTACTGGTATCATGGGTACCCTCTTTACTGATTTACTCCTCCAGAGGGACCGATTCATGCCGGAAAATCTTACCTTGGATTTCGAACGCAGCGAAACCCAACCTTTATACGAATTTACAGAAAAAGCATACCTGGACTACTCCATGTACGTCATTCTGGACCGAGCCTTGCCCCATATCGGCGATGGTTTGAAGCCGGTACAGAGACGAATCATCTACGCCATGTCCGAACTGGGCCTGAGCGCGGCCTCCAAATTCAAGAAATCGGCCCGCACGGTGGGGGACGTTATCGGCAAGTTCCATCCTCACGGGGACAGCGCCTGTTATGAGGCCATGGTGCTGATGGCGCAGGATTTCAGTTACCGCTATCCCATCGTCGACGGCCAGGGCAACTGGGGTTCCATGGACGATCCCAAGTCTTTCGCGGCCATGCGCTATACGGAATCCAAGCTGAAGCCCTACAGCCAGGTATTGCTGGCGGAGCTGGGACAGGGAACCGTTGACTGGACCCCCAATTTTGACGGCACCCTGCAGGAGCCGAAATTATTGCCTGCGCGGCTGCCCAACATATTATTGAACGGCGCCACGGGGATTGCCGTCGGCATGGCTACGGATATCCCCCCCCATAACCTGAGGGAGGTGGCCGGCGCTTGTATTCACCTGCTGGAGCAGCCCCGCAGTACGGTCGAGGAATTGTTCGACTATATCAAAGGCCCGGATTTTCCCACCGAGGCGGAGATCATCACACCGGCGCATGAGCTGCTGGAGATCTATCGCAACGGCAACGGTTCCGTGAAACTGCGGGCCAGGTGGGAGAAGGAGGGGGGGAATGTCATCGTCACCGCGTTGCCTTACCAGACCTCCGGCAACAAGATACTGGAGCAGGTGGCTGCGCAGATGCAGGCGAAGAAATTGCCGATGCTGGAAGACCTGCGCGATGAATCCGACCATGAAAACCCGACCCGGCTCGTGTTCATCCCGCGCTCCAACCGGGTCAACCTGACCGAACTGATGTCGCACCTGTTCGCCACGACCGACCTGGAACGCAGTTACCGGGTCAACCTGAACATGATCGGCGTCAACGGCCGGCCCCATGTCAAGGACCTCAAGACTATCCTGAAGGAGTGGTTGCAGTATCGTACCGAGACGGTGCGCCGGCGCCTGCAGCACCGTCTGGAACAGGTTGAACAGCGGGTTCATGTGCTGGAAGGCCTGATGACGGCTTACCTGAACATCGATGAAGTGATCAGGATCGTGCGCGAGGAAGACCACCCCAAACAGGAATTGATGCGGCGGTTTCAGTTGTCCGAGGTACAGGCGGAGGCCATTCTCGACCTCAGGTTGCGGCGTCTGGCCAAGCTGGAGGAAATCAAGATCCGGGGCGAACTGGACGAACTGCAGGAAGAAAGAGAATCCCTGCAGCTGATACTGGGTTCGGCTGCCCGTCTCAGAACCCTGGTAAAAGAAGAAATCAGGGGGGACATGGAAAAGTACGGCGATGCGCGGCGTTCTCCCCTGGAGCAGCGTGAAGAAGCCAGGGCGATGGACGAGACCCAGTTGATGCCCACGGAACCGGTTACGATTATCCTGTCTGAGAAGGGCTGGGTCAGGGCTGCGAAAGGCCATGATATCGACCCGGAGACCCTGAATTACCGGGCCGGCGACAATTTCCGGCAGGCTGCAATGGGGCGCAGCAACCAGCAGGCCGTATTTCTGGATTCGACCGGGCGCTGCTATTCCATCCCCAGCCACGTTTTACCGTCGGCGCGCAGTCATGGCGAACCGGTGTCCAGTTGGGTGACGCCGCCGGACGGCGCCGTCTTTATCGGTATCATGCTGGGTGAAAACGACAACCGGTATTTCCTTGCCAGTGACGCAGGTTACGGGTTTGTCGCAAGACTGGGAGATCTGTACGTCAAGGCGAAAGCCGGCAAGGCTGTGTTGAACGTTCCGCAGTCAGCTTTAATATTGCCTCCGGCGCCGGTATCGGACCACGCAGAAGACCTGGTAGCCGCCGTCAGTTCCGAAGGCCGCTTGCTGGTCACGGATTTATCCGAATTTCCACAACTGGTCAAGGGCAAGGGGATCAAGGTGATGCAAATTTCACCGGCCAGGCTGAAGAACCGCGAGGAATACCTGGTTGCGCTCACTGTTTTCGGAAAAAAAGATGCGCTGATCCTGGAGTCCCGTAAACGCCACCTGACCTTGAAACCGAAGGACTGGAAGCAGTATCATAGCGAGCGCGGGCGGCGCGGCAATGTCCTGCCGCGGGGCTATCGGCAGGTATCAACAATCAAACCAAAAAAATAATAATCCATGGCTAACTACGGCACCAATGAATTCAAGCCAGGCTTGAAGCTGACCATTGACGGCGACCCCTGTTCCATTCTTGAGAGCGAATTTGTCAAGCCGGGCAAGGGCCAGGCGTTCACCCGCATCAAGATTCGCAACCTGAAAACCGGCAGGGTGCTGGAAAAGACCTGTAAATCGGGGGAGAGCCTGCCGGCTGCCGACGTAATGGATTTGGAACTGCAGTACCTTTATAACGATGGTGAGTTGTGGTACTTCATGGATACCAGCAATTTTGAGCAGATCGAAGCCGACCGGGCGGCGCTGGGCAATGCCGACCTGTGGCTGACCGGTGAAGAGATGTGCGGAGTTACCTTATGGAATGGCGCGCCGCTGAGCGTCCAGCCGCCCAACTTCGTCGAACTCAGGATCACCGAAACCGACCCGGGCCTACGCGGAGACACCGCCGCCGGGGGCACAAAACCGGCCACCCTGGAAACCGGCGCTACCGTCAAGGTTCCCCTGTTTGTCGAGCAGGATGAGAAAATCAAGGTGGACACCCGCACAGGTGAATACGTGAGTCGCGTGAAAAACTGACTCGCGTATTTCACCGGGTTGTATATAAGTTCAGAAACATCTTGCACTATGCGGAGGAGGAAGAGTAGTGCAATCGGGATTTGATGGTTGTCCCAAATTTTAATTAAATTATCCTTATATTTTTTATTGTGTAAACATCAAAATAGAGACAGGGTATGACTATGCTGGCAGCAGAAGATACTTGTAGCTGGATATTCAGATTCAGATGACAGATCTTCATGTTACCTATAATCTTCTTGTACATGCCCATTCCGACTCTTGATAAACACGGACTTCTACCTCTTGGCGTATATGACTGTACGCTGCAGGAAATTAAGGAAGCTTTTGTTGGAAACATACAGCGAAGACAACTATTTGATAATTTTCTGAACTGTTTGAGTGATGAAATTCGTCCATTATTCGATAGTCCTATTTATATCAACGGTAGTTTCGTTATGGACAAAGATCGCCCGGAAGATGTCGATGTCGTCCTCGATTTAGAAGACACGCCTGATGAAAAGAAATGGGCAGGTTTGATGTTTATGAACAATCATCAGAATAGATTATTAATTGAATATCAGGTCCATTTCTGGATAAATTTTGCAACTCCGGGATGTTCTGATTTTTCCGTATTTTTTCAGTATATCGGTGTCAAGACCGCCAGATTCAAAGGCCTGAATCCCAAGCACCTCAAAGGCATACTCAGGATAGTCCGATGAATGAATGGACCGAAGCAGTGGAAGCAAAAGCTCGGATAATTCACGAGCAACTTGCCTCGGCACGCGCCATCGCAGAGAGAAACGGATCCAGTGCCGACGAAATAACTCAGCCATATCTGGACTTGCTGGGAAGTCTTTATCGAGACGAATTTGTCTTTGCCCAACTTATAGACACATCTGATTTAGTTGTTCGATTCACTGGACCAGCTGTTTCCAGCGTCGATCCTACCGTAACAATTGTCACTTCGTTATTCAATACCCTGCGGAATCAGATCCGAGGTGTTATCAAGTCCATAATCGGCCTCAGTGGCGACGAAAATGTAAAATGGCCTTCTGAGCTCGATCCGCACCTATCCGGCCTTGCACACGGAAGCCTTGTCGTTGGCATCAGCATCCATCCGCCAGATGAAGGGAGTAACTATGGGCAGGTGAAAGTTCCAGGCGTTTCATGGGAAGTTGTGGAGTCCATCCGGGGCGCGGTCAGAAGTATAGCGACTGTCGCGCGCCACGTTCATGAAGACCGCATTGATGAAAATGCTATTCAATCTGATGTTCCGGACCCTGCAATCCGAGATACCGTAATGGTTGCCGCAAGTAAACTGGCACCATCAGGGCGGAAAGGTTATGATAGCGTGGCTTTCTACGAACCTAGAGAGACAGGAGTCGAAGCACCGTTGTTAACGGTTCGATCTCGCAGAATGCTCAATCAGTCTCTTACTCGTTCCGTTCGTGTCAGTGGGCAGGGGAGCTTTGAAGGCGTCGTTCGAGCGATAGATCTGGACACGAGGCGGTTTGAGATACGTAATGTGAAAGATATCGGTGCGATCAGATGCATGTATGAGCCAAGCCAGCAAGAATCTGCAAAGAACGTCCTCGATCGCCGAATACGGGTTGACGGGAATTATGAAACCATGGAAAACCAAAAACCCAGGCTGATTGCCGTGACCTCTATCAAAGTACTTGATGCTCCAATCCAGCAAGACAATTTAAAACTCTAAATATCAGATTATGGATGAACTGTGCCATCAACGACACTACACTGACACTGTCAGGCTATTACTTTCTCCAAAGTGATCACGTCGGATACCGCCGTCAGTTTGAACCTGTCGGACAACATTGTCAGTGGGGTAACCCGGATATTGCACCAGTGTATGCGATGATCGCGGGTCTGCCCGCCACCCAAGGAATCTTCACCACCTGACCCCGGCTGGCGTGTACGCGGTCTCCCTGATTGGGTCCAGCCGCCCAGTTACGCCATCCGGTATCGTATAACTACGCGGTTATCCGCTCTTTTTCCAAACCTCCACAGACTATTCAGCCAACCGCCATCACGTTGTATCAGACTACTGTCTCCTTTGATAATACTTTGAAAAGGCATTGGAATCTCGCGCTCACATTATTGCCCGTTCCGTAGTAGAATTGGACTAGCGTGAATGAGGCGTTAAAAGGATATTAATCCTATTATACTGTTTAAATGCAAACTCCAGCAGATATCCTTGGCAAGCAGGGCGTACTGTCGGGTTTAGTCCGCGATTACTCTGTCAGGCCGCAGCAGGTAGAGATGGCAGAGGCCATCCGGGAGGCGATAGATAACCGGGAATCACTGATTTGTGAAGCGGGCACCGGCACGGGCAAAACCTTTGCCTATCTGGTCCCGGCGCTCCAGTCCGGCTACAAGGTGATCATCTCCACCGGCACCCGGCATTTGCAGGATCAACTGTTTACCAGGGATCTGCCGCTGGTGCGGGAAGCCGTCGGACGGCCGCTGAACGTTGCGTTGCTGAAGGGGCGGGCCAACTACCTGTGCCTGCATCGCCTGGGACAAGCTGAGTTCGACTCGCGCCGCCTCGACCGGCAGGCAAAGCATTACCTGGCCGATATTCGCGCCTGGTCGCAACAGACCGACAGCGGCGACCTAGCCGAGCTATCCCATATTCCGGAAGACGCCTCGGTCAGACCGGCCTGTGTTTCCTCCGTCGATAACTGCCTGGGACAGGAATGTGATTTTTACGATGACTGTTTCGTGTTCCGCGCCCGCCGCCGCGCCGTTGAGGCGGACCTGGCCGTGGTCAACCACCACCTGTTCCTGGCGGATATGGTATTGAAGGAGGCCGGTTACGGTGAGTTGTTGCCCAGCGCGGAGGTGGTCATTTTCGATGAGGCGCACCAGTTGCCGGAACTGGCTTCACAGTTTTTCAGCGAGACCCTGAGCAGCCGGCAACTGCTGGAACTGGCCTCCGACTCCAGGACGGCTTATTTTGAGGAAGCGGCGGACTTGCCTGATTTTCCAGGGATGCTGGGCCACTGCGAGAAAGCAATACGCGACTTGCGCCTGAGCTTTTCCAGTGAGGACAAGCGGGTTGCCTGGGCCGGACTGAAGGAAACAGCGGACGTCTCCGCTGCTTTGTCGACGTTGCTGGACAAGATGGATGCCGTCTACCAGGTGCTGGAGGACTTTGCCGACAGGGGCAAGTCACTGGATAACTGTTATAAGCGGACGGAGGCGGCGTTGGCGTTTCTCGGCCAGTTCAATGACAGGGAGGAGGCTGAATATATCTGCTGGCTGGAACTGCGCGACAACGGGTTTTTCCTGCACCGGACGCCCCTGGACATAGCCGACGTCTTCCGCATGCGCATAAATGACTACGAGTGCCTGAGTATATTTACATCCGCCACCCTGAGCGTGAACCGCGAGTTTGACCATTTCTCATCCCAACTGGGGCTGGAACAGGTCGAAGCCAGGAGTTGGGACAGCCCGTTCGATTTCAACACCCAGTCGCTGTTGTATCTGCCCCGCGGCCTGCCTGATCCGAGAACGTCAGATTTTACCGCAAACCTGGTCGAAAAATCGCTCCCACTGCTACGGCTGACCAGGGGACGCGCTTTTTTCCTGTTTACCAGCCATCGCGCCCTGCGCCAGGCAGCCGGATTGGTCGGAGATGCGCTGGATTATCCCATCCTGGTGCAAGGGGATGCGCCCCGCACCGAACTGCTGGAAACATTCAGGACCACTCCCCACGCGGTATTGCTGGGCACCAGCAGTTTCTGGGAAGGGGTGGACGTCCGGGGGCAGGCCCTGTCCTGCGTGATCATTGATAAACTGCCGTTTGCCGCGCCCGGTGACCCGGTATTGAACGCAAGACTGACCCGGATGGAGGAACAGGGGAGAAATCCGTTCATGGAATACCAGGTGCCGGAAGCGGTGCTGGCGCTGAAGCAGGGAATCGGTCGGCTGCTCAGGGACAAGAGCGATTACGGGGTGCTGATGATCGGCGACCCCAGGTTGAGAACAAAACCTTACGGCAGGATTTTCCTGAACAGCCTGCCGGAGATGAAATACACGGAGGAATTAAGCGACATAGAGGACTTTTTTCAGCTACATGAGGCAACACGCCAGGATGGCCCTGTCGTTAACACGAATTGACGTTCCAGGACACCATTGCCATTTGCGAAAGTTTACCCCTGTATGCTGTTGAGCAGGGGCAGGAATCCATCTTGTCGTCATTCTGGTGAATGCCAGAATCCAGTAGATAACTTATTCCTTATTATAAGGATAATTTAATAACTGGATTCCGGCATTCGCCGGAATGACGGTAACTCTGGATTTCCATCCTTAGGTCCGTAAACAGCACATCCATGTGCCACTACTCCATCCTTAGGTCCGTAAACGGCACATCCCCCTGCTTACAGCATGCAGGGGCAGGCTATGTGCTACTACTCTGCCTGCGCAGGAATGGTACGAAAAGCAGCTTTTCGTTTGCCCCCGATTTGTTAATATATAATTACTAATCAGTTTTAATTTTCCAGCGTAGCGGAGGAGACAGGCGAGATGGTCAGTCACAACTGTTATCTTTCAATATTATCGGCCGTACTCGTGGTTCTGAACGGCGCGTTCACCATGCCGGCTGCGGACGCACAGGAATCCCAGCAACATAGCGATATGCTCCCCATGCTGGAAGAGGTGGTGGTGACCGCGCGCAAGCGGGAGGAAACGGTGTTCGATGTGCCGCTTTCGGTCAGCGCGCTGGGGGCCAGCCAGATCGAGGCACGAAAAATACGCGGGCTGACCGACCTGGCCGTAAGCATGCCCAACGTGGCCCTGGATGAGGTGGGCACCGCCAGGGGAATAGCCAACTTTTCCATACGCGGCCTTGGAGTCAACAGTTCCATCCCGTCCATCGACCCCACCGTCGGCGTATTTGTGGACGGCGTTTACCTGGGGACGAACAGCGGTGCCGCTTTCGACCTGTTTGACCTGGAAAGCATCCAGGTCCTGCGCGGCCCCCAGGGCATCCTGTTCGGGCGTAACGTGACCGGCGGTGCCATCCTGGTGAATACCAGGAAACCCGGAGACGAGTTCAAGGCCCGCATGCGCACCGCGCTGGACGGTGGCGGCGACGGCGGTCTGAACAAGTACCTGATGGGCAGTATTGGAGGACCTGTCAGTGGCACAGTCAGTGCCGGTATCACTGCTTACTATAACGATGATGACGGCTGGTTCGAGAATAAATTTTCCGGTGATGACTTCGGCGCACTGGAACAGATCATGATTCGCCCCGTAGTGGTCTGGAAACCCGGTGAAAATCTGGAACTGGTTGTGCGCTATCAATACCTCGAAAACGAAGGTGACGGTTCCGCTTCGCAGGCACATACCAATGGCCTCGGGATAAACGGGACACCGGCAAACTTTGACCGTGACAGTCATGACTTTTCCATCAATGAGGAAGGCATGCAGAATGAGAAAACCCATTTTGTTACTGCAGAGATGCGCTTGAAAATAGGCGAAAATGGCGTCATAACCAACATTTTCGGCTATCGAAACAGCGAATCGGCGTTTCTGAGCGATATCGATGCCCAACCCGTCAGCCTGTTCTACGGAGGCGGGTACACGGAAGCCGAGCAGGTGAGCAACGAACTGCGCTATCACGGGGTATTCGCCGGGCGCTTCAACCTGACCACGGGGATTTACTATTTCAACAACGACATTGATTACCATGAGCGGCGCGACCTGCTGGGGCTGTTGACCCCGGACGGTTCACCGGCGCTGACCCAGGATGGCGGCGGCGAATACGAGGTGGAAACTATCGGGGTGTTCGCGGCCGTGGACTATGACCTCAGCGAGTCCATAACGCTCAGCGCCGGATTGCGCTACACATCGGAACAGAAAGAGGCCGGCATAGCTTCCCTGATCAGGAACATAAACTCACCCTGTAACGTGCTGGACGGTACCTGCCAATTCGATTTCACTGACAGTGAAGATTGGAACAACTGGTCGCCCAAGGTGGGTATGACTTACCACTTCTCAGATACGGCGCGCCTCTACGCGCACTGGACTCGAGGCTTCCGGTCCGGGGGCTACAACCTGCGTAACACTGCCCTGGATACCGTTAACCTCGGACCGGGGCCGTTTGACGAGGAAACCGTTGACAACTATGAAATCGGCTTCAAGCTCAGTTTCGGGCAAGGCTACCTGAACGGCGCGCTGTTTTTCAACGATATCGAAGACATGCAGCGGGAAGTCAACCTGGCCGATCCCATCTCCGGTGTGGTACAGGTCATCAAGAATACCGCGGACGCTGAGATTCTCGGCATTGAACTGGACGGCGCCTTCAGCCTATCGGAGGCTCTCCAGGCTACCGCTTCAGCAGGCTGGCTGGATGCTGAGTACAGGAAAGTAAGATTCGATCTCAACAGCGACGGTGTGATTGACGGCCGGGACAAGGACCTGGGCCTGCCCCGCGCCGCGGAGTGGACCTGGAGCCTGGGCCTCAGGCACCATCTGCGGGTCGGCGACTGGGGTAGTATCGCCTCACGGGTCAGTTACTCCTACCGGGATGAATCGAGCTTCACCGATAATAACCTGGGCTATCTCCTGTCACAGAAGATCCTCGATGCTGGCCTGGACTTTCACTCCGGAGACGAACGCTGGGTGTTTTCAGTCTACGGCAAGAACCTGCTGAATGAAGTCAAGCACGGTGGCGATACCCCGCTTCCATCCAGGCTCGGCCCCATCCCCTTGGGGGGCGCCTACGCACCCCTGGCCAAGGGCCGTGTTGTAGGGGGCGAGGTGACGTATACGTTCTGACACCTGAAGTCCAGTTGGGGACAGATTTTAAATCTGTCCCCATTTATAAGCGTATTTCCAATCGGTCAGTCTGTGTAATTCCCTTGAAAATCCGTAGTTCAAGTACGGATTTTCAAGGTAAAAGAGAATATATTCATCCTCTATTGACAGCAATGCTTTCGTATGACAGCATTGCTGTCAATATATTTTTTCTGTTTCAGGAGTAAAATATGGCTAGTCTGAGCGTGAGAAAACTTGATGATGATACGCTAAAGCAATTGCGGATTCGCGCCGCACAGCATGGCGTCTCAATGGAAGAGGAAGTCCGGCAAATTATAAAACTGGCAGTGTCAACACCGGAACGGCTTGGCGACTTGGCTGTCCGACTTTTTGCCCCGGCTTATGATGGAACGGAGCTTGAATTACCGGAGCGAGAAA
This sequence comes from Gammaproteobacteria bacterium, assembly GCA_965222155.1. Lineage (GTDB taxonomy): Bacteria > Pseudomonadota > Gammaproteobacteria > Eutrophobiales > Eutrophobiaceae > JAAXHV01. The sequence goes on from CBDCTH010000012.1 coordinate 952,076, forward strand.
TAACTGAACCAATGGAATTTCCCGAGTGATTGTCCTGGATACCAATGTCCTCGCGGAATTTATGACCTCTCCCCCTGCCGATGCCGTGGTGGATTGGTTGAATGCCCAGGATTCTATATCGCTTTACATAACATCAATTTCCATCGCGGAAATTTGTTACGGATTACAAGCTATGCCGGAGGGTAAACGCCGACTTCTGCTTGAAGATAGATTCGAACAATTCATAGCAATGGCATTTGCATCCCGGATATTAAATTTTGATGAAGCTTGCGCCAGGGTTTATGGCGAAATACGGGCTTACCGAAAGAAAATTGGTCGGCCACTGAGTGATTTTGACGGCCAAATCGTAGCGATTGCCCGCACTCATGGGTTCTCCCTTGCCACTCGTAACGTAAAGGACTTTGAACATTGTCTGGTTGAACTCATCGACCCGTTTACTTTTGACAGAGCAAGAGCGGAATAATAATGGGGAACCTCTATTTATTCACAAATTGATATATTAGCGGTCAATGATTTCAATAAGTTAGCGACCCTGTGTATCGAAAAATGTCAATTATTAGAGGTTCCCAATGGATTTACCTTCGAGTGATTTCACCAATAAAACTTCTACGGGGATCAAAGGTGATAACCCCATCCGAAATTCGCAAGAAGATGTTTTAGGAAGAGTTGACGTTGCCAAATCTTTTGCCCAGCACGTTCTGGCGCTTGATGCGAGTGAGGGTGCCGTGGTCGGCGTCCTCGGTCCTTGGGGGTCTGGAAAGACTTCATTTATTAATCTTGCCCGGATCGAGTTCATGCAAAAAGGAATTCACGTACTCGATTTCAACCCGTGGATGTTCAGCGGTGCTGAGTATCTTGTCGAACGATTTTTTACCGATCTTACCAGCCAACTCAAGATTCGTCCTGGTCTTGTCGAGGTGGGCAAAGCTTTAGAGGACTATAGTGAAATATTCTTCAAAGTCATCCCATGGGCCAAACTCATCGGCAAGTTCCTTCAGGGTGAAAAAGGAGGACTTATCGGACGTCGGGACAAGGTCAGCTCAGCTCTTTATACACTTAACAAGCCGATTGTAATAGTGCTCGATGATGTCGATAGACTATCGGCTTCTGAAATTCGAGATGTATTCAAACTGGTACGATTGACGGGCAGCTTTCCCAATATCGTTTATATCGTTGCCTGTGATCGATTCCGTGTTGAACAGGCACTTGAAGAACAGGGATCATCTGGACGCGACTACCTGGAGAAAATTCTTCAACTTCCGTTTGATCTACCTGAAGTTCCGAACCATATTCTTCAGGAACAAATTGGGATTTCGATCAATGGCATCCTCACCGGCATTGAAGATGCTAATCCGTTAGACGCACAAGTCTGGCCTGATATTTTCATGGAGATCGTCCAGCCTCTTATACGGAATATGAGGGACGTTCGCCGCTATGTTGCCACTCTCCGAGGAACCATAATCGGTCTCAATGGTAGGGTCGCTCTCGCTGATATGTTTGGTCTCGAGGCTGTTCGGATATTCCTGCCGGATGTCTTCAAACTTATACCTGGCGTAATAGACAGTCTCACTGTCCCTTCCACTTCACGAAACGCTGGAAGACGTCCTGAGAACGAGTTCGAGGAAATGGTCCCACCAGAACGTAAAACGTGGCGGCAGGAGCCGGTCAAAAGATTGATCGATGCCGCGAAGACACACGAAGGAGTAGTTCGATCTGTACTAATCCATCTCTTTCCGGTTGGTATGAAATATATAAACGGCGACGTGCCTGATCAAGGGAATCAATGGCAGGATAAGTTGCTCATTGACCGTCGCGTCGCTCATGAGGACATCTTGCGACTTTATATGGAGCGTGTAACTGGTGGTGATTTACCAGCCTACTACGATGCGGAAGGAGCATTCGCTTTGATGAACGACCGCAATGCCCTGGATCAATTCATACGTTCACTCGAACCGAGACTATGGCCTGATCTTATTATTCATCTGTCAAGATTCGAGTTCCACCGGGAACACGTAGAGCCGGGGATTTTTGTACTGTTTAATCTTTTTCCGGAGTGGCCTGATTATTCGCGGCCTTTGTATCCTGCACGAATAACCAAGAGAAATATTACACATGACTCGGCCCAAGCCATATCGAACTACCAGGCTGACAGTTATGCACGAAAGGCCGTTAAAATAGTTGCCTCTCGCCTTCTAAAAGTGTTAGAGAATCCTGCCGAATTAAAAGCTGTCTTACGTCGCGTCCTGTCCAATCTTAAGTCACTTTATTCCAAGACGGAGTTGGTTCGTCTGCTCGGGAAGCAGAAAAACGATGACAGACTTGTGCCTGTGGCAGAGGTCGCCGAGTTTGAAGAGATGTTACTCAGGGACGTACAGTCCATGTCCGCTGATGATCTTGCCCGGGACCGCAACTTGGCGTGGGACCTGAACTTTATCATGGTGGTTACAAAACGATTGAACATGCCGTTTGATATTGACAAGATTGATTGTTCACATGAAGTGAATTTGGCCATTCTTCGATCTGCGATTTTAACAGTATCGTCATCGGATGATCCGGATATCCGCCTGGGGCTGAGATGGGATCTCCTGACCAGTATTTATGGCGACGAAACTACACTGATGGCCCGAATCAAAAGTTTACAACAATGGGTCGAAACACAGCAGGCGCCTCCTAGTGACGCCCAAAATGTGCTTGAGATCGCTAGCCTATATCCGGACAGATCATGTCTGCAACGGATGCCTGATTCAAGTTCCACAACACCTTGAATTGAACAAATCGTTGCAGATAAAGGGTGTATCGTTCCAGGAGACCTCCAGAAACGCCGGAGTGTTTCGGCAGGAATAGTAATACCTAGTTGCGGGATGTCCCGTTCCAGGAAGGTGCGAATAAAATTCTCGCGCCACAGTGCAGACGCGGCATCATCCGACGCCAGGAAACTCCTGGGGAAACCGCCTCGCTGCCACAATGTTTGCCATTGCAGAGATGGGATTTCATTCATGTCAAAACCGGATAAGTCTACCAGACCGATGCGCCCGGCCAGTGTTTCCGATGTTCTTTTGATTAATGAGGGTGAAGCGCAGCCCAGGAGTAAAAAGCGTGTCTCAGAGTCCGGTCGGTACAGTAAGACGCGTAGCACCTCGAACAGTTGTGGTAGTTTTTGCACCTCATCAATCACCACCAGGCCGGTAAGCCGGGACAAGGTCTGCTCCGGGGTCTCCAGTCGGCGCTGGTCTACCGCTTTTTCCAGGTCAAAAAAGCTCACATCGGGTTCTTTGTCAGCGATAATATGGGCTAAAGTGGTCTTACCGCATTGCCGAGGGCCAAGCAATGCAATCGCTTGATGAACTCGGTAAGCAGCTTGGACTCGCGCGGCGGCAATGGGGCGATCAATCAACATGAAGGTATATCGAGATAATTTATACAATACAGGACTTAAAGTCCGATATTGTATAATTTTTGCTGTTTCCAGCATTATGATAATTTTTGTTAGAGCGAGGTGAAATCCCACAAGTATTATTTTATAGATACTAGGTTTCCCTGTGGTCTAATACCTCATCCACGTAAGAATACCGACGTTGCAAAATGTCGAGAAGCTTTACTACAACCGGAGTCGTAAGTCGACGCAAGCCGAACACACTAAGTACAGCCCTCAAATGAGCTTCGGAACCGAACTTGAGTTCATCCTCGCGGTCTTTGAGCAATTGACGCGCAACGAGTTGAAGCTCGCTTGGAGGGATATCGTCAAAACTGCGGGAACCTCCTTCCCGAACGATGACGGGCGGTGCGTCAGGCAACCGAACAACCGAGTAAATTAAGCCATCCTTACCCCATTCATCCTCCTTAATTACAAGCCCCTGCCGTAACGCATGTTGTATCGCCTTGTTCATCATGCGTTTCAGTTCACCGCCCATCCTTCGGATACCACATCCGCGTAGATAGATATCGTACGCTCGTTTGGCTAGCATTGGTCCTTCGTCCTGAATAATTCTAAGAAGCCCTTCTGCTACTTGGACAGCGCTCGCATCCCGTGGATCTGGGCCAGTCGAACCTCTGAACTCGGAGTATGGCGTAAATCCCTCCGCGTTTATATCCGAATATTCGGGCTTTGCATCTCCAGAGTCGCTCGGTGTCGATTCAATCACATCGGCATCGCTCATCCCTGTCTCGTTATTGATATCTTTATCGGCAATATCGGCATGCTCTTGATTGGCATGCTCTTGACGGCTCTCCTCTAGGCGTAGACGGAGTGCGTCATCGACTTTCTTGAGCGCCCCTTTCTTATTGGTCCACCAATCCGTCGACCAGATACGAACAATCGTCCAGCCAAGGTTTTCAAGAACAGACTGACGGATTTTATCGCGCTCGCGTGCAAAGGCGGAGCTATGGTACATCGCACCGTCACACTCGATACCGGCAAGGTAGCGGCCTGGAGTGTCCGGGTGCACAATTCCCAAGTCGATTCGGTAGGCAGATACCCCGACCTGTGGATGCACTTGCCAGCCTTGCATCTGTAGTTCTCGTGCCACGGCTACTTCAAATGGTGACTCAAAATCATCCCTATAGCCTTGAACTATAGACCCTAGTACAGCCTTTCCTCTCTCTGCATACTCAAGAAAATGCTTTAGGTCAGCGACAGCCCTTGCTTGGCTACGCGACAGGTCGATCTGGTCAGGATGCAGTGCCGAGAAGACGATCATCTCGGTCCTAGCGCGCGTTACGGCAACATTGAGGCGCCGTTCGCCACCCTCCCGGTTGAGTGGGCCGAAATTCATTGTCACATGACCGCTTCGGTCGGGCCCGTAGGTGATGCTGAATAAAACCACATCGCGTTCATCGCCTTGTACTGTCTCAAGGTTCTTAACAAATACGGGTTCGGCTACATGTTCGCGTGAGAACGCGGGCTCTATTTCGGGATGCTTTCTCCGAGCATCGTCCAGCAAGTCTTCGATCAGGGTTTGCTGTTCGGAATTGAAGGTGACAATGCCGATAGAGCGGTCCCGAACCTCGGGGTCCTGGTGGGTCAAGCGTCGAATAGCCTCGTCCACGATCGCCTTTGCTTCTCCCTGATTGTGACGAGCACCGCCACGAGCGTAGAAAGAATCGGGGCGCACGAGACTGACTGCGCGATCTACTACTTCGGGAGCCGGAAAAGTAATCAATTCATTGCCGTAATAGCGATCGTTAGAAAAAGCGATCAAGCTCTCATAGTGCGAGCGATAGTGCAGATTTAACGTTGTGGAAGGAATGCTGGCACCAAGCATCTCATCCAAGATGCTCTCCAGATCTCCCTCCACATCAATGTCGCCATCGGGGTCATCCTCGGTACGCGTAAAGAAGTTGGATGGCGGCATCTGCTTGGGGTCTCCAGCAACGATGACTTGTCTCCCTCGCGCAATTGAACCCACCGCGTCCCAAACCGTAATCTGTGATGCCTCATCGAAAATAACGACATCGAACAGCGCCTGATTAGCGGGCAAGTATTGTGCTACCGAAAGTGGGGACATCATGAAACACGGGGTTAATGACGTCAGAACGTCAGGCGCTTCCTCAAGCAGCTTCCGAACCGGCTTGTGTCGCCTTGTCTTCTGTAGCTCACGTCGCAATACACCCCAGCCAGATGATTTTGTGACGTTTTCCTGATCCGGTAGCACCCCCGACAGTGTTGCCTCGATATATCTGGCAGTGAGTATCTGAAAGTCATCATCAATTCGGCGGAATTTATCTATTGCCGCTTCGTGTTCTGGTGCGGAAAAGGAGCGCAATATCTCATCTTCTTCAATAACGGCTGTAGACCACCAAGAACAGTACGCGGCCTCAAAAGTCTTCTTTATCTCATCTGGTGTAACCCGCCCCTCCTCTACGGCTTGGACAAGCGGTAGGAGACCGGCATCGATCGCTTCAGACCGGCGTCCTCGCCAGGCACACCAGGAGTTGAGTTCGCTGTGACGGGTCTGGATGGTGTTGGCTATCTGTTGTACCTCTGGCAAAGCGTTCTCCGTAGAGGCAAATACTTTTCTTACCGAACCACCAGCTACGGCTTCAAACTCGCTGATTGCTTGTTGCATCTGTTCAAGTGAGTTCAGAAAAACCGTCGCTAGCCTGCCTACACTACTCTCGGCAGCAAGTAGATCATTACCGTCATGGAGTAATGTCCGTATTTTACCGCGCACATCTACCAGTGTTTGAGGATCATTAGCTAATTTACCAACAACGGCACGAGCACGTTCACCAAGCTGACGCAGAGTATCTAACGCAGCTGGTTCGGTTGTATGCCTGGACCATTCCTTGAAGTCGGATAACAGTTGATCCAAACGGTCTATCGCCTCACCCCCTTGGCGCAGGTTTGCTAGTAGCGGTGCATCGGTCGTCGGATCAGGTTTTTCCTGGGCACCATTTGTACGCATCTCCTTTATGATACGGCGCTTTGCAAAAAAGCGTTTCAACCACCACTTTGAGTTAGCATCCTTCCAGCGTCGCCCCAGGTCTTCGCCATCAAGTATTCGCCAAGCGAATGGTTTATAAATGCAGCTAAGTGATGCTTGCGCTGTTGTATATATTTTCAAGCGTTGCGCTGCCTCATTAAGGGCCTCAATTCGATCCGGCCCATCTGGACCAAGGGCATAGGCTGTAGTGCGACGGTAGGAATCGAGTAGCAGAGACGCCAATTCACCAAGTGCATCAAGTCGCATCATTGAGTGGTCCGGTAGTGCAATTCCTATTGCTTTACAGAGGGCGTCTCGGTAATGCTCTGTATTTCCCGCCGTAGCGGATAACGCGCCAACTCGCTCGATTATCCGCGTTTCCCATTGCGGAGACCACTTACTCGTCTCGACCAAGTGAAAGGGACTTTGCATAACGTCTCCGACTACCTTGGCCTGAATCGAGAGGTTTTCTACGATTTCGTACTTGGTCTTAAGGGAGACTTCGTCGTCATGGTCTGCGCTTGGCCAGGAAAGCGTGACGCCATTAGTGATTCCTTCATCCCTGACTCTCACGCCCATCGCATAGTGAGCTGTCAAACCATTTCTGTGTTTTTTATGAAGGTGATCAACCAGACGATTCAATCGGCTACGTAGCGTCAGAAGCGTATCGGCCATCTGGTTCCATTCCGTTCTCAACTCTGAATTGGCTGCTTCCCAGGCCAATCCCAATTGTTTCAGCACATCGGCTTTGCGCGCTTTGTTGGAATGCAATTCGAGACAAAAACGACTCAGACCAACTTTGTCTAATCGATTGTAGACAACTTCAAGCGCGGCTGTCTTCTCCGAAACGAAAAGGACTGTCTTTCCCTTACCTAATAGGTGACCAATGATGTTTGAGATGGTCTGACTCTTGCCGGTACCGGGTGGGCCAATTGCCACGAAGTCCTTGCCAAGATCGGCTGTGGCAACTGCTGCCATCTGGGACGAGTCTGCAGGTAGCGATACCAGAAGTTCGGACGGATTGTAGATGCGATCGAGCTGCTGCGGATCTACAAAACCCCTCTCCGCGACGTATGGGTCGCGGGGTGTATCCATCAGATGCCGCACCACAGCGTTATCCCACAAAGCATCGGTCCTATCGACGAGATCTTTCCACATGAGGAACTTTGCGAAGGAGAAGTGACCCAACACTACGTCTTCGATAACCTCAAATCCAGGTACGTCCTTTAGCGCAAATCGAACTCTCTTCCAGATGGTCACAACGTCAATACCGCTCTTATCTACAGGCAGTGCTCCGTCGAGTCCCGGGATATCAATTCGGAAATCCCTACGGAGCATCTCTAATAACGTAGTATTAAAACGCGGCTCGTCGTCGTGGACGACCATCCTGATGCCGCTACGCACAGATTTTCTTTCGAGAGTGACAGGCAGCAGGATCAGGGGAGATCGAAACCTGCGCTCATCTTTCTTCTCTCGTTTCCATAGCAGGAAGCCAATGGCGAGATAAAGAGTATTGGAGCCACCTTCTTGTAGTGCTGTTTGCGCTTTTCGATAAATCTCGACTGCTCTCTTCGATAACAGTTCCTCTGGAAGGTCGACAAGGACACGGCGGTGTTCCAGTTCATTGCGCGCATATTCCTCGGTAATTGATTCACCTTCTCGCTGACGGTGAATCTCCTCATCTTGGCTTCCTGAAGATGGTAAGGGAACGGGGGAGATCATTATCCGCGCTCCCTCGGCGAGCTTGTCTTCCAACAGGTGTGGATCAGGGCAGATGATACGTAGACTAGCCTTTGTCGCACGATGATTCAGCAAGGGATTTCGCAGGGTGAGATCGAGTAGCTTCCGTTGCCAGCGATCCAGACGATTTTCGGGCGTATCGGATTTCCCGTCATCCGGGTCAGCATTATCGAAGTCCGGAAGGCTTGGCGCTGGCTCTAATGGCAATTGCGCTACGGTGCTGCTGTCCTTGGTTTCTGGCTTACCAGACTTGAGGCCGAGAGGTGTGATGCTATGTGCCCGCGCACGGCGGATATCGACCGCAGCGCTGAAAGTGTCGTCGTCATCGACGCGGATGCTACTACCGCTGGTTGCGAGAGCCTTAGAGAATGGTGGAGCGGGATGAGACGTCACGCAGGTCGTCTCAATGAGTACAAGTTCTTTTAGATCGATTCGTTTTCTGAGTGTTTCTGCCTCATCAATCACGATAGTCGAAAGATCCTCGGGTTGAAGCCAGACCCCGGCAAGTGCATGACCCTTTGGTAACGCGATAATCGGGTTGAGTCCGGCCTGCTCAAAAGCTGAAGCGAACAGCATGGCTGTATCTAGACAGGTTGCTACCCGGCTATCGAGAATCTGTGTCGGCAGGCGAATTTTCTGGCCGTCGCTCTCGAAGCTCGCTGGCGGGGCAGCGTAGGTAAGACCTAGATTGGCAATCGCTGAGTAAATGGCAGATGCGATTTCCCATACGCGCTCACGACTTTGGGACTGGTAACCGTCTATCTGATCCTGTATGCCCGCTCGACGTAGAACCTCGCTAGCATTCCTAAGAATTTTATCAACCGCCGGATCGTTCGGCATGGAAAACGCCGCCAGAAGCTCAGGCATAAACCCGGCCCCACCCCACTCGTTGTACGCCAGCAATTCGACCGGCTTCGTCAGCTCATACAGGACGTTTTCTTCCTTTTCAAGCCGGAGCGTAATGCTGCCGCGTATGGAGTCAGTGAGGTTCAGGAGGAACTCGCCGTCTATTTCAAGGTCCCGGTCCATGATGGATATCAATCCTTGTGGTGCTACCCGGTCGACACGCCAAGTCTTCTCTCGGATAAATGCAGGATTGGATTGAAGGGTCAGAATCATGTCCTCAATGCGGTGGTCATCATGGAGGTTTCTAACGCGAAGGCTTCGCAGAATGGTATATGCGCTTTGGTGTGCCGCGAAGTTCAGCTTAGCCGCGATATCTGCTTGAATTTGCAGATTTTTCATCGACATTGGATAGTTCTCCTATATTTATCGAATTCTTCCTACACAGACTACCCGATTTTTTATCTTTGAAAAGTCTCAAATGTTTTTCAGTACACACACATCATTTGCCGGACGTCGACGCGAGACTTTAAAACAAGACGACCGTCCCGCGACGAATAGCCCGATTGATTAAACCACTACATTCGCAATCCAATTAAAGGAGGCCTTCGGTGAAACGTTAATATTATGGGCGTGGCAGATGGTTGTCTGATCCCATATATTCCGCTCCTGAAATACTAGGCTCTCGCTGAAACACGGCATTGATCGCCTGTTAAGAGACCAGAGCGATTACGTGTTACTGATGATCGGTGCACTTAGGTTGAGAACAAAATCCCACAAAAACCCAATTGTTTTTGTATCTGGAATTGGAACCGGGTGAAGTTGAGCAGTTGAAAATCAAGGCAGCCCTGTTTGATGCCATTATTGCCTACATCAAAGAAAATGATCTGACTCAGAAACAGGCTGCCGATATCATGGGTGTACAGCGTTCGCGTATTGGTGATGTGTGTCGGGGGAAAATGTCCGGGTTCTCCATTGATGCTTCTGTCTCTATGGCAGCGAGAGCCGGTCTGCATCCACTACAAATTGCGACCTGACGGTCTTAACAGGCTACTTTAAGCGTCACAGAGGATTTTTTCATAAATACGAAGGATAGAACCCGTACAGGATCAGCGTTATCCGTAAAGAATGATTTTCAACCAGTTGTTGTATTTACCTTGAAAATCCGTAAATCAAGTACGGATTTTCAAGGAATAATGCCTTACTTTAGATTTTTCAAAAGAAACTTTTTAAGTGGATCCAATGCAGGGCTCTCGAAATTCCAGTACTTGGCATTGTATTCTTCTGACTTGTCTGTTTTATTAAGCGCCCCAAGGGCTTCCTTATAGCTGTATATTTTCCCCTTTATATCGGGGGTGATGTATTCGCGCTTTTTTCCATTCAGGCATTTTTTGTAATCTTCAAAACACGCGAAGATATCCGCATGGTCCGGGATGATAATTTCTTCCAAAAGATTTTCCAGGATTCCATCAGATCGATTGTCGGGGAAAAGGAAAACCTCAAATTCCAAGCCGTTAAGTTTGTCCAGAATTTCCTGGCGAGTGTTCTTATAATCACTATTGGCATCAAAAATGATTATAAGCTTTGAGCCTTGGACCAATTTCCTTTCGATGTTTGACCTTACAAGGTTGTATTTGCCCCCTATATTTTCAAGCCATTCTGGAGAGAAATTATCTATGGGTAAATTGCGAGCGTAGTTTTTCAGGAAGAAAAGGTCTTCCTTGCCCTCAACGACGATATGGAATTTTTTATCCATATTTGGTTATCGAATGTCGATACCGGAATTCTCCGACTTTACCAAATCCTCATGGGAATATCTGAATACCTTGACCTCATCGGAATCCAATTTTTCCAATGCAAAGCACGCAGCTATGTTATCTCCATCATTGGCAGATGAGTTGCTACTCAATACTTCTGTCAGAAGTCTTATGACGTCAGCATTATGGGTAGTTGCAAATATCTGCGTTCCACACTTGGCCGAATGCTCCAGAATCATCTCCCACATATGTTTTATTGTGGAAACATGAAGCCCATTGTCAACTTCATCTACGAGCAACACGCCGTCTCTCGTTCCATCAATGCTGGAAAGTATATTGAGAATACGGACGGCGCCATTCCCGAACAGATTTATGGGAATAAAACTATCAAGACCTATATCAATAGAAACAACTCCTCGAGGCCCTGTTTTAATATCCTGAATTTTGGGATCAATAAACCTTAGGCTATGCAAAAGTGAATCCTTTCGTTTTGCATTAAGAATTTTGTCAACGAAGTTATGGTCGTATCCTTTGGGCCACAAGAAACGGAATTTTATGGTTTCCTTGTAATTATCAGCCGGAGTTAGAGTAAAACTCAGGTCGTCAAGTTGCGTCCTGCGCGTCGTGGCTTCGTAATCCATATCCTGGCCAGTGGCCTTGTCGGTAATGGTAAACTTATACTTAAACCCCGTGAGAGATTCCCCTGGTTCAAAATTTTCAACACGGGTTTGGGAGACCTGTCTTACGCTTATATCTCCGGAAACTGCTGATGGGCGGTCAACACTCCGCTCGGTGTAAAGGTTGCCAAACATGGGAGAAACCTTAAGACATCTCTTTCCTTTTCTTTGTATCCCAGATAACGTTATTCCCTGCTCATGATTGCGAGCATAAAAATAATTTCTCAGGTCAGAACTTTCATTGGGAAATATTCCTCTCCAACTTTCTATGTCTATTATCAAACCAGGATTCGAAATCCCGGTCAGTAGAAATACCGACTCTAAAACTGCAGTCTTGCAGTAATTATTTTTGCCGACAAACAGATTAACTCGCGCGAGATCATTAATTTCCAAGGATTTAATCCCACGGAAATTTTCAATCTTCAAAGATTTGTAAAAATGCTCTTTCATGTTGCGTTTTCACTATCCTGCATTATACCACTACAAACTCCACACGGCCCACTAAAGCTGCCTTGATCACATCACCCTGCGCCCCACAGCAGCAGCCCACCGCCGAACAGGAACAGTGTCAGCAGGAATATCACGAAGGTATAACCCATTATCTGGCGCATGTGCAGGCCTGCGATCGCCAGCAGGGGGATGGTCCAGAAGGGCTGGATCATGTTGGTCCACTGGTCGCCGTAGGAGATGGCCAGCACGATGATGGAGGGATCGACTCCCAGGTTCTGTCCCGCTTCGATAAATATCGGGCCTTGCACTGCCCACTGGCCGCCGCCCGATGGGATGAACATGTTGACCAGGCCGGCGCAGAGGAAAGCAAAAAAGCTGAGTGTTTCTGCGGTGGCAATCGAAGTAAACCAGTCGGAAATGATGCCGGCGAGGCCGGTGCCCTGCATCATGCCCAGGATGCCTGCATAAAACGGGTATTGTATGAGCACCGGGCCTATGGTCGAACTCGCGTTGTTAATCAGCTGAACGTAATGGGATGGTGAGCGGGACAGCAGCAGACCGGCGCCGAGAAATGACCAGTTCACCAGGTTCAGGTTGAGGTGAAAGCCGTTGGCATAAAAACTGTAGCCGATGTAAGCAAACAGGGCGGCGCCAAGGATCAGCGTAAGAGTTCGCATGTCGTCAAGGTACTGGGCAAAGGTCTTCGGTCCGGTCACGCTGCCTGGTTCCTCGACGTGTTCCTCAAGCAGCACGGGGTAGATCTCGATAATTTCCTGTTCCCGGGGACGCATCAACGGGCAGATTACCGAGATGATTACCAGGGTGATCAGGGCCAGCAAGCCGTTATGCAGGGTGAATACGGTATCGGTAATAGGGATAATACCGATTTCTGCTTCCAGCGAATGGCCGGCTGTGGCGACAAACAAGCCGGCTGAAGAGGAATAGCCCATGTGCCAGATGACGAAGCCGGCGTAGGCGGATGCGACCAGCAGCGGATAGTGAATGTGTATGCCTCGCCTGGCCCCTTGTCTGGCGACCTCCCGCGCTACGGTAGCGCCTACGATCAGCCCTAATGACCAGGCGATAAGCGAACCTACCCCGGCGCTGAATGCAACCAGCGCGTAAGCACGGGTGGCGTTGTTCGGGATATTGCCGATGCGCTTTAACAGGGTTTGCACCCTGTCGGTGTGGACCAGCGCGTGGGCTGTCAGCAGTGTTATGCAGATCTGGGCGGTAAACGCCAACAGACTCGGCAGTCCGTCACCCCAGGCCGACAACGCTGCGGCCGGCGTTGCATCTGCGAGCACGAGAGACAGCAGGAAAGTGAGGACGGAGAGCAGGACCACGAATACAAACGGGTCCGGGTAGTAACGCTCAACGAATGTGACAAAAGGGCGCGCCAGTAACTGAAAAAATCGCATAAATTTACTCTGGTATCCTGTGGGGTCAGATTAAAATCTGTCCCCTGTTACTCTCGCCGAGGCTCCACAGTCGTCATTCCGGGCTTGTCCCGGAATCCAGTGAAAACGCGAGCCTTCATAACAAGGAAAGTTATTTGACTGGATTCCGGCATTCGCCGGAATGACGGTAGTTAAGGAAAACGTAGTTTGACCTTTGTTTATCTCCGTCATTAAAATTCCAGGTGGTCGGTTCCCGCCCACGATTTTCTCCACGCTGTCACGTCGATTATTTATCTCCGTCATTAAAATTCCAGGTGGTTGGGGGTGCGTGGAAACGGGATGACATCACGGATGTTGCCGGCGCCGGTCAACAACATCAGCAAGCGTTCAAAGCCCAGGCCGAAGCCGCAATGGGGCGCAGTGCCGTATTTGCGTGTATCCAGGTACCACCAGAAATCGGCAGGATGAAGGCCCAGTTCCGTTATGCGCCGGTGTAGCTGCTCATAGCGTTCCTCACGCTGGCTGCCGCCGATGATCTCACCGATGGAGGGCACCAGGACATCCATGGCGGCCACCGTCCTGCCGTCATCATTCTGGCGCATGTAGAATGCCTTGATGTCTTTTGGATAATCAAACACGATCACTGGCCGTTTGAAATGGTTCTCCGTTAAAAACCGCTCATGCTCAGACTGTAAGTCCTTGCCCCATTCCGGTTTGAACTCGAAGTTTTGACCTGATTTTTGCAATATCTCTACGGCCTCCGTATAGGGGAGACGGATAAATTCATTATCCGCAATATTTTCCAGGGTGGCGGGCAGGGATTTATCGACAAAGCGGCAGAACAGGTCGAGATCGGCGCTGCATTCTTCCCTGACGAAGTTCACCAGGTAGCGGATCAGTTCCTCCCCCAGGTCCATGTTGTCGTTCAGGTCGGAGAAGGCCATTTCCGGCTCTATCATCCAGAACTCGGCGGCATGGCGGGAGGTGTTGGAGTTCTCTGCGCGAAATGTCGGGCCGAATGTATAAACGCGCCCCAGGCTCAGGCAATAGGTTTCCACCTCCAACTGTCCCGATACCGTCAGGTTTGCCTCTTTGCCGAAGAAGTCCCGGGTGAAATCGACCACGCCATCCTGCTTGGCTACATCCTGTAAATCCAGTGTAGTCACCCGGAACAACTCCCCGGCGCCCTCGCAATCGGCGCCGGTAATGATGGGGGTGTGAATCCAGTTGAAATCACGCTCCTGAAAGAAGCTATGGACGGCATGGGACAACCTGGAACGGATACGGAACATGGCGCCGTACTTATTGGTGCGCGGGCGCAGGTGGGCAATCGTGCGCAGGAACTCGTCGGAATGGCGTTTCTTTTGCAGGGGATAGTCTTCCGGCGCGCTGCCGATTACTTCAATGGCAGCGGCCCGAATCTCCCATTTCTGGCCCTTGCCGGGCGATTCGACCAAATCTCCCCGTACTTTGATGGCCGCGCCGGTGGTGATGTGCTTAAGCGTAAGTGTGTCCAGTTCCGTGTCGGCGATTACCTGTATATTTGCCAGACAGGAACCATCGTTCAATTCGATGAATGAAAATTCTTTTGCATCCCGTCTGGTCCTGACCCAACCGGATAGTTCCGTGCCTTGAACAGGACCGTCGGCATTCAACAGTGCTTTAACCGTATTATATTCCTGCATGAATCAGCGCTTTCTGATCAAGGTGAGTCCGTCGCCGATTGGGAGCATGCACATATCTACCTTATCGTCTGCATGTACCATCTTGTTGAACTCACGGATGGCTACCGTTTCATCACTCTGTTTGTCCGGGTTTGCCACGTTACCCCCCCAGAGCACGTTATCTATGGCCATCAGACCACCACTGCGCAGCAGGCGATAATTCAGTGGGTAGTAGGCGGAGTATTCCTCCTTTACCGCATCCACAAAAATAAAATCGAAACTGTCCGACGCGCCGGACGCGACCAAATCAGCCAGGGTGTCAAGGGCAGGGGCCAGGCGCAGTTCGATTTTTTCCGCAACGCCGGCTGCCTGCCAGTATTCTTTTGCCCTGGACGTATATTCTTCGTTCACGTCACAGGCAATGATTTTTCCGTCAGGGGGCAATGCCCTGGCCATGCACAGGCTGCTGTAACCGGTATACACTCCCAACTCTATGATCTTCCTGGCATTCAGCAGCTTCACCAGCAAGGCTATGAACTGCCCCAGTTCCGGTGAAATCTGCATCACTGCCCATTTATGCTGTGCCGTTTGCGCGCGGCAGCGTTGCATAATTTCATCCTCCCGTAACGTTGCGGAGAGAATATATTCGTAAACCTGTTCGGTTAAATTGATGGAAGTTCTGGACATTAAGCCTGCTCGGGAATTTAATAGAGATATGCTACAGCATATCGAAATTCAGCGTCAGTATCCAGAGACAATCAGGCTGGCACAACTGACGGATACGCATATTTCGGCTGATGAAAATGAATTATTTGGTGGTGTCAATACGACCGGGACATTACTGGATGTAATTGCTGACGTGAAACGTCGGGAAGACCTGGATCTGGTGTTGTTGACGGGTGATCTGGCCCACACCCCCTCGGTGGAAACATACAAAAAACTTGCGGCGTTATTGCAGCAGGTTAATGCGCCGGTCCACTGCCTGCCCGGGAACCATGACGACCCCCAGCTCATGCAGCGGTTGCTGAACACCGGTAACGTCAGTACGGCCAACTTTCTCAGCTGTGGCGCCTGGTCGATAATCCTGCTGAATACCTTTATGGCCGGCGATCATGGCGGTTATCTGTCTACAGCCGAACTGTCCTGCCTTGAGACCGCCCTGGCGCGTTCCTGCGACAAGCATGTTTTGATCTGCCTGCACCACCAACCCGTCAATATCCATAGCGCCTGGATGGACGCGATGGCGCTGAAAAACAGTGAGGTATTGTTTCAGGCCTTGGATCGGCATGATAATGTAAGAGGCATCGTCTGGGGGCATATACACCAGGAATTTTCGACGACCCGGAACGGAGTCCTGTTATTCGGTTCCCCGTCAACCTGTGTCCAGTTCCTCCAACAGTCGGATGAGGCCGGGATTGACACCAAACCGCCGGCTTATCGAAGCCTGACCTTAACTGAAAACGGCGGCATCCACACCCGTATCCATTGGCTGTAACCATATCCGCCTGAAACGGAAATAGAATTACAGGTGGAAATTCGTTCACAATGTCCTACAATCCAGATTATGGAAATGCGGGCTAGTCAAGCGGGTCTGCATGACAAAGCGGCGCCTTCGGATCGGAAACGAAAATGAGGAGACTTGTTGTAAATGAGCGCACTTAAATTTACCGAGGAACATGAGTGGCTGCGACTGGAAGATGATGGAACAGTTACCATCGGTATTACTGATTATGCCCAGGAGCAGCTTGGCGATATTGTCTATATCGAGTTGCCCAATGTGGGTGATATCCTGATCACGGGCAGTGAGGCGGCAGTTATAGAGTCCGTCAAGGCCGCGGGGGAGATAAAAGCGGCTGTCGGCGGTGAGGTGCTCGCTGTTAATACTTTCCTGGAGGATAAACCGGAGTCGGTTAATTTTGACCCCACCGACACCGGCTGGTTTTTCAGACTTGCGCCGGATGACGCGGGCGAACTTGACCAGTATATGGACGAAGACACCTACCAGGAGTTTATCAAGGAGCTTTAAAACAGCCCCGAAACCCTCTCCCGGCAAACATCCGTAGTTCCTGACTCTGGTAAATTCAGCCCTGCTTCACTACATTATCTCTCAGGTAAACGGGTAATGCCTGTTCTGCGGTAACGTAGCGTTTGGCGTTGAATTCTCTCACTGCCAGCGGCAACATATCTTTTGCCAGAGGGTAGCATTCCGGGTCAACCCCGGTAATTTGCTTATCCAGGATTTCCTCAAGACGCGTCCGGTAGGTTGCCCAGCCGCTGCCGACGCCGAAGATCGGTTTATCGGCGGGAACTTGAACTGCGTCAGGAGGCGTTACCTGTTCTTCGGATACCAGCCTTACCAGGCCGTCTTGCGCCGAAGTGTAAGTCGCCCAGTATATTTCTCCCATCCTTGCGTCTATTGCCGGCAGAAGGGTGGCGGATTTACTGATTGCGCCTTGCGCCAGCGTTGCCAGTGTTGACAGCGGGATAACCGGCAAGCCGACGCCCAGGGCCAGGCCTTGTGTCACGCCGGCAGCAATCCTGACACCGGTGAAAGCACCGGGGCCCCGGCCAAAGGCAATGGCGTCAAGATCATTCAAACCAAGTCCGGCTTGCGCCAGGACCCCGTCCACCATAGGCAGGATCAACTCCGCATGCCGGCGCGGCGCAATTTCATGCCGTTCATAAACGCTGTCGTTACTGAGCAACGCAGCCGAACAGGCTTCGGTAGCAGTATCCAATGCCAGAATTTTCATGTCCGTTTCATTATATTCGACATCTCGTCCTCTGTCCCCCGTCCCCCGTCCCCTGTATACTGACCTGATGTACAACCCATTCGAAGCATTTATCGGCCTGCGTTACGTCAGGGCCAAGCGGCGTAACCATTTCATTTCGTTTATATCCCTGATATCGATGCTGGGTATTGCTATTGGGGTATTGGCATTGATTACGGTACTGTCTGTTATGAACGGGTTCCAGAAAGAGTTGACCGGTCGCATACTGGCGATGGCCTCCCATGCGACCGTGGTTCGGGATAGTGGCGCCATCAACGATTGGCAGGCAGTGGCCATGCGCCTCAACCAGCAGCCTGAAATAGTCGGGGTAGCGCCTTATTTTCGCGCAGAAGGGATGCTGGTCCATGAACACAGGGTGCACGGGGTGGTATTGCGCGGCATCCTGCCCGAGCAGGAAAAAACAGTATCCCTGATAGCGGAAAAGATGCAGTCGGGCGAGTTCTCCGGACTGCAGCCGGGTCAATTCGGCATGATAATCGGTTCTGAAGCGGCCCGGAGTCTGGGAGTCATACCGGGCGCTACGATTACGCTGGTTGCTCCCCAGGCTGTCAGTGCATCTGCCGGCATCCTGCCCCGGTTAAAACGGTTTACAATCAGCGGCATATTTACCGCAGGAATGCATGAGTTTGACAGTGGCCTGGCCTTGATCCACCTGGAAGACGCCTTGCTGCTGTTTGACCAGGCAGGGCCTGCGGGGCTGAGACTGAAGACCAGTGACGTTATGCAGGCCCCCCGCATCAGCAGGGAGGCAATGCAGGCTGTTTCCGGGCATTATGAGATCATGGACTGGACCCGCAGGCACGCCACTTTTTTCCGCGCACTGAAGACGGAGAAGCGGGTGATGACGGTTATCCTGGCGTTGATCATTGCGGTAGCCGCATTCAACGTCATTGCGACCCTGATGATGGTGGTTACCGATAAACAGGCGGATATCGCCGTATTGCGTACCCTGGGAGCGGGTTCGAACAGCATCATGAAGATTTTTATTATTCAGGGTACGGTGATCGGGCTGGTCGGCATCATCCTCGGTGTGCTGGGCGGGGTTTGGCTGGCTGACAATATCAACGCCATCATTACCGCTGTAGAACAGTTCCTGAACGTCAGGTTCCTGTCCCCGGATGTGTATTATATCAGTGAACTGCCTTCCGACCTGCGCTGGCAAGACGTGACTGTGACGGCGCTGCTGGCATTCCTGTTTGCCGTAGCCGGCACAATTTATCCGGCCTGGCGGGCGGCGCAGGTGCAACCGGCAACGGCGCTGAGATATGAATAGGCTCTTCAACTCTTATCAGGTCTTTATCGGTCTGCGTTACGTCATGTCCAAGCGCCGCAATCGGTTTATTTCGTTCATCTCACTCATCTCGGTGCTGAGCATTGCCCTGGGTGTCATCGTATTGACCACGGTCTTATCGGTGATCAATGGCTTTGAGCGAGTACTGACCGAACATCTTATCGGCATGGAAGCCGAAGCAACCGTTATCGGCTATGACGACTCGTTGCAGGACTGGAAGGAGGTCGCGCACCGGGCCAGACAGCATCCGGGAATAAGCGGCGTGGCCCCTTACGTGGAGTCTGAGGGTATGGTAACGTTGAATGAGCAGGTCAAGGGCGTACTCGTGCGGGGGATATTGCCTGAACTGGAGCCCCAGGTGTCTTTTATCACGGAAAAAATGACCGTCGGGGAACTGGGTGCGCTGGCGCCTGGAGATTTCGGGGTTATCCTGGGTGCGGACTTGATGGATATTTTGGATGCGAACCCAGGGGACAGGATCACGCTGGTCTCTCCGTCCGCCATGGTCACGCCCGCCGGCATTATGCCCAGGCTCAAACGGTTTACCGTGGTAGGGGTCTATGATACTGACATGTATGAATTTGACAGTACCATCATGTTTACCCACCTGGACGATGCCGCCCGGTTTTTTCGCAGCGGCAGTCCCACCGGCCTGCGCTTGAAAACCAGTGACGTGATGCGGGCGCCCCAGATAAGCAGGGAAGCATTCCGGGGAGTGCCCGGACGCTACGGCGTTATCGACTGGACACAGCGGCATGTGAATTATTTCCTTTCCATACAAATGACAAAAAAGATGATGTTCGTCATACTGGTGTTGATCATTGCCGTAGCGACCTTCAATATCATCTCGACCCTGATGATGGCGGTGACGGACAAACAAGCCGATATTGCGGTGTTGCGCACCCTGGGAGTGGCCCCGAAGGATGTCATGAAGATATTCATCATTCAGGGTGCGGCGCTGGGTGGCGCAGGCATCATTCTGGGCATGATCGGCGGTGTCGGCCTGGCCGGTAATATCGATATAATCGTGGCGGGGATAGAGCATTACCTGCAAATTAAATTTTTATCACCCGAGGTGTATTTCATCAGTGAATTGCCCTCTGACTTACATTGGATGGACGTCTTTGTGACGGCGGGAGCAGCCTTTTTGTTTGCCGTACTGGCGACGTTATACCCGGCCTGGCGGGCGGCGCAGACCCAACCTGCGGAGGCGCTCCGCTATGAATAACGCGGTAGTCCCGGCCTGCTCCCGGTTGATTACACGGGGACGGAATTTAATTCCGTCTCCTTTTCCCCCTGGTTTCCTGAGGCATGAGTAATCCGGTTGCATTGGCCTGTTCCGGGTTGAGGAAGACCTTCAGTGAAGGGAATCTCCATGTCGAGGTATTAAAAGGGGTTAACCTGGAGGTAAACGACGGCAGTTGCATAGGGATCGCCGGTTCGTCCGGTTCGGGCAAGAGTACCTTGCTGCACCTGCTGGGTGGACTGGATAAACCCAGCGCCGGTGAAGTGACGCTGGACGGCGTCTCCCTGGCGGCGCTGTCTGAAGCGGAGATCAGCCGTTTACGTAATCAGAAACTGGGTTTTGTCTACCAGTTCCATCACTTGCTGCCGGAATTTACCGCCCTGGAGAACGTCGCGATGCCGTTGCTGGTAAGAGGAGAGACCCCGCAAACAGCCAGGGATGCCGCAGTTGAAATGCTGGCGCAGGTGGGATTAAAACAGCGCCTGCAACATAAACCCGGAGAATTATCGGGGGGAGAACGGCAGCGGGCAGCCATAGCCCGGGCGCTGGTGAACCGTCCCCGCTGTGTTCTGGCGGATGAACCCACCGGCAACCTGGATGAACAGACCGCAACCCGGGTTTTTTCGGTTATGCTGGAACTGAACAAGGCGCACGGTATCAGCCTGGTCATGGTCACCCACAATACCCGGCTGCTGGATAGCCTGGACCGGGTGTATGAGTTGAGTGAGGGAATATTACATGTGAGGTAACGGGTATCAGGCCAGGGGACCTGTTGTTTATCGGGTAATGTAACAGGTGCTCCCGCTAAATCGAGGTCAATACAGTGATTATTGCCGGATTCGAAGACAGCGGGGACAGATTTAAATCTGTCCCCCCAGGAGTCACGGGGCCTGTTTCCCTGGGAGGGAGGGCGTCTCGCCCTCCACGAGGGCAGGATGCCCTCGATCCCGGGAGTTAGCAGGAACTGCTGGTAATGTAAACTCAGGGTTGGTGAACCCGCCAGGGAGATGATATTCTCAATAGCAGGAAACTGATTACATAACAGGGATCGCATCGTGTTCTTCAAGGGATTGTTATTTCTCTCAGGCGTTATTATCTGTACCCGCCTGCCTGTATTGCCCCATTTCTGGTTTGCATTTGGGTTACCGCCGGTTCTCTACCTGAGTTGGAGGTATAGCTGGTGTCGATTTCCGGGCCTGGTCGCCGCCGGTTTTCTCTGGGCGCTGTTGAATGCCCACCTGTTGTTGGACCATGAATTACTGCCCCGGGACGAAGGCAAGTCGCTGTACGCAGAGGGGATGGTTATCTCACTACCCGAGACGAATACCCAATCCGTCCGCTTCAATTTCCGTATTGACAGACTCATGCACCGTGGTCAGCCGGTTGAATCAAATCCCGGCAGGGTGAGGTTGAGCTGGTATAAAGGCCATCAACCGTTGCAGCCCGGTGAGACGTGGCGCCTCAGGATAAGACTGAAACGACCTCACGGATTCATGAATCCGGGCGGCTTTTATTATGAGTCCTGGTTGTTTCAAAATCGATTGCGGGCGACAGGGTATGTGGTTGATGACAAGGGCAATACCAGGCTGAATGAAGCCGCCGGGTACAACCCCGATTTTGTTCGGTTTGTGATAAGAAATAAAATCCGGGAGGCGCTCCCGCCCGATAAGCTGGCGGGGTTTATCCCCGCATTGGCTATCGGCGACAGGAGTGGTCTCAGCGATGCGCAATGGCGGGTATTGACGGCAACCGGCACCAATCACCTCATTGCCATTTCCGGCTTGCATATCGGTCTGGTGGCGGGCTTCGCCTACCTGCTGACGCTACCGGCTTGGGGTTGGTTGCGGATATCCGTTCCTGCCATCAGGCTTGCGGCGGCGGGAGCCATGTTCACTGCCCTGGTCTATGCGTTGCTGGCAGGTTTTTCACTCCCTACGCAACGCGCGCTGGTTATGGTCTGGGTATATTTCGGCATGAAGTTATACGACCGGACGATCATATCGAGCGACGTGCTTGGAATAGCGCTGTTCGCGGTTCTGATAAGAGACCCGTTCGCCCCCCTGTCCGCCAGTTTCTGGTTGTCCTTCGGCGCCGTGGCGGTGATACTTTACGGTATCAGTTACCGGGTCAATCCCCGGCGTCCGCGGTTGCAGGAATGGGGCAGGGTCCAGTACATCGTCAGTATGGGTTTGGCGCCCGCGCTGGCGTTATATTACCAGCAAATCCCGATATTCAGCCTGTTCGCGAATATGCTGGCGGTGCCATGGGTCAGCTTTATCGTCATCCCTCTTATCCTCGGCGGTTGCATGCTGTTGTTCATCCAGGTGGAATGGCTGCTGGAGCTTGCCCTGACGTCGCTGCAGGTCCTCTGGTGGACACTGAATTTGTTCATGCAATGGGAATTCCACTTGCTCCCCGTCGCCCGTCCCGGACTGATGACCATGATCGTCATCAGCGCCGGCATCCTGATCCTGCTTCTGCCCCGTGGAATTACACCGAGGTGGCTGGGACTGATCTGGCTTATCCCATTGTTTTTTCCCCACAAACCGGGGCTGTCATTCGGTGAAGCCGGCATGACCGTGCTGGACGTAGGGCAGGGGCTTGCCGTGGTAGTGAGCACGCAAAAGCATAACCTGCTCTACGATACCGGCCCGGCTTATGCTTCCGGCTTTAATACAGGCACAGCAGTGGTATTGCCTTTTTTACGGAGCTCAGGCATCAACGCGCTGGATCTGCTGGTGCAAAGTCATGGCGACAATGATCATATCGGCGGGTTACAAGGCCTCATTGGTGAAATACCCATATCCCGGGTCATCAGCAGTGTGCCGGGCCGGATACCGCACCAACAGGTCCGGGATTGTCGTGACGGTCAATCCTGGTACTGGGATGGTGTCTATTTTCAGGTATTACATCCTGCCGAAGCCATGAATCTGTCTGCGAATGATCGCTCCTGTGTAGTACGGATAAGCGCGCGCGACCTGACCCTGTTGTTGCCCGGAGACATTGAGAAAAGCGCGGAGCGGAGTCTGGTGCAGCGCCATGGCGCCGGGTTGCGCTCCGACGTGGTCGTGGCGCCCCATCACGGTAGCAAAACCTCTTCAACCCGGGAGTTCATCAGGGCCGTTTCACCGGATATCGCCATAATTCCGGCAGGTTACAGGAATCGCTTCAATTTACCCAATCAGGATATAATTTCCCGTTACCGGGAACATGGGACCAGACTGTTGAATACGGCTGAGAGCGGAGCAATTCACGTCAATGCGACTCAGGCAGGAATACAAGTGATGACGCATAGGGAAAAACAACGCCGCTTCTGGCATACTATTGTACTGAAGAGGGCAGGCGATCGTGACGGATCATAATATTGCTACTCCCACAAGCTCCAGCACTTGCCAGAGTAAGGTTTTGGAGGCTGTTTTGATATGCACCCTCCCTGGCGCACACCCTACGGGCGTCCTTCGGACGTCCAAATCTGCTCCTGGCAGATTTGTGGAGTGACTAGCGTCAGAGCCTGCCCCTGCATGCCGTAAGCAGGGGGACGAGCGCGGGACGGGCCAGAGCTTGCCCCTGCATGTCGTAAGCAGGGGGATGGCCCTAGGAACGTAACAACAGCCTCCAAAACCTGGTTACAGGAGTCGCTATGCCGACCCGTTTTTACGTTATGATTAATTGGAGATGCAGGAGGATTGAGTGCTTGAATTAATTAAATCCGGTGGTTTTTTGATATGGCCGTTGCTGCTGTGCTCGATTATTTCATTGGCGATTATTGCCGAACGGTTCTGGTCACTGCAAACAAAACGCATCATTTCCACGAACCTTGTGATCAAGGTGTGGGAATGGAATAAAAAAGGTGTCCTGAATGCGCGTCACATTGAGGAACTGAGAAAAGATTCACCACTGGGAAAGGTTCTGGCGGCCGGGCTGGTCAACAGGAAGCACGACCGGGAAGTCATGAAGGAAAGTATTGAAGAAGTCGGACACCACGTGGCCCATGACCTGGAACGCTTCCTCAATACCCTGGGCACTATAGCGTCAATATCACCCTTGTTGGGATTATTGGGTACGGTTGTCGGCATGATCAAGGTGTTTGCCGTCATAACGGCACAAGGAGTGGGTGACCCGAGTGTCCTGGCCGAGGGAATTTCCGAAGCGCTGATTACCACGGCCGTGGGGTTGACCGTAGCGATACCGTCATTGATGTTTTATCGGTATTTCCGCGGGCGGGTGGATGAACTGGTGGTAACCATGGAACAGGAAGCACTGAAAATGGTCGAGAACATGCACGGGGAGCGAGAGTGAATTTTCGTTCACAACGTCACAGCGAAACGGACATCAATATCACCCCGCTTATCGACGTGGTGTTTTTATTGCTGATCTTCTTTATGGTTTCCACTACGTTCGAACGCGAATCGGAGCTAAAGATAACCTTGCCGGAAGCCTCGGAAGAACAGGTGGAGGCGAAGCCGGACCTCATCCTGGTCAGGATCGACGCCAATGAGCAGATTTATATTGGCGATAAACCCCTGGTAAACACGAAAGTTTCCACTATCGGCGCGGCACTGAAGGAACAGGCGCGGGCACTGACCGACCTGCCGGTGATTATCCGCGCCGATGCAGAAGTCAGTCATCAGATAGTGATTAAGGTGATGGATGCCGCGCGACAATCCGGCCTGGTTAATATCACATTTGCGACACGAGTCCTGGAAGAATAAACCGCATATTTGGGGTCATATTTGGGATCAGAGTAAAAATACTCAATATCGAACCGGCGCCACTGATCACAGATTGTATTTTTACTCTGACCCCAAACATTACCAAACATTATGGATTGTCAACCAGGCACGCTCCGGTTCCGTATAGAAGCCCTCTGGTACGGTCGCCATCCGTTAACCGTGCTGTTGCTACCATTCAGTTGGTTATATCGTCTGGCGCTGACCTGCCGCAGGTTCATCTATGCAGCCGGTGTGTTACCCGTTCGCAGGCTTGCCGCACCGGTCATCGTCGTGGGAAACCTGACGGTCGGCGGAACCGGTAAAACTCCACTTGTCATCTGGCTGGCCCGCTACCTGCAATCCCTGGATTATAAACCGGGCATCATCAGCAGAGGCTATGCCGGTGCGCAGGAAAAACGGCCGCGGCGGGTCGAACCTGACAGTGATCCGGACTTGGTGGGCGATGAGCCGGTATTACTGGCGCAACGAACCGGGTGCCCGGTTGCCGTAGCGCCTGACCGGGTAAAAGCCGCGCAGGAACTTCTACGGCAGACGGATTGCAATATCCTGCTGAGTGACGATGGCCTGCAACATACCTCCCTTGGCCGGGATATTGAAATTGCCGTCATCGACGGTGTGCGCCGCTTCGGCAATCGCCACTGTCTTCCTGCCGGCCCGTTACGCGAACCGCTGACTCGATTGAATTCGGTGGACCTCATCGTCGCCAACGGCAACGCGGCAGCAGATGAATTTCTTATGGAATATACCGGCCTGCCGGTAAAATCCCTGGATGGCCGGCAGCACAGGGAGTTGTCCCATTTCAGCCAACAAACCGTGCATGCCGTCGCTGCTATCGGCAACCCTGAGCAATTCTTTTCCATGTTACGGCATAATGGCATTAATATTGAGCAGCATGTGTTTCCCGATCACTATGGCTTCAAGCAGTCCGATCTTGAATTTGGCGATGCCTGCGCCATACTGATGACCGAAAAAGACGCGGTCAAATGCCGCCGCTATGGGCTTGAGAATGCCTGGTATGTGCCGATAGATGTGAAACTGCCCGAAACTTTTGGACGTAACCTCAGATTGTTATTAGCCCGGATTTCTCACCAGGGGATGCGATGATTGCGCCGGATTTTTGCCTTCAGTGGGTACCTGCGACCGAAAGCATAGTCATTCTTCTGGTTGAGGGAGCATGTGCCCACTGAAGGCAAAAAGACAAGCAAGGGGGCATCAAGCGCAGTCTGTTATGGCGAAATCAGGGCAAACGCATACTTTTGGATTCTGCCGTAGATGGCAGGAATCCGGTCGTAAAACGCGGCCCGTCGTTCCGGCGCAAGCCGGAATCCAGTGGGCAAGCTGCTTTTTTCATTATAACGAAGCGTTTTTCGACTGGATTCCGGCATTCGCCGGAATGACGAGGGCTTGGATTCGAAAGTATGCGTTTGCCCTGATGGCGAAATAGTGAACATGCTATCATGACTCAGTGAAAGTGAACATATTTCTGATAGCAACTAGCGGCCTGGTGAGGAATCCGGGCTCGGGGAAGTGAGACATGGATAAAAATTTATTGGATATCCTGGTGTGCCCGGTGACCAAGGGCCCATTGATTTATGACAAATCAAAACAGGAGCTGATTTCAGTTGCCGCGCGTCTGGCCTATCCGGTTCGCGACGATATTCCCATTATGTTGGAAAGTGACGCCCGCACCCTGACCCAGGAAGAAGTGGAACACTACAGAAAGTGAAACGGGAATTTTTGGTGATTATTCCTGCCAGGTTCACCGCAGCGCGCCTGCCGGGAAAACCGTTAATCAATATCGGCGGGCTCCCGTTATTGCAGCATGTGTACCAGGCGGCCGTTAACAGCGCTGCGGCAGACGTCATCATAGCCACCGACGATGAAAGGATTGAAGCCGTTGCGGGGGGCTTTGCCGCCAAGGTCGTCATGACCTCGCCGTTACACCGCTCCGGGACGGACCGTATAGCCGAGGTCGTTACCCGCTTGCGGTTGCCGGGCGACAGCATCGTTGTCAATGTACAGGGGGATGAGCTTGATCTGCCGCCGGCATTGATTAACCAGGTTGCCGGTAACCTGGCCGCAAACAAGGACGCTTCCATGGCGAGCCTGCATACGCCTGTTAAATCGGTGGCTGAACTGAATAACCCCAATTGCGTAAAAGTGGTGGTCGACCGCCAGGGCTATGCCCTGTTGTTCAGCCGTTCACCCATCCCCTGGCGCGCGCCCGGCGCCGGCGCACGGGACACAGACTGCCGGCACATCGGAATTTATGCGTATACCTGCGATTTCCTGAAAACCTACACGGACCTGCCTGTAAGCGAACTTGAGCAAACGGAACGACTGGAACAGTTGCGGGCACTGTACCATGGTTTCCGGATCCATATGGAACTGGCGGCAGCGGAAACCGGCCTGGAGATCAATACCCCTGAGGACGTGAAATTGGCGCAAAGCCGTTATCTTGATAAATCCGCAGATGACGCAGATTAGCGCAAATGATGCAAATCTGCGTCATCTGCGGATAATTTTTTTGCGGGTGACTATCTGTTGCGGTAGGTGATCCTGCCTTTTGACAGGTCATAAGGGGTCATTTCAACGGTGACGCGGTCCCCAGTGAGGATCCGAATATAGTTTTTTCGCATTTTTCCTGAAATATGGGCAGTTATGAGATGCCCGCTATCCAGTTTAACCCTGAACATGGTGTTCGGCAGAGTTTCGGTTATCGTCCCTTCCATTTCTATTTGATCTTCTTTAGGCATGGTTCCTCGTTGGTTAAAAAAATGGGATTATGTCTGAAAACCGGCTGTTTTACTAGAATTAGTATTTTCCAATATGAAATGAGCCATAAGCCCATTTTTCATCCATAAAATATGCGGATAATCACGTTTTTCATCCATAAAACGTGATCATACACCATGTTCAGGTTATGATAGCGTCTCATACTACCAGGCAGACTTCCTATGCGGCGCGCTATTGAGCAACAACTTCTTCAATGGAAAGGCTCGGAAAGACGTAAGCCACTGGTTTTACGTGGCGCCCGCCAAGTAGGAAAGACCCATTCCCTGCAACATTTTGGCCGGCAATACTACAAGAACATTGCCTACTTGAATTTTGAAGAGACGGCGTCCGCCGCGCAACTTTTCCTGCCTGATCTGGACCCGAAACGTATCATTTCAGAAATCAGTCTGATGCTGGACGTGCCCATCGTTCCGGCAGAGACATTAATTGTTTTTGATGAGGTCCAAGCTTGTCCGAATGCGCTTGCCGGCTTGAAATATTTTGCCGAGAAAGCGAACGAGTACCATATCGTAGCAGCGGGTTCATTACTTGGCATAAAACTGGGCAACCCGGCTGGTTTTCCGGTAGGAAAAGTCAATTTCCTGGATTTGTTTCCGCTGAGCTTCAGGGAGTTTTTGGACGCACTGGATAAGACCAGGTTGCGTGAATTTATCGATTCCATCGATAAATTGATCCCGCTTCCTGTCCCTGTTCACGAGCAGTTAACTCATTTATTGAAGGTATATACCTTTACCGGCGGTATGCCGGAAGTGGTGAAGCACTACCAGGAAAATCAAGATTTGCGAACGGTGAGGACCATACAGAAAGAAGTCCTGGATGCCTACCTGCTGGACTTTTCCAAATACGCCGACCCCCGGGAAATAATGAAAATTTCCACGGTATGGAATCAGGTACAAAGCCAACTGGCGAAGGAAAATAAAAAATTTATTTTTTCGGCGGTTCGTAAAAGCGCCCGGGGGCGTGAGTATGAAAACGCGGTTCAGTGGTTACTGGATGCGGGGCTGATCTACAAATCGGTGAAAATTTCTACTCCAAGATTACCGGTTGAGGCATATACTCAATCCAATATATTCAAAATCTACCTGTTGGACGTCGGCTTGCTTGCGGCGATGGCCGATATGCCTGCCCGCATCCTGATCGAAGGCGACCGCCTGTTTACCGAATTCAAAGGGGCTTTCATTGAAAATCTTGCTGCCGTGACTCTGGTTGGCCAACACAGGAAACAGCTTTATTACTGGACCAGCCAAAGCAGGGCTGAAGTCGATTTTATCGTGCCGTACCAGCATGAACTTTATCCCCTGGAGGTGAAGGCGGGTATTGCAACGAAGAAAAAGAGCCTGCTTGCCTACCACGATAAGTATCAGCCCCCCAAACTGGTGAGGACGACACTGATGAACCTACGGCAAGATGGCAGGATAGTCAATATCCCGTTATACCTGTTACACAGGTTTCCATCAATTATCCTTGGCGAAGTGGATGACAACCCACCCTCACTCAGCCTCTAACCCGGATTTCTCACCAAGCCGCTTATTGCCATTCTTCACCTCCAGGAACAGACTCTGAATAATGCAATCAAGGAAATCGGGATTCGGTCAGACAATAAAGTCCGTCGCATCCAGGTTGGCCATAGCAAAGTCCGCCAGCAGGATCGTGCCACCACCGCTGTCGGTGAGGTCAAGCGCCACACCGTCTGTTGTGGTCGTGGTGGTGAGGTCGTCCATGCCTGCCAGCCCGAAGGCCGTCAGGTCAATGCGGTCTTCGCCGTCGGTGAAGTCCGTCACGGTGTCCTGCCCCTCCCCGGGGCCCACCACGAACACGTCGGCGCCCGGGCCACCCACCAGCCGGTCGTCTCCCGCAGCGCCGGCGAGGCGGCCCCTTCCCCTGCCCGCCGTAGAGCCGGTCGTCGCCCGGCCCACCGTCGAGCCGGTCATCGCCGCCACCCGGGCCGCCGTACAGGGTGTCAACGAACAACCCCCCATAACGCGCAATTATTCATGGCGTGCCATAATGCATCTCTATTGGAGCATCTGGAGAAAGAGGAAATCTATTTCACTGAGAAAACTCCTGACGGTCAAACCCGGGTTTACGGGTTAAAAGAAATCACAGGCGTCAGAAGATTGGACAATTATTATAAAAAGTACCTGGGCGGTGTATTCGGCGCTGTACCGAATATAGGTTGAGAGTTATTCCAAATGCATGGAAGAAAGCCGAGAAAACGGATTTTCCTGGGCTCTGAGGGAAGCAGTGAAAGAAATTACGGTCAATACCTGATGTTAATAGCAAACAGCTATAATTTACAAATACATATTGATTGTAACTACGTAACCTGCGCTGGAGAGCCGTTAAAAATAGTTCAAGAGTCTATAAGGATGAAAAATTGTCATTTTGGAGATAATAGTGGACAAAAAAAATTCAATTGTCCTGTTTAGTCAAAAAGAAGTCCGTCGCCATTGGAATGATGAACAGGAGCTTTGGTATTTTTCTATCGTAGATGTAGTAGCAATTTTGACGGATAGTACAAACCCGCCAGCCTACTGGCGGAAGCTCAAACAGAGACTTAAAAAGGAAGGCAGTGAAAGCGTGACAAATTGTCACGCTTTGAAAATGCGAGCCGCTGATGGGAAAATGCGGTTGACCGATGTGGCTGATACGGAACAACTTCTGCGTCTGGTCCAATCCATTCCTTCCCCCAAAGCTGAGCCTGTTAAGCTCTGGCTGGCAAGAGTCGGCTATGAACGTATTGAAGAAACCGAAGACCCGGAGTTGGCTTTTGATCGCGCCATGCAAACCTACCAGAAAAAAGGTTACTCCAAGGAATGGATCAATCAACGTTTAAAAAGTATTGAAGTCAGAAAAGAATTGACTGGCGAGTGGCAACAACGCGGAGTCAGGGAAGGTTTGGAATATGCGATTTTAACCGATGAGATCACCAAAGCCTGGGCGGGTAAAAACGTCAGGGAATACAAGAAATTCAAAGGACTGAAAATGCAGAATCTCAGGGATAACATGACCAATCTTGAACTGGTGCTAAATATGCTTGCCGAAGCCTCCACTACAGAAATTTCCAGAAAGAGAAAACCGGATACCTTTGTAAAAAGCAAAATTGTTGCTAAGCAAGGCGGGCACGTGGCAAAAACGGCAAGAGAGGAAATTGAAGCACAAACCGGAGCATCTATTGTCAGTCCTGAGAATGTAAAAAATTTGAGACTGGGAAATAAGAAAAAATAATCTGAGACAAAAGAACAGGTCAACCGCGATGTGGATGGAAACTGCCAACGCCTATTTACCCGAGTATATGGCGGACTACATTCGCCAAGGCGCCGAGAGAGCCACAGGATGCTCATCGCCCAGTGCTGCACAATGAACGAGAGCCGGACTTGATTCTGTGCGAACACCCCACCCGCAAGCTCTCGAAGAACCTGGCGATTCGGTTCCGATGTCGTGAGTATCAGTTACAGGGATTGGGCTATGGTTTGACAATACACTCCACTACACCTCATCCGTTACATTCCCACTACTCCACCCCCAAATAGCGTCGGCCCACAAATATGACCCCGATAACTCTTCCGTAATCTCCGGGTCATAGTCCTGCCCCATCATATCCTTTTTCCGCTCGGCAATATAATAAAAACTCTCTTCAGCCCTGCGTGCGCTATCGCCCGTATGAAACCAGCCCCAAAAATGGCCTTCCGGCCCATGTAAATTCGAGTATCCGGCATCTGTCCTGATCACACTTGGTGTCGCTAATTCAGAACCTGCGCTGAAGACACTGTTGTTTCAGGGCGAACTCCGGCATGGTGTTCCCAAGGACCGAAATCCCATCAAACAATAAAGTCCGTCGCATCCAGGTTGGCCATAGCAAAGTCCGCCAGCAGGATCGTGCCACCGCCGCTGTCGGTGAGGTCAAACGCCACACCGTCTGTCGTGGTCGTGGTGGTGATGTCGTCAATGCCCGCCAGTCCGAAGGCCGTCAGGTCAATGCGGTCTTCGCCGTCGGTGAAGTCCGTCACGGTGTCCTGCCCCTCCCCGGGGGCCACCACGAACACGTCGGCGCCCGGGCCACCCACCAACCGGTCGTCTCCCGCAGCGCCGGCGAGGCGGTCCCTCCCCTGCCCGCCGTAGAGCCGGTCGTCGCCCGGCCCACCGTCCAGCCGGTCATCGCCGCCGCCCGGGCCGCCGTACAGGGTGTCGTGGCCGGCGCCACCGTCGATGACGTTATCCCGGCGGTCCCCGGCCAGCACGTCGTCGTGGGCAGAGCCGCTCAGGTGCTCAACATCGGGCAGGGATTCGGTCTGCTCAACACCGTCGATATCGGTCCAGGCGACGTCAACCCGGTAAGGGAAGGTATCACCGGTCGCATCGCCGCCCGTGGCCGAGAGGTTGTGCAGGCGCACCGTGACACCGGTGGGGGAATGTGTATAGGCGGCCGTGTCATGCCCGCTGTTGCCAACCAGGCGGTCCGCGCCCGGACCGCCGATTAATAGATCATTGCCGGCGCTGCCCCAGAGGAGATCATTGCCGGCGTTGCCGGTGAGCAGGTTGTCAAGGCTGTCGCCGACCAGGGTATCGTTGTGATCACTGCCGATCACGTTCTCCACCTCAGCTATCACATCCCCCTCGGCATGGCCTCTTGTTCCGGTACCCTCCCGCAACTTCACCGTCACCCCGGCATCCGACCCCTGATAGGACACGGTGTCCATGCCGGCGCCACCATCCAGCCGGTCTGCCCCAGGGCCTCCCTCCAACATGTCATCACCACTATCACCGTCAAGCCAGTTAGCAGCGTCATTGCCAGTCAGCGTGTCGTCATGGTCTGAACCAATAATATTCTCCACGTCAGTGATCACATCACCTTCAGCATGCCCCCCCTTACCCGTGCCGTCTTCAAGATTCACCGTCACCCCGGCGTCCGACCACCAATAGACCACCCAGTCATCACCAGCGCCGCCATACAGCCGGTCCGCACCGGCGCCTCCCTCCAACCAGTTAGCAGCGTCGTTACCAGTCAGCGTATCGTCATAGACCGAGCCGATAATGTTCTCCACGTCGGTCATCACATCACCTTCAGCTTGGCCCCCCTTACCCGTACCGTCTTCAAGATTCACCGTCACCCCGGCGTCCGATAACCAATAGACCACCCAGTCATCACCAGCGCCACCATACAGCCGATCCGCACCGGCGCCTCCCTCCAACCAGTTAGCAGCGTCGTTGCCCGTCAGCGTGTCGTCATGGTCTGAGCCAGTAATATTCTCCACGTCAGTGATCACATCACCTTCAGCATGACCTCCCTTACCCGTGCCGTCTTCAAGATTCACCGTCACCCCGGCCTCCGACCCCCAATAGGCCACCGTATCCTCCCCAGCGCCACCAGACAGCCGGTCGGCGCCGGCGCCACCCTCCAGCACGTCATCACCACTGCTGCCCCATAGCCCATCGTTGCCAGCACCACCAGATAACTGATTTGCGCCGCTATCACCCCTCAGTACGTCCCGGTAATCAGACCCAATCACGTTCTCCACCTCAGCTATCACATCCCCCTCGGCATGGCCCCCCTCACTCATGCCGTCTTCAAGATTCACCGTCACCCCGGCGTCCGACCACCAATAGGACACTGTGTCCATACCGGCACCACCATACAGCCGGTCTGCACCGGCGCCACCCTCCAGTACGTCGTCACCACCATTGCCCCAAAGATTGTCATTACCGTCCCGTCCCTCCAGGCGATTGGCAGCCGTGTTGCCGGTGACTTTGTCATTGCCAGAGCCGGCGATGAAGTGTTCGATCACAGTCCCCCGGGCGATGACCAGGTTACCGACCAGGCCGTAGACATCCGATATACCTTCCGGACGTAAGTCGACTCGCTGGTCAGCCGTATCCGTGCGCAGGTCGAGCGTGTCGTTGCCACCGTTGTCGTAGAGGGTCAGTGCGACCGGTTGGCTAAGCTGTAATGGGGTGAAACTCGCCTCGGTGCGCGTGCCGGTGTTCTCGTAGTAGTACAGATGGCCTTCCCTCTCACCCAGGATCAGGTCCAGGTCGCCGTCCCCGTCCAGGTCGGCAAAAACAGGAGCACTGGCATAACCCACATCGATGCCATCCAGGGGATTGGCAGCACCGGTGCGCTCTGTGAAGTTCGGCTGACTGCGTGTGCCGGTGTTCTCGTAGTAGTGCAGGGCGCCGTACCACTCACCCACGACCAGGTCCAGGTCGCCGTCGCCATTCAGGTCGGCAAAGGTTGGGGCGCTGCTATAGTCCACCTCGATACCATCCAGGGGATTGGCAGCGCCGGTACGCTCTGTGAAGCCCGGCTGACTGCGGCTGTCGGTATTCTCGTAGTAGTGCAGGATGCCTTCATACTCACCTACGACCAGGTCCAGGTCGCCGTCGTTGTCTAAGTCAGCAAAAGAAGGAACACTATGTGAGTACCACTCGACATTCTCTAGGGGATTCGCAGTGTCGGTACGCTCCCTGAAGTCCGGTTGACTGCGGCTGCTGGTGTCCTCGTAGTAATTCAGGTAGCCGTGCTTACCCACGACCAGGTCCAAGTCGCCGTCGTTGTCCAGGTCGGCAAAGGTTGGGTTGCTACGATTACCTACATCGATACCAGCCAAGGGATTGGCAGCGCCAATGCGCTCTGTGAAGCCCGGTTGACTGCGGCTGCCGGTGTCCTCGTAGTAGTACAGGGCGCCGTCACTCTCGCCCGCGACCAGGTCCAGGTCGCCATCACCGTCCAGGTCGGCAAAGGTTGGCGCGCTGAAATTACCCACATCGATGTCAACGAAGGGATTTAACTCACCGGTCCAGCGTGAAAAGAGCAGACCAGGGTAGCTTCCCACATTGCTGTTGACGCCATACACGGTGTCGCCGGGGTTGATATCAATGGGCGTCCCATACAGATTCTGGATGGCGATGATGTCCGCAATCATCGGCGTGACCGGGTAAGCGTAACTGGCCTCAATATAAGTGTTCTCCCGTTGGGAGAAGTAGGACATCGCTGTCGCCTGGTCAGAGTCGTTCAGGAATTTGGCATGGTCACTGTAGGTAAAGCCTTCACCATCGTAAGGTCCCGGGTGTCCGAGACCGAGGGCATGACCGATTTCGTGGATGTAGGTAGAAAAGGCATAGCTGTCAATTGTGGCATGGAGAGGGAGACTGTCTTCCCGGATGTTGACATGCGAAGAGATAATCAAGTACGTGCCGTCATCTGAGGGTGTCCACGAAGTTACTCTGGCATGGCCGAGGGTCCCGTCATTTTTGTCGTCAAAGGTAATGTGCGCATCGCCGTCCACGAACTCGAAACCGATGCCGGTGACGGAGGTCCAGGCCTCCAGGGCCCAGCGAGCGAGTTGCTGACCCGCAGGTGTCAGGGCGGTGATGTCAGCGGTCAAAGTACCGCCGGGTTCAACGTCGAAGGCGCGACGGGGTCTCCCATCTCCCTCCCAGTAGCCGTTCGTCAGATAATCGGCAATCTCGTCATAGGTGCCCTCGGGGGTCGTGTTCTCAACGACTGAAACCTGATAGTCCCAAACGTCGGCGTCTTCACCCCCACCTTCTACCTTGAGGTAATACGTGCCGGTAGCCGACACCGGCTGAATATCAACCACACCATCAACATCGGAGCCAGAAACCGTGGACAAGATGTTGTCCCCGCTCGTGTCCAGGAGTGAAAGATGGAAATGAGTGTCCTCCGCTGTCGTCCCAACGCCTTCAAGGCTAATCCTGTAGATCGTCCCAGCAGTCAACTCGACCCGAACCCAATCCGTATCTTCGACCCGAGTGCCATCCCCATTGCCGTGGGTTAACGTACCCCGGAAGACATCACCGACGGACATCGTGTACTGGGTATCGACACCAGCAATCGCATCGCCGTTGTCTTCTTTCAGAATAGTCATGCTGTACTTCTCTTTTTCTTCATTTGAACAAATCTTCTGCAAAAACCGGGATAGCCAGGCTCTCGCTGGTAAGTTACCGCTCTCGACCCGGGAGCTTCACCATTCCATACGGTAGCCCAGGCCGACCCAGGTCTGATGTTATCATTCAGGAACGACTGACTACAGCAGAAAATCTGTGGCGTCCAGGTTCGATATAGTGAAACCGTCCAACAAGATCGTCCCCCCAGCGTAGGCTGACAAATCTATTGTTACACCGCTCGTGCCTGGTGAAAGGGTGAGATCAGAAAAGTTGGTCAACGCGAAGGAAGACAGGTCGATCACGTCCCCATCAGTAAAATCAAAGATGGTATCGTTTCCATGTCCAACGCCAACTCGGGTCATGGGTTGATTATTATTCACACATAGGGGTGTAAACACTTATGCATCCATTGTATGAAGTGCATCTTCACAGTCAACTCCATTTGTCAGGAACTGTCAAAAAATCAAAAGCTGGACGACAAACCGTGACGGTCATCACCGGCACATCTATCTTCCATCCCGTGGAATCTTTCGCCATGCTCTGCGGCGGCCGCGGTGCTGGGCGCGTTCGAAAATGATGGTGTTAACGGCCATCAGGTGTTCTCCCGCCTATCGAAATGCTCAAGCAGATCACCCAAAGCGGCCAGTGGAACCGCCCTGCCGCCGCGCCGGGATTGCCGATCCGAACCGCCATGAACGACGGCCCTGGCCACGCTGCGCGGCAGTATCTTTGCCACCCGTTCAAGTGCATCGAACCAGTCGGAGGCGACTGTCGCGCCGGACTTGATCTCGATAGCGGCCAGACCGTCGCCGTTTTCGTAGAGAAGATCGCACTCCAGACCCCGGGTGTCGCGGAAAAAGGACAGGTTGGAGCGGCGGCCTCGATTGAAGCGGTGCTTGAGGGCTTCCACGATGACCGTGTTCTCGAACAGCGGTCCTCGAAGCGGATGCGTGCCCACCTGTCCGGCATGCTCAATACCGATGAGGTGGCTCGCCAGCCCGACATCGTAGAAATAGAGCTTGGGCGATTTGACCAGCCGTTTGCGAACGTTGGCGTGAAACGGCGGGAGCTGGAAAACGATGTAGCTTGCTTCCAGAACCGCCAGCCAGTGGCGCGCCGTTGTGTGAGAAACGCCGGCATCGGCGCCCAGCGACGAGAGATTAACCAGCTGCCCCACGCGCCCGGCGCACAGGCGGACGAACCGGCGGAAGCTGGAAAGGTTGCGGATCTCTCCAATCCGGCGCACGTCACGCTCGACATAGGTCTCGAAATAGTCACCCAGCGCCTGCCTGGGTTCGAGCCTCTGGTCGTGAATCCGCGGATAGAAACCGGA
Source organism: Gammaproteobacteria bacterium (assembly GCA_965222155.1). Lineage (GTDB taxonomy): Bacteria > Pseudomonadota > Gammaproteobacteria > Eutrophobiales > Eutrophobiaceae > JAAXHV01. The sequence goes on from CBDCTH010000012.1 coordinate 989,128, forward strand.
ATACAGGATGTCGTCTATGCTGTCGCTTGCACCGGTTTGGCGCCGTTCGGCAAGGGAGAATGGCAGCAGGCGCAGCAACGCCGTCCGCCCGGCGAGCGACTGGCTTATGGCGTCGGAGAGCCGGAACTGCTCGCTGCCCGTCAGCACGAAGAGGCTGTTCCGTCCCGCCTCGTCGGCGAGGACCTGAAGATAGGACAGGAGTTTCGGGACGCGCTGGATCTCGTCCAGGATGACGCCTTCGCCCAGCCGGGAGAGAAAACCTCGAGGATCGGTATCGGCAAATTCCCGCTGGTCGGGCGCCTCCAGGTTCACGTAGTCGAGATGAGGGAAAGCGGTGCGGCAGAGTGTGGTCTTGCCGGACTGCCGCGGCCCGCTCACAGTGACGAAAGGGTACTGTTCGAACAGTCCAACCAGGCAGGCTGTGATCTCGCGGGCGATCATGCACACACTGTAGCGAAATGGCGGCGCAATCGCAAATTCCACCTTCAATGTTGCAGGCTCGGCGTGAACTGGAAAACAATGCTTTTTTACCGGTCCAGCAACACAAGATGCCCTTGTTCCCCAGCAGTCCCCGCTAACTTCCGGGGTCGAGGGCATCTTGCCCTCGCCGAGGGTGGGACGCCCTCGATCCCAGGGCAATATCCCGCCATTAGCACAGAGTAACCTAGATTCAGGCATGAATGGCTGCTTAGACACAAAATTAGCGGGAACTGCTGCTTGTTCCCAACTAATCCGGCGATCTTCAGGCTCAGTCCGAATTGGAAAACACTGAATTCATCAGCAGTAATGCCTCAGGATATTGATAAAAACATCCCGCTCAATTAAATTTGCCCCAAGAGTTAGCAGGTGGTTGGAAGGGACCTGGCAATCAATAAGACGGAAACGGCGCTTGTGCAGCATTTGTGCCAGGGTCACCAGTGCAACCTTGGAGGCATCGGTCATGCGGCTGAACATGGATTCGCCGAAAAATACCCTGCCGATAACCACGCCATAGATCCCGCCCACCAGGACTCCATTATGCCAGCATTCGGTGGAAATACCGTGTCCCAGCTTGTGTAACTTGATATAGGCCGAGGCCATATCCGTCGTTATCCAGGTATTTGTGTTGTCGGCGCGCGGGGCTGCGCATCCTCGCACCACCTCGGCAAATGCCCGGTTGAAGGTTACCTTGAATTTATTCTTTTTCAGGGTTTTTGCCAGGCTGCGGCTGATCTTCACCTGGTCGGGCTCCAGGACGCAACGCGGGTCCGGCGACCACCAGAGAATAGGTTGCCCCTCGCTGTACCAGGGAAAAATACCGCGCCGGTAAGCATTGAGCAGGGTATCAGGCTCCAGGTTGCCGCCGATAGCCAGCAGCCCGTCCGGGTGATGCAGGGCGGTGGAAACATCAGGAAAGTCACTGGCTATGACGTTATCCGCAACCCAGAAGAATTGACCGCTTGTTGTTTGACCTGTACCCGGTTGCGACATGTTTTTTTTGGTTAACTTAACGAAAACGATCAAAAAAATCTATATCGGGCTATTACAACCAACCTCTCTAAATGGTAAATGCACTTTAAGGGTTTCGACATAGGCGTTCATTTGCGCCGACTCCCGTTGCAGGTAATCGTCAATCGCATTACGAAAGCCGGTGTGGCTGATCCAGTGACCGGACTTGGCCAGGAACGGTTCAAACCCCCGGTTCAGTTTATGCTCACCCTGGACTCCCGCATCAACCGAGCTTAGACCGTTTTCCAGACAATGGTCGATGGTCTGGTAGTAGCACAGTTCAAAATGCAGGTTGGCCAGGTACCTGTCACAGCCCCAGTGCCTGCCGTATATGGTGGTATCGCTCAGCATGGCAAAGGCGCCGGCGACGTACTCCTTACCCTGTTTTGCCAGTATTAGCAGCGTGTTTTCGGGCAGGGCCGTGCTCAAATGGTGAAAAAAATCCAGCGTCAGACGGGGGCTACCCCAGCGCCGGTAGAATGTGTTGCAGTAGAACTCATAAAATACGTCCCAGTGTTCCTCGCTGATGTCCGCGCCGCACAGTCGCACTATATCGATATCATCCTCCTTGATTCTTGCGCGTTCCCGCTTTATCTGCTTACGCCGCTTGGACGTCAAACCCTGCAGAAAGTCGTTAAAATCCAGATAGTTGCGGTTATGCCAGCGAAACTGGCAGGTCTTGCGCAATAACAGGCCGCTGTCGGTCAGGGCTTCCTGGTCATCGTTCTCCGTGAACAAGCAATGGAACGACGACAAACGTGACTGCTCGGCCAGTTCCGTTACCGTTTTGATGATTAAAGCCTTGATCTCCCGGTCTTTGCCTATTGACCGGTTGATAAGAATCCGCGGGCCGCACACAGGCGTGAAAGGGATGGCTGATACCAGCTTGGGATAATAGTTACCACCGGCTTTTTCAAAGGCATCCGCCCAGACCCAGTCAAACACAAACTCCCCGTGAGAATTATCCCTGATATAAAGAGGCATCGCCCCCAGCAGTTTGTCCTCAGCCGTCACAAGCAGGTGACAAGGCTCCCATCCGTGGCCTTCCAGGCATTTGAAGCGTTCCAGACCGTTCAGGAAATCATAGTTTAAAAACGGGTTGCCATTAATATCCAGTTGTTCCCAATTTGTTTTATCGACCAGATTAAGGCTGTTCGTCTGTTTTATCGTGATCTCCATATGTCCTGTGAGGTAAGCGGATACTTTTTATTTCGTCATTCCGACGAATGCCCGCCATTCCGGCAAGCGCCCGTCATGACGGGCTGCAGGAATCTCCGATGACAGGTAGTGTTTTATTCTCCACCCTTAGTGTAGAGCGGAAAAGGCATGATGTTTTTACCGTTATCGTCAAAGTCCGTGACCTTGGCAGTACCTTGCTTGTCCATTTCGTCAATCCGGACCACGGAATGCATGGGAATGTAAGTGCGGGTGACGTGGTTGAACTCGGATTTCAGATTTTCTTCGGTAGGGTCTACCACCAGCGCATTTTTTTCTCCGAACACGAGCTTTTCGATTTCGATAAAACCGAAAATGGCGCCCTGTTGGACGTTCCGGGCATAAATTTCATAAATTTTACCCTGGTTATGAAAGATCACTTTGTATATCGGCTTTTTTGACATAGTATTTTAACCGGTTGGTGTTCAGATGCTTAATTCTATCATATCTTAGTGGTTGCTGAATTCACTATGAAACAATTTAGCCGCTGATGAGAAGAGTTTTTCCGAAAAGGACTTTTTGCGCGCAAATCGTATTTCATAGATATCGGCGGATTCTACCGCTTCACTCAGGTAATCATCGCTGGTCTGGAGGGCGTCCACAAGACCCAGTTCCAGGGCTTTTTTGCCGTGCCAGTGTTCCCCGGTAGAAATCTCTTCCACGTCGACCTGCGCGCGGTTTTCCCGCACAAATTGCTTGAACAGTTCATGAGTTTCTTCAAGCTCCGCACGTAATTTTTCCCGGTCCGCCTGGGTATTCTTGCCGAACAGAGACAGGGTCCGTTTATACTTGCCGGCGGTTATCTGTTCAAAATCAATGTCGTGTTTCTTCAGCAGCTTGTGAAAATTGGGTATCTGCGCCAGCACGCCTATGGAACCGATGATCGCGAATGGTGCCGCAATTACCCTGTTGGCGACGCAGGCCATCATATACCCGCCGCTGGCTGCGAGCTTATCCACTGCGACCGTCAAACCGATGCCTTTGTCCCTTATCCTTCTCAGTTGAGATGCGGCAAGCCCGTAACCATGCACTGTGCCGCCGCCACTTTCCAGGATTACAACAACCTCATCCCCGTTGCCGGCAGTCGTCAGCAGGGCGGTAATCTCTTCCCTTAAGGAGGCGACCTCATCCGCTCTGACATCCCCTTTGAAGTTGATTACAAAAATGCGCTTTCTATCCTTGGTGTCTGATTTCTCAGCCTTTTTCAGTTTCTCCTTATGTGCTTTCTCGGATTTTTTAAAATCCTCTTTAGGCAGCGTTGCTGATTCCAGCAGTAGTTTCGTATGGTCAAACTTCTGGTTGAGGTGTTTGACTTCCAGGTGTCCACCTTCATGCTCCCGGCTGCGCATCTTCATCATAATGACGAAAAAAGCAATTATTGCCACACCACCGATTATCGTTCCGAACTTTGCCAGGAACATCCCGTATTCATACAGAAAATCCATCCACATTGATCGTGTTTCTCCTGATTTATCTAATGTTGTATTTAATCGATGAATTATAACCCGAATACGGATATATTCCGTCATTGATACCAGAAAGTTAAATTCGAATACGGCATGCCCCAGGTAAAACCATTACGACGATCTGTGCCTTTTCTGCGCCCGTACACCGGCAGGATATTGTTCGCGTTGGTCTGTCTGGGGATCGCTGCGCTGGCTGCGCTGGCCATGCCGGTCTCCATCAGGCTGGTCGTGGATTACGGGTTTTCCAATGAAAACGGCCAGTATATCGACATCTATTTTATCGCTCTGTTGCTGTTGTCCCTGATCTACGCGTTGTCTTCTTCATTACGCTATTACACGGTGATGTGGATTGGCGAACGGGTGGTCGCAGATATTCGCTCCGCCGTTTACAGTCACGTCATTAAAATGGACCCGACATTTTTTGAAGTCACCAAATCGGGGGAAGTCCTGTCCAGGCTGACCACTGACACCACCCTGGTACAGTCGGTGGTCGGGGCCGGGGTGTCCATTGCCCTGCGCAGCGCATTTATCCTGGCGGGCAGCCTGATTATGTTGTTCGTTACCAGTCCCCGGCTGGGCATACTGCTGTTCGGACTGTTGCCCGTTGTGGTGTTGCCCATCTTGATCTACGGAAGAAAAGTGAGAAGGTTGTCCCGGGAAACACAGGATCGGGTAGCCGATTCCAGCGGGATTGCCGGGGAGATATTAAATGCGATACAGGTTGTTCAGGCATTCACCATGGAGTCATCGCAAAGCCGGCGTTTCAGCGACGCCGTGGAGCATTCCTTCAACGCAGCGAGACGACGCCTTTCCGTTGGGGCGCTGTTATCCGGCATTATCGTATTGTGCGCGTTCAGCGCCGTAGTGGTCGTGCTGTGGGTCGGCGCCCGCTCCGTCATAGATGGCAGTATCAGCGCCGGGACACTGGTGCAGTTCCTGTTTTATGCGACCCTGGTCGCCGCCAGCACTACCGCGATAGGAGAGGTCTGGAGTGACGTGCAGCGCGCGGCCGGGGCCATGGAAAGGTTGATGGGCATATTGGATAAAAAGCCGGCCATCACCAGTTCAAGCACAAGCCGGCCGTTTCCCGCCGGCGGCAATAATCATATCGTTATGGATAATGTCAGCTTCCATTACCCCAGCCGCCCCGGGCAGTTGGCGCTGGACGGCTATTCCCTGGATATCACTCCGGCTGAGACCCTGGCCCTGGTGGGTCCGTCGGGCGCCGGCAAAAGCACGGTGTTTCAGTTGTTATTGCGGTTTTATGATCCTGGCTCCGGCTGCGTCAGGCTGGATGGTATAGATATCCGGGATGCGGACTTGCACAAGCTGAGGAAACGGGTCGGCATCGTACCCCAGCAAACGGTTTTATTTGCCGACAGTGTCCTGGAAAATATCCGCTTCGGTAACCCGCAGGCTACTGATGATGAGGTTATCAGTGCGGCAACGGCGGCCTATGCCGACGAATTCATCAGGCAATTGCCCCAGAGCTACCAGACTTTTCTGGGCGAAAAAGGCGCCCGGTTGTCGGGCGGCCAGCAGCAGCGCATCGCCATCGCCAGGGCGCTATTAAAAGACCCGCCCATATTGTTGCTTGACGAGGCGACCAGTTCACTGGACGCCGAAAGTGAAAACCTGTTGCAACAGGCACTGCAAAAGCTGATGCTTAACCGGACGGTTATCGTGATTGCCCATCGCCTTGCTACCGTAAAAAAGGTCGACAGGATTATCGTGATGGATCAGGGCAGGGTGGTAGATAGCGGCTCCCATGACAGCTTGACGGCGAAGGAAGGCATCTATGCGCGCCTGGCCGACCTGCAGTTTGACTGAAGCAACAATTTCAAATATCCAAATAACAACAATGGGGGGATACATCATGGTCGGAGTTAATCTGCAACAACCAGGTTACGGCAGGAAAATTGTATTGCTGTTACTGCTAAGTCTTGTCGCGGTCGCAGCCTACGGAGCGGATGGTCCGGAGAGCCCATGCCACCAGTTCTACCCCAATGTTCCCGGTGAGACTTTGCTTGATAACGACACTATTGTGGTGCAGAGATTTATCATTCCACCCGGACAATGGGAAGGTGTCCACAAACATCCACCGAATCAACTTTATATCCATGTTAGAGGTGGTGAGTGGACGGTTCGTTTTGGAGACAGGAAAGAGACTTCCGTAGCGCCTGATGGTGAGGTCGGCTGGAGCAATAAAGGGCTTGGACTGGACGCGAATCACGAGTCTCAGAATTCCGGAGATCAACCGATCGATCTAATCTGGGTTGCTGTAAAACCGGGTTGTATGGCCGATTCGTGAGATAAATATCGAGGTTTTTGGGAGAGGACCGGCGATCTTTTGATTTAAAAAAATGTCAATTGTATTGTTTTTCCAATAAGTTCTGCTATATTTTGAATATGGTCAGGAAATCACTTCCGGTTGACTGTGTAGCTGGAATTCAGTTGATGTTTTTTTATGTCAAAGAGATGTAATTACGGGGGCGGGAAGATGAAACACACGAAAATCAGCAGCATATTTATTTTTAACTCCATTTTATTTGCAGCGTTGTTTTTTATGATGAGTGTGCCGGCGGCAGTGCTCGAAGAAGTAGTCGTTACCGCACAAAAACGTGAGCAATCATTGTCTGACGTAGGGATATCTGTTACTGCATTTACCGGCGAACAGATGAAAGCGCTGGGTATTTCTTCAACACAAGATATCGATAACCAGACTCCCGGCCTGATTGTCACTGACTTTGGTGGTGGTACTACTACAGTTTTTACCATGCGCGGAGCAGGTCAGCTGGATTTCAACGATCAACAGGAGGGTCCGGTTGCCGTCTATATCGATGGCGCCTACAACAGCTATCTGGCAGGTGTTGGGTTCAATTTTTACGACCTGGAGCGTGTAGAAGTCTTGCGCGGTTCACAAGGCACTTTATTTGGTCGAAATGCGACAGCAGGTCTGGTGCATATCATTTCAGCAAAACCGACAGAGGAACATGAAGGTTATGTGGAGTTGACCGGTGGTGAATATGGTCAATTTAAAGCTGAAGGCGCTGTTAGTGGCCCGCTGTCTGATTCACTGATGGGCCGAGTGTCAATTCAGAGTCTCAACTAATTTCGATTCTTTCTTTGAACGGGATCATTTCGGGATCACCGGTACCATTAACTATGAAACTGATTTCGGCACAATTACTTCAATCAGTGACTGGCAGGATTTCAGGAAGCGTTATAACGAGGATTCAGACAGTACGCCGGCTACCTTGTTCCATTTTTTCCAGGATATGGACAGTAATCAGTTTTCCCAGGAATTACGACTGGCGGGTGAATCGGAGCAAGCACGTTGGGTCCTTGGCGCCTATTATCTGAATATTGACAGTAACGGTCGTACCGGTGTGGAGGCGACCGGATCGCTGGGAATTGCTTTGGATAACCTGTGGGAACTGGAAACGGAGACCTACGCTTTTTTTACTCAATTGGAATATGATTTCAATTCTGCGTTTACCGGTATTGCCGGTATTCGCTGGACGGAGGATGAAAAGAATTTTTCAATCACGCCACGCTGTACCTTCCTGCCGGACCTGGCCGGTCTGAATGCTGCTGACTGTCTGGTGCTTGACCCCTTCATCCAGGCTACAGGTTTGCCAAACACCAAACGTACGGAAGGTGACTGGTCCGGCCACATTGAACTGGACTGGCATGTGAGTGATGACACTCTGGTATATGGGAAGATCGCACGTGGCCATAAAGCGGGTGGTTTTAATGGCGGCATTATCTCTTTCTTTTTCGCTGATCAGGTTACTTATGATAGTGAACTGCCTGTGACCTATGAAGGCGGCTTCAAGTCAGAGTTATTTGAGGGCAAGGCCAGGTTGAACGCGTCCGTTTTTTACACCGACTACAAGGATTTTCAAACTTTTACTCAACAGGGGCCCAGTTTGATCCTGTTTAATGTTGATGCTGAAGTGCTTGGAGCAGAAATTGAACTGGTTATGAATCCATGGGAAGGTTGGGATTTCCTGTTTGGGCTGTCATTACTTGATGCGGAACAACAGAATTTGGCTGGCGCCGGTGGGACAATTGATCGACAAATGCCGAATGCGCCTGATGTCAGTTTTAACGCGCTGGGACGTTATGAGTGGTCAGCATTTGGTGGACGTATGGCAGCACAAATCGATATGAATTATGTCGATGATCGTCCGCTGAATGCCATTGGCGATCCTGCTTTAAGAGATGATTCTTATGTTGTGGCCAATGCAAATGTCCAATGGACATCAGCCGGTGACCAATGGTTATTGAAGTTGTGGGTGAAGAATTTCAACGACGAAATATATTTCCCGACCAATTTCGATATTACAACTATCACCGGCGTTACCCAACCGGTTGTTGCCGCGCCGCGCTGGTTTGGTGGAACTGTGGGTTATCGATGGTAAAATTTGTTTTACAGGGAAACAAAAACTAAACAGGAATACCATGATGATCAAGAAAAGCGCACTGTCTCTGGTGTTAATTACGTTATTCTTTTCTCTTAAGGCGCCAACAATTTCCAGTAATGAAAGTACAACCAAAAAGAGCAGGATGACCAATCTGCAGATTGTAGAACAAATGTATGAAGGTTTTGCAGCAGGTGACATGGAGGCAATTCTAAAAGATGTGAGCGAGAATATCGTTTGGACACATCCAGGCAATCCCGATCAGATACCGTTTGCGGGGAAATTCGAAGGAAAAGCCGGAGTCAGCCGTTTTTTTGAAATTGCTTTTGAGCAAATTGATGTACTGGAACAAAACATCAAATCACTTATCGACGGCGGAGATAAAGTCATCGTATTAGGTTATGAGCATATGAGGGTTAAAAATACCGGGCGGGAATATAAATCCAACTGGATCCATATGTACACACTCGCTGATGGAAAAATTGTCGGATTTGAAGAATTTATTGATACCGCTGAATTGGTTTTTGCGTTCAATACGCCTCAACAATGAAAGAAGAAGGGACAGACGTTTCTCCTCAGGGTCTATCAAGGAGGCAGTTCTTTGATAGGTTAACCACTGTCGTACAGGGTTTATTTATCACCAGTTTCACCTTCTCCACTCGCTTACTGGCGAAATCGGTTAATCAACTGCCTGTGGAGAAGTTAAAAGCGCTCATTGCGGACAGGGTTATTTCCAGGGCGGATTCGAATTATGAAGTTGTCAGGCAATCTTCTGTCTGGCAGATGATCAAACCTGATCAGTTTCCTTCACTGATCGTGCAGGCAAAGTCGGTTAACGACATAATAGAAACTATAAGGTATGCCAGGGAAAGCAACAAAAAAATATCAGTGCGTTGTGGGGGGCACAGTTATTATTCATCATTTCTACAAGATGATAGGGTTATGCTGGACCTGTCTCATCTTCAAGATGTTTCCATTGATAAAGAAAGTAAATCAGCCAGGGTGCAACCAGCGGTACGCTCTGTGGATTTTCTCGAACAAATCGCTGAATACGGTCTCAGTTTTCCGGCAGCTCACTGTGGCAATGTCCCTTTGGGTGGATTTCTCCTGGGTGGCGGATTAGGTTGGAATGGTGAAGCCTGGGGTGGCATGTCATGTTTCAATATCAGCGCAGTCGAAGTCGTTACGGCAGACGGGAAACTGATAACCGCCGATAAAAACACGAACGCAGATTTTTATTGGGCGGCTCGGGGCGCAGGCCCTAATTTTTTTGGTGTGATCACCCAATTTACACTGGATTTATATGACGATCCGGCGGTCATACTCACCACTACACTGATATGGGATATCGACGAGGCAAAGACAGTGACTGACTGGTTGGATAAAACGGTCAGACAAATGCCGGAGTATGTTGAGACCCTGGTTATACTTGCAGATAACCCGGAACAGCAACATCAATCAGTGGCGGAAAAGGTCTGCATCGTGCAAGCCTCTGTGTTTGCTGACACCGAGGAAATTGCACGAAAGGCACTAAGCCCGCTTTCCGGGGATGATATACCTGGTGGCTGTATGAACAAAAGTGAGTATGTACCGACGCCAATAGCCGATCTCTATACCTGGGATGCCACTGCCTATCCGCGCTTGCGCTGGGACGTTGATTCTCTCTGGACCGATGATAACCCGGGTGAATTTGTTGAAAAACTGATTGAACACGTCAAGGGAATGCCGTCTGATAAGTCGTCAGTATTATTCTTCTGGAAACCCTATACAAAAGAATTACCCGATGCGGCATTTTCAATGATTGGTTCCGTCTATCTCGCCTGTTATGCTATTTGGGTAAGGCCTGATGAAGACGATATCAATAAACACTGGGTCAGAAAGACAATACAGTTGCTTGAACCACATATAAAAGGACATTACATCAATGAAAGTAATTACGTGGATATATCATCCAGAAGAACTAATGCTTTTTCAGATATAAACCGTAATAAGCTGAAAAACCTGGCTATGAAGCATGATCCGGACAACCTGTTTCACACATATATTGAATAAAGAGAATGTCGGTTAAAGGAGTAAACTTAAAAATAACGAAACAGGAAAAACGGGAAGTGCGTCGGACACAGATTATTGACGCGGCCCTGAAGATACTTGCGTTTGAGGGCGCCTCAAGTTTTACCTTGAGAAATATTGCCGATAAAGCCGGGGTTACACTGGGCGCAGTACAATACTATTTCAGGAACAAAAGTGATTTATTGCTGGCGTTAACGGAATATAAGTTGCAAATAGATTTCAAGGCGACTCAGGACGCTCGTAAAAAGTTGCCTTCGTCACCAGAGGCGGAGTTCCTTGCGGTAATCAACCTACTCATAAGAGATAATAAGAAGCCTCTGATCTATGGTCTCGATTTCCAGTTATTTGCCTTGGCGTGTTCTGACAAAGTAGCTGAAAAATGTGTGAATAAATTTTACCAGACCATCAGGACATGGATAGAAGGTTCGGTCCAGACGATAAACCCGGACATATCCAGTATTGAATGCGGTCGCCGGGCAGTTGTGATACTTGCAATGATGGAAGGTCTGATGCAGGTATTGTATCGGGACAAGCGGAACAAGTCGGAATTCAGCGAGATCGAAGATATAGTTCGAAAGGAGGCATTACGAATTGCAAAAGGCGTTCCAACCGGTTCAAATTTCATTCCACGTAGGGAATAAACCTGCCCAGTATGATGACTCCCAGCCAAAATATGAACGACAAGCTGGTAACCGTCTTAATTGCTGATCCCACATTTTCCACGCCGGTCTGAGCGGCTTTGCCATGTACGGTCAGGGCAAAATATAACGCGTTCAGCCCGGCCAGGACGATAAACAACAGCTTCAGCCGGAACGCAATGTTCGGATAGTAGCGAAACGGATCGCTGAAAAAAAACATGATCCCGGTCACCAGGTTGATAGTGAAACCGATCAGCGCCAGGGGTAAAAATTTGTAAACTGTTTCTACAGGGAAGTTGCGGGAGAAACCAAGCAACCTGAAATCGACAACCAGTAATGATCCGATCAGCAACGACAGCCCCATGAAATGCAGAATTTCAGCCATAGGGAACAGCCAGGTACTATCACGCATCAACTGGCCCAATGCAGAGCTTTCAATCCGGAATAAAATGTCGTTCATTCGCTTAAGCCCCGTTCAAGTGTTCGATATAAGCGATGAGCCGCCCCGCGATAATCGCACAAGACCAGAACGCCAATGAAAACCCCGCCGCCAATTTCGCCCGGGTCGGCATCCCAAGCGTACCTGCCGGTGAACCGGGCGCACCCCGTATCGCCTGCAGAACCCACCATATAGACGTGGCCCCAAGGATAATGAGCAAAATCTTTATCCGGAAAACAGGGTGATAGAAAAACTTGACGGGATCGCCTGAGAACAGCGCCAAGCCGGTCAAAACGTTCAAGGCAAGGCCCGCCCAGGTGACAACGGACAACTTTTCAAAAAATGTGACGGGCACATTGCGGGCAAAGCCAAGTACCCGGAGATTGATCATCACCACCGTCCCGACGACAACAGCCATGCCCAGGGCATGACTCGCCAGCACTATCGGATAGCCCCAGATGGATCCCGCCACCCAGGTCCCCAAGGTACTATCCTGTATCCAGATTAAAACATTCATAAATGCAAAGCCTAAACGCCCTACCATTCCCGCGCAAGCGGGAATCCATTGATTATGAGAGGGCAGGTCAAGTCTATTCCGAAGCAGGGCAACCGCATACTTTTGGATTCTGTTGCAGACGACAGGAAACCAACCGGAAAACACCGCCCGTCATGCTGGCGAATGCCAGCATCCAGTCAAACAACAGCGCAGGCTCAGGGTAATGAAGGGTTATTCACTGGATTCTGGCCTGCGCCAGAATGACGGAATCGGGCAAAAACATCTGAATTCAAAAGTATGCGTTTGCCCTGTATTCCGAAGAAGTTAATTTGTCAGTACCCTTTCCATTTATATAACAAAGGGTATGATGAACCCTGTTGTCGGAAATGAGAGCAGGACATGAGTGACAAAATTGATAAAGGCGGGCAGTTTCCCGATATCGAGCTGGCCATTGCCGGGGGAGGTAAGCTGCGTCTTCCCGCCGATATCGATACCCCATATGCATTCATCCTCTTTTATCGTGGTCATTGGTGACCTTTCTGTCGCCGTCAGTTAGTCGGCTTTGAAAAACAACGCAAGGTCCTGGCGGAACTCAGCGTCAGTATTGTTGCGGGTTGTGTGGATTCAGAGGAAAAAACAACCGAAGTCGCGGCTGAACTGGGATTTCCCGTCGCCTGGGGCATGACCCGTGATATGGGTGATCAATTCGGTGCGTGGTGGGAGGAGGAAAGAGAATTTATCCAGCCCAGTGAATTTTTTATAACCGGTTCGGGTAAGGTGCTTGCTTCCACTTACAGCAGTTCCCCTATTGGACGGATGGATCCGGAAGATGCCGTGACCCTGGCAAAATTTATAATCAAGAAGGGATAGGAAAATCAATCCGCGGGTTTGGGGTCGAAAGATCGGAGCGACAAGACATGCTTCGATAGCTTGGGGCCTCGCCCGGATTCCGACCAGGGACACACCTCCAGACATATAGCACAGCCATAGTTGTCGCTGAAATAGGGAACACAGCGATCAAAATCAACATACCATTTCTTTGTCCCTCTTACCCATTGCTTTTCATCGGCTATGGCCTTGGGTGGGCATGCATTGGTGCAAGCTCGACACTTTATGCACACATCATCTACACCGATGTCCTCCTCCTGTTCGATCGCGAGGGGAAGGTCTGTCAAAACTGTAGTCAAACGAACATTACTGCCGTACTCTTTGCAAATCAGCGAACCATGTTTACCTAATTGCCCAAGACCTGCACTGATGGCGATTGGGATGTGCAGGTAGCCGGAACTGCTGTTCACCGGTAAACCCAATGCAGGCCAACCAAGAGAACGTATATATCTCGCCAAATCGACAGTCAATCGTGAACACTCCGTATAAACCCGGTTCACCTCCCTGCTTGAACTGACCGTTGGTATATTCAACATTATTTCCCTGTCCATCGGCATACCTATGGAAATAGCGTACTTATAATCACGGGATACCCCGTCCATTAAATGTTCATCCTGCAGCTCGCAGATGCCTATTATTCCAGCGCCTAATTCCCGTGCTTTTTCACGAATTCTGCCAGCCATTTTTTGTTTGTCAGTTATCTCCAGCTTCTCGTCAGCGATCTCACCCTGCGGCCGGAAAGCCGACCACATATGTTTTAAAATGGGAAACAGCATGCTCAGCGGATATGAGTAGCGAAAATATGTCTGCATGGCCTCCCAGGGAAGTGGTCCTGTTTTCGCCGTTGAATGGTAAACATACTGCGCTCGGCGTTTGGTTGTCTCACCCAGGCCATTGATTTTGTTACCCGAGACCGGAGGATTCCGGTACTGCACGAAAAAGGGTTCGGGATATTGTTTTTGTTGTTTCATCAGCAAACTACAAATAGAAGGTGCGCCCGACTATCTTGAGATATCTCCGTCGTATACGAAAACATGTGCCGATTATGACGTGGCGTATGATGTATTTTATTGCGACGGGAATAAACAGCGACAAAGCCTGAATATTTGATTTTATCTCTTCCCGTGGCAAAACCGGTGTGTGTGTTTTACTACGCTCAGGTGATCTTGTTTCCTCACCGCTTGTAGTCACAGGCGCTTTCAAAAAAACCTCAAGAGTCAGAAAATTTAAACGATGTTATTCATAATTACGTGTCAGGTCAATGTCAGCTACCTGGCACCAGCCGTTCCCGCTAACTCCCGGGAGCTAGGGCATCCTGCCCTCGTGGAGGGCGAGAGGCCCTCCCTCCCAGGGGAAAATGCCCGTGACTCCTGGGGGACAGATTTAAATCTGTCCCCGCTGTCTTCGAATCCGGCAAGAATCACTGTATTGACTTCGAGTTAGCGGGAGCACCTGACCTGGCACTTTGTGGATTCCCGCTTGCGCGGGAATGGCCGGGTGTATATGCAAAGCCTGAACGCCCCACCATCTTTTGCTCAAGTACGAGTTTTAATCAGGTACGAACGCCTTTGAATTTTGTTCAGCAACCCCATATCCATAATCCACATACACAACAACAACCGCGCACCCGGCTCTATTCCATTGATAAAGCTGACCTGGGCATCGGGATTACGCTGCAATTCCTTGAGTGTTCTGATACCGGTGGAAATGCACGCGACAATCTCTTCGTTCAGGTTGAGATCGGCAATATCCAGCTCACGCGCCTGCAATACCGTTTCCTGCCCGAACAAAAAAGTCAACTCATCATTCAGGCGTTCATAAGCATCCCTGGACAGGCTAAGGTCTTCACCGTCCTCGGCTGCCGTTTCTGTTGAGTGTAAATGGGGCGCTGTCTGTTTTGCCATATCTTTCGCCTGTTTCTAACCGCTACTGACGAGTAGTATACCCCATTGATTTTATGGGGAGCACTAAGGGATAGACCACGAAAGGAGAAAACAGGAAAATAGGTGACAGAACCCGCACTGTCGTCATTCCGGCAAATGCCAGAATTACCCCGCGCTGTCGTCATTCCGGCAAATGCCAGAATTACCCCGCACTGTCGTCATTCCGGCAAATGCCAGAATTACCCCGCACTGTCGTCATTCCGGCAAATGCCAGAATTTCCCCGCGCTATCGTCATTCTGGCGAATGCCAGAATCCAGTCAAATAAACTTCCTTATAACGTCTACAAAAGTTTATTCCCGTCAAGCCTGGACGGCGACCGCTTTGTTTCCTTATAGCGATACTGATTTTACCCGGTCGGAATGACTTAAAAAGCGAAGAATCAGCGGAAATATGAGAAATATCACATTCCGCAGTAGATACAAACTTTAACAATCTTTGTCTATTCGTCCATACTTATACGGGTTGATGGTCAGATAATTGTTTCACACTATGCACATTTCTCTTACACCGGAACTTGAGGCCAGGGTTAAATCAAAAGTTGACTCAGGCATGTATAACAATGCCAGTGAAGTTATCCGGGAGGCGCTCAGATTTATGGATCAGAATGAAAAACTTCTCTACCTGCTTAAAACAGAGCGGTTACGTTACGAGGTAGCACAGGGTGCAATAGAGGCAGAGCAGGGTAAATTCAGTGCGCGCACAGTAAAAGATATTCTTGATGATATAAATTCATGGTTAGGGATCGATATAGGAATGTAAAGGACAGACCCTGAAAAACCCCACGGAATCACAGTCCCGCTATTCCTGCGCAAGCAGGAATCCAGTGGATAATTTATTCCTTATCATAAGGAGGGTTAGTCTACTGGATTCCAGCTTTCGCTGGAATGGCGGGACTACGATTTCGTGGGGATCCTTCGGGCTCTGATCCCTTTTATGATCGATTCTTCGTTCAGTTTTTATACACCGTCAGTGAAAGAGTCATACCCTAATCCAACAACCAGCTGCCTGACTGTGACCTCCCCCCAAACTTCACATTCACCCATATGATTAGCCAATCAGTAAAACACCCTGGGCTGAAAATCTGCCTGGTTGATGATGCTGGCGCTGCTGCCAGTGGCCCGGATGATATACAATCCCTGCCTCTCCGCATACACCTCCACAGAATGATCCACCTTCAAGTACGCCACGGCACCTAAGACATTCCGCCCTTTGAATTCCGGCACCCAACCCGCAAGAGAAAACGGGGTCAGACCCTGAGTGATCCCCACGAATTTGACGAAAAAAGTGATTCAAACCAATCTCTTACAAAATAGCTGTAGTGATAGAGGGAACTTGCATGATGAATCGCGATCTGAACAGACGTATTCAATCGTCATCAGAGAGGTCAACACCCTGCAAGTTCAGTCTATCGTACAACAATTACTTGAGGTTGTCTGTCCCGGCATGCATCGGGTTCGGCGGGCATCACTGGCAGCCAGTGTGCTCGGCGCTCTGCGTGGCTGACGCCTGACGGTGACCGCCATCGGACGGGCGTTGCCCGGTGGGACGAGTCAGGAACATGCGATTAAACGGGCAGACCGGTTATTATCGAATCGGCACCTTCATGGACAGCAGGACACGCACTATCAGGGCCTGTGCCAGCTACTCATTGGGGCGCGCACCCGTCCGGTGTTGCTGGTGGATTGGTCGGACCTGGATGCGCGCAAACGTCATTACCTGTTGCAGGCGAGTGTGGCGGTGAACGGTCGCTCTGCCACCGTGTATGAAGAGGTGCATACGTTGGCGAGTAAGGACAAGCGGCGCACGCACCAGGTGTTTCTGCGACAGTTGCAGGCGCTGCTGCCGGTCGGTTGCCGGCCGATTATTGTGACCGATGCGGGCTTTCGCACACCCTGGTTTCAGCAGGTCGCGGCGTTGGGTTGGGATTGGGTCGGGCGGGTCCGCAACCGGCACAAGATGCGTTGGCGCAGTGGGGGACGCTGGTTTAACACCAACCGCTGTTATCAACAGGCGTCCAGCATGGCCCAATACCTGGGTCAGGCAGTCCTGACTCGTTCCAACCCCCTGGTCTGTCAGTTGGTGGTCTATCGGGGCAAAGCCCAGGGGCGCAAACAGTATACCTGCTCAGGTAACGTGGCTCAGGGTCGCCGCAGTCGCGTCTGTGCCGCCCGCGAGCGGGCACCCTGGTTACTGGCCACCTCCTTGCCGGTCACCCGCACGCTGGCCCGGCAGGTCGTGCGTCTGTATCGGTTGCGCATGAGCATAGAGGAAGGCTTCCGGGATATGAAAAGCCATCAGTTCGGCCTGGGTCTGACCTATCACCGCTGCGCCTCGGTCGAACGCTTGCAGGTGTTGGTGTTCATCGCCAGTCTGGCCTTGCTGGTGCTGTGGTTAGTGGGGACGGCCACTATCGCACAGGGCGCCCACTATCAATTCCAGGCCAACAGTGTGCGCCACAAACACATTCTCTCAGTGTTGTTCGTGGGCTTGCAAATGGTCCAGGATAACCGCATCATCCTGGCCATGAAGGCC
This sequence comes from Gammaproteobacteria bacterium, assembly GCA_965222155.1. Classification (GTDB taxonomy): domain Bacteria; phylum Pseudomonadota; class Gammaproteobacteria; order Eutrophobiales; family Eutrophobiaceae; genus JAAXHV01. The sequence goes on from CBDCTH010000012.1 coordinate 1,006,731, forward strand.
GCCTGGTCAGCACGCCGTGAGCTGCCTGATGCTCAGCCATGGGCAGCTTGATTTCGTGGGGATCACTCAGGGTCTGACCCTGAGTGATCCCCACCCAGGTGAGTGCCTGGAAAAGGCAACTGACCGAGCAGGCCAGCGCGGTGGGCGGCATGAAAAAACTTGACGCAACATGCCATCGGTACTATCTTTGCGTTAGCATTCCGAATATGTGGACGCACGAGCTAATCCCCCCGGGACGAGTTGGAAACGCTCCCCGGTGATACTCGTTTATGGAGTTCTATGACCACGAAACAGGCAATCTTAGTTATCAATGGGGGGGTCTCCAACTATGTACAGCGAACGTAGAACTGCTCAAATGGCAGCTTTTATGCTGATTCAGTGTGGTAAACAAATGTCCCACTTGAAACTGATGAAACTGTTGTATCTTGCAGATCGCGAAGCTATAAAACGTTATGGTCGCTCCATCTCGGAAGATTACGCTGTAGCAATGCCCCATGGCCCGGTCCTTTCAATGACCCTGGATCTCATGAGTGGCAACTGCGATTCAGAAGATGGGGGGTGGGACACGTGGATATCAGCGAAAGCCGACCACCAAATTTCTCTTTTGGCTGACGCTGAAATTGATGACCTGGATGAGCTAAGCGCTACTGACTTGGAAGTTCTTAATGCGGTTTGGCAGGAATTCGGCCACATGGATCGTTGGCAAATTCGAGATTGGACTCATGAGAACTGCCCGGAATGGAAAGACCCCAAAGGGTCATCAAATCCAATTTCAGAAGAGGACTTGTATAAAGCCGTAGGTTACTCGCCAGAAGCCGCGTCCGAATTGTTGGATGATTTTAAGAATCATCGAGGAATAGATGCTGTCTTCAGTAATTTGTGAGTATATTCGTACCTTACCCTCGAGCTACTATCCTCATACCCTCAGGCCCCACTTCTGACCCTGAGCGTCATCACCTTTTCATTGTTATTAACGACCCTGTTCCGCATACCGGAGAGGGAGAAGTTTTGCTTGTATCTGTAAGCACTGTAAAAACGCAAATATATTACGACAAAACCTGCCTGCTAAGTGCCGGCTCGCATGAATTTATCAATAAGGATAGTTTTATCGATTATGGAAAAGCACGGGTCGAAACTGCTCAAAAGCTCATAGATGGCGTGTTACAAGGAAAATTCATCCCTAAACAGCCAATGGATGACGAGCCTTTTCAAAGAGTCAAAGCTGGGCTGTCTTCCTCGCCGCATATCAAGAAGAAAATCAAGCGATTTCTACATCATTAACACGCTTAATCTAGCGCTTTCTTTTTTACCAATTCAAAGCGAACTTTCAATTTATTTAATGCCGTTGCATACTCTATCAGACCCTCATGCTGCAACCGTCCTACCACAATACCGGGATGGATATTCAACTGAGTAGCGAATTCACAAATTTCATCATGGCTCCCGCTGCTTAAATTATGCAATTCGTGATTATAGGCCGGTGGAATTAACATATCCTTCGCCCATCGATTAGCTTCTTCCTCTTGCTGTGAACCCTGGAGAACATTGCCGTGGTCGTCCAGAAAAATATCGGCTTTCTGACCCGCGTGCAGAAGAATATGCGCCGCCTCGTGAAAAAAGGTAAACCAGAACTTATCGTTGGATTTACCGTAAAGTGATAACTGAATTAACGGACTATGAGCATTGAGCCAACGCGCCACGCCACTGACGTGCGCTCTAGAAATGGCCGCAACAAACACCAGTTTTACGCCTGCAACAGCACAAAATTTGCGTAGTTGAGGCTCGAATTTTTCTGGTGGTAACACGGTAAGTTCCCGAATTTGCTTGAGCGCGCGTTCAAATCTGATTTTGTTGTATTTTGAGGTCTCCTGCTTTTCGGCTTCTTTCTCCCCCATGCGTAACCACGAGGTAATAGCCCCGATGTCTGATTGTGATTCGCGGGTACGGCGAAAAGACGCGACCATACCGCCATAGTGCATTTGCCACTCATCCGGCGAGGCAACGCCAAAAAAACACAATAAATGCTCCACCAAGTCAGGTTTCACCTTGTTAGTGATGCGCTGGTCAGGGATAACACCGGCTTTTTTAAGATCAGCCAATGGTAATTTATCTAGCCAGCCTACCCAGCTTTGACAACGTTTTTGTACGTTCAGCCGCGCTAAACGCTCACGGTATTTGGCTTCCCTGTTCAACCAGAAATTCGCGTTTGTTCCCAGCACACGCTCCAACCGTAACGCAGTATCATTCGTCAACGATACCTTTCCTTTGATAAGCTGGTTCAGGTGTTTGGCACTGAACCCGAGACGGCGTGCTAAATCTATCTGACTCCAATCTCTTTCTTCCATAAAGTCTACAATCGTATCGCCGGGAGGAGATACCCAATCCGGGCTGAATGTCTGCTCTTGCTCAATCATGATAATCTCCAATAAACGTAATAGTTAACGCAGTAACTTGCGCCCAATCGATACCGCCATCTTCTTTTCTTGGGATCGGGCTGTGATCCGGTTCAAATACAAGCCGTTTGCCGCCAGCCAGACCTATTGAAAATTGTCCTTGTCTGTCGCCAATCAGGGGATGCGGCTTTCCCAGTGGCGGCAAATCCAGGACATTGACCGCCGCTTCAATATCGCTGAGCCTGGATTGCAATTTCTTTGCCGAGTCCGCGCCCAGCTTTCGAACCGCCTCCCGGTTGTTTTCGCAAAGTTTGCGGAGTTTATGGTCATTGAAATTAACCTGCATTTGATGCATCTTATTATACATTTATTTACCTGATTGGTAAATATTTAATGATATAAAAATTGCCTGTCGTAGATATACCAGCCTGGAAATTTTATTTTTCAGAGGCCATAAACACTGGAGTGCCCCGGCATGTTTACCAGTTCACTTAAGGATTTTTTCAAGGGATTGTAACGGAGCTACTCCCGCGACTTATGTCAGCGCGGTCTGACGCGTAATCGTCTCAAAATCTGTTAGTCCAGATAGTCATGGGCCAGTACGTAGCGAGAGAACGTGGTCTGACCCCTATTTTCCCTTAATTTGCCACTACATCCCCACCGGCCCGGTTATCCACCAGGACCAGGATATCAAGGTGGGTAACTGTTGGTTCCACACCAAAGACATCCCGGAAGTGCTGAGTGAATGCCGCAGAAAAAAATTCTTCCGCCCGTGCCTGGGATTCCCAAAGGTAGACGGAATGACCATTACCCGTGGTCTCATCGTAGCAAAATTGCTTGCTCAGTAATCCTGGCAGGTCCTTGAAGATGTTATTGGCGGCGCCGATAAACTGTTCCAGAATTACCGCGCGGGGTGGCTTGCTGGGTAAGTGATAAGTAACTAAAACCGTTTTCATAAATTATCTCCGTTTGCGTATTTTCTATATCAGGTTACTCGACTTTGCATTTGTGACGATATTGCTGCTTACATGTGATGCCCAGGCAGCGATGCTGAGACTTGGAGGGACGCCCAGGGGCTGAGGAAAGACGGCGGCATCGGTTATATAGAGTCCCGGATGCCCATGTACTTCACCAAAGCCATTGACCACGCCTGATTGCGGATCATCATTTATGCGTGCGCCCCCCATAGGATGTGCGGTAAACACGGAGCGTTCATCAAATTTGAGTTTCCAGCCGGATTGCTGTTCCAGTGATCGGAAGGCCGCAAAGATGGCTTCATAGGCAGGATCAGAATCAAAAGCATAGTTGATATTCAAACGACCGCCATTGTAACTTACGTTACCCTCGGCATTATCCTGGGCCATGGCGACCACCTGGTATGCGGAACCCGCTTTTCTGCGGACAGTTTTTGCCATAAACCCGGGTACCGGCGGTGGTTCGCCACCAACCAGCAAAAGATACATGTTCTCCTCATGTCCTTTTATCTTGATACGACCATGTGCGGGTGTACCCGGACAGCTGTCCCGTGGTGGTGTATCGTCGACCTGCCAGTCACCGATGCAGTCGCCATTGACACCGAAACCACGACCCAGGGCCGGCATAGGCTTGAGTTGCCCCTTTTCCCGGCTTGCCATGAGCAGGCGTAAAGTGTTCATGGTGCCTGCTGCCATGATCACAATATCGGCGTTAAAGCTAACCCTGTTTCCTCTTTTCAGATCTTTGGCGTTGATTTGATATTCACCGGATTCCAAACGCTGGATATCGCTGACCTCGTGACACGCCTTAACGGTCAGGCCGCGTTTTAGAGCAGGCAGCAGGTAGAGCGCATCGACTGTCGACTTGGCGCCGCTGGGGCTACCAAACATGCCATGGTGCTGCTGGTAGTTAATTTTGCTACGCATGATGCCATTGCTATCTGTCTGCACCGGATCACCTTTGACGCCCGGATAGAGAAAACCCATTTGCGGTTTTTCTATAGCGTCGAGTTCGGTAAAGAAGGGTTTGCCCTGCCAGGCATGTTCGGTTGCGTTGGGTACATGGGCGCTGTCGCCCGGATTACTTGCCGCGAGTTCCTGACGTGTCAGGCGATAATGTTCGCGCATCCCTGCATCAGACAGGCCCGTCGCACGCTGATCCCAAAACCCGGTGGGTGAATCTTCCATCACCGCTGCCCAGATGTGGCTGCCACCCCCCACATTCGATGTGCATACCACCTTTACTTTGGGTGTAACAAAAATATCCAGGAAGCCGTTCTTGTTCAAAGTTAAACCGTTCCCGGGGCCGAAGGGCAGGTTGATTGATCGCAGCACGGACAACAAGCCGCCATGTCGGGGCAAAGGTTTACGTTCTTCGATACCTGCGTGCTTAACCGGTATGCTGTCACGCCAGGGGCCGCGTTCGAGCAAGGTCACGTCAATGCCGGCGTCGACCAGACGTGAGGCAGACACCGAGCCGCCAAATCCACTGCCGATAACCACAGCACGCATTGGTTTGTTGCTACTCATCAGTCTGCTCGCACGCTATATCCAACGCCATTACGTCGGCGGTATGTGGTGACTCCGGCATCGGCGATGGAAAACGGATCACGGCGTTCCGCAGGGAAGGGCGTTGATAAAGCCGGCGCGTGTATTCTTCGACTCTTGGCAGATTTTTCCACAGCAATGACAGGCCCAGCCAATGCATACGGTACAGGCTGACTCCCCAGGTCAGATCCGCCAGGGTAAGCGCCGATCCACAAACCCAGGGGCCTTCATGGCCGGATAGCTGTTCGTTCAGGCCGTTAATGATATCCTGCGTCCGGGTACGAATCACATTCTGGAACCCGGCGTCATGTTGTAGCTTCTTGCCACCCTGTTCTTTGGAAATCTTGGCGCGATATGCCTCCACGACCCGGGGGTCATGGCCGTTGGCGGCGATCAGTTGTTCCAGGGCCTCTACCTTGAGATCGTAAACATCGCTCATAACACCCTTGATGAAGTCGGGGCGCTGATCATCATCGGGATGAAACCCGTACAATAGTGCGGGTTGCGGCGTTTGGTCCACAATCGAGATCTGACGCAGCACCGCTTCGGCGCCGGCGGGATTCTCAGGGATCAGCCGAACAGGGTCTGGCAGTTCCTGGTCCAGGTATTCGCAAATTCGCTTTGAATCGACTACCACGCGGCTGTTCGCGTGATCAACAAGCGTGGGTACCACGCAGGCATCGAAACCTTCGGTCTCCACCGACGATACTCCCCGGTGGCCTTCGGCCAATTCAACTCCCAGTTCTTTAGCCCCGTGTAAACGAAGCCGTACATAATGTGGCGAGTAGTTTTCAGCCGGAGTCAGTTCATCCGAATAGATGCCCCGACTGTTCAAGATCACCATTTCGTGTGAGACGTAACCGACGCACTTCTCCGCAAGTACGGTGCGCACTTTCTGCGAACAAACGGATAAGCCCGCGTGGTATAACTCAAAACGAATAGGCTCAGCGCCGTCTCCCGGAACAATGTAGTTTCGTTGCGGGTCCGTAAGCTCGGCGTTAAGCGCCGAGACCAAAGAAGCCAGGACATCTGATTCCGGTTTCATTAAGCGGTAAACTTGCTCATTGTTGCCCATTAATGCCTCCTGATTATAGTCGAATTGCCACCCAGTCCCAGTGGTGCACTGAAAAAATAATGTAATATCGTTGAAAAAGCCAGAGGCGATAGACAGATCCAATAATATATACCCCTTCTTTTGCGTCTGTCGTATCATTATATTATTGCAAGAGCATTCACAACGCATCTAAAGCAAACCATGGGTGATGTGCAGGTAGCCCTACCAGGAATAGTTTGAGACTCGTGAGTTAAAAGAAACAGAATAGGAGAGATGGCCGAGTGGCTTAAGGCGCACGCCTGGAAAGTGTGTATACGTTAATAGCGTATCGAGGGTTCGAATCCCTCTCTCTCCGCCAAAGCCGTTCGGATTTTTTGCTGAGATACTTTGTAACTTACTAATACATCAAAATATACAGGTATATTTTATACTGATATTTTTACTTATCTGTGGGTATAACACGCCAATGGTTGCGTCAGACTGTGGATGAGTCTGAAATATCGCACCTGTGGTGAGCGAGAGTTTCTTGGGGAACCGCGGTCCTGTCTGTTACATTTCGGTACATTTTAGGTTGTTTTCCTGCGCATAACGGTGTATGTTACATTTCGGTAAAAATACAGGGGCGTCACTATGCACTCGCAACAGAACACCAACCCACTTTGTCCACCTTTTGGCAAGGTGCGCACCACCAAAGATCTGGGCGCACTGGCCAGGGCGATGAGAAACAGACAGAATCTGACCTTGAAAGAAGTGTACGAGGTGTCGAACTTATCCACACGGTTCCTGTCTGAGTTTGAGCGGGGCAAGCCCAATGCTTCATTACGCCGGGTCATGGAAGCGTTGCAAATTCTGGGACTGGAAATGGTGGTCCTGCCGCGCAGTGAGGCAACGCACCTCCTGAATCTCATGCGTGTGCGCAACAGGGGGGGCTGATTAAGTGGCCGGCAAGACAGGTAATGTCTGGTTCGGCAACCGGCTTGTGGGGCGCATACGTGAAGATGACGGTAGCAACGTGCGCTTCGCCTATAATCCGGGCTGGCTTGACGGCGCCGGGTTTCCGATTTCCATCAGCCTTCCCTTGTCAAACGAAGATGAAGAGGTGAATGCGCATGAATGGTTTGTGGGCCTGTTGCCGGAGGGTGATGCGCTCTTGCAGGCGTGCCGGTTGAACGCCGTCAGGCAGTCAGACCGTATGGGCATGCTGCTGGCTTGTGGCGCTGACTGTGCGGGGGCGCTGAGCATTCTTCCGTTAGATGAATCGCCGGCGGCACAAGAAGAGTCATCACGGGAACTGACAGTCGAGGAGTTAATCAGTCTGGTTAACTCATCAGGGCATAATGTGCCGACATTCCCAAGTGGTGGGATTCGTTTCTCGCTGTCGGGCGCACAACGGAAGATGGCAGTCATTTATGACAGCGGGACATATTCATTGTCCACGCGTACAAATCCATCCAGCCATATCCTGAAATTTGAGACTGTAGCAGGTGTTTGTTTTGCCGAAAGTATCACTCACACCATCGCCAGGGAAACAGGACTGCCCGTCGTGTCGCCCCGTTTTATGCAAAACTGTGACGGGGACGAACAGACCCCTTGGTTGCGTATCCCCCGATATGACCGAACCCGGGATAAAGACGGCGCCTTGATCCGGGTGCATCAGGAGGACATGCTGCAGGCTCTGGAACTACTTCCCCTATACAAATACCAGAGCGATGGGGGGCCGTCCATCAGGGGTATCGCGGATCTGCTGCGGGCACACGTGATGAGTCCGGTGAAGGACCTGGCGGCACTGGCCGACTGGCAGATAATTAACGCATTGCTGGGTAACTGGGACGGTCACGCCAAGAACCTGTCACTGCTGTACCCGCCAGGGCAATCCGCACCGGTGCTGGCGCCGTGCTATGACATGGTATCCATTGAGTATCTGAATTATGTGAATCGAGACAGCGATAACTGGTCACGGGACATGGGGCTTGCAGTCGGTGAGCACGTCAGCCCAGAGAGCATCACCCGTGCGGACTGGGAGCAGATGGCCGGCGATCTTGGCAGGCCGACAAAAACGGTACTGGCGCGTCTTGAGGAGAAGGCCAGCGTATTGCCTGACGTGACGGACCGGGTTCTCACAGGGTTCATGGAACAGTATGGCGCTAAAGACGACTACGAGCAAATGAACAACGTGGTCAACACGCGTTGCCGCCAAGTGTTGGATTCGGTATTCCAGCGCGACGTGGAGAAGTCTACCAGATACAAAGCTGCTGAGAATAACACCGATAAAACGTCACAGCAGTCCCGTCCTTGAAAACGACTGCAACATCTGACCGTGTGATGCCGCCTAGGATGGGCGATGGCATCGTGATGCAGGTGCATCCTGTACATTCCATTATTGTGGAACACCTAGCTGTTTTTTTCATATATACGCTGGATGATCCATTGAATAACTCTATTCTAATAAGAATAGACCTGTTTTCATAACTGATTGAATAACATAGATTATTAAAAATAACTGGAATGCTGGCTGATTATTTTTTGTACAAAATATCAGCAAATAATCCGAACGGCTTGCTATTTAACATAACGAATCTACGCTACCTTGGCAGCCTTTTTATACCGGTTTTCGATCCAGATGTGGAGAAACATTCATTTGAAGATAGGCCAGTCCTGTATCATTGCTGGACTCTTTACTTTATTTATCATGGTGGCGACTAGTGCAACTGCGGAGAGAGTCAAATACACGATTGTAGACGAGAAAATCTACGATATACCGATCAAAACCCAGATTGAGCAACACATCGTAGTGTCAGGCATTCCGACCAAAGAAGAACTCGAAATTGCGCTTCAGAAATTCTATAGCACAGCCATAGCACGCCGTGGCTTTCGTTATCACGATCGGGCAACCAATGTGTACATTTACATTTATGGAACTCGGCAACAAGCAGAGGCAGGCCAAGCTCTTTGGGTCGGAATGCTCGCCATACCTTCAATTGACAAAGATAATCCTCGGATAACTGTAAATGAGGACAGGTTAGCCGCTCTTGTACAGGTGCCCGAGGAGCGCTTTGGCCTCTCCGAACAAAGTCGTAAGCAGGTGAATCTTGCCTTGGGACTTGCGGCGGACAGATCAATGCGTAACGCCATGGAGCGTATTCCAGATTCGCAATACATGGAACAAATTGAACTTGAGCGTGAACTCCTAGACCAATATAGAGCGAAAATATTGAAAAAATACGGGCTAACCTCCAAGCAACTCAATGAGATTTCACTAGAAGGGCATAGAAAAGGATGGGTGTCTAGATAAAGGGATTCACGATGTCATTTTTCCTAGCGAGCTATAGTAGCGGTCAGCGTTTGCGTGATTTGCTGATTCACTGAGCGTATTTTCCGTAAGGTCCGCACCTGATTGTACATTCGCTGGTTGCGGAATGGACGAAAGCGGCGAACCGAGTCTGATTAGTCACAGGGCAGTAATATCACTTATCATTTAACAGGCTAAAATGATAACCGCCTCTTTATGGGTTGTAAGTATTGCTTTAACCTGATATATATAGTATGATTTTATGAAACCGTAATTCATACGAGGAAATCATGCGTATCTCCGAACGAGGGCAAATCACCATCCCCAAGCAGTTAAGAGACCGCTTTGGCATGGGTTGTAACGTCGAGGTCGAGATTACTCCAACCGACGACGGACTGATCATTAGGAAACGGACAGCTTCGAAGCACCCGATAGAACGAGTGTACGCTATCCTGGGCTGCAGCGGAAACACCGACGATTACATTGAAGATATCCGTGGAAGGTGATCAGCGCCGTTGACACGAGCGTTCTGCTTGATGTGTTTCTTCCGGACGAGCGTCACGGTCCCAAGTCTAAAGAATGGCTTCGTGACGCCTATGATCGCGGTGCAATTCTCGTCTGCGATGTGGTCTATGCGGAATTGGTACCGGCCTTCAATGATCGCCGCAGACTCGACGAGGCATTGCGAGAGATCAACGTGACCATCTCCCCAATCGATACCGCCATCGCTTATGAGGCCGGATCGCGCTGGTTGCGATACCGTCAAGCCGGCGGACCGAGGAAGCGGATTATTTCCGACTTCCTCATCGGCGCCCATGCCACTGCTCAGGCTGATACTTTTCTTACCCGAGACCGGGGTTTCTATGCAACCTACTTCCCGGAGTTGGGGGGATTCTGATATGGTTTGATCCATGCGCTTTTATGCCGACCTTCATATCCACTCAAAATATTCCCGCGCGACCAGCAAGGATTGTGACCTGGAGCATTTAAGCCTCTGGGGGCGTAAAAAAGGTATCACCGTTATCGGCACGGGTGACTTTACCCATCCGGCCTGGTTCAGCGAATTAAAGGAAAAACTGGTTCCGGCTGAACCGGGCCTGTTTCGCTTGCGCGATGATATTGAAAAAGAAGTAGTGGCGAAATTACCGGGAAGTTGTCATGGCACAACCCGTTTTATGTTGTCGGTCGAGATATCTACCATATACAAAAAAGGTGACAAGACACGCAAGATCCATCACCTGATCTATGCGCCGAGCCTAAAGCAAGCAGAGTTTATTAACCGGAAACTCGACCGCATCGGTAATATCAAATCAGACGGGCGTCCCATCCTGGGCCTGAATTCCCGTCATTTATTAGAGATTGTGTTAGAGGCCGGTGAGGACTGTTACCTGGTGCCTGCCCATATCTGGACTCCCTGGTTTGCCGTCCTGGGATCAAAGTCCGGGTTTGATTCCATCAGCGAATGTTACGGCGACCTGGCTGAGCATATCTTTGCCGTGGAGACCGGCCTGTCGTCCGACCCGGAGATGAACTGGCGTATTTCCGATCTTGATCGCTATCGTCTGGTCTCCAACTCGGATGCTCATTCCCCGGCCAAGCTGGGACGAGAGGCTTGTATGTTCACAACCGACCTGGATTATTTTTCCATGCAGCACGCCCTGGAGACGGGTAACGGTTACGACGGCACCGCGGAATTCTTCCCCGAAGAAGGCAAGTACCACCTGGATGGGCATCGCAAGTGCAAAGTGCGCCTGTCTCCCGAAGAGAGTCGTATACTCGATGGTATCTGTCCCGTGTGCAACAAGCCGTTGACCCTGGGCGTGATGCACCGCGTACAGGAGTTGGCTGATCGAACAGGGGAGGAAAAGCCGGAAAATACCGATCCCTTTGTTAGCCTGGTTCCCTTACCGGAGGTGATTGCCGAGACGGAGGGCGTTGATCCGAACAGTAAAAAGGTAGCAAAAGAATACGAGCAGTTGTTATACACGGAGTATGCGGCGTGGTTGTCGGCAGAGACTGGGAAGCGCTACCGCCTGCCGACGGAGGCGGAGTGGGAGTATGCGGTGCGTGCGGGCTCCACCACGAAGTACCACTTCGGGAATGACGAGGCACAACTGTGCCAGTATGGCAATCACGCGGACACCAGTACAAACTATGAGTGGCGGAATACGGCTTGTTCTGATGATATGGGTGAACGCACTGCCGAGGTGGGGCGATACCGGTCGAATGCATTTGGTCTTTACGACATGGAGGGTAACGTGTATGAATGGGTGCAGGATTGCTGGAAGAACAGTTATGTGGGCGCGCCGGCTGATGGTCGTGCCTGGACCAGTGGCGACTGTGGCCTGCGCGTGGTTCGGGGTGGCGCCTGGGGTTACGGACCGTCGCTTTTGCGTTCCGCCTCCCGTCACGCGCTCCCTCGCTGGGGCAGCGACTCCTACCTGGGCTTTCGTCTGATCCAGGACTTGTAGAATGAGAGCAGGACATGAGTGGTAAAATTGATAAAGACGGGCAGTTCCCCGCTGGGAAGGATGGACCCGGAAGATGCCGTTACCCCGGCGAAATTCCCCGGCATCCGCAACGTGTTGTGCTATCTGCCGCTGAACTGGCAATCGATGAAGGAGATCACGGACGACTACATGTTCCTGGGTAACGAAGTGGTCTTCGACGATCTCGACGCGCTCAACCAGGCCCTGGCCTCGGACGTAATGCGGGAGGTGCAAGCAGACAGCGAACAGTTCGCCGTATTCGGCTACAGCACCCACCATGCCATGCAGCGGAGCTTGGTTTACACCCGCGACGACCGGTAGCGCCGCCACAACGCGCCGCCGACCCGGCAAACTGAAAAAGAAAATCGCGGCATCAAGAGGTATGAAATCCTGCCCTCGGCATCCTTGGCTTTGACCTGGAACTGGTTGTGGACAGAGAAGCCGGAGTACACTGATAGTTGTAAGATAAACATGTAAGGCAGAACGGTATGGATAAAGAAAAACTCAAAGCGCTTCAGGAGGTGGCTCAATTCGGATAAATTGACTTGATTATTCAAATTATCATGATAAATTGAATTTTATGTTCAATCGGAACCTCACTCTGCCGGCAGCCGGAACTGAATCATTTTTCCTTTGGGGGCCTCGCCAGACGGGAAAGAGTACGTTGTTGCGGAAAACTTACAGGGAGGCTCGCTGGATCGACTTGTTAAAGTCTGAGGAATTTCGCAGGTACCTTGCTCATCCCGAGTTTCTCCGGGAAGAAATTGAAGCAACGCCAGCAGACCCGAAGCAGCAGATCGTAATCGATGAAATCCAGAAGGTTCCCGCGCTGCTTGATGAAGTCCACTGGCTCATAGAGAATCACGGGTTACACTTTGCGCTTTGCGGTTCCAGCGCACGCAAGGTTAAGCGGGGCGCCGCCAACCTGCTGGGTGGTAGAGCCATTCGTTACGAATTGCATGGGCTCTCCGCCAGCGAGCTTGGCAGTGAGTTTGACCTGAACCGAATGCTCAACCATGGTTACCTCCCTCGTATATATGAAACTGACCGGCCCTATCGATTGCTTGACGCGTACATTGCTGATTACCTGAAAGAGGAAATCGCCGCGGAAGGACTGGTCCGAAACCTGCCGACGTTCTCGGACTTTCTGGACGTCGCCGCACTCAGTGACGGTCAGATGGTCAACTTCTCGAACATTGCCCGTGAATGCGGGGTATCGAGTCATACGGCAAAGAACTACTTCCAGATTCTGGAAGACACACTGCTTGCAAGGTGGCTGCCCGCTTACAAAAAACGGCCCAAGCGTCGCGTGATTGGCGCGCCCAAGTTTTATTTTGCCGATGTTGGGGTTGTCAACCGATTAGCTCGACGTGGTGAACTGTTGACCGGATCAGAAAACTACGGCAAGGCATTCGAGAATTGGGTATTCCATGAGCTATCCGCTTACCTCAGCTACCATGAGGTTGATGCAGGGCTTTCTTACTGGCGACTCGCCAGTGGCATCGAAGTAGATTTCCTGATCGGTGATATGCAGGTTGCCATTGAAGCGAAATCGACCGTCCGCACACACAGCGATCACCTCAAAGGCTTGCGCAGCATCATTATGGACCAGCCCGGTATCAAGCGCCGGATTGCCGTTTGTCGCGAACCCCGAGCGCGTAAGACGAGCGATGGTATTGAAGTGATGCCGGCAGAGGACTTTATTAAACGACTCTGGGATGGAGGTATCATTTGATCTGACCCCCTCTCCGTAACCTGATCCACCTGCGGTTTAGGAATTTCCCTTAGAAACACAAGAAAAAGGTACAAATCCGGAGTTTTCTTGACAATAGCGTAGCATCATCCTAACTCCTTAAAATAACGCCGCATTTCTTCCACAACCTTTGGTGCAAGTAATGTTGTCGCAGTGAGTGTCGGAATAACCATCAGTGCAAAAGTCGTATCGATAATATTTACCGCTGTAGCCTGGTTCCAGTTCGCTGCAACGGGGATCAGCAACAAATAAATATATACGTACTGGCTCCCGATCCGTTTACCAAACAGATAGCGCGCACATTTCACGCTGTAATAGGAATAACTGATCATGGTGGATACGGCGAACAGGGCAAAAGTGAATAACAGAACAACACTGCCTAAATAAGGCATGGTTTGTTCAAAGGCATTGGCCGTCATCGCAACGCCATTGCCGGACGGTGTGATGCCGGCACTGAGTATCACCAATGCAGTGAGGGTGCAAACAATCATCGTATCGATAAAAGGGCCTATCATAGCCACCAGTCCTTCACGGATCGGCTCCCTGGTCTGTGCAGCACCATGGGCCAGGGCTTCGGTTCCGATTCCCGCCTCATTGGAGAAAACAGCACGCTTGACCCCGGTCACTAATACCTCCTTGAAAGTGAGCCCTACTGCTCCACCCAGTATTGCCTGGCCGCCAAACGCTGCCCGGAAAATATCTGCAAACAAACCGGGGATAATCTCATAATGGGAGACAATCACCAGCATGCTTGAGAAAAAATAAAGGATGAACATGATCGGCACCAGTCGGGATGTAGCCCTACCCACCCGCCTGATGCCACCCAGGATTACTGTTCCCACAAAAACTGTTGCGATAAGGCCGGTAATCGTTCGATCAACATCCCATTCAGCCTGTAACAGACCGGCCAGTTGATTGGCCTGGAATAAGGGTAAACAGCCCACCATGCCGCAAATTGCGAACATAAAGGCAAGAGGTCTGAATTTTGGGCCTAATCCCACTTCAATAAAATACATGGGGCCGCCCTGGGCGATGCCGTCTTCATCCTGTTGCCGGTACATACAGGCAAGCGTACAGGTGAAGAACTTTGTACACATACCCAGCAAACTTGCTACCCACATCCAGAAAATGGCGCCTGGCCCGCCCAAACTGATGGCGATAGCTACTCCCGCAATATTACCCATACCGATAGTGCCGGATAATGCCGATGACAATGCCTGGAAATGCGGGATTTCTCCGGGATCACCGGGGTTACTGAACTTGCCCCGTAACAGATCGAAAGTATGACGTAAGCGCAGGAACGGCAGTAAACGGCAGAGAAAAGCGAAATACAATGCCGTGGCGGCAATCAGGAAAACCAGTGGCAGTCCCCAGATAAAATCCACTGCCTGTTGCCAGAAATGATCGAAGCCACTCAAATCATGAATACCTGAAGTTTAAATCCATAGTTATTTCCGATAAATTGCAAAAACTAATGTGTCGAATTATAGTAGCAGAAGGATTGAAACGCGGGCAGGCAGTTGTATTGATTTACTTACCAGCGCCTTATACCCGGTAACTGGCGGAGAGAATATTTCCAGTGATCAGGTAGCAGCAGCATCGAGGGACAGAGGGCTTTGGTATGGTGCCTTACGACAAGCGTTTGCCCAATACGATTTCCTGGTCCTGCCGACTGCGCAGGTTTTCCCTTTTGATGCGGAGCTTCATTGGCCCAATCAAATCGACGGTCGTAGTATGGATACGTATCATCGCTGGATGGAAATTGTTATTCCCGGCACATTGTCCGGTTGTCCGGTTGTTAATGTGCCTGCAGGATTTAGTGGCAGGGGCCTGCCAATGGGACTGCAAATTATTGGCAAACGCTACGGAGATTTCGCGACCCTGCAAATGGCCTACGCTTACGAACAGGCGAGTCGCTGGAACCTGGACAGGCATCCCCCCATCCTTTCTTCGTTACTGACAAAAAAGAATCAGTCCGAACTTTCATTGGCAGCCTGCTGATTCGAGGCCAGCGGCCAGAACTGAAAATAATCCAGCAAAATCACCAGCAGGGGAAAGGTTAAACCAAGCAGTGCATTGGCCAGCCACAGTTCTTCCTGGTAGTTGCCCGCCGGCCCGGAAGCCAGGGGTCCGGACACGATTGGTCCCATGAACAGGTAAATCCGTTGTAATATAAATGCTGCCACCGTAGACAGCAGTACAAGCAGGATTCCCTTAAGAGGTTGCTCCATATTCTTCAACAATCCACCCTGGAAAAACGTTAACGGCACAAAGGTCCCGAATATGAAAGATATGGGCACCAGCACCATGTAGCTGACTTGGTCCATACCCAGGAGCGTGGTGCAGGCAAAGTAAAGCACTCCCCCCAGCGCCACCGTAATAACCGTTGAGGTCAATACGCCGAGGGTGGGATTCTTGATAACCCGCACCGGCCAGCCTTCAAAGAGCGGGAAGAGCATGATAGCCGCAACAGTCGATACACCTACGACCAACGGACTCCACGCCATAAATAATCCGCCCGGATCAGCGTCCGCGAAATATACCGGCACCCCTTTCAGAAAACTGAAATCAAATAACAGTTGAAAGATTATGTAGCCGCCAAGATAGGCGACAGCAAGAACGCTTAGACCGATAATCAACGGGTTGCTGCTGAGAAGTGTCACCGGCCAGCAATGCCAAAGGGCTGCATACCAGAAGGTCACTACTACTACCAGAATGGAATACATCATCAACATGGGGGTAATGCCGTGACCCTTGCCTACCAGATGGTAGGACAGGACAGCCAGGGACAGCCCGACAACCATAGTGATCAGTGTCATCACCAGTCCCTTCAGCGGCTGCGACATCGTTGTCAGCAGTGACGGGTAATTCGTCTGCCAGACCATAGCCATGACGAGTTGCATAGGCACCAGTGACATGAACAACCACGCAACCCAGGTACTGAAGGTGGCCTCTTCAAATAAACTGATGATACCCAGTGCAATAATCACCACACCAATCAGACTGACAATACCGAGCAATGGTTGTTTCATAAATTCCTCCGTCTACGCTGTTTTTTCAATCTGGCACATCAGGCTTTCAGATTCGTGGCGCCCATACCTGGATCCAACCCACCTGAATCCCCGGTGAGCATATTGATATTGGACTCTAACTGATTTTCAATATCGTTGCGGTTTTTTTCAGCCCCCAAAATTCCTCCTGTAGCCCGTATATCTCAGCAGTGGGTGCGGCCTGCGAGATTAAAATCAATTGCTTTCTTTTCACAAAATCACGATGATCGCACAGGATGATTGACATAAATTTCATTCCCCATCCGCTGCAGGGTACGCCGTACGGGACAGTGCTCGATCTGGCCGTTATATTAGCGATCGGATGCTGGCTGTTGTCGGTGGTTGCCCGGGAATATTCCTGGGTCGACCACATCTGGTCTGTTTGTCCAGCCATTTATTGCCTGCTGGTCGCTGCTGATGCGGATTTCAGTTCGACACGACTCGGTGAATCCATTTCTTTGTCCCGCTACCCGTCTTATCGGGACTATCAGGCGGCAACTCTGCGCCTCATTCCCTTTACCCGATTAGGATGAGATTATTCAATGGAATAAAGGCGGGAAATGAGTTTTCAGAGAGTCCTGATGACTTCAGTGTTACCCTGATAAGGGAGCATCATTAACCTGGTTCCTATCATGACGGCAGGCAGTCAGCGTATACCAATAAAAGTTCTGCTCGGCATCGGCTTCGGCATGTTCCTGTTGCCCTTGTTGATCGGCACCGGCGCAGTCATGGACGCCGGCGGCCGCGCCGCCACACTGGCCGCCGGCGCCATCTCGCTGACCTTTGCATTCGGACCGGCCTGCGGCGGTTTTATTGCGACCTGGTTCTCCTATGCTGCGATTGGCTGGTTTTCCTGTGCCTTGTGCCTGCTGGCAGCGCTGGCGTTTATCCTGGTCGAACCGGCTGATTTTTCGTACAGCAGCTAATCGGGAATGTATACCGGAACATATTCCGATTGTGTCATCGTCGGGGCAGGCACGGCTGGTTTCATCATTGTTATTCCCCTGTTTCCATTAATAAATATCGCCATCCATTGACGAATAAATCGTACCCTTGAAACCCGCTTCAATGATTTCGTCCCGGAGCCCTGTTCGTTTGAAACTCTCGGGGTTTACATAATTTTGCTCGTGTGCGAGCACGATTGCCTGTTGTCAACAAATAGATTTGTCCGCTTCTGTAACAAATGAATTGTCCGCTTTTGTCTTCACACTGACACCATCCAGAAGGACAGAGTCCGACAAGGATCGTCCAGTGCCGACTGTGCGGCGGACATTACGCGGCAGTCGGTAACTCATCGGCTATGACCTGTCCTTCGGCATCGTACCTGGCCAAACGTCGCGGGCCATGAAATACACTCACTGTCTCATCCCAGAGCCTGCCCCTGCAGGACGTTGAGCAGGGGACGACAGACCTTCACCTTGGTTTTGATGTAGTGATACCGATGCCGGTCGGTCCTGCTGGTTGACTTTTCCATAGAAATTGTAACGCGTGTTCTGAAGTGTTCGAAAGTCCAGCACGGGCATGTCTTCCTGTGGGATATTGATCCCGTCTATATGGAAGCGGTTACCAGGGCAAAAAGCGTTGACTTCCAGGATTTTGTGAGCGATTCCGATGTGTTCGAGCATCTCGAAAGTACGCGCATGTACCGTAAATGCGCGGGTCGTACCAAGCGGGCTCTGCCTTTTTTCAATCCAGCGTACATCAATGCCACGACGCAGAAGTTCATTGGTGATGATTGTACCGGTCGGCCCTGCCCCTACTACCAGCACGTCACACTCGTTATTCGTTAACTTCATGTTTATCTCCGGCAAATTGCAAAAACAATGTGTCGAATTATGGTGCTGTTATAAAAAAGATCAAGGAAAGGAAAATCAATCCGCGTCGTTGCCATTCCGAAGTTGTGTATTTGGGTTGGAAGATGCGTCATCATATAGTTAAACTGATGTTTAACGGCTGAGTCCAGTGCAGCAAAAAACAACTGATTTTTAATTATGCCTCTGCTTATCGGCAATCAGACCGTTCCTGATCACATGCTGGGTTGCTGGCGCCGGCGTTATATCCGGTTTGAAGATGGCACTGAGGATACAAGCACCCGTGTCATCTGGCTACAGACACCTTCCGGTTTGGTCGATATGCGCATCAGTGCTGAACGGCCTGACTTTTCCGATCGCCTGCAATTGTCGGATTGCAGTGATGATGAATTGATCGCATTGGCTGAGCAGGATTGTGCCTGTGGTGTAACTGTTGTGGATGAAACTGCGACGCCATATCCGACAGCAACATGGGAGGGTGGTGATTCCGGCTTCATGCAACAGCCTGTGATTAACTTTCCGGAAGATGGCTGGTTCGAATGGAAAGAGGAGGGTACCTGCATGCTGGAATATGCACCCAGTGGCGCCTATGTGGAAGACTGGCGATTACAGGACAACTCCCAGGATTTCGCCATACATTTGCTTTGCCGGGACAGCGCAACTACAACGAACCTCTATGTTGCCGGTGCACATGCCGTGCTGGCCGTTGATCGCTCAATAGTGATTGGTCAGGAACGACCATTGCAGGAAATTGTTTCTGAAAATATAGCTGACCGTGACAGTGTTTACGCTTATCTTGACACGGAATTCTCCTACGCCAGGTGTGAAGACAGTAATGAATATGAAATCGTCCTGTCGAACCTGCCCTGGAGAGAAGGTCAAGTTTTGCCTCTTCAATGGTTATTGGACTCGGATAATGATGCAGTTGTAATTTCGGATAGTAGTGGACGCGAATGGGACGTCATCAGTTATTGCTCAAGTTAGAATTAAAATTTGAATTAACAATGAAAGACCTGCTGAACAAACTGGCAGAAGCCACAGCCGTGGATTTCGAGCATGCCACCAGCATGCCGCCGGAGATCTATTATTCAACAGATCTTCTTGATCTCGAAATTGAAGATATCTTCAAGAAGGAATGGATATGCATCGGGCGCACTGCTGAGATCCCTGACACAGGCGACTACCTGACTTTCGAACTCCTCGATCAGTCTGTGATAGCAATTCGACAAAAAGATGCATCAATCAAAGTGTTTGCCAACGTCTATGCACACCGCTGTGCAAAATTACTGGAAGACTACGGGAATTCAAGCCTCATCGTATGCCCCTACCATGCCTGGTCCTATCAAACTGATGGACAATTAATTGCAGCTCCCTACATGGATCAAACGCCTGGCTTCAACGTAACAGACTATCATCTCAAGGAAGTACTCTGGGAAGTGTGGCACGGTTATATCTACATCACATTAAACCAGGATGCCGTTTCCGTTTCGGAACGTCTTGCCGGTTTTGAAAAAGTAATAGGGCGTTATCAAATTGAAAACTACGTCCATGCCTTCACCTGTGATGTCGTATGGCCCGCCAACTGGAAGTGCTTTATTGAAAATTACATGGACGCCTATCATATTTTTAAAGTGCACAAGGACACTTTTGGCAAGTATGGCTCGGCAGAGGAAGCAACCACCATGCATGATGGCGATGATAACTTTACCTATCACCTGGTGGATATCGGCTTACAAACACAAAATACCCCTGATGCAGCGATAGGCATTGCCCATCCGGACAACAAACACCTGGACGGAAGCTGGCGCACACTGACAGTCCTGGGCTGTGTATTCCCGGCCCATACCATGCAGTTACAACCGGACATGCTCTGGTACGTGACCGTACAGCCACACGGCGTCGGCCATTTTCGTATGCGTTGGTCTGTCTCCATACCACCGGAGATAATGAACGGCATTGATAACCCTGAACAGTACATTGAAGAAACACGCGAGTTACTGATTGCGGTAAACACTGAAGATGAAGGTATTATTCGCAAGGTCTTTCAGGGAGCAAAGTCCAATCAGGCCACGCCCGGTCCCTACGCCTACCTGGAAAGAAACGTATTCCATTTCGGCCGGTATCTGGCGAGACGATTGACAAAATAATATTGAAAAAACGACGCTGGGTCATTGAATAAAAAATCCCAATGCCAGACAAGTCTGATGTCATTCAATCCTGATCGCCCTTCATCGATATTCGCCTATGCCTATACTTCTGGCGTAGGTGTT
This sequence comes from Gammaproteobacteria bacterium, assembly GCA_965222155.1. GTDB lineage: Bacteria > Pseudomonadota > Gammaproteobacteria > Eutrophobiales > Eutrophobiaceae > JAAXHV01. Next base: position 1,027,362 of record CBDCTH010000012.1, read on the forward strand.
GCGATATTGATGTTTGGGCCAATCATTATCGGCGCCTACGTTGACATCGAAGGCATGACGGAAATGCAGGCCGGTTATCTCTTTTCCCTAGAAATGGCGGGTTATGCGCTCAGTTCGGCGATTGTGTTTGCCATCATCACCCGTGTTAACTGGCGTCATATCCTGTTTGCCGGTGTGTTCACCGTCGTATTGAGCAATATCACCTCGATTTATTTACACGATTACGCTGAGCTGGCTGGATTCAGGTTCTTGGCGGGACTCGGCGCCGGTCTGTTAATGAATGTCACCATGGTTTCTATTGGCCTGACCACAAATTTTGACCGTAACTATGGCTTCTGGGCGGTGATGCAGTTAACGATCGGCGCTGCGGGACTGTATGTATTGCCCGGTCTGATACCCGCATATGGTCTTGCTGCACCCTTCCTTACCGTCACTGTTCTTGCGTTGCTGGTATTACCCCTGGTAACAAGCTTCCCCCGCCATGGCAGAACTGCCGGTGCTGCACCGAATAAAAATTACAAACTGTTCCTCGGCCTCACAGGACTGCTGGGTATATTTATTTACTATGGTGGGCAGGCAGCAGTATGGGCGTATTTCGAGCGCATAGGTATGGATGCGGGCATCGAACCCGACAGTGTGGGAAGTGTTCTATCGGCCTCCCTGGTGCTGGGTATCCTTGGTGCGGCCCTGGCCACCTGGCTTGGGGATAGACGGGGTCGCCGCCTTCCAGTCGTTGCAAGTATGATATGTTCAGCAATCGGTATCAGTTTCCTGTGGGGTATGCAATCCGTTTATCCCTATATCATCGCAGCATGCCTGTTTAACGCGGCCTGGTACTTTTGCCTTCCTTATCTATCAGCGATCATCGCCAATATTGATTCAAACGGTCGATTGTTGATAGGACTGTCAGTTGTGTTCCCGTCAGCACTGGCCGCAGGTCCGGCACTGGCAACGTACGTACTGGATGGTGCGGGTTACGGTCCGGTACTCCGGATAGGCTTGCTATCATTACCCATCGGACTGATAATTATGTGGAAAGCCGCCGGGAGGCACAGCGTATGACCCTGACACGTAATCAGTTCGTGACACCGGAACAACTCGCCAAACTCAGCCTGCCTTTGGAAGAGGCCTATAACCTGCCTCGGGCCGCCTATGTGTCAGAGCATATTTTCAAACAGGAAGCAGAACAATTGTTCCTGACACACTGGGTCAACGTGGCCCACGTCAGTCAGGTGCCGAATCCCGGTGATTATCTATGTGTCGATGTATTTGACTATCCCCTGGTGCTGACGCGCGATAACAATAATGGCATTCACCTCATGTCCCGGGTCTGCCAGCACAAGGGAACACTGGTTGCCGAAGGCAGTGGTAATGCAAAACTGTTCGTTTGCCCTTTCCATGCCTGGTCCTATGAACTCGATGGCCGGTTGAGAGCGGCGCCATTAATGGATAAGGCCAAAAACTTTGATCGTAAGAACTGTCGTCTGAGGGAAATGCGCACCGAGATATGGGAAGGATTTATATTCGTCAATATCAGTGGCGATGCGGAACCGCTGCATACCCAGTTGACGGATTTACAAAAAATATTGGCGAACTGGCAAATGGCCGGCCTGGTCCCGGCGCATGACGCCTTTTATTATGATCAACGCCAGAACTGGAAAATCAATTCAGAATCATTTCTTGAGGCCTACCATCATCTCGGCGCCCATGTAAAAACGTTTCAGCCCACCTATCCGGCCGCCAACTCTTATCCCATAGCAAGCACGGGCAGGTATTCGGTCCTCAGCTTTGGTCCAGCACAGGCCGCATCGGCAACCAATATCGACGGTGGCATGGACCTGCCGTTTATTGAAACTCTCGGTGAAGCCGAACGGCTGGAACCCATGGTGGTGTTCGTCTGGCCTAATCTGCTGCTGGGAATTGGCGCCGACCAGGTCGCTTATTACCGGTTAATGCCGACTTCTGCAGAAAGTCATGATCTCTGGTTGAATGACCTGATGCCGCGCAGCACGGTTGAAGACCCGGCACTCGAACAGGCGATCCGGGATCGTGTTCAATGGGCGCGCTCTGTTCACGAGAGTGACGACATGCCCGCTTTTGCACGTTGCCAGTCCGGTATTCGCAGCCCGTTTTATGCTCAAGGCAGATTGTCCGTCCCTTACGAACGTTGCCTCTGGGAGTTTAACCAATGGTGGGCGGAACGACTTGGTGAGCGAATCCTGGAAGGGCACACATCTTGAAAACCGGATGTAATTACATTATGCTTACTTAAAGTCGTTTAATGTACAAGGATCAAAATCATGGTTCACTTAGTTAAAATTGGTAATTCGCAGGGTATCAGGATTCCGAAACCACTCGTAGAACAAGCTCAGCTGGAAGGGAAAGAGCTTAAATTACAGGTAGTCAGCAACGGTCTCCTGGTTACTCCGAATAACAGGGCCAGAGAAGGCTGGAAAGAATCCATTGAGGCAGCAATAGCTGCACATGGTGTTGAAGTAATAGATAATGCATGGCTGGATGCAACATTAACATCCGATGAAGAATTGGAATGGTAATGCCTGAAATTGCCCGCTTCCAGATCTGGCTCATAAAGCTTACTCCGACCCAGGGCAGGGAAGTCGGTAAAACAAGGCCATGTATCGTGATTTCACCCAATGAAATGGCTGCATTATCTACTGTGCTGGTAGCTCCAATGACAACAAAGGGGTTTCATTTATCCTGTCGAGTCAGGTGTGAATTTCAAGGGAAGGAAGGGATGATCCTCCTTGATCAAATCAGGGCGGTTGATAAATCACGGTTAGTAAAAAAACTGGGTGTTATTGATGAGACTGCTCAGAAGGAGTCGTGTAGGCGCCTCCAGGAGTTATTTGCGTACTAAACGGGTGGTTTCAGGCCGTGACTACCCATACCGATGGCATGGTTAACAGTTTATACCGGAGACCTTGCTAACACTTTCGCCATGAAGGGATTACCTGTCAGGGAAGTTTGCGCTATACTTTCTCACATGAGTAAATGTAACCGGCTAATGCTGTTTATTACGCTATTCTCACTCGTCTTCCAGGTCCCCGCAGGCGTATTTGAATTTTGTTCCCAGACTTCCCGCGAGAACTCCCGGTTTGAAAACCAAAAAGACGTAACAAATATAACAGTGAATTGTCACCAGGCCGAGGCCGACAGGAACAACTCTACTGAAACCTGCGTTGCCCAGCATTGCTGTATCGGCGCCGGCGTCTCCGCCATGTTCCAACTTGATGGCACCGGGCCGAATACCAATAGTACGCTTATCGCTTACTTTGGTAACGCCTACCCTTATTCTCGTCTGGACAGTATTTTCCATCCCCCAAAACTTCTCCTGTAGCTCGTCTGTCTCAACAGAGAGTGCGGGCAGCTCTGTTTGATCCGGACGCGTATCCCTTGCGGGGGATATGCCGGGTCAATCCTGTATGGCCTTTGCGTATGGGGTCGACCTGTTACATATACAGGGACATAATTTATGCACAAGTTTTTGTTATCCGTACTGCTATGGCACATCCTGTCTGTGCCGGGCAGGGCTATGGCTGATATGGTCAGTCATGAGTTTGATATCGACTACCTGGATGTCAACGTTACCGGCAAACCGGTGCGTGCCATGGTGATCGATGGCAACATTCCCGGCCCGACGATACAGGCAAACCTGAATGACACGCTTAAAATTACCTTTAATAACCGGATGGACGTCGAGACTTCCATCCACTGGCATGGTGTTCTCCTGCCGAACGATCAGGATGGCGTGCCGTACCTGACAACAGCGCCGATTGCAGCCGGAGGATCGTTAACCTTTGAATACCCCGTCACCCATTCCGGCACCTACTGGTATCACGCCCACACCGGCTTGCAGGAGCAGCGGGACTTTATGGCGCGCTGGTATTTCGCAACCCGGCAGAGACCTATCATTACGATATGGAACTGGTACTGGTCTTGTCGGATTGGACCGATGAACACCCGGGAACGGTGCTGAGGAATCTCAAACGTGAAGCTGATTATTATGCGCTGAAAAAAAATACCGTCCAGTCCTGGCAGGGTGTGATGCAAAACGGCAGACAGGCGCTGAAAAACAGGATCAATGGTGCCTTGATACGTATGGGTACCATGGACCTTTCCGACGTAGGTTATGATGCGTTCCTGATTAATGGAAAACAAAGCCTGCATAATACTGAAATCAGACCGGGCGAACGGGTCAGGCTCAGGATAATCAATGCTTCGGCTTCCAGTTATTTTCACGTCGAGTTCAGCGGTGGCGACATGACCCTGATAGAGGCGGACGGCGTGGCCGTCGTGGAGAGGGCGATGGAGAGGTTGCGGCTGGCAACGGCTGAAACCTATGACGTAATCATTGAGATGCGCGCCGATAAACGTTATGAGCTGCGGGCAACGGCGGAAGACGGCTCAGGGTATGCCTCCTATTACCTGGGTTCGGGTGAACCGGTTCCCGTTCTCCCTGCGATGAAATCCAATCTTTACCTGGTGGGGCATGAAAGCCATAGTCGCAGGCGCGGTAAAACAGTTCACGCTGACCGGCATGGTTCCATGCACGGTACCAGCGAATATGCCGGTTTGAGGGCGAAAAACCCGACTTCTTTTGATGCGGAACGGAAAACCAGGGAAATAGCCCTGCGGTTAACCGGGAGCATGGATAGATATACCTGGTCGTTTGATGATAAAACCCTGACCGAGGTCGACAAGATCAGGATCAAAAAGGGTGAGGTTGTACGTTTCAAGTTAATCAATGAGACGATGATGCACCATCCCATCCATTTGCATGGCCATTTCTTCCGGGTACTGAATGGTGAGCATGATTACGCGCCGTTAAAACATACGGTCAATGTGCCACCATTGGATACGGTCATTATTGAATTCGCCGCTGACGAGGAAAAGGACTGGTTTTTCCATTGTCACAACCTGTATCACATGAAGAGCGGCATGGCGCGGGTGGTGAGTTATCTGCCTGCCGGGGAAGATGATTATCGCAATTCAAGGTACTACCGGTATCAGGTTAAAAACGACGATCCCTGGTATCACTTTGCAGATACGTCGTTTCAATCCCAGATGATGGCCGGACGGTTATGGGCGTACAACCGGCGCAATGGTGTTGAGGTGGCGTATGACTACGATTACGACGCTGAATACGATGTTGAGGTAAGCTACCAACGGCAAATAACGCGCTTCTTTTCCCTGTATGCAGGCGCCAACTTTGAACGGGACGACACCGGTACCGACGACCTTGTAGTAGCGGGGGTAAACTACACGCTGCCGCTGTTGATCGATTCAGAGTTGCGCATCGACAGCGATGGTCATTTCCGCCTGGAGTTGGAAAGCGCCCTGCAGTTGACCGATCGGCTTCGATTTAATTGGAACTGGAATACCGACGCTGAGTACCGGGTTCGGTTTTCCTATGAAATCAATAAGAAAATGGCCATTACCGCTGGCTATGATTCAGATTTCAAGTCCGGGGCTGGGTTTGAGTATCGATATTAAAGCGGCCGGGCCGATTTAATTCCTCGCTGGTTTTCTGGATGCCGTCCCGGGTTGCAGGGTTACCGATAGACACGGGTCATTATTGGTTTGCTACCACATCGCCACCGGCCCGGTTATCCACCAGGACCAGGATATCAAGGTAGGTAATCGTTGGTTCCACACCAAAGGCATCTCGGAAGCGCTGAATAAATGCTGGAGAAAAAAATTCTTCCGCCCGTGCTTGGGATTCCCAAAGGTAGACGGAATGACCATTACCCGTGGTCTCATCGTAGCAAAATTGCTTGCTCAGTAATCCTGGCAGGTCCTTGAAGATGTTATTGGCGGCGCCGATAAACTGTTCCAGAATTACCGCGCGGGGTGGCTTACCGGGTAAGTGATAAGTAACTAAAACCGTTTTCATAAATTATCTCCGTTTGTGTTTTCTCTATCAGGTTACTCGATGGATATCGCTGACCTCGTGACACGCCTTAACAGTTTAAGATATTCCGAATACGGACTGTGCGCAAGAGGAATATTTGTTGCCTTTTTTGCTTTGCATCATGAATTCACAAGCCCGCTTCAGCCCAGGTAAGAAAAAACACGTTCATTGCGATCTCAAATGCAACGTACGGATTAGAAAAATCGGTGTCTTTGTTCAGGGTGCTTCCGTATTTGAGCTATTCGGCTTCATGGGTGATGCTCTCGGTTGATGTTCCGAAGAAGGTTGAACTTGATATATTTCAGTGATTCTATTATTCTCTATAACGTTTAGCCAACACAGGAGTAAGTCATCATGGAAAACGAACCGCATCGAGAACCCGCCACCCCCGAAGAAATCTGGAATATTCTGCGAGCCGTATCGGAGGAGCAAAAAAAAGCATCCCACGAGACGGAGGATATCAAAAAGCAGATAAAGGCTACAGGCAAGCAGTTGGAAGAAACCTGCAAGGTGATAAAGGAGGCCGGTGAACAGATAAAGGAAACAGACCGGCAGATGAAGGAAACTGACCGAAGGATGGACAAGCGGCTGAAAGACACTGACCAACGGCTAAAGGACACTGACCAACGGCTAAAGGACACTGACCAGCAGCTAAAGGACACTGACCGACGACTGAAAAAGCTGGATGAGTTGTTTACCAGTCAGTGGGGTAAACTGGTGGAGAGTCTGGTGGAGGGTGACCTGATTCCCTTGTTGCAGCAACAAGGGATAAAAGTGCTGACGACACATCCCACAGTGAAGGGCCGACGTCATGGCGAGCATTATGAGTATGACATTCTGGCGGCGAACGGTGAGGAAGTGGTGGTCGTGGAAGTCAAGACCACGCTACGGGCGGGGGACGTGACGCATTTTCTGGAGAAGCTGGATAGATTCACGGGTTGGGTGCCGGAATTCAAAGGGCGGAAGGTTTTAGGCGCAGTGGCGTACCTGAAGGTGGATCATTCCGTGGAGGTATATGCAGAGCGACAGGGATTGTATGTCATCCGGGCCACCGGGAGCAGCGCCAGCATCATCAACCAAGCAGGTTTTCGGCCCAGAGTGTTCTGCTGATTGGCTAATTATACGGGTATATGTGAAATTAGGAACAGGTCACAGTCTGGTAGTTGGTTGTTGGAGTAGGGTGTGCCTCTTTCACTGACGGTGAATGAAAACTGAACGAGGAAGTGATGGTAAAAGGGGTCAGAGACTGAAGGATTCCCACGAAATCGCAGTCCCGCCATTCCAGCGAAAGCTGGAATCCAGTAGACTAACCTTCCTTTCCTGCTTGCGCAGGAATGACGGACAGTATCAGGAGTCCGATCGTATAAACAGAAAAATACTGATTTCAATGCCTGACACAAAGCACCGCACTGCAATCTCAAAATACCTGAGTTCCCTATCAGGCGAGCACCGCACCGGCAAAGCCACCGAGCACACTTACCGCCCGGCCCTGCAAGTCCTGCTGGAAGCCGCCCTGCCCGACGTGCGGGTTACCAACGAGCCGAAGCAGATAGCGTGCGGTGCGCCTGATTTTGTGTTGAGCCGCAATCAAATCCCACTCGGCTATATTGAAGCCAAGGACATCGGCAAGAATCTGGACGACACGATCCACAAAGAACAACTGACACGCTACACCGAATCGCTGGATAATCTCATCTTTACCAACTACCTGGAATTTCGCTTGATCCGCGCCGGCAAACTGGTATCGACGGTTGTCATCGGCGTGGTTGCCAACGGAAGCATCCAACGCAAGGCTGAAAACTTCGTCGCTTTTGCCGCTCTTCTCGATACGTTCATCGGCTACCAGGGGCAGACCGTCACCAGCGCCAACGACCTCGCCAAATATATGGCGCATAAGGCGCGCCTGCTGTCACAGGTCATTACACAAGCGTTACGACAGGATGAACAAGAGGCACAAACCGAAACGAAAAGCGTATTGCAGGGTCAATTGGGAGCGTTCAAGAAGTACCTGATACACGACCTCGAAGCCCTAGCTTTCGCTGATGTCTATGCCCAAACGGTGGCTTACGGCATGTTCGCAGCGCGCCTGCACGACCCGACCCCGGACACCTTCACGCGCCGGGAAGCGGCCGAACTCATCCCCGCTACCAATCCGTTCCTGCGAAAGTTTTTCCAACACATTGCCGGTTATGAACTGGATGAACGGATCCACTGGATCGTAGACAACCTCGCCGACATTTTCCGCGCCGCCGACGTTGGCGAGTTGATGAAGGGCTACGGCAAAGCCACCGCCCGCAACGACCCGTTCCTGCATTTTTACGAGACTTTCCTCAGAGAATACGACCCAAAATTACGTAAAAGTCGCGGTGTTTATTACACGCCCGAACCAGTGGTGAACTTCATCGTGCGGGCGGTGGATGACATTTTGCGCGACGAATTTAATCTGCCTCTCGGCCTCGCCGACACCAGCAAAACCACCATTGAGGTCGATGGGCAACCATCTCCCGACAAACGTAAGAAAGGCAAAATCGAAAAGTACAAAAGGGAAGTCCACAAGGTGCAGATCCTTGACCCCGCCACCGGCACCGGTACCTTCCTCGCCGCCATTGTGCAAGAGATTTATAGCGGGTACTTTTCCAAACAGAAAGGGATATGGCCGGAGTATGTCAGGAAAGACCTGGTTCCCCGCCTCAACGGCTTTGAGGTGCTGATGGCTTCCTACGCGATGGCCCATACCAAACTGGAAATGGTGCTGCGCGACAGGGGCTGCGAACTCGGCAACGAGCGCCTGCGCATCTACCTGACCAACTCGCTGGAAGAACACCATCCCGATACGGGCACCTTGTTCGCGCAATGGCTTTCCACCGAGGCGAATGAGGCAAATTTCATCAAGCGCGATACGCCGGTGATGGTGATCATCGGCAACCCGCCTTATAGCGGCGAATCGGCGAACAAGGGCGAATGGCTCGCCGACTTATTGAAAACCTACAAGCAGGAACCAGGCGGCGGCAAATTACAGGAGCGGAACGCCAAGTGGCTCAACGATGACTATGTGAAATTCATCCGCTACGGTCAACATTATATCGAGCGCACCGGCGAAGGCGTGCTAGCGTACATCAATCCCCACGGTTTTTTGGACAACCCTACATTTCGCGGCATGCGTTGGAGTTTATTACAGAGTTTCGACAAGATTTATATCATTGACTTGCACGGCAACAGCAAAAAGAAAGAAACCGCGCCGGACGGCTCGCCCGACAAGAATGTGTTTGATATTCAGCAAGGCGTTTCCATCAACCTGTTTGTCAAGACCGGAAAGAAAGGAAAGAATGCACTGGCACAAGTGTTTCACCATGATTTGTACGGTGTGCGCGAAGGCAAATACCAGTTTCTATGGGGAAATAATCTTGCCGAAGTTGGCTTCGAGGAACTGCATCCGAGAGCGCCGCAGTATTTTTTCGTACCGAAAAACTACGGCTTGCAGACCGAGTATGAAAAAGGATTTCAACTGAATGACCTGTTCCCGGTGAATTCGGTAGGCATTGTCACGGCGCGTGATAATTTTACCATTCATCATACGCCGCAGAGTCTTAAGGCCACTATGATGGAATTTCTCTCCATTGACGATGAAGCAGCTCGCGAAAAGTTCTCATTGGGAGAGGATGTCAGAGATTGGAAAGTCAGTCTGGCAAGACAGGATTTGGAAAAAAATGTATTTGGTGAACATAACGACAAGATAGTACCCATTGACTATCGTCCTTTTGATATTCGATACACCTATTACACGGGAAACTCAAAAGGGTTTCACTGTATGCCGCGTGGGAAAGTCATGCGCCACTTTCTTCAGGGCGGGAATATGGGGCTGGTTGTTGCCCGTCAAACTACAGATGATGATTGGTCTGGGGTCCAAATATCGGACCACATTATTGACAACCGTTACCACTTTACATACAGGGGTATTCCTTCACAATTTCCTCTCTACCTTTACCCCGATGCCAAACAACAAAACATTGACGGGCAACAAAACCGCGTACCAAACCTGAATCAGGACATCGTTCAAACCATCACCAACCGCCTCGGCTTGCGCTCCGTGCCGGAAAGGGTTGACAACGACGCCGACACCTTAGCCCCCATTGACTTGCTGGATTATATCTACTCGGTGTTGCACTCGCCCTCGTATCGGGAACGATACAAGGAATTCCTGAAAACAGATTTCCCCCGTGTGCCGTACCCCACCGACAAAAACTTATTTGGAAAACTGGTTAAACTCGGCGGTGAATTGCGCGCTCTGCACCTGATGGAAAGCCCGGCTTTGGCGCAACTGGTTACCGGCTATCCCGCCAGCGGCGACAACATCGTATCGCAGCTGCAATACCAGATCACCGACACTAAAAACCGCACCGGCAAAGTCAATATCAACCAGACACAATACTTTGAAGATGTGCCCGAAATTGCCTGGAACTTTTACATCGGCGGCTACCAGCCCGCACAAAAATGGCTGAAAGACCGCAAAGGCCGCACCCTTGACCATAACGACATCATGCACTACCAGAAAATTATTGTCGTCCTGGTTGAGTCCGACCGTATTATGCGGGAAATAGACAGTCGAACTTAAATAATAGTGTCGTTACTGGGGGTACCTCACACAGTTTTAGTTACAGCCTCAAAGTGGACCTAATTCAGGGGAAGTGTCACTTTGACATAGCGGATGATATCCTGCTGTTTCTGTTCTGTAAGCCTCGCCATTCAATTATCCTTTGTTCATCATTCTGGCTGTATATCCGGTATGCGAAGCTGAAATGAAAACATAACGCTCGGTTCAGCGGTGAGCGGAGCGAATTCGCTGCAACCACATGTTATAGGCTTTATTCACTTGGCCACCTTTTTAATCTTTCTGCCACTCCATATATACTTTCCCACGATTCTCCCTTGGTATTCTCGTCAGTAGGTATTCCAGAAATATCAGGCACATCATCAGTCTCGTCTACATCGGTTCTGGCGACATGGGATACCAACATTTTTCCACCAAAACTATGACCACCTTCATGGATAGGAATAACCTGTCCTTCCCATCTATCTGACCCATTTCCATCAGAGCTGCTACCGTCCTCCCAATCAATGTAAGAGGCATCATCAGTAATCAAGTCCCTACTGTAATAGTGTGTCATATAAAGTGCCATTTTTCTGGCGCATAGATAGTCCTTTAAGTATTGAGCTCTTATCTCTAATAGTGTTGGCTCATTACTTTCAGTAACTTTTTGCCTCGCAACTTCGATATAGCCATCCTGTGGGCATACCCAAGAATTTCCTTCTCGCTTTAAATCAAGCGCTAAAACTAAATCCTGATTTAGGTGCCAAATGTGAGGATCATCATCATCATAAGACATTTGTTTGAGTACAAGATGAACGCCTTCGAACTCACCGTTGTAATCTTTATATATATCTGCCGGAATATAAGCCTCATCTTCAACATGTCCATAATGTTGATGACCTATCCCGATATCCATCCAGCCGAGTTTTTTTGCTGATTCTAAATAAATAGTAGGAACTGCTATTGAACCACTACCAAAGAAGTCTTCTTTCTTTATAGCCTGTATAGCCATATCTTCCAATGTGTTCATTGCGAGAGACAGCTCTCAATGGAATCCAAACAGATTTACTAAAATTCCTTCGGCGAATGTCCTGCATTTCAAACCAGTCTTGGTTCATCTTATATCCTTCTCTATATTTGATTCTTGCGCTCTCCTAACCCGGATATCTCACAAATGAATTGATTATGAATTCGGCTCCATGCATCTCATATGGGTGTTTTTAGCGATAGAATGTATTCTGGGAAATGTCGTACCATTTGCAGGTATAGCTGATGTTCCCAGACTGTTTGGCATCCTCAAGAACCCAGGTTTTACGACGTATATCATGTACCGCTTGTCGCTTCATATTTCAGGTCTCCTAATTGATAGCTGTATGATAATAAACCGTCTGGCAAAGCCTGTAGTTTCATACACTTATGTCGTCTATAGCATCGACACTTTTCTTTTCAGTCTTGACGGGTTTTTCAATTGGTGGTGCAGGAAATTCGACAATCTCGCCATCAGTATCCGCGATCGCTCTTCGGCAGGCCTCAGCGTAACCTTTATCTTCAGAATGTTCATTAAGGTATCGGGTTGGTTCGAACATATCTGGCGTTCGAACCAATGCAATTCCAGTCCTCTTCGCTGCCGTTAGGCATTTTTCGGTGAAAATATTAGAGCGCTCTTCTGGTGCCACTAACCGGTAGCCGTTGCCAAACAATACCCCATTTGCAATTTCGTCGACTTCATCGCGGCTGAAGTCTTCATGCAAGTTACGTTCTAACTGGCTAAATTTAGCTATACCAATAGCCTTATTGTCGCGACCTTCCGCTTCACCAATGAACCGTCCCTCAGGTGCGGAAAAGACCGCATCGAATTCGGACTCGCCGTTTTCAAAACCATCTGCATCGAAGCCCATCAGTTTTAGGCTCTCTAAAATAGTATCTTCAAGTGGTGTACCTTTTTCGAATAGAAGCTGGCGGGGCCAACCTATGATCACTAGTTCTTGTTGAAGTGTGTTTTTAGTCTCTTCGAGATGAGTTAGTTCTTCGGAAATATGGGTAATCTTGGCTTCAAGATGACCTTCGCTCGACAGACGATATAGGTCACTAGATGCCCAGTTCGGCGGCGGGGTTATGGTCCTATTCGCGGATATCGCTTCTGCAAGCGAACTTATGGCCGCCACAAATCTCTTACCCGCCTGCAAACCGGCCTCCGTCCAGACGTATTGACCGTCATCATCTTTCTCAACGAACTCAGTATTGCCGAAATCAACGGGTGGCAGAAAAAGAATCTCACCGCCATCCTTAGATCTCTTCATTGCGCCTACAACTCTACTACCCACTTCTGATTCTAGTACGACCTCGGAAAACTCCCCCATGATTTCAGCGCGATAGGGCGAATAATCTGAAAACTCATCCCAATACGGCGCAATAACTGACCCCGCCTTGGTAGTTTTTATCCTCGTACCCGTCTTCGTCGAGTATGAATCTATGGTCGGTAACATATCGTAAGAACTTATGTTTGTAACCTCATCAGTAACTTTCTGGTTCCGGCCCGTGCCAGTGGTTTGTTTTTCACCGGTATACCGAAAACATTCGACTGGTGCCGCCAAATAAACGACAACCAACTTTCCGGCGTTGACCGCTGTGACGATTTCGCTCTTCCAATGACGTGTTTGCTCTGCCGCTGCAAATGAACCGTGCTCCGAAAGACAACTCTTACCTCGGAACAAACTATTGTCGTAGTCGTACCAACCTCTTTTCAGAGTAGGAGTAAATAAAATAATGTCAGCGTCCAACAATGTTCGATTAGAATGAATATCTATTTCGAGAATATCTTCCCCAGGCACTTCCGTATTGACCGAGAAGATTGTTTTATTTGTCACTATAGTCTCCGAGATGAAGCTCTATTTCACATTGATAAACACTGTATGATCGCGTGCGACTGGGACTAATAAGTGCGGATTCCGGTTGATTTTTATCATTTTATCTTTCTAATGTGGTAGGTTAGATCATAACACTCAGGATGGTCCGATTCATTCTCCACTTCACTCATCACTTTAGTCTATCCCAATATATAGGTTACAGATTATGTGGCGGAGAGGGGAGGGTTTCGGGCCCACAAGGAGCTACCAACAGTATAAGGAAGGTTTGTCCACTGGATTCCCGCTTGCGCGGGAATGGCGGGACTGCGATTTCGTGGGCGTCTTTCAGAGTCTGTCCTCTATTTTCCTATATCCGTCCCTGACTATGAATTCATATCATCAAGAATATCTTTTACTGTGCGCGGGCTGAATTTACCCTGCTCTGCCTCTATTGCACCCTGTGCTACCTCGTAACGTAATCGTTCTGTTTTGAGCAGGTAGAGAAGTTTTTCATTCTGGTCCATAAATCTGAGCGCCTCCCTGATAACTTCACTGGCATTATTATACATGCCTGAGGCAACTTTTGATTTAACCCGGGCCTCAAGTTCCGGTGTAAGAGAAATATGCATAGCGTGAAATGTTACCTGACCATCAACCCGTATAAGCATGAACGAATAGACAAAGATTGTCAAAGTCTGTATCTACAGCGGAATGTGACTTTACTCATATTTCCGCTGATTCTTCGCTTTTGAACTCAATCCGACCGGGTAAAATCAGTATCGCTATAAGGAAACAAAGCAGCGGCCGTCCAGGCTTGACGGGAATAGACTTGTGTAGACGTTATAAGGAAGGTTATTTGACTGGATTCTGGCATTCGCCAGAATGACGACAGCGCGGGAAAATGTGGTCTGTCCCTGAATGATCTATTGGAAAAAACTGGTGTTTGACAAAAGCTCGCCCCTCGCGTATGGTTGACAAAAAGGAAACTCAGTAAAGAGGGAGCAGTGTGCATGTTATATCCAGGAAGCTTTTTTATGCTGCTGCAAACAGATATCCGAATGATGCAGCGGCCATTGAAAGAACGTATAAGGTTCTGCGCAAGGGCGAGTTCAAACGTCCGGATGATTTGAAGAAGGTGTTTCCATCACTGGATAACTTTAAGCATAGGGACAGATGGTGGGTCATTGATATAGGTGGCAACAACTTGCGTTTGATTGCCTTTATTGAGTTCAAAGATAATCGTATGTATGTTAAACACATTGTAAATCATACCGAATATATCAAGCTTTCCAGACGCTACGCAAAAAGGTGAGTTAATATGGTATTTGCAGCCATTAAAGAACAGGCTTGTGAGCTCTTCAATCAAGCGCCATTTATCAGCCACATAAGCAACGAGGCTGATTATGCGCAGGCTTTGGCTCTTATGGATGAGTTGATGGAGGATTACGATAACCAGAAACCACTTATTGACATGCTTTCTGCTTCTATCGCTCGATGGGAGGATACATCTCCCGAGTTTAAATCATTCAATGACCGTATTGAAAAACTCGACGGTGGTATAACAACGCTGAGAGTCATTATGGAACAACATAAACTCGGGGTAGCCGACCTGCCGGAGATTGGGAGTAAATCACTGGTATCCAGAATATTAAGCGGTGAGCGCAGGCTGACGCGTAATCATATTGAAGTATTAAGTAAACGATTCAATATAAGTCCGGCCCTGTTTTTTTAGCTGGATTGGACGAAAATCCTATTTTACGGGGGGAGTTCAGGCATCGAATTATTCAGGCGTAACGAATACCGGACTCGACCAGGCTGTCGCCCCATCTTCCTGTAACACGCGCACCCAGTATGCCGTTGTTTTACTTTGCAGTTGCTCATCCGTCCAGGTAAACGTGACTCTTGCAGGATAATCACTTCCCGTTTTTCTGACAACGATCTCCCGGTCAACGCCGCCGGCGTCATAGACCAGGTCCCGTTCGCTTATTTCCGTTAACGGTATCTCCAGGTTGACGGCATTTTTTTTCTTGCCGCCAGCGCCGAATTGACTTCTTGCGTTAATCGCTGCATCAAAATATAGCGTTCCATCACCCATGGAATCCAGGTCAAGGATCACGCCATCTTCGTCTCCTGCCGTAAAGGTATTGAAACTGATTGTATCGTCACTTTCCTGCATGAGTAATTCGGAGGGATAATCGAGCCGGTATCGTGTGATCTTCTTGATACCAGTTCCGTCAACCTGTATTCTCCCTCGCCAGATGGTCTGTCTTGCCCTTTCCCTTGAGGCCGCGCCACGCCAGATGATTTTAATCCTGTCCTTGTTTTTTCCAGCTTTCGGTCTGTGGGTATACGCGACCTCCGTACCGCGAAAAATCTCTATGCGCTCGATACCTGCCGTGCCGCTGGCTTCCACGGTAAAAACGGGAGGTTCTGTCCCATGAATCTCTTCCCCGAGCCAGTGATCGCCGGTTTTAAATCGCAACTGCATACGTTCGCCGGTCGTGCCGTAGACGCGCCGGGCCTTGAATGCCCGCCACAGGTCTTGCCGGTTCAGGGCCTCTGCATAAACGCACGTTATGCCGCCATGTACTGCAAACAGTCTGACACCGGGGATAGAGTCGCCCGGTTTTCCATAGACATCATCACTGCTGGCAGTAAACCCGACTTTTAATCCACGTGTTAATGCTTCTTCAAGAAACCATTCAAACTGACCATGGTCGGAATAGATCTCGATGAACGGCATCATGTCAGGATCATAAAAATCAAGATTGGCCCGGCGCCCGCCGATGTGCGGCATAAGAAATACATTATCCGGTATGAGCGACTTGATTAATGAGTCGACCGTATAGCGGTCCGTCTGGTGATCGTAGCCCCGCAGGTCTTCTTCCACATAAGCACTGCGGTACAGCGGCTGGTTTTCCGTCAGATAGATGACATTATGGTCCCCGCCCCGTCCTGTGGTCCCCGACCATTCATAACCGGGAAATACGACAAAGCGGCCGGGTTGATTGAACTCCTTGCTGGTTTTCTGGATACCATCCCAGGTTGCGCCGGTGATGTGGAAATCATTGACGGCCCAGGACATGAAGTCGATCCCTGCAAAGCCGCGGGCATAGGAGGCATATTGATTGAGGTTGGACGAACCGCGAATATGCTGGCCATGCAAATCACCGCAATAGGGCCGGAGGCCGCCGTCTTTTTTAACTGTCATTACGTTGGTTCGGGTAGCCAGCTTGCTATTTCCGGTGTCTGAAATTCCGATTACATATTCACCGGTTTCCGGAACGATGATATCTTCAAAGCGGTGATATCCCTTGTCATTTTCCGTAAAGCTATAAGTGGCCGGGAGGTTTCTGAATCCCGGGGCGGTAATCCGGATGGTTCCGTTGTACGATTTCGCCGGATTGCCCCACTTATCCTTGGCTTTTACCAGCAACCAGGTTTGTTTCCCGGCGGTGGCTTCAGATGGCCACAGGGCCTGTAACCTGACGGTTTCTCCACCGACGATATTGGTACTGGGAGAATCGTCCACCCGAACAGGATTGACCGCGTTCAGCGGATCCACCATAAAACGGAACTCATGAGCAAGGTGTGAAGTGACAGTAGGCGCACGTATGCCGGGGCCACCGCCACTTCGATCGCCGAGCGTGATAAAAACTTTATTTCCCTCTATCAGGTTCCCTTCCCGGACAGTGATTACAATTCCGCCCCAGTAGGGTCTGGGGCCTGCGTGGCGTGAATTTCTATGGGCAAAGACCCTGGCATTCCCATTCGTGCGTACAGACACATACCCGGCGGCCCCGGGATCATCGAATTGAAACGAACCCCAGTCCGCTACAGCATTAAACAGCAGGAAGATACGTCCGCCGTCATCCACGCCGAGGCGTCCGATATGATAAACAAGCTCCCAGGTGCCCCATTCCCCGGCCTCGATATTTTCCTGTACCGGCAGGCTGCCATATCCGTACAGGTCCCGATTAAGTTCCTTTCCCTGTGGACCCAGGTCGAGTTCAAACTCTTCAGTCGTCGAATTTCCCGGGATGATTTCTGCATGCAGCAAAGCGGGCAGGGCGACCAATAAAGTCAACAAGATTTTAACTGGCATAATCCGGCCTACGCTGGTTGAGGAGGAACGATACATTCTACCCGTATAGGTTGTATCCAGCACAACAATCAAATACAAATCTGGTTTCCGGTTTTGTGAGGGAATACAAATCAGCCTGGACTGTTGTAAACTCCAACTCCCGACCATATCAGGATCACTGATGAACATGAAGAGTGACTATCGACGTATGTATCCGGACCTGCCGGAACCGGTCTATGAACCGTTGAAATTTACCCGTTACCCGGAACAGGAAATGATCCGGAGGGCGAAGGACTGGTACGAGGAATGCGATAGACGCCGTACCACCCGGCATTTTTCCACTGAACCCGTTCCTGAAATCTTAATCGAATATGCTATCAGGACTGCGAACACCGCGCCGTCCGGCGCGCATAACCAGCCCTGGAAGTACGTTGCGATTGATGATCCCGGGTTGAAGTCGCAAATTCGCAAGGCGACTGAAGAGGAGGAATACCAGACCTATACGGAGCGCATGAGTGATGAGTGGCGCCTGGCACTGGCGCAACTGGGTACGGACTGGATTAAAGAGCACATTACCGATGCGCCCTGGGTCGTGGTGCTGTTCAAGGAACGTTATCGCGTCGACAGCGAAGGCAGGAAATCCAGGAATTATTATGTCGAAGAAAGCGTCGGCATCAGCGCCGGCCTGTTCATTTCTGCGGTGCATCACATGGGCCTGACCACCCTGACACACACGCCCAACCCCATGGGCTTTCTCAGCGAGTTGCTGGGCCGCCCGGCAAATGAAACTGCGGTATTGTTGCTGCCCGTAGGTTACCCGGCAAAGGACGCCAGGGTGCCGAAATTGAAACGCAAAACACTGGAAGAGGTTATTCAATGGAATAGAGGTCGGGATTGATTTTGCCCGAACACCAGGCTGAACGTGTTTATTTTCTATATAAGTAGAAAATAACCGTGAGTATTTTTGACTATAGGTGAAAATCACAGTAAAGTTACCTGATGAGTACGACCCCACGCTATTTGACCGGACAGATAAAACAGGACCTCGAAAAAAAGATGGTGTTCGTGGCCGGTCCTCGTCAGGTAGGTAAAACCACCTTATCCCAGGGTTTGCCGGGGGCTGACACAGGTTATCTTAACTGGGATGTCGCTGAACACCGCGAACGGATACTTAAACGAGAATTACCAGTATCAAACTTATGGATCTTCGACGAAATCCATAAATATAGACAGTGGCGCAATTATTTAAAGGGTCTTTATGACAAGCGTCGTTCCGGGCAACAGATACTGGTGACGGGAAGCGGTCATCTTGATTATTACCGCTTTAGCGGAGATTCCCTGCAGGGGCGATACCATCTGTTACGGTTACATCCCTTTACTGTTTCAGAGTTGGGATTTGAATCAAACCAGCAGCTATTGGAATTATCATCTCTGGGTGGCTTTCCTGAACCGTTCCTGCGCGGCAGTAAGACTGAAGCGCGACGCTGGTCTCGTGAAAATCGTACACGTCTGATTAGTGAAGAGGTCGTATCACTTGAGCGGGTGCAGGATCTGGGACAACTGGAACTATTGATGTTGCGTTTACCCGAACTGGTGGGTTCGCCCTTATCCATCAATGCCATTCGTGAAGATTTGCAAGTCAGCCATAAAACTGCATCATCATGGCTGGATATTATGGAAAGGCTTTACGCCATTTTTCGGTTAGCCCCCATTGGCAGTCCAAAAATCAGGGCAGTGAAAAAAGAACGTAAACATTATCATTTTGACTGGTCAGTAATTGAAGACGATGCCGCCCGATTTGAGAACCTTGTCGCGTGTCATTTACTGAAATGGGTACACTACCAGCAGGACGTCGAAGGGCTTGATTACGATCTGAATTATTTCAGGGATACGGATGGTCGTGAGGTTGACTTTGTTGTCACTGAGCGTCGTCAGCCCATAATGCTCATTGAATGTAAATGGATGGACAGAGATATAGACCGCAGCCTCCGTTACCTGAAAGTGAAATTCCCTGAAGCACAAGCCTGGCAGTTATCCGCGCTGGGAAAGAAAGATTATATCAGTGACACCGGCGTACGTGTGTCTCCTGGCGTCAGATTTCTGAAAAACCTTGTATAGTTGTTGTTACAGCTGATGATGATCCAGGGCTGAAGTCGCAGATCCGCAAGGCGAGCGTATTTCCAGAATAGTCGCTGAAAGAAGCTTTGCCCTCAAATACCGGCAGTAGCCAACTAGATGCCTCCCCCTTGGTTGCTATCTTTAGCAAATTCGTTTGGTATAGTGCGGTTCATGTTTCCTGACAAACTTGGAATAACTGACCCGGAGGATCGAATTAATACGGTTGGACTTTCTCTCTTTCATCGCAGCCTTGGGCTTATCCCAAGGAATACAGGGAGGATAAAGAACGTAGTTGGAGTGAATTACAGGAGGAGTTGTTGACGTTTTCGACCGATAGCAAACAAATGCTTGCGTACGAAAGTGGACACTATGTACAACTTGACCAACCCGGAATCATAGTTGAAGCGATTAGAGGGTTACATAAAGATTAAGAATAATTATCATAAGGGTCAGAGTAATAATCCAGTGAAACAAGTGAGTAAATAAACATGAGTAAAACAAACAATATATTGATCATAATTATGGTTATTCTCAGCACTATGGCCGCACCATTACTTGCTGATGAACCAGGTTCTGCAGAGTTTCTCAATTCGGGAAAAGTATTTCCCACCACTGTCCCTCTCTCAGAAGCAGTTCAAGTAGGCGACACACTTTACTTGTCCGGACAGGTTGGCATTGTCCCCGGCACGATGATCCTCGCGACGGGTGGACTGGAAGGAGAGACTCGACAAACAATGGAGAATATTAAAACAAGTCTGCAGGCACACGGCTATTCCATGAACGATCTCGTCAAGTGCCTGGTCATGCTGGCGGATATATCCCAATGGGCAACGTTCAATGACATCTACAAAACTTATTTTGATGAACACTATCCAGCCAGAAGTGCGTTCGGCGCTAACGGACTCGCTATTGGCGCACAAGTAGAAATCGAATGTATCGCCACTCGAAAACAATAATATAAAGGGTCTGACACCTTTTATTGCAGACCCCATTGTATTCTGATCTTTTATCACCGAGGAAATCGAAATGAAATTCTTGAAGCCCAATTATCCTGTCGGACTTTTCATGTTTTTCGTAGTACTCGTTGTTTGCCCCGCCTTCGCAGATGAAGATCCGATGTCGCCGATGTACGACATGGAGCGGTCGGAGCCGAGAATGGATTTATCGGCCCGGCCATTGGCCGGTAAAGTCATACGGTACGGTTATCACACCTTTTGGGAGGTAAACAAGGACAAAGGCGTGCAGGGCGCGCCGGCGGCAATGGTGCACGACTTATTCTTTTATGAAGATGGCGAGTGCGAATGGTTTGCACACGATATTTTCGCCGGTGAGCATGCGCGACAACGCTGCGGTACGGTTAAGATTGCAGAGAATATATATCAGGTCAGTTGGCTCGAGCCTGAGAGCAAACAGGTCGTCACTCAGGTTATTAACCTGAATACCTGGACGATAAATTCCAGCTTTCATTTCAACAGCGGCAAAGGTCTGGCGCTTTGGCAGGGAGAGATATTCTCGTTTGGCGACATTCCTGACCCGCCTATGGCCGTACCGGTGAAATAGCTTCGCTTAGCCTTTGCCGGCGATCCCAAATGACTATGCAAAGCAAGCCGATTAATCAGATTAACCGTCGTGAATTCATCAGCGGAGTAAGTGCAAGCGCCCTGGCACTCAATACGGGGGCACTGACGTTCGGGTTTGAAAGTTCTGCCCATGCGGAGCCGACCGGCACGCGGAATTTTAAACAACATGTTACATTGAGTTTAAAATCATGACTTTTGATATGGTTAGAAACAATGAATACAAACACGCTCATTACAAAACTGCAGGATGATATCCTCATCTGCGCTGAAGGCTATGTCTTCGAACTGGAACGGCGAGGCTATGTAAAATCTGGCCCTTACGTCCCGGAAGTTGTGCTCGATTTTCCCGAGGCAGTCAAGGAATTGCACCGGGAATTCGTTCGCGCAGGTTCGGATGTGGTGCTTGCGCTGACGTACTATGCACACAGGGATAAAATGAAGGTAGTGGGACGTGAACTTGACGCTGAGAAGTTAAATCGCCAGGCCGTCAGGTTGGCCAGGGAGGTGGCCCGGGAGTCAGGCAAGCTGGTCGCCGCGAATATCTGCAATACCTGGGTCTATGACCCCGGCAATCCGCTGGAGACCGGCAAGCAGGTTCGCGCCATGTATGAGGAACAGCTTTCCTGGGCGGTGGATGAGGGTGTTGATTACGTCGTGGCTGAAACCTTCGACTGGTTTGCGGAGGCGGATATCGCACTCGATATGATCAAGAGTTTCAACCTGCCTGCCGTGATTACCTTTACGGCCGTGACACCGACCACGGCGGACGGTTATGCATTTGAAGATGCCTGCAGGATCTTAAGTGAAAAGGGTGCCGACGTGGTGGGATTGAATTGCGGACGGGGGCCTGCCACCTTGCTGCCGGTATTGGCAAAGGTCGTGGAAAGCGTCGAGTGTCCCGTTGCGGCGCTTCCTGTTGCCTACCGGACTGATGCGGTTCACCTGAGTTTTATCGACCTGAAACAGGAGGGCAGGGAAGCAGGATTCCCGGCAGAACTGGACCCGTTTGTATTGACCCGTTCTGAGATGGCGGAGTTTGCCCTGGCCGCTAAAGACCTGGGCGTGCGCTATATCGGCGTCTGCTGTGGCGGCGCCCCGCACCATGTCCGGGCCATGGCCGAGGCACTGGGTAAGATAGTCCCTGCAAGCCGGTACTCGCCGGATATTGCCAAGCATGCGGTTCTGGGGTCGGAGGACGTGGTCAGGGATTACCGCACCAGGTACCTCAAGGAGCATCACGAAGCTCTTTTCTCTGATTGAAGAAATAAAGTCAACCAGCAGGGAGCATCATTAACCTGGTCTCTATCATGACGGCAAGCAATCAGCGTATACCGATAAAACTCCTGCTCGGCATCGGCTTCGGCATGTTCCTGGGAGTGCTGAGCGCCAATTCCATACCGGTCATGATCGGTTCACTGCTCGATGGCCTGGCCATTACCGAAGCTGAAGTCGGGGTGTTGGGAACGGTTGAATTGCTTGCCGTGGCGGTCGCGGCCCTGGCCGCTACGCCGCTGGCCGGAAAAGTATCCAACAGCAGACTGGCCGTATTCGGCTGCCTGCTCGCGGTGGCGGCGCAGTTTCTCAGCGCGGCCGTCGACAGTTTGTACCTGCTGGCCGGTATGAGAGCCATCGCCGGCGCCGGTCTCGGCCTGGCTTATGCGGCTGCAGCCATGGCCGCCGCGGCAACCGCGAACCCCGACCGGGTGCTGGGTTACGGGGTTACCGCCGGCTTGCTGGCGCTAGTCATCTTCCTTCCCTGCCTGGCCATGGTGGTTACGGCTACCGGCTATAAGGGCGCGTATGTTGCCCTGGGTCTGCTGGTCATTGTCCTGATACCTGTGATGAGATGGCTGGGCCGGGGAAAAACGATTGCAGCGGAATCGGGCAAAGCACCGGCCTTGCCGGTGCGCTCCCTGGTTGGCCTGCTGTTATGCATTACCTTTTTCAATATAGGCTCCGGCGCCATCTGGAGCTTTTCCGAGCGCGTCGGTCTACAGGCGGGTTTTTCTGTCGAGGAGTCAGGTTTTATCATTGCAACCGGCGCCGTCAGTGGGGTGCTGGGGGCTCTGTTGGCCGGGTGGCTGGGCGACAGGTGGGGTCGCAGGCGGCCCGTTATACTCGCCCTGGTCCTGGCGGGACTGGGGTATATGATCCTGGCGGGCGCGACGAACAGCGCGAGCTATATCTCCGGTGTCAATCTTTACTGGGTGACGTACATGTTCCTGTTGCCCCTGATGATCGGCACCGGCGCAGTCATGGACGCCGGCGGCCGCGCCGCCACACTGGCCGCCGGCGCCATCTCGCTGACCTTTGCGTTCGGGCCGGCCTGCGGCGGTTTTATTGCGACCTGGTTCTCCTATGCTGCGATTGGCTGGTTTTCCTGTGCCTTGTGCCTGTTGGCCGCGTTGGCATTTTTATTGGTCCAACCGGCTGATAATCCTGGATAAAGCATTCATCATGGCAGGTTTCCCGGCCGTGTTTCTATCCTTTGCGACAGAATTCGGTTCATTCCTTTATATGGTTATAAATACTGTATTTCAGGAAGAAGTCTGCTTCCCCGTAATCAGGGTAGAGTGAGATCATTTTTTCCATGGCTTCTTCCCGGGTCTGCGCCGGCTGGAGAATGCAGGTGTAGTCATCAATGTAGCCGATCATGGCGTCAAACATGCTCATATCTCCCGGTTCTTACACTGTGCGACTAACAATGTTAACCAGCGAGCGAACAAGTGTTTTAGTGACATTTGAAAATAGTTTGGGGGGTAAAACACCGTAGCTGTATTTTTTATCACCTTGCCTGGTAATCGGCCTGATATCCGGTCCGGGCCAGACAAAGCGATTCACTTCCGTGCAGATAATCCATGAACAATCACTGTCCAGATTTAAGTATTCTTTTACTTTCAGCGGTATTTCCACCGCCATATCAGGATTCTCCGGTTGGCCATGAGTAATCGCTGCAACGGTGACTACCGTATCGTTCCCCTTTATTTTCCTGGATAAAACAACGGCACAAGGCCTGTCTTTTACCCCTTCTTCTTGCCCTGCCTTATAATCCTTACGCCAGAGATAAGAATAATTGATAACAAGACCCGGAAACGGCTCTGGGATCTGTGTCATGTAGCGGTGTTCTTATTATTCTTCGTTGAGTAACTCATTCAGGTAGGCGTATTCTTCCGGTACATTTGCCGCAGCAATATCACGAATATCTTCTTCACTTAATTCATCGATACCCAATACCTGTCTGTCCCGGCGTTTGAGACGTTGGTACTCTTCGGTCGATAGCAGGATATATTTTTCCCGTCCATTACGGGTAATAGAGACCGGCTCTTTTAAAGCCAACTCTTGAATATCGCCGATATGACGCTGTAGTTCAGAAATCGTTACACTTGTCATCTGAATAACCTGTAGTTTATATATATCATATATATTATGTAGAGTATGTCAAAATAGCAATACTGACTTCAGCAATTCTTGCTAACGCCTGCCAGCTATTTGATACCGGGTTCGACAAGCGGATCATTTAAATAGCCTGGTTGATTACTGTCTGACGACCTGGCGTTGAACCCGGCAAACTGGTATTACTGACCCTGCATCAACGTTCCTGGCGAATGCTGTTTAAATACCAGCGGATAAAAGCAGCCACCTTCGCTTCCTGGGTGGAGTAGGGACCGGGCTGGTAGCGGCTGGACGATATGCCTGCATTATTATCTTCGGTAATCCTCTTGTCCTGTCTGGTGGTTACATCCCAGACCCAGGCCAGGTTGTCCGGGTTGTAATCCACATTTTCCTCGGCGTCCTTGTGTACCAGCCAACTGAATTGTACGTCGGTATTGACGGCATCCCGCGGGGTGAAGCGCACCATCATCGCAAAGTCATTAAACGCCAGTATGTAACCGATTGGATTGAATACAAATGCCGTTTCACCGCAATCATATTGCTTGAATTTACCCATTAATCTTTTACTGGCGGGTTTGCCGTCCCTGGTTTCAGAAGCAAAATTCCGATCGTTGATAGGCACTCTTGAGAACTCAGCAAAATCAATGGAATACTCGTCCCGTTCGAATTCACGGACAGGATGACCCATAGCCAGGGTCTTTTCAGTCCATTCATCCAATATGGGTTGGTACTTGTCCATTGCCTCCTGGGGGCCTGAGCCCGGGCCCGCTCCCAACGCAAGTAACTGGTCCTGGGGGTGAACACTGCAATATTCCGGATGCGACGGGGCACAGTGGTAACATTCGATAAAGTTTTCCACCACGAGTTTCCAGTTGCAGTGGTTCGGATAATCCCGTTTCACCGCGATCTTCGCGTCCCCGAAACCGTGAAAATCCAGCATTTCGTCGAAGGGCGCATACTCCTCGGTGAAATCCGGCGGAGCATCCTCGGACAGACACACGAAGATGAGGCCGTGGAAAACGGTTACGTGGCACTTATGCAGGTTGAACTGCGACCGGTCGAAACCGGCCGGCATTAACTGCGGCGGTCGCAATTCCCCGTTCAGGTTATAGGTCCAGGCATGGTAAGGGCAGGTGAGCAGCTTTTTATTCCCCTGTTGTTCCAGGCACACGCGTGAACCCCGGTGCCGGCAGACGTTAAAAAAAGCATTAATCCGCTGTTCGGACTCACGGATGAAAATGATGGACTCGTTTGCGATTTCAAACAGGAAGTAATCGCCCGGATTCGGGATACGCGATTCATGGTCAACCAGGAGCCATCTCCGGAAGATCAGGCTCCCCATATCGTGGGCAAATATATCGGCTGACCGGTAAAACGCCTGGGGCAGGGTATAACCGTCCCGGCACTCTGCGATCATGCGGTCAATATCGGTCTTGATGACTGCGCTCATATTCAACACTCACAATAATGTAAATAGAAACTGATTTTCTACCGGGACGCGCTGTATTGTCAAATTATGGGCGTGTCTGTATTCTTGTGGATGGTAGTGGTTATCATTAAGGAACCTCGAATAAGTCCGAGGTACCTTAAACCACTGTTCTATATTTCAACAGGGTAATAGACGATGAGTACTACACCGGTATCCGACAATATGTTGAACCTTGAACCCTTCTGGTTGCCTTATACGGCAAATCGTGCTTTCAAGAATGCCCCGCGCATTATTGAATCAGCGCAGGGGTTTTATTACCGGACCCGGGATGGGCGGACTGTCCTTGACTCTTTCTCGGGGCTATGGAGTACCGGCCTGGGACACTGCCATCCCAAAATCGTCAAGGCGGTGCAGGAACAGGTTGCCAGGCTGGATTATGCCGCAGCCTTCCAGGTTGCCCATGCCGGCGCGTTCGAGCTTGCGGAGAAGTTAATCAATTTTGCCCCGGATGGGTTTGACCACGTATTCTTCACTAACTCGGGTTCGGAATCCGTCGATACCGCCCTGAAGATAGCACTGGGCTGGCAGCGCGTACGCGGTGAGGGGACCCGCATCAAGCTGATCGGGCGCGAGAGAGGCTACCACGGCGTCAACTTTGGCGGGATGTCAGTGGGCGGTATTCCCGGAAACCGGAAAATGTTCGGTAACGCCATGCTGCCCAACGTGGATCATCTTCCCCATACCCTCGACCTGGAACATAACGCATTCAGCAAAGGGCAACCCCAATGGGGCCGGCACCTGGCCGATGAGTTGGAGCGCATTGTCGCGTTGCATGATGCGGAGAATATTGCAGCAGTGATCGTTGAACCGGTATCCGGTTCAGCCGGCGTACTGGTTCCTCCCCTGGGTTACCTGGAACGCTTACGGGAAATCTGTACGCAGTACGGTATCCTGCTAATCTTCGATGAAGTGATTACCGCATTTTATCGCATCGGCACGCCGTTCGGCTGTCAGCGCTTTGGCGTGATGCCGGACATCATCACCACTGCCAAGGGGATTACCAACGGGGTCATTCCCATGGGCGCGGTGCTGGTCAGTGATGATATCTACCGGAGCTTCATGAACGGTCCCGATCATGCTATCGAGTTTTTCCATGGGTATACCTATTCAGGTCATCCGGTAGCCGCTGCCGCAGGCCTCGCCGCACTGGATATTTATGTTGAGGAAGATATCGGCGCCAGAGTGAAACAGCTTGAGCCGTTGTTTGAGTCCGCACTACATGCTTTGCGGGACGCTCCCCACGTCATAGATATACGTAATTTCGGTCTGATGGGCGCTATTGAGATGAAACCGCGCCCCGGCGCGCCCGGCGCCCGGGGAATGGACGTCCACATTAAATGCTTTGAACAGGGTCTGATGGTGCGCCATGGCATGGACATACTGGCGTTCTCGCCTTTTTTAACTTCCACGCCGGATTCGTTTGAGCAAACCTTCGATACTGTGCGCAAGGTTCTCAATACGATTGATTGATCCCGCCATTCCTGCGCAAGCAGGAATCCATGAGGTGGATTCCCGCTTGTGCGGGGATGGTGTGTGTGGGTTAACTCATATCCAGGACTTGACTGGCAGCACGCGCGCCTTCTTCCGCGGCCGTGGTCCAGAGTTGGGCGCCGGTCAGTTCGGAATGACCGAAGGCTATGCGGCCGAAAGGCTCACGGATCACATCACTGGGAGCCGGGTCGCCGTGTTTGCCAAAGTAAAACCCGGGCGGTGATACGACGTAAGCATGTCCCCAGCGGTTAGAGACGATGCCGGCGATATCGCGTTTGGCATCGAAACCGTAAGGGGAAAACATCTTTGTGAACTGTTCCCGCACGCCGCGTTCAACGTCTGCATAAGACAAACCGAACAATTGCATGCGGGCTGTGGTGGCCTGCTGCGGCATGGGGATGCCCGGGTTGCAGAATGAGTTGTACATGGTGAGCAGCGTCGGTTTGCCCGGGTCCAGGGGCATGGGT
Source organism: Gammaproteobacteria bacterium (assembly GCA_965222155.1). Lineage (GTDB taxonomy): Bacteria > Pseudomonadota > Gammaproteobacteria > Eutrophobiales > Eutrophobiaceae > JAAXHV01. The sequence continues at coordinate 1,055,350 of CBDCTH010000012.1, forward strand.
TCCTTGCCGTCAATGATCATTTGCCGGCGCAGGCTGAAGAACCACCCGTAGCCCTCAAACCAGCGTACCGCAGTCGCCCCCAGTTTTTCCAGGAACTTCCAGTTACGCAGCGCCACGTTGACGGTGTGTATGGGCGCATGATGGAAGGTTGCCATGGCCTCCTGGTATTCCGGTGGCAGGTCCTTGCAGACCAGGCGGTTTACCCATTGACCGCAGGCCATGACGACGTGTTTCGCCCTGACCTTGTGGAGTTTGCCGTCCCGGTAATAAATCACTGAAACACTTTTGGCGGAGTTGGGCGAACCATCGTGCGTCACCCCGGCCACGGTAGCGGACAGGCGCATGCGTGTCGGCTGGCCGGCCCGGTCCAGTTCGTTCCAGTTGACGTCATTAAACAGTACCGCCGATAACGAATTATTACCCTTGATGCCTGCCGGGATCATGGCCTTGACGAAGTGGCGGGCGATACCTGTGTTGCCGCCCGGGAAACTGGCCAGGTAAACATATTCGGACGGATCTTCCAGGCCCGCATAGCGTTTGTAGGAAAGAACGCCAGGTTGGACGAACTCGTAGGCGGAATATGCGGATATCACGTCCGCCCCCAGTCCGCAGCCCATGGCCGCGGTCTGCGGGTTGAGATAAGGTGCCACGTCTTTTGAGACGCCTACATGACGGGTCAGGAACTCCTCATAGGTCATGGTATCCAGCCAGTGATGCCAGTCCTCCTTTCTGTACGGCACACCCTTGTAGAGTTCCATCTGCAACAGGTCGCGTTTCAGCCCGTCCGCTATCGGCGCGTCCTTGAAACCTGTATTCCAGGGGTTCATCACCATGCCGTGGTTTTCATGGTAATGGGCTAAATCCGCATGTTCCCAGGCAATGTGCATGGGGCTGTAAATATCCTTGGGGATGCGCAGATCTTTTTCCAGGCCTTTTGCGGCCTGGTATTTAAACTCCTGCGGCAACCCCAGTTTATCCCAATAATGATGGTGCCAGCCTATGGGCTTGGTGCGGTTGGGCGGGAACACGCTGCCGTTGGAACCCTGCGGCCCCCATAAATGGACGCCGTCTACGTCGAATTCGTTCTGTTTGGCTTCACCGCCGAAGATGGCATGGTTGTCCAGTATCAACACCGAGCCATTCGGTCTGTCTTCGTGGTAGCGGTAGGCGGCGGAGAGACCGGAAAAGCCGCCGCCGACTACAACCAGGTCATAGACTTCGCCTGAATCAACAGCATCCTTGAAGGCTTTTTCGTAAGCGCCGTTGCGGATGCCGTGGCCGTCGTTCAATACCTGATGGGTATTGCCGTTTGCATCCTTGTAGTCGCCGACACCGCCGGGGCCGGTCCAGTCGGGACCCATGCCGGTCAGCGGAACTGGGAGTGTCTGGGCGCTTGCGTTGCGCATCAGGCCAGGCGCATTGGCGTACAACAAACCGGCGCCTGTGCCGATTATGGTGCTGCCGATAAAATCCCGGCGAGTGATATCGGTGTCGAAGCCCAGTAGTTTGTCTTCGCAGGTGTTTTTCTTCGGTGTTGTCATGCTCTCCCCCTCCGGACCCGGGTTTTCCAGGGTTGCTCAAAAACTGTATGAGATGGTTCCACCGATCCATTGCGGTGGCGCATAGACACTCTCAATCAATCCACCAAGTGCAAGGTCAAGCATGTAGAGACGGTGTTCCGCATCTGTGAAGTTCTTTACAAATGCCTCGACCTTCCAATTCTCATCTGCCGTTGTGTATGAGGCACGGATGTTACCCAGAAAATAACCCTTCTCTTCAGATGCGGCGGAGTTGAAAACGTCAAGGTAATGATCGTCGTTGTAGTTACCGTCAATCTGTAAAGAAAATTCACCACCACCAAATGCAGCAGCCGGCCACGTGTAACGGGCCAGGAAGTTGATGGAGACCGAGGGCGCACTGGGCACTTCAGTATTTTGAAGTTCAGGCGGCGTACCGAATGTATTCGGCACAGAAGTGATCTCCGATTCCAGCAGGGACAACCCTGCAACTAAATCCAGTTGCTCGGCGGGCGACCAGAACAATTCTATTTCACCACCGTAGATTTCAGCATCCCGATTTACAATCACGGGAAATGCTTCCAACAGACCAAATGCCTGATAATCGTCATAGTCGTAGTAAAAACCAGAGGCATTGAGACGCATACCCGCTTCCGGAAACGACTTCTTGAACCCGATTTCGTAGGCGTGCAACACTTCTTCATCATGACGCAGACGCTCGACCGGGGTTATAAAAAGTGTGTAGCTTCCTCCCTTGATGCCTCGATTGAAAGAGGCAAAGGCCAGGAAATCCTCATTGGGCTTCCAGTCCAGTTGCAGGCGCACCGCGAAATCGCCGTAATCTATGTCGGGCGCCAGCGTTGGATCCGCTTCCGTATCAAGAAAAATCGTTCCTGCCGGAAAGTCCAGTCCGGGAAACAGACCAAATTCAGCGCCACCACCATCAGTAAAATTGATCAGGTCTATACTCTTGTCATCCTGGCTGAAACGAAGGCCGCCAATAAAGGTTAGTTCACTGGTCAGGTCGTACTCGACCTGGCCGAAAACTGACCAGTTTTGTGAATCCATTGTCCATTCGTTGGCTATCCTGCCATCCGGCACACCGGTGACAAAAATCCCGCCGACGAAATCCCCACCTTCAATGTCCACATCCATGTAATAGGCGCCGAGTTGCCAGCGCAATCGGTCATAGTCACCAGACAGCCTCGCCTCCTGGGTAATCTGCTCTGTTTCAGCAACCGGATTGTAAGGAAAATCAGGGACAAAACCACCACCGGCATCTTCCAGATAGTCCTTGAAAATGTCAGTCCAGCTCGTAATGGAGACAAATTCCAGATTGTCATTTATCTGCCAGGTCATTTTTCCGATGACAGAAGTCACATCGCGAGTGATACCGCCTTCCAGGTAGTTCGCATGTTTGTGGACATCACCGGTAATCGGTGACTGTTCCGGTTCTGCACCGAAACCAGTGGCCGGGTCCGGTGAAGCCGGATAAACAACGTAACCTCCGGTGGGCGCGTCATTGTCTTCGGTTCGGGAAACCCTCAAATCGATGAGCACGTCTTCAGACGCATCCCATTGCAGAGCGCCCCTGATTGAAAAACCATCTTTACCGTTAGTATCCCGGACACCTGGACGAATGGATTCGGTATATCCGTCTGCTTTCTCCCAACGACCTGCAACTCTGGCTCGCAATGTTGGCGACAGTGCACCCCCCACCGCACCTTCAAAAGTATAGTTATCATATTCGGCAAAACCGGCCTTGAAATAACCGTTGAATTCTTCCTCATCCGGCGCATTGGTTAAATAGTGGATCACGCCACCCGTCGCATTCCGGCCGAACAAGGTCCCCTGAGGGCCACGCAATACTTCTACCCGTTCCAGGTCATAGGCTTGCTGCCCCAAGCCGTTGGTCGAGGACATATAGGCATCATCGATATAGACGGCGATTGGCGCTTCTACCGAATCAAGGAAGGTATTTTGCGAAACGCCGCGCAGATTAAAGTAAATGTTCCCCGGGTTGTAAGTAAACAATTGCAGGCCGGGGACCTGGTAAACGATATCAACCGTATTGGTCACACCCATTTTTTCCAGTTGCTCTCCGGAAAACGCAGCGATTGAAATACCTACGTCCTGCAGGCTTTGTTCACGTTTCTGTGCCGTGACAGTAATTTCTTCCAGTATCTGCGCACTTGCAGCATTCGAAAAAGACAGGATGATGCTTGAACCAAGCAACGAGATAAATATCCATCTGTAAAGTTGATTAAATATGTGCATTTTCATTGTCCCCTCGTCATCTCAGGCTGAGATTGTGTGAGTATGATAATATCTAGTTGGTCAGTTGACAAATATTATACGAGACTTAAACTTTTATCAATATCTCAATGCGAGCCTCAGATCAGAATTCTCCTAAGATTACTGCAAAGTCAACAGCAGCGAGCAGTAATAAAGGCAGGAAACGTATCAAAGAAATCATGGAAGCCTGCAAGACCGTTCTGATTGACAAAGGCTATACTCAATTTTCCTTGCGTAATATCGCCAGGGAAGCCGGCATCCACCTCAGTAATCTCCAATACTACTTCCGTACCAGGGAAGAATTAATCAAGGCACTGATCGATTACAACAGCCAGTCCTATTCCCAAAAATACACGGATGCGTTTGCAACACTGCCGACTACGCCTCATCTCAGGTTTCTAGCAGTCATTGACTACCTCATCGAAGATATCAGGGACCCACTGACAAGACGTTTCTTTATTCAGTTCTGGGCCTTGCTTGATGCCTCTGGCGCGCATACCGATAGATTGCTGAATGACATGTATGCGCCGCACATACAAACGCTCAATCAATTTATTGCGGAATTAAATCCGTTATTATCTCCCGGGGCCAGGCAGCAACGGGCCGCAATGATTGCCTCCATGATAGAAGGTATGATGTTGATGCTGGAAGAAGCCGATAATGATCTCGAGGAAAACGAAGCCGGGATTGAAACGGAGTTGCGAAAACAGATTATCCGAATTGCAATGGATACATAGTTATTCATTTAGCATTCAGGGTCGGACCCACATAACCATCCTAAGATAGATTACCTGTATTATCAGTAAGCTGTATCAGATTAGGCTGGTCTGACCCGATTCTTCGTTCATCTTCTCGCGAAAGGCGCCGGGAGACATGGCATACTGCTGTTTGAAACGCTTGTTGAAGTGGGCGGAGTCCTGGAATCCCCAGTAAAAAGCGATGTCGGAGATTTTTCTGTTCTTCATGTGCGGGTTCAACAGGTCGAGCGCGCAGAAATCCAGCCGTTGGCGAAAAATGTACTGTTTGACCGTATCACCATCAGCATTGGCATTGAACAACCAGTGCAGGTAGCGGGAAGACATGCCGCCCGCTTTTGCGATCATTGCCGGTGACAGGTCCGGGTTACGAATATTGGCTTTGATGTAATCCTTGATATGGTGCAATTGGGTAACGCGTAAAGGTTTTGCGTCTTCCGCGCTTCCCACATCCAGGGCATTGACCAGCACGCCGATAGTAGCGTCGATTAACGCATAGTTGTCCTTGCAGCCTCCGCCAAATACAGACGTGGATAATGATTTAACGTGATCGGTCAACAGGAGACCGCTGTTTGATTGTCCGTCCAGCGAGTGCCGGATTGAAAACCACGAGCGAGGTAGCCACGATTGAAAGCGCGGTAAGGGCAGGACTACGGATATCTTGTGCAACCGGTCCTGGACCTGGAAAGACATGGGTTTGGTGCTGTCCCAGATCAGCAGGTCACCTTGTCTCAAGGTGATATCCTCGCCGTTGAAGTTGATGTATTCGCAGCCCTGAAGTACGGCCTGTATGGTCAGAGTCTCGAGGCCGTCGGCCCGGATGCTGGAGCGGGTACGGGTCGCGCCACAGGGGTCACAGATGCATTCAATGACCTTCAGGATTGTATCGTCATAATACTTGACGGTACTGAAGAAGTCAGACGTCACCGGTTTATCCATTTCCCAGCGACCATAGGCCTCGTTCAGTACGCTCGTCCAGGCATCGAACCGGTCACTCTTCGCCAGTTCATTTGTCGTCCAGGTATTGACGAACGATTGTGCAGTATTATCTCCCATTGCCCCCTCTAGCCGTCTCCCTTACCAATGTGCGCGATCACCACATCTAACGGTAAAGTATACGGGCTTGTGTGTTTTCAACAACACCAATCAGGTGATAATTTAACGATAAAAATGAATGTGCATCATACCGCCAAAATTTACCGATACTCTTAAAGTTTAGCCTGTTTTCGCTTAAAACCAAGTTTATTTGCACTATTAACAAAGATATGGCTCGTAACTACCTTAAGAACCTGCTTTTCCTGCATCATTTGCACGTCCAGACAGGTTCAGTTTCACCAGGAAACAAGTTACTTTCAGCATTATCCGGTACACTTCCATTGTTAAAATACAACAAGAAAATTAATCCACTCAAACATATCCGTACTGTTACGTGTAGAACTGAACAGCAACCGGGTAAAACCAATGTGGTTGGCAAAGGGGGAAAGTTAATGAACAGATACTCGTTTAGCAATTGGCAATCGGCAGGCACTGACACTGCAGTCCGCCGAAGAATAAGCACCATTACGGGTTCCGCCCTCGGCACGGCAATGCTGGCGGTGGGGTTGTTGGCCGCGCCCGCGGGCGCGTTGTTGACGAGCCAGGCTGTCATGGCGCAAGGCGAAACACTGCTTGAGGAGATTATCGTCACCGCACGCAAACGCGAGGAAAATGTGCTGGAGATACCGGAGTCCCTCACCACATTCACGGGGGATATGGTGGAGAGGGCCAATATCAACGGCCTTGAAGATATCGGGCTGCTGGTGCCCAACCTCTGGATGAGCCGGCGCCTGGACGGTTACCCCAATGTCTCCATTCGCAGTCTGGGGGGATTCGGCAATACCCAGGGGGTCGGGTTTTACCTGGATGACGTGCAGTTGTTCGGGGATGCTTCGTCCCGCTTCGGCAATTTCGAACGGATCGAGGTGTTGAAAGGGCCGCAGGGCATCCTCTATGGCGGCGCCAACATCGGCGGCGCGGTCAAATTTGTTACCAAACGGCCGGACCCCGAAGCCTTTTCGGGCCGGGTTAAAACGCAGGCCGGTGAAGATAATTACTATGACGGCGAGGTTCAGTTGAATGTGCCGCTGGGTAATGATTGGGCAATGGCGCTGTATGGGTTTGCCATGACCGATGATTCGTACCTGGTCAACCCCAATACCCCGCGCCTGAACGGCGGCGTTCCGGACGTTGATCCCGACGTGGGGCACACAGAGAAATACGGCGTGCGCGCGGCCCTGGCCGGCAATATCAGCGAACAGCTTTCGCTTCACGCTACCCTACGTTACAACGAGTACGATGGCCCCAACAACATCTGGAACCGGGAGATGAATGGCGATCTCACCCACACCAACATCATCGACACCAGCTACAATGCGAGCCACGAGCGGGAAACCATCGCCGGCAGCATAGAACTGACCTATGATTTCGGCAACTTTGACGCCACATATCTTACCTCCTATACGGACACGGAGTCGGACCGGGAGACTGACCTTGATATCGACCAGGAGTTCGTGCTCGACCTGACCCGGTCATGGCCGGTCGAGGTATGGACCCATGAATTGCGCTTTACCTCCACGGATGACAGTCCCTTGCAATGGCAGGCCGGCGCCTACTACCTGGACTGGAAGAGGCACAAGTTCGGGGAACTTCCGGTTCCCTACGGTTACTGCTTCTTCCTGGCTAATTGCAACGATGATACAGCCCCGCCGCCTTACCCCGCAAACGCCGGGCCACCGCCGATTGCTGCCAACCCGGTCACTGGCGAACCGTCGGAGTCTGAGGTAGTCGTGGTAGTTCCTTTCGAGAACCTCCGCGAAAAGCGCGAACAGGTGGCAGGTTTTGCCAATTTCAGTTATCGCATGAGTAACCTGGAGATTGGTGGCGGTGTGCGCGTGGACCACTGGGAATTCGACGCGAACAACCGTGACAGTGGCACTACCGGAAGTCAGTCCAATACCGAGGTATTGGGCCGTGCGTCCATCTCCATGTTCTTTGATGATGACCGGTCCATGGTGTACGCGCTCTTCTCCCAGGGTTTTGAGCCGGGGAGTTTCAATGCGTTCGACCTGGAGGGCGAGAACGCCCTGTTCGACATCAAGCCAGAAGAGGCAACACAGGTCGAAATCGGCTACAAGGGGAGGTTGCTGGATGACCGCCTGATATTGACCCTGGCGGGTTTCTATATTGATTACGAGGGCCGGCAGTTCGAACTTCAGACGAAGAACCCTCAAACCGAGACTGTACTTGAGGGCATCTTCAATATTGGCGATTCAGAGCAATGGGGACTGGAGGGCGATATGGTCCTGTCCATGCATGAGAACTGGACTCTTTCTGCCGGGTTTGGCTATGTGGACGCGGAATGGGTCGGTGGCACTGAATTCGTGACCCCAAGCGATTATCTCTCTGACCTCTCGGGAAGGAGACCGCCCAACACCGTAAAGTGGAGCGCCACCGCGGCGCTGGATTACGACCAGCAGTTGAACGATGACATGCGCCTGTTCGGGCGCCTGCAACTACGCTACAAGGGGGGGGCTTCCACCAATGCCCAACTCTGGGATTCACCCGGGGATGATTTTCCGTTCTGGACAAACCCTGATTTTACTGTCGTGGACCTGGGCGCCGGGGTGGAGTGGAACAACTGGGAGTTCGGCATTCATATAGAGAACCTGTTCGACGAGGACTACTACATCGACGTGCAGGAATTTCCAAACTTTGCGGGTAGCAAACTGCAGGGAGCTCCAGGCTCTATCATCATCGGCACCCTGGAGCAACCGCGCCGTGTAGTCGGCTCGGTGCAGTACCATTTCTAACGTATCCGATTCCTGTAAACGCAATCACTGGTTAAAACTATGGCACTACCACAAGACATCAGTCCCGTTAACAGCGAACTGATGGCTTCGCTTTGCAAAACCGGTGAGATGGATTGGATTCCCATGGAAGCGGACCCCGAGCGGGGCTTCATGAAGGTCCTGTGGACAGGACCCGAGACCGGTGCCTGGGCCGCGCTGTTTCGCTGGTATAAAGGCTACGTGGCGCCGCCCCATAAGCACCTGAGTCCGGCCCATGTGTATGTCCTGTCGGGGAAGTTACAGGTGCGCGATGGCATCCTCGAAGCCGGCGATTACGTGTATGAACCGAACGGCATGATGCACGGCTCTACTACGGCCCTGGAGGATACCGACTACCTGTTTATCTGTAATGGCCCGGTCCTTTTCTTCGATGATAACAACTTCACCAGTTACCTGGGTTGGGAAGAACTATGTCGTATCCAGGAAGAATATACAAATACCGCCGGGTCTCGTCATTCCGGCGAAAGCCGGAATCCAGTCGATCAAATGATTCCTTCGGGTCTCGTCATTCCGGCGAAAGCCGGAATCCAGTCGATTAAATGATTCCTTATAAGGTAAAGTTTGTTCAACTGGATACCGGCATTCGCCGGTATGTCTGTCCTGGAATATTGTTATCCAGGGACGGGTCATGTAAGGCTCTGTGAGAGATTGAAAAGAACAGTAAGGTGTATACGCAATGAGTGATACGGTTCAAGAGAGCGGCGTTACCCAGTCCCCTGAAACTGAAGGGTTTGTATTCAACCAGACCATGCTGCGCATCAAGGATCCGGAACGGTCCCTTGCGTTTTACCAGGACGTCCTGGGAATGACCCTGGTCAAGAAACTTGACTTCCCGGAGATGAAATTTTCGCTGTTTTTTATGGGATACATCCGGCCGGAAGATGGCCCCGTCCCGCAGGACCCGCTGGAGCGGACAGCATACACCTTTGAACAGAAGGCGTTGCTGGAACTGACCCATAACTGGGGCACGGAGAACGACGAGACATTTGAAGGTTATCACAATGGTAACAACGACCCGCGTGGTTACGGCCATATCGGCCTGTCCGTTCCCGATGTTTATCGCGCTTGTAGTCGCTTCGAGGAATTAGGAGTAGAATTTGTCAAGCGGCCGGATGACGGCAAGATGAAAGGCATCGCTTTTATTAAAGATCCGGATGGATATTGGATTGAAATTTTGGAAGCAGGAATATCGGCGGCTTTATGTAACCAGTAAAAATCAAAAACCCTGAATAAATGAGGAGGAAATAGCATGAATCCACAAAAGTATGAGCCCGTTATCGGCCGTTCGGTACAAATTGACGAAATCGATTGGGTGGACTTTCCGGGACCGCTGAGCCAGGGCGGCATACGCTGGAAACTGTTAAACGTGGCGCCCGAACTGGGGTCCTGGGCAGCCATATACGATTGTCCGAAAGGTTCATCTTTTGCGAGTCACATCCACGTCGGCCCGGGAGAATATTTCCTGACCAAAGGCCACATGGAAGTCAGGGGAGGCATGGACGAAGGCGGTATAAGTGTAAAAGCCCCCGCCTACGGCTACGAAGCCTGCCAGGCCTTTCATGGGTTGACAAACTTTCTTGAAGACAGCGAGTTTTATATGACATTTCTCGGACCCCTGAATTTTGTTGACGATGATGGTAATACCGTTGCCCTGGTGACCTGGCAGACCGTTCAGGAAGCCTGGGAGGCATCGCAGGCAGCAAAAAGCTGAGGCAGTATCCGTTACGTTACCCCGCCATTCCCCCGCAATGGGAAATGGCGGGGAAAGTTCTGTAAGAACCACCCTTTCGCCATTTCGACGCATTCCCCTGATTCGTCATTCCGGCGAATGCACCCCCGTCGTCATTCCGGCGAATGCCGGAATCCAGTACAATAATGAGTCGCCAAGGGCGACACGCTATTAGACTGGATACCGGGACAAGCCCGGTATGACGACTGAGGACAAGCCCGGTATGACGACTGAGGACAAGCCCGGTATGACGACATTTCGTCATTCCCCCATCATATGGGCATCCGCTGGTGTCGGAGTATTCTGTAATGACGTAATTTGACTAATCTCAGTCGTTCCTGGGATAATTGCCCGTATCCTCCGCTGCTTAAGATGCGTGTTTAATTATCATCTCCCAGCAGGAACTTAACCCGGATTTCTCATCAGGTCGCTAGCTGCTATCGGAAACATCAATGTGCTGTCAATAAGTTATGGTAAAATTCTCAATATCCCGTCATTACAGACTGCGCTTGGTGCGTTCATTGCGCACATCCATGTACGCAACCCTGCGGGCGGCTGTTGCCGTGCAAATCGTCAGTCCTGACGATTTGTCCCTCAACCAGACAAATCTGCCTGGAGCAGATTTGGACATCCGCAGAGGATCCGCGGACGCCCGCAGGGTGTGCGCCATGGAAGGCGCACATCTAAAATCCGGCGCGATCATCGCATCACCTGATGAGAAATCCGGGTTAAAACCATGAAAACTCACGCGCGAGTGGTTGTCATCGGCGGCGGCGTAGTTGGTGTAAGTACCCTGTATCACTTGGCCGGGAAAGGCTGGGGAGAGGATGTCGTGCTGGTGGAAAAAGCGGAACTGACATCCGGTTCCACCTGGCATGCCGCCGGTCTGCTGCCCCTTTTCAACATGAGTTACAGCGTCGGCCAGATTCACAAATACTCGGTGAATCTTTACCAGGAACTGGAGGCTGAAACAGGGCAACAGGTAGGCTTCAAGCAGGTCGGCAACCTGCGCCTGGCCATGAACCGGGAGCGCATGGATGAGTATTATCAATACGCGGCGACTGCCTGCACTATCGGCGTCAATGTTGAATTCCTGACACCGGGTCAGGTGGGAGAGATCTGGCCGCTGTGTAATACGGATGGGCTGGTCGGCGCGTTGTTTCATCCGGATGACGGTTATATCCAGCCGGCTGACCTGACCCAGGCCCTGGCAAAGGGCGCCCGGTCGCGTGGTGCGGTAATCTATCGCAATACCCTGGTCGAAGGGATTGAACGGAGCGCTACGGGTGAGTGGCGGGTCAGGACCACCAGCGGCGATATCACCTGTGAACATATTGTCTCTGCGACCGGCAACTATGCCCGCCGCACCGGGGCTATGGTCGGTCTGGACATCCCGGTGGTGCCGGTTGAACATCAATATATCGTGACGGAATCCCACCCCGACCTGGTTGCCCGGGCCGGGCAGGGCCTGCCTGAAATGGCTGTGCTGCGTGAATCCGACGGCTCCTGGTACCTGCGCGAAGAAAACCAGGGTTTCATCCTGGGACCCTATGAAAAGGGCGCACCATGCTGTTACATCGACGGTCCTGACGAGACCGCCGAGTATGAACTGTTCCAAGAAGATATTGACCGTCTGGAACCCCATATTGAGGCAGCCATGAACCGGGTGCCGGCCTTTGCCGAATGCGGCATCAAGCAGGTATACAACGGCGCCATCGCCTACACCCCGGACGGCAACCCCATCGTCGGTCCTGCCTGGGGCCTGAGAAACTTCTGGCTCAATGAAGGGCACAGCTTCGGCATTACCGCGGCGGGCGGCGCCGGACGGCAACTGGCGGAGTGGATTGTTGAGGGTGAACCGGGTATCGATATGCTGGGGGTAGAGCCGCGCCGTTTCGGCGATTACGCCGACAAGGATTATGTGCTCAAAAAGAATGAAGAAGCCTATTCCCACGTGTTCATCATCCATTACCCCGATGAGGAACGGCTGGCGGCCCGCCCGCTGAAGACCGCGCCCTGTTATGGACGCCTGATGGAAATGGGGGCCATATTCGGCCAGAAATTCGGTTGGGAGCGGGCCAACTGGTTTGCTGTGGACGGCATGCTACGGCAGGATGACTGGTCGTTTCGCAGGTCGCGCTGGTTTGAAGCCATTGGAAAAGAGGCGCTGCACGTGAACCGGAGAGTAGGGCTGCTGGACATGACACCATTTGCCAAGTGCCGGCTATCCGGGCCGGGCGCCGAGGCGTTTCTGGATTTCATGGTCGCCAACCGGCTGCCCGCAAAGACGGGACGGATCCGCCTCTGCCACTCACTTAACCGGCGCGGCGGCGTACATTCGGAATTTACCATCACCCGCGAGGCTGAAGATTCGTTCTACCTGGTATCGGCTGCCGCCTGGCAAAGACTGGACCACGATTATCTCAGCAAGTTCATGCCCGCTGACGGTTCGGTAAACTACGAGCACCTGACCGACAGCATGGGCGTATTCGTCATAGCCGGACCCCTTGCCCGCAAACTGCTGCAACGTGTATCAGTCGATGATTTTTCCAATGAGGCATTCCCGTTTCTGGCCGCCCGGCAGGTTGATATGGCAGGAATACCGATGCACGCCCTGCGGGTGAATTACGTGGGAGAACTGGGCTGGGAACTGCATCACCCCATCGACCGGCAGAACGCGTTGTTCGATGCCCTGTTTAAAGCCGGTGAAGACCTGGGTCTGCAGCCTTTCGGCATCCGCGCCATGGATTCGCTGCGCTTGGAGAAATCCTATCGGATGGTAGGCACGGAATTATCCATCGAATACAGCGCCTATGAATCAGGAATGGATCGTTTCGTGTATCCGGACAAGGGGGAATTCCTGGGTCGGGAAGCACTGCTGGCGGGCAGGGAACGCGGTCTCAACTACAGGCTCGCCACCCTGGAAGTCCTGGATCCTGATGATGCCGATGCACTGGGAAACAATGCCTTGACCAGGGATGGCGAACTGATTGGGCGCGCCACCGGCGGCGGTTTTGGCTTCCGGGTCGATAAATCCTTGGCGCTGGGCATGGTTAAGCCGGAATACGCCGTAACGGGCACTGAAATGGAGATCGATATACTCAACAGGAACTACCGGGCCGTCGTGATACCTGACAGCCCGTTCGACCCCGATAACGAGCGCTTGCTGGACATCAATGACGCAAATGAAGTCGATTAGGTTTCTCACGCAATGAGCAGGCAGAAATATTCCATCTTCTCCCTGTTACGCAATGCCGTCTCTTATAATGAAAACTGGCAACAGGCCTGGCGCAGCCCTGCGCCACGGAAGAAGTACGATGTGCTCATCATCGGCGCTGGCGGCCACGGCCTGGCAACCGCCTACTACCTGGCAAAAGAACACGGGATGCGCAACGTTGCCGTGCTGGAGAAAGGCTGGATCGGCGGCGGCAATACGGGACGCAATACCACCATCGTGCGCTCCAACTACCTGTGGACGGAAGCCGCGTTGCTCTATGAGAAGTCGTTGAAGCTGTGGGAGGGGTTGAGCCAGGACCTGAATTACAATGTCATGTTCAGCCAGCGCGGTGTCTATAACCTGGGACACAGCCTGCAGGACTTGCGTGATATCGAACGCCGGGTCAGCGCCAATCGGCTGGACGGCATCGATGCCGAGGTGGTCACGCCGGCGCAGATCAAGGCCGCCATCCCCTTGATCAATATCTCTCCCGGGGTGCGTTATCCAATCCTGGGGGCCTCGCTGCAACGCCGGGGCGGGGTCGCCCGCCATGACGCGGTGGCCTGGGGTTTTGCGCGCGCCGCCGATGCCCTGGGTGTTGATATCATTCAACAATGCGAAGTGACCGGACTGAACCGGGACGGAGGCAGGGTAGCCGGCGTTGAGACCAGCCGCGGCCGCATAGAGGCAGACCGAATCGGCGTCGTAGTCGCCGGCCATGCCAGTGTGCTGGCGGCGATGGCAGGGTTGCGCCTGCCGCTGGAGAGCCACCCGTTGCAGGCTTATGTGTCGGAACCCCTGAAGCCGGTCCTGGATAGCGTCGTCATGTCCAACGCGGTGCATGGTTATATCAGTCAGTCGGACAAGGGCGAACTGGTCGTCGGCGCCGGTATCGACGCTTATACCGGCTACGGCCAGCGCGGCAGTTTCCGGACTATCGAACATGCCATGCAGGCGATCATCGAACTGTTCCCCGCCTTCAGCCGGGTGCGAATGTTGCGTCAATGGGGCGGTATCGTCGACGTGTCGCCGGACGCTTGCCCAATCATAGGCAAGACCCCCGTGCAGGGCCTGTATTTCAACTGTGGCTGGGGCACCGGTGGGTTCAAGGCCACCCCCGGTTCGGGCTGGGCCTTTGCCCATACAATCGCCCGGGACCGGCCCCATGAGTTGAATGGCCCGTTCGGCCTTGAACGCTTCACCACGGGAGCACTCATAGACGAACACGGCGCTGCTGCCGTAGCGCACTGAATGGGAGCCGAACATGTTGTTGATAAAATGTCCATGGTGCGGCGCACGCGACGAGAGTGAATTCAGTTACGGGGGCGAAGCCGATATCACCCGGCCGGCCGAACCGGATGCTCTGACCGATGAGGAATGGGCGGATTACCTGTTCATGCGCAGCAATACCAAGGGCCTGCACCGGGAACAATGGGTGCATGACCAGGGTTGCCGCCGCTGGTTCGTGCTGGAAAGGGATACCGTCAGCTATCAGATAACCGAGGACGGGGGATAGAGGAAAGATGACAGAAAACAGAAGACATGGAATCTACATCCATGCGCCAGGTAGTAATACCACGTCATTACTGCGTCCCCCGGCGTCATTCCTGCGCCCCCCGGCGTCATTCCTGCGCCCCCCGGCGTCATTCCTGCGCAGGCAGGAAGCCAGTGGACAACTTATTCCTTATCATATGAAGGGTTGCTTACTGGATTCCAGCTTGCGCTGGAATGACGGCAGAGAGTGATGCACTCATTCATTATCGAGTTCAGGAAGCGGGAGTATGCAGCCCTATCGACTTGCTGAAAGCGGACGTATCGACCGCTCACGACCCCTGACGTTCAGTTTTAACGGCCGTACCTTGCAGGGCTATGCCGGCGACACCCTGGCCTCCGCGTTACTGGTTAACGGGATCCGGATTATCGGCCGCAGTTTCAAATACCATCGCCCGCGGGGCATCATGGGTATAGGCGTGGAAGAACCCAACGCCATAGTCCAGCTAGGCGCCGGGGCTGATACCATACCCGGACTGCGCGCCACTGAGGTGGAGTTATACGACGGTCTGGCCGCAGCCACGACAAGGGGTTGGCCCTGTCTCAATTTTGATTTGCTGGCGCTCAATGATTTCTGCGCACGTTTGCTGGGGGCGGGATTTTACTACAAGACCTTCATGGCGCCGCGTTTCCTGTGGCGCCTGTATGAGCATTATCTGCGGCGCGCCTCCGGCCTGGGTATCTCACCACAGTTGCCGGACCCTGACAGTTATGAACACGTCAACGCCCACTGTGACGTCCTGGTGGCGGGGGGCGGGCCGGCAGGACTGATGGCGGCATTGGCGGCAGCCAAATGCGGCGCCAGAGTCATCATAGCGGATGAACAGAGCGAGTTCGGCGGCAGTCTGTTATATGACACGGCCAGGCTGAACGGCAACTCTGCTGCGGAATGGCTGCACAAGGTGTTGCAGGAGCTGGCACGATGTCCCGAAGTCGTACTCCTGTCCCGCAGTACGGTGTTCGGTTATTACGACCATAATTTCCTGACTATTCTGGAACGTTGCGGCGGTCGCCTGGGAGAACCGGGCGCAGAAGGGGTGCGCCAACGCGAATGGCGGGTTCGGGCCAGGCGCGTCATCCTTGCTCAGGGCAGCCATGAGCGACCCCTGGTATTTCCCAACAATGATCGTCCGGGGGTGATGCAGGCCGCCGCGGTATCCGGCTATATTCGTCGCTACGGGGTGTGTCCGGGCCGGCGCGGCGTGATCTTCACCAATAACGACGGGGGATACCAGGCGGCCCTGGACTTGATTCGGGCAGGGGCGAGCGTCGCTGCGATTGTTGATTGCCGTGTGGAGGGCGCAGGCGCCATTGCCGAGCCCTTGCGCCAGGCCGGTATTGATATATGCCAGGGGCAGGTCATCACCGGCGTGACGGGTACGAGGAAGGTGCGTACGGTACAGGTTTCACCCTTGGCGGCGGATGGCAAGACCTTGACCGGGCCGGCAAAAAACCTTGACTGTGATCTGGTCGCCATGTCCGGGGGCTGGAACCCGGCGCTCCACCTGCATTCGCAGGCCGGTGGCGGGATTCTCTGGGACGCAGCCCGCTATTGTTTTGTCCCCGGTGCAACCCGGCAGAAACATGTGTCAGTAGGGGCGTGCAACGGTTCCTTTTCCCTGGACGCCTGTCTGCAGGAGGGAAACCGGGCAGGACTGGATGCCGCGCGCGAATGCGGGTTTGAGGCGTCACCGTTTTCCACTCCGGAGGTTAATCAGGACTTGACTGGAGAAGCCCGTCCTCTGCAACCATTATGGCGGATTCCTTTACCGCGATCGCCGCATCGTTACCCGAAACAGTTTATCGATTACCAGAACGATACGACCGTGGCGGACGTGCGCCAGGCGGTGAGTGAAGGTTTCCGGAACGTGGAGCACGTCAAACGTTATACCGCGCTGGGGTTTGGCACCGACCAGGGCAAGCTGGGAAATATCAACGGCATGGCCGTGTTGGCGGAGTGTCTGGGCAAACCCATAGCAGATGTCGGCACGACCACCTTCAGGCCGCCCTACACGGCCGTAACTTTTGGCGCCTGTGCCGGCGCCGACGTTGGCGCGCTCTACGAACCGGTACGCAAGACCGCGCTGCACGACTGGCACGAAGCGGCCGGCGCTGAATTTGAGGTGGTGGGTCAATGGTTGCGTCCCTGGTATTATCCCGGGGCAGAGGAGGACATGCGTAGTGCGGTAAACCGGGAGTGTCTAGCCGCCCGCGGGTCACTGGCAATCATGGATGCCTCGACCCTAGGCAAGATAGAAGTGCAGGGGCCGGACGCGCTGACCTTCCTGGAACGTATCTATACCCATAATGTCGCCGCGCTGAAGGTCGGCCGCTGTGCCTATGGCGTCATGCTGGGCGAAGACGGCATGGTCATGGATGACGGGGTCATGGCGCGCCTGGGCGATCAGCATTTTTACCTGACCACCACTAGCGGCGGCGCGGCGCGGGTGCTGGGCTGGCTGGAACAGTGGTTGCAGACGGAATGGCCGGATTTAAAGGTATACTTGACATCCGTTACGGAACGCTGGTGCGCCATTGTCCTGGTCGGCCCGGACAGCAGGAAGCTGCTGCAGGGTATGGAGAGCGATATGGAGTTCAACCAGGCCGACTTTCCCTTCATGGCGGTGCGATCCGGATCCCTGGCGGGGTTCACCGTTCGGGTATTCCGCGTCAGCTTCAGCGGTGAACTGGCCTTCGAAATCAACGTGGAAAGCGACTTTGCCCCGTCCCTGTGGCAAACCCTGATGGAGGCCGGTGAACAGTACGGCATCACCCCTTACGGTACCGAAACCATGCACGTGCTGCGCGCCGAGAAAGGGTTTGTCATCGTCGGCCAGGATACCGACGGTTCCGTGACTCCGCTGGACCTGGGGATGCACTGGCTGCTGTCCAAAGACAAGGACTACCTGGGCAAACGGTCCCTGGCGCGGCCCGACTGCCAACGCCTGAATCGTAAACAACTGGTCGGCCTGTTGTGTGAAGACGGGACGGAAGTATTGCCGGAAGGCGCGCAACTGGTAGAGCAGCCGGGCGGCGTCCCGCCCATCCCTAAACTGGGCCATGTCAGCTCCAGTTATTACAGTGCCTGTCTCGACCGGCCCATAGCCCTGGCGCTGGTCAGTGCCGGGCGCGCCCGCAAGAGCGATGTCATCCATGCCGCGTTGCGCGACGGACGATTTACCAGGGTCAGGGTCGTCTCTCCCGTATTCTACGACCCGAAAGGAGAGCGGCAACATGCCTCATAGACCGCAAAGACGGCACGCCCTGTCCTCTTTCCTCAAAGGGAAGATTGCACCCGGTCCGGATAACGCAGGCGTGACGCTGGAAGTACGACCCGATTTCGGCTACCTGAACCTGCGCGGCAACCCCGGCGATGAACAGTTTCTGCAGGCGCTGCAGGCAACGCTTGGACAGCCCCTGCCCACCAATGCCAATACGTTTACTGTCGGAGAAGACACAACTTACTGGTTAGGTCCCGATGAGTGGTTGCTGGCCACAGGACTTGGCAAGGAAAGCGGCATAGCGGAACACCTGGGGAAAAGCCTGTCAGGTCAATGCTACTCCCTGGTCGATGTGACCGGCGGACAGGTTTTACTTCGACTGGGCGGCAGTCATGCCCGGGAGGTACTGGCGCAAGGCTGTACCCTGGACCTGCATCCGCGCGCATTCAAAGTAGGCCAATGCGCACAGACCACCCTGACAAAAACGTCCATGCTGATCGCCCTGATCGATGACGCACCGACCTTCGATATCATTGTCCGCCGTAGTTTTGCCGAATATGCGGCACTGTGGCTGCACCACAGTGGCAGTGTCATTAATGGATAATGAGGAGTCAGATACGAGGAAGCGCTTTTTTCAGCATGTCCCGTAGATAGGCAGCATCCCTGTCTTCAAGCTGCATATAAAAGCTCCATGTCTTTCTCTATCTCACGACGACGGTAGGGATTATTCAAGATCGCCGATGTTACGATATCCACTTTACGACCGCCAAACAATGAACTGAAAGCATTTTTGATGACCGTTAGGCCTCCCAGAGAAGGGACCATACCCTGTTCAAATTCGACCAGTAAATCGATATCGCTTGAAGGCGTTAATTCCCCACGAGCGGCAGAGCCGAATAATATCAGTTGCTTGATATGATAATGTTTAGCTAATTCTGCCAACACGATACGCTAAACGGAAGCGAGCTCTCCCGGCAATAAAATATCCTCATTGTCAGCGGCTGTGTACGACCCTTTGGAGTCAGCAAGCGCATTCTGAGATTTCCGGTTTATCTTGTGATTAACTGGCCGAATAATCACATCGAGTCCCAGCGCTTCCAGCGCTTTCAAAATCTTGCCGATCTCTGATGTTTCCTTACCGCGCTCAAACTCCGATAAAAATCGTATGCCGGGGCCGGCCAGCTCACTTGTTGTTTTAAGGGTTAGTCCACGGGCTTTTCTGTGTCTGCGAACAAGGCTACCCAGTTCTTGCGTATTTCGAATCCGATCGTAGTAAGCAGGTTCATCTGTCATAATTAAATATAATATTTATCCCGAGCAGGAATAAATATAACATAGATTGACGTTATATCAATAAAAAATAATCAGTACGGGATAATTATAAAATAACAAGAATTCGATTGCCGCTCTCAGCGGAGTTCTCGAATAGGGCAGAACGGGAGTGACTATGTTTTGTAAGCCCGCGCCACTGCTGCAGTAACGGCCGCATGCGCCCCGGTCTCAAGCAACGTGCCGTGAGCGCTCAGGAGTTTGTCGAACTGCCATTTGAGCAATCGTTCTCGGCATTCAAGCGTATCGGATTCACAAGTATGAGTTCGTCGTTATGACGCACTATTGCCATATTGCGGCTGATGCGCATCACAGCATTCATCTTCAGGCTGCCGCGGGCCATGTAAACGTCAGGCGCAATTTCTGAAATATCGTTGTGCGGGTAGGCGGGCGCAAAGGTCATTTTTGCTTGTTCGTATTGACGATCTGAGTTATTAAAACAATGGCAATACCGATTACTGTTATCCCAATTGCTGACACTGTATGATTTACATCACTTTCCAAGAAATAGGTCAGGGCGAACGCATACTTTAGAATCCGGGTTATCGTCATTCCGGCGCAGGCCGAGTAGTGGCACATAGCCTGCCCCTGCAGGCTGTAAGCAGGGGGATGTGCCGTCAACGGAGCGTAGGATGCAAATCCAGTCGAAAAAGACGGTTCCTTATGGTAGAAGGTTGGTTTGTTAACTGGATTCCGGCCTGCGCCGGAATGACGAACCATGTAATTCAGGACATGTAATTCAGGACACCCATATAATTCAGGACACCCATATAATTCAGGATACCCATGTAATTCAGGACACCCATGTAATTCAGGACACCCATGACCCATGTAATTCAGGACACCCATGTAATTCAGGACACCCATGTAATTCAGGACACCCATGTAATTCAGGACACCCATGTAATTCAGGACACCCATGTAATTCAGGACACCCATGAAACATTGATCGCCGGATTCCTGCTTGCGCAGGAATTGCTGTTTCCTTCCGCCACTCCCGAAGAAATCTGGGTCATCCTGTTCACGGTATACCAGCAGGTCTACAAGGGTAAACAGATCTATGGCGCCGTGGCGTATTTGCAGGCGGAGCAGGAAGTGGAAGTCTGTGCGCAATGGCAGGGCCTGTTCGTCGTCCGCACCACCGGCAGCAGCACGAGCATTATCAATGATGCGGGGTTTGTGCCCCGGGTGTTCGGCTGATTGACGCGGAACACTCATAAAATAGGGACATGTTTACCCCTGTATGTGGCAAACAGGGGTTGAAACCTGACGTTGCTGAATCGTCTTCTCTTTTACCCCCGTCAATAAACTTCACATTCTCGATCACGTCGGCCAGGTGACGGAACCCGCGTAGCCAGCGCCAGTTCTTCTCCGCACACAATCCTAGCTTATAGACCATTGTCAGCAGGGTGGTGCGGCTGGGCAGGGACTGCAATGTCATCCATTTACCTATTGACATACACCCTTACCGATGTCGATGACAATACCATTGACGGCACCGGTGAAATAAACCGTAATACTGTCGGCAACCCGACCCCGGAGTTACGTGGCAGCCTGGGTTTGGACACATCACTCACCATAGGCGTGGTGAATGCGACAGACGAAGCCCCACCGTTTGTGGCCGTTTCTGGCAGCTATGACCCCCCGCACCGGCGACCCGCGGGGAGGAGAATCTACGTAAAACTTGGAACAACGTCCGATTTTTAACCCGTATTCCTCTTTTCAGGCTCATTTCATGTTGAACAATGCTGTTTCTTTCAAAAAAGGTCCGCGTGTGTTCCCGTCCGGCGCAGGACCAGAGACCTGTCATCGATCTCGTAGATTAAAATCCAATCCGGGCCAACATGCGCATCCCAGGCGTACTCATACTTCCCGGACAGTTTATAAGGCCTGGCGCTCGGCGGCATTGGCCGGCTGGTGGCCAGCACCTCGACAAATGCCTCGAGCTTTTGTAAATTCCAACCTCGTTTTTTGATCAGTCTGTAGTCTTTGAGAAAACGATTGGTATAGGAAATCTCCCGCATATCTACCCGGCGTCACTCCGTGCATCAAGATCGGCGAAGAGCTCCCTGGTGGAGCTGAATCGCTGCAGGCCATTCGCGGGCTCCTCCAAGGCTGCAACGGTGTCGACATTGGGGATACGCGCCTCGAAAGGCAACCCGTTGCGCATGACCAACTGGCGCAACGCCATGCGGATAAACTCCGTGGGTTTCAGTCCAAGTTGAGCGAGTACGGCCTCGGCTTCAGCCTTCAGTTCCGGCTCCAGTCGGATTTGCATCTGTTCGGTTTTCATCATGAGGATACCTCGTGTACGTTCTTACAGGGAACAGTCTAGGCGATCTTGCTACCATTTGCAATACAATATTCAGGTTCGGTGTTGCCATTCTGAGAGTGTAAATTCAGGACACCCATGTATTTTACAATGGTGCGCAAGGCGTGAATGTGACGCGGTTGATTACCGGAAAGCAGGCGGTTGTTTTACGTTACATTTAGCCGAATCAATGAATATGTTCATGCACCACAGTTTTTAATTCGTCTTCAAGAAGATTAGCCGCTTGTTTTAGCTGCGCAATAAACTTTCCGCCGACTTGGGCGGCGGCCGCCATTTGGATATCACCCGGCCTCAGACCTTTTAATACCTCAAGTACGCCCGCAGCCTGTTCCATATCTTTTCGGCTTTTTGCCGCCAGCGCCGCCGGCCGCCGTTGTGAAACAACCAGTTTATGCAGTGCAAAACGGGCAGGGTCGGGTATGCGTATCAGCAAACCTGAACCGACGGGGACGCAAGCAGGCTGGTTATCTCCGATCAAATAATCCAGGAAACGTACCGGCTCGGCGGCCACGTTCAGGCCTTTTATCATGACCGGTTTGTTTGATGGCCTGCCGCGCAGGGGCGTCAGCATCGATACGGTCAGGTTCTGGTTTCTTAATCCGAACCTGGTTGACGGCTGCCTCGAATCAAGACCGGGAACGGCGAGCACTCCTTTGTCCGCTTGCTGCAGTATCTCTTTAACATCCATTTCGATTGGAGGTGATGCAATGGTAATGGTCTGATCCTGAGCAATATCGATGTCTTGTGTTTGCCCCATGCTCCGTGTCCATTGCACACACAGCATATTGCCGATATGGAGAAAGGCATGCGTACCCACAATGACCGCACCTGCTTCAAAGAGGCCGGATTGAGCCAGGACTTCATAGATGCGCCCTTCAGCAGGAGTTAATGTATGTAGTCCGGTTGCGACACATGTTGCAACGAGGCGTTCCCGTTCAATCCGATTTGGCTTGTCATCACGCTGTCTCTGGCTGGCCTTTTCTACCAGTTTACGGGTTTCCTCCGTATCCTTTCCGATATAGCAGGAACGTTTGTTCCTCCCTACGGTATATTGCAGGCAGCAATTCCCGCTAACGCCTGAGACGTACTGAAATCCTTATCAATACAGGGATTTTACAGGGGTTAAAAAAGTGTTCGTAAACGTTTCATGTTGATTCAGTCTAGTAGCAGGAATTAGTCAAGTCAAAGGTGACCCATCCTGTCCCGTCCTGCTCTGCGCAAGACCCTGAGCGCCCCCGGTTTGTCAGGATATTTGGGGTCAGAGTAAAAATACAGTCAGTTTGGCAAGTGGTAGTGGCTTGTTGTTGAGTATTTTTACTCTGACCCCAAATATCCTTCAAGCTATCAACGATGACACGGTCGGTCGGGGTTTGACCCTGGCGGATTACCTGCTGTCGGGGTTGGCGGTGTTCGGCTTGACGTATCCATCGTTGTTGCAGTTTGACCGGGGTCGGGAGGACGAGTTGGTGCGGTCGAATCTGCGGTCGTTATACGGGATAGGGCGGGCCCCAGAGCCTGCCCCTGTATGGCGTTGAGCAGGGGGACACGGCCTTGCGGGCACGCGTGGACGCGCTGGCCCCCGCGGGGTTACGGCGTGCCTGCCGGCGGGTGGTTCAGGTGCTACAACGGGGCAAGCTGCTGGAAGACGTTCTCTGGTGGGGCGGTCACTACCTGTTGTCGGTGGATGGGACCGGGTAGTTTCAGTCGGACACGGTGCATTGCGAGCAGTGCTGCGAGCGGCAGCACCGGGACGGGCGGGTGAGTTGGTATCATCAGTTAATACCCTGAAGCACCCAGGCGACCACGTTGAGCATACCCTCCAACACGGCTATCAGCACCTGTCCACGGTGCTGGCCTACCTGATGAGGCTGGCGTGTCTGATTGACCCGGTGCAGCAGCATTGCTGCGGGCTGTTTCAACAGGGGGTGGCGAAGCGGGGCTGCAAGCGTGACGTCCGGGAGACACTGCGCAGCGTCTTCTGCACCTGGCTGGTGCCGGACTGGGAGACGTTGTATCGGGCCCTGGCCTACGGTGTATCGCCTACGGTGGTGGCGCCGTATGATACCGCTTGAGGACGGGCCGGGGTCGAGTAGTTCAAGGTGGGGGACTTCAGGGGAAGCCAAGCCACATCAACATAACCGGGGATAGCCGGCGGGTCGCGTATCCCCTGAGGGTCGGGTCACGGTGAAAAAAACGAACCTGACCCGACAATATAACCAGCTGATAAAGTTAACAGGAGCTGCTGGTCAACAACTAATATACTGTACGGTATATAATTTGTTGATATAAGATTGCAGAATTTATCCTGGCTCCCGAACGGGGCCAGAGGAGTAATTACTTTTTGTAGACCTGCTTTACTGCAGCCGTAACAGCGGCATGCACCCCGGTCTCAAGCAACGTGCCGTGGGCGCTCAGGAGTTCGTCGTTATGACGCACTATTGCCATATTGCGGCTGATGCGCATCACAGCATTCATCTTCAGGCTGCCGCGGGCCATGTAAACGTCAGGCGCAATTTCTGAAATATCGTTGTGCGGGTAGGCGGGCGCAAAGGTCATTTTTGCTTGTTCGTATTGACGATCTGAGTTATTAAAACAATGGCAATACCGATTACTGTTATCCCAATTGCTGACACTGTATGATTTACATCACTTTCCAAGAAATAGGTCAGGGCGAACGCATACTTTAGAATCCGGGTTATCGTCATTCCGGCGCAGGCCGAGTAGTGGCACATGGATGTGCCGTCAACGGAGCGTAGGATGCAAATCCAGTCGAAAAAGACGGTTCCTTATGGTAAAAGGTTAGTTTGTTAACTGGATTCCGGCCTGCGCCGGAATGACGAACTGAGTTATACAGCTGGTTTTCTATTCTTGACGGCCTGCGCCGGAATGACGAGATCAGGGCAACCAGGGCTTTCAATTCAACTTTGATTTCATTACCGGTGATGACGTTCCAAGACGGGCATTCGTTGCGGGGGCAGTCAAGGGAGAGTCCCTGTATTTGATGTTCTATCAGGCAACAAGCCTTTACTACTATGACAAATACCTGCAAGACGTGATGACCATGGCCGCTGGCATGAAATTAAATTAACAATGAAAAGAGTTTTATACTTATTACTTTCGGCAGCTTTAATTTCAAACAACGTTTACGCGGAACAACGACTTAGGTTGGCCACGACCACCAGCACGGAAAATTCGGGTCTGCTGTCCCTGTTGCATCCGCCTTTTGAAGAGCGGCACAACGTCATGGTGGACGTGATCGCCGTCGGCACCGGCAAAGCCCTGCGCCTGGGCAGGAACGGTGACGTGGACCTGGTCATGGTCCATGCCCCTGCTGCGGAGCGGGAGTTCGTTAACAGTGGATTTGGCGTGGAACGCCTGACCGTCATGCACAATGATTTTATCCTGGTCGGTCCCGCTGCAGATGCGGCAGCCGTGAACGCGGCAAGTTCCCTGGCAGACGCCATGACGCGCATCGCACAATCCGCTACCGGTTTTATCTCGAGAGGGGATGATTCAGGGACCCACATGAAGGAAATGGCTCTCTGGCAGGCGGCTCGGATCAGTCCGGAGGGGGCATGGTATCTGTCTGTAGGACAGGGTATGGGCGCCGTATTGAAAATCGCCGATGACAAGCTGGCGTACACACTGACCGACAGGGGGACGTACCTGGCATTTATCGGTAAAATAGAGTTGGCTATCGCCTATGAAGGCGCGGCGGAGTTACTGAATCCCTATCACGTTATCATCGTAAACCCCGAAAAACATCCCCATGTCCAAACGACTCTGGCGCAGAAATATGTGGACTTCATCCGGGGAGAGGAGGGCCAGCGTATTATTCGCGAATTCAGGATTTCAGGCGAGCAACTCTTCATCCCTGACGTTGTTTCTCCGTGAGAGAATCAGGCACTTTGCTCCTTTTCCGGCGCCAGCGGGTCGCCCAGGTCCGTTTCATCCATCGCCTCGGCCACGATAACCTGTGAGGTCTGCATCATGACTGTCATGCCATGGGATTGCTCCTCAGCGGTAATGGGCGCTCGCACCGACATTCGGTACAGGGTGAACAGCGCCATGAACAGATAAACCAGGGCCACGAAGTAATACAGGCTGCCCGGACCGAAGAACTTCATCATCTGGGTACTGAGTATGGGACCTGTTAACCCACCGATTCCGTTTATGAAAATAATGCAGCCGCTGGCCGACAGGATTTGTTCGTTGCGTACGTGGTCGTTGATGTGGGACAGGCACACCGAATAAAAACACAAGACCACCCCGCCCACCAGGAACAACAGGCCGGCCAGCAGCCACAGGTTGCCCAGGCGCGCGGCAAACGGCACGAACAGGCTTGCACCGGCAGCCAGGACTGATAATAACAGCAAGGTATGACGGCGTTCCTGGCGATCAGACAACCTGCCGACCGGCAGCAATAACACCAATCCTCCGAACATCAGGATGCCTACCAGCAAGGCGCTTTCGGCAACGGAAAAACCACTCTGGTTGCCGAATACCGCGGTTAACCACATCACTGCGCCGAAGGTAAGTCCCTGGACAAAGACACCCATGGCTCCCAGAGGAGTCAGCCTGATCAGCCTGCTTAGCTCAAGGTGCTCCGCGTACGCGATCGCAGGGGCGGAAATATTACTCAGCAACATGGGCACGATAGCGATGGACAGCACCACGGAGGCAAGGATAAATAACTCGAAACTCAGGGGGGAGGCCAGATTTATCAGGAATTGTCCGCCAGTGAAGCCAAGGGTGATAGTGAACATGTAGGCAGCCAGCAGGCGTCCCCGATTGTCGTTGCCGGTGATGGCGTTCAGCCAGCTTTCCGAGACCATGAACAGGCCGGACAGACAAAAGCCGGTGAGCATTCGGAACAGGAACCACATCACCGGGTTTATAACGGCAGAGTGCAACAGGATAGCTACGGACGCTATCGAAGCCAGCGCGGCAAACACGCGGATATGTCCCACCTGTTTCACCCACCTGGGCACAACCCGGGCGCCCAGGAGGAAACCGACGTAATAGGCGGACATGATGAGTCCGATAGTGTCCACAGCAAAGTCTTCCAGGGATGCCCTGATCCCCAGCAGCGTGCCTTGCATGCCGCTACACACGGAAATCAATGCAACGCCGAACAGCAGGCTCCAAACCAGTATAATCTGTGGTTTTTTCATTTGCTGACCTGTATGTTTCAAGAGTGATTGCCCGATTAATCTGCTTCGATAAGTTCAAGGGTGGTTTCTGTTACCTGTTCACCGGCAAGTGGCGCGATTGTCCGCTAATTTTATAGATAGTCAAGCACAATCAATGGGTAGCTTTACGGTGTGTTCGGGGTTATAGTGTTGCGGGGGAAAAACTCACAACAATCAGATATATAGTGCTATCCCGCAAGCAATACGACAGCCGTTATACGGTCGGACAGGACAACGTCCGCATCTTCAGGATGGAGTTACATAACCCGGTATTTTTTATCACTGCATTTCTCACCATCAGTTTTGTTGTAGGGACGTTGTCGTTCCCCCAGTATGCCAAAATCATACTTGAGCAGGCAAAGAACTGGTCCATTGAAAATTTCCATTGGCTGGTGATTATTTCGGGCAATTTCTTTGTCTTCTTCTGCATGATGCTGATCGTGCTACCTTGCGGCAAAATACGGCTGGGTGGAGAAGCGGCGAAACCCGAGTTTTCCAGACCATCCTGGTTTTCCATGCTGTTTGCCGCCGGGATGGGCATCGGTCTGATGTTCTGGTGCGTCGCCGAGCCGGTTGCCTACTACACGAACTGGGCCGGTACGCCGTTAAATGTACAGCCACATTCGCCTGAAGCTGCTGCCGTCGCGATGGGAGCGTCGCTGTATCATTGGGGATTGCATCCCTGGGCTATCTTTGCTGTGGTGGCACTGTCCCTGGCCTTCTTTTCTTTCAATAAAGGGTTACCATTGGCGCCCCGCTCTATCTTCTATCCGTTGTTCGGCGAACACTGCTGGCGCTGGCCGGGCCATCTCATTGATATGGTGGCTGTCTTCGCTACCATTTTCGGTCTGGCCACTTCCCTTGGACTGGGAGCAAAACAGGCCACCGGGGGACTACACTCCGTATTCGGCGTTGACAACGGCTTGACGACACAGTTGATGCTTATCGCCGTGATCACGACAATAGCAATTATCTCGGTCATGCGCGGCCTGGATCGGGGTGTCAAGGTATTGAGCAACTTCAATATACTGGTTGCCTTGCTGCTCCTGGTGTTCGTTATCAGCGCCGGCCCCACCTTGTCGGCTCTTTCCGGTATCGGTGAGAATCTTTCACATTATCTGACGTACTTCATCCCCTTGAGCGACTGGGTCAGCCGGGAGGACGAGGTATGGTACAAGAGCTGGACCGTGTTCTACTGGGCCTGGTGGATATCCTGGTCGCCTTTTGTCGGCCTATTTATCGCGCGTATTTCCAGGGGCCGTACAGTCAGGGAATTTGTGACGGCTGTATTGTTATTGCCGACCCTGGTCAGTGCCATCTGGATGTCGGTTTTTGGCGGCATTGCACTGGACCAGGTCCAGCTCGGTATAGGTGAGTTGACCAACGGCATTGATGATCCCTCCCTGGCGCTCTTCCACATGCTGGGAAACCTGCCGTTTACAACCATGGCATCACTGGTTGCAGTGGTACTGGTGCTGACTTTTTTTATTACCTCAGCCGATTCCGGCTCCCTGGTCGTGGACATTATCACCGCCGGGGGACGGCTTGATACTCCCCGTTACCAGCGCGCTTTCTGGGCGATACTGCTGGGTCTGATTGCGGCGGCCTTGCTCATCGGCGGCGGCAGCGACGCCTTGAGCGCGTTACAAGCCGGCACCATCACCATGGCCGTGCCGTTTACCGTGGTGCTACTCCTTTCCTGCCTGTGCCTGGTACTGGGCCTGTTGTCTGAGTCCTATTGATGGGGAGCGGTTGACGGCGTTGGCAGTTCAATTACCTTATGGAAGTACTGATGAAGTACGAAATCGTCCTTCGCAAATCTGATGGAGGCAATAGCGTTTCAGTGCCTGGCCTGCCAGGTTATTGGTTGCAGGGAGAGACGGAAGATGAGGCGATTGCAAATATTGAGACGGCGATATGTGAATATCTTGATGCCAAGGAGATTGACTTGTTCCCCATTTGTGGTACATTATCTGTTAATGAAAAAGGAGGTGTCCATGGCTAAGACAGAAACAATCCGTGCCCGTGTTGAACCGCGGTTGAAGTGCCAGGCCGAAGAGGTCTTCTCGGAGATCGGGCTGTCGCCAACCGAAGCGATTACGCTGTTTTATACGCAGGTAACCCTGCACCAGGGTTTACCGTTCGTCGTGAAGGTTCCCAATGCCGAGACCATCGAAGCGCTACGTCAGGCACGCTCAAGAGAGGGGCTTACTGAATACACCGACCTGGACGACCTCAAAGTCAGGCACGGCTAATTCATGCGCCTGCTCACCACGAATCACTTTAAAAAGGATATCATATGTGCAGAATTCAACGTTACCTTGTTCAGAAAAAGCACAGGGCAGGTAGCGTCAGACACTTAAGCTTGAGGTCACAGTCTGTGACCTCAAGTGGTCAAATTTTTCCTTGTCGAACCAGTTAGGGATATTTGAGTTTTTTTGAAGAATGTAGAAGCTCAATCCATGAGGCCATTATCACTTCATTTTATACGATAACAAATTTGTGCGTTGTGAGAGGATGTTCCGGGTTGGGCGGCAGGTATTGTATTTCTTCTTCCTCCGCTTTTGGCGTAGGTAATTCGTAGAGACCGCTAACTTCGATATATTGCTGGTATTGCTTTTTAACCTGTTCCAGAGTTTCCAGGTAATCGTCTAAAGCTGTTCTTTTCAGTCACTACAATCAAATCCTAATCAAATTTTATTTCTGTTGAAACGTCTGCAATGTTCTTGTGGTGTTCTTTACGCAGGGCCTGTTTCCACGCGCGATGCTGTGCCTGCTTATATTGCCATTCCCGGTATTGGCGATTGGCCTCGTCTGCCGCTAACAGGAGTGTTTCGCGATGATACTTCTTGACTTCATCAATGGTTGTTCCAGCCAGAATCACAGTGGCATTATTAATACTTGCGATTCCAGGACGATGCATACTAGTCCACTGGGGAGGGTGGTTCCAACTGGCGATGAACAGACTCTCCCATTCCGCAGGTGGCTGGCGAGAAAGGGCGAAGGGAATAGTGTACAGAGCACTTCCAGGGGTACCGTCGTTACGCGGTTCCGTAATATCTTCCACGATTACGTGCGTAATTTTGATGTCCTCAAAGTCTGGACTCCGATTAGTGTTGCGATGCGCTACTTTTGGTTGTTGGGTCGTGTTGGGATTGACTGTTGCCATCGGCTCTCCAATTGGCGGCGCGGTCTCGCGGCTACCTAGTAATGTACAAAGTAGGTCATCATAATCCTGTTTACGATAGGGGTTAGTAGAAAGATCAATGTAGTATTTCCCAGCAAGCCAAGATGGTGCGGCCTCGTCCCAATCGCCGCTTCGTAATACTGGAATAAACTTCCGATTGTTCTGCTTGGTCATGACTTCTGCAGTCATAATGTCCCCCTCGTAGCCTACACCACCCAGGCGTTCGTCTGAGCGGCTCTTATAGCGAGGTGTGCAGATTATGACAATGAACCAGTTGTCGCGAATAGCTCGCTCCATAAAGGCGGGTAGCTGATCTCCAGGGGCCGTGTGCCATCTATCGAGAGTGACGTTGACACCGTCTTTGCGAAGACGCCCAGCAAGCGAGCGGACCCACTCTTTGTGAATCTCATTGTCCCATGAGTAAGAAATGAATGTCGGTGGAGAAGTCATAATTCAATCATTCTTTATCGAGTCTTCGTTACAGTCCTCTACCGAGGTATCTGCAGAACTCTCGCAAAGTGGAGTGTCAAGCGTATTTTCTTGGCGATTATCACCCTCATGTCCGTGTATATCATTTAATGTCGTAAAATTATCTGAACCATCTGCCTGAATGGCGTATTGGAATCGGACTTCGTCCTTGTTATCACCTCGTGTATCATCCTTGATTTCAATCACATGCACGGCAGCATAGAAGCCTTTTACATTCCGCAATACGAATGTTTCCCCGCATTGGGGAGTCCGGACATGCGACGAATAGTCCAACGACTCAGCATTCGATATCTGTACGATGGACGTACATCCTTTGGCTAACGCGACACCGTTAATCAAAAGAGGGTCATTGTAAACATGGATGCTTTTGTCACTCGCCTTACTCCATTTCGTTTCAAATTCAAGCTCTCCATGACCGATAACGTAGCGGCCATTATGATTACTGTAATCGAATACTGCCTCGCCAGATAGTGACGTCATTCGCGGGGGTGGCAGATCCGACGCCTTACCCTCAAAATGCTTGACTCCAAGCTTTTCGGCGATCATTGCTGCAAGTGTCGCAGGCTGATGATCACAGGCCCATTCGTACTTGATGGAGGTCGGCAAACCTGGGACGGACGTTTCGTCAAAGCGTACTGGCAGAATATACTCTTCTTTCTGTTGGATTGCTCGACTTAAACTTGATTGTCTTTCATGACTTGGCCAAGCCTTTTTAACGTACTCCTCGGAAATGAACATTACGACATAAGCAGCCCTGTTTTCGAATACGTCATGTAATTCTTCTACGAGGTTTTTTCCCCAGAGTTGGATGGTCTCGAATTCGTCGTAGAATACGGAGATTTTTTGGCTCTGAAGTGCCAGCGCCACATCTTCAACATATTTACGCTGTTCGCCAGCGAAGGATAGTGCTACTTCATATTTTATGTTTTCTTTCATCAATCAATTCTCCTTACGTTTTTTCCCTCCCGATCAATGCAGTCGTCACCCGTATTTTCTTCAGTTAATTCACGGTTAGCGGTGATGTGTGGGTATCAATCTTATCAATGAGCTAAATACGGTCTGACATCTGCCTTCCTCATTGGTCTTTCCTTAACCTCAAAGTTAATTTCGAGAATGCACGGGACAGGCTCCGGTACGTTGTCGCCCCGTAGCTCTCCTTCCAGTTTTGTGATCCCACCCCTTGATCCAATGAGAAGTGCGCTGGTCGTCCAAACTTCGTCGCGAGGTCTAATATCGCCGAAGTCGATAGTAATCTTCCACCCGTCAGTAAATTCTTGGACATAGGGATCGGGATTGCTCTGAAGTTGTTGTGCAAGCGGGACGATATCTGAATACGCTCCTTCCATACTATTACGATATGGACGCGTTGGTCGATTAGTCCGATCTAGGAGAAAAATAGTATTGTCTTTGGTAACTGAGCCGATGAAACGAATACGTTTTCCGACTACCCCGCTGTGATTATATAGCCGTAGGTGAAAAGATTTGAGGAAAGCCATATCACGGGTATACCGAATAATCTCCTTAGAGTAGTTTTCATTATCAAGAGCAAGGCGCGGAAGAAAGACAGGGGAGGGGCGAGGAGACTCAAACGTGTCATCCGGGAGTAATGGGCAGAGAATCAAGGAGTTTACGGTGTGGGGGGAAAGAAGAGCAGTATGTCTTTCTACATCCGCCCACTCAAGAACGAATTGAGGCGTGTCGTCAAAATTCTGATCCGCACCCATTCGCGCAACCTCGTCCGGGGAGGCAATCGCTGTCGAACTACCGTCCCTTTTGTAGACAACATTATTCTCAAGCTTACCAAACCGTTTTTTGAGGTAGATAGGGCGCTCCTGTATCGGTATCACAATCACGCCAATTTCCACATCCCCTGTACGAAATGGTTGGTACGAGAACTCAATAGGTCGTTGGGTCTTCGCGTTTACAAATTGATGTAATTTAGCGTCGTCCAAGTGCGCTTTTACTCCAACAATCTTACTGCGTCCTCCTTTGACTTCATCTACTCCTATCAGTATGTACGCAGTTGTCCCGCGCCAAGCATTAGTAAAAGCGAGGATATCCTTGAGTAATTCGCTTTTGGCTTTATCATCGGCCCCTTCAAAAAGGTATTGATCCCGCTTAAAATCCAGTGTAGCCCCTTCCTCCTCGTGGAGTAGTTGCTCAAGGAGATTCTTATCTATAGACATTACAATAGCTCCGTGTAAACATTTGATAACGCACTCTGTCGTACGTAATTACCATAGCTCGTTTGGTTACAGGTGACACGTCGAATCATCCCTATTTGTTTTCTATGCTTATTTGCACACTCCAAGCATGTGGAGATGACCCAACCCAAAGTTTTTTCTTGCATGCGTCACATATCATTTCTGGTGACTTCAGCCTCGTCCCACACTCGGGCAATGGAGGCTTGAATCTTTTTTTCGAAGAGTTCGATTAGCTTCTGGTTGGCAGCGACAAATGCCTGCTCTTCCAGTTCCAGGCTGTCTACCAGGAACAGGACACGACGGGCGTTACCGGAGCGCAGTGATAATTTGATGACGGCAGCGGCGGTGAGGGTCTTGCCTGTGTCGGTGGCCATCTCGGATAAGAACCGGTCCTGGCCCTCTTTTACTGCTCTTTGTAGAGTGTGAATAGCGTCCAGTTGGTAATCGCGCAAGAAACGCAGCTTGTTGGTTTGAATGTAGGCAGGCCGTTCGTATTCAATCTTCCATCCGGCCTCGGCTGCGTAATTGGGCCGTTGCGTCAGGACGATATAGTCTTCACCAATCGGTTCATTGATCAGACGTTGTGGGT
This sequence comes from Gammaproteobacteria bacterium, assembly GCA_965222155.1. GTDB lineage: Bacteria > Pseudomonadota > Gammaproteobacteria > Eutrophobiales > Eutrophobiaceae > JAAXHV01. The sequence continues at coordinate 1,088,844 of CBDCTH010000012.1, forward strand.
CGGGCGTGACTTGCCCGCAGTTTGCCACCGAATCCGGCGTCGGAAACGAGGTGATGATATGAGGATTCCCGCGTTCCAGGTACCAGAAATAGTGCAGGTTGCCGTTCGACAGTATGATGAATCGGCAGTTTTGTGAGCGGGCATACTTGCGGGTCTGTTCTTTGCCGACAAGAGGTTCTTTGTTTTCCGACTTGGCCTCCAACACGATGAAAGGGAAACCTTTATCGTCTAAGAGTAGGAAGTCGATATAGCCCTTGGATGTTTTCTCGAAGTCATTGCCTAGGGCATCAAGATATGATGTCTTGAACATAGCGCCGGATTCGAGGCAGACGTTGGCGGGTTTGCCGTCTTCGGCAAAGAAACGCCAGCCGGCTTTCAGGTAGCTTGTTAATCTTGATGCGGGCTGTGGCTTCGTTCATGGGGTTGAGTCGACCTTTTGATAGCTGGTGTTATTTTACACATATTAACAGGGAATATTTTTTTGACTGGATTCTGGCATGCGCCAGAATAACGGATGAGCTTATACTCTCGGTTTTAATATGACTTGTGTAATGGTATCCTGTCAGTAGCCTACTGACTGCACAGTGACCGTGACCGCCATCTCACCAACCCCGCAACCGACCCTGGATAAAAAGGTTTTCCTGCCTACATTTGTCCTGGTTATGATCACCGGCGCGTTGCTGGTCCTGAAACCTGAGAGTGCCCAGTTGCTTCTCGGTGACGCGTTGCAGGTAGTTACCGGCTATTTCGGCTGGTTGTATCTTCTGGTGGGCTTTGGCGCCATCGCGCTACTTACCTGGCTGGCGTTCAGTCGTTACGGGCGGGTAAAATTAGGCGCCCCTGACGACGGCCCCGAATTCTCGACGCTAAGCTGGATTGCCATGATGTTTACCGTGGGGATAGGTATCGGCCTTACCAACTGGGCATTTGTCGAACCGATCTTTTATTTCCAATCGCCCCCGTTCGGAGTCGAGGCGGGTACGCCGGAGGCGGCCGAGTGGGCGCACATGTACGGCCAGTTCCACTGGTCGATAGTGCCCTGGGCAATCTACGCGCTGCCGGCGTTGCCGATTGCCTATTCCCTGTATGTCCGAAAACAGCCTTTCTGCAGGATCAGTAGCGCAAGCGCCGGCGTGCTCGGCCGGCAGAGCGCCGGTTGGCTTGGCATAGGAGTCGATGTGATTGTGATTATTGCCATAATCGGCGGTACCGGCACCAGTCTGGGGCTGGGCCTTCCCCTTGTCTCCGCACTTGTCGCCGAGTGTTTTTCCCTGCCGGATACGCCTATGTTGCAATTCGGCGTCCTGGTGGTGTGGACGGCCATCTTTGCAACAAGCGTTTACATGGGACTGGAGAAGGGTATCCGTATCCTCGCCGACGTGAACGCAGTGTTCGCTATTCTTTTCCTGATATTCGTGCTGGTTGTCGGTCCGACCGTATTCATCCTGAATATGTCTGTGAACAGTTTCGGTCTGATGCTGGACAACCTGTTCCGCATGAGTTTCTGGATGGATCCGGTTACAAAAAGCGGCTTCCCTGAGAATTGGACGGTGTTCTACTGGGGCTGGTGGATTGCTTATGCACCGATGGTCGGACTGTTCGTGGCGCGCATTTCCAGGGGGCGAACGATCAGGGAGGTCATCATCGGCCAGATGATATGGGGGAGCCTCGGTTGCATGGCCTTTTTTGCAATTGCTGGCGGGTATTCTCTGGATATGGAGATGAGTGGCATTCTGGACATATCCTCGGTGCTGAACGATTCAGGTATCCCCGCCGCTGTCGTTGCCATCGTCGGCAGCCTTCCGGGAGGGGCGCTCACGCTGTTCATATTTACTCTCCTGTGCATTATTTTCCTCGCCACGACGCTGGACTCTGCCGCTTACGTACTGTCCAGTATGAGCACCAGGAACCTGACCGGAGAGGGGCAGCCGGCTCGCTGGAATCGCTTTGCCTGGGCCTTTGCTCTTGCCATCATAGCGGTCGGGCTGATCGCGGCCGGCGGCTTGAAGACCGTACAGACGTCAACGGTGATTGCCGCATTGCCGTTGATCCCGGTTCTGGTGATCTTGCAGCTTTCCTTATTCAAATGGCTGCGTAAGGATTTTGGTAATACGCTCCGACCGGCAAATTATGCACTTGAACACCGTCCGGACGGCAAAACGGAAGTACGCGAGGTTTAATCCGTATTTCCCGCCAGGGGGATGTGGTCAGCGCGTTTCCATGCTATTATTACAATAATTCGGAGGGATTTGTGTTAGCTGCTAAACAACCACTCCATTACGGGTTCCTGCTGGTACCGAATTTTACGCTGATCGCGTTTTCTTCCGCAGTCGAAGCGCTTCGTATGGCAAATTTAACCTCGGAGCAGGAGTTGTATCGCTGGTCCGTTTTGACTTTTGATGATGCTCCCGTCTCATCAAGCGCCGCCCTGCAAATCCAGCCCACACTTCCGTTTGATCAGGTAAGAAAACTCGACATGTTGTTCATCTGTGCCGGCGTACATGTCAAGGATGCCTGGAATCCGGCGTTAGGCAAGGCATTGCGGCGGCTTGCCTGCACCAGTTTACCCCTGGGCGCTTTGTGTACCGGATCATACCTCCTGGCAAAATCCGGTGTGCTTAACGATCATCGTTGCACGATACACTGGGAAAACATAGGTGGCCTGCGCGAGGAATTTCCCCAGCTGAAAGTGACTGACGAACTTTTTGAGATTGATCGCCGGCGTTATACCTGCGCCGGCGGCACGGCGCCGTTGGACCTGATGCTGTTCCTGATACGAAGGGACTACAACCGGGAAATCGCCTCGGCAATTTCCGAGCAGTTCACGGTTGATCGCGTCAGGGAACTGGGTGAGCCCCAGTATATATCGGTGCGCAGCCAGGCTCCCGGCGCGCCGGATTACCTGAATGAGGCCGTACTGCTCATGCGGAATAATATTCCCGAACCGTTGCTCGTAGAGGAAATCGCCAAATATCTTAATGTGTCGACACGGCAACTGGAACGTGTGTTTCGGCAATATTTCCACTATTCGCCAAGCCAGTATTACCTGAGGCTGCGACTGGTTGCCGCCCGCAATCTGCTGCGCCACACCGGCACGAATGTACGTGGAATAGCAATAGAAACCGGCTTCAAATCCTTGCAGCACTTCAGCAAGTGTTACCACGAGTATTTCAAAATCAGGCCTAGCCAGGAGCGCGCCAAATATTCCGAGGTATAAACGATCTGAATTTGACTTGTCCCGGCAAAGAAGAAATACGGTTCATAATGGTAATGATACTTTACGAATGACGACAGCAGGGGTCATATTCGTATTGCGTAATTGGGTAAATTAGTGTCGCAATTTTCCCGAATTTCATAGTCATGATGTGGTTCAATAATATGAAACATGACTGGATTCAGGGGGTAAATGAATGAATTTTGAAGTTGCTATCACCTGTGCCGTGACCGGCGCCGGCGATACGGTCGGTAAACATCCCGCCATTCCGGTTACTCCGGAACAGATTGCCGCGGCCGCGCTTGATGCAGCCAAGGCCGGGGCGGCCATTGTCCATTGCCATGTGCGCGACCCTGAGACGGGCAAGGGAGCGCGTGACGTTGCGCTCTACCGGGAAACGGTCGATCGTATTCGCTCTGCCGAAACCGACGTGGCGATCAACCTTACTGCGGGTATGGGTGGAGATCTCGTCATCGGCCCTGATCATGACCCGACGCGATTTGGAGTCGACACCGATCTTGTCGGCGCCCGCGAACGCCTGCCTCATGTGGAGGAACTGTTGCCGGAAATCTGCTCCCTGGATTGCGGTTCACTCAACTTCGGCGACGGCAGTCTTGTTTACGTATCCACACCTGACATGCTGCGCCGCGGCGCAAAGCGCATCCGGGAACTGGGCGTCAAACCGGAACTGGAAATTTTCGATACGGGCAACCTGAGTTTTGCGCTGCAAATGCTCAGGGAAGATTTGCTGGAGCCCCCGCCGTTGTTTCAACTCTGTCACGGCATTCCCTGGGGCGCGCCGGCGGATGTGGGCGTTTTCAAATCCCTGGTCGACCAATTGCCGCCCGGCGCCAACTGGACTGCCTTTGCCCTGGGCCGCTACCAGATGGCCTTTGTCGCACAGGCCGCCATACTCGGCGGCAATGTGCGGGTTGGCCTGGAGGATAATCTCTACCTGGAGAGAGGGGTATTCGCTACTAATGCGCAACTGGTGGAGCGGGCGCGCAAGATCATTGAACTGATGGGCGCCCGCGTGCTGGGACCCGACGAAGTGCGGGAGAGATTCGGTCTGGTCAAACGTGCCTGAAGGAATTCCGACTAGCACCGGAATTCGGGGCGGGCATCCGCCGATATGACAAAAGGGGAAGAGCCGATGACGAGGGATATCAAAACCGTCGCTGTTATCGGTACCGGCGTTATCGGCGCCGGTTGGGCGGCGCGGGTACTGGCGCACGGACTGGATGTGATCGCCTGGGACCCCGGTACGGACTGGCAGGACAAACTGAGCGCCGCGCTGGAGAACGCCTGGCCGGCGTTATGCAAACTTGGTCTTTACCCCGGTGCGAGTCTGGAACGGCTGCGTTATGCCGGCTCGCTGGACGAGGCCTGTACAGTTGCCGATTTCATCCAGGAAAGCGCCCCCGAGCGGCTGGATTTGAAGCGCAGACTGCATGCCCGAATAGACGCAAGTGCTCCTGTCGAGGTCATCATCGCCTCCAGCACATCGGGGTTGTTGCCTTCTGATTTCCAGGCTGACTGCCGCCGGCCAGAACGGGTCATCGTCGCACATCCCTTTAACCCGGTGTACCTGCTGCCGTTGGTGGAAGTACTGGGCGGCAGTAAGACTGCGGATAAGAATATCGACCGCGCCATGGAGTTTTACACCGACATGGGTATGCACCCGTTGCGAGTGCGCAGCGAAATCGAAGGCTTCCTCTCGGACCGCTTGCAGGAGGCCCTATGGCGGGAAATCCTGCACCTGGTCAACGATGACGTGGCTAACACCGAGGAACTGGACGCAGCAATCACCTACGGCCCCGGTCTGCGCTGGGCCTTTATGGGGACTTGCCTGGCTTTCCATATGGCAGGCGGCGATGCGGGCCTGCGTGATTTTATGAAACAGTTCGGCCCGGCACTGAAATTGCCCTGGACAAAACTGGAAGCCCCCGAGCTGACCGATGAATTGATCGACAAGATGACTACCGGGACCCGGCAACAGGCTGCGGGCCGGACAGTGAAGGAACTGGAACAATTACGCGATGATTGCCTGATCGACATTATGCGGGCGCTATCCCGTTACCAGGTCGGCGCCGGTAATGTACTCACCCGGGATGAAGCACGCCGAGAACAGATGTAACTGAAAGTGTACCCATACTACCCACCGTCATTCTTGCTCAGCCCGGCGCGTCATTCTGGCGAATGCCAGAATCCAGTCATATAACTTTCCTTATTGTATAAGCCTGCCCCGTGCTTACGACATGCAGGGGCAAGCTCTGGAAGGATATAATCCAGGGACGATTATTCTACTGGATTCCGGCATTCGCCGGAATGACGGCAGGAACAGTTGGTTAACGTCCTTTCCAGATCGGTTTGCGCTTTTCTGCGAAGGCGCGGGTGCCTTCCTGCAGGTCCTCGCTGTCATACAGCGCGTTAACGGATGGAATACCCTTGTTGTTCAGTAGGTTAAGCGCTTCCTGTTGCTTGAGGTTTTCGGTCATGCGTACAGTCTCCTTGGTGGCGGCGAAGACCAGCGGCGGGCCCTCAGCGAGGAGTTGGGCGACTTCACGTACACGGTTCATCAGTTCTCCCGCCGGCACCACCACATTGACGAGTCCCCAGCGCGCGGCTTCTTCGGCCTCCATCCAGCGTCCCGTCAACAGCAGGTCCATGGCAATGTGGAAGGGTATGCGGCGCGGCAGTTTTACGCTGGCGGCATCGGCGAGCACGCCGACGTTGATCTCAGGCAACGCAAAACGGGCGTGTTCGGCCGCGTAGATTAAATCACAGGAAATGGCCAGTTCAAAACCGCCTCCAACCGCCATGCCGTTGACCGCGGCGATGACGGGCTTGTTGAGTCCGGGCAGTTCCTGCAGTCCGCCGAATCCGCCGACGCCGTAGTCCGTGTCCGGCGGCTCGCCCGCCGCCGCAACTTTCAGATCCCATCCTGCACAGAAAAAACGTTCACCTGCTGCCGTCAGGATCGCGACGCGCAGTTCCGGGTCATCACGAAATCCGGCAAACACGTCGCCCATGAGCTGGCTGGTGGGGCCGTCAATGGCATTCGCCTTGGGCCGGTCCAGGGTGACTTCGAGAATGGCGCCGTTGCGCCTGGTGTGAATAGGATTACCTGTTGTATTTGTCATCGCTCATTTCATTCAGTTAAACTACATTACTCAAACGCCCCGCGCCCGGAGCAGGTCACGGGCGATGATATGGCGCTGAATTTCGCTGGTGCCGTCCCAGATTCGCTCAACCCGGGCGTCGCGCCAGAAACGTTCTATGGGCAGATCATCCATCAGACCCATCCCGCCGAATATCTGTACCGCCTCGTCGGTCACCCGGCCCAGCATTTCCGAGGCATAGAGTTTGGCCTGTGCGATATGGCGCCCGGCGTCGAGTTTCCTGTCAAGACGCCAGGCCGCGGCAAGCGTCAGCCAGTCCGCTGCGTCGATCCAGGTAGCCATATCGGCAAGCTTGAAGGAAACGCCCTGAAACTTGCCGATGGGCTGACCGAACTGGCGGCGGTTGGCGGCCCAGTCCGCACAGAGATCGAAGCAACGCCGCGCCCGGCCCACGCACATGGCGGCGACGCTGAGGCGGGTTGCGGCGAGCCAGGTATTGGCCAGGTCAAAGCCGCTGCCTTCCTCGCCGAGCACCTGGGAAGCCGGCACGCGGCAGTCGTCGAAAGTCAGGATGCTATTGTGGTAGCCGCGGTGGGAGACGGAATTGTAACCGGGACGTATCTCGAATCCGGGAGTGCCCCTATCAATAAGGAAACAGGTGATACGTTTCTTCGGGCCTTGCGGCGTGTCATCCTCTCCCGTTAGCGCAAACGTGATCACAAAATCGGCGACGTCTGCATGGCTGATAAAATGCTTTGTGCCGTTTATGATGTAATCTCCACCGTCGCGCCGGGCAAAGGTCTTCATCCCTTTCACATCGGAGCCGGCGTCGGGTTCGCTCATGGCCAGGGCGTCGATCTTCTCGCCGCGCACGCAGGGAAGCAGGTAACGCCGGCGCTGTTCGTCAGTGCCGGAACAGAGAATATTGGAGGGTCTGCCCCAGAACACCGACAGCGCCATGGAGGCGCGGCCGAGTTCACGCTCAAGCAGGGTGAAGGTCAGGGCATCCAGACCGCCGCCGCCGAATTCCTCCGGGATATTCGGCGCGTAGAAGCCGAGATCAAGGACCTTGTCCTGTATCTCGCGGCCTACTGTCCCGGGCACCAGTCCGGTGCGGTCGACTTCGTCTTCAAGGGGATAAAACTCCCTCTCGACAAAGTGCCGTACGGTATCCACCACCAGCTGTTGTTCATGACTCAATCCGAATTCCATTGCCACCTCATAAACTTATTTCATGTCCTGCATTACAGGAACGGGTTACTCTTATTTTTATTTCTGGAAATTATTCCATTTTGAAAGTGTAATATAGAAGAATCAGAGACAACAGTTCAGTTAGATTTAAAGAACAAACGACACGACTTTATGCGAAGGCGACACTGTCAAATCAACCCGGATCCGGCACACTCCAATTATGCTCTAAAATTCACTCGGGGTTCGAGCAGCGCTGCCGTCCGGTTGACATTTCCTTCGATAATTTACTGGCGAGGTAATGAGATGCAGGATCAAAAAGACTGGTTAAAATGTGATAGTGATAATCTCGCATAAACATCGATTTATTTTCTTCGCCGTTCCCAGGACGGCGACACATGCTATTCGCCAGGCCCTCAGGCTGCACCTGGCTGAAGACGATTGGGAGCAGCAGGCGCTGTTCGGTAAACAGGGCATACCGGTTCCGGGGATCGCCGCCATCGGGCATGGGCATGTTTCTTTTCAACAGATCAGGGCATGTTTGCCGGCGGAAATCATGTCTTCTTATTTCAAGTTCGGCTTTGTCAGGAATCCTTTTGACCGGTTTGTTTCCACCTGTTTTTTCTTGAATCGTCGCAACGACAGGTTTGCCGGAAATGAGGTCGAATTCATGCGCCGGGCCATCAGCAATGAACGGTTTCGACAGCGAGTCCTGGCAAGACCTCAATACCGCTTGCTTACGGATGAAAATGATCAGCTGATGATGGACTATGTAGGACAGTATGAGACTTTGCAAGAATCATTCGATGAGGTCTGTCGCCAAATCGGCCTTGCGCCGGCAGGATTAAGTCGCAAGAATGCGTCCCGGCACCAGCGTTACGAATGTTATTATGACGCTTTCCTTAAGGAATCGGTTGTGAAATATTACCGGAAGGATTTCCAGTTATTCGGTTATGATGCAGGAAAGATTGCCGCCGATCCGTTGATAACTCAGGAGTATACGCCGGATACGCCATGAAACTCGCAAAGCCCTTTATCCGTCTTCCCCTGGCCTTTGACGCCGAACGCCTGGCGCAGGAAGCAGCACAACTGGAACAAGCTGCCTGGAGACCGCACCCGTTGGGATTAAAGGGTAATTCGGCAATTGCCCTCATTTCCCGGGCCGGTGGGGACAACGATGAATTCGGCGGACGCATGGCGGCCACCCCCCACCTTGATCAATGTCCTTACCACCAGCAGGTCATGGCGAGTTTCGGTGAGGTGCTGGCGCGCTCCCGGCTCATGAAACTGGATGCTGGCTGCGAGGTGCAATACCACGTCGATTTCAATTACCACTGGTATACCCGGGTACGCATACACATACCGATCAGTACGAACCCCGGGGTCGTATTTTATTGTGGCGCCGAAAAAATCCACATGCGTGAGGGCGAATGCTGGATCTTCGATAACTGGCGCCGGCACAACGTCGTCAACGACAGTGAGTATGAGCGCACCCACCTGGTGATAGACCTGTCCGGTTCAGCGCGTTTCTGGAAGATGGTAAGGCAGGCGCTGCAAGCCGATCCCGCTGAGGACGTAGCAGGCGCCAACATGCAGTTTAAATTCGTGCCGTATGAGCCGGACAAGCAGGTGAACATCCTTACCGAGAATTACAATATTTCACCGGTCATGGCGCCGGGGGAAATCGATGCACTGGTAGCTGATCTGGTCCGTGAATTCGAGGATCACCCTGCTAACGACCCTGAACTGGTTGAACGGTACAAACTGTTATTAACCGACTTTGCCAGCGACTGGCGGGAAATCTGGCACCGATACGGTGTAAGCAAACAGGGATTACCCCATTACCGGCGCCTGATAGACCGGGTAAAAAGTGAATTACACCCGAATCGGCGAGCCCTGCTCATCACGTCTAACGATATCGGCGTGAATCCCGTCATCGTACAACGTATACTGCGCGCGGCCCTGGCGGTCGATCTTTATGACGAATTCGTCGGAAAATAGGGGACAGGTTACGCCGTTTCTACTCTTCCGTCATACCGGCGAATGCCGGTATCCAGTGAAAGTATGCAATGTTTTCTACAGCAGGTGATTGAAGAAAGCGTTAGCCCGGATTTCTCACCAGTTGATGCGCTGATCGCGCCGGATTTTTTGCGCCAGCGGGTGCCGGAGCCTGCCCCGTACTTGATACGGGGACCGAAAGCATAGCCGTAGCTCTGGTTGAGGGACAAATCGTCAGGACTGACGATTTGCACGGCGACAGCCGCCCGCAGGGTTGCGCCCAGAGCCTGCCCCTGTATGGAGTTGAGCAGGGGGAGGGGCGCAATGAACGCATCAAGCGCAGTCTGTTATAGCGATATAGTGAGCAGATTATCATAACGTATTGACAGCAAACAACTATCCGATGACGATAAGCGAACTGGTGAGAAATCCGGGTTATCTGTCTCCTATTTTCCAGAACGAGGAGGTAATGATGAATAAAGTGAATTTTACCGCTATGGATCACGGAACCCGTGAGGACTACGACCTGGTTTTTACCCACGATGTTGAGAATGGGTCACACCAGGCAGAGCGGGTAATCGGTTGGTTGCGCGCCATGGACGGGGATTCCCCTTACCATGTCAGCCGCCTTGAACACTGCCTGCAGACTGCCACACGGGCGCAGCAGGATGGCGCCCATGAAGAAACCGTCGTCTGCGCCCTGTTGCATGACATCGGCGACGTGCTCAGTCCTCACAACCACTCGCAACTTGCTGCGGCCCTGTTGCGGCCCTATGTCGGCGAAAAAAATTACTGGGTCGTCAAGTACCACGGACTGTTTCAGGGCTATTACTGGATGGAGCATTTCAACCAGGACAAAAATGCCCGGAACCGCTATAAGGACCATCCCTACTACCAGGACTGCGTCGATTTCTGCGCCAACTGGGATCAATGCTCATTCGATCCCGCCTACCCGTCGAAACCGCTTGAACATTTTATCCCCATGGTCGAACGGCTGTTTACCCGAAAGCCGAGTACGTTTGTTTGAATCCGGAGCCCCCCGTTCGTCATGCCGGGCTTGACCCGGCATCCAGTAAAAAACCGTGGCCCCCGGCTTACAACATGCCGGGGCAAGCTCCGGCGACTCTTTGCTTGGTCGCATCCAGGGACGGATTTGAAATCCGTCCCCTTTACTCTTATAATTACTTAAAACAGGATTACATTTTACAGCAATGAAGACCATTACCCTGAAAGCTGACGATACGTTCCTGCAAAAGGTACGGAACCCGGCAAGATCCGGCCATGCCTGATCAGTCAGAGTGATCTCCTGAATGATGCCAACCACCCGAGCACAACGGTCATCCCGCTTACCAGCAGGCTAGTCCGTAACGCTGCCCCATTGCGATTTCGGATCAGTCCCAGAGACGATCTGCAATCATATTCCGAAGTCATGCTGGACCAGGTAAGAACCATTGACAACAGGCGGATTTCCAACAAATTACTGACGGTATTGACCAAACCGGAACTGGCAGAGGTCGAGGAATACCTCAGAATTGTACTTGGATTTGATATGTTTGAGGATATTTAAGCGCGGCCACTTCAAATTTCAATGAGAAACTATTTCGATATTTGTGGCAAATTCTAGAGGTTAATCAGCTTTGTATTACAAAACATAATAAGAGTGAAGATTGCAATAATGATCGTCATAACAATTTGTTCTTTAGCAGATTTCCAATTGGGTTTTGGAATATCAGAAGCATTATCAAGATATTTAACTATTTCATATTCAGCTTTTCTGAATCCGATCCACGATGACCAGTTTGAATAGATAATCACGAGTGAGCTAAATCCGATATATGAAATAAAAATAGGGACTCCGTCAATCAATATTTGTCTTAGATTTTGGTTTAATTCATGGGCAGCCAACAGGTAAATGTTACCTCCCACAATAGTTAAGGAATACATCACCTATATTTCAAATAACTCCGGGTTTCCTCCGTTTATTGCACACGTACAACGGTTTTACGCCCGACCGCGCTGGGTGGGAGGGCAGATAAGCTGGCGGTGGAACTGATATTTGAGGTTTGCGGAGCGTAATGCCGGGCTTGACCCTGCCTTACAACATACCAGGGCAGGCCCGGCATCCAGTAATTCAAAGTGTCGCCCCCGGCATGTTGTAAGCCGGGGGCGACGTATTATTAACTGGATTCCGGCTTTCGCCGGAATGACGTGCGGGGGACGGTCACCGGTAGATACTCTCGGCGGTGAAATAACGCCGCCGGTTTTCTATGAATTGCAGAAACCTTTTCAGCTTTTCTGAATCCGATCCACGATGACCAGTTTGAATAGATAATCACGAGTGAGCTAAATCCGAATCAAGATATTTAACTATTTCATATTCGCTGCGCCAATATCTCGTAGTCACCGGCCCGGTACAACTCGGACAATGATTTAATTGTTGATTGCTCGATCCTGCTCATTCGCCCAGGATCTCAGGTCCCAGTGCTTCTTTCAGGGGGCCCAGCCAGGGTTCAAAGTTGCGCCATTGTTCCAGCCCGGTCTTGTAGATAGGCTGCCTGACCTGTTCGGAACTGGGGGTACGGATACTACGTTCAGTCTGGTGGTAGTCCACACATGCCTGCTCGAACGGCAGGCCACAGAAATCAAGAATCCTGCGTACCTGCTCCTCCAGGTTATTCACAACGTCCTCGTGCTGAACGCGTAGAACGAAGCCGGGCAATACCCGCTCCCAATGATCCATGAGTTTTACGTATTGCCGGTAATAATTGCCTATTTCTTTCAGGCCGTACGAAAACTCCTGCCCCTCGCCAAACAGTTGTTTGAAGCCACTGAAACAGCAGGCCACAGGGTGGCGACGCGCATCAATAATCCTGGCATTCGGCAGGATGAGTTTTATCAGCCCGATATGGAAAAAATTGTTTGGCATCTTGTCGGTAAAAAACGGAGCGGCGCCCCGGTAGGCGTGGGTATTCTGAATGAATTGCTCACCAAATCTCCGAAAATAATCATCATCAAGCTGCGTCAGGATCTTCGGATATCTGGGTATCCCATCCTGAGCATTGTCCCTGCCGCGCAGCCGTTTTGCCAGGTTCAGGATATTGTGCAGTTCCATGGTACCATCAACCTGGGAATGCGACGACAGTATCTGTTCAAGCAGCGTTGACCCCGCTCGTGGCAGCCCGACAATAAAAATGGGATCGGGCACTTCCAGGCCCACCCCTTTTTTAGCAGAAAATAATTCCTCGGTACACACCGTTATCTGACTGTCGATCCTTACCTGTAATTGCCCGGGGCTGTGATGAGTTTTCGATTGTTTCAGGGTGTTGCCTTTATCATAATAGTCAAACGACTGTCCATATTCCCGTCTGTCTTCATAGGCATTGCCCAAGGCAAAACACAGTTGAACGCGGTCATCCTCGCCGGTCGCCGGGTCTGCCTCCAGTGCCGTCATTTGCGCCAATTCGTCTTCGGTGAACACATAGGATTTTGTGTTCGCCAGACTCCAGTAGGCATCGCCATGATCCCGCTTGATCCCGTATGCTTTCCGGTAAAGTTCTACGGCCTTGTCGATATCGCCGTCTGTTTTGTGTACATGGGCCAGGGAAACCGGGAAAAAATGATTTTCAGGATGTTGTTCCATAAGGAGCCTGTAGCTTTTGATGGCGGCTTCATTCTTGCCAACTCCGGTACAGGCGTTGGCATAGAGTGACTGAATGATGTTCGCGTCGTCAGGATACTTGTCGATAAGAAATTCAGCCTGTTCAAGGGCATTACTGAACTTCTGCACTCTCAGCAGTATGTTGACATATTGGATACGCGCGTCACGGTGTTCAGGGTTGAATTCGACGCAGCTCTCCAGCAGAAATTCAGCTTCATCATAAATCTTGTTGCGGGTTGCTATCTCGGCAAGCAGCCGCATTCCTTCCGCGTGTGTTTTATCCGAACGCAGAAAGTGTTTGCACAAGCGCTCCGCATCGACCAGTTTGTCGTCTGACATATAACTGATCACTCCGAGGAGCTCAGTTGGCAGCCCGCTCAGAAACTTGACCTGCTCCTGCGCGGATGCCATGCGTTCTTTATTGCCTGTGTCCTGGTAGAGTTTGGCCAGACACTTCCAACTGTTAATGAGTGAGGGGTCAGCGCTGATCGCTTTTTCAAACGCGGCGCCGGCGCGGGAGTACTCTTTCAGGGCTATATGGTTATAGCCTACCTCCTGGTACGCCCGGCCAAAACTGGGCTTATGCTTGAGTATCTTTGACAGTGTTGACAGCGCCAGCATCCACCTGTGTTGATGGCGCTGCGCCACGGCCATGGCATATTGCGCCTCGATATTGTCCGGCTCGGTGTGCAGTAACGCTTTCATCAACTGCTCGGCCCTGTCCGGCTCATTTTTCCCCAGCAGATACTGGGCTTCCTGTATCCTGGTTTGCGCTTCAGTCATGCTCTGTGTCATTGCCGGTGACCACCTTACGGAAATAAAAAGGGCGAATCGAAATTCGCCCTCTTATATTACTACAGCAGATTGTTCAGGTAAGTTTTGAATAACTCCATCCTGGAACTGCCAAAGCGCCAAAACCAAAAATGTGGTCGGCACATCCGTGTACCATTGGAAACCCTGGATAAACTCAGGGTTTCCCTAGTATTTATACGATAATCTCAGACCGATGGTACGCGGCCGTTGAACGCTGACTACAGGTGTGTAATGGCCTGCAATCTGCATGACACGCCCATCTTCGTTATTCACGTTGTCAACGAAAACCTCGGCTCCCCAGTTGTCGCTCTCCAGGCCGAAAGCAACATTGAGGGTGGTAGCGCTTGGATTGACAAAGCGCGAGCTCTTGGCCAACCGACTGCCACCCGAGCCATCCGGTATCTCAACGGTACCGTAGGTTCCGCCTTCGTCCTGGAGTTTCAGGCCGGAGTAGCTGCCGGACTGCCTGAACAGGGTATCGTCCATAAACTCTGCACTGCCGACTACGCCTGATACACTTTCACCCCTGTGGTTGACGCTGGCGAGTACATATGCATTGCCTCCTATCGCATTGAACGGAAAGTCGTAACGCGCCCTCAGGTTGCCGGAAAATGTCGGTGAGAGCGGGAGCTCACTGCCTTCGGGAACCGCTATACCCGCCAACTGCGGGTTCAGTTTGGTGATCTCCGTGTCAAGGAGGCTGAAAGCGCCGGATATGGTCAGGGCAGTGGAAGGAGCCCACTGGAAGTCAGCATCCAGACCCTTGGTTTCCGCGTCACCGACATTCTCAATGAAGAACAGGAAGGCCACGTTTGAAGGGTCAAAACGCGATACCTGCAAGCCGCTGATATCCGTTTGGTAAAGGGATGCATTCAATCTCAGGGAACCGTTAAAAAGAATGCTTTTCATGCCGATTTCATAGCTGGTCAGATTGTCGGTCTCGGCCACCGCCGGCACCACGTAGTTTTCAAAAACCCCAGTCTGGTTGGTGGATAGCTGGCCGGCGTTACGGTTCTGGGTCGCCGGGCGATAGCCCTCGGCGTAGTTCATGAATACCAACCAATCGTCATTGGGCTGCCAACTCAGGGAGAGTTTCATAATGACGTCACTTTCTTTGATGGAACCATCGGAATTAAAGTTGCTGATATTCAGGTGTCCGTTCTTGATGGCATCAAGCGTTGCCTGATTAGTGCCGCCGCCGCGGAACATCTCCCGCGCCCCGTTCGGACTGCGAGCGTCCAGGATGATGCTGTCGTCGCCGCTGCTGTTGTATTGCCCCAGTGTCTGCAAGCGTGCGGTAACGTCATTGCTGAACGCATGACTGTTACAGCGGCCGTCGGCGGTTCTCTCGGAATTACCGAACCCTTGCGGCGCAATGCCATAGCGGCAACCGAAGGAGAAGTTGGACGCGCCCTGTAACTGTGAGGTCAGGTCATAATAACGGGCGCTGAACGAGGTTGTCAGCGTGTCGGAGAAATCAAATGCAAATTCGCCAAATATCGCCCATTCCTCTTCGGTACGGGTAAAGTCGTTGAAGAAGACGGTAGCCGAACTGCGCGGGCCGGAAGTTGCATTTACACCGGCGGTAGGAATAGTGGTGTTCCCCAGCAGGAAGCCGTCACCTGAATTATCGTTGTAGTAACTACTGATATGCTCACTGAACGCCTCATTGGTGGACGGGTATTCAAAGTCGCCCAGATGATTGGTTTCCACGTCGTTATAGTAAGCGCCACCCAGTACTCTCAGGCGATTGGCAGGATCAGTACTGATCCGGAACTCATGGGTCATCCGGGTATTTTCCGTATCCTCGACATACTGCTTGGTGGGGTCAAAGCAATTGTTCGGATCGAGACCGGTCGAATCGTATATATTGCCGCTACAGAGGTAGTAGGTGATATAGCCGCCACCATTGTTGTAATGGGTGTAGTCGATAACACTCTCTACGTCACGATTCAAGTAACCGCCGGTGTATATGACATCCAGGTTGCCAATACGGCCATTAAGGGTCCAGGTGGTAAGTCCGAATTCATCTTCGTTGTAATCCTCGGAAAATCTGGCGGAAGACTCCTCCCCGCCGAGGCTGGTATCGACCAGGAACACGCCATCTACGTCCAGTTCCTGGTATGTGTGCTGAACCAGGACGTCCCAATCGTCATTGATATCAAAAGCCAGGGCGGCGCGCCCGCCGCGATAGGTTGCTTCATTCCAGTTGTTCTCTACCAGGGCATCGTTTCTAGCAGTTGCAATGGAATCGGCGCCGGTCAAAGGAGGACCGAAACCCGCAACGTTGTTGCGGTCAATCACTTCGCCACTGGGCGTAAAAGTAGCGGGTATATTATCAATCCAACCCCCCTGGTCGTCGTTGTAAAGAACTATACGCGCGGCCAGTCTTTCCGTTATCGGCACGTTCAGGAAGGCATCTACGGAATAACTGTCCGAACCGCTCTTGGTGTTCCCGTACTTGGCGTTAATGCCTCCCTGCACCTCACCCTGCACCGGCTTGTTGGTGATCAGGCGCACGTTGCCGGATTGGGAACTGGCGCCAAAAAGCGTACCCTGAGGACCGGACAGTACCTCAATACGCTCCATATCAACCGCGTACACATCCAGGTTGCGGCCACCGAAGGAAACAGGCTGCTCATCCAGGTAAAGGGCGACACCGGGTGCGGAACCCTGCGCCGAGGATATGGTCACACTGGTCTGCTCGGTGGCGCTGCCGCGAATATAGAGTTCTTTTTTACCGGGGCCATTACCTGCGCTCACAACGTTCGGCAGGTACTCCACGTACTTGTCAAAGGTCTCGACGCGAAGTTCTCTGAGCGTGTCGCCGCTTACTGCCTGCACAGTGATAGGCACATCTTGCGCGCTCTCAGCCCGCTTGGTCGCCGTTACGATTATCTCTTCGATCTGGGCATTGACCGGGGCGTTGATGGCTGTTGCAGTGATGGCTGACAGGATTGCGCAGCTCAGTTTATTCCGTTTGAAATCAACCTTATTGGACATATTATTACCTCTGAAATTGGCTTAATTCGTCATTATAGAAGAGGGGAATTTTATTACAATCAAAAAATCGACCTTTTTTATATTATATACGACATTGTTGGAATAATGATACACAGTCATTTCAGCCTCACAAGGTTGATACCTTGTTGACGATATTATATCTATGACATTGACATGGTTGACAGTCCGACGAGTTTAATCAGTTACCCGACCTATGGGAACAGGCTGGAAAACCGGCTGTTATCCCTGTAACCTGTTGGATATCATGGAAAACAAAATCTCCACTGCGCTGGAGCGCCTGTTCAAACTGTCGGAACATGACACGAAGATCCGCACCGAGGTGCTGGCAGGTGTTACCACCTTCGTCACCATGGCCTACATTATCTTCGTCAATCCACAGATGATGGCTGCCGCCGGTATCGATCCGGGCGCCAGTTTTGTCGCAACCTGCCTGGCCTCGGCGCTGGCCTGTATTTTCATGGGTCTGTACGCGAACTGGCCGGTCGGGCTGGCGCCGGGTATGGGCATGAACGCGTTTTTCACTTATACCGTGGTCGGCAGCATGGGCTACAGTTGGCAGGTCGGGTTGGGAGCGGTGTTTCTTTCCGGAGTGCTGTTCGTGATCATCAGCGTTACCCGTCTGCGCCGCTGGATGCTGAACAGTATCCCCATGAACCTGCGTCTCGCCATGGGATGTGGAGTGGGTCTGTTTATCGGTTTTATCGGTTTGCAGAATGGCGGTCTCGTTGTTGCCAATCCTGCCACGATCCTGACCCTGGGAGACCTGACCCGGCTGGAGCCCATGCTGGCGGCTATCGGCTTCCTGGTGATCGCCTGTCTAGGTGTACGCGCCGTCCCCGGCGCCATCATGCTGGGTATCCTGGCAATGACGGTCGTCGGCCTGCTCACCGGCCTGGTCTCCTACCAGGGGCTGGTTTCCGCGCCGCCCGATATGACTGCAACCTTCCTGCAACTGGACCTCGCGGGTGCACTGGATATGGCCATGATCAGCGTGGTCGCGGCTTTCCTGTTCGTCAACCTGTTCGATACCACGGGTACGCTGATGGGCGTTGCCAACCGGGCTGGCCTGGTTGACGACAAGGGTAATATCCGGGATATGGACCGGGCGCTGAAGGCTGACAGTTCCTCCAGTGTTGTCGGCGCCTGTCTTGGCTGCACGCCGGTTACCAGCTATGTGGAAAGTGTAGCGGGTATCGCCAGCGGCGGCCGCACCGGGCTTACCGCAGTGACGGTCGGCGTCCTGTTCCTGCTGGCCGTATTCTTTGCGCCCCTGGCGCGCATGGTGCCTGAATTCGCCACCTCCGGCGCCCTGGTCTTTGTGGCCATGCTGATGCTGGGCGGCATGCGCGACCTGGACTGGGAAGATGCTACCGAACTGGTCCCTGCGCTGCTGACAATCGTGGCCATCCCGTTGACCTTCTCCATTGCAGACGGCATTGCCGTGGGTTTTATAACTTACGTCAGCCTCAAACTGGCAACCGGCAAATTCAGCGAGATTTCCGCCGGCGTCTGGTTTCTGGCGCTGATCTTCCTGGCCAGGTTTGTATTTATTTAACCCGAAAACCCCGAGGAGCGCATTTTTCCAGCCATGCCGATCAACAGGAATCTGTAGCACCAGTCCGTCGAGCCACCACCGCTAGCCCGGATTTCTCACCAGTTGATGCGATGATCGCGCTGGATTTTTGCCGCCAGCGGGTGCCTGCGACCGAAAGCATAGCCGTAGTTGATGTGCGCCCTCCATGGCGCGCACCCTGCGGGCATCCTTCGGATGTCCAAATCTGCTCCAGGCAGATTTGTCTGGTTGAGGGACAAATCGTCAGGACTGACGATTTGCACGGCGACAGCCGCCCGCAGGGTTGCGTCCAGAGCCTGCCCCTGTAGGGCGTTGAGCAGGGGGCACCCGCTGTTGGGAGACCTGCCTCAGGGGCGGTTCCCGTACCCGTATACAGGACCGGACAGATTGCGTATTACAGATGAGGACATGCTTAGTGTTTCTGACAAGGACTATTCCATTTGTTGACAACACTTAAATGACGCTATATATCGCTATATGTCGCATATGCATGTAACAACGTCGTGCTGCCATATACACGAAATCACCGGCTAATCCAGACTTCCGCAAAATTGCAGTTCAGGAAAAGTGGGCAGATTTAAATCTGTACTCCCTTAAGTTACTCATGAGGCATGATAGCAATGAACCAAGAAGCTGCTGCAGAAATCTGGAACGACGAGCAGGACGATGACTTTGTTCTGTCCGAACTGGACGATACGGAGCTGGTGGAACAGATGCACGATGACCTCTACGACGGCCTTAAGGAAGAGATTATAGAGGGCACGCAACTCCTCCTGTCCCGGGGTTGGGCCGCGGACAAGGTGCTAAACGAGGCCCTGGTGGGCGGCATGCAGATCGTGGGTATCGATTTCCGTGACGGCATTTTATTCGTGCCGGAAGTGCTGCTGGCGGCCAATGCCATGAAGGGCGGAATGGCAATATTACGCCCGTTGCTGGCGGAAACGGGGGCCAAGCCCATCGGCAAGATGGTGATCGGCACCGTCAAGGGCGATATCCACGATATCGGCAAGAACCTGGTAGGGATGATGATGGAAGGGGCCGGTTTTGAAGTCATCAATCTCGGCATCAATAACAGCGTTGAGAACTATTTTGCCGCGCTGGAACAACATCAACCGGATATTCTCGGGATGTCCGCCCTGCTCACCACCACCATGCCGTACATGAAAGTCGTGATCGACGAGATGGTCTCGCAACATATCCGCGATGATTATATCGTCATGGTCGGCGGTGCGCCGTTGAACGAGGAGTTCGGTATTGCTGTCGGCGCCGATGCGTATTGCCGGGATGCTGCGGAAGCATCCGATACCGGCACGCGCCTCGTACGAACGCGGGAAATCATCAGCGCCTGATTCGCACATCCAGTACGCTGGCGTAGTCAGGTGCTCCCGCTAAATCGAGGTCAATACAGTTTAAGACAAGGGGGGACAGATTTAAATCTGTCCCCCAGGAGTCACGAGGCCTGTTTCCCTGGGAGGGAGTCTCGCCCTCCACGAGGGCAGGAGGCCCTCGATCCCGGGAGTTAGCAGGAGCCGCTGTGGCGTAGTTTCGGGAATTGACACGTCCCGTGTCGATCTGCCGGAATTTCCCCGGCTTTGCTGAGATGGTTTAATCCAAATCTGGAGAGAACAGCGATGGCAAGACAATCCGGTGGGAGAAAGGCGCGCAGGGCACTGCGTAGCGCACCGTTGGCTGATGCGCTCAAGCCCGTTCATCCGGGCGAGGTTGGCGGACAATTCCGGCCTTTGAAAGATACGGACAGCGCGGCCATAAACGATAACGTCTTCAGGATTCTGGAAGAAGTCGGCTTCGGCGAGGCGACACCTCATTGCATAGAGACCTGTACCGGCGTCGGCGCCGTGCTCGGCAATGACGGCCGTTTGAGAATGCCGAGAGCCGTGATCGAAAACGCCATGCGGCTTGCCAGACGCAACCTGGTGTTGCACGGCCAGGACCCCAGACACGATTTGTACCTCAACGGCAGCAAGGTCCACTTCGCGACGGCCGGCGCCGCGGTCATGGTTGCCGACCCTGAAAACAATCTATACCGCGAGTCGACGGCACAGGACCTCTACGACATGGCGCGCATCGCCGACACCTGTGAACACATTCACATGTTCCAGCGTACCTGCGTGTTGCGAGACATAGCAGACAATTACGAAATGGATCTCAATACCGCCTATTGCGTGGTCGTGGGCACCAGCAAACACGTTGCTTCAAGCTGGACCGAATCCTGGCATCTCGAAAAAACCCTGGAAATGTTGCACATCATTGCCGGCGGTGAAGCCGAGTGGCGCGCGCGACCGTTCGTCAGCCAATCCAACTGCTTTGTCGTGCCGCCTATGAAGTTTGCCCAGGAGTCCCTGGAATGTCTGCGGATCGCAGTCCAGGGCGGTATGCCGGTGCTGCTCCTGTCTGCAGGGCAAGCCGGCGCAACTACGCCGGCCTGTCTGGCCGGCGCCGTCTCCCAGGCCTGGGCCGAATGTCTCGGCGGCCTGGTCTATGTGAATGCAATCGAACCCGGCGCCCCGGCCATTCTCGGTGCCTGGCCGTTCGTCTCCGACCTGCGCACCGGCGCCATGAGCGGCGGTTCGCCGGAACAGGGTCTGCTGTCCGCGGCCTGCGCGCAAATGGGCAACGTCTACGACTTGCCCTTTGGTACGGCCTGCGGGATGACGGATTCGAAATTCCCGGATTTTCAGGCCGGCGCCGACCGCGCCGCAACGACCCTGGCCGCGGCACTGTCAGGCGCCAACATTATCTACGAATCGGCAGGCATGTACGCGAGCCTGCTGGGGACCTGCCCCGAGAGCCTGCTGTTGGACAATGACGTGCTGGGCGCCGCTATGCGGGTAACGAGAGGGATTGAAGTTAATACCGAGACCTTGAGTTTTGACGAAATAAAACAGGTCTGCAGCGGCGGTGAAGGTCATTACCTGGGCTCTGACCGAACGTTGAAGGTCATGCAAAGCGAATATATTTACCCGGATTTCAGCGATCGCACGAGTCCCAACGTGTGGGAGGAAAGCGGAAAACCGATTATGTTGCAGAAAGCCATCGAGAAGAAACAAGCGATTCTCGCCAGTCATTTCCCCGGCCATGTCAGTGGCGAAACTGATGCCGAAGTGCGGGCCAGGTTCCCGATTTTCCTGTCCCGCGAGGCCGTCGGCAGGAATTAACCCCCGTTCGTCATGCCGGCCAGGGAAACGTCATAGTGGACAGGGATTGCACACGCTGTAAGCAGGGGTGGGAATCCGGTCAGCTACGAATTCGCTTGTTATCAGGATCGTACATGGGTCGCAGTGAGGCCTCGGCCTGGATGCGGACGCCGGCCACTTCGATTTCCAACGTGTCTCCGGCCAACTCCGCCAGGTCGCGGACCCCCGAGGTGTCGACGTAGCCCAGACCGATGCTGCCGCCCAGGGTATGGCCGTAACTGCCGGACGTCACGTGGCCGATAATCCTGTCTTGATGCCAGATCGGTTCGTTGTGGTAGAGGAGAGGTTCCGGGTCGCGCAACCTGAACTGTAACAGGCGTCTGCGTATGCCCTGCTCCTGCTGTTTCAGCAACGCGTCGCGGCCGATGAACCCGCCCGGCTTGTCGAACTTGACCGTAAATTCCAGCCCTGCCTCGAGCGGCGTGTCCTCGTCGGTGATATCGTGACTCCAATGTCGATAGGCTTTTTCGATACGCAGGGAGTCGAGGGCATGATAACCGGCGTGGGCCAGACCGGCTGCTTCTCCGGCAGCGACAATCGCCTCGTATACACCGGAGACAAACTCGGTCGGTATATAGAGTTCCCAGCCCAACTCGCCAACGTAGGTAATGCGTGAAGCGCGCACCAGTGCGTAACCCAGTTCTATCTCGCGGCTGGTTGCAAAGCCGAACGCCTCGTTCGACAGGTCGTCCGGCGTCAATGGCTGCAACAGCTTGCGCGCATTCGGACCCATCACGGATATGACGCCCATGGCCGATGTCACGTTGGTCAGCACGCAGTGCGCAGCGGCGGGAATGTGCTGTTTGAGCCAGTGAAAATCGCGGATTTCCGTGGCGGCAGCCGTCACGATCAGGAAGCTGTCCTGGGCGAGACGCGTGACCGTCAGGTCCGCCTCGATTCCTCCCTTTTCGTTCAACCATTGCGTATAGACGATACGACCGGGCCGAACGTCAACGTCATTGGCGCAAACGTAGTTCAGCACCCGTGCTGCATCTCTCCCTTCCAGACGGTACTTGGCGAAGGACGACTGGTCGAACAGGCCGACGTTTTCACGCACCGCCCGGTGTTCGGCTGCCGAGTACTCGAACCAGTTCTGGCGTCCGTAGCTGTATTCATAGCTGGCTTCCACCCCCCGGGGCGCGTACCAGTTCGGTCGTTCCCACCCGGCCGTTTCGCCGTGACAGGCGCCAATTGATTTCAGGCGGTCGTAAAGCGGCGACCTGCGCACGCCGCGTGCGGTCTCATATTGGCGAAAGGGGTAGTGCTTGGCGTAGAGCAGACCCAGGCTCTCGGACACGCGCTCGCGCAGGTATTTGCGGTTACCCTGGAAAGGCATGTTGCGCCGTACATCTACCTCCCAGAGGTCGTCCGGCGGCTGCCCGGCGCGGATCCATTCCGCCATGACTTTCCCTATTCCTCCTGCGGATTGCAGGCCGATCGAATTCAAACCGGCGGCAACAAAGCAATTCCCGAATTCGGGCGCCCGGCCCAGGTGGTAACGCACGTCCGGGGTAAAACTCTCCGGTCCGCAAAAGAACTTCTGGATGCCTGCCGCTTCGAGGGCCGGCACGCGCGCCATGGCGTCCTGCAGGATCGGCTCAAAATGATCGAAGTTGCCGGCAATTTCATCAAAGCAGAAGTCTTCGGGAATACCATCCATGCCCCAGGGCCGGGCGCTGGGTTCGAACGCGCCTACCAGTAATTTGCCGGCGTCGTGTTTGTAATAGGTACAGGCGTCATAGTCACGTATCACCGGCAGGTTCTCATCCAGTCCCGCAACGGATTCAAACAACGCATAGTAGTGCTCACAGGCATGAAGCGGTACGTTGACCCCGATTGTCGCGGCCAGGTCCCGCGTCCACATGCCGGCGCAAAGCACCACGTGGCCGGCGTCCATATCGCCGTACCCGGTGCTGACGCCGGTGACCCGGCCGGCGCCGGTGCGAATTGCCGTTACCGGCACGTTCTGAAAAATCCGCGCGCCGTTGGCCCGTGCTCCCTTGGCCAGCGCCTGGGTGATATCGACCGCGTTGCCGTATCCGTCGGAAGGAATATGTATCCCGCCGAGCACGTCATCGGTATGAAGCAGCGGAATCCGCTCCTTGATGGCCGCGGGCGTGACAACATCGACTTTCAACCCGAACACCTGCGCCATCGAGGCGTTGCGTTTCAGTTCCTCGAAGCGTTCTTCACTGGTAGCGATTGAGACCGATCCGCATTGCCGGTAGCCTGTAGCCTGCCCCGTTTCCGCCTCCAACCCATCGTAGAGTTCCCTGGTGTAACGGGCGAGCTTGGTCATGTTGATGGACCCGCGCAACTGCCCGATCAGACCGGCCGCGTGCCAGGTGGTTCCCGATGTGATCTGCTTGCGCTCCAGCAGCACAACGTCCTGTGAGTGGAATTTGGCCAGGTGATAGGCAATGGAACAACCGATCACGCCGCCACCGATGATAATCACGTCGGCGCGCCCGGGGAGATTGGCTGGTGTATTGGACACTATCAGCCCACCGATAGGACTATCATTCCGCGTCCCTCGTCGTCATTCCGCGTCTCTCGTTGTCATTCCGGCGGAAGCCGGAATCCAGTCCAATAACGTGCCGCCAAAGGCGGCGTTCTGTTTCACTGGATTCCGGCTTCCGCCGGAATGACGCAGCTGACTGATACTGTATGGTTATTTCGTCAAGATAACTCATCGAACAATACTTAAAGTTTCAGGTCGTTATATCCTTAGTCGTACATTAGCAGGATCATAAGCCGGTTCCTTCAGGACTCTTGCTGGACAGCGTTCCCCGAGGAGGTCAATACTCAACTCCGTGCCGGGTTTGGCCAGTTCCGGGGTCACGTAACCAAAGCCCAGGCTTTTTTGAACGTAATGGCCATAACCGCCGGACGTCGTTACTCCGACGCATTCATCGCCTCTGAACATAGATTCACTACCCCGAATATCCGAGTCAGTTGCATCGACCTCGAAATACACGAGTTGCAGAGTGGCTTCCTTGTCCACTGGATTCCGGCATTCGCCGGAATGACGGAGCCGGTCCTGTTGCTCCAGGGTGGCCTGCCGGCCCACGAAGTCGTCCTTATCGAATCGGATAAAACGCGCCATGTCGGCATCGATCATCGTAACTTCGTTGGTCAACTCCGCCCCCCAGCCCCGGTACGCCTTTTCCATCCGCAGGCTGTTGACGGCGTACAGTCCGAAATCGGCAATAGCGAACGCCTCGCCTGCTTCCCGGAGGGCATCGTACAACTCCTCCATGTATTCCATCGGCGGATGCAACTCCCAACCCAGTTCACCGACATAGTTAACCCGTAGCGCCCGGACGGTCCTTCCCGCAACGGTAATCTCCTTGCCGCTCAACCAGCGGAACGCGCCGCTGTCCAGGGGCGAGTCCGTAACACTGGCAAGGACATCTCGCGATCTCGGCCCGGCAAGCACCAGCACGCCCCGCTTATCGGTTACATTGGCAACCTGCACCTGCTCGTCTTCGCGCCTGCCCTGGATCAGATGGTCCAGGTCGCGCAGTTCGGCGCCGGCCGCGGACAACACGTAGAAATGATCGTCGGCAAGATGCGTGATCGTCATCTCGCCGCCGATACGCCCGCCTTCGGACAACACGTGCGCAAGGGCAATGCCGCCCATTTTCGGCATCCTGTTAGCGCAAATACGATCCAGGAACCTGTGGGCGCCGGCGCCGGTCACGTCATACTTGGCGAAACCCGATAAATCCAGGATGCCGACCCGCTCGCGCACCGCCAGGCACTCATTACGCACCACGTCGAAAACGTTGTTGCGACGGTAGTCGTATTCTTCCTCGCGAGCGTCCGGAGAAAACCATTTGGGCCGTTCCCAGCCGAATGTCTCGGTGTACACGCAACCCTGCGCTTTCAGTTTTTCATACAGCGGGCTAACGCGCCGCGGGCGGGCGGCGGGCAACTCTTCACCGGGAAGCGGGGTAAAGTAGGTCATGCTGTAATCCTGGCGGCCCTTCGCCTTCATGTAGTCCTCATCGGCAAAGACGCCGAAACGGCGAGGGTCGAATCCGGTCATATTGATTTCCGCAGCGCCGTAGAGCATCCACTGTGCGAGATACTTGCCACACCCCGCGCCCTGCGCAATACCGAACGAGGAACCGCAACAGAGCCAGAAGTTCTTAAGCCCGGCCACAGGTCCCAGAACAGGCGGGCCATCGGCAGAATGGGGAATGGCGCCGTTAACGATACGTTTGAGGCCGGCATTTTCGATGATCGGCATACGCTCCATCGCGCGTTCGAGCCACGGCATCAGACGGTCGAGATCTTCGTCAAACAGTTCACTGTCGGACTCCCAATCCGGCAGCCCCCGTGGCGGCCACGCTTCGGCAAGGTTATCGTGTTCATATATGCCGATAAGGCCGGACTTCTGCTCCTGGCGCAGGTACGCCGAGGAGTATGGATCGCGCATCACCGGAATCTCTTCAGCGCGCTCGATAAATTCCGGTATCGGGCCGGAGACGAGATAGTGGTGCTGAATGTTGCAGATGGGCAGGTCGGCGCCCACCATTTGCGCCACCTGCCTTGCATAACAGCCTGCCGCGTTTACGACGGTTTCTGCAATAAAGTTGCCGTTCTCGGTCACCACTTGCCATTCCCCGGAAGGCAGCGCGTTGATATCAACGACCCGGTTATGCCGGACGATCGTGGCGCCCATGTTGCGTGCGCCGCGAGCCATCGCGTTGGTAAGACCCGCCGGATCCGCATGGCCGTCAGCGCGCGTCCACGCGCCGGCCAGGACGCCGTCGGTGGATATAAACGGATTGAGCTTCCTGACCTGGTCGACGCCGATGATTTCCATGTGAAACCCGACGTTATCTGCGATCCCTTTGACGTATTTAAACCAGTCCAGATCGCGCTCGGTTAACGCGAATCGAACACTGCCCGACATGTGCCAACTGACAGCCTGTCCGGTGAGTTCCTCCAGCCTTTTATAGAGGGAGATGCTGTATTCATGGATCTTGGCGAGATTGTAATTGCCGACGAAGTTCGGGCATTGGCCGGCCGCATGCCAGGTCGAACCGGAGGTGAGTTCGCCTTTCTCGATCAAAACAACGTCAGTGCAACCCTCCTCAGTCAGGTGGTAGAGCAGACCAACTCCCATGATGCCGCCCCCAACGATGACGATGCGGGCATGACTGTCGGTGCTGTTCTTCATTGTGATTCGAGTAATCTGAGTTGGTAAGAATATCCCAGGAATGGGTCTGCCCCTGCATGTTGTAATAAGGGGACGGATTTGAAATCCGTCCCCGGTGATCCCTAGAACTCCATGCCGAAACGTACCATGTACTGTCGGGGCGCAATCAGTTCATCACCGGTGGCGCCCACTCCGAAGACGTCGGTAAAGCGGGCATTGATCCCGTCTTCATCGCCCAGGTTCATCGCCATCAGGTCGATGTGCCAGGGGTAGGCGTCCGGCGCAATACTGAGCACCAGGTTGACGATATTATAGCTCGGCACGTCGTCAGCTCTCGGATTGTTGAAGATACGGTGCTGGAAGCCGTCGCGGTAGGTGTATTGCACGCTGCCTTCGAGGTCGGCCCAACTGCTCAGGCGTCCGCGGTAACGCAGCATCACATCTGCAGTGAACTTGGGTGTTTTGGCCAGCTTATTACCGTTGACGTCCGTGATCACGGCGGCGCGTGCCTGCTCGATCTCGGTGCCAAAGAGAAAGGCCCCCTGAGCGAGCAATGCATTGGTGGCCGCGTCGGACTGCACGTTATCCAGGGACAGGTGAGATTCGGTGATCTCCGTTTCCAGCCAGGACAAACGGGCGTCCAGGGTGAACCTGTCGGTTATGAAACTGAGGAGTTCCAGTTCTGCGCCGTAGATTTCGGAGCCCGGAAGGTTGCCGACGCCGCCGTTAAACACTTCGGGGTCCGTTGCCTGGTACTGCAGGTTCTTATAGTCGTAGTAGAAGACGGCTGCGTTCAGACGAATCCGGTTGTCTGCGAAGTCCGTCTTAATGCCCAGCTCCCAGGCCTCAATCGTTTCATCCTTAAAGGTTGGCAGCACCAGTATGGGTGAGATGACATCCTCGATGCCGAAGGTCAGGTTGCTGCCGCCCGGTTTGAAACCGCGGGTGTATGAGCCGTATACCATGGTGTCATCACCCAGGTCGTATTCCAGCGCGCCGCGGCCGGTGACCTTTTCACTTTTTACTTCGAGTATATCCGTGCCCTCGCGGCCGTAATAGTTGGTTACCTCGGAGTAGACCTCATCCTCCGTATAACGCAGGCCGGCTATCAGACGCATGCGGTCGGTGAAGTGATAAGTCCCCTGGCCGTAAACTGAGATCGAGTCCCGCTCCGGTTTGGAATCAGAGATAAAACCGACCTCTCCGCCGTAGCCCAGCACCTGTTCCAGCGTGACCGGGCCAAACACACCGTCCGTATCGAAGTCCAGGTACTCACGAATGAGAATATCTATCTCTGTGTCCAGGTAGAAGACCCCGGCTACCCAGTCCAGCTTGCCCCAAAGTGGTTCGGCGGATATCAGGTTGAATTCCTGGGTGAAAGTTTTCTGTCGATTGGTCTCGGGGTCGAAAACACTGGGCAGCAGGAAGATACCCTGGTTGATAAGGGTCACAAAGTCGTTGCGGTCGTTGTCCCGCACTACGGCAATATCATCGTCCTGGTAACTGCTCAGCGATTTTACCGTGAAGGCCGATAAGTCCCATTCGGCAACAAGGCTGTACAACTGGCTTTCCAGGTCGTATTTGTTTTCCGAGTTTTGCGCCAGCCGGCGTTTACCGGGAGTGGGGTCCAGGATACCCTTCTGCGCTGCCCCGTTGGTATCTTCCTCATAGTACTGGGCGGTGAGGTTGAACCGCAGGTTTTCAGCGGGGTTCCAGAACAGGCGGACTCGGCCGGAAATATTGTCTGCCTGGTCCAATTCCTGGTCCAGTACGATATTCCTGCTGAATCCGTCGTGGTTATGGTAAGAAACAGAGGCGCGCAAGGCCAGGGTATCACTCATTGGGACATTCACTGATCCCCGGGTCCGTATCAGGCCGTAGTTACCTACGGTCAGGTCGGCGTTACCGAAAAACTCCTCGGTGTTGGGCGCCTGAGTAATCACGTTGATAGCGCCGCCCGTGGAATTTTGACCGAACAGGGTGCCCTGGGGACCGCGCAATACTTCAATGCGCTCGATATCCAGGAAATCCGTGTGCAGCGCATAGGGCGAGGCCACGTAAATGCCGTCCAGGTGATAGGAGACGGAAGGGTTGGCGCTTGCATTCTGGTTGGTTTCATTCCCTACGCCGCGAATGGAGATGACGGTTTTGAAACCTTCATTTTTGGCGACTGTCACCCCGGGCGCGATGCTGCTCAAATCCACGAAGGAGGTGATGTTCCGGTTGTCTATGTCCTCGCCGGACAGCGCCGTGACGGCCTGGGACAAGTCCTGCAGGCTTTCGGAGCGTTTTTCCGCGGTAACTATGATTTCTTCCAGCAGTGGTCTTTCATCCTGCGCCACGGCATTCAAGGGCAACAGGACGATAATTATGCTGAACAGGTATATGTTGGGTATCAAAGTTTTCATGGCAAGCTCTTAATCAGGTTGTTAAATTTTCGGGGATCATATGATGCCCTATTTTATTCTTCTACGCGCATAAAAATGCATTAATGCACCATTATGGCGCAATAAACAAAATATCACTGTAATCCGGCAACTACCCATTTTATTAGCAGCAATTACTATACCAATCGCCGGAACGATGATAGCCGGGATTCACAAAGTATGTGTTTGCCTTGGGAAGGGGGCGGGGTCGATGGCATTCTTTTCCAGTTCAGCAAATACCCGGGTGCTGGTTTCCAGCGTTCTCTGGATATGAAATTCTGTTGCCGCGCAGGCTGCGTCCACGTCACGGGACAGGGTTGTTTCCATGATTTTCAGGTGTTCCAGGTGAACATCCCGATTTTCTTCATGGGCCAATATGGCAATGAAGCGGTATCTCTTGTGTTGTTCGTAGAGTAGATGATGTAAGCGTAGCAGCCAGGGGGAGGCACAGGCGGCAATCAGGGCCTCATGAAATTCTTCGTTGCGCCGCTCCCACTCGCCCAGGTTCTTGCCATAGCTTTGTTCGGCTTTTTGCAGGCGGTGATGCGCCGCAACCAGGTTTGCTTCCCATTCATCGTCGCCGTTCCTGATGCTTTCCCGCAGCGCCTCGCATTCAAGCATGATGCGCATGCGACTCAGGTCCTGGAGGTCGTTCATGGAAATGGGTGCAACCTTGAATCCCCGTTGTTCCTCGACCGTGACAAACCCTTCACCGGCAAGCCTGTTCAATGCTTCCCGCAACGGGCTTGCCCCGATCTGGTAATCTTCCCGCAGTTCCTCGATGCGGAGTTTGGCGCCCGGTACCAGTTTACCGGCTATGATGTCGGAGCGAAGCTGGTTGTAGGAGGATTCAACCAGCGTTCTGGCAGGTGAAGGTGGCATTGTCAGGAGCTATTTATGATTATATTTGCTACCATATCAGAATATCGATAAAATAAACAAATATCGATTTTCATTGATTTTCTAATACTATAAATAACAACATGCTGGAATTATATACCCATCCGATGTCACCTTGCTCCCAGAAGGTGCGAATTGTGCTGGCGGAAAAGAGTCTTGACTGGGAGAAACGTCACGTGAACCTGGCGGAAAAGGAGAACCTGACTCCGGCATATCTCAGGTTGAATCCCCTCGGTGTCGTGCCGACCCTGGTAGACGGGGGGAATCCGGTCATCGAATCATCCATTATCTGTGAGTACCTGGAAGACAAATTCCCCGGGCCGGGACTGCGACCTGATAATCCCTACCACAGGGCACAGATGCGTTTCTGGATGAAACACGTGGACATCAAGGTTCATCCCAGTTGCGGCGCTTTGCAATGGCCGTTGTTGATGGCGGACAAACTCTTGCAAATGTCGGAGGCGCAGAGGGATGCCATGATCGACCGGGTTGTGGAAAAACCTCGGCGCGAACGCCAGCGGCGTCTGTTGAAGCAGGGTTATGACGCCCCTGATGTCGTTGACGCCGTCGCTACGTATGAGAAAACCATTGCCGATATGGAACAGTTATTGAGCGGGCAGGAGTGGCTGGCGGGTGACCGGTTTTCCCTGGCTGACGCGGCTATGGCGCCGTATTTTCAAACCCTGTATCAATTTGGCTGGACCGACTGGTACCGGAACCGTAAAAATGTCGCGGCCTGGTATGAAAGATGTCTGAATCGTCCATCCTATCAAACAGGAGTTGCGGCCGATTTCCCCGCGCAAAAACTGGCTGAACTGAAAAGCAAGGGCGCAACGCCCTGGCAAAAAATACAAGAGCATCTCGGGGCAGGGTAAACAACAGAGAATAGTATTTTGACTGGATTCCGGCATTCACCGGAATGACGGGGAGAGCATGAATGATAACGCCTGTAGCAGGAAGATATAGATGAAAGTTACTGTAGAGCAGAACAATATCCACTGGGAAGCAGCCCATGCGCTGGTACAGGCCGCAGTAAAGCAGGCTGATGAAATGAACGTAACAGTCAACGTCGCGGTGGTGGACAGCGGCGGTCACCTGGCTGCTTTCCTGCGCATGCCGGGTTCGGCGTTCCACTCCGTTGACGTGGCCATAAGTAAGGCTTACACGGCTATGAGTTTCGGTATGCCTACGTCACAGTGGCAGAATGTCATCGATAATTTGTCTGTTCCGTGTCAAACGGGCCTGCCGTCGGTGGATCGGTTGATGACTTGCGGCGGGGGTGTCCCCATAGAAGTCGATGGGCTTCGCATCGGCGCCATCGGCGTCTCCGGGGCGAGTGAAAAACAGGATGAGGAAATTGCAGAAAATGCGCTGAAAATTCTGCATGAATGATATTTGGGGTCAGAGTAAAAATACAGTCAGTTTGGCAAGTGGTAGTAGCTTGTTGTTGAGTATTTTTACTCTGACCCCATGGACTGCAAGTCTGGTATGAGGGTTCGGGTTAATGCACGCAAAAGTAGAACAAGTCTTTTCAGGTACGCCGTTTTGTCATTTCGTTAACGGCGAATTTATCGGATCTGCCGGCGGCAGGATGTTCGATACGCTTAACCCGGCAACGGGTGAGGCCTATGCACAGGTGCATGAAGCGGGCAGGGAAGAGGTCGACGCGGCAGTCAACGCTGCCCGTGCCGCCTTGACGGGATCCTGGGGCGCAATGACGGTACAGCAACGGGTCGCGTTATTGTATGACCTGGCCGACGGGATTAATGCCCGGTTCGATGATTTTCTTGAAGCGGAATGCCTTGATACCGGCAAACCCTGGTCATTGGCCAGGCACGTCGATATTCCACGGGGCGCGGCCAACTTCAAAATCTTTGCGGATATCATCAAGAACGTCCCCGCAGAATCCTTCATGATGGATACCCCGGACGGGGCCGGGGCGCTGAATTATGCGTTGCGCGTACCCAAGGGTGTTATCGGTGTCATCTGTCCCTGGAATCTGCCCTTGCTGCTGATGACCTGGAAAGTCGGGCCGGCACTGGCCTGCGGTAACACCGTCGTTGTCAAACCGTCGGAGGAAACCCCCGCGACGGCAACCCTGCTGGGCGAGGTGATGAATTCAGTAGGTATACCCGCGGGAGTATACAACGTAGTGCATGGTTTCGGTCCCGATTCCGCCGGTCAGTTTCTGACTGAGCATCCGGGCGTGGACGCCATTACGTTTACCGGTGAAACGGTCACGGGCACCCAAATCATGAAGGCCGCGGCAGTCGGCCTGCGCGACGTATCGTTTGAACTGGGCGGAAAGAACGCGGGAGTGGTGTTTGCCGACTGTGATATGGATAAGGCCATAGAGGGGACTACGCGCTCTGCGTTTGCCAATTGCGGCCAGGTTTGCCTGGGAACGGAAAGGGTTTACGTTGAACGGCCTGTGTTCGCCGAATTCGTGCAACGGCTCAAACTGGGTGCGGAAAACCTGGCGCCGGGACGACCTGAACTGGCAACGACCACCCTGGGACCCATGATCAGCCGGCAGCAAAGGGAAAAGGTGCTGTCCTATTATCGAAAGGCCAGGGAGGAGGGGGCAGAAATTATTACCGGCGGCGCTGTTCCGCAAGTGCCTGATGAACTTGGAGGCGGTTTCTGGGTGGAACCGACTATCTGGACGGGTTTGCCCGAGTCAGCGCCGGTTATTCGAGAGGAGATCTTCGGTCCCTGCTGTCATATTCAGCCCTTTGATGAAGAATCGGAGGTAATCAGCATGGCTAACGATACGCCTTACGGGCTGGCAACGGCAATATGGACGGGTGACGCGGCGCGTGCACATCGGGTTGCCGCTGCCATTGAGGTTGGTATTACCTGGGTTAATTGCTGGTTCCTGCGGGATCTCAGGACACCTTTCGGCGGCTCCAAACAATCGGGCATCGGCCGGGAAGGTGGTGTACACTCGCTGGAGTTCTATACTGAAATGCGCAACGTGTGTTTGAAATTGTAAACATTTGCCACAGAGGACACAGAGAACACAGAGAACACAGAGAAAAATCGTTCCGTCATTCCGGGCAGGCCCCTGCCTTACAACATGCCAGGGCAGGCCTGGAATCCAGTAGCCAGAATTTCCTTATCAGTAGGGAATAATTTTTCGACTGGATTCCTGCTTCCGCAGGAATGGCGGGGTCGGACGCAGGAATGGCGGGGTCGGACGCAAATGGCGGGGTCGGGCGTAGGAATGGCGGGATCGGACGCAGGAATGGCAGAAGTCAAACTCTGTGTTCTCTGTACTCTCTGTGGCTGAAGATAATAAAAGAGCGAGAAAATGACTTTTGCTGCAGACAAAATACTATCCTACGGTAATACACTCTACGATTGTCTACGCAAGCGCAATACTATCGAGCCGTTAACGGAGCAGGAGGCTGATATTACCATTGAGGACGCCTATCGTATTGCACTGCAATTGTTGCAGCGACGACTGGGCGATGGTGAAAAAATCATCGGTAAAAAAATCGGCGCTACCAGCAAGGCCGTACAAAATATGTTGAAGGTGAACCAGCCGGATTTTGGTTACCTGACTGACCGCATGGTCTATAACAACGGCGATGAAATGCCCATCAGTTCGGTACTAATCCAGCCCAAGGCAGAAGGAGAAATAGCGTTTATCCTGAAACACGACCTGGAAGGGCCGGGCGTGACCAATGCCGCCGTCCTGCGGGCGACGGAATGCGTGATGCCTTGTTTTGAAATAGTCGATTCACGCATCAAGGATTGGAAAATCAAGATCCAGGATACCATTGCCGATAATGCCTCCTGTGGTCTGTTCATGCTGGGTGACCGGGCCGTTGACCCGCGGCGCGTTGACCTGGTGACCTGCGGTATGGTGCATTCAAAGAACGGCGAAGTCATTGCCACGGGCGCCGGCGCCGCGGCCCTGGGATCGCCGGTTAACTGTGTTGCCTGGCTGGCGAATACCCTGGGCGAATTCGGCATCAAGCTGGAGGCCGGTGAGGTGATCCTGTCGGGTTCCCTGGTTCCCCTGCATCCGATAGTGCCGGGAGACTCGATGAATTTATCCATTGGCGCTATCGGCAATGCATCAGTCCGGTTTACATAATTGATTTGCCACAGAGGACACAGAGTATACAAACAACGACACGACGACGCGACGACACGACGTCATACTGGCGAATGCCAGTATCCAGTGAACTGATATTCATTACAATAAGGAATGATTTTTTGACTGGATTCCGGCATTCGCCGGCATGACGGGAATGGCAGGAATCAGACTCTGTACTGTAAGGAATGATTTTTTGACTGGATTTTCGGCATTCGCCGGCATGACAGGAATGTCAGGAATCAAACTCTGTGTCCTCTGTGGCTGATATTAGATTAAGAGGTTGATGATATGAAAGTAAATGCTGCCCTGGTCGGTTCCGGGAATATCGGAACGGACCTGATGATGAAGGCGTTACGCAGTGACTGGATCAATCCGGTCTGGATGGTGGGGATAGATCCTGCCTCGGACGGTTTGGCGAAGGCGAGAGCCAGCGGTTTGAGGACCACCCACGCGGGGGTGGATGATCTGCTTGAGCATATCGATGCTGACGGCATCAAGATTGCTTTTGATGCGACTTCCGCTTATATCCATCTGGAAAACTCCAGGAAACTGGAGGCGCGCGGCGTGCTGGTTATCGACCTGACGCCGGCAGCCATCGGCCCTTACTGTGTGCCGCCCGTTAACCTGCAGGAGCACGTAGGCAGACAGGAGACCAATGTGAACATGGTCAGTTGCGGCGGGCAGGCTACAATCCCCATGGTCGCGGCGGTGAGCAGGGTGCAACCGGTGAAATATGCTGAGATCGTTGCCACGGTGGCGTCAAAGTCCGCAGGGCCAGGCACGCGCAAAAACATCGACGAATTCACCCGCACCACGGCTGACGGCATAGAACAGGTCGGCGGCGCCAAACAAGGCAAGGCGATCATCATCCTCAACCCGGCGGAACCCCCCATGATTATGCGCGATACCATCCATTGCCTGACGGAAGACACTCCAGATGAGGACGCGATCACAAAATCCGTCCATGACATGATCAGGGAAGTGCAAAGATACGTGCCGGGATATAAATTGAAAAACGGACCGGTGTTCGACGGCAACCGTGTGTCCATTTTCATGGAAGTGAAAGGTCTGGGGGATTATCTGCCGGAATATGCGGGTAACCTGGACATTATGACTGCTGCCGCGTTACGCACCGGTGAGATGTTTGCGGAGGAAATCATTAATGGCGAGTTGCAGTTGGAAGCTGTTAACGCCTGAGGAGATGAAGCCATGAACCTGACAGGTAAAAAAGTCAAACTACATGATATGTGTCTGCGTGACGGGATGCACGCCAAAGGCCACCAGATCAGCATAGAGCAAATGATAAGCGTTGCTTCGGCGCTCGACGATGCGGGCATTCACCTTATCGAGGTGACCCACGGTGACGGACTGGGCGGCGCTTCCATCAATTACGGTTTCCCCGCCAGTTCGGATGAGGAATATCTGCGGGCAGTCATCCCGCGTATGAAAAATGCAAAAATCTCGGCGTTATTGTTGCCCGGGATAGGCACCGTGGATCATTTGAACATGGCACGGGATTGCGGTGTTCATACCATTCGCGTCGCTACCCACTGCACGGAAGCGGATGTGTCCGAACAACACATCAGTTCCGCCCGAAAGCTTGACCTGGATACGGTCGGTTTCCTGATGATGGCGCACATGGTGGAGCCGCAACATCTGCTTGCCCAAGCCAGGTTGATGGAATCTTACGGAGCCAATTGTATCTATTGCACCGATTCAGCCGGCTACATGTTGCCGGATGATGTCACGGCCCGTATCGGGGCCTTGCGCGAAGGGTTGAATGAAGACACGGAGATTGGTTTTCATGGGCACCATAATATGGCTATGGGTATTGCCAACTCATTGGCAGCCGTCGAGGCCGGCGCGGATCGGATTGATGGTTCTGCGGCGGGTTTAGGCGCCGGCGCCGGCAACACCCCCCTGGAAGTATTCAACGCGGTGCTGGACCGGATGGGCGTTAAAACCGGCGTGGACGTATACAAGTTGATGAACGTGGCGGAGGACAATGTAGTGCCCATGATGGACCAGCAGATCCGGGTTGACCGTGATTCACTGATTATGGGCTATGCGGGCGTGTATTCCTCTTTTCTCCTGCACGCTAAACGTGTGGGGAAAAAATACAATCTTCCTTCCGGGGATATCCTGGTTGAACTGGGGAAGATGAAAACTATCGGCGGCCAGGAAGACATGATAGAAGACGTTGCGCTGAACATGGTACGCGCACGCCGGGAATTAAAGCCTGCCCCTGCAGGTCGTAAGCAGGGGGTGGCGCAATGACGCTGGACCAGGCCACGATCAGCCAACTGGCAGAGCACCTGGAAAATGCCGAGTTGAACAGGCAGCCGGTGACGAAAATCACCGATGCTCACCCGGAACTTGACTGGGATGACGCCTATTCCATCCAGTATGAGATCCGCCGTCGTAAAACAGAGCGCGGTGGTAAAATCGTCGGTCTGAAAATGGGTTTGACCTCCCAGGCAAAAATGAAACAGATGGGCGTGGCTACGCCGGTGTATGGGTTTTTGTCTGATTACGGCAGTTATGCCGACGGCGCAGAAATCGATACGGGGGCGTTTATCCATCCCCGGGTGGAAGCGGAAGTGGCCGTTATGACCAGGACAGAGTTGGCCGGGCCGGGTTGTCATATCGGCCAGGTGTTGCCGGCCATAGATTTCATTACCGGGGCAGTGGAGATCATAGATTCCCGTTATGAAAATTTTCGGTTTGACCTGAAAAGTGTCATTGCCGATAATACTTCAGCCGCAGGTTTTGTCTGCGGCAGCGTGATTCGGGATGCGGCTGAGGTGGACCTGCCGACCCTTGGGGTTGTAATGGAGAAAAACGGCGAAGTAGTGGAAACCGGCGCAGGCGCTGCAGTACTGGGGCATCCCGCGTCCAGCGTGGCCATGCTGGCAAACATGCTGGCGGCGCGCGGAGAAGTCATACCTGCCGGGACGTTTATCATGACCGGCGGCATAACGGCAGCCGTTGCAGTGGGGAAGGGCGATGCTGTTAATGTGCGTTTTCAGGGCCTGGGCAAGGTCAGTTTCCGAATGATCTGAGGGCATCATAACCTGCCAGGATAGCCATACAATAATAATGAAGGGGGGATATTGTTTAATAACATAACCAAGAACCTGGCCAGGGTTGCACATTGTTGCCTGTTGGCTGTTATCTTTATGCTGTCTTCCGGCTGTGAAGCGCCGCTGGTATTGGACGAAGTGGAAACAGCCGAACGGTCTCCGCTACGCAGGACGGATAATTTTCAGGCAGTCGGTTCCTTCGGGCAGAATATTGTTGCGGTGGGAGCAAGCGGAGTCATCCTGACGTCAGGGGACAGCGGGGCCACCTGGCAACGGCAGCAAATTCCTTCCTGGCCTTCCTTCCTGGATATCACCAGTTGCAGTGACGGCCTGTTCGCCGCATTGGCCTTTGAAGGCGAAGTGTGGCTTTCCAGCGACGCCGGCCTGACCTGGAGCCAGAGTAAACTCACTACCGAGGAGGCGCCGCAGTCTATCCAGTGCGACCCCGCAGATAATTTGTGGGTGGTAGGCAGTTTTTCCACCGTATCGATCAGCCGGGATGGCGCTGCGACCTGGGAGGTGTCCTCCCGGGATGAAGACATGATTTACACGGATATCCAGTTTTTTGATGAGCGGACCGCTTACATCGCCGGTGAATTCGGTTCCCTGCTGAAAACCAGGGATGCCGGAGCCACCTGGGAATCAATGCCCATCATGCCCGATGAGTTTTATCCGCAGAGCATGTATTTTGAAGATCTGGACAAGGGCTGGATTGCCGGCCTGGGCGGTGTCGTCCTTGAAACGTCTGACGGCGGACAGAGCTGGCAGATACAGGCTACCGGCAGCCTGGTCACCTTGTACACCC
Organism: Gammaproteobacteria bacterium; assembly: GCA_965222155.1. GTDB lineage: Bacteria > Pseudomonadota > Gammaproteobacteria > Eutrophobiales > Eutrophobiaceae > JAAXHV01. Next base: position 1,127,141 of record CBDCTH010000012.1, read on the forward strand.
TGGCTAAATCCAACGGTAATGTATTCGTCGTCGGTGGTGAAGGCACCATATTCCGTTATGACGGAGGAAAGTGGGCGCCGGTCGATCACGGCCAACCGTTCCGCCTGTACCTGCGCGGGATACAGCCCCTGGCTGGTCACCGCTTGATCGTCAGCGGTCCCGGGGGCGTATTGCACGTCTTTTCAATTGAAGAACTACTGAACAGTGATAATTAATGAAATTTAATACCAGTCAGATTTTCCCTACTTTTGGTAATTTCCTGTTCAACAACAGAAAATTCGTACTGGTTGTGATCTTTTTGATTACCGCCATGTTTGCCTGGAATATACCCGCTGTACGCATGCTGTCTGATTTTGCCGATCTGTTACCCCAGGAGCACCCCTATATACAGCTTCATAACAGCATCCGCGATACCTTCGGGGGCGCCAATATCATCGTTATGGCCATGGAAGTGGAGGAGGGTACGATATTCACCAATGATTCCCTGGACCGGGTTCACCGTATCACCCAGAAGCTGGACAGCGTGTCCAACATCAACCACAATCTGGTAAGCAGCCTGACCCATCGCAATACCCGGAAAATCTTCCTGACACCGGACGGGACGATACGTTCACAGACCTATTACGATCCGCACCATGATGAATATACGGAAGAACAACTGGCGAAAATCCAGCGGGACGTGGTGGCCAGTACCAACGTATACGGCTTGCTGGTATCACCGGACATGAAGTCGGCGCTGATTAAGGGTACCCTGAATGAAGGCCAACTCGATTACGGCAAGGTATTCGATGAAATCCAGGCTATTCGGGCATCGGAAATTGCGCCCGGCGTAAAAATCCATGCAACCGGCCATCCTGTGCTGGTGGGTTGGGTGGATTCCTACAGTGGCGATATCCTGCTTATCTTTTTCTACACCATACTGATCGTCCTGGCGATCCTGATCTTCTATTCGCGCCGACTGTACGGCATCCTGTTACCGTTGGTAGGCATGGTATTGACCAGTATCTGGGGAGTGGGGTTCATGGGGGTGTTCGGTTATAACCTGGATCCGTTAATGCTGGTTGTACCGTTTCTTATCTCGGCCCGGTCCATGTCCCACGGTATCCAGAAGCTGGAGCGTTACTTTCTTGAACTGTCCCGCACCCATGAGAAGGTGTCGGCTGCCAGGAACACCTTTAATGCGCTGTTCAGACCCGGCGCGCTGGCGATCGTTGCGGACGCTTCGGCCCTGTACCTCATCGGGCTGGGGTCTGTGCCCATCAATGACAAAATGGCCATTTACGCGTCTTTCTGGGCGGTATGTATGGTCGCCACGGTATTGATAGCGATCCCCATGCTGCTGGCGGAACTTCCCAGGCCGAAGGAAGTGGCCGTCAAGCATACCATGGCGCGGGTGATCTTTCCCAAGTTTGCCCGGGTCGTCGGGACCCCGGGACGCTCCAAAGCGGTGTTAATCACCTGTCTGGTTATTACCCTCTGCGCAACCTATTTCAGTTCCTGGGTGCAGATCGGCGAGCCGGAACCGGGTTCGCCGCTGCTCTACCGGGATCACGATTTCAATATCTCATCTACGGCCATAAACGACCGCTTCCCGGGCGCCGAGGAATTGTTTATCATCGCCCGCGCCGATGAGAACGGCGGCTTGAAGAAACCTGAAATCATGAAGGCCCTGGCGGACTTCCAGAACCACATGATGCTGGACCCGCATCTTGGCGGGGTAAAAGGGGTGAATAACCTGCTCACGCAGGTGAATCAAATGACCCGCAACAACGACCCGCGCTGGGCGGTCATTCCCTCTATCGACCAGAATATCGGCGGTCTGTTGTTCATGTTCATGATGTCGGCGCCGACTCAGGGCGCATTACAGGAATATATCGACACCGATGACCGGCTTGCCAATATGGTTTTTTACTATAAGGACCATACCGGTGAGACTATCCGCCGCGCCATTTACATGGCCAAGGAATGGATAGACAGCAAAGGCGCGCAGGTTGAAGGTTTGCATATTGACCTGGCCGGCGGGCCCGTCGGGGTGACCGCAGCAATTAATGAAGAGGCCTATGATACCAACGTCATCGTCGTGCCGGCGGTGCTGATTCTTATCCTGTGTTTTACCCTGTGGTTTTACGGTTCGTTTCACTCCGGGTTCATGATGCTGGTATCCATGACGTTCGCCACCACGCTGACTTATGCCTGTATGGGATTATTGAATATGGGGTTGAACGTCAATACGGTACCGATGATTGCCGTGGGGATCGGGCTGGGGGTGGATTACGCCATTTACATGATGGACCGGATCAAGGAGGAAATGCATGTGGCCGAGGATCTCCAGGACGCCATCCGGCGCGCGGTCACCACCACCGGCGTCGCCATTGCCTTGACCGCCACGACACTGGTCGGCGGCATTATCATGTGGGTATTTATATCTGAACTGCGCTTCCAGGCAGATGCGGCGCGCCTCTTGATCATCATGCTGGTCATGAACATGGCGGCCGCCATGTTCCTGGTGCCGGCATGGGTGAACATCTTCAAGCCGAAATTCATTATGCAGGCGGCTGAAGAGCGCTGGGCAAAAGGGGAAGGTTCGACGATCGATGAAATTGAAGTTCTGGATTAACGGAACTATAATTTCATTATATATGTGACAAATAAAGATAGCGCCCGCTAAAAAAAACGTTACAATACCGAAATATCGATATTTTCCAGTATAGATTCTAATCAAGTCAGCATAGCTTAGGGGGATAAATGATGAATATCCGCAGGTTCAATCTCACCTTGTTATCAGGTGTCTTCGCATGCGCCCTGGTCATCCTGCCGGCACAAGTGAGCGGCTGGAATTCCAGAGACGGCACCCTGGAGTTACATGGCTTTCTTGATAATACCTATCACAACCGTGACGGTTATGGCATAACCAAGGAACGCGTGCGTGGTCAAATCGAGTGGTCCAAGATATTCAAACCCACAGGCCTGTTCTCCGAGCTCTCCTTTCATGGGACCTTGCGGGCGACCTATGACGGCGTGTATGACCTGAACGATGATACATTCGGTAAACGGTCGGGTGGTCCGGTCAGTACCATAAGCTCCGGTAAGGCGGTTAACATCAACAGCTTCCTTTCCTTAGTCCCCAATCCACAACCCGGTCCGCCTGCTGTGATTCCGAATAGCGCCATCCCCTCACTTCCATCCACGGCATATCCTTGGGGGAATTCTCCGGTAACTGCAGGTACACCTGCGCTACCTGGCGGTGGCGGCTTTGGGTTTGATACCGTGGCTAATCCCAATGAAGGTCTGAAGAGGGTAGGTAGTGAACTTGCCTCTACCAACAATAACGGTGAGTTCGGTGGTGGTCTGGAATTCTTTACCCCGACACGGCCCTGCAACGTGGATTCCCGCGGCTGCATTCCCGGTTATATGGATGCGAGCCTGGACGACCTGCGCTTTCCCGAGTTCACCGATGACCATGGCTGGCTGCGGGAGATTTACATTGACGCTACCATGCCGGTCAATAACGGCGACGAGATCAACTTTCGTATAGGCCGCCAACAGGTGGTCTGGGGTCGGACCGATTTGTTCCGCGTTCTGGACCAGGTCAACCCCATCGATTTCTCCATCCAGAGTATTTATGAAGAATTCGAAGATAGTCGTATTCCCGTAGGCATCTTTTCCGCTGAGTACCGCGCCGGCGCGGTGGGTGCTTTCGATGACCTGAACCTGCAACTGCTCTGGAACTTCGAGAAATTTCGGCCGAACACGTTGGGACAGGGTGGTCAACCCTATAATATTTTGCTGGCCGGCGACCTGTTTCGGGCATTGAAAAACTGTTGGGACAATGGTTGTACCATCAATAATTTTGCCACCGGTCTTTCTTTTGAGGGCAACCTGGCTACAGATTTTCCTGCTCACGTCGTCGGTATCCGGGATATCCACTTGCCGGGCTGGGACTTCGACCAGGGCGGCGTGCGGCTTGAAGGTGTGTTCAAAGGCGTGGGATTCTCAATCAATGCCATGACGTTTTACTCGCAATTACCGGCGTTAAGAGGGGGAATAGAGGGTGCGAATCCGTTTGTGGGTAATACATTACCTGAACCGGTATGTGATTTTCTTGTAAATACTGCATTTACGGGGCCGGCGCAACCGGATAATCCTTTCTTGTGTGGGCTGAGCGCTAATCCCTTTGATCCTACTGATGCTCCGGGCCTGGAGCGGGTACGACCCTACGTGCCGGCATTTGATATTCATTTTCCGCGAGTTACTCTGGTAGGCGCATCGGCCGACTTTTACGTGGATCCGCTCAAATCAGCGATCCGGATGGAAGTGGCCCATACCAGTGGAGAGGAGTTTGCCGATACGTTGACATCCGACCTGAATACTGAATCTGATGTAGTCCGCTGGGTGATAGGTGTGGACCGTCCCACCTATATTCGTTGGTTGAACCCGAACCGGACGTTCCTGCTGTCAGCACAGATGTTCGGCCAGCATATCCTCGATCATAAATCAATCAGTCACCCGTTGACCGGGGGACAGATAGGATTCCAGGACTGGAAGAACGGTTATATCGGCACCTTCCTGTTCCAGGGTTTTTATGCTAACGATCGTATTCTGCCAAGGTTGATTTTGGCCCGAGACTTCCGCGCGAAAGCGACTGTATTGGGTCCGGCGGTGGATTATCTCATCAACGATAACCTGCGCCTGATCTTCGGCGCCAATATCAAACTGGGAAGCGGTCCCCGGGTAGCCGATGACGGTCGCACATCCAACTCCTATCCGCCATTCACAGCCGGTCCGGCTTGCCATCCGCCGGACAGTGTCGCTCCCTGTGTGCCAGGTAATGAATATTCAAGTTTGGGGATACGTAGAGGTTTCGAACCACTGGGTCGCTTCCGCTCCGGACCCCTCGGCATGGCGCAGCATGAAGATGAGTTTCAAATACTAATCCGCTATCGCTTCTAAAAATATACAAGAGACGGAGGCTTAAGAATCATGATTAAGTATGTCAAGTATCTCGTTATACTACCGCTGTTTGCCCTGAGTCTGGGTGTTTCGGCAGAATTTACAGAAGAAGATGTAAGAAATTCATTCTATCCTTATGAAAACTGGACACCGGAATTTCCGGGTTACACCCCCGGAATGGTGATCGACCAAAGCAACGTGGAGCAGTTCAAGGATATTCTCGACCCGGCATTGTATGACCACATCATAAAAGGTCAGACCGCGTTGCAGACCAAGGTGACGGAATCCCTGGAACTGCACCCGGGCTATATCAATGCGACGCTGGAAGCCGTGAAAAATCCACCGTCGCTCAGCGCTGACGGTCTGGTGGATAATTTTGTCGCAGGCAGGGCATTCCCTGCCGAACCGGATGTCAATGACCCCCAGGCCGGCCGCAAACTCGCCTGGAATTACCAGTACGGCTATAACTGGGGTGACAATGCAGCGATTTCCCCGTTTTACTGGAAGTTCAGGAATGCCAAGTCGGGGAAACTGGAACGCACCATCAAGTGGAGCTTCCACTTCCTGAACTGGAAACACCGAGTCAACCAGGACCCGGTCCCGGAGTTCACGGATAATCCGGCCCAGTTGTTCCGTTCCGTTTACGTCAAGGCACTGGAACCGTTTGATATCGCCAATACGCAACTCCTTATTCACCGCTATAAAAACGACCTGAAGCGGGATGATGCCTGGTTGTACCTGGGCTTCCAGCGGCGAGTGCGGCGTCTGGCAACGGGTCAGACAACGGATTCTTTCCTGGGTACGGATATCATGATCGAGGATTTTGAAGGTTACAACAACCGCGTGTCCGACTATGACTGGACCTATATCGGCAGCAAGAACGCATTTCTGCCGTTCCATAATCATAATGAGTTGGCCCTGGCCACCGACATGCCGCCGGAACCTGATGGTTACCAGTTCGTAGACGTGGAGGGTTGTTTTCCCAAGACCACCTGGGAACTGCGTAAAATTTATGAGCTGCATGGATCGGCCAAGGACCCGAACCACCCGTTGAGTCGGCGCGTGATGTATCTCGACGCGCAGACGTTTACCATACCCCGCCAGGCGGAGTTCGATCGCAAGGGAGACCTGTGGAAATCATTCTCCATCTGCCAGGCCTATCCTGACAATCACATGCCCAATAACGTAGGCTCCGGCGTGGCCATTGATGACTGTTTCATGATGTATGATGTGCAGGCCCAGCACTGCACCACCGGTCAGTTCAAGGGCCAGCTTGATCCGACATTGAACCCACCGCAGATGTTCACGGTGCAGAACCTGCGCAAGAGCGGAAGGTAGAGCAAGCAAACAACACTTGCTTTTGATAGCCACAGAGGACACAGAGAGCACAGAGAGCACAGAGAGCATAGGGATTGATCCCTGCCATTCTCGTCATTCTGGCGCATGCCAGAATCCAGTCGATAAGATAATTCCTTATAAAGGAAGGGTTGTCCGACTGGATACCAGGCCTGCCCTGGCATGTTGTAAGGCAGGAGCCTGCCCTGGCATGTTGTAAGGCAGGGTCAAGCCCGGAATGACGGATCGACTTTTCTCTGTGCCCTCTGTGGCAAACGTAAGGAGCGGGACGGATGACTGAGCGTGTTGATTTAAAGTTTTTTTTCAATTTCCGCAGTCCCTACTGTTATCTCGCCAGCAAAACGATGTTCAGTCTGGTGGATGATTATCATGTAAATTTCGTCTGGCGCCCACTGGCAGGGTGGAATGGCCGTTCAGCCCCGGAACGGGCCAAAGTCAAGATACCCATTACCCGGCAGGACGTGGCCCGCTGGGCGAAGCGGATGAATATTCCCTGTATTCCCCCTCCCATTACCACTGACCCGACACCGGCAGGTATCGGCTCCTTACTGGCCGAAGAGAAAGGTTGTTTGCGGGAATATATCATCAAAGTGACGGACACCGAATGGGGGCAGGGAGTGGATATCGGCCAGCCCGATACACTGATCGGATTAGCCAGGGAAGTGGGGCTTGATCCTGTTGAGTTTGAGACGGTATTAAACGACCCGGACAAACAAAAAATTCTGGAAGACAACTGGCAGGAGGCCCAGGAAGCCGGAGTAATCGGCGTGCCGACGTTTGTCATAGACGACCAGGTATTCTGGGGTAATGACCGGATTGATTTCGTCCATGAGCACCTTCGTGATCTGGGACTGCAAAAAACATAATCCAGGGACACGAGCCGGATTTGAATATTTGGTTAGTAATTTCCGAAAGGTTGGGATAGCATTTTCAAGACCGTCGCCAGCCAGGGAGGGCTGGCGATGAGCGTACATGGATGTATTCACAGCGTGTCTTGAAAATGCTATCCCAACCTGTCAACCATCTATATTAAACGTGGATTAATATGCGACTTTTTTCTCATAAAAACCGGGCAATGCATCTTGGCCCTTTTGCCCTTGAAAGGCTCGCCAGGAGGGATTCAGGACCTGACTATCCAGTCCTCGGGGAACAACGCCCTCTGGAAACGACTACGCCGGACAACCCCGTATCCATGGCTAATGCGTTCCGCGATTATATCGACCTGTTCGACCGGATGCGCCTGGGTGATCCTGCTCCCAGACAGGCGCCGATCCCGTCCGACCCACAGGCGCGCGCAGACCACCTGAAAGCCGCGTGTTATAACCTGGACGTCAGTATGGCGGCAACCTGCGCCATACCCGAACAGGCGCTGCTGGCAGAGCCCATCATTAATGAATCCCTGGCGCAGGCGCAGGAAAAAGAATACCTGGCCGGTTCTGCCGCCAATGTCGTGGCAGAGACCAGCGTCAAGGAAGGCCGGAAGGCATGGCAGCGCTCCCTGGAGGACGCGGCTAAGGAGTTCAAGCATGGTTACGCGCTGGTTTTACTGGTGGAATACACCAGGGAACCGGATCCCGATGTTGAGAGTGAAGCCTGGCTGGTTGGAACGCAAGCACAACGGGCCGCGGTCAGGGCCTCTGAAGCGGCTGCCGTCATGGTGAATTACATCCGATTTCTGGGTTTTGAAGCAAGATTACATACGCCGACGGCAAGCGATTTTGATCTCGATTACCTGTTACTCTGCAGTGGCCTGGGTGAGGTCAACGGCAGCAACGGCAACAGCACTGTCAGCAATCCCTACCTGGGCGATCAATTCGGCCTGGCCGTGATTTCAACGACCATGGAGCTTGCAGCAGATAAGCCGTTGGCTGAAAGGGGGCCAATGGCATCCTTGAAATCCCATGGTCCGGGCTGGTGGCTGGGCCTGGGTGGCGCGCGACCGGGTTACAAGGGTCGGCTGTACAAAAACAGGCCGTTTTACCTGGGACCTTACCCTATGGAAAAATTGAAGCCTCAGGAAACCACCACCACCCTGATTGACGCACCGAATGTGCCGCGTATCCCCAAGCGGCATGATATGTTCCTCAGGGCGGCAATGGGCGACCTGGGGGAAAAGCCGCAAAAGGAATTGGAAAACTTTCGCATGATCACCAAGTCGCCCTACGGCCACGCCATGGTGCCGCCGTTGGGCGCAATGGTCCCGCTCCAGTACGGCAAGGAGGCGGACCGGATCATGGAAGGGACTGACGATCCGAAAAAAAACGCTGAGGCGGTAAAAGCCGCCCTGTATTACCTGGGCGCGGATATGGTGGGTATCTGTAAGTTACCGGACTATGCCTGGTATTCCCATGATCTGGATGGAGCGGAGATAAAGCCGTACCACAAATACGGGATCGCCATCCTGGTGGACCAGGGGTACGAAACCATGGAAGGGGCCAGCGGTGATGACTGGATCAGCGGTGCGCAAAGTATGCGCGCTTACCTGCGCGCGCAACTGATTGGGGGCATTGTCGGCAGCCATATTCGTTCCCTGGGTTACTCTGCCCGTGGCCACAGCGTGATGGACCAGGACGTGCTGCATATACCGATTATACTGGGAGCCGGTCTGGGCGAGTTGAGCCGGATTGGTGAACTGGTATTAAACCCCTACGTAGGGCCGCGCTTTAAATCGGGCATCATCACGACCGACCTGCCGTTGTTGCCGGATAAGCCCATAGATTTCGGATTGCAGGATTTTTGTGAGAAATGCACCAAGTGCGCCAGGGAATGTCCGTGCCAGGCGATCCCTTACGGTGACAAGATCATGTTCAACGGCTATGAAATGTGGAAGCCGGACGTGGAAAAGTGTGCCCGCTACCGTATCACCAACTCCGCCGGCGCGTTGTGCGGCCGTTGCATGAAAACCTGCCCCTGGAATATTGAAGGGGTATTGGCCGAGAGGCCTTTCCTGTGGGCAGCCATGAACCTGCCTTTTACCCGGAAGTGGATCGCCAGACTGGATGACATAGTCGGCAACGGTTTGATCAATCCGGTGAAAAAATGGTGGTGGGACCTGGATTCGGACGAGCAAGGCAATATTATCCCGGCCAGGCGAACCAACAGACGCCAGTTTTCGACACGCACGAATATGGATCCGGAAAAGCAAACCATGGGTTGTTATCCGGCAGATATAGCAGCGCCGCCGGTCGCGGAAAAACCAGTTATCCTGCACAGGAAGATAGCCGTACAGAGATACAAGAGCGCAGAGAGCCCGGACGAATACAAGGCCCGAAAAATGATGAAAGAGGTTGGCTGATATGAGCGCCGTGCTGGAAAAAGAAACCCTGAAAAATAATGTTCGCCCCTACACCGGCGATGAATTTCTTGCGGACCTGAAAGATGATCGGGAAATCTGGATCTATGGTAAGCGCGTTAAGGATGTAACGGAGCACCCTGCCTTTCGTAATCCTGCCCGGATGATGGCGCGGCTGTACAACGCGTTGCATAACGAGAAGGAATACCCGCACCTGCGAACCGATACGGATACCGGCAACGGCGGCTTTACCCATCCCTATTTTAAAGTGGCGCGAACGCGTGAGGAAGTGATTGCGCAACGTGAAGCGATTGCCCAATGGGCGCGCCTGACGTATGGCTGGATGGGACGTACCCCTGACTATAAGGCCAGCCTCATGCTCACCCTGGGATTTAACCCGGAATACTTCGGTGATTATGCCGGGAACGCCTTGAACTGGTACAGGAATTCACAGGAACGCGTGCCTTTTTTGAATCATGCCCTGGTCAATCCCCCGGTAGACCGCAATAAATCCCATGAGGAGATAGAGGACGTTTATATGCACTGCGTCAAGGAAACTGACGAAGGCATCATTATTTCCGGCGCCAAGGTGGTGGCCACCGGGTCGGCATTGACCCATTACAATTTTCTCGGACAGTACGGGCCGATACCCGTCAGAGACAAACGCTTTGCCATAAGCGGCATGCTGAAAATGAATACCCCCGGTGTCAAGCTGCTTTGCCGTCCTTCATACTCGTATGCGGCTGAAGTAATGGGCAGTCCGTTCGATAACCCGCTGTCGAGTCGGCTGGATGAAAACGATGCGATCCTGATACTGGACAATGCCCTGATGCGCTGGGAGGATATCTTCATTTACCAGGACCTGGACGCGGCCAGCACTTTCCTGGGCACATCCGGCTGGGCCTATACATTTGCGTTTCATGGTTGTACCCGTCTCGCGGTCAAGTTTGATTTTATTACCGGATTATTCATGAAGGCCCTGGAGATCACCGGCACAAAGGATTTTCGCGGCGTACAGGTGGCAATCGGTGAAATGATCGTCTGGCGCCACCTGTTCTGGGCGTTATCGGACGCCATGTGCGGTATGCCCGACGATTTCAAGGGAGCAAAAGTGCCGAACGGTAATGCCGGCCATGTGTACCGGGTACTGATGACCATGGCCTATCCCCGGGCAAAGGAGTTGATAGAGAACATGGTCGCCAGCGGTCTGATTTACCTGAATTCCCATGCCACGGATTTTAACGTACCGGAGTTGAAGGGTTACTTGGACAAATACCTGCGGGGTTCCTACGGTCATAATGCGGAAGACAGGGTCAAGACCATGCGCCTGCTATGGGATGCCATCGGCACGGAGTTCGGCGGTCGCCACGAACTGTATGAGCGCAACTATTCCGGTAATAATGAAAACATCCGAATCGAAGCATTATGGTCAGCACAGGGTTCCGGCCTGGATAAACAACTCAAGGACTTTGCCCAGCAGTGTATGGATGAATATGACGTCAACGGCTGGACTGTGGCTGATCTTGTCAACCCGTATGACGTGAATTTATTCATGAAAAAATCCGCAGATGCCGCAGATTAAACCGTTAAAGCCACAGAGGACACAGAGGACACAGAGGATACAGAGAACACAGAGAACACAGAGGATACAGAGGATACAGAGAACACAGAGAACACAGAGAACACAGAGGATACAGAGGATACAGAGAACACAGAGGACACAGAGTTAGCCAGAAGACGTCATTCCGGGCTTGGCCCGGAATCCAGTAAACAAATATACCTTATAAATAATGAATAATTTATTGACTGGATTCTGGCATTCGCCAGAATGACAGGAATGGCGGGAATGACAGGAATGGCGGGAATGGCAGGAATGGCGAGAATGGCAGGAATGGCGAGAATGGCAGGAATGGCAGAAATCCGTTTCTGTGCTCTCTGTGTCCTCTGTGGCATAAAAAATATACGTCTTATGCAAATAATCATGTCATTGCAAACCCTGACTCACATATTGTTTTTCTACTTACTGGCAAGCTCCGCCGTGGTAAGGGCAGACGTTATCGAGCAGTCGTTTGCCGTTGACCATGAGAAAACCGCATCGCTCAATCCCGCGCCCGGTACGGTTATTACAAAAGAAAACGTTGCTTCGTTCAGTACTATTCTCGCACCGAAACTTGCGGAGTTGATCAATGATGAATTTTTGACGATCACCACGGGCGAGGCTCTATCCTTTGCCACGCACCCTGCCTACCTGGAGGCCACCAGGCACTACCTGGACACAACCGAGCTTGGGGAAGAACCGGGAATTATTCGCAACTACGTGGCCGGCAGGCCGTTCCCCCGGGAACCACAGCTTGATGATCCCAGGGCAGGAGACAAGCTGGCCTGGAACCTGCGTTATACCTATATATACGACAGTGGAGAACTCTCAAGCTTTTATTGGCAGTATAAGAGTATCCTCAGAGACAAGCTGGAAAGGGAGTTATCTTTCTATGCAAGCTCCATGAAGTTCATGCACAGGCACGTACAGGAACCCATCCCCTCTATGCCTAACAATCCTTCACAGGTCTATCATGGGCTTTACCTGAAGGTATTGGCGCCCCCGGATTTGCGCGGGACACAATTACTGGTGCAACGCCTGGAAGATGACACCAAGCAGGAGCAAACCTGGCTTTACCTTTCCAGCCACCGCCGAGTCCGGCGCCTGGCGTCCGGTCAGACAACGGACGCGTTTCTGGGCAGTGATATCATGATAGAGGATTTTCTCGGTTATAACGGTCGTATCATGGACCAGAAATGGACTTACAAGGGGGTTACCTGGGTATTGTTGCCGTTCTTTAATCATGATCAGCAACCTCTGGTAGATGCAGGGCAGCAATTGGACGGTTTTCAATTTATCGGTTTCCATGGCAAGGGCGGCTGTTTTCCGAATGTCACCTGGCACCTGCGTAAGGCCTATATCCTGGAAGCAGAGCCGTACTGGAAACAGCATCCTTTGTCGAAACGGCGTTATTACCTGGATGCCCAGACGATGCTGCCGGTTTACGGGCATATCTTCGACAGGCCCGGCAACCTGTGGAAAGTCGCCATCGCCGCTTACTCTCACCCGGACCGGCATCACCCATCCAACCTGGGTTCGGGCACGCCTATCATCGATGCGGTCTCCATGATTGACATCCAGGCCCTGCACTGCACGACCCTCCAATTCAAGGCAGTACTACCGGAGAAAGCATTTCGCGAGACGGATTTCACTGTGCAGGCTTTACGCGCCAAGGGGCGCTGAGCGGGTGCACAAGATAACGCTGGTATGCGCCGGGGAACGGGCTGATTTTAATTGTGCAGATAAGGCGTCGATACTGAAGTCTGCCTATGCGGCCGGATTTCAGTTGGCCTGTGGCTGCCTGCAGGGTCGTTGCAGGACGTGTCGTGCGCGCTTGCTGAAAGGCAGTGTAAGATCGCTTCGCCCTCTATCAAGATATGCTACTATTGACCCGGCAAACCTTGAGGATGGAAGCGTGCTGCTGTGTTCTGTTACGCCACTTGAGGATATAGATATTGAGCCTCACTCAAAGTGGGAACCTGGACGAAACTGTAACACGGAGTAACAGGATGCGCAGGACAGATGATATATGTCCGGTAATCCTGTATATCCTGTCCATCCATGTAAAAAATACGATATAAGGGGACTAATCATGCGTGATTTTACTATCGATAACCTGACGGAAATTGTGCTGGAGGAATACGGTTCCAAAACAGAAGATCCCAGGTTCAGACAAATTATCACTTCATTAATCAAACACGTGCACGCCTTTGTCAAAGACGTGGAACTGACGGAAGAGGAATGGTTCAAGGCAATCATGTTTTTAACCAGGACCGGCCAGACCTGCGATGACAAGCGCCAGGAGTTTATCCTGTTATCGGACGTGCTGGGTGTGTCCATGCTGGTAGATGCGATCAACCACCCCAAGTCGGGCAGGGGGACGGAATCCACGGTACTGGGACCGTTTTACGTAGCGGGCGCGCCGGAATATGAAAACGGCGCCAGCATCATAAAACAGCAATATGCCGCTCAAGTCGCATTGGTACAGGGGAAAGTGACGGACCCCGACGGCGCCTCCATAGCCGGCGCAAAACTGGATGTGTGGCAGACTGCCGCCAATGGCTATTATGATGTACAGGATCAGTCCATGCCCGAAAATAATATGCGCGGTATTTTCACTACAGATACAGAGGGTAACTATACCTTTGTGACGGAAAAGCCGTTGTCCTACTCCATACCAACGGATGGCCCCGTCGGCGATCTGCTCAGGACCAGCCGACGCCACGGCATGAGGCCCGCCCATATCCATTTCGTCGTGTCGGCGGACGGCTATGAGCCGTTGACGACCCATGTATTTTCTGATGGCGATGAATACCTGGACTCGGACGCGGTGTTTGCCACCAAGAGTTCACTGATCGGCTATTACACGGAGTCCGATGACGCTGATCTGGCGACCCGCTATAATCTTTCCGTACCGTTCAGCCACCTGCAATTTGATATGGGTCTGATGCCGACCCGATAAAAAGGGGAGATTTATCCGCAGATTACGCAGATTTACGCAGATTAAAATCAATCTTTAGAGGAACAGATAAAATCCACTGTATATGCAACTATATTTACGCTAATAATCACACAGTTTTTTTATCTGTTGTATTCTTATCTGCGAAAATCTGCGTAATCTGCGGATACTCCTATGTATGACCTGTTGAAGGATCTGCGCATCGTTGAAGGCTCTGCCTTTGTCGCTGCGCCGCTGGGGGGCATGACCCTGGCGCAACTGGGGGCGGATGTCATACGCTTTGACCCTATCGGTGGTGGGCTGGACTATCGGCGCTGGCCGGTGACGAGTGCGGGACAAAGTCTGTACTGGGCGGGTCTGAACAAGGGCAAGCGCTCTATTGCCATCGATTTACGCTCCCCCGAAGGAAAAGAACTCGCCGTTTCTCTGATAACCGGGGACGCCCCCAACGCGGGGATTTTCCTGACCAACTTCCCGCAGTCGGACTGGCTGGATTATACGACGCTGAAGAAGCGGCGTAATGACTTGATCATGGTACAGGTGCAGGGAAATCCGGATGGGAGCAGCGCGGTCGACTATACGATCAATTCCGCAACGGGTATTCCCTATGCGACAGGACCGGCAGATGAGCCGGCGCCGGTCAACCACATGTTTCCGGCCTGGGATGCGCTGACAGGCATCAATGCAGCGCTGGCAGTGGTAGTCGCAGAGCGCCAACGGCGACTTGCCGGCGCCGGCCAACTGATCAGGCTGGCGCTGTCGGATATTGCGTTTTCCATGGTGGGCAACCTGGGACACATCGCCGAAGCGCAAATCAATGGTGCAGAACGTCAAGCTATCGGTAACCGGTTGTACGGTGCGTTCGGCCACAATTTTAAAACCAGGGACGGACATGAGATCATGCTGGTGGCCATCACCCGCAGACAATGGCGGAACCTGGTCACGGCATCTCAACTTGAGCAGGAGTTTAAAAAGATAGAAACCGAACGTGGATTGAAACTCGACCAGGAAGGTGATCGTTACCAGGCTACGGATGCCCTTATCGGTTTATTGGAACCGTGGTGTGCGCGGCATGACCTTGCGGAGTTGGCTTCGATATTCGATTCCCACGGTGTGTGCTGGGGACCGTACCAGACTTTTTCCGAACTGGTAAATCATGATCCGCGCTGCTCTGAGAAGAATCCCGTTTTTGCAACGGTTCGCCAACCCGGTATAGGTGAATACCTGATGCCCGGTTCACCTCTGCGCTTTGAGGCGGAACCGCGCCAACCGGTCACGCCGGCGCCGCAACTCGGCGCCGATACCGATGAGATACTCTCCACGATCCTGGGTTTGAGCAGCGCCGCCATCGGCGATCTGCACGACCGGGGAATCGTCGCCGGCATTACAGCTGATTAGTCACCGGGATGTTTACCCCACACTAAGCCAATGCCCGAAGTAATTCGTAACATCGCCATTATCGCTCATGTTGATCACGGCAAGACGACGTTGGTGGATCAATTATTGAAACAGTCCGGCACTCTGCAGGCGAGAGACATGAGCTCTGTGCGCGTCATGGACTCCAACGACATCGAAAAAGAACGTGGCATCACAATTCTGGCGAAGAATACCGCGCTACGATGGAATGACTATCGCATCAACATTATCGATACTCCAGGTCACGCAGACTTTGGCGGAGAAGTGGAAAGAATTTTGTCTATGGTCGATTCAGTGCTGTTGCTGGTCGATGCCGTTGAGGGGCCGATGCCACAAACCCGTTTTGTCACACAGAAGGCATTGGCCCGCAAGCTGACCCCTATTGTCGTTATAAACAAGATTGATCGCAACGGAGCGCGGCCTGATTGGGTGCTTCATCGCACCTTCGACTTGTTTGATCTTCTTGGCGCCAGCGATGAACAACTGGATTTCCCGGTGATATATACATCCGCGAAAGAAGGCTACAGCGGCACTGATCCCGGTTGTAAAGACCAGGACATGACCGCCTTATTTGAAACTATCGTAACGAAAGTCCCGGCGCCCGATGTCAATGAAAATGGCGCTTTTCAATTTCAGGTCAGTGCGCTTGATTACAACAGTTATATAGGGGTAATTGGAATCGGCCGCATCACCCGCGGCAAAGTGACATCCAATACACCTGTTTCGATCATTGGTAAAGACAATAAAATACGTAGAGGACGCATTCTGAAGCTGTTTCGTCTGCTCGGTCTTGAACGAACTGAAATTAATTACGCTTGTGCCGGCGACATTATCGCCATAGCCGGTATTGATGAACTTAATATATCAGATACCTTATGTGAGCCGGACACAGTCGACGCCTTACCCCCACTGACCGTTGACGAACCGACGATCACCATGACCTTCCAGGTCAACGACTCGCCCTTTAACGGTCAGGAAGGAAAATACGTCACCTCTCGCCAACTCAGCGAGCGATTGTTGCGCGAATTAAAACACAATGTTGCCTTACGCGTTGAAGAAACAGACGACTCCGACAAGTTCAAGGTCTCTGGTCGCGGCGAATTACACCTGTCCATTCTTATTGAAAATATGCGCAGGGAAAATTATGAGTTCAGTGTCTCTCGCCCTGAAGTTATTATTAAGAATGTCGACGGTCAATTATGTGAACCCTATGAACAACTCACCGTTGATATGGAGGTCAGTTATCAGGGAAGCGTTATGGAAATGTTGGGTTCTCGCGCAGGCAGCCTGCAGGACATGGCGCCGGACGGTAAGGGGCGAATAAGACTTGATTACCTGATCCCCGCCCGCGGTATTATCGGTTTTCGTACTGAATACCTGACGGCAACAGCAGGTACAGGACTGATGCATTATGTTTTCAACCACTACGGGCCGTTAAAATCGACGCTGAACAATCAAAGAGTCAATGGCGTACTGATTTCCAACGGTAAGGGTAAGGCACTGGCCTATTCCTTATTCAACTTGCAGCAACGCGGACGGTTACTGATTGAGCCCGGCATGAATGTTTACGAAGGCATGATCGTCGGCATCCACTCCCGCGATAATGATCTTCTGGTTAATCCACTCAAAGCTAAACAACTCACCAACATTCGTGCTGCCGGCAAAGATGACAATATTTTATTGACCCCGCCCGTGAAGCATTCGTTGGAGCAGGCACTGGAATTTATCAATGATGACGAACTGGTAGAAATTACACCTGACAATATCCGGTTACGAAAGAAATTACTAAAGGAGTACGAAAGAAAACGCGCATCCCGTGAAAGCGATATGCGTTTGGCGATTTAGAAAAAATGGCTCGAATTGACGAACTGTTTCCCGCGTGGCAGGGCAAGTCCCCAGTCTCGCCTCCCGGGTAGGGCTAACCTGACTACCCCTCAATATAACAGCCTCCAGACTTGGTGAACTTTAAGATGGTACTGACTGATTTCATCATATGACGGAAACGTGGTCAAACGGCAGCCGGACGATACGTGGAAAACACTAATAGATAATCCGTTTCATGCGCATCATATCGGTCTTCTGGATTAAGGATACCGACAGAAAACCCATAGTCTAAGACGCGAAATGCCGGCCATGTGCAGGCTTGGCCAGCATTTTGTTGTCAGCTCTGGATAACAGCTCAGAAATTGTAATCCAGGGATACTCCGTAAGTCGCCGGCATCCCGTTCATCTTCACATAACAGCAATTGCTGGTAGAAGACGAGTGCCAGAATTCTTCATTGAAGATATTCCGCCCCCACAGGGTCACGCGCCAGCGTCCATCGGCCGCGCTGATCCCTGCACGTGCGTTAACCAGAAAATAATCACTGATGGGAGGCTGGACGGCGCCATCGTTGTCATCCTTGTATGAAAAATCACTGGCTACCATCATGTTCATCCCATTGGATATGGGCCATTCGTAAGTCAATGTGCCGTTCGCCTGCCAGTTTGGCGAGTTGGCTAAATCAGAACCCGAGGCGTCAAATGTCACCACGTTGGGGAAAACACTGGCAAATTCATCGATGGCCTCATACTCCTTGATTTCAGTATTCAGCCAGGCGACGCCCAGGTCCAGGGTCAGTCCTGTTGTCATAAGCCAGTGTGACTCCATTTCGATGCCGACAGATTCCGATTCGGGCACGTTGGTCAGCCTTGAAATATTGCCGACCGGCGTGACGGCCACGCTGGGTTCCTGTTTATCTTCATAGTCATAATAGAAGCCGGCGACGTTAAGTTGCAGCCGGCCGCCAAACAATGCAGATTTGAAACCCGCCTCATACGCCGTCAACGTTTCCGCTCTGTACGGTAATAACTGGCTGTGGGTTTGTGCCGCGGCGCCGTTAAAACCGCCGGACTTGAATCCTTTCGACACCGTGCCGTAAAGCAGTACGTCTTCCATGGGGCTGTAGTCCAGCGTGACTTTCCACATCCATTTTTCCGTGGAGATATCCTCGGAAAAAACGGCTAACTGGCCAAAAGTTGGTGAGCCGGGTCTTTCGTCATAAATACCGCAAGCGCTCGGACCGAGGGGTCCGGGATCCGGGAAACCCTGCGGCACCATAACGGAAGGTGTGAGGATAAAATTCCAGAGCGCGCCCAGCGAACCATCGCCGGTGTCATAAGTACAGCCGCTCCATTCCCGATCCTCTTCGGTGTAGCGGGCTCCCAGCGTCAACCGCAGGTCAGGAATAAATTCATATTCAATATGGCCAAAGCCAGCGATGGCTTCCGTGGTCTGATCATAACGGGTGTCTATATCCAGTCCCGGCGGGTTGCCGAAAAAGGCAATAAAGGATTCATCCATGTGCAATATATAACTCTCATTCATATCATCCCGGGAATAGTAGGCGCCCACCAGCCAGTACAGGTTGGAGTCATTATTGGATGAGATACGAATTTCCTGGGAAAAAACTTCCAGGTCGGTGATATTGAGAACGTCGGCGTCCTCAAACCCGACGCCGGAGGTATCAAACCTTTCGTCCCGCTCAAACTTGTCATAAGCGGTAATCGTCGTCAGGTTGATCCCGCCTGTGTCCCAGTTCAGTTTTGCGGAAGCGCCCTTGAGGGTGTTATCCCGTTTCGGGGTGAAATCCGGCGACCAATCAGCCAGTCTGTTCTTTCCTTTGGAAAAGATGACGTTTCCGGGGGGGGGCAGGATTAATGAGGTTGGAAGCCCTATGGTTGTCCCGTCGAACGGCGTTGCGGCCATATTGTCGGAATTGTCCTCGTACCAATGCAGGTTGAGAAACAGCGATGCATTGTCATTGATATCCAGGTCCAGCAGGCCGCGCACAGCCACGTCATCGTACTCTCCAAGCCTGTCGCCCGGTCTGCTCAGGCTTTTTTGCCAGCCGTCGCCGGCTGACTGGGTAGTTTTCACCGCGACGCGGGCGCGGGCGTTATCGGTCAGCGGTCCGCTGACATAAGCTTCCGCGTCAATCACGTCAAAGCGGCTGTACCCGAGTTTTATTCCCGCCGCAAATTCATCCGTGGGTTTGCGGTTGACAAAGTTGATCTGGCCCGCGCTGGTATTGCGCCCGTAAAGGTCGCCCTGCGGTCCTTTCAGCACTTCGACCCGTTCCACGTCGAACAATACTCCACGGCTCATAACGGTATAAGGAATGCTCACCTCGTCGGAATAAAGACCGACGGTAGCGGAGGCCGAGGTGGTGTAATCCGCGAACCCAACGCCGCGAATGGTATAAACAGGTACGCCCTGGGGTTGCGCATTGGTAACGGTCAGTCCCGGAGTGATGGTTTCCAGGTGTTCCGCAGAACGGACTCCATAGTTTTCAAGCTGGGCCGCGGTGAACGCGTTGACGGTGATGCCCACGTCATTAATTCCCTGCTCGCGTTTTTGCGCGGTCACAATGACTCCTTCAAGCACAGTCTGCTGGCCCTGGACGAGACCGGGAGCAGCGACCAGTAGAGACAGCAGGTAGATGGCCGACCTGCCGGAAACAGATATTTTCCTGGCTGACATTTTTTCCCTCCGTTAAAGATGAGATTTACTTGGGTTTCTGATTGATTTGAGTATGAGTATTTATTTGCATTCAGAGTTTAAAGTCAAGAATATATTTTGCTTTTACGCCATATTCTGTTGCAATACTGCAATTCATCTACTGATTCCTCCTTTTGTGAACGCGGTTGGGACGGTTTCTTTCGTGTAGACAGGTTTTTATTTATATTTGTAATAGTTTGCATTTCTGACAGGGCATAAAACAGGTTGAATGCCTGCTATGACGGCTCGGCGCTGCTCAAGTAAGCCAGGACGATAATCACGACAAGTACCTGCATGGTTATCATCATCGGTAAAGCCGTGCCATCGTGGAGCCAGCTGACTGCGAGTGCTGCGAGTGACCCTATTGCCATTTCCGCAGAGACGAGCATGGCTGCCGCAGCCCCGGTTCTTTTGTCGGTTGAATTCATGGCCAGAGTGGGTATCACGGCGAATATGGGCCCATCGGCAAATACGATAATTGCTATGGCGAGTATCAGGGTAACAGGTGTCTCTACTCCCGAAAAGATGATAGCCAGCAACAACAGGGCGCCGATTACCGCGGCGTAAACACCTGCTCGTAATATCGCCCTGGCCTCGTGCGTCCTGATCAACTGTGTTGCCAGCAGGCTGCCGATGACATAGGCAAGGACGAGTACTCCCTGAAAATAACCGAAATGTTCGGTCGCCACACCATGATTCTTAATCAGGATAAAGGGTCCGGCGGTGATAAAGGCAAAGATACAGCCCAGGCTACAGCCGCCGACAGTGATATAAATCAGGAATGATTTGTTGCTGAGCAAGCCGCAATAATCGGCAAAAATTTCCTTCAGGTTCAGCGCATTGTAATCTTTTTCGGTTGATTCTTTCAGAACAAGGGCAATCAGCAGGGTTACCAGCAACGCCAGAATCGTGAGCAAATAGAAATTCACTCTCCAGCCGAAATACACGTGAATATAGCCACCCAACAGGGGCGCAACGGCAGGCGCGAAAGCCGTTGCAATGCCATAGATGGCAATGGCCCGCACCTGTTCCTTCTCGGTAAATACGTCCCGTATGATAGCAAGCACGACTACGCCTTCCACGGCGGCTGCGACCCCTTGGAGTATCCGGGCAAGGAGCAGTTGACCTATATCAGCGGCACTGGCGCAGAGAAGACTGGTCAGGGTAAATCCTATCATGCCCCAGAGCAGGACCGGTTTCCTCCCAAACCGCTCCGATAAAGGGCCGTGAACCAGGGTTGCAATGCCGTAAGCCGCTATATTGAGGCTTACCGTCAGCTTGACCAATTGGGGACTGGCGCCAAGCAGTTCCGGTAAATGAGCCAGGCTCGGCACATACAAATCCGTCGACATCATGGTGATGACACTGGCCGAGACAAGCAGTATGAGGAGAATGCGTTTGTTCATAGTTCCTTACTGAGAAAAGGGCGCTTGGATAATAATATGCTGAGTATCTGTGAGAATTAACCGATTGAATTGTTGAACCAAAGTAAATTATGGAATGGGATGTTGATTAATCAGTTGATTAGACAGTATTCCATTTTGGAACCATAATGTAACTACCGTATTTCTTGGAGACATATTCCATGCCTGCATTGACTATAAAAAATATTCCTGATGAGCTCTATAACGAGCTTAAACTTGTTGCCGAGCAACATCAAAGAAATATTAACAGTGAAGTGATCGTTGACTCGATTTGACGAACTGTTTCCCGGGTGGATAGCAAAGGTTGACAATTGTAGCGAGATCATTTCGCCTGTTCCTGTCAACAGGCTGGCGGCCACACTGGATGAAGCGGCGCCGGACTACAGGGAGGGTGATAAGCTGCCGCCATTATGGCATTGGATTTTTTTTATCAAACCTGTATCCCACGCCGGCCTGGGCAAGGACGGTCATCCGAAACGGGGCGGTTTCCTTCCTCCCGTGCCGTTACCCCGGCGCCTGTTTGCCGGGATGAAGACAGACTTCCTGCATCCGCTCATTATCGGCCATGCAGCCGAGCGTGAGTCAGAGGTCACTGACATAAAAGAAAAAACAGGCGCATCCGGACCTTTGTTCTTCGTCAAGGTGCAGTCGAGGATCAGGCAAAAGGGACGGTTGTGTATTATTGATGAGCAGGAAATTGTCTACCGGGAAATGAGCGCGCCCATGACAATACCGGAAGCAAAACTCTTACCGGAGCCACCGGCAAACAGTTGGACGCAGGAAATGATCGTGGATGCGGCCATGTTGTTTCGTTTTTCGGCGGTGACCTTTAACGGACATAAGATCCATTATGACAGAACTTACGCCGCGACAGAGGAAGGCTATCCCGCCCTCGTCGTACACGCCCCCCTGGTAGCCATGCTGCTATTGCAACTGCTGAGGAGAAACACCGATAAAACACTCAGCAGGTTTGAGTACCGCGCCAAAGCGCCGCTGTTTGACGGCCAGGCTTTTCAGTTGTCGGCTGTTACGGAGGGAACCGATACCGTCAATATGCAGGTATTACGCGCAGATGGAAAAATTGCAGCCCAGGCAAGGTGTGTCACGTCCAAATGAAATAAAGCCACAGAAGGGGACGGATTTGAAATCCGTCCCCTTCTGTCTTGTAAGAATCACTGTATTGACCTCGATTTAGCGGGAGCACCTGCCTACTCTTAGACATTATGCCGACGGTCTGGATCCCAACAGCTATGCAGACGTATACCGGCGGCAAGGAAATCGTCGAGATGGAAGGTCGTAACGTGAGGAGACTGATCGCCGCCCTGGACGATACCTACCCCGGATTAAAGGATGCACTCATGGAAGGTGACAGACTCAAACCTGGCATCGCGGTTGCCGTTAACGGGCAAATCAGCCACTTGGGGGCACTGCAACCCCTGGAAGAAAACAATGAGGTCTTTTTCGTCCCTGCTATCGGCGGAGGGTAGTATAAACCGCCCTACCTGTCATTCCTGCACAGGCTGCACTCCCGTCATACTGGCGAATGCCAGTATCCAGTCCATAAATTATCCCTTATAAATAAGGAAGGTTTGTTTACTGGATTCCGGCCTGCGCCGGAATGACAGGTGTTCCGGTGTTAAAGTCACCCGGTAGATCGCACCCTTATCATCCGAGATCAGGAGGCTGCACTCCCGTCATACTGGCGAATGCCAGGTCCATAAATTATCCCTTATAAATAAGGAGGGTTTGTTTACTGGATTCCGGCCTGCGCCGGAATGACAGGTGTTCCGGTGTTATTCCCCCTGGTAAGTCACCCGGTAGATCGCACCTCACCTTATCATCCGAGATCAGGAGGCTGCACTCCCGTCATACTGGCGAATGCCAGTATCCAGTCCATAAAGTATCCCTTATAAATAAGGAAGGTTTGTTTACTGGATTCCGGCCTGCGCCGGAATGACAGGTGTTCCGGTGTTATTCCCCCTGGTAAGTCACCCGGTAGATCGCACCTGACCTTATCATCCGAGATCAGGAGGCTGCACTCCCGTCATACTGGCGAATGCCAGTATCCAGTCCGTATCCCTTATAAATAAGGAAGGTTTGTTTACTGGATTCCGGCCTGCGCCGGAATGACAGGTGTTCCGGTGTTATTCCCCCTGGTAAGTCACCCGGTAGATCGCACCTGACCTTATCATCCGAGATCAGGAGGCTGCACTCCCGTCATACTGGCGAATGCCAGTATCCAGTCCATAAAGTATCCCTTATAAATAAGGAAGGTTTGTTTACTGGATTCCGGCCTGCGCCGGAATGACAGGTGTTTCGGTGTTATTCCCCCTGGTAAGTCACCCGGTAGATCGCACTCACCTTATCATCCGAGATCAGGAGGCTGCACTCCCGTCATACTGGCGAATGCCAGTATCCAGTCATAAATTATCCCTTATAAATAAGGAGGGTTTGTTTACTGGATTCCGGCCTGCGCCGGAATGACAGGTGTTCCGGTGTTATTCCCCCTGGTAAGTCACCCGGTAGATCGCACCTTATCATCCGAGATCAGGAGGCTGCCATCCCGTCATACTGGCGAATGCCAGTATCCAGTCCATAAATTATCCCTTATAAATAAGGAAGGTTTGTTTACTGGATTCCGGCCTGCGCCGGAATGACAGGTGTTCCGGTGTTATTCCCCCTGGTAAGTCACCCGGTAGATCGCACCTTATCATCCGAGATCAGGAGGCTCATCCCGTCATACTGGCGAATGCCAGTATCCAGTCCATAAAGGCTGTTTACTGGATTCCGGCCTGCGCCGGAATGACATACTGGTGCACCCGTAATGCCAGTATGCCATCCCGTCATACTGGCGAATGCCAGTATCCATTATCCCTTATAAATAAGGAAGGTTTGTTTACTGGATTCCGGCCTGCGCCGGAATGACAGGTGTTCCGGTGTTATTCCCCCTGGTAAGTCACCCGGTAGATCGCACCTGACTTATCATCCGAGATCAGGAGGCTGCACTCCCGTCATACTGGCGAATGCCAGTATCCAGTCCATAAATTATCCCCTTATAAATAAGGAGGGTTTGTTTACTGGATTCCGGCCTGCGCCGGAATGACAGGTGTTCCGGTGTTATTCCCCCTGGTAAGTCACCCGGTAGATCGCACCTGACTTATCATCCGAGATCAGGAGGCTGCCATCCCGGGATACCAGTACATCGTTGGGGCGTCCCGATACCTCGTCGTCCTTCAGCCACAGGTTCAGGAACGGTTCATACACCGGCCCGGCTTCGCCGAAGCGCACGACACTGACGCGATAACCCACCTTGGAGGAGCGGTTCCAGGAACCATGCTCAGCGATAAACAGCGCGTTTCGATAGGACGCAGGGAACTGATCACCGGTGTAAAAGGTCAGCCCCAACGCCGCGGAGTGGGCCTGAATCCTGATTTCGGGAGATACGTAGTCCGCCGGGTCGCGTCCTTCACCGAACCGGGGGTCCGGGATGTCACCGGCATGAACATAGGGATAGCCATAGTGGGCGCCCGGCCTGACGACGCGATTGATCTCCTCGGCGGGCACATCATCCCCCAGCATGTCACGCCCGTTGTCGGAGAACCAGAGTTCGCCGGTGTCCGGATGCCAGGCCATGCCAACCGAATTTCTGACCCCTGCCGCATAGATCGTCGTCTCACCGCTCACCGGGTCCATCCGCAATATGCTGGCAAACCGCGGGTCGTCGGATTCGCAGATATTGCAGGGCGCGCCTACGGGAACGTAAAGAAATCCATCAGAACCCACGGACAGATATTTCCAGCCATGGTGACGCTTGTCAGGCAGACTGTCAGTCACTATCTCCGGTTGCGGATTGTCCCGAAAGGTGGTCTCGATAGCGCGATAACGAAGCACCCGGTCCAGGGCGCCCACGTACAGGTCTTCACCGACCAGGGCCAACCCACTCGGCAAGGTAAGTCCACTCGCAAAAGTGACCACCTCGGCCTTGCCTTCCCGGTCAGGTATCACCGCGTACAGCTTACCGGGACGCAGCGTTCCCACCAATAACAGGCCGGATTCCGTTTCCGCCATCTGTCTTACCCCCGGCACTTCATCGGTAAGCACGGAAAGCTGAAAATTCCTAGCGGTTTCAGCCAGCGCAGTGGAAGCAAACAACAGCAGTAAAAATGTCAGCCTCTTCATGATGATAGTATTCGACAAATGGAAACGAACCTCAAGTAATGCGGAAGCCGCTGGCCCGTAAGTAAAACGAAGTCCGAACTACATACGCCAGGAGGAAATTCTCGACTCGGCTGAGATTATCTATGCGGCGAGATGCTTCATATCTGCTCGACATACTTGTTGCGGCGCGCAAGGCCATGATCTTTGCGGCGGATCTTACATTTGCGCACTTCGAGCAGAACTGCGACGCGAAGATCGCCTCTGCGTCGCCACCGTTTCATATCTCAAGCCCGGTCCGGGCCAACTATTGAATAGCGAAGATATTGTCTTCCACGGACAACCAGTTTCTCTGATGCCTTCTATTCTCGTATACAGGTTTGCACATATCGCATGAACACGTCACGTGGGGACATCACCAGGAACATGTTCGCCATTTTCTGGTCGTGAATACCGTAATGAAACAGTTCCACCTCACTGATTCCATAGGTGTAAACGTTGTTATACGACTTAAAATAGGCACTCACTTCATGGTTGCAATTGTTTTTTACGTTGTAGCCAACCGTTCTACCGACTTCGAAGGTAGGGAAAGTGCGGGAATCGTAGGGAGCATGCTCTACGCTGAAGCATTGTGGCAGAGGCTCGAACCGAGCACACTCCCCAGCCGTGACACGCTCCGGTGTCAAAGCCAAGGCGAGTACTCCCAAGGCCAGGGTACAGAATCTCCTCGTGTGAAGTCCAGGAAAGCAACTGGGAATGCAACGAATATTCATAAATTCACCCTTTTATCCGATGTTGCCCTGAGCGTCTCGAAGTTCGGATATTACTTCAAGCACTTGGTCAAAAAGACGGTACAATAACCTCTACATTCGGTATGCACCGGTCAGTATTGTCTGTCGCAA
The DNA here is from genome assembly GCA_965222155.1 of Gammaproteobacteria bacterium. Lineage (GTDB taxonomy): Bacteria > Pseudomonadota > Gammaproteobacteria > Eutrophobiales > Eutrophobiaceae > JAAXHV01. Next base: position 1,153,732 of record CBDCTH010000012.1, read on the forward strand.
TACCTTTTATCCCGACCTTACCCAAGGGGATTCTCACGGCCACGCGCAGGCCACGCCGTCTCGGCTGACGTTTTCCCAGCCTGGTCCCGGCGTATATCTTCATCCTGGTGTTGCAGAATCCGATGCCCATGGATAGGCCCGCCCTGATCCGCCTCAGGCAGAATCGACAGCAGTAATACTCCTTCTGCGCGGTAATGTCAAGATTAATGGTACGGTCACAGCCGTTCCCGCTAACTCTAGCAACTGGTTGCATTATCGGGCCATATGCGTTTTTTTCACACTGCCCCGACCGTCAGGGGATGCGCGGCCCTCCGGCTATCCCCGGTTATGTTGCTTTGGCTTGGCTTCCCCTGAAGTCCCCCGCCTTGAACACCTCGACCCCGGCCCACCCTCAAGAGGTATCATACGGCACCACCACCGTAGGCGATACACCGTAGGCCAGGGCCCGATACAGCGTCTCCCAGTCCGGCAACAGCCAGGTGGAGAAGACGCTGCGTAGTGTCTCCCAGACGTCACGCTTGCAGCCCTGCTTCACCAACCCCTGTTGAAACAGCCCGCAGCAGTGCTGCTGCACCGGGTCAATCAGACACGCCAGCAGCATCAGGTACGCCAGCACCGTGGACAGGTGCTGGTAGCCGTGTTGGAGGGTATGCTCAAAGTGGTAGCCTTGGTGCTTCAGGGTATTAAATGTTTCGTTCTCAATCTTCCCACGCGCCCGCGCCCCGCGCAGCAGCCGCATCAGGTTGTCGCTGTGCAGGGGACTATCGGTCACCCAGGTAAACGTCTGTACCTTGCCCGACGGACGCTGTGCTTCGTAATCCAGGAAGTTCACCTGAAGGTCAACGTGTGACTCGTTCAAGGGCGCCCCGTTCAGATACCGAAACCGATGCACGGTGCCGTCCTGTCCCGGTATCTCCGCCGTCTGCACCCCCGGCGTGGTTGCCACCCAATCAAACAAAAACGTATGGTCACCGGGCTTCACCCCCAGGATATAGCGCAGCGTCAGCGACTGTAACAGACGAATGTGTGGCCCGTTGGATGCCAGGGCATCTTCCACGACAATCAACTTCAGGTGCGGATGTTCCCGCCGCACGTCCGTCAGCACGCGCTGCGCCGCATTGCGCTCACACTCATTCTTGCTGGTCCCGTCACCACGCATGAGCGGCGCTGGCGCCAACGGCAGCACCGCACGTTGTTCAGGATGCACCAGCACCGCCCCCAGCAACTGATGATAATAACTCACCCGCCCGTCCCGGTGATGTGTCTCACAACACTGCTCGCAATGCACCTTGTCCGAATGAAACTACCCGGTCCCGTCCACCGACAACAGGTAGTGACCGCCCCACCAGAGAACGTCTTCCAGCAGCTTGCCCCGTTGCAGCACATGAAACACCCGCCGGCAGGCACGCCGTAACCTCGAAGGGGCCACCGTGTCCAAGCGCGCCCGCAAGGCCGTGTCCGATGGCGCCCGCCCTATCCCGTATAACGACCGCAGATTCGACTGCACCAACTCGTCCTCCCGACCCCGGTCAAACTGCAACAACGACGGGTACGTCAAGCCGAACACGGCCAACCCCGACAGCAGATAATCCGTCAGGGTCAAACCCCGACCGACCGTGTCATCGTTGATAGCTTGAAAACAACGACGCACCTCGCGTAACAAACCGGGGGCACTCAGGGTCTTGCGCAGAGAAGAACGAGACATGTTGGGTCACCTTTGACTTGAACAATGCCTGCTATTATACTGAATTAACATGAAAAGTTTACGAACACTTTTTTCGCCCCTGCAAAAATCCCTGTATTCATAAGGATTTCAGCACGTCTCAGGCGTTAGCGGGAATTGCTGGTACGGTCACGCTCCAATCGGTTCGAGCAGTCGGCGACCAGGTCGCAGTAATCATCCGGTAGCAGAAGGTCTCTATCCGTTTCCGTCAGAGCATCAAAAATATCCTTGACGATTCTCGACCCGCGCTATTCCACTGTTTTAAGGCCCAGGATTATAAGGGCACGTGTCTTCTTGTATCGTGTTGAGATTGAGTTTTGTGTTCAGGCGGCTTGGCCGTGGTGTTCAGGGTTTGGGGGTGGCGGATCAATTCGGACTCGGAAGAACGTCTCTACGGTGGCCTTGAGCGCGGCCAATTCGGTGGCCAATCCGCCGATTTTCTCGTTCAGTTTGTCAAATCGCGTATCCAGCTGTTTGCCTTGGTCATCGCTGCGTTTGTCCAACCGCGCGCCGAGTTCCAGGATATCCGATCGTAACCAGCCAAACAGTCCGATCAGGAGTCCAGCCAGGGTTATGCCGGTTGCAATAATGCCAATGAGTTCTGTTGTCATGGTGTTAGTATAGCAGTTAGAGTGTTCGTTTTAAAGTAGAGTATTTTCCAGAAATTTGAACGCTTTAATAAGGGTGAATGAGAATGCACACTCAACGATTCACCGCCTCAAAAATTAAGCCGCAATAGGCTTTGCCCTCTCAATTCGAGTGCGCCGCTTTGGCGTATTCAGCGCCTTCCACAGTTCGTTGCGTTGCTGCAGGTTCAACCAGAAATCGGCAGTGTTGCCGAAAACCGTGGCAAGCATCAATGAGGTGTCCGCCGTAATAGCGCGACGGTTGGTACACAGTTCGTTGACGGTTTTTCGACTCACACCCATCGCTTCCGCCAGCTGTCCCTGTGTCAATCCCATAGGCACGAGAAATTCCTCGGTAATCATCTCACCGACACTGACGGGTTGTCGTTTTGTGATATTCATAGCCTGCCTCACCGATAATCGTGATTATCCAGATAGACGCCCTGAGCCTCGCCACGTTCATCAGACCAAGTAAACACCAACCGCCATTGTTTGTTGATGCGGACAGAATGTTTACCTGCCAGATTTCCTTTCAACTTTTCAAAATGGTTTCCTGGTGGTGACCGCAAGTCGAGATCACAGGTTGCATCATCGATTAACTGCAGTTTTCGGAACAACCGATCTTCGATCTCAGCGGGTATTTTCTTTCCGGCTTTATCTTCCAGATAAAAGTCCCGCAACCACCGGTCCCGAAAACTGAAAATCAAAAGTAACCTCCTTGAATTTGTATCACTATAACGCACCTGGTTACTTTTGGTAAGTATGAGTATTTTCCAATATGAAATGAGCCTGAAGGGGGTGCGTGATTCCAACATGAAATGAGCCTGAAATAGTCTGTGTTTCCGTTCATGATAGGAGGATGAAAACGATCATGAATGCAAACGAGTTAACGAGTATTAACCAGGTACGTGCTTTTTTGTCAGGCACCCAACGGGTGGTCTTTGAGGTGGCCAGTGACAAGCAGAGCCGTTATGACTGGGTACGGCGGACACTGGTGAGGTTCAACTACCTGGGCTGTAACAAATCGGACAAGGGGGTACTCATGGGTTACCTGATGAAGGTGAGCGGGTATTCCCTGGCCCAGGTGAAGCGGTTGATTAAGCGATACCGGGAGACCGGGAAGCTGGCGCCACGGCAACGCACGGTACGGGGGTTTGCCCGGCGCTATAGCAAGGCGGACATTCGCCTGCTGGCGGCCATGGACGAACGCCACAACACCCCCAACGGGCTGACCTTGAAGAAGCTCTGTGAGCGCGCCTATGAGGTGTTCGGCCAGGCCGAGTATGAGCGCCTGGCCGGTATCCCGGTGTCCCACCTGTACAACCTGCGCCAATCGCAGACCTACCGGCGTCAGCGGCACACGGTGGAGAAGACCCGTCCGGTCAACCGTGACATCGGCGAACGACGTAAGCCGCAGAGTGACGGTCAGCCGGGCACTATCCGTATCGATACCGTGCACCAGGGCGATTTAGACGGGGAAAAAGGCGTCTATCATATCAATGCGGTGGATGAGGTGACCCGGTTCGAGGTCGTGGTCAGTGTCGAGCGCATCAGCGAGGTGTATCTCATCCCGGCCCTGGAACACCTGCTGGAGGTCTTTCCGTTCGTGGTCCTGGGATTCCATACCGACAACGGCTCGGAATATATCAACCACCGGGTCGCCCGGCTGCTGGAGAAACTGCGCATCGAGTTCACCAAGTCCCGCGCCCGGCACAGCAACGACAACGCCCTGGTGGAATGCAAGAACGGCCATGTCGTGCGCAAGCTCCTCGGCCATGCCCATATCCCGCAGCGCTGGGCCGGCCTGCTCAATGCCTTCCATCGCCAGCACCTCAACCCGTACGTCAACTATCACCGGCCCTGCCTGTTCCCGCACACCGTCACCGACAAGACCGGGAAACAACGAAAACGCTATCCCTACCAGTCCCTGATGACCCCGTATGAGAAACTCAAATCCCTCACCGATGCAAAGACGTACTTGAAACCGGGGTTAAGCTTTGCGATACTGGACAGGATCGCTTACCAAATCAGCGACAACGCGGCGGCCGATGCCTTGCAACAGGCGCGCCGGGAACTCTTTACAACCATCCATGAACAGGAATACAAACGGGCTTGAGATCGAGTCAGAATCTCTCTCTACAGGCTCATTTTAGAATTGGAAAATACTGTATGAGTATGTGTTAGTAACTGTGTTAGGAACACATAAACTATCCGCATCTGTACACATAGATGGTATGGACACCGCCCTCTCTTAATCGGCAATGATGTGCCAGGATAATGGTTCCATCAACCAACACGAGGGCGGCATCCATGAAAGATATTAAGGGAACCTCTATTTATTCGGCCCATGATATAATATCGGCGACTGATTTCAACACTCACGTTGGTATGGAGACGCTATGAAGACACAAGATCTGTTCGGTTCCTTTTTTGACCCCCAGGACAAACGGCTGGCTAAACTGGGCGATCCGTTACTGTGTCTGGCGGAGACGGTAGACTGGGAGCAGTTTCGGCCGTTGTTGGAGCAGGTCAAGCCGGCGCTACGCAAGCGCAATGCGGGGGCGCCGCGGCGGGACGTGGTGCTGATGTTCAAGGGGTTGGTGCTACAGGATTTATACGGGTTGAGTGATGAGCAGTTGGAATATCAGCTAGAGGACCGGCGCAGTTTTCAACGGTTTTTGGGGTTGAACAGTTATCGACGGGCGCCGGCTGCGAAGACGTTCTGGGCGTTTCGGGAGCGGTTGGTGGCGTTAGGGTTGATGGGGGATTTGTTTGAGCAGTTTGCGGCGCAGTTACAGGGTTTGGGGTATCGGGCGCGCAAGGGGCAGTGGGTGGATGCCTCGCTGGTACCGGTGCCGGTGCAGCGCAACACGCGGGCGGAGACTGCGCTGATTAAGGCGGGTGAGACACCGACGGACTGGCGTGCGGCGAAGCGGCGTCAGAAGGCTACGCAGGCGCGCTGGACGAAGCAGCACGGCAACGCGTATTTTGGCTATAAGAATCACGTGAATGTGGACCGGGCGCACAAGCTGATACGGACCTATGAGGTGACGGCGGCGAATGTGCATGATTCGCAGAAGTTGGATGACCTGCTGGATGGGGGCAACAGCAGCAAGGCGGTGTGGGCGGACAGCGCCTGGCGTTCGGCAGAACAGGAAGGGCGCTTACGGGATAAGGGCTATCGCAGTCACATCCAACGCAAGGGGACGCGCAAGCGGCCGTTGACGGCCCGGGAGAAACAAGGCAAGCGCACCCGGGCGAAGGTGCGGGCTCGGGTGGAACATGTATTTGGCGCGCAGTGCACGTTACGGGCGAAGGCGTTACGTTGTATCGGGCCGGCGCGCAGTGAGTTAGCCATTGGGATGATGAATCTGGTGTACAACATGCGGCGTTTGTGTTATCTGCAAGGGGTCCGTGTGCCGGCCTGACGGAGACAACGCCTGACCGGCATACCTTGCATTTTAGGGGGCTCACTCCGGATTTGCAAGGTATTTATAAGTAATCAATTAAATAAACCCTGTAAAAGCAAAACATACAGTTTGCCGGGACGCAGCGACCCCACCAGCAACAGGCCGGATTGCGTCTCCGCCATCTGGAGGAAATTATCGTCACCTGTTCCCGCACCAGCCGGGAGCCGGCTGATGGGTTCACTCAAATGTGGAGGTTCAAGTCCTCTCCTGACCGTAAGTTGAAGATTACGCCCTACTTCCCCTTAAAAGCAGCTCTGACATCTCAGCCAGACCTATAGCTTCCACGCCCTGTGAAATCGGATATCTGTCGTCACCTGCATAAACCACAAAGCTTTTATTCGGTTGTATGTCTTCGCAGGCGTGGTAGAAGCCCTTTTTCGGTTTTGCCGACAAAGCCCTCTTAATCTCAATGACCCATATTTCAGAAATCCCCGGGAACTCCAGCACGAGGTCTACTTCGGCTCCTGCCGAGGTCCGGTAGAAGCTGGCAAGCGGCATGTCTTTAACGACCGACAACAAATTCTTAATTCAGTAATGACCCCTGCCCATGGGACAACATCTTCCACAGTCTTTCCAGTGTCTCAGCCGGAATGCGAGGCCCGAATTGCGCAACATCACGTTCCAGATAAGTCCGGATAAAGTCTTTTCTCAGCTTAAAGCTATCCCTGTCAGATTTTGCCAGGTAGCTGTCCGGGAACCCGCCTCTTATCCAAAGGCGGTTCATTGCGTTATCCGCTATTCCAACTTCCATAAATACAAGGTGGTTAGCTGGTTCCATATTTCCTCATTGCCTCTACGACTTGGGCAGTCTGCTGGCTATCAATTTTCGCCCCATGAATTCCACCTCCTTCGGCCCGGAGATCTTCAACGTGCAATGCCTTCGTTAACATATCTAGCGACGGTCCTCTATGGCTGCACTGGAGATTCATTGCCTGTGCCCAGGGAATAGCCGCTTTCTGACTGCAAAACACGCCCTGAACTTTTGGTAGTTTCAAACAGTACCGTTCGACGTGGTCGAGCAGGATGGGCCAATCGAAACTCGCGTTGTGAATCACGATAAGCTGATCCGCCAAGTAGCCGGCAATCTGATTCCACTGGGACTCAAAGGATTCAAACCCGGTGGCCTGTTCGTTGGTAATGCCGTGTACTGCTTGCGCTTCGTCTGAAATGCATCGTTGCGGTCGCGTTTCAAACTCTACGGATTCCGTAATCTCTCGATTCCTCACCACTATTATGCCTAGGGTGACGATATCCGGCAGGCCGTTGTCATCGGGAAGACCGGTGGTTTCGGTATCGAGAACGAGGTAATCGTCCGGCAGTTGGGTGAATATCCATAGCAGCTCGCTGTACATCGCCATCACCTCCTGCCACTACCGTCCAGCGATCCAACCTCAACGATCGTTCCTTGGTTATAGTGGTAACGCAGATAACGCCAGTGGATCGCATCCGAGAGCGCTCTGGCCCGCATGACCCCATAGCAGTCACCGTCCGCTCTGACACTTTGGTAGTGAACGCCGTAACTTTTGGCATCCCGCAACGCGCAGCCAAGCTGCTGTGCTGTCACATACTCACCGGGATCGTAAATAGCGTCACCTGCCAGATGTCGCACGTCATGCAGGGTAACCGTTCCCAGCTGCGCCCGAATAACGCGCATCTCCTGCGTAGTTTTCTCAATTCCGGATTCCCGCAGGAATCGTGCCCGGTGGAAAGATGACTCGGCGATGGCCACCGCCTCGTCGGGAGCACAGTAATAGATACCGAAATCCCGGTTGAAGCGGCCTCCACGGCCATCCACGGGTGGATGGGTGAAAGCCGCCATTATCCAGGATGCGCCATCGCCGTACACCCGGTCTTCCGGTGGTACCAGGCGGATATCACCCACTTCATCGCGCAGCCTGGGGTTGGTCAGCGCCTCAACTGCATAGAGTACGTCCCAATCTTTTGGACCGGAGACCTGCTCGAACAGGCTGATCTGCGGATAGCGCGACAGAATGACCCGATAGACGAATTCATTCACTTCGCTATCAGGCAGGGTATTGATATCAATCACCAGCCGCCCCGCTCCGCATCGAGGAAATTCCTGACCACGGCCAGGTCCACCACCTGACCGGCCAGCAAGCGATCCAGTGGTACCGTACCATTGAACAGCGGGTTGTCGTTGGGCGTGGCCAGCCACTGATCGGCCAACGCCTGGTCGGGCAATAGTATCTGCAGGGATTTGTAGATACCCAGGATATAGCTGGCCCGTTCCAGTAAATCCCGCGTCAGCTTGGCCTTTTCCGGCTGGCTCTTCCAGTTGTAGAGGGTCTTCTCGTTGCTGAGCCCCAACAAGGTCATCTGCTGGGCGCCGGTCAGGCGCCACTGGCTGAAAATATTGAAAATCGCAGGCAGCAATGAACTGGTGACATTGGAACCGCGTTGCAGCAATTGTTCGGCTTGAGCGAGCATGATTACCTCCAATACTGTATCTTTACAGTGTTTTGATGCAGAATAGCAAACTGTATTATTACAGTCAACTGTATCAGAGATACTTTTTGAAGGCTCTGGCCGTAATGGTCACTGCAAAGGAAAACGCCAGCGCGAACGGCAGGATGATCCAGGACGGATACAAACTGACCGGCAATGCAGGTACTGTACCCGGGAGGCAAGTATCAGCGGGGTGATACAGGTCCGGCCCTAAAAGCGTAAAAGCTACGCCCCACTTCTCCTTAACAGTAGCTCTGACATCTCAACCAGGCCTATAGCTTCCACGCCCTGTGAAATCGGATATCTGTCGTCACCTGCATAAACCACAAAGCATTTATTCGGCTGTATGTCTTCGCAGGCGTGGTAGAAGCCCTTTTTCGGTTTTGCCGACAAAGCCCTCTTAATCTCAATGACCCATATTTCAGAAATCCCCGGGAACTCCAGCACGAGGTCTACTTCGGCTCCTGCCGAGGTCCGGTAGAAGCTGGCAAGCGGCCTGTCTTTAACGACCGACAACAAATTCTCAATAACGAACCCTTCCCAGCTTGCGCCAACAACCGGATGACCCGACAACTGGTTATAGTCCTGGATATCAAGTAAGGCATGTACCAGCCCACTGTCTCTGACATATACCTTTGGCGATTTAACCAAGCGTTTGCCGACATTCACATGAAACGGTCGAAGTCGCCGGACCAATAACAGATCAACCAACAGGTCAATATATCTGGTTACAGTCGGCGCTGACAGAGACAATGCCGCCGCCAGGTTGGAAGCATTCAGTAACGACCCCTGCCCATGGGACAACATCTTCCACAGTCTTTCCAGTGTCACCGCCGGAATGCGAGGCCCGAATTGCGGGACATCACGTTCCAGATAAGTCCGAATAAAGTCTTTTCTCAGCTTAAAGCTATCCCTGTCAGATTTTGCCAGGTAGCTGTCCGGGAACCCGCCTCTTATCCAAAGGCGGTTCATTGCGTTATCCGCTATTCCAACTTCCGTTATATCCAAAGGCCGCATATCGACATACTCGATACGCCCGGCCAGCGACTCCCCGGATTGCCTTAACAGGTCAATCGATGCCGATCCCAGAATCAGGAACCGCCCTGTTCGTTTTCCCTTCCGGCGACCTCTATCAATGATCCCCCGCAAAGTCCGGAATAGTTCGGGGGTACGGTGGATCTCATCCAGAACGACCAACTTGTCTTCATATTGATCTAAAAACAGCGCCGGTTCAGACAGCTTCTCCCGATCATTGCTGTCTTCCAGGTCCAGATACAGCGCATCCCTCTCCCCGGTCAACTCATAAGCCAGTGTCGTCTTACCAACCTGGCGCGGCCCGATCAAGGCCACCGCGGCCTGGCGACCCAGTGCTTCTCTTACCTGTTCCTTGACTCTTCTCTCAATCATCCTTGTATTTTGAAACAAATATTTTCAATTTGCAAGGATTAATTCAAGCTACGTTGGGTTACGTGCGTATTGTTGGTTTTTGATGCCACCCGGTGCCGGACGCGGAATCATTCCCACTCGATTGTAAATAAGTAATTATTTTTCTTTATATTCAATATTTTATAATTATCCATACACCCCAATACCATGAAATATACCATGTTCAAAAATTATAAAAGATCAGCCTGAATGAAGTCTTTCCATAAGCGCCGACAGAGAAATGATGTTCACATCATTACCCACAGGAAACTCATCGTCACCACCGTAAAGGATGTATTTATGCGTTGCGCCAACATCATCACAGGTTTGGCTGTAGTGCTTGCCGAGTTTGGGGGCAACGCCATGTTTGATCTCTATGGCCCAGATTTCAGACGATGGCATCCTGATAACCAGATCAACCTCTGCTCCGGCGGCTGTTCGGTAAAAGTAGGTTTCTGCGCGACCCGGCAGTATCGAAAGAATATTTTCAACCGCAAAGCCTTCCCAACTCTTACCCAAAACCGGATTAGACAGCAATTCATCGTAGCTGTTGATACCTAGCAACCGGTGCAGAATACCGCTGTCACGGACGTAATAACGGGGTGATTTCACTAAGCGCTTTTTGACGTTGGCATGCCCGGGATCAAGGCGCCTGACCAGCAAAAGGTCCGTCAGAATATCAATGTAATTACTTACCGTCTTAGCATCGACTTCCAGATTCGAAGCCAGCTTGGAATAGTTAATGGTTTCACCCTGCAAATGAGCCAACATCGTCCACAGTCGGCGCAACCTTGCTGCGGGAACACGGAAGCCCATTTGCGGGACGTCACGTTCAAGATAAGTGCGAACCAGATTTTCAAGCCAGTCCATGGCCAAGTCATCATCTGTTGCCAGATAGCTGTCGGGAAAACCTCCCCGTAGCCAAAGGGTCTGCCGATCCTGTTGGTTACCATCAATCTCAGCAAGGTTCAGGCCGCTCATCCCGATATAACTAATCCGACCAGCCAGGCTTTCCGAAGACTGATGCATCAAATCCATTGATGCCGATCCAAGCAGCAAAAACTGACCCGCTCTACGACCCTGCTCCCGGTTTTTATCAATCAGACCCCGTAGCACAGGGAACAATTCCGGACTTCGCTGTATTTCATCCAGAATAACCAGCTTATCGGCATGAGCGCTTAAAAAACTGGTGGGATCGCTGAGCTTCAGCAGATCCTCGGGAGCTTCCAAATCGAGGTAAATTGAATCGATGCTTTTAGCAATGGTTTTTGCAAGCGTCGTCTTACCGACCTGGCGCGCGCCAAGCAATGCGACCGCAGGCACTTGTGTGATCATTGCTTGAAGTTTTTCTGTAATTTGGCGCTCTAACACACCTTGCATTTTAGGGGGCTCACTCCGGATTTGCAAGGTATTTATAAGTAATCAATTAAATAAACCCTGTTCCTGATCCTTCATGTAACGCTTTCGAATTAATGGAACGTGAGTGGAATGCAACAGCAGTAACATTGTGAATTTCTTCATGAATGATATACCGTCAATGAACCTGGGAACGGAAACCCGGTCAAAGGGTAATGCACCTGATCCGGAGTATTATATCTGATACTGGTATACCAGACCGCGCTAAAACCATTAACACTATTCGCTGTCCCTGGGGTTTCCAGGAATTCCGGATGATGATATTTTCCCTTACCATTAGACATAGGAGTTCAAGATTATGCGCTGCGAAGAAATAGATTATCAAATTTTCGGTAACGACATGCAGGTCGTGGAAGTGGAACTGGACCCGGGCGAGACTGTGATTGCCGAGGCCGGCGCCACCAACTGGATGGATGACGGAATTACCTTCGAAGCCTGGATGAGCGATGGCTCCCGGCCCGATGAAGGGCTGATGGGACAATTGTTAGGCGCCGGCAAACGCGCCCTGACCGGTGTCAAACCGACACCTGAAGGCAGCAAACAGGCCCCATTAGCGGGTGGATGAAGGCGCATTCGGCAACCCATTGCATACATTTATATATACCAGGAACCCGCTTGCCTTCTCACACAGCGCCGCATCCGAAAACGTCAATTAATAGACAGGGCAACCGCATACTTTTTTATATCTATTATAAGGACTGTCCAAATAGAATCTGCGCCCGTCTCGTATCACGCCACCCGGCCTGCTTGAGCTTCCCCCGCATACTGTTCTTGTGTGGGTGCAGCCGTGCCAGGTTCAAACAGAAGCGCCGGATTATCCCCACGTTCTCCGCCCCATTGCCCCGTCGTAGCCGACAGTCATCTTCCTTGAACGCCACGTCCAGCACCCAATGCGCCTTGTTCTCCACGTCCCAATGCTGACGTATCCCGCGCGCTACCCGCACCGCAGCCACCGGCAGGGAACTGATAGAGTACTGTGTCTCGGTCTCCATGTCTTGCCCCGGCAGGTGTCGTTCCCGTTCCATCTCAATCACCGTTTGCAACCCCGGCCACTTGACTGCCTCACTACTCCATGCCGTCACCCGCAGTTGCCGACAGACACGCCGCGCCACCCGGCCATGCCCCCCATCGACTTACCTCTACACCGCCAACGTCGCCGGCTTATCGCGCGTAACCTTATGAAAGTACGCCTTTATTTCCCGTTGTAAGGTCTTATGATTGGCCTTCAGACACAACGTGTAATCGCCCCCCTTCTCGTGTATCTTCCGGGCAATCTTCTTCTGCGTGTTCATCGCATCCGCAGTAATATGTGCTCCTTTGACGTGCAACACATCCAACATCTCCAACACCGATGCCTGCTCGTTCTTCTTCCCCTTCGACTTCATCTGTGCCAGCACCAGCCCGCATTCATGGCCCCAGGCCGTGATGCTGTGCAAGGCCGCCTGCCTTTCCCCGTCATGGGAACTTTGTTGAGGTCTTCCCATCCAGGGCAATCTGCGCCTGGCCCTGCTCACGCCGGACCGCATTCACCCAATTCAAAAACGCCCGGTTGAACTGCACCGGGTCCAGCGCCCGCACTACCCGCGCAATCGTATCATCCACCGGTATCCCGTTAGCAAATGGCCGGTAGTGCCGCAACCAGGCCAGCTTCTCATCACCAAAATCCTTGCTGTCTTTCCAGCCCTCTGCCCCCGACAGCACCGCACTCACTGTCAAAAACAGACTGTCCAACAGCGCATGTTTCACATTGATATCACGACGCGGGTCGTCAATCGTGGCCACATGCAAGTAAACTCACGGTTTTCTCCTCTGTTTGGGGTGAATACTGCTACGATCCCCACAACATCCTTAAGTTCACTGCTTATTTATATCTCTTTAGAATAAAAAATCCCCTGCTTATGACAAAAAGTATGATCTTGCCCTGAATTAATAGAGGTTCCCTTAAGAATGTTGATGAGAAAACCTGTTCGTTTTGGTAAACTGTCTCCTATGGCGTTGACCTATAAAGACAACCCCTTCAGACCAGATTTTGGCGGCATCCCGCCGTTGCTGGCTGGGCGCACGGAGGAGTTGCTTGAACTGACCACTGGCCTGCAGCAGTTACAGGATGGGACAACCCCTGCTACCATCTTAATCAGTGCCCCGCGCGGCATGGGTAAGTCTGTACTGCTCAACAGATTGAAGGAGGAATCAGACAGGACAGGCATTAAAGTCAGGAAGAACCATGCTGGCGACATCAAAACCCTGCAGCAACTGACGGAGTGGCTGGCGCCAGACCTGGTGGAAAGGACGCGGGCAAGTGGTGTCAGTGGCGGCGGAAAATTCCTGGGCGCAGGTGTTGATTATAGGTCCAGCCAAGGAGCTGCCTTCGGTGAACCGGCCTGGACAATCAGACTTCAGAACACGCTGCTTGAGCGGCACCAGAATAAGCCGCTCATCATCTGCGTGGATGAGGCACACACGTTGATCCCCGAAGTAGCCCTGGCGCTGGGCAGTCTGCGTCACCAGATGAATGACAACAAGCGTCCGGTATGGCTGTTGCTGGCCGGTACGCCAGGATTGAGTGAGACACTTCGAGACGCAAAAGCCACTTTTATTGAACGGGTTACTCGTCTCAAACCGACCCTGTTATCGGCCGTGGAATCAGCCGAGGTTCTGCATGTGCCACTGACGGAACGCGGCTGGCAGGTGAATGAGACAACGCTGGCGGATATTGTCGAGGATTCGCAGGGTTACCCCTACTTCCTGCAACTATGGGGTAGGGAAGTTTGGAAGGCAGGCGTCTCTCTGCGCCGGGCCCGGCTAGATGGTGACACCTTGGCCCGGGCTGCCGTCTCTGTAAACAGGCAACGTGATGAGTTCTATTTCAACCGGTATGTCGAATTGATGGACACACCCCAATCAGACCTGTTTCAGGATGTTGATATTATCACCGTCACCTTGGCTGTCATCAATGTTGTGAGTCAACGCCAGGCCGCATCGCTGCTGGATATAAATGGTGCAATCAGCGCCTGTCTCCCGTCTAATAGAGTACCTGCACCCATACGCAGGTATTTTGAAACAAAGGGGTTCATCTGGGCGGCTAAGCCTGATCAGTATGTGCCCGGTATCCCGTCCCTGATGGACTACGTTGAGGAAAAGCTTGATAGTTAGAGGCAGAAACACACACCTGATCTGTCGATGACTCCCACACGTTGAGTCTTTATAACATATCTTATGTTTTTCGGGATCCGGTGGAATGGTGTATCTACTGAACCAGGGAAGGGAAGTCGGTTGTCGGTTATATTAACTTGTTGGGCAACATTATAGTTCAAGTAGTTCGAGTTCTTCCAACCGAATAGCCATAGCTTTGACAGATACACGAAACTGTTTCGAAATCGAATGGAAGTTTCTACCGTTATAATATTCGGCAGAAGCAAGGGTTTTAGACAACTCGCGCAAATCTCTACATCGCGACATAAAATCGCTAATACTTCCTGCGTTTAATGCAAATACAGTTTCTTCTTTGACTTTAAATTTTTCTGTTAAAAATAAATCTTTAAATTTACTTTCAACTAATTTTCTTGGCATTAAGAAATAAGTGGCGAATTTGTCGGACTGTAACTCTTGGAGATTACGAGGGCCAGGAATTACGGAACCATCCAATGCTCTATCACGATGCAGTTCGTTCTGCTGGTGCAAAAGTGCATGTCCAAGCTCATGTGCAGCAGTAAAATTTTGAGTTTCTGAGGAGAACTCTTTTGATATTTCGACTATTTTATTCTTCCTGTCAATTAGCCCTGCAACATCAATAAGTTTTCCTTGTATTTCATGTTTTCCAAGGGTTGTTGGTTGTTTGAATTGGAATCCCAATATTTTTTCTAGAGCAATTCTTGGTATTAATATATCTATCAGTTCTTCAGGTGTGTCGTCCTTCCAAATCATGCTTCGATACTTCCAAATTGTGTTTTGAAGTTGCCTAGCAATGTCTTCAATTTCCGAATTTGAAAGTTTCGATTCAACCCATTTATCTGAACGGAATACTTTAATCGCCAAATTGAACGCGTTTTTCTGATCTGCCTCCGCTTCTAGGCTTTCAAGCCGTTCTGTCGTTTTCAAGGATAGGTTTTTATAACTGGATATCAAGCGACTTTTTTCAGATCTGATATTTTCAGTCCATTTGTCGCTGTCAAAGGAGAGCAAGTTTAAATCTATGATTGATAAACATCCCGCAACTGCAGAAACAGCACTATTTAGAGCAACTCCAGATTCTCCTCTCGCCGCCTTATATCCATGGTCAAACACAGAAGCAGCGTAATCAGCCAATTCTATACATAGTTCAGCAATCTCAATAGGCATTTCTGTAGCTGTCTTAAGTTCTTGTAATGCCTTTACTTTTAATTCATTTTTCCTTTTTAATTCAGTTTCTTCGTCGCGAGCTTGGCGTAGATTTATGACCTCACAGAATTGATTGGCGTCTTCTTGAAATAACCTTTTCAGCGATGGATAAATTCGACTTTCAATCTCTGAATTTATTCTCAGAAGATTTGGAAGCCATTCTGTGTAATTATGCCTTGGATTAGAATTGTCCGTTAGATTGATTACGTTCCGAATCAATTGCGCTGAGAACCTTACCGATGAATCCCCACCCTACGTACCCGATGTGGCTCTCACACTTCATCGATCTATGACTACCCAGGCTGGTTATACTTCGTTCGGCTGAAACTCGGATTTTATTCAGTTCTTGCCTCCGGCACCAGCGTCTACAGGATATCGTGGAGTAGCGCTGGGGACGATCATAGTGAGATTTCGATTCTCAATTAACTTTTTTCTAAAAAAAACCGAAACTTCGTTATTTTGCTTCTCTCTAATAAAAAAAATGAGGCCGATTATGTACTGCGAAGAGATAGACTACCGGATTTACGGCAACGACATGCAGGTCGTTGAAGTGGAACTCGACCCCGGCGAGACAGTTATAGCCGAAGCTGGCGCCGGTTTCTTCGGTGGCGAAGGGTTTATCCTGCAACGTCTGCGCGGAGATGGAATGGCATTTGTCCATGTCGGCGGTACGGTTATCCGGAAGGAATTACAGGATGAATTACTGCGTGTGGACAGCGATTGCCTGGTGGCATTCACCAGTGGAATCAACTACAACATTGAGCAACCCGGCAACCTCAAATCCATGTTCTTCGGTGGTGAGGGGCTGTTCCTGGCTACATTACAGGGCACCGGTGTTGTCTATTTGCAGAGTCTGCCGTTTTCACGCTTGGCCGACCGCATTCTTGGAAACGCACCCTCCGAAGGCGGCAGAAATCAGGGTGAAAGCTTCATTCTCGGCGGCATTGGTAAACTGATTGGCGGGAGGTGAGGTCGCTGGATAACCGTCCCTGACCGCGTTTAAAATTAATCAGGCCAATACTTTTGCTGAATCATCATTCCCACTCAATCGTAGCTGGCGGCTTGCTGGAGATGTCATAGACCACCCTGGACACCCCTTCCACCTCGTTCATGATACGCTCGGAGACTTCCTGCAGGAATTCGCCGGGCAGGCGGGCCCAGCGGGCGGTCATGAAATCGACGGTTTCCACGGCGCGCAGGGCTACCACGTAGTCATAGCGCCGGGCATCGCCCTTGACGCCTACGGACTTGACCGGCAGGAACACGGTGAATGCCTGGCTGGTCTTGTGGTACAGGTCATGCCGGATGAGTGCGCGGATGAAGATATCGTCGGCCTGGCGCAGGATTTCTGCGTATTCCTTTTTTACTTCTCCGAGGATCCTCACCCCCAGGCCCGGGCCCGGAAACGGGTGGCGCCGGATTATTTCCGGCGGCAGTCCCAGTTGCTCGCCCAGTTTGCGTACTTCGTCCTTGAAAAGCTCGCGCAGGGGTTCGAGCAGCTTCAGCTTCATGCGTTCCGGCAACCCCCCTACGTTATGATGTGACTTGATAACGTGGGCCTTGCCGGTGCCGGCGCCGGCGGACTCGATCACGTCCGGGTAGATGGTGCCCTGGGCCAGCCATTTTTCATTTTTGAGTTTTTTTGCTTCCTCTTCAAAGATGGCAATAAACTCACGGCCGATGATCTTGCGCTTTTCTTCCGGGTCGGCAACTCCCTTGAGTTTATCCATGTAACGTCGTTCGGCGTTGACGCGGATTACGCGCATACCCATGTGCCTGGAAAAGGTCTCCATAACCTGATCGCCCTCATTGAGGCGCAACAGGCCGGTGTCGACGAAGATACAGGTCAATTGATCGCCTATGGCCCGTTGCAACAGCGCTGCGGTCACCGCGGAATCGACGCCGCCGGACAAGGCCAGCAACACCTCGTCAGCGCCCACCCTGGCGCGCACGTCCGTGATGGCTTCCGTGATGATGTTGTCGGCGGTCCACAAGGTATCACAACCGGCAATCTCGCAGACGAACCGCTGCAGGATGGCCATGCCCTGACGGGTATGGGTCACCTCGGGATGAAACTGCAGGCCGTAAAACCCGCGCGCCTCGTCGGCCATGCCGGCTATCGGTGAGTTGTCCGTTGAGGCGATGCGTTTGAAACCTTCGGGCAATTCATCGACCCGGTCACCGTGGCTCATCCAGACGTCCAGTAATCCGTGGCCTGCCGCGTTGCTGTCGTCCTGGATATCGCGCAATAAACGTGAATGCCCCCGGGCCCTGACCCTGGCGTACCCGAATTCCCGCAGATGGGAAGTGGCGACCTGCCCTCCCAGTTGCTGCGCCATGGTCTGCATTCCGTAACAGATACCGAGCACCGGCACGCCCAGATGGAACACGATATCAGGGGCGCGCCAGCTGTTATTGCCGGTCACCGATTCCGGTCCACCGGATAATATGATGGCTTTCGGGTTGAAATACCTGATTGCCGACTCATCCAGGTCGAACGGATATATCTCGTTGTAGACCCCTGTTTCCCGGACCCGCCGGGCGATGAGCTGGGTATATTGCGAGCCGAAGTCCAGGATCAGGATCTTGTCGCTGTGTATATCAGGCATTGACGGGCAAGATTTAATTTACATGGATGGACAGGATATACAGGATATACAGGATGTGATTCAGAAAAATAATAGTGTTTTACAGACGCCGTTTTACAAGGTCCCTGGAAGTAACATACAGGTTCAATCAGATACCATAGCCTGGCAACGTCTTGAAATACATGATCAATAATCCTGTATATACTGTTCATCCATGTTAAATCACACGCGGTAGTTTGGCGGTTCCTTGGTGATCGTCACGTCGTGGGCGTGGCTCTCTTTCATGCCCGCTCCGGTCAGTTTGACAAAGTTCGGTTTACTGCGCATTTCTTCCAGGTTGTGACAGCCGGTGTAACCCATGGCTGCTCTTACTCCACCCATCAACTGATGCACGATGGCATTCAAGGGTCCTTTGTACGGTACTCGCCCCTCTATCCCTTCCGGCACCAGCTTTTCTATCTCATCGTTTTCCTGGAAATAGCGGTCGGACGAGCCGTGCTGCTGTGACATGGCGCCCAGGGAACCCATTCCCCTGTAAGACTTGTAAGATCTTCCCTGAAACAACTCAACCTCTCCGGGCGCTTCCTCAGTACCGGCAAACAAGCCGCCTATCATGACCGAATGGGCGCCTGCGGCCAGGGTCTTGGCGATATCACCGGAATAGCGGATGCCGCCGTCTGAGATAAACGGGATACCTGTTCCCTTTAATCCTTCAGCCACGCTGGTGACGGCCGAGATCTGGGGCATGCCGACTCCGGTCACGACCCGGGTAGTACAAATCGAACCGGGGCCCACGCCCACTTTCACCGCGTCCACGCCGGCTTCCACCAGGGCTGCGGCGCCTGTGGCGGTCACCACGTTACCGCCGATCACTTCGCAGTCGGGGTATTCCGACTTGATTGACCTGACAGCCTGCAGCACGCCTTCGGAGTGCCCGTGAGCGGTATCAACCACCAGCACGTCCACACCGGCGTCTATCAGGGCAGCAGCCCGCTCGCTGGTGCCCGGACCGACGCCCACTGCGGCGCCGACCCGCAAGCGCTCATCCTCATCCTTACAGGAATTGGGAAATTCCCGGGCCTTGTGGATATCCTTGACGGTGACCATGCCCCTGAGCTCAAACCTGTCGTTGACGACCAGGACTTTCTCGATCCGGTGCCGATGCAGCAATGAGGTAATCTCTTCTGTGCCGGCGCCTTCCCGGACCGTGACCAGACGTTCCCTGGGTGTCATGATATTCGACACCGGATCATCGAAACGGGTTTCAAAGCGCAAGTCCCTGCTGGTGACGATCCCGACAAGGTCCGAACCGTCCACGACGGGCACCCCTGAGATGTTGTTTGAACGGGTGACCTGCATCACTTCGCCGATGCTCGTTCCCGGACTGACGGTCACCGGATCCCGTATCACGCCGGCCTCGTATTTTTTCACCTGTAACACTTCCCTGGCCTGTTGTTCCGGACTCATGTTCTTGTGAATGATCCCCATTCCGCCCTGTACGGCCAAGGCGATTGCCAGGCGTGCTTCCGTTACGCTATCCATGGCCGCCGAAATTAATGGTATATTCAGTTTAATGCGCCGGGTCAGGCGTGTCTCGAGGCTGACTTGCTGGGGCAGAACGCGCGAATAAGCCGGAACCAGTAAAACATCGTCAAAAGTAAGGGCTTCTTCGATAATTTGCATGATTTATTATAATGACCTTGAGAGAAGTGGTAAACAAAAAACACAAAAAACATTCATGATTCCTGTGTTGCTGTAGAGAATGGTTTCTGATACCGGATTTTTTATGAACACTGTTATTACTGAAGAGCGCCGCGATATTTACACAATCACCCGTCTCAATCGTGAGGTCAGGGCTGTATTGGAGGACAGTTTCCCTCCGTCCTTATGGGTGCGCGGTGAGATTTCCAACCTGGCGCGGCCCGGTTCGGGGCATATCTACTTCTCCCTGAAGGACAAGCATTCACAGGTACGTTGCGCGATGTTCAAGAGCGCCAACCGCCACTTGAGATTCCCGGCAGAGAACGGCCAGGAAGTATTGGCCAGGGCCGGTGTCAGCCTGTATGAGGGTCGGGGTGAATTTCAATTGATCGTGGAACACATGGAGCCGGCCGGCGCCGGCGCCCTGCAGCAGGCGTTCGAGAAGCTCAAACAGAAGCTGCATGAAGAAGGTCTGTTTGCTGAAGATCACAAACTGCCACTCCCGGCCTACCCGGGGATAATCGGGGTTGTGACGTCGCCGACCGGTGCAGCCGTTAAAGACATAATCCAGGTGCTGGGGAGACGCTACGCCACTGCCGGTGTCATCGTTTACCCCGTACCCGTACAGGGTGAAGACGCAGCGCAACAGATTGCAGAAACCATCGATGAGGCAAACCGGCGCGAGGAATGTGACGTATTGATCCTCGCCCGGGGCGGCGGCTCCCTGGAGGACCTGTGGTCATTCAATGAGGAAATTGTTGCCAGGGCAATCTATCGCTCGGCTATTCCGCTGGTCAGCGGCATCGGCCACGAGATAGATTTTACCATTGCCGATTTCGTTGCCGACCAGCGGGCGCCTACTCCCTCGGCGGCGGCTGAACTGGTCAGTCCCGATGCTGCTGCCCTGCAGTCAAGGCTGAATACCCTGTACTCGCAACTCCACCTGCGTATCAACGACCTGCTGAACACACACCTGCGAAACGTGACGCAGTTGAGCAAACGCCTGCCACGACCTACCTACCTGCTGCAAAACATGGCACAGCGTATGGATGACCTGGCTATCCGGTCGAGACTCGCACTGGATAACGGTATTGCATTACGCAGGGTGCGTCTGAACCGGTTCGCAGACGCCCTCACGAGCAGGAATCCCCTGCAACAGTTGGCAGGATACCGTACAAAATGCGATGTCCTGGACAAACAACTGAAAAATCACCTTGTCCGTAACCTGAAGGCATGGAAAAAACAACTGGATTTTCTTTCTCATTCCCTGAAGACGGTCAGTCCTCTGGCAACTCTGGACAGGGGCTATGCAATTGTCACGGATAAAGACGAAAACATCGTGCGCAGGGCGGATCAACTACATGAAAACGCCGTGATCAGCACAAGATTCTCCAAGGGAAGCGTCCGCTCGACTGTCAACAAAATTAACGCTGATGATGAATGATCAAACATGGATGTACAGGATAGACAGGATTATTGTGATTTAAGCTTTAAAATATACCAATGAATGGTATATAATCCACATCATGACATGGACTGTTTACCTGACCAAAAAGGCGCATAAACAACTGGCAAAGCTGCCACGAATGATACAGGTCCTGGCTGATCTTGCCGTGACTGATCTGGAGGAACAGGGAGTTAACCCTCAGGGTTGGAATACTTTGAAAATCGGCAAAGACGAATATCGTCTGCGCCTGAATTTCCGGTATCGCATGCGTTATCGTGTAACGACAGAACAGTCCTTGAGGATCGAAGTATTTTATATGGGGCATCGACGGGAGGCTTACAGATGAGTCATACATTGAAAATTCAACACGATTTGAGGGGTGTGCTCGTGAAGCCTACCGAAAAAGTGGAGCGGGCACGCCTGAAAAACATGAGCAGCCCAAGCGTGGATCAATACTTGAACGATGAGCTTGTGCCCGCTCAAACGTTGCACGACGAAATCAGACAGCGCTACGGCGATGCTTATAGAACTCCGGCTTACTATTTGCGATCGTATCGCCAACGGGCCGGATTGACCCAGGCACAGCTGGCAGATCAAGCAGGTATTCGCCAGCACCACATCTCTGAAATGGAAAATAATAAACGGGCTATGGGGAAAACGATGGCCAGGAAGCTGGCGCAGATACTGGACTGTGATTACCGAAGATTGTTATAAGGAATGATTAATCGACTGGATTCCTGCCCCTGCTCAACGCCATACAGGGGCAGGCTTCCGCAGGAATGGTATCGGGGCAGATGCTGCTGTTACATTGCTGCGTGTTGTTACTTTTCCCCAAACATCCTGTACATCCTGTACATCGATGTGAATTTCCTCAACTAAATTTCTGCCCGTTCCTGGGGCGATATCTGCGCGGCCTGCAGGTCGGCATGATACGATGAGCGCACCATGGGGGCGCTGGCCACGCTGGTGAAGCCCAGTTGTCTGGCGTATTCGCCCAGGTCGGCGAATTCTGCCGGGTCCACGAATCTCTCCACCTGCAGGTGATACCGGCTTGGTTGCAGGTACTGGCCCAGGGTCAACATGTCGCAGTCATGTTCCCTGAGGTCGCTCAAGACCTGTTTGACATCCTCAATATCTTCACCCAGTCCCAGCATGAGGCCGGACTTTGTCGGAATTCCGGGGTGCTGTGCCTTGAATTTCCGGATCAGTTCCAGCGACCAGGGATAATCGGCGCCCGGCCTCGCCTTGCGGTACAGGACCGGTGTCGTCTCCAGGTTATGATTAAACACGTCGGGGGGCGCTTCGCCCAGTTTTTCCAGGGCTATGTCCATCCGGCGGCGAAAGTCCGGGGTCAGTATTTCGATCTTCGTGGCAGGCGTCTTGCGGCGCACAGCCTTGACACAATCCCTGAACTGCCCTGCCCCGCTGTCGCGCAGGTCATCCCGGTCAACGGATGTAATGACCACGTATTTCAAGCCCATTAATTTAACGGCATGGGCCAGGTGTTCCGGTTCCTCCTTGTCCAGGGGTTGGGGGCGACCGTGGGCGACGTCACAAAAAGGACAACGCCGGGTACAGGTATCACCCATGATCATGAAGGTAGCGGTGCCCCGTGCAAAGCACTCACCCAGGTTGGGACAGGAAGCCTCCTCACACACCGTGTGCAGGGAATGTTCCCGCAACAGGCTCTTCAACTCAAACACCCTGGGATCGGTCGGCGCTTTTGCCCGGATCCAGTTGGGCTTTCTCGGCGGCTTCCCCTCCATCGGTACAACTCTTATCGGGATACGCGCGGTCTTGAATTTTCCGCGCCGTTCCTGCTTTGTGCGGTTTTCTAATGCCGTATTCATCTGTAAATATGTCGGGACAAAGCGTTTACGAAGCCATCTCTATGGGAAATAGAGTGTTCCTGTTATCACATCGTTCTATTTCATTGTATATAAACTGGTTTAACAGGCAAGGTAAAAAATTCTCAAGTGCTTCATCCAGCGTCAACCTTACCCCCCAGTCCGCCAGGTGCGTCACCTCCAGTCCCGGATAACCGCAAGGATTAATGCGCCGGAAAGGAGACAAATCCATACAGACATTGACAGCCAGGCCGTGATAACAACATCCCTTCCTGACCCGCACGCCCAGGGCTGCGATTTTCTTGTCAGCCAGGTATACGCCCGGCGCGCCCTGGCGGCGTTGCGCGTTCAGGTCGTAGATAGCGAGAAAATCCATAACCGCCTGTTCCAGCAGCTTGACGAAACCCTTGATGGATACCCCGAGGCGCTTCAGGTCCAGCAGCAGGTAAACAACCAGTTGACCGGGGCCGTGATAAGTCACCTGTCCGCCCCGATCCACCTTATGCACGGGTATGGCGCCCGGGTCCAGCAGGTGCTCGGTGCGGCCGGCGAGGCCCAGGGTAAATACAGGCTCGTGTTCCAGGCACCAGATTTCGTCCACAGTTGCCGGGTCACGTCGGTTGGTATATTCAACCATTGATTCATAGACACCCAGGTATTCCTGCAGACCGAAATGCCGGATTATGACCTTGTTCATAGATTACTTACATGGATGCACAGGATAGACAGGATATAATTAAAAAATTCTGTATGATAATGGTTTCGCCCGAACGAATAAAATCATAGTATACGCTCAGGTGATCTGAAAACATATACTCATAGGAGGCGCCCATGAAGTTGGCAGCACTGTATTTGTCCTGTTCCTTGATATTCGGCTTCGTGCCAATCCAGGTCGTGCTCGCACAGGCCGAATCCGCATCCACCGAAGTGATTGAAACCTGCCCGATGCCGGAAAGACCTTCCATTCCCAACGGGTTGAAGTCCAGCGAGGATGAAATGATTGAGGCACAAAAAGGCATCAAAGACTATATTGCCAAAGGGGAAGCCGTACTGGCTTGCCTGGATGGACTCCGGGAAAGCTGGGGAGAAACCGCCACTGAAGAGCAACAGCAAATCAACATGCTTTTCTACAATAAAATGGTAGATGAAATGTCATCGACGGGTGAGTTGTTTAATTCTGCGGTTCGGGCCTATAAAGGCAGAAACCAGTAATCCGCTGCAAACACCTGACAACCTGGTATCAATAGACAGGTTGCCTTGAGAATATAACCATAAGATGCCGTAAAGCCGTCATTGAGGGCGCAAGTTCACCTCCTGCCTGCAACATGCCGGCGCAGGTTTTTTAATGGTGTCGTGCAGAGTCCCGATTGCAGGAATCCATGGGCAGACCCTGAGGCATTGTCGTATTACGAATGAAAGCGCTGGAGATTAATCGCCTGGAAAAAACCTACAAGAACGGGTTTCAGGCATTGAAAGGAATCGACCTGGAGGTGGATGAAGGCGATTTCTTTGCGTTACTCGGCCCCAACGGCGCCGGCAAGTCCACCACCATCGGCATCATTTCCTCGCTGGTAACCAAAACCGCCGGTAGCGTCAGCGTTCTTGGCCTCGATAGCGACACTCATATAACCGAGATCAAATCCCGGTTAGGCATCGTCCCCCAGGAAATCAACTTTTCATTATTTGAAACCTGCCTGAATATCTTGCTGAACCAGGCTGGATACTATGGAATTGACCGGAAACTGGCTTACCCCAGAGCGGAGAAATACCTCAGGCAACTGGGTTTGTGGGAACGGCGCAACGATATATCCCGCAACCTCTCCGGCGGACTCAAACGCCGGTTGTTGATTGCCAGGGCCCTGGTCCATGAACCGAAACTGCTGCTGCTGGATGAGCCGACTGCCGGCGTGGACGTGGAGTTGCGCCGTTCCACCTGGGATTTTCTGAGGGAGATTAACCGCCGGGGCACAACCATCGTCCTGACCACTCATTACCTGGAAGAAGCCGAGAGTCTGTGTGAAAAAATTGCCATCATCGACAAGGGATCGATCATTGAATTCGGCTATAAAAAAGACCTGCTCGCCAAATTGCACTCGGAGACATTTATCCTGGACCTGGTAAGTCCACTGGAGAAACTGCCCGATATGCCGTTATTGGACATACGCCAGGTCGATCCGACAACCCTGGAAGTGGTCATCAACAGGGAGCAGAATGCAAACGCCGTATTTGAAATGCTGTCGGAGCACCGGATCATCGTGAGCAGCATGCGCAACAAGGCGAATCGCCTGGAAGAGTTATTCATCCGGTTACTGGACGACAATGAGCACGGAAATGACCACTGAGCGGTTCTACATAGCCTACAAGACCATCGTCACCAAGGAGATCACCCGGTTCTTGCGCATCTGGATGCAAACCGTGCTGCCGGCGGCGATCAGTATGGCGCTATACTTCATCATATTCGGCAACCTGATTGGCCCCCGTATCGGCGTGATGGGCGGGTTCTCCTACATGGAATTCATTGCTCCGGGCATCATCATGATGTCGATAATCAATAACTCCTACTCCAATGTTTCTTCCTCTTTTTTCGGGGCGCGGTTTCAACGCCATATCGAGGAAATGCTGATTGCGCCCGTGCCTAACTGGATCATCCTCGCCGGTTATATTACCGGCGGTGTATTCAGGGGCTTGATTGTGGGGCTCATCGTGACCATTATTGCGTTGTTCTTCACGGGGATGCCCTCGGTTCACAACCCCTTCATCGTCTTAACTATAGTCATCCTGACCTCCGTCCTGTTTTCCCTGGGCGGTTTTCTTAACGGCATATTTGCGAAGAACTTCGATGACATCTCCATCATCCCGACTTTCGTGCTGACCCCGCTGATATACCTGGGGGGAGTATTCTATTCCATAGACCTGCTGCCTGACATCTGGCAATCCATCTCCCTGGCCAATCCGATACTGTACATGGTGAACGCCTTCCGATACGGCATATTGGGCGTTTCCGACATCAACATCCATGTTGCTTTCGCCATCATCCTGCTGTTTATCATCGCCCTGTCGTTTTTGTCCCTTTATCTGCTGCAGCGGGGGACGGGGATAAAGACCTGATTCAAACCGGAAACTATTCAGCTACCGAACCCAATGGTTGGAGCGTTCATCCTCCCGCCTGGCTTCTTCCTCATAGTCTCTCGCCACACGTCGAAGTGAAGCGGCGGTTTTTGGCCATTCCATCTCGCATTGGCTTGCATATTGATGATATTTTTTTGCGAGTTCTCCTTCCTGTGATCTTCCTGTCTCAAAAGGGACGCTGCCGTTTTTATTATATATCCCGACCCTGAAGCCACGGACTAAATCATCGCTGTCGATTTCATCTATTACATCCCGTACCGGTAGGCTCGGCCACTCATCACTACATTCCGGATCCATCGCCAGAACCTCGCCAATACGCTCATCACACACTGCCAGGTGACCTGACTCTTCACATTTTTCTCTGGCGTTCCTTACCCAATCCATCAGTTCCTGTTCATTGATTACTCCTGAATCACTTATTCCGGGTATCCTCCTCCATTGAGTTAATAACATATACGCTTGATGCGCGCGTGCTTTTTCCTGTTCCGTGAGAGCTTGCTGGTTATCTTCCAACTCTTTATCCGAGCGAAAATTCATATGAATGAGTTGACAGAAGAATTCGGGATTCTGCTGTAAGGATTTTTCCAGGGTTACCGGAGATGACCCACTGTATTCATCCAGAAATTCAAGGTAGACCCACTCCAATTCAGCTAGTCTGGTCGAATCTATATCCAAGCATCTTTCTTGTAGATATTTAAATAATTCCTGGATTTTATACTTATCATCATTCACCACCACATCTTCAGGACTGATCTTATTTTGTGCTTTCAGTCTTATTTCTAAAGTTTCCAGTGTTATAATAACCAGAGTAGGATCAATCTTGCATTGGTCATACAAGGCCACATTCAATACGTCAATGGCTTGCAAAGGTCGTTCATAGTGGAGTAATTTTGTTACAGCGAACTCAATGTCTTCTTTCTTGCCATCTCGAACAAACGCTTGCACAAGCCCCCAATAAAAAGCCTCGACACCAGTATTCTGCTTTTCCACCCATGCCCAGGTTTTTCGTTCAAAAGGTAAAACGGATAAAAATAAACCGGATTGTTCCGGTTGCCATGTCCTCACGGGAAGTTTTTCAACCCACTCCCAGCCTTTGTGTTCAAACAGCGCGCCGACAACGCCTGCAGCAAATTCTCTTTCCTGTTGATTTTCCGAACTCAACAGAAAAGGAATAATTTCGTCATTATCACTATATAGTGTGCTTTTTACATAAGTATTGCCTACGATATCTGGACGCTCGGATTCTCTGGCAAGCCTGAGGATATCTTTTAATCCGGCTTCCTTAAATATTCCCCATAAAGCCTGCTTTCTGTTTTGATAAATTGTTTCCGTTTGCTCTTGTCGGGAATTACCAGGATTGATTAAGCTTGGAGAATATGTCGTAAATAACCATAGGTGCTTAGCGACCAGGTCAACAGGTTCAAAACGGTTTTGTAATATCTCCAACCTGCCAACAAAATCTGGTGGAATAGTCCAATTTATGACTGGGTTATGGTGTTTTTTTAGCTGTTTTCGTATGCTTTTCGTTATTTTTCTCCTGACCAATGTATCCACCTCTGTCAGGTCCCATTGTTCCATACGATCGAGCAGATGTTTTTGTGTGGCTTGCGGAAGATGGTCAAACTCATCGAACAACTGTGACCATCGTTCGATATCATTTCCCGCCATGGAAACCAAGTAGTCCGCACAAGCGGATATTTGTTGCCAATACCCGGCATAAGTAGGTGTGTACTCCCAACCCATAGACCAATCCCGCCATACTGGCATACGCGTATCCGAGGATGTCCTTAATACATTGGGCAGGAGGCTGATCAATAATTTCCAGGCTGTTTTCGGGGCTTTTTCTATCATCTTTTTTATCGCTTTTATTCTCTGTTCTGTCGAGGCGGTTGTGTGAGAATGCCAGGGCAGGAAAACCTGTTGCAGACTAGACAGGGGTCTGCTTGACCATTTTCTTTGCGGGTCGCATTGATACAAGCGCACAAGAATTAAACTCACGCGCGTAAGATAAGGCGGATTCCAGGCCAGTACTTCCAGTGTGTCTGACAATCCATCGTATGCAGAAAATAAAACGGGTAAGAAAACATCAGAGTTATTAAACAATTTCTTCAGCGCAGGACTGTTGCGATTGATATCTTTTTCGACGGATGATAAGAACACATCGGGGGCAGCTTCTGCCAATACAGGTAACAAGTCGGACAAAGAAGCCCATTGTTGCCAGGAAGTCCTCTCATTCAGAAGGTTACTAACGATTTGTTCAGCCTCTCGCTCAGGGTTGATACCGCCTTGAAGCAGGCCGTTCCCGGATTTGCATCCCAACAAAGCCAGCGTTTCACAAATACCCGAACGGATCTGCGCGGAATATTTCAGTTCGCTATCGTGAAACGCAGTATAAGGTTGTTCCTCAGCAGGCAGGTCATGCCTGGAGTCCACCTCGCTGAGAACTTCTACTGCTATCTCCTCAAATGTAAGAAGGTCCTGTCGGGTTATATAGCTAGCCAACAGCATCCATGAATCTTCTCGTGACACCAGGCTACAGTTTGCCTGCACACGCAGGACGGGGGAGTCAATTTCATTCAGCCAGCGATTGATTATGTTTGCATTCTCTTCATACGACTCACCGGATAATTTCTCTATGGCGCGTTGATCGGCGTCAGACGTCTCGTCCCAAGCGCCGACTAAAATAAAAGGTATTAATTTTCGAGCATTGGATGATTGGCTCCATTCAGGCTGTTTTGTAGCAGGAGAACGGGAAATAGCGCGTTTTAATACGGTTAAACTCCCACCCGACTGGCGGGCAAGATCAGAAGCTTCTTGTTCTTTAAGACCGGAATTAGTCAATACTTTTTTTAATTCGTATCGCTCGGGTCGTGGTAAACGAATTCGCTCATGTTTCGTGGAGAAACGGTGAGAGCAAAGCAGAACGTGATGGCCTTGACGCACGGCTTCAGTGAGCATTTCCATATCCATGAGCAAATCCGGTTCAGGGATTAACAGTAACGAATTGGGGGAGGTTGAGATGTCCCTCCATGCCTCCTTGTCGCGGATAATCAGTGTTCTTGCTGCCATTTTATGAGGATCGACTTTCAAATCCAGTGTGCATTCCGAGGTCTGTGTATAAACATGATACGCTGAAATAAAATCAATCACGTCAACAGGGGAAGATGATTCAAAGGCAAGTACGGAAGGTGATGAATCCAGCCATTCCATAAGCCGTTCAATGGCTTTATCACGTGATACCAGGAACACTTCTGCAGTTAAGGACGGATTGGTGGATGCGGACAGATTTTCCCAATATCCTTCAAGATCAATGACTCCTTCCGGTCGAAGACCAAGCATACGTGCCAGCCAGTTGTCGACACCTCTGGACGCCTCCAGCCATTCTTCCAGGGCCTCAGAGTCGTACACTCTGACATCTTTCCAGATATTTAAATTTTTCTTCTCCAAACACCACGCATCTTTACCCTGCCATTTTCGCAAAGTAACAAATATAAATGTCGACTGTTTTTTATCCACTCCATGTGAATTTGCAGTGCGTTTTGTGAAATCCTCCTCTGCCTTTTTTCGAAACTGTCTATTGACACTCATTGCCCATACACTCAGCCCCACAGGTACAAATTCGTTGCCGCGTGTTGACTCAACGAACCCATCCCAGCCCGGACTTTGTATGCCATCCAGAGCGGGAAATTGCACACGAAGAAGGTTGTCTGAATCAACAGTGCCGCGAACCAATCGTCGAACCAAGAGGGGCAATGCAGATTGTGCATCAATATGGTCTGCCCACAGTTCCAACGTTATGGCTCTAACACGGTTTGATATTCTTCTGCTGCGCGGGGGCTGGGGTAACCTGGCAGTGCTTTCTTTCAGGGCCAGCCCGAACATTATTTCCCATTCAATCGTTTCCGGCTCCAGCTTAAGCGCTTTTGCGTACGATTCCAGAAGAGTTACAGAACGTGGGGGAGAGAGAATATTCCGTTCAAGTTTACTGATGTTACCCGGGTCTAATCCATTACGACGCGAGAATTCACGCAGGGACAAACCTAACGCCTTACGGCGCTGCCGGAAATAATCGCCAAAGCGTAATGGAGAAGGCATACTGATATCTTACACAAGTTGTAATTATTTTACAACATTTTCATATTCTTAAATTATAGTTTATTTTAAACAACGATAAGGGTATGGTATGATTATTTATCATTTACTATTTGCATATGTAAATTTTTGGATAATATAAACTAAATAATCTATTTATTGTTAATACCTGTATTAAGTATTTATTAGAAATATATTACAATTATGTTTTATTTTTTTAGTGGACTCGAAACTAGGTTTTTCAGTTACATCCAGTTGCGTAAACTGCAGACCGTCGAAATCGGAGAAATCGGACCGGAACTGGGATTAACTCCTGTCCAGGAACGCAAACTGCTAAGCCGACTATCTCGCCGAGGACTCATTACCAGAGTAAGACGGGGCCTATATCTGGTGCCTCCAACCATACCACCGGGCGGGAAGTGGAGTCCAGGTCAAGCGTTGGCATTATCCACATTAATGGAGGATAAAAAAGGCCAATACCAATTATGTGGACCTAATGCCTTTTATCGGTACAGATGGACTGAACAAGTTCCGAACCGGTTATATGTTTATAATAACCGCCTGTCAGGTGATCGAAAAATCGGGCCTGTTACCTTAACATTGATTAAGGTTGACGATAAGCGTCTTGGATCACTGGAAGCTGTAACAACTTCAGAGGGGATTGTTTTAAACTACTCCAGTAAAGCTCGTGCGCTAATGGACGCGGTCTATGATTGGTCGAGATTCAACAGTCTGCCTCGCGCCTATGAATGGATAGCCCGAGAAATTGATGCCGACGATGCAATGCTGGCAGATTTGGTGGATGTTTGTATCAGTTATGGAAATCAAGGTACGATACGTCGGGTAGGAAAATTACTCTCTATGAAGGCGGTAAATAAACTATTATTGCGCAAGTTGGCAAAGCGAATAAATCAATCTTCTAGCCTGATCCCTTGGGTACCGTCAAAACCGAAAAAAGGACAAATTGATAAACGTTGGGGTGTGATTCTAAATAATGGATAGCATTGATATTGGAAACAACATCCATGAAGATATAATCTGGCTCCGTAGTGCACTGAATTTTACAGAACAGCAAACAGGCTTTAGCGCCAGACTAATTGAAAAAGATTATTATTGTTCTTTGGTACTGCATGATTTAACAATACAAAAACAAAATTCACTCATCTTCAAAGGCGGCACCTGCCTTTGTAAGGTTCATGGAGATTTCTATCGAATGAGTGAAGACCTGGATTTTCTTATTTCAACTGACGCGCATGCTACCCGGTCCAATCGTCGAAAATTGATTGAACCACTGAAACCACATTTCAGTGAAATACCTGGACGGTTATCCTGTTTTCAGATTAATGAGAAATTAATGGGTCATAATAATTCTAAACAATATACTGGGAGCCTGTCATATCAGTCAGTTATTACAGGTGAACAAGCATACATAAAAATTGAAATCAGTTTGCGAGAGCCGGTATTGAATTCGGTTCAAAACAAAGCTGCTCAGACATTACTCATTGACCCGTTTAGCGGAAGCCCTAAGTTTCAAGCAATTCCTGTAAACGTATTGTCTTATAATGAGAGCTATGCCGAGAAGTTCCGATCCGCGTTGACACGTATAAATCCAGCGATTCGTGATATTTACGATATTGACGTTGCGATTCGATCAGGCAGCCTGAATGTAAACGACAGCACGTTTATTGATCTTATTCGTAAAAAATTAGATGTTCCAGAAGCTAATGCCATCGATATGTCAGAAGGTAGAATCAAAATTTTGAAGCGTCAGCTTGAGACAGAATTAAAGCCTGTTTTACGGAGTAATGATTATGCAAGTTTCAGTATTGACAGGGCGGTAGCAATAATTATCGATGTAATGAATAGATTATATTTCACTCCGGAAACAGACCATTATGGTCCTCATCCAGCCTAACAAAAGCCCTACAAATCCAGAACTAACATATCACTCTTGGAGCGTGAACAGCACAGGGTCATCTGGTCGTTGGCCGCCTTCTCTTCATCGGTTTGAAATACATCGTTGTGCTCTGGTTCTCCCTCCAGAACTCCCGTCAGGCAAGTGCCACAGATGCCCTGCTCGCAGGACACAGGGATGATGATCCCCTGTTCGCCCAGGGCATCAACTATCCTGACACCGTCTTCGACTGTGATCACTTCGCCACTGCTTGCAATCTTTACCTTGAACATTTGAGCTATTACCTATCACAGACTGAATTGAGTTGAGTCGAGCCGGTCGAAATCATCCAAGAATCTTTATCCGGGCTATAGCAGCTCCCGCTAACTCTCCGGATGGAGGGCATCCTGCCCTCGTAGAGGGCGAGACGCCCTCCCTCCCAGGGAAACATGCCCCTTGGGAACTTGGGGGACAGATTTAAATCTGTCCCCTGTCCGAATCCGGCAAACATCACTGTATTGACCTCAATTTAGCGGGAGCGCCTGTCCTGGCTAAGTATAACTGATTGTTATTCCGGAGCAAATACCATTTCAGGCACGACGATCTCCCAAGCGTCACACTTGATGCTGTCCTGGTACTGAGGTTCTGATAGTTCGCGAGTACGCGTGACGACAGCCAACACCTTGGCTGACAGACAGATCATTCCCTGCGCGGCTGCGTAACTACCGGCAAGGCGCCCCACTCTGTTCCCGTTCCTGTCAAACAGCTCCCACCGTTCCTGCCCATTCAAGTGAGCATCAAGCGGATCCCCGGGAACGAGTGCAGATATATCCTTGTGCACTCGATGGCGTATGTGAAAACGTCCCGCAAAGCCTAAATCAATCTCTCTCAGACTGAGTCGCCGATAAACGTAGTTGAGTTCAGGAACGGGCAGCGGCAGTCTAACGGGATCACGATGCATAACGGAGGGACATTCATCCAATATGCGCGTGACGTGAACTCCCTTGTCATGGGCGTCATCAAAGCGTGACAATGTAAGCGTCTGTCGCGCCCGCGTCATTGCCACGTAATATAATCTGCGCGGCGCGTCCCTGTCTTCATTGCGACTGATCCTGTCCCAACCCCCATCCAGCACGACAGCGTGGTTGAGCTCAAGACCTTTGGCGCGATGCGCAGTCAACAAGAGAAGTCCATTTTGCCGACGACGGACTTCCCTCCCCCACTCGGCAAGCCATTCGATAAAGTGATCTGCCGGCGCCTCCAATGCGCCGGTTTCCAGTACGTACTCATCCACTGCTTCCCGTAACAGTTCTACCCAAGGCCCTTCTTGTTGGGCATCAATCTGGCTATACATTTCAGAAGTCTTTACCAGACTATTCTCTCTGAGCCAGCGCAACAATGCCTGGGTTTCCCGCAGGCGCCAGAAACCCGGGGGTTCTTCGTTCCCCACCTGCACGGGAATATCATGGTGTTCACAGAACCCGTGCACCGGATCCAGGTATTTCCACTCACGGGCAATTACCGCGCAGGCTGACCAATCCCAATCCTCAGTGAGCGTGGACAGACGTTGCAGTTCCAGCATGATCGCTTGCGCCTGGGACACCGGATTTGGCCCTGCCGGTAGTACCTGTACCTTCCCTCGGGTTACCGGGTCTTGTTTGCTCCAGATGCCGCCACTGGGTTCTTTTGTCCGGGCCACGTTAATTGTGATGGGGTGTCCTGCTTTCATGCGCTGCCGTGCCGGCTCTATTAACGCATTGGCCGCGTTGATAATGTGGGTGGTGGAGCGATAGTTTTCAGTGAGATAGACGGGCTTGGCCCCATAGTCGGATTCGAAACGGCGGATAAACTTCACCGAAGCGTCCTTGAAGGCGTAGATGTTCTGGTCATCATCGCCTACAGCGAACAAGGTCAGCTTGTCATCCTCATTCGGCAGCGTTCGGCCCGCCAGGGCGGAGATCAGCCCATATTCTTCCTGGCCGACGTCCTGGTATTCATCCACCAGGATCCAACGGAAACCGGCAAGCAGCCGTTGCCGCTGTTCGCTTGCATCCTCCGCTGTCAACCCATCTCCACGCAACAATGCCACCGCATCCTGCATGAGGACACGAAAAGCATCTTCATCAGGGATATCAGGACGCTCACTAAAACTGGCGCCGACCAGGCGCATTGCAAGACCGTGACAGGTCAGCACCATCACACCTCGGGCATCATTGCCGACCAGACCCGCAAGCCGGCGCCGGATCTCGACTGCCGCATGGCGGTTGTAAGCCAGGGCCAGTATTCCGCGCGGGTTCTCACGTCTTACCCGCAACAGGTACGCGATGCGATGCACCAGCACCCGCGTCTTGCCCGAACCGGGACCGGCCAGCACCAGCACATTTGTCTGCTCTCGATCGTCGGCTACGATGCGTTGCTGAATGGGACTCTTCAGACTTTCAACGATGTTGTGCCACGATTCCGGCGTGGTCTGCCGGGAAATTTCCTTGTCTCGGTCCGGTAACCAGCGTTGCAGGAAGTCCTCCTGGTTCAGGCTGAAGTAGTCCATGGCCAGGCGCAACGCGTCGACCATGGTTTTCAGTCCACGCCGCGCGTATTCCTTCATCACGTGAATCTGCACGACCTGTTCCTTGTAATGGAGTCCGAGCGGCGCGAAGTCGGTATTGGCAAAGCCGCGCCGGTCCCGGTTCAAACGGATGGTCATGGCCGGGCGGAATACTGCCAAACCCTTGTTTAGGCGGATGACTTCCTGCTCGTGCAGCCACAACAGGGCGCGTTCCAACAGTTTGTCGGGTTTCCTGACGTCGCGGCTCAGCACCAGGTCGGATTGGATGGCCTCCAACAGCTTGCCAAGCGTTGTCTCGGCAAGCAGGTCCGTGCCTCGACTCCCGGACGGCAGGCTTGCGAGCAAGTGCTCCAGCAAACAACCGGCGGCCGCACGGCGTAACTCGGCGGTCTTCTCCAACGCTGTCCATTCGCGTTGCAGTGTCACCCGCACCGTCTCTGCATCCAACTTGCGCAACCCCAGGCTGCCTCCACCGCTGCCCTCGCCGCGGCCATCGGAGGCGAGACTGCGGAGGATGCGCCACAATCGTTCCGGCAGCGCATGATGGTGACCGGCGTCTTTGAGTTGTTGATTGGCCCTGCGCAGGTGAAGCAATGATGTTTCACCCTTGCCAAGATCAGGCGCCGCCTGTCGTAGATGCTCAATTAGGGAGCGCTCCAGTTCCGCCGCTTCTTCGAGACGTTTCTTCGATGCGCGCGTCACTCCCATATGTACGAAGGCGGTCAGCGCCGTGTCGTTGCTGGCGATATCGAACCGCTCCAAATCGTATAATGCGCTGTGCATACGCTTTTCGCGCTCAGGCCCGCCGCGCCCATCAGCTCGTCGGTGGAGATGCCCTCGTCCGCGTCCGCCTCGATCAATGTCTCGACAATATCCAGCAACTGGCGGCGATAGTCATCCCGGATGGACGCTTTTTTGAGTTTGGCACGAGCCTCCTCTACCGAGTTCACCCGGAGGGAGGACGGAAACACCTGTACCCGATTCTCTTCCCGGGTCAGCAACACCGCCTCCTCCAACCAGGCGATGGCGGTGCGTACCCGAGTATCATCGGTTGCGGAATCCCTCTTGAACACTTCGTCTTCGTCCTCGCCCAGGATCTCGCCGGCGGTGGCCACGACCTCGCCGTCCGTGCTCTTTTTTCGGTCCAGGCGGCGTAACGCCCTCAGGATCCCGTGGATTTCCCGCCGGGTGAGCCGCGAACGTCTCGACAACCTGAACTGTTGCTCCACGTCGTCCGGCGTGTAAAACAACACGCAGCGCGCTACCTGCCGGTCACGTCCGGCGCGGCCCGCCTCCTGCAGGTAGTTCTCCAGTGAACCGGGGATGTCGGCATGCACCACCAGTCGCACGTCCGGCTTGTCGATACCCATCCCGAAAGCATTGGTAGCCACGATCACTCGCGACGCTCCACCGATGAAACGCTGCTGCACGTTCTTCTTGCTCTCTGGTTGCAAACCGGCGTGAAAGTAGTCCGCGCTGATCTCCTTGGCGTTAAGAAACTCAGCAATATCTTCGGTCTGCCGGCGTCTCGCGCAATAGACGATGGCGCCGCCGGACTCTTCCCCTGACAAACAGTCGCTTACTACCTGGTGAATATGGAAAAACTTCTCACCTCCGGTCGTAGGGATCACATCAAACTCCAGATTGGCGCGCTGCGCGCCACCATCAAAGACCTTCATCTTGATATCGAGCCGGTCCTGCAAGTGTCGCAGGATGTCTACCACCACGTCAGGCTTGGCGGTGGCGGTCAGACATAACACCGGCGGCACCGGCTGCTGCCCCGCCTTCTCGCGGATAAACCGCGCCACGTAGCGGTAATCGGGGCGGAAGTCGTGTCCCCACTTTGAAATACAATGGGCCTCGTCCAGCACCCAGGCGCCGATCTCCCGTTGTTCCAGTACCCGGCGCACGGAACGATTGCGGAGTTGCTCCGGCGAGATGAGGAGGATGCCAGCGTCCCCAAGGCGTACCTGGTCCAACGCATCGGCCCGCTCGGGCAGGGACAGCAATCCATTGATCGCCACGCAGGAACCGATCCCGTTCGCCTCCAGACCCGCCACCTGGTCAGACATGAGCGCCACCAGGGGTGAGATCACCACCGTGAGGGCGCCAGTCTTGTCATAGCGTGACAGGGCCGGAATCTGGTAACAAAGCGACTTGCCGGTGCCCGTGGGCAGAATCCCCAGGACGTGCTCCCGCGCCATCGCCGTCTCGACGATGGACTGCTGCATGGGTTGCCCGTCCTCGTCTTCCGGCTCCAGCCGGAAGTCAGTGAACCCGAACCAGCGCTTGAGTTCTTTTTTCGCATCGTGTCTTTCCCGGCACCAGCCGCAGGCAGGGTCGGTACACATGGTATCCCGCAACCGACGTACCAACAGACCCGTCTCGGGGAACTGGTGGCGAACCCAGGGCGGCATGACCGAATTTCCTCCGGACACCGATAACCAGGCGAGTGCATAAGCCAACGCCCATTTGTACCGCTGAGCATCCGCAATGAGCTTGCGGTTATAGGTGATACAGCCTTTCTCCTCCAACTGTCTGCGCAACGCCGCTCTGGCTTCCGCATCGGAAGGCAGGGTTGTCCGCCGCAAACCGGAGAAAAAAGCATCGAAGCCGGCTCCGTTGCCCGCCGAAACACTCAACCAGTGCCAGACGGTCAACAGGTCCGGTGCGGCATTCCGTAACGCCTGGCGCTGGTCAGCAAAGAGTTGCAGTGTGAGTTGGGAATCCAGGTACGGATCATTCAGCTGTCCCCCCTTAAGCTGTCCGTCCTGGTAATGTTTCACCAGGTGGTGGTAGGGATTGCGAGGAAACGCCAGGGGATTCAAGCGTAGGGTATCCACCGGCGGCAACTTCAGCAGTTGTAGTTCAGGTTTTGCGGTGCGCAGGTGGAGCAGGTCGAAATCGATCAGGTTATGGCCCAACAAAAATGCCGCCCCGGTGGCCAACTCGTCCAGCTTTGATAATGCCTCTGTCAGGTCGCCACGCTTAAGATCCTGGGGGAAAACCAGGGATTGATTAGTGTCCGAACGCACTGCGGCGAAGGCGTGGATACGCCCGTCCCGCACACCAACCTCAAGGTCCAGCGAAAGACAGCGAGGCGCAAAGCCTCCACTTTCATTCAGCGCTCGGGACACTCCGTTCTCCAAAAAAGGATAAAAATTTCATAATCGGAATTATCAAAATTCCTTGGGGAAAAAACCGATATTATTTATAATAATCGGTGATTAATCCTTGGATGAGGGAATAGCTTATTGATTTTACAGGTAAAGTAAAGAATGGATTTATAATTTTTGAGATTTAAATATTCATGGAAAGTATCAAACCAATAATCTGCGTCCTGATTTTTTATTGGTGAGTAAGGATGTTTGTTCAACTGGATTCCGGCATCCGCCGGAATGACGAGTAAGGTAACCAACAAAACAAAATTGGGGGGATGTTCAAGTGGCCAAACCATTTCTGAAAAACGCCTGGTATGTTGCGGCATGGAGCTACGAAGTGAAGAAGGAACTGTTCGAACGCACTATCATCGGCGAGTCCATCCTGTTCTACCGTAAGGAAAACAACCAGGCAGTCGCCATCAATAACACCTGCCCACACCGCTATTCGCCGTTGCACATGGGCGTATTGCTGGGAGACGTGGTGGAATGCGCTTATCACGGACTGCGCTACGACAGTAGCGGACGCTGTGTACACAACCCCCATGGAGACGGCAAAATCCCGGAAAAGATGTGCACGAGGGCTTATCCGCTCGAAGAAACCCATAATATGTTATGGATCTGGATGGGCGACCCGGCACTGGCCGACCCTGCCACCATCCCTGATTTCAGTTGCCACACCGACCCCAATTATCCTTCCGTCGAGGGCGTGATTGAGATGCACGGCAACCATGAATTGATTACCGACAACCTGATGGACCTGTCCCACGTCGAGTTCCTGCATAAAGGCATACTGGGCAGTGACGCCATCAAGCGCGGGCAGCACGAACTCCTGCAGGACGGCACTACCGTCTGGTCGAATCGCTGGTGCCCGGACGGACTGGCGCCCCCAGCCTGGGACCACATGTTCAACGACTACGGCAAACCGGTGGATCACTGGCTGTACATGCGCTGGGACGCCCCTTCTCACATGTTGCTGGACGTGGGGATTACACCCGCCGGCAGACCGAGAAACGAAGGTATCTGGATGTACGGAACAGATATCCTCACACCGAAAAACGAGACATCCACCTATTACTACTGGGGCGTTGCCCGATCCCATGACAAGGATAGCGCCGAGATGGATAAAATCTGGACCACTGCCATAGAAATGGCGTTCGGGACCCAGGATAAACCCATGATTGAGGCCCAGCAGAACATGCTGGAATCACTGGACGCCGTGGACCTCGATGAAGTTGACCCGGTGCTGCTGCCCATGGACAGCGCCACGGTCCGCTGCCGCCGCGTCCTGGAGCGGCTGCGCCGGGAAGATGGCGTCAAGTTGCCCGATCCCCGTAACCCGGCCCTGACAGACCTGATCCGGAAAGCGGAGGCCGAAGAATATAACGGCAGGATAGTCCCGGTGGTATAACTTAAAATTTAGGGTCAGAGTAAAAATACTCAACAACAAGCCACTACCACTTGCCAAACTGATTGTATTTTTACTCTGACCCCAAATATCACCCCAAACTCTCATGAGCAGGTCTTTGCACACCCCGACGGCATGTAACTAAAACTCTGGAGATGCAGTGTTATCCACAGCCTCCTCAGAGTGACTACTGTCCCGTCCTGATGTAGTCTGCTTAGCACATCGTCCACGCTAGCGCGTAAGCCCAACCCGGCTACAGGCCCTATGGCGAGGCCGCCTGAAAGACCAGAATGGGTATCCCTGTGGCGTGTCCTTTCCAGTCGGTCAGACCTTGTTAAGACCGAATGTGTTCGCGTGGCCTGATGCTTAGAACGTCCAAAAATAGTTACACAGCAAAGACGATTCCTTAAAATGAAATGAAAGCTTATCCACTGGATTCCGGCAGGCGCCGGAATGACGATAGGGGGGGCGGCAGGCGCCGGAATGACGATGGGGGGGGCCGGCAGGCGCCGGAATGACGATGGGGGGGGCCGGCAGGCGCCGGAATGACGATGGGGGGGGCCGGCAGGCGCCGGAATGACGATGGGGGGGCCGGCATACGCCGGAATGACGATAGCCTGAGTATTTTTACACAGCAAATATCTGCGGCTTACTCGCTGAATGCGGGTTTTATCTCTGTTTTTGGAGTCCAGTCCGGACCGTAGAGTCTTTTGAATTTTTCCGGCCGGTCCACTGATCCCTTGGCGCCGCCGCCCTGCCATAGATCGTATTTTTCGTCGGAATATTCATCAAAGAATTCCGTAAGCCTTGTATCCAGATCTGTGACGATCTCCCGGTATGCCGGATCATCATAAACATTCCGGTTTTGTTCAGGGTCTTTTTTGACATCGTACAATGCCGGTTCGCCCGTAGAGTTCAGCCGTTTCCAGTAGGCGTGAACATCGGTTCGAATGACACGGGTCTCTTCCTGTTCGTAGAATACCGCGTCATTCCACCTGCCGGTTTCGCCCGTTAATGCGAACCTGAAGCTTTTGCCGGGACTGTTTTCCAGGCTCACATCGCCCATGCCGGCATAATCCAGGATCGTCACCGGGATATCGTACTGGCCTATCAGCAGGTCGCTGGTCCGGCCCGCCTCGATTTTGTCCGGGTGCCTGATAATCAACGGGATATTCATGGCTGTTTCATACATACTCGATGGCGTCGTTACTATAGTATGTTGCCAGATACCATGCTGCCCGTAGAAGTTGCCCTGGTCGCTGGAAAATATCACCAGGGTGTTCTTTTCCAGCCCTTTCTCCCTCAACGCGGCAAGCACCCTGCCTACGCCGTCATCCACCAGGCTGTTCTGGGAAGCGACATTGGCCATGGTTGCCGGATCATTGTGCATGGCCAGTCCTTCACGCAGTTTGTCCCGAAGAAACGGACTGGTGTCTCCGTCAAGCAACTGCTCCACCAGGTTTTCGTTATAGGCCGTTCGTGGAAAAGACTTGAATTCCCTGCCCACGTAGTCCCGGTAGAACCTGTTCCTGGCAGGCCCGTAGTTTGTGGGCGGATTGGTATAGGGGCCATCGTAATTCAATTGCAGGTAAAAAGGCTCTTCTCCCGAGTAATCCTGCAAATATTCAACTGCCTTATCCGTGAAAAAATCAACAATATGGCGGTTTTTCACCTCATAGGTTCTGTCGTTATCGATGATGGTGTTATCCCAGAAATCGATCGTGTGACCGTAAGGAAACGTGACCCAGTATTGATAGCCGATGGATGCCTTCCAGGGTTGGCCCAAATGCCACTTCCCGATCATGGCGGTCTGGTAACCGCGGTTTCTCAGCGTAAGCGGCAGCGTACGATACTCTGCCACGGCAGACCAGTTTTCCGGCCATTGATTCAACAGTTCATCATCCAGCCAACTGTGTATACCGTGCTGTGAGGGCATCAATCCGGTCATCAGGGTCGCCCGGGTAGGTGAGCACATGCCGTTAACGGCGTATGCCCGGGTGAACTTCATACCTTCCCTGGCAAGCCGATCGATATGGGGAGTCCTGATATCCGGGTTGCCGTACGCGCCCAATAGAGAAGCAGCCTGGTTATCGGTCAGGATAAATAATATATTCGGCCGTTGCTCATCGGCACAGGCAATTTCAACCAACATAACTAATGCAACAAGACGAAACAGGAGTGACGTTTTCATAATAAGGATAGTTTTTCTACTGGTTTCCGGCATTCACCGGAATGACGATTCCTCATCCATCAATATAGGGAAAATTTATCATATCATGTTGTCTGTTTCGTCCCCGCATTAAATCCCTTACACTGCGTGATATGGCAATTACACGCAGAGAGTTTGTTCAGTTAAATGTAACTCTGGCGCTCGCATCTTTATGCGGGCGTGCCGGCGCCGGTGAAACCGATGCCCGGAGGTTGAATAGTGATAAACAGGCATTGTCCGAGATCATCTATCAGTTATTCCCCCATCTCCGCCTGGACAAGGGCGTATATGGACAGGTTACGCAGCAGGTCAGTGACAGGGTCGCTCAGTCTGCTGAGTTGACGAACATGATGAAAAACGCAATGGAGAGCCTGTCCGGGAATGCCCATGAAAACGGGACCGCATTGCCGGACCGGGAGAAAATGGAACTGCTTGAAAAAATACAACACACGCCTTTCTTTCAATTCGTATTGAATGAAGCCCTGAGCGGGGTCTACCGGCACCCTCTTACCTGGGAGCTACTGGGTTTTGAGGGTTCCTCTCTTGAG
Organism: Gammaproteobacteria bacterium; assembly: GCA_965222155.1. GTDB lineage: Bacteria > Pseudomonadota > Gammaproteobacteria > Eutrophobiales > Eutrophobiaceae > JAAXHV01. Next base: position 1,195,822 of record CBDCTH010000012.1, read on the forward strand.
TTCGGCGGCTACATCAACAGGGGGTTTAACGATATTGACTGGCTGCCTGAATAATCTGCGGGTTGTATGACGAAATTCGCCCTGAATGATCCTTCGGTAGTCGTGGTTATCGGCTCAGGCGCGGGCGGCGGAACGCTGTCCGACGTGCTCTCAAATAACGGTATTAACGTTGTTTGCCTTGAAGCGGGCAAACGGCTAGACCCTGCGGAAATTGTCACCAACGAAGCCGAGATGTTCGGCAAAATCACCTGGCTGGACGAGAGGCAGGGCAGTGGCATCGCTCCCCCTCCCTTTCCTGTCTGGAACTGTAAAACGGTGGGCGGCACGACCCTGCACTGGACCGCGACCTGCGTACGATTATCGGAGCACGAATTCAAGGCGAACACCCATTACGGTGAGACAAAAGGGACGACACTGGCAGACTGGCCTGTCACGCTGGCTGAGCTTGAACCCTTTTATTCCACTGCGGAGGATCGGTTAGGCGTGACCGGGACAAACGGTATTGAACGGCTGCCGGGCAACAATAATTACCTGGTAATGGAAGCCGGGGCAAAAAAGTGTGGTTATGAAGAAGTCAATACCGGCAACCTGGCTATTAATTCAAACCCGCGCAACGGCAGGGGCAGTTGCCTGCAACTGGGATTTTGTACCAGCGGCTGTGCGGTCGGCGCCAAGTGGTCAGGCTTGTACACGGATATCCCTGCAGCGGAACGAAGCGACCACTTCGAATTAAGAACCGAGTCGATGGCTGTACAGGTCAACCATAATAATATGGGCAAAGTGACTGGTGTTGACTACCTGTATAAAAACGGTAACAGGCATACCCAGTCGGCCCGGGCAGTCTGTATCGCCGGCAATGTCGTTGAAACGACCAGGCTGTTATTACACTCCAAATCTGAACAATTTCCTGACGGACTGGCCAACCACAGTGGCCAGGTAGGTAAGAATTATATGCGGCACGTCATGGCCGGGGTTGTGGGGATAATGCCCGGGCAAGTCAACCTGCATCGCGGCGCCCACCAGGCGGGAATAATCTATGACGAGCGCTACCATAGCGATCAACGCGGGTTTTTTGGCGGGCTGTTGCTGGAGACCGTGAATTTTACACCGGAGTCCATGGCCCGGTTTTTGCGGCCGGGCGCCTGGGGTAGGACCTATACAGAATTGCTTGAGAAATACGATCGGATGGCGGCCCTGCTGATCGTCGGTGAAGACCCGCCGGTGAGTACAAATTCAATCAGCCTTGACCCTGGACGAAATGATCAATACGGCCTGCCTGTCCCGGTCGTCCATTATGAACATCATGACAACTCGAAGAAGATGTTGCGCTACGGGCTTGAACGGGGACGGAGAATATATGAAGCGCTAGGGGCAGAACAGGTGATAGAAATGGTGGATGTGTTCCCGGCCACTCACAATATGGGCACTGCACGCATGGGAAACGACCCGGCCACGAGCGTCTGCAACGGTTGGGGACAGACCCACGATCTCGACAACCTGTTCATCAGCGACGGCAGCTTATTCCCCTCTTCAGGCTGCGCCAACCCGACCCTGACTATTATTGCGCTGGCATTGCGCCAGGCGGACTATCTGACCTCGCGGATACGGTCAAATTCCCTTTGACTGCGCGCCTGACCTACCTGCCACCGTCGCCATTTCAGGTTTAACAGGCCTGACCCATCGTCTATTCCGGGCTTGACCGACACAACCCCCGTATCCATTCCGGGCTTGACCCGGAATCCAGTCTGTTATTGCGTCGCCCCCGGCAACTCGTTATTTCACTGGATTCCTGCCCCTGCTCAACAGCATACAGGGGTAAACTTTCGCAGGAATGGAATATTTGACCCCAAATATCTTATTCTTTTGCTCTCTGTTCCTGACGTCGCCTTTCAACGTCTTCCAGCAAGCGCTCGCGTTCGCTGCCGACGGTATTTCCCCCGCGGTATTCCGTGCCGTCTTCCGTTACGATCAATTTCCAGTCCATCTTGGGACCACCGTCGCGCGCCGGGTTTCCGCTAATCTTGATCACGTCACCGGGTTTCAGGGAATCGTTGCTCCACCCCCTCCGACGCAAAATAGCCGACGCATTTCCCTCTGCGAACCAGTGCTGAACTTCTCCGTCAGCGGCCGTGACATCGAAATAGATACGGGCATGGGGATTGATCAGACGGAACTTTGTCACTACGCCGGTAACGGTTATCAGTTCATCGACCAGGTAGTGTGATTCCGGGCTGTGATGCGAGTATGCAGGCGTACAGAAAAGTAAGCCTGCAATCAATGATACAGTCAAACGGGTGTTCATTTTCAGATCCTCGTAATCAGGGTTCGTTAATACTCGCCGGTGATCGCCTCACACACGAATTCTTCCAGCTCCCAATCCGGCGCAGGTAAGAAACTTCTCTGGTTCTCATAGGGTTTACGAAAATTCACCGGGTCAATGATAGCCAGTTCCAAATCCAGTCTGCCGTTATCGGCATGATAGGTATAGCGTTCAATGAAACGCGTGTCTTTATCGGGCGCCAGGGCGCCGCGTCCGGGGACGCCGATGACATTCGGAATAACATGGGTTGTCTCTACTATCAGGGTGTCACCCTCGTAACGACCGATTGAATGGCCCAGCCGCGTATGAGGCGCATCGGCTGGATAAGCCCGTCCATCCAGGTATACCGTTCTGGTGGCATTCCAGTATTCATAACGGAAGATGACCCTGTCATCGAACTGTTCTACCTGCATCGGGACGGGCGCCAGAATCTGGTGTCGCAAGCTGTCACCCTCGGGGGTACAATCCAGGGCAGCGTCCTGCGCCGGATCGTATTCAGCCTGTTTTTTCAGGCCGCCAGGGGTAAGCATGTCCTCATTCTGCTGTTTCTCATAGTCCTGCATCTCGTAGAACAGTTCTTTCACAGACCTGCCGTCGTTTCCGGGGTTCCCTAACAAGGTTTGCAGGTATTTGAATCCTGCCAGGGAACAGCCCGAGCGGGCACAGGCAAGATCCTCAATGCGCCAGTGTTCATCTTCCGGAGACAGTAGCGCATTGGTCCAGACACCCGCAATATCAGGCCGATTGTCTTCCCGGGCATAGCCGTCTCCATAACAGACGATAACAAGTATAAGCACAGCAATAATGCTGATGTTTTTTCCGGACATCTTCGTGTTATCCAGTAGCCTCAATAAGTTACAGAGTATATATGAAAAAGGCCGAGAGCCACAGTCAGTCCGCTTACCGGATCAGCGATAACGCGGCCGCCGCTGCCTTGCAACAGGCGCGCCGGCAACTCTTTACCAGCATTTATGAACAGGAGCAGAAACAGGCTTGAGATCGAGTCAGAATCACTCTCTCTTCAGGCTCAGTCCGAATTGGAAAACACTCTGACTCCATACCTTGAAGTGCTGATGGCGTTCAGTATATCCTGAGTTGTTGCCTTGGTATTGATGCCCTCAACGTCAAAAGGGGATTTTGTTTTTGTCTGCTTAGTTGTGACAGAAAAAACAGAGCCATCTTTCCTGCGGATTTCCACTTCTTCCCTTTGAGCAATCCTTAATAGACCGGAAAGATTTTGGCGGGCTTCCGAATAAGTAAATACTTTCATTTTGTATTACTCCAGCACAGGTATATTGAGTACCCTGGCGACTCGTTGAAGACGTTTATCCAGAGTAATCAGCGGACATAACAAAGATTTTGCACACTGTAGAAAGTAGGCGTCATAGGCATAGATATTAAATTTAAATGCCAACTGAAGCGCAATTTGGACATCCACCTCCGCGAGTCTTACCGGTATTCGACAGGCAATGTCAAAGGCTGATAATGCTTCATTACTTGTCAGTTTTTTCGTTTAACCAGGGCAGCCACATAATGCCGGAGTATTATCTGTGTTCAAAGTCAAGTAACTTCTCAATAACCTCATGCATAAGGCATCTTGCGTGCCCCGCGAGCTGAAGGCGCCGGGTTATTCAGAAATGACGGCGCTACCATTTATCATTTATTTCCCGGAACGAGGGCAGCTTGCCCTCGTCGAGGGCGGGACGCCCTCGCTCCCAGGAACGTGCGCGGGGTGATTGAGAAGTTACGTCCTAGGCTGGCAAGGAACGAGAGATTTATGGCAGAATTATTGGCTTTCAAAATCCTGCCTGATGGGCTATAGTTCTATGTATAAATAGAAACAGGGGAACAGGGATATGAGTAATACTATTGAGTTCATTGGCGTGGTACTCAGCATCATCATAGCGAGCCTGATGCTGAACAATTCAATTCAAGCACGCATGGATGATCTGGGAGGCGATATCGATAGCATCCGAACAGATATGGATGTTTTCCGGTCAGAGATACGCGATGATATGAACGTCTTCCAGTCCGGCATACGCGATGATATGAATATCTTCCAGTCTGGCATACGCGCTGATATGGATGTTTTCCGGTCAGAGATACGCGATGATATGAAGATCTTCCAATCTGGCATACACGATGATATGAACATCTTTCAGTCTGGCATACGCGCTGATATGAATATCTTCCAGTCTGGCATACGCGCTGATATGAATGTAATCCGGTCAGATATCAAGGAATTACAAGGTCGGACGTCGAGCATAGAGGGCAAGCTGGAACTGTTGATTGACGCCTGGGATATAGCGCAACCTTCCCCTCCGGCAATAGCGAAACAGTAAGCAGGCAACAGGCTGATTTGAATACAACCAATTTTCAAAATACTCCAGCGCCGCCAGCGGGCACGGATATTCAGGGTCAGAGTAAAAATACTCAATAACAAGCCACTACCACTTGCCAAACTGACTGTGTTTTTACTCTGACCCCAAATATCCATGCTCATCGTCGCAGGCGCCCGTACTGCATAAGGGGACGGATTTGAAATCCGTCCCCGGGGAGATGGAAGGCGCACATCACAAATCCGGCGCGCTCATTGCGCCCATCCCCCTGCTCAACTCCATACAGAGCTTGCCCCTGCGGTTGTAAGCAGGGGGGCAGGCTCTGGGCGCAACCCTACGGGCGGCCTGCGGCCGTGCATAAATTTGTCTGGAGCTGTTGAACAGCGCGAGACTGGCCCCGGAGGGGCAAAGTACAGGATGTACTTTGTAAATCGGCTATCCTGCCGATTTATCATCGCAGCACCTGGCGAGAAATCCGGGCCAGGAACATGCGCGGGGTTATTGAGAAGTTACAAAGTCAAGCATTTTTTATGTTGCTGCCTCCGTCATCATACCGGGCTTGACCCGGTATCCAGTGGATACCGGCATTCGCCAGAATGGCGACGGGGGCATACGCCGGAGATGAATGAGAGGCGAAAGCGCACAGCGTTTGCTACGCTTCCCGGAATTCGGGAGCCGTCAAACAATAAAGTCCGTCGCATCCAGGCTGGCCATAGCAAAGTCCGCCAGCAGAACCGTGCCACCGCCACTGTCGGTGAGGTCAAGCGCCACACCGTCTGTTGTGGTCGTGGTGGTGAGGTCGTCAATGCCCGCCAGCCCGAAGGCCGTCAGGTCAATGCGGTCTTCGCCGTCGGTGAAGTCCGTCACGGTGTCCTGCCCCTCCCCGGGGGCCACCACGAACACGTCGGCGCCCGGGCCACCCACCAACCGGTCGTCTCCCGCAGCGCCGGCGAGGCGATCCCTCCCCTGCCCGCCGTAGAGCCGGTCGTCGCCCGGCCCACCGTCCAGCCGGTCATCACCGCCGCCCGGCCCGCCGTACAGGGTGTCGTGGCCGGCGCCACCGTCGATGCTGTTATCCCGGCGGTCCCCAGCCAGCACGTCGTGGTGGGCAGAGCCGCTCAGGTTCTCGACATCGGGCAGGGATTCGGTCTGCGCAACACCGTCACTATCGGTCCAAGCGACGTCAACCCGGTAAGGGAAGGTATCACCGGTCGCATCGCCGCCCGTGGCCGAGAGATTGTGCAGGCGCACCGTGACACCGGTGGGGGAATGTGTATAGGAAGCCGTGTCATGCCCGCTGTTGCCAACCAGGCGGTCCGCGCCCGGCCCACCGATTAATAGATCATCGCCGGCGCTGCCCCAGAGGAGATCATTGCCGGCACGTCCCTCCAGACGATTGGCGGCCGCGTTGCCAGCGATTATGTCGTTACCGGACCCGGCGATGAAGTGTTCGATTACAGTCCCTCGGGCGATGACCAGATTGCCGTCCAGGCCGTAGACGTCTGATATACCTTCCGGACGTAAGTCGACTCGCTGGTCATATGTATCCGTGCGCAGGTCGAGTGTGTCGCTGCCGCCGTTGTCTAAAGGGTCAGTAGGACCGGTTCGCTAAGAGAATGTGGGATGAAACTCGCCTCGGTGCGAGTGCCGGTGTTCTCGTAGTAGTACAGATGGCCTTCCCTCTCACCCAGGATCAGGTCCAGGTCGCCGTCCCTGTCCAGGTCGGCAAAAACAGGAGCACTGGCATAATCCACATCGATGCCATCCAAGGGATTGGCGGCACCGGTGCGCTCTGTGAAGTTCGGCTGACTGCGTGTACCGGTGTTCTCGTAGTAGTGCAGGGCGCCGTACCACTCACCCACGACCAGGTCCAGGTCGCCATCGTTGTCCAGGTCGGCAAAGGTTGGGGCGCTGTTATAGTCCACCTCGATACCATCCAGGGGATTGGCAGCGCCGGTACGCTCTGTGAAGCCCGGCTGACTGCGGCTGCCGGTGTTCTCGTAGTAGTGCAGGATGCCTTCATACTCACCCACGACCAGGTCCAGGTCGCCGTCGTTGTCTAAGTCAGCAAAAGAAGGAACACTATGTGAGTACCACTCGACATTCTCTAGGGGATTCGCAGTGTCGCTACGCTCCCTGAAGTCCGGCTGACTGCGGCTGCCGGTGTCCTCGTAGTAGTACAGGGCGCCGTCACTCTCGCCCGCGACCAGGTCCAGGTCGCCGTCGTTGTCCAGGTCGGCAAAGGTTGGCGCGCTGAAATTACCCACATCGATGTCAACGAAGGGATTTAACTCACCGGTCCAGCGTGCAAAGAGCAGACCAGGGTAGCCCCCCACATTGCTATTGACGCCATACACGGTGTCGCCGGGGTTGATATCGTTGGGCGCGCCATACAGATTCTGAATGGCGATGATGTCCGCAAGCATTGGCGTGGCGGGTAAAGCATAGCTGGCATCGATGTAGGTGTTCTCTGTCTGGCCGAAGTAGGACATCACTGTCGCTTGGTAAGAGTCGTTCAGGAATTTGGCATGGCCACCGTAGGTAAAAATTTCTTCACTACCGTAACTATTGTAAGGTCCCGGGTGCCCGAGCCCCAACGCATGGCCGATTTCGTGGATGTAGGTGGAAAAGGTATAGCTGTCAATCGTAGCATGGGCGGGGAGGCTGCCTTTCCAGACGTTGACGAATGAGGACTCAATTTCATCGTTCCATGTATTCCAGTAGGCATAGGCTCCAGTACCTTCACTATCCTCATCGTCGAAGGTTATGTGTGCGTCGCCATCCACGAACTCGAAACCGATGCCGGCGACGGAGGTCCATGCCTCAAGCGCCCAACGGGCGAGTTGCTGACCCACAGAGGTCAGAGCAGTTATGTTGGCAGTCAATATGGCGTTGGGACCGACGTCGAAGGCGCGACGGGACCCCCCATCCCACTCCGAGTAGCCATCCGTCAGATAATCAGCAATCTCGTCATAGGTGCCCTCGGGGGTCGTGTTCTCAACGACTGAAACTTCGTAGTCCAACACGTCGGCATCGTCATCCCCACCTTCTACCTTGAGGTAATAAGTACCGGTAGCCGACACCCGATGAATATCAATCACAGCATCAGAACCGTAACTGGAAACCGTGGACAAGATGTTGTCCCCGCTCGAGTCCAAGAGTGAAAGATGGAGCCGGGTGTCCTTGTCCGCCGCGATGCTTGCAATACTGAACTTGTAAATCATCCCGGCGGTCAGCTCGACCCGAATCCAATCCTCATTTAGGGAATATGGGGTGAAATCCACATTGGTGCGGCTGCCAGTGTTCTCGTAGTAGTTCAGGACGCCGTCCTCCTCACCCATGACCAGGTCCAGGTCGCCGTCATTGTCCAGGTCGGCAAAGGTTGGCACGTTACTATAACCCACATAAATACCATCCAGTGGGTTGGCAGCGCCGGTGCGCTCTGTGAAGACCGGCTGACTGTCGGTGCCAGTGTTCTCGTAGTAGTTCAGGGTGCCGTAATACTCACCCACGACCAGGTCCAGGTCGCCGTCGTCATCCAGGTCGGCAAAGGTTGGGGCGCTCTCATCATTCACATCAATATCACCCACATCGATACCATCCAGTGGGTTGTCAGCGCCGGTGCGCTCTGTGAAGCCCGGCTGATTGCGGCTGCCGGTGTTCTCGTAGTAGTTCAGAGTGCCTTCATGCTCACCCACGACCAGGTCCAGGTCGCCGTCGTTGTCTAAGTCAGCAAAAGAATGAACACTAGGCGAGGACCAGTGGAGGCCCGCTAGAGGATTGGCAGCGCCGGTGCGCTCTGTGAAGGCCGGCTGACTGCCGGTGCCGGTGTTCTCGTAGTAGTGCAGGATACCTTCATACTCACCCACGACCAGGTCCAGGTCGCCGTCGTTATCCAGGTCGGCAAAGGTTGGGGTGCTGTATTTATCTACTTCGATACCAACGAAGGGATTTTCCTCATCGTCAGTGGTATTGTTGAGCGTACCCCGGAAGACATCACCGATGGACATCGTGTATTGGGTATTGACACCAGCAACCGCATCGCCGTTGTCTTCTTTCAGAATGGCCATGTTGATCTTCTCGTTGTCATCGTATTAGCGCGCATAGATGCAAGTCACTGTTTATCATATCTGAACTGGATTTAAATATCCCTTTAAGAGCCACCGGTAAATTTCGGGTTAACCCGCAGATTGCAAGTGCCGATTGAGCAGCCCCCTGGCGATGACGTTGGCCTGGATCTCCGCTGAACCTTCGAATATGTTCAATACTCTGGCATCGCACAATACCCGGGAGATGGCATATTCGATGGCGTAACCATTCCCCCCGTGGATTTGCAGGGCGTTATCGGCGCAAGACCAAGCCACACGGGCGCCTAACATTTTTGCCATGCCCGCTTCTACGTCACAGCGCCGACCGGTATCCACCTGAAGGGCGGCATAATAAACCAGTTGTCTCAACAGCATGATCTCGGCCACCATCCAGCCGATTTTACCGGCCACCCTGGGATAAGACAGGATAGGTTTGCCGAACTGCACTCGTTGCCTGGCGTAGCGTAAGGCCAACTCCAACGCATTCCGGGCAACGCCGAGACCGCGCGCCGCCGTTTGCAAACGGCCTGTTTCAAAGGAAGACACGAGCTGCCTGAACCCCTGCCCTTCAACCTCTCCCAGCAGTGCCTTACTGCCTGTCATGAAACGATCAAAACTGACCTCGTACTCTTTCATGCCGCGGTAGCCCAGCACCGGGATTTCACTGCCGCTCATACCCGCCAGCGGAAAAGGATCAGCGTCCGTACCGGCGGGCTTGTCGATGAGAAACAGGCTCAGCCCCCTGTGACCTTTGTCCTCGGGGTCCGTACGCGCTAGCAGGACCATCAGGTTGGCCCTGGCAGCATGGGTGCTCCAGGTTTTGTTGCCGGTTATTGCATAGCCGTCGGCGGTTTTCACAGCCCTCGTTTTCACTCCCGCCAAGTCAGAGCCGGCATCTGGTTCGGTAACCAGCACCGCCGGCAGCACTTCAGCGGATGCAATACCTGGCAGGTAACGTCTCTTCTGCTCCTCGGTCCCGGCTTTCAGTATCAACTCAGCAGCTATCTCGGAGCGCGTGGCCAACGAACCCACGCCGAGAAACCCCCTGCTGAGTTCTTCCGTGATAACACACATAGACAACTTGCCTGTAGCATGACCGGCATATTCTTCCGGGATACAGACTGCAAATACACCCAGTTCAGCAAGTTCGTGAATCAATTCGAACGGGATCAGACTATCCTGACGGTGCCAATCATTCGCTCGCCGACTTATTTCTTCATCGGTAAAACGCCTGAACTGCTCGCTGACCATGGTTAACGTTTTACCCAGTGCCGGTTCGCCAAATTCACCGGTCTGCTCTGCGTCAGCCACCAACTCGACGATGCGCAAACGATTTTCATTGGTGTTCCCGTCTTTTATTAACGCGACGATAGAGGCATCGGCCATGAGCTCGGCCAGTATTGCCGGGGCCGGGAAATCACCCGGACGAATCACCTCGTCCTGACTCATTGCAATTCCGTGTAATAATTGCTGCAGGTAAGCGCCTGTTCCAACCTTGAATATCGCCTGCTCCAATTCCGTAAAACTGCCCTGCACCTGTAACTGCTTCGACCAATTCGTCAGTTGCTTAACCGCTTCCAGGTAAGTGGCGACCCAGGCATAGCCGTGGGCAATGAACTGGTGTCGCTCAAGCGCTGGCGCATCGATGACATTATCCCTGGTCACTTTCTCTGCCAGGATTTCCAGGTAGCCGGACACCAGTTTTTCAATACCGGCGATGGCGTGTTCTGCTTGTTGTAACTGTATTTCCATACCAGTTTTCATTGTATCAGCCGCACAGGACACCGAGAAAAACCGCGTTCAAATATCTACTAATTCCTGCGCCCATCCGGGCAAGGGGTCACGCAATTTTTCTATTTTCCCGTTACGTACGGTCACAACCGGGACAAAGGGATTATCAGCGCTGGAATTATCCAGCAGGGTGACGTGGTCGCAGAGGGGAATGACAGATTTGATGAGATGCAGCAATCTTGGGATTCGAGTTTCGATCTTGTCATCGGGTACATTGTGTCCTCCCTCATCCACGCGTTGCGCCACGCGGGCTTTGTTGAGACTGCTGGATTCCAAGTGGATCATTACCAGGATAACCTGATAACTCAGGGCCTTGGCCTTACCCAAAAAATCTACCTTGGTCGGGTGCGAAAAGACGGTTTCGAAACAAAAACTACGCCCTTCCATGAGCAGGTTATTTCGTATCTCCTCGACGATCTGCGCAGCCTCGTAGCTGTGGACTTCCGCTGACTCGGGAAATAATTCTCTCGCAATCAGGTCGGCATTCACAAAAGGGATTCCGAACGGAGCCAAGCGGGTACGATAAAAAGTACTCTTACCAGCGCCGTTACCGCCCGCTAACAGCCAGAGCTGTGTGGCATCACTCAATCAACCGCTTCCGGCAGTGGCGTAAAGACTCCGTCATGGAATTGACCAACGATCACCCGCCCATCCGCCAGTATCTGCTCGAGTTGGCCGGGATGGCGAGCCGACACTTGATAACGCAATGAACTGGTTGTCACCGATTCCACTAACCTGCCGCTTTTTCGATCACGCTCCAGGTCTGAAAATACCTCCTCAGGAGCAATAGCGGTAGCTTCAACCGGCTCAATTTTCAAACGAACCAGACCTGCGCTGAACTCAAGCAGAGTATCCTTGTTAATTATTTTGGATACGTTGCGACCGATACTCGCCCAGTATTCAATTTGCTCCGCCGCACTACGGTGCTGGCGTTGACCGGCAGTTGCCGCTGCCTGCATAAGCTCTGATTGCAGTCGTACGGGGGATGCAGCTTTGGGCACAGTCATACTCCTTTTCCAGTAATGAAGTATAATTGTAGCAGATTGCTACTTATAAGAAAATCCCAAATCCCGCGTTAGAGATTTGAAACGGGCACTTAAGGCGCATTCTGTCTGTTTGTAGTGCCTTACTCAATAGCGTGGTCAGGGCGATAAGACAGGCAGGGGTGGCCTGACCGTCTACCGCCTCCCCGTCCCGACACAATGGCTGCCAGACCGTCTCCGCGAGATGCCCCAGCATCGGCATAGTCCCTTGACGCTTCAAATACGTCCATTGCGCCGCCCGCTTCTCAGCAAACACCGGCGTCGCATCCATGTCCAGCGTCACCCAAAGTCAACTCCAACACCCGCCGGTTGACTTCCACCAACGCCTTGATACCGACCTCGTCCTTACCCAGGCGCCGCAACCAGTCCCCCAACATGTCCGCGCTCGGTAGCCGCCGCAACCCTGATAACTTCCATAATGCCTTGTCTTGCCGGATAGGCCGCACGTCCTCCAAACAACGCGCCCCGTCGTGCAACATCAGCATCCATACGGCCACCACCTCAGCAAGCCGATAACCCCGGTTGCTGCCCGTGAAATTGTACAAGTCATTATACAGACAAGGCTTTTTTGATTCCCGCACTTTCTAATGCGGAATTAGGGATGGGGGTTGACATTGACATCATCGAGGTACTGCGCTACTCTAAGACACCATGGTGAAGAGACAAGATATGTATTTGCTTCCCGGGATGGAGGCTTGCGGTAACGGGCTGACCGGTCTGAGGTGGCGCATCTGTGTTATCGCGGCACTGCTGGCCTTCAGCGGCCTATCAGCCAACGCTGCTAATCCCCCCCCCCCCCCCCCCCCCCCCCCCGAAAAATCATAGTTTTTTTGATCAGTCAGGCTATGCTGCCGTGGCTTTGGCTGCTGACATCACCGCCCTGACCCCTGTGAGCCAGCAACTCGCCCGCCGGGTCATCGAGGCCTGGACCTGCGTCACCAACAGCGGCTTATAAAACCGGGGCGTTGCTGTAGGCGGCCCCGCCTGCTGAGTCTCGTTGAGATGGAGCCAGGATCCTGGCTCCATCTTTTCAAAGAAGGAGGAAGATAGTCATGCCCATCATCAGAGAGAAATCCCCCGGCGCAACAGCTGACATCACCACCCCGGCGGCAATGGCCGTGGGCGATGTGTTTTTCGGGAAGACCGAGGCGGACCACCCCAAAGATTGGATTCGCATTGAGCTTGAGGCCGGCGCCCGTTATGTGCTTCTCCTCTATAACGACCACGGCACCGAAGCTCGACAGCAGTTAAGCAACTCCTTTCTCGAGGTTTTCGACTCGCAAGGCCACCGTCTCGCGTTCGACGACGACAGTGGGTCAGGCTATGGATCCATGTTGACTTTCACTGCTCCCACGACCGGCGCCTACTACATCGGGGCCGGTAACCACAACGAGCGCCGATCAACCCCTCCCTACGGGGATCCGGGAGCCTACCTGCTCTCGGTTGCCACAGACACGGCCCAAGATGAGATGGCCGATTATATGGTGCGCAAGTACCCATACCTCGTAGGTGGTTTTAAGCCGCCTCACGCCTTCAATGTCACCCCCGGCGACACCCTGACCGTCGATATCAGCGGCCTGAGCACCACCGGGCAATACCTCGCCCGTGCGGCCCTGGAAGCCTGGAGCACCGCCACCGGCCTTAACTTCGAGCTGGTCGAGAGTAACGCCCAGATTACCATCGACGATAACCATCGCGGCGCTTACGAAGCGACCACCACCTCTGACCAGCCTACCACCGAGATCGTCCAGTCCTCCATCAATATCGGGACGAACGTGCTGGCCAGATACGGCAGCACGGTAGGCAGCTATGCGTTTCGGACCTTTATGCACGAAATCGGCCATGCCCTGGGGCTGGGCCATCCCGGCAGCTACAACGGCCCCACTACCTGGTCCGACAATATCCTCCACAAGTTCGAGATCGACTCCTTTCAGACCTCGGTGATGTCCTATTTCGACCAGCAGCAGAATACCGATGTCGATGCCAGCTATGCGGTGCCGGTCACGCCGATGCTAGTCGACCTCCTGGCCATTCAGCGACTCTATGGCGCACCTCCCAGCGTCCATGCCGGTGATACCGTGTATGGCTACCAGTCCAATGTAGGGGGCTACCTGGAGCGTGTTTTCTCCTTGCTGACCCGTGTCCCTTCCCCGGACGGTATTGAACAGGCGCGCTTTTATGCACTGGCGCTGGGCGACCTGAACGGTGACGGCCACATGGACCTGGTCGCCGGCAATAAGGACACCGACCAGCTGCTCTATTTTGAAGGCGCCGGCGCGCTTTCCTTCGAGGATTTCGCGCAGTTCGTGGCGCGCAGCGGGGCGGCCAACCCCTTCGAAGGCAGCGCGCTGGATGTTATCGATGCCGCGTTGGTCGATATCGATGGTGATGGCGACCTGGACGCCGTGTTCAGCACCAACGACAGTAACTCGTACCGTTATTTCGAGAATACGGGGACAGCCACCCTGGCATCGTTCACCGAACGCACGGGGCGGGACAATCCTTTTGACGCCGTGTCTTCTTCGAACAACCGTCAGTTCACTCTGGCTGACATCGATGGGGACGGCGACCTGGATATCTTCAATGGGAGTGATGTCGGGATCTCCTATCTCGTCAAAAACGTTGGCAGTCCTACTGTTGCACGATTCCGTGACTCGATTATACCGGGCGCCACTGATGCGGGCATCGACTCTGCGCCGGCGCTTGCTGATTTGGATGAGGACGGTGACCTGGACCTCATAGCAGGAAATTCATACGGGATCCTCATTTTCTTCGAGAACGTCGGCAGCCGGAGTGCGGCGCGCTTCGAGAAACGGTACGGGGAGGAGAACCCGTTTGCTGACATCAACGTGAAGCCGGGCACCGCCCCTGCTTTTGCTGACCTGGACGGGGACGGCGACCTGGACGGGATCGCGGTGGGCCCGGCAGGAGTGCCGATATTCATTGAGAACATCGGCACGGCCACCAAGCCGTTCTATTACTCACACAGTGGTATCCGCCCGGTGGCGTTGACCCTGCACGATACCGACGGTCATGACACGCTGGACGTACGCACGGACCGCGCCGACCAGCACATCGACCTGCGCCCGGAAGGTATCTCCAGCGTTTACGGGCTGAAGGGCAACTGGGTGATTGCGCGGGGCACAATCATCGAAGATGTAGTGGCCGGTTCGGGCGCTGACCACATTACCGGCAATGCGGTGGCCAACCGCCTGGAGGGGGGTACGGGTGCGGACACGCTGGAAGGCGGCGCCGGGGCGGATACCTTTGCCTACAGCAACGCGGCGGACTCGACCGTGGCCAATCCGGACCGCATCCTGGACTTCTCAGGCAGTGGCGGGGACGGTGACCACCTGGACCTGTCCGGCCTGGGCAACGACCTGATCGTTTATTGGGACAACGGCCTTCTCCAACAGTGCGGGCGAGGTGCGCTCTGTGCAGCGCGGCGCGGCCACAAGCAACACCGGCGATGATTACACCGACGTGCTGGTGGACCTGAACGGCGACGGTACAGCGAACGTCAAAGTGACTCTGGCCGGGCTGCACAGCCTGACGCTGGATGACCTGGTGGGCGTACAGGCACCGGCTCCGGTAGTGGTCAAGGCTCAGGACATCGACGGCACACCGGGCGATGATACGTTGGTGGGCGATGACCAGGCCAACGTCCTGCGCGGCCTGGCCGGGGACGACACCCTTGAAGGCCAGGCCGGGGCCGATACCCTGGACGGGGGCAGCGGGGCGGACACCGCGGCCTACACCGACTCGGACGCCGCGGTGCAGGTGGACCTGGACGTCGGGACGGCCACGGGCGGTCATGCCCAGGGTGACACCCTGACGAGCATTGAGCACCTGCGCGGCTCGGCGCACGCGGATACGTTACGCGGGGACAACAGCGCCAACCGGCTGTGGGGCGGCGCCGGGGCGGACAAGCTGGTGGGGCTGGGTGGGGATGACCGCTTGTATGGCGAGGCGGGCGCTGACCGCCTGTTCGGCAGCTGGGGGGACGACGTACTGGAGGGCGGCGCCGGCGCGGACGTACTGGACGGTGAAGGCGGTACCGATACGCTGTCCTATGCCGGCTCGGCGTCAGGGGTGGCGGTCAACCTGGCTACCGGTACGGTATCGGGCGGGGATGCCCAGGGTGACACGATTGCCAGTGTTGAGAACGTGCTCGGCTCGGCGCAGGGCCGATGTGCTGGTCGGGAACGGCAGCGCCAACCGGCTGGACGGCGGCGGCGGGGCGGATACCTTACGCGGGGCCGGCGGCGCCGATACGCTGGTGGGCGGCGGCGGGGCGGACACCTTCCACTACAAGGCGGCGGCGGACTCGACCGTAACCAACCCGGACCGCATCCTGGACTTCTCAGGCAGTAGCGGCGACGGCGACCAACTGGACTTATCCGGCCTGGGCAACGACCTGACGTTTATTGGGACAACGGCTTTCTCCAACAGTGCGGGCGAGGTACGCTATGTACAGCGCGGCGCGGACACGAACACTGATGCGAGCGATGATTACACCGACGTACTGGTGGACCTGGACGGCAACGGCACGGCGAATGTCAAGCTCACCCTGGTCGGATTACACAGCCTGACGCTGGATGACCTGCCGGGCGTGCAGGCGCCGCCGGCCCCGGTGGTCAAGCCCCGGGACATCGACGGCACACCGGGGGATGATACGTTGGTGGGCGATGCCCAGGCCAACGTCCTGCGCGGCCTGGCCGGGGACGACGTGCTAGACGGCCAGGCCGGGGCCGACACCCTGGACGGGGGTAGCGGGGCGGACACCGCGGCCTACACCGACTCGGACGCCGCGGTGCAGGTGGACTTGGACGCCGGGACGGCCACGGGCGGTCATGCCCAGGGCGACACCCTGACGAGTATTGAGCACCTGCGCGGCTCGGCGCACGCGGATGTGCTGCGCGGGGACAACAGCGCCAACCGGCTGTGGGGCGGCGCCGGGGCGGACAAGCTGGTGGGGCTGTCAGGTCATGACCGCTTGTATGGCGAGGCGGGTGCTGACCGCCTGTACGGCAGCTGGGGGGACGACGTACTGGAGGGCGGCGCCGGCGCGGACGTACTGGACGGTGAAGGCGGTACCGACACGCTGTCCTATGCCGGCTCGGCGTCAGGGGTAACGGTCAACCTGGCTACCGGTGCGGTATCGGCCCGGCGCCGCCCACCAGCGTATCGGCGCCGGCGCCGCCGTCCAGCGTGTCCGCACCCGCACCCCCCTCCAGGCGGTTGGCCGCCGCATTGCCGGTAATGTGGTCAGCGCCCGAACCGGCCACTACATCTTCGATGATTGTGCCCCGCGCAATCACCCAGTTGCCCTGCAACCCGTAAACGCTGGAGATACCTTCCGGACGCAGGTCGATGCGTTGGTCGGCCGTGTCCGTGCGTACGTCCAGCGTGTCGTGACCGTCGGTATCGTGCAGGGTCAACGCCACCGGGCGGATACCACTGTGTGAGTAATACAGCGGCTTGGTGGCCGTGCCGATGTTCTCAATGAATATCGGATCCCCGTCCGGGCTGACACCGACCCCGTCCAGGTCGCCGTCCCCGTCCAGGTCGGTAAAAGAGAGCGTCGTCCCCGGCTTTATCTCCTTGAAGTCAAAAAACGGGTTGTTTACCGCACGTACATACTCGAATTGCGACGCGGTGCGGCTGCCGATGTTCCTGTAGAAAATGGATGACCCAAATGAGTTTCCCGCTATGAGGTCCAGATCACCGTCTCCATCGATGTCAACGAAAACAGGCGCGGAGTCAGAACCCGCATCGAAGATGCTTTCAGAGTCACCATATATTATTCTGATGGGACTGGCTCTCGTAAATCGCGGTACAGTGCGACTGCCTGCGTTTTCATGGGGAAAGACGCCCCCCATTTCACTCCCTGCTATGAAGTCCAGGTCGCCGTCTCCATCGATGTCAGCCAGAGTGAACTTATGGTTGACCGGATAGTTGTCCGAATACATGGCGCCAAAAGGATTGTCCCGCCCCGTGCGTTCGGTGAACGATGCTACGGTGGCTGTCCCCGTGTTCTCGAAATAACGGTACGAGTTACTGTCGTTGGTGCTGAACACGGCGTCCAGGTCGCCATCACCATCGATATCGACCAACGCGGCATCGATAACATCCAGTGCGATGCCTTCGAAGGGGTTGGCCGCCCCGCTGCGCGCCACGAACTGCGCGAAATCCTCGAAGGAAAGATCGCCGGTGCCTTCAAAATAGAGCAGCTGGTCGGTGTCTTTATTGCCGGCGACCAGGTCCATGTAGCCGTCGCCATTCAGGTCGCCGAGCACGGGCGCCTGGAAGCGAGCATGCATGATATTGTCCGCGGCATCGCTACGGGTCAGCGTGAGGAACACGCGCTCCAGGTAGCCCCCTACATTGGACTGGTAGCCATACACGGTATCACCGGCATGGACGCTGGGAGGTGCGCCATAGAGTCGCTGAATGGCCAGGAGGTCGACCAGCATCGGCGTGACCGGCACCGCATAGCTGGCATCGACATCGGTATTCTCCTCCTGGTCGAAATAGGACATCAGGGTGAACTGAAAGGAGTCGATCTTATACTTGGCGGAGATGCGGTCGGTATAGGAAGCGAAGCCGTTGTAGCTGCCGGCATGCCCGAGACCCAGGGCATGGCCGATTTCGTGTATGAAGGTCCGGAACCCATAGCTGCCTACCGTGCTGCCTCTACCGACCAGCCAGTCCGTGCCGATATTGATGTGGGACTTAATGATCTCGGTGGGATCCTGGTTAGAGGTGGTGGTCGATTCGTAAGCGCCGCGATAGTTATCGTCGATAGTAATCTGGGCGTTACTCTCGACCAGATCGAAGTTAAGGCCGGTGGCGGTGCTCCAGGCATCCAGGGCCGCACGGGCGAGGTATTGCCCGGTGGTGCTCAGGCCGTCGATATCGACGGTCAGGGTGCCGCCGGGCGCCACGTCAAAGGCAGCAGGGGGGGCACGACTGAACTCGTAGGCTATAAAGTCAGCCATCCTGTCCTCGGGGGTATCCTGGGAGACTATGAGCTGGTACCAGCCGGGACGTGCGGTAAAGCTGTCGTCTGCGTGGCTGACGCCGAGGTAATAGGTGTCGGTCGTGGGCGCAGTGAAAGACAACTTGGCTGAAATGCCATGATTTCCGCCTTCGGGAGCGAGTCTGGCCTGGGATGCGAGACGGTGGCCTTGTGCGTCGAACACCTCGACAACGGGGAGGATCAGTTCCGACTCTGAATAACCAGGCTTGAGAAGAATCACATAGCGGACGCCGGCCTCCAGGTCAATGGCAATCCAGTCCTTGGGCTGGGCCTTTTCAGTCTTCCCGATGAACATATCGTCCACGGCCATTACAGCCCGGGTGGTGGTGTCAGCTGTTGCGCCGGGGGATTTCTCTCTGGTGATGGCCATGGTTATTTCCCCCCTTCTTCGATGCCATAGCCCGGCGCACCTAGCTCGTCTGACCCCTGCCTAAAGTACCCCCCCCCCCCCCCCCCCCCCCGATACAGAGGAGAATACGGCTTGCATGAATGCTGAAAGTGGAAAAGCGTCAAGGTAAGACTACCAAAGTTTTGCCTTGCTGCCGAGCAATTATCCCGGGGTGTTAGCCCAAAGCTGTACTGTTCCCTTTTAACATAATCGGGGGAGAAGATATCGATGAGGAATGCCATTACGATAAGTATAGCAGAATTCGACCGGTTAGCCCGGATATGTCAGCGGGGGGGCCTGCAGCAGCTCCCGCTGACATATCCAGGATCGATGGCATCCTGCCCTCGTGGAGGACGAGACGCCCTCCAGGGAAACATGCCCCTTTATGATCAGGAACTTGGGGGACAGATTTAAATCTGTCCCCCTTGTCTTAAACTGTATTGACCTCGATTTAGCGGGAATGGCTGGGTGGCCTGTAGCCTGCTGCAGGCAGCGGCGACTATCCAGGCTGGACCCAGGGTTCCGGGTGGTGTGCTGTGACGGATAGGATAGGTTGAGGTGATTTGAGGCGAGCGGGGTCGTTGCCCGCTGGCCTGTCTTCCGCTGGGACGGTTTGCTCGCCTGGCCTGTCATTCCGAATAGTCCGTATTATGGTTCTGTTTAGACCAAGATTTTCCGCTTTCGCTAACCTAAACTGCACGATCAGGTGTCCATGTGAGTTGATTAGGAGAAATAAAATGTGCTATTTCCGAATAAGGTCTGTCCCGGCGTTGGCCTGCCAACTGTTG
Source organism: Gammaproteobacteria bacterium (assembly GCA_965222155.1). Classification (GTDB taxonomy): domain Bacteria; phylum Pseudomonadota; class Gammaproteobacteria; order Eutrophobiales; family Eutrophobiaceae; genus JAAXHV01. The sequence continues at coordinate 1,215,621 of CBDCTH010000012.1, forward strand.
ACTTTTTCCCTGTCCATCATGATTGCCGCAACGGGCAGCGCGCAGGCTGTGATAGAAGAGGTGGTGGTGACTGCCAGAAAGCGTAGCGAAAATTTACAGGATGTTCCTGTTGCGGTCACCGCGTTTCAAGGGACTGCTCTTGAACAACGTGATCTGTCGGATATCTCACAATTAAGTAATTTGACGCCCAACGTCACTTTAAGGCCTACGGCAAGTTTGAGCGGCTCGTCCAATTCCTCAGCCTTTTTTATCCGCGGCATAGGCCAGACTGATTTTGCCGTGACGACTGACCCTGGCGTGGGCGTATATATTGATGGCGTGTATATCGCGCGTTCCGTCGGCGCTGTGCTGGAGACCCTGGATGTAGAAAGTATCGAGGTGTTGCGCGGGCCGCAGGGAACACTGTTCGGCAGAAATACCATAGGCGGGGCCGTAAACGTCAGGACCAAACGGCCTGGCGATGAGCCGGGTGGTAATATCAGACTGACCACAGGCCGGTTTGACCGCATCGACCTGGCCGCTGCAGTCGACCTGCCGGTCAATGATAAATTGCAGCTGCGCCTCTCCGGCCTTACGCAGAATCGCGATGGTTTCGTGCGGCGTCTGGTCACCGACCCGGCGTTGCAAACGGATGATAATATCGTCGGCAACCGGCAGGGTAACGAGAATTCCGATACGCTACGCGGCTCCATTTTGTTTAATGCTACCGATGATCTCGAGTTTCTGGTTAATATCGATTACGCGCGCGTTCGCGAGGAATCAGCCGCGAGCACGGCGGCAATCACCAGCGCGGGGATCCCGGGAGCTTCATTACTGGCGCCCGTAACCGCGTCGGGATTTGGTCTGGTTGTGCCAGGTGACCCGCGCTTTATTCCTGATGACATCGATACCACATTCGCAACCGGCCCCAACGAAACTACACTGGATATTCTGGGTGCAACCGCTACAGTCACCTGGCGTCTTGACGGGCTGGAATTCAAATCGATTACCTCCTACCGGGAGACCGATGGCACATTCAATCGGGATGGGGACGGGACGCCTTTCCCCATCGGCGAACAGACGCGTAGCATTGATTTCGAACAGTTCACCCAGGAGCTACAAATAACCGGCGCCGGGTTCGATAACCAATTCGATTGGACGGCAGGCATGTTTTATTTCACCGAAGAGGCGACGGACCTGGTTCTGGTGCGCTTAGGTAATATCCTGCCGCCGCCGGGTATCGATATCGATAATTTCATCGACAATGAAAGTTTCGCTATATTCGCGCAGGGGACATTCGACCTTAACGATAAATTGAGCCTGACCGGCGGCATTCGTTGGACCAGGGATGAGAAGGAGTATACGACGGCGCAAATCATCAGTGGGATACCGGTAACTGTCGTTAATGGCAGCAGTGATGCAGAGTTCGATGCAGTGACCGGGCGCGCGGGTCTGGAATACCGCTTAAACGAAGATCTGCTCATTTACTTTTCCTCGGCCCGGGGTTTCAAGAGTGGCGGTTTTACACCGCGTTATGTCGCGCCGGTTGCCGCACCCTTGCCGTTTGACCCGGAAACTGTGTGGTCATACGAAATCGGCGTTAAATGGCAGGGTCTGGAAGATCGCGCCCGGCTTAACCTGGCCGCGTTTTACACAGACTATACGGACATCCAGTTGGTATTGTTCGATAACTTCGGGGCGCCTATTAATCAAAACGGGGGTGAAGCGACAATCTGGGGTATAGAAGCGGAAGGGACCTGTATTTTCAGTGACTATTTCAGTCTGGCCACCACATTGGGGTATACCAACGCTGAATTCGATGAAGTATTACCTCCTCTACTCGTGCCTTTTCAGCCTATTACAGTGGCTTCGAGGTTTCCCAACACACCGGAATTCCAAGCGTCGGTATCACCCCGACTTACCTTGCCGGTAGCCACTGGTGAAATTCGGCTGACAGTCGACTGGTTCTACAGTTCCAGCGTCCATCAAACCTTCGAAAACGATCCTGAACTGTACCAGAACCCGCACCATCTGCTCGACGCATCGATTGCCTATACCGACTTGCCCGGTGACTGGTCACTGACCCTGGGTGTGCATAACGCTGCCGACGAGCGCATCATCATAAGTGGCGGTATCGGCAGAGTGCCGGGGTTTGGCGACAGGAACTTTAATCGGCCGCGTGAATGGTATCTGTCACTCAGCAAAAATTTCTAACACAGCCTGATAAATCCCATGGCGCGTTGCCTTCCGGACCAAGGATTCGTCACGTCGAAAGATGACGAACTCTTCAGCCTTTCTTTGTCCACACTGCTCCCCCTGCTTGAGCAGGGGGAGATTCACCATGAAGCATACCTGCAGAGTATCCTGCAACGTATTGAACAGTGTAAACACCTGAATATTTTTACTGCATACGATGAGGCAATCATTGCCCGGCAACTCGGCGGACTGAAAGATGGTTTGTCCCTGCTGCCCCTGCACGGTGTTCCGTTTGCCGTTAAAGATAATATCCTTACTGAAGATTACCCTACCTCGAATGGCACGCCGGCGCTCAAAGACTGGCAACCGGGGGTAGATGCCGAAATCGTCAAACAAACGCGACGGCTGGGCGGCGTATTACTGGGCAAGCTCAACATGTCGGAATTCTGCCAGCATATATCCTGTAACAACGTCACCTTCGGGCCGGTACGCAACCCCCATAACCCGGACATGATACCGGGCGGCAGCAGTGGCGCTTGCGCAGCCGGTGTAGCCGCGGGGCTGTTTCCGTTTGCCATCGGCACGGATACCGGCGGCTCGGTACGCATTCCTGCCGCGTTGTGCGGCTGCTGTGGTTATAGACCGACAACCGGTCGCTTCTCCAACACGGGTATTACGCCCGTTGCGCCGATTGCCGACACGCCTGGTCTGCTGACCCGTTCCGTAGCAGATATTATTCTGCTGGATCAGTTGCTGACAGGCGCAGCCGATAGCGACCCGATTCACTTGTCCGGCCTCCGTTTAGGCATACCTCGAACCTATTTTTATGATGAGCTGGACCCGGACATCAGCAATGCCATGGAGACGGCTTTTGCAACCCTGTCTGCCCATGGTGTAATCCTGGTGGAACATGACATGCCGGATCTTGCCGAGCTCATTCCACGGGTCGGCATGCCCATTGTTTTCTATAGTATGCTGCGTGAAATCAGCTTCTTTCTGTTACGCCACGGTAATCTCACCCCGGTGCGCTCAATCATTGAACAGGTGGCCGGCGAAGTGGAGAAGACGACCCTGTTCAGCCAGCTTAACGAACTGCTGGTCAGCGCGGACAGTTACCACGATGCCTTGTGCAACAAATTGCCGGCATTGCGACGCAAGTACGACGATTACTTTCACGAGAGTAATAGCGATGTTTTTCTGGTGCCCACGACGATTGCCCCCGCCAAACCGCACTCGGCCAACGGAACTGACCGTGAAATCGACCATCTCCAGCAAAAGCGCCCAAGCTTTCTGAGCTATATCCATAATACGGAGCCAAGCAGCTTTGCCGGTGTCCCATGCGTATCCATCCCTGTCGGGCTGACCGGGACGGACCTGCCGGTAGGGATGGAAATCGTAGGACAAAGGGGTTATGATGCTCGCTTACTGCAGATTGCAGTGGCGATCGAGGCAATACTCCCGCGATTCCCGAACCAGACATAGCTTGAATCGGGCTGTTTTTGCCATTTTTTACGGCGCGGAGGTCCAATGCAATGGTATGAATTCAGCACCAGCCCACGACAAGGACTCGATGACTGGCGACACTTCATCAGTAAAAACCTGATTGGCGTTGAATGTGAGCCCCTGTCACACGATAATTTCCATGGGGCTGTACGTCAGGCCAAGGTAGGGAGTTTTGGCATAACACAGATCGCGTGCAGCGCTCATCGAGTACATCGCTCCGAAAGACAACTCGATGATTCGGCCAAAGATTATCTCGTTGTTCTGCTGCAGAAAAAAGGCGACGTCTACATAGAACACAAGGGCGTCGACAATGACCTGGGGCCTTCAGGGATTTTCATTTTCGATCCTTCCTATACGCATGAGATGAAATTCCATTCGGATATTGATCAAACACTCTTACGTTTTCCCAAAGATGCCTTTTCCTTGCGGGGAATTGAACCTTATACGTTGGCAGGCGCAAAAGTCAATTGCAAGAGTGGGCTTGGACGCTGTTTTATGGAGTTCATAAGTTCCGTCACCAATGAACTCGAACAATGTGCCGAATACGATTGCCAGCGTCTTCTGGAAACCGCCGTCGACCTGTTCAAGCTGACCCTGCAGGAACATCATTCCCTGTCGCTGGGGCGCCTCAGCTCAACGCAGCGGCACCTTGTGAGCCGGATAAGAGCTTATATCGAATATAATTTAACTGCCCCGGAATTAAATGCCGAACGCATCTCGGAGCATTTCGGCATATCCAGACGCTATATCGACCAGTTGTTCAGTTTGACCGGGGAAACCCTGTCCGGATGGATCAAGGCGCGCAGACTGGAGTTGTGCTGTCGTCTTTTCAGGGGCCGGGATACCAGAACAGTGAGCATATCGGAAGTTGCCTATTTCGCCGGTTTCGGTGATATTTCTTATTTTAATCGATCCTTCAAGCAACGCTACCACATCACTCCGCGCCAATACAAAAAACGTTTCAGTATATGAAGCGTTTTTACGTGGATCGTGTCGTCGAACTGATATTCGCCAACGCAGCAGCGTTTCCCAGGGAAGTCATCAAGATGTTACGGGACAGGATGGCCGGTGGACACGGCTGGACAGCTATTCCTCGCCCCGCATACGCCTGCGCCGGTCGATGTCGCCCGGGACAGGGACGGCATCCAGTAGTGTCCGGGTGTATTCGTGTTGCGGGTTGAAGATAACGTCCTCTGTCCTCCCGCGTTCAATTACTTTACCCCGGTGCATGACCAGTATCTGCTCGGACAGTTGCCTGACGACACTCAGATCATGAGAGATGAACAGGTAGGCAATGCCGTAGCGCGCTTGCAGCCGGCGTAACAGGTCGATAATCTGCGCCTGTATGGTCACGTCCAGGGCGCTGACGGCCTCGTCACAAACGATGAACTTAGGTTCCAGAGACAGCGCCCGGGCGATACTGATACGCTGGCGTTCACCGCCGGAAAACTCAAACGGGTAGCGGTTGACCATGTCCGCCCTCAGTTCAACCTCCTCAAGCAGTTGCACGGCCTTATCCTGTTTCGCCATGTCCAGCAAACCATGCTCCTTGAGTCCCTCCGTCAGTATATCCATGATCGTCATACGCGGGTTCAGCGATGAATAGGGGTCCTGGAAGATCATTTGCAGGTTACGGCGCCAGGGTTTCATGCGGCCTTTCTTCAGGCCGCCGATTTCCGTGTCTTCAAAGACTATACTGCCGTTGTTGATGGCTTGCAGGCCGATAATTGCCCGTCCCAGGGTGGTTTTCCCCGAACCCGATTCCCCCACCAGGCCCACCGTTGACCCCCTGGCAATGGCCAGGTCAATATCGTCAACGGCCTTGACATGGCCGGTCGTGCGTGCGAACAAGCCCTTTTTGACCGGGAACCAGACGCGCAGGTTCTCCACCCGAATTAATCCATCCTTGCCATGCGCGGCTTTCGTTCCCCTGCCATACGCTCTCACTGCGTCTTCCTTCGTATCGTACAGCCGCGGCACCGCTTGCAGCAACGAACGTGTATACTCATGGGCAGGCGCACTGAATATGGGTTCGATCGCGCCGCGCTCAACTACCCGGGAGTCTTTCATGACGTAGAGCCGGTCGCATACCTCCCAGACCACTGCCAGGTCGTGGGTGATCAGCAGCATAGACGTGTCTTCATCCTTCATGCTCATCAATAACCTGAAAATCTGCGCCTGCACCGTAACGTCCAGGGCGGTGGAGGGTTCATCAGCGATGATCAGCTGCGGTTTCAGCATCAGGGCCATGGCAATCATGACGCGCTGGCGCATACCGCCGGATAAATGATGGGGATAAAACGACATCCGCTGCTCCGGGTCGGGGAGGCCTACCTTCTCCAGCCATTCCGTACCGAATTTCCAGGCCGCTTCCCGGTCCATGTCGGTATGAAGGCGCAACATCTCGCTGAGTTGTTGACCGACCTTGTGCAACGGCGACAGCGCGGTCATCGGTTCCTGGAATATCATACTGATTTCCGCCCCGCGGGTTTGTCTGAGGCGCTCGATGGGCAGCGTCAGCAGGTCTTCACCGTTGAAGACAGCATTACCCTTGACGAAGCGCGCCGGCGGGCGCGGGACAAGCCGCAAAATACTCTGCGCAGTCACGGTCTTGCCGGAACCGGACTCTCCCACCAGTCCGATAATCTCGCCTCGGCGGATATCCAGGCTGACGTCGTTTACCGCCTCGACAATGCCTTCATCGGTGTCGAAATGCACCGTGAGATCGTTGACGGAAAGCAGTTTTCCGGATGTTTTCATAGCCCCGTCATTCCAGCCGCGTAAACTTCCTGGGGTCGAAGGCATTGCGCACACCCTCGCCGATGAAAACACACAGGAGGATCACCAGGAACAGGGCCAGGCTCGGATACAAAATCAGCCACCAGTAGGCCTGTCCCTGCGCTTGCGCCAGCAATTGTCCCCAACTGGCGGTGGGTGGGGGCAGGCCGAAACCCAGGTAATCCAGCGCCGCCAGGGTACCGATAGCGCCGACCAGGGAAAAGGGAAAGAACGTTGTCAGCGGTACCAGCGCATTAGGCAGTATGTGCCGGAACAGGATTTTCCGATCCGGCAATCCCAGGCACTGGGCGGCTTCGACGAACTGCTGGTTGCGCAGGCGCAGGAATTCGGCGCGCATGTAATAGGAAATGCCTATCCAGTTGAACAAACCGTAGACAATGAGTAACAGTGTGAAACTGCTGCCGTACACCGACCCCAGCAGTATCAGGACGTACAGGAACGGCAGCGCTTCCCAGATCTCAGTCAGACGCTGGCCGGTCAGGTCAAATTTTCCGCCGTAGTAGCCCTGGACTGCGCCGATGATCGTGCCGATAACCATGGAAGTGACGACCAGCAGCAGGCCGAAATTAAGCGATATTCGCAAGCCGTAAAAGATGCGCGCCAGCACGTCCCGGCCGGTGTCATCCAGTCCGAACAGGTGGGGGCCGACCGGACGGAATGGAAAGCGCACGTCTTCCTTGATGAATTTTATCCGGTAGTTGATGCCGTCATGCTCCAGACGCAGGTCTCCGACGGGAGCCGACAGGCGCGCCCTGGCCCTGTTGCGGATATCGTCTCTGCGTTTTGCCGTGAGATCATTCCACAAGCCGTTGCGGGTGCTGACAAGCCCGTCTTCAGGGGTATACAGCCAACTCTCTTCCAGGTTTTCCCCGACGCCTTCCCGCAGCAGCACCCGTACCGTGTCCGGACTCCTGCTGCGTGGTTTGTAAGGAGAGAGGCTGAGTTCAACCTGCGCCGCTTCCGGAGCCGATGGGAATACCGTTGAATAGGGTACTGCCGGCTTATTGGCAAATCTCAGCTTCAGGGCCTCGATGAAAGGCTCAGCGATGGTATAGAAGCTGCGCATACTCAATCCTTCAATGGGCGCCCCAATTGCCGTATCACCCTGGCGGAAAAACCACTCCGCCCGCTGCTGACGATGTATGATGAAATTGATATCGATATTGACCGAGGCAACCCGGGGCTCCCGCTGCACATGAATTTCCACCTGGTTATCAACCGGGATGGAGGAGGCCTTGGTAATCTCCTGGGGACCGAAGGGCACCAGCGGAAAAATCATGAAATTATCCTCACTCCCGGCAAACGCGGGAGAGTCATTGATCGTCTTGTAGTCCGGACGGGTTAATAACCCATTGCCTGTAAAGGTGTTCTCCGGGTAAAAGAACAAAACTGGAAAATAGGATTTGTCCTCATAATGCACATACAGTGGACGATCATTGCAGATTAACTCTGCCCCCAGGCTCGTTATATACAGGAACACGATGATCAGCAGCGAATAATACGCGCGCTTGTACTCACGAAACCGTTGCAGGCGCTTACGCGTAATCGGATCAAACCAGTTAACCATAAAACACCGTCATTCCGGCAAATGCCCCCCTGGTCGTCACTCCGGCGAATGCCCCTTGGTCGTCACTCCGGCGAATGCCCCTTGGTCATCATTCCGGCGAATGCCCCCTTGGTCGTCATTCCGGCGAATGCCGGAATCCAGTGAAACAATAATGCTTCTATCGCAATACTCATGCGTCGAAATGTATCCTTGGATCGATGAACATGTAACACAAGTCGGAGAAGATCCTGCCTATCAGCCCGAGAATGGAGGTCAGGGCCAGTATGCCCATGAATACCATGTAATCGCGGCTGACGATGGCATCCAGGCTCAACAGGCCCATGCCGGGGATTTCAAAGACTTTTTCTATCAGCACGGACCCGGCAAAAATCAGGGTGAAGATACTGCCGAAACCGGTGGCAATGGGAATCAGCGAATTGCGGAAGGCATGAGCCCAGATGGCCCGGTTGAATGTAGCGCCTTTGGCCAGGACCGTGCGAACATAATCCTGGCTGATCTGCTCCAGCAGGCTGTTCTTCATCAGCAGTGTGAGCACTGCGAAGTTGCCTATCATGTAGCAGGTGACCGGCAAAAACATGTGCATGAACAAGTCTTTGGCCTTGTCTGAGGTGGACAGCTCAATAAAATTTTCCGAAGTAAAACCGCTGACCGGAAAAATATCCCATAACCCTTCTGTCGTGCCTGACAGAAACATCTTCAACAACATGCCGAAGGCGAATGCGGGGATGGCATAGCCGATGAATACCAGGATACTGCTGGAGATATCAAACCAGGAGCCGTTTTTGACGGCCTTGGCTATTCCCAGAGGGATGCAGACCAGGTAGGTCAGGAAGAACCCGGTCAGTCCGAATATCAGCGATACCGGAAATCGCTCGACAATAAGTTGGATCACCGTTTTGTTCGGGTATTTATAGGAGTCGACCGCCATGCCGACCCGATCCGTGACCAGCCATTTCCAGTAACGCTGCAGCAGGGGTTTGTCGAAGTTGAAATGCTGCTCCAGGGCCTTGCGCTGGTCCGGGGAGATACCGCTGGGTCCGGCGGCCGCGGCTGCATCAACCGTTCCCTGGCCAATCCCGCGCATCTGCATAATTGCCTGCTCCACCGGCCCGCCGGGGATAAACTGGCACAGGGCAAAACAGACGAAGGTGATACCGATGAAGGTGGGAATGACCAGCAGCAGGCGCCTGATGATGTAATGCGTTCGTTCCATTGACTCTATAAAATATCCGCAGGTTACGTAATTAAAACATATTATCCGCAGATTACGCAGATTAGCGCAGATTAAAAATGATTCTTTTGTGTTGGAGTGATTTTGTTCTGAAATTGATTATAAGAACAACCATTGCAGCCCCGATAATATGATAAGTCTGCTCATCTTTTATATTTTCATCTGCGTAATCTGCGGATAAATAATTTTTCACCCGTGTATTAGTCCCGTTTGAAGACTTCGTCAAAGCGGACGATTTCATCCCGTCTCGGCAAGGGTTCACCCGTTTCCCGCGCATAGTCAAGATCCGCTGCTGAATCCTCGTCATACCACCAGAAGGAATAAGCGCCGTCCTCGTCGGAATATTTAGGCAGCACGGTTTTCGGGATACCGAATTTGTTCCAGTACAACAGGCGCCGATAATTGAGGTTCCACAACAGGATGTACGGGATATCATTGGTCAGGATGGCGTCAATCTCCCTCACCAGAGCGTGCCGTTTGTTGATATCGAATTCCGTTCTCAGCGCATCAATCATGGCATCTACTTCAGAATTATTATAGCCGGTGATATTCTGCCCGCCGGCACGATCCGCCTCCCTGGAATGCCACAGGGATTCCGGGTCCTTATACAGGGACGCTCCCCAGGCTGCCCAGGTCATGTCAAAGTTGAACTCGTCCATATCCTTCACCCAGGCTGCCCAGTCCTTCCTGATGATCTCCAGGCGTATTCCGACATCATTCAAACTTTCCCGGTAGATGGCCAGAAATTTATCCGAGTTCTGGCTGCGGGTCAGGAACTGGATGGTAAACGGTTGCTCGTCCTTCTCCAGCAGGCCGGTGTTTTCATTCGCCTGCCAGCCCGCCTCTGTTAGCAGACTCCTCGCCAATTCTTTGTCAAAGCGTATTTTTGGCCCCTGACAAGGTGTTTGCGCGTTATATAAGTCCTCGAAATAACATTGATGCAGGAAGTAAGACTCATGCATGATCGTCTGGTTCATCCTGGTACGATCCAACAGGTAGGCGAGGGCGAGCCGTACCCGCCGGTCGGCAAACTTGGCCCGCCGCAGGTTCATGGCGAACCCCTGGAAACCGATGGGATTATAGTTATACACCTCCTGCTTGATAATCCAGTTGTTATCGTATGCCTCGCCGCTGGTTTCCGTCGCCCAGCGCGAGGCCGTATACACCGGATAAAAATCCAGGTTGCCAGTCTTGAATTCGGCAAACGCATTTTCCCGTTCAGTGAAGAAGCGGAACTTGAGCCGGTCAAAATTGGCAGTCCCGCGCACGCTTTCCCGGTCTCTTTGCCACCAGTCCGCCCGGCGTTTGAGGGTAAGGGCAATCCCTTCTCTCAACGATTCCGGCTTGTAAGGGCCGCCCACGACCGGAAATTCAAAATTGATTTTATTAAAATCCCGGTCCTTGAAGATATGCGCAGGGAGTATATGGAACGAGCCCAGGGACAGCAGGTTTTTCCAGTGAACTTCCCTGGCCTGGAAGCGTATTGTCTGCTCATCAAGCACTTCCGGAGGATGAAACCGCTCAAAGGCAATCTTGTGGGGTCCAGTCAGGTTTTTCGGGTCCATGATCGCATTAAATGTCCAGGCAACGTCACGGGCGCTGACGGGCGTGCCGTCGCTCCATTCAGCCTGTTCATCCAGCCTGAACTCAAAGGTGGCCCGGTCCGTGGAAACAGACCAGGCCGCGGCCAGGTTCGGCTCGAATTCCAGTGTTAATCCATTGTTGCTGAGCAGGGATTCAAACATCAGCCCGAACAGGCGGCTGGACGTTATGGTCGTATCGAGATAGTAATTTAAACTTTTAGGGAAAGGCCCCGACCAGAACGACAACTCGCCACCCGGATGGGCGGCAGGGCTGGCAAACGGCGACATTTCTTCCTGCCAGTCAGGGTGCGGAAATTGCTGGGCAACCGCCGCGGGGAGCAGGCAAACCCATAAGTTCAGCAACAGGAACAGTTTGTACATATCACGAGATTCATTCAAATAATAGTCAGGTAATCGAGCTTTCGGCAAAGTGAAGTGTATTATAGTACCTTGATAAACGACCACCTATTGATGATTTTTCAGAAAAGATGACAGGGAACATACTGCTGGAGGTAAAAGCTCTAAAAGTTTGGTTTGCCGCTGAAAACCGCCCGGTCAAGGCCGTTGACGGGGTGGATTTCCGGATTCAACAGGGGGAAACTTTCGCACTGCTGGGGGAGTCGGGCAGCGGCAAATCCGTGACTGCACTGAGTATCACCAGGTTGTTGCCGCGGACGGTCGAAATCAGCGGCGCCATAGTGTTCAACGGCATGGACCTCCTGGCCCTGCCAAAGAAGAGGATGCGCAGCTTCAGGGGCAGGCATATCGCCATGATATTCCAGGAACCGCAAACCTCGCTCAATCCGGCCCTGACGGTGGGAAAGCAGGTGGGAGAGACACTTGCGCAGCACAGGAATCTTTTCGGGAGAGTACAAAAGAAAAGAGTAATTGAATTACTGGAAGCGGTGGAAATTCCAGATCCGGCGCAACGCATGGATGAATATCCCTACCAGTTCTCCGGAGGCATGAAACAACGGGTCATGCTGGCGCTGGCGCTGGCAGGGGAGCCTGATTTACTCATTGCCGATGAACCCACTACCGCGCTGGACGTCACGACCCAGGCCCGGATACTTGCGCTACTGAAAAAAATACAACGTGATACCGGCATGGCCATGTTGTTTATCACCCATGACCTGGCTGTGGCCTCCCAGGTGGCGGACCGGGTTGCCGTCATGAACAAGGGCAAGCTGGTTGAAACTGCCTCCAACCGACGATTTTTCAGCCGGCCACAACACCCGTATTCAAAAATATTGTTTGATTCCCTGCCGGATGCCTCGAAAAACCGGGTCCGGGAGGCCGGGGAGATGCCGTTGCAGGCTGAACCCATGCTCAGGGTGTCTGAATTGAAAGTCCATTTCCCTGTGCAGACGGGTTTTTTCGGTCGCCCGGCAGGCTACCTGCGGGCCGTGGATGGCGTGTCCCTGGAGTTAGCACAGGGTCGAACCCTGGCCGTAGTAGGTGAATCAGGTTCCGGGAAAACGACCTTGGGTAAAGGTATCCTGCAACTGCTCAAACCTGCCGGGGGTGCAGTGTTTCTTACGGGTGACAACTTGTCCGACCTGTCAGCGTCACAATTGCGTCAACGCCGTACCGATATGCAGGTGGTATTCCAGGATCCTTTCTCGTCCATGAACCCGCAGATGATGGTCAAGGATATTATCGAAGAGGGTATGCTGTCTCTGGGAGCAGAAAAAAACAGCAGGGTCAGGCAGGCGCTTGTTGATGAACTACTTGACCAGGTCGGCCTGGAACCGGATTTTAAATATCGTTATCCGCATGAGTTTTCCGGCGGACAGAGACAGCGCATCTGTATTGCCCGGGCGCTGGCCGTCAGGCCGAAACTGCTGATTTGTGATGAACCGACAAGCGCCCTGGATGTAACGGTACAGGCCCGGATACTGGGGTTGCTGGCAAGCTTGCAGGAGGAACTGGGGCTGGCATACCTGTTTATTACCCACAATATCAGCGTGGTCGCCAGTTTTGCCCATGACGTGGCGGTAATGTACCAGGGCAGGATAGTGGAGCAGGGCGCAACAGGATCGGTTTTAAGCGCTCCACGGCATGAATATACAAAAACCCTTTTATCAGCCGTACCAGTTATCCGCAGATGACGCAGATTAACGCAGATTAAAGACAAGTCTTTTATACTGAAGCTGTTTTGCGCCGAAATTGATCAATAAACCCCGGTTTAACCCTGAGGCTTTCAGATAGTTAATCAGTTGAGATTCATCATGGCCGGATAATTTTTGCAGTGCTTTTGTCTCAACAATAACCGAATCATAACAGATAAAATCTGGTAGATAATACGTTTTCAGCTTCTGTTTTTTGTAATAGACAGGAAGTTTTTTCTCTTTTGAATAGGGAATGCCTTGTAGGTGAAATCCAGGCTAGGGCTTCCTGGTAAATTACTTCGAGAAAACCGTGACCAAGTTCGTTATGTACAGTCATTGCTGCTCCGATAATAGTATACGTATCTTCATCTCTTCTATTTTTATCTGCGTTCACCTGCGTCATCTGCGGATACTTATCATTATTTTTCGGCGGCTCAGGTTTTAGTCATCAGGTGAATGCTATCAGCCAGCAGTGAGACGGTGATAGCGCCGCCTTGTTCGAGGTGGTTGCGCCGGGCGACGTGGGTTGGCACTGACAAGTAGAGCGCCTGGCCGTTATCAACCGCAATCGTGATTGAGCTTGTCTCTCCCAGGGGGATAAATTCATCGATTCGTCCTTTTACGGGGTTCTCTCGTTCACCTTGGGACGGCCTGTCGCGCCGGTGCAGGATAATGCTTTCAGAAGGGATGACCCAGTCTACTTCAGATTGAGGGTCAAACTCCGGGCGATAGCGGGTCGTCAGGGTGTGGCCATTCCAGTTAATACGGGTTTTTCTACTATCGTGATCATGTCCCTCAATCTGGCCGCTGAATATATTATCGTGGCCGACCAGGCCGGCGACGCCGGCATTATCGGGGTGGTTCATGACTTCCTCGGGAGTATTGATTTGCAGGGTTTTGCCGTGGTGGATGACGCAAATCCTGTCGGCAATCCGGCGTGCTTCGTTCAGGTCGTGGGTGACGTGAATCACCGGCAAGTTGAAGCGTAGTCTCAAACCGACAAGTTCGCGTACCAGTTTTCTGCGGGTCTGTTGATCTACGGAGGAAAAGGGCTCATCCAGCAATAAAACCCGAGGATCACGCGCCAATGCCCGGGCCACGGCAATACGCTGTTGTTGACCCCCTGATAACTGGTGGGGATAACGGTCTTCCAGACCGCTCATGTTCATGGCGTTCAGCAGGCTTCCAGCGATAAGCCGTTTCTGTTTATTCCCGATCCGGGTTAACGGTAGCATGATGTTCTGCAACGCCGTCATGTGCGGGAACAGGGCATAGTGCTGGAATACCATGCCGATACGTCGCTGTTGTACGGGTAGATTAATACCTGTCTCGGTATCCAGCCATTGTTCCCCATGGCAGGAGACCTGGCCGGTATCCGGGGTGTACAGACCGCTGATGGCTCTTAATATGGTCGTTTTACCGCTCCCGGAAGGCCCCAGGATCACCAGGATTTCACCTGAATCGCAGGTCAGGGACACATCCAGCGGAATCGGCTGAGCCTGTTTCAGTCGGACGCGAATGCGGTTAGCGTCGGTCATTTTTCCCCAGTCGGTCAGTCAGAAAGTAGATGAGGGTGATGGAGACAAGGGAAATCATGAGTAATACCGCGGACATGGTTGCTGCGCCGGTATTGTCGAAGGCCTGGACGCGGTCATAAATGGCGATAGCGATAGTACGCGTCTCACCGGCAAGGTTTCCGCCCACCATCAATACCACTCCGAACTCCCCCAGGGTATGGGCCATGGTCAAAATGGCTGCGGAGACGATCCCGGGCCAGGCCAGGGGTATCTCAATTTTCCAGAAAGTCTGCCAGGAGGAAAGACCACTGCACCAGGCCGCCTCGCGAACGTTCAGAGGAATGGCTTCAAAGCTGCGCTGTACAGGCTGCACGGCGAAGGGGATATTAAATATGATCGATGCCACCAGGATTCCCTCAAACGAGAAAACCAGGGAATTACCCGCTATTTCTTCATAAAATTTACCGAAGATCGAACGCTCACCCAGGCTTACCATCAAATAAAACCCCAGGACTGTCGGCGGCAGGATCAGGGGCAGGGCGACCAATGCCTGAATAAGATTCCTCCCCCGGTTGTGCGACCAGGCCAGTTTGCGCGCGGATATAATTCCGATGGGCGCCAGTATGAGAGCGGTCAGCGCGGCAAGGAGTAATGAAACTTTAAGGGCCTGCCAGTCCATATTGAGTAGTCAGTCGGATAAAGAGTATCCGTATTTTTTAAAAATGGCTCCACTGGAACCGGTTGAAAGATAATTGTAAAACAGAGCACCGTCTTGATTGTCTTTATCGAGTAATACAGCGTATTGGATGATGGGTGTGTGCCAGCTTTCCGGGATGGGGAAGTTTATGCCTCTGCCGGAAAATTGCTTTAGCACTGGGAATGAACTGGGGATGATACACAAGTCCACACTACCTGACACGCAAAATTGCATTGCCTGTGCGGCATTCTCTCCCAGCAGCAGTTTATTCCGGCTGACTACCCATACCCCGGCATTTTTTAATCCTTCCCTGGCCGCCGACCCGTAGGGTGCGTGTTCCGGGTTGGCAATTGCCATTCTTCGAAAATCGCCGTATTGCAGGACTTTTAATACATCACTCATTGTCCCGGGCGTTGCTATTTTCGAGGTCTCAGGAACATACAGGCTGAGTCGGCCGCGTACCAGTGTCTTGACACTGTCTATCTCCCGGCCGTTATCCCTGATAAAGTCCACGTACTCTTTGCCCGCGGAGATAAAAACCTGGTAGGGCGCGCCCTGTACGATTTGCCGGGCAAAATTACCGGACGAACCAAACGTCAGATTGACCCTGCTCCCTTCATCCGACTGAAAGGCCTGGCTTACCTCTGTGATAGGATGGGTCAGGTTGGAAGCGACAGCAATGTTCACTGCCTCCGCATGCGCTTCCTGGATACAGAGTAACGACAACAGGTAGAATAATTTCCGCATACGATAAACTATATCAGGGTATAATCTCCAGGTAAAAAACAGGCCGAATAATTAACCGTTCGTCATTGTATAATCTTCAGGTAGAAAACAGGCCGAACAATTAACCGTTCGTCATTCCGGCGAATGCCGGAATCCAGTCACGAAACTATTCATTATAAGGAAGGTTGGCTTACTGGATTTCCATCCTTTGGTTCGTCAACGGCACATCCCCCTGCTTACAGCATGCAGGGGCAGGCTATGTGCCACTACTCGGCATTCGCCGGAATGACGGGTACGCTTCGAACACGCATACTAAAAGAGGGCTGATGTCATGATTTTATTCACGGGATTGACCGGCGCGGTCGGGACGGAAATAGTAAAGCTGTTGCCGGAGTTTGGTGTTCAGGCCAGAGGGCTGGTCCGGGACCCGGCCAAGGCGGATCTGATAAAGGTAGCCGGTGTTGAGGTCATCCCCGGTGACCTGGGTGATCCGGTCGCCATCAAAGAGGCGCTACAAGGGTGTGACAAGGCTTTCCTGCTCATGGCTAACTCCAGGGAGCAACTGGATCTGGAAAAAGGTTTCGTCGATGCAGCCTGGGCAGGCGGAGTCCGACGCCTGGTGAAAATGTCGGCCAACGGGGCTAATTCCAATTCAACGTCATTATTGAAGCGTTATCACGGCGATTCAGAGCAACACATCCGGGAATCAGGCCTGAGCTATACGCTGGTCCGGCCTAATTACTTCATGCAAAACATGTTTCACGTGGCTGCCAGTATTGTCGAACAGGACAAGTATTTCATGCCCATGCGGGCCGGGCAGGTGGGGATTATCGACGTGCGCGACGTGGCGCGATTTATACTGACCGTCCTGACGATCCCCGGACACGAAAACAAGACCTATGAAATCACCGGCCCTGAGCTGGTATCGTTCCATGACATCGCCGGCCAACTGTCCGAGGTGATAGGCCGGGAGATCCGCTACGTTGACGTCCCCGCGGAAGATTTCAAGGAATCATTATCGCAATGGTTCCCTGATGACTGGTACGTGGAGACCGTCTCAGACATGTTCAAACTGACAGCGCAAGGCCGCGGGGCATTGCTTAATGATATTTACAGCCAGGTGACGGGCAGGGCGCCGACGACTCTGAAGCAATTCTTCCAGGATTACGCCTCGTTTTTTGAGAAGGGTTAATATTCGTGATATTTGGGGTCAGTGTAAAAACTTTGTGAATGTTTACACTGACCCCAAACATGGTACAGCCTTACAATTATCGGCATCAAGCACGAACATTGCACTCATAAACACTTGTCTTTCATCTGCGTAATCTGTGGACGAATTTCTCAGTCGGCCGGTTCGCGCATGGTGACGAATTCTTCGGCTGCCGTTGGATGGATGCCGATGGTGGCATCGAATACGGCCTTGGTTGCGCCAGCCTTGAGGGCGATGCCTATGCCCTGGATGATTTCGCCGGCGTCTGCGCCGACCATGTGTACGCCCAGGACCTTGTCGGTGTCCTTGTCGACGATGATCTTCATCAGCGTCTTTTCGCCGTTGCCTGTCAAGGTGTGCTTCAGGTTGGTAAAACGGGATTTGTATATCTCTACGTTTGCATACTCCTGGCGGGCCTGTTCCTCGGTGAGGCCTACCGTGCCCAGGTTGGGTTGGCTGAAGATGCAGGTGGGGATGTCGCGGTAATCGACGCGCCTTGACTGGTTGTTGTAGAGGTTGTGGGCCAGGGCCGTTCCTTCCGCAGTGGCGACGGGCGTCAGGTTCATACGGTCGGTCACGTCGCCTATGGCGTAAATGGAAGGGATTGAGCTGCGGTATTCGGCATCGACCACTATTGCGCCCTTATCATTGAGCTTCACTCCGGCATTGTCCAGCCCCAGCCCGTTTGTGTTCGGTCGCCGTCCGGTGGCGTACATAATTAAGTCTGTTGACAGATCCGCAGTATCAGGGGAGTTGACCAGGTAACGATTGCCCTGTTTGTCTATGCTGTTAATCCGGGTATTGAACAGCAGTTTTATCCCTTTTTGGCGCATTTGTCCGGCAAGAAACTCCCGCATTTCCTTATCGAAGCCGCGCAGGAACAGGCCGCCGCGATACACCAGGGTGGTGTCCACACCAAGACCGTGAAATATACCGGCAAATTCGACTGCGATATAGCCGCCCCCCACGATCACCACACTGGCCGGCAGGGACTCGAGGAAAAAGGCTTCGTTGGATGAGATGATGTATTGCTTGCCGGGAATGTCCGGGATATGCGGCCAGCCACCCGTTGCCACCAGTATCCGCTGCGCGCTGATACTCTTCCCGTTGATCCGAACTGTATTCGGCCCGCCAAGCTCGGCCCTTCCGTTAAACAAGCGCACCCCATTACCTTCCAGTAAATTCTTATAAATACCATTTAATCTACTGATTTCGTTATTTTTATTATTTAAAAGCTCATCCCATTTAAAAACAGGTTCGGCGACTTGCCAGCCGTAACCCGCCGCATCATGAAAATCTTCGGCAAAATGCGAGGCGTAAACAAACAGCTTTTTCGGGATACAGCCGACGTTGACGCAGGTGCCGCCCAGGTAGCGGTCCTCGGCGATGGCGACTCGTGCGCCGAACCCGCCGGCCATGCGCGCCGCGCGCACGCCGCCGGAACCGGCGCCGATGACAAACAGGTCATAATCAAATTCGTTCATATTCACAGGTAACGCGCCCCTGATGAAAACAGACAAGGGCATAGGTTAACGCAGCTAAAACCACGGGAAAGCCACAGAGTACACAGAGTATACAAAGGAAAACTGAACTGTTAGCCCTTTCGGTTCACTCCGTGATCTCTGTGTCCTCTGTGGCAATAAAAAATCCGTGTCAACTACGGATTTTACGTCTTTTCAGGTAATCGACCGTCTTTTTCGCAAGTAATGGGAATATGCCGAGTAACGCAAACGACAGGATCAATCCGGGTGACAGAATATCCTTGAGGTGTTCAATTTTCGCAATCTGGGTGCCCGCATTCACGTAAACAATGGTGCCGGCCAGCATTCCGACCTGGCTGACGAGAAAAAAGGTTAACGCCCTGGTGGTGGTCAGACCCATTACCAGGTTGATAATGAAAAACGGGAATATCGGCACCAGTCGCAATGTGAACAAGTAGAATGCGCCTTCCTCTGCCATCCCCTTGTTGATGGCAATCAGTTTATCGGCAAAGCGTCCCTGAATGGATTCCCTGAACAGGTAACGGGAGAACAGGAACGCGAGAGTCGCACCGATGGTGGAAGCGAAGGAAGAAATGACCGTTCCCCACAGCAAGCCGAAAATAGCGCCGGCGGCCAGGGTGAGAATCGCCGCACCCGGCAGGGACAGGCCGGTAATGATGACATATAGAAAAAAGAAGGAGACAACCGACGTAAACGATTCCCGTTCATAATAGGCATCCATGACCGCTTGCTTTTCCTTCAGATATCCCAGGTTGAAATACTGACCCATGTCAAAAATGAAAAACAATGCCACCAATATGACAACGATTGTCAGCAATATGATTTTGGTTCTGTTCATCTTCTGGTGGCCTGGGAAGATAACGGAATGGCGGAACTGGAATTTATCGCTGTCGCAGACACGGGCAACATTGAGGACCGGATGGCACTGCTGGGCAGGCAGGCTTCCGAAGACGTGGTCGAACATGAGATTTCACTCCGGTTACTCCGTCACTTCGCTTCATCGGTGCGCCACCAGCAGTACAGTGATGCGGATACCGTTACTGTCCGGGTCAACGTTTAGTCCAGCTGCTTTACCCTCACCGACTTTACTGCGTTATCCGTCACCTGGGTAATCTCCAGCGTAAAATTGCCAAGCTTCAAGGTAGTGCCCGGCTCCGGCATTGTCTCCAGCCGCTCAAGGATCAGGCCATTCAGGGTTTTCGGTCCGCTGGCCGGTAAATCCCAACCCAGTTGCCGGTTAATCTCCCGCAGAGTGGCCCCGCCGTCGATGATGAATGAAGCGTCATCCTGCTCGACGATATCAACGTTATAGGTCTGGATATCCGTCGTGAACTCGCCGACAATCTCTTCCAGGATATCCTCCAGCGTAACCAGTCCCTGGATAGTCCCGTATTCATCAACCACAAAGCCCAGACGCTTTTTTGTCCGTTGAAAATTCAGCAGTTGCGCGTTCAGGGATGTGCTGAGGGGCACGAAGTGGGGCTCTTCGGCAATCTCATCCAGATCTTCCCGGGTAATTTCATGGGGATCTTTCAATAACCGTATGATACGCCGTACATGGATCACACCGATAATCTCATCCAGGTTTTCCCGGTATAGCGGCACACGGGTATGCGAGTTCTGGCTGAGGTAATTCAGGTTCTCGGTCAAATCATCATCGATATCCACTCCCGTAATTTCGTTACGCGGCACCATGATGTCTTCTACCGTCACCTGCTCCAGATCGAGAATCCCGAGCAGCATTTCCAGATGCCTGGAGGGCAGCAGCTTACCCGCTTCCGAGAGCACTGTTTTCAATTCCTCCCGCGATAGACTGGTATGTTCTCCAGCTTCGATTTTGAAGCGTAGCAAGGCCAGGAACTTATTGGCCAGCCAGTTGATTGTCCAGACGAAAGGATAAAAAATCACTGCCAGGAGCTTCAGGACGTATGATGCAGGAAACGCGAAACGTTCCGGATGAAACGCAGCCACTGTCTTGGGAGCGGTTTCCGCGAATACCAGAAAAATAATGGTGAGTATCACCGGCCCGATCGCGTAACCGATATTCCCCATTAACCTGACCGCAATGACCACACCCAGAGAAGCGGCGTAAAAGTTGACGATATTGTTGCCGAACAGTATCAAGCCAAGCAGGCGGTCAGGACGTTTCAGCAGGTCGGAAGTGCGGATTGCGCCATTGTGTCCGTCATTGGCGAGATGGCGCAGGCGATAACGATTGACCGCCATCATGCTGGTTTCGGAACCGGCAAAAAATGCAGATACGCCGATCATCAGTATAAGAAAACCGGATAACAGGTAAATGGACACGTCATCCATAGATATTGCCTCAGTTTGAAGTTGATGGATATTGTCTACTTAATTAATGGCAGGACAAAAGTGAGAATTCTTCGAGTGTATCATCTCAGTCATGCACGCGTAAGCGGGAATTCAATGATACAGCAGTTCCCGCTAACTCCCGGGATCGAGGGCATCCTGCCCTCGTGGAGGGCGAGACGCCCTCCTTCCCAGGGAAAAATGCCCCCTTATCTCCTGGGGGACAGATTTAAATCTGTCCCCTGTGCCTTGTTGACTTCGATTTAGCAGGAGCACCTGTCAATGATAAATGTCTGTTATGATCCGTTAAACCCGGTGCAGAATGAGTTCCAGAACAAGTTTTGAGCCGAAATACGCCAACACCAGGGTGAGGAAGCCCCCGAGGGTCCAGTAAATCAGCGTTTTACCGCGCCAGCCCCGGGACCATCTTCCCCAAAGCACAACGGCAAAGATGAACCAGGCCAGTATGGATAAAACGACTTTATGGGATAGATGTTGGCCCAGCATGTCGTACATGAACATCAGTCCCGTAGCCAGACTGAGACTCAACAGAAAAAAGCCCATCGTCAGGACTTGAACCAGCAGTTCTTCCATGGTTTGCATGGGAGGCAGGATATTTATCACTGTTACGGGCTGTTTTTTTCGTAGCTGCGCTTCCTGAAACGCAAGCACTAACGCTTGCACCGCCCCGATAGCCAGCAGTCCATAGGCAGTCACCGATAGCAGGATGTGTATTTTCAGTCCGGCAGCGATGCCGCCAGGTATAATGCTTGTGCTGGGCAGTGCAATTTCCAGCAGCAGCGCAAGTGCGGCAACGGGGAAAAAGATAACAACCAGGTTACCCATGGCTCTGAATAACCCGGTCAGGACGGCAAGGCATGCAATCACCCAGCTTATGAGCGAAAAGGCATGGTAAAAGCCCAGGTTGAACCCTGCCTGGACCAGGATTTCCCGGTAAAGTACCAGGCCGTGGCCCGACAGGGCCAGACCCGCAAGAGCGGCAATTGTGTGGTTAAATGCTTCCGTTGTCAGGCGCCGATGAAATATTCTGCGCCCCAGCCAGCCTGAGGTCAGCAAATAAAGTAATATTACGGCGATGCTGATAATGGTATTGGTTTCCATATAATATCCGGCTGCGGATGAGGCATCTAAATCTACCATAAATAGAGGGCATCATGTTTGAAAATTTAAGCGGACGGTTCAGTCGCATAGTTCAGCAGTTGCGAGGTCATGCGCGCCTCACGGAAGATAATGTCGCGGCGACCATGCGGGACGTGCGCATGGCCTTGCTGGAGGCAGATGTAGCCTTGCCGGTTGTCAGGGCGTTTATCGAGCGGATTGAAAACAAGGCATTGGGCAGGGAAGTATCAACCAGTCTCACCCCGGGACAGGCGGTTGTCAAAATTGTACAGGATGAACTTGTTCACCTGATGGGAGAGCAGCAATCATCATTGAATTTAAGCGTTCCACCTCCGGCGGTCATTCTGATGGCGGGATTACAGGGCGCCGGCAAGACCACCAGCGTTGCAAAGCTGGGTAAATGGTGCAGGGACAAACACGATAAATCCGTAGTGGTGACCAGTTGCGATGTCTATCGGCCGGCGGCCCTGGAACAGTTGCGGGTGCTGGCGGAGGAAAACCAGCTCGAATATTTCCCGGCCGATGAGCAGCAAAAGCCCGTAGATATTGCCGCGGCAGCACTGAAACACACCCGCTCCCGGTTTGCCGACGTGCTGATTGTCGATACTGCCGGCAGGTTGCACATAGACGAGGAAATGATGCTGGAGATTCAACGCATTCATGGCGTGCTCAACCCGTCTGATACCCTGTTTCTGGTGGACAGCATGATGGGCCAGGATGCCGTTAACGCAGCCCAGGCTTTTAACGATGCCCTGGACCTGACCGGTGTCATATTGACGAAAGCGGATGGGGATGCCCGGGGCGGGGCGGCGCTGTCGGTTCGACATGTCACCGGTAAGCCTATCCTGTTCCTGGGTACCGGTGAGAAAACCTCGGAGTTATCCCTGTTTCACTCCGACAGGATTGCCTCGCGGATACTGGGCATGGGTGACATGTTGAGCCTGATTGAGGAAGTGGAGCAAAAAACGGATCAGGAAAAGGCAAAAAAGATAGCCAGGAAGCTGAAAAAGGGAAAGGGATTTGACCTGAATGATTTTCGCGACCAGGTACGGCAGATGCAAAGCATGGGAGGACTGAGTAGTCTGATGGACAAGATGCCGGGAATGCAGCAGATGCCCGCGGGTATTGCAGGCCAGGAGCGGGAACTGGTCAAAATAGAGGCGATCATAAATTCCATGACGCCTGGTGAACGGCGCTTCCCTGCCGTCATCAACGGCTCCAGGAAAAAACGCATTGCCTCCGGCTCGGGGACTCAGATACAGGATATCAATCGCTTGTTGAAGCAGTTCGACCGTATGCTGAAGATGATGAAAAAACTGACCAGGAAAGGCAGCATGGAGAATATGGTGCGCGCAATGGGCGGTAACATGCAGCAGCGTGGTTTCCGCCGTTAAGCTTAGTTACCATTCCGGCGAAGGCCGGAATCCAGATGTACAATCATCCGTCATCAGACTATCTGACATGCTCAGGTTTTAACAGGAGATACAACAACAGGACTGAAAACGCGCCAAACCAGAACAGGCTCCACTCTGCGATACTCAGGGACAGGAAAGTCCATACTGTTTCGGCACACTCCCCGGAGCCTGTAAAAATCAGTTTAAGCGCATCGAAAATCGGAAATGCCTGCAGGATGAAATCCAGTCCCGGCCCGCATTCAGGCACCCGTTCCGGCGGCAGGTGTTGCAACCATACCTGCCTGCCTGCAATGGCGGCGCCTGCCAGCGCGCAAATCAGCGCCAGTGCATTGTAAATACGGGTTGCCGAACCATGAATAAAACACGCGAGGCAGACGAGACCGACTCCCAGGTAAGCAACCCGTTGCAAAATACACAGCGGGCAGGGGTCCAGATCCTGGACGAATTGCAGGTAGTAGCCGAACCCAAGCAGCGACAGGCAAGCCAGGGCAATAAATAAATGAATGAGGCGTCCGGAATGTAACGGTGAGTTCATAATTTAGGGAACCTCTATTTATTCACAAATTGATATATTAGCGGTCAATGATTTCAATAAGTTAGCGACCCTGTGTATCGAAAAATGTCTATTATTAGAGGTTCCCTTTAATCGTTCTTCGTGTCTCAGTCGCCATTCCGGCGCAGGCCGGAATCCAGTCAAAAACATCCGCCTAAAAATTCAACTATCCGCTGTTCCAACCAATACACAGGATACCCCGGCGCCTTGCCGCTGACAAATCCGATGTGCCCGCCGGTCTGCGCAAGCTCCAGTTGCACATATTCGGACAACTCATCTTCAGCAGGGATGACGTCCTCGGTCATGAGGGGGTCGTCCCGGGCATGGACTAACAAGACAGGTACGTTGATGCTGCGTAAATACTGACGCGAGCTGCTGCGCATGTAGTAGTCCTCCACCCCGGCAAAGCCATGCAGCGGAGCCGTTATCTTATCGTCGAAGCTGAAAAAATCATTCAGCTTAGGAACTTCGCCGATGTCCAGGGGGCAGTCCCTAGCGCTGAATTTATCGATGATTTTACGTTTCAACAAGCGGAGCAGCCGGCGCTGGTATAGCCTGGAAAACCCTTTATTGAGCCGTCCTGCCCCTTCGGCCAGGGCGTAGGGCACGGAAACAGCGGCCGCTGCATGGACCTGTCCCTTGCGGTCTGCTTCTCCCAGGTACTTCAACAGCGCATTGCCGCCCAGCGAATAGCCCACAGCCGCTATGGGAACGCCGGGAAACCGCTCATGCAAATGGTCGATCAGGAACTCGATATCACCGGTCTCTCCGGAATGGTAACTGCGCGCCAAACGGTTATGTTCCCCGCTGCAACCGCGAAAATGCATGAATACCCCGAGCCAACCCTGTTTTTCAATGCCCGCTAGGAGCGGCTTGACGTAATGGGAGTCTACGCATCCTTCAAGTCCGTGAAATACCGCGACGATCTGGCTTCCTGCATTCGCTGTCAGACACAGGTCAACGAAGTCCCCGTCGGGTAACTCAAGCCGCTCACGGGTCAAGTCCACCTCCGCCCTGCGCCGAAAATAATACGGCCACAGGGTCTGTAAATTAGCGCCCGGCAACCACCATGCAGGCTCAAACCCGCTCGTTACGATCTTTCCGTGTTTCATAAGCAGTCATTATATGATGCTAAATTGAGAGTTGTGCTTGAAAAAAACCGATGTCGAATTTTTTGTCAGGCTCAGGGGAGCCAGCGGAGCTAGGGTCGGACCTCTGTAATTTCAATCGGGCCTTTTGGTTTAAGCATAGATATTATTTGTCACCGGGCCTCTTATTTTATTTGACGTATATATCGATATTCGATGCAAACCCATAAAAAAATCGCACCCCTTAAAAAGGCCGGATAGTAGAAGCCATGGGTCGGACCTCTTATGCTGCCCCTTAAGTATTATTTCCCCGGAATTACCCTTTGCGTTATACGGGATTTTGTATAAAATAACCGAATGAAACTATTGAAGTTCGCAGGAAGCGCGCTTGCTGATATTCGGGATTTCCCGTTGGAAGCCAGGCGGGAAGCAGGTTACCAGCTCAGCCAAGTACAGTTCGGGTTTGAACCGTCTGATTGGAAACCGATGAGCAGTATAAGTCCCGGCGTTCGTGAAATACGTATTCATAAGAAAGGAGAATTTCGTGTGATATATATCAGTAGGTTTGATGAAGCCATATATGTATTACAGGCGTTTCAGGAGAAAACCAGGAAAATATCGAAAAAAGACAGGGAATTGATCAAGGCTCGTTTAAAAATGATTTCGGAGGTACGCTTATGAGCAAGAAAGACAGACAAATTATTGACTCCTCAGGCAATGTCTTTGCTGATTTAGGCTTTGAACGATACGAAGCCGAAAACCTGCTGGTGCGCTCCAGGCTAATGGCGGCGATAAAAGCCTATATCGAGTCTGAAGGCATCACTCAAAGCGAGGCGGCTGAACGCTTCGGCGTTGCCCAACCCCGCATCAGTGAAATTTACCAGGGTAAAATCGAATTATTTTCTGCGGACAAGCTGATAAATATGTTGGCCCGGGTAGGGCGGCATGTAGAAATTTCCGTCCATAAGGCCGCCTGATCTCATCAGGCATTTCCAAAGCAATGGTGTATCCTAGCGAATTCCGAAACATTAATGGAACAAACGTGACCTCTACTCGATAAATGGAAAAATTCAACCGACTGAAAGAAATCCTGCGGACGATGTTCCAGCTCGACCGGGGCGACCTGGACTTCGGCCTGTACCGGATCATGAATCTAAAGGCAGGGGAAATAGAGGAATTTCTCGAAAAAGATTTATTGCCACAGGTGCAGACCGCTTTGGCAGGAAACGTTGCCGACAGGCAGGCCGGATTAGAAAAAGAACTGGCTGAGAAAAAGGGCGTCAAGCGCGTGGCCGTGCAGGACTTTGGCGACAACAACCTGGTCCTGGTGGATGAAGGGCACCTAGCCCGCATATCTCACAAACTTTACCAAACAGCGACAAACAGGCTGTCTGTCGTTGATTCACTCACTGCATAGGGTCGATAGAGCAGGCAAACAAGCAAATCGGTGACGCGTACGGCCTGTTTATCACGACCCTCCGGTGACAGACCGGCGTTTGCCCTGCCCAGGCGGGTGTGATGCGGTCAGCCGGCCAAGGGAGACCGTTCACGGCGGGGCCGCCGCGCGGGTCAGGGGATGAGTGAGGTCCCGCGGGTTAACCGGGTGGGTCGGGCACGGGGCCGTCTCGCAGTTGTTGGCGCACGGTGGCGAACCTGGCCTGGTGCGGATAGCCGGAGGCGAAGGCCAGCCAGACCCGGCGGGCGCTGATGCGCACCACGGCGGCCAGTTTGAGGATACGGGTGCGGAGCGTGCCGCATTGCGCCTTGGCCCAACGGGTGCCGGCCAGTCCCAGGCGGCGCAGGCCGTGCAGCAGCAGGCAGGCAAAGGCAGACAGCTACAGGCGCAACTGGTTGGCGCGCAGGGTGGCCGTGCTGGTACGGTCGGCAAACAGGCCCGGTTGCTGCGCCTTGATGCGATTTTCCAGCTCCCCGCGCATGCAGTATAACTGCTCGTACAACACCTGGGCGCCGGCGGTTTTGTTATCCAGGTTGGTGACCACAAAACGCGGGTTGGCGCCGTTGGCCAGATGCGCTGCTTTTGCTAGCACCCGGCGCGTGCGCGACCAACTCTGCAAGGTACGATACCGTAATTCCCGGAAGCGCCGCGCGGCCCGGCCCGTCTGCAGGTAACGCCGGTGCGACTTGCGCAAGGCCTTGGCAATCTGCTTCTCCAACCGGCCATTGCGCGCCAACCCGAGCAGGTAATCCACATCATTGGCTTCGCACCAGGCCATCAGTTCCTCCCGGCAAAACCCCGAATCCCCGCGTACCCTGACCTGCACCTCGGGCCAACGCTGCCTTATCTGTCCGATAATCCGGGCCAACTCGTCCACACGGCCTGCCGCCGCATCCTCATTGGCCGGGCGCAACCGGGCGCACAACAGGTGCTCCTCACAGAAGATGTACAACGGCAGATAACAATAGGACTTGTAGTAGCCGTGAAAGAAACGCCCCGCCTGCTCACCGTGCAGCGGGTCGTCCGTCGCAGCGAGGTCCAGCCACAACACCGACGGCGCACGCCGGTACGAGGCCGGAAAGGTCTCCACCAGCACGCGGGCCAACCCCGCAGGGTCTGCCACTATCTTCTGGTAACGGTGCTGCGCCGCCTGCTCAGGCACCCCCAACTCCAGCCGGTTCAACGTGCTCGACCCCGCCAACGGATGCCCCCGGTCACGGGCCCGGCGACGGCTATCCCCCGTCAGGTCCGCCTTGCCCACCAGTAACGCCAGCAGACTGTCACTGCGCAAGGCATCCTGGTCATTGAGGTCTTCATACCCCAAGGCCAGCCCATAGATGCGTTGCGCCAACAACGCCTGTACCGGGTGCTCCACCTTCCCCGCCTGACGATAATCCGTAAAACACCCCGCCAGCCGGGGCAGCACATTCAAACGCTGCTCCAGCTCACGCAGCAGCAGCCCGCCGGCGTCCGAGGTGCGCCGGCCACCGTCAAATCGCCCGGTGACATGGCGCCGACCAAAGGATTGAAATTCAAGTTGGGTTGAAGTACACTGTGTAGCCATGGGGTCTCCTCTCAAGTTTAATGTAAAATATTGATAACTCTCACATTATACGCGAAGTTGAGACCCTTTTACAATGGTTTGTGAGATATGCGGGCTAGGCGCGTCCGGCAAGGTATGGCGCGAGCGGCGCAAGGAATTATCCAGTGGTGGTTTTACCTTTGAATATTCCGCTACCTTAAAAGATACAACTACACCACGTTATTCATGAAACTGAAAAACGGGTTCGCAAAACTGACCCTGACCTGCGTCTGAGTGCCTATATACTGTCCGTAACAGCCGTCCAACAGATTGATGGAGGTGTTCGCCATCCAAACGAGTGGAAAGAGGATGGTGTTTATTTCCTGAACGATCCTGATTGTCTGAAACAAGTTATCACGCACGTATTAGAACGAGAAACTCTACCACACTAAGTTTACGTCCTGGTAGCCTGTCGGCCTGGGGTGACACGATAATCGACTGGATGCCGGGTCAAGCCCGGCATGGCGCTCTGGATGGTGACGAGTGAAATTCACGGCCTGAAATCGCAATGCACCTGGAACGGGCAGTCAGGGGCGTCTTCAGCGACCACGCGTCCGGACTCAATATACGGTCGTTCCAGGACGATTAACAACTCCTGGCCTGTATCCGTAGCAGCCGAATTCACCACTGTGCCGATGTTTCTTTCTTCTCCATCCGGCATCAGCGCGGTACCGGGTTCCAGGAGGGTTTTGTTTTCCGTCGTTGCATGGCACAGGCGTCGCTTGACTTTGCCGCGGTAGCGCAGGCGCGCGATGATCTCCTGGCCCGGGTAACAACCCTTGGTGAATGACACGGCGTCCAATTCGTCCAGATTCAGTTCCTGGGGCAGGAAGCGTCCACTGGTTTCCGGGCGGAGCCAGGGAATGCCTTGTCTGATGGATGTTGTTTCCAAGGAGTCAGCGTCTATTCCGGATGGATAAGTTGGTAATTCCGGAATTTTTTCTGTCTCTATCCCCGTATCAACGATATTTACGTCAGCGCGCAATACGTACATTTTCAGACGCTTGCTAAATGCCTCTTTTAGTGCGCCCGGCAGCAGCAACCAGAAAGTCTCATCCGAGCGGGCCAGGATGAAGGTGGCGATCACCCTGCCTTTGGGGTCGCACCAGGCGCTGAGGCCGGCCTGGCCGGGAACGAGTCCGGTAACATCAGTTGTGAATTGTCCGTGGAGAAAGCCGGAGGCGTCAGCGCCGTCAATCTTGATTGGGGTGAGGAAGTTAATCGAGCCGGGGCTCATTGGGTTGCTTCGTGCTCGTTAACATCCGTGTCTCTGGATACCGGACAATCCCCCGGCTTACCGTATGCCGGGGCAGGCCTGTCCGGTACGACGCTGCTTGCGTCTTTCCCGTATAAGGGATGTTGGTGAGGTATGGCGTTGATTTTTCCTATGAGGGGCAGATAATCGGGGTTGGCCGGCTGCGCCTGACCGGTGATCCAGGCATACAGATCGGGATCGGCCTCATCCAGCAGGGAGCCGAACAGGGATTGTTCCCTGGAATTCAAGTGGGGATAATCCCGTTCCAGAAAACGCAGCAACAGCAAATCCATTTCCCGGGTGCCGCGCCGGCAGCGCCAGCGTAACCGTGCGGTGGAATTAATGGCTGTTCCCATCAGAGTATTTTTGTTGCCAGTAATTTCTTGGTTTCAGCAATGGCCTTGGCGGGGTTCAAGCCTTTCGGGCAGGTATTGGTGCAATTCATGATCGTGTGGCAACGATACAGGCTGAACGGGTCTTCCAGTTCACCCAGTCGCTCCTCGGTGTTCTCGTCCCGGCTGTCTATTATCCAGCGGTAGGCCTGCAATAAAATCGCCGGTCCCAGGTAGCGGTCGCTGTTCCACCAGTAACTCGGACAGGCCGTAGAGCAGCAGGCGCACAGGATGCATTCGTATAAACCATCGAGTTTTTCCCGGTCTTGCTTGGTTTGCAGGCGCTCACTCTGGTCCGGGGCAGGGGAGCGGGTCTGCATCCAGGGTTTGATGGAGGTGTACTGTGCATAGAACTGGCTCAGGTCAGGGACCAGGTCCTTGACAACCGGAGTATGGGGCAGAGGATATATATTGATGTCGTGTTTAATAGCGCTGATGGTTTTGGTGCATGCCAGCGTGTTGACGCCGTCGATGTTCATGGCGCAGGAACCGCAGATGCCCTCGCGGCAGGAGCGCCGAAAGGTCAGGGTCGAGTCGATTCCATTCTTGACATGGATAAGCGCATCCAGGACCATCTGGCCGCATTTCTCCAGGTCGACCTCATAGGTGTCCATTCTGGGGTTATCGCTCGTATCCGGATCCCAGCGGTAGACCCGCAGGGTTTTTTTCCGCGTCACGTTGCCGTTCAGCAGAAATGTTTTTCCCTGCTTCACTTTCGAATTTTTCGGCAATGTAAATTGCGCCACTGTTGTTCTCTTTGGTTATATCCACAGATTACGCAGATTTTCACAGATTAAAAAGACAGGTCTGTTGTATTTTTTCATCTGCGTGCATCTGCGTGCATCTGCGTAATCTGCGGATTTTCATTTGCGGATTAATATACTCTCTTTTTCGGCGGCACCGTTTCCACTTCATCCGTCAGGGTGTACAGGTGTACCGGCCGGTAATCAAATTTCACCCTGCCCGAATCTGGATCCAGCCATGATAAGGTATGCTTCATCCAGCTTTCATCATCCCGTTCCGGGTAATCCTCCCGGGCATGAGCGCCGCGGCTCTCCTTGCGGTTTGCGGCAGAGCGGATGCTCACCTGTGCGCATTGCAACAGGTTTTCCAGTTCCAGGGTCTCGACCAGGTCGGTATTCCAGACCAGGGAACGATCCGCGGTGCTGACGTTATTGAATGACTGGTAAACAGTATCCATTTTTTCGACACCTTCCGCAAGTATTTCACCGCTGCGGAAGACTGCGGCATTGGTTTGCATGGTACGCTGCATGTTGTTCCTGATTTCGGCGGTACGCATGTCGCCATCGGCATAACGAAGGCGGTCAAACCGTGCTATGGCCTGCTCAGTCGCTGAGGCGCCAAGGGGTTTGTGGGGGGAGCCGGGTTTGATTTCCCGGGCGGCGCACAGGGCCGCGCCGCGGCCGAACACGATGAGGTCCAGCAGGCTGTTTGAGCCGAGACGATTGGCGCCATGGACCGATACACAGGCAGCTTCGCCGATTGCCATGAGGCCGGGGGCGATACTGTCGGGATTGCCGTCCTTCAATGTCACCATCTGCCCGTGGTAATTAGTCGGGATCCCGCCCATGTTGTAATGCACCGTAGGCAGGACGGGAATGGGCGCCCTGGAAACGTCCACTCCGGCGAAGATGTGGGCCGACTCTGCGATCCCGGGCAGGCGTTCGTTGATCACATCCGGTCCCAGGTGTTCCAGGTGCAGGTAGAGGTGGTCCCGTTCCGGGCCAATCCCGCGCCCCTCCCGGATTTCAATAGTCATGGAGCGGCTGACCACGTCCCGCGAAGCCAGGTCCTTGGCATTGGGGGCGTAACGCTCCATGAACCTTTCGCCCTCCGAATTGGTCAGGTAGCCGCCTTCGCCGCGCACCCCCTCTGTGATCAATACGCCGGCGCCGTAAATGCCGGTAGGGTGGAATTGAATGAATTCCATGTCCTGCAGAGGCAGGCCGGCGCGCAGTACCATGGCATTGCCGTCACCGGTGCAGGTATGGGCGGAGGTACAGGAGAAATAGGCGCGACCATAGCCTCCCGTAGCCAGGACCACGGTGTGGGCGCGGAAGCAGTGCAGGTCGCCCTTCTCCAGGTCCCAGGCCAGGACCCCCCGGCATACGCCTGCGTCATCCATGATCAGGTCGATGGCAAAATATTCGATGAAGAACTCGGCGTTATGCTTCAAGGACTGCTGGTACAAAGTATGCAGAATGGCGTGGCCGGTGCGGTCCGCCGCGGCGCAGGTACGTTGCGCCGTGCCTTCACCATAGTTGGTCGTCATCCCACCGAACGGGCGCTGATAAATTTTACCGTCCGTGGTGCGCGAGAAGGGTACGCCGTAATGCTCCAGTTCAATCACCGCAGCAGCGGCCTCCTTGCACATATACTCGATGGCGTCCTGGTCGCCCAGCCAGTCCGACCCCTTGATGGTATCGTACATATGCCAGCGCCAGTCATCCTCGCCCATATTGCCCAGGGCCGCGCTCATGCCCCCCTGGGCCGCAACGGTGTGACTGCGGGTGGGAAAGACCTTGGTGATGCAAGCCGTTTTCAGCCCTTTCTCGGCCATGCCGAAGGTAGCGCGCAGCCCGGCGCCGCCGGCTCCCACGACGAGGATATCGTATTCATGTTGAATGAGTTGATAGCTTGCGCTCATTGTTACAGGCCCAGGTGGATTTTCATTACCGCCAGGACGGAAGCGAGAGCGCACAGCGTTGCCAGGAACCTTACCAGGATAATAGCCGCCGTCTTTTGCCGTTCATTTGCAACGTAGTCTTCGATTACCTCGTGCATACCGGATTGGGCGTGAAAAAACAAAGTGGGAATGAACAGAATGAACAGGATAACGCTGGACGGAGTTGTAAGCCAATCCCGCACCACGGCATATTCCAGTGACGCCAGCGTGGATAAATCATAGATGAACCATAACGAGAGAGGGAGCAGGGCAACGGCGGAAAGCCGTTGATACCACCAGCGCCGGATACTTTCTCCGGCACTTTCGGTCCCGGGAAACAGGAGTCGCCTGATCACCAGATACTCCCTGCACAGAAGGTCATGATTGTCAGCAAAACCGTGGCAATCACCACCGCATAACCGCTACGATACGTCGTAGTAATTTCCAGTCCCAGGCCCATATCCCAGAATAGATGCCGGACACCGTTGCAGAGGTGGTAGTACAGCGAAAACACAAAGCCGATGACGACAACCTGGCCGTACCAGGCGGCAACGTGCCGGTTGATTACGGCGTATACCTCCGCGCCCGCGGCAACCGACACCAGCCAGCAGCACAGCAACACGGCGCCTGCACTCAAAAAGACACCCGTGATGCGGTGCGAGATGGACAGCATCGATGTCAACTGCGGCCTGTACTGCAAAAAAGGCGACAGCGGAGTTTGCGAGTTCGTCATTTATTCCCCACTTGAAAAAAGGCACATTATACAGAAACCGTACTATTCTTTGATGCCTGATGTCCTTAATTTCAGCAACTCCTGCTAAATCGATGTCAACAAGACACAGGGGACAGATTTAAATCTGTCCCCCAAGAGTCACTGTATTGATCTCGATTTAGCGGGAGCACTTGCCTTAATTATATGAGCATACGAAATCCATCCGTAATACAGCGGGAGCTTCTGTCTTAAGTTCATGTCGCCGTCAGGACCCGACAAATCAAAGGTGACAAAAAGAGGCAGGTGATCCGAATACTCGCCCGCCCCGGTATCAAAAAACGCCTCCGCCTCAAGCAGCAGGCTATCCACAGCTTGGTTGTAAATGATGTGATCGATGGCGTATGGGTATTTCCGATTATAAGGCTGCGGATGCTCAACCCCGTGAAGCGCTTTCTCCAGGTCAACGTATGCTCCGCCTTTTCCGCCGGATTCCAGCCGTACCCACACCTCGTCGCCCAACTGGTCAAGCTGCCTGTTGAAATCGCCGGCAATGATGAAATCCTGTTGCAGGCGGGCACGGGCATTGATCCAGGCGGATAACGCGTCAACCTGTCCATGGAGTATGACGCAATCCGGTTTGAGTTGTTTACCTGATATAGCCTGGTACGTACATCTCGATTTCAGGTGTATGGAAAGCAGGTGTAGCGGAGGTCGGGCAGGGATGGATCCGGCTTCAACCTGTTCCAGGATGAGATAGACGCCCCAGCGCCCGGAATCATGCGTTCCCTGTAGTTCCCTGACGTCCGGTTGACGAACCGCCCTCATCCCCAGTCGTTCAGTAATATCTTTGCGAACGGCAAATCCCGTGCGCTGCATCAACCTGCTCTGAGGGACGTCATAGCAGTCCAGAAATTTCCGGGTCGGCCTTTCCGAAACATGAATATCATAGTCCGAAGCGGGGAACACCCTCTTTGCCGCGTGCAGGTCTTCCACTTCCTGGAACGCAACTACGTCCGCATTGGCCCGATTCAGGTATTTCCTGATAGCGTCGTATTCAGCAGTATCCCTTGGTCGGCAGCCCTGCGCGTTATTTGCCGCCAGGTGTTCAATATTCCAGGCGGCCAGGGTAACAGTCGGGTCTGCGGCAATACCTGAGACAGGCGCTAATATCAGCAGTATTGTGGTAACCAGCCGGCCTGTCATCAGTCTGTAGCGTTCCATGCCGGCACTTCACCAGCAAGACATGAAGTCAAAAATCCACACAACGACCCTTTCTTTCCCAGTCTCCGTAGCGGGTGGGTTCCGGCCCTTTGGGTCCGCCGATTTCTTCAGCCTTTTTCTCGTTACTGTTTTCTACCGGACGGTCTTGCTGGGGCTGGATTTGCTGTTTCGTGATTTCTTTTTTGGTCATTGACTTATGCTATCAAAATCTACAGTATCCTGATGTTTTGGGAATTTCCATATGCGGATACGTCTTTCCCGACAGAAAAAACACAGTATGTAAACAATCAAAATGGAATGCAAGCGAAAGGACCGCCAGACATAATCGGCATGGAAGCCCCACTGGAACTGCCGATTTTCATTCATTACCGGCCCTCAATGAGGGTTGCCGTGTTCAATACCCTGGTGCATTTCGGGGCGATTTTCTGCCTGTTCCTGGCGGAAATTCCAGCCACTGTCATGGGATTAATCGGCGCCTGCGTGCTGATCCATTACGGGTTTTACATAAAGCGATTCCTCTCTCCGGAAAACATCTGTTTCAAGCTGGATAAACACGACCAATGGCAGATATTGAGGGACAACGACGAAGCTGGCGACCTGAGATTACTGCCCGGTCCGCTAGTCCATCCGCAGCTCGTGGTTCTCCGCTTCAAAGACACAACGGGCCGGACTTATTCCTGTGTGCTGACCCACGACAACCTGGATAAACAGAGCTTGAGACGATTACGCGTCAGACTGCGCTGGCAGCATTAATCTGGATGGACGTCAATTGAAATTCTAGCCCGGATTTCTCACCAGATGATGCGATGATCGTCGCCTCTGGCAGCATTAATCTGGATGGACGTCAATTGAAATTCTAGCCCGGATTTCTCACCAGATGATGCGATGATCGTCGCCTCTGGCAGCATTAATCTGGATGGACGTCAATTGAAATTCTAGCCCGGATTTCTCACCAGATGATGCGATGATGTCGCCTCCGGGGTCGGGATGATGTCGCCTCCGGGGTCGGACCAACGTAATCTATTGATCTTGTTATATAAAATGTTGTTTATAGGCCTGATTTAAGGCTTAAAACGCGTTTTTGACGGTGAAAAACATCACTTTAAGACAGAGTAACAGGCTACGATGGTAAGCGACATTTCTTATAATGCTCATTTTCATGACAAAAATCGCCCTTTAAGGTTGAAAAAGGCCATATATAGAAGTGTAAATTCAATAAAATCAAATATTTACCCTGGTCCGACCCTCACAGAACGGGCCGCATCTACGTCATCGACGGGCCGTCCTCCAGGCTATCCAGAGTTTTCTGACAGGGGTTAAGGAGATACGGGCGTGGGTGATTGACACAGGGCTGGATTGATATTCCCGGCACAGGGCGCTCAGTATTTTCAGCATGGTCCGGGAAAACAGCAGTTCGTGTGCTTTTTCTCCCGGCAGGTTAGTCAGGCAGGTCTGTACTTCGTTCTGTATCAGTTCAAATACTTCTGTGAAGAATGCTGTTCCGGCGTCACCGGACTCTGGTTGAATGATTGTTTCCAGGTTGAGGTTATGTTTGGACAGTAGTTCAGCGGGGAGTATGTTGAGGCCGAGTCTGGCGAAGTGTCTGACGTGGTGGAGCAGTTCAAATGCGCCGTAACAGCAACCTGCAGTGGCCAGGGTGGCCAGCCTGGCCTGGTTTGTACAGCCGCAGGCCTGGCCTGCGGCTTTCCAGATGTTGCCGGAGGTGGCGTTATGCTGTTCCAGCCAGTCGCGGTAGGCGTCGGCATCCGACGCGTCAAGCATCTGCGCCATTGTCGCAACACAACCCATCATTTCCTGTTGAGACAGATAGTCAGCGCTATCGAGTTGGGACAATTCCTGGGTGACGGGGTGCTTCGGCTCGCCGGAAAACAGCCTGCCGATCTCTTCAAACCACCAGTACAGGGTGACACGTGCTGCGCCGGGGTCTGATGACGAATAGACCACCTCGCTGAGTTCCTGGTGAAAAGCAAACAGGGCGTGCAGTTTCCGCTTGCCTGGTGGGTCATGATACAAGGTCGAGTAATACAGGTTGGAACCGGCAGGGGCGGCTTTATTGCGACAGTATTGGTCCGGCGTCATCAGCCGTCAGCCTGAACCCAGGACAGAATTTCTTCCGGGCTATCTACCAGACCGTCGGCGCCCCAGTTTTCCGGGTTCTCAGTCTTATCGATATATCCGTAAGCAGCCACCAGGGTCGTCATCCCGGCGTTTGCTCCTGCTTCGATGTCACGCCGCGCATCCCCCACATACAAGGTCTCTTCCGGCCTGCACTGCAATAGTTCACAGGCATGGAACAACGGCGCGGGATGAGGTTTGCGGTACTCCAGCGTGTCGCCCGAGACGATGCAATCGGTGCGCGTGTCCAGTTGCAGCATCTGCATGAGCGGGTTGGTCAGCCAGCCGGGTTTATTGGTGACGATGCCCCAGCAGGCATTTATCTCTTCCAGTCTGGCCAGTACCTGCTCCATCCCCGGGAACAGGTGGCTGTGGTTAGAGAGGTTGTCCCGGTATATTGCCAGGAACTCATTACGCAACGGGGTAAAATCCGGGTCGGTCTCATCCAGGCCGAACCCCAACTTTATCATTGACACACCTCCCAGGGAAACACTGGGTCGGATCGCCTCAAACGCTAATGGTTTCCTGCCGTGATTGACAAGGGTCTGGTTCAGCGCATTAGCCAGGTCAGGAGCGGTGTCCACCAGGGTACCGTCCAGATCAAACAGGACATGTTTGACGCTATTGTTCATGTGCCTGTTGGTAGAGTTATGGTGAATACCGGTAATCAATCTGTGAGCTGTGCATGAAGCAGGTAGTTAATACCGGGATCATTGGTCAATGAGCAGTACCTGAGACCGGGGATGTAAAGCATTCCCCTGATATCCATCACCCTGAAATTCGCCTTGCGCAACCAGCGATCCAACTCCGACGGGCGGATGAAGCCGGCGTAGTCATGGGTGCCTTTGGCGAGCAGGCCGAACAATCGTTCGGCGCCTATAACTGCGCCTAGATAGGATTTCAGGTTACGGTTGATGGTTGCCAGGATCAGGTGGCCGCCGGGCCGTAATAAACGGGCGCAGGTAAGCAGGAGCGCTTCCGGGTCAGGCACGTGCTCGAGTAATTCCATGCAGGTCAGAATGTCAAAATTGTTGGAATTATCCGTGGCGAAATCCTCCAGTCGGGCAGCGCTATATTCGATCTTCAGGCTGTTTTCCCGTGCATGTTGTCTGGCGACCCGGATTACTGCTTCGCCAGCGTCAAGGCCCTGAACCTGCGCACCCGCGCGCGCCAGCGCTTCCGTCAGAATGCCGCCTCCACAGCCAATGTCGAGCACGCGCCTGCCATCGAGCGGCACATTGTCAGTGATATAGTTTAATCGAATCGGATTTATGTCGTGCAGAGTTTGCAACGGGCCGCCACTATCCCACCAATCATGCGCCAGTCGGCTGAATTTATCTACCTCATCCGGGTTGATATTGTCCTGATGGTTATTCATGAAGAAAGGATAACGTGAATCTTGTAGAATCTGATTGTCTTATTCCTTGTCTTATTCCTTTGCCTGTTTGATTAATAAGTGATAATTTATTACAGAGCAACTGAGGTGTGATGAATTATGGCGTCTATTCTAAATGATCGTGCAAGCGAGCCACAAGAGGTTCCGGCAGATACGCACACGACAGATGAAAATGTAAAAAAATCACAGCTGCGCAAAGAAGAGCGGTTGCTGGAGTTTATCTCCCGGCGTTTCAGAGAAAGCGCAGTCGGTTTTGAAGTGATACTTCGGGATGGAACTATACACAGCATAGGTGCGGGCTCGCCGCGCTTCAAAATAAAGATAACCCACCCCAAAGGTATCCGGGCTCTTGCTTCTTTTGATGAAGGGATTGTCGCGAATGCCTATATCAACGGCTGGTTCGACATCCAGGGCGATATCATTGCAATGTATGACTTGCGCGGGTATTTTCAGGATAGACACCTGTTCAGATGGTTTTGGCGTTTCATAGCGCCGGTGCTGCTAGGGCAGGTCGCGGTCAATAAATCGGCAATAAGCCGTCATTACGAACGAGACCATTCATTTTACCTTTCATTCCTGGACGAAGAATTCCGTTGTTACACCCAGGGAGTGTTCAAATCACCTGATGAACCGCTCTCGGTAGCGATACGCCGGAAAATGGATTTTATTCTTAAACAATGCAAGATGACACCCGGTAGTGAAGTACTGGATATCGGTGTCGGTTGGGGTTCGTTTGCGGAATACGCAGCACGCAAAGGCATAAAGGTGACCGGCCTTACCATTGCCGAGCAGTCATTTAAGTTCATGCAGCAACTGACTGCAGAGCAGGATCTACCGATAACCACCAAGTTGATGGACGTCTTGGAGTACAAACCTAAAAAACAGTTCGATGCCATTACCATATTGGGTGTGATGGAACACCTACCCAACTATAGTGAGGTACTCAAGTGTTTTAATCGGTTGCTCAAACCAGGTGGTTACGTATTTCTCGACGCCAGCGCCATACCCCGGAAATACGAGATTTCATCCTTTGTTTCACAACACATATACCCCGGTAACCATTCCTTCTTCGTGCTTCACGACTTCCTGAAATCATTGGCCTCCATGCCGTTTGATTTGAAAGGCGTATGGGATGACAGGCACAGCTACTACCTGACTTTTGTCCATTGGGCGCAGCGTTTCGATAACAACCGGGAATTCATTATCAAAAAATTCGGTGAGGCAGATTACCGGCGTTTCCGGTTATACCTGTGGGGGTCGGCAAACTGCTTCCTGCGCAACCGTCTGCAATGCTACCGCCTGGTGCTGCAAAAGCAGATGATGTAGAGACGCTATTGTATATACCTACTATCGCTAATTTAAGTTATCCCGGATAAAAAACAGGAAAGCCACAGAGAACACAGAGAAAAACAGGTTTGTCAACCTTCTCGGTCCACTCTGTGATCTCTGTGGCAAAACAACTCTGCAGATTGATCCAGACTACAAGTTTTTGAGCAGGATACCGCCTCGTTTTTTGAATCTTTCCGTCGCCAGCTCGGTAAAACGGTCGATGATACTGCCCTGCACCGATGGCCGGGCCAGGATGGCGTCACTCCAGGCCAGCACACGGCTGCACCCCGGCGGGATCACATCATCGAGCGCCTGCTTCAACAGGTATTCTATGCGGATAAAAACGGGCGCATAGGCCGCGTCGATCAATGAGAATGCCGCGCCGTTGAAAAAGGGAGCGGCCGTCAGGTTTTTGTCCAGAAACTCGAATTTGTCCCTCAAGGCCTGTAACGATTGCTCCAGGATGTCCTCGTCGTCCGTAACCACCATCCTGAATGACAGGTTGGATAATTCCGAACCGAACTCTATCCATGCCCGGTTTACGGCCTTTTGCAATGGCTCTTCCGGGTGCATGGACGGGGGGGTAATTTCATCCAGATATTCGTTTATGACTGCCGATTCAAACAGGATGTTGCCGTCTATTTTCAGTACGGGCACTTTCCCCAGGGGCGAGATCCGTAAAAACCAGTCAGGCTTATTGGCCAGGTCTATATTGGTCCGCTTATACGGAATATCCTTTTCCAGCAAGGTAATGACCGAGCGCTGCACAAACGGACACAGATCGAAACTGATCAACTCAATTTCCATAGGAAAAAACCAGTGATCAACTACCCGAATACGGATTCGGGATGATGTGCTCTTCAGCTTCTGAACTCATCATTGTCTGCGGCAGTGATCAACAAGTGTGAGTTAGCGGCGTTTTTTTACCCTCTTTCCCCGGGGTTCCTGGAAGTTGACGCGCAGGAACTTACCCTGATACATCTTGCCGTTCAACCCTTGAATCGCTGCCCTGGCTTCGTGCCCTTCCATATCGATAAAACCAAATCCCTTGCATTTGCCGGAAAAAACATCAGTAGCAAGCTGAATGCCCCTGACTTTTCCGTACTCCGAGAATAGTTCAGTCAGGGCGGCTTCGGTCGTTTCCATAGGCAGACTTCCAACAAACATTCTTTTCAAAGCAATATCCTTAATCCAGAGGTCTGGATTGTTGTTGTGAAATAAGAATTACCTGATTACAGGCAATTCGACTAATTAAGTTGAACGTTAACGGCTTGATCGCCTTTTGCGCCAGCCTTTTTATCAAACGAAACTTTCTGGCCTTCGCCTAAAGTCCTGAAGCCTTCTGCCTGTATAGCAGAAAAGTGGACAAAAACGTCAGCAGTCCCATCATCGGGCGTGATAAATCCATATCCTTTAGTTTCATTAAACCATTTAACAGTACCAGTTGCCATATATCACCTCATGCAAATATTAAAAAATCCCTGAATAATTCCAGCCCGGAATTTCCAGAACATGAAAATCGAAAACTCGGGTTTTTGATTTTCTCGCATGTTCAATCATATTATGAATGAACACGATGGCGCATCCCTATGCCGCAGTAAACTCTGAATGAATAAGAGTTCACTGGTGTCCCATGTGTTGCAAATTCAATAAGGTAATACAGGAAAAACCAACCGGAATTACTGAATTGACCAGAGAATATATGCAAACTACGTGTATAGTGTGTACGAAAATAGCGAAAATGGCAATAATAATCAACATAATAATCAAGTCTTTTCAACTAACAGACCTTATAACGCACCATTGAACGCATTTGCCGACCAAAAAAATCAGGACGCACACCATGAGTATCGAAAAATCCGGTGAGAATGATATGCTGAAACGCATCTTCAGGATGCAGGCCGAACTGAACGATTACGTATTCAAAAAGAATAATCTCAAGGATGCTTCGGGGAATATCCTGGCCATGGATACCATTTACTCAGAAATCAGTAATGGCGCCCTCAAGGTGAATGACCTGCCCAATACATGGCTGTCAAACTATTCCAGGGCAATGCGTGAGGAGACACTGGAGCTTGATGAAGAGTTATTATGGAAATGGTGGAGCAAGGATGAGATTGACATACAGAATATCCGGGTTGAATTAATCGATATATTACATTTTCTTGTCTCCGCACTGATATGCTCAGGTCTTACGCCGGAAAAAGTGTACGAAATTTATTGCCAGAAACACGCGGTCAACCTGAACAGGCAGGACAGCGGTTACAATAAGGCAACGAAAAGTGAAGAGGACAATAAGAATATAGGCTAGGGCTTTCGGGAAATGCGTTGGAACGGGGATTGCGGGCGAGGCGGCTGTTTTGTATTGTTGCTTCTCACAACTGTGGTATGTATTGGCCAGACCCATTTCAAGTCAGGTTCACTGACGATAAATACGAAATATGACAACCTGTATTACCGGGTTGAGGTTGCCGATAACGCACGATCAAAAAGCATCGGCCTGATGTACCGGTCAACGTTACCGGCAAACCAGGGAATGTTGTTGCTTAACGAAAAACCGCAACAGTTGAATATCTGGATGAAGAATACTTTTATCCCGCTTGATATAATCTATATCGATACGAATGGATACATAGTCAAGATCGTTGAGAACGCACAGCCGGAATCCACTGAGGTGATGCCGTCTGACGGCAGGGTCCAGGCCGTCCTGGAGCTGAATGCCGGGCAGGTACAAAAACGGGATATCGCCATTGGCGATCGCGTAACCTACCAGGTACATTAAATCGCACGCTGCCATGGGGATCACAAGGCTTGCAGGTGCTCCCGCTAACTCGAAGTCAATACAGTGATTCTTGCCGGATTCGAAGACAGCGGGGACAGATTTAAATCTGTCCCCCAGGAGTCACGGGCATTTTCCCCTGGGAGCGAGGGCGTCTCGCCCTCCACGAGAGCAGGATGCCCTAGCTCCCGGGAGTTAGCGGGAACTGCTGCAAGGTTTGTACTCGCTGATACATAAATCACAACATGAAGATAATCCTCGCCCCAGACTCGTTCAAGGGTAGCCTGACCTCCATGGAGGTTGCCGAGGCTATGGAAAGAGGCATCAAAAGGGTGCTTCCGGGCGCTGACTGTATAAAGATTCCCATGGCCGATGGTGGGGAGGGAACAGTACAGTCCCTGCTTGATGCGGTCGGTGGGGAGTTGATCATCTGTCAGGTCAAAGGTCCTGCCGGACAAAGCGTTACGGCCGGCTATGGGATGCTGGCGGATAACAGCACCGCGGTCATTGAAATGGCGGCGGCTTCCGGTTTAGCGCTGGTCAGCGGCAAGACCATGAACCCGTTAAAGACTACCTCGTTCGGGACGGGTGAGCTGATCTGTCATGCCCTTGACAGGGGGGCGCAGAAAATTATTCTGGGTATTGGCGGCTCAGCCACCAACGATGCCGGCGTAGGCATGGCCCAGGCCTTGGGAGTGGTGTTTCGCAGCGGGGACGGTCGCATTATCAGACAAAACGGGTCCGGTGGGATGCTGCAAGAAATAGAGTCCGTGGACCTGGAAGACATACACCCGAAACTGCGCCAGGCTCAAATTCTGGTCGCCTGCGACGTCGACAATCCGCTGTCCGGGGAAAACGGGGCGGCCTGCGTGTTTGCTCCGCAGAAAGGCGCCGATGCGAATATGGTGAAGCTGCTTGATGACAATTTAAAACATCTGGCAAAGGTCATTATGCGGGAAATGGGTATTGACGTAGATGCCATACCGGGAGCCGGTGCGGCAGGGGGACTGGGCGCCGGGTTGTTTGTGTTTGCCGGAGCGGAGCTCAAGAGCGGTATTGAGATCATCAGCAGGGCAACGTCCATTGAGACCCATCTACGCTCCGCTGAGCTGGTTTTTACCGGCGAGGGCAAGGTGGATTTTCAGACGGCATTCGGCAAGACCCCGGCGGGGATCGCCCGTCTTGCCGGCGAATACGGCGTACCCGTTATCGCCATCGGCGGCGCTCTGTCGGACGACGCCGGAGATGTGTTTACGCACGGGATCAATGGCCTGGAAGCTGCCATTACAAGAGACATGCCCCTGGACGAGGCGTTGGCGAACTCAAGGGAATATATCGCTAATGCGGCAGAGCGGGTTATCCGGCTCATAAAAATCGGACAGGGAATGAAATAATCCACAGATGACACAGATGAGAATATATCCGCAGATTACGCAGATTAGCGCAGATTAAAATAAGTCTAATTTAACCCATTCGTACGTTCGAAAGATTAAATCTTCATTCGCATGGAAACTGAAATTATAGAATTAATACCAATGTATCTGCGTTAATCTGCGTAATCTGCGTAATCTGCGGATAATATAATTATGAAACTTTCCAACTTTGCACAACGATTTTCAGAGCACTCCGGCATTATCCTGCTTATGGATGATTTGGGAGAGGCAATGGCCGGTGAGCA
The DNA here is from genome assembly GCA_965222155.1 of Gammaproteobacteria bacterium. GTDB lineage: Bacteria > Pseudomonadota > Gammaproteobacteria > Eutrophobiales > Eutrophobiaceae > JAAXHV01. Next base: position 1,259,373 of record CBDCTH010000012.1, read on the forward strand.
GGAGGTATTGATGCTCGGCGGTGGTAATCCCGCGCATATCGCCGAAGTGCAGACATTTTTCCGGGCTCGAATGCAGCGCTTGCTGGACAGACCGGCCGAGTTTGCCCGTGTCGTCGGTGATTATGACCCGCCCCAGGGTAATAAAGCGTTTTTAACTGCCCTCGCGGACCTGTTAAATCGCGAATATGGCTGGGGGCTTAGTGCCGACAATGTAGCGCTTACAGCAGGAAGCCAGTCGGCTTTTTTCCTGTTGTTCAACATGTTCGCCGGTGAGTTTGCCGGTGGCAGCAGGAAGAAAATCCTGTTACCCATGGCGCCCGAATATATCGGTTACGGAGACGTGGGTCTGGTGGACGATATTTTTATGACGAACAGGCCGACAATCGAAAAGGTGGCAGATCGCACCTTCAAATATCATGTTGACTTCGACCGCCTGACCGTGGATGAATCGATCGGCGCTATTTGCGTGTCGCGTCCGACCAACCCGACGGGCAATGTGCTGACGGACACTGAAGTGGCAAAGCTCATAGATATTGCCGCGGATAACGCCATACCCATGATAATCGACAACGCCTATGGCATGCCGTTCCCCAATATCATATTCACCGGAGCGGAACTGGTTTGGACGGATAACATCATTCTTTCCATGAGCCTGTCAAAACTCGGCCTGCCCGGTACCCGCACGGGCATCATCGTGGCACGCCCGGACATCATCAAGACCCTCAGTAATATCAACGGCATTCTGAATCTGGCGCCGGAAAGCGTCGGCCCGGCCCTGGCCCTGGACCTGGTCCAATCCGGAGAAGTGACTGAAATAAGCAGAACCCTTATACGGCCTTACTATGAAGAAAAGGCGAAACGGGCGATCACCCTGCTACATGAGCAATTGGCGGGGGTAGATTACTTTATACACAAGGCTGAGGGCGCAATTTTTCTGTGGCTGTGGTTTCCCGGCCTGCCTGTCTCCAGCCTGGAACTGTATCGTCGTCTGAAGCAGCGGGGCGTCCTGATTATCCCCGGGGAGTATTTTTTCCCCGGGCTGGACGATGATCCCTGGCCCCACAAACAGGAGTGTATACGCATGACTTATTCGATGAATGACGACGTGGTGCGGGAAGGCATTGAAATTATTGCGGAGGAGGTAAAGAAGTTATGGAAACTCTGAACAAGTCCGTCCAGGACTTGCCAGAGTGCGCAAAACAAAAATGTGATTTTTGTTTTGCTTCCAAAATCAATGACATATAGTCATTGATTTTGACGATACGTCCCTGTATCGTAGGAACCTCTGATTAAGTCTCAGAGGTTCCTTATGATAAACCTGGATAATAAAGTCGCGATTATCCCCGGCGGTACTACATTAATAGGCAGAAAAGTTGCCCTCGAATTTATCAGGGCCGGCGCCAGGGTAACGGTTTGTGATATCGACGAAGCGGGCGGCAGTGAACTGGAACAGGAAGCGGGAGACGGTTTGAAGTTTATCCATGCCGACATTACCGAAGCGCCAGCAATACAATCACTCCGAACCAGATGAGGTCAAAGCCGTAATAATGAGCCAGGGGTACGAATATCGGCAGTGTCAACATCATCATGGATAACTGCTCCATAAATGCGCCCAGCATAAGCATGATGACGAACATGATGAGCAAGGCCGCTATAGGGGTGAGGGTCAAAGTTCCGACCCATTCCACCAGACCTGTTGTTGCGCCTGAAAAAGCAAGCACCTTGCTGAAAGTGGAAGCGCCAAGAATAATCATGAACATCATCACTGTCACCCGGGTGGCGCCGAGAAACGATTTAATGATGACGTCCGTTGTCAGACAACGAAAACAGGCGGCAAGAATGATCACGCCGGCAACGCCGCAGGCTGCTGACTCGGTTGGCGTTGCCCATCCCAGCATGATCATGCCGACCACTAAAAAGACAATGAAACTCATCGGCAACACGTCCCTGACAACCAGCAGAACTTTTTGTCCGGATGATATTTCAAACACGTCGTATGCCGGAGCCGCATCGGGGTCCATGCGAATGCTGATGATGATGTAGATTCCGTATAACGTCGCCAGCAACAATCCGGGGACAATCCCGGCAATGAGTAACAGGCCGATATCGATATAGGCCAGACTACCCAGTAATACGGCAAGAGCAGAGGGCGGGATAAGTATGGCGAGACCGCCCACACCCAGTATCGGCCCAATGGACAAACGGTTTTTATAACCGCGTTTTTTCATTTCCGGCACCATTAAAGTACCTAACAGGGCAGTGGACGCCATACTGGAACCGGACAGTGCAGCAAACATGGTGCCGCCACCTACGGTGACAAAGGATAATCGCCCGGGCAGACGGCCAAACAATTTATCCAATGCGTTAAAGGCGCGAAACCCCAACCCGGAATGAAAAAATAACTCACCCATAATCAGGAACAAGGGAACGGGAACCAGGGAGAAGCGGGTCAACGCATTCGCCGCGTTCCTGACCAGTTGCGCCAGCCCGGCATCACCTCCCATAAACAACATGACCCCAATAACGTCCGCGCCCAGAAAGGCAAACGCGACCGGCAAACCCAGTGCAATCAGGAAAATCGTGATGCCGAGCATCAGGGCAAACGCGACAAACCAGATCAGGTACATTTTTCAGTCTTCCGGACCATCATGGTTTGCGTTATTCATGGATCCCGATTTCACCGTCATACATGTTGTCAATCCCTATCAGGTAACGGCTGAACTCAATCGTTAACAAGAAAAACGAGACAGGCATGATGGCGAAAATCAGCCAGCGCGGCATATCAAATGAGCGAACTTCCTGGTCACCCCTGATCCAGGTTTCAATTGTCACCTGACCGGCGTAATAGCAAATCAGCACACAGGTGATCAGGCAAAGCAGGTAGCTGAGTCTGGAAATAAATGGCCGTAGCGGCGCAGGTATGACGGCGATAATCAGTTGCATGTAGACATGGTGCTTTTTTCTGACCAGCCAGGGCGCGCCGAGCAGGGTGACGTAATACAGGCCGTATTCCGTCAACGCCAGTGTGTGGGTGAACGGCGGCAAGCCGATATTTCGGGCTATAACGTCATACAGTATGAACAGAGTAAGCAGCGCGAGAATCCCCGCGCCCAGCGAGAAAAGGCCGAATAACAGCTTTTCGTAAACGCCCCCGGGTTGATGATTCATTCCTGTTGTGTCTCCTCAGCCCGATAAAATTTGTCGAGCAGTCCCGGATAATGCTCGGGCGAGCGTTTTTTCAAACGCTGCCAGATCACGTCGTGCGCGAGTTTGCGATACTTTTTTTCACCGGACTGATCCAGTTCGACAATATTCATGCCCAGTTGACGCATGCGTTCATCCAATGTCCGGGTTAATTTCCGGAAGCGATGGTAACTGCTTGTCTCATACTCGATGGCAGCAGCGCGCAGAGTGTCCCGAATCTGTGCAGGGAGTTGTTCCCACCTGTCCTGGTTAAAAATGATGCCCACGTCGCTGGAAAAAACGCCGGGGTCTATACGGTATTGAAGATGTTGGCGCCAGGACGCATCTTCAAGACCGATAATCGGCCAACCCAGTCCTTGTATCATATTACGCTCCAGGGCCATATAGATATCCGGCGCGGCCACATTGACAAATTGAGCGCCCAGATTACTGATAAAGTCACGCCATACCGGTCCACCGCGGATCAGCTTGGAACGAAGCTCTGGTATGCCGTCAGCACCTAACAATGGTTGTTCACGAGTAAACACGTGAAATTCGATAAACATGGCGCGAGCCAGGTAACGCACGCCTAACTTTTGCTGATGTATTCTATCCATTAATTCGATACCGCCATTGCTGCGCGTCTCCCAGGGGGGCAGATTACTGGCGAACAACGCTTCAACCTCCGGCAATAAACCGATGTAATAGGTCGCCGGGCCAAATACCAGGTGCACGACGCCGGTCCTTACCGCATCAGCCTGTTCAAACGTCGGTATTGCTTCCGGTCCACCGACGAAAATAATCTTGAAATTACCTTCGCCCAGCTTATTGACCTGTTTGATCCACTTTTCAAAATCCTGGGTATAGTCGGTTTGTCTGGGCAGCATGCTGACAGCCCGAATGATTTCGACATTCGATTGCTGGCTGCACGCGATCAGCGACAGCATGGAAAATAACAGTATCGATTTGATAAGATGGGCAGGAATCATACAATAGAGCTTAGGAGCCTCTGATTAAGTCAGAGTTTCCCTTAATATAACATACGCTGTGAATAATAACGTCGCATCGACAGACACTATGAATTTACCTGCAAGACTGGATGGCCACAGCAAGCCGCAACTGCCGGCAACGCACTATCTGGATAACCGTATATATACCGACCCGGCCGTATTCGAACGTGAACAACAGCATATTCTGGCGCCTTCCTGGCGTTTTGTCTGCCATGCCTCCGAGATACCGCAGCCGTTTGATTATCGCCTGGTTCGGGTTGCCGGCCACGAACTGGTCCTGGTCAGGGGAAAAGACCGGCGGCTTCGAGCCTTCTATAACAGTTGCGCCCATCGTGGCGCACGGGTGGTCAGGCGATCGGCCGGCAAACTGGAACAGGGGCGCATGACCTGTTTCTATCACCTGTGGAGCTATGATGATAGCGGGCGTTGTACCGGTATTTCTCGACCTTCAGGCTATCGGAATTCATCAGTGCGAAAAGAAGATGTCAGCCTGAAATCCGTCCGCGTCGAAACGCTGTTCGATCTTGTTTTTGTGTGTCTGGATGAAGATGCGGGATCATTACAGGATTTTCTCGGAGAATCTGTTATTGACACCATACGTACGCCGTTCGGCATGGCCGACCTCGAAGTATTTCATATTCATCGTACGGAAATTCAGGCCAACTGGAAATTGTTCGTTGAAACAAATTACGAGGGATACCACGAATTATTGCACTTATTAAACCGCACCACCGGCGTTGCGCAGCAGGACTACCAAAAGCGGCAATGGAGGATTCATCCACGCGGACACGTCAGCTTTGATCATGCCAGGATCAGTTACCGGAATTTAAACTACGAGCAACGTGAAGACGACAGGGTGCCGGGTATGGAACCTAATGGACATGTGGTAATAAACCTGTTTCCTGATATGTTGTTGAACTGTCGCTCAACCGTGGTTCGCATTGATTCATTAATACCGTTATCACCCGATCGCACGTTATTGGAATGTCGCGGTTTAGGCCTGGCTAATGACACTGAAGCAGTGCGGGCGATGCGAGTCCGGCACCATAACCAGGTATGGGGGCCGACCGGGATTAACCTGGCTGAGGATGTCTGGGCAGTGCAGGCGCAAATGCGTAATATGAAAAATGGCAGCAGCCACTACAGCGTCATCGCACGCGAGGAAGACGGTCCCATGAGTGATTCTTCATTACGTGGTTTTTACGCGGAATGGAGTCGCCTGACCGGTTACAGACCATATGATCTCAATACTGTGAACACCGGCACATAGCATGTCAGAGGAGATCAATACGCAATTTGAATTGAATCGGTTGATTCATGCTTCTGCGCGTTACCTGGACAGCCACGATTTCCAGGCGTACCTGGATCTGTACAAGGAAGAGGGCGTCTATACGGTTATTACCAAAGCGCCAGAACTGGCGGAGCCTATGGTATGGATGCAGCATTCGTGCAGTGAATTACGGGAACGTATTGCTGCCATGACTGAACAGGAATGGGAGATTGCCGATGTGGAACAGACGCGTGTATTGTCTGTTGACCTGGTTGAAGTTAGCGCAGATACGGCAAATACATCCAGTAGTTTTGCCTTGTACCATACCGACCAGGAGGGCCTTACGTCATGTTATGCGGTAGGTCGTTATGATGATTGTTGGGAGAAAGATACGAACTCATGGATGTTGCGCAGTCGCCGGGTCGGACTAAAAACCCGGCAACTGAGCATGCCTTCACCATTGCCCATATAAAGCTGCTTCCTGGAAAAAAGAGATACATCAGCAACTGCCCTTTTCTTTTTTCGTAATAACTCTTACTATTCATCAGGATTAATTTAAATTGATAAAGTGTGAAACAGGCATCGAAAAAAAGTAAAATCGACGCAGAGTCAGGAAGCCAATTCGTACGCTATATCAAGGAAATCAGCGTTATTGTCCTGGGAGCCATCGCGTTATTTATCGCACTGGCATTAATCACCTATCACCCATCGGACCCGGGCTGGTCCCAGGCAGTCAGCGATGCTGAAATCCACAACGGTGGAGGGATTGTCGGTGCATATATTGCTAACTTACTGCTTTATATTTTCGGCTACCCGGGCTATTTATTCCCCCTTGTATTTGTCTTTGACGGCTGGCGCATTTTTAAATCACGCCGGGTTGAGGTATCGGTAACCCGTCTCATAAGAGCAATCAGGATGTTTGGGTTTGTCATGTTGGTTTCCGGTTGCTGCACGTTGGCATGGTTGCACCTGGAAGCAGGAGCGCACCTGCCCGAGCATTTACCTGATCAAACCAGCAGCGCAGGCGGGATTCTGGGGATTGCCTTTGGTTCAATTCTATTTGATGTCTTCAGTTATTCGGGCAGTACCCTGCTTATGCTTACCATTTTGTTGGTAGGAATCACCTTGTACATAGATCTATCGTGGTTGTGGCTGATTGATAAAATCGGATATATTACAATAAGAATATCCTCAAAATCATTCATTTATGCAAATAAGTTAAGGCAATATATACATTCTGTGGAAGTCAGGAAGGAAAGAGAAAACCTGGTCCGGAAACAACAGAAAAAAATCAGGGACAGGGCGCCGCCGCGCATTGAACCGGTTATGGCTCAAGTGGAAATCAGTGGTCGCGCCGAGGCGGAAAAACAGGAACCTTTGTTTGAGATGCCGGCTGATTCGGCATTACCACCCCTGGGTTTGCTGGATCTGCCCAAGCCGTCCACGGGCAGGTATTCAGAGGCGACCCTTGAGGCCATGTCGCGCCAGGTGGAACTGAAGCTGCTTGATTTCAACATTCAAGTGGACGTGGTAGCGGTTAATCCCGGGCCTGTAATCACCCGGTTTGAACTGCAGCCGGCGCCGGGAGTGAAAGGCAGCCAGATCAGCAACCTCTCTAAAGACCTGGCCCGTTCACTCTCAGTAGTCAGTGTTCGCGTCGTTGACGTGATCCCGGGAAAATCCGTCATCGGATTGGAAATACCCAACGCTACTCGTGAACTGGTTACCCTGAGCGAGATATTGAGTTCCAAAGAATATGAAGAACTCAATTCGACTACGGTACTGGGGCTGGGAAAAGATATCAGCGGCCATCCCATTGTCATGGACCTGAGCCGGATGCCGCACCTGCTGGTTGCCGGTACGACCGGAGCGGGTAAATCCGTTGCCGTTAACGCGATGGTCCTGAGTCTGCTTTATAAGTCTCCTCCGCGTAAAATCCGCTTGATTATGATCGACCCGAAGATGCTCGAATTATCCGTATACGAGGGAATCCCCCATTTATTGACACCGGTAGTCACGGATATGAAAGAAGCGGCAAATGCATTGCGCTGGTGTGTGGCTGAAATGGAACGCCGTTATCAATTGATGGCGGCTCTGGGCGTGAGAAATATCAATGGTTACAACAAGAAGGTCAATGAAGCCGCCAGCCGGCGCCAACCCCTGCAAGATCCTTTTCATACGCCCATCGATGACGAGGATGAAGTGCCGGTGTTGGAAGAGCTTCCGTATATCGTCATCCTCATTGATGAACTGGCGGACATGATGATGACTGTGGGCAAAAAGGTGGAGGAATTGATTGCCAGGCTGGCGCAGAAGGCCCGGGCCTCCGGCATTCACTTGATCCTGGCCACGCAACGCCCGTCCGTAGACGTTATCACGGGACTGATCAAGGCCAATATTCCCTGCCGGATTGCATTCCAGGTCTCATCAAAGGTGGACTCCCGAACCATTCTGGACCAGATGGGAGCGGAAAATCTCCTCGGAAATGGAGATATGCTGTTCCTGCCGCCCGGCACAAGTCTGCCGATAAGGGTGCATGGCGCCTTTGTTGATGATCATGAAGTGCACAAGGTTGTTGAAAATATCAAGAGGCGCGGCGCTCCGAACTACCTGAATGACATTACCAGGGATCCGGGCGATGGCGGGACAGCGCCCATTCCGGGCCTGGAAACCGCCTCTGACGATATGGATCCGCTCTATGATGAGGCCGTGCGGATTGTCACGGAAACCCGCAAGACGTCTATTTCCTATATCCAGCGCCGGCTCAAGATAGGTTATAACCGCGCCGCCAGGATTATCGAAGAAATGGAAGCCAGCGGACTGATAGGCCCACTGCAAGCCAATGGCAACCGGGAGATACTTGCGGGGCCTCCACCGCCAATGGATTGACAATACGAAAATACAGAGAAGATGAGAAAACTGATTTTATCCGCAGATTACGCAGATGAAAGGCATAATATTACTTCAAGGTTTTGTAAAACCTTGTAGCGAACAAGGAATGCCCGCTAGCCAGTCACAGAGCTTGTCCCGGTATGTCGTAAGCCGAGGGATATAAACATGACTGATTACCTCTCGTTTAAATGATTTTTTGTTATTCCTGTTCTTCTCTGTGATACCTATAGCTTTTCGATCATTTTATCTGCGTGTATCTGCGTGTATCTGCGGATTATTTCTTTGTCTGTCGGTGAACGCAGGCAACAACCCGTTGGATGTCTTTCTCGACGGTCTGGAAACGTTCTCGGCCGATTTTGAGCAAACATTGCTCGATTCATCGGGTGAAGTGCTGGAAACCACCAAAGGCACTGTGCTACTACACCGTCCCGGCATGTTCTCTTGGTTATACAGCGAACCATACATACAGAAAATCATAAGCGACGGCAAGACCTTATGGGTTTATGAGGAAGACCTGGAACAGGTTACAATCAGCGACATGACTGATGCCATTGAAGACACGCCTGCGCTGATATTCAGTGGAAACTACCGCCTGACTGAACATTACGTGATTAATGAACTTGAAAATGGCGATGAACACGCCTGGCTGGAGCTGACACCCAGGGATATTGAATCACACTATCGATCGCTGCGCCTGGCATTCTCCGACAATGAACTGACAGCCATGATACTGTTTGACAGCCTGGGGCAGACGCTGTTGATCACATTCATGAATGGCAGCAGGAATCCGGACCTGAACAGGGAGCTTTTCCGGTTTGCTCCTGCAGACGATATTGACGTCATAGATGCCAGACAGGCTGATTAACGAGCTTTCCAGTGACCGCTGAAACCAGCGAATACCGGCCTCTGGCGGACCGGATGCGACCTGAAAGCCTGGCCGATTTCGTCGGGCAGGAACACCTGATCGGACCGGGCAAGCCGCTACGCCTTGCCATCGAAACGGGTCAATTGCATTCCATGGTATTCTGGGGAGCGCCCGGCACAGGCAAGACGACCCTGGCCCGGATCATCTCCGCGTCATGCAATGCACAATTCCTGACCTTATCGGCGGTACTGGGCGGCGTTAAGGAGATCAGAGCGGCCATTGACAAGGCGCGTCAGTATCGGGAAGTGTATGCCAAGGATACCGTGTTATTCATCGATGAGGCGCACCGGTTCAACAAGTCACAGCAGGATGCTTTCCTGCCGCACGTGGAAAATGGCACGATCACGTTTGTCGGCGCTACCACGGAGAACCCGTCTTTTGAACTGAATAACGCCTTGTTGTCGAGGGTGCGCGTCTACGTTTTAAAACCACTGACAGCGGATGCCGTTGAGATTATCGTCAGAAACAGCCTGCATGATCGCGAGCGGGGACTGGGCAATAAACCCCTGCATATTACCGATGAGGCGTTGGAACTGCTGGCTGGCAGCGCAGACGGCGATGCCAGGCGCGCCCTGAACCTGCTGGAGATTGCTGCTGATTTGGCTACCTCGGACGCTATAACCGACACGCTGGTGCGGGAAGTGATCAGTGGTTCGAGTTATCGCCGCTTCGACAAGGGCGGCGACGTCTTTTACGAACAGATATCCGCATTGCATAAATCCGTGCGCGGCTCGGCGCCCGATGCGGCCCTGTACTGGTTTGCGCGTATGCTTGATGGAGGGTGCGACCCCCTGTATATTGCCCGGAGGGTGGTGCGCATGGCTTCTGAAGATATAGGGAATGCCGACCCGAGGGGATTACGCCTGGCCCTGGATGCCTGGGAGACGCAGGAGCGTCTGGGTACGCCTGAGGGTGAACTGGCCATTGCCCAGGCCGTTGTCTTCCTGGCTTGCGCTGCCAAGAGCAACGCCGTGTACAAGGCGTACAATGCCGCTATGGAGGACGTGAAGTCCACTACGTCGGCGGAAGTGCCGTTACACCTGCGCAATGCGCCATCCGGGTTGATGAAGGAACTGGATTACGGTAAGGAGTACCGGTATGCTCACGACGAACCCGATGCCTACGCAGCCGGGGAACATTATTTTCCCGACGGTATGACAGCCCGCCAATATTATTACCCGGCAAATCGGGGACTTGAGATACAGATTGCGGAAAAACTGGCGCGCCTGCGGGCATTGGATAAAAAACAGGCCAAAAACTGAACAATACCATGCTGGACCCACACCTGTTACGTAAGAATATGGAAGCCGTCGGCCAGGCACTGGCCAAGCGCGGCTTTGAACTGGATATCGACCGGTTGCAGTCACTGGAGCAACAACGCAAGGGAATCCAGGTCGCTACCGAGAAGCTGCAGTCTGAGAGAAACCTGCACTCGAAGCGAATCGGCCAGGCAAAAGCCGCAGGAGAGGATATCGAGCCGTTGCTGGCCCAGGTTGCGTCCCTGAGTAATGAACTGAAATCCCGGCAGGCTGAACTGGATGCGGTCCAGGAGGAACTCCATGACTTCCTGCGCGACGTGCCCAATATCCCCCATACGAGCGTCCCTCCCGGTGACAAAGAGGAGGATAACGAGGAGATCCGGCGCTGGGGTGAATTAAGCGTCATGGATTTTGTTCCGAAAGACCATACAACGCTGGGAGAGGCCCTGGGATTGATCGATTTCGAGGCCGCTACCCGGATTGCCGGATCGCGTTTTGTCGTCATGCTGGGGGCAATTGCAAGGCTGCATCGGGCATTGATCCAGTTCATGCTGGATGTACACACTCGTGTACATGGTTACACGGAGATTAACGTGCCATACCTGGTAAACCCTGACAGTTTATTCGGTACCGGCCAGTTGCCCAAGTTTGCCGAAGATCAGTTCCATATTGAGAAGCAGGACCTGTACCTCATTCCCACCGCGGAGGTGCCGGTCACCAACCTAGCCCGGGGAGCGATCATCGATAATGACAATATGCCCCTGAAATACGTCTGCCATTCACCCTGTTTTCGCAGCGAGGCAGGTTCCTACGGGCAGGACACCAAGGGAATGATACGCCAGCACCAGTTTGAGAAGGTGGAACTGGTACAGCTTGTCCGCCCTGATGACTCCTACCGGGTTTTGGAAGAACTGACCGATCATGCCGAAAGCATACTGCAACGTCTGAAACTGCCGTATCGCGTGGTCACACTGTGCGGTAGTGATCTCGGGTTTTCAGCTGCAAAAACGTATGATCTGGAGGTATGGCTGCCCAGCCAGCGCAGGTACCGGGAAATATCCTCATGCAGCAATTTTGAAGATTTCCAGGCAAGACGCATGAGAGCCCGCTGGCGTAACCCTGCCACGGGCAAACCGGAACTGGTGCATACGCTGAACGGCTCGGGACTGGCTGTAGGCCGTACCCTGATAGCCATCATGGAAAACTGCCAGGACGAGGCCGGCCATATCCATATACCGGAAGCGTTGCATCCCTATATGGGCGGGCTTACGGTTATTCAATAGCCACAGGGGACACAGATTGGGCTGAGTAACTTTTTGCGCATGGGTAAACCTGTATGTTTATCGTCATCTTACCCGCTATACAAAAGCAGCCGGGGACAGGTTTAAACCTGTCCCCAGTCAATTAAAACGACAGGACTGAGTTGAGATGATCAGGGTAGAGCGTAAGGCCCAAGGAACCGCGGGCCATTAAAGTGGATCAGGTGCGATGGGGCATCGGCTACCCAGACCTCTGTTTCCCAGGCAATCTCGGCTAGATACTGCCCCATGAGAATACGGTTTGGGAAAGCGGTCACATATACTAAGCCGGCCGTTGAACCCACGAACAGCTTGCCAAGTTCGTTGTGTCGTTTGCTATCGACAGGACCATGACTGGTAACGGACTCAACTAAAAGTAACCAGTTTTTCCTGGTGTAATACAGCACCACATCGGGCATTTTGCCATGTGTATCAACATTGACACCGAGCCCGGATAGGAGGGTTTCATCAAAGTAGCCCCACTTGTCACCTGCATCACCTGCATAGACCAATAAACTACCCGGTGTAAAACGCGGTGCAAATTCCTCTATGACTGATCAGTTCACTATGGGCGCCGGGACTGAGAGTAATCTGCTTACCCGAAGCTACTACAACAGGTATGCGCTCCAGTTCACGTTCTTTGGCATAACGGGATATTAAAGTTTCGCGCACAGCCAGATAGTCTGTCAGCGCTTCAGACCATTCAGGGGTGTTGAAGATGCGCAGCAAAGCCAATGTAGCAGGTTTAATCTGATAGACAGCTTTTGGGCTGTTTACCGGACGGTCAGGCCTATCAGGGTTATATAGCGCGATACCCGCATCACAGAACTGGTGTATTGTTTGGCGGCGTATAGTTTCGCGAGTATTCGGAGCGTACTCCTTATCATAGTGATCCCTTATCCATTCCATAATGGGTGTAATACCCATGAGCGGGTTTTCTGCTTCAGACCATGCTTTGTCGGGCGTCAGGTTCAGTAATGCCAATAAGCTGAGTGCAGAACGTTCATTCTGCTGTGCTCTCGGTAGGCCCAAAGCGGTGATGATCTCTGACGCGGTCTCGATATAATCCTGTTTATCTTTCATGCGTTGAGCGTATCAATCTTGTCGCTAATCATGGTCTGAGAGATTTCTCCACACTGTAAAGCCCAATTACCAAGCTCAACCAGAGCGGCGCGACTTGGGTATTTCATTAGTCTGAGGTCGGTTGCATTGACTTGGGTATGACCACTGAAACGTCGGAAATGATTATCAATGACGCTGGAATTAAGATACACAGCCAGCCCATACGCTAAGGCCTGCGGTAAACCATGCTTGTTTTCATGGAACAGGTTTAAGTGGTTTTCGAAACCCAGCAAAGGGGCGTTATCGAATATGGCGGGTTCTACTACACTTGCAATGATTCGACGTTTTTCCTCTTTGGAGGAAAAACGTCTTACCACGCAATAAAAACCGGACGGATACAACCATTTTTCGGTATCTCTGGTATGCCGGATCGCATTCGGTTTTTTCATCCCATAAACAGGCCAGCTGGCGCCATTGCTGTCGAAATGACCGGGATAGAGCAACGGAACGCAACCTGGCTCAGGTACATCAAGCAAATGCTCCTTCAAGCGGAAGTCAACGACAGGGCCGGTAGAAACTGTGATGCCGAGTTCACTAAGCGAGTAACGAATAGCTGGGTTTAAATTGAGACAGTCCACAGGAGACGCAGGGATGTGAATAAATCGTTCTGCATCATCCGGGAATACGACTTGATTAAACGGATAATTATGGATAGTCAGGTCAGAGAAACTGTCATCGGTCGAAGTGGAAACAGTTACCTGTCCTTGTCTTCCACCACGCTCAAGTCGGATAATGATGTTTTCTTGGAGTACGTCATCGTCCTTAAATGCCTTTTTGCGAGATTCGAATAAATGCAGGCGCCGAATAGCTGTATGAGTCAGGATAAAGTCACGGAAGGGACGATAATACGGGCCATTGCAAAAGCTGCGGGGAATGATCGCAACAATCTGTCCACCAGGCACGGACAGCGCAACAGCCAACGCCACAAATGCTGAATAGAGGTTGACTGTTTCAATTCCAACCTGACGTAAGAGCAAGCGGTATTTGGAGTTGCTTCTGATTTTCTTATAAGGTGGGTTTAGAATAGCGTGTGTGAAATCGTATTTTTGAAACTGAAGCGCATTTACTGCTTCTTCTATGAAATCGTCTCCAATGGCTTCAAATGAAAAGTTACATTGTTGAATATAATGCAAAAGGGACTGTTCAAGTTCTCCATGGATACTACGGTCAATTTCAAAAGCCTTTAGTTGAATCTCCTCGAAATTGAGGTTGCCGTTTACGCAGCGCTCAAGAAATGCGCATGAAAGAGAGCCTATACCCGCTCCTGCATCAAGCAGACGACAAACACCACCGGATGCCGGGAAAAGTCCCGCCATGAATGATGCGATATTTGCAGGAGTGAGGAATTGACCCAGTTCCGATTTCTTTTTCGCGGTGGTGCGTCTCGAAACTTTCAAACGTGTCTGGTCGACGAGTGATAACAAAATCTTACCTCCTGTACCCGCTTGAGTGCATAACAGGGTTACGGCCTATTACCTGACACTAATATATCACATGCTAATGCACTTTGTTGACTGCGCTCAGCAGGTTTCAGCAGTTCCCGCTAACTTCCGGGACCGATGGCATCCTGCCCTCGTGGAGGGCGAGACGCCCTCCCTCCCAGGGAAACATGTCCCCTTGGGGACAGATTTAAATCTGTCCCCCTTGCCCGAATCCGGCAAGAATCACTGTATTGACCTCGATTTAGCGGGAACGGCTGAGCAGGTTTTGTGATATCGACAGCCATTTCGGAAGTCTATGTGGAGGCAACCAACTAAGAACTTTGGAACTATCTGACCTCACGGCAACAAGCGACCTGGGAGAAATCCGGGCTAAACATAGATAGCTTCTTTCCAGAAATGCTGTCTAATACTTATTTAAAATCTCTGTGCCTTCTGTGGCGCAACATTTACTGCAGACAGGTTTATGAACTGAACTCCCGCACCAACGCACCGATGGATTCCTTGGCGTCCCCGAACAGCATACGGGTGTTTTCACCGAAGAACAGCGGGTTGTCGACACCGGCAAAGCCGGCCGCCATGGAGCGTTTCAGTACGAATACCGTCTTCGCGTAATCCACGTTGATGATCGGCATGCCGTAAATGGGGCTGTCCTCCATCTCTCTGGCTGCCGGGTTGACCACGTCGTTGGCGCCGATGACGATGGCTACGTCCATCATCTCCATGCGCGGGTTGATATCCTCCATTTCGATGAGCAGGTCATAAGGCACGTCCGCTTCTGCCAGCAGGACATTCATGTGTCCGGGCATACGGCCGGCCACCGGGTGGATGGCGTAGCTTACTTCAGCGCCATTTTTTTCCAGCAGTTCTTGCAGCTCCTTGACCACATGCTGGGCCTGGGCCACGGCCATGCCGTAACCGGGTACGACGACGACACTGCTGGCCGCCTCGAGGATGTAATAAGCGTCATCCGGGGTAATGGGCTTCACTTCGCCCTCCACCTTGGCCAGGGCCGTCTTGACGGCGCCGAAACCGCTGAACAGCACGTTGGCCAGGGAGCGGTTCATGGCCTTGCACATGATGTTGGTGAGAATGATGCCGGTGGCGCCCACCAGGGAACCGGCGACGATCAGGATGTTGTTGTTGATGGCAAAACCGGCGGCACAGGCGGCAAGGCCGGAATAGCTGTTGAGCAATGAAATTACTACGGGCATGTCGGCGCCGCCGATGGGGATGACCGCCATGACGCCGAACAGGAACGACAAGCCAATCAGGATATACAGGTAGTTGGTGTTCGCCGGTTCCTGGCAGAACATCACACCGACTATAATGATGGCAAGCAGCAACAGGCTGTTGAAAATACGCTGTCCGGTGAAGATATAGGGACGTCCTGAGATGACCTCACTTAATTTTCCATAGGCGATCAGGCTGCCGGTAAACGTCAAACCGCCGATGAGGATCGACAGGAAGATGGTTACGATGGTAAAGGTGGAGTCGGCGCCGGAATGCAGTGCGGCCCAGCCCACGAACAGGCTGGCGATACCGCCGAAACCGTTGAGCAGCGCCACCATTTCCGGCATGGCAGTCATGGCAATCAGGCGGGCGGCCAGTGCGCCAATCATGCCGCCGACCACCAGGCCGACGATAATCCAGCGGAAATCGACGATGGAATGATCCAGCAGGGTGACGACGATGGCGAGTAACATACCCAGCGCCGACACCAGGTTGCCGTTACGCGCGGTTGCTGGCGAACTCAGCATTTTCAGGCCGAATATGAATAATACGGCCGCAGCCACGTAAGTCAGGTTGATCAGTAATTCATTACTCATTTTTCAGCACCTTCCCTTTTCTTGAACATGGACAGCATGCGGTTGGTCACCATGTAACCGCCGACCACGTTGATCGAGGCGAACGTGACTCCCAGGGTGCCGAGCAACGTCGCCATTTCAGCGCTGCCTGCGCCGGCAGAGGTCAGGGCGCCGACCAGGGTGATGCCGGAAATGGCGTTGGCCCCGGACATAAGCGGGGTATGCAGGGTGGCTGGTACTTTACTGATCAACTCAAAGCCCAGGAATATGGACAGGACCAGGATGAATGTCAGGTATACGGCTTCCATTGATAGCTCCTTAGCGTTGCAGGTTCTTGATGGTTTCGTTGACGATGGCGCCGCCGTGGGTTATCAGGCAGCCCTGGATGATGTCGTTCTCGGCGTTGAGTACAAAGGACTTGTTTTCTTCGTCCCAGTATTCGTTCAACATGTTATACAGGTTGGACGAATACATCTGGCTGGCGTCACGGCATACGTAATTGGGCCAGTTGCCCTGGCCGATGATGGCGACGCCGTTGACAAGGACTTCCTGTCCGGCCTCCGAGCCTTCCACGTTGCCGCCGGTTTCCGCAGCCATGTCGACGATCACGCTACCGGGTTGCATGGCTTCCACCATGTCACGGGTCACCAGCACAGGCGCCTTGCGCCCGAATACCTGGGCAGTGGTGATGACGATATCGGATTCGGCAATGGCCGCCTTCTGGCCCTGGCGTTGTATTTCAATCTGTTCCGGGGTCAGTTCCCGGGCATAGCCGTCCTTGGTCTCGCCCGTTTCACCCAGGTCAATCTCAAGGAATTTTGCGCCGACGGAACGCACCTGCTCGGCCACGACGGGGCGGGTATCGAAGGCCGTCACCTTGGCGCCCAGCCGTTTGGCCGTGGCGATGGCCTGCAATCCGGCGACACCGGCGCCGATGACGAATACCCGGGCCGGTTTTATGGTGCCGGCGGGCGTCATCATCATGGGCAGGAGACGGTCTAACCTGTTGGCGGCCATCATCACGGCGACATAGCCGGCCAGGTTGGCCTGGGAGCTGAGCGCGTCCATCTTTTGCGACAAGGTGGTGCGGGGGATCATCTCCATGCTGATAGCGCTGACACCCTGTTTTGCCAGGGCATCCACCAACTCGCCTTCATTAAAAGGGTCCAGGTAGCTGATATGAATACAGCCCTGTTTTATCTGTCCGACTTCCCCTGACTCCGGCTTGCGGATGCGCAGTATGATATCGGATTTCGTAAGTATATCGTTCCGGTTGGAAGCAATCGTGGCGCCGGCCTCGGTATAGGCCTCATCGGCAAAGCCGGCACCTTGCCCCAGCGCGGCCTCCACCGTTAATTCCGCACCGAGTTTGACCAGTTTTTTTACCGTATCAGGGATAACGGCGACCCGGTTCTCACCCGGATGAGTCTCCTTAAGAACACCAATTTGCATAAAAAAGCCCCTCTGGCAGGTTTGTAAGTGTCAGGTATCAGTGCACCGGGCCTCGCCCCCTCGGCATCCAGTATCCGGCGCATATATGGTGTGTGGCGGCCGATTGCAGCCGCCATTGCTAAAGCGGCACAAATACTAACACAAAGAAAAATGCAAAACTACCAGTAGTTGTGAACCAGTAGTTGTGAAGTTCGCCAACCGTCTTTCAATGTTCCGGCAGGACTGCGTGGAGAATATCTGCGCATACGTTATGGTATTGAGCTGGAAGAGCGGCTATAGTGATGCCGACCAAATCATTTATCCGAAGTAGAAGTAGATTATACACCCCCAACTACATAACAGAAAAAGAGAGACCATAAGATGAAAGAAGTTTTAACGGCAGTATTTGAAAAGTCATCGTATGGATACATCGGGTATGTTGAAGAATTGCCCGGCGCCAACACGCAAGGTAAAACTCTGGAAGAGACCAAAAAAAACGTGATTGAAGCCATCCAACTTGTATTACAGGCAAATCGGCAATTGGCGGAAGAACAAATAACCGCTACCAAGTCAGATGTTGTGAAAGAGGCTCTTGGCAGCATATCTATATAAAACGGCGGGTATTAATACGCCGTATTGAAAAAATGGGCTGTGAATTGTTGCGAGAAGGTGGTAACCATAGCGTCTACGTCAACCGTCTAAAAAAGAAGGTCACTACTGTTCCGAGGCACAGGGAAATTGATGAAAATCTTGCCAAGCGGATATTCAAGGATTTAGAAATATAAATTTTAAAGATGAGTCTCCTTAAGAACACCAATTTGCATAAAAAAGCCCCTCTGGCAGATTTGTAAATGTCAGGTATCAAAGCGCCGGGGATCATCCCCTCAGCATTCGGTATCCGGCGCAGATATGGTGTGTGGCGGCCGATTACAGCCGCCATTGCTAAAACGGCGCAGATGCTAACATAAACATAAATTCAAAACTACCAGAAGTTGTAAACCAGAAGTTGTAAAGCCTGCAGGACAAGTACTCTCGTCATTCCGGCGAATGCCGGAATCCAGTAAACAAGGAATACTTTATTTGACTGGATTCCGGCATTCGCCGGAATGACGGGTTGCTATTTGATAGAATACGCTGATGAAACTTGGCGTTGTTGTCGGCTACTCACAGAATGAAGTCAAACTGCCCATGGAGGAAATCCTGGAGGCGGAACGGCTCGGCTATGATTCCGTCTGGACGGCGGAGGCTTATGGTTCCGATGCGCTGACCCCGGCGGCCTGGATACTGGCAAAGACCACAAGGATTAAGGTGGGCACCGCCATCATGCAAATCCCCGCCCGTACCCCGACCTCTACCGCCATGAGCGCCATGACGCTGCAGAGCCTGTCCGGCGGGCGCTTCATACTAGGCCTGGGTCCTTCCGGTCCCCAGGTGGTGGAGGGCTGGTACGGGGCGACATACGCCAGACCCTTGACGAGGATGCGGGAATACATTGATATTATCCGGCAGGTAATTGCCCGGGAGGCGCCGGTACAGTACAGCGGTTATCATTACCGGTTGCCGTATCAGGGCAAGGACAGCACCGGCCTGGGTAAACCGTTGAAAAGCATCCTGCACGGCGACCCCGACATGAACATCTATACCGCCGCTATTACCGCCGGCGGCATCCGACTGGCCGCAGAAATGGCCGACGGATTTTTCCCGTTATGGATGAACCCGGACAGGTACGATTTGTTTGCCTCCGCCATCGAAACCGGGCTGGCAGCAGCAGGCAGGGAAAAAAGCAAGGAGGAGTTTGACGTGGCCCCGTTTGTCCGCGTCTGCATGGGCTATGACCTGGAAAAATGCCGTAACGTGGCAAAACGGGAACTGGCCCTGTACATCGGCGGCATGGGCGCCAGGGATAAAAACTTCTACAATAACTATGCCAGGCAGTTGGGGTATGAAGAAGCCGCCATAAAGATTCAGGACCTGTTCCTGACCGGGAAAAAACCGGAGGCTGTTGCAGCAGTCCCCGATGAACTGGTGGACGACGTCGCCCTGGTCGGTCCGCCTGACCGTATCAGGCATAACCTTGAGCGCTGGAAAGAAGCCGGTAAAAAAGGACATGTCGGCACCTTTCTGGCATCCGGGGCATCGATACAGGCGTTACGCTTGCTGGCTGAAGAACTGCTATAAATAATTGTCGTTATGGATGAAGGCACCGTATGCCAATCCGCTTGACAAGTATACATATATGTGTACTATGGCCAGGTGAAAAGGAGAGATTTGGAAAAGGCGCTCATCAACCTGGACTGGTACTTCCTGAGGCACGGAAATAAACACGATGTCTGGACGGATGGAGAACGGCAGGAAGCAATTCCGTGACACAAGGAAATTAATGAAATATTAGCCAAAGCTATCATACGAAGGGCAGAAAAATGAAATTACAAGGCAAGGCATTTAAAAATGGCAAGTTCTGGTTAGCGGATATCCCTTTCCTTGAGTTGATGACTCAGGGCCGAACAAAAAAGGAATTACTCCTGATGGTAGAAGATCTAATTGTCACATTAGCTGATAAAAAAGAATTTGAGGTAAATGTCAAATGCACTAAAGACGGAATTCTCGAAATTGGTTCGAATGATAATAAGGTGATGATAGGCTTGCTGCTTAAACGCAAACGGCAATTAAACAACTTAACCATTAAACAAGTAGCTGAGCGCATGGGTTCAACATCCAAAAACGCTTACGCCCGTTATGAACAGGGCAAAACTCTGCCAAGCATTGATAAACTCCAGGATCTGTTAAATGCGACCGGCCCATTTTCCGACCTGGTGATCTCGCAAGCCCGGCTTGCATAGCGAAGTACTGGGTAAGAAGCTACTATCGACTTTCCCGATCTTTAACGATTAACACAATCACCATGTCGTTAACAACTTCTTACGACATCACCATTACCTCCCGGCCGGAGGTTGGCAAGAATGAACTTCAGGTCTCACATCACAGTCAATGGACACCGCTGGCTGATACAACATAGAAAACCCGCCCCCGGATCAAGGCGGGATACGTGAATACTTACCGGGTTACGACAGGTGGTTTACGGCTGAACCGCAATGAGGCACCTGTGGGCATATCCAACCGATGCACAACTGCGCATCGGTTGGATTGACATTAGCTGTTTTCAGTCTCTGCCGGCAAATGCACCGAGCAGGTGCAGCAGGCTGGTGAACAGGTTAAAGATGGCGACGTACAGGGTTATCGTGGCCATGATGTAGTTGGTTTCGCCACCGTGGATCATCTCACTGGTCTGGTACAGGATCAGGCCGGACATCAACAGGATGAATATGGCTGACACGGCCAGCGCCATGACCGGTATGCTGAATATGGCAGCGCAGATCCCCATCAAGAAGGCGACCAGTATCCCGACCATGAGGAACCCGCCCATGAAACTGAAGTCCTTGCGGGTGGTCAGGGCATAGCCGGACAATCCAAGAAAGATAACGCCGGTGCCGCCCAAGGCCAGCATTACCAGTTGCCCGCCGTTCGAGAAGTATTGCATATAGGCGTTCAGGAATGGCCCTAAGGTCAGGCCCATGAAACCGGTCAGGGCAAACACCGCAGCCAGTCCCCAGGCGCTGTTTCTCAGTGCAGACGTCAGGTACAACAGACCGAAATAGCCTCCCAGGGTAATGAGCAGGCCCATGCTGGGAAAGTTTAATACAATGGAGATGCCCGCCGTCAGCGCACTGAACAGTAAGGTAAGGGACAGCAGGATATAGGTATTACGTATCAACTTGTTCGTGGCCAGCACCGACGGGGCCGGTTGCGCTACTGCATAACGTTGATTCATTTCAAACCTCCGGTGATTATAAAAATAACAGAATCATATTAAGTGCTATAACGTTGCTTTTCAAGTTATAGCACTTAATATATGGTGACTTCTACTCCCTGTATACTAGCGCAGAATTTTGAAAATTCAATAACAATATAAAGCCGGGATATACGGGTTGTGATAATATCCCGCATTCTGTCCTGCAGAGAGGCTGGCCCGCAAGGGTGACCTACAGGGAAGTAGGTCACAGTGCATCGGTCTGCGGTGCGTAGTAACCTGGACTACGTTGAAAATATCGAGTATCCAGTTTGGAGAGGTGGCAGAGCGGTTGAATGCACCGGTCTTGAAAACCGGCAAGGGTTAGTAGCCCTTCGTGGGTTCGAATCCCACCCTCTCCGCCATAGGTGTTACGAAATTGTTGCTAAAATAGGGCTTTCGCGCCAACTCCTTGAATATTCGGGAGTATTTTTATGAGCGCCCGCCCGAGAGTGCCTGTCGATGTATCGAATCCCTTAACTGACACCGCGGGTAGGATTCAGGTCAATCATTGCCGTATGCCGGATTGCGACAATTATGGTGTCGCGGCCCGCACGACCCCTGTCAAACCCGGCCCGTCTACAGACAACGACCCGCATTACAAGGTCGCCAGTACCAACAAGGGTCGGGTGTCCGCGCTGGTTTGCAAGTGTTGCGGTGAGAAACCGCCCATTAAATCCAACCAAGGGATTGCCGAGTATTGACAACAACGCCGAGACCGGTCCTAATTAGTCGTCCCTGAATAACCCCAAAAGCTATTCTAACCTATTGATTATATTTATGTAACCTGCATTTTTTCCTGCATTTTTTCCTGGACTGATATTGCCGGTTTTGGTATCATGGACCTTCATTTTCTTGCAATATCGGAGATAAAAATGACGCCCAGACAACCTGACGCCGCTACCCGCACCTCAACCGACCTGTTCCGCGAACGCCTGGACACTATGCTCAACCAACGCCATGCTTTATATCGCCTGGCCGACCGGGTGGACTGGTCGGTGTTTGATAAGGCATTCGGTGCGCGGTACTGCCCGGATAACGGCTGTCCGGGGAAACCGACCCGGTTGCTGGTGGGGTTGCACTATCTGACGCATTGTTACGGGTTATCCGATGAGGCGGTGGTGTCGGGCTGGGTGGAGAATCCGTACTGGCGTGTGCCACGAACATCAGCGGGGACGCTGATGGAGCTGTGTTGAAGATGGGAGTGTGGCCTCCCGGAGTCGGCCTGCAGGGGCAGGCTCCAAACCACCGCCTGCTGCTGCGTGTAAGAGACGTGGTGGTGAGCGATGAGGAAAAGGCGGCAATAAAGCCGTCAGGTGAGTGATGAGAAGATGCGCGCGAGCGAACCGCTGATGACGCATCGAAATGGGGTCAAGACGCGGTCAAAACGGGTGCCGGTCAGTAGCACCCGGATAAGTGTGGACGGTGCCTGCGTACGCTCTGCGCGCCACCCGGTGATTAGGCGGCATGCTCGCATCACAGGCGTCAACACGGCACGTGGGCACCTGGCATGGGGTGGTAAGGAAAAGCCACAAGTGGCTCACACCACGAGGGAGAATACCGATACCCATGACAGGGTCGGAGCAACCCGTAGTAGTGCCGAAGGGGCGGTAATGGCGCTGGAGCGAAGGGGTTGCGTTATCCAGTCTGAGCCGTCACATCAACCGGGCCGAGCGGGAGGAGTGTGAGGGGTTCAGACAAACCGTTACCGGTCACCAGGCGCAGGGTCTGGGAGGCCTATACGTGGGTGAACGGGAAGGGAAAAGCGGCGGGCGTCGAGGGCCAGCGCCTCGCTGACGTTGCTCAGGACCTTGAGACTAACCTGTACAAGTTGTGGAATCGGCTGGCGTCGGGCAGTTACTTCCCGCCACCGGTACGGCGTGTAGCGATTCCCAAGGCCGCGGGCGGGGGCCGACCGCTGGGTAGTCCGACGGTCTCGGACCGCATGGCACAGAGGGTGGTCAAGCAGTATCTGGAGCCGGAGTGGGAGGTACTGTTCGACTCTGATTCCTACGGCTTCGGACCGGGCAAATCGGCCCATCAAGCGGTGGAGCAGGCGCGTAGGCGCGGCTGGGAATAGGACGGGGTCGTAGACCTCGACATGAAAGGCTTTTATGACACGATTGACCAGGAGCTGCTGAGGCGTGCGGTTCGCCGGCACACCCAGGAGAACGGGGTGCTGAGCTACATCGAACGATGGCTGAAAGCGCCGGTGGAAGTACCCGAGGGGTCAAGTCAGGAAAGACTGACCGGCACGCTGCAAGGCGGGGTGGTCAGTCCGCTGCGGGCGAATGTGTGTCTGCATTATGCGTTGGACCAATGGCTGCGACGGAGTTACCCGAACGTCCCGGTCGAGCGCTATGCTGATGACGCTGTTTGCCATTGCCGCACGCGGTGGCAGGCGGAGAAGCTGAAGTCGGCGCTGGAGGAGCGATGTGCCACCTGCCAGTTGACGCTACACCCGGAGAAGACCCAGGTGGTCTACTGCCAGGACAGCAATCGACGGGGGTCTTAGTCCCACCTCCGGTTCACCTTTCTTGGCTGTTGCTTCCGACCGCGCAGGGCAAAGAACCGTTGGGGGAAGCTCTTGACCAACTTCCTGCCGGCGGTAAGCCCGCAAGCACTCAAACGGATGCGGGCCCGAATACGGAGGTGGCGCGTGCCGCAGCATGCGCCATGACCGCTGGAAGATAGTGCGCGTAGTCTCAATCCCGTTCTACGGGGCTGGGATCAGTACGACGGGCGATGCTACCCCACAGAGATGTGGACACTGTTCAAGTACGTTGACGAGCGACTCGGGGCCTGGCGCCGAAGGAAGTATAAGTCGCGCAAAGAGCACCGCGGGCGTAGCCGGCGGAGAGTGAACAACCGGGCCCGGCGAAACCCGTATCTTGTTGTCCATTGGGAACGACTTGGTCATGCAACGGTTGGATAACAAGAGCCGGATGAATCGAGAGATTCACGTTCGGTTCTGTGAGGGGCTGGGGGTGAAACTCCCCCGGTCTACTCGACAGTCTGTCTGCGGGGCGGTGTACGTTCAGCATGAGGCGCCGGTCGACCCGAGCAGCCTGACGCGCTGTCGCCGACGCATTGGGGAGTCGGGGTGTGCGCGGATTTTACAGGTGACGGTGGTGGCGGGGGTGCAGAGCAAGGCAGTGAAGACGACGGACTTCAAACGGGTGACGGTGGATACCACGGTACAGGAGATAAGCGGTGAGTTATGCGACCGACAGCAAGTTGCTGAATCGGTCACGAGCGCGTCGGGTACGGTGATGTCGCAAGCAGGGGGTCACAGTACGTCAGAGCACTGCCCGCCAGGGACCCAAGGCGCTGCAACAGGCCAATCGCTACGGTCATGCCAAACAGTATCGGCGGCTGCGGCGCGAGGTGAAGCGATTACGCACCTCCCCCTGCTCAACTCCATACAGGGGCAGGCTCTGGGGCGGGTGGTGCGTGACAGTGAGCGTAACACCGCGGGCAATCCGGCACAGCAGCGTATCTTTGCCGATGAATTGGCCTTAGCCAAGCGGCTGCTGGCGCAGCAGAAACAGGATAAACACAAGCTGTACAGCCTGCACGACCCGGAGGTGGAATGTATCAGTAAAGGGAAGGCGCACAAGCGGTATGAATTCGGGGTGAAGGCGAGTATTGCCACCACGAACAAGAGTAACTTCGTGGTGGGGGGTATGGCCTTGCCGGGCAGTCCGTATGACGGGCACACCTTGAAGGAAGCCCTGGCACAGGTGCGGCGCTTGACCGGGACGAGTATTGATGAGGCGTTTGTGGACAAGGGGCTATCGGGGGCATGATGAAACGGCGAGTACGGTGTATATCTCCGGGCAGAAGCGCGGCATTAAAACCCAACGATTGAAACGGTCGCTCAAGCGCCGCCAGGCAATTGAACCGGTCATCGGTCATTTGAAAGCCGACGGGCTGTTAGGGCGCAATCACCTGAACGGGACACAAGGCGACCAATTAAATGTCCTGTTGAGTTGTGCTGGCCACAACCTGCGCCTGATCCTGAGACGACTCAGGTTTTTTTGTCTCGAAAAAAGGATACTTATACTGGCTTGGCTCCGCGTGTTGGTGCCCGCAGAGCGTCTGTCAGGCATCGGCACACAGTTGAACCAAAAGCTGGCTGGTCTGGCTCCGCTACCGACGCCCATAATGGCAGCCTGAAATCGGGTTTTTCAGGATCGACTAACTATTTGTTCCAGTTCAGTTTATGTGCCATATGCGCCTGTTATTTCCCCTTACCCCCCCTTTTTGCAATCAAAATCAAGGTGGTAACATCCCCATGCCAGTTTGATGATATTACTCTCCTGATTCGCTGTAGTCTGCTTGTGCAACGTCTGATACTTCTTCCTTAAAGTCCTTTTGTGGCGTATGAAAATCGCTGTTTAAGCCTATTGAAAGCACGTCTTTTGTAACAGTTTCCCTTTATTATCAGTAGGCTCCGTCAGGCTGGACTGGTCTGACCCTATACTGGTATCACACATTAAAGGGAACCTCTATTTATTTAGCCCATGATATAATATCGGTGACTGATTTCAACACGTTGGTATGGAGATGCTATGAAGACACAAGACCTGTTCGGTTCCTTTTTTGACCCTCAAGACAAACGACTGGCTAAACTGGGTGATCCGTTACTGCGCTTAGCGGAGACGGTAGACTGGGAGCAGTTTCGGCCGCTGTTGGAGCAGGTCAAGCCATCGGTGCGCAAGAGCAATGCGGGGGCGCCGCGGCGGGATGTGGTGCTGATGTTCAAGGGGTTGGTGATACAGGATTTGTACGGATTGAGTGATGAACAGTTGGAGTATCAGATTGAGGACCAGCGTAGTTTTCAGCGATTTTTGGGGTTGGACAGTTATCGTCGGGCACCGGATGCGAAGACGTTCTGGGCGTTTCGGGAGCGGCTGGTGGCGTTAGGGCTGATGGGAGATTTGTTTGAGCAGTTTGCAGGGCAGTTACAGGGTTTGGGGTATCGGGCACGCAAGGGGCAGTTGGTAGATGCCTATCGGGCGCTCAGGATAGGGTCGGACCCGCCTAACTATTTGTTCCAGTTCAGTTTATGTGCCATATGCGCCTGTTATTTCCCCTTACCCCCCCTTTTTGCCATCAAAATCAAGGTGGTAACATCCCCATGCCAGTTTGATGATATTACTCTCCTGATTCGCTGTAGTCTGCTTGTGCAACGTCTGATACTTCCTCCTTAAAGTCCTTTTTTGGCGTATGAAAATCGCTGTTTAAGCCTATTGAAAGCACGTCTTTTGTAACAGTTTCCCTTTATTATCAGTAGGCTCCGTCAGGCTGGACTGGTCTGACCCTATACTGTAAACTAAAACCATGGCACACCGCAAAAAAATGAACATCCGTGACCTGAACCGCAACCAACTGATCAAAACCAGCACGGCAAACTCCGTATGCAAATCCGGCACGAACTACAGCACAACGAACACCCTTTTTAACCAGTACAAACCCAATCCGGTCCACACTCTGCTATAAACCATGAACATCCCTTTTTTGCATCGGCCCTCTTCATCAGTTTACTGGTTGCGATCAGACATCAAACACCTCAGAGATGATTTGAAAGAACGTCTGGACAAACAGGAGGAACGATTAAGTGATCTCTCACCCAGGTAGCTGCGCTCAAAGCCACGATAGAAACATTCTTCCGGGTCCGAATTATCCGCCGCCATCGCCGGAAAAACACGACCAGGCCGCCTGACCTCGCCGTCAAGACCAACAAAACACACGCAACCTCTCAACCGGCCCGACACCGACAATAAACACCGCGCGCCGCACCCTGCCTGCGGGCGCTCAGGATAGGGTCGGACCCGCCTAACTATTTGTTCCAGTTCAGTTTATGTGCCAATGCGCCTGTTACCTTACCCCCCCTTTTTGCCATCAAAATCAAGGTGGTAACATCCCCATGCCAGTTTGATGATATTACTCTCCTGATTCGCTGTAGTCTGCTGCAACGTCTGACAGTCCTTTTTTGGCGTATGAAAACTGTTTAAGCCTATTGAAAGCACGTCTTTTGTAACAGTTTCCCTTTATTATCAGTATCCGTCAGGCTGACTCGTATTTCACAGCAAAGCTGCCACCGATTACACGGCAAAGCTGCCACCCCCAAGCAGGTAGATAACCGGCGCGTTTGACGTGGATAACCAAGGGTATCTGTCCTTATTTCTACTGAAACAGGTAGATGCGCTCAAATGGTTGTCCATGAGAAAGATAAAAGACGTATTACGCCTGTGCTGGAGACATAGCAAACACAGGAGTTGTGGCATCTTCAGCCGAGATTGATTTGGAAAGCCCCAACCTGGTCACACATTCATCGGGAAACCGGAATGAACGATCACCCGCAAGGCTATCAACGGATCGTCAGGCTGGTACGCCAGGTAGCCTGCGCTCAAAGCCAACCGGGGAAGTCGTGAGGCAGAGGTGTTTGTGGCAGCGCTGGGCGCGTCGAACTACACCTATGCCGAGGCCACCTGGACCCAGGGCCTGGAAGATTGGATCGGCGCCCACGTCTTCCGGGTCCGAATTGATCCGCCGCCATCGCCGGAAAAACACGACCAGGCCGCCTGACCTCGCCGTCAAAGACCAACAAAACACACGCAACAACCGGCCTCTGCCACCGACAATAAATACCGCCGAGTGGAAGCAGGCGCGGGATCGACTACACCGACAATAAACACCGCGCGCCGCACCCTGCCTGCGGGCGCTCAGGATAGGGTCGGACCCGCCTAACTATTTGTTCCAGTTCAGTTTATGTGCCATATGCGCCAGTTGTTATTTCCCCTTACCCCCCCTCGCCGAGCAGACCGAGTTTTGCCATCAAAATCAAGGTGGTAACATCCCCATGCCAGTTTGATGATATTACTCTCCTGATTCGCTGTAGTCTGCTTGTGCAACGTCTGATACTTCCTCCTTAAAGTCCTTTTTTGGACTCCTCCAGGACAACGTATCGCCAAGGGCTTAAAGTCCTTTTTTGGCTGTTTAAGTTTAAGCCTATTGAAAGCACGTCTTTTGTAACAGTTTCCCTTTATTATCAGTAGGCTCCGTCAGGCTGGACTGGTCTGACCCTATACTGGTGACCCTATACTGGTATCGATAGCAGCGGCAGGTCTTATCTCCTGTATGGGTTGACATCTGTACGTTCATTACATATTATATTGTTATTAACGAACAGTTATCAGGGTGTTTAAATTCCATGAACCAGGTCCGTGCCATTCACCGGTTAACGGCTCAGGACAGGCAGGGCAGGCAGGTATTCACTCATCGCGACCTCGCCACACTGTTCCCTGAGGACAACCCGCGCACGCTTCAGGCCGGCCTGGACAGGCTTGTCAAAAACGGTGTGCTGGTGCGCGCCGTGAACGGGGTCTATATCAATGCATTGTCGGCCGGCGGGTTTACTCACACGCTGGAAAACATTGCCAAGGCGATGCGCCGGGGCGAATACAGCTATGTCAGCCTCGAGTCCGCGTTATCCGAGTATGGGGTGATCTCGCAGATTCCGATGCGCCTGACCATCATGACCACCGGTCGAAAAGGCGAGGTCACTACCTCATTCGGCACCATTGAGTTCACGCACACGGCACGCCCAGTGCATGACATTCTTGATGATATTCACGATGTCGGCAGGCCGCTCAGACTGGCCGGCAAGCACAAGGCCTGTCGCGACCTCAGGCGGGTGGGGCGCAATACAGAACTTATTGATGAGGAGATGCTCCATGAAAGTGACTGAGGTGGATTTCGACACACTGGTTGACAGGGCAATGAGTGACCCGCATGTTGCCGACATGGGTCCCGTCATTCGAAAGGAACTGTTGCACTACGACATTCTGTTCTGTCTGGCTCAGTCCGGTATGCTGGATGATCTGGTCTTTCAGGGCGGCACATCATTACGCTTATGCTACGGTTCCAGGCGTTACAGCGAGGACCTGGATTTTGTGGGCGGCAGGGGGTTTACATCATCCGCCCTCAAAGACATGAAAAATTCTCTTGAAGATTATCTTGTTGCCCGGTACGGATTAGAGGTCACGGTTAAAGAACCCCCGGTTCTGAGGCAGGAACCGGATTATTCAGCGCTGAAAGTTGACAAGTGGCAAATATCAGTCGTGACCTATCCCGGACGCCGTGACCTGCCCAGGCAACGCATCAAGATTGAGGTGGCCAACATTCCTGCCTACACGAGAGAAGTACTTCCATTGAGGAAAAACCACCCGTATTTGCCGGACGGCTACGATGATATCCTAATCGCCGTAGAGTCACTTGATGAGATTATGGCTGATAAGTTAGTGTCGCTTGCAGCGGCGGAGCATGTGCGCCATCGCGATATCTGGGATCTGTCGTGGCTGCAGCAACAGGGGGCCGGTATTCGATCTGATCTGGTAATGAGTAAGATTGATGACTACCGGGTAACCGGTTATCCGGCTCTGGTTGACAACATCATTGACCGATGCCCTTCTATCATAGATGGAGATTCCTTTCAAAATCAGATGAGACGGTTCCTGCCGACCGACATCCACAAGCAGACTCTGGGCAAGAACAGGCACAGGGGGGCACTGGCCGTTTCAATAACCGATTTGTATAAGGAGCTCAAACAGCGCTTGCTTGATGAGACAGACGACAACGACGGCGGGGAGCAGTCACTTTCCTGAATTTGGGAACGCCTAGCTCTCCGCCATAGGCGTTCAAAATATACTGGCATAACAACAGGCCAGTCCCACCATTTCCAATATTGTGATATAATGCACAATATACTTCACATAAACGTTAATAATGTCTATAATAGTGTTTGTTATAACTATTGTATCAACCTGTAATCAGTATGAATCAGACACCAAATAAAGCCTATCACATGTCCATACATGTCAAGCGTGCATTACGTGAACTGGGCGATGATATCCGCAAGGCCAGACTACGCAGGCGCCTGCCGATGGCTGTTGTCGCCGAACGCGCATCTATCAGCCGCGCCACGCTTACCAAAATTGAACGGGGCGACGGTGGTGTTGCGCTGGGCAACTACGCAATGGTGCTTCATGCCTTGGGGCTACTTGAAGGTTTGCGTGAATTGGCTGCTTCAACGAATGACATAGTAGGACTTGCACTAGAGGAAGAGAAGTTGCCGCGCAGGGTACGCATGTAACGACAGTAGGAACCAACATGAATGAAGTGTACGTGTATGCTGATCTGGAAGGTGCGCCGCAATTTGTCGGACGTCTGTGGACACGTTCGCGCAAATACCATGAAGCCGCATCATTTGAGTACGATAAAACGTGGCTGTCATCAATTCAAAGATTTGCTCTGGAACCGGCACTGGCGCTCGGTAAAGGAGCGTACCATACCAATCAATCAGAACGGATGTTTGGCGCCATGGGCGACTCGGCGCCAGATCGTTGGGGTCGCTCACTCATGCGGCGCGCCGAAAACAAGCGGGCAAGGAAAGCAGGCGAGACACAACGCACATTGATGGAACGGGACTATCTTCTTGGAGTCAATGATATGGCCAGGCAGGGTGCCCTGCGGTTTGCAGAGAAGCAGGGGGGACCGTATCTGTCAGAACCTGACGGCGGGCGGGGAGGTGCCATACCCCCCCTTATTTTTCTGCCTCGCCTGCTTGCTGCATCAGACAACATCATCAATGAGACGGAAAGCGATGATGACCTGAACCTGCTGCTGGCACCCGGGGCGTCATTGGGCGGTGCGCGTCCCAAGGCTTCAGTCTTGGACAGGGATGGTCATTTGTTGATCGCCAAGTTCCCGCGCGGGGATGATGAACATAACAAGGTTTTGTGGGAAGCTGTTGCGCTGGAACTCGCCAAAAAAGCCGGTGTTCCTGTACCGGATTACGAGGTAACATATGTTGCTGAAAAACCTGTTCTGCTAGTCCGCCGTTTTGACAGAAATGCCGGTACCCGAGTCCCGTATTTATCCGCCATGAGCATGCTTGGCGCACAGGACCATGAACATCACAGTTATCTGGAAATAGTTGATGCGCTTCGTCAGCATGGCGCCGAAGCGCGCGCGGACATTGCCCAATTATGGCGTCGTATCGTCTATAACGTGATGGTGACGAATACGGATGATCACTTGCGCAACCATGGTTTTTTATACCAGAAACAAACCGGTTGGAGGTTGTCGCCTGCGTTTGATCTCAATCCTAGGCCAATTGATGCGGGTCACCGCATACTAACGACAGCGATTGACCTTGATGATAACGAGGCATCTCTGGCACTGGCATTACGCGTAGCAGGGCATTTTGAGTTGACCCTTAATGACGCCATAGAAACAGCCCGTGAGGTGGCTCAGGCAGTATCCAAATGGCGAGATGTGGCTACCAAATTCAAATTATCCAGACAAGAGATTGGGCGCATGTCTTCAGCGTTTGAACATCGGCATCTTCAAGATGCGCTGAACAATTCAGTGACATCATCCCATTCTTTTCCTAGCGAAACCACGGAAAGAAAAGATATCAACAAACCACCAAAGAGATAGCTGTTATGCCAGTATATTTTGAACGCCTAGCTCTCCGCCATAGGCGTTCAGAATTTACTGGCAAAATTAAAAATGGTATTATTTCTTATATATTACAAGGAGTTATGCCATGATTGCACGGCCAGGAGTCCCTGTCAGTGTAGAAATTCCTATAGTCGGCAAGAAAAGCGATATTCAGGTCAATCATTGCCGCATGCCAGACTGTGATAACTACGGAATTCCCGCCATAACGACCCAGATTAAGCCCGGACCGTCACCTGACCGGGACATGCATTACAAGGTGGCAACCACAAATAAAGGTCGTGTGTCCGCACTGGTCTGCAAGTGTTGCGGTGAGAAACCACCCATTAAGTCCAACCTGGGGATTGCGGAGGAATTGGCCAGAATCAGCGATTTGCTTCTGGGGCCCGACCCGGGATGTCCTCGCAAGGACTGTGAAAATCATGGCAAAAGCACGGAAGCACATCCAAAACGTTACCATAAGCGCGGTCTTGATAATCACACGGGAAGGCCGGTAAGAGGCTGCAAGGCATGTGGTGGACGATTTCTCATCGGCATGGTTCCCCCACGAGTTCATCCGCAACACCATCACTTGGCGTCATCTGTCTTCAGCAGAGTGGTGAACAAAGCGCCGGTACGCCGCACCCTGCAAGGCATCGGCCTACTAGACAAGCCACAACTGTATTACGACATCATCCGCTTCATTCGACGGCGCTGCAATCACTTGATCGGCGGTCTGGAGCGGGGCATGTTGCGCGGGCAGGTACCGTTACCTGCAAACCTGCACCTGGTCACCGACCTGCAGCAATACCAGCTCAACTGGACAGACCGGTTGGACAAGCGCAATCCGATGTTCTCGGCCGTCTGTACGGTAGACCGTGACAGCCGTTACGTGTTCGGCCTGCACGCCAACTATGACCCCGATGCCGACGCCTTCGCCATTGCCAAGGAGGCCGCTGAGCGAGGGGATTTCGAGCAGTCGGAAGCATTTCGCCGTCATGCAAGGCTCTGGTTGCCGGGCGCTGAATTGATGGGTGGGCGCGCTGCCGGCGAGCGCCTGGGACTGGCTCGAGTGCGGGCACTGCAGAAACAGTTGACGGAGATTTATGCGTCCGCGGTGAGCCGGGCTGATGTCGAGGACCGGGAACTGCAGGAGATGCACCCGGGGTTGCACAACTCGCAGGCCGGCACTGGCGCAGGTGCACGTGCTGTACACGGTGTACGCACACTTCTTCCTGATGCGCCAGTTGCTGCTGGGCGCCGGGGTCAGGCAGGTAGAGTACTCCATGGATTGTGAGTCCCTGCTGCGCGGCGCTTTCCTGAGTGCCTACCGGGACGAGGTAAAGGACGGCACAGCGCACGGGTTTTACGTGCGTCATCATAAATACCTGACCGTCACGGAGCGGGAAACGGCTAAAAAAGAAGCCCGAGCACGTTTGGCGGTCTTTCGGGCAGGCTTGCCGGAAGATCAGCAGCGTGAGGCGGCACTGCTGTTGATGATGCGCAATATTGAGGCCGCTACCGCTTATGGAAAATGGCAGGACCGCTGATTTAACCACCCGCTGCCGACCATGAACGAGCCGGAAAAGGCCGTGTGCTGGTTGACGTAGCGTAATGTTGACCTGAACAGCCGGACACTGGCAGGGATGGCCATGCGGGCTGGTCTGGGGCCGGTGGATAACGTGTTCCAATTGACGCGCCGTTTCATGAACGCCCTGGTGCGTCCCATCGGCACGTCGTCCGGCTATAACACCGTCTGGCATGGTTATGCGCCGTACAACCCCGCCATGCTGCAGCAGTACCTGGATTTGTTTCGCACGGCGCACAATTTCTGTCACACGGGGGATGACAAACAGACGCCAGCCATGCGTCTGGGGCTGGCAGAGCAGCCGCTCAGCTACGATGACGTGCTGTGGCCGGGGCAAGTACCGCCGGCACCACCGGTTGAACCGCAGACAGCCGGTGTGGACCTGTTATCCCGTTGGGATGGAGAGAATGAGACGGTAACAGCAGAGCAGGATCTGCCGGCCCAGGATCAACACCTGCCCGCGCCGGGTTTCTGATGACTACAAGAGGAGATTAGTTCCATGACAACTGAAATACATCATGGTCAAGCCGAGGCCAATGACAGTGGTGCTGTGTCACCGGCTGTTTCGCCGATAAATTCTGTACACGGTGAACTTACTGAATATGAATACGAATGTGAACTGGAAGCCACCCAGGCCGAGCGTGCCCGGATAGTGCAGGAGACTGCATGGGATTCTGACCCGGACTGGCATGCGTTTCGGACATTGTGTTATCCGGACACCGAGACGCCCGATGCAGTGGCCATCAAAGAGGGAGTAAATCACTTGATTGCAGCCGCCCAACGCGGCCATGCGCCGGCCCAATGCCGATTGGCCACGGAATTGCACCTGGGAGAGGGTCGGTTGGGCATTCAGCCGGACGTTTGCAAGGCAGTGGCCTGGTATCGGGCAGCGGCGAAGAACGGTGACCCGATTGCGCTTCAGTCCCTGGTTGTGTTGGAGGTAACCCATCCCGATATCATGAAGCAGGACAGTGATGCATGTTGAGCGGCATTCTCTGGTGGGCAAGGACTACAGCACCCCCGCCATGCGGCAAAATTCCCGGTAAATCGTAAAAAGCCAAACCGCCGCCGGGAAATTTTCCGAATTGACACTGTTTCGAGGATTGCCTTATAATCCTTAAACATCCTCGCACTGCAACCGGATACCTGTTTCAGTCCATGACTTTCGACCACTTACATGCGCTGCCGCCCGGCACGCGCTTTGAGGAATACCGGCTGGATGTGGTGCTGGGCGCCGGGGGCTTCGGCATCACCTACCGGGCGTACGATGAAAACCTGGACAAGGTCGTGGCCATCAAGGAATACCTGCCTGATTTTGCTACCCGGACGGGGGCCAGCACGGTGGTGCCCAAATCCAGCACGGACGCTCAGGATTATCATTGGGGTTTGACCCGGTTCCTGGACGAGGCCCGCACCCTGGCGCGGTTCGACCATCCTCACATGAACAAGGTGCATCGCTTTTTCGAGGCCAACGGCACGGCCTACATGGTGCTGGAGTACATCCACGGCGAGACCCTGGCAAACCGGTTGAGCCGCGAACCGCGCTTACCGGAGGAGACTTTGCTGCGGTTGCTGGACGAAGTCTTGTCTGGCCTGGCAGTGATACACGAAGCTAGGTACGTCCACCGTGACATCAAGCCGGGCAACCTGATGTTGCGCGAAGAGGACGGGAGTGCGGTGCTGCTGGACTTCGGCGCGGCGCGCCAAGCCGTGGGGCAGCGTTCGCAGCGGTTGACGACGATTTTGACACCGGGGTATGCGCCGATTGAGCAGTATGACGGCAAGGTGGACCGCGTCGGCGCGTGGACGGACATCTATGCGTTGGGGATGGTGGCGTACCGGTGTATCAGCGGGACCGGTGATGGAGACCTGACGGATGCGGTGGCGCGTAAGCTGGCGCAACACGACGATAACGCGGGACTGGCCTCGGCTGTGGAAGCAGGAAGAGGCCGGTACAGTCCGAAGTTACTGGCGGCGATTGACTGGGCGATAGAGGTGGATGAGGAGTCTCGGCCGCAGGGGGTGAGTGAGTGGAGCGAGTCACTGGCCGGGGGGGTGAGCAAGAAACGCACAGCCAGGTCGGCACGCAAGCCCGCGACCCGGTCTGCAAAGCCCCCGACAACGGAGCGCACCGGCATGAGTTGGTCGAGCATGGCGCTGACGGTAGTGATTGTCGTGCTGCTGGGGGCGAGCGCCTGGCAGGGCTGGCGTTTGTACCAGGGGATGCCCGGGGTTGGCATGGCTGACACCGAAACAACGGCGGAGCCGCAGGCGGGTATTCAGACTGAACCACGAACAGGCACAGAGTCAGATATCCAGCTCGACAGTCCGGCACAGACCGCGCCAGAAACACCCGACACCAAGTTAGCGTCGGTAGACAGCACAAAGCCGGAAGCGAGCCAGCCGGTTACAGGGCCGAGCGCTTCACCGCCTCCTGAAGAAGATGAAGTCTCTCGTTTACTGGCGGCAGCCGAGGCCGACATCACGGCGCGGCGCTTGACCAGCCCTGTCGGGAACAATGCCTGGGAGAAGTATCAACGGGTATTGAGTTTATCCCCTGCCCACCCCGAAGCCATGGCGGGGATGGAGCGGGTGATGGGGAGTTACCTGGAGTTGTTCGGGGCTGCGCTGGAGCAGGAGGATTTTGACAAGGCGGGTAGTTACCTGGGACGTATTCGTGAGTTACACCCGGACTCACCGGTGCTGGAGGAAGGTGTGCGCCGTATTGAAACGAGCAAGCAGGAGCAGGCGGACCGGTTGTCAAGGAGGCAGGCCATTCGGGCACGCCTGGACTCGTTTGAGACGGCGTTACGGCAGGATAAGCTGGACGAGGCGGCGGGTTACCTGGATCGAATACGCGCCCTGGATGCAAATGCAGCGGGGTTGGCAGAGGGGGAACAGCGTCTTGCCGAGGCCCGGCAGGCGGAGGCGGAGTTGGCGCGGCAACGGCAGGCGGAGGCCGGCCGGCATGTAGCGCAGTTTGAGGAAGCGATGCAGGAAGGAGGCCTTGACAAGGCGGCGAGACACATCGCAGGCATTCGTAGATTACACCCGGACTGGCCTGAACTGGGGGATGCAGAACAGCGTTTTGCCAAGGCCCGGGAGACAGAGAAGGAACGCCAGCGCAGAGAGGGCGAAGCAAGAGCGAGGGAACTGGCCGATGAAATGGTCTCGATACCCGCCGGCACGTTCCGCATGGGGGACATGAGTGGCGATGGTCAGAGTGATGAAAAACCGGTCCACCGCGTAAGGGTGTCGGCCTTCAATCTGGGCAAGTACGAGGTGACGTTTGCCCAATGGGACGCCTGCGTAGCGGACGGGGGTTGTGGCGGTTACCGGCCGGAGGATTATGGCAGCGGCCGGGATAATCACCCGGTGATAAACGTCTCCTGGGACTATGTCCAGACGTTCATCTTCTGGTTGAATAAGAAGACCGGCGGTAATTTCCGCTTGCCGAGCGCGGCGGAGTGGGAGTATGCGGCCCGTGCCGGGAGCAAGACCAAATACTCTTGGGGGAACAGCATCGGCAGCAACCGGGCGAATTGCGACGGTTGCGGCAGTCGATGGGATGATGACCGGACTGCGCCGGTGGGGAGTTTCTCTGCCAATGCCTGGGGGTTACATGACATGCACGGCAACGTGTGGGAGTGGACAGAGGACTGCTGGAACGACAGTTACGCGGGGGCGCCGAGTGACGGCCGCGCCTGGGAACTGGGGAACTGCGGCCGGCGTGTGCGTCGCGGCGGTTCCTGGAACGACGGGCCGTGGAACCTGCGTTCCGCCAGCCGTGACAGGTTTACCCGCTCGGACCGCCTCAACTTCATCGGCTTCCGCTTGGCCCAGGACAAGTAGACCGAAGGCATTATGCCAACTATCTGTACGAAACTTTCTATCAGGATTCCCTTTAAACTTTTCCCTTTTTCCCTTTTCTGCCCGGCGCATAGCGCCGGGCCACGATTTTTTTAGGGTTTGCCTGTTCAATCACCTCCCTGACGGAACCCCAATCACACCCCTCACGGAGAACAACCTGAGCCTCTGGTTACGTCAGCTATCATCTGTCTCCATGTATCCAACCACTCCAGACTGCATCGGTACAGTACCGGCTCCCCTGTGTATTCGCGGTGGAAGCATGACTCGAATGCATCAATATGGTCATGCATGTCGCCCCACATTTTTTGACATGAAAAAGTTTCGAGATACTCGGGCAAGACAAGATTGTCTGTCCAGTTTTCGAAATCTGCCCGGACATGGGAACAAGGGTCGTCGACGGGATAAAGCTCCGGCGAATCACACGAAGCATTAAGGTCCAGGTCCGATTCGGGTAACGGCCGGTTATCGCCCCTGCCCCCTGGATTTTCATCCATCGATTCTGCGAGTTGCCTTGCACGTTCCATCCTTATCCATCTCTTCGTAATAGCTGTCTGTCGGATTCGCTGCCTGTTCCCGGGCGGCCCGGGTTTACCTGTCCAGGTAGGCATTGGCATCCTCTACGCCGCGTTCCAACTGTATCTCGCGATACTCTCGGGCCACGCTCCTGTCCGATCGCAGCAGGTCGGTCTGCGTCTTGATTTTTTCACGCTCCCTGCGTTCCTGCTCCTGATGGTGCTCTTCAATTTGCGGGGAAATAATATGTTCGTCTATCTCGGAACACCAACCTGGTCCCGAACTCCCAGGAAGTCGTCAGCTTCCCGACCACTCCCAGAGCACGCGGCGCGGTCCTCGCTGCTGCGCTGAGCGTGCCCATTCCCAGCCTGCCCAAAACCTTGCCGATTTGCTTGAGTCCTGTATTCACGACGCTGTCCTCGATTTCCCCTGCAACATAGTCTTGGGATATATCGACCAGCGTATCCCGGCAGACCACGCGGTTTGCGGACAGGTTCTCACCGGTGCAGTCTGCAGCGCGGGACATGGCGTCCATGGCGGTCTCCACCCCTTTCGGGTCGACCGTGTCTCAATCGGCGTGGCGCTGGTCATCCACGCGGGCGCGACCGGCGTCGCGGCATCTGCGGCGCTAAGCCGTTCCCCAGGCACGATCCGGAGTTCGCTGATACGGTACGCGGAATCAACCGTGCGCTCCCAGTAAGTCAGCAAGGCGACGTCCAGCAGCGGGTTGTAGTAGAGCGCCGCGGGCGTGGGCGTGTCCGCGGCGCGTGTTTCGATGACGGCATTCTCAAAAAACGGCCCCCAGGTTTGTTTGAGCACGCTGTTGCGCTGCGCTTCCGTCGCATCCGGCGGCACCAGCCAGCTTACGCCCGGTATCAGTCCCAGTACCCGCATAGACATATCGTCGCGGTCTACGACCGAGCGGCGTAACGCCGCCGCCTGTCCGGGGAACCCCGGCGTCTCGGCAGGTTCAGCCTGCGGAACGGCCGCAACGGGAGG
Organism: Gammaproteobacteria bacterium; assembly: GCA_965222155.1. Taxonomy (GTDB): domain Bacteria; phylum Pseudomonadota; class Gammaproteobacteria; order Eutrophobiales; family Eutrophobiaceae; genus JAAXHV01. Next base: position 1,298,336 of record CBDCTH010000012.1, read on the forward strand.
GGCTTCGGCCGGCGGGCCGGTAGCTGTCTCCGGCTCTGCCGCTACTGCTTGCGTCACTGTAACCGGCAGGGCAGCCTGTTCCTGCTCTGTCGGTGGCGTTTCCGGCGGCGCCGTGACCAGGTCGTAGGTCTCGATCAGGCCCAGCCGTCCCCGGACCGCGACAAACGAACCCGTATGGGGCAGTTTGAACATGGTGACCGGCTGTTTTGCGCCGGACCCCTTGTCAGTCCAGATCAGGGAACTGGTGACGACTTTTTCCGTGAGGCTCGCCGGCACACAACGGTAATCTGGCAGGGACGGTTTTTCATATCCTGCCTGGGGAACGCTGCCCAGGCAGCGGTATTGATCGCCGGGCGGGACGGCCCGCCACATCGAACCGTCCTGCCGCGCCCCGCTGCCCTTGTCCTTCCATATCAATTCCCAGTCTACCGGTACGGCCAGTTGCGCCGAGTCCTTTACTGTCAGCACACAGTCGACACCGGTTAGTTCCTTTAGGCGGGACCCATAGCCGCCGATAATGAAATACGTCGGCTCTGCAACCGGGAGGTAAAAATAGCCGTCCAGGTCCGCGCCCGAGCCCTTGTCATCCCAGGTCTTTTCCATGGAGCACGCCGGCCTGGTATCAAGCCGGGCGCCTGTTGCCGTGGGATTGTCAACCTGGGCAAGAACGCCTGCGGAGATGAACCAGGCAAGGAACAGGAAGCAGGTAGGGCGCATCATCAGTGTTTGTTCAGTTTCCTTAAAGTCCGGTTAGTCCTGCTCATTCCGGGAATGGGATAGATACACCGGATTGTAGTCAGGTGGCGCTGATGTTGCAAGCTTTGAGGATATCCTGTATGTGGCAAACAACTACTTCGGTCCGAAGGAAAGCAGCTATTCCCGCTAACGCCTGGGTCGTCACGAAATCCCGATAAATACGGGGTTTTTGAGAAGGCTGAAAAAAGGTTTTCGTAAACGTTTGGCATTGCTTCAGTATAGTAGGGAGTATTATTCAAGTCAAAAGTGAGGTGAGAAGCCATGTCTCGACCTTCGTTTCGCAAAACTTTGAGTCTCCCCGGTCTGTTAGCTGAGGTACGTCGTTGTTTTCAAGCCATCCCGGACGGCAAGGTGGGTCGGGGCTTGACCCTGACGGAGTATCTGCTGTCGGGGTTGGCGGTATTCGGTTTGAAGTACCCGTCATTATTGCAGTTTGATGCAGGCCGTCAGAACGAGGTGGTGCGTTCGAACCTGCGCACGTTATACGGGATTGTGCGGGTCCCCTCGGACACGGCGTTGCGTGAGCGGCTGGATGAGGTGGACCCGTCCCGGTTACGGCGGGCGTTCCGGCGGGTGTTACAGGTGTTGCAGTGTGGCAAGGGTCTGGAGGACTTTCAGTGGTGGGCCGGTCATTACCTGTTATCGGTGGACGGGACGGGCTATTTTTATTCGGACCAGGTGCATTGCGAGCAGTGCTGTGAGACACACCACCGGGACGGTCGGGTGAGTTATTATCATCAGTTGTTGGGGGCGGTACTGGTACATCCTGACCAACGTGCGGTGTTGCCGTTAGCACCGGAGCCCCTCTTACGTGCGGACGGGGTGGCTAAGAATGACTGTGAGCGCACTGCGGCGTAGCGCTTGCTGACGGACGTGCGGCGCGAGCATCCCCACCTGAAACTGGTTGTAGTGGAAGATGCGTTGGCGGCCAACGGGCCGCATATCAAGTTATTACAGTCGTTGAAGCTACGTTATATCCTGGGGGTGAAGCCCGGCGACCATGCGTTTCTGTTTGATTGGGTGGCTACCACGCCGGGGGTGCAGAGCGCGGCGTTGACCGGGGAAGACGGCACCGTGCACCGGTTTCGTTACCTTAACGGTGCGCCGTTGAACGAGAGTCACTTTGACCTTCAGGTGAACTTCCTGGCGTATGAAGAGCAGCGTCCCTCAGGCAAGGTACGGCATTTTACCTGGGTGACGGATATACCGTTACACGAGGCCAACCTGCTGCGGGTGATGCGCGGGGCGCGGGCGCGTTGGAAGATTGAGAATGAGACATTCAATACCCTGAAGCACCAAGGCTATCACTTTGAGCATAACCTCAAGCATGGCTATCAGCACCTGTCCACGGTGCTGGCGTACCTGATGATGCTGGCGTTTCTGGTAGACCAAGTGCAGCAGCACTGCTGCGGACTGTTTCAACAGGCGTCGGCGAAGGAGAAATATAAACGCTACTTCTGGGAGACGCTGCGCAGCTTCTTCTTCACCTGGCTGCTGCCGGACTGGGAGACGTTGTATCGGGCGCTGGCCTATGGCGCTGCCCCGCGCGTGCTGACCCCCTATGATACCTCTTAAGGGTGAGCCGTGACCGGGTAGCTCAAGGCGAGGGACTTCAGGGGATACCAAGCTGAATACAGAACACCGGGGACAGCCGGAGGGCCGCCCATCCCCTGCTGGTCGGGTCATTGTGAAAAAAATGAATCTGGCCCGATAATGCTGCCGATCGCAGGAGTTAGCGGGAACACCTGGAAGGAAATCTTCCGTATTGACACGGTTTCCGGGACTACCTTACAATCCTTAAACGCCTCAGCACTATAAATTGAGATCACAAACCCATGACCATCGATCACATCCATGCCCTGCCGCCCGGCACCCGCTTTGAGGAATACCGGCTGGATGTGGTGCTGGGGGCCGGAGGCTTCGGGATTACCTACCGGGCGTACGATGCCCACCTGGACGTGCATGTCGCTATCAAGGAGTACCTGCCCGGGGAGTTTGCAACGCGGTCGGAGGGCAGCACAGTGGTACCCAAATCCAGCACGGACGTCCAGGATTATCAATGGGGCTTGAGCCGCTTCCTGGACGAGGCCCGTACCCTGGCGCGCTTTGACCATCCGCACCTGAACAAGGTGCGCCGCTTTTTCGAGGCCAACGGTACGGCCTACATGGTGCTGGAGTACATTCACGGCGAGACCCTGGCTGCCCGACTGGGCCGCGATGCGCGCTTGCCGGAAGCGGCGTTGCTGCGCCTGCTGGAAGAAATCCTGTCGGGCCTGGCGGTGATACACAAGGCGGGCTACGTGCACCGGGACATCAAGCCGGGCAACCTGATGTTGCGGGAAGAGGACGGGAGCGCGGTGCTGCTGGACTTCGGCGCCGCCCGCCAGGCGGTGGGCCAGCGATCCAAGTCGATCACAAGCATCCTGACCCCGGGCTATGCCCCGATAGAGCAGTATGACAGCAAGGCGGACGACGTGGGGCCGTGGAGCGATATCTATGCGTTGGGCATGGTGGCCTACAAGTGTATCAGCGGGACGGGTGACGGGGCGTTGCCGGATGCGGTGACGCGAGGCCGGGCACAGCGCAAGGGCGGGGTGGACCTGGCCTCGGCGGCGGTAGCGGGCAAGGGCCGGTACAGTCCGAAGTTATTGGAAGCGATAGACTGGGCGATTGAGGTGGATGAGGAGGCCCGTCCGCAAGGGGTAGCTGAGTGGTTGGAAGCATTGGCGGGGGGTAGTAGCAAGCATCGTAAAACCGGCACCGGGCACAAGCCCGCGACCCGGCCTGCAAAGGCCCCGGCGACCGAGCGCACCGGCATGAGTTGGTCGAGCATGGCGCTGACGGCGGTGATTGTCGTGCTGCTGGGGGCGAGCGCCTGGCAGGGCTGGCGGCTATACCGGGGTATGCCGGTGGTTACCCCGGATGAAACGACCACCATGGCGGAGTCACAGGATGAATCACAGACAGACAGGGAATCAGACCCACAAACAACAGGGACACCGGTGGACACAGGGTCGGACAGTCCGGCGGAGACTGCACCAGTTATGTCCGAAACTGAGCCAGTAGCGTCGGCGGACAGCGCAGCAGCGCAGCAACCGGCGGCGGACCCGGCCAAGGATGCGCCTGCTGAAGAAGACGAGGTAACCCGGTTGCTGGCGGGGGCTGATGCGGACATCACGGCGTGGCGCTTGACCAGCCCTGTCGGAAACAACGCCTGGGAGAAGTATCAACGGGTACTGAGTTTATCGCCGACGCACCCGGCGGCCATGGCGGGGATGGAGCGGGTTATAGGGAGTTATATGGCGTTATTCGGGGCGGCGCTGGAGCAGGAGGACTTTGACCAGGCTGACAGTTACCTTGAGCGTATCCGCGCCCTGCACCCGGACTCCCCTGCTCTGTTGACGGGGAAAAAGCAGTTGGAAGTGGCCAAACAGGCGCGTGCCGAGCGTCTGGCTGAGCAGGAGAGGCAACGTCAGGCGGAGGAAGCGGCGCGCCAGGCGGAACTGGAGCAGCAACGCATTGCCCGTGCCATTGAGGGACATTGGGAAGCGTTTGAGACTGCAATGCAGCGGGATGGGTGGGATGAGGCGGCGGGTAACCTCAATCAGGTACGCGACCTGAATCCCGATGAGCCGGGTCTGGCAACAGGGGAGCGGCGTCTGGCAGCGGCGCGGGAGGCCGCCCGGCAGAAGGCGCTGCAATATGTCGGTGAAATGGTCTCGATACCCGCCGGCACGTTCCGCATGGGGGACATGAGTGGCGATGGTCAGAGTGATGAAAAACCGGTCCACCGCGTAAGGGTGTCGGCCTTCAATCTGGGCAAGTACGAGGTGACGTTTGCCCAATGGGACGCCTGCGTAGCGGACGGGGGTTGTGGCGGTTACCGGCCGGAGGATTATGGCAGCGGCCGGGATAATCACCCGGTGATAAACGTCTCCTGGGACTATGTCCAGACGTTCATCTTCTGGTTGAATAAGAAGACCGGCGGTAATTTCCGCTTGCCGAGCGCGGCGGAGTGGGAGTATGCGGCCCGTGCCGGGAGCAAGACCAAATACTCTTGGGGGAACAGCATCGGCAGCAACCGGGCGAATTGCGACGGTTGCGGCAGTCGATGGGATGATGACCGGACTGCGCCGGTGGGGAGTTTCTCTGCCAATGCCTGGGGGTTACATGACATGCACGGCAACGTGTGGGAGTGGACAGAGGACTGCTGGAACGACAGTTACGCGGGGGCGCCGAGTGACGGCCGCGCCTGGGAACTGGGGAACTGCGGCCAGCGTGTGATTCGCGGCGGTTCCTTGTTCCACGGACCGGGGGGCCTGCGTTCCGCCTCCCGTGGCTGGAATACCCGCTCGTACCGCGGCTCCTACATCGGCTTCCGCTTGGCCCAGGACAAGTAGACCGAAGGCATTATGCCAACTATCTGTACGAAACTTTCTATCAGGATTCCCTTTAAACTTTTCACTTTTTCCCTTTTCTGCCCGGCGCACAGCGCCGGGCTGCGATTTTTTCAGGAGTTACCCATACAAATTCCTGCACCGACCTGAAATTCCCTCATATTTTCCAATTCACGTAACTTAACTAGAAAAAGTCCACCACAACCGCGACTCATTTCTAAAACCGTATTTCTAAAACCGTATTACTTATAGACAAACCCCCCATACTTGATTAGCATAAGTCACAAGGAGGGGCTACCGTAAACGTTGATCCCGTTACAAAGCGTCAGTCTGACATTCTCATGCGAACGCCAACCGTCCATGTCCAGGATTCGTTGTTATATCGTCGGGCGTGACCCCTCCGCATCCATCGTCCTGCAGCATGAGACGGTGTCGCGCAGGCATGCAGAACTGATTCCCGTGTCCGGCGGGCAGGTATACGTGACGGACTGCGCCAGCACCTGCGGGACTTTTATCGATAAAGGCGGCCGTTGGGAGAAAGTCAGCCAGGATTTCGTCAGCGCCGGAGGCAGGGTACGCTTCGGCGACGTAGAGGTTAGCGTGCAGAGTTTGCTGGCCGATATTGCCCGCCTGCCTGCCGGCGATGGAGCGGCTCCCGGCGGTTCGGCAGATCCCGGGGGTTCCCCAGGTGTTGATAAGAAGAAACAGGTGGATGCCAGCCACGGGGTCGTGCGCGACCCCGACACGGGGGAGCCGATCGCCATGTGATCGGATTGACAGACCATGAACCAGAGAATGACGATATTCACAGGCGCACTGGGCGCAGGCGTAGTCTTCATCGGCGTGCTCAGCCTGTTCCTGTCTGAAGGCTTTTTCGCCGATTTCCTGCTGGACAGGAATTCAAAGTTCATGCCGTATCCGGTCACCATACAGAATATCATGTGGCTGGTATTCTTCATCGGGGCAGGAGAACTGTTGTTGCGCTACCTGCAAACAGACCGGGAAATAAGTCAGATCCGCCTGGGACTCCTGCCGGAGGACAGCACGACCTTGTTGCGCAAGCAGGACCTTGGCGGCGTATATCAGCGCGTCAAGGAGACCATGTATCCGGCACCGGGCGAGGTAGGCACGTTCGGGCGCAGCAAGGGTGCGGCTGATGATTCCTATTTCCTGCAACGCCTGTTGTCCCGTTGTATCCTCCAGTTCCAGGTCAGCGGAGCCATCGACAAGGCGAACAACATGTTCAACTCCAGCCTGGAACTGTTCCAGCACGAGGTCGAACTGAGATACAACGCCATACGCTATATCGTCTGGCTGATCCCAACCCTGGGTTTTATCGGCACCGTCGTCGGCATCGCGCTGGCGCTCAGTGACGCAGGCAGCGTCGAGAACTACCAGGACCCCACTCTGCTTAAACAGCTCACGCAGAGTCTCGGCGTCGCCTTTTTTACCACCCTGCTGGCACTGTTGCAGTCCGCTGTGCTGATGTTCGCGCTGCATGTCGTCCAGGGTCAGGAGGAAGCATCGCTGAACAGGATTGGACAGTATTGCCTGGATAACCTGATTAACCGGTTGTATGAGACCTGATGCGCGGCGCTTGTGAATTCCGCCGACCGGACGGGCCTGTAATTTGAATACGCCGTGTTTGTCTGTTAAATTTTAATGCACTGAAAACTGCGAAGGGGAGAAAATCATGCCGGTAAAACGCGACGCGGACGGGAATATCATCGAGGAAAAGACAAGAATCGCCGGGGGGTTCGATCAGGTTTCACCGACGTTAGCGGGGCAATCACCCGTTGGCGCCACGGTCGGTCCCGGCAAAAACCCCCAGTCCGATCCTGGCCGGCAATCGGGTTATGAGGCCCAGACGGTCCTGGCAGGCTCAACCCGCGCCGCCGGTGGGGAAGCCAAGACCAGGATATACCGGCCCGGCAGGACGGAGCGGGGGCAGCCGGGGACGACGTTGTCAAGTACGGATACTGAGGATTCGCCGTCCGCTGCCATGGACGACCCGCCGGTAGGGTGGCTGGTTGTCATCAAGGGGCCGGGACAGGGGAATTTCATGGCCGTCGGCAACGGTTCGAATTCGGTCGGACGCGATGAGGGCGAGCGCGTCCGTGTAGATTTTGGCGACGAGATGATCTCCCGTAGCGGCCATTCGGCGATTACCTACGACCCCAGGGGCAAGAAGTTTTACCTGCAACACGGCGCTGGAAAAAATCTGACTTACCTGGAGGGCAATCCGGTCCTGTCGCCGACGGAACTGTCCAGATTCTCCCGGATCACCATAGGGAACACCGAATTACTGTTCGTCCCGCTCTGCTGCGAACAGTTCGACTGGGATGAATATACGTAACAGGTCATTATGAATGCCGTCAAGCAGTGGGTGGCAGGGGAGCAAATCCAGGGGGACCGAAATTACCAGGAAGACGATTTCTCGATTCGCCTTCTGTTTCAAGACCGGGACTCTCTGGATGAGGACCAGCTGCTGCTCGTGCTGGCCGACGGCATGGGCGGCCATGCCGGCGGCGCCGTTGCCAGCAAGACGGTAGTCCAGGCTTTCCAGGAGGGCTTCTACCGGAATGCGTCCGGCATCGCAGAACGCTTCAATGCCGGCATTGAAACCGCCAACAACGCCGTTAAGGAAAAGCAACTAGCCGACCTGAACCTGTCCGAAATGGGCTGCACCCTGGTCGCCGCATTGGTTGTCGGGTCGAGTCTTTACTGGACCAGTGTCGGCGACTCCATACTGTGGCTGTTCAGGCAGAACCGCCTGCAGCGGCTGAATGCGGATCATTCCATGAAGCCCCTGCTACTGGACCTGGTTGAGTTGGGTAGGATGACCGAAGAAGAGGCCTTGAGCGATTCCAGGATCAACCAGTTGCGCTCGGCCATCTTTGGCGAGGAGGTCCCGTTAATCGACATGAACGCGGACGGTTTCCAGTTGGAAGCCGGCGATCTGATTTTGCTGGCCACTGATGGCCTTGAAACCCTGTCGGAGGAAGGAATGGCGGATGTCATCAAGGCAGGCGCAAACGATGCCGATGAGATAGTGAACGCCCTGCTTGACGCCGTCGCCATGGCGGGCGTGCGCGGACAGGACAACACCACGGCGCTGGTGTACCGGGTTGGTGAGGGGAATGATTCACTGCACGGCGCGCTGGCTGGTATAAGCGCAACTGGCCAGGGAGCCGGTTTCGAGCAACAGATTAAACCCTCCCGGACATGCGAGATTCGTCCTGAACAGGATGGAGAAGCTCCGGAAAAGCGACCGGGGATTTTCGCCAGAATTATGCACGCCTTTTCGGGTAAGCCTGCGCAGGAAAACACACGGGGAAAAACGCAATGATAGCAATGCGACCAATATTATGGTGCGCGATCCTGCTGTATCTGCCGGTCGGTATCAGCCAGACACCAGACGCCGGGTCTGAGTCTCCGGCGGAGACGCAGAATGCCCCAGCGACCGCGGAAGGGACAGGGGAAACAGCCGGCGCTGTCACCGGTACCACGAGTACCACCGTTACTCCACCCGCTGATGTCACCACACCTCCTCCTGGAGACACACCTGATCCGGCCACGGCGCCTGCTGCCACCCCGGAAACCTCTGCTGATGCAACACCGGCCGCTCCACAAGCAGGTGCTGCTGCGCTCGCAACTGCACCCCCTGACCCGGCGGAAGAAATTGCGGCACCCGCAGATGCGCCTGCCACTCCAGCTGACGCCTCACCTGCGCCTGCCGCAGCAGTCACAGACGCCGTTGTCGAGTCGCCAGAGACTGCCGAGGTGACCACGGACACCGCTGCCGAAGCGTCCGCGGCACCAGGGAGCCCTGCGCAGGCCCCCGCCTCCTCACCGGATACGGCCGCGGCAACTGTCGCTGCACCTGCAACGCAGGTTCCCGCAACCGTCGATTTCAGCGCAGTTCGACCCTACCTGGTCGTCGTGAAAGACGGGATGGATGCCGCCGCCCGCCAGACGCCGGGATTCAGCATCAGCGATCAGGGACATATCCTGACATACTCGGGCGAATTACGCGCCCGGGATTCTTATCTTGTCTCGATTGCCGACGGCCAGATCTTTACTGCGGCGCTGCTTGATAAAGATAAAGAAACCGGTCTCATGCTGGTCAGGATTGCCGAAGGCGGTCACGGCCTCGGCGCCTTGAAGTTTGCGAGAACAGCGCTTGAAGCCGCGGCGCCGCTGTATGCAGTCAAATTCGACCCGGCGCAGGCAGAGCCGTTCATGCCTGTTGCCGGCACGGTCTCACGGCTGCCCGACATTGATGAGGATATCCCGTCGATCGTGCATAACGCCTTGTTCAATACGGCGGCGGCCGGGACGCCGTTGTTTAACCGGTGTTACCAGATGGTGGGGGTCAACGTGCTGCAAAAAGAGGGGTTTTCGTCGAAAACCATCGATCCCGAGAAACAGGGCAGCGCGAGTTCCCTTGCGGCCTACCCGTTGAGTGTGTTCCTGGCTGCGGCAAACCTCACCCTGCCCATTAGTGAGGCTGAGTGCCTGAGTGTGGAAGAGGAAGCGCGGCTGCGACTGGAACTGGCCCAGCGGGAAAAAGAGGCTGCCCTGCAGGCAGAGCGGGAAAGCGCCGAAGCCCGGGCCAGGGTCGTTACGGAGGAAGCGCAACGCAGAGAAGCGGAATTGAGCAGGGAGAGGGAGGCGGCGCAGCAGCAGGTCGAGCAGGCGCACCGGGAGAGAGAGGCAGCCCTGCAAGCGGAGCGGCAGCAGGTCGAGGCCGAGAAACGCCGGCTCGAAGAAGAAGCGCAACAACGCCTTGAACAGGCGCAGCAGGAAAAAGAACAGGCCCTGCAGGCGCAACAGCAGGAGAAAGAGCAAGCCCTGCAGGCAGAGAGGCAGGAGACCGAACAGGCCAGGCAGGAAGCCAGGCAGGCAACGCACATGGGGAAACAAATCCTGCAATTTTCCCTGATGGTCGGCCTCGCCCTGCTGCTTGTCTTCTTTCTTGTCATACGCGCCAGGCGTAAACGTTTGCAAGGCGTAGAGCAGGAAAAACAGCAGATTGCCCATGCCCTGGACAAGGCCCAGGCCGATTTGTCCGACGCCTCCGAACGGGAACAGTTGCGCGCCGTCGCCCCCGATGTCTTTATCGAGGGTATCACGCCGCAAAATGAGCTGATTGCCCTGAAAATCCCTGGCGCCTCACTGGTAGAACCCTCGGGTGCCACGGTAGGCAGGAGCCCTGTCGAATCGGCGTTCGTCATCAATCACGAACAGGTTTCACGCCGCCATTTCCGCCTCTTGCTGGTTTCCGGGCAAGTCATGATCGAAGACCTGGGTTCCACGAACGGGACCGTTGTAAACGGCGTGCCCCTCAATCCCGGCGCCCGGCAAGCACTGGGCAACGGCAGCCGCCTTGGTACCGGCCACCTGGCGTTTACGGTGCGTTTAGGTCCTTGAATGAACCGTCCCTTGTTACACTGGGTGATAATTCTAGGCCTCTGCGGCCTAAACAACGGAGCCCGCGCCGATTTTGTTGGCCGATCAGGGAGCGCAATGCCGCACTTCATTGACGGGTGGGCTCATATAGCGGCAACCCCGGGCCGGAACTTGCCAGGGGTTGACTGGATGGATTATATCCCGGCCATCGTTGATATATTGCCCGATGTAGTCGATCTTTTCGATCGACCTCCCAAGGACAAGGAAGAACAGTATAGAGAGGAGCAGGAAGCGCAACAGGAACAGGATGCGGCGCAACAGGAACAGGATGCGGCGCAACGGGAACGCCAGCGGGCACAGCAGGCCGAGCAGGAAGCGCAACGGCAGCGGGAAGCGGCGCAACGGGAACGCCAGCGGGCACAGCGGGCTGAGCAGGAAGCGCAACGGCAGCGGGAAGCGGTGCATCAGTCGAGGGAAATGGCGGAAGAAGCCAGGGGCGCGGCAGAGGAAGCGAAAGGAACTGCCCGGGAGGCGAAAGGAATCGCACAAGATGCAAAAGGCGTGGCCCAGGAAGCCAGAGGTGCGGCGCAAGAGGCTAAGGGAATTTCGCAGGAGGCGAAAGGTGAGGCGCAGGCGGCAAAGGGTACGGCGGAAGAAGCCAGGGGCGTGGCGCACGAGGCGAAAGGCACGGCGGAGCAGGCACGAGGCACTGCGGTTGAAGCCCAGAGACAGGTTGAGGTAGCGCACGTACGCGTGGGCCAGCAAAACACGTTTGTGGCTCTGCTGGCCCTGTTGACCCTGCTGGCCCTGATCCTGGCCCTGAGAAAGCCCAGGCAGGCCATCGTCCGGGCTGCCGGGCACGCGATGGAACCATTGAGTCGGCGCTTCAAGCCAGCAGCACACAAGCTGGCTCCCGGCGCAGGTCACGCCGGAACTGCAAACGTTGTACTCACGGGATTTAACAACAAAGGCAGGCCGGTCAATGTTCCGCTGCCGGAGTCGGAACTGGACCCGAAACTGGGCGGTTTCACCCTGGGACGCCATCACCTGCTGGTTGATAAGGTGCTGGACGATGATCGGGTATCGAAGCGACATGCCAGGTTCTCCCATAACGGGTGCGGTTATTTTGTCGAAGATCTCAATTCAAGGAACGGTACCGTCATTAACGGCACCCAGCCGTGCGCGCCCTTCAAACCGATACAAATCAGATCCGGCGATACGGTGCGACTCGGTGGCATGGAGTTGATCGTGTCCGCCTGATGCAGGAGAACCTGTGAGGTTACGCAGTAAGGAGATCAATGTCTTCAACATGTCCGCGCTGGACCTGTTTGCCTCCGCGCTGGGCGCTTTTATCCTGATCTCCGTTGTCCTGTTTCCCTATTTCCCCAATACGGGCGATTCACAGGAGCGCGTGGATGATGTCAAGGCGCAGTTGGAACAGGCCAATGCCGAGCTGGAGGAAACCAGCGCGGAACTGGAACAGACCAGCACCGAACTGGAAGAAGTCCGTGCGCAATTGAACCCCAACCTTCAACAGGAACTGCAGGCCGTGCGGGGACAACTCGGTTCCTGTGAGACCGAGCGCCGGGAAGCACAGGCCGCCCTCAATTCCTGCCAGACAGAGCAGCGACAGGCCGCATCGATGAATTCAGCTCTCGGCGCCTGCGAGAGCCGCAACCAGCAGATGCAGCAGGAACTTCAATCGTGTGAAACACAACTGCGCAAGAAATTCGTACTGGTCGTGATCAGCTGGGGTACGCCGGATGACATTGATCTGCACGTGACCGACCCGGCCGGGCGGGAGTTCTTTTTCGGGCGCAAATACCACTCCGGTTCCCTGGCGAAACTGGAAGAGGACAACACCCGCGGCCCCGGCAACGAAATCTGGCTACACCCGGCCGCGGAGCCCGGCAGGTACCAGGTGCACTATAAATATTTTAGGGGATCGGGCGACAGTGTATCGGTACGTGGCGCGGTGCTGACGCCGCGCGGCAGGACGGAGTTACCGGGAACGACCTTGAGGTACGTCGACGACAAGCCCCTGGTTGCTACCGTTATAGTCGATGATGAGGGCTACGCCGAAGTAATAGCGAGGTAGTGATAGTGCCGGGAATTCTTCCGCATTGACACGGCTTCGCTGGCCGTCTTACAATCCATAACCACCCGAGCGCCATAACCGGAGACTGACATCCCATGACCATCGACCACCTGCATGCCTTGCCCCTTGGCACGCATCTTGAGGAATTCAGACTGGATGCGCAGTTGGGCGCCGGGGGGTTCGGGATTACCTACCGGGCGCATGATGAACTCCTGGACAAGGTGGTGGCCATCAAGGAATACCTCCCGAGGGATTTTGCCACCCGCACTGCCGGCAACACGGTGGCGCCCATATCCGATGCAGATGCAAGGGACTATCAATGGGGCTTGACCCGGTTTCTGGACGAGGCCCGCACCCTGGCCCGTTTTAAGCACCCGCACCTGAATCAGGTCTATCGTTTCTTTGAGTCCAACGGCACGGCCTACATGGTGCTGGAGTACGTTCACGGTGAGACGCTGGCAGACCGGTTGAGCAGGGAGCCATTTTTAGAAGAAGCGGACTTACAACGTGTGCTTGATGAAGTTTTGTCAGGTCTGGGAGTCATGCACGAGGCCGGTTACGTCCACCGGGACATCAAGCCGGGCAATCTGATGTTGCGCGAGGAGGACGGGAGTGCTGTGGTGCTGGATTTCGGTGCCGCCCGTCAGGCGGTGGGGCAGCGTTCCAAGCCTATTACCAGCATCTTAACCCCGGGGTATGCCCCGGTGGAGCAGTATGACGGCAAGGTAGACCGCGTCGGCGCCTGGACGGACATTTATGCATTAGGGATGGTGGCGTACCGCTGTATCAGTGGGCTGGGGGATAGTGAGTTACCCGATGCAGTGGCGCGGATGCTGGCGCACACCAGGAGAGAAGCAGTATTACTCCCTGCCATAGAGGCAGGTAAGGGCAGATACAGTCCCAAGCTGTTGGAAGCGATAGATTGGGCGATGGAAGTGAACGAACATGACCGGCCGCAGAGTGTGGACGCATGGCGTCAAGCCCTGACCGGGGGCACTCGCAGGAAGAGTCCAACGAAGTCTGTACGAAAGCCCGCAACCCAACCGACAAGAGGCACAACAACCGAGCGCACTGGGACGCGTTGGTCCAGTGTGGCGCTGACACTGGTGATAGTAGTAGGGGCCTTGCTGGGCGCTGGCGCCTGGTGGGGTTGGCAGGCATATCCTGAGTGGTTTGGGCAGGGTCCCGGAGGTTCTCCGCCGGTAGTGAAGCAGGCAGCGCCGGTAGAGATAGAGACAGTGACACCGGATGCAACAGAGACCGGGGAACTGGAGCGTAAGCGACAGGAAGCTCTGGAGAGAGAATTAGTTGGTGAAATGGTATCCATCCCCGGCGGCACGTTTCGCATGGGGGACTTGGGTGATAAAGGTGATGATGACGAGAGACCGGTGCACAGCGTGACGGTACCAGCTTTCAATATGGGAAAGTATGTAGTGACATTTACCCTGTGGGACACTTGTGTTGCGGACGGGGGCTGCGGTCGTTACCGGCCGGATGATGAGGGTTGGGGCCGGGGCAATCGGCCGGTGATAAATGTCTCCTGGGACGATGCCCAGGGATACATTGACTGGTTGAATGACAAGACCGGCGGTAATTTCCGCTTGCCGAGCGAGGCGGAGTGGGAGTACGCAGCCCGTGCCGGGAGCACCACGAAGTACCACTATGGCAACAGTGAGTCACAGCTGTGCCGGTATGCCAATCATGCAGACAGCAGCACGGATATGGACTGGCGGAACAAGGCCTGTTCTGACGGTGTCGGCATAGGCACTGCTGCGGTGGGTCGCTATCAGCCGAACAGTTATGGACTTTACGACATGCACGGCAACGTGTGGGAGTGGACAGAGGACTGCTGGAACGACAGTTACGCGGGGTCGCCGAGCGACGGCCGCGCCTGGGAACTGGGGGACTGCGGCCGGCGTGTGGTTCGCGGCGGTTCCTGGGACTTCTTTCCGTGGGTACCTGCGTTCCGCCTTCCGTAACTGGTATACCCGCTCGGACCGCAGCAGCAACGTCGGCTTCCGCTTGGCCCAGGACAAGTAGGACGAAGGCGAGATACGATGCAGGTTGAGCAGGGCTGTCTGCCGGGATTCCCTTTAAACTTTTCCCTTTTTCCCTTTTCTGCCCGGCGCATAGCGCCGGGCCGTTTTTATTATTTATAGGAGTCCCGTTATGCAAACCACAGATACAAACTTACCCCAGGTCATCGATGATTGTCATGAACTGCTCAAATGGCTGATACCGTTGCTGGACAAGTTCCCCCGCGCCCGGCGCTTCACTCTGGGGGAGCGCCTGGAATCCGGCCTGCTGGCCGTCCTTGAAGAGTGTATTGACGCCGCCTATAGCAAGCACAAGCGCACCCAACTCAGTGCCGCTAACCGGCGCCTGGCCTCCGTCCGGCACCTGTGGCGCCTGGCCTATGAACTGCGGGTGATACCCCGGAATCGTTACTATCATGGGAGTCAGCGACTGGTGGGCATCGGCATACAAATCGGCGCCTGGCAGAAATCACGGGCGGCGGGTTGAGACATGCACCGTATCGGGCGCATCTGGGAACAAGTGGTTACCATGGATAACCTCTATTCGGCATATTGCAAGGCCAGGAAGGGCAAACGTCGCAGGCCGGACGTGGCGCATTTCAGCCTGGAGCTGGAGCAGAACTTGCTGGTGCTTCAGCAGGAACTGATAACCGGCACATATACCCCTGGCGCCTACCGGCAGTTCACCGTCTATGAGCGCAAACCCCGGTTGATATCAGTCGCGCCGTTCCGGGACCGGGTGGTGCACCATGCCGTCATGCACGTCCTGGAACCCTTGCTGGACAAACGCTTCATCCCGGACACCTACGCCTGCCGCAAGGATAAGGGCGTGCACCGGGCGGTGGACCGTTATCAGCAGTTTGCCCGGGATAACGCTTACGTATTAAAACTGGATATTGCCCGCTATTTTCCCTCCATAGACCGGACCATACTGAAACAGCAACTGGCCCGGCGCATCAAGGATAAATATGTCCTGGACTTGTTGCACAGGATTATCGACAACGGGCCCGAAACAGACGTGCCGGTCCGGTTTTTTCCCGGCGATGACCTGGTCGCCGTCAGCGAGCGACAGCGCGGGCTGCCCATCGGCAACCTGACCAGTCAGTTTTTCGCCAACCTGTACCTGGACGAGTTCGACCACTGGTTGAAAGAGTCCCAACGAGTGAAGGGCTATCTGCGTTACGTGGATGACCTCTACTTGCTGGACAATGATAAACAAAGGCTGTGGGCGCTACGGGACGTAGTCGCTGATAAACTGCAGGAAATCAGGTTGATATTGCACGCTGACAAAACCCAAATTTATCGTACGACGGAACGCGTGGACGTGTTGGGTTACAGACTGTCCCGTTATCGGCGCTGGCTGCGCAATGACAACGGCTTCCGGTTCCGGCGCCGGTTAAGACACATGAGCAGTATGTATCGGGAAGGACAGATAGACTGGCCAACCCTGAATGCTTTGGTACAAAGCTGGATTGGGCATGCCCGTCATGCCGAGACGGAGGGGTTGCGGGAGGTGATATTCAGTCGGGTCAGTTTTTGCAGAGGAGCGGGCCAGAGCGAAGCCAGCGTGTGATTCGCGGCGGTTCCTGGAACAACAAACCGAGGAACCTGCGTTCCGCCAACCGTAACAGGAATACCCGCTCGAACCGCAACAACAACATCGGCTTCCGCTTGGCCCAGTCCGCCCGTTGCCCGGAGTGGCCGTTTTCACGGAAACGGCCAGCGCGGCAGACGGGTGTCCATGAGCCTGCTTCCGGGTTGGGCAGGGAAGCCCGGGCAAATAGCGCTGTGAGGAAGATAAGGCCGAGGCGAGTAACGGGTGCGAAAGTCTCGGTGATGGGCTTTAAGCTTGGCGTAAATCACCGCACCAGGCAGGAGGCTTCCCCCTGCTACCCGCAATATCTGTAATCAGGCGCGTCCAAGGGCATCGGGTGTTCCCGTTAAATCGCTGAGACGGCGATTATGACGGTCAGATTTTCCCGGACTGTGTCCAATCCAGGGAAATGCAGGTCTTCTCAATCACCCAGCCCCCAAGTTATGCCTTGTTCATGTGGTTATATTGGGGTAACACGTTCATCTTCCCGGCTGCTTTTCTGTCGGCAGAGTCCGGAGAAAGGCTGGTATTGCGTATTTACAAAATATTTTGTACTAACCAATGGATGAATCTTGTAAATCGTCTAACGGTTAACATTTTTCTACTGTCTTCTCCTGGCACTACATAGTCGATGTTCCGCCTCATAGTAACCATCGATGAAATCGCCATCTATGAAACGTTTCGCAACAGTGGCAGGGTCTCCCTGGACTTCAAGTGCGTCCAGAGCAGCCGCAAACATCTTTTCGATATCGGCTTTGATATTCCGGGTAATTTTGAATTTGCTTCTCGAACGTGACAAAAGACATTTAGAGAAATGGTTATAGTAGTCAAAGACATCTCTGGACCATAAGAAAGTATCTTTACGCATCACAAGTAAGCGTAGTCGACGATCAAACTCATATAGCATTATGACTTCGTTGAAATGAGTTCCTTCCTCATAGGTACCTGAGATGGTGCCATCCTGTTCTTTCTTGCGGAATGGGTGCCAGTAGGCGCTCAGACGGTAGTAACTGATGGTTCTGAGTTGAGATAAGGCAAAGTCATTATTATCAATAATCAGGCCGCGATCTTTCAGTTGTTGCAGTTGTTGTTCAAACGTGAGAGGAGATTTCGTGTAGACTTCAACCACTGTGAGACCTCGGAGCGCAGACAAAAAAAGCCGCCAAGGTTGCGCATTGTTAAGAGGCGTGACGGCTATGTTAGATACATTGTAGCGCTAGTGGATGGCAGATTCAAGAGAATTTTGATGTCTTCCTGTAAAACAGGTAAGGAACTGTTCCTTTGTGTAATGACATAGTCAACTTCTTGAGTACCATCCAACACATTTGAGATACTTACAAGTACAAATCATAACTCGAATCATCGAGCATGCCGAGTTCGATTCAAGACATGATCAATTACTTTTGGCTGTTTACCTAAGAAAACTCTGACTTAATCTCAGAGTTTCCCTAAATACAAAAAGTATTATAACAACAAGCCGCCATAGGCGTTCAGAATTTATTTGGGCAACCGGAACAAAGAGTGACGGGAAAAAGGGGAATTGAGTCGAAATTTGTTTGCTGAGGTTCACCTTGATCTTGACCAGCCACCAGACCGATTCGATCGCAATTTATACAGGGTATAATTGGAATGAATTCATGGGGAGGGTGTCACGGTAGTCGCTATCTGGATTTCTGGCGGTAACCCCATAGAATCCGTCTCACCCAATATGTCTTCATTCAGCCGTGTTTCCAATGTCCTGATGTTTTCTATCAGCGATGAAAACGAAGGTTTGTCTCCGAACAACATGACTTTCATCAGGTTGTAATCGGTTTCCAGGCTTTTATGGAGTTCATCCTGGGGGATCAGCCTGATGCCGTCTGTTTCAATTTTACCCAGTTTCATCCAGCCCCTGCGATAGAGCAATTGTGCATGTGATATGACGTTAGTGAACAGCACCCTATATAGACCTTGGAGAGTGAAGTCCCGCCCCTGAAAAGCAGACGCGGACGATCAGGCGCATCTGTATTGAACAGCACATCCAGTACATGGCAGGTTCAGAGGTCTTTTTCTATATATTCAGGCAGAGTACTCATTTTTTCAGCAGCAATCCTATATACATTGCGACGCTGATCGTCAGGCAAGTTAAGAAATGCGTTAATTTGCGGATTAATGCTCATGCCGCATCACCCTGCAGTTGCTTGATAATAGGAACCGCCCAGGACGGCAGCAGTGCAATGCCCTCCATGAGATCCCGTTTGACGTAATCGGGCAATTGACTGCGTAACCGCTCTGCGATCCTGTTCTGGGGATACGTGGCAATCCGGCGACCGAACCACAACAGGGCGTTAACGACCGGACAGCCAGGACGTCCGTACCACCGCATCAACCGTGTGCCTGCGTGCTTGAATTCAATGGTGGTCTGATTCACTTTGACATTACGGCTGGGACCGTCCGTCAGGTACATTGGTATGACCTGCACTGCATTGGTCAGTCCCAGATGGTTGGCTGCATACATACCGCCGTCGACTACACGGATACCGTCCCGGCGGGTAATAGCGGCCACGGCCTGATCCAGGTCGGGCGGCACAACTTGTTTCGTTATAATGCACGTCTGTGGCCAGTCGTACAGGCCCCGTCCAACGCGTCGCAGGCGCCCGCGCGTCACCAGCCTGGACAAGGCCTGGTCCACCGCGGCCCGTGACCCCAGGTCCAGGAAGTCTTTAGGCGTGCAGACCCACTTGCCGCGGCCATGGCCTCGGACTCTATTCATTATTTTGTCGGACAAATGATTCATTCAACCAGTACCGTAACTATGACAGACAGCAATCATCTTAATCAGATATTATAGCCATAATATCTGACACTTTACAACTTGTTGAAACAGGCTAAAGGGGTCGACTTGCTGATTCATTCTGTTGCTATTGGCAGTCGCGAACTGGAAAAAGCCGCCCCGGATTATGTCAATTATTTCTACGAATATTTGGCCAGTCCGGAAACAGCTGCACACGTACTCAGCCAAACGAAACCTGGTTTGGCTGTTTTTTCGCATGTCTTGCTTTATAGTCAAGGAAACATCGCCCGCGCCACCGAATCGGGAATAGTCGAGCGTACGACCCACAAGTACGCCACTTAGAACTCTGATTGTGTGATTTTCCCTGGGTAAAACAGTCCCTGCCAGCCTTAACATCAATCGATGGTTGGCCGTCGTTGCAATAGTTCTTGCATTTTCGGCATCGTCATCGCCATTGCTGGTTTCCTGGAAGTAGCAAACATGACCATAAGGCTCGGCCAATAGTGTCTTACGTAACACTGGTAAGAGAATGATATACAGGTCTGAACTTCTGCTATAATTACATGGAAACTTACAAGGAAGTCGCAACATGGATATCGGGTTTATAGGGGACAAAGACAAATACCAGGAAGTTCGGAGGAAACACCGGATTCAGTTTTATGAGGTGGTATCCGCATTTGATGATCCGAACGGATATGAAGTTTTGCACCCGACAAGGCATGCAGGACGACGGATGTGGATAGGAGAAACAGCCGGCAGCAGGGTATTAACCTTGATATATTCAGACGAGGAGTTACCACTGTACCGGTTAATCACTGCATTTGGTGCAGGAGGAAGATTACTGGATGAATACTACAACAGAAAAAGAATTTGATTACCAGGCTTACCTGATAGAAAATCCTCCGGCCCTGACTGACATTCAGCGCGGGCCGGAGGCGCGTGAGAAACGCCGGGAAGCCGCCTTGAAACGGATTTTGCAGGACAAGCAGTCAGAAGACCACGATACGCAGTAACATTGCGTCAGTGGAGCCGGCCCCGCACGGGTAAACTACAGGGAAGTAGTTTGTGGTCCCTCTCTAATGGCAATTTTACCCTGACCCCACATACGATTGTCCCTTCTTGAATTCTGTGGGTAAAATGGCGGGTATATCCAACCATTGCAGGTGTGTCATGAAAACGCATCAATCAGCCAAACTTTTTGTCTTCTGCCTTTTGGTTATTCTCTACTGCGGCAATCCTGCCGCCAATGAAGCGGAACAGCCGGTATCCCTTGAACGGCAGGTTGAGGGACTCTGGTTGTATACCGGTTTGATTACCTCAAGTGGTGAAGACTTGCCACTGAATGGAATTTTCCTGTTCAGGAATGGCATTTTTGTACAATACGCCCAGTTCAAAGGTGAGCCGGGTCAGGTTCAGGGAGCGATGGCCCATGCAGGCCCTTACTCAGCAGGTGACAATTTCATCCATTTAGTGGCTGAACAAACCATCAGCACGGCACCATCAAAAATTCCTCCACTCACGTACCCGGGTCTCACGGAACATGACGTTGATGTCAGACGCGTGAATGATGAACTGACTTTAATCTTCAAGGGGAGTGGAACGGTACAAATCTTTGAGCTGGCCGGACCAGGTGAAGGTAAAGTGTATAAGCTGGAAAACGGGGCACTGGCCCTCGTTGACGACTATTTTATTCTAGTTAACGGTGATGAAAATGGCGTTGATACCGGTTATGGCAGGTATGAATCGAAAAATGATGCCATCAGGCTCGACATAGCCTACTGGACATCAGCGAATAAATCTTCAGCTTCCAATACTAACCATACCAGTATGAACGCTACGTTTGATGGCCAGAACTTGACTCTGGAAGATGGTCGACGCTTTCAGGTCCTTCCCTGAGTATCAAGCCAAGTCCCGTAATTCGCCCGATACAATGCTGACGATGAGAGGCTGCAATGTTCTATAAAATAACCGTGGCGGTGGTTTTTATGTTGCTTTTGGCGCCGCCGGCGCCAGCCCAGCACGAATTGGAAAAAAAGACGTGGAGGGAAATCGATTCAGCCCTCAAGCAAGGAATTAATACCGCTATCATTACAATTGGTTCGACTGAACAACATGGACCTCAACTGGCTCTGGCGGCCGACTCGGCCGCCGGCGACTGTCTGGCACGCGAGATTGCGGGACGGGTAGGGCAGGCCCTTATTACGCCCAACATTCGACTCGGCATCGCCCCCCATCACATGAACTTCCCCGGTACAATCACCGTGCGCGCCCGGATACTTAAATCCCTCGTCTATGAATACGTCCATAGTCTCGCATGGCATGGGTTTCGCCACATCGCCATTATCCCAACCCATGGCACTAACTTTGGTATGGCCGGGGAATTGGAAGCAGAACTTGGTAGACTCTATCCGCACACGAACATTTTTTCTTTTTCCGACGCCGAAGCCTACCTTGGGGCGCTTACCGATACTTCGAAACGTCTGGGTATCGATCTTGCAGAAGCAGGTTCTCACGCCGGCCTGGCAGAAACAGCAATGATGCTGGCCTGTCAACCGGAACTGGTTGATTTGGAGAACGCTGAACAGGGTTTTATGGGTAATGCCTATGCGATGGGTGAAAAGCTCAACCGCGATGGTACTCATACAATCTCGCCGATAGGCGTCCTGGGAGATCCCCGGGGTGCGAGTGCCGAAGCAGGTAAAGAATATTTAAACAGCCTGGCTACGCTGCTTTCCACCTATGTCATGCAGCGGCGCAAGGGATGGATGCCAGGACTCCCGGGTAACCTGCCCTACGGCGGTCTGTCTGAGCCTGAAGGCAACCTGGCCGACGCCATCAAAGCGCGCCGGAGCGGAAACTTCGACACAGCCCGGCGACTGTTCAAGGAGAAACTGCGGGAACAACCTGATGACCCCATGATACTTTTAGAAGTTGCCAGAACCGACACTCTTGAGAACAAGATTGCTAGCGCAAGGCAAAGTCTGGAGTCATTGCTTCTTAAAAGAACCAGCAATGAGACGTTAGAGAAAATTCACGACGAGTTGGCGCTGATTTCTGCATACCAGGGCAGGTTTTCTGAGGCCATAGAACACAAGCTTGAAGCTAAACGTCTTCGGGGTCTACGTAATGATGCGGAGGGTGAAGCGCATAAGCTTTTTTACGTCGCTTATTTTCAGGCGGAAACCGGTCGGGTCAACGAAGCACTCGACAGCTATCAGCAGGCACTGGAATTGGCGCGGGACACGAGTGATATAAATATTGATATTGAGCATTTAACCGGTTTGGCTATGATCAAATCAGGGCGGCTGCTCGATGCCGCCCAGCGTCTGCGGGTGATCGGTGACGCTGTTCGCGATCCTGAATACCAATCTCATATTCGTCGCTTCTATCACCTGAATGGCGAAATTCTTCTGCGACGCAACCGACCGGAAGATGCGGGCGTAAACTTTCGAGCTGCTTTAGAGATATATGACCATCCTTTATATCGTGAGAGTATGGCTCGAGCCAGATGGCAGGAAGGGGATTTAAAGGGTGCTGTTGCTGAACTGGAAACGTTGCTCGCCCTTACCGACCCCAGGTTGGACATTCCCATTCATTTTGTAAAGGCTCATTATCAACTGGGACAACTGCATGAACAGCTGGGTAATCGGGACCAGGCCCAGGATTGGTATCGCCGCTTTTTGCATTTCTGGGGGTCGAGTGATTTGGATCTTGAGGAAATCCAGGCGGCGCGAGAAAAAATTGCCGGGTAATTTATTGATAGCTGGTCTGACTTGCGGGAGAAACCGCGATAAATCTTGCACCATCAATTACAAAAGCAAAAAACCACATTAAAAATTATGTGGTTATTTTTGTTATTTTGCTGACAGGCAGTAGTAATCCTGTAGCGCAGGAGCAAACTCGCGAGCAATCTGATAACAGTCCGGATCATGTACTGCCGGATAGTAGTATGTATGGATGGTCTACCTACGGCGGTTCTCCAGGAGGCGGTCAATATTCACCACTCAGCCGGATTAATAGACATAACGTCGAAGGACTCAAGGTTGCCTGGGTATATCACAGTGGTGATGTATCGGACGGTACGGATGGTACTGCCGTCACTCCTCTGGAGGTAAATCCCATTCTGGCCAATGGCAGGCTTTATATTTGCACGCCATTTAATCGTATCGTCGCGTTGGATGCGGGAACGGGAACCGAGGCGTGGAGCTATGATCCAGAAATAGATAAAGAGAATACTTATTCAAAAGGCAGTTATTGCAGGGGTGTGGCGTATTGGTCTGAATCTACAACAAATAATCAGGAAGACGCTTGCAATAAACGCGTGTTAAGCGGTATTGGTGACGGGCGTTTGATTGCAGTTGATGCGGATACGGGCAGGACCTGCAGTGACTTTGGAAATAACGGTCAAATCGATTTAAATACGTTTGACTATCATGGTGAGGGCAGTATATCCCTGACTTCACCACCGGCAATTTACCAGGATGTTGTTATTGTTGGATCTACAATCCTTGATGGCGAATGGGCGAACGCCCCGGATGGTATAGTCAGGGGATTTGATGTACGCAGCGGTCAGGAGTTATGGAGCTGGAACCCGATTCCGGAACAATTGCGTGACACTCTCGGAGGAGCAAATACATGGGCGCCGATATCAATTGACAGCAAACGCGGCTGGGTCTTTTTGCCGACCGGCAGCCCCAGCCATGATCCGTATGGATTAAACCGATCTGAAGCTATTCCTCATGGTAATGCTGTAGTGGTGTTGGACGCCCTGACGGGCGAGGAGATCTGGTCGTACCAGACGCTGCACCACGATCTGTGGGATTACGATCTACCGTCTATGCCGGCCCTGGTTGAGCTGAACCACAATGGCAGTAAGGTGGAGGCTGTTCTGCAGGCGACGAAAACCGGCTTCTTGTTTGTATTGGACAGGTCGACGGGACGGCCATTGTTCCCTGTGAAAGAAATGAAGGTTCCGCAATCGGACGTGGAGGGCGAGAAATCTTCGCCTACTCAACCGGTTCCACAAGTGCCGCCACCGTTTACAGCGCAAACCATCATGGCAGATGATGCCTGGGGGCTGACATTCTGGGACAAAAAACAGTGTCGCAACAAGATCCTGGCATTAAGAAATGAGGGTTTATTCACACCACCCGGTGTCCATGGCTCTGTGCTTTATCCTTCTGTTTCCGGAGGCAGTAACTGGGGAGGAGTTGCCTATGATCCGGAATCCGGTCTGGCAGTTATTAACTCCACGAATATTCTGACGTCACAAAAACTGGTGCCCCGTAAAGAATTTGAGGCGTCAGGTGACTCACAAAATAAAGCCGGGCGCTCAATCGCCTTGATGCCCGGGACGCCGTTCGTATGGATACGGGAAACTCTGACATCCGGTTTCGGTATCCCGTGTAATCCTCCTCCATGGGGTAATTTAACTGCAATCGATACTTCCACCGGGAAAATACATTGGCAAATTCCTTTCGGACGCAAACCGTTCGGATTCGGGTTGTTTCATACGCCGCGAAGCTGGGGTTCACCTAATCAAGGTGGACCGATCATTACCAAAGGAGGACTGATTTTTATCGGGGCAAGTCTTGATAACCGGATCCGGGCATACGATCTTTACTCGGGTGAAGAATTATGGAGTGCGGAGCTTCCTGCACCCGCTAATGCCACGCCCATGACCTATTTTCATAGTGAGAGCAACCGGCAATTTATTGTTATTGCGGCGGGTGGTTACCCTACCTTTAAAACTGAATTGAGTGACGCTATCGTAGCTTTTACATTACCTGAATAATTATTATCGTTCTCAAATCAGTCGGAGCGATTGCGATCCCGACCGCGACGATCGCAGCCATCCAGCCCCCGCCCGTTATGATTCGATCAACATCTCACGTGCGCGTTGCAGTTCGGCGAGCGCGTCTCGGGTAAGACCGGCCCGCGAGATAGTTGCTTCCCGAGCACTGTGTATGAGCTCCTCCGCCCTGCGCAATCTCCCCACCGCCAGCGGATGGAGATTCACGCCGTCGAGAACGATGATGGCGTCTTCCGTATGATATGAGCCAAATAATAGTTATAATCGGCTCATTTTTAAATGTATAATGAGATGAATAGAGATTATAATCGGCTCATGAAATATAACTGGCAGCAATCAGATTGGCCACGGTTTACCTATACGCTAGGGGAAGCGGAGGACATACTCTTTGAGTTTACTGAAAGGGTAGGCCGTATAAGTGGCCTGCTGGAAGGTCTGCCTGAAAACATCAAGACAGAAACCATGATCGACATAATGGTCTCTGAAGCGATTAAAACGTCGGAGATAGAAGGGGAATATTTAAGCCGTGAAGATGTCAGGTCTTCTATATGTAATCAGTTGGGTATTACCCAAACCCAGGAGCAAGTACGTGATCAAAGGGCTAATGGAGCAGGTCAACTTATAATTACTATACGTAGGGACTATGCAAGAAGGCTTACAAAAAAAATGCTCATGGATTGGCATAAAATGCTGATGCAAGGGAGTAAAGGCATCACTATTGGGAAATGGCGTACCCATGAAGAGCCAATGCAAGTGATCACCGGCCCAATGGGTAGAGAAAAGGTCCATTTTGAAGCACCGCCTTCTGCCGTTGTCCCAGATGAAATGCAACGCTTTATTAATTGGTTCAATAAAACGACTCCCGGAGGCCCACAGGGAATCAACAAGCCACCGGTTAGAGCAGGTATTGCCCATCTCTATTTTGAGAGTATCCATCCGTTTGAAGATGGCAATGGCCGAATTGGCAGGGCCATTTCGGAAAAAGCCTTACTGCAAGGAATAGGGCGTCCTGCTTTATTCAGCTTGTCCAAGACCATAGAGGCTGAAAGAAGGGCTTATTATGATGCGTTAAAATCAGCGCAGCGATCTAATGATATCACTGCATGGATAGAATATTTTATGCAAACGTGTTTGGATGCCCAGGTTCAGACTGAAGAACTTATTAATTTCACGCTCAAAAAAACCAGGTTCTTTGATTATTTTAGAGATCAGTTGAATGAACGCCAGTTACGAATTGTTCAACGTATGTTAAAAGAAGGGCCGCAAGGTTTTGAGGGAGGTATGAGCGCAAAAAAATATATCAGCATTACAAAAACCTCTAAGGCGACTGCGACCAGGGATTTACAGGACTTGGTAAAAAAGAGCGTCCTCAAGCCTAAGGGTGGTGGCCGTAGTAGCGCTTATGAAGTGAATTTGAATGTTGAAATACCTTAATTAGAAGCAAGTTAAATACATGGTGCGGGTGGTCGTAACTTCTCAATAACCTCGTACATTTTCCTGGGAGCGAGGGCAAGATACCATCGTTCCGGGAGAAGACCCGACACTCGAACAAGCGATTCAAGACCGTGTTCAATGGGCGAGGTCAGTTCATGAGAGTGACGACATGCCCGCTTTTGAACGTTGCCAGTCCGGTATCCGTAGCCCATTTTATGAGCAAGGCAGATTGTCCGTCCCTTACGAACGTTGCCTCTGGGAATTTAACCAATGGTGGGCGGAACAATTAGGTGAGCGAATCTTGGAAGGATAGGAAAATCTATCCGCATCCTCTTGAAAACCGGATGTAATTACATTATGCTTACTTAAAGTCGTTTAATGTACAAGGATCAAAATCATGGTTCACTTAGTTAAAATTGGTAATTCGCAGGGTATCAGGATTCCGAAACCACTCGTAGAACAAGCTCAGCTGGAAGGGAAAGAGCTTAAATTACAGGTAGTCAGCAACGGTCTCCTGGTTACTCCGAATAACAGGGCCAGAGAAGGCTGGAAAGAATCCATTGAGGCAGCAATAGCTACACATGGTGTTGAAGTAATAGATAATGCATGGTTGGATGCAACATTAACATCCGATGAAGAATTGGAATGGTAATGCCGGAAATTGCCCGCTTCCAGATCTGGCTCATAAAGCTTACTCCGACCCAGGGCAGAGAAATCGGTAAAACAAGGCCATGTATCGTGATTTCACCCAATGAAATGGCTGCATTATCTACTGTGCTGGTAGCTCCAATGACAACAAAGGGGTTTCATTTATCCTGTCGAGTCAGGTGTGAATTTCAAGGGAAGGAAGGGATGATCCTCCTGGATCAAATCAGGGCGGTTGATAAATCAAGATTAGTAAAAAAACTGGGTGTTATTGATGAGACTGCTCAGAAGGAGTCGTGTAGGCGCCTCCAGGAATTATTTGCGTACTGAACTGGTGGTTTCAGGCCGTGACTGCCCATACCGATGGCATGGTTAACAGATTATACCGGAGACCTTGCTAACACTTTCGCCATGAAGGGATTACCTGTCAGGGAAGTTTGCGCTATACTCTCTCATATGGGTAAATGTAGCCGACTGATGCTGTTTATTACGCTATTCTCACTCGTCTTTCAGGTCCCCGCAGGCGTATTTGAATTTTGTTCCCAGACTTCCCGCGAGAACTCCCGGTTTGAAAACCAAAAAGACGTAACAAATATAACAGTGAATTGTCACCAGACCGAGGCCGACAAGAACAATTCAACTGAAATCTGCGTTGCCCAGCATTGCTGTATCGGCGCCGGCGTCTCCGCCATGTTCCAACTTGATGGCACGGGGCCGAATACCAATAGTACGCTCATCGCTTACTTTGGTAACGCCTACCCTTATTCTCGTCTGGACAGTATTTTCCATCCCCCAAAACTTCTCCTGTAGCTCGTCTGTCTCAACAGAGAGTGCGGGCAGTTCTGTTTGATCCGGACGCGTACCCCTTGCGGGGGATATGCCAGGTCAATCCTGTATGGCCTTTGCGTAAAGGGTCAACCTGTCACATATACGGGGATATAATTTATGCACAAGTTTTTGTTATCCGTACTGCTATGGCACATCCTGTCTGTGCCGTGCGGAAGTATGGCTGATATGGTCAGTCATGAGTTTGATATCGACTACCTGGATGTCAACGTTACCGGCAAACCGGTGCGTGCCATGGTGATCGATGGCAACATTCCCGGCCCGACGATACAGGCAAACCTGAATGACACGCTTAAAATTACCTTTAATAACCGGATGGACGTCGAGACTTCCATCCACTGGCATGGTGTTCTCCTGCCGAACGATCAGGATGGCGTGCCGTACCTGACAACAGCGCCGATTGCAGCCGGAGGATCGTTAACCTTTGAATACCCCGTCACCCATTCCGGCACCTACTGGTATCACGCCCACACCGGGTTACAGGAGCAGCGTGGACTTTATGGCGCGCTGGTATTTCACAACCCGGCAGAGACCTATCATTACGATACGGAACTGGTCCTGGTCTTGTCGGATTGGACCGATGAACACCCGGGAACGGTGCTGAGGAATCTCAAACGTGAAGCTGATTATTATGCGCTGAAAAAAAATACCGTCCAGTCCTGGCAGGGTGTGATGCAAAACGGCAGGCAGGCGCTGAAAAACAGGATCAATAGCGCCTTGATTCGTATGGGTCCCATGGACCTGTCCGACGTAGGTTATGATGCGTTCCTGATCAATGGAAAACAAAGCCTGCATAATACTGAAATCAGACCGGGCGAGAGGGTCAGGCTCAGGATAATCAATGCTTCGGCTTCCAGTTATTTTCACGTCGAGTTCAGCGGTGGCGACATGACCCTGATAGAGGCGGACGGCGTGGCCGTCGTGGACAGAACCGTCGAGAGGTTGCGGCTGGCAACGGCTGAAACCTATGACGTAATCATTGAGATGCGCGCCGATAAACGTTATGAGCTGCGGGCAACGGCGGAAGACGGCTCAGGGTATGCCTCCTATTACCTGGGTTCGGGTGAACCGGTTCCCGTTCTCCCTGCGATAAAACCCAATCTTTACCTGGTGGGGCATGAAAGCCATAGTCGCAGGCGCGGTAAAACAGTTCACGCTGACCGGCATGGTTCCATGCACGGTACCAGCGAATATGCCGGTTTGAGGGCGAAAAACCCGACTTCTTTTGATGCGGAACGGAAAACCAGGGAAATAGCCCTGCGGTTAACCGGGAGCATGGATAGATATACCTGGTCGTTCGATGATAAAACCCTGACCGAGGTCGACAAGATCAGGATCAAAAAGGGTGAGGTTGTACGTTTCAAGTTAATCAATGAGACGATGATGCACCATCCCATCCATTTGCATGGTCATTTCTTCCGGGTACTGAATGGTGAGCATGATTACGCGCCGTTAAAACATACGGTCAATGTGCCACCATTGGATACGGTCATTATTGAATTCGCCGCTGACGAGGAAAAGGACTGGTTTTTTCATTGTCACAACCTGTATCACATGAAGAGCGGCATGGCGCGGGTGGTGAGTTATTTGCCTGCCGGGGAAGATGATTATCGCAATTCAAGGTACTACCGGTATCACGTTGAAAACGACGATCCCTGGTATCGCTTTGCGGATACGTCGTTTCAATCCGATATGATGGCCGGGCGGTTATGGGCGTACAACCGGCGCAATGGTGTTGAGGTGGCGTATGACTACGATTACGAGGATGAATACGATGTTGAGGTAAGTTACCTAAGACAAATAACGCGCTTCTTATCACTGTATGCAGGCGCCAACTTTGAACGGGACGAATCCGATACCGACGACCTTGTAGTAGCGGGCGTAAACTACACGTTGCCGCTGTTAATTGATTCAGAGTTACGCATCGACAGCGACGGTCATTTCCGCTTGGAACTGGAAAGCGGTCTTCAATTGACGAACCGGCTTCGATTTGATTGGAACTGGAATACCGAAGATGAGTACCGGGTCCGGTTTTCCTATGAAATCAATAAGAAGATGGCCATTACCGGCGGGTATGATTCAGATTTCAAGTCCGGGGCAGGGTTTGAGTATCGGTATTAAAATCAATTGAAGTCCGCGGTTCCTCCTTAAATCGAAGCGAATCGAAGCGAATTGATAATCTGTAGCCGTATGACTACAATATTATTATCATGGAGCTTCATAAAACGGACGTTTATGCCAGCTGGCTTGACGGCTTGCGGGATATCCGTGCCAGGGCTCGTGTACAGGCACGGGCCGAACACTTAGCTGCTGGAAATTCGGGAGACGCAAGGCCTGTAAGCGAAGGTGTTTCAGAATTACGAATTGATTACGGCCCAGGTTATCGCGTGTACTACAAAAAACAAGGCCAAAGAATAATTGTTTTATTGGCAGGTGGTATCAAACGCGCACAAACCAGTGACATCAAGAGGGCCTTGAGTCTGGCTCAAAATTTGTAAGTATGCAAAATGACTAAAACTGTTACTTCTCCTTACGACGTGGCCGAGCACCTTCGCACACCGGAGGAAATGGCTGCCTACCTGGATGCCTGCCTGGAGGAAGCGGACGGGGATGCTGCATTCATTGCGAAGGGACTGGGCGATATCGCTCGTGCCAAGGGTATGTCCCAGGTGGCGTATGATGCAGGCTTATCCCGCGAAAGTCTTTACAAGGCACTTTCCGGGCAACGTTGTCCCACGTTTGACACAATCCTCAAGGTCGTTCGCGCATTGGGCTTGAAGCTGAACGCTGAAGCTGTACACCCAGCCAATTCAACTGTTCAGCAAACAGTGTCAACTGATCGCTGAATTCTTCAAATTCAACCGTATCCCATTCTGATTTATTCACGGGCTTTGCTTGATTTTCGGTGTTGTAAAAGCATCAGGACACCTTTTTCAAGCAGTCGCAGATATTTGTCTGCTTGAGATTTATCCCAGTTCTAATTTGTATGACGCCAAATTTGTGCTACATCCTGGTCGGTTATTGGAGTGAGTCTGTACCTGGTCTTCATATCCGTCCCTAGTCAGAAATGGTTTAGTGGACTATAGCGAAGAACGGGGCACCTCAAGGTAGAAGTCATTTAAGAATCTGGACCGAAGATTAGGAGTGTCTCAATGCAGACAGTCACTATGCGAACAATAAATGTTCTATCTCTATGATGTAGTTGATTGTTGAATTGACTGACTTTAAATAAAAAAGTGTGCGTATTTAAGGGTAAAATCAGGAATAATCACTTCGTTAACTGACAAGGAGCTTCAACCGGACATTTTTCGCGGCGTTCTGAATTTGTCGGTGAATGAGGCATTACTCGCAAAACAATTTCAAACCGGAGAGTAAATGACAAACTTCAAGGATAAAGCCAACCTTATCTGGGACGTGGCTGACCTGTTACGTGGTGATTACAAGCAGTCTGATTATGGTAAGGTCATCCTGCCAATGACGGTGTTACGGCGCTTGGACTGTGTGCTGGCGCCTAGTAAACAAAAAGTCCTTGCCTATCTGCCCAAAGCAGAAAAGTTCTCTGACAGCGCCAAAGACCTCACATTGAATAAAATTGCCGGAGCAAACTTCCATAACCGCAGCCCGTTTGATTTTGCCAGGATCGTAGCTGACCCCAACCATGTTGCGGCCAATCTGCGTAACCACATCAATGGCTATTCGGCTTCGGCTCGGGAGATTATCGAGTATTTCAACTTTGATGATCAGATCGAACGTATGGATGATCCCAAGGCCGATATTCTGTTTCAGGTGGTGAAGAAGTTTGCCGAGATTGATCTGGCCGATATGGACTCTATGCAAATGGGTTATGTGTTTGAAGACTTGATCCGGCGCTTTGCGGAGCAGTCCAACGAGACAGCCGGAGAGCACTTCACCCCCCGCGAGGTGATCAAACTGATGGTGAACGTGCTGTTCAATGCCGACAGCGAATCACTGACCCAGGCCGGTATTGTCAAGACTCTCTACGATCCGGCCTGCGGCACCGGCGGCATGCTCTCCATCGGCGAACAACACCTCAAGGAGTTCAACCCTGACGCAAGACTTGAGGTATTCGGGCAGGAGATCAACCCGGAATCCTACGCCATCTGTAAATCCGACATGCTGATCAAGGGGCAAAACCCTGCCAATATCAGGTTCGGCAATACCTTTACGGTAGATGGTCTGCGGGACGAACGGTTTGATTACATGCTCTCCAATCCACCCTTTGGCGTGGATTGGAAAAAAGCAAAAAAAATCATAGCCGACGAACACGACAACCTGGGTCATGCCGGACGTTTTGGCGCAGGGTTGCCGCGCATTAACGATGGTTCGTTGCTGTTCTTGCAGCACATGATCAACAAAATGAAACTCCCTCCACGGAATCCGGAAGAATCCGGCGGCAGTCGTATCGGGATTGTCTTTAACGGTTCTCCCCTGTTTACCGGCCAGGCCGGCAGCGGCGAGAGCAACATCCGCCAATGGATTATCGAAAACGACTGGTTGGAGGCGATTATCGCCCTACCGGATCAACTGTTTTACAATACCGGCATTTCCACCTATGTCTGGATACTGAACAATCATAAAAGCGCCGAGCGCAAAGGCAAGGTGCAATTGATCAATGCCACCGGCAGCAAGGACGAGGAACTGATGCAATCCGGTGAACGCAATTTCAACCGCTTCTGGGAGAAAATGCCGCGCTCACTGGGTAACAAACGCAAACAGGTAGCGGAAAACGGCGAAGTAAAAGGTATAGGCTTTATCACCAAACTCTATGGGGATTTTGCAGAAAACGAGTTTGTGAAGATTTTGCCGAATGAATTTTTTGGCTACTGGCGCGTGGTGGTTGAGCGACCGCAAAAAGATGAAAACGACGCTGTCGTCACCGTGCGTGAAGGCTCACCCAAAGCGAATGCCAGCCTGCGAGACTACGAGAACATTCCGTTTTTGCGAAAAGACCCGGATGACGCGGATGGAAAATCGATCCCGCAGAGCATTGATGACTATTTCCAGCGCGAGGTCGAACCCCACTTGCCTGATGCCTGGATTGACGAGAGCAAGACCAAAACGGGCTACGAGATTAACTTCACCAAATTCTTTTACGAGTTCAAACCCCTGCGCCCACTGGCCGAGATCAAGGCCGATATTCTGGCCCTGGAAGAAAGCAGCCTGGAACTGGAAAAGAAGGTGCTGCTGTAATGGAACGCTACGAAGCGTATAAAGACAGTGGGGTTGAGTGGGTCGGAGAGATTCCACAGGAGTGGCGCGTCTCGACAATCGGTCGCATTGGGCAACTTGGAAGGGGGAGAGTTATTAGTAATGTTGAAATTAATGAAAACCCAGGCAACTATCCCGTTTATAGTTCACAGACAAAAGATGGTGGAGTTATGGGTTATTTGGGCGTATATGATTTTGAGGGGGAGTATGTCTTGTGGACGACTGACGGAGCAAACGCGGGAACGGTTACAAGACGTGTTGGGCAGTTTAACTGCACAAATGTTTGTGGAACTTTACAACCTAAGAACTGGAATGAAATAGATCTTAGATTTTTGCCATATTTTTTGAACCTTGGTACTAGATTTTCAGTTAGGCTAGATATTAACCCAAAATTAATGAACGGTATGATGGCGAAGGTCCCTTTGGTCCTTCCACCCAAAGACGAACAAACCGCCATCGCCAACTTTCTTGACCGCAAGACGGCAGAGATTGATGCGCTGATCGCCCAAAAAGAGCGTTTGTTGGAACTGTACGAGGAAGAAAAAACCGTCATTATCAACCACGCCGTCACCAAAGGCCTCGACCCCAACGCGGAACTCAAAGACAGTGGGGTAGAGTGGCTAAGCAAAATTCCCGTTGGATGGGAGGTTAAGAAGCTAAAGTATACGGCATATCTAAAAAGCGGGAATAATTTAACTTCTGATCAAATTAAAGAAGACGGGGTATATCCAGTGTATGGAGGAAATGGACTTCGTGGCTATTACCATGGATTTACCCACGAGGGTGAATTCGTTTTAATAGGTCGCCAAGGTGCTCTTTGCGGAAATATTAATTACCCAACTAATAAGTTTTGGGCTACTGAGCATGCTGTTGTAGTTGAACCACTATCAGAGTACAAATTTGTATGGATGGGTGAATTATTACGCATTATGAATCTGAATCAGTACTCCGTTGCTGCCGCGCAGCCAGGACTTTCGGTTGAGGCGATTTGTAATCTATTCATTCCGTGGCTTTTACTAGAAGAACAGGAATCCATTGTCGAATACATCGAAGCTGAAACCGCCCGCATCGACGCCAAAATCGCCAAAACCCAGCGCATCATTGAACTTCAAAAGGAATACAGAACCGCGTTGATTTCCGAGGTGGTCACAGGCAAGATTAAAGTACCGGAATCATCAACCCAGGAGGCATCCGCATGAGCGATTTTATGCTAATGGAACCTGCCAACCAGACTTTTTCCGAGCTGTTAAGTAACGGAGTTAAGTATACTGTGCCGCGCTTCCAGCGGGATTACTCGTGGGAGCAGGAACAGTGGGAAGACTTATGGGTGGATATCGAAGGTCTGGACAAGGAAGGCTTTCACTATATGGGCTATATCGTATTACAACGTAAAAACCAGCAGGATTTTGAAGTGATAGATGGTCAACAACGCCTGGTTACACTTTCTTTGTTGGTGTTGGCTACGATGCAACATATCCAGCGTTTAATCGACAACAATGAAGACGCTGATAACAATCAGGAACGCTTGCAAGAAATTACCGGACGCTATATTGGTTCGAAAGATATCGTTTCATTAAGAGTGAGCAGCAGGCTGACGCTAAATCGCAATAATGGACGTTTCTACAAAGATATCTGTTCCAACCTGCGCCCGCCCCTGGGCCGAGGCATTACCGCAACCAACAACCTGCTGAGACGGGCATTCAAATTTTTCTGCGATAAAAACGTAGGGAACAGTGGCGAGGAAATCGGTGAGTTTATTAACAGGTTTTCATCCAGGTTGATTTTTACAAAAATCGTAGTGCAAGACAGCCTGAATGCTTACAAGGTATTTGAAACCTTAAATGCCAGGGGAGTACAGCTTTCCACACCTGACCTGTTGAAAAACTATATTTTTTCGGTGGTCACCCAAAATGATGACGTGCCCGATGAAACGCTGGATGAACTTGATGAAACATGGTCAGGCATCCTGACCCAACTGGGCGAAAACGATTTCACTGATTTTGTCCGTTACCAGCATAATTCTCATCGACCCCTGGTAAGCAAGAAGGAGTTGTTTAAATCAGTCAGACAGCTTTACATCACCCCTGCACAGGCGCATGGCTATCTGAGCTCATTAACGGAGGCGGTTCCCGTCTATGCGTCTTTATCCAACCCCTATGATGAGTGGTGGCAACAAGAAGACGGTCAATACCGGGATGCCGTTCATTTCCTGGATGGCTTGAAGCTGTTTGGTATCCGGCAGCCCTATACGATATTAATGGCGGCATTTCTTCGGAATTTCTCGCCGGAAGAGTTTATTAAAACGCTGAAATATCTTTATGTCCTGTCAATTCGTTACAACGTGATTTGCAGTTATTCGCCAAGCGAACAGGAAAAACGTTATAACAGCATAGCCATAAGGATAGCCGAGGGGGAATTTCAGCGCGCCAGCCACATTAAGAACAGCCCTGATTACCAGGCGCTTTACCCTGCTGATGAGGTGTTTAAAAATGCCTTTGAATACTACAAAATGCCAAGCCGCCGCTCATCCAAAAAAATCCGTTTTTTGTTGGCGGAGATAGAGAATAACGCAGGGCGTAACGTGAGATACCTGGATACGACGCTTGAGCATGTCTGTCCTTACAATCCGGACCAGGAGTGGTATCAGCATTTTGGTGAGGGCGCCAATGACATTGCTGACCGGCTGGGCAATATGGTGTTGCTTGAACAGGATGACCTGAAACAGGCTGACTTTGCTACCAAGAAAGCGCACTACCTGAATACGTCTTTCAGGCTGGCCAAAAAAGTGGCTGAATATGATCACTGGGACCTGGCAAACCTGAACCATTATCAATCCTGGCTTGCTGATCAGGCGGTAAGAACTTGGCGGGTTGATTAATGGACGCCACGTCCGAAAACACCTTTGAAACCGCTATAATTGAAAGCCTGGTAACTTCCGGGGGTTATGTCGAAGGCGAAGCCGGCGCTTACAGCCCGGAGCTGGGCATGTTCAAGACAGAGGTGTTGCAGTTCTTACAGACGACCCAGACCAGACAGTGGGACAAGCTGGCGGCGATTCATGGCGAGGATGTATCCAACCGCGTCATCGCGCGGCTGTATAAAGAGATGGATTTGCGCGGGGCGCTGGACGTGGTCCGCAATGGTTTTGTCGATTACGGTGTGCGTTTCAAGATGGCTTTTTTCAAGCCGGAATCGGGCTTGAACCCGGATACGCTGACGCTGTATGAGCAGAACCGGCTCAAGGTGGTTCGGCAGGTATATTTCAGTCAGAAAAACGGGAAGTCGATTGATTTAGTTTTGTCGCTGAATGGTTTGCCGGTGGCAACGCTGGAGTTGAAGAATCGCTTTACAGGGCAAAGGGCAGCCGATGCCAAAAAACAGTACGCCGACACCCGCGATAATAAAGAGTTATTGTTTGCCTTCAAAAAACGCGCCCTGGTACATTTTGCAGTGGATGATGAAGCCGTCTTTATGGCCACGCGCATTGACGGCAGCAAAACTTATTGGTTGCCGTTTAACAAAGGCCATCGTCATGGCGCGGGTAATGCGCCTAACCCGGCAGGTTATCGTAGCGATTACTTATGGCGCGACGTTCTCACTAAAGATAGCTGGTTGGAAATCATCGGACGCTTTATCCACTTGCAAGTGGAAGAGTTTAAGATTGAAGGGCGTCTCCGCAAAAAAGAGAACCTGATTTTCCCGCGTTACCACCAGTTGGATGTCGTGCGGAAAATTACTCGTCATGCGCAAGAGCATGGCGCGGGGAGCAACTACCTGGTCCAGCACTCAGCCGGTTCCGGCAAAAGCAATTCCATCGCCTGGCTCTCTTATCGCTTATCCGGGCTGCACAATGCCGATAATCAGCGGATTTTTGACGGTGTAATAGTGGTGACAGACCGGCGGGTGCTGGATTCCCAACTGCAAGATACCATCTACCAGTTTGAACATAAATCAGGCGTAGTGCAACGCATTGACAAAGACTCACAGCAATTGGCCGATGCCATTAGCGGCGGGGCAAATATCATTATTACGACGCTACAGAAATTCTCCTTTATCGTTGAAAAGGTAGGCGATCTTCCGGACCGCAACTATGCGGTGATCATTGATGAGGCCCATAGCTCACAAGGCGGCGAGGCCAGTAAAAAGATGAAGCAGGTGTTGGGTAATGCCAATGCGTCAGAAGAGCATGACGATGGTTCATCGGAAGCGCAAGAACCGTATCCGGGATACGCTGAGGAGGATGAAGACGAGGAGATAGATTCCCAGGATATGGTCAGTGACTATATTGAACAATCCGCCGCCAGTCGCGGGCCGCAGTCCAACTTGTCCTTTTTTGCCTTTACTGCGACACCAAAATACAAAACGCTGGCGGTGTTCGGTTACCAGGATGCCCAGGGAAAGCCGCAACCGTTCCACCTCTACTCAATGCGGCAGGCGATTGAAGAAGGCTTTATCCTGGATGTATTGCAGAATTACACCACCTATCAACTCTTTTTCAATCTGTGCAAGGCAATAGAAGACGACCCCCAGCTTAACAAGAAGAAAGCCGTACAGGCGATGGGGCGTTTTATCTCGCTGCATCCGCATAACCTGGCTCAGAAGACAAAAATCATCGTCGAACATTTTCGGCAGGTAGTCGCCGGCAAGATTGGTGGAAAAGCCAAGGCAATGCTGGTAACCGGTTCACGCCTTCACGCAAAACGTTACTTTGAAGAGCTTAAAAGCTACATCAACGAAAATGGCTACGAAAAACACATCAAAATTCTGGTGGCCTTTTCCGGCAAGGTGGCGGATGACAACTTTCCGGAAGGCGTTACGGAACCGCAGTTGACGGGCTATGGTGAAAAAGAACTGCCACAGAAATTTGCTGAAGATGATTACAAAATTCTGATTGCCGCGGATAAATTCCAGACCGGTTTTGACCAGCCTTTACTGCACACCATGTACGTGGACAAACCATTGTCTGGTGTCAGGGCGGTACAAACCCTGTCACGCCTGAACCGAACAGCGCCGGGAAAAGAGGACACTTTTATTCTGGATTTCGTAAACGACAGGCAGACGATTCTGGACTCGTTCCAGCCTTATTATGAAATAACCACCGTCACCGATGAACCGGAGCCCAACCACCTGTATGACCTGAAAAGCAAACTTGACGAGCAACAAATTTACCTGGATGCGGAGGTCGACGCGCTGGCCAGGGTGTACTTCAATCCGACGACACGAATGACCGCACGCGCACAGGCCCAGTTGTACCGCCATATCGACCCGGCGGTGGATCGTTACAAAAATATTGATACGGAAGAGGAAAAGGAAGCGTTCAAAAAGAGTTTGCGTACCTGGACCAATTTGTATGCCTTTATGGCACAGATCATGCCCTTTCGTGAAGTTGAGTTTGAGAAGTTCTATGCCTATGCAAAATTGCTTCTGACCAAGCTGCCGAAGCGCGATTTATCGGAAAGCATGAAGCTGACTGATGAGGTAGCCCTGGAATACTATCGCCTGCAAAAAATCAAAGAGGGCTCTATCGACCTGGTAACTGGCGAAGATGGCGAACTGGATGGTTTGACAGAAGCCGGCATCAAACGCGGCAAAGAAGATAAAGCGGCCTTATCGGAAATCATCTATGTATTAAATGACCGTTTCGGCACCGAGTTTGAGGAAGCCGACCGGCTTTTCTTTGAGCAAATAGAAACGGAGTTAATGCAAGATACCACGCTACAGACTCAAGCCAGGGTCAATAAACTGGATACCTTCAAATACGCATTTGAAGAAATGTTCATCGATAAGCTGATTGACAGAATGGATCAGAATCAAGAGATCTTCGAAAAGATTATTGAAGACCAATCGTTTGGTGAGCTTGTGAGGGAACTGATGATGAAAAAAATATTTGATCAATTAAATGCCGAGGTGGAATGAGATGAGGCAATCGGGCAATTTTTCTGTTGCGCTCTAACATTGCTGATGAGTCCGGCGTTTGAGGGCTAAGGGAGAATTGTGACGAAATCATTGTTACTGGTTGCTATAGGAGTTGCCATTGGTGGAAGGGCGGGAAAGTCTGTTCGTCGGATAGCTGGAAGATCAAACGAAGAAGAATAACTAAAGGCATCCCTGGATAGAGGCGAGACGCTTCAGCCATGAAGAAGACTGGCACAGCATTTGAACTCAGCGCCACCGATCTTGTCGGCTATCTGAATTGCCGACATTTATCCGACCTTGACCGCGCTGTGGCCGTAGAGGCGCTCGCCAAACCAAAGGTATGGGACCAGCTTCTCCAGGTTCTATGGGAACGCGGTTCCATTCATGAACAGAATTATGTCACCCATCTGGAGCGGTCCGGTCTGGAAGTTGTGCGCATTGATAGTGTCGATATCACGGAAGAAGCAGTGAAAGAAACGCTTACGGCAATGAAGCAAGGTGCCAGGATAGGGTCGGACCTGCCTAACTACTTGTTCCAGTTCAGTTTATGTGCCATATACGCCTATTATTTCTCCTTAAAACCCCCTTTTTGCCATCAAAATAAAGGTGGTAACATCCCCATGCCAGTTTGATGACATTACTCTCCTGATTCGCTGTGGTCTGCTTGTGCAACGTCTGATACTTCCTCCTTAAAGTCCTTTTGTGGCGTATGAAAATCGCTGTTTAAGCCTATTGAAAGCACGTCTTTTGTAACAGTTTCCCTTTATTATCAGTAGGCTCTGTCAGGCTGGACTGGTCTGTTTCCCTTTATTATCAGTAGGCTCTGTCAGGCTGGACTGGTCTCCCTATACTGTTCCTATACTGGTTGTTTAACTTTACCGTTATTCAGAGATTTCAATTACCTGTTTCTTTAAATATAAATACAAAGCGCTATGGTCGAGTTCACTGAATGAATGTTCACACATGCCCTCATACAATTTCGTTATGACCGATAAAAGAGGTAATTGAATACCACAATCCAGCGCAAGCTCATTTGCAGCGATAAGATCTTTTAACTGCGATTTTGCATGCCCTCCAGGATTATAATCATGATTTACCATTCTCAACCCATGTTGTCGAAGTATGGATGAATCCGCAAACCCACCAAATAGTGCAGTACGGACTACAGAAGCATTTGCGCCACTTTTTTCCGCCAGAATTAATGCCTCTGATACAGCTCCGATCGTAATGCCAACAATAAGTTGATTGGCTGTTTTAGCAATCTGACCGCACCCTGTCGGACCTATATGGGTTAGTGTGCCCATTGCTTCGAATACAGGGCGTGCGTATTCAATATCCTCCTTAAAACCTCCTGCCATAATTGTCAATTTCCCTTCAGCGGCACCGTGCTCTCCCCCTGAAACAGGCGCATCAATATACCTTGTCTTCCATCGCTTCAACCTTTCAGATTGTAATCTCGCACTGGTGACGGGTATAGAACTCATAACAACTACAAGATGATCCTGCCCTAAAGATAAAGGATTGACGTCAACATCTGTGCCAAATAACAAGGAATCACAAACGGTAGCATTAGAAACCATTAAGATGACAACACTAGATTCTTTCACTGCTTGTTCCGGAGATGTACATACATGAGCACCATATTTTTCCAACTGGCTGGCTTTTTCCGGGGTCCTGTTCCACACATGAACGGAGTGTCTGGCTTTGCAGAGATTACGGGCCATGTGTCCGCCCATTATCCCCGTGCCAATAACTGAAATATTCATAAAATATAATAAGAGAATCTCTGATTAAGTCTCCATAATATGAGATCATAGACAAAAGTAAACCATGAGGGCCACAGGATAGGATCGAACCTGCCTAACTACTTGTTCCGGTTCAGTTTATGTACCATATACGCCTGTTATTTCTCCTTAAAACCCCCTTTTTGCTATCAACATCAAAAGAATATCGCGTTTTACGCGACGTAGTAGCTTCCGGCCAATGCCAGGATGACACTGACAATCAGACCTGCTAAAGCCTTGAACGCATCAAGGCCGATCAGTTTAGCCGCATCTTTGAGACTACGGTTCCCCAGTTGTATCGTCATGGCAATCTCCCGTCCCGCAAGCAGGCCCAGGAACACCCATGTCGTGCTCATCGGCATGTGGCTCCATTCCTTGAAGACCAGGAGTATCAAGCCGTAGACGAAGTCAACGATGGTGGCCGAACGAACGTCGCCGGTCATCGTTTTTCTGGTAACTATTTGCTGGATGTGGCCGCCGCGTTGATAATAAATGTAGCCCTGCATCAACAACAGCAACACGATTGAAGCGACCAGCCAGCCAAAATCAATCTGGCGCGGCGCGAAAACGTATATATTTGCCAAATCCTGGATTAACCACTGGCTCCAAAGAAAGGCTGTAGACGTCCATTGCAACACGACCCAGTGGAATGCGGTTGCTTCCCTGGATGTCGCGGTGCCATTCAGGTAAATGGTCAGTTTCCGTATGGCCCAATAGAGGAGGATCGCAACGATGAAGGCGACGAAGTAGCCGGATAGCGACTTGACCAGCATAGCTTGAATGTTGCCCGGCGCGAAAACGCTCAGAATCAGGAAAGTCGTACTGACCGGGACCCCGAAACGGGTCAGCATGAGGAGTGTTAATGGCGCCAGGACATGCAGCCAGTTCACGCCTCCTTCCGGTGTGGGAAAAGCTGTCAGACGACCGTAAGCTACATCGCCGCTATTGACAATCCATCCGTACACCAGGACCGCAACGAGGATACTGCTGGAGAAGAGCCAGAGGGCCCACCAGGGGCGTTGCCTATTGGAGGCAAGGAAAGTGCCCAGCGTCTGGATCGAATCGTTGGACACTACCGAAAAAGCTGCCAGGGCAAAGCCCAGAATCATCAGTATCTCTGCAAGTGGCATCGTATCGTCCCAGGGTTAGCCCGGATAATGCACCGGATTATTTGTCATAAATGGAAAGTTACTTAGTTACTCAGGCATCCTGCCGTCAAAAAATGTGAGCATAATACCAGTAAAACTACTACATACTACAGTAACAACAGCCGGCTCAAGTCCACCACCTGGCGGAGACAGTGATCCTGGTCCTGATTTTCAACCATAGGAAATAAATAATGGCACTACATAACGCGTCTGGAATCGCCACGTTTGGCTACCGGGGCGCTCCCGGCGAATTGCAGCAGAAACTCGACACCGCAAAGGTCGAGGTCCTGCGGGGGGTCGCGTGATGGACATCGCAGTCTTCGTGACGATCTGGAGCATTGCAATGAGCCCGGCGGATCTGCATGGCCGCCTGCTGGGTGAACCCCTCGACTTCCTGATGAGCGTCGGCGACGTGAAGGCTGTCGAGGTTTATCTGCCCGAACCGGGTAATGTGCCGTTAATGGACGACGTACCGGCACCTGCGCTGATCGTGCAGATCGATCTGGACTCGCCTGCTGCCGCTGCCGCCCTGGTCGGGTCGGGTGAATTCAAGCGGTTGTTCACGAATGCAGAGTCTTATCCGGCCCCGGTCGAGAAGATCAATCTCGAGACCCTTGAGGTCGTCCACTACGACCTGCCCGGTCACGAATCTCCGCTGCCCCGGACCGCACCCCTGTCCTTCGTGGTGCGCTATTACGGTCCGGTGGCCGACGCGGCTGACTTCATCGACTTCTACACGAAGAACCACCCGCCGCTGCTGGCAAAATTTCCCGGCATCCGCAACGTGCTGTGCTATCTGCCGCTGAACTGGCAATCGATGAAGGAGATTATGGACGACTATATGTTCCTGGGCAACGAAGTAGTCTTCGACGATCTGGACGCACTCAACCAGGCCCTGGCCTCGGACGTAATGCCGGAGGTGCAAGCAGACGGCGAACACTTTACCGCATACGGCTACAACACCCACCATGCCA
Source organism: Gammaproteobacteria bacterium (assembly GCA_965222155.1). GTDB lineage: Bacteria > Pseudomonadota > Gammaproteobacteria > Eutrophobiales > Eutrophobiaceae > JAAXHV01. The sequence goes on from CBDCTH010000012.1 coordinate 1,341,190, forward strand.
TGCAGCGGCGTCGGGTTTACGCCCGCGGCGACCGATAGAACCGCCACAACGCGCCGTCAAACCAGCAAACTGATTATCTCTCTTTTGCAAGCACCACTTCCTCTCTCACCATAGCTTCTATCAACTCCGCTTCCTCTGCCGTGATATCGCCATTGCCAACATGCTGATCGAGTATCCGTCTCAAATCAGTAGGAGTGAGCCTGTCTTGCCGAATCAACAACTCAAACAGCATTTGCGCAGTCAGGTTCGCGGATGTGGACGAAGCACCGGAATAAACACTCACCGCTAACTGACTGTCTTCGCTCCCTGTAACCGACTGGATCTCCTCAGGCGCCGGTGAAGCTACATTTGACACATCATCCTCTCCCACTATAGGGTCACTATCCTGGAGCTCTGATCTGATTTCTTCCAGGACGGGCATATGTGCTGCGCTCCTGTTCCTGCGCGCACGATGATACTGATGAAGCACATACACAACTGGAGCACCAACCCCGATAAGACCGGCCAGCCAGGGAAATATTTGAATAGCGAATAACTGACCGAAGGTCAGGTTCTCCTCGCCTGCCTCTATCCTTTCCAGGTATTCCGTCAGATTGAAACCAGCAGGCGGTCCCCCACAGACGTTCGCCACGGCCAGCGGCCAGAAACATGCCCCCCCTTGGCCAAACCCGGTGGAAAGGGGTCCGATAATATTCGCGGAAATCTGTCCGAGTGTCAGAGTGAGGGACAGGATATTGATAATTACATTACGTAAAGAGCCCAAGGCAATAACCATTGTCCGGAGCAGCCGGTTGGGGATTGCGCGAAACTGTCTCAGCCATGGAATCAGATTTTGTTCATTCACTCTTTTATTGACGAAATGTACAAATAATGATGCTGATATAAGCTGGATGAGCATGCCTATGGCAGTATAGCCGACGACAGCAGCTGCAGCCTGAGTAGGAGTCAAATTGTCATCTTCAATAGCGTTTTGAAAGACCAGATAAATAGCGACCTCGGCGTTTGTAAGAAATGATGCAATGTAGGTAATTACATTACCAAAATGGGTGTACAACATGGAAATGAATAATCCTGAGCGGGTTTCACTCCAACCCAGCCTGTCCTGCAAAATTCGTCTGGATATCTGGGGGGAAAAGGTAAACTGACCCAGATAAATGAAGATGTCCATAATTACCCTGATTATAATGGTAGCAATACGGGCAGGGTTCCAGGGTTGAAGCCATAAACTTGGGGACAGGCTGCCCTGTGTAACTGAAGCTTGCAAGTAGGCAGAAATGCCGGTTGCCCCGATCATTTCAGGAAGGGATACGTTCCAGTCTATACCCCTGGGTGGTCCCTTCGGCAGGTCATCAGAAGTGACCCGCGCACGGTCTTCCACCGACGGGGGATGATTCCTGAAATAGCAATTCAGTAACTATGTTGCGGGTTTACCAAAAAAAATGTCACACAGTAACATGATACATCTGGATATACCGCCAAGAAGGTTGGTTAAGAGATCCAGGGGCAGACCCACGCCAATTATCGAGGATCCTAGCATTATGGTTGCCAACAAATTCCCTAACCCGGGCAGACTTAATGTGCCGTGATCTGCCGTTTGTATGTGGTCGACACGGTTCGTGTAGGCGTTATGGAGAGCTAATACGGCCGGGAAATAATTTGCCATGAACTCATCAGGATCATTCTCGAATTCAGAATCCGAATCTGAATCCAAATCCGAACCAAGAATTTCATCAGGTAAACCGGGTGCTTCGTCCTCAATGATCACCCCCATGTGTTGGATTTCGATGCTGCTTTCAGAAGGCGCTGAAAGATCCGAATTTCCAACGAGATTGATCATTTCCAAGGAAGCCGTTTCCAGAGCAGGCATGCCATGCTCGTATTCGTTCTCCGGCTTGTCGTCCTTATTGTTTTTATCCTTCTTTCCCTTCATCTGCACGGGTGCAGTGTCACAAACGGAAGCAGCTTTGACCTGCGTGGGTTCGGCGGCTACCTGATCTAACAAGGGTTGCGCGGACTCGCCACTCAACACCGCTTGTGCGACCGCATCCGCCTGTTGTTCATATTGATCCCCTGCCACTCCGATTCCGTCCGGTAACGGCATCCTGTCTCCTAAGGCCGCCTGCTGCACCCCGTGGGCAGCTTCATGGGCCTGGGTATACAAATTCGGGGAACCCGCTATTGCCATCCGTCCTCCACACGTATACGCCTCTGCCTCTAAGGCTTCCAGCGCCAACCCTGCAACAGGCCCGGTATGCTCGCGCATCCCCCGGATATCATGGCGGCCAAAGGCCTGTTGCAGGGCATCCAGGTGAGTCAGGGGCCGGCCCGGATCCTGCAGTCCCTGTGTCGCAATCTCATGGGTCTTCCTATCCAGACCTTCCGCGTACAGTTGCCCGGCCCAGTGCAGGAAGGCGCGATTACCCAACTGCCGCCTCCCCCCGCATCGATACTGTCCATGAATTGCAGCGGCGAGCTACCCATTTTTATCCCTCTGCAGCTACCGTGTGCAGGGCAGCGTCTGTATCGTTAGCACCAGTCGGATCAGCTCCACATATGGCACCCTGGTTACCCTGGCTTGCCAAGGTTTGGTTAACCCCACGCCCAGAGTCTTGCCCAGCTTGTTTCGGGTAGATTGTAGTCTTGTTCATATCAGATAATTAGTTGTTTATGTGTTATTTATTCCCGAGGTGATATATGAATTTACGACTGAAAAGCGGAACCAGAACAGCAGTAAATAAAACGAGTTTGAATGCCAGAAACAATGAGAGTGCGGGAACGACTAAATTTTGTACCACTGCCCCGGGAAACAACTCGGGTACGACCCGGCCGCTTTGATCTTGCCTTGTCCTTGAGCTTGGTTGAGCTTTCGCCCCCGGACTGATTTTTAGACGTGATTTACCGACTATACATGGGATATATAGTTCGCTGTTTGGATAATTACAAGAAATAATTTACCGAGGCTCTCCGCCATAGGTATTACAAAAATCTAGCAGTCTCCACCATAATTGGAACTCATCAGGGAAAACAGGGGGCACGTGCCACCGATAACCCGCCACTCTTCGTTGGCAAGCGCCGCTTAGCCAAGCCGACTATATTGACGCATGATTGACACTAGTTTCTCTTGATCAATTGCAGCCAGAGTGTAGCCGGGCGGTTTGACCGTCGGCACTGATTCCGCTGCGATCATGGCATTGATAATGGCTTCCTCCACTGACTGCGCGGCTGCTGCGAAGACGTCATCACAATAATGATCATTGATAAAATCAAGTTGATAGCTACCGGGATGTGGCCCTGCCATACCTGGGAACTCAATTTTGTTGGCAACGGAAAACGCCAGGATGATGTCACCGGAGTAGTGACCGCCGGGTGACCCGGTGCGGGCAATCCCCATTGCCCCGCGCTTGGCCAGACGCTGAAGTTGTATGGGTAACATAGGTGCGTCTGTAGCAATGATGACGATGATGGAACCCTGCTCATGACCTGTGATCTCGGAGATAATGGCATTTTCCGTGAGGTGTTTTCCCACCGGCACGCCACATATAGTGCATTCCCGGCGTGAGCCAAAATTTGACTGCACCAGTGCCGCTACGGTGTAAGCGCGGCCCTCTCTATCTATCTGTCTGGATGCCGTTCCGGTGCCGCCCTTGAACTCATAGGTCATCATGCCGGCCCCGCCGCCGACATTGCCTTCAGCCACGGGGCCGGTAGCAGCGCCATTCAATGCCTCGAAAACGTGGCGCTCCTCTACGTGCAGACCGCAGATATCATTGGTCAGACCATCGTAGGTCTCGGCGATCACGGGCATGGCCCAGGCATGATCATCGATGAACCGGTCAGGGTCGTTTTCTATCATCCATTTCACCGTTGCGTGATGAGCCATGCCGATCGAATGGGAATTGGTGATGCAAACGGGACTCATGAAGTACCCGGCATCGTTGATCCAGTGTGTGCCGGTCATCTCACCATTGCCATTGAGGTTGAAATGACCGGCCCAGACGGGCAGGTTCTGCTCCAGCCGGCCCCTTGGCAGGATCGCGGTGACGCCCGTGAGCACAGGCCCGTTGCCAACTGTCAAGTCACCGCTGCCTTTTTTAATGGTACAGAAACCCACTTCGACACCAGGAACATCGGTGATGGCATTGTAGCGGCCGGGCGTGCCGTCAAAGGGAAGACCCAGGTCCCGCGCTCTCTTATTACTCATGGCTGTATCTCTTCGCCGCCGGAATAAAACACAAAAAGCTGATCATAACACTGAGTGCGACCAGTATATTAAGGGCGGAAAAATCATTGGCGCTGATAACCAGCCCCGCAAGCGTGGGACCTAGCGAAGCACCCAGAGCATGAAAAGCCGGCACCACCGCAATACCCCGGCCTGACCCGTCGACAGCCGAGACCACGGCATACTGGTAGGCCAGGGAATAATTCCAGGCAAAGTTATAAATACCGACAGCCAGGATATAGACTACGAGATGTGAGGATAATGTCAGCAGTACCGCAGTGATCACCGTCCCGACTGTCGCTATCAGCAGGGGTTGCAGGCGGCCATGGCGATCCCCCTGCCAGGACGCGGCGAGTGAACCGGCAATTCCCACTGCCACGCCGACGGCCAGGCTGTTACCGATGGTTTGCGGCGTATACCCGGCAGCATTTCCCATACGCTCAATGAAGGCCCAGAAACAACCCACGTTGAAAAAGAAAAAGAAACACCCGGCCAGTGCGTAAAGGACTTTTGACTGGACAAAGACAGCGAAGGGTTTATTGATGACCTGTGCTTTGCCGGAACGGGGCAACAGTTTTATGACGGCAAGGCCAATCAGATCCATAACGATCAGAAAGATCAACATTGCATCAAGACCGCCGGACTCGATGAGACTCGGCAACAGTAACAGCCCAAGCACCTGGAAACTCACCTGTGTTGCAATGGAATAACCGAAAATCCGATCCGGTTTGCTGTTATCAGAGAGAATCGTCAGCGCCAGCGAATAGGTAGCGCTCCCACCCAGGCCGATCAGAACTACAGCACCGAGAAAGAGAATAAAGTTGTCCTGCAGCAGCAGGGCGCTGATATTGCCAATCAGCATGACTGCCACCGTGCCGGTCGACAATCGTATCCAGTCGAATTTCCTTACCAGGAATATTGCCAGCAGGGAGCTGATAGCGGCAGCGGCCATCATTACACCCGCCAGAATCCCGAGCCGGCTTTCCACCAGTCGCAAGTCTTCAGCCGCGGCGCCGATAAACAGAGGAAGCAGCAGAAAACAACTGGCGCCTACGACGCACAGCAAAATGCCGGTGGCCACGGTTCGTCCTGAATCAAGTACCTCAGTTACTGTTTGATCAGCCATACAGTAATTTTAATGGCATAAGGGAAATCCCTGCACAGGTTATATAATCCGTAGTCTCTACTGTCCAGGAAATTTGTGCCAGGCACAAGCAATGATGTGCAGGTTTACGTTGTTTGCAGGAACCGCAGCCTGGTTTTTGGGAAAGGACCACAACATTATAAATATGTAAATACTTGATGCATGAGCACAGTATGTATATACTCACGTATATACAAAATAAATTCGGCGGAAGTTTCCATGCATGAGCAAATTACAAAAGTATTCAAAAGCGGCAACAGCCAGGCTGTGAGGCTGCCCCGTGATTTTCGGTTGGATAGTGATGAAGTACTGATTAGAAAAGAAGGGAAAAACATCGTTATCTCACCGTTACCGACATCATGGAAAGGCTTTATGGACGATACTTCCCCATTATCTGATGATTTTTCCACTGAAGGTGCGCAACTGCCTAATGATATGCCGCGTACTGTATTGAAGGATTAAACATGCTTAAATATTTATTGGATACGGATACTTCCATTGCCATCATGAATGATTCCCCCGTCCACGTTCGGCGACAATTGATAAAAAACAGTATGGACGAGGTGGGTATCTCGGCAATCAGTTTGTATGAGTTGCAATACGGCGTGAGCAAATCAAAAAAACGAAAACAAAACACGTACACATTGAATAATTTTCTTGAATATATTCAAGTAATGGAGTGGACAAAGGAATGTGCAAGTACAGCGGGAAACCTGCGCGCTGAGCTTGAAAAAAGCGGCAATCTGATTGGTCCGTATGATCTACTGATAGCGGCGCATGCCAAGACCCTGAGGACAACGCTTGTTACGCATAACGTGAAAGAATTTATACGCGTCGGTGGCCTCAAGATAAAGGATTGGGTGGGAAGTCGTTAGGGTGACTACGTTCTTTCCTGAAATTTGTAACGGCTAGCTCTCCGCCACGTAATCACGTGTCCTGAACGGACACTCTGGTACCGTTTTAAGGGGGCAGGTCAGTCTCACCAATTTTGTGGTTTAGATTGGTCCAGTATTACGAGGGGGAGGTCACATGTAGGTTTGAAGGAAACGTGTGATTCCTGTTACATAGACATCTTTGCTGAATAAATACCCGCTATTATGATCCCCGGAAATAGAGAGAAACATTTTCGGTTCCCGCGCGAATTTAAACAAGCGTTGTCCGAATCTGACCGGTATCAACTCATCTTGAGGGCTATGGATAATTAAGACCGGGCAGTTGAACGAGGTAATTTGTTTATCTACAGGATAATGTATCCGTGAAATCCAGGAAACCGGCAAGTAGGGATAATAATATTTTCCCAGCTCTTTAATGGATGTAAATGTGGATTCCAGTATTACCGCTGCGGGCATGATCTTTGCGGCTAATGAAGCGGCTACTGCACCGCCCAGGGAACGACCGAATACGATAATCTCATCCGGGTGTAACTGGCGTTCATCAACCAGATAATCCCAGGCGGCCATTGCGTCCTGGTATGTCCCGTGCTCGGAAGGTCGCCCATCACTGTTACCGTATCCGCGGTAATCGATAATGAAAACTGATAAACCGATGTCATAAAATATGGAAATTGATTCAATACGATGAGAAATATTCCCGGCATTACCATGAAAAAACAGCAGGGTTGCTTTCGCATCTGGATTATGTACATACCAACCGTGGATTTTTATTTTATCATCCGTGACCAGGTAAACGTCCTCATAATCCAAACCGATGGTTGCGGGCGTGTCGCCAATCCTTTTGCCAGGAAAAAAGATCATTTTTTCCTGGAATACAAAGAGCAGGGCCATAAAGCCAAGACAAAGTATTAAGACGATAAGAACAAGGGAACTCAGCATACGATTTAAAAGCGGCATCAAGAAAGTAAAAAACTGGGAAGTCCGGATATGGTACGTTAATCAGTTGACCTTTTACCAAGCTGTGTGTAGGCCAATTGAAGGGGAGGGGGTCAAAGTCTTTATCTCCCGATAAAATTTTCCAATCTTGCGAAATCGTTGTCCGCGGTTTCCAGGCCCACTTTGTGATATTGTGCGCAAGCCGCGATGACCAAATCGCTGGCAGGTACCGTGATACCTTGCTCACGGGCTTGGCGGGCGAGGTCATATGCTGTGTGCCATACGCCATCAGTTATCGGAAGTTCCGGGAGTACCTTGGCGAAATCCCGCAAAACCTTTTTCTCCTGATTGCCGCCGGCGCCATTCCACAGTTCCAGTTGAATAAGCGGGCACCAGCAAGCCTCGCCTGATTGCAACGCATTCTCGACCCTGGACCGAACCGCGGGGTCGCCCTGGGGGCGAAGCAAATGGATCCAGGATGAACTATCGATAAGGATCAAGGAACTCAGCCCAGGCGGCGCTGCTCTTGCAACATTTCGACGGTTATCAATGCCTCGCAGGTGCCGGCATGTTTTATGAGTTGCGCCATGCGTTTACGCCGGTTGAAATCAGTAATGGCTGTCACCACTGCCTCACGTTTGGTTTTTGCATTGGTAAAACGCATCGTATCTGCCAGTTCCTTGTCAGGAATATCAATAGTAGTTTTCATGATGCAATATTAGAGTAATTAAGATGCTATATCAATAAAAATTATAATATAAAAATTATAATATTATTTCAGATTGATAATAATCCCATCAGGTAAGCATAATCTGCTGCCGTTCCGCCTGCGTTTATGAACATGTCAAACGTATGACTGGCCTTCCAATCTCCGCTAGTCACAAACTTCAGACTGGGGATGAATTGCTAAGCGCCGAATGGAACAGTTACAGGAAGCAGGCCAGTTGCCGTATCTTGGGGCCGGTCACAGGGTATCATCTCGCCATCCTTGATAATGTTTTTCTGCTTCTGATACCCAGTTTAGTGAAGATATTTTTTAAGTGAAATTTAACGGTATTTTCAGTACATCCACAGAGTCTGGCGATTTCCTTATTCGAATAACCACCACAAACATAATCCGCAATTTCCTGCTCTCTGATAGTTAATATTTTTGAGGAACGACTTTTACGTTTGTTATCTTCCCTGTCAATGATATGGATGAGGTCAATTAAAAAAGAGCGTTTCAGGCGGTTTATCGGGAACAGTTGACTGTCAGAAAGTGCCCTTTGCAATATATCCTGTTGTTCATCACTAAATTCAATGAAGGGTCGTTTAAATCCTTCAAACATCGCGAGAGAAACTGCCTCATTCAGCTTTGTTAATGCCTGTTTATATTTACCTGACTTGTAATAGGCCAGCGTTATTATATACAGTAATGAAATCAAGCTCCGACGACTATTGTTACGTTTAGCATTATTCAGTAGAGGCTCAATGATTTCTATTGCATCATCAGGAGCGTTATTTTTTATATGGTAGTACGCCAGGGTTAAACCCGCTTCATCTACAATTCGGTGGTTTATAAATTCCTTTTCCATGTCGGTTTCCATTAATTCATGCAGGTGTAGCCTTGTAATATTCCATTTTGCTTTAAGCAGTTTGTTCTCCTTTATCAGTAGACGGATGTAACGCATCATGGTGAACAACCTGAGGCGCCGTATGTTACGGCGCTTGCCCGTAAGGGAGGCGTTTCGTAAAATCGTTGCTGTATTATTCGTGCTTTCAAGGACTTGTGCGATGTTAGCAGCCGTCATATAGGCGGAAAGATAAACATCAAACCAAGCTTCAGATTGTTCTATTCTGGGAAAAGCAACCTTCAAGTACTCTTTGGCCTGTCCAAAATCATTTTTCTCGTAGCAAACCTCAGTCAAGTGGGCCGCAGCTATCGCAGCCATATCACTGTCTATTCCAAAATTTTCGGTCGCCAGTTGATAGCCTTCATTATAGAGTTGCTCAGCATCATGTAGTCTTCCTTGCGCCAGACAGATTTTACCCAGGTGAAAGTACATGTAATTTTCACCATATATTGATCGTAATTCTTTAAAATGAAAGATTGAACTTTCGCCTGCACGATAGGCCTTATCGAAACTGCTGTTGTCAAAGTATGCATAACATAGAAAATTGAATAAGATTGCTTGTAGAAAGTGGTCTTTTTTACTAACTCCTTTCAATACGGCTTCCATCTTCGCAATATGTAGAGGTGTTTGTGGCCTGTCTTCCAGTGCAGCGAGAAAAAAATCAACGACACTGGCTTCAACAATGAAAGAGGGTGATAAAGGACTGCCATTTACAACTGTAAAATTCTGTGTGTCTTCACGGTAGAATTTATACAATTCTACCGCTTCAGACGTATTGCCGGATTTTGCTATGAGTAATAAGTAACCCAGGTAAGTGCTGGGATAGTTGCGTAATACATCATCAGGCAGGCGTTCCAATATCTTTATCAGTGTTGAGATCCTTCCATCCAATATATAATGCCAACCACCCGCACGTTCCGTCACTGAAGCCAGGAAGTTCGGATCACGGCTTGCTATTGCATGCCTCAAGGCCTCTGCAGTGTTATTTCTATCCAGGTACCAATTTGCCATGGAACGATGAAGCGAACTTGCATCAATCCTGCTTTCTTTTTTAAAACGATCGAGGAGGAATTCATATAACAGATGATGATATCGGTACCAGTTGCGATTCTCATCGAGCGGAATGACTAAATCACGCTGAAATAAATCATTCATTATTTTCCAGCCACCATTTGTCAGGCAAAGTGCGTTGATTACATCTCCATTCAGTTCATTAACAATAGATGTTCTTAACATTACCTCCTGAGTTGTTGCTGGCAGGTTGCTGAAAATTTCCGTCATCAGAAAAGTCGTAAAATCGCTTGATTGATTAATAAAACTGTCGATTTGAATATCAGAATTTTTGCTGAGCCAGGTTTTCGAAAACTCTATGGCCGCCGGCCATCCTTCGGTTTTTTCGTGCAGTAATTTGATTAATTCATCTGTGAATTCAGCCTGCCCGGATAAGTTTAGATAATCATGGGTTTCAGCTTGTGTTAACGCAAGATCATCGCTGGTTAACTCAAAGTAAGAGCCTGAAAGCTGTAAGCGGCCTTTCAATGACGTCGGAGATTCCCTGCTGGTAATCACAAAATGTGTATTTTGGAATGTTGATTCAATGATCATCTGTAGAAGTTTCTGCGAATTTTTCTCAACAAGCAGATGATGATCATCAAGCAGGAAATATACCGATGTCTCAAGTCCGGATAGACTGTTAACAATAAGGTTGAAGGCTTGATTTTCTTCCAGTCCGTGAAAACCATGAAATGCGGCGTCCAGAATTTCCCTGGATATAAGGCCGGTGTTATCAAGTGATGCAATGAAATAGGCCAGAAACTGAACCGGGTCATCTCCCGTGTTATCCAGTGTAAGCCAACCGCAGTTTATTGAACGGTTCTGTAAGCCTGCATGATACTGTGATAGCAAGGTCGTTTTGCCATAACCTGCCGGCGCATGAATAATGATCAGATGTGTATCGCTGTGTTGCGACAGTTTTGCCAGCAATGCTTCCCGATTGATTGCTGATTCTGAGTATCGAAGTGGCCGCATCCGGTTCAGGAGCAGACGTTCACCCTCAGCTTTCATGTATATCACTCCCTTGCGTTATCACCACGATGCATGATACGAAAGGCAACGAGGGTGTAAAAGTAATGGAAGTAAGTTGCATAGTTCGTATCTTAACTGAACCTACCCGTTTATGACAATAAACCTACTCATGTTTAATTTTATACCTACTAGATAAACCTCTGAGTCTACTCTCTTAACTAATTGATTAAATGTGACTTTTAACTAACATAGGACTCTGGTTTATTTTTTCCTGGGGGATTTTGTCATAGTGAGAATTGGTGTAGATGTTGGAGGGACCAACACCGATGCTGTGCTGATGGCTGATACAAAAGTGCGTGCGACGCACAAAGCACCCACCAGTGCGAACATTAGCGATGGTATTGTCAATGCCATCACTAATGTGTTGATGGTCTCACGGGTGTCAGTGCATGACATCCAGGCTGTTATGATCGGCACGACACAATTTACCAACGCCTTTATTGAACGGCGTGACTTGTTACCGGTCGGGGTGATACGTCTTGCCTTACCGGCCACCCGTGGTTTGCCCCCCCTGATAGATTGGCCATCAGATGTCGCCGGTGTGATTGGTCAACACGCCTACCTTGTGAAAGGTGGCTATGAATTCGATGGCCGACCTATTTCCCCACTGGATGAACAAGCCGTTGCCTATGCCGCCAGAGACCTTAAACGAAAAGGGGTACGGGCGGTCGCGATCAGCGGGGTTTTTTCTCCGGTCAATTCTGACATGGAAGAGCGTGCTGCCGAAATCGTACATGATGAAATGCCGGATGCATCCATCACCTTGTCCTCACGCATCGGTCGGATCAGTTTGTTAGAACGGGAAAATGCCGCCATTATCAACGCCAGCCTGACTGATTTGTCGTTGCAGGTGGTTGATGCATTCAGAAAGGCGCTCTCCCAATTACAGATTAACGCGCGTTTCTATATCAGTCAGAATGATGGCACGCTGATGACGGCGGAGCATGTGGAAAAATACCCCGTCTTGACCTTTGCCTCCGGCCCCACCAACAGTATACGCGGCGCGGCGTATTTGTCTGGTGTCAAAGATGCGCTAGTGGCGGACATCGGGGGCACGACGACGGATATTGGCATGCTGGTGAAAGGTTTTCCGCGAGAATCCTCTGTTACCGTGGATATCGGCGGTGTGCGAACTAACTTTAGAATGCCGGATATCCTGGCCATAGGCCTGGGCGGCGGCAGCCTGGTGTCGAAAGGCACTCCTGTGAGTATTGGGCCGCAGTCCGTTGGTTATCAATTGACAGAGAAAGCACTGGTCTTCGGCGGGGATACGCTAACGACCACCGACATAGCGGTGGCGGCGGGTTATGCTGACATCGGCCAACCAGAGAACGTAGAGACCATATCGTCATCCCTGACTAAATCTGCCGTGGACCGCATTCATGCCATTCTGGAGGATGGCATTGATCGGATTAAAACCAGTGCTGATCCCATCCCTTTGATCCTGGTCGGTGGCGGATCAATTTTGATCAAGCGCGACATCGCTGGCACTTCTGAACTGATTGTCCCCGAACACGCTGCCGTGGCGAATGCCATCGGGGCGTCAATCGCACAGGTGGGGGGCGAAGTCGATAAGATTTATTCCTACGAGAATCTCGGTCGTGATGCCTCAATAGCAGATGCCAGACAGCAGGCGATTGATGCGGCAGTGGAAGCAGGTGCAGATGAAAACACCGTTGAAATGATAGATTTTGAAGAAATACCTCTCTCTTATATACCAGGTAATGCTGTTCGTTTACGTGTGAAGACGGCGGGAGAGTTAGCTCTATGTTGAATCCCCAGACACGTGCTGCAGAACGCCTGACTATCAGCATGAAAGATCTTACCGATCTCGCCCAGGGTGCCGCATTCCTGGGAACCGGCGGTGGTGGTGACCCCTATATTGGCAGGCTCATGGCTGAGCAGGCGATACGGGAATTTGGTATGCCGGAGATCATCCAGGTCGATGAACTGGACGATGAGGCGGTAATATTTACTGCGGCCATGGTGGGTGCCCCGACTGTCATGATGGAAAAGGGGACCGCGGGTGAGGATATCGATCTTTCCATCAAACGTCTTGCCGAGGTCATTGGCAAACAACCTTTTGCAATTTCTCCCATTGAGATAGGTGGCGTTAATTCCATGTTACCTGTGGTGGCGGCAGCACGCCTCGGCTTGCCTTTGGTGGACTGTGACGGCATGGGACGTGCCTTCCCGGAGATACAGATGGTGACCTTTAATGTCTATGGAGTGTCCGCTACACCGGCTGTGATCGTCAATGAACATCTCGAAACCGTAATAGTAGAAACCAGCCATCCGAAACGGGCGGAGGATATTATTCGAGTGGCTGCAATCCAGATGGGCTTAAGTGTATTAATGAGTGCCTACCCGATGACTGGCAGACAAATAAAGGACTATGGCGTTAGAGGCACCTTAAGTTTGGCCCTGAATATCGGACGTGCGATCCGCGCAGGTCATGACAAAGGTGAACCAATTGAATCCTTGCTGAGTTATCTACGCAGCACCGATTACTACAATCATTGCAAGGTGCTATTTGACGGAAAAATAACGGATTTAAGACGGGAAACGATGAAAGGTTTTGCAATGGGGCATTGCGAAATCAGTCACCAGGAAGATAAAAATAAACGTCTCCATATCCAGTTCCAGAACGAAATTCTGCTGGCACAAGAGAACGGGCGGACGTTGGCGATTGTCCCCGATCTGATCTGTGTGGTTGATCGTGAAACTGCCCAGCCCATCACCGTTGAAGCCTTGAAGTTTGGTCAACGCGTCAAGGTGATCGGCACCAGTGCTGCACCGATCATGCGTACTCCTGAGGCACTGGCTGTGTTTGGACCGGAAAACTTTGGGATCGGGGAAGCATTTCAAAGAATCGAGGATATTCACGACGATATCTGAATGAAAACAATGCAGTTGTATTATGAGTTGTAGGTAAATGAATGAAAACTCTGGAGGGTGAGAAAATGAGGGTTAAACATATCGTAATAAGCAGTATTAAATTAATTGTGTTACTGGGAATTTTTTTGCATCCAGCCCATGCACAAGTACAACTTGAAGAAATTGTCGTTACTGCGGAAAAGCGCGAACAGTCATTGCAGGATGTTCCGGCTGCTGTGACCGCATTCAGCGAACATTATATTAACGAAGCCAGGATCGAGAATACTACCGACCTCGTCGGTCATATTCCCGGCCTGCATCTGGCTCCATTTACCCGAATACAGGCATTGCCCGCACTGCGTGGTGCTCATTCCGGTGAAGATGGCCCGGGACTGGATCAGCCGGTAGTCATGTTTGTTGATGATGTATATAAGGGCCGTGTAACCGATTGGGATTTGGCCCTGTTTGATCTCGAACGAATCGAAGTCTTACGCGGGCCACAGGGAACCCTGTTTGGTCGCAATGTGGTAGGGGGGATCATCAATGTAGTGACCAAAAAGCCGACGGAAGATACGCGAATTGTTATTGAGGGTGGCTCTGGCCGCTTCGATCTGGTGGATGTTAAAGGGGTGGTCAGTGGAGCCTTGCTGGAAGATAACGGTCTGTTCGGATCACTTGCTTTCTCCAGTAAGACTCAGGACGGCTATACATATAACAAGGCTACCGGGAAACATGTTGACAGCATTGATAAACAAAGCGCCAAGGCCCAGCTTCGGTTTGCACCGGAAGGTAACTTGGAAGTCCTCTTGCAGGCAGATTTGTTGCGCGATACGGGTTATGGTCACCACCGTGATTATCTGGCTGCTGCACCTGCATCTGCTGAGTTTGGTGGTTTTATACCGGATAGTAGTCCGGATACAACCAATCAACCCAATGATGGCGGGGTTGACCGGACTGCCTGGGGCACATCCCTGGTAGTGGATTGGGATGCGGGCTTTGCCCAGATTAAATCCATCTCGGCGTATTATGAGGATGAAGCCACGTTGGATCCAACCGATATCTTCGGCTCACCCTTGACTGACCTGTTTGTAGAAAATCAGAACTTTGATGTGGATCAGTTTTCTCAGGAGATCCGTATCTCCGGTGATGAGGCCTTTAATGGCAGATTGAATTGGGTCGTTGGCATGTATTACCTGAATATTGAGCATTTCCGTAACCGTACATTTAGTATGGACCTCCCACTGGGTAGCTTTCTCGGAGACTTGTTTCCTGGAGCTGCTGACCCACAAAGCTTCGCTGCCATCATGAATGTGGAAACGGATAGTATTTCAGGTTTTTTTCAGGGCACCTATTCACTTACAGACAATATTCGATTAACGGCAGGTGGCCGATATACCCATGACGAAAAAGATGGAAGTCTGACCCAACAGGGTGGAGCATTCATTTTTACGATCGGTACTGACTTTACGGTGCCTCTTTCTGCCTCTTTTTCCAAGTTTACACCCCGCGTGACACTTGAATTTGATCTGAATGAAGACATCATGTTCTATGCCACCTATTCCGAAGGGTTCAAAAGTGGCGGATTTGTACAGTTTGGAAGTGGTCAGGTTGTACCCGAGGATTTCAATGTGCCGCTCAACCCGGAGACCGTGGAAAACTATGAATTCGGTGTGCGTTCGAGCTGGTTCGATAATCGCGTGACTGCCAATATTACCGGTTACATTGCGGACTACACGGATCTGCAGGTGTCACAACTTGTCGGCACGACGTTTGTCGTCACCAATTCAGGTAAAGCCGACGCGGAAGGAGTCGATGTTGAACTTAATATGGCGATTACGGATGGCCTGACTGCCTGGTTAAACTATAACTATTTCAATGGTGAGTTTGGCGCGGGTCCTTTCACCGGTAATGAAATGGTTACACCGCCGCACGCTTTTACCATAGGCAGCGCGTACAGCTTCCAACTGGGAGACAAAGGTGACCTCAGGCTTCGATTTGACCTGCAACATAAGGACAAATACTTTCAGGATCCGGCAAACGAACCCGGGATTCAAAATGATTTGGACAGTATAGTTAATGCAAGCATTACATGGGCATTGCCGACAAACTGGGAGTTAATATTGTGGGGCAAAAACCTCACTGATGAACGTGCATTTAACTATTTGAACGATTCCAGTCCATTTATGTTAAGTGGTGCACAATTGGGTGCAGGCCAAATTTCATATGCAGCAAACTATATTCCGCCGCTAACCTGGGGGATCAGTGCACGCTATACATTTGAATGAAGGTAAAGTTATCAGTAATGGAACTGAAACACATCTGTATCGGCAAGACCCGGGAGCTGGATATACGGGGGCAAAAGGTCAGGACTGCTTTTATAAAAGAAGCTGCATCCGCTCCGGTACAAGTAAACGAACAGGGTTTGGAGGGCAATGATGTAGCTGTTCACACCGACGCTGTGTATGCCATTGCGCCTGAACATTACGATTACTGGGCAGAACAACTCGATGCAGATGTAAACGACTGGTCTCCAGGATTTTTTGCAGAAAATTTGTCCATTGCCGGACTGGATGAGTCCCGGTTTCAGGTCGGCGATATCCTGTCCGTTGGTCAGGAGGTGCGCTTGAGAGTATCCGGACCGCGCGTGCCCTGTTTCAAACTTTGCTGGCGAATGGGACAACCGGAAAGCTTTATCCGGGAATTTGCCCTGTCCGGTAAAAGCGGTGTCTATTTTAACGTGGAACGGCCAGGGAAGATTCAGGCTGGTGATGAAGTGATCATCACCAGCAAGGCATCAAACAGTGTGGCCATCAATGATATTGTCGAATATATATTCGGGAGAACCATCGATGAAGCCATGTTGCAGCACATCCTTGCTTTACCGGGGCTCAGTGAAACTTCTGCCTTACTGCTGCGTAATAAACTATTTCAAATTCAGGACCAGGAACGTACTTTTTCAAACCGTTGGCAGGGCTGGCGGGAATTCAAAGTAGATGAAATCATCAGGGAAACCGATGAGATAAAGTCTTTTATACTGACCTCCCAGGATGAGCAACCGTTGGCGCCCTATCGAGCAGGGCAATTCTTGACCGTACAATTACCGGATAATACTGAATCCCCGTTGATACGCGTCTGGAGTCTATCGGACTATGAGAACAAACCCGATCATTATCGGCTGAGTATCAAGAAAGAGCCTCAAGGGACGGGTTCTGTTTTTATGCATGAGCGAATTAACCCGGGCTCCAGCTTATTGATTAAACCGCCGCTGGGCCGGTTTGTGCTGGACCGCAGTGGATTCAAACCGATACTTCTCATTGCAGGCGGCATCGGGATCACACCGCTGTTGGCGATGCTCAAGGCACATATCACGCGTGGAGAAACTCGGCCGCCACTCTATTTTATCCATTGTTGTCGAAATCGGGCCGCACAGCCATTTCGTTCCGAACTCGATCAAATCGCAATAGCACACGATATACCCATGCTCCATGTGTACGACCAGCCGACAGCGGTTGACAGGAAGGAGAGCGATTATCAGGCAGAAGGCTTTTTGAATATGGCACATATTAATGCTTTAACAGAAGGTTGCCATATCATTCATGGAGGTAAACGGATCAATATGCCTTTGGTTGAATTTGATATCTATATGTGTGGGCCGTCGATATTTCGGGATATTCTGTATAAGGAGTTAACAAGCGCTGGCGCCAACCCTGAACGAATATTCCAGGAATCATTTTTGACCAATAGCGGCAGTCAACAGTATGGGCAAATAAATCATGCCACCGTCGTATTTTCAAAAGCACGTAAGACCGTTCAATGGACGGCAGGAGAAGATCTCACACTTCTGGAACTTGCTGAATCAGCAGGATTGTCTCCCGGTAATGCCTGTCGAATGGGTGTGTGCCAGAGTTGCAGTGTCGGACTGGAAGAAGGAACAGTCCATTATGATTTCAGATTGACCCATCAACCTGGAGAGAATCAGGTCTTGCTCTGTAGCGCCAAACCTGCTTCCGGGCGAGTCGTATTGGCATTATGAGATATAGCTGGTTGCGTCCACATGCCCACCAGGAATAACCAGGCAAAGACCAATCCGGTCTGGTTGAACATGAACCAGGCTGAATTGGATAAAGCCTATCAACAAAGCAACTATGCTTCCAATCTGGAAGAAGTCATAGCCAGGTATACATCCGGTAGCGAAGCAGCGCGTCAACAATTGGGCGAGCCAAGGACCTATAAATACGGAAACAAAACTATTGAGACACTGGATGTTTTCCCGGCATCAGGAACTAAAGCGCCAATCATTATTTTCATTCACGGTGGCGCCTGGCGTCTTGGCCGTGCCGGTGATTATGCGTTTCCTGCACCCTTATTTACCGAAGCGGGGGCACATTGGATTACTCCTGATTTCGATTCGGTTCTCGATGTAAACAGTAATCTGATGGTGCTGGCTTCTCAGGTCAGAAATGCGGTTGCCTGGGTGTATCAGAATGCAGAACTCTTTAACGGTGATAAAAGCAGAATATATGTTTGCGGTCATTCCTCCGGCGCTCATCTGGCTGCCGTGTGTATGACAACCGACTGGAAATCCGAATTTAACCTGCCGCAGGACTTTCTGAAAGGCGGTCTTTGTTGTAGCGGCATGTTTGATTTGAAACCGGTACGGTTATCATCGCGCAGTGAATATCTGAATATTACTGATGAGATAGAACAACAGTTAAGCCCACAACGCCAGTTACATCACCTGCATGCCCCGTTGTTGATCAGTCACGGTACCGATGAATCACCGGAATTCATTCGACAGTCTCATGATTTTGCCAAAGCGATCGATAAGCTGGGAAAACCGTTGCACTATACGATAGGCATCGATTTGAATCACTTTGAAATACTTGAAACGCTGGCCAATAAAACAGGACTTCTGGGCAGTGCACTCTTGTCATTTATGCAGTTACGGTAAATAGTTGGGGTCAGAGTTTCGGTCTTGTATGATGCTGATTTAAGAAAATTTTGCCTTCACGATTTCTCGGCATACATTATTGAATCAGCGGTGCGGTGCGCGGCCAGGGCGCCGCCACTTCAAGCTGTGCAGCTAATTGCAGCAGGGTTGCCTCATCCCCGAAACGGCCGGCAAATTGCATACCTAACGGCAGGTTATCCGCCGTCCGCTGTAACGGCAACGATAGCGCCGGTTGCCCGGTCATATTGAATAACGGCGTGAACGGGCAGTAATCAAACAGGTGTTTGGACCAGCTCTGTGCATCGAATGATGCATCGTTCGCATTTATAAATCCGACAGGCAATGCAGGTCTGGCCATGGTCGGTGTCAGCAGCAGGTCATATTCTTCAAAAAATGCGCCGACGGTACGACAGATGTGATTGGCCGCCCCCTGGGCCCGCAACAATTCTCCCGCCGATAATTCCTTTCCACGCCGATAACAGGCAAGTGTTGTTGCCTCAAGGGTTGTTTCATCCGGTGTCCTGCCGGTCATATTGGCAAAGAAGTCAATAAATACGGGTAGATTTGCAGCCCAGTACACAACGGTTGCCCCGAAGAATTCCTGCCAGTCAAATACAGGAGTGGCTTCGGTTATTTCATGGCCTGCTTGCGCGCAGACTGCCGCGGTTTTTTCCACTGCGGATTTTAACTCGGCATCCACTTCCGAACCGGACCAGGACGTGGAAGTATACGCGATCTTAAGAGGTTGAGGCGGCTTCCTTATCTGCTGCAGGTACGGCACGTGAGGCGATGCGATGATAAAAGGATCGCCCGCACTGTGTCCGTGTACGGCATCCAGTAATGCCGCCGCATCACGTACGCTGCGCGTGACCGCGAAATCCACAGCCAGCCCGCTTAATGGTTCTCCGGTATCGGGGCCTGGAGATACCCTGCCGCGCGTCGGTTTCAGGCCTACCAGTCCGCAGCAGGCTGCAGGTATCCGTATGGAACCTCCTCCGTCATTTGCATGGGCCAGCGGCACAATACCGGCGGCAACGGCCGCGGAACTGGCGCCGCTGGACCCCCCGGGCATGCGTTGCAGGTCCCAGGGATTGCGGCTGGGACCGTTTATTATGGGTTCGGTCGTTATGCAATAGCCGAATTCTGGTGTAGCGGTACGACCCATAGTCTGCAGGCCGGCGTCCCGAAAACGTTTCATCAACTCGGTATCGTGATTAAACCTGACACCCTGCCCAAGGCGGCTGCCGAACTCATTCAACACCCCTTTTGCGTGCAGAGCCAGGTCTTTTATGAGGAAAGGAACGCCTTGAAACGGGGCGTCCGGAGAGCGATTGGCTGAAAGCGGCGCGGGGAATTGTTCAATAATGGAATTAATTTGCGGGTTGACACTGTCTATTGCCTGTCCGGCGCAATCAATCACTTCAGCCGCGCTTACTTCCCGGTTGCGAATAAGCTCCGCCAACCCCAAACCGTCATAGTTTACGTATTCGTTTAACTTCATCGGTATCTGCACTGTATTACGCAACAAGGTTGCAAAGATGTATTCTGTAAAATAAACCGCTCAGATGCAACTATCCATCGAGTTGAGACCGGGCTATGCATGCTTCCAGGACGCGGGCGCCATGTCGTACGTTTCCTGTTTGACCATTGCCAGGCATAGCGCCAGCAGCAGCGCCGCGGGAAATACCAGCGCGGCTGCGCTGAGCGGGACGTTGAAGTGTTCCACGAGTCTTGCCGGGATGGGCATCAGCAGCGCGCCGATCACAAATGATACACAGGTCAACAAGCCGAATGCGGTGCCGGCCATTGCCTTTTCACAAAACCGGGTCGTCATCGTATAACACATGGGGCTGACACCGGTAAAAAAACCGACGGACAGGAACAGAAAATAGGCCATGGCAGTGGAGAGTTCGCTCATCAGGGTAAACAGCAGTAAAGCGATGACATCGCACACTAAAAAAATGATGCAGGTAAACTTGAAACTGCGCACATAATCCGAAAATACGTGGACCAGGAGAGCGCCTATCCCGAAACCGAACCAGATGGTGGAATTTATATTGCTTGCTCCTGTCGGGTCAAAACCCTTGAAGATGAGCAGTTTGATCCCCCAGATGATCCCGACCCCCAACATCATACCGAATGTCAGTCCGCTAATCAGCGTGACCTGCCAGAACAAGGGTTGGACGGACAGGACCTTCAGATCCCGGAACAGGCCGCCCCAGAAAGGCGAGTGCGTAACCGATTTTACCGGTTTACCCTGTCCATCGTCGGGTTCACGCACCAGCATGGCGAAGGCTATCAGCAATAGAAATCCTATGAACGCCTCCAGCAGCATAATGTCCTGCCAGACCAGCGCCAGTATCAGGTAGCCCACCGCGGCCTGACCCAGGGTATTCGCCGTAGCCGCCACAGTCTGCGCAATGCCGAAAACCAGGCCGAAATGTTTGATGTCGAACCAGTATCTCGTCAGGTAGGCGAGGCCCGGGTAGCCGAAAGCGCCGCCTATCCCCATTAACGCCTGGCCGATGACGATGACCGTTGCATTGCCGGCCAGACCGAAAATCAACGCCCCTGAGGCAACGGTTGCAATGCCGGCGCTTAACATTGTACGGGCGCCATAGCGGTCAAGCAGTCCACCGGCCGGGATTGTCATGACCGCATAGGTGATCGCGTACACCGCCCCCAGTTCTCCGACTTGTGAAAGAGTCAGCGACAGCGATTCGGCGATACTGGCATTCAGTACCGCGTAACTGCTTTGGGTCTGAAACTTGTAGACGACGTAGGTGACGCTAAACCCCCAGATGACCCAGGCCAACGGGCGCCTGAGGCTCTGTTGTCCAGTGCTTTGTTGGGTGGATGTGCTCATTTTTAATCTGAAGGTTCGATCCGGACCGGCATTATTTGCACTACCTGACATTGCGCCGAAAACTCAGGTTAACGTAATTAGCAACCAGATGTCTATCTATTAGCCCAGCAAACCAGGGCGAACGCATACTTTAGAATCCGGGTTATCGTCATTCCGGCGCAGGCCGAGTAGTGGCACATAGCCTGCCCCTGCAGGCTGTAAGCAGGGGGATGTGCCGTCAACGGAGCGTAGGATGCAAATCCAGTCGAAAAAGACGGTTCCTTATGGTAGAAGGTTGGTTTGTTAACTGGATTCCGGCCTGCGCCGGAATGACGCACTGAGTTATACAGCTGGTTTTCTATTCTTGACGGCCTGCGCCGGAATGACGAGATCAGGGCAAGCGCATACTTTTTTATATCTAGGGAACCTCTATTTATTCACAAATTGATATATTAGCGGTCAATGATTTCAATAAGTTAGCGACCCTATGTATCGAAAAATGTCTATTATTAGAGGTTCCCTCTATTATAAGGACTGTCCAAATAGAATCTGCGCCCGTCTCCTATCACTCCACCCGGTCTGCTTGAGTGTCCCCCGCATACTGTTCTTGTGTGGAGGGGACAGATTTAAATCTGTCCCCGGGAAATAAGGGAGCATGTTTCCCCAGGAGGGCGTCTCGCCCTCCACGAGGGCAGGATGCCCCAGCTCCCGGGAGTTGGCGGGAACTGCTGGTAAACTCATGATTTTCTCCTCAAGTTGGGGCTAATACTGCGATGATCCCCACAACATCCTTAAGTTCCCTGCTTAGGACAAAAAGTATGATCTTGCCCTGCCCAGCAAACTTCAATTGAATCATGTTTTTGAGTGCCAGCAACATTTTTATAGTATTTTATTCGCTTAATCTTGAGTTGGGCGAATTGTGCATCCACTTATCTCAATCTAATCCGTATGACGTAGTACCAGGTACTATGGTTTGACAGAGAACGAATTATGCTAAAAGATAAAGTTGTCTTTATCACCGGCGGCGCAAGGGGCATCGGCTACGGCATTGCCCTTGCCGCACTTGAAGCCGGTGCGCGGGTCGCCATTGGCGACCTGGATGAACAAACGGTATTTGCCGCGCGGGATACTCTGCTCATTGAATCAGCCGCCGTCGATGAGGCAGTATTCGCTACGGTCGTTGATGTGGCGGATGAACCATCGGTCGAAACAGCATTGGCTGCGACACAAGCGTATTTTGGTTTCCTCAATGGATTGGTCAATAACGCAGGAGTCATTCGTCTGGGAGAAAATCTCGGAGCGAGTGTGAACGACTGGCAGGTACAAATGGAGGTCAATGTCATCGGTACGCACAACTGCTGCCGGGCGTTCGCAAAGATGCTTATCGACGCGGCACAACCCGGGGCAATCGTTAATATTGCCTCCAATTGCGGCAAAGTCGGCTATCCGAATATGGCCGGATATAATGCCAGCAAGGCTGCGGTTATCAATCTGACCCGCTCGCTGTCGGCGGAACTGAGTGACCATAAAATTAATGTCAACGCGATTTGTCCCGGCGGTGTCTATACGCCCATGCTGATGGAGGTCGCTGAAGCCATCGGCGAACGCATCGATGAGCAGGCGGAGGAACTGGTCAAGACGATGGTGCCGGCACAGTTAGGCCGGCATATCGAACCCCTGGAGGTCGGGCGGGTAGCCGCATTTCTTTTGTCCGATCATGCCACCGTTATCCGCGGGCAGTCGATCAATGCCGATGGCGGGGATACGCCCTACTAGTACTCTTTCCAGGTGATATTATCATGTTCAGAGCCAAGCAGCGGCTTCAAGACAAGGCGCAGTCCGCAGAGAATGGCCCGCCCTTGTCAAGGACTGCAACGCCGGATTGGAGCCGCTGCTTGGCTCCTTGCGGGCGGGCCGGGAAGCGGTCGCCCGCGCTGTTGCGCCTCTTGGCAAGGGCTGGCCATTACCGGCGAGGCGCGCCTGGCGCTCAACCGCTTCCCGACCCGCTGAATATGACAATATCACCTGGAAAGAGTACTAGACACTGGTCACTGGTTGTCAGGATGCTTCAGGTAACTGTTCTCGTCGGTGTCATCGGTATCATGGGCCAGGATGCTGCAACGGCTCTCAACCCACCGAATATCGCCGGGCTGGAAGTGCGCGATCCGGAATTAATCGTTCCTGAATACGTAGAACTGCTGAGACCGGACGTTGACCTCATCGTGCTGTTGACCCACCAGGGCAAAGTCGGACGTGATTTCGGACAGGCGCTTGTAGATTATTTCAAGTCGCGTAACATCGTTGATGTTCCTGTAAGAGGCCGCTTGTTGCCCGGGAGTTAGCGTTGAACCAATATCCACTTACCATTTTGACCCCGTTGCTCCTGGTATTACTGAATGCCTGTTCAGTTTCACCGGATGCAGGGCAGGCGAAAACTGAGGTATCGTTAAAACCGAATTTCATCGTGGTGCTGACCGACGATCAGGGCTATAACGACGTTGGCGTATACGGCTCTCCGGATATCAGGACTCCCGTACTGGACCGGATGGCGGCGGAGGGCATCAGGTTCACCAGCTTTTATGCCCAGCCGGTCTGCGCTCCGTCCAGGGCGGCGCTTCTTACCGGTTCCTACCCGATAAGAGTGGCGGAGCCGGGCAACAGGAAAAATCCGAATACTGTTTTACATGCGCGTGAAGTTACGATTGCCGAGGCCTTAAAGGCTGCCGGCTATGCGACCGCGGTGATAGGCAAATGGCACATGGCAGGGGATGGCGATGAACCCTGGGATTACGCTCCGCCACCGCAACCACCGGGTCGTCCGGGGGGGAAGGGGCCGTTCAAGGCAGAACTCATGCCCAATGCCCAGGGCTTTGATTACTTTTACGGCACGCCCATGTTCCACGGCTACACCCGGGACGTTGACCTGGCGCGCTTTATCCCTGAGATGATGCGCAACGGCGAGGTCATAGAAAGCCCTGCAAACGTTGACCTTATGACCCGGAGATACACGGATGAAACCATTGGATTTATCCGTAACAATCGCGACAAGCCGTTTTTAATTTATCTTGCCCATCACATGCCCCATTTACCGTTAGGTGCATCGTCCGGCTTTAAAGGTAAATCTGAACGCGGTCTTTACGGGGATGCCGTGGAGGAACTGGACTGGAGTATGGGAGAAATATTCAAGGAACTGGAGCGCTTGCAACTGGATGATAAAACACTCGTCGTATTTCTTTCCGATAACGGCCCCGAGGTCGGTCACAATGAAAAATATACGGGTAGCGCCGCGCCCTTCAGAGGCATGAAATACTCCAACTGGGAGGGGGGTATACGGATACCCGCCATCATGCGTTGGCCGGGAAAAATTCCAGAATCAACAGTCAACGATGCTCTGGCAACGTCAATGGATTTGTATCCCACCCTGGTAGCGCTGGCGGGCTCGCAATTACCGGAGGGAATTACAATCGATGGAAAAGATATCAGCCCAATACTGTTTAATCGCCCGGGCGCGAAAAGCCCGCACACTCATTTCTTCTACTATTCCCTGACACAGTTGCAGGCGGTGAGGGCCGGACGCTGGAAACTCGTCTTCCCCAGACAGGCCAATTCGCCTTATACCTTGTGGCTTGGTCGCTATACAGATACGGTCGAAAAGACCATGTTGTTTGATCTTCAGCAAGACCCGGGTGAGCAGATTGATTTGGCCGATAAACATCCTGACATTGTCGTGAAGCTGATGCAGGATGCGGACAAGGCCAGGGCGGAGTTAGGGGATTACAACCGGATTGGATCCGGCGCACGGTTTTTTGATGAGGGTAAAAAAAGACCTGTTACGTTCTTTCCGGATGCCAGGTAATAAGTTTACGGACTCTTTATGACTGGGTTTGACTATAAGACCGCCCTGGAGAAAATGACCCACCATCCGGGCGTTTATCAGATGCTCGATGTTGACGGCGCCCTGATTTACGTGGGCAAGGCAAAGGATTTGAAAAAGCGGGTCGGCAGTTACTTCGGCAGGAAACCGGATTCGGCCAAAACCAGGGCGCTCGTCAAGCAAATCCAGGTCATCAATATTACGGTGACGCGTACTGAAGCGGAAGCCTTGCTGCTGGAAAGCAACCTGATAAAACAACACAAGCCCCGCTACAACGTGGTCCTGCGTGACGATAAGAGCTATCCGTATTTATACCTGTCCGCTGAGGACAAATACCCCAGGCTGAGTTTTTATCGCGGGGCAAAGTCGGGAGCAGGGCAGTATTTCGGGCCTTACCCCAGCGCAAAATCCGCCCGGCGTACCTTGAACCTCACCCAGAAATTATTCAGGATCAGGCAGTGCGACGATACGTTCTTTAAAAATCGTTCCAGACCCTGCCTGCAGTACCAGATTAAGCGCTGCACTGCGCCCTGTGTGGGACTGGTCGAAGATGAGACTTACCGGGAAGACGTGAAACACACAGTCATGTTTCTGGAAGGCCGTAATGAGGAGGTGATCAAGGAATTGACCGCACCCATGCAAGAGGCCGCCGATGCGCTGGATTACGAGCGCGCCGCCCAGTACCGGGACCAGATAGTCAACCTGAGAAAGATACAGGAAAGCCAGTATATTACCGCGCCCAGAGGAGAACTGGACATTGTAGCCTGTTATATGGAGGGCGGGTTTGCCTGTGTGCAGATTTTCTTTGTTCGCGGCGGGCTCAATTTAGGCAACAAGGCGTTTTTCCCGGTGCATACCGTGGAGTTGGACGAAGCCCAGGTTCTCAATGCATTTATGGCCCAGTATTACCTGAGTGATTCCCGTAACAGGCAAGTCCCCGTGGAAATCCTGGTCAGTCACCGGATAGCCGATGCGGAAACGCTGATGGGCTTGCTCAGTGAACGAAGAGGAAAATCCGTAAGAATAAAACACCGCCACAGGAGCGAGCGAAGAAAATGGATAGAAATGGGATTGAACAATGCCGAGATAGCATTAAAAACCCGGCTTTCCTCGAAAGAAAAATACGCTTCCCGGTTTGAAAATTTACAGGCGGTATTACAATTGAATGAGACTGTCGAACGAATTGAGTGTTTTGATGTCAGTCATATTAGTGGCGAGGCGACGGTTGCCTCGTGTGTCGTATTTAACCATGAGGGCGCGGTAAAGGCCGATTACCGGAAATTCAATATCAAAGACGTGCCGGCGGGAGATGATTATGCAGCAATGGCCCAGGCCTTTGAACGGCGCTATACCCGGGTGAAAAAAACCGAGGGGAAACTGCCTGAACTGATACTGATAGATGGAGGAAAAGGCCAGCTTGGCAGTATCAAAGCCCTGGTTGAGGAACTGCAACTGGATGAAGTTGTCATACTGGGTGTAGCCAAGGGCAGGGCGCGTAAACCGGGCCTGGAGAAACTGGTCTTTTCCGACGGGAAAAGTGAACTAAGCCTGGCGGCAAATTCGCCTGCCTTGCACTTGATCCAGGAAGTACGGGACGAGGCGCATCGTTTTGCCGTTACCGGACACCGACGGCAAAGAAATCAAAAGAGAAATAAATCGATCCTGGAACAGGTAGAGGGCATTGGAGCAAAACGCCGGCGGGAGTTGATCAGGTACTTTGGCGGTCTGCAGGGCGTCGCAAGAGCAGGTGTGGAAGAACTTGCCAGAGTGCCCGGAATCAATAACAATCTGGCAGAGAAAATATATAATTCATTACATGATGAATATACCAAATAGCTTGACCTTTTTTCGCATGGCGTTGATACCTGTTTTTGTGTTGGTGTTCTACCTGCCGTTCGATTGGAGTAACCAGGTGGCCTGTATTATCTTTGTAATTGCGGCTATCACTGATCTGCTTGACGGTTATTTCGCCCGAAAATTGCAACAGACGTCCAAATTAGGCGCGTTTCTTGATCCGGTGGCGGATAAGCTGATGGTGGCAGTCGCACTGGTTCTGCTGGTTGAACGCAATCCTGGCCCGCTTTTATCATTACCGGCGGCCGTGATCATCTGTCGCGAGATTACCGTATCGGCCCTGCGTGAGTGGATGGCGGAACTCGGCGCCCGCAGCAGGGTTGCCGTATCCATCTACGGCAAGATAAAAACCATCGCCCAGATGGTTGCCTTGCCGATGCTGATCTATGCTGCCCCGATATACGCCATACCTGTCTATGGGTTGGGCCTGGTGCTGTTGTACCTTGCCGCGGGACTGACCTTGATTTCCATGTATCAGTACCTTGTCAGCGCCTGGCCAAAACTAAAAGAAAATATTGAAAAACAATGAGATACGATGCATTCTAAACAGGTTAGCCTTGACATCGTATGAAATATGATTACAATGCGGTACTCGTTTTAAGGAATGGTTACTGCGGGAATAGCTCAGTTGGTAGAGCATCACGTTGCCAACGTGAATGTCGCGAGTTCGAGTCTCGTTTCCCGCTCCAAATATATACCCCTGAGTAGGGGTAACCCCTGGAGCAAATCCGGGGCAGGCCCTTGTGGTTGCCTATTAATCCCGAGTTCAGCCTCGGGGTTTTCATTTTACAAGGGTATAACTCTGGCTGGGTGGCAGAGTGGTTATGCAGCGGCCTGCAAAGCCGTCGACGCCGGTTCGATTCCGACTCCAGCCTCCATTTTTTTACTTTCCCGCCCGGGTGGTGGAATTGGTAGACACAAGGGACTTAAAATCCCTCGGGGGTAACTCCGTGCCGGTTCGAGTCCGGCCCCGGGCACCATATCACCTCGAGGGCTGCTCAAGTCCTGCAATCAAACGCAAGCAAGTCGTCCGCATCACCTGAGGCCGTAACGAGGTCAAAGCCGCCCTCATTCATCGCCTCAAATTATTGGAAACTTCAAAACAGTTATACATCACCGGCAGATTAACCCATTGTTATTGCCGGAAATTACGTTAGTAAAATCGTCGACAAAACTCAACGAGCAGGGGATAGGGAACATTGCCCGCGCTCCGGGTTTGGTTCGACTTCGGGCAGGTCCAGGATGCGCTTCAATTCGTCGGCGCCGCCTACGTAGCGGCCGTCCAGCCAGATCTGCGGTACGGTGACCGGAGTTTTAGGACCGATGATCGGCTTTACTCTTCCCAGCATTTCATAGAGTGGTCGAGGGTCTTTGACGACGTCGTGATACTGGTAGTCAACTCCCGCCTGGTCCAGGTATCCCTTGGCGCGGACGCAGTGGGGGCAGGTGGCCTTGCCGAAAACGTGATTGCCTCGTATCGGAATAGCGCTGACTGCTTCTTCAATGACTGACTGGGTCAGTACGCCCCGGTTCAATGCGGCGCCTTGAGAAACAATTTTGCCGTTTACCAGTACTATCGGGGCATGCCAGCCGCCCTTGGGCAGGGGTTTCCACCATTCAGTGAGCCAGTCGCGCATGTCAAGCTCGACTTGTATACCGGCCAGGTCCGTATCAATACAGTCCTGGATGATATCTTTGGTCAAGGCGCACTCCCCACAGGGGATACTGACTTTGAACGGCCCCCAGGCGCCAGCCCAGCGGAACACAGTAATATTTATCGGGTTGTGCATAAATTACTCCCGATCGTTATTTTGATTATATCTTAAAACGGTTTGGGGCCTCCAGTAGCCCAATCGAGCAGTTCTGCCGTGTGGACAAACGGGACCCCGGTAAATTGCCGGAGGTGCATCATGCAGCCCAGGTTGCCGCTGGCGATGACGTTGACATTTGCCTGCTCTATATGGGCTGCTTTTCTCATGCCCAGTTCGCCTGCAATTTCCGGTTGCAGGAGATTATAGGTGCCGGCCGAGCCACAACACATATACTTTTCCGGTAATTCCTGTACGGAGAACCCGGCTTGTTTTAATAAATCCAGTGGTTGCGCGTCTATCTTCTGCCCGTGTTGCATGGAACAGGGACTCTGGTAGGCGACCCGGATATGCTTCAACTCATCATTCACGGCGGCGGCAGGCTGGTCGGATAAAAACTCGGCGATATCGCGGCTCATCCCGCTGATTCTTTCAGCGTCCGCCGCCAGAGCCCCATCATGACGGAACAGGTGGCCGTAATCTTTCAGCATGGTTCCGCAGCCGGAGGCATTGACAATCAACGCTTCCAGTCCGAGTTCATCAGTGTGTTTTATCCAGTCAATAATGTTTTGCCTGAAGCGCTTTTCCGCCAGGGCCGTCTTGCCCAGGTGATGCTCAAGCGCGCCACAGCAGGCAGGCTCTGACAGAAGATGGACGCGGTAGCCTTGCCGTTCAAGCAGGCGGATACTTGCCGAATTGATATTGTTTCCTAGCACTTGCTGGACGCAGCCGGCGATAAGCCCGACGGCTTTTCCTGTCTTGTGTTGTTCTTTTGCCTGTGGTTTTGTACTTGTTCGCACTACCGGGGAACGAAGCTTCAGGGCGTTGCGTAACCGCTTAGGCAGCAGTTGTCTGATGGGTGACAGCATACCGGACAGGAATAACAGTAACCAAAAGCGGTTTGGGTGGGGCAGGGTAAAGGCAAGCAGGCGCCGAAAAAGCCTGTCCTGGAGGGGACGCTTGAATTTCTTCTCGATATAACCGCGCCCGGCGTCTATCAGGTGCATGTAGTTCACCCCGGAGGGGCAGGTTGTCATACAGGACAGGCAGGACAGGCACCTGTCTATGTGTTTTACCACTTTCGGCGATGGAGTAGCTTCATGTTCAAGCATATTTTTCAGCAGGTAGATACGTCCGCGCGGCCCGTCCAGTTCGTCACCGAGCAATTTGAACGTGGGGCAGGTGGAGTTACAAAAACCGCAGTGCACACATTTGCGCAGGATGCTGTTGGCTTCATCCAGGGCGGGGTTCGTCAATTGTGCTGCCGTAAATTCAGTGCGCATGATTAATCAGCCGAAAATAAGGAACAGGCTGCTCACTGGATTTCCGTCTTTTGGTTCGTTGACGGCACATCCGTTTCCTTGTCGGTCTGCGCCGGAATGACGGTAGCGGACGCAGGAATGTCGGAATGACGGTGATAGAGCCTGCCCGGGTTGAGAATATCAGCCGGGTCAAAACTGTCTTTTATCTTCTCATTAAGACGTTTGATGGACTCATTGGCGAAAGAATAAATGCCGGCATTCTCTTTCATGGTTGGGGGGGTGCGATACAAGGTTGTACTGCCGCTGATAGCGCTGACCTCCCGCCTTATGGCATTCAGTTTGTCTTCCCCCGCAGTCTGGCAGATGCCCACCCATAGCCAGCTTCCCGCGGCGTCCAGGTACCAGATGCACCCCTGAAGTTGGTCAAGATAACCGGTCAGTGCCGGGGTAGACGCCGGGGGAATGGATATTCTCACGATGGCTGGGGTGCGCTGAATATCATGTAAAGGCGTCACGTCGCGGATCCAGGACCAGATGGTAACCGACTCTGCCTGGTCCAGTACGCTGTTTTCAAACCCCTCCGGCAGTCTTTCCTGTATTGCCCGCAGGCGTTCATTCACCGACAGTTTCGTTCCTTCCAGTCTTATCAAGGCCAGTGACCCGCCGGGAAATGGCATATCACTTTGCTCAATTGCGGTTAATGCCGGCTCGGGCAGGTAAGCCAGGCCTGAAGTTTCGAAAGGGGTGGAGATAATGTCCGTCAATAATACCATGGCTTGTTCGGTGGACAGTCCCCATACGGCAAGGCTCATCGATGTGGGCGGTGCAGGCAGAACCTTGAAAATCACCTCGGTTACAACGGATAAGGTTCCCCAGGAACCGGCAATCAGTTTACTCATGTCATAGCCGCTGACGTTTTTTATTACCTTGCCGCCGGATTTCCAGATCTCGGCGCGCCCGTTGATCGCCCTGAGGCCCAGGATATGGTCCCGGGCGCTGCCGGCCTTGAAGCGGCGCGGCCCCGCCAGGTTACCGATAAAAGTCCCACCTATGGTGCCTTCGTCTTCCCTCCCGTACATCCTGTTTAATGCCGGGGGTTCGAATGCGAGATGCTGGCGGTGTTCCACCAGCGCCTCGACTATTTCACGGAGAGGTGTTCCCGGTAGCGCCCGCACGACCAGTTCTTCAGGGTGATATTCCAGGATACCGCTGAGTTTCTCCAGGGACATGGGGCAGTCCGCGTTGACCGCCATACCAAAACCATGTTTTGTATTTTTTCCCTGAATGGCAATGGTCCTGCCGTCAGCGGCAGCCCATTGCACCAGTTCCTGCGCCTGCTGTTCCGATTCCGGTGAAAACCGCTCGTTTGTCATATTATCCGCAGATTACGCAGATGAACGCAGATGAAAGAAATGTTTTTTTCACCGGATTTCCGTTATTTGATGTGAAATGCCTATTACCATGAGTTCGATTCGGAATGAATATCATCATCTGCGTAATCTGCGGATATAACCTGTGGATAATCAAAACCTGGGGATGTCGGGGAAGGGGATATTGCCTTTATGCACGTGCAGTTTACCCAGTTCCGCGCAGCGATGCAGGACAGGGAATACCTTGCCGGGGTTCAGCCGGCCTTCCGGGTCAAAGGCGCATTTGATCCGCTGCTGTTGCTGCAAGTCCTGTTCATTGAACATGGTGTGCATGAGGTCCCTTTTTTCAACGCCGATACCATGTTCACCGGACAGGACGCCACCGACTTCAACACACAGACGCAGGATATCAGCGCCGAATTCTTCAGCTTTTTCCAGTTCTTCAGGAACATTGGCGTCAAACAGGATCAATGGGTGTAAATTACCGTCACCGGCATGAAACACATTGGCCACGCACAAACCGTATTGTTCCGACATCTCCCGCATCCTGGATAACACATGGGAGAGTTCGCGGCGGGGTATTGTGCCATCCATGCAATAATAATCAGGCGAAATATCCCCCAGGGCCGGAAAGGCCGCTTTTCTACCGGCCCAGATACGTGTTCGTTCTTCTTCCGACTCGCTGACTCTGATAAAGCTGGCATGACAATCTTCGGCAATGCCCCGGACTTGTTCGATTAACTCGGTCACTTCTCCTTCAGGCCCGTCCAACTCCGTAAGCACCAGGGCAGGGCAGTCTACGGGATAACCTGCATGGCAAAAGTCCTCTGCCGCCTTGATGGCAAACTCATCCATCATTTCTATGCCGGCGGGGATGATGCCGCCGCTGATAATCCTGGCGACACATTCTCCCGCGGTTTCATTACTCGGAAATCCGAGCAGCATCGCCCTGGCCGTTTGCGGTTCTTGTATAATTCGCACCGTCACTTCCGTGATTACCCCGAGCAATCCCTCCGAACCGGTAATAATGCCCAACAGGTCATAACCGGCCGGGTCAAGGTACTTTCCTCCGATGCGCAGTATCTCTCCTGCCATGGTGACCATCTCAAGCCCCATCACGTTATTCGTGGTCAAACCATATTTAAGGCAATGGACGCCGCCCGAATTTTCGCTGACGTTCCCGCCGATGGTGCAGACAATCTGGCTGGATGGGTCTGGTGCGTAGTAGAATCCCTTGTGTTTGACGGCTTCGGTGATCGCCAGGTTGGTTACCCCCGATTGGGCGACCACGCAACGGTTGGCGAAATCGATATCGAGAATTTTATTAAATTTACCCAGTCCGAGTACGATCCCGTCGGCCAGGGGCAGGGCGCCGCCGGATAAAGAGGTGCCGGCGCCTCTGGGCACTACTTTTATATTCAACCGGCTGCACAGTTTCAACACGGCAGCGACTTGTGCAGTCGTTTCGGGTAACACAACCAGCATGGGAGCCTGCCGGTACGCTGTCAGGGCATCGGTTTCATAGACGCGCAATGACGCATCATCGTCGATCACGCACTCCTCTGGAACTATTTCCCGGAGTTGCTTTATCAGGGCAGGTCTGTTAGCCAAGGCAGCTTTATCGATAGGAGACAGTTGTTGCATTTAACGCCACTCACTCTCACGCAGTTCTATTCTACGGATCTTGCCGCTCACGGTCTTGGGCAAGTTGTCGACGAAATCAATTTTGCGCGGGTACTTGTAGGGCGCCGTTACCTGTTTTACGTGCTCCTGTAGTGTCAGTTTCAATTGCGCGGACGTGCTGAACCCCGGCGCCAGGACCACAAAGGCCTTGACCACCTCGCCACGGGTTTTATCTGGGCTGGAGACCACGGCTGACTCGGCAACGGCCGGATGTTCAATCAGGGCGCTTTCCACCTCAAAAGGGCCGATCCGGTATCCGGCTGACAGAATCACATCATCGGCCCGGCTGACAAACCAGAAGTAACCGTCCACATCCCGGTAGGCGCGATCGCCGGTCACGTACCAGTCGCCCCGCCTCGTGGCGGCAGTACGTTCGGGATCATTGCGATACTCACGGAAAAACCCCTGGGGTGGTTGTGGCTCGATACGCACGGCAATATCTCCTTCCTTATCTGCTTCGGCAATGTTGCCTTCATTATCAATGATCTGCAGGTCAATACCCGGTGCCGGTTTGCCCATGGAACCGGCCTTGGGCTCTATACAGGGAAAGCTGGCGCAGAGTATCACTGACTCGGTCTGCCCGTAACCGTCCCGGATCGTCAGGCCGGTTGCCTTCTTCCAGGTGTCGATGATTTCGGGATTGAGCGGTTCACCGGCTCCGGTGCAGTGTCGAAGCGCCTTGAATTCGTAACGGTTGAGATCTTCCAGAACCAGCATGCGATAGATGGTCGGCGCCCCGCAAAAAGTGGTAATCGGATACTTTGCCAGAAGTTCCAGGGTCTGTTGCGGACTGAAACCGGTAGTGTGATGGATAAATAATGTAGTCCCGCATAACCATGGGCCGAAGTAACTGCTGTAGGCAGCCTTGCCCCAGCCGGTATCACTGACGTTCCAGTGCAGGTCATCCGGCTTCAGGTCCAGCCACAGTTCACCGGTTATCCGGTGACCGATGGCATAGTTGTGGGAATGGATGCACATCTTGGGGTAGCCTGTCGTGCCGGAGGTGAAGTAACAGATGGCTTCATCCTCAGCGCCCGTATCAACGGTTTTGAACGCAGGGCTTGCGGCGGCCACGGCCTGCTCATAATCGATCCAACCGTCCCGCCGGCTGTCCGTGACAATGCGCACCGCCAGGGTAGGGCAGTTTCCCATCACTGCATCCACCTTGGCCGCATTGGCGCTGTCGGTAACCACACAGGTGGCCGCGGCAGCGTTTATCCTGTATTCCAGGTCTTTTTCTGAAAGTTGTACGGTACCCGGTGATATCACTGCACCCATTCGCAAGGTAGCAGTGAATGTCTCCCACCAGGGAATTACCCTGGGCAGCATGACGATGACCGTATCGCCCGTCCTGACACCGGCCTCTGTCAGGACATTACATAATCGCCTCGATGCCTCACTGATCTGGGCAAACGTCCTGCTGATCCCGGCACCCTCGTCATCGACCCAGAACAGGGCAGGTTTATCGGGTTCCCAGCGGTCGATTACGTCACGGGCGAAATTATATTTTTCGGGGCGCTCCCATTGGAAAGAGGAGTATGTCTCCTGATAGTCCTTCATATTGTATTCGATGCCATTCATAAGATGATCAACGTATAAAATTTAAGGTTAAAGGTCAATGGAAATAGTGCCAGGCTGGTTGCTAAATCAAATCTTCATCTGTTCAAGTCGTTTATGGCATTGATATCTGAATTCTTGTAATTCCTGCATAACGCTTTCTATATCTTCAAGCTGTCTTTCAAGCAGACAGATTTTTTCAGCGATCTTGTCGAGTATATGGTTCAACTGGGCTGCTTCTCCCGGTTCGGAATCATACAAGCTGAACATTTCGCCGATTTCGTTCAGGGAGAATCCCAATCGTTTTCCGCGCAGAATCAACTTCAGTCGGGTACGATCACGAATAGTATATAGGCGGTTTCTGCCCTGTCTGACCGGGGATAACAGACCGGCATCCTCATAGAATCTGATTGTCCGGGTAGTCACATCAAATTCTTTTGATAAATCTGATATTGAGTATAGTTTTCTTTTATAACTATTTGAAATATCACTATTAATATATTTTTTTGGCATGATATTTATGATGGTTTGAGTGCTAAAAATATATTGACGTTTACGTAAACGTAAATATAATACATTTATATATCTACGACAAATAAGAATGGGAAATACTTTGCCTGAAAGTAAACAACGTACCTCCGTTCCACGTTTTGTGACGGCTGCCAGCCTGTTTGATGGCCATGATGCGTCTATCAATGTTATGCGGCGGATATTACAGCAGTCCGGTGCTGAGGTAATACACCTGGGACATAACCGTTCCGTATATGAGATTGTCACTACGGCATTACAGGAAGACGTGCAAGGAATAGCAGTCAGCTCATACCAGGGAGGACATCTGGAATATTTTAAATACATGCTCGACATGTTGCGGGCCCATGATGCCGGTCATATCCGGGTGTTTGGTGGAGGTGGTGGAGTAATCATCCCGGATGAGATACGTGAATTGCACGATTATGGTGTACAGCGCATCTATTCTCCGGAAGACGGTCATCAGCTGGGATTACAGGGGATGATCGATGACATGCTGGAATCCTGCCGTTGTGAAACCGATTGTTTACCTTCCTCTACGTTGGATAAGTTCAAGGATGGGGACAGAAATGCCCTGTCGAGGGTAATCAGCGCCATTGAAAATAACAATCTCAATCCGGATCAAAAAGCTGACCTGAAACGACAGGCGCTCATCCGGGGCGCAGGCACGCCTGTCCTGGGCATTACCGGCACGGGCGGCGCAGGTAAATCCTCGCTCACGGATGAAATTATTCGCAGGATTCGACTGGATAGCCGGGATGGCCTCAGAATAGCCATCCTCGCTATAGATCCCACCCGTAAGAAAACAGGCGGGGCTTTGCTGGGAGACAGGATCCGGATGAACGCGATATATCATAAGACGATATATATGCGTTCCCTGGCTACGCGTTCTGCTACAACTGAAATCCCCGATTACCTGCCGGAAATCATAAACGCGGTGAAAATGTCGGGATTTGACTTGATCATCGTCGAAACACCAGGTATCGGTCAGGGTGATGCGGGTATTGTGCCCCTGGTGGATTTTGCCGTATACGTTATGACCCCTGAGTTCGGCGCTGCCAGCCAACTGGAAAAAATTGATATGCTGGATTTTGCCGATGCCGTGGCTATTAACAAGTTTGATCGCAAGGGCGCTGAGGATGCCCGCAGGGACGTGGCAAAACAGATGCAACGCAACCGCCAGTTGTTTTCAGAAGATCTTTACGACATGCCGGTATACGGCACTATCGCCGCCAAATACAACGATGCCGGCATTACCGCACTTTACCAGGGCCTGTTGCCTGCCTTAAAGGAAAGAGGACTACCTGAATATAAAAGTCTCCTGCCTGCCGTCAAAGTCAAAACATCTACCGAACGTTCCGTAATTATACCGCCGCAACGGCAGCGTTACCTGGGAGAGGTGGCCGCTGTCGTTCGAGAGTACCACCAACACACACAAGAACAGGCAGACATAGCGAGACAGCGGCAGCAATTACAAGCCAGTATGGCCATGTTACAGGCTGCCGGCAGTGGAATTGACCCGGCTTCCAGTGCTGCGTTGGAGGGGCTTGCTGCACAAAAACAGGAATTACTGGACCCCTACTGCACGGAATTACTGGAGCAATGGCCAGTGCTCCGTAATAGATACCAGGGTGACGAATTTGTCATGCAGGTACGGGATAAGGATATCAGGACAAAAACCACGTTCACCACGCTCTCCGGCACGGTGGTTCCCAGAATCACGTTGCCGCGCTATGCCGATCATGGTGAACTGTTAAGCTGGCTGATGCGGGAAAACCTGCCGGGCTATTTTCCCTTTACCGCAGGCGTATTTCCGTTCAAGCGTGAAAATGAGGCTCCGACCCGCATGTTTGCAGGGGAAGGGGATCCGTTCAGGACCAACAGGCGCTTTAAGAACCTATCGGAGCATTCCGAGGCCAAACGCCTGTCAACGGCGTTCGATTCGGTGACCCTGTATGGTTTTAACCCGGACGAGCGGCCGGATATCTACGGCAAGGTCGGTAATTCCGGTGTTTCCATCGCCACCCTGGACGATATGAAAGCCTTGTACGACGGCTTTGACCTGTGTGATCCCGATACCTCCGTTTCCATGACCATCAACGGCCCGGCGCCGGCGATTCTGGCCTTTTTCCTGAACACGGCGGTTGACCAGCAGATAGAGAAATTCAAACAGGCGCATAAGAGGGAGCCGGATGCCGGGGAAGCCGCCCACATCCGGTCACAAACCCTGGAAAACGTGCGCGGCACCGTACAGGCCGATATCCTGAAAGAGGATCAGGGCCAGAACACCTGCATTTTTTCCACGGAATTCAGCCTGCGCGTGATGGGGGACATTCAGCAGTATTTCATCGATAACAATGTCCGTAATTTTTATTCGGTTTCCATATCCGGTTACCACATAGCAGAAGCCGGCGCCAACCCCATCTCTCAACTTGCCTTCACCCTGGCGAACGGTTTTACCTTTGTAGAGGCCTACCTTGCCCGCGGCATGCATATCGATGATTTTGCCCCTAACCTGTCGTTTTTCTTTTCCAACGGTATGGAGCCTGAGTATACGGTGCTGGGCAGGGTGGCGCGGCGCATCTGGGCTATTGCCATGCGGGATAAATACGGCGCCGGCGAACGCAGTCAGAAGCTGAAATACCATATTCAGACTTCCGGACGCTCCCTGCACGCCCGGGAGATGGCGTTTAACGATATACGTACTACCTTGCAAGCCCTGATCGCCGTTTATGACAACTGCAACAGCCTCCATACCAATGCGTTTGATGAAGCCGTTACCACGCCTACGGAGGCTTCCGTGCGGCGCGCCCTGGCTATTCAGTTAATCATCAACAAGGAATGGGGACTGGCCATGAATGAGAACCCCAGTCAGGGATCGTTTATCATTGAAGAGTTGACCTACCTGGTTGAGGAGGCGGTATTACAGGAGTTTGAACGTATCTCCGAACGGGGCGGCGTTCTCGGCGCCATGGAAACCGGGTATCAACGCGGCAGGATACAGGATGAATCGCTGTATTATGAACACAGGAAACATGACGGAAGCTATCCCATCATCGGTGTCAACACGTTCCTCAACCCTTACGAGGAAGAGGGTTCCGGCGCCCTGCTGAGCCGTTCCACGCAGGAGGAAAAACAAAGCCAGCTGCGGCGCTTGAGAGAGTTCGAGGAAAGGAATACGGATAAGGCGACCGGGCGCTGCAACGCATCCGTAACGCGGTAATCAACAATGAAAACGTATTCGCAGAACTCATGCACGCAGTGCGATATTGTTCCCTGGGACAACTGACCGATGCCTTTTTTGCCACCGGAGGGCAATATCGGCGCAGTATGTAATATATCCCGATTTATTCAATCATCCGGTACTGTGCCCGACGGGCCGGTTTTTTTCAGCTATTTAGCCATATGAAGCAATTCCAAGGAAATTGTTACTGGGATATACCATTGATATATCCCTAATTTGTTCTAGTATCAAATATAACCTGATGCGGAGATTTCGATGGAACAATCCACTGTGTTCAAGAGTAACAAAAGCCAGGCAGTGCGACTTCCCAAGCCGGTTGCATTGCCTGATTCGGTTAAAAAGGTGGATATGGTAATGCACGCCTGATTACGCCTGCGGGGGAAAGCTGGGCTCACTGGTTCGACAGGCCGGGGGTTTCAGATGATTTTAGGGCGGAGCGGGAACAGCCGGCAATTCAACCAAGAGAGTCCTTATAGTGCTCAAATACATGTTGGATACCAACATTGTCATTTACACGATCAAAAACCGGCCTGTGAGAGTGAGAGTAAGGGAAGTATTTAAACGCCATTCAGGACAGATGGCAATTTCCGCTGTTACATTTGGTGAACTAATCTATGGCGCTGAAAGATCTTCTCAACCGGAACGTAATCTGAATGACATAGAAGGTATGATTGCCCGGCTTGAAGTACTGCCATTCGACGAGTTGGCTGCAGCACATTTTGGGCAACTCCGTGCTGAACTGGCTCGTGCAGGAACACCAATAGGACCGTATGACCAAATGATTGCGGGTCATGCCCGTGCTGCAGGTCTTGTCCTTGTTACCAATAATGTTGATGAATTTAAACGAGTACCCGGCTTGCGAATCGAAAACTGGACTCTTCAATAAGTGTCTTTGAAGGAGAGTTCCATTCAATCCATCGTCGTACTGACCGGCGCCAGTGTATCCGCTAAATCCGGCACACCTGGCGTTGGTAAGGCTGAAATTGCTTGAACACTGGATTATTAAAAGGCAGTTGTCTCTGTGGCGGTATCACTTATGTAGTCAGTGCGCCATTGAGGGATGTAATAAATTGTCATTGTTCCATGTGTCGTAAAGCACATGGGGCGGCGTTTCGGACACGTGCTTCGGTCAAAGCATCTGATTTTAAATTTCTTTCCGGAGAACAACTTCTAACGCACTATGAATCTTCCTGTGGGGAATGGCGCTCATTTTGCAGTATTTGTGGAGCCAAAATAATTACGAAGTTTTCTCTATTCCCGGATGTGTACGGGTTTGCATTGGGCACATTGGATACTGATTCGGAAATTAAAATCGAACGCCATGTCTTTACCCGCTATAAGGCCCCCTGGCACATAATTACTGATGACCTTCCTCAAATTGCGGATCTTAGCGATACTGAATTACAGGACGCTAAAAACAAGTAATTTCGTCTTTACGGTTTGGCCGGTGAACAGGTGCCCAATTTCATATCTGATCTGCTGAATTAAAACCTGTCATCTTTTCTATTGACGTCCTGATCTAGAGGTACTATATTGACGATTGACGTAATACGTCAATCTACGTCGTGAGGGAACATGATAAAGAGATTTAGATGTAAGAAAACAAAGCGTCTATACGAGGGTGGAAGAGTGCCTGCTTTTTCAGGTTTTTCGAGACAGGCTGATAAAAGGTTAAGAATACTGGATGCCTCAGAAACTCTTGGGGCTTTAAAGTCCTTGCCGAGTAATC
The DNA here is from genome assembly GCA_965222155.1 of Gammaproteobacteria bacterium. Taxonomy (GTDB): domain Bacteria; phylum Pseudomonadota; class Gammaproteobacteria; order Eutrophobiales; family Eutrophobiaceae; genus JAAXHV01. The sequence goes on from CBDCTH010000012.1 coordinate 1,381,662, forward strand.
GTTTCGAGGCTTTATCCGGTGACAGGGCAGGACAGTATAGTATACGCGTAAATAGACAGTGGCGCGTATGTTTTACGTGGGACGAAGGAGCTAATGATGTGGAAATCATAGATTATCACTAGATGGATGCAGTTAAAGATATAACAGTGAGGTGTTATTCATGGTGAGAGAACCAATTCACCCAGGCGAATTTCTGGCAGATGAGCTGGAAGAAATTAAAATTACGGCAACTGAGTTATCACGACAGATTGATGTGCCTGCTAATCGTATTTCGCAGATAATTCGAGGTAAGCGAGACATTAGCGCGGATACTGCCTTGCGTCTTGGGCAGTTTTTTGGGACTGGACCGGAACTATGGCTGAACTTGCAAAAGGCTTATGATCTGGACAAGGCTAAAGCAGTATTAGGGACAAAAATTCACAAAATACCTCGCTGGCAGCCAGAACTGCGAGCAGCAGGATAATCTCCAACACAATAATAATTTGCTTACGTTGAGGCAAACCGTTCCGGAGAGAAATATGGCTCTATCCCGTCGTGGATTTCTCACACGCTCCACCATGTCTGCCGCAAGCGTGCCGTTCCTCTTGGGGTTCAATATCGATTATTGCGATGCTTCACCAGCATCGACCATTGACTGGTCCATGGGTTTTCCCAACGGCGCCGTCCTGTTGAATCGCAACGAAAACCCCATCGGCCCATCACCGTTAGCCATTGAAGCTGCCAACAAGGGTATCTCACGCTCATTCCGCTATGCCGATCCGGACCATATCCGCACTCTCCTTGCTGAGCACCACGGCATTGATAAAGACTATTTGTTGGTGGGGACGGGATCGGGTGAACTCCTCAAGCTTGCCCCGCTCGCTTTCGCACGCGCGGGCAATGTGGTGTCTACGCTCGAGTCCTACCGGCAAACCCCACGCTTTGCCGAAAGGCTCGGTTCTGAAGTGAAATGGGTACACCTTCTGAAAGACAATAATTATGCCTACGATATAAACGGACTCCTGAGTGCGGTCGATGCAAATACAAAACTGTTATTCACTGTCACGCCGAATAACCCCACCGGTACGACATTAAGCTACGATGATATGCAAAAATTGGCTGATGGGCTGCCGAAACATATGCTGCTTGTCATCGACGAAGCTTATGTCCACTTCCAGGCTGATGGAAAAACCGGCATCGACCTGGTGAAAGAGGGTTACGGAAATGTCCTGGTAACGCGCACTTTCTCCAAAGCCTATGCGCTTGCAGGATTGCGCTGTGGTTATGGTATCGGGCACCCCGACATCATGAAAAAAATTGCTGAATTCGGTTGCGGACCTACCAGTACAAACATGGCGGGATTTGGCGCCGCCATCGCTTCACTCAAGGATCAGGCCCACCTGGAACGTTCAAGAAATTTTGTAAATAAAGCACGCGCATTTTATGAGAAGAAATTCCGGGAACTGGGAATATCTTATGTATCGGGCCCACCGATTTTTATCCTGGCTGAATTAGGTAAGAGAACTACCGCTATCAGGGATGAACTCCGGAAAAAGAAAATCTTCGTGCGCGACGGAGTCGAGTGGGCGCTACCTGATCATATACGTATTTCCTATGGCTACGAAAAGGAAAACCAGGCTTTTTTCAGAGTACTGAAACACCTGATTTAGTATTGTTTCGCCCAATCCAACCACCGGACCTGTTTTAAAAAATACCGCATGAGTAAAACTCCACATCGAATCTCCCGTCGTTTATTTATGGGCGCCGGTGGCGCCCTGATTACGATCCCTGAGCTGTCTGCATTCGCTGCAGCGGCAGAAGATACCGCAGTGCGCTCTTCCCTGTTAAGCGGCGCCGGCGTCAGTTTGATCGCAGACGCGTTGAGGAAGATCGGACAAAATCCCATGAAACTGGTGATGACAACCGAGATCAAACCCCTGGTGAACGTGGGTGCAACGATTATCGGTCCTGCAGTGACTACCAAATGGGAACCCGCACAGGGTAAAGGTAGTGCTGAAGATATACGACGCTATGTTTTCCGGCCGCTGGATAACGCCACAGCCGGTTCCATGTGGGTTGTTGCCAGTGGCACTGAACGGATATTGAGCATGTTTGGTGACGTTATAGCCCGGGCCTGTTTGCGAAACGGCCTGGTGGGGGTCGTCACAGACAGTGGTTGCCGTGACATTGAGGCTATGCAAGCGGTCGGCTTTCCCGTATTCGGCAAGGCTTCGGTTCCCTACGGCCCGGGGAATATAATACGGCCGGTAGCTGCTAACGTACCGGTTACCTGCGGCGAGATAGAAGTCCATCCAGGAGATCTTGTGGCCGCGGATAGCGATGGGGTGATCGTGATCCCGAAGGCAGTTATTGGCGATTTAAAGGAAAGCGTCATAAAGCAAGCCGCTCATGAAAAAGAAATGCGCCGTAAAATTGACGCGGGTGAATCCTTAGAGAAGGCGTATTCTTTATAGGACACCGGAAAAATCAAGTGCCAAATTGGATACGATATGAAATTAATCATGCAATCTACCCTGAACTACAGTTTGTGTAAGCTGTTTTGTTGCCTGCTATTATTATTTTCAGCAACAGCTTGTGAAAAAAGCAATAAAGTCGATATATCAGCAAAAAAACCTGTAGAAAATATAAATTCGGCAAAACTCATCCTGGTTTCCGGCATCACCGGCAGGCAGGGGGGCGCAGTGGCAAAGGAATTACTGTCCCGTGGCTATCGCGTGCGCGGTTTAACCCGTAATCCTGAAAGTGAGCGTGCGCAACAGTTTGCCGGGCTCGGCGTTGAAATGGTCAAGGGTGATTTCAATGATATAAATTCATTAAATCAAGCAACTCAAGGCGTCTATGGCGTTTTTTCCGTTCAGAATTTCTGGGAACACGGAAAACAGGCAGAAATTACCCAGGGAAATAACTTCGCCGACGCCGCCAAACAGGCGGGAGTGACGCATTTCGTTTATTCATCTGTCGCCAGTACCGATAAAAACACCGGTATTCCACACTTTGACAGCAAGTATGAGATTGAGAAACATATTAAATCCATACAGTTACCTTACACAATAATAAGACCCGTCTCGTTCATGGAAAATTGGGAATATTCCCGCGCTGATATTGAAAACGGGGTCATTTATGGGCCGCTGTCAGCAGAAACACCCCATCAACATATTGCCGTTAAGGATATTGGACGTTTCGTCGCCGAGGCATTTGATAACCCTGATGAATGGCTTGGGAAATCTTTAGACATAGCCGGTGATGAATATACGCAACGGGAAATCGCCAGTCTTTTCTCACAAGTGACAGGAAAAGACGTTAAATATGTCCGGACGCCATGGGATGAATTTGAACAGCAACAAGGCCCGGAGATGACCATTATGGAAAAATGGTTTGAAAACGTGGGCTACAGCGTAGACGTGGATACTCTTCGCAGCCAATACCCCTGGCTTAGTTCTTTGGAGCAATATCTAAAGGAAAATGGCTGGTAGAGTAAAGTCGCGAAAATCGCTTGTCCTCAAGCTGGCTCTGTTTCATTTCGCGTTAGTTCTCCTATTCGATGTGCTGGCCGTTTATGCACCCGGCATAATGACCAGGTCGATTGGAAGCGATAGCGCCTTTACTATCGGCATCGTATTTGCCTTAGGTATCGTCCTGTCCGTTATAGTCTCGGCTTTTTATTATTCCGGGCGCATTAATCAGGAAGATATGAGCCGTGCGGGTGCTTCAGATTAAAGAGCAAGGGAAGGCAAATGATATGAAACGCTTAAATATTGTTTATGCAGGTTTAATTTTCTGTTCGCCCTCCGTGTTTGCGGTCGTGGAGGAGCAAGTTCGTCGACCCGTGAATATTGCTGCCTTGGTAACCTTTGTAATGTTCATGATATTAACACTGGCGATTACTACCTGGGCTGCTCGTCGAACCCGTTCCCGCAAGGATTATTATGCTGCCGGCGGGAACATTAGCGGGTTGCAAAACGGTTTTGCCATTGCCGGCGACACAATGTCGGCAGCATCATTTCTGGGTCTGGTGGGTCTTGTCTATATGGTAGGCTTTGACGCACTTTATTTTATTGTCAGTCTGGTAGTCAGCTGGCTGGTTGTCCTGATTGTTATTGCGGAACGACTGAGGAACCTGGGCTCCTATACCTTCGCTGATGCAATATCCTATCGGCTGTCCCGAAAACCTATTCGTATTTTATCCGCCACCTGTGCGCTGGCGATTATGATCCCTTATCTACTCGCACAGCTTGTTGCAGCGGGCACCCTGGTCGAAGGATTGTTTGGATTAAACTATACTCAGGGTGTGATTATTGTCGGCGTGTTGATGATAATCTATGTGACATTCGGTGGGATGATGGCCACGACCTGGGTGCAGATTGTCAAGGCAGTACTGCTGGTCGGCGGAGGCACCATGCTGGCCCTTTGCGTTTTATATGTCTTCAGTTTTAATGCTGGAGATCTACTCAGTTCAGCTCTTGAGGCACATCCGTCGGGTAAAGATCTGATAGCGCCTGGCGGTTTGTATAGGGATATTATTTCCGCAGTGTCTCTGAGTTTAGCCTTCATCGGCGGTACTGCGGCCATGCCGCATGTGTTAATGCGCTTTTTTACAGTATCTGATGCGGTTCAGGCTCGTCGTTCTGCCGCCATCGCGGTCGGCCTGATTGCCTATTTTCAGATAATCGTACTTATCATTGGCTTCGGTGCGGTGGCGATGTTAATAAATAATGCCGATTATTCTACCGGTGGCACCGGTATTGTCGGCGGCAGTAATATGGTCGCGATCCACCTTGCGGAGTATCTTGGTGGTGACGTGTTTATGGGATTTATTTCCGCTGTCGCCTTTGCCACTATTCTCGCAGTGGTATCCGGCATTACCCTGTCCGCCGGCGCCACCGTATCCCACGATCTGTTTTCCAATGTCATACGCCACCAAAAATGCAGTGAATCGGAAGAGTTATTCATATCAAGAATTACGGTAGTGGTATTAGGGATACTGGGTATGTCCCTCGCAATATTCTTTGAAGGTCAGAACGTGGCTATTCTCGCTACCTTTCCCCTGGCAATCGGCGCCAGCACGAACTTTCCTGTCCTGTTTTTATCCATGTACTGGGGCGGCTTGACAACCCGCGGAGCGCTCTATGGGGGTTACACAGGTCTGTTACTGGCAGTGTTTCTTATTATTCTGGGGCCTAATATCTGGGTGGAAGTGATGGGTTTTGAAAAGGCCATTTTCCCTTACGCCTATCCGACGATCATCTCCATGGGAGCCAGCTTTTTATTTTGCTGGTATTTTTCCGTGACGGACAAAAGTGAGCGGGCCCGGCAGGAACAGGAGGCGTTCCCCGCGCAACTGTTACGTTCACAAACCGGGAAATAAACTCAAGCAGCACCTGATAAAACGGGATTATCGCGAATAATGATGATGCGCTAACGCGCTTGCCGCTACTGTTCTGGTTGCGACACATAAATCCATAGTTGTTCTATTTCTTCGGCGTCAAAAACAGCGCCAAGCGCCGGCATGAAGTCTTTGCCATTTGTGACGGACTCAATAAAACGTTGTTTTTGGTCTTTGGGAAACTTTTTCAGGCTGAAACTGGATGTGCCTGTGGTTTGCATATTCTTACCATGACAATTGGCACAACCCAGATCATAAAGTTCTTTTCCACTTTCATAGTCTTCCTTATCCGGCGGACTTGCAGCAACTACCGGACTGAATATCAGTAACACGCCGACACCCAGGATCGAAAAAAATAATGTTTAAGTGACGAACGGAGCGACATGGGTAATTTCATAATATTCGAGGTCACTCTACCAGGGCAAATGTAATGAGCGTGCCACCCCTGTACAATTTGTTGTTATATATAGCAGCGCCCCTGTTAGTCACGCCACAGCATGTGTAGCGCAGCGCCTCCTTGTCGTATTCAATAGTGTTTTTCCAAATTTCCCTGCCGCTGAGACCATCTACTGCCATTGTTGAATCATGGGTAACGAAGTAGACAACGGTTTTGTACACCAATGGAAAAGCCTGTTGACCGCGATCATCATCAAGACTGTATATCCACTTTGGCGCCAGCCGGGAGATATTATCTTTATTGATACTTTTAAGGGGGCTGTGGCGTTGTTGGCTGTAGCCCATGCCATAAACCGTTATATTGGCAGTTTCCTGTTCGTCATTTAACAGATCAGTTTTCGTTGGCCCTTGGGCAAAGGAAGTGCTGAAAAGAAATATATTTATCAGAAAACTCGTGGTCAGGTATCCAACCATGATTGCGCCCCTGCGCTTGTCACCCCGCTCATTAGAGTCCCTCCACAGTATTCCCGACGTGAAATACCCGACTTGTTTCATTAGTTCATACATATAGTTGAATTATCCTCATGAACGAGCTGTTTGAATATCAGGCAACCCCGTATAAATATGCCTGATTGAACCAGTATGATAGCTTGCTTCAATTAAAAAGGCGTTTATTCTTCCTATACTCGCTATTCTATGTCAAAGTAAAACCCTGGAAAACGCAAGGTAATTGCAGGTGCTCCCGCTAACTCGAAGTCAATACAGTGATTCTTGCCGGATTCGAAGACAGAGGGGACAGATTTAAATCTGTCCCCCAGGAGTCACGGGCATTTTCCCCTGGGAGGGAGGGCGTCTCGCCCTCCACGAGGGCAGGACGCCCTCGATCCCGGGTGTTAGCGGGAACTGCTGAGGTAATTGCTTTATGAGCGCCTCCGCCGAGATTCATGACTTTACAGAAAAGGTCGAACCGGAACAACTCGCTGACAAGATAAAAGAGTTCGCTTTGGGCGCCGGCGCGGACGTGGTGGGCATTGCACCCGTTGAACGCTGGGACAAAGACGTACCCGAAGGACACAAGCCGGTTGACGTGCTGCCCGGGGCGCGCAGTGTCATCGTTGTGGGCGCCCGTGGACCTACTGCCGGCGCCTGGCAATCACCCAATCACCGTCTTATGGAAGTGAATGGCTATGATTTTCGCAATGATCGGGTAGTTCACATGTTGGCAGATAATATCGAAGCAAAACTGGACCACTATGCTATCCAGGCGCCGGCTTTATCCGTCAGCGGTCATAACCCGGTCATCAGCATCATGCATGCCGCGGTGCTGGCCGGACTGGGGACCCGCTCGCTGGCGGCGAATATCATTCTTAACCCCAGGTACGGCCTGCTGTACTACTCCGCCTGTATCACCACCCTGGAATTACCGGGCGATGCCATGCTGGAACAGAACGTCTGCCCCCATCCCATGTGTGTCGCAACTTACCGGAAAATCGGCAAGACCCCATGTATCGCCTCCTGCCCGTCTGATGACGGCGGCTGTCTGGATGGTGAGATTGACGAGGAAGGTGAAATATCCTACTCCTGGTACGACCGGGAACGTTGTACTACGAGGGCGATGAATTTCGGCATTAACAGTTTTCAGAAGGCAATGGCGGAAATCGTCACGGAAGATGACCCGGAGACGCAGACAAACATGATCAATTCCGATTTTTTTAATCGTTCCTGCTCTGCCGTCAGCTTTTTCAAGGAAAGCGTCGCGCAATGTTTCGAGTGTATGCGTGTCTGCCCGATAACGCGCCCGGAGAGAAAACTGAAATGAGTGCGGCTGCAGGCGAACTCGATTTCAGCGTATGCAGGAAAGAACTGGATGCGCTGTCCCGTAAAGGCGGTGCGGTGATTACCGGCGTTGCCGCTGCGACTGCGTTTACAGACGTGCCTGAGGGGCAGCGCCCAACGGATTTATTACCGAAAGCCAGGAGCGTTTACGTGGTCGGCGGCGCCCAGCCCCGGGCCGGTGATTGGCAAAGCCCCATCTACCAGCACATGGAAACCACGTCGTTCGGAGACCGCATGCATAACCTGGCCCAACGGCTTTCCCGGTATATAGAAGATGAGTACGGCTATTACGCAATTTGCGTCCCGCCCGGTACCGACAGCGGCAACCGCCCCTTTGTGAGCTTCGCCAAAGCGGCTGAACTGGCGGGCTGCGGCACGCCCAGTCTGGCCGGACCGGTATTGAATCCTGAGTATGGTTTCATGTATTACTCCATAATTATCAGCACATTACCTTTAATATCGGATAATCCACTTGAGGAACCTGTCTGTCCGGCGCCGGAATGCAAGGATATGTGGGATGAAAAAGGAACCACACCCTGTATGGCGACCTGTCCCATAGATGAGGGAGGGTGCCTGGGCGGGCGGCTGGAAGACGGTCGCATCGCGGAACGGCGTTATGACGTCGCCCGCTGCAGTTCACGGGTGGAAACCAGTTGGGTGCCGGGGTTTCAGAAAGTGCTGGATGCTACACTTAAGGAAAAAGACAAGGAGCAACAGAAATTGATGCTTTACTCCTCATTATTTACCCGGACTCTCTGGTCGATGACTTACGCCAATGTGAGTCAGGGGCAGTGTTTTGAATGCATGCGCGTTTGCCCGGTAGGCAGCAAATACCGGCTTAAACAATAACCATCGATACGGGAGACGGCCATGGGGTTTTATTTTGTTGACCCGGAGACATATAAAAAATACAAGGATGAGGTACTGTCCTATTCCCAGTCGGTGCAGGTGAATACCCAGGAGTTCCTGCCCGAGGATAAGCGCAAAAGACCGTTATCGGATAAGGAAATCGCAGTAAAGATGGGGTTGGACGAACGGGTGGTGCGGGAAATACGCGTTGTGGCGGAACGGGATGAATACCCTATCGATGAATGGGAGAAGGCACTGGAATTCAAGGACAAGGCCTGCCGCGAATACGCCAGGGCCGGCCTGTCTTCGGTCACAAAAAAATATCTGAAGAAATAATGCGGTAAAATACCTGCGGGATACCTGAATCCCGTCAAAACCAAGCGGGGGTAACCATGCAACAAGAAGACAAACTGAAAAATCTGACTATCGCGCTCTATGCCATCGGGGTAATTTACCTGGTCGGGGTCCCTATCCTGATGATGGGGTTTGACGCGTCAGGCTGGACCTGGCTGCCCAGACAACCAGAATACGAACAGATGATCATGGGTGTGTACGCCACACTGGGCGTTTTCCTCATTATGGCGGCGAAAAATCCCCTGGAGCATGCCAGCCTGATTTGGTTCACCGTCTGGTCGAACATTGTGCATGGGGGAATCATGATGGTTCAGGCCATCGTTGATGAGACCGAGCGGGCCAATCTTGCCGGTGACGTACCGGCATTGTTTCTCGTTGCGTTGATCCTCTGGTACCTGATGCCGCGCCAGGCAAGCAAGCAGGAATAACAGACCCGACCTGATTCCTGTTGTTCCGCTAGTTGCCTGGAATCAGGTGATTAGTATAGCGCGCTTGATTATTAATAATCAGTCAGCAGGAGTAGTTAATCATGACGGCTAAACTCACATTCTGGGTAATGATGATTATTGCCCAGACAGGCGCTTTCTTCCTCTTTAAGGACTTGGCGGATATCAGTCAGTGGGTCGTGCAGTCCACGCGCCAGTTCACGATGCGTGTCTGGTACAACCGGTACGTGATCACCGGGATATCGTTGGGAGCATTACTGATCGCAGTCATCATCTGGACTATCGAACCGGATATATGCCCCGGCGCATTATTGGCATTCCTGATTTTTGTATGTATCTTTAACGCTTACTCGGGCCTGATTAATCCGAAATGGATGTTCAGGTCGCAACAGCACGAAGCCAGGTTCGTTTCCGTAGAGCAAGCGCCGGATTATATGCAACGCAGTTTGCACCTTGCACATTTCGGCCCGGATTCCTATGACTCTGTCGATGATATCAATGTCCTGGTGCTGGAAACCGATAACGGCGCCTATGCTTATTCAGATTATTACCTGCTGCAACCCCACGTGGTAAAAGGCGATACCATAGGCGGTGAAGACGTCATCATGACTTATTGCGGCCTCACGAACCTGGGCATTGCCTACAGTCCGAAAATAAATCAGCGGGAGCTGGACCTGACCGTGATGACCCAGTTGAAAAACAACCTGGTACTGTTTGATAAAAACAGCGGTGAGCCAATCCAGCAGCTATGGGGCAGCATGGAGCGGGATGAAAACAAACATAAAATGACGGAATGGCCGACCATACGCATGCCGTTCAGCTCATTTAAAAAGCTTTACCCGGACGGCAAAGTCTTCATTAATGAAATTCCCCGTTTCAGCGAGAACCCGGTCATTTCATTGTGGGACAGGCTGGTTCGGCACGTAATGATGCTCTGGGGGGTTGGTCTGAATTGGGTGAAAAATGATAAGCCGGCCTTTCCCACCGTCGATTTCAAGGATAAACGCCTGCCGATGAAGGAACTGGTTTACACCATCAGCGTTGAGGACGATCATGTTGCCTATTCAAAAGATTTTATCATTGAAAAGGGCAACATTATCAACGTGGTAATAGGGGGCAAGAAAATAATTGTCAACTATAACCGGGAATATGATGTGGTTACGGCTTATTATAATCCGGCAGGACATACAGTCAGCAGTATTGATGTCTTTGGCAACACAGGTGGCGGGAACAAGCTGGAAAGGGTGAATACATTAAAGAGTCGCATAATCTGGTTTATCTTCGTCGAGTTCTTCCCGAATACAGACGTCAACCGCATTATGTGAAAACTTTAGTAGACGTTCTTCTGAATAACGCCGGGACACGCAGCGATGCGACCGCTGTTATCGATAGCGAGATCAGTCTTACCTGGAGTGAATTTGTACGGCGGATTTCAAAGCTGGGGAGAGTTTTAAACCGGTCAGGGATCAATCGGGGTGGCAGATTCGGGATCCTCGCCTTGAATTCCTGGCGCCAGGCTGAGGTTATCCATGCAGGACAGTGGATCGGCGCAACACCGGTTCCGATTAATTTCCGTCTTGCTCCGGTTGAGATTCGTACCATCATCGACGCTGCAGATTGTAAGCTGGTTATCGTAGACGAGATGTTCAGCCGGTTACTTGAGGAACCTGTATTAGCCGATTGGAAAAGCAGGCATATTTTAATCTGCGCAGATAAAAACGGCTGTTATGAACGTGACGTCAGTTCCGCTGAGCCGATGGAACCGGTAACAGGTTCGGCAGACACGGAAGCACTGCTACTTTTTACCGGCGGCACTTCGGGCCGTGCAAAAGGGGTACTGTTAACCCATGGCAATATCATTGCCAATGCAAGACAAATCGGCAGCAGGTGGTCAGCGCAGCCAAATGATGTCGTTTTGCATGTTCCACCCATGTTCCATTCAGCGGAACTGGTAAAGACTGTTTACTTTATGCAGGGCGCAGCCAATGTCTATCTGCCCAAATTCGACCCGGATACACTGCTAAGCACGATTGAGCAATTTCGTGTGACCTTCGCTTTATTAGTGCCGACCATGTTGATGGTAACCTTACAGTCGGGGAAAGCAGCGCACTATGATGTCAGTTCACTGAAACAGATCATCTATGGAGCCTCGCCCATGTCGGCAGACTGGATTAAATCGGTATTCAAGGCATTTCCGAACGTGGAAATAGCGCAAGGTTACGGTCTTACTGAAACGGCACCGCTGTTGACCATGCTGGACCACCAGTCCCATATAGACGCCCTGGCGGCAGGAAATCCAACCCGACTGTCCTCATGTGGCCGTAAACTGGAGGGCGTGGAATTGAAAATAATGGATAACGATGGAGGAGAGTGTGCAGCGGGACAGGTGGGCGAAATTTACACTCGTGGCGACAACGTGTTCAGGGGTTATCTCAACCAGGAAGAACTCACAAAAGAGGTCCTGATGGATGGATGGTTCCGTACCGGCGACCTGGGTTACCTGGATAAAGAGGGCTATCTATACCTCAAGGACAGGAAACAGGACCTGATTGTCACAGGCGGTGAAAACGTCTACTCCAGCGAAGTGGAGGCCGTATTGAACCAGCACCCCGGTGTACTGGAAGTTGCCGTTATCGGGGTTTCCGATGAAATCTACGGAGAAAAAGTGATCGCCGTTGTAACGACCCTGTCCGAACCGGTCTTGACCCAGGCTGATCTTATGGATTTTTGCCGTGGCAAGATCGGTGGTTATAAAATCCCAAAAGAAATTCACATTGTTGAAAGCTTTCCCAAGAGTGCGTTGGGCAAAATCCTGAAAACTGAACTAAGGAGAAAATATTCGAAGAACAACAGTTGAAATTTTCATCACATAAGATATAAAGCCGATATCGAAAAGTTTCGAGGTGAACAAGATGAATAATCAGCATATCCATGTTGGTGTAGAAGATACCAATCGAGGTTTTGAGAGGTTTGTAGAAACGTGGGTACGCGCTGAAAAGGGTCAAATCACGGAAACGGAAGTTCATTTGAATTTTCAAGATTTGCGCATGCTGCTATCCATACTGACACCTCGCCGGCTTGAAGTACTGCAAACCTTGCGACAACAAAGTCTGTCCAGTGTGAGGGCCTTATCCAAAAACTTGAAAAGGGACTACAAAAATGTTCATGCCGATGTCCAGGCACTTGAAGGCGTTGGTTTATTGGAGAGAACGGAGGAAGGAGCTTTGCAGGTGCCCTGGGATATTATCGATGCTCATCTAAGATTAGTTGCGTAAATATTTTTCAGATTGCTTTTGAACTGAAGGATGAAAGGATATATTATTTCCTTACATCCTTACTGGAAAACTACCATGCTAGCCAAATTGACGTCCAAAAACCAGTTAACTCTACCGAAAAAGGTGATGGTCGGTTTAGAGGACGCTGAGTATTTCGAGGTAACAAAAGAAAACGACCGCATCGTGCTGACGCCCATGCGTCTTGCCCGCGCGGGTGCTGTACGCGCTAAACTGGCTGAGATGGGTTTGTCCGAAGCTGACATTGCTGAGGCAATAGTCTGGGCGCGTCGCACTGAATGAGTTCTCCGCGAGTTGTCCTCGACACCAATGTGCTGCTCTCGGCCCTGCTGTTCCACGCGGGGGCGCTCTTCTGGCTGCGCAATGCCTGGCAAACGGATGACATTCATCCATTATCAAGCCGCGAGACTATGGCTGAGTTAATCCGGGTTTTGTCCTATCCTAAGTTCGATCTGACCGGTGCAGAGCAAGAAGATTTGCTGACTGATTATCTGCCTTGGTGCGAGACTGTTGTTGTGTCAAAGCCACCTGCTATACCCCGGTGCCGGGATCCCTATGATCGTCCCTTCCTCGAACTGGCGCTTGTAGCACACGCTGATGCCTTAATAACCGGCGACAACGATATTCTTGATTTGGCACAAGTCTTTCCGGTCCCGATTCTCACCCCCCGCGCGTTCCGTGATACCTGCCTCTTGCCGGACGACCGGGTAAAAAGAAAGAGTATTTAAAAATCAATGGAAATCAATGGGGTCAGACTCGATTGATTTAGCGCATCAGATTCCTGTTTTCGCAGGTATGGCAGAAAATCAATCGAGTCTGACCCCATTGATTTTTCTACGTGCTTTTAACAAGGGGTCCGGTAATTAATTCCCGGGTTGAAGCAACTTTCCCGAAGTGGCGCGCAAAATTGGTTAAGAACACTCTCTGTAATGTATCGGAATCCACTTCACCCCAGCCTAGATCCGGTATGCCTGATGCGGCTGTGACATCACTTAACATGTAAACGGAATAATCTCGTGAAACCGCGTCTCGCGCGGTCGATTCAACGCAAGCTCCGGTTGAAACCCCCGCAATCAGAAGATTGACAACCTTTAATTCCTTGATTGTTGCATCCAGTCTTGTGTACATAAAACCGGATTGCCTGATCTTTTCAATGACTATATCACCGGCCTGGGGCGCAATCTCCGGCCAGATAGTGACACCCTCAGTTCCGGCACGTACAGCTTTCCCATAGCGAATAACAGAAAAACGCTCCGCTAAAGAACCCATGTCATTGGCTCCCGGATGGTGGACATGATTCAAATAAATTATCGGTAGTTTTACCTCACGACAATGCCGGATAAATCTGATCAGGTTGGGCATCATATCCCGTCCTTCTTCAGTTTCAAACGGGGCGCCGATTTGTAAAAAGTCCAGACTCATGTCTATGACTATCAAAGCTGTATTGTCGGGTGATAATTCTGAGAACATTTTATTTTTTGCCTCACATGTTTATGTAAATAGTATGGGGTTAACCATATATGCAGGTTAAGGGCTTTCCTAAATAAATACCTGTAAGGGTTCGAAGGGAGCGTCACAGTTTATTAAATCTACCCGTTTGAGACTGATTTTAAAATCCCGGTTATCCCGGCGCAGGTGGTAACGGTAAGTCCCGGCGAAAAGGCGTTGTTCACCCCGTTGGTATTCGACCATCTGAAAACGCGTCGTGATGATGAGCTCGCTTGTATCGGGATTGATGCCCTCGATCACCTTATCCCCGGTAATATGGCTCGTGGTAATCGGATGGACCAGGGAATGCGCGCGCGGATGTTGAATTCTTGCAATGCGCATTTCCATCAGGTCACGGTCTTCATAAAACAGGGAAATATCATTAACGGGATCCGTCTGTTCTTTCCTTGCCGGCACCCAGTACCTGCAGTCATCGGTGAATAATACCAGCCAGTCCGCGTAACGGCACTGGTCCAGGTATTCCGTTTCCCGGTAAAGTAACAACTCAATCGCTTCCAGAGCATCATCCGTGAGCTTGCTTGAGGTTATTTTGTCGGCAAAAATAATCATGGTTCGTCAACCCGGATTAAGCGTTTTCGCAGCAGTTCCCGCTAACTCCCGGGATCGAGGGCATCCTGCCCTCGTGGAGGGCGAGACGCCCTCCCAGGGAAACAGGCCCCTTTATCTCCTGGGGGACAGATTTAAATCTGTCCCCCCTGTCTATGGTCAGAGTATGCCCGAATCCAGCAATAATCACTGTATTGACCTCGGGTTAGCGGGAGCACCTGGCGTTTTCGATACTATCCGGGCTGCACATATATGCCAGCCAGGCTCGATATTGGTTGCGGATGTACTGCTCACTTAGCGCAGATTGTGGTGAGACGTCGTCCAATTCAGGGTCAAACAAGCTATGCTGGCTTATCCATTCCCGGCCGGAAGAGTGCAATCCCTCCTGTACGCGGCGGTAGGCCTCGAGATCGTCGGGTTTTATCAGCGAGGAGGGGGAGTGAACAGTGTTGGCATAAGTGATATTTCTCCGGTTGATTTCATCGGGCGCGCCTTTCCAGCGGAATATGCTGATTTCAACAGCCGTTCTATCCACTGAAACCGGTCTGATCACTCGCATTTGCAGGAAACGCGGGTGAGCTGAGGCATTCGGGTAGAAACTCACATTGTGCAGGTTGGTATTCAGGATTTTTCCGGACTTTTCCAGGCCGTACTGCCGCTGATGGCGGTTGACGTATTCCCGGTAGACCGGATCTGTCTCATTATCAGGATTACGGAAGCCGCGCATGTCACTGTGGCCATATTCATAGCAGGTAACTTCCAGTTCTCCCATCTGCCGGTAACTCTGTGCGTTTGCCTGCACCAGTTGCAGGGCGAGCGGAGGAAGTTTACCTGGTGTTTTTTCAATTCTGCTGATTTGCTCCCGACTCGCCGCAATGGAGGATTGATGCACGCTCAACGGATGCATGCCGTCATGGAGGTTTTCCAGGTAAATCTTCCAATTATTACGGTAAATAGCGCGGAAACAAGTTCCGATAGCTTCCAACTCTCCCTGCGGCGAACGATCAACCATATTATCCAGGGCGCGCCGGGCGCCTCCCAGACAACCGGCCAGCCCGGGTGCGACAGCGGACAGGTTGGCAAATATGAAACCGCGGTAACTCCCCGACCTGATTTCGGAGAGACCGTAATCGGCCTGGTTGGTTCCAATTTCCGTATACTGATAATTATCCCGGCAGGGGATAGACAGCAACTCGCCATTTGTCTGATAGCACCAGCCGTGATAACTACAGTTTAAGACTGCTGCATTGCCTTGTTTGTTTTCCAGCAGTTTTGCGCCGCGATGGGCGCAACGGTTGTGCAATACCCTGGTGGTATTATCCTCGTCGCGAATAACAATAACAGGATTGTCGGCGATTTCAGTGGTCAGGTAATCACCAGGATGCGCTATCTGGCTCTCATGGCACAGGTAGTTCCAGGAACGGGCAAAGATACGTTTTACTTCCAGGTTGAAAATTTCCGAGTCAAGATACACATCTTTATGTACGCAATCCGGCTGCACCAGAGAGCAGATATGATCTGTGTCATATGTATACTTCATGTTTTTATCCAATAACCTGTTAGAGTAAGCATAAACCTTAATGCCATCCAATCTCATTATATTTATCCCAGTATAAGACCAATGAGAAATATCGCCACACGTCGGCAGGGATTGACTGGAGAAAATCAAATTGCCTATCGCGGCTGGTGGATTGTGGCGATTGCCGCCGTTGCCATGTCGACCGGGCCGGGACAGTTTGCATTCGGCGCTCTGGGTCTGTTCATCAAGCCGCTGGGGGAAGAGTTTGGCTGGGACCGCGCCCAGGTGAGCCTTGCTGCGACCTACTTCACCATCGCTCTTGCATTCAGCATACCTGTCATCGGCCAGTTGGCTGATCGTTCCGGCAGCAGACGGGTGTTATTGCCCTCCATCCTGGTCTTTGCCGCGTTGCTGGCGTTGCCTGCCTTGCTGGTCGATACCCTGTGGAAACTGTATCTCATTTATATTCTGATGGGCTGCCTGGGCGCCGGCGCGAATGCGCTGCCTTATTTACGCACCATAGCGACCTGGTTTGATGCCCGGCGCGGACTGGCAATCGGGATCGCGATGGGCGGCAGCGGGATGGGGTTTGCCTATGTGCCGCCCCTGGTCCAGTATGTCATTGATACTTACGACTGGCGCGCCGGTTATATCTGCCTGGCGATTTTTACCATGGTTGTGACAATACCCCTGGTGTATTTTTTTCTGCGTGACGCGCCGGCCGCACAGGGCAGGGTAGATGACCGCTACGGAGACTCCGAAAAATCTTCTCTGAAGCTGCTGCCCGTGCTTAAATCACGGTTGTTGTGGCAGTTATTCCTGATCTTCTGCCTGTTGTCGTTCGGTCTTTACGGTGTATTGGCACACCTGGCGCCGATGATGTCCGACCGTGGTATGACGATGGCTGATGCCGCCCTGGTACAGTCCACGCTGGGTATCTCGATCGTTGTTTCACGTATTTTTGTCGGCTATTTAATCGACCGGTTTGTCGCCACCCGGGTCGCCTTTGTTTGCTTTTTGATCAGCGCCGGTGGGGTAGGTGTTCTCGCCGCCGGCGCAGTCAATGCGCCGGCTTTTTTAGCCGCTCTTTGCATCGGTCTGAGCCTGGGTGCTGAGATTGACATGCTGGCCTATCTAACCAGCCGTTACTTCGGCGTGGATAATTTCGGCAAGATATACGGCATCCTGTTTGCCTCCTTCCTTATCGGCACGTCGCTCGGCCCCTACGCATTCGGCCTGGCTTATGAAACGTATGGCTCATACCGGGAAGTATTGATATCAGCCGTCATTGTCATCATTATCTCGGCCGTCACTACCCTGTTGCTGCCGTCTTATAAAAGGTCGAAATTATTCTGATGTTCCTGGAGGGGGAGTAGAATTCATATGATAACTGTTTGTTATCACTAAATAAAATCTGTTGTATTCTGCCTTTCTCAACAATATTTACAACATTTATACCAAAGGGATACAGTTGAATCGCCGCGTGTGCTACGTAGACCCTAGAGCTCAAGCGAACCTATCTCTGCTGGCCCCTATCGTCAATGTGCCATCGGCTAAGATTGATAAACCGTGATTTTCCTAAACAGTTCGTGGTACAAGAAAGGGAAGAGGGTCGGCTCGTAACCACTGCTGTATAAGACATATATCCGTAGAAAAAGAAGAAAAAATCACAATACCAATAGAAATTTCAATCAAATGATTTAATTTATAGCCATATTGGTTAAAATATTGGTACAATATGTATTGACATCAGCTATTTTATATCATATGATTGGAATGAATGAGGATTTTCTACGAGCATGGTGCTAGACGAGTCGATAAGGCACCAGTTGGTTCTCCTTGCACGAAGGCGTAAAGCCCGCGTGACTGAGTTTCGTTCTGATCGGCCGAGTGACTGGCGCCCTGGCCAGGTACGCAATCCAAATGGGGTGCTCGACAGCCACTTCACGGATGCATCAGCCTGGGAGTATATTGCGACCAAGCTTGAGAACGGACACCCTGTCGATGCCATGCGATTAGATAAGCCACCCGGGGCTAAGGGTTATGTGATGAAGATCGATATTGAGCCTGATATGCCTCAACTCTATGTCAAGCTGCAACTGGGATCCGGGAAGATCATCGGACGCAGTTTTCACTACTCTGAACGAAAAGACTGAAGAGCCTTGAAATGAATCCAAATCAATCAACAACTGGGCTGCAGACAGTGCAGCAAGAACTTACGTGTCCACTGTGTGGCAACGCTGGCATAACGACATCATGGAAACCTGACGTATTCAACTATGGGTCCGGCGAATCCATGGCGGAACTGACAGTGGATGTTCCTGTGCGCCGATGTGAAGACTGCGACCTCGAATATCTTGATGATGAGGCCGAACGATTGAAACACGGGGCGGTATGCCGGCATCTTGGCGTCCTGACGCCAGACGAAATTCGGCATATCAGAAAGGGGTTTGGTATGACACAAGCAGAATTTGCTCAGGTAACCGGTATCGGTGTAGCATCACTAAACCGCTGGGAGAACGGCCTGACTATCCAGACGCAGGCGTACGACCGGTACCTGCGCCTCTTGACGGCGCACCCGAGCAATATCCGGGATCTTGAGAGGTTTACGAACCTCGTCCCTTCCCTACAGTCCGAAGTCCCCTCCGGGAACCGATTCCGCGTCTTGGATGTGACCCAGAATTTACTGAAGGAACAAGAAAGCTTTAAGCTACGCAAAGCTGCGTGACGTCATGTACATCACAACATTTTATTCCTTCAAGGGTGGTGTTGGCCGCACGATGGCCCTGGTCAACGCCGCCGTCAATCTCGCCCTGGCGGGCCGCCGAGTCCTTGTCGTGGACTTCGATATTGAGGCACCCGGACTTGATACCTTCGACGTTCTGAAGCCGCATAAAGAAGTTCCCGGGATCATCGATTTCGTCACCCAGTATCTGGGAACCGGGCAAGCTCCGAATATCTCCGACTTTATCGGCGAGTGTCCCCCTATCGGCGAACGAGATGGAAAGCTGTGGATCATGCCATCAGGCAGAAACGAGACTTATGCTACGACTTTCAATCAGGTTGACTGGGGTGATCTATATGAAAGGCGCGATGGATATTTGCTGTTTGAAGATATCAGGGGGCAATGGAAACAGACCTTAAAACCGGACTACGTGCTGATTGATTCCCGCACCGGACATACAGATACGAGCGGAATCTGCACTCGGCAGCTTCCCAATTCTGTTGTAGTCCTGTTCTTTCCGAATGAACAGAACTTGCGGGGCCTGGTCGATGTGGTCAGGGATATTCGGGCCGAGGCTGAGAGTCCGCGTAAAAAGAATATCGAATTTCACTTTGTGATGTCTAATGTCCCGGATATGGATGATGAAGATCGGATTCTCGAAAGTAAGATCAAGGCTTTTCAGAACCAACTCGGTTTCCGGCAGGAACCGATGATTGTACATCGGTACGACAGTCTTTCCCTTCTTAACCAGGTGGTTTTTTCTAAGGACCGCCCGAAAAGCCGACTGGCAAAGGAGTACAGCAAGATCGTGGGTGAAATTGCTGTGCGCAACCCGGATGATCGGGATGGAGCACTAGAGTATATCCGAAGGGCAGAGCGACCCCGAAAATGGATAGACGACGATTCGATACGCAGGCGGCAGGAGATGCTTGACAAGATCAAACGGGCGCACCCGACTGATGGAGAAGTTCTGTTTCGCCTGAGTGTGCTTAAAGAATCTCATGATGATCTGGAATCTGCGTCCTTACTGTATAACCAGGCAATTGATGCTGGGTACGATAAACCAGAAGCCTATTTAAAACGCTCAAAATTCAGCGAACAAAACAGCTATCCGGACGGAGCGAGCGAAGATGCCTGGCATGTGCTGAATTTTAAGCAAGTTCCTCCGACTATGGTAAGAGAAGCAATTTCCCGACTGATGCGTTTGGGGGCATATGACTTGAACGAGGTAGTCAATTCTCCCGCGGTAATGTCGCTGGACCCTGATGACAAGCTCTGGATAGCCGATCCGTTCGATAGTTCATTAAACGATGTACAGCTTACAATATCCCTCCTTGAACCAATCCTCGATGTCAGCGAACTATCGGAAAGCGATCGCTATTGCACAAAACATTACCTAGGGTTGTCGTATATGGGGTTAGGAAGATGTTTAGAGGCAGTGGGGATGTTTCGAATCGAGGACGAGGATATAACTGACCTGTATATTGCATATACGTTTAATTACGCAATGGCAATGTGGGGCGCAACCGGGACGATTCATGCTGAGATTTTTCAACGTGCCGTAGAGCTTGATCGCTCTGACCCTTCAGATGACGTCGGCCCGAACCACCTTCAGTGCATGGCGATTGCCTACTGGGCGGCTGGCGACGATAACGCAGCACTTAACTACGTGGACCAAGCACAGCGGGCTATTAATGACTTTCGAGGTCGAACGGAGTTTAGTTGCTGGCGTTATCTCCAGGTCGAAGTAAGGTCATTCGATGAGGATCTAGGTGAAATTCGTACCTTGATCAAAAAACCTGGTTCTGTAGTGCCTAAATTTATGGCTGTGAAAGGTAACGGATCTGCCGAGGCGTAGTTCTGTTCAACCTCGGCATATCGGCTTAGACAGCACTCTACCGATTGGTGGTGGGGGAAAGAACACTATGAAATGGCTAAGAATTTAGGTGAGGCTATCCTGACTTTAATATCGATGATTACTAACATCAATACTTTAGGAGGTTGAAGCTGCTACCTTCAACATATAACAAAAATCATTAGTGTCCCAACGATTAATCGAATAAAATCAACTGGTTAGGTGTATCGGGTTGTTTCATATTGTAATCAGTTTTGGTAAGTATATGATCCAGCGGCATTTTCTCAAAGACGGACACGCTCAAAATCTGTAATAGTGTGTAGAGACTAAGGGGGATATTGAGGCGTTTTTTGATAATGGCGACCAGGACATAGACCGTCATGGCGGTCCAGATTTGGGTTTTGACCGCGTGCTCGGCGGTGCCGTAGAAGGCGTTGATACGTAGAGGCTGCTTCATCCATTTGAAGAACAGTTCAACCTGCCAACGGCAGCGATACAGTTGGGTAATCGTGTGTGCAGGCAAGGTGAAGTGGTTAGTGAGGAAGACCAGTTGCCGGGTCGGTCACTTTGACTCTGCGGAGTTTATCCGGGTAGTGTTTGGCCGCGTAGAAGCCGGTGAGGACGACGGTCTGGTGGCACTGGAGGCCGGTGTGTTTATCGACGGGGCGGGCATAGCGGCGGCGCTAACGCCAGTGGGCCTTGGCCCGGACGATGAAGCAGGCGGCGGCCTGCTGCAAGGTGTAGCGGCGGCGGCAGTCCAGGTGGCCGCGCTCCATGATGTAGCGGGCGCCGGCTTCGGGCAGTAGCAGGTCGAGGCCCTTGACAGCGTGCAGTTTGCCGTCAGAGAGGTGGATAAACGTGGGAATACTGCCCCGCAGGTCGAGTAGCGTATGCACTTTGACGGCGCCTTTGGTGGTACGGACGCGGGCCCAGGGAAAGACGGACAAGCACAGGTCGATGGGGGTGGCATCAAGGGCATAGACGGTGTGTTTGAGTGCGAGGCCGACGTCCTCGTCGAGAGACAGTTGTCGGGCGCTGTGGATTAAGGCGTGGGCGACGTCGGCGTAGATGCGCCCGTCGCGGGTCGGGTTGGCATGGGCCAAGGTGTTGCATGAGACGGTGCCGCGCAAGCCCCTGTGGTACAACGTGTGGCGCTGTGCGCGCAGGCCGGCTTCGCTATCCCGCCGGCTCTCCCGGTAGGTGAGTTGAGCGAAGGCCAGACATAGGAATTGGTCGAGGCAGGTGACGCGTTTGACTTTGTGGTGGCCGCGATAACGCTGCACACAGCGTCGGAAGGTATGCCTGGGCAGATGGGCCATGACTTGAGAGACGATGACGTTGCCGGTATACATGGGGCAAAACTCCCTGGTAATGAATAGGAGTGAGCGCAGGACAGGCAGGCGCCGCCGAATTCAAGTCGATGACAGGCAAAAATGATTTGTTTATTAAGCTATATCAATAAGTTACAACTACCCAGGCCTCAAACGTTGGGACACTAGTGAAGTCTTATAAAAAGACAGATCATTAATCACCAGCGCTGAACGACGCTAAGCCGGCAGGATGTTGGCGTTCAACCGGAACAGGTTGCCAGGGTCGTACTGTCGCTTGACCTCGCGCAGGCGCTGGTAATTTACACCGTAGGTTTCCTTAACCAGGCCTTCGCCGTGTTCGTTGTAGGAAGTCATATTGAGGTAGCCGCCATTGCCGGACGAGAAACGGGCCACCATATCGTCCCACACTTTGCGTGTCCAGGCGATGTTGGCAGCCGTGTCCCCGGGCTCTGTCCACGATGAGTTGAACTCCATGAGATACGGCATGGAGCGGCTGCCGAACGCTGTCGCGTCGGCATCGATACGGGAACTGGCGCCGCGCAAATCATGCAGTACGAACGGCGTGCGTTTGGCCGGGCGTTCATTAAAGACCGTGATCAATGCATCGAACACATCGTCCGTCATACGATCAAGGTATAGCGATTTCCAGTAATTCAGCAGCTCACCTTTCGGCAGGTACACGTCGAACATTTGCTGCACGGCCGTGAAAGGTCGTGGGGCACTGAGATCAATGAGCGGCGTCGCAAGTTCCCGCAAAGGCTGTACGTATCGCTCACCTTCATCGGCTGGTCCGGCGTAGACACCGGCCGGGATAACGACTTCCTCGCCACGCAGTTCCGGCGGGAAGGTGTCGTGATCCGGGATCGTCCAGAAAAAGAATTCGGTCGTGAACGCATCGGGCGCCGTCTGCATGAATTCCCGCCAACCCTGCAGGATGGCGCGCGCCTGCGTCCCGGCGTACACCGGTGCACAATGCATGACCACGGGTCCCAATGGGTGCAAGCGGAACTCGAAGGTCGTGACGATACCAAAATTACCCCCTCCGCCGCGTATTGCCCAGAAGAGATCCGGATTCTCCGATGCATTTGCATGGCGCAACTCGCCATCGGCAGTGACGATATCGACACTGAGAATGTTATCGACACTCATCCCGTACTTGCCGCGCACCCAGCCAAATCCACCACCGAGTGCGAGACCGGCAATGCCCGTTTCCGACACCACGCCGGCCGGCGCCACCAGGCCAAACGGCTGGGTTTCGTGGTCGATGTCGCCCAGCGTGGCGCCACCGCTGACCCAGGCAATTCGCTGCCCGGCATCGACCCGGACGCCGCGCATCAGCGACAGGTCTATCATCAGACCACCATCACAACTGGCATTACCCGCCACCCCATGACCGCCGCCGCGAACGGCCGGCAACAGGTCGTTCTTACGCGCCGTATTAACGCAATAACGCACGTCGGCAACACCCGTGCAGCGCACGATTGCCGCCGGACGCTTGTCGATCATGCCGTTGTGCAGGACCCGCGTTTCGTCGTAGGCCGCGTCACCCTGGCATAACACCGCGCCGCGAACGTTGTCGCGTAAAGATTGGATAATGGATTCGTGCATGTGTCGGATATTTTAGCGCAAAGTCAGTCTAATAACAGCCTGCGACACGCGCCCTTTGTTGTACTAGAGTCAATACCAGGTCGATTACCGGGGTTGCTACGCCAACCAGTTGTCCCAGTTCATTTACCACACCCAGAAGAGCATCGATTTCCATGGTCCTGCCGGCTTCAAGGTCCTGCAGCATGGATGTTTTATGGGCGCCGACAGCGGCAGCGCCATTGATCCTCTGTTCCACGTCAATGCCAAACCGGACCCCCAGCTTTTCACCGATAGCCTGTGCTTCCAGCATCATGGATTTTGCTATACCGCGCGTACCCGCCTCAGTCGCAATCACATCCAGGGTTGCGTGTGTCAGTACACTGATGGGATTAAAGCAGAGGTTGCCCCATAACTTCACCCAGATTTCATTGCGTACTTCAGACCTCACCGGTGATTTGAAACCTGCACTGATAAGCGCTTTGCTCAGTTGGATACAACGTTCCGATTTTTCACCGTCGGGTTCACCCAGGGTAAATCTGTTTCCCTCTATGTGTTTAATAACACCCGGTTCACTGATTTCACAGGCAGGGTAGACAACACAACCGATAACACGCTGCGGACCGATCTCATTCCATTGGCGGTTACCAGGATCAACACTTTTCAGCCGGTGATTCTCCCAGGGACCCTTGAGCCCGTAAAAATACCACCAGGGGATACCATTGGCTGTAGTTACTACACAGGTTCGCTCTCCCAGCAACGGTTGCATCGCATCCAGGACATTCGGCACCGATGGTGCTTTCAGCGTAATAATCACATAATCCTGGGGACCCGCTTCAGCGGGATCATGCGTACACTGCGGATAAGCGGTTATTTCCTGCCCGTCAGAAATTATTTTCAAGCCGTTTTTTTTCATCGCCTGCAGGTGCGGTCCGCGGGCAACCAGGGTGACGTCAACCCCCGATAAGGATAGCCGGGCGCCCATATACCCCCCGATAGCGCCGGCGCCATAAATACAGATTCGCATCAAACCAGCCCCAATTTCCCGGCCAGGCCTATTCGTTGTACTTTTCCGGTCGCGCCTTTCGGAATATCATCCAGCAGCAAGATTTTCTTTGGTACCTTAAAACCGGCCAGATATTCTGCGGCAAAGGCGCGAAGTTCACTCTCGCTTGCTGTCTGACCGTCTTTTAACACAACAGCAGCAGCCACTTCTTCGCCCAGTTTAGAGTGGGGGACGGCGAAGGTGACAGCCTGGTTCACCGCAGGGTGATCCAGCAAAATTTCATCCACTTCCCTTGGTGAAATCTTTTCTCCCCCCCGGTTTATGATTTCCTTTAAACGGCCGGTGATGGTCAGGTATCCGTCCTCATTCATAACTCCCTGATCACCGGTTCGGAACCAGCCGTCTACAAAATTTTCCCGGTTTGCGGTCGGATTATTTTCATACCCGGCCGTGACGTTTTTCCCTTGAATCACTACCTCGCCGATGGAACCTGCCCGGAGCAGATTACCGGTGTCGTCCATTATCGCCACCTTCGGCCCGGCGGCGATACCTACGGTACCGGGCTTTCTGGTTCCGGGGGGTAACGGATTGCTCGTCATCTGGTGGGAAGCTTCCGTCATCGCATAAGCCTCAATAACCGGTGATTTAAACGTCTCCTCCAACTCACTCATCACCTGGGGGGGTAATGACGACGATGAAGAACGAATAAATCGCAAGGCGGAATTCATCGCTATCTGTTTATTTTTACCGGCTCTGGACAGAATTGCCTGGTGCATGGTCGGAACCGCGGTATACCAGCTTGGCTGCGCGTCCTCCAACCAGGCAAAAAATTTCAATGCATTAAACCCGGGAGTACAAAAGATACTCGCACCGGCGCAGATACTCGAGAGAACGGCTGCAATCAGGCCATGAATATGAAACAGGGGCATCACGTTCAAACAACGGTCTTCGGCTGTGAGGTTCAGGGTAGTACGGATATTTTCTGCACTGGCACAAATGTTCCTTTGCGTTAACGGGACAATCTTGGGCCGCGAAGTGGTCCCGGAAGTGTGTAAAACCAGGGCAATATCGTCTCCACCGGCAAATTCAGGGGGGATGACTGCCTGTTCCTGCTGCCGTTTATCGACAGGTTCCAGTTCAAATTCACCCGCGGTCAAAGAGGCCCCCTTTTTCAATGTCAATATGGGGATATGCAGATCCCGCGCAGCGTCAATTGACGGGGACTGACTGTTTTCTTCCACGATCAGCACAGCGGCCTTGAGGTCTGAAAGATAAAAATCAAATTCCGCCTTTTGATATGCAGGATTGAGGGGAGCGGCAGTGGCGGCACAGGAAGTTGCAATAAAACATGCCGCCATCTCAGGGCCGTTAGGCAATACGATCGCTACCCGGTCATTTCTGTGTATGCCATTCCGGTTCAGTGTTGCTACCGTGTTTTCAACCAGTTGCAGTAAATCGCCGTAGCTGAGGGCTTCCTGTCCGGGGGCGTTTATTACAGTGGATTCACTGTTTGCCGCTTTTATTAATTCCAAAACAGGCGTAATTTCAGACATCTTACATCCCGACCTTCGCATGGTTAATTCATGCAGTTTATAACATTATGCTGAAGGGAAGGCTACCGGGACGATACGGAATCCACGATCGCGACGACTTGTTAAACTTGACAAACTTCGTAGAAGACGGTGCCATTGGCTACAATTATAAATTATCAGTCTGCAGAGAATAACGAGGAAAGCACTCATGAATCTGATACGTCATCATACATTGCCCGTAAACAGCGAGACCGTACATTGGGGTTATTTCAGCAAAGATATTGAGCCCAGGCTGACCGCCGCATCGGGTGATTTCATCACCATCGAAACATTGACCCATCACGCCAATGACGACGCTTCACTGATGGTTGATGGTGATCCGGGCGCAGAGAGCGTATTCCGCTGGACCAGGGATCACAAAAGCGTTGACCGGCGTGGAGCGGGGCCTATGGATGCGTCGCTGTTTGGCCGCGGTGCGGGTGAAGGACTTGGGGTGCATCTGTTGACAGGGCCGGTTTATATCGAGGGGGCCGAACCGGGTGATATCCTGGAGGTCCGCATCCTTGACGTCAGACTCCGTCCCAGCGCCAATCCCGATCACCCGGGTAAAGCCTTCGGCAGCAATGCCGCCGCCTGGTGGGGCTACCAGTACAACGATTTGATCACCGAACCCAAACCACGCGAAGTAATCACAATCTATGAGATCGACGCAACCGGACAACGCCCCTGGGCCAGGGCATTGTATAACTTCCGCTGGACGCCGCAGACCGACCCGTTCGGCGTAGAGCATGCCACTATCGATTACCCCGGAGTGCCGGTAAACCATGATACGATCAAGAAAAACAGTTCGATTTTATCCGGAGTGCGGATACCTACCCGCCTGCACTTCGGCGCCATAGGGTTGGCGGCGGCGGAAGCAGATATCGTAGACTCCATCCCACCAAGCTACTTTGGCGGCAACATCGACAACTGGCGTATCGGCAAGGGCACTAGCATGTATTACCCGGTAGCAGTCCCTGGCGGTCTTCTGAGCGTCGGCGACCCGCACGCCGGCCAGGGCGACTCCGAGTTGGCAGGCACGGCAATCGAAACCTCGCTGACCGGCGATTTTCAGATCGTCCTGCACAAAAAAAATCTACTCAGCGGGACCTTGTTACAGGGATTGGACTATCCGCTGTTGGAGACGGGCACCGAGTACATCGTTCACGGCTTCAGTTATGCCAACTACCTGGCCGAGCTTGGCGATGCGGCGCAGAGCGAGATATTTAAAAAATCCTCAGTTGACAATGCCATGCGCGATGCGTTCCGCAAGATGCGTAAATTCCTGATGGACACAAAAGGCTTGAGCGAAGATGAAGCGATTACCCTGATGTCAGTGGCAGCAGACTTTGGCGTGACGCAGGTGGTTGATGGCAACTGGGGCGTGCATGGCATCATTCAGAAAGGGATTTTTCCTTAACCGTCAGAGGATACGGTGTTCCCTACCGATATGACGTTAACCGGTGTGAGAATGGAGTTAAATCATTAAGCCAATGAAACTCTACTGTATTCCATGCATCTTATATTTGTCGATAAATCTATGTTCAGCCGATAACAGTTATACAACCTGGGAAACCTATGGTGGCGATAAGCGTAACACCAGATACTCTTCGCTGGACCAGATCAACATAAGCAATATAAACCGGCTGCAGGTTGCCTGGCGATATTCAACAGGTGATGCTGAAGAGCGGGGCACGCAAATCCAGTGTAATCCCATTGTGGTTGAAGGGAAGTTATACGCTACATCACCGAAACTTAAAGTCTTCGCACTGAACGCAGCGACAGGGGAGTTGATATGGCGTTTTGATCCGTTTAAGGGCGCCAGTACCGGGCAGGGTATCAATCGAGGCCTTTCCTATTGGCATAGCAATGCGGATAAACGAATCCTGTTTGGCGCCGGCCCTTATTTGTATGCGTTGAATGCTGATAATGGAAAGCTGATTAATAACTTTGGGGAAGATGGAAGAGTGGACCTGCGTAAAGGCCTCGATCGTAATCCACAGGAACAGCAAGTCGATATCACGACCCCGGGCATAATTTATAAGGACCTCATAATCCTGGGATCAAGAACCGGCGAAACGCCGGGAGCGGCGCCGGGACATATCCGTGCTTATGATGTGAATACAGGAAGAATGGAATGGATATTTCATACCATTCCACACCCGGGCGAGTTTGGTTATGAGACGTGGTCACCGGATTCCTGGCAAAAAGTCGGAGGGGCCAATGCCTGGGCTGGAATGAGCCTGGACGAGGAAAACGGCATCGTCTTTGTGCCGACCGGTTCGCCGTCCTATGATTTTTATGGCGGCAATCGTGTCGGTGATAACCTGTTTGCCAACAGCCTGGTTGCATTAAAAGCCGACACAGGTGAACGGCTCTGGCATTTTCAGACAGTCCATCATGATTTATGGGATCGGGACCTTGCTTCGCCACCTAATCTTGTAACAGTTATACACGATGGCAAATCAATTGACGCTGTTGCCCAGGTAACCAAGTCAGGCTTCATATATCTGTTTAACAGGTTCAACGGAACACCGCTGTTCCCTGTTGAGGAACGGCAGGTGAGAAATTCTGATGTCCCTGGCGAAGTGACATCACCGACCCAACCCGTACCGCTCAAGCCACCACCATTTACACGACAAAGTTTCACGATTAAGGATGTAACTGATATTTCAGAACGTGCACGGTTGTATACAAAAACTCAACTGATGAATATGCGCTCCGGGGAACCGTTTATTCCTCCCGCTATCACAAAAGATACAATCATGTATCCCGGATTCGACGGCGGTGCGGGGTGGGGAGGGGCAGCTTATGACCCGGTGTCCAATCTGCTCTATGTGAATGCAACCGAATTGCCCTGGTCCTTTGAACTGGTCGATATCACTGATGCCACACACAACCCCGGTAAGACAATTTATCTGAAATATTGTGCCGGCTGCCATGGAATTAATCGGGAAGGCATGGGTAAGGACTTCCCGTCGCTGCAAAATGTGGGAGAGAAGCTGTCTTATCCTGTTATTGCAGCAATCATAAGAAATGGTAAAGGCCGCATGCAGGGCCTTCCGCAACTGGGATTTGAAAATATATTATTGCTGCTCGACTATCTGAATGTAACGGATGTGGACACAACCGGGGGAAGCCTGAATGAATCTCCAGCTGAAATTAAACTGGATGTTCCTTATCTTCATACCGGATATAAAAGGTTGCTGGACCCTGATGGCTATCCGGGCATTAAACCTCCATGGGGAACGTTAACTGCGATAGATTTGAACCTGGGCGCCATTGTGTGGCAAGTCCCGTTGGGGGAATACCCGGATCTGGTTAAACAGGGAATACGACATACGGGGACAGAAAACTATGGAGGTCCTGTTGTGACAAAAGGAGGTTTGGTTTTTATTGCTTCGACAATGGATGAAAAGTTACGC
Source organism: Gammaproteobacteria bacterium (assembly GCA_965222155.1). Taxonomy (GTDB): domain Bacteria; phylum Pseudomonadota; class Gammaproteobacteria; order Eutrophobiales; family Eutrophobiaceae; genus JAAXHV01. The sequence continues at coordinate 1,411,290 of CBDCTH010000012.1, forward strand.
GCATTCAATAAGACCACGGGAGAAGTTGTTTGGGATTACCAATTATCGGCAGGCGGGTTCGCTACACCCGCCACTTATGAGGTTGACGGTGAACAATTTATCGTGATCGCGGCAGGAGGCGGTAAATCCGGATTGAAATCCGGAGACGAGTACATTGCATTTTCACTTCAGGATAATTTGTGATCCAACAAACTTGGTTTGACAATACAATATCGGGTAGCCTGCGTTGATTAAAATATCTATTGTGATGATTTAGCTTTATTCCAGAACCTTTCATAAATAAAGACAGAGCCAAAGATAACCAGGAGAAACAAGGGAAGAATCGCGATTGTTTGAAAGGTCTCTTCCGCGGCAGCACGAGAAACCAGATCCAATTGAGAACCGCTGAGCTCTGCTAAAACCCGCTCACCACCTGCTGCATGTAATTTGGCTTTGTCATAAATAGCGCCGAATTGCGGCAGAATGAAATGGATAGACAAGGCGCCGGCCGTGCCTATGAGCCCAATTGTCCAGGGGCCACCGCGTGGATAGCGTTCAGCCGCCTGGGCCAACATGGTCGGCCACATAAAGCAAACTCCGGCACCCCAAAATGTCGCTGCAACGATAGCACTGGCAGGTGATGTGGCTACGCTGAGAAGATAAAGGCCTATTGCAGCAAGCAGGCTGGAACACCATAATAATCCTACCGGAGAGAGAAAGTGTGAGAGCGGCCCGGCAAAGTGGCGGAACACAAACATCATGCTACTTACGTAGACTAATATGATAATACCTTGCATCCCGACCGTTTGAGAAAGGATGAGTTCAACCAGTTGTCCTGGTGCAAGCTCTGAAGCAGCGGTCAGAAACATGGCGCCAAACCAGATGAAAAAACTCGGTCGGCGAACTATTTCATACACCATATCCCTGAAACTAACCCCGGACTGCACTCGCTGTGTCTGTGGGAATTCTGATATAAGGCTGAGACACGTCGTTGCGATGGCAGGCAGTATCAGCGCACTGAGTACAATACGCCAGTCCAGAGCCATCGAATCGGCAAACAATGCCCAAAGCCCGCCTATCACCAATCCGGCAGGCCACCAGGCATGCAACACGTTGATGCGATGAGTCGTGTCTTTTGGATATATGGTTGCAGCTAACGGGTTGATGGCGGCTTCTACTGAACCCCAACCCAGGCCCTGCAATGCCATGCCGAGCCACACAAGCCGGTAAACACGTTCACCTTCGGCTAGAGAGTCGGAAAAAATCACCAACAATGCCCCAGCGCTGAAAGCAATTCCGGAGAACGATAACATCCGGCGAATACCGATAAAGTCCAGAGCCAGACTCCCGAAAAACAGGGTGATGGCAAATCCTAAAAAGGAAACTCCAAGCGCCTGGGTCATCAAGGTGACTGAATTTGAGGGATCTATGAGGCTGAACAGTTCAACTGATATTTCATCCGATACGGCCACCCGTAGTGACAGGCTGATGGCAGCAGATGTCAATGCCAGTATCGCGATCCAGAATAAGACAGCGGGCCGCCGCAGCGGTAAGTTTTTCATGTTTGCCATAGATATCGAGAGTCAGTCCTTTCCCATGTAGTCTACTTCCATAAAATCCGATACCTCCTTAAGCCAGCGTTGAATTACGAAGGCCTGGTGAGTGGGGTGATCGTTGTAGGCGTCGTAGGCAGCCTGATTTTCAAATTCCATTGAAAAACCAAAATCGAAATCATTCTTTCCACTGACCTCTCTAAGAACCTGAAAGTTCTCAACCTGGGGTATACCGGTCAGAATTCGCTCTGCGTCACGCAAAAAAATCTGTGTTCCAGGCGCATCCTTTGCATAACGCAGACGAAAGGCAACCGTATGCAGAATGCGTTCTCCGCTTAGCCTGTTCATGCCATCCTCACTCATAGTTATTATATTCCTGGAATTAGTTGCATTGTCAGGGGGAGTCAGAATTCCACCCAGGTGCCGCCAAGATGATTTGACTCGACGCACTTTTCTATGAATCGAACACCTTGTACACCGTCTTCAACTGTTGGAACCAGCAGGGATGCAGGGTCGGGTTCGCGCTTTTGAATCTTTGCGATGATTTGCTCCGCCGTATCCTTGTACAATTGCGCAAATGCCTCCAGATAGCCTTCGGGATGTCCTGCCGGTATGCGCGTGGCCAGTTCGGCAGCTTGTCCCAATTTATTACCAGCTCTTGTCAGCTTCTGTGGCACACCTTCTAATGGGTTCCAGAATAAGACATTCGGGTTTTCCTGGTCCCAGACCAAACCTCCCTTTTCCCCATAGATACGTATACGCAGGGCATTTTCGTTGCCTGGCGCTACCTGACTGGACCATAACATCCCCTTCGCTCCCTTGGTGAAGTGCAGCAACACATGTGCATTATCATCGAGCAGGCGCCCTTCCACAAAGGTATGCAGGTCGGCCGCCAGTTCTTCTATTTCAAGCTCTGTGATGAAACAAGCCAGATTGATCGCATGTGTTGCAATATCGCCGACACAGCCCGCCGGGCCGCTGCGTTTCGGATCAGTGCGCCATTCAGCCTGTTTTTGCCCTTCATCTTCTATTTTGGTTGCCAGCCACCCTTGTGGATACTCCAGTTGTACAACGCGAATCCGGCCTAACTCACCTTGCTGTACCATTTCACGCGCATGGCGTACCAGAGGGTAACCGGTATAATTATGCGTCAGCGCGAAAATTAAACCGCTCTTTTTGACTAACCCGGCCAGAGATTCGGCATCCTCCAGGCAAGTTGTTAACGGCTTATCACAAATTACATGAATACCTACCTGAAGGAACGCCCTGGCCGCATCGTAATGGACGTGATTAGGCGTAACAATGGCGACCACGTCTACACCATCGTCCCGTCCCGCTTCGGTACTTGCCATCACCTGAAATGAGTCGTAACACCTTTCCGGAGCGATAAGTAATTCACTTGCGGACATCCGGTTTCGATCCGAATCAGTAGATAATGCACCCGCTACAAGTTCATATCGATCATCGAGGCGTGCGGCTATCCTGTGGACTCCACCGATGAAAGCGCCTTGCCCACCGCCTACCATACCGAGCCGCAGCCGCCTTCCCAGAGTTAATCCTGTCATGGTGGTATCTTTACATGTATTTTATGTGAGCCCCAGAAGCCGGCGATTGCCCTCTTCATCAGTCCCGCTATCGGCAAAATCGTCAAAGGAACGCTCCGTTACCCGTATGATATGTTCCCTGATGAACTCAGCACCTTCCCGGGCGCCATCTTCCGGGTGCTTCAAACAGCACTCCCATTCGAGCACCGCCCAGCCGACGAAATCGTTTGCAGCCATTTTTGAAAAGATCGACTTAAAATCAACCTGGCCATCCCCTAAAGAACGAAAACGACCTGCCCGATCTACCCAGGATTGGTAACCGGAATACACCCCCTGGCGGCCACTGGGATTAAATTCGGCATCCTTGACATGGAAAGCCTTAATTCTTTCCTGATAGATATCAATAAATGACAGGTAATCAAGTTGCTGTAAAACGAAGTGGCTTGGATCGTATAAAATGTTACAGCGTGAATGGGAGTTGACTCGTTCCAGAAACATTTCAAAAGACGCTCCATCAAATAAATCTTCACCCGGATGGATCTCGTAACACAAATCTACCCCGGCATCGTCAAATACATCCAGTATTGGCAGCCAGCGTTTCGCCAGTTCGTCAAAGGCAGTTTCAACCAGGCCAGCTGGACGCTGCGGCCAGGGATAGACGTATGGCCATGCCAAAGCCCCTGAAAACGTAGCGTGTGATACCAGTCCAAGATTGGCGGATGCCTTGGCTGCGTTGTACATCTGTTCTACAGCCCAGCGCTGGCGAGCCGTGGGGTTGCCGCGCACTTCCGGTGCAGCGAAGCCATCGAAAGCAGTATCATAGGCAGGGTGTACAGCTATTAACTGTCCTTGCAGGTGTGTGGCGAGTTCCGTAATTTCCAGACCATGTTGACCGACAATGCCCTTCACTTCATCACAGTAAGCTTCGCTCTCTGCCGCTCTCGACAAATCAAATATACGCGTATCCCAGGATGGGATCTGAATACCTTTAAAACCTAATGACGCAGCCCATTCAGTAATGGAATCCAGACTGTTAAAAGGTGCTTGATCGCCGGCAAATTGCGCAAGGAAAATGGCCGGACCTTTGACTGTTCTCATGGATGCTCCCCCTAAATCATTCTCGGCAGACGATAACGTTATTGCGCTGTGATTAAATTATAAGCATAACTTATCAATTATTCGGAAAATTGAGTACATATCAACTAGTATACAGTATTGGAAAACTGGGGCAGACTCATCTGGATGCCATGAAAAAGTGTACTGGCACTCCGGAATAGTCGCTGTGAATAGCCCCGTAGGCCCTGTTCCACGGGGCTAACTTTTCCGATTGTCTTACTGATTGCGGAGTCATTACGATTTTGCAATTGCTGTTAAATGTGAACGAGGGGGGATCAGATGAGCAGCCAAAAGACCAGACCATTGTACTTCACAGGCCTGATTGTATTCATTATTTCAATTGCTGCTACACCAGCCGCCATAAGCCAGGAGAATGAAAATAATCCTGATACGGGCGTGCTCGAGGAGATAGTGGTCACGGCGGAAAAACGCCAGGCCACACTTCAGGACACTGCGATTTCCATCACTGCAGTAACTGGAGACATGATGAGGCGCATGGGCGTGCGCGACATCAGCGACCTTATCAGCATGGTGCCTAATATGCGGGTTGCCGACAGTCGCGAGGATTTCATCATCAACGTCAGGGGTATTCAATCCAATAACACGACGGAAGTGGGTGACCCCGCAGTCGCGGTACATATCGATGGCGTCTATCGTCCGCGCCCAAGGGGGGCGAGAGCGCTTTTTTTCGATACTGAGCGTGTCGAGGTGTTAAGAGGCCCCCAGGGAACGATTTACGGGCGAAATGCGACCGCAGGTAATGTCAACATCATTACGAATAAACCGGGAAATGAATTCGATGCATCGGCGGAGGTATCGTACGGAAACTACGATAATATCAGCGCGACAGGCATGATCAATGTACCGGTAATCGATGATCGGCTCATGCTGCGGGCAGCGGTTCTGACCAATGACCGGGACGGTTTCAACATCAACAACCGCGCGGTGAAGTCAATAAAAAATACCAATGATGCCGACCAGTTTGCAGCCCGTGGGCACATCCTGGCAAGACCAACAGATAACCTTTCTGTCCTGGTGTCGGCAAACTATCAGGAGATCAGGGGTGTCGGACAATCCAGAGCCTTTCTCAACCTGATTGAAGATCCCGGTAACGAGCGTGTTTTTTCCCTGGACTCGCAAAATTCAATTGCAATTGATGTGTATGGTATTTCCACCGAGATAAACTGGCAGTTCGGGAATATGGAGATGACATATCTGGGCGCCCGCCAGGTTGACGATATGAAGAACCAGCTCCAGGACTGTGATCAGACGACACCCATCGGCGCTTTTGCCATATTCAGTGGTGACAGTGTCTGCGAATTCGGCCCGTTCTCCCAGGACAGTCAATCCTGGTCCCATGAATTTCGAGTCAATTCAACCGATCCGGATGCGCGGATACGCTGGCTGGGCGGTCTGTACTACTTTGACGAAGATCAGGATGCTCACCTGGTGTTCAATCCTAACCCCGGCGGAATCAGCCTGGTTTTTGACCAGCACAGCACCGGATCGCTTACGAAGGCGGTGTTCGGCCAGGTTGATCTCAGTGTTACGGAGCAGATTGAACTTGTCGGTGGTATTCGCTACACCGATGATGAGAAAGCGCGGTATGGAGAGACCAGAACCGTTATTGCAGATATTCTGGTAGTTGGAGTAAGTCCGAATATAGGCAAGACCACATCAACGAGCACCGACTGGAAAGCGGGGATCAACTGGCATTTTTCCGATGACGCATTATATTATTTCAGTGCAGGCACGGGCTACAAGGCGGGCGGTTTCAGTGATGGGGTAGGTTTTCCCTACCTGAAAGAGGATGTGAAATCCTATGAAATCGGCGCGAAACACACCTTGCTCGACGGCCGGCTGCAACTGAATACTGCTGTTTTCTACATGGACTATACCGACCTGCAGGTTTCCTCGGTCGGGACCGGTCCGAATGGTCTGCCAGGGTTGTTTACCAGTAATGCTGCGGCCGCGACAAACTGGGGATTTGAACTGGAAGGCAAAGTCGTACTGGTGGAGAATGCCCTGCTCGATTTTGCCTTGTCATACCTCGATGCTGAATACGATGAATTCATTACCGACGATCCAACTATCCCCGGATTGACGGCGGAGGACCTCGCCGGCAAGGACCTGACCAATTCACCCAACTGGACATTAAATATCGGGGCGGAGTATCAGTTCAGTCTTGGCGCGATGGGTACACTCACCCCCCGGATCAATTTCTATTTCAATGATGATATGTACCTCAGGGAGTTCAATAAACCGATCGACAAACAGGATTCCTTCACCAAGACGGATATCGTAGTGGGCTATCGCCACACGGGAGGCAACCTCTACGTTGAGGGGTATGTAAACAATGTTGAAAATGAAGACGTGAGGTCATTGATGCAATCTTTCCCCGGCCATGGCCTCCAGTTCCAGTTGGCTGAGCCCAGGACATACGGAGTACGAATCGGCTACGAGATGTGATTGCATGGACCGAAGAACTTGCATCAAGCTGGCGCTCCTTGCCGCCGGCGGTTTGCTAAGCAATTCAATACTAGCGCAGCCGTCTACTTCGTCCAGGAGATGGGGTGGAATTCGGGAAAACCTGGGTTTCGAACTATTTACCGTACGTCATTTGCTGGCTGAAGACTTCAGAGGCACGCTTGAGGCTATAGCCGCAATCGGGTATCGCGAATTCGAAATGGTTGGTTTCGGCGGATCGATATTCCTTGATGACCCTCTATACGGATATACCTCCAGAGAGTTCAGGCAATTGCTTGATGATCTGGGTGTACGCGTGCCTACCGCCCAGTTTTCCGGCCGGGCGGAAAACCTTGGTGAAATAGCTGCGACGGCGAACGAGATTGGCATCGAATATCTGATACTGGGAATGCCTCCTGAATTTCTGTCAATTACGCCGGATGGAGTGACTGTATCCGGTGTTACGGGACTCGACCAGGTCAAACGGATTGTGGACCGTCTGAATGGTCTCGGAGAGACTTTCAGGCAGCATGGAATTGGTTTCGCGTTCCATAATCACCATATGGAGTTTGCGTGCGTGGGTGAGCAGACCGCTTATGACTTTATTATGAGACACACTGATTCGGATCTCGTAAAAATGGAATTTGATGCGGGGTGGGCGGCAGTCGCCGGCGTGGAAGCAGGCGATTATCTTGCCCGTTATCCAGGTAGATTTATCGCAACCCACATGAAAGATTATGATCCACGGCGGCCACGGAGTGAGGCATCGGCCCGGTCCCCCATACCGGAGATGACACAACTGGTAACGCCTGGAGACGGCACGGTTAACTTCGGTGCAATAATGGCTGAGATGGAGCGTACCGGTGTCAGACACGCATACGTGGAAGTCGATCTTCCGGACGATGCGCTGGATACTGCGCGCCGCGCCTACCACTATCTTAGTAACCTCAATTATTCCGCATGAAGCGTCGCACCTTTCTCGCTGCTTCAGCCGTATTCGGTGGAATGGTGTCTGCTACGGTACAGCAGGCTCTGATTGCTGTCGCAAATGCAGGTGAGGTGAATAGTGTTCTCGATTCGCAAAGACGTCGTTGCCTTGAAGCGCTGGTTGAGCGCATCATACCCGCCACCGACACACCTGGCGCCCTTGAGGCCGGCGTACCCGATTTCATTGAGCTTATACTTGCGAAGGGGTTTGTGGCGGACGACGCAAAACGGTTCATTGCCGGGATCGACGAAGTGGAGGACTTGAGTCACGGCAATTACGGAAGTGATTACATTATGCTGAGCGCTGCTCAACAGGACACGATATTGACCCGACTGGAGCAGAATACAGCAACATTGAAGCAGGATGACCCTACACCGTTTTTTCAGGTGCTAAAGGAACTTACCCTGGTCGGTTATTATACCTCGGAGATTGGCGCCACCGAGGAAATTCGATACCTGCCCGCTCCCGGTCGTTATGATGGGTGCGTTGAGTGGAAAGAAGGGGATCGTGTTTTTTTCTTCGGTTCACCACTGGATAAGTTCATATGAACACACAAAGTATATCCGATATCACAGATTTCGACGCTATCGTCATCGGTTCAGGGATCACAGGCGGTTGGGCGGCGAAGGAACTATGTGAGGCCGGGCTTAAGGTTTTGATGCTGGAACGTGGTCGCAATGTAGAACATATCAAGGACTACACGACCGAGCACAAGGCCCCCTGGGAAATGCAGTTCAGGGGAGAAGGTTCACAGCAGGAGAATCAGCGGGATTATGCCCTTCAAAGTACCCATTGGTTGTTCAACGAATATTCACAACAGTATTTCGTCAAGGATGCGGATCACCCTTATATCTCTGATCCTGATCACCCGTTCAAATGGTACCGGGGTTACCAGGTCGGCGGGCGTTCCCTGATTTGGGGGCGCCAGTCCCTGCGCTGGAGTGACCTCGACTTCGAGGCCAATGCCAAAGACAGGCACGGCATCGACTGGCCGATTCGCTATCGCGACATTGCCCCCTGGTACGAGTACGTTGAGGATTTTATCGGTGTCAGTGGTGAGGCGTTAGGGCTACCGCAACTGCCGGACGGAAAGTTCCTGCCACCTATGCAGTTTAACTGTGCAGAGCAATTTTTCAAGGATAAGGTTGAAACAATTTTTCCTGACCGGGTGGTGGCCATGGGTCGCGCTGCTGTCAATACTGTTCCGCATCGCGGGCGGGGGGCGTGTCACTATTGCGGTCCCTGTGAGCGCGGCTGCTCAGTCGGCGCCTATTTCAGCACACAAAGCTCTACCCTGCCGGCGGCACAGGCAACCGATAATCTCACACTGAAAGCGGATCAGATTGTGGAGCGGGTTAATTACGAAAATGAATCGAAGCGCGCGAGTAGTGTTTCTGTCATCGACGCAAATACCCGCGAACGTCAGAATTACTCTGCACGCGTGATCTTCGTCTGCGCATCGACTGTCGCCAGTAATCATATTTTGCTCAATTCGCGCTCAGAGTCTTTTCCCACCGGCCTCGGTAACTCAAGTGGGACGCTGGGCCACTATCTGATGGATCACGCCTTTGCGGTAGCCGTAACCGCGCGTTTTCCCGGCATGCGCGACCGTTATTACTACGGCAACAGACCGAACACTATCTATGTTCCCAGGTTTCGTAACCTGGCTGACTCACAGGCGCAAGAAGCATATATTCGCGGTTACGCTTACCAGGGCAGGGCCTGGCGTCCGGGGTGGCGCCGCGGTTACTCACTGCCGGGCTTCGGCGCAGACTTAAAACAGGAGTTACGCCGGCCGGGACCCTGGGTACTGGTCCTGGTCACGGAGGGCGAATGCTTGCCGCGCTACGACAACGCGATTGAATTGGACGACAAACAGACCGATAAATGGAATATACCGCAGATACGCATTCGGTTCGATTGGGGAGAAAACGAGCTTAAGCTTGCCGAGGATGGAAGACAGCAGGCGATCGCGATGGCGGAGACTGCGGGCTGCGAGATATTATCATCGTCCAATGAACTCATGCCTGGCGGTGCCGGCATTCACGAGATGGGCGGTATTCGCATGGGACACGATCCCCGTGAGTCGGTCTTGAACAGCCACAACCAGATGCATGATGTCCCCAATGTATTCGTTACCGACGGGTCGTGCATGACGTCCTCCGGCTGGACAAATCCATCCTTGAATTATATGGCGCTGACCGCGCGGGCATGTGCTTACGCAGTTGAACAGCTAAAAACGGGTGTTATTTGAGATAACAGCCGGCCGCTATTTGCATCCAGCCAGGCTGAATCCGTAATGGGCGCCATCTATATCGTTGTAACCTGCGATACCAAAGGCCATGAAGCCGATTGGCTGCGGAACCGTTTTCTGGAACTCGGCGCGCAGGTTTGCCTGCTTGATGCCGGATGTCTTGGCACTCCCCAGACCTCCCCTGATATTCCGCGTGAGGCCGTTTTCCATGCTGCAGGCACAACCCATTCCGAAGCCGTTCGCCGTGGTGATCGAGGTGTGGCAGTTGACGCCGCGGCGAAAGGCGCCGCAGAGATCGTGCGTCAGGCATTCGAACATAATGAACTCAGCGGAGTAATTGGCCTCGGCGGATCGGCAGGAACCACGATCGGTACCGCGGCCATGCGAGCGCTGCCCATCGGGATTCCAAAGATCATGATCTCAACCTTGACTTCCGGGGATGTGCGCGCCTACGTGCGTGATAAAGACATTGTAATGTGGAACCCGGTTGTTGACGTTGCAGGAATGAACCGGATAAGCCGTATGGTGCTTGGTAATGCCGCTGCGGCAATGGTCGGTATGGTGAATGCTATACCCATGGATAATGAGTCCCCGGAGCGTCCAATCATTGCGGCCACGATGTTTGGCGTCACAACACCCTGTGTAGATCATGCACGCGGACTCCTTGAAGATACCGGGTACGAGGTCTTGATCTTCCATGCAACCGGTACCGGAGGTGAGACACTGGAAGCGCTTGCGCGTGAAGGCTTGTTCGCGGGGGTACTCGATATAACTACAACCGAGATTGCAGACGAATTAGTAGGAGGCGTCCTTTCGGCGGGCCCGGATCGCTTGAGTGCGGCGGCGCAAGCCGGTATACCCCAGGTGGTTTCCGTGGGCGCCACCGACATGGTGAATTTTCTGGCCCGTGATACAGTCCCCGAGTGTTTCGCACAACGTACCTTTTATCAGCATAACGCTAATGTTACGCTTATGCGTACGACGATAGAGGAGAACCATAAGATTGGTGCAGCGATCGGAGCCAGGGTCGCGAAATCAAAAGGCCCGGCTGCAATGCTGCTGCCGCTCAAGGGCGTTTCAGCTATGGATCGAGAGGGGAAGCCGTTCCATTCGCCGCACGCGCGTGCGACCTTGTTTGAAGCCGTGCGTCAAAACTGCGGCAGCGTGCCTTGCATTGAACTCGATTTACATATTAATGACCCGGAGTTTGCGGCAATGTCAGCCAACAAGCTCCTGGAGTTGATACAGGAAGGGATTTAGATGAAAGCAGTTATAGACAATTCACGTAGTGCGATTCTGAAGCGGTTCCACGGCCAGATTGTCCGTAGTGAACCAATTATCGGCGGTGGTGCCGGCGTCGGTATTTCCGCCAAGAGCGAGGAGGCAGGCGGCATCGATCTGATCATCATCTACAATTCGGGGCGCTATAGAATGGCGGGACGTGGTTCGACGGCCGGTCTCATGCCCTACGGTAACGCCAATGAGATCGTGAAGGAGATGGCGTACGAAATTATTCCGGTGGTGAAGAAGACCCCGGTGATTGCCGGAGTTTGCGGAACCGATCCGTTCATTATCCCACACCTTTTCCTGCGTGAACTGAGTGAACTCGGGTTTGCCGGAATCCAGAATTTTCCCACAGTTGGTCTGTGCGATGGTCAGTTTCGCAATTCACTGGAGGAGACCGGCATGAGCTTCAAGCTGGAAGTTGATATCATAGCCCTTGCCCACGAGATGGACCTGCTGACCACACCCTATGTGTTCAATACCGAAGAGGCCAGGTGGATGACGGAGGCCGGCGCTGATATCGTGGTCGCTCATATGGGCTGCACCAGTGGCGGATCCATTGGCGCAAAGAATGTTACTCCGCTTGATGAATGCGTGATCAGGGTTCAGGAAATAGTCGATGTCTGCAAGTCCATCCGAACCGATGTCATCTGTCTTTGCCATGGCGGCCCGATCGCTATGCCGGATGATGCTGCATATATCATTGAAAATGTCCGGGGCGTAGACGGGTTTTATGGGGCAAGTTCTACCGAGCGATTCCCGACCGAGATTGCCATCAGGAAACAAGTCGAAGCATTCAAGGCAATTCGCCTGCCGAATGGAGATTGAGCATGTCTGATATATGCAATTGCCTGCGCTTTGTGAGTGGCTCAGAGGTAGAAATAGAGGAGTTACCCTGGGGACCGCATGAATGGCTGGTCAAGGAAGGCCTGACCGATAACGAACACCTGATGCTGGTGCGCGTGTGTATGCCGCCGGGTTGTGCCCACCAGTTTCATCGTCATCCACATATGGAAGAGATACTTTACTACCTTGAGGGCCGGGCTCAGCAGTGGGTCGGCGAGCAACAGCGCATTCTGGGTCCGGGAGATGTCGCCCATATCCCCATGAACGAAGTACACGGGACCTACAATGTTTTTGAAGAACCCGTCACCTTTCTGGCTATTCTGGGACCGGCAAAAATACAGGGTCCGATGCTGATCGACGTCTACAAGGACGAACCGTGGTGCTCAATCAAGCACCCCATGGAATATTGAATGACATGGCCGGGGAGTGGATAAAGATCAGATGGTGCTGTCGTTACCTTCTGTGGCCCGCATCTTTAACAGGCAAAAGCAGTAGATCGAAATAGGAGAGTGTTATGAAACGTAGAACCTGTGTCAAACTTGGGTTGCTTTCGACAGGTGCAATCCTGTCGGGACTCGGACCAATACTCGGTGTGTCTGCTAATGCAGATATGGAGACTTCCAACAAGGGTAATGGCTTTAGATCCATTCAAGCGAACCTGGGAATTGAGTTGTACCTGGTGCGCAGCGTGTTACAACAGGATTTCGAGGGCACACTCAATACATTAGCGGAGATTGGCTACAGCGAAGTAGAACTGTTCGGCTTCGGTCAAACGATATTCGTTGATGATCCCCTGTTTGGCTATAGCCCGCATGCAATGAAGCAATTGCTCGAGGACTTTGGTTTTGGGCTACACAGTGTGATGTATTCCGGGGCTGCCGATGATCTGGCAAAGGCCGCAGTCACGGCAAATGAACTGGGCGCCTCTTATCTGATTGAGGGAATGGCTGGAGAGTTTATTGAGAGAAGGCCGGAAGGACCCATTGTATCCGGAGTGACGGGCATCGATCAGGTTAAACGGATTGCCGACCGATTGAATACATTTGGTCAAATCTGCAAAAATAACGCCATCGGTTTCGCCTATCACAACCATCATATGGAGTTTGTACAACTGGGAGATGAGCCGGCCTATGACATTATCCTCCGGGAAACTGATCCGGAACTGGTAAAAATGGAGCTTGATGTAGGCTGGGCCAAGGTTGCCGGTGCCGACAGTGCAGGCTACATCGAGCGTTATCCCGGGAGGTTTATCGCCTGCCACTTCAAGGATTACAATCCCGGGCTGCCTCCGTCAGAGAATTTTCCAATACCTGAGATGACGCAATTAGTCGCACCTGGTGACGGAACGGTTGATTATGCAAAGATAATGGCCGCAATGGACCGCACCGGTGTTGAGCATGCTTACGTCGAAGTCGATCTGACGGACGAACCGTTAAAGCTGGCGCAGCGAGCCTTTACCTACCTTCGCAGTCTGGCGTACTCCGCCTGAGACGACCCATGTAATGGCTGTTTTCCTGGGTATCGATATTGGTACGCAAAGTGTCAAACTGGTTGCCTATGACGCTGAACGGCGCACTATTGTAAAATCCTGTCCTGCTGCTCTCGAGTTGATCAGCCGGGATGACGGCAGTCGTGAACAGTTGGCCCACTGGTGGATTGCGGCTATCCGCTCCTGTTTTGACCAACTTGATCAGACAATCAAGACCCGGGTCAGGGCAATAGGAGTTTCAGGTCAACAACATGGATTTGTTCCCATGGATCAGTACGGCCGGGTACTTGCGCCGGTGAAACTCTGGTGCGACACATCAACAGTAAAGGAGTGTGAAGAGATAACCGAGACACTCGGCGGCACTGAAAAAGCAATCGCAATTGCCGGCAATCCAATCCTGCCGGGATATACGGCCTCCAAGGTACGCTGGTTAAAAAAACATAAGCCGGACGCTTATGCAAAGATGAAAACGATTCTGCTACCCCATGACTATGTAAATTACTATTTGACTGGAGAATTATTCATGGAATATGGAGATGCCTCAGGGACGGGATGGCTGAATATTCGTACACGCCAATGGAGTGACGAAGTACTGGCGGCTATGGATAACGAACGTGATTTGAAGGAATGTCTACCCTCACTGGTCCAACCGGACGAAGCGCAATTGATTTCTAAATCTGCCGCGGACGAGTTCGGGCTGTCTTATGACACCATAGTGTCTCCGGGAGGAGGGGACAATATGATGACCGCCTTCGGAACCGGCAACGTCAAGGAAGGATGTTTAACCATGAGCCTGGGCACATCCGGGACAATTTTTGCCTGTTCAGACAGCCCCGTAATTGACCCGGAAGGGGAGTTTGCTGCATTTTGCTCATCTTCGGGTGGCTGGCTGCCTTTGCTTTGCACCATGAACTGTACAGTCGCGACAGAAACCATACGGAAACTGGTGAAACTGGAATTGGCACAGGTTGAGACTATACTCAATAACACTCACTCAGGGGCGGGCGGCATTGTTACATTGCCATTCTATAACGGTGAGCGCACACCCGATTTACCCCGTGGGAAGGGTTGTATCATGGGGATGGACCTGAAAAATGCAACTGAAGAAAATCTTTTTCGTTCGGCAATGGAAAGTGCGACATTTGGCCTGAAGAATGGATTTGAGGCGTTTGAACGAACAGGTTTGTCGTTTAGCAGTATCCGTGTGACGGGTGGCGGGGCTGCCAGTGCCGGTTGGAGGCAGATGATCGCAGATATCTTTGACTTGCCTGTTATCGTGCTGAAGCAGCAGGAAGGCGGGGCACTGGGCGCGGCGATACAGGCGCTCTGGGTTTGTCAATCCAGCCAGGGTGGAAGGGGAAGTATCAGTGAAATCGTCGATGAATACCTGCTCATTGAAGATGCCGCCACTCATGAACCGGATTCCCGGACTTCCGCTGAATATGGAGAATATTATCAAACTTACCTGAGACACCTCGAAGTCATCTCACCACTTTATGCAGGAGACTGATATGAAGAGCAACTATTTCATCGGAAACAGGGAATATTTTGCGGGGATTCAGAAGATTCAATATGAAGGGCCCGAGTCTGATAATCCTCTGGCTTTTAAACATTATGATGAAAACAAAGTCATTGGAGACAAGACCATGAAGGACCATCTGCGCTTCTCCGTGTGTTACTGGCATACTTTTTGTGGTACGGGCGGCGATCCGTTCGGCCCGGGAACTCAGGTGTTTGCTTGGAATGAACCAGCGGCTCCAATGGACGCTGCAAAAGCGAGAATGGATGCCGCTTTTGAATTTTTTACGAAACTGGGTGTACCGTATTTTTGTTTTCACGATCGTGATATCGCACCTCAAGGGGCAACGGTATCCGACTCCGAGGCAAATCTTGCCGTTATGACGGATATTGCTTTACAACGACAAAAGGAAACGGGGATGAAATTATTATGGGTGACGGCGAATTTGTTCAGCCACCCTCGTTACATGAACGGAGCCGCTACCAATCCGGACTTTTACGTACTTGCTCACGCCGCTGCGCAGGTCAAGAGCGCACTGGATGCAACAGTGAAGCTTAATGGTGAAAACTACGTCTTCTGGGGCGGCCGGGAAGGTTATGCGTCCCTGTTAAACACCGATACAAGATGCGAGCTTGATCACATGGCAAAATTTCTCAGTCTTGCCAGAGACTACGGTCGCAGCATTGGTTTTAAAGGCAATTTTCTGATTGAACCGAAACCAATGGAACCCATGAAGCATCAATATGATTTTGATGCTGCGACTGTGATTGGCTTTCTGCGGCACTATGGACTCGATAAGGACTTTAAACTCAATATAGAGGCCAATCATGCGACGCTTGCCGGTCATAGCTTTGCCCATGATTTACAGGTGAGTGCCAATGCGGGAATGCTCGGTAGTATTGATGCCAATCGAGGCGATCCTCAAAATGGCTGGGACACTGATCAATTTTCTGTGGATTTATACGATACCGTAACGGCAATGCTTGTAGTGCTTCAAAATGGCGGACTGAATCCCGGTGGTTTAAACTTTGATGCCAAAGTGAGACGTGAATCCATTGACATGGAAGACATCTTCATCGGGCATATCGGTGGGATTGATGCTTTTGCCAAAGGGTTGGAGGTAGCTTATGAACTGATTGAAAATTCTTCAATGATTACGGACAAGAAAAACCGGTACAGAAATTTCAATGAAGGGAGGGGAGCTGACTTTGAAAACGGCAGGCTTGACCTGATCGCGTTAAGGGATATTGCTGCCGAGCATGGTGAACCAGCAATTGAAAGCGGTAAACAGGAGCATTATGAAAATCTACTTAACCAATATATGACTAAATAATAATAAGTAGTATCTGCTGTACAATATCGCTGACCAAAGCCGTTAATTTAAAAACTGATAACATAATCTCAGGGAGACTTGTTATGGTTCCAGACACTATCACTGCCCCACAGTCATTGCGCGAACACTTTGGCGAACCTCTGCACATAGCCGTCGCGGTCGAAAAGCCGCAGCTTGACAAGCATCATCGGCGTTTTATTGAGCACTCACCATTCATTTGTATGGCAAGCGCCGGTGCCGACGGCCAACCCGCCGTATCGCCAAAAGGCGACAAACCCGGTTTCGTCATGGTCCTGGACGATAAAACGCTCTTGATTCCTGACCGGCCGGGGAATAACAAGGTCGAAGGTTTCCATAACATGCTGGAAAACCCTAAAGTATCCCTGATATTTTTTATTCCCGGCATCATGGAGACCTTGCGTATCCACGGCGAAGCGGAAATCGTGCTGGACACGGCTCTGCTTGAACTCGGTAAGACCGGGTCCAAGTTGCCTGCAACAGCCACGCTGGTAAAAGTCTCCAAAGCGTACATGCACTGTGGCAAGGCCCTTATCCGGTCGAAGCTCTGGGACCCTGAACAGCACATAGCCGAGGGCGTAATACCGCCGTTTGGCCAGGTTATCAAAGACCAGGCCAACGCGCCGATGACCCTGGAGCAGGTACAGAGCAAAGTGGATCAGGAGTACCAGGAAAACCTGTATTGAAACTTGTCGGATGATCAATATAAACCGCCTCCTGCTGGCATCAGTACTATGCCTCCTGTCCCAGGTAGCGCAGGCGCAGGGTGGTGCCGGACAGGGCACGGCAATGCAGTTGCGAGAGGAGGGAATGGCATCCAACCTGGCCTGGGAGATAGTCGAGGGGCTGACGACGGAAGTAGGCCCCCGTCTCGCCGGCACGGAAGCGGACCATCGCGCAGTCGAATGGGCGAAACAAAAACTGGAGTCACTCTCGTTTGACAAGGTATGGCTGGAACGCATCGAATTCCCCGTCTGGACCCGTCATCACGAAAGCGCAAGGATTGTGTCACCTTTCCCGCAGCACCTGCATATCACAGCACTGGGTTACAGCGGCTCTACCGATGACGAAATTACTGCGGAAGTGGTTGGTTTTGTAAGCCTGGAGGCATTGAAGGAGGCCTCCCTGGAACAGATAAAAGACAGGATCGTTTTTATCAATTATTTTACCGAACGCACCCGTACCGGAGAGGGTTACAGCAATTCCGTCAATGTGCGTTATGAAGCGGGTTTGCTTGCCAGTGAAAAAGGCGCTGCTGCTGTATTGATCCGGTCTATCGGTACGGATAGCCACCGCTTCCCCCACACAGGCGTATCAACATTGAGCAAAGCCCCCCTGCCGGCTGCAGCGCTCTCTGCTCCGGATGCCGATCAACTGGCGCGTATTATGGAGCGCACTGAAACCGTCAGGATCTCCCTGGATATTAAAGTGGACTACCAGGAAACCGGGTATGGCTTCTGGTTGGAACTGATACTGCCAACCTCGCCAGGTCCCGGGATGGATATACTGGAAGAACAGGGAGATGGTGCAATTGTTGAGATCAATTTTGAAGCGGTGTTGAATGATATGAAGGCAAGGAGTATCCCGATGTTTAACATGGACGGTTCGTCATTAGGGGAAGATGGCTCAAGGAGGGCTGGAATGTGATTGCCCAGGTCAATGGCCGTGAGACACCTGAGAAAGTTGTCTTGATTGGCGCCCACCTGGATTCCTGGGACCTGGGAACAGGCGCGCTGGACGATGGGGCAGGTGTTGCCATCACCAGTGCCGCTGCGCACCTGATAGGTGAACTGCCGCGTAAGCCGCGCAGCAGTATTCGTCTGGTACTGTTCGGGAACGAGGAAGCCGGTTTATGGGGAGCGAAGCAATATGTGGCGGACAATACCGGTATTCTGGACGATCACCTCTATGCCTCCGAATCGGATTTTGGCGCAGGACCGGTCTGGCGCTTCGATACCGACAATCCCGTATTGATGGAAACCGGAAATGGTGCCATGCCTGTGCTGGAAGTTCTGGGTATTGAAAAAGGGGAGGCTGCCAGTTCCGGCGCGAGCGCACCGGCAAAATCCCTTACGGAAATCTTCTCTTTTACAAGTTTTAAATCATCGGCAAAACCGGCAGATGCGCACACTCGGCATAGGCCGGTGAAGACTTCTCAGCAGTGGCAAACTGCATGACCTGTCCACGGTTCAAATCAAATGCATTATCGTTTTCAGTTACCAGGGTTTAAAGAATTACTGATGACGAAATTATCCAGACTGCGCCCTGTTTTCCGGGCGCCGGCCTGTAACCTGGGTTGTACAACATCATTAACATACGATACGGGAAACAGTGTACCGAGCAGGCCATCAGCAATCTCCCCGGAGAGTTCAATCATCCTGGGACCAATCGCCGCCATGTATATCGGCACGGGATGTTTAGGCGGTATCTTCAACTGAAAGTCCTTGATCCGGAATATATCACCTTCATAAGTCACCCTGTCCCCTGAGAGTATCCCCTTAAGAATAGTGATGTATTCCCGCATCGCTCTCAGCGGTCTCTCATAATGACGACCATGCCAGTTTTCAACATAAGGCCGCGCCTGAGTACCGAGTCCGAGTATTATGTGTCCCGGACAAATATATGACAGTGTCGAAATGGTCATGGCCATCACTGCCGGTGAACGACCCCACGGGCCTACAATACACGTCCCGAGCATGAGGTTTTCCGTCTCGGTCGCCACCACGGTCATGGGTGTAAATCCATCACTGAATATGATTTCCGGAAACCAGGCACTATGAAAACCGGCCGTATCCATTTGCAACGCAAATCGCCGGATCTCGTCGAGGGGCAGGGCGTTCAGGGAAATGCCTATTCTATTATGCATTAACTACAGAACATTGATTAAACAAGGATTACTCAAAATAATCCTATCACATTAGAATGTTAACTTAATCAATCATTGCCGGGGGGCACTTCAAAGTACGGGTACGGCATCGCCCCAAATACATTAATGGTAAACTGAATGCTGAGACCGGAAATAAATCAGCAATGAGATAGTTGTGTCATTAATACAAAAAAATCGCCCGCTAAGGATCGTATCAGCTTTTCTGCAGGAGATGCCTTTTGTCTACACCCGTTAAGCAATACGGAAGCAGCGCCGCTCAGTTGCCTGAAGTCGGTGAGAAAGACCGTTTGCTTGCCGAGGCGATCGGCGCGCAGATCCGGGAATTCCGCAAACAACTGAAAATGACTGTCGTTGAGGTTTCAAAACAGGCAGGTTTATCCCAGGGCATGTTGTCAAAGATAGAACGGGGTGTGACGTCTCCATCACTCAATACCTTATCTGCTATTGCCGGGGCATTAAACGTCCCCGTAACCGCTTTTTTCAGGAAATATGAAGAACAGCGGGATTGCAGTCACGTGAGGGACGGAGAGGGCCTGGTTATCGAAAGGCAGGGATCACGGGCCGGACATCAATACCGGTTGCTGGGACATAACATCAGTAAGCGCATCAATACGGAACCCTACCTGATCACCTTGACGGATGAGTCCGAAGTGTTTCCATTATTTCAGCACCAGGGCGTGGAGTTCATTTACCTGCTGGAAGGGGAAGTAGTCTATCGTCATGCCAACCGGACATACCTGTTGCGCCCGGGAGATTCCCTGTTTTTTGACGCGGAAGCCCCCCATGGACCGGAGGAACTCATCCGCCTGCCAATCCGTATGATCGCGGTGCTTTCCAGTTCAAACGTCGAAGAATAATATTCATAAAAAGAAAATAATATTCTTGATATTACCAGGCATTCATAATATTCTTAACCGGTCATTGATTATAAGAATATAGAGGCGGTGTTTACCTGCGTGGCATGTCATGTGCGGAATAGTCGGTTTATTCAGTAAATCCCCGTTCATTGAAGATCGGTTAGGTGAGTTGTTGTCACGTATGCTGACGGAGATGGCGGAACGTGGGCCTGACAGTACGGGTATAGCCGTTTACCGTGATCGCGTACACGAGTCGATGACGAAGATTACCCTGCTCAGCACGGCGGCGGAGTTCGACTGGCAGCAGATGGGCGACGAGATTTCCAGCGTATTCCCGGGGTCCAACAGCGTCAGGTCAAAGGAAAACCACGCCGTCGTAACCACTGCCGTGTCGGCAGGCCGGTTTCGGGAATGGGTTAACCGGGAATATCCGGCATTGCATATCAACAGCACGGGCGCCAGTATTGAAATATACAAGGAAAAAGGCCTGCCGGCGGAGGTGATAGAGCGCTTCGGCGTTGCCGGAATGCAGGGTACGCACGCCCTGGGGCACACGCGCATGGCTACGGAGAGTGCGGTAACCACTGAACATTCTCATCCTTTTTCCACAGGCGAGGATCTATGCCTGGTCCATAACGGGTCTCTCAGCAATCATAATGGTTTACGTGAGTTTCTCATAAAACGGGGCATTGATATCTATACGGATAACGACAGCGAGGTGGCGGCGGCTTACCTGACCTGGCGCATGCGTGAGGGCATGTCGCTTGATGAAGCCCTGCAGGCGGCGTTACAAGACCTGGATGGTTTTTTCACATTTGCCATCGGCACAAAAGACGGCTTTGCGGTATTGCGCGACCCGATTGCCTGCAAACCTGCGGTGATGGCGGAAACCGCCGACTGGGTGGCAATGGCGTCCGAATACCGTGCAATTGCCGTATTGCCAGGCGCCGACCAGGCCAAATACTGGGAACCCGAACCGGCGACGGTCTATAGCTGGAGTCATTGACGCCCGTGCACGAGTTTAACCTGGACGAAGTCAGTATCAGGGAGCTCAACCAGGCATTGCACAACCATAACGGCAGTGATGAGCATTCTGCCTGGTCGGTGACAAACACAAAAGGAAAACATGCGGTCGCCGTTGGTATTGATGCGCCGCTTGAAGTCACGATTGACGGGCACGTGGGATACTACTGCGCCGGTATGAACAAGCGGGCGTCGGTGACGGTACGCGGTAATGCCGGACCCGGGGTCGCGGAGAATATGATGTCGGGGAGGGTGCGGGTGACGGGTAATGCATCCCAGTACGCCGGCGCCAGCGCACACGGCGGATTGCTGGTTATTGAGGGCAATGCGAGTTCCCGCTGCGGCATCTCCATGAAGGGCGTGGATATTGTCGTCAGGGGTTCCGTCGGACACATGGGCGCGTTCATGGCCCAGAAAGGGCGCCTGGTCATCTGCGGCGACGCCGGCATTGCGCTGGGGGATTCGTTGTATGAAGCGCATATCTATGTGAAGGGGAAGGCTGCCGGCCTGGGAGCAGACTGTGTGGAGAAGCCGATGACCGCGCAGCATGAACAGGAAAT
Source organism: Gammaproteobacteria bacterium (assembly GCA_965222155.1). Taxonomy (GTDB): domain Bacteria; phylum Pseudomonadota; class Gammaproteobacteria; order Eutrophobiales; family Eutrophobiaceae; genus JAAXHV01. The sequence goes on from CBDCTH010000012.1 coordinate 1,433,006, forward strand.
AGACCAATTACTGGAGCAAGCGAGCGTCACCGGCGTAGTCGCGGCTGATTTTCGCCGGTACGGTTCCGCCCGTAAGCTGTATCACTTCGATATTGACAACGTGGACGCTTATTGATGTCTGAAAAGAATACACCGGATTGGCTGCGTGAATCCGCGACCTTTCCGCGGCCGGTCATTGCCGACATCCAGCGTGCCGCGCGCACCGGGATATATGATATACGCGGTTTCGGAGCGAAACGCCGGCTACCGTCTTTTGACGATTTGGTCTTCCTCGGCGCCAGCATGTCGCGTTACCCCCTTGAAGGCTATCGGGAACGTTGTGATACCAGCGTGGTGCTGGGCACGCGCTATGCGAAAAAGCCCTTAGAACTGAAAATTCCCGTCACCATAGCCGGGATGAGTTTCGGCGCCCTGTCGGCGCCGGCAAAGGAAGCATTGGGCCGGGGCGCCTCCGAAGTGGGTACCAGCACCACCACCGGTGACGGCGGCATGACGCCGGAAGAGCGGGAACATTCCAACCTGCTGGTTTATCAATTGCTGCCTTCCCGCTACGGCATGAACCCGGATGATTTACGTAAGGCGGATGCCGTAGAAGTGGTGGTGGGGCAGGGCGCCAAGCCCGGCGGTGGCGGTATGTTGCTGGGCCAGAAGATCAGCGAACGGGTTGCGGAAATGCGCGATCTGCCGGAAGGGATTGACCAGCGCAGCGCCTGCCGCCACCCGGACTGGACCGGGCCGGATGACCTGGAGATCAAGATCCGGGAGTTACGTGAAATCACAGACTGGGAAAAACCCGTTTATATTAAAGTGGGGGCTGCCCGAACTTATTACGACACCATGCTGGCAGTTAAGGCAGGGGCAGACGTTATCGTCGTGGATGGTATGCAGGGAGGCACCGCGGCAACCCAGGATGTATTTATCGAACACGTAGGCATTCCCACACTGCCGGCGGTAAGACTGGCCGTGGAAGCCCTGAAAGAAATGGATATGCACCGGAAAGTACAGTTGATCGTGTCCGGGGGCATACGCAGCGGCGCGGACGTGGCCAAGGCGCTGGCCCTTGGCGCCGATGCAGTTTCCATAGGGGTCGCAGCCTTGATAGCCCTGGGTGACAACAGCCCGGAATTTGAAGATGAATACCGCAAACTGGGTACTTCTGCGGGTTATTATGATGACTACCAGGATGGCCGGGACCCTGCGGGCATTTCCACGCAAAGCGATACACTTGCAGAAAAACTTGATCCGGCCAAGGGAGGAAGGCGGCTTGCCAATTATCTGCGGGTATTGACATTGGAAACCCAGACCCTGGCGCGCGCCTGCGGCAAGAGCCACGTGCACAACATGGAACCTGAGGACCTGGCGGCGCTGACTATAGAAGCCGCCGCCATGGCCAAAGTGCCGCTTGCGGGCACTGACTGGATTCCCGGAGACAACAAATTCTGATCCGGACACATTAAAATCGAGGCATTGTAGAGGAAACCAACATGACAACCGACCTGGCACAAGTTGCAAAACAAAATGGCATCAAATATTTTCTTATCAGTTTTGTCGACCTGTTTGGCACATTGAGATCAAAACTGGTCCCGGCGCGGGCAATCGGGGATATGCAGAGAGAAGGCGCCGGGTTTGCCGGATTTGCCGCGTGGCTGGATATGACTCCGGCCGATCCTGACATGTTCGGCATACCGGACCCGGACAGCCTGATCCAGCTACCCTGGAATAAGGAAGTGGGCTGGCTGGCTTCAGACCTGTGGATGAACGGAAAAGAAGTGGAAGCATCGCCGCGCATCGTCCTGAAACGGCAACTGGCCAAAGCGGAACAGGACGGATACCGGATGAAAACGGGTGTTGAATGTGAATATTTCCTGATTAACCAGGAGGGCACGGCCATCTCCGACCCGGCCGATACGCAGAGCAAACCCTGTTACGACCAACAGGCGCTGATGCGCCGTTATCCCGTCATTAAAGCCATCTGTGACTGTATGCTGGAACTGGGTTGGGGGCCGTATCAAAACGACCACGAGGATGCCAACGGTCAATTTGAGATGAACTGGGATTATGCCGATGCCCTGACGACGGCAGACCGGCACGTCTTTTTCAAGTACATGGCCAAAACCATTGCGGAACAGCATGGTTACCGGGCGACATTCATGCCTAAACCGTTTGCTGATTTAACCGGCAACGGTTGCCATACCCACGTTTCCGTATGGGATCAAACAGGCGAAACAAACCTGTTCCTGGAAAACAGCGATGAACTGGGCTTGTCCGGACTCGCCTACCATTTTCTTGGCGGGGTCATGCACAATGCCACTGCGCTTTGTGCGCTGTTCAACCCGACCGTTAACAGCTACAAGCGCATTGACGCGCCGCGCACCCTGTCCGGGGCAACCTGGTCGCCCAGTTCGGTCACCTACACCGGCAATAATCGTACTCACATGATCCGTGTCCCGGATGCCGGACGGTTTGAACTGCGCCTCATGGATGGTTCCACCAATCCCTACCTGTCCCAGGCCGGCATCCTGGCCGCCGGACTGGATGGGATAAACAACGGGCGTGACCCGGGCAAACCGCTGCATATCAACATGTACGAAGAGGGACACAAGGTAAAATCCGCACGCAAATTACCGGCCACCCTCCTGGATGCCTTGCGCCTGCTGGAAAAAAACAGGGTACTACGCGCAGGACTGGGGGATGAATTTGTCGATTCCTATATCAAGTTGAAAATGCAGGAATGGGGGGAGTACACCTCACATCTCAGTGACTGGGAGCGGCGGAACACACTGGACTGTTGAAATCTGTCAGGAATGATACAGCCTGGACTTCTGGTTCAGGCCAGATAGTTGCCTAATTCATGATTTGGCTGTACATTCAGCCAAAGAGATGAAGAATCAACCTGAAACCGGTTCCTCAACTAACGCCGGGCGAGAAGACTATCCAAACCAGGTCTATGCCTGGTATGTCGTCAGTGTCTTGACGGTGGCCTATATCTTTTCGTTCATTGACCGGCAAATACTGAACCTGCTGGTGGAACCAATCCAGCAGGATCTGAATCTGTCCGACACGCAGATATCTCTGCTGCAGGGGATTGCCTTCGCGCTGTTCTACACCCTGATGGGTATTCCGATTGCCCGTCTTGCAGACGTATCCAACCGCCGTTCCATTATTGCCGCCGGCGTGTTTCTCTGGAGCCTGATGACTGCCTTGTGTGGACTGACGAAAACGTTCTGGCAGTTGTTTGCCGCGCGCGTAGGAGTGGGTGTCGGTGAGGCTGCATTATCTCCTCCGGCATATTCGTTGTTCAGCGATTATTTTCCGCCCGGTAAAGTCACGCGGGCTATCGCGGTCTTTACCGGGGGCAGCTTTCTAGGTGCGGGGTTGGCGTATATTATCGGCGGCTTCGTCGTTGATTATGTGACCAGCCTCGATACTGTAGAAATACCTTTTATCGGGCAGTTGCGGGCCTGGCAACTGGCATTCATCGTCGTTGGTTTACCCGGAATATTACTGGCGCTGCTGGTGATGACCCTGCGTGAACCGGCGCGCAGAGGCCTGCTTGGAGATGAACCGGGCGCTACCCCGAAAGGCATTCCGATTAAGGACATAATCGGATTTCTGCGTAAAAACCGGCGTACTTACGGGCATCACCTGATCGGGGTTTCCATGTTTGTGATGCTCGCTTATGCGATTTTGGCCTGGACGCCCGCATTCTTTATACGCAAGTATGGCTGGACGCCGGGTGAGGTCGGTCTCATTTATGGATTTATGCTATTGATCTTCGGGACTTCCGGCGTAGTCAGCGCGGGATGGATAGCAGATGCGTTGCGCCGGCGCGGCTATACGGACGCCAACCTGAGAGTCATCATGATCGGGGCGCTCTGTGCCACCCCGTTCGGTATAGCCGCGCCGCTGGTCGACAATGTCTGGCTTGCGCTGGCACTCATGGCGCCGTTTACCTTTCTATGGAGTCTGCCCCACGGCATCGCGCCGGCCGCACTGCAACCTGTGACACCCAACCAGATGCGCGCGCAGGTTTCTGCGCTGTACCTGTTGAGTGTCAACCTGATAGGTCTGGGGATAGGTCCAACCTTCGTTGCCCTGATGACTGATTATCTATACAAGGATCCGGCCCTGGTAGGCCATTCCCTGGCGACAGTGGCTGCGATTTCAGCGCCGTTGTCGGCGCTTATTCTGTACACGGGATTAAAATATTACAGAGCCAGTCTGGCGGAAGCAGAGGAGGGATGGCAGAAGATGTAAAAATACAACACACTGTCGATTATTACACACTGTCGATTATTATTGACAAATTTATTTACAAAGATTATCCTGACATTGGCTTAGAGTTTCATATTATTAAGGGGGATAATGATGATTACCTGCTCAATGACAGGGAGAGATCCCATTTATCGGTTTACTACTTCAGTCCTTTCTTTTGTTAAAAATATCCACTTATATCAACGAGTAATAATTGCTATTTCATGTATTACTTTATTTTCTCTGCCCGTATTCGCGCAAATTGAGGAAATCATCGTTACGGCGCAAAAGCGCGAACAGAATGTCCAGGACGTATCTATTTCGATAACGGCATTTACCGGTGATACGTTACAGGACCTCGGTGTTGCCCAACCCCGGGACCTGGCACAGTTCACGCCTGGGTTGACGGTTAACGCCAGTTCCTCCTATGAGGGCGATTCGGTGTTCACCATTCGCGGGGTAGGGATGAACGACGTCACCAGCAAACAGAACCCGGCGGTCATGATCTACCTGGATGAAATCGCCCTGCCGTCGCACGTCATGCTGGGCTTCCAGATGTTCGACGTGGACCGGATTGAGGTACTGAAGGGACCGCAAGGGACTCTGTATGGTCGCAATACCACGGGCGGCGCCATAAAGGTCGTGCCGCGCAAGCCCACCAAGGAGTTCGACCTGCAGGCGCGCTTCGATTATGCGGAATATGACAGGACGGAGTTGGAACTGGGTATCGGTGGTCCTTTGAGCGATACCCTGTCGGCACGGGTTGCCACGAATATTAACGTATCGCAGAACGGCTGGCAGACTCTTGAGACAATACCGGAAGTACCGTTCGGTCCAGGGGTGGATCCCGATAACGGGGAGATTGACAGGAAGGCCTATCGCGGATCGATACTGTGGGAACCCACTGAGCAATTTGACATCCTCATCAGCGGCGACTATTCAGAGGATAAATCCGAGGTAATGGCATTCAAACATGCGGGCAACCTGAGGGCGGATGGTAACGGTTTCTGTTCCTATGCAACCGAAGGCATACGCAATGAGGTGGAATGCGCCTCATTCGCGCAGATACGCGACCGCACGGGTGGAACGGCTTTGACGCCTAAAAGAGAGGTAATCCAGGACCGCAACCCGGATATACGCACGGTACTGGGCGAATTCTCCAGCGGCAATCAGGTAGATGCCGAATCCTGGGGAATTTCAGCGACAGTCAACATTGATTTCGGCCGGTTTACCGCCACCTCCATCACCGGTTACCGGGAATTTGACCGGTACCAACCCCTGGACCAGGGCGGTTCGCCTGCGCTTATTCACGAAATCAGGAACTGGGAAGATATCACTAGTTTTACCCAGGAGATACGCTTTGCTTCCGACGATAGCTGGGGCTCAATAGACTGGATTGTCGGCGGCTTCTATAGCAATGACGATAATGATTTCTTCTCCGATACTGATTTTCGCGACCATGCTTCGTTCTCCGGGTTTTTTGAAAGCGAATCGACCCAGGAAACGGAAGGCATCTCTGCATTTGCACAGGTGGACTGGCGTATTCATGAGCAATTGAACCTGTCCATGGGCGTGCGTTATACCGATGAAGACCGCGAGTTTACCTTCGGGGGTATGATAAGCGGCAGCGGACCGGTGCCGCTCGCTGAGTTCACACATCCCAAACTCAATACCGAGGAGGTGGGCGGCAGGGTGGCGCTGGAGTTCACGCCGACCGACAACCTGTTGCTCTATGCCAGTTTCAACCGCGGCTTCAAGAGCGGCGGATTCCCGGCGTCGATTGCCTTTACCCGCAACCAGCTTTTGCCGTTTCAATCCGAGGAATTACTGGCGTACGAAGCCGGCTTCAAGTCCACGCTGCTTGACGGCAGCGTACGGTTCAACGCCGCGGGCTATTACTATGACTGGAATGACATGCAGGCGAGAGCGGCGCTCGATAGAATCGACCCCGTTTCGGGACAGAATGTCAGGGTGATTACGTTGGGTACTGCAGGTGATGTTGAAATCTACGGCGCCGAGGCGGAGTTCACCTGGCAGCTTACCCCTGGATTGCTGGTATATACCGGCGTTAACCTGATGGATGCGGAAATCAAAAACGGTGATTATGAGGACCAAACCCCTGCCCATGCGCCTGATTTCACGATAAACGGCCTGGTCAGCTACACGGCGTCACAGGGAATAGGCGGGTTCCGGCCTTTTGCCCAGTTCGATTACAGCTATACCGATTCAAACCAGTTTATTCTGCCGAATCACCCGGGCGCCGTGCAGAATTCCTATACGCTGCTGAATGCCCGGATAGGTCTCAGGTCCGATGACGGGCACTGGGAACTGGTCGGCTGGGGTCGTAACCTGTCCGACAAGGAATACTTCAGTGAAATATTCGGGCCTGCTTCAGGCTTTCTGCCCGGCCGTATTCAGTACGGCCCACCGAGGATATTCGGGGTAAGCATCAGTTACAGCCATTGAGGGATATGTCGCGCATCCTTGTAAAACAGGGTGCGCGACTTTTGCAATTCGGATTCAGTACGTTGGGATGATCACCATGAAAAATATTTTTCCAGTCATCGTATGCATCTTTTTGTTTGCCTCACAAGGTATCAGCACAGCCCGGGAGGCAACTTTTACCACTTCAGATGATACCCGGCGCGTACCTGTCCCACCGCATGACTATTCGGACGACCCGGTGCTCGTATTACAGGGCGGAACCCTCATCGACGGAACCGGAGTTCAGCCTGCAACCGAGGCCGTTGTGGCGTTGCAGGGCGACCGGATAATTTATGCCGGCGGCTCGGCAGGATTCGATCCCGCTGCAGGTGATAGCCAGGTTATCGATACGTCAGGTTTATATATCGTGCCCGGACTGATTGATCTGCATATCCATTTCACCCAACAGCGCGGCATGGACTTCACCCGCTACCGCAACTCGGATGCGGCTGCGGCCATCCGCGGGGTAAAGTTGCTGGGGCAATTGGCTGATGCCGGAATTACCGCAGTACGAGACGTGGGTACGTCCAATGATGTTGCGCTGCGGATCAAGGAAGCTGTCGAACGGCGTATGGTCGACGGACCGCGCGTGTTATGGAGCGGCAAACTCATTGCTTCCAGAAGCGGGCATGCAGATGAAATTACATCAACCGCGACGGGCAGACCGAAAAGTATGGCGCCTTCCACCCGGGTTCGCGTAGCAAATGGCCCCTGGGACTGGAGGCTGGCCATCCGGGAACAAATTCGCATGCATGCGGACTGGATCAAGCTGACTGCGCCGTACACCCGGGAAGAGATAACTGCCGCGGTCGACGAGGCCCATATGCATAATATCCCTGTCGCAGTCGACTCCTTCGGGAAATACACGGAATGGGCATCCGACGCGGGAGTCGACACGATAGAACATCCCCTGAATATGACGGAACAGACGATTGCCGTCATGGCGCGCAACAAGACGGACTTTGTGCCGACACTGACTGCATTCTACAATGTGGAGAAAACCGGTTATCCTTCGGCGGGGATACCCTCCGGCGGGTTTTTCTATACTTTTTCGCGACGTTATCCCGTTAGCCACGCACAGCATCTTCAGATGGTTGGGCTCGCGCATAAGGCAGGGGTCCGCATCGGGGTCGGTTCGGATATTCCGTTTGAAAATGACGTGCGCTATCCCCAGGACTATTACGTGGAACTCGATCTCCTGAAAGACGCCGGTCTGTCTGATGAGGATGTATTTGCCTCGGCGACGCGTGTCGGTGCGGAAATACTGAATATGGGAGATAAACTGGGCACACTGGAAGCCGGGAAACTGGCGGATATACTCGTGGTTGGCGCTAATCCTCTGGCGGACATCCGGAATATTCAGGATGTAAAGTTAGTCATTGCCGACGGCAGAGTGATACGTGATTTTATCGATGGAAAAGAATGAATCGGATTATCAGGTTTACGGAGCCACGCTCAGGACTATCGGCCAGGTGTGTTCTCCTGGACGATAAAGCGCCGCGTTCGGCTGAGTTTTTATGGCAACTGGCGCAGATCCAACCGACTTACGATGCAATCCATGCCATGTGGACAGGACCGGAACTCTCCTGTCCGTTACCCGCCTCAATACTGCCGGAGCATTTCGCACAAATTGACATGCCGTTGGAAAATGCCAGTTCCTACCCCCGGGCAGGGGAAATCGTTCTCGCTTATGTCAAATCGGGGAGTATAAAAGGATTGCCGCCAGGCCCGTTTTTTGACCTGGGCATATTTTATGGAGACGGGGGTCGCTTGTTATTCCCATTCGGTTGGTTGATGGCCAATATCTGTGCCGAGATTGTTCCGGAGGACCTGGCCGGTACGCAATCCTCAATTAAGCAGATCCGTAACAATGGTGCCTGCAAGTTGTCGATAGAACCGCTGGACTGAGCAATGGACGCTGTTGAGGTTGAAGAGAGTACGCTCTGGAGCGAAATCACACAAACTGCGCCGGGCTTTGACCCGTTGACCGGAATTCACGAAGCAGAACTTGTAGTCGTGGGTGGGGGGGTTGCCGGATTATCGCTTGCGTATCATTTGGCTGAATCAGGTATGGTTCCTACGGTGCTTGAGGCGGCTACGCCGGGCAGCGATGCTGCCGGAAAAAGCGCCGGCATCATCGCATCCCTGTCTGTCCGTCACAGTCCGTATGAAATCCTGCAAAAATACGGTGAAGATAAAGGTAGACGTCTTGTAAACATGGTTGGTGAGTCCGGGAGATACGTATTTTCGCTAATCGACAGGTTAGGACTTGATTGCGCTCCGCAACAAACGGGCTTCCTGGCCCCGGCCAGAACCGCACAGGAGCTTGAACGAGTCAATAAAACAGCTTCAGAATGGCGTTCGTCAGGCTATGGGATTGAAACGCTCGATAAGGAACAAACTCGCCATCTATCCGGGTTGGATACCTATCTGGGGGCACTTCTGGACCCGTCCGGAGGCGCAGTAAACCCCCTTGCCTACGTCCGGGAATTGGCGCGTGCAGCAACGGGGCAGGGCGCCCGGGTATTTGTTAACAGTCCGGTGATTCAGATACATAAAAATGGCAACGGATGGTGCCTGGAAACAGCCAATGGTCGGGTTAACACGGAAAAAGTCGTATTCTGCGCCGGGGGAGGTAACCGTAATCTGTCTACAGGCCTTGCCAACACAGTTTTGCCGTTCAAGGTGTATCAGATGGCAACCGAACCATTGGATGCAAATACCAGGAAGAATATCCTGCCTGAAAACCACGCAATGACCGATGTGAGTTCGAATATTTTCTCACTGCGCTACGATAAGGATGGACGGTTAATCACGGCCTGCCCGGCATTTATTTTTAAAAACACCCGGCGCCGTATCACCGGTTACGTCGAAAAACGGTTAAGGAACTTTTCACCTGTGCTGGATTCGGTGCGCATCCAGTATCTCTGGAGGGGGACAACATGGATTGGAAAATCCTTGTTGCCCAGGTTCACGGAGCTTTCAGAAGGGTTGTTTGCCGTTCAGGCCTGTAATGGCAGGGGGTTGGCAATCAATACGATTCTTGGACGCGAAGCCGCAGGATATATCAAGCAAGGACACGCTGAAAATTTAAATTTATTGATTGAAAAACCGGATGCAATTCGTCATCACGGGTTGATGTCTCATTTGCCGGCAATACTTATTAACAGTGCCAGGTTTCGCTCCCAAATGATGCACACATTCACCGGGCTGCACCGCTACAACTGAATACATGGCAATAAATAGGAAGCCTGACTACACTTCTATGAATAACACGACAGCGAACCACTCGACAGCCTGCCGGAATGCAATTTTCCAGCAGCAAGCCCAGGGTATGGCTCGTCAATTCCGGAGAACATCATGAAAAATATATACAAGTATTACCTGCCTGTTTTATTTGTCTTTGCCGTTATTTGCAGCGGATGTGCCGAACAGGGGGCGGATTTAATTATTCACAATGGGAAAATCGTCACGGTTGACAAGGATTTCTCCATTGCTGAAGCCGCAGCAGTCAAGGATGGGAAGTTCATGCAGGTGGGAACGGAAAGTTCGGTTCTCGAGAGCGCAGGCCCGGATACGATGGTGGTGGACCTTGGAGGCAAGACGGTGCTTCCCGGGTTCAATGATACCCATAGCCATATGACAACCATGGGGATCAACCTGCCGACGATGATTGACCTGACTGAAATTACTTCGATCGACGATATAAAACAGGCGGTTGCCGAACGCGTGAAAGTGACGGAAAAGGGCGAATGGATTTTCAGTGAGGGTGGCTGGTGGCAGTTCATGCTGGAAGATGGACGCCTGCCAAATCGGTATGATCTTGACGAGGTCTCGCCCGACAATCCGGTGACGTTGAAAGGCGGTCATTATGTCATTGCCAACAGTATGGCCCTGGAACGGGTAGGTTTTGACAGGGACAGCGAGAATCCGGCCGGGGGAGAAATATGGAAGGATGACAAGGGTGAACCGACCGGATTTCTTGTACGCAATGCCATGTACCCGTTACTGGATCATTTTCAGACACCGGGCAGGGATATGCAACTTGATGGTATCCGGCAAGCGATCAGGCGGGTAAACAGTTGGGGGATGACGAGTTTGAGAGAACCCGGCGGCACCCGGGAACAGGTCGATATGCTGCGCAGCCTGTATGAAAACGGGGAACTTACCGTCAGGGTCGACTGGTGCTACGACATAGATCCCAATACCCCGGCGGATAATATCGATACCATGTTTGAAGCCCTTGGCGACCCCGGAGAACAATGGGGAGACGGCATGTTCAGGGCTGACGGTCTGGCAGAAATGATGCTGGACGGCGCTGAGGAATCAGCGCAGATTCGCACGGAATATATAGGTCGCCCCGGTTACTACGGACTGCGGCTCATTGAACAGAATCAACTGAACAGGATTGTACTGTCAGCCGCACGGCACGGATGGCGCCCGGGCCCCCATGCCGTCGGTGGTGCGTCTATCGATCAACTCCTGGATGCATATGAATATGTTAACGGCCAGATCAACATTCTGGACCGGCGCTGGATAGTTGACCATGGCATCCTGTTACAACCGGATCACTACGAACGCGTCAAAAAGCTCGGACTGATTGTGCTTCCCCAACCTAGACACCTGTATATCATAGGCGACAAATTCATTGAGCACTGGGGTGAAGATCTGGCTCACATGTCTTATCGGCTCAGGGACTGGATAGACAATGGCATAAAACTTTCACTTGGCGCGGACAAGCCGGTGTCCTCCCGTTCAAAACCAATAATGCAGATTTACGTCGCCGTTACAAGAGGAACAGGGTGGGGCGGGGTACTAGGTCCGGACCAGGGTCTGACCCGGGAAGAGGCCATCCGCGGTATTACGCTGGATTCGGCCTACACCAGCTTCGAGGAAGATATCAAAGGTTCTATCGAGCCGGGCAAGTATGCGGACTTTGTCGTACTGTCGGACGATATCCTCACCGTGCCGGCCGAGAACATCAAGGATATTGAAGTCGAAGCAACCGTGCTGGCTGGGAAGGTCGTATACGGTTCATATCCGGCAAACTGACGATAAATCCTATATATAACGGCAGGCTATAAGAAGCTGGCTGCTGATACCTGACGACGGGAGGTTATGATAATGATTTTCCAATTTCTTCAGAAGTTACCCCTGACAGCCGGAAAAACTGCATTGCTGCTGTTTTGCTGTAACGCGGTTGCAGCACCTTATTGGATTACGGGAGGTACTTTGATTGACGGCACCGGGGCCGAACCGAGACCTAACCCCGGCATTTACATCAATGAAGGTACGATAGCCGCACTGGGTAAACCCGACTCCTTGCCGACGGATACAAAGACAATCAATGCCGAGGGAAAATGGGTATTGCCGGGTCTGTACGATCTGCATGCGCACATTACCTTCAAACTGGCCGGCGCCCGGGACCTGGAAGACGATGTGGTCAATGCCCTGCGTTCGGAGCGTTTCCTGGAACGTTACCAGGAAATCGGCGTGACGGTGATACGAGACGTGGCATCCCGCTATCACGTCGGCTATTCGCTGAAGCGGGCGCAGCGGGACGGCCTTATCGGGGGCGCCAGGTTGTATATATCAGGTCCGTTGATTACCACTACGGGTGGGCATGCCACGGAGTTTCAACCGTTAATACCGCCGATATGGGCGGTGGAGGCCGACGGCCCCTGGGAATTCCGCAAACGGGTACGCGAGGCGGTAAAGCTGGGCGCCGACCTGATCAAGACGACGACCCCGTATACGCTGGAAGAACTCAGCGCGGCGGCAGAGGAAGCCCATTACTGGAAGATACGCATCACCGCGCACCTGGGCGGCGCCCAGGACCCGCATCATACTTCCGGTCGGATAGCCGTCGATGCAGGTGTTGACAGTGTCGAGCACCTGTATCCGTTCGGTGATGATGACGTGTTCCGGGATATGGTGAAAAACAATATCAACCTGGTCCCGACCATCGGTTATCACCTGCGTGAACTGGAGGGTCAATACACCTATGACCCGGACTGGCTGGAGAAGCACCTGGGCCATACCTATGAAGGCATGATTGAGCGGTTTAAGAGAATGCATGAACTGGGGGTGAAGTTTGCCATCGGCACGGATTCCAACGCGAAAGACCTGCCGACCATGGACAAGCTGTATCTTCAGGAGCTCGAGGGTTTCACTCTGGGCGGCTTGACACATATGAAAATCATACAGGGAGCCACCTTGATTGGTGCGGAAACGATGGGACTGGAAGCGGAGGCCGGCAGCATTGAGGCAGGAAAATGGGGTGATGTGATACTTCTTAATGCGGACCCGCTTGAAAGCCTCAGCGCGCTGGTAGAACCCAGCCTGGTAATGCAGAACGGAGAGATTGTTTTCAAGAGGAATACAGAATAGTGAATTACGGAAAGATACTGCTGTTACTGTCAAGTCTGATTTGTCTGGAGGCAGGCGCCGCATCCTATTGGATAACCGGAGGCACCCTGGTTGACGGCACAGGGGCAGCGCCGAGACCCAACCCCGGTATTTTCATCGATGAAGGCACGATAGTTGCCCTGGAGAAACCTGGCTCTTTGCCGAAGGATACAAAAGAAATCAATGCAAACGGGAAATGGGTTCTGCCGGGTATGTTCGATTTGCATGCGCATATTACTTTCAAACTGGCCGGCGCCCGTGACCTGGAAGATGATGTCATCAATGCCCTGCGTTCGGAACGCTTCCTGGAACGCTACCAGGAAATCGGCGTGACGGTGATACGGGATGTGGCTTCCCGCTATCACGTCGGGTATTCGCTGAAACGGGCGCAGCGGGACGGGCTTATAGGGGGCGCCCGGTTGTATGTCTCAGGACCCTTGATTACCACAACTGGGGGACATGCCACGGAATTCCAACCGTTACAGCCGCCGATATTTGCGGTGGAGGCCGACGGACCATGGGAGTTCCGCAAGCGCGTGCGTGAGGCGGCGAAGCTGGGTGCAGACTTTATCAAGGTAACGACCCCGTACACAATAGAAGAACTCGGCGCGGCGACAGAGGAAGCGCATAACTGGAAGATGCGCATCACTGCGCACATAGGCGGGGCGCAGGATTTGCATCAGGTATCCGGACCAATAGCCATTGCTGCCGGTGTTGACAGCGTCGAGCATCTTTATTCATTCGGCGGGGACGATGTACTGCGGGAAATGGTGAGAAAGAATATTTATTCCATCCCCACCATCGGTTATCACCTGCGCCAACTGGATAACCAGTATACCTATAAGGCGGACTGGCTTGAGAAGAACCTGAACCACACCTATGCAAGCATGGTTGAGCGCTTCAAGAGAATGCATGAAATTGGGGTCAAGTTTGCCGTCGGCACCGATTCCAACGCAAAGGATCTGCCGGTAATCGATGATATTTACCTGCAGGATCTCGAAGGTTTTACATTAGCAGGTCTTACCAATATGGAAATCATACAGGCGGCCACTTTGAATGCCGCGGAGGCGATGGGCTTGGACTCAGAGGCTGGAAGCATCGAAGCCGGTAAATGGGCTGATTTGATATTCCTTGATGAAGACCCGCTTACGAATCTCGAAACATTGGTAAAACCGGGTTTGGTGATACAAAACGGCAATATTGTTTTCGAGAGAAATTCAGGATGGTAAATCGATAGTATCGGACGCTTGCAAGCTATCGTAATTAACTGAATTTTTACATCATAATACCGCAAAGGTATGCCCGACATCGGCGAGTTTCGGCGGCGCTATCCTGCGCAGTGTACCCGGCGTCGGGGACGGCATGACCGTCACCCTTGCCAAGGGAACTTCGATATTTGGGGTTAGAGTAAAAATACAGTCAGTCTGGCAAGTGATAGTGGCTTGTTGAGTATTTTTACTCTGACCCAAAATATCACCCTAAATATCTTTTCTTATGAATAATTTATTAATTTCACTATTTTTCATAGGAATAATTATTTAGTTTTGCTGTTTTTACCTGTAAACTCAGATTCATGACGTCCATAATTCGTAATATCACCCAGGATCTCATCGCATGGAAACAGGCGTCCTTACGCAAACCGCTTGTACTCAGGGGAGCCAGGCAAACGGGCAAGTCATACGCGCTGATGGAATTTGGCAAACAGCATTTCCCGGCCTGCCATGTCCTTAACTTCCAGGAGGACCCTGGACTTGACACCTTATTCCAGGGCTCCTTGTCGCCAACCGGTATTATCCAATCACTGGAGTTTTTCCTTGAAACTGACATCAATACACAAACCGACCTGGTTATATTCGACGAAATACAGGATTGTCCCCGCGCCCTCACGAGCATCAAGTATTTTTGTGAGAAAATGCCCGAATTGGCCCTTTGCTGCGCCGGTTCGTTGCTGGGACTTGTGCACTCGGAAGATTCTTTCCCTGTCGGCAAGGCTACCTTTCTGGACCTTTATCCCTTGTCGTTTATGGAGTTTTTAGGGGCTATCGACGAAACAAGAATGCTCACCTTTTTACAAAATATCGATCAAGACACCCGGATACCCGAGCTTATCCACGCAAGCCTTCTGGACCTGTTGAAAGAATACTTTATTGTTGGTGGTCTGCCGGAAGTAGTAGATGTTTACCGGCGCAACCGTGAATATCGCAGAGCAGCATTTGAACAGGCGCGCGCCTGCCAACAGGACCTGTTGGATGCTTATGTACGGGACTTTGCCAAGTACGCCGACTCCGTAAGGGCGGATCGAATCCTGGCTGTGTTTTCAGCAATACCGGCGCAACTTGCCAAAGAAAACAAAAAGTTTATGCCCTCGGGGGTAATAGCCGCTGGGAGCTACTCGGCCCTGCAAAGCGCCATTGACTGGCTGGCTGGCGCCGGCTTGGTAATCAAGACGCCCATTGCCAATTCGGGGGAGCTGCCTTTTTCAACTTTTACCCGGGAAAACCGATTCAAGCTGTACATTTTCGATACCGGATTGCTGGGCGCCCTGGCCCGGCTTTCTCCCGGCGCGCTTTATCTGGAAGCTGACCTGTTTGCAACGTTTAAAGGCGCGTTTTGCGAGAACTTCATCGCCCAGGAATTACGGCAATCCGTCGCTAAAACACTTTATTGCTGGATGAACAATACAGCGGAGGTTGAGTTCATGCTGGAGATAGACGGCCAGGTTCTGCCGATTGAAGTGAAGGCAGGCAAATCCGGCAAATTAAAAAGCCTCAATGTCTTTGCACAAAAGTATGCTCCACCCTACCGGACCCGCTTCAGCGCCCGGAACCTTGAAATCAATGACGAAGCGGCCATGCACAGCTATCCATTGTATCTGAGCGGACGTTTTCCTCTCCAACCACCACTTGGCCCGAGGTGTCAACCTAAGCCTCAGTCTTTTTGACCATAAACTATATCGTCTATCCGCTGGCTCGATTCAGGTTCGCCCGTTTCAACCATGCCCGCATAGCGCATCCAGGGTTTTGTTTCATCCACAGAAAGTGTTGTCCGCAAAGAGCGTCGCAGCAGTTCTGCGAGAGAGATTCCCAATCTTTGGGCCTCCTTTTTTGCAGCTGCATATTCGCTTTCTGTAAGACTGATTTGAGTTCTGACCATAATGATAACAATATATTAGGTATTGTTATTACTTGCAACTTTAACTATCAGGAATGTTCAGGGCAAACGCATACTTTTGAATTCAGATGTTTTTGCCCGATTCCGTCATTCTGGCGCAGGCCAGAATCCAGTGAATAACCCTTCATTACCCTGAGCATGCGCTGTTGTTTGACTGGATGCTGGCATTCGCCAGCATGACGGGCGGTGTTTTCCGGTTGGTTTCCTGTCGTCTGCAACAGAATCCAAAAGTATGCGGTTGCCCTGCAGGAATGTTAACTATCAGGAACAAATATATTGCTGTCCGTGGCGCCGGTGACAGTCTTGATGCGCACGAATTCCAACAGTTCCTTGCGGGGTAGGGCGTTTAATGCAGACATGATCTTGAGACGCACCGCTTGATGGATAATGTGGTTTGCCGGGTTCAGAAAAGTGCCAAAATCAGGCGACTGGTTGCACTTATGGCTTGAAGCCGCCAGCAAATAATGTGTAGATATTTAATTTGTCGGTTAATCCCCCGGTTCCCTATCCGGTGTCTTTTGCTTTTGAATGATGTTGGCAATCGTCTGGCGACGTTGCCTGACATTGCTCAGGTTTTTGTTGGTAAACGGTTCCAGGGCTGTGCAGACCTGTGCCGGAGTCAGGCCGGGTAGGTTGAGTGATTCGGACAAAGGGCGCGGCCCTGCGTCCGCTTGCAAATCCAGAAAAGTGATCTTGAGGTTTTTCGTCAGGTGGCCGGACCGAGGCGACTCCACCTGCCAGAATTCAGGTACGCCCAGCTCGCGATAGCCGGCCTGTTTCTCACGGCTGACATGGGTGAGTGCCACCTCGACCACCAGGTCCGGCGGGTGCGAGTCGCCGTAAGCTTCGATGGTGGTTTTATCCTGATCGGTAGTCTCAATATAAGCGCTGGCTTTCTCACCAAAGTAAAAACAACAATCTGCTTCATAGCCGGTGTTTTGGGGGTCGGTAGGGCGGCGCCAACGCGCGCTATGCAAATTGACACTGTCCATGTTCCGGTCGTAGGCGATTTCTTCAATCAGGTTGTCCAGCCAGGCTTTGATCGTTTCGTGGGCTCTGCTGGGTGACATCAGTATGACCAAGCCGCGTACCGGGTCCAACACCACGCGCCGGAAGGCATCCTCCAGGGTCAATCGGGCCAGTTCCAACACGGTGCCTGCATCAGTATGAAAAGCGACATAGTCCGAGCCCAAGGCATTCTTCCTGGGAGTCAGTGTCTCCATGCCAGTATCAGGGCCAGCGTGATTGTCAAAAGGTTGGGGTAGGACAGCACTCATGGTTTTCTCCGGTTTCAGGTAAGACAGTGTAGGCAGAAAAAACTGGAAAACGCAAGGCTGTTATCCGGGTTCAATACATGATCTTTTAT
Organism: Gammaproteobacteria bacterium; assembly: GCA_965222155.1. Classification (GTDB taxonomy): domain Bacteria; phylum Pseudomonadota; class Gammaproteobacteria; order Eutrophobiales; family Eutrophobiaceae; genus JAAXHV01. The sequence continues at coordinate 1,450,689 of CBDCTH010000012.1, forward strand.
AGGATAAAATTTTCTATTTAACATAATATATATTATGCGCATATAATGAGGGGTATTTACTGGTGTTGCCTGTTTTGATCTATTGGAGCATTTCCGGTTTCCTGATATAGTTGTCATCAGACATTAAATCAGTATCTGACTACCCGGCTCTTCCCAAACAACACCAGATCGAATACTTCAGTTCAATGAGAATTAATTACCTGTTTTTTATTACCTTGTTTTTTCTGACATTCAACGCGCAGGCTGACAACTCGTTGCAAGAAACAATACATGAAGACTATGGCTATCTTGAATCGCTTTATATACACCTGCACAAGAACCCTGAATTATCCTTTCATGAAGCCGATACCAGCCTGCGGATGGCAACTGAGCTTCGTAACCTGGGATTTACTGTCAGCGAGAAAGTTGGAGGTTACGGTGTTGTCGGGGTATTGAAAAACGGTGACGGCCCCACGGTACTACTGAGGACGGACATGGATGCCCTGCCCATTCTGGAAAAAACCGGTAAACCTTACGCCAGCACCGCGACGACAGTTGATGAGCATGGGAATAAGGTCAGTGTCATGCATGCCTGTGCACATGATGTGAATATGACCGTTTTTGTCGGTACGGCCAGGCGTCTCACGGCTATGGTAGACAAATGGCAAGGCACCCTGGTGATGATTGCCCAGCCTGCTGAAGAACGCGGCGCGGGCGCCCGGGCCATGCTGAAAGATGGTTTGTTCGAACGTTTTCCAAGGCCCGATTACAACCTGGGCTTACACGTGAGCGCATCCTTCCCGGCCGGGACAGTGATTCACACTAAAGGTTACGTCATGGCCAGCGTTGACTCCGTTGATATCACGGTGTTTGGCATAGGTGGGCACGGTGCCTACCCACAACGTACAAAAGATCCAATCGTGTTATCCGCCCAGATCATCAATACGTTACAGACCTTGGTTTCGCGTGAGTTAAAGCCTATTGATGCCGGTGTTATCACGGTCGGTTCTATACATGGAGGGACTAAACACAACATCATCCCCGATGAGGTGAAACTGCAATTGACAGTACGCTCATATACGGATGAAGCACGCTCCAAGTTACTTGGTGGTATTAAACGAATAGCCAAAGGCCAGGCTATTGCTATGGGACTGCCGGACGACAAATTACCCGACGTTAAAATTGCGGACGAATCAACCCCTTCCACGTATAACAATCCGGAACTGACTGAGCGTATCGTTAAGGTGTTACAGGCAAAGCTGAATGATGTGCAGATAATACCCGGTGAACCGGTAATGGGTGGAGAAGATTTCTCCCAGTACGGCCGTGTTGAACCCAAAATACCCAGCCTGTTCCTGTTTGTAGGCGGCGTATATGCCGACAACTATGCGACAGCCAAGGAAAAAGGTGAAATTCTGCCCTCCCTGCACTCCCCTTTCTTCGCCCCTGACCCGAAACCGACCATCCTGACCGGAGTTGAGGTGATGACAACCAGCGCCCTGGAACTACTGGGTAAAACCGATTAAAGCCTGCGAAGCAAATGATTAACGGGAGCCGTTGTCGGATAATCCACTGATTGTTAAAGACGGAATGTCAAAAGCATACAGTTGCATACTTTGTAACTCTCCTTGCTGGACAATCACGGTCACGATTTGTCCGGGCCGAGCCCACTTCAACTCGGGACTGACATCGTTTGTACCATAGAACTCGACACCGTCCCAGCCATCAAGCAACAGGTAAAAAGTATCACCAACCTGCACGACCCCGGTCACGACGGCCTCAATTCGTGTTTGAGTCGCGCTGTCCTGCAGGTCGATTCCTTTACCCTCACGGATCAGGGCATTCTGATAATCCCGCAATGCAGCTGGAACACTCCTGCCAACACCGACTGTCTCGTAGTTACGCACGCTGACAAACGCAAACATCTTGACAAGACCATCATCCCCCTTCAGGGTCAGAAAGTAAGTGGGCTCTGTCGAGATATTGTACAAGATCGGGTTAGTACCCTTGAAACCCGCTTCTCGTACGCCTGGTGAATTTTCGGCCGATTTACGTGCGGCTGTCTCATTTGCCCCTGCGATCATGTAGCGGCGCACCTCTTTTGTCCGGGCATCAACCAATACGAATGAATTAGTGCCCGTGTCCGAGCCGGCTGACTGGATACCGGAGTACCAGTACGGGCGACCGTCAGCCCCGTAGACCAGAGACAGGCCCGAGGTGGTCTGCACAACGTCCCGCTTGCTGAACAAGGCATTCCAAAAGCCGTGAATGTAGGCCCCCCAGTAGTTAAGTTGCGTATTGACAAGCTGTTCCGGCTGGATACGATCAATCCACTCCGGTGTGTCGGCCACTGTATAGTGGTTGATCTCCCCCGACTGCACATCAACAACCAGCACGCCACGAGTGTCACCACCACTGAAACCGATAGTCGGTTCATATCGGGTAATGACCCAAAAGGGTCGCCCGGCGTTGTCGATCTCAAAGCTGTAATCAGTCAGTCCATCGCTTGCATAACCGTTGCTGCGGACGTGACGCACGAGGTAGTCTCCCCAATATCCGCCGGCATCAAGATAACGTAGTTTCAAGGGGGCCAATCCTGACGCCGCCTGTGATGTATCCAGGTCGCCAACAGCATCCGAGTCAGCATCGGTCTGCTCGCTGTCGATGGCAGTGACCAGGTAGACCTTGGTCGGGTCGGTGGCACTGACCAGAACATAACCGGGAGTGGTATGATTGGTAAACCATTTGAAGAAACCGGTATGTACCAATGGACCTACCCACACCAACTCATTCTCAAAACAGAGAGTATGCTTGGCTCCACTACCGTCCTGAACGCCGAAACAGTCGTTGAGGGTCTGGATGTTCATGCTGCCGAGAGCAACCCGGGAACCCAGTCCGGGCTGTTCCTCGATCCTTTTTGACCCGAGGTTATAGGCAAGTTCTTGATCAACGCGTCGCACTCGATCAATAGCGACTGGCGAGACATCCGCATCGAAGACACTGACGATGGGGACGCCCAAAAGCTTATGGTAACTCTTCGCATAGAACAAACTCCACGTGCTCAGCGGTTGCACCAGCAGCAGCATAAAAAGACCGGCTATCACGGGTATAGCGCCTGTTCTTAACAGTGATTTGCTCGCCTGCCCTGCCCTGGGCCAAAGCAATACGAGCATGATCACCACGCCCAGCAATGTTAATAGAAACCAGTTGCCTGAAAAGTTCCACCTGAAAACCGGCATGAACAACCAACCGCACAGGCCAAAAAGAGCGAACGTCAGGCCAGCAGCACTGAGCCGACTGCTGTTATCTTTGATACCTTCGAATGAGAGCAGGAAAAATGTAATGAGTGCCGCGAAACTGCCGTAGATGAGGAAATACATACGCTACCTCCTTGAAAAAAGTTAAACCCACCAGGGGTCTGATAGTCCGTTGAATACGATTAGCATGACAAGAATACACTGCCTATTATACCCTGTTTCTGAATATCCACAATAAAATACAGTAATATAACAGCAATAAATACGGGTAATGCTGTAATGGCCACATTTGAAACATTATTGGCGAATTCATTAGAGCGGGCCAGGCAAGTGGCACAGGATAATATCGTACAATCCACCGGCCTGTCACGCACCCATAGGGAGCGCCTGCTCAAAGCCGGTTGGTTGACACCGGTGATACGAGGTTGGTATATCCTTGGTCATCCAGGTGAACAAGGTGAAGCAACGCAATGGTTTGCTTCCTACTGGGCCTTCATTTACCAATACCTGGGCAAGCGATTTGGGGCCGATTACTGCCTGTCGGCAGAATCCTCTCTTGATTTTCACCTGAATCAGAATGCAGCATCTCCTCAATTAATCGTGATGACGGGCAAAGGCGGTAGCAACCGACTTGAGTTGTTACATCAGACCTCACTATTCATGTACGAAACAACAGAGTTACCAGATGACAGAGAAATCCGGCTTGGGATACAAACACTGCCTTTAGCAACCGCCTTATGTCGCAGTTCACCTGCCTTATTCAGCCATGAACCCGTTAAAGCAGAAATCGCACTTCGTATGGTTGATCCGACACAGTTGATTAGAATATTACTTGAGGGTGGTCACCCCAGTATTGCTGGCCGACTCATTGGTGCATATCGCTTTTTAGGTGATGATAACGCAGCACGAATTATAGAAAACAGCATGGTCGCTGTCGGACATCAGGTAAGACCTGAGAATCCTTTTGAATCGAATCAACCGGTTTTCGGAAAGAGAACGGTACGTCTTACCTCATCTTATGCGGCTCGCATTCGAGCGCAATGGCAAGCCATGCGAGAAGCCATCGTTACCCGGTTTTCGGAACCTCGCGGGTTGACAACAGATCAAACCGCTTCCATGAAGGAAATCGAAGAGCTGTACCAACATGATGCCTACCACTCGTTATCGATCGAGGGCTATGAAGTTACACCGGAGTTGATTGAGCGTGTACGAACCCGCGAATGGAATCCTGATGCTATTCAATCTGACGCAGAGCAGCGTAGTGCAATGGCAGCAAAAGGTTACGCCAACGCATTCAGAATTGTCTGCGAGAGTGTGCAAAAAGTATTCGACGGCGGACCCGCCGGAGAAACTGTAAAACAGGATTTACAAGACTGGTACCAGGCTTTATTTTCACCTGGCGTTCAGGCCGGCATCATCCAACCTGCTGAACTGGCCGGCTATAGAAATGCTCAAGTCTATATCCGTAACTCTGCCCATGTCCCCTTACCGAAAGAGGCTTTACTCGATGCACTGGACGCTTACTTTGAGTGCTTAATCGATGAACCTGAGCCCATTGTCGGCGCCATACTGGGGCATTTCTTCTTCGTTTTTATTCATCCATATATGGATGGTAATGGTCGGATTGGTCGTTTTCTCATGAATGTCATGCTAGTGTCAGGCGGTTATCGCTGGACCATAATTCGATCGAATAAATCACGCCGCGAACAATACATGCAAGCATTAGAGCAGGCGTCCGTACATAATAATATTATTCCGCTGGCCGAATTCATCAAGGTAGAAATGGCGGTGGAATGGAATACAGGATAATTGATATGTTTGAGAAATACAGACGGCACCATAAATCAGCGTTTTCAGAATTAATCCATAACCGTCGATTTTTCCCAGGCGCTCCCGCTAAATCGAGGTTTAAGACACGGGGGACAGATTTAAATCTGTCCCCTGGGAGTCTGGCCATCCCGGGAGTTAGCGGGAACTGCTGGGTTTTTCCAGTGGCTTGGCTTGTCGATTATCTCGCGTTATAGCCGCATCCCGGACCGCATCGAATAAGCTGATAGTGACAGTTTGCTTCAGTTCATCTTCATGGAACAGTTTAATCCTGCCGTATTCACCATCATAACCGGCCTCGCGGATCACGTCACCTTTGCGCATACGAGCAATAGCCTCGGCGATCAGGGAGGAATTGGAAAGGTTTTGGATCTCCTCCAGGGGGATGTCATTCAATATCGCCAATTCCGCTCCCAGCTTGTATAACAACTGCTCGTATTCTTTGACTACCCTTTTACTGTTCGGACCAACACCCTGCGTCTCGGCAATTACCTTGGGTAAGGGAACCAGGCTGACAAACGGATCGGTGACTTTCGGCCTTTCCTCCTCCGTTCGATCGGCCAATTCCTGTACACGGTGCATCACGCCCAGGGTCAACGGCTTATTACACACGGGACAGATACCATCGAGTTTACGACTCTCTTCGGGAGACAGGCGCACTTTGCACTTCCGATGTCCATCCAGATAGTACTTGCCTTCTTCGGGGAAGAATTCCGCACTACCGTCGTACCCTTTACCCGTCTCCAGGGCGTGCTGCATGGAAAAATAATCCAGGTCGGTAGTGAACATGCAAGCCTCGCGTCCCAGCTTGGCCGGGGAATGAGCATCCGAGTTGGAGACCAGGCGATAACGGTCCAGTTCAGATACACGCCGGTTCATCTCAGGGTCAGACGACAGACCGGTCTCTACGGCAAAGATATGCTCCGCCAGATCGCCGTAACACTCACTGATTGAGTCAAAGCCGGACTTTGAGCCCAGGACGGCAAACCAGGGTGTCCAGATATGGGCAGGCACCAGGTAGCAGTCCTCACCGGCCTCTAATACAATTTCCAATAAATGACGGGAATCCAGTCCCAGGATGGGACGTCCGTCAGACTTGATATTACCGATGCGGTCGAGTTTCCGGTTAATGAATTCGGCCTGTGCAAGGGTCGGCGCATAGATCAGGTGATGGATCTTGCGTGTCTTGTCACCTTTTTTGTATATGGTAGATATCTCGACCGACAACATAAAACGGGTTACGCCATGACAACTTCCCGGTAATTTCCCCATCACTTCCTTATCAATATCATCGCGTAAGCGGAACAACCCCGGTTCTGCAGGTACCAGTTTTTCCTTTATTTCGCTGAACCAGGCCGGATGGGTAAAGTCACCGGTGCCGATAACGGTGATACCTTTTTTACGTCCCCATAAACTCAAGTGCTCCAAGTCACAATCCTTGCTGGTCGCGCGGGAATATTTGGAATGGATATGAAGATCGGCATAAAAACGCATGGGTCAAATCATACCTGATAATAAACTGAGCGCGGCCGGAACAGAGAGCATGCATTCGTCAGGATGACGATACATGTTTGGCGGACTCTCAGGGAATCAGGATCGGAGAACCGACGAGGGAGCGGTCCTCAAGGTGCATGTGTGCCTGAGCAGCGTCTTCCAGAGGAAAAGATACGCCTGTTTCAACGGTTAGCAGGCCGCTGGTTATCGCCGTGAAATAGCGTTCGGCAGACAACAGCAACTCATCCCTGTTCCGGGTATACCCATACAATGTCGGCCGGGTCAGGAACAGGTTGCCGCGTTTTGCCAGTTCTAAAACATCCAAAGGGTCCGGTTTCCCTGAAGCATTGCCGAAGCTGACCATCATGCCCCTGGGCCTGATACAGTCCAGCGATTTCATAAAAGTGGACTTGCCAATCGAGTCATAGGCGATATTGACCCCCTGCCCTTGCGTCAGGTCTTTTACCTGCGGGATAAAATCCTCCTGGTGCAACAGTACCTCCGTACAACCATTTTCCCGGGCGATTTCCACTTTCTCTTCGGACCCGACCGTGCCGATCACTATTGCGCCGATCTTGTTAGCCCACTGACATAGAATTCTTCCTGCGCCGCCGGCCGCAGCATGAACCAGTACCGTCTCCCCTGCCTTTAACTCATACAGCCGATGAGTCAGGTATTCTGCGGTCAGGCCGCGGGTCAACGTAGCCCCGGCTATCCCATCGGAAATACCGTCCGGCAAAGGCACGAGCACGTTCGCATCCATCACCCGTTCATCCACGTAAGCGCCTAGTGGTTTTGAGGCATACGCAACCCGGTCTCCGGGTTTGAATTCGCTGATGCCGACGCCGACAGCTTCAATAACGCCCGAAGCCTGGTCGCCGGGTATGAGCGGTAATTCAGCCGGATATAGCCCGGAGCGGTAATACGTATCGATGTAATTTACGCCGATGGCCGTATTCCGCAACAATACTTCACCCGGGCCGGGTTGGCTGACGTGGTTATCCTGGCAGGACAGAACCTCAGGTCCGCCACATTCATTTACAAATACCGCCTTACCCATGATTGTCCTGTCCGCCTCATCAATTTTTTGTTCTATTATGCGTCACAAAAAAAATATGACAACCGCTAATAATTTACCATGAGTACTCCAAATCAATCCACGACATCATTGAAAATTCAGCAGTTCCCGCTAACTCCCGGGATCGAGGGCATCCTGCCCTCGTGGAGGGCGAGACGCCCTCCCTCCCAGGGGAAAATGCCCGTGACTCCTGGGGGACAGATTTAAATCTGTCCCCTCTGTCTTCGAATCCGGCAAGAATCACTGTATTGACTTCGAGTTAGCGGGAGCACCTGTTGAAAATTACGCACTGGACGGTGGCGTCATGGCGAGAATATATGGCTTCGGATTAAAGGGTACGGTCATCGCTTCTTTGTTGCTGTGTCCGTTGTTGAGAATGTTACACTTTATCAGGCAACACAGAGCGAAAACAAATGAAACTGGCAAGCATAAAGTACAAAGATGAAGACATGGTCGTTATTCGTCTTGATGATAAACAATTAGTTAATATTAAAACATTGCTTGAATTAAAACGTTCTCCATACGGCGTTGGTAATTTAATCGACATGCAGGACCTGATACGGGCCGGGCAAGGATTGCTCAAAGAGATTAGTGCCGCTCTTGAAATTGCTCGAACGGATACAAGTACAGTGCAGACGATTCCCGCGCAGGAAGTGACCTGGCGTCCTCCCGTCCCGTCTCCAGGTAAAATCTGCGGCATCGCCATGAATAACTCGGCAAGCAATGAGAGGAAAATCAGCGCGCCGGCGCACCCGGCATTTTTCCTGAAGCCTGCCTCTTGTCTAATTGGGCATAATCAACCCATACGCATTCGTCCCTATTACGGCAGCGTCCATCCCGAGCCGGAATTGTCAGTGATCATAGGTGAAGAGACCCGGGATATCCCCGCCTCTAAGGCGCTGGATGCCGTATTCGGCTACAGTATCTTTAATGATATTACCGGCAACGGTATGCGCGCCGAAGACATGTTTGAGTACTGGGCAATATATGCCAAAGAGGATAATTCCGCTGAAACTGTCCGGGTGAAGCAACACTTATCCTATGCAGGACGTTATAAGGGTTGTGATAGCTTCGGTTGTTCAGGGCCATGGTTGGTCACGAAAGATGAGATAGACAACCCGGATGAATTGAACGTCTACTGCAAAGCAGGCGGCGAGTTGATCGCTGAAGACAACACAAAATATTATAATTACAGGGTGGCGGAAATCATCAGTTTCATCAGCCAGTTTCATACGCTTTATCCGGGCGACATCATTTCCTGCGGTACCGCCTTCAAGCCTTCGGCTAATCGAAAATCCATTCATCATGCCAATTTTCAGACTGTTGAAGGCCCGGTGGAAGTCAGTATCGATGGTTTGGACACACTGGTAAATCCGGTTATTCTTGAACAGAAAGAGCTCGGCCTATGGCGACTGAAGCAGACCGATTAAAACGGATTGAGAAGCGCATAGCCAGAGGCCGGTCGGGCGTATATTATGTGTTCCACGGGGATAAGCTGCCATGACAACATCACTGATCTGTGCCTCACACTCTCCCCTGTTGTATTGTTATGCCAGGGAGCCGAAGGAGTGGGACGGATTGCAACGCGCTTTTGCCGAAAGAGCGCAAGCCGTATCAGAATTTGACCCTGAACTGGTAGTCGCCTTTGGTTCGGACCATTTCAATGGTTTTTTTCTGAAAACAATGCCGGCCTTTTGCGTTGGCTTCAGGGCTGAGGCAGCCGGCGATATAGGCGGGTTTGCCGGACCTGTAAACGTGCCGGAAGAAACAGCTGTTGCCTGCGTCGAGTATTTACGCAACAGCGATATTGATAGCGCCGTATCCTACCGGATGACCATTGACCACGCTTTTTCCCAAACCATCAGCGTTATGCTTGGTGGTCTGACTGCGCGCCCGATCATCCCTGTCTTTATCAACTGTATTACTACACCATTCGTCCCCTTCAGACGCACCCGCATGTTGGGGGAGGCAATCGGCCGGTTTGCCATTACATTAAACAAGAGAGTGTTGTTTCTTGCCTCAGGAGGCATGTCTCACCACCCTACCCGGTATTATCCGGAGCATGGCAAGGGAGAGCAGGAGGTTGAAGCCTGGAAATTGTCGGGCGGCGCTGATCCCAAATCCCTGACCCCCGCTCAATGGCTGGAACGACTGGAGGTGATGCACCATGAAGGCGCCGAGATGATTGCACGAGGTGAACGTACTGCCGGAGATATGCGTTTGAATGAGGAATCGGATCGGCGTTTCCTGGATATTTTCACCCAAAACAGACTCGAAGAATACGATGATTGGGACCAATATGAACTGGTTGAGCAAGGCGGTATCGGCTCCATGGAATTACAGACCTGGATTGCCGCCGCTGCTGCACACAAGGCAGCCGGCGGCAGTATGCCGGTGCGGGATTTCTATACCGTTGCGCCGGAGATCGGCATCGCCGCGGGGGTAGCACACGCCGATTAAAGCACTGCCTGGTTGTTACTGACTCAAAACCTCCGCCGCCTTCCTGTGGCTGGCAAGCAAGCCAAGGACCCATTTCGGGTCGGTACGGCCCCAGCCGCATTCAGTACCGACCCCGAAATTGGTTATAAAGTTCTTCGCCACCTCCATACGCTGCAGGTCACCCTCTTCATCATCATGATGAATCAAACCGAAATAAAGTTTCGTATCACCTTTGAAGTGCTTTAACGGCATGAAGTAAGCAGGGTCGGTCCGCTCCTTTGGCACCGGGATATGTAAAAAATCCACCTGGCGTCTGACACCGGCAGTAATGCCGTTCATCAGTTCCACCAGTATTCCCGTATCCCTGGGCATGACCAGGTGCTCATCGTGCGGGGTGCCATAACACAGGTGGAAACCCAGTTTCACGTGCGCCGGAACGGAGTCGCCCAGCAGGGCTAATTCGGCAAAGATCTGTTCCTCGTAATCGGGCGCTCGATGCGGGAAGTAATTCTCGAAGATCAGGACTTCCTGGCACACGTCATACTGTATGCACAAGTCTTCATGGGGGATATTATCCAGTATCCTGTTCAGTGCATTTGACAGTGATTTCAGGTAGACACGCAGGTAATCATCGTAAGACTTGTGGCTGACGTACATGTAACAGCTGGCCATGGGCGTGGGCAGGCATACCTGAAAGCGTACATGATCCGGGACTGCGCCTTCAGCGCGCAATTTTTTGAATATGCCGTAAGAATACTCAGCTGCCTTGTCGTAACCAGTTGCAAATTCCACGTTATCCGGATTGGCTTCTTTCCTGAAACGCAACAGCGGTAAAGAGCGTAAGAACTTTCCGTCCCATTGGTATAATGCCATTTCCGGCACCGTCGGATCGATCTCCATGGCGGGATGTTCCATCAGCATGGTCCTTTGAAAGAATATCCAGCGCGCCCGTTCGCCCGTTTCACCATCCGGTATTTTGTCAAGGTACGGGCCCAGTTCTGCGCTGATTTCACGAAAAACCTGCTCACAATTATCCATGGCGATACTACCGACAAGATGGATGGTATCGGACCCGGATGTTCGTTTCATCTCATCTCCACTGATTTACCGGCAAGTTGCTTGTTATAACGCCGTTCAGGAACATACCAGTAAATCACGCCGACTGTTCAAGGCATCAAATAACACGTCCACATCGTCAAGATTATTATAAAAATGAGGCGAGACCCTGAGATTGTCGTCTCGACAGGATGTAACGACCCCCTTATCCGCAAGAGCGGCCACCAGCCGGTACATATCCGTAGACCTGATGGTAACCAGGGGGCCATGACCGCTGTCTTCCGTCGGCATCGCAAGTTGGAAACCATTTTCCTGAGTTTTTTGCTTGATTGCCCTGTTAAGGGTCCTGATATGCTGTTCAATTGTGTCCAGACCCATCTCACAAACGAGTTGCAAACCGGCGATAGATGCATACAGACTTGAAACATTGGGCGTACCTGTTTCAAAACGGCGGGCATTACCCGCCGGATTATTTTTATAGATATCCATTGCATTGATATCCGCCTGACTGAACCAGCCGCTTGTTGCCGGTTCAAGATCGTTAACCAAGCCCTGTTTTACATATAAAAAAGCCGTCCCCGTTGCCGAGACCAGGTATTTCAACGTGCCACCGGCGGCAAAATCCACGTCCAGGGTCTTGACATCAATGGGCATGGAGCCACCGGTCTGGTAGAAATCCAGGAATACCAGCGCGCCTTTTTCATGGGCCATGTCGATGATAGCCTTAATATCCAGGCGTGCGCCGTTGCGATAGCAGACATGCGGGAGAGACACAACCAGTGTTGATTCATCTATATATTCATGAAACCGTTCGGGAGGTATCGTCACTTCGCCAGCAAGGCAAGGGACGCAGTCGATAACCGCCCCTCTTTTCTCCTGGGCGCGCCAAATCTGTGCCGTCGTGGGAAAATCGAAATCCGTGAGCAGGACCTTGTTGCGTTTACCGGTAAAATCAAAGGCGCTGGCCACTGAATTCAGGCAATCACTCAGGCAAGAGGCAGTGGCAATTTCATCGGACGAAGCATTCATCAATTGCGCCAGCATGGCCCTCAAGGTTTCCAGTTTGCCCACCCAGACTTCCCAGTGAGAACCGAACCGGTCCCTGTCATCCAGGTAGGACAGGTAGGCCTGCCTGACTTCATTCGACAGGGCGCCGTGGGAACAACTGTTGATATAGGTTGTGGATTGAAAAATCGGAAAGCGTTCGCGTAATGGCATAGGTCGGGTCAAATATGAGGTATTATGAACAGGGCTAATTAACAAGATTAATTTCAAAGATGTTGGACAATAACATAATACGCGATGAATTTCCCCAGGCGGAAGAGTTAAAATACCTGAATCATGCAGCGGTAGCGCCTTGGCCGAAACGAACCAGGGAAGCCGTGGTTGCGTTCGCCCAGGAGAACGTCACTTACGGTGCAAGCCGTTACCATTTGTTCAACGAAAAAGAAAACCATTTGCGCCTGCAGATGCGCAAACTTATTAACGCCCCTTCAATCGATGACATCGCATTGTTAAAGAACACGTCTGAAGCCTTGTCCGTAGTTGCGGCGGGGATAAGATGGAACCGTGGTGACAACGTCGTGACCTCCGCCGAGGAGTTCCCTTCAAACTGGATTCCCTGGGACGCACAGAAGATTCACGGCGTTTCCTTAAAGAAAGTGGATATCAGGGTTCAGCGCCCGGAGCAGGCGCTGATTGAAGCCTGTGATAACCGTACCCGGGTATTGACAATCAGCTCGGTGCAATTCAGCAGCGGTATAAGGCTTGATTTGGAATTATTAGGTGATTATTGCAAGGCAAACAATATCCTGTTCTGTGTCGATGCAATCCAGAGTATCGGCGCCCATGAATTAGACGTGCAGAAAATAAGGGCCGATTTTGTCATGGCTGATGCTCACAAGTGGATGCTTGGACCGGAAGGGATAGCCCTGTTTTATTCCGATGCAGCGGTTCGGGATGAGTTGAACCTGTATCAGTATGGCTGGCACATGACGGCAACCCCGGATGACTACGATATCAAATCCTGGCAACCGGCAAAGAGCGCCAGGCGATTTGAGCCGGGTTCCAATAACCTGCTGGGCATACATGCCCTGTCCGCCAGCCTGAGCCTGATTGAGGATTTGGGCATGAAAGACATTGAGATGGAATTGGGAGCCAGGGTTTCGTATCTTATGAGCAGACTGGCAGAATTTGATGGGGTCAGGTTGCTCACTTCAACCGACCCACGACAAAGGGCTGGTATTGTTGCCTTTCAAATCTCTGGGCTTGACCAGCGAGCACTACATAAACATCTATTGCAAAACCGGGTTATATGCGCCTATCGCGGCGCTGCGATCCGTTTTTCTCCTCATTACTATACAGCTATGCAAGATCTTGATGATACACTTGATATTATGAATGCAACCATATGATATATAAAAGATAGGAATGTATCTTAGGAACCTCTGACTTAATCAGAGGTTCCCTTAGTTCACTCAGGAAATAGATTTTCATAATTCCGCGTGGTCATCGAAATTACGTCTGACAGCTCAGCCTGGTGTAGTTCAGCAATTTTCTCCGCGACAAAGCGCACATAAGCCGGTTGATTCTGTTTGCCGCGGTAGGGAACCGGCGTCAGATACGGCGAGTCGGTTTCGACCAGTATCCTGTCCAGCGGCACCTGTCTGGCTACGTCCTGGAGGGCCTGTGCATTGCGGAAGGTGACAATCCCGGAAAATGAGATATAAAAATTCAGGTCGATGGCCAGCCTTGCCGTTTCCAGGTCATCGACGAAGCAATGCATTATTCCTCCTACTGTATCCGCTCCCTCTTCGGCCAGAATTTTGATGACATCTCCCCTGGCCTCGCGACTGTGAATGATAAGAGGCTTATTGATCTCCCTGGCTGCCCTGATGTGGATGCGAAACCGATGCCTTTGCCAATCGAGGTCTCCCTGGCTTCTGAAATAATCCAGTCCTGTTTCGCCGATGGCAACCACCGATGGATCATCCGCCAATTCCAGCAGGATTTCTTCAGATAATTCGATTTCCAGGACAGAATTCGGGTGCACACCCACTGAGGCGGATATACAGGGGTAGGAATCAGCCAGTTGTTTAATTTCGGGAAAAGAATCAAGGTCGATTGACACGCATAGCATATGCCCTACGCCAGCCTCTTGCGCCGCGCGGATCACGGCGTCCGCACCACCATCCATTTCTATCAAAGGGATATGGCAATGTGAATCGACTAGATACGGGTTTTGCATGGCTTGTCTATGTCCATGTTATCCAGGGTGGATCGACTGCCAGTGTACGATGACTTCCTCCAGCAGGCTTTGTTTATTCAGGTTGACATCACTGGTAAGCAGGTGGTAGTTCCTCAGCGTCAGATCATAACAGCCGATAGTCTGTGCGAGATCTAACCCGTTTGCCAGGTGGCCCAGTTCGTCATTAATAGAGGATCTGCCGGCCTGTTTCCTGCTTCCTGAGCAGTGCATGGCGGCTATTTTACTGAACACAGAAAGCAACCAGTTCAATACTGTGACCACGTCATGTTTCTGCCATTTTTCAGCGATTTTCACGGGGTCAGTGTTCGCTCTGCGGGCTTCCTGCAAATCCGCGAGTATCTCCTGCCGTTCTTGCACGGCCTCTCCTTCGTTCAGCTCCAGCGCCGTAAGCGGCGCGCCCTCGGCCAGATCAAGCAACGCAGCAGTCCGTTCGGGGTCACTTATCTGACCAATCAGCCAGTCAGAAGCCAGTTGCGGGTCTATCTGGTTGAAACTGATTTTCTGGCAGCGGCTACGTATGGTGACAGGTAATCTGGCCGGTTTATAAGAAACCAGTATCAATAACGTTGATGGGGCGGGTTCTTCCAGGGTTTTCAACAGGCTGTTCGCAGCGTGCCGATTCATATCCTCAGCGGGCTCTATGATGGCAATTTTATACCTGCCGTACTGGCTGCTGAGTTGCAGGTGAGTTATCAAGTCACGAACGGCATCCACCTTGATTTGCGTATCATTGGCTTCCTTGTTAAGCAGTTTGATATCGGGGTGGCTGCCGGCATTGAACAGCAGACAGGAACTGCATTTTCCACAAGCCGTCGCTTGAACGATTGCTTTACATAACAGATATTGGGTGAGTTCCAGTGCAAATTGTCTGATACCGGATCCTTCGACTCCATTCAGCAAAATGGCATGTGCCAGCCGCTTCTGATCTACGGCATGTCTGATCTGGTTCCATTGTTTTACCTGCCAGGGATAAGGCATATCAGGAACGGCCTGCGCCGGCGAATGCGCTTACAGGGAGTATCAACATAGACCTTTTGCCTCAAGAATTGCCTGTATTTTCCATGCGACTTCATCGGCTTCTCTGGCAGCGTCAATAACGTGGATTCTTTCGGGGTGTTGTTCGGCCAGGTCCAGGTATTTATACCGGACTCGCTGAAAAAATTTCATTGTCTCCATCTCGAAGCGATCCGGTTTGCTACGTTCCCTGATGCGCTCCAGGCCGACCTCCGGCGCTGCGTCAAGCAACAGCGTCAGGTCCGGCCTGAGCGCGCCCTGGACGATATCCTGCAACCGGGCAATCAGTTTTTCATCCACACCGCGGCCACCTCCCTGGTAAGCAAACGTCGCATCGGTAAACCGGTCGCATAATATAATCCTGCCGGCGTCCAGGGCCGGTTCGATTACGTCCCGGATATGTTGACGACGGGCAGCGAATATCAGGAGCATTTCCGTTATCCCGTCAATCTTGCCGGCGTCGGCCTGCAATATGACATTCCTGATGCTCTCACCCGTACGGGTGCCGCCGGGTTCCCTGGTCTGAATGACGTTCCCGGGATGTTTTGTTGACAGCAGGTCACAGGCTTTTTGTACCTGTGTGGTTTTACCCACTCCCTCTATGCCTTCAAATGTGATGAAAAACCCTGTCATTGTATTTTATCAACGATGTGGAACCACAGTCGTATTCAGTGGTAATACGTGTAGTTGTCGATAATGATATTTACCTTATTCCGTATCCTCCGAAGTTTATCGGAGCTGATATTTCGCTACCGCCTTGTTGTGCTCTGCAAGAGTTTGGGAAAAGTAGTGTCGACCATTCTCTCCTGTTGCGACAAAATATAAGGCTGTTCCGGGCTCCGGCTGCAACGCGGCGCGGATGGATGCTCTGCCGGCTGCCGCAATAGGCGTTGGCGGCAACCCCTTATAGCGATAGGTGTTGAACGGTGAATCGAACTCCAAATCCTTATGCCGTATATCTCCGTCATAGCTTTCTCCAAGGGCATAAATTACCGTGGGGTCGGTTTGCAGACGCATATTTTTTTTCAGTCGGCGAACAAATACTCCGGCAATTTTTTCTCTTTCATCGGCAACCGCTGTCTCCTTTTCAATCAGGGATGCCATTATCAAGGCCTCATAAGGTGATTGATACGGCAGCCCGCTCATTCGCTTTTGCCACTCCTCGTTTAATACTGTTTCCATCTGCCTGAATGCCCGGCGCAGAAAATCCGCGTCTGTGGTAGCGGCAGGAAAATAGTAAGTGTCGGGAAAAAAACGTCCTTCGGCGTAATAGCCCGGATAACCTATTTCTATCATAACGCGCCTGGGTTGTGTTGACATTAATACCCTTTTGATATACCGGTTTTCGTGTACTGCCGTCATGATCTGTTTGAACGTCCATCCCTCCAGTATCGTCAGCGTGTGTTGAGTTACCCTGCCGGCTACCATCATCTCCAGCAATGACAAGGCGCTTGTGCCGGGTTGCACCTGGTACTGGCCGGCTTTGATCAAACCGTCAACACCCTGGAGTTTGCCTTCAAGCTGCAGATAGAAAGGATAATTGAACCAGTCCCGTTGCGCCAGACCTTCGGCAAGGTCAAGGAGGGACATGCCGGGTTCTATGGAGAAATACTCGGAAACATCGATCTTCAACGGCATGTTCAATTGCTGTTGCATATCCTGGTACAGCCACCATCCGGCCAACGCGACAAGAACCCCGGGTATGAGCAGCATTTTCTTCATCAGGCGCCTGCAATAAGGTTATCAGTGATTAATTTCCTCATGATTTCCAGAGTAATATCGATACTGCTGAACACTTTATTACCAATGCTCCTTACCGGCCAGATACCGATCAGGCTGTTGCAATAGAATACTTCATCCACCTTATATAATTCGTTGAGTTTTATTTCCCTGATGTCGGGTTTACCACCTGCGTCATCATTCAGTTCAATAATTGACTTTCTTATCACCCCTGCAATGCCGCACCGGGACAGGTCAGGGGTAATTAATTTACCGTTTTTTACCATGAAAAGGTTGCTCATGGAACCTTCAATCACGTTGTCGTACGGATCCAATACTACTCCCTCCGGGCATGGCGTAGCGGCAACCTCATGGCGCAGCAAGACCTGTTCCAACCGGTTCAGGTGCTTGATGCCGGCCAAATCGGGATGATGGGTGATGCGGCGGCTGCATATATATGAATTGATGCCGTCACGATAATATGCTGCAGGATAAACCGGCCGTTTGTGCACTGTGAGTATCCTGTTGCTCGAAATATGTTCCGGAGGTTGGTAACCGCGTCCTCCCGTTCCCCGGGTAATGACGATCTTCAGTACTGCTGAGGCAAGCGAACCACAAAGCCGGGTTGCTTCATGTTCGAGCAGACTCCTGTCCGGACAGACAATTGACAAATGCCGGCAGCCTGCTTCAAGCCGATCAAAATGCGCCTTCCGGCAAAGCAGTTCACCGGACTTAACGGCGATGGTTTCGAACACGCCGTCACCGAACTGAAGGCCGCGATCATGGATGGAAATGACGTCGCCAGGCTGACCGTTGACCAGTACGTCAATCACGTTTTCCAGTTTTTAGTTTTTGTACCACACAAGCTGTCAGATATGCTTCAAAATAATACACCCGTTAGTGCCGCCGAAACCAAATGAATTGGACATAACACAGTTCAATTCCATGTCACGCGCCTCATGGGGCACATAATCCAGATCACAGTCCGGATCGGGATTATCCAGATTAATGGTGGGCGGCGCTACCTGATTGCGTAGGGCCAGGGCGCAGAATACGGCTTCTACGCTGCCGGCAGCTCCAAGCATGTGGCCACACATGGATTTCGTGGAACTGAGAGCCAATTGCTTTGCATGTTCGCCAAAAGCGTGTTTGACTGCATTACTTTCGATAGCATCACCGGCCGGTGTCGAAGTGCCGTGGGCATTGATATAGTCAATCCTTGTTTTGTCGATGCATGCGTTATTGAGTGCATTCTCCATACATCGTACCGCACCTTCGCCATCTTCTGAGGGGGCAGTCATATGATAGGCATCTCCACTCATACCAAATCCGATGATTTCAGCATACACATTGGCGCCCCTGGACCTGGCATGTTCGTATTCCTCAAGCACTATCGCTCCTGCGCCGTCACTTAAAACAAATCCATCCCGGTCTCTGTCCCAGGGTCGACTGGCCTTCTCCGGCTCGTCATTACGTGTTGATAATGCTTTTGCGTTGGCAAACCCGGCCAGGGAGGTGGGCGACGATGCATTCTCAGCCCC
Organism: Gammaproteobacteria bacterium; assembly: GCA_965222155.1. Lineage (GTDB taxonomy): Bacteria > Pseudomonadota > Gammaproteobacteria > Eutrophobiales > Eutrophobiaceae > JAAXHV01. Next base: position 1,469,361 of record CBDCTH010000012.1, read on the forward strand.
GCCGGCAACCATTACATCAGCATCGCCATATTCTATGACTCGGGCCGCATCGCCTATGTTATGAGTACCGGTTGCGCATGCCGTAACAATGCAGAAGTTAGGCCCCTTAAAACCATAACGGATTGACAGGTTCCCGGAAATCATATTGATGATATTACTGGGCACGTAGAAAGGCGATATTTTTCTGGGACCGCTATTCAGAATACTCTCAGTCCCTTTTTCTATACCGGAGATACCGCCTATACCTGAACCGATAGCGGCGCCGACCCGATGCGGGTTGACATCATTCACATCTATCCCGGCATCTTCCACCGCCTGGATTCCTGCCGCCATACCGTAATGTATGAAGGCGCTCATTTTTTTTTGTTCTTTTTTTGGAATATAGGAATCCAGTTCAAAATTTTTTATCGAACCGGAGAACCTGACCGGAAAGGTGCTTGCATCAAAGTTCGTAATCGCAGAAATCCCGCTTTTACCCGCTAAAATATTATTCCAGGATTCCTCTACGCTATTTCCCAGAGGAGTAACCAGACCGATCCCGGTAATGACAACCCTTCGCCTGTTCACTGTTTGGGAGATATTTATCGGATGTACGAAAAAAGGCCGCTTAAGGTCAATCCGTCAAGCGGCCTTATCAAGGACTTATTTACGGCAGTTATTCAAGATGTGTATCAATATAGTCGATAGCCTGTTGCACAGTTGTTATCTTTTCTGCATCCTCATCAGGTATTTCAATCTTAAATTCCTCTTCCAGGGCCATTACCAATTCAACTGTATCGAGCGAATCTGCCCCAAGGTCATCAACAAATGATGCTTCACTGGTAACTTCTTCCTCTTTAACCCCCAGTTGCTCTACGATGATTTTCATCACTCGATCTTCAACATTGCTCATGTGATATATCCTCCTTCCGCGGTACTAAGACCAAAAGCGGGTGTACGATAAGCTAAATATTCCCTGCTTTCAAGTTATTTTTCTTAATCAAAAAAACAGCTCTTAATGAATAACGCACTATATTATAGCTCCATTACATTAGAAAAATCCACCAAAATACTCCTTCACCAGTTCTATCCGGCAACAGATATTTGGGGTCAGAGTAAAATTCCTGTGTTTGGATTCCTGCTTCCGCAGGAATGGTTCGGGGTTTTTACTCTGACCCCAAATATTACCGGAACAGCCGGCGCGGTCTGCCGCTCACGCCATATACATTCCACCATTTACGTTCAGGACTTCGCCGGTTATATAGCCGGAAACCGGGGAAGCGATAAACTCAACGGCATGTGCGATGTCTTCAGCAAGACCGAGCCGCCCCAGCGGGATTTGAGCTAGTAATTTTTCCCGTTGCTCGGCGGCAAGACCCGCCGTCATGTCCGTTTCTATAAAACCCGGAGCTATACAGTTGACTGTGATGTTCCGACTGCCAATTTCTTTGGCCAGTGCACGGGTAAAACCAATTATCCCCGATTTGGCCGCAACATAATTTGTTTGCCCGGGGTTCCCCGACAGGGCTACGACAGAAGTGATATTGATAATCCGGCCGTAGCGCGCTTTTAACATATTGCGCAGGCATAATTTACATAGACGATAAACCGAGTTCAGATTGGTATCGATAACTTCATCCCATTCCTGCTGTTTCATTCTCATTATTAAATTATCCCGGGTAATACCTGCATTATTAACCAGGATAGAAGGCGTTATATCAGCTGCATTCAAGGACTCGTTCAACAGGGCTACTGATTCATTTGCGCTTATGTCCAATACGAAGCCCCTGCCATTTATTTCAGTCTCTACGAAGGACTCCTCAATCCTGGCTGCGCCTTCTTCAGTTGTTGCCGTGCCCGCGATATAGGCGCCTGACCGGCCCAGTCGTTCAGCGATTGCCTTTCCAATTCCCCTGCTCGCTCCCGTTACAAGAGCGACTTGATCTTTGAGATGAATATTCATAATAAACTTATCCACATGTGGCGCGGATTATATTGACAATGCAGCGTTCAGAGACTCCGTATCGGAAACAGTGCTACAAGTTATGTTTTTATCTATACGCCGGGTCAGACTGCTGAGCACCTTGCCGGGGCCACATTCTATCATCCTGGCGATGCCGTGTTGTTGCATTGCAGCTATGCACTTTGACCACATGACGGCCTGATGTAACTGTAACACCAAGGCTTGCTTAATCTCATCAGGATCTGTACGAGCCCGAGCATCTATATTTTGCACAACCGGAATAGCCGCAGGTGAAAAATTAATCTCATTGACGCGTAGTTGCAGCTTGTCAGCAGCGGGGGCCATTAATTGGCAATGGGACGGCACGCTGACCGTTAACGGTGTAATCCGCTTCGCTCCTGTTGCTTTTGCCAGTTCACAGGCACGCTCTACCGCCCTGGCAGTACCGGCAATGACCACCTGTCCCGGAAAATTAAAATTAGCCGCCGATACGACTTCATCTTGTGCTGTCCTGGAGCATATATCAATCACTGCGTCATCATTCAGCCCGGAAATAGCCGCCATCGACCCCGCACCGCGAGGTACGGCTTGCTGCATAATCCGTCCTCGTTCCGACACCAGTCCGACTGCATCGGTAAAATCCATAACCCCGGCACAAACCAGGGCCGTATACTCTCCCAGGCTATGACCGGCCAGGAACACGGGACGCAATCCTCCCCGTTCCTGCCAGATACGCCAGACGGCATAACTCGCAGTCAATAGCGCAGGCTGGGTATATTCCGTTTGATTTAACCGATCTTCCGGTCCATTGAGACACAAAGACAACAGGTCATAACTCAGCTTGGCAGATGCCTCGGCAAATATGTCGGAAACAAGCGGGTAGTTTTCTGCCAGGTCAGAGAGCATTCCCACGGATTGGGAACCCTGCCCGGGAAATATGAATGCCAGCCCGCTGTTCATGCTAGTACTTAACCAGTGCCGAGCCCCAGGTAAATCCTCCACCAACAGCTTCCATGAATAGAATATCTCCCTGCTTGATGCGGCCGTCACGGATACCGACATTCAGTGCCAGCGGGATGGATGCGGCTGAAGTATTGCCGTGTTCCGTTACAGTCAATATCACTTCATCCATACTCATACCCAGTTTTTTCACAGTAGCGGTTATTATTCTCTGGTTTGCCTGATGCGGCACGAGCCAGTCTATATCGTTTTTTGTCAAATCGGTATGTGCAAGCGTTTCATCCACGATCTCATCCATTGCCTTAACTGCAAACTTGAAAACTTCGTTGCCCTGCATACGGATGAAGGGTTCAGCGCTTGGGGAGGAAACTCCGGAAGGCACCTGCAAGTAGTCACTATAGCTGCCATCGGCATGTAATAATGTCTTATAGACGCCGGGTGTATCACTTCTGTCCAGGATGACGGCGCCAGCGCCGTCTCCGAATAACACACAAGTCGTTCGGTCTGTCCAATCCAGTATCCTGGAGTTCATGTCGGCGCCGACGATAAGGGCGCGCCGGATTGCCCCGGACCTGATATATTGATCTGCGATACTCAAAGCGTAAATAAAACCGGAACACACGGCCTGGACATCAAATGCAGCCGCGCCGTTACGCAAGCCGAGTCTTTTCTGAACCAGGCAAGCCGTACTGGGGTAGATAAGATCGGGAGTTGAAGTGGCAATGATAATCAGATTGATGCTGTCAAGTTCAATGCGGGCCATTTCAATGGCCTGTAGCGACGCATTACAGGCCATTTCCGATGTGGTTTCATCCTCCCGGGCAATGTGCCGCTGTTTTATGCCCGTGCGCGAGCGGATCCATTCATCCGATGTGTCCACCAGGCTTTCCAATTCCGCATTGAGCATAACCCGTTCCGGAAGATAACCGCCACAGCCAATGACTTGAGAGTAGTACAATAGTCAATTCCTGGTTAATAATGCTTCCAGCCGGGATGTGATGCGTGCCGGGATGTTTTTCTCTATCTCAAGAATAGCCTCTTCGATAGCGTTGGCAAAGGATACTCTGTCTGCACTGCCGTGGCTTTTTATAACGATTCCGCGTAAACCAAGCAGGCTCGCACCGTTATAACGCCGGGGGTCGGTTTTTCTGCGGATGGTTTTTAATACCGGTCTTGAGAGTATTGCAGCCATTCTGCCATACAGGTTTTTGTTAAATCCGCTAATTACGTGGTGGTAGAAAAATTCGGCTACCCCCTCACTGGCTTTTAGCGCGATATTACCGACAAACCCGTCACACACGATAACGTCCGCATCGCCGGAATATATGTGGTTGCCCTCAACAAATCCGATGTAATTGATGTGACTCTTGGACAGTAATGAGGCGGCCTGCTTCACCCGATCATTGCCTTTATTCTCCTCAGTCCCAACGTTCAATAACCCCACCTTTGGCAATACGATATTTTTAATGGCGCCGGTCAGTTCTGCCCCCATAACGGCGAACTGGAATAATTGCCCCGCGCTGGAGTCAATATTGGCGCCGAGATCAAGTATATGCGTGTGACCATTGATGCCTGGTATGGTTGTGCATATCGCCGGTCTGTCAATTCCCGGCAACATCTTCAGGATGTAACGCGAAATAGCCATTAATGCACCGGTATTGCCGGCGCTTACACAGGCCTGTGCCTGCCCCTGCTTCACCAGTTCAATAGCCACCCGCATAGATGATTTCTTCTTGTTGCGTAACGCAGAGGATGGCGCTTCGTCCATCGCCACGACTTCCGGCGCATGAATTACCTGAATTCTGACGGATAAGTCATGTTTCAGGTGCGCCAGTCTTGGTTTGATTACGTCTTCCAGCCCTACCAGCAGAAGCTCGAGATCATGATGTTTTTTCAGCGCATAAATTGCAGCGGGGACAATCTCACCAGGTCCATGGTCTCCCCCCATGGTATCGAGCGCAAGACGGAATGCCATTTCAGCTCAAAGACAAGCTCAAACGGTAACACCCCGTTTGCAATATAGGACTATCCTGACCACGGAGAATCTGACGTTGAATATCCTCTATATGTATTTTCTCCATATCTTTCCCGTGGCAACATTAAACTGTTATTTTTTCAATACTGTCCGTATCGAGCAGGGCTTGACAGGTCGGACTTATTCATTTTCTTCTTCTTCGGAATTCAGTACTTTAGCTCCCCGGTAATAGCCATCAGGACTGATATGATGGCGTCTGTGCACTTCGCCGGTTGTTGGTTCTATCGATAGACAAGGAGATTTCAGCGAGTCATGAGCGCGCCGGGAATCCCGTTTTGAACTTGATTTCTTTCGTTGTTGTACAGCCATGGCAACAGCCTCCTGATTATCCTGATTTCAGTTCTTTTAAAATATGAAACGGGTTTGACCCGACGTGAGCGTGTTCCATTGCCGACTCTACTGCAGCACACTCCTGCGGCACATGCATCGGTGAAATCGGCAAGCCCAGTAAAATTTCATCTTCAACAAAATCTGCCAGTGCAATAATTTCCTGTTTTAATATCAATGGTTCCAGTGTCGCCGGCAGTTTTTTCAATGCTGCCCCTTCAAAAGTAATGCCCACATTGATTGTGTGGGCAAGGTTTACCGTAATAGGTTCCAGGCACCGCTGGCAAACCAGTTGCAGGGTTGTCTCATACCTGCCGGTGATAAAAATGAACCCATCCTCAGAACGGTGAAAAGCAAGTTTCAGGTCAACCATTCCCCGACTGTCCATCAACAACTCAGCAAGACGGGTCATCTTGTGCAACTCAAGCCGCCCTTCAATACAAGCTCCGGCTTCCGCCAGACGCTCGGGCGCGATAAATTGGGGCATATCCGACGACATCAGGACCGGAAGTTTAACGACCGTAGAACTGACTGTCAATCTATTGACTTGACAGCAGGTTACGGATCATCATGTACAAATGACAACGGACATAAAACTGATACTGGCATCTTCGTCAATCCATCGCAAAACCTTGCTGGAACGGTTGCGAGTTCCTTTCAGATGTTACTTCCCGAATATAGACGAGAGCATCATGACCGGTGAATCAGCGCCCGCTTTAGTTGAACGACTGGCCCGGGCAAAGGCCTTGACGATTGCACAGCAGCACCCCGGCGCACTGGTAATAGGTTCGGACGAAATTGCTGTCGTAGCTGGACAAATCCTGACGAAACCCGGGGGGCATGCAGACGCAGTGCGGCAGCTTAAACTAATGTCCGGACAGGTTGTAAAATTTCTGACATGCGTTTGCCTTGTCAACAGTCGCTCAGGACGGCAGCAACTTGATACGGTCACGGTAGAAATTCAGTTCAGGGAATTAACTGATGCTGAGATTGACAGTTATCTGGATTGGGATAAACCTTACGATTGTGCAGGCAGTTTCAAGTCGGAGGCCGCAGGCATTACTCTGGTTCAACGAATCAGTAGTGATGATAATACTGCCTTACTGGGGCTACCTTTGATATCTTTGCAGAGAATGTTGCGTAACGAAGGTTATAAAATACCTTAATATTATTTATTAACCCGTTATATTAATTGAATATATATGGATTATAAGTCTGTTTTATCCGGTTTGAGAACAACGCGCCGATTGCGCGTGAGAATTGCTCCAGCAAGGTATCCTGGTAAGTAAAATCGACTATCTCTTCGGCGCCGATCACATCACGGGCAACATAGTCGGCATTGCCCAGGCCGTCAACCAGACCTAACTCTACGGACTGTTCGCCTGTCCATACCAACCCGGAAAAAATTCTCTCATCCTCGACCAGACGGTCCCCCCGGCCTTCTCTTACAATCTGCACAAACTGTTGATAAATTCCGTCCAGCAGTTGATCAAGATGATTAAGTTCTTCGTCCCGCTCGGGTGCAAACGGATCAAGGAATGCCTTGTGTTTGCCTGCATGATACACGCGCCGCTGAATCCCCAGCTTTTCGATGGCATCTACAAAACCAAAACTGGCCATTATCACCCCGATTGAGCCAACCAGACTGGCCTTGTCGGCATAAATACTGTCTGCCGCCACGGCTATATAATAGCCTCCGGAGGCGCACAGGTCACTGATTACTGCGACGACCGGAATGTCAGGACGATCATTTTTCAGACGATTTATCTCATCATTGACATAACCCGCCTGCACAGGACTGCCTCCCGGGCTGTTAATGCGGATAATGATGCCTGCAGTATTGCTATCCTCATAAGCCGCACGCAAACTTGCTGTTATATAATCAGCCCTGGCTTGTTCACTATTGGCAATAACACCCTGAATATCTATCAGTGCCGTGTGTTTGCCACCTGGTAGCTTGCCGGGTGACAGGTCGGTTTTACCAAACAGGTAAATTAACAGGAAAAGCAGCATGAACGAAACGATAATCAGCTTGAATGCTATGTTCCAGCGCCTGGCGCGGCGTTGCTCGGCCAGAAACTCCCTGGCAATCTGATTCACCAGGGTCTGTTCAAACCCTGAATCGGTCTCACCGGTATCCTGTTGCCAAGTGTCACTCATGTTCCAGACCGCGTAATTTACCGCTGTGCGTTATTCTTCCGGCGTTACGCTAGTGGCGGGTTCCTTTTTTTCCATTCCGTCATCAGGTTTGATGTTGCTCTCAGCAATGTCACTCACCTGTTTCTTTTCACGTGTATTCCTGGTCCTCGAGGTGGAGCGGGATTGCCTGTTTTCATTATTGCCCTGGTCCCTGTTTCCCTGTCGGCGTTGGCTGTTCCCCGATGAGTTACCGCTTCTACGGGGACCTCTGCGTTGTTGTTGCCTGTTCGCATTATTACCGGTATTTCTGCCCCTGCTTCTAGGGCGCGGCGACTGGGGTTTGTTAGGCGTCGATGTGCTATCCTGCCGCTTCTGATCATCAGTGCTACTGAACAGTTTAGCAAACAATCGGCTCATCAGCCCTTTACCCTTATTCTTTTTTGCCACGGGAACCGGTCTTTCCGGAATAACCTGAGTTAACGCAGGTTTTTCCGGCATTTTCCGGTTGTCATTGGTAATAGCGCCTGCAGTATTGTCCTGTTTGGCCTCCGCGAATTTGTAACTCTCTTTCTGGAATGAATCCGTTGCAGACTCCGACAGGTTTATGCGTTGTACTTGATATTGTGGAGTCTCCATCATCGGGTTAGGACTGATAATAATTTCCACGTCAAGACGTTGTTCTATTTCGCGTACGGACTGACGCTTTTCATTCAACAAAAAGGTAGCGGCGTCCACCGGCATTTGAGCCACTACTTTAGCCGTCAATTCCTTCATGGCTTCCTCCTGGATAATTCTCAGGACCGCCAGTGACAGCGACTTGATCCCGCGGATAGTTCCTTGTCCGTCACAGCGCGGGCACGGTATGTGGCTTGATTCCCCCAGCGATGGCCTTAATCTCTGGCGCGACATCTCAAGCAGGCCAAAGCGCGAAATACGCCCCGTTTGTACTCTGGCGCGGTCTACCTTGAGGCCATCCCTCAGGCAGTTTTCCACCTCGCGTTGGTTCCTGTTGTTTGCCATATCGATAAAGTCGATGACAAACAGGCCGCCCATATCACGCAGGCGTAATTGGCGTGCGATTTCATCAGCTGCTTCCAGGTTGGTATTAAACGCCGTTTCTTCTATATCTTCACCCTTGGTGGCGCGCGCTGAATTGATATCAACAGACGTCAGGGCCTCGGTGTGATCGATGATCAGCACTCCTCCGGAGGGAAGCTGAACCTCGCGGGCAAAAGCTGTTTCTATCTGCCCTTCAATCTGGTAGCGGCTGAATAAGGGATCGCTCCCTGAATAAAGTTTCAATTTGTTCAGGTTATGGGGCATAACCTGCTGCATAAAGTCCCGCGCCCTGTGGAAGATGTCATTATCATCGACCCAGATCTCGGCGATATCGCTCCTCAGGTAATCCCGGATTGCCCTGATGATTACTTCACTCTCCTGGTAAATGAGGAACGGCCCTGCTTTTTCCTTGGCTGTTGTCTTGATGGAATCCCAAAGCACCTTGAGGTAGTCCATATCCCATTGCAATTCTTCAGCACCCTTACCTACGCCGGCGGTGCGCAGTATCAAGCCCATGCCCTGAGGTATTTCCAGTGTACTCATCGCCTCACGGGCATCACTGCGGTCATTGCCTTCGATTTGTCTGGAAACTCCCCCGGCCCTGGGATTATTCGGCATAAGCACCAGGTAGCGCCCGGCAAGACTGATAAATGTGGTCAGGGCCGCTCCCTTGTTCCCGCGTTCTTCCTTTTCCACCTGGACTATATATTCCTGTCCTACTTCCAATGCGTCCTTGACGTTTACGCGGCTGCGATTATCCTCATTATTCCTGGCTTTGAGAAGGGAGTGAGCAATTTCCTTAAACGGCAGGAACCCGTGCCTTTCGGCGCCGAAATCAACAAATGCAGCTTCAAGACTGGGTTCTATCCTGACTATACGGCATTTATAGATGTTTGATTTCTTCTGTTCCCGCCCTGTTGCTTCAATATCAAGATCATACAGACGTTGGCCATCCACTAGCGCCACCCGCAACTCCTCCGGTTGAGTTGCGTTAATCAACATTCTTTTCATTGTAAATGTCCTTCACTTTTCAGCTCGACCATGCTCTGACTGACTGTCAGCAGCCGGTTATCCCGGCTGACGGATGGGAGCCACGTTAATCTGTTCTCGTGCTGCCGTTTTGCAGCTACGACTAATCCCGGGTATGCCGATATGGATACATTTTCATATCCGGCACAGTCGCGCGCCCCGGGCTGCTAAAACTTACAATACCCGCATGATAACAACTTCACTCGGTTATCATCTATTTTCACGTTACCCTGCAAAACGCTTGTTAAGCCATGTTAAATCGATGTCAGGTTCGGAGCACCGTTAGTCAAAACTAATCCGGTTTATTCTGGCTCCTTTTCTCAATTTCTGTTCCTGTTAAAGACATGTGTCCTGATATGGCTTATCCTTGCAGGATATCTGATGATCAGCATCGACACGGCAACTATAACAAATTTAAAGCGTTACGGCAATGTCATTGTCAGGAATTGTTAGGAACACATAAACTGTCCTCATCTGTAACACCTGCCTGCAACACCTGAAGAGTTTGCCAGTTGATACACTTTTCAGTTTGACCAGAACCGACTCAAATGAGATTAGAATCTTCTCTGCCAAATTCGGACATTGTTTCAATAACAGTTGATTTTAGAGTTTTATCAATTATTATGACGGTATTTACTATCATAAATACTGAGGTGCGACCATGAAGTTTCAGGAATTCGTTCAAAATGAAGTGTTCTCGCCTGCACTTGTCGCAGTTGCTTTGCGTACCACCAAGTCCGAGATTGCCGATACGTTAGGGCTGGGTCAGGATGCATTCTCGCGAACTTCTCGCATCCGGGCAAGGAAGACGCAGGTACGGCTGCGGCAAATGTTGGAAATCCTTCATCGGGTTTCAGTCCATACCGGTTCCAACCTGGCGGCCTATGCCTGGTTCCGCGCAGAGCCATTGCCAGGCTTCGGTGGTATGACACCCGACCAACTGGTACGTGAAGGTAAGGCGGATGACGTTCACACCCATCTCGACCGGGTCATGGCCGGTGGTTATGCCTGATATGTCGCCTTCCTGATGCGCTTCCGGGGTCTCGTCTACCGTGCACATAATCCACGGTGGGCCTGGGCGCCAACTTCCGGGGAGGGGGCGCGTCGCTATGGAGGACGCTTCAACCGGGCTGTAGTTCCGGCACTTTATACGTCCCTGTCGCCGGTCACAGCCATGAGAGAGGCGAGTTCGGTAGGGCGACCACTACAACCGATCACATTGTGTGCCTACACGGTGGATGCCGAACCCATCTTCGATATATTGGACCCCTTACAGCGAGAGGCTGAGGGGGTTACCGAGGCCGAATTCCATTGCCCGGACTGGGAACAGAAAATGCTGATGGGTATTATCCCGGCATCGCAGGGTTTGGCTGAGCGGCTGAGTGCGGGCGGTTACGTGGGAATGCGGGTTCGGAGTTTCACGCCGGGAGCCACAGCAGATGATCTCAATCTGGTGTTCTGGCGTTGGGGTAATCTTCGACCCAGCCGGGTCGTGCTGATTGACGATGAGGCACGTTTACCAAAGGATGAAATGTAAAGAATACCAGGCCCTGATTGTGGGCGAGCATGGTCCAAACACGTCTCAGCGTTTCAGCCGGCACGCGCGAACCGAATTGCGGTACGTCACGCTCAAGACAAGTACGGATAAAATCCTGTCTTAATGCAAGGCTTTCGGTATCTGACGCGGCCAGAAAACTGTCAGGGAGACCACCGCGTAGCCAGAGCCGATCTTGACCGGGGACCAATGATGGCGACCGCTGCTTGACGCTTCATAGCGCCAAGCACTTGTTTTTCAATATTACGCCCCAGCAATTCCCGCTAAATCGAGGTCAATACAGTTGCACACAATAATAAATCGTAGTCCGGATCCATGTAGTCAAGAACGTCGTTGGATTTGGTTTTACTAGCTGTAAGTTGTGCCAGAAACGCACTGCGGAAGTTTCGAAAATTTGATGACGGTTTCTTCGTCTGTTTTAAAAACGGCGTATTCGGAGCCGACTGAATTCTTGGTGAATGTAATTTCGGGAATGGCTGGTTTTATCTGTATGGTTTGACATGTATCGTTCATTATCGTAAGACGATCTGTTAATTTTTACAGGAAATATATTAGCAGGGCAATAATGCCCGTATAGACGCCTATTGCCGATATTGTCCATTTGATTTGTTCGGATTTCGCGGCTTCAATATCGTGTTTTGTGGCCAGTCTGAGTCCTTCAATATCTTGTTTTGTGGCCAGTCTTAGTCCTTCAATATCTACTTTGAGTCCTTCAATAGTCCTTCAATATCGTGTTTTGTGGCCAGGTTGCTGTTGATCAGTTTTACCTGTTCGTCGGACAATGCTTCAGCCTGGGCCGTTGTGAAGCCGACATCGGTCATTCGTTGGATGAAGCGGTGAGTGTCAAAGGCGATGGCATTTGTCATGGTTGGATTATCCTCCATTATAATTTTAGCATATTGTTATGTGGGGCGGTAATTTGACTAGTTATAGCTGCTTTTTTATGGCAGGGCAACCGCATACTTTTATATATCATAAGGACTGTCCAAATAGAATCTCCGCCCGTCTTGCATCACTCCACAAGGTCTTATGATTGGCCTTCAGACACAAGGTGTAATCGCCCCCCTTCTCGTGTCCGGGCAATCTTCTTCTGCGTGCTCATGGCCCCAGGCCGTGATGCGGTGCAAGGCCGCCTGCCTCACCCCGTAATGGGACCGCCGTGAAGTACTGGCAAGCTTATAAAAGCAATGACTGACTTAAGAACACTCGATAATCTGGCGCGCCCTGGGCTATCGCCTTTCAACAACCCCATACCCTACCAGTTCGCCGTACTCTGTAGCATGATGCCGTGGTCGCCGCCCGCGGTTCCCTCCCGGCGCGTGCCCTCCAGGTCGACGCTGAACGACGGGCCGACCTCCAGGCGTGTGCCCAGACGGTAGCGGCGCTCCCCGCCGCCGGACAGCGCCAGGCCGCCATAGGGCGTCAGCACCCCGCGTCCGGCTACTGCCCCCAGCCCGTAGCCGACCTCCGCGTCAAACCGCGTCGGCGTGCTCATCCGATTGTCGTTCACCCCTGCCGTACCGTCCGCCCAGAGCCGTTCCAGCCCGCTGTCCACCGCCCCCCAGGACGGTCTCAGGCTGAACGACAGCCCCTGGCCGTCCGCGCCGGGGTCGAGCGTCACCTGGCCGCCCACGCCCCATTCCTCCAGGGCGCTCTGGTGCGCCAGCAGTACCCGACCGTGCACCTCGCCCGTCAGTCCCCGCGCCGGGTCGGCCCAGCGCAGCCCAGCGCCGACCTCCACGCCGTGACCGGTCTCGCCGTCACCGCCGTCATGACGCAACCCCAACTCCAACGCTGGCGTCAGGGTGGCCCCCGATGCCAACCGGTAGGCCTGCTCACCCTCAAGACTCAGACGCAAGCGGTGGCTGTTCACCGTCAGACCCGCTATCCGGTCGCCATTGTCCGCCACCTCAAAGTGGGCCAGCCACGCCTCGCTCTTCAACGCCAGTGAGGTCGTCCCGCCGTCGCCGGCAGCGTCCCCCGAGAACAGCGCCACCCGAGCGCCCAGCGCCGCGCTGCGCAGCACCGCATCCGAGGACTGCCAGCCCGCCTCCTCGTCATCCACCCCGACCGCCCCGCGCCCGTAGCCGACCGTTCCCCACAGCCCCAGCGACTCCCCGGGCCACCAGCCCACGTAGGGGTGAAGGCTGGTCATCCGGGTGGTATGCCGCCCGGCCAGCGCCCGGTACTCGGGCGCCCGGCCTGCTGCCGCCCGGCTGCCTGCCCCTGCCTTGTCAGCACCTGCCCCTGCTTTATCGGCGCCTGCCGGCCGGTCAGGCAGGCCACTGTCGGTCCAGTCGAACGACCCGCGCGACCAGGCCAGCGTCACACCCGTCAGCAGGTCGTCACGCCACGTCCCGTCAACCCCCACCCGCGCAGCCATCACGTCACCCCCGAACTCTACCGGGGCCGCCTCACCATCGACCGAGAGCACGCGCCAGTCGCCCTCACCCCACAGCGTCACCCCGCCCGAAGATGGCGCGGGCGGCGCGCCATCCCCCCTGGCGCCAGCCTCCCCAGCCTTATCCCCCAGCCTGAACAGGAAGGAGGAGCCCGCCAGGACCTGCTTCCAGTCCATGTTCCCCGCGTTCAGCGACTCCTCATTGGCCTTCAGCGTCTGGACGATAGCCAGCAGGTGGTCAGCGACCGCGTCCCCCTCCCGCCTGACCGACGTATGGGGGTTCGCATCCTTGATGCGGCGCGCCACGTCCTCCACCACCCCGGCGACCAGCGCCCGCGAGAACGCCGGCAGCAGCGCCGCATTGACACGGCTAAGACGCGCCCGCGCCACCGCCTGTTCCTCATCCATGACCGTCACCGTCACCTCAGCCCCGGCATCCAGCCCCCCGCTGTCGGTGGCGCGGACGCGCAGTGCATAGCGGTTGGCTTCGCTCTCATGGTCCTCGCCGGCGCCGGTATAGGTGATGATCCCGCTCACCGCATCGATTGCAAACAGACCCCCAGCGCCCCGGGAGAGGGCGTAGGTGAGGGTGTCACCCGCATCCTGGTCCGTGGCCCGCACGGCGCCCAGTGCCACCGGGCCGAGCCGGTTCTCCGCCAACTCGAAGGCGTAGTGTCCCTGCTCGAAGGCCGGTGCCTCGTTAACGTCAGTCAGCGTCAGGGTCTGCTCAGCGCCGGTGAAGCTCAAGCCGCCACTGTCGGTGGTGGTGATACGGAAGCGGTAACTCATCCTCGTCTCGTAATCCAGCGCGGCGCCCTGCCTCAGGTACAGCACGCCAGCGTCCGTTTCAAAGGTTACCCCAGCGCTGACGCTGAACACGTGATGGTCGCCCACGTCCACGTCGATGGCCGACAGCTCGGCCACCTGCACCCGCCCGGCACGGGTGTCGACGTCCTCGGCCATAACGCCGTCCGCCGCCGGGGCGACCCAATCGACCACCACGCCGGTCGGCCCCTCGTTAACGTCGGTCAGCGTCAGGGTCTGCTCAGCGCCAGTGAAGCTCAAGCCGCCACTGTCAGTAGTGGTGATACGGAAGCGGTAACTCGTCCTCGTCTCGTAATCAAACGCCGCGCCTTGCTTCAGGTACAGCGCAGCGCCATCCGTTTCAAAGGTTACCCCAGCGCTGACGCTGAACACGTGATGGTCGCCCACGTCCACGTCGATGGCCGACAGCTCGGCCACCTGCACCCGCCCGGCACGGGTGTCGACGTCCTCGGCCATAACGCCGTCCGCCGCCGGGGCGACCCAATCGACCACCACGCCGGTCGGCCCCTCGTTAACGTCGGTCAGCGTCAGGGTCTGCTCAGCGCCGGTGAAACTCAAGCCGCCACTGTCGGTAGTGGTAATACGGAAGCGGTAACTCGTCCTCGTCTCGTAATCAAACGCCGCGCCTTGCTTCAGGTACAGCGCAGCGCCATCCGTTTCAAAGGTTACCCCAGCGCTGACGCTGAACACGTGATGGTCGCCCACGTCCACGTCGATGGCCGACAGCTCGGCCACCTTCACCCGCCCGGCACGGGTGTCGACGTCCTCGGCCATGACGCCGTCCAGCGCCGGGGCGACCCAATCGACCACCACGCCGGTCGGCCCCTCGTTAACGTCGGTCAGCGTCAGGGTCTGCTCAGCGCCGGTGAAACTCAAGCCGCCACTGTCGGTAGTGGTAATACGGAAGCGGTAACTCGTCCTCGTCTCGTAATCAAACGCCGCGCCTTGCTTCAGGTACAGCGCAGCGCCATCCGTTTCAAAGGTTACCCCAGCGCTGACGCTGAACACGTGATGGTCGCCCACGTCCACGTCGATGGCCGACAGCTCGGCCACCTGCACCCGCCCGGCACGGGTGTCGACGTCCTCGGCCATAACGCCGTCCGCCGCCGGGGCGACCCAATCGACCACCACGCCGGTCGGCCCCTCGTTAACGTCGGTCAGCGTCAGGGTCTGCTCAGCGCCGGTGAAGCTCAAGCCACCACTGTCGGTAGTGGTGATACGGAAGCGGTAGCTCGCCGCCGTCTCGTAATCCAGCGCCGCGCCTTGCTTCAGGTACAGCGCAGCACCGTCCGTTTCAAAGGTGACCCCAGCGCTGACGCTGAACACGTGACGGTCACCCACGTCCACGTCGATGGCCGACAGATCGGCTACCTTCACCCGCCCGGCACGGGTGTCGACGTCCTCGGCCATGACGCCGTCCAGCGCCGGGGCGACCCAATCGACCACCACGCCGGTCGGCCCCTCGTTAACGTCGGTCAGCGTCAGGGTCTGCTCAGCGCCGGTGAAGCTCAAGCCGCCACTGTCGGTAGTGGTGATACGGAAGCGGTAGCTCGCCGCCGTCTCGTAATCCAGCGCGGCGCCTTGCTTCAGGTACAGCGCAGCGCCGTCCGTTTCAAAGGTGACCCCAGCGCTGACGCTGAATGCGTGATGGTCGCCCACGTCCACGTCGATGGCCGACAGCTCGGCCACCTGCACCCGCCCGGCACTGACATCGACGTCCTCGGCCATAACGCCGTCCTCCGCCGGGACGACCCAATCGACCACCACGCCGGTCGGCCCCTCGTTGACATTGGTCAGCGTCAGCGTCAAGCCGGCGCGGGTCACGCTCAAGCCGCCACTGTCGGTGGCAGTGATGCTGAAGCGGTAGCTCGCCGCCGTCTCATAATCCAGCGCCGTACCCTGCTTCAGGTACAGCACAGTACCGTCCACCTCCAGGGCCGCTGTGCCGCTCAGCGCGAAGCGGTGGCGGTCGCCCGCATCCGCATCGATGGCCGACAGCTCGGCGAGCTTCACCCGCCCGGCGCCGGCGTCCACGTCCTCGGCGATGACGCCGTCCAGCGCCGGGACGACCCAATCGACGACGACGCGACTCGGCGCGCTGTTGACGGGTTCGACCGGCTTGACCACCACCGGCGCGGCGGCCAGCACCGTGACTTTGGCCGTGTCAAACCGAACATCGTCGTTCACGATGTTGCCTACCGTGAGCGTGTAGGTGGTCTCCTCGGTGGGGTGGACCCTGAGCTCGCTGGTACCGGGGTCGACCTCCTCGCCGATGTCCTCCCCCAGTTCACCACCGGTGACAGTCTGCTGATACACCTCGCCACCGGAAAGCGCCCACCTCAAGGTAAACGAACCATCCTCGTTCTCCTCCGCCCGGAAGTTATCGATCCCCGGTGCGGCCAGTGGCGGGACCTCCGGGACGTTGCGCCGTGCCCGGGACCTGACCACGCTGGTCGGACCGCGGTTGCCGGCGCGGTCGGTGGCGGCCCCCTGCTCCACCTCCACCGCCAGGTCGCCGCTGTCCCCGGTCGGCGTGAACACGCCACGGTAGACCTTGCCGCCCTGACTCGAGATCAACGCCGCCGGCTTGCTGCCCCCGGTCACCGTGACATCGGACAGGTCGAACCCCGTCACGACCTCGGTGAAGGTGAACTCCACCGTCACGTCCGGGTTCGCGTTGTCGAAGGTCTCCGGTTTGATGCCGATGGACACCTCCGGGGGCGTCGCATCCCAGACCGCCGTCCGGTTAACCGCCGCGGCCGGGCCGGGATTGCCCGCCAGGTCCTCTGCACTGTTCACCTGAACGGTGATCGTCACATCGCCGCTACCGTCCGGCGTCACCGCAACGTTGAATACCAGCCCCGGCGTTGTCGTCGCCCATCCGCTCAGTCTGGCGTTGCTCACCGACACATCATCAATGATGAAGCCTGTCACCGCCTCGTTGAACGTCAATGTCACCGTGAACGCGTCCGTGTCGTTGATATAGGCCGGTACGCCGGTCAGCGTCAGCGTCGGCGCCGCGGTGTCCACCGTGCCCACCGTGAAGGTGGACGTCCGGGCGCTGCCAATCTCATTGCCGTGCGCGTCCTCCACCGTGCTCGCCCGCAGCGTCACCGTGTACTGACTCCCCGTCTCCAGCGGGTTGGCCGGGTCCATGGTGATGACGGTCTTGTCGTTGTTGATCCTCACCTGCCCCGTGCCCGCCAGGTCGGTGCCGTCGCCGTTTACCTTCTTCAACTCCACCGCCGCCGCCGCAGCCGCCGCATCCAGGGGGTCGTTGTTGGCCTGGCGCACCGGCTCGTCGAACTGCACCAGTACGTCCGTGTCCACGTCCGTTACCACGTCACCGTCGGCCGGGACGAACGTCACCGTCGGCGCCGCCGCATCCACCGTGAAGGTGGCGCTGGCCGCGACCACAGCATTGTCCGCCACGTCCTCCACCGTGTTCGCCAGTACCTTGACCGTGTAACTGCCCGCCGCCAAGTCACCGTCCGGGGTGATGGTGATGATCTTGTTGGCGGCGTCAATGGCCACCCGGCTGGCCACCGCCAGGTCAGCGCCCGCGTTGTCCTTCTTCAGCTCCACCACGGTATGCGCGTTGTCGTCGTGACGGGGTCATCGCTAGCAGGCGTATCACCTCGGTGAAGGTCGCGGTGACGCTGACGGCCGGCCCCGCGGTGTCCCCGTGCGCCGGTGAGAACGTCACCGTCGGCGCCGCCGCATCCACCGTGAAGGTGGCGCTGGCCGCGACCACAGCATTGTCCGCCACGTCCTCCACCGTGTTCGCCAGTACCTTGACCGTGTAACTGCCCGCCGCCAAGTCACCGTCCGGGGTGATGGTGATGATCTTGTTGGCGGCGTCAATGGCCACCCGGCCGGCCACCGCCAGGTCAGCGCCCGCGTTGTCCCTCTTCAGCTCCACCACGGTATGCGCGTTGTCGTTCGTGACGGGGGCATCGCTACGCAGGCGTATCACCTCGGTGAAGGTCGCGGTGACGCTGACGGCCGGCCCCGCGGTGGCGCCGTGCACCGGCGCGAAGATCACCGTCGGCACGGACGCGTCCACCGTGAAGGTGGCGCTGGCCGCGGCCACGGCATTGCCGTAGGCATCCTCCACCGTGCTCCCCAGCACCTTGACCGTGTAGCTGCCCGCCGCCAAGTCACCGTCCGGGTCGATGGTGATGACCTTGTTGTCGGCGTCAATGGCCACCCGGTTGGCCACCGCCAGGTCAGCGCCCGTGCCGTCGGACTTCTTCAGCTCCACCGTCAGGTGCGCGTTGGTGTCCGTGATATCGCCGTTGTCCAGGTTGCGCACCGCCTCGGTGAAGGTCACCGTCACATTGGTGGCCGGCCCCGCGGTGGCGCCGTGCACCGGCGCGAAGGTCACCGTCGGCGCCGTCGTGTCCACCGTGAACACCGCACTGGCCGCGGCCACCGCGTTGCCCGCCATGTCCGCCACCGTGTTCGCCAACACCTTCACCGTGTAGCGGCCCGCCGCCAGCGAGTTCTGCGGGTTGATGGTGATGACGTGCCCGGCCAGGCTGACCGTGGCGTCCGTCGCCAGGTCGGGGCCCGTGCCATCCTTTCTCAACTCCACCGCGCCCGCTGCCGCGCCCGCACCGAAGACACTGCCAGCCGCCGTCTGTATTACCTCGTCGAACTCCACCAGCACATTGACGCCGGCGCCCACCGTGTCCCCGTCCGCCGGCACGAACGTTACCCCCGGCGCATCCGCATCCACCGTGAAGGTCGCCGACTGCTCGCTGTCCTGCTCGTTGCCCTGCGCATCCTCTACCGTGTTCGCCAGCAGCGTCACCGTGTAGCTGCCCGGCGCCAGTGCATTCTGCGGGTCGATGGTGATGACCCGCTTCTGGACGTCGATGCTGACCCGCCCCGCGCCCGCCAGGTCGGCGCCGGCCCCGTCTTTCTTCAACTCCACCGCCGCCACCGCGTCCACGTCCTCCAGCGGGTCGCCGTTGGCCTTGCGCACCGGCTCATTAAAGCGCACCTCCACGTCCGTGTTCACGTCGCCCACCGTGTCCCCGTCCGCCGGCACGAACGTTACCCCCGGCGCATCCGCATCCACCGTGAAGGTCGCCGACTGCTCGCTGCCCTGCTCGTTGCCCTGCGCATCCGCTACCGTGTTCGCCGGCAGCATCACCGTGTAGCTGGCGCCGCTCTCCAGCGCGTCCGCCGGGTTGATGGTGATGACCGTCTTGGCATCGTTGACCGTCACCGCCGCCGTTGTCGTCAGGTCGGTGTTGTTGCCATCGCCCACGCGCACCAGCGTCAGCGCAGCCGTGGCCGCGGCCGCAGTCAGGGCATTGCCGTCGGCCTGGCGCACCGCCTCGTCGAACTGCACCAGTACGTTCACGTCCACGTCGCCCGTCGTCGTCCCGTCCGCCGGCGTGAACGTTACCCCCGGCGCCGCCGCATCCACCGTGAAGGTGGCGCTGGCCGTGGCCACGGCATTGTCGTAGGCGTCCTCCACCGTGCTCCCCAGCACCTTGACCGTGTAACTGCCCGCCGCCAAGTCACCGTCCGGGGCGATGGTGATGATCTTGTTGGTGGCGTCAATGGCCACCCGGTTGGCCGCCGCCAGGTCAGCGCCCGTGCCGTCCTTCTTCAGCTCCACCACGGTATGCGCGTTGTCGTCCGTGACGGGGCTGTCGCTGAGCAGGCGTATCGCCTTGGTGAAGGTCGCGGTGACTCTGACGCCCGGCCCCGCGGTGGCGCCGGTCGCCGGGCTGAACGTCACCGTCGGCGCGGTCGCATCCACCGTGAAGGTGGCGCTGGCCGTGGCCACGGCGTTGTCCGCCACGTCCTCCACCATGCTCGCCAGCACCTTGACCGTGTAGTCGCCCGCGGCCAGGTCCGCGCCCGGGTTGATGGTGATGACCGTCTTATTGATGTTGATGCTCACCTGCCCCGATCCCGCCAGGTCGGGGCCCGTGTCGTCGGACTTCTTCAGCTCCACCGCCAGGTGCGCGTTGGCGTCGTCGAGATCGGTGTCATTGAGGTTGCGGATGGCCTCGGTGAAGGTCACCGTCACATTGGTGGCCGGCCCCGCGGTGGCGCCGTGCGCCGGTGAGAACGTCACCGTCGGCGCCGCCGCATCCACCGTGAAGGTGGCGCTGGCCGCGACCACCGCATTGCCGTAGGCGTCCTCCACCCTGCTCGCCAGCACCTTGACCGTGTAGCTGCCCGCCGCCAGGTCGGCGGCCGGGTTGATGGTGATGACCTTGTTGGCGTCGTCGATGCTCACCTGCCCCGAGCCCGCCAGGTCGGGGCCCGTGCCGTCCTTCTTCAACTCCACCACCCGGTGCGCGTTGGTGTCGTCGAGATCGGTGTCATCGAGGTTGCGGATGGCCTCGGTGAAGGTGGCAGTGACGCTGACGGCCGGCCCCGCGGTGGCGCCGGTCGCCGGTGAGAACGTCACCGTCGGCGCCGCCGCATCCACCGTGAAGGTGGCGCTGGCCGCGGCCACGGCATTGCCGTAGGCATCCTCCACCGTGCTCCCCAGCACCTTGACCGTGTAGCTGCCCGCCGCCAGGTCACCGTCCGGGTCGATGGTGATGACCTTGTTGTCGGCGTCAATGGCCACCCGGTTGGCCACCGCCAGGTCAGCGCCCGTGCCGTCCTTCTTCAACTCCACCACCCGGTGCGCGTTGGTGTCGTCGAGATCGGTGTCATCGAGGTTGCGGATGGCCTCGGTGAAGGTGGCGGTGACGCTGACGGCCGGCCCCGCGGTGGCGCCGTGCGCCGGTGAGAACGTCACCGTCGGCACGGACGCGTCCACCGTGAAGGTGGCGCTGGCCGCGACCACCGCATTGCCGTAGGCGTCCTCCACCGTGTTCGCCAGCAGCTTGACCGTGTAACTCCCCGCCGCCAGGTCACCGTCCGGGGTGATGGTGATGACCGTCTTATTGTTGTTGATGCTCACCTGGTTGGCCGCCGCCAGGTCAGCGCCCGTATTGTCCTTCTTCAACTCCACCACCCGGTGCGCGTTGGTGTCGTCGAGATCGGTGTCATCGAGGTTGCGGATGGCCTCGGTGAAGGTGGCGGTGACGCTGACGGCCGGCCCCGCGGTGGCGCCGTGCGCCGGTGAGAACGTCACCGTCGGCGCCGCCGCATCCACCGTGAAGGTGGCGCTGGCCGCGACCACCGCATTGCCGTAGGCGTCCTCCACCCTGCTCGCCAGCACCTTGACCGTGTAGCTGCCCGCCGCCAGGTCGGCGGCCGGGTTGATGG
The DNA here is from genome assembly GCA_965222155.1 of Gammaproteobacteria bacterium. Lineage (GTDB taxonomy): Bacteria > Pseudomonadota > Gammaproteobacteria > Eutrophobiales > Eutrophobiaceae > JAAXHV01. The sequence continues at coordinate 1,490,884 of CBDCTH010000012.1, forward strand.
TGATGACCTTGTTGGCGTCGTCGATGCTCACCTGCCCCGAGCCCGCCAGGTCGGGGCCCGTGCCGTCCTTCTTCAACTCCACCACCCGGTGCGCGTTGGTGTCGTCGAGATCGGTGTCATCGAGGTTGCGGATGGCCTCGGTGAAGGTGGCAGTGACGCTGACGGCCGGCCCCGCGGTGGCGCCGGTCGCCGGTGAGAACGTCACCGTCGGCGCCGCCGCATCCACCGTGAAGGTGGCGCTGGCCGCGGCCACCGCATTGCCGTAGGCATCCTCCACCGTGCTCCCCAGCACCTTGACCGTGTAGCTGCCCGCCGCCAGGTCACCGTCCGGGTCGATGGTGATGACCTTGTTGTCGGCGTCAATGGCCACCCGGTTGGCCACCGCCAGGTCAGCGCCCGTGCCGTCGGACTTCTTCAACTCCACCACCCGGTGCGCGTTGGTATTGTCGAGATCGGTGTCATCGAGGTTGCGGATGGCCTCGGTGAAGGTGGCAGTGACGCTGACGGCCGGCCCCGCGGTGGCGCCGGTCGCCGGTGAGAACGTCACCGTCGGCGCCGCCGCATCCACCGTGAAGGTGGCGCTGGCCGCGACCACCGCATTGTCCGCCCCATCCTCCACCTTGTTCGCCAGCACCTTGACCGTGTAGTCGCCCGCCGCCAGGTCGGCGGCCGGGTCGATGGTGATGACCTTGTTGGCGTCGTCGATGCTCACCTGCCCCGAACCCGCCAGGTCAGCGCCCGTGCCGTCGGATTTCTTCAGCTCCACCGTCAGGTGCGCGTTGGTGTCCGTGATATCGCCGTTGTCCAGGTTGCGCACCGCCTCGGTGAAGGTCACCGTCACATTGGTGGCCGGCCCCGCGGTGGCGTCATGCGCCGGCGCGAAGGTCACCGTCGGCGCCGCCGCATCCACCGTGAAGGTGGCGCTGGCCGCGACCACCGCATTGTCCGCCCCATCCTCCACCTTGTTCGCCAGCACCTTGACCGTGTAGTCGCCCGCCGCCAGGTCGGCGGCCGGGTCGATGGTGATGACCTTGTTGGCGTCGTCGATGCTCACCTGCCCCGAACCCGCCAGGTCAGCGCCCGTGCCGTCGGATTTCTTCAGCTCCACCGTCAGGTGCGCGTTGGTGTCCGTGATATCGCCGTTGTCCAGGTTGCGCACCGCCTCGGTGAAGGTCACCGTCACATTGGTGGCCGGCCCCGCGGTGGCGTCATGCGCCGGCGCGAAGGTCACCGTCGGCGCCGTCGTGTCCACCGTGAACACCGCACTGGCCGCGGCCACCGCGTTGCCCGCCATGTCCGCCACCGTGTTCGCCAACACCTTCACCGTGTAGCGGCCCGCCGCCAGCGAGTTCTGCGGGTTGATGGTGATGACGTGCCCGGCCAGGCTGACCGTGGCGTCCGTCGATGACCCGTGCCATCCTTTCTCAACTCCACCGCGCCCGCTGCCGCGCCCGCACCGAAGACACTGCCAGCCGCCGTCTGTATTACCTCGTCGAACTCCACCAGCACATTGACGCCGGCGCCCACCGTGTCCCCGTCCGCCGGCACGAACGTTACCCCCGGCGCATCCGCATCCACCGTGAAGGTCGCCGACTGCTCGCTGTCCTGCTCGTTGCCCTGCGCATCCTCTACCGTGTTCACCGGCAGCGTCACCGTGTAGCGGGCGCCGCTCACCAGCGCCGCCGCCGGGTTGATGGTGATGACCGTCTTGGCCGGGTTGACCGTCACCAGCGCCGCCGCCGTCAGGTCGGTGTTGCTGCCATCGCCCACGCGCACCAGCGTCAGCGCGGCCGTGGCCGCGGCCACAGTCAGGGCATTGCCGTCGGCCTGGCGCACCGGCTCGTCGAACTGCACCAGTACGTCCGTGTCCACGTTGCCGGTCTTGGTCCCATGCGCCGGGACGAACGTCACCGTGGGCGCGGCCGTGTCCACCGTGAAGGTCGCCGACTGCTCGGCGCCCTGCTCGTTGCCCTGCTCGTCCTCTACCGTGTTCACCGGCAGCGTCACCGTGTAGCGGGCGCCGCTCACCAGCGCCGCCGCCGGGTTGATGGTGATGACCGTCTTGGCCGGGTTGACCGTCACCAGCGCCGCCGCCGTCAGGTCGGTGTTGCCGCCATCGCCCACGCGCACCAGCGTCAGCGCGGCCGTGGCCGCGGCCACAGTCAGGGTTGCCGTCGGCCTGGCGCACCGCCTCGTCGAACTGCACCAGTACGTCCGTGTCCACGTTGCCGGTCTTGGTCCCATGCGCCGGGACGAACGTCACCGTGGGCGCGGCCGTGTCCACCGTGAAGGTCGCCGACTGGCTCGCGCCCTGCTCGTTGCCCTGCTCGTCCTCCACCGTGTTCGCCGGCAGCGTCACCGTGTAGCGGGCGCCGCTCACCAGCGCGGCCGCCGGGTTGATGGTGATGACCGTCTTGGCCGGGTTGACCGTCACCAGCGCCGCCGCCGTCAGGTCGGTGTTGCTGCCATCGCCCACGCGCACCAGCGTCAGCGCGGCCGTGGCCGCGGCCACAGTCAGGGATTGCCGTCGGCCTGGCGCACCGCCTCGTCGAACTGCACCAGTACGTCCGTGTCCACGTTGCCGTCTTGGTCCCATGCGCCGGGACGAACGTCACCGTGGGCGCGGCCGTGTCCACCGTGAAGGTCGCCGACTGCTCGGCGCCCTGCTCGTTGCCCTGCTCGTCCTCTACCGTGTTCGCCGGCAGCGTCACCGTGTAGCGGGCGCCGCTCACCAGCGCCGCCGCCGGGTTGATGGTGATGACCGTCTTGGCCGGGTTGACCGTCACCAGCGCCGCCGCCGTCAGGTCGGTGTTGCTGCCATCGCCCACGCGCACCAGCGTCAGCGCGGCCGTGGCCGCGGCCACAGTCAGGGCATTGCCGTCGGCCTGGCGCACCGCCTCGTCGAACTGCACCAGTACGTCCGTGTCCACGTTGCCGGTCTTGGTCCCATGCGCCGGGACGAACGTCACCGTGGGCGCGGCCGTGTCCACCGTGAAGGTCGCCGACTGCTCGGCGCCCTGCTCGTTGCCCTGCTCGTCCTCTACCGTGTTCACCGGCAGCGTCACCGTGTAGCGGGCGCCGCTCACCAGCGCCGCCGCCGGGTTGATGGTGATGACCGTCTTGGCCGGGTTGACCGTCACCAGCGCCGCCGTCAGGTCGGTGTTGCTGCCATCGCCCACGCGCACCAGCGTCAGCGCGGCGTGGCCGCGGCCACAGTCAGGGGTTGCCGTCGGCCTGGCGCACCGGCTCGTCGAACTGCACCAGTACGTCCGTGTCCACGTTGCCGGTCTTGGTCCCATGCGCCGGGACGAACGTCACCGTGGGCGCGGCCGTGTCCACCGTGAAGGTCGCCGACTGCTCGGCGCCCTGCTCGTTGCCCTGCTCGTCCTCTACCGTGTTCACCGGCAGCGTCACCGTGTAGCGGGCGCCGCTCACCAGCGCCGCCGCCGGGTTGATGGTGATGACCGTCTTGGCCGGGTTGACCGTCACCAGCGCCGCCGCCGTCAGGTCGGTGTTGCTGCCATCGCCCACGCGCACCAGCGTCAGCGCGGCCGTGGCCGCGGCCACAGTCAGGGCATTGCCGTCGGCCTGGCGCACCGGCTCGTCGAACTGCACCAGTACGTCCGTGTCCACGTTGCCGGTCTTGGTCCCATGCGCCGGGACGAACGTCACCGTGGGCGCGGCCGTGTCCACCGTGAAGGTCGCCGACTGCTCGGCGCCCTGCTCGTTGCCCTGCTCGTCCTCTACCGTGTTCACCGGCAGCGTCACCGTGTAGCGGGCGCCGCTCACCAGCGCCGCCGCCGGGTTGATGGTGATGACCGTCTTGGCCGGGTTGACCGTCACCAGCGCCGCCGCCGTCAGGTCGGTGTTGCTGCCATCGCCCACGCGCACCAGCGTCAGCGCGGCCGTGGCCGCGGCCACAGTCAGGGCATTGCCGTCGGCCTGGCGCACCGCCTCGTCGAACTGCACCAGTACGTCCGTGTCCACGTTGCCGGTCTTGGTCCCATGCGCCGGGACGAACGTCACCGTGGGCGCGGCCGTGTCCACCGTGAAGGTCGCCGACTGCTCGGCGCCCTGCTCGTTGCCCTGCTCGTCCTCTACCGTGTTCGCCGGCAGCGTCACCGTGTAGCGGGCGCCGCTCACCAGCGCCGCCGCCGGGTTGATGGTGATGACCGTCTTGGCCGGGTTGACCGTCACCAGCGCCGCCGCCGTCAGGTCGGTGTTGCTGCCATCGCCCACGCGCACCAGCGTCAGCGCGGCCGTGGCCGCGGCCACAGTCAGGGCATTGCCGTCGGCCTGGCGCACCGGCTCATTAAAGCGCACCTCCACGTTTGTATTCACGGTGGCCACCGTGTCCCCGTCCGCCGGGACGAACGTCACCGTGGGCGCGGCCGTGTCCACCGTGAAGGTGGCGCTCTGGTCGCTGTCTATCTGGTTGCCCTGCTCGTCCTCTACCGTGTCCTGAAGCAGCGTCACCGTGTAGCTGCCCGGCGCCAGTGCATTCTGCGGGTCGATGGTGATGACCGTCTTATCGTTGTTGATGCTGACCCGCCCCGCGCCCGCCAGGTCGGTACCGTCGCCGTTTACCTTCTTCAACTCCACCGCCGCCACCGCGTCCGCGTCCTCCAGCGGGTCGCCGTCGGCCTGGCGCACCGGCTCGTCGAACTGCACCAGTACGTCCGTGTCCACGTCGCCCGTCTTGGTCCCGTCCGCCGGGACGAACGTCACCGTCGGCGGGGTGGTGTCATCCGTGATTGTGCCGGTGGCAACGGTATCGCCCAGCGCGGCCCAGCTGGGTAAACCGCCGGCGGGCGCACTCACTTCCACCGTGAAGGTCTCAGGGTTTTCGACCTCGGTGTCTATCAGGGCCGGTACCTGAATCGTCGCGCTGGTCTGGCCGGCCGGGATGGTCAGACTGGCGTTGCTCTGCGGCGTGTAGTCGGGTGAGGCCCCCGTGCTGAGCGCCGCATTCGCCCCCGTGCCGTCCGTAGTTTCCCACTTCAAGATCAGGTCCAAGGACGCGGCCGTGCTCAGGCTCACCGTGAATTCAACATCGGTGCCCTCGCTCGCGGTCGCATCCGCGATGGACACCGTGGCCGTGTCATTGTCCGTAATCGTACCGACCGCCTCGGCGTCGTTTATTGTCACTTGAGTGTCGGGAAAATCGACGGCAGACGGAAAACCGCCGGCCGGCGCGGCAATAATCGCCTTGAAGGTCTCAGCGCCCTCGGCCAGGGTGTCCTCGGTAGTCTGCACCGTGAATGTCCCAGTCCTGGTGCCCGTCGCAATGATCACGCTGCCGCCCTGATTCTCCGGGTAGTCAGCGGGCGCCGTCGCGCTATCATCCTGCAGACTCCAGTCCACGGTCACGTCTGTGGGCCAGACTATGCCCAGAGTCACGGTGAACGTCATGGGCTGGCCTTCCTCCGCGCTCGCATCCGCAATGGACAGGGTGGGGGTATCGTCGTTACGGATGGTACCCGTGGCCTCGGTATCCACCAACGTCAGTGATGCGCCGGCCGGGAAACCGGCGCCCGGCTCGCGCAGCGTCACGATGAACGTCTCGTCCTGTTCCTTGTCATGGTCCTCGGTCGTCTGCACCGTGATCGTCCCGGCGCTAGCGCCGGCCGGGATAGTCAGACTGCCGTTACTCACCGGCGTGTAGTCGGCCTTGTCGCCGGTGCTCGAGTCCGCGCTGAGTGCGGGGTGGTCCCCCGTGGCGTCGTCCCCGGTTTGCCAGTCCAGGCTCACGTCCGCTGCCACAGGGTGGCTCAACGTTACTGTAAACTCGACAGCCTCCCCCTCTTCCGCGGCCGCATCCGCGAGGGTAATCCTGGCGTCATCATTGCGGATTGTCCCCGTCGCCGGTTTGCCAATGAACACAGGCGAGTTCACTCCTTCTATGATAACGGTGAAGGTCTCGTCCGGTTCGGGGTTGGGGTCCTCGCGGGTATGCACCACGAGCGGGATGGCGGTCTGGCCGGCCGGGATGGTCAGCCACCGTTTGTATCGTCGCAGATAGTCGCTGGAGCTTGCCGTGCCATCCTGAGTGAACCAAATTATGTCCACGTCTACGAGCAGAATTTTGTCCAGCGTCGCCTCGAACGTGACAGTATCGCCCTCGGCGGCGGCGGCGTCCGCGATGGAAAGCGTCGCCGGGACGACGTTGCGAATCGTGACCCTGGCTGTGTTCTTATTGTTCTTATACCTCACGCCTTGTCCCGCGGGTAATGCGGGCACCTTGAATGTGACCGTGAAGTATTCGCCGTCATCCACTTCAAGGTCATACAAGGCTCTTCCAATAGAATAACTCTGGTCAGTGACGTTTGGCTCTATGGGGTATCCCGTTTCAAAGTAATCAGGACGAATATTAGCATTACTAATATGACCCCTGAACCAAGCATCATTTTGGTCCGTCGTGCCATGCGCCGAAGTTACACTAGCCGCCTTCACTGCTGTTAGAATCGGGTGCGACAGGACTATCGACAATTTGATTTCTTGTCCCTCGGGTATGGTTACGTCTTGTAACGATATTTCCAGATCGTCATTGTCAATGGTGCCGACGACCTGGGTTGTCATCAGCAACACCCCGGCCGGCAACGAGGGTGCGCTCAGATTGACATAAAACGTCTCGTGCGGCTCACTCACCTCGTCCTCAAGCGTCGCCACCGTTATCGTGCCTTCGGTGGCGCCGGCAGCAATGGTCAGGCTACCGTTGCTTTGCGCCGTGTAGTCATCAACGGTGTTCGGGTCATTATCGGTGGTCGCGGGGTTGTCCCCCGTGGTGTCAGCGGTTTCCCAGCGCAGGGTTACAGCCGACGACACAGCCTGGGACAGTCTGACGGGGAACTCGATGTCGTTACCCTCCTGCGCATGGGCATTGCCAACGTGAACCGTCGTACGCGTGGCTGCGGAGCCCGTGCCGAAATCGAGACTCCAGGCGGACGGCGCTGTATAACTGAAGCCCTGAAACGACTGGTGTCTGCCACGGCTGGGATCATGATACGGACGCTGGCCGAAGCCCGGCTCATCCACTATGACGACTATCCTGGGCGGCTTGCCGTCCGTATCAGGGGTGCCGGTGACGCTGAATTGCCCGCTGTCTGTCTCGCCCGCCTCGATTTCCGTCTCACCGGATACGGTCTTCCGGCCGTTCACCAGCCCGTCCTGGGCTTCGGCGCGCCATCTCACCTTTGTGGCGCGCAGCACACCCTGGGCAATTTTCACCTTGAAGTCGACAGCCGTGCCTACAGTCAAGGTGGCGTTACCGACGCGCGCCAGCGACACCTCAAGAGGCGCATGGGAAAAATACGCGTTCTCCACGTTGGCCAGACCGGCGAACAAGCCCGCCGGCAGGCTCGTGAGTGCCGGGTTATTTTGAACCAGGAGATGTTTCAACTTGCTCAGGCCGTTGAGCAGGGTTGCCGGCAGGCTGGTCAGGTGGTTATCCGATAAATCCAGGGATTCAAGATTGCTCAGGCTGTTGAGCAAGGTTGCCGGCAGGCTGGTCAGGTGGTTATCCGATAAATCCAGACCTTGAAGATTGCTCAGGCCGTTGAGCAAGGTTGCCGGCAGGCTGGTCAGGTGGTTATGCGTTAAATCCAGGGATTCAAGATTGCTCAGGCCGTTGAACAGGGTTGCCGGCATAGTCAGACTCTTATCCTTTATATTCCCGTTAGCCCCTAAATTCAGGACTCTAAGCTTGCTCAGGCCGTTGAACAGGGTTGCCGGCAGGCTGGTCAGGGCGTTGCCATATAAATTCAGAGTTTGAAGCTCGCTCAGGCCGTTGAACAGGGTTGCCGGCAGGTCAGTCAGTCGGTTCTGCTGTAAGTACAGGTTTTGAAGATTGCTCAGGTCGTTGAACAGGGTTGCCGGCAAGTCAGTCAGTCGGTTATTCTGTAAATACAGGTTTTGAAGCTTGCTCAGGCCGGCGAAATCGCCCGCTTTCAAGGAGTTAATATTCCTTCTGCCAAGATCGAGCGTAATCAAATTCGCCAGGTGGTCAGCGGTGACATCCTCGCAACGGCTGACGCCCGACAGGGTGTTGACGATTTCGTCCTGCACCGTCCGCGTACGGTCGCAGACCCCCGAGGCGGTCTGGGCGGCGGCGGGTTCGAGGAGCGCCAGCGCGCCGAGGCAACACAGGAGTGCGGCCAACCCGGCGCCGACCGTCGGGCGCACCCGCACCGCTCTCAGGCTGCCACCCTGCCCGGAAAATCGGGGGGGGGGGGGGTAAGGTGCCGGGCGCAGTTGTAGCGCCCGCGCAGCGATCATGAAGGGCTTCCGGCCAACACTTGAATACGTGTGAACTTGGGTTTTCAAGAACCCCCGTCAGTTCAGGGCAAGAAGCTGGTAAAACGGCAGCAGTTTCCGCGCATTTTATCAGCTCCCCGGGCACGCGGGCATCCTGTCCTCGTGGAGGGCGGGACGCCCTCCCTCCCGGGCATAACAGTTATCGAAAGCGATTTTAACATGCGGCAACAACCCCCTACTCAACCATATTAAAATCATATTGTACTATCATTGTAATAGCAAGTGGGAACCTGCAGTGGGCAATTCAATTTGTTGACAACATGTCATTATTCATTGATGATTTATAAAACACGCAAAACCGAAAGCGTTGTCATTGACAATGAACATGCCGACCGACGCATCGATAATTTTCTGCTCGCTTTCCTGAAACCCATACCCAAAAGTCGCATCTACCAGATGCTGAGACGTGGCGAGGTCAGGGTAAACAAGGGTCGCATCAAGCCCGACTACCGCCTTCAAGCGGGAGATATTATCCGCATCCCCCCGCTATTTGAGCAACCGGCCGGAATTCCCGACAAACCGCCGGCGCGCCTGGTTGAAATGATAAAGACCTGCATTATGTATGAGGATAGGCGGCTTATAGTCATAAATAAACCCGCCGGCCTGGTTGTACATGCAGGTACGGGAAGCGCTTTTGGTATTATCGAGATCCTGCGCGAGTTATATCGGCAAAAGCAGGACCTGCATTTAATTCATCGACTGGATAAAGAGACTTCCGGTTGTCTGTTGATAGCTAAAAACATGACAATCCTGCGTCAGGTCAACCAGGCTCTGAAAAGCGGCGCCGTGCATAAAGAATATCAGGCCCTGCTGCAAGGCCGGTTACACGAAAAAAAAATCACGGTGAACACCCCGTTGCAACGTCATAGAAATGATTACGGCGAAGGACAGGTCAGGGTTGATGGCGCCGGCAAGACTGCCATATCCAAGTTTATGACAGTCAGGGTTTACAGGGATGCAACTCACGTCAGGGTCAGGATTGCCACCGGCCGAACTCATCAAATCAGGGTCCACGCCGGTTCCATCGGCCATCCCCTTGCCGGTGACAAAAAATACGGAGACAGGGAATTTAACAAAAAAATGTACGCAGCCGGCCTGAAACGCATGTTTTTACACGCCGGCAAACTCGCCGTACCCGAATTGAAAAAAACCGGAGAACATCAATTTATCGCGCCGTTGCCGGCGGACCTGGAGGCGGTATTGACCCGGATTGCTCATCAAAGCACTTCGTAATTCCAAGTCGGACTCACCGCAATGCCCCTGCCGTGTCGAGGCGTAATGGTAGGAGAAGACACCTCAAGGCTTGCTGTAAGTCGGGAAGCGTTCAGGATTTGGCCCTGATTGTGGGCGAGCATGGTCCAAACACGTCTCAGCGTTTCAGCCGGCACGCGCGGACCGAATTGCGGTATGTCACGCTCAAGATAAGTTTAGATTTGGTTTTACTATCTGTAAGTTGTGCCAGAAACGCACTGGTGTCTTTAACATTCAGGAATGCATTAGATCATTATATTGAACTGTTCTATATGCCTTCTATTTGGGGAGAGGGTATGTTGGTCTGCTGTTGGATGAAGTATTCGGTGATTGCCTGGATTTCGACGTCGTTTGGTGGTTTTTTATGGCAGTGGGTAAGTATGTCCTGGACCAGCTCGTCGTTTAATATTGGCAGGCAGTTCGAAACCTTGATTGTTTGCAGGTTATCGTTCTGAAGGTCTTTGAATTCTACGGTAATTGGTGTAGACACATCGTCTGTAAAGTTGATCTGCCAGTGTTCTTTAACGCCCAGCTCTTGATATTTGTTCAGTTTTGATCCATTAATCGATGTTACACCGACTTCAACAACAAGGTCCGGACCGTGATCGTTGATGAATTTTGTGCAGGCTGACGTGCCTTTTTCTCTGGCCTCAAGGAAGGCTTCGGAATAGTTTCCGATGTAATAACATTCATCGGGTTCAGGCCCGGTACTGTAGCCGCCCCTGGAGCCGCTTAACCGGGTTGATCCCAGTTCTGAATAGGATAGTTCCATACGGCAGGCGGCGTAGGAAATTATTCGTTCTGTTTTTTTTCCTAAATATTCGTGTATATAGCTGGGAGTCATAAGCATTATCAGCCCGCGGTCAGGATCCAGGTAGACTCGCGGATATATTTTTTCCAGCGGAAGTTTCGAGAATTTGATGACGGTTTCTTCGTCTGTTTTAAAAACGGCGTATTCGGAGCCGACTGAATTCTTGGTGAATGTAATTTCGGGAATGGCCGGTTTTGTCTGTATGGTTTGACATGTATCGTTCATTGTCGTAAGACGATCTGTTAATTTTTACAGGAAATATATTAGCAGGGCAATAATGCCCGTATAGACGCCTATTGCCGATATTGTCCATTTGATTTGTTCGGATTTCGCGGCTTCAATATCGTGTTTTGTGGCCAGTCTGAGTTCTTCAATATCGTGTTTTGTGGCCAGTCTTAGTCCTTCAATATCTACTTTGAGTCCTTCAATATCGTGTTTTGTGGCCAGGTTGCTGTTGATCAGTTTTACCTGTTCGTCGGACAATGCTTCAGCCTGGGCCGTTGTGAAGCCGACATCGGTCATTCGTTGGATGAAGCGGTGAGTGTCAAAGGCGATGGCATTTGTCATGGTTGGATTATCCTCCATTATAATTTTAGCATATTGTTATGTGGGGCGGTAATTTGAATAGTTATAGCTGCTTTTTTATGGCAGGGCAACCGCATACTTTTATATATCATAAGGAAGGGCAGGGCAAACGCATACTTTTGAATTCAGATGTTTTTGCCCGATTCCGTCATTCTGGCGCAGGCCAGAATCCAGTGAATAACCCTTCATTACCCTGAGCCTGCGCTGTTGTTTGACTGGATGCTGGCATTCGCCAGCATGACGGGCGGTGTTGTCCGGTTGGTTTCCTGTCTTCTGCAACAGAATCCAAAAGTATGCGGTTGCCCTGTAAGGAAGGGGACGGATTTGAAATCCGTCCCCGGAGAGTCCGCGTATGGGTGTACGCCAAAGCCTGCCCCCCTGCTTACAACCGCAGGGGCAAGCTCTGTATGGAGTTGAGCAGGGGGAAGGCGCACATCAAAAATCCGGCGCGATCATCACATCCATTGGTGAAATATACGGGTTAGCCCGGACTTCTCACCACGGGATTGAATAAGGCCGCATCCTAAAATTTTTATGAGAACAGCAAAAACAGCAACGAATGTTAACGATATCCTGTTATTATTGCTTGCCCACTGATAAATACAAAATCGTAATTATAGTGTCTATTTCGGCAAAGATGGTGATGCGATTATCGTGTTACTAACCGGTGGCGGTTTACCCCATTGAAACCCCTATGGCTTATCCGCTGTTATCGCCTGGCTCCGTCCATCAGCGCCTTCATGTCCTTGACAGCCTGATAGAGGCCGGAGAATACCGCCCTGGCTATGATGGAATGGCCGATGTTCAGTTCGGCAACCTGTTTGAGCGCAGCAATCGGATTGACGTTGTGGTAATGCAGTCCGTGTCCGGCGTTGATTTGCAGTGGTGTTTTCGCTGCATATTCCACTGCCCGGACTATCTTGTTGTATTCAACGGCGAGCGCTTCCGGGCCGTCGCAATCCGCATAGTGGCCTGTATGAATTTCTATCATGTCTGCGTCGGCATTGACCGCCGCGTCTATCTGGCCGGCATCCGCATCGATAAACAAAGATATTTTGGAACCGCTCGCCTGCAGCCTGGCACAGGCAACGTTGATCCTTTCCTGCTGGCCGGCCACTTCCAGGCCGCCCTCCGTGGTCAACTCTTCCCGCCGCTCGGGGACAAAACAGCAAAAATCCGGCTGGAATTTCTCTGCGAGCGCCAACATTCCATCAGTGACCGCCATTTCCAGGTTGATCGGTATCGTCAGCACGTCTTTCAACATCTCCACGTCCCTTTCCTGGATATGCCGGCGGTCCTCGCGCAGGTGTATCGTGATTGAGTCAGCGCCGGCCTGTTCAGCTATCAGGGCAGCCTGGACCGGTTCGGGATATCGGGTCAGCCGCGCCTGGCGCAGCGTCGCTACATGGTCGATGTTAACCCCCAGTTTTATCGGGTTCATTGATTATTTCAGCGTTGCGTAGTTAAGTTGAAGTTGTACAGTTCGCGGCTGACCAGCGGTCTGTCGCCCAGTAAATTACCCAGCGCCATTCTCATCAACTGCTTGGCCTCTGCCAACACATGGTCATCACCTAATTTCTCTTCCGCCAAGGCCGTTAATGTTCGCCCGGAGATTTTCATGCCGCTCCGGTCAGGTGAATCATGTAGAACCGGACCTTGTTCCAACAGGTAATTATACTTTTGATCCGCTTTGATGGCATTGCCTTCTGCATCAGAATTCAGCACCAACCCATAACCCAGTGCTTCAAGTAGCCGCTTTTCAAATATCCTGAGTGTGACTTGTTCGGTCGGTCTATTACTTAATTTGCCGATTGCTTCCTCATAGGCATCGAAAAGTTCCGGATGTGGTTCATGCCGATGCAGCAATTTTACCAGCAGTTCATTAATGTAAAAAACAGTCATCAGCCCGCCGGCTTCATACGCTTGTCTGCCTTGACAGGGTTCTACCTGGGTCAAGGTGCCCAATTCCCGGCGCATTGTCCAGGCGATACTGATTTTACGACCCGATTGTAACAATGCCCGTTTATCATTTTTCTGTTTTCTGGCCCCTTTGGCCACCAGGCCAATCCTGCCGTGCCCGCGCGAAAACACGTCCAGTAACAAACTCGTTTCACGATAGGGACGATTGTGCAGGATGTAGCAGGGGTTCAGTTCGACTCTCATCGATCAGTTCTCAATTGGCCAGGACCACGCAAGCGTGACCCTCAACGCTTCAGGACATGCCTAATTATACCCCAACATCTTTAATGCCCTGATGTCTTCAGTCCAACTCTGTTTCGTTTTCACCCAGGTTTGCAGATACACTTTTTTTGTAAAGAATTTCTCCAATTCAATACGCGCCTCAGCGCCAATTGACTTTAGCATTTTGCCATTTCCACCAATAATGATGGAACGGTGCGAGCGGCGCTCCACCCAGATAGTGGCAAATATGGACAATAATGTAGCCTCGTCATTATATTCATCAATAGTGACGGATATCCTGTAAGGCAGTTCTTCTCCCAGGCGCGCCATAACTTTCTCCCTGATATACTCAGCCGCTATGAAACGCGAACTTTTATCACTTATCTGATCGGCCGGGAACAAGGCTTCGCCTGCAGGCAGCATTGAAACCACTTTACGTTCCAACGACACAACGTCTCGTTGGCGTCTGGCGCTGAGTGGAATAATTTCCGTGAATGACAGCTTTTCTTTCATTTCATTTATGTATGGCAGTAATGCGGTGTGGTGCTTGAGCAGGTCCAGTTTATTGATCACTAATACCAGCGGCGCGTTTACTTCATTTAACAATCCTGCGACCAAGTCATCTTTATGGGTCCACTTTACCGCCTCGACAACGAACAGCACCAGGTCGATATGCGCCAATGAGTTTGTCACCTCCCTGTTCATATAGCGGTAGATCGCACTTTTATGGGTGTTTTGGTACCCCGGGGTATCAGTGAAGATAATCTGGTATTCAGGAGTCGATTTAATCCCTTTAATCTGCCAGCGTGTCGTTTGCGGCTTCCTGGATACGATACTGATTTTATGATCAATGAAACGGTTTAACAGTGTCGACTTGCCGACGTTGGGCCGACCTATAATGGAAACGTAACCGACCTTGAAACCCGGTGTTTCAGTTTCAGTCAGCATCCAGAGCTATCTTCTCCAGCATCGTCCTTGCCGCTGTTTGTTCCGCATTTCTTTTACTCCTGCCTTTTGCCACTATGGGTTTGGCGACGCCGTCAACACAACATTCTATAGTAAACAGTTTGTCATGCGCTTCCCCTTCTTCTGCAACCACATTATATATGGGCAAAGACTTTTTATTGGCCTGCAAGTATTCCTGCAATTCGGATTTCGGGTCTTTCGGTATATTCTCGGTGGTCAATTGGTCAAGTAAGGAAGCATACAATTTCAAGATAAAACGACGACAGTTTTCCAGGTCTGAATCCAGGTAAATCGCTCCTATCATTGCCTCCAAAGTGTTTGCCAGAAGTGAATCTTTCTGCCTTCCTCCGCTTTTATTCTCACCAATGCCGAACCTGATATGACTTCCCAGGTCCAGTTGTTTTGCGAGTTGCGCGAGCGTTTCCTGTTTTACCAGGGATGAACGTAATCGTGTCAGGTCACTTTCCGCAGCCTCCGGGAACTTTATATACAGTTCATCGGCAATAAACATGCCCAGCAGCGCATCCCCAAGGAATTCAAGTCTTTCATTGTGGTTCCTGCTGAAACTCCGGTGAGTCAAGGCCATAGTTAATAATTCAGTATTACTGAAATCATGACCCAGGACATTTTTCATGTACAGGTGTAACTCATTCATATCTTCAGATTAATTTATCCCGGATCCAATCCGGTCCCAGTCCATATCCCAACTCTGAAAATCAAGAATACTGTCGCTGCTCCAGTTCATCCATATATAAAATGCTCTGCCTACGAGATTTTCATCCGGCACCAGTCCCCAGTAACGACTATCCCTGCTGTTATCACGGTTATCACCCAGGACAAAGTAATGTCCTTCGGGAATTTTCCGATCAATTTCCACAGACGAGGACTGTAAAGAATTGATGAGAATATCGTGATCTATTTCGTCCAGTCGTTCCGTTAATCGATAAGAACCGTTCTGCCTCTTACCTACCCCGTCACTTTGATAAATACCTTTGAGTTTGAGTTCGACGTCAACACCGTTTATTGTCAGGCTCTTGTCCTTGTATTGCAGGTGGTCGCCGGGCACCCCAACTACCCTCTTGATAAAAGGAATGGCGGGATCTTCAGGGTAGCGAAACACGACAACGTCGCCCCGTTGCGGTTCCCCGCTACCGAACACCTTGGCATTCAGAACCGGCAGACGAATGCCGTAATCGTACTTGTTTACCAGGATGAAATCGCCTCTTAACAGGGTCGGCATCATGGAAGCAGACGGAATGCGGAACGGCTCAATGATGAATGAGCGCAAGACCATTACAATCAAAAATACAGGAAACAACGACCTGGCATAATCCACGATTAATGGTTCCGTACGAGCGCGGCTGTCAGTGGCGGAAGTTCTTCTGCCCGCTGCAAAAAACAAGGCATCGACTCCCCAGATTATGCCGCTGACAAAGGTAAGCAATACCAGCAAGGCAGCGAAATCGAAGGTCATTGCTCGCCCCCCACATGCAGAATAGCCATGAATGCCGATTGCGGGATTTCAACCGAACCCAGTTGTTTCATTCTTTTTTTCCCTGCTTTTTGTTTCTCAAGTAATTTTCTTTTACGCGTCACGTCACCGCCGTAGCACTTGGCCGTGACGTTTTTACGCAGTGCCTTAACGGATTCCCGGGCGATGATTTTCGAGCCGATCGCCGCTTGTATCGCTACTTCATACATCTGACGCGGGACGAGTTGTTTCATCTTTGCCGTCAATTCGCGTCCGCGTCGTTGCGCCAGGTCCCGATGGACGATGCACGACAATGCATCCACCCGGGTAGCGTTAATCAACACATCCAGTTTAACCAGGGGCGCCTCATTATAGCGTTCAAAATGATAATCAAAAGACGCATACCCTTTACTGACCGATTTCAACCGGTCAAAAAAATCCAGTACTATTTCGCTGAGGGGAATCTCAAAAGCAATCGATACCTGCCGCCCGGCATAGTGCAATTTCTTCTGCTCGCCTCTTTTCTCGATACACAGGGAGATAACGTTGCCCAGGTATTCCTGCGGTGTCAGTATATCAGCACGTACGATGGGTTCACGAATTGCCACAACCTTATCCGTCCCGGGGAGATCGGCAGGATTATCGATATACAACCTGGAACCGGATGTGGTTTCAATTTCATACACTACGGTGGGCGCCGTTATTATCAGATTCATGTCGTACTCTCGCTCCAGGCGTTCCTGAACTATCTCCATATGCAACATGCCTAAAAATCCACAACGAAACCCGAAACCCAGGGCCTGGGAGGTTTCAGGTTCATAATACAGCGCTGCGTCATTTAATTTCAGCTTTGCCAGGGCTTCCCGGAAGTTCTCGAAATCACTGGAATCGATAGGAAACATACCGGCAAAAACACGGGGTTTAACAGGTTGGAAACCGGGTACCGGACGCTCTACCGGATGCTTGCTTGAAGTAATGGTATCACCCACCGGCGCGCCGAGAATTTCCTTGATTCCGGCAACAACGTATCCAACCTCCCCCGTAGCAAGACAGGAGCCGGGGGTTCTCTTGGGAGTGAATGAACCGACCTCGTCAACAATATAGCTCTGCCCGGTTGAAAATATTTTGATCTTGTCGCCGATGCTCAACCGGCCCTCCTTTACCCGTACCAGGGAAATGACGCCAAGGTAATTATCAAACCAGGAATCGATAATCAATGCCGTCAGTGGTGCGTCGATATTGCCTTCAGGCGGGGGAATACGTTCAATAATAGCACTGAGCAGTTGCTCCAGCCCCTCCCCGGTTTTGGCGCTGACCAGCAGTGCATTCCTTGCATCAACTCCGATCAGTTCCTCAATATCCAGTATCACCTTCTCAGGGTCTGCTGCCGGCAAGTCAATCTTGTTTAATACCGGAATTACTTCCAGTCCGTTGTCAATGGCCGCAAAGCAGTTGGCTACGGTCTGCGCCTCTACGCTCTGGGAACAATCCACAACCAGCAAAGCACCTTCGCATGCAGATAACGAGCGGGACACTTCATAACTGAAATCAACGTGACCGGGCGTGTCAATTATATTGAACTGGTATGTATTGCCGTCATAGTGGGGGTAATCCAGGCGCACACTCTGGGATTTGATCGTAATACCACGTTCCCTTTCCAACTCCATCGAATCCAACACCTGCGCGGACATTTCCCGTTCACTCAAGCCGCCGCAAGTCTGGATAAAACGATCCGCGAGGGTAGACTTGCCATGGTCTATGTGCGCGATGATGGAAAAGTTTCTGATCCGCTCCATATAAACAGGACTGGAAAACTTAATGTTTGCCCGGAGCAGCCGGACAAAACTTATTCGTCCTCTGCTCCGGTCAGTTTAAAGGCCAGGAACGTCGGTGCACCGCGTCTTTGAATCAGGATTGGAACAGAACGGTTGCGCGGCAGCCCCGCAAGTACCTGCCCAAACTGTGAAACGCTTTCCACGCTTATATTATTCACTATCAAAATTACGTCACCTTTACGGATTCCCGCTTCGCCGCCGGGGCCGGGCATCACTTTTTCCACCATTATACCGTCTTTCGGCAGGTCCAGCTTTTTTCTCTGATCTTCCGTCAGGTCGCGTACCACAAGATTCATTTCATTGGGAGGCTCAATCTCCGGGGCAGCATTTTCCGTTCGCGCCATTTTATCTTCTTCGGGGAGTGTTGCAATCAATACCTTGAGATGTTTGCGCTTCCCCTCCCGGATGACCTCCACCGGCACTTTAGTATTGATTTTACTGTTCCCGACCCGAGGCGGCAGATCAGATGAAAATGCGATTTCGGCGCCGTCATACCTGACAATGATATCGCCCACTTCAACGCCCGCGACTTGTGCGGGGCTGTCGGTCAATACTTTTGCGACCAGTGCCCCATGGGGTTTGTCCATATTAAAAGATTCGGCCAGCTCCCGAGTCACGTCCTGTATAAGTACACCGAGCCAGCCCCGGGTAACAGAACCGGTTTCCCGCAGCTGTGAATACACATTGACGACGACGTCTACAGGCACGGCGAAAGACAGTCCCATAAATCCACCGGTGCGGCTGTATATCTGCGAGTTTACCCCGATTACTTCGCCATCCAGGTTAAATAAAGGACCGCCCGAATTACCGGGGTTAATAGCCACATCAGTCTGGATGAAGGGAATATAATTTTCATTGGGCAGACTTCTCCCTATGGCACTCACTATCCCTTGAGTGACCGAATAGTCAAAACCGAAAGGCGAACCTATTGCCAGCACCCATTCCCCGACCTTCAAATCCGAGGAACTGCCCAACGTGACTACAGGCAGGTCATTTCCATCAACCTTAAGCAGCGCTATATCACTGCGCTTGTCGGTACCCACTATTTCAGCAATAAACTCCCTGCGATCACTCAGTCTTACAATGATTTCATCCGCATTAGCGACCACGTGACTGTTGGTAATAATAAAACCATCAGCTGAAATAATGAAGCCTGACCCAAGCGAGGCCGCCTCCCTGGGTGCTCCTCGGTTTTCCGGCACCTGTTCTTCAAAAAACTTCTGGAAAAAATCATAAAACGGGCTATCTTCAGGCACGTCGGGGATATACGATCTCCCGGACGCTTCAGGATTATCTTTTTTGGCAGTCGTACTGATGTTTACGACAGCTGCAGAGTTCTCCTGGACCAGCGCAGTAAAATCAGGCAATGGCGCCGCAGCGGCCGGTCCCGCATGCCAAAAAAACAATAGCGGCAGGATATACCTGTAACAACCAATACCGGTCAGCTGATTTTTCACCCTATGAAAAACAATGGCGACTCTACCCGAGTGTGCGTGTCTGATAAAACTGCGGGTCAGCGCCGGATAGTCTGCCGTCATCATCGACAATTCACCTCATTCAGCGCGGCTGCCGTATCCTCCATACTGTCTCCCATTGCCTGTTTCCCTTTGCCTGCATCCGGTTGACTGTTCCCCCCCGGCAGATCGTTGCATTCGGTGACTGTTTCACTGTTTCCAGAACTTACCTGCCGCACCGGAGCATAAACCGTTCCGGGGCCGCTAACGCCGGGTACGGTTTGGACCAGCGTATCCTGTGGTGTTTCATGAGGTCCACCCACAAACTGTTGTTGTATGCCTAAAATAGCAAGCGCAGTAACAGAAGCGGCCAAGGCAAAGCCGGTAACGGGTTTGAGGAGAGGATGAGACAGGCGGACGGGAGTGACAATGGCGGGTTCTTTCTGCAGGGATTTTGAAATATTTCCTGCCAGGTCCCTGTCAATGCTATCGGGTAAACATTGTTTGAGACAGTCGGAAACCAAATGGTATCGGGACCAGGCGCCCAACAGTTCCGGGTCCTTCAAAAGTTGATCGACCAGGTTTTTGTCGCGCCCATCAAGCTCACCATCCATGAAGGCAGATAACTGTTCTTTTTTTTCATCGTTCATAGTATTAATCGGCAAGTAAAGGTTTTAATCGTTTATCCACTGCTTCTCTTGCGCGAAATATACGTGATCGCACCGTGCCGACCGGACACTCCATAACTGTCGCGATCTCTTCATAGCTCAATCCGTCTAATTCCCGCAAGGTGATCGCCGAACGCAAATCCACCGGCAATTCTTCAATAGCCGTAATTATAGTCTCCTGTAATTCCTGTGTCAGCAGCAAGCGTTCAGGCGTTGTCTGCTCTCTTAGACTATCACTTTGCTCAATTTGTTCCACTTCATCAAAATCCACGGCTGTATCAAAAGGTTGACGCAACCCGGATGCCAGAAAATTTTTTGCCGTATTCACAGCAATTCGATAGAGCCAGGTATAAAATGCACTGTCGCCACGAAATTTGGGCAAGGCTCGATAAGCCTTGATAAAAGCTTCCTGAGCCACGTCACTGGCATCATGGGGATTGTGAACAAAACGGGATATCAGGTTTAAAATTCTGCTCTGGTACTTTATCACCAGCGCATCAAACGCTTTCTTGTCCCCATTTTTAACCCTTTCTACGAGTATTTTATCGGATGTATTATGTTCCATGGTAAATTCCTGTCATGAGAATAGCACTCAGACAAGACAAATAGTTATCAATGTATGCAGATAATCAATTATATTAGCTTGCTCCATATATTGCACCTGTATGACAAACGGGAACCTCTAATAATTGACATTTTTTGATACATAGGGTCGCTAACTTATTGAAATCATTGACCGCTAATATATCAATTTGTGAATAAACAGAGGTTCCCAAACGACTGTTAGCCCGTATATCTCACCAATTGATGCGATGATCGCGCAGTCTGTGATAATGGCAAAGTGACATAAACCGAGATACTCTATTGACAACGATGAACGTTTTCTCTGGCAATAAGCGGATTGGTGAGATATGCGGGTTAGGAACACATAAACTGTCCGGTCCCGTATCGGTGTACGGGACCAGCTTTATCATATTAGCTTTTGGGATGTATGATGACGCGAACAGTGTGGTTACAGGAGACCAAGCGGATGAGATTTGATGCGCCCTATCCCCCTGCTCAACTCCATACAGAGCTTGCCCCTGCGGTTGTAAGCAGGGGGGCAGGGGGGCTCTGGGGCGCCCCTTGCAGGCGTCCTACGGACATCCTAATCCGCTCCAGGCGGATTGGTGAAGAAGCATATCAAGGTTGGACAACGCGTTCCAGTCGTTTCAGTGCGGCGAAACGGCGGTGGCCGACGACGACGCGATACGTGCCGTCCTTGTTTACGATGGGTTGGACAATGAGGTTTTCCAACAGTCCGTAGCATTTGATTGAGTTCATCAGGGCGTTTTGATCGGCGGCGTCGGCGTTAACTTTGCGGATGTTGCGGCCGGCTTCGATCAGTCTCAGCATGATGAGGGTGAAAGTGTGTTTCTTTGACATGGGGTTCTCTGGTTGAATAGGTGAAAAAATTGCTTAATGCAGCGGTGTGTTTAAAAAGTTGTTTGTAACGATATCTACAACCGGGGTGAAGCGGGATCGGTCAGGTTTTGTCGGTTTGTCCTGTCGGTTGAGACAGGTATGATGCGGCGCGTGCGGTGTTTATTGTCGGTGTTGGGCCGGTTGAGAGGTTGCGTGTGTGTGTTGTTGGTCTTTGACGGTGAGGTCAGGCGGCCTGATCGTGTTTTTCCGGCGGTGGCGGCGGATCAATTCGGACCCGGAAGAATGTCTCTATGGTGGCTTTGAGCGCAGCTACCTGGGTAGAGAGATCACTTAATCGTTCCTCCAGTATGGTAAAACGGTTATTGGTGCGTTCCTCCAGTTTGGCAAATTGGTTATTAGTGCGTTCCTCCAGTTTGGCAAATTGGTTATTGGTGCGTTCCTCCAGTTTGGCAAATTGGTTATTAGTGCGTTCCTCCAGTTTGGCAAATTGGTTATTAGTGCGTTCCTCCAGTTTGTTCAGATGTTCTTTCAAATCATCTCTGAGGTTTTTGATGTCTAATCGCAACCAGACAAATAAACTGATGATGAGGGCTGCTGATGCAAAAAATAGATATAAATTGTTCATGGTGACTAGTATAGCATGATGTGGATTGGGTTGGGTTTGTTCTGGTTAATTGGGTTTGACGTACCGTTAAAAAGGATGTTCGCGGTGCTATTGTTCGTGCCGGATTTGCATAAGGAGTTTGCCAGGCTGGTTTTGACCGGTGCCGTTGCATACGCCTCGGAAGGTGTCATGCCAAGTGTTATGTTCGATGATGGGGCGTTGCCCCGTTGCCGTCAGTTTGTTGCAGATATCGGGGTTGTTGGCGAACTTGGATTGCAATATTCGGTACATGATGTCTATTTTAACATCGTGCCAGTCGTTGCGTTGCGCAGCATTGTTGTATGACAAACGACCAGCACCAATCTGATGTACTGATTATCGGCAGCGGCGCGTCCGGCTTAAGCTTGGCCCTGCAATTGGCCCGATATGCGCATATCGCCGTAATCTCCAAGGCTGACCTGAAAGAGGGAGCAACGTTCTACGCTCAGGGAGGCGTGTCGGCAGTTCTGGACGCAGAAGACTCGATTGAATCCCATATCAGTGACACAGTCGAGACGGGAGGTGGTTTATGCGATTCGGACGTAGTTAAATTTGTTGTAGACAACGGTAGAAAAAGCACCGGCTGGTTAGTTGATCTCGGCGTGAACTTCACTCGTTTGCCGGAGTCCCAGGGCCAGGAGTTTCACCTTCACCAGGAAGGCGGACATAGTCACCGGCGGGTCTTGCACGCTGCTGATTCCACCGGCAAGGCAATTGAAAGCACCCTTGAGAATCGCACCCGATCTCACAGCAATATCGAACTGTTTGAATTTCATACCAGCCTTGATCTTATCCTCAAGGACGGCAACTGCGTCGGCGCCTATGTCTATGACCAGAAAAAAGACCGGGTCAGGGTGTTCCGTTCCAGCTACACGGTGCTGGCTACCGGTGGAGCCGGCAAGGTTTACCTGTACACAAGCAACCCGGATATATGTACCGGCGACGGTATAGCCATGGCCTGGCGCGCGGGTTGTAACATTGCCAACATGGAATTTGTACAGTTTCACCCAACCTGCCTGTATCACCAGGAGGCGAAATCATTTTTAATTTCTGAGGCCTTACGCGGTGAAGGGGCGAAGTTGTTGCTTCCCGACGGCACTCGTTTCATGGATAAATTTGACTCACGTGGAGAGTTGGCCCCCCGGGACATTGTCGCACGGGCTATTGACCATGAAATGAAGCGTCTGGGCAGCGAGTGTGTATACCTCGATATCAGTCACCGGGGAAAAGATTTCATCATAGACCACTTCCCCACCATATATGCCCGTTGTATTCAGTATGGATTTGACCTGACCAGACAAGCTGTCCCTGTAGTGCCTGCCGCCCATTACACTTGTGGCGGTGTGGTTATCGATAAAAACGGGCGGACTGATATTAACGCGCTTTATGCAATCGGCGAGGTATCCTGTTCCGGACTCCATGGCGCAAACCGTATGGCGAGTAATTCCCTGTTGGAATGCGTAGTATTCGCCCATGCCGCGTACAAAGATATCCGGCATAATCTTGACCGGACGTCTCCCCTTGCCGCGTTGCCGGAATGGGATGAAAGTCAGGTAACGGACTCAGATGAAGAAGTCGTAGTCTCCCATAACTGGGATGAAATCCGCCGCTTCATGTGGGACTACGTCGGTATTGTTCGCACCGACAAACGCCTGCAGCGGGCCAAGCACCGTAGCAAACTCCTGCAGGATGAGATATACGAATACTACGGCAATTTTCGTATTAACAATGACCTGATAGAACTGCGCAACTTATCCCTGGTAGCCCACCTGATTATCGAGTCGGCCTTACGTCGTAAAGAAAGTCGGGGGTTGCACTACACACTTGATTACCCCGCATCAAGTCCGGCGCTAGCGGCCCGGGATACGATCCTGCGTCCCGGCTAACCCAGTATCTCGAACAATCCTGCTTCATCAAGCACACGAACGCCCAGGCTGCGGGCTTTATCAAGCTTACTGCCGGCATTTTCACCTGCTATCAGGTAATCCGTCCTGGCGGATACACTACCACTCACTTTTGCCCCCTGTGAAGTCAGCCTGTCCTTTGCTTCATTACGGCTTAACGTTGCCAGCGTACCCGTGATGACAAACGTTTTTCCCGACAAGCCGGCAGTTTTATCGTCCTGACTGCTTTCCCATCTCACGCCGGAAGCAATCACTTTATCCATAATGGCAATATTCTGTTCATCATTAAAAAAGCGAACAATATTTTCAGCAACCACCGGGCCGATATCCCGCACCTGGCACAGGTCTTCCTGAGTCACTGTCCTTATCTCGTCAAGCTGAAAATGCCGGGCCAGGTTACGCGCGGTGGTTTCTCCCACCTCCCTGATACCCAAGGCGTACAGGAATTTGTCAAAGCGGGTATTTTTGCTCGTTTCAATCGCGCGCAGTAAATTTTCAGCGGATTTGTCTCCCATTCTTTCCAGTGCCGCAAGCCTTTCATGATCCAGTTGATACAAGTCTGCAATAGTCTGAACCAGGCCTGCATCAAATAACTGTTCTACCAGTTTCTCCCCCAGACCCGCTATGTCCATCGCTGAGCGTGAAGCAAAATGGATAATGGATTGAATTGTTTGTGCGCGACAATGCAGCCCACCGGTACACCTGAGTACCACCTCGCCTTCGATTCTTTCTGTCGCTGAAAGGCATACGGGACACTGGTTCGGCATTGTGAACGGCTGGGTCGCCCCTATGCGTTTTTCCTGTATTACCCGCACAACTTCCGGAATGACATCCCCTGCCCGTCTTACGACGACCGTATCGCCTACCCGCACGTCCTTGCGCTGCACCTCATCAGCGTTGTGCAGGGTTGCATTCGCCACCGTCACACCGCCCACACGTACAGGTTTGAGACGCGCCACGGGAGTCAAGGCCCCGGTACGGCCAACCTGCACTTCAATATCCAGCACTTCCGTCAATTCCTCTTCGGGCGGAAATTTGTAGGCAATGGCCCACCTGGGCGCCCTGGAGACAAAGCCCAGTTCAGTCTGGAACTTCAAGCCATCGACCTTGAACACAATACCGTCTATTTCATGGGGTAACTGTGCGCGCTTATCCGATATTTCCCGGTAAAAACCAATACACTCCTCGATTCCGGCAACACGCCGGGTCTCGGCGCAGACCGGCAGGCTCCAGGTTTTCAGGGATTGCAAAATCTCAAAATGTGAACCCGGCAGTTCTCCACCGTCAACAATCCCGATACCATGAGCAAGAAACTTCAGAGGACGCTCTGCCGTGAGCCTGGGGTCCAGTTGCCGCAAACTACCCGCTGCGGCATTCCTGGGGTTGGCGAATAGTTTCTCAGCGCGAGCCAGTTGCCTGTTATTCAATTCCTCAAACCCGGCTTTGGTCATGAATACCTCTCCCCTGACTTCAAGCCTGACAGGGTATCCTGTTGCGCGTAATGCCAGGGGGATACTGGTAATTGTGCGGATATTGGAAGTGACGTCTTCACCGGTTGTTCCGTCGCCCCGGGTAGCTGCCCGCACCAGTTTGCCGTGATGGTATAACAGGCTGATTGCCAGGCCATCCAGTTTTACTTCCGCAATATAATGAATTTCAGCAACGGCCAGCCTGTCCTTGCTTCGTTTATCAAAAGCGAATAACTCCTCATCGCTGAACGCATTATCCAGAGACAGCATCGGTACTTCATGGCTTACTTCGGAAAATTCACTGAGCGGGCGATCGCCGACCCGTTGGGTAGGGGAATCCTGCGTAATAAACTGCGGGTATTCATTTTCCAGGTCGGCCAGATCCTGTAACAGCCGGTCATACTCCGCATCGGGAACTATCGGGTCATCGAGCACATGATAACGGTAGCTATAGTCATTTAACTGCCGTCTGAGTTCTCCTATCCTGGCTTCAGCCGAGCCCATGGCTAGTTCATGGCCGTTAGTGTGCTTAACGAGAATTACGCGGAAGCAGCCATTTCCACCGCTTCATCAATATCAACCGATACCAGTCTGGACACGCCTGCTTCATGCATGGTCACCCCGAGTAATTGCCGGGTAATTTCCATGGTGATTTTATTGTGGGTAATGATGATGAACTGCACGTCTTTAGACATGGTTCTGACCATTTCACTGAACCTTCTGACATTATTGTCATCAAGCGGGGCATCCACCTCGTCAAGAATACAAAACGGCGCAGGGTTCAATTTGAAAATGGAGAAAACCAGCGCTACGGCAGTCAGGGCTTTTTCCCCGCCGGATAATAGATGGATATTACTGTTTTTCTTTCCCGGGGGTCTGGCCATGACTGTGACGCCGGTTTCCAGCAGGTCCTGAGCAGTCATTTCCAGGTAGGCATGACCTCCACCAAATAAGCGCGGGAAGCTCTCTTTCAGGTTGGTATTCAGTCGGTCAAAGGTTTCCTTGAAACGGGAACGGGTTTCCTTGTCGATCCTCTGTATGGCGCTTTCCAGGGTTTCCAGCGCAGAGGATAAATCGCCGTGTTGGCTGTCCAGGTAGTTTTTTCGTTCACTGAGCTGTTCGTATTCATCAATAGCGGCCAGGTTAATGGCGCCCAGGCGTTGAATCCGGAGCTCAACGGTGTTGATATTTTCCTGCCATTGCTTTTTGTCGGCAGTCTCATCCAATCCGGTGAGGAGCGCCTGTGGAGTGCGTTCCATGGCTTCCAGTCGCTCTTCAAGAGTCTGCACTCTCACCTTGATTTCCTGGTGTTGTATCCTGGCCTGCTCCAGTTCAGTACGCATATCCTGAAGCTCCAACTCGCATTCGCCGCGTTCCTGCTCCTTGTTTCTGAATTGTTTTTCCTGCTGCAGGACGGACTCCCTGGCTGCCGACAATGCAGCTTCGGAATTCACCTTTTCGGATAGTTTAAATTCGAGCGATTCACATAATTCCTGTAACGGCTGGTGTTGCGCATGTATGCTGGCTTCCAGTTCCTGAATGCGCTCCCCGGTAGCTGAAATCTGCATTTGGCAGCGTTTTATCGACTGTTCTATCGATACCTTCCGTGATCTTGTTGACTCCAGCTGTAATGCGATCGAATGGCTGTCATCATTGGCTTTTTGCCAGCGTAAGCGGGCATCGCCCAGGAGCTGATTATGCTCCGACCTTAACTCTGCCAGGCGCTTATGCCGCACCTGTAATTGTTGCCTGGATTCTCTGTCCTGTTCCAGAAGTTTTTCGATGTTTTTTGTTTCTGCCCGCTCATTTTCTTCCTGCTGTTTCAGAGTCCCCAGTTCTACCTCTATCCGCCCTCCCCTGGCAGACGCCTGCTCGAGACGTGTTTTCAGTTCCGTATATTCCGCCATGGCCGTAGTCGCAGTCTCCTGTTGATTGCCCAGTTGCACCGTTAAATGTTTTGCTTTTTGCTCGCCCGCATCAATCAGTCCATTCTTCTCTATCCCTGCCTGTTCCAGTAACCCGAGCTCCTGTTCCAGTTCCAGGCGAATATTTTTCAGTCGGGATAAATCCTGTTCCCGCGCTAACATGCCGGGGGTATTACCTGCAGTACGATGAATTCTCACCCAGTAGTTATTCATCCAGACCCCATCTTTTGTAAGCACTGATTCGGTCTCATCCAGTTCCCGGCTGATTTCCCTCGCTTGTTCCAACTCTTCAGCCAGGTATATCCTGTTCAGAATGGCATCCAGGGGAACACGGGCAGATACCTTATCGATAAGTCTGGGATAGGATTTGGGCAAATAGCTGATGTGATCAACATTATCGAGCAGCAAACCGGTCTTGCCGGCTTCCAGGACGGGTGCGGCGCTTCCCACTCCGTGCAGGTCAGTTACACTGAGATCCTGCAAACGCCGGCCTGCTACGGCTTCCAGTGCAGCCTCCCAGCCTTCCTCCACTCTGAGGTCATCGATCAGGCGGGGAGCGTCAGACAGTCCCAGAGCGGCTAACCAGCGTTCCAGGGTTTCTTTATAATCAAGAGAATCATCGTATTGCAATGCCTCCAGGGAGGCAATTTTACTTTCATTCTTTTGATAATCAGTGCGTAATTCCAAAACTCGCGAATTGATCTGCGCCAATTCGCTCCGATATCTTTGCAGGTCAGCAGAAGTCTCACTCAGTTCATTTTTTTGTTGCGCCAATAAGCTTTCACTCTCTGAATTAGCTTCAGATAATTTTGCCATGTCTTGTTCCAGACCGCCTGGCGCAAGCTTATGAGCTTCATTATTCAAGTTGTGCCGACGCTGGTCCAGATCATGCAATCCTGACAGAAGCAGTTCCTTGCGCGTCGTATTCACCTCTATCCGTTTATCTATCTCAGCTAGGGAGCTGTTCAGCAAATCCCATTCACCTTGCAGGTTTTGCCAGCTTTCCTCGGCCTGACGAAGCGCGTTATTCGCTTCATTGCTTCCCGTTTCGGCCCGTTCAAGCTGAGGTTCCAGCAACAGCGTTTTTTCCATAACCACATTCAGATCCTTTCTATCATCCGCCAGTTGCCGTTGTAGTGCCTTTTCGTCCTCTCGTGCCTTGTCAGCTTCAGCCTTTAATGCTTCTATACGCTCCCGGGTATGCTTTATCTGTTGTTCCAGTTGTGAAATATTACTGCCGATTTGATAAAAGTCCGCTTGAACCCTGTTTAATGCCTCATTTTTTTCAGTGTAATTCTCCCTTTGTATTTCAATATTTGCTTCCACTTCACGAAGTTTGGCCAGCCCTTCCTCTACCCTGGTTTCGTGGAAACTGACAATTTTGATTTTTTCCTGCGCTGTGTTTGATAGTTCCTTCCAGTCCAGGGCCAATAATTCCGCTTTTAACCGGCGTCCTTCCTGTTTCAACACATTGAAGCGCTCTGCCGCCTTTGCCTGACGTTGCAGGTGTTCCAGCTGCTTTTCCAGTTCTTCCATTATATCCGTCAACCTGCTGATGTTATCTCGCGTATGCCTGATCCGATTCTCCGTCTCACGACGCCGTTCCCTGAATTTGGATATGCCTGCGGCTTCTTCAAGAAAGATGCGCAACTCTTCCGGCCTGGCTTCTATCAGTCTGGATATCACGCCTTGTTCAATAATCGAATAACTACGCGGGCCAATGCCGGTTCCGAGGAAAATATTCTGAATATCCTTACGCCGGCAACGGCTACCGTTCAGATAATAGCTGGAAATTGTGTCCCGGTTCAACAGCCGTTTTATGGAAACCTCGGAATAACCGGCATAGGGCCCGCCTAATTTGCCGTCCAAGTTATCAAAGATCAGTTCCACTGAAGCCTGACCAACCGGTTGTCTGACGCTGGATCCGTTAAAAATGACGTCAGTCAGCGCATCTCCGCGCAGGTGTTTGGCCGAACTCTCCCCCATTACCCAGGTAACGGCGTCTATTATATTGGACTTACCGCAACCGTTCGGGCCTACGATCCCGACAAGATTATCGGAGACCAGCAGGGTTGTGGGATCAACAAAGGATTTGAAACCTGCGAGTTTAATTTTGCGTAACCGCATGAGATATAACCATACCGTTTTGAACCGCAAGATACAAGTTAAGTAAATGGAATATGAACCCGTGTTTATTTATACGATAAACTGATATAGTTATATATCCATTTGTTATATATGATATTTTCTATACTTAATAAAGCACCCTGTTAGACACGAGTCTGTAAGAATTGCTATAATGATTTGTTTAGATTAGATGGTTTAACGGAAGCATGACAACAATTCCATCCAAAAGACTGGATACTTTTATTAATCCTGAGCCCGGGCGTGATTATACAATCACTATCAAGCTGCCTGAGTTTACCTGTTTGTGCCCCGTTACGGGACAACCCGACTTTGCTACGCTGCATATCCAGTACATTCCGGATCAGTTGTGCGTTGAGTTGAAGTCGCTCAAACTCTATATATGGTCCTATCGCGATGAGGGCGCGTTTCATGAGGCAGTAACCAACCAAATTCTGTCTGACCTGGTAACGGCGGTTTCTCCCAGGTATATGAAATTAACCGCAGACTTTAACATGCGCGGCGGGGTGCATACGTCAGTAACGGCAGAACATAAAAAGGAGAACTGGCATAGCTCTGAAACAGTGACACTGCCCTGAGGCAAACCGGTGATGGAATTTCAGGAAGTCCATCCTGTTATCCTGATAGTATAATATTTGGGGTCAGAGTAAAATACAGTCAGGTCAGCAGGTAGTGCTGGTTTATTTCCGAGCAATATTACTCTGACCCCAAATATTATGGAACGTTATCGGAATTGCGTGACAAACGCACCCAAATCAGTATTATGCGCTTTTGCTTATTCATTGACACGACGTATTAATATGGTTTCAAATAGACACATAATCATTTAAAAGAATGTCCAGGCTATATGTAACAAATATGCGGTTCGGTAAAAATTGAAATGAAAAAGGCCAGCACTGGGGAACACACCCGCAAAATCAGTCCAATCAGCAGCAAAGCAGCGGCAGGAGACTATATGAATCCGGCCCAGGTTGAGCATTTTAGTAAGCTGTTAATTGATTGGAAGCAGGCTTTGATGGAGGAAGTAGAGCGAACCATGCATCACATGCAGGATGAAGCATCCAATTTTCCCGACCCCAACGACCGCGCTACCCAGGAAGAAGAATTTGCTCTTGAGTTAAGGACGCGGGATCGCGAGCGAAAACTGATTAAAAAAATCAATGAGTCGTTAATGACGCTGGATTCGGGCGATTACGGTTATTGTGAAACCTGCGCTGGAGAGATTGGGATTCAACGACTTGAAGCCAGGCCGACTGCAACCTTGTGCATCGACTGTAAAACCCTGGCTGAGATCAAAGAACGCCAGCAAGGGTGAACCGGAAACAGACACTTAACGTGTCTTATTGATTCCTTGGCGCACTTCCTGCGGGCGCCGGTTGGGCGTCCACAAATCCGTCTGGAACGGATTTGAACAGTTGCGCGCAGCGAGACTGGCCCTGCAGGGGCAAAATACAGGACGTACTTTGTTAATCTGCTCCAGGCAGATTTGTCCACTCCGGTGCAACCAGTCGGCGCCGGCCGTCAATAGATAATTTTACGCCCCGTTCATCCAGTTGCAGCCGGTCCCACAACTGGCAGGTTACCTGTTTGTGTTTCTGGTCCAGTCCCTCACAGTAATTGGTGTATTCACATACCCTGACCTGGTCCCCCTTTCCCAGCTTGAGTTTCAAAAACCAGTCTGGATCCGCAAGACTTTGGCGCGCGGCGCCTATGATATCTGCCTTGCCTTTCTGCAGCAGGTCTTCTGCCTGCCGAAATCCGTGAATACCGCCGATAACAACCACCGGTGTGGCATGTCCTGCCTCATTAATCGCCGCTTTAATTTGCGCAACAGGCTCGATATTTCGACCGAAGGGGCCGAATTCATCGGAGATATAGCCAGGCATACATTCGTAACCGCTGCGCCCCGTATAAGGATAAGCGGCCCAACCGACCAGCGGCTTTTTGGCGTCATCGAATTTGCCGCCGCGGGACAGTGAAATAAAATCCATGCCGGCCCGGGCAAATTCAACAGCAAAATATCGGGCATCATCTACCGTATTGCCGTCTTCTATGCACTCGTCACTGAGGAAACGGCATCCGACACAATAATCATCGCCGACTACACTGCGTACATGATGGAATACCTCCAGGGGCAAACGCACCCTGTTTTCCCGGGAACCGCCATAGCCGTCCGGACGGCGGTTTGTCGCGGATAGAAATGAGGCCATCGTATAAGCGTGGGCATAATGTAACTCTACCCCATCGATACCCGCTTCCCGCGCGCGTCGGGCCGCCTGCGCAAACAGGTCCAGCAATACCTGCGGCAGATTTTTTACGTGAGGCAGGTGCATATCAGTGACCCGTTCCCGGTATCCCATACGCAAGGCTTCCAGCTCAGCATCAGTCAATACTTCATCCAGTTCCTCATCAGGCAAGCCGGCGAGATGCGTCCTGATGCGTTCCTCCGGCCAGTCATAGGCTGCCAGTCTCTCCCTGTGGTTATCGGTGACAGTCAGAAAACGGGAAAAGTATTTGGCCGGATCCGGGCGCCGTCGGATAGCGAGAAAATCGATCACCTGGATAAGCAAGCGGGTATGTCCGTTACTGGCGGCTTTCACCACCTGTGCCAGTTCTTTCAAACCCGGAATAAACCGGTCATCGCCGATTCGCAGTAAAGGCCCGCTGGGAATATCGCGGATACCCGTGGCTTCAATGACAATAGCGCCAGGTTGCCCCCTGGCAAACCGTTCATACCAGTCCAGCACGTCATCGGTAACGAAACCGTCTTCGTTGGAACGCCAGGGCACCATTGCCGGCACCCAGGTGCGCTGCTCCAGGGTAAGCGGACCGAGATTCACGGGAGTAAACATCAGGGCAGAAGCGGCCTCATCCGCACCGGGGCTTGCCCCGGGCTGCGGTTTATACTTAATTCTCTCTGCTGGTTTCCACATAAACGGATGGTACTACTGCCGGTATATCAGGACAATCATGTAGCAACAGGGCCAGCAGTTCCCGCTAACTCCCGGGATCGAGGGCATCCTGCCCTCGTGGAGGGCGAGACGCCCTCCCTCCCAGAGAACTTTATGGTCAGGGGAACCTGGGGGACAGATTTAAATCTGTCCCCCCTGTCTTGCCGACCCGTGCATGACTTTTTCACTTGACCACTACACTACAGAATTATATATCATTCTCTTTAATCATATAATTTTTCCAGGCATCGAACTCGTGCCGGAAGACGATATCGCTGGTCCCCAGTGCCTGGGTGGTGCCGTTATCGTTGGCCTGGTCACGGCCGTAATGACGGTGCTGGCTCACCCACTCGGACGCCTCCGTCTGCAGGCCGTGCTGAATACGGTGGTAGGCTTCGTAATCATCATGACCTGCTATGGAAAACGGAGAGAAGATCAACTGGTTGTAGAGTACCGAGGTATGCAGCATGTCATCCGATACGCCGCCGAGCTTGAATGTCCAGGTTTCCTGGATAGTCTTGTCCACGGCGATTGGGCGATAAACCCGGATCGTCTGCAACGCGCTCTTGAAAGCGATACTTGGATAGATGACCGTGTTCTGCCGTTGCATGGACAAAATCCGGTTGGTCTCCTCCTCACCGTATACTGCGACCATATCCTGCACATACTTTGATTCACGCGGGTAACCGATATGAATAGTGGCATTGCCTCCGGACCAGGTATGGCCGTTGCCGCAGGTTGTCATGGCTATGGTATCGAAAAACTCGTAGCTGGAGCCGAACGGTTCCAGCATGGCCAGAGGCAGGGGTTTTTCATTTTCCGGATATTGCCGGGCCAGTTGTTTTGCCGGTTGCCAGGCGGATTGGTGAGTGACGGCCGGATGCAGGTTGTCGGACACGTTTTCCAGCAGGATTTTCCAGTTGGCATCGTGCATATAACGCAATACGCCGCCGGTCATCTCAATCTCAGCTGTGGGTGATCTGTCAACAGCGTTATCAAATGAAGTAATGGCCGGGCCCAGCCAGCTTGTCAGGTCGGGCCCTTGTTGCGACTGGTTGGCAAAAATAAAACCGCGATATATCTCGACCCTGGCGACCTTGCGTATATTGCTCAGGTGATTATCACGGGCAAATGTCGAGCCTTTATATCCTTCTTCCCTGGGAATATGAACCAGATTGCCGGCAGTATCGAACACGTAACCATGATATGCGCAGCGCAATTGCTGTGCGTGGCCGCAAGCTTCGACAGCCAGTTGCGCGCCCTTATGGGCACAGCGGTTATACAGGATATGTACCTGGTTATCGTCGTGCCGGGTAACAATGATCGGTTGCCTGCCGAGGGTGGTGGTAAAGTAATCTCCGGGAGATTTTACCTGGCTTTCGTGTCCGATATAGACCCAGGCATTGCCCCAGATGCGCTCCATTTCCAGCTCAAAGATGGCCGGGTCCGTATAAACACGCTTGTGTACCCGCGCAGGTTCGACCAGTGAGGCGATCTCCTGATTACTGATTGCTGCGCTCATGAGTGAAGCATACGGTCCGGCTACTTGACCGCCAGTCCCAGCAGTATGGTAGTGGTACAATGATAAACGTTATTGCTTGCGCCCATGCACCAGTTAATGTCATTACTTTTGGATGGAAAATAATTCGGCAGGTCGCCCTCGTCGCGATTGCACATGCAGCGGTTGCAGGTACTTTTGCCGCAGCAGTCATTATAGGCAATGATGTAATCACGCCCGTCCGCGGGGTTTTTGCATGTGCCTACCCAGGTCATCGGCGCCATTTCCGTCCCCGGCGGGCAACTGGTATGACTGCCGCCACAACAGGTACACAGGAAACCGTCCATGCCGCAGTTGCGCCAGTATTCACATTTACCCGGATCGCCCTCGGGTCCTGATATCGAACCGTCGTCCGGTCCGGTGTTCGCCCTGGCAACGGGCAGTAAGGGAATCGCACCGGCGCCGACCAGTAACGTCCCGGCTTTTTGTAAAAAGCTCCGGCGTGAAGTATGGCGCGCCAGGGAGCGGGTTCTCTGTTGAAACCAGCGATCAAAAAGCTTCATTATTGTCTCTCATTATCATTGGTCATTGATAACTTGCAAAGGAATCGCTCAAGCCCTGTCTAAGGTAACGGCAGCGGCTGTATCAATGACGGCACTATTCCAAGTTCGTTAGCTGAGCGCAGGTACTTGCCGGAAGTTGCATCATAGATATCCAGACTGCTCAAATCCTCGGTGATGGTGTAAAGCAGAGGATTGTCATCCTGACTCACGGCAATTGCGGAACTGGCATGGTTGGTTTTGATCCTGCTGATCCGCTTATGTGTTGCCAAATCGTAGGCCCAGATTTCCGTTCCCGGCGCTTCATAGGAAAAAAAGTCTCCCTGATGCAGCAAAATATAGAGGCGTTGTCCGGCGTTATGCAGGGTGACCGGCTGCATCCCGCCAATACGCCAGTTTGCCTCCCTTTGTTCCTCATCGAGGTACCACCAGGTATCGGCAAAAACCGGCCCGGCAGCGGAAATATCCACCGGGTGAACCTTTCCCAGCACCGACATGAAATACCAGGTATCGCCATGGCGCACGCCGGTCTCCAGGATTGGATCTTCAAGTGCATTGAAAAAAGGCTCGCTTTTTTGAGCGCCGGCTTGTGTACCCTCGTCGGTAACATCAATCAGCAGCAGCGAACCATCACTGCAAAGCGCAAAAAAGCGCCGCTCGCCCGCGGCATAAGCCATCGTACAGCCGGGCGTGCTAATTTCACCGGCAAAGCGCCGCTGCTCAAGGTCAACGATACTCAGGGAGGCAGCCGGTGTCAGGTTGAAAACGGCCATGAACCGATCATCGTCGGTCAGCGCCGAATCCGCTAGTCTGGGTATGGTGGATGCGCGTTTGGCGGGGATTTCAATTTCAGCTACGAACGATAATTTGAATGGGTCATAAATGCTGACGACGTCGGTCCGCTTACCTCGCGTTGTTCTCGCATAGTAGGTCTCAGCCGAATAGATTTCCCGGTAGTGGCCCGGTATATTCAGCGCATTAAAGGAATAACCGGTATTCAGCGCTCCCAGCAACCGGGCAGTATCACCGTCATACAGGTAGGCGCGCCCGTCCGGCATCGAACTTGCCGCAAAATCAGCAATCCAGACCCAATGAGGATGTGGTGTTTCCGGTAACGCTGCAACCTTCCCGAACAGGTCTTTGGATAAGGGTTCCTTGCTGACGTCTACGAATGTGTTGCTCTCGACGGATACGCTGGAAGATGAGGTTGGCTCATCCATCGGTTGTTCAGTGTCACAACCTGTCAGGAGAACGAGGAGAAAAATATAAAAACGTATTTTACTCCAGGGAACAGAAAATTTATTCATTGGACATTTAAGCGTTTTATTACCGTACTGTTATCATGCATAAAATCAGTACAGTATTCAAGGACTTTGTCTCAATTCTTCCAAAGGACACAGGGCAACCGCATACTTTTGGATTCTGTTGCAGAAGACAAGAAACCAACGCCCGTCATGCTGGCGAATGCCAGCATCCAGTCAAACAACAGCGCAGGCTCAGGGTAATGAAGGGTTATTCACTGGATTCCGGCCTGCGCCAGAATGACGGAATCGGGCAAAAACATCTGAATCCAAACGTATGCGTTTGCCCAGCAGTTCCCGCTAGGCTCAGGGTAATGAAGGGTTACACTGGATTCCGGCCTGCGCCAGAATGACAGGGCAACCGCATACTTTTGGATTCTGTTGCAGAAGACAGGAAACCAACCGGAAAACACCGCCCGTCATGCTGGCGAATGCCAGCATCCAGTCAAACAACAGCGCAGGCTCAGGGTAATGAAGGGTTATTCACTGGATTCCGGCCTGCGCCAGAATGACGGAATCGGGCAAAAACATCTGAATTCAAAGTATGCGTTTGCCCTGCCAAAGGACATATAGATCAACAAAATTGTTGTCATAATTAGTATATGTATGGTATAAGTATATCATGCACTTTGAATGGAATGAAAACAAGGCTGAAGTCAACAAGGACAAACATCAAGGGGTGACATTTGATGAAGCGGTATCATGTTTCTATGACCCTGATCATAGTAATGATGAAGATCGGGAAATTCTTATCGGTCATTCTGAACAGGGGCGTTTGCTGACGATAAGCTATACGCTTCGAGATAACGTCATTCGCATTATCTCAGCACGTAAAGCCACTAATCATGAGGCAGAATATTATGCGCGAAGAATATGATCTGAAAAAACTGAAAGTAAAGCGTCGTGGCCTGTTGCCGGAACTCCAGGATGAAAAAGGTAAACCAACAAAAGTCAGGATAACGATATCTCTGGATCAAGAAATTGTGAACTACTTTAAGCAGTCTGCTGATGAGGCTGGTTCCTTACCCTATCAAACCCAGATAAACCAGGTATTGCGTAAGACCATAGATAAAAGCCAACAGGATGATATTGAAACTGTAAAACTGGAATTGCTGAAAGACGCAGATTTTATACGCGCAGTTGCTGATCAAATCAGTATTGCGAACCACCGATAGGCACTGTCCCATGTCCAACGAAATTACAAGCCAAAAGATTCAGGTTAAGAAAATCTTCAATGATCTCTGGTTTAGCATCCCAGAATACCAACGCCCCTGTATTTCAGAGAGCGTGAACTTGCAGTTTTCAGCGAGGGAATCAAAAGCTGACCAGGGGTAGTTTGATTCTGCTCCGGTAGCGCATCATTCCGCAATGAGCAGGAAGTCTGCTATTGCCTGTGCCGTCTCAGCGGGACGCTCGATGGAGATAAAGTGACCACAGTTATCCAGCGTATCCAGCCTTGAATTCGGAATCAGTCCGTGCAGGTCTGTCATGCCGAGCCCGCTCGGAGACGATTGCATTGGCGTCATGATATCTTCATCGGCGCCGAGCAGGAGAGTCGGCGCACGAATACGTGCGGCGTCGGCACTGACGTCCAGGTTTTCTATCAATGCGAGATCACGGAGAAACCCCATGGGGGTCATGCCCTGCAGCGCATAGACAAACGCATCCACCGTATTGTCACTCTCAGGCCTGTCCCAGAAACCCCGTGAGAAACCCTGATGGCTGGTGATCAGGGCCAGTGCTTCCACTCCGGCTGCGGCAGCCATACGCCATGTTTTGAAGATAACATGGCTTGCTCGATCAAATTTCGCGAAAGAACAGCTGATAACCAGTCTGTCGATAAGCTCCGGGCGTTTGCCGGCAAGCACGATCGCGACACACCCACCCATCGATGTCCCGTGTACGTGGACGGGTCCGAGTTCAAGAGTCTCTATGAACTGGGCAACACTGTCGGCAAAACCGGTAACGGAGCGCTCGCCCGGTCCATATTCGGAGTCGCCATAGCCAGGCAGGTCGATATCATAGGTGTGCAGACGTTTGGAAAGATGGGGAGTTAACAGGTCAAAATTCCGGCGCCCGGTTCCCAATCCATGGATCTGGACGACGGCGCCTGGATTCCCGGAACCTGCCTCCCTGTATGAGATGGTCACGCCCGAGCCAAGCTTAATGCGAGCAACCTGCATCCGGTCGAGAAATCCTGTGACGGTTCAGGTCTTTTTCGGTATTCACTTTGAGGCGCAGAGTCTTGCCACTCGCGGCATGACTTCCTCGGCGAAACGCCGCATCTCCCGCTCAAACGGCTGAAACTCAAGCAGGATTATTTCAATGCCGGCATTATGGAAGGCGACGATGCGTCTCGCAACTTCATCGTAGGAGCCGGTGAAACCACAACCTGTGCCATTGCCGACGCCGACTCCAGGCGCCTTGGCTATCACTTTGGAGGTTACAGCTTCCGGATCGGCATTCCTGGCCAGAACTGCATAGGCCTCATTGTCTTTTTCACGGAGTTCAAAGGCGTAAGCGAGCGCCTCCTCTGCCTCGGCCTGTGTCGGGCGTGCGAAGGGAAACGCCGACACCCCGTAGCCGAGTGGTGTACCGCTGCGCGGGCGTTTGCGCATGCGGGCAATCTTCCCGGCGACGTCTTCGAGCGGTTGCCCGAACATGAACCAGGTATCGCACAACTCGACGGTGAGATTGAGCGCCGCCTCGGACTCACCGCCCGAGTAAATCAATGGACGTGGCCGCCACTTCGAGGCAGGTTTAAACTGGTAACCATCCAGCTTGAAGTTATCGCCGTCGACGGTCACCCGATCACCTGACATGAGCTTCTTCACGACGCGCAGCCATTCGCCACCGTACACATAGCGCTCGTCGTGTGGCGGGAAAGGGATCCCTGCTTTGCGGAACTCAGGGAGGAACCACGCATTGACAAAATTGAGCGAAAAACGCCCCTGGCTGATCTCTTCAAGTTGCAACGCCATCTTCGCGAACACGGCCGGGTGGAACAAGTAAGGTTTGATTGCCGCGATGATTTCGATATTTTCTGTGAGCGCCGCGAGTGCACCACAGGCAGTCAAGGTCTCAAGTTGATCGAACTCATCCCCGAAAGGGTTGACGATGTGCTGGGCTACGAGCACGGAGTCGATGCCGAGAGCTTCCGCTTCGAGTACCAGATCCCGATTGCGTGTCCATGATGCGTCAACCGGATCTTCCGGATGCCGGAGTGATGCCGAAGTACCGTAGACAATCGCCCAGATCCCGAACCGGGGGCCGGTACGTTTCCTCGCCGAAGTCATAATCCACTTCTTCCTCGAAATATGCAAACTCGCCAAGGGTACAAAATTTAAATAATTATAGCGAGGAAATGCAAGCCGAAACAGCAGTTCCCGCTAACGCCCGGGGTCGAGGGCATCCTGCCCTCGTGGAGGGCGTCCCGCCCTCCCTCCCAAGGAAACATGCCCCCTTATGGTTAAAGTATGCCCGGGACTCCTGGGGGACAGATTTAAATCTGTCCCCCCCTGTCTTCTGTATTGACCTCGAGTTAGCGGGAGCACCTGGAACCAGGACAGAACCAGGACAGTACAGTTGTGATTACGCCCGGAACAGATTATCATTCCGTATCAACACAAGCACAACAGGGGGCGAACCCCGCTACCGTTGAGTATTGAACCGGGAGGCAATCTATGAAGAGGATCAGTGACGCCGCTCAGACAGGTCCCGAACACGGGGAATCCTGTTGCTGTACCGACTGTTTGGCAGTGAACCTGGAGGAGCGAGGGGACCAATCTCCAGACTCTCAAAGCGCCCGAGGTGCTCCAGCCCCTCAAAACGCCCCGGCCGCTGCGGAGCAGCTGCCCCAATGGGGCGTGCTGGCCTCGGACGCCTATGACGAGATCGCCGACTACATCAATCTTTCGCACAGGTACTTTCCGATTGAGCCCGGCGGCGAGATCACGGTGGACATCACCGGTCTGACCGCTACGGGTCAGCAACTCGCCCGTTGGGCCTTGGAAGCCTGGGCTGCGGTGGGGAATTTCACCTTCCGGGAAGTGGCAGACCGCGCCAACATCACCTTTGATGATAAGGACTCTGGCGGTCGGGCGGTTCCCCCCCGTACGCACAATGGATTCACCTCGGCCTGGGTGAACCTGCCGAAAGCATGGATCGACAAGTATGGTGACGAGCCCGGTAACTGGATGTTCTATGCTTACCTCCACGAGATCGGCCATGCGCTGGGTTTGTGGCATCCCGGGCCCTACAATAACTATCCTACTCCTAAGTACGGGCTCGACAACCTGTTCGCGGCAGACTCCCTCCAGACGTCGGTCATGTCGTACTTCTCTCAGGCCACAAACATCGACATTGATGCAAGTCTGGCCATGCCGGTCACGCCGATGATGGCGGACATCCTGGCAATTCAAGAGAAGTATGGCGTCCCCGAGACCAACCCCGGGAACACCGTGTATGGCTACCAGTCCAACGTCGGCGGCTACCTGGGGGAGGTTTTCTCAGCACTCACTGAGCAAGACGGTGAGCTTGGGCGGGTAACACTGACGCTGTTCGACAGCGGCGGGGAAGACCGGCTGGACCTGCGCACGGACGAGGCGGACCAGCGGGTGGACTTGCGTCCGGAAGGCGTCTCGGACGTGTACGGGCTGACGGGCAACTGGCTGATAGCGCGGGGCACGGTGATTGAGAACCTGGTGGCCGGTCAGGGCGATGACCAGGTGATTGCGAATGCGGCGGCGAACGAGTTGGACGGTGGGCCGGGCAGCGACACGGTATCCTATGTGGGCTCGGATGCCGGGGTACGGGTAGACCTGGATGCGGGGACGGGTGCGGGCGGTCATGCTGCGGGCGACGCGCTCAGCAACTTTGAGCACGTGGTGGGTTCGGCCCATGCTGATGAGTTGCGCGGTGACGGCGGCGCCAACCGGCTGGCGGGGGGCGCCGGGGACGATGCGTTGTACGGCAACGCGGGCGCGGACACGCTGGACGGGGGCGCGGGTAACGACCGGCTGTACGGTCACGCGGGCGATGACCGGTTGCGCGGGGGGCGCGGCGCGGACACCCTGGACGGGGGCGCCGGGGCGGACACGCTGGAGGGCGGCAGTGGGGAGAACAGCGCAGCCTACCGGGGCTCGGACGTCGGGGTGGAGGTAAACCTGGACAGCGGAGTGGTGTCAGGCGGTCATGCTGCGGGCGACAGGCTCATCAGCATCCAGCACCTTATCGGCTCGGCCTATGCCGACACGCTGACGGGGGATGCGGACGCCAACCGGCTGGCCGGCGGGGCCGGGGATGACATACTGGGCGGCGGGGCCGGCAACGATGTGCTTAACGGCGGGGCCGGCGCCGATACCCTGGCCGGCGGGGCCGGGGACGACACGGCCTCCTACGCTGATTCCGATGCGAGGGTGCGGGTGAACTTACATACCGAGGTGGTGTCGGGCGGTGATGCCGAGGGCGACACGCTCAGTAGCATCGAGCACGTCATCGGCTCGGCGTATGCCGACAAGCTGACCGGGGATACCGGCGCCAACCGGCTGGCGGGCGGGGCCGGCGATGACCGGCTGTACGGTAGCGCGGGGGACGATGTGCTGGTGGGCGGGGCTGGCGCCGACACGCTGGGCGGCGGGGCCGGGGAGGACACGGCGTCTTACATTGGCTCTGCGGTGGGGGTGCGGATTGATTTGGACGCGGGCACGTTCCAGGGGGGCGATGCAGTGGGTGACCGGCTCAACTCGATTGAGCGGCTTGAAGGTTCGCGCCATGCCGACCACCTGGCCGGCAGTGCGGCGAGGGATTGGTTGGCCGGCGCGGACGGGGACGACCGATTGCTGGGGCGGCTGGGCCCTGACCGGCTGGCCGGCGGCGCGGGGGATGACACACTGGAAGGGGGCCTGGGCAAGGACACACTGGATGGCGGCGCGGGATATGATACTGCAACCTACGCAGGCTCTGCGGCGGGGGTACGGATTGACCTGAAGGCAGGCACGTTCCAGGGGGGTGATGCCGCCGGGGATGCGCTCACTGATATTGAGCGGATTGTCGGCTCGGCACAGGGCGATGTGCTGTGGGGAAGTGACGGGACAGACCACCTGGTCGGGGGCGCTGGGGACGATGAGTTAGACGGTCGTCCGGGTGATGACACGCTGGCCGGCGGGGCCGGCGCGGACGTACTGGACGGGGGCGCCGGGGACGATACCGTCTCGTATGCCGACTCGGGCGCTGGGGTGCGGGTGAACCTGGACACCGGCGCGCGCTCAGGGGGCGATGCGGCGGGCGACAGGTTCAGCAGCATCGAGAGTATCATCGGCTCGGCGCATGACGACGGTTTGACGGGCGACGGCAAGGCCAATCGGCTGGACGGTGGCGCCGGGGACGACACGCTGCGCGGCGGTGACGGGGACGATGTACTGGCCGGGGGCGCCGGCGATGATAAGGTGTACGGTGAAGACGGCGATGACCTGGTCAAAGGCGGTCCGGGGGCGGACACGCTGGACGGGGCGGGTGGGGACGACACCTTGTCCTATGGGGACTCTGATGAGGGTGTGAAAGTGGATTTGTATTCTCATACGGCGTCAGGCGGTCATGCCGAGGGCGACGGAATTCGCGGCTTTCAGCACCTGGTGGGTTCGGCGCAGGCTGACGAGCTGCGGGGCGACTCTGGCGCCAACGAGTTGTGGGGGGGCGCCGGGGATGATGAACTGGTGGGGCGCGCAGGCGGTGACTGGCTGTACGGAGAGGCGGGCAACGACCGCTTGGACGGCAATGGCGGGGACGACGAATTGATGGGTGGCGCCGGGGACGATGAGCTGCACGGCGGCGCTGACGACGACACACTCGACGGCGGCGCCGACAACGACCGGCTGTACGGTAACGAGGGTGATGACACACTCGACGGGGGTGAAGGCAATGACCTGCTGAAAGGTGACAGTGGCGAGGATGTATTGCGCGGCGGCTTGAACAACGACCGGCTGTGGGGCGGCGCCGACAACGACCGGCTGTACGGGGGAGCAGGCAATGATCGACTGAAAGGAGACCACGGGGATGACACGCTCGATGGGGGCGCCGGCAACGATCTGCTCTACGGGGGCGCCGGGGCGGACACGCTGGACGGCGGGGTTGGTAAGGACAGTCTGGACGGTGATAGCGGGGATGACACGGTGGTCTACACCGACTCGGAGACCGGGGTGCAGGTGGACTTACATGCCGGGCGCGCCACGGGCGGTTATGCCCAGGGCGATAAACTGAGGGACATTGAGAACCTGCGCGGCTCGGCGCACGCGGATGCGTTACGCGGGGACGACGGCGCCAACCGGCTGTGGGGCGGCGGCGGGGATGACACGCTGGTGGGGCTGTCGGGTAATGACTGGTTGTATGGCGAGGCGGGCGCTGACCGCTTGTCCGGCAGCGGGGGGGACGATGTGCTGGCGGGGGGTGCCGGGGCGGACACCTTTACCTACGGCGGTGCGGCGGACTCGAGCGTGGCCAACCCGGACCGGATTGTAGACTTCTCAGGGAGTGGCGGGGACGGCGACATGTTGAGCATACCTGGCAAGCGCTTTATCGGCAGCGCGGCCTTTACGGGGACGGCGGGCGAGGTGCGCTATGCGCAGCGCGGGGCGGACACGGGCAACGACACTGGCGATGATTACACGGACGTGCTGGTTGACCTGGACGGGGACGGTGCGGCGGAATTGATGATCACCCTGGTCGGGCTGCATCGGTTGGTGACCGCGGATTTCACACTGTTTACTGAGTACAGGATGCCCAGCGAGGGCACGGCAGGCGCTGATGTGTTGGTGGGCGATGCCCGGGACAACGTCCTGCGCGGCCTGGCCGGGGACGACGTCCTGGTCGGCCAGGCCGGGGCGGACACCCTGGACGGGGGCAGCGGGGATGACACGGCGGCCTATGCCGACTCGGACGCCGCGGTGCAGGTGGACTTAGACGCCGGGACGGCCAGTGGCGGTCATGCCCAGGGCGACACCCTGACGAGCATTGAGAACCTGCGCGGCTCGGCGCACGCGGATGTGCTGCGCGGGGACGGCAGCGCCAACCGCCTGTGGGGCGGCGCCGGGGATGACAGGCTGGTGGGGCTGGGTGGTCATGACCGCTTGTATGGCGAGGCGGGCGCTGATCGCCTGTTCGGTAGTGCCGGGGACGACGTGCTGGAGGGCGGCGCCGGGGCGGACGTGCTGGACGGTGAAGGCGGTACCGACACGCTGTCCTATGCCGGCTCGGCGTCAGGGGTGGCGGTCAACCTGGCTACCGGTACGGTATCGGGCGGGGATGCCCAGGGTGACACGATTGCCAGTGTTGAGAACGTGCTCGGCTCGGCGCAGGCCGATGTGCTGGTCGGGGACGGCAGCGCCAACCGGCTGGCCGGCGGGGGCGGGGCGGATACCTTACGCGGGGCCGGCGGCGCCGACACCCTGACAGGCGGCGCCGGGGATGACACGCTGGACGGCGGTGCGGGGTCAGACACTCTGGCCGGCGGCGCCGGGGCGGACACCTTCCACTACAGCAACGCGGCGGACTCGAGCGTGGCTAACCCGGACCGGATTGTAGACTTCTCAGGCAGTAGCGGGGACGGTGACCACCTGGACTTATCCGGCCTGGGCAATGACCTGACGTTTATTGGGACAACGGCCTTCTCCAACAGTGCGGGCGAGGTGCGCTCTGTGCAGCGCGGCGCGGCCACGGGCAGCGACACCAGTGATGATTACACCGACGTACTGGTTGATGTGGACGGCAACGGTACAGCGAACGTCAAGCTCACCCTGGTCGGATTACACAGCCTGACACTGGATGACCTGGTGGGCGTCCAG
This sequence comes from Gammaproteobacteria bacterium, assembly GCA_965222155.1. Lineage (GTDB taxonomy): Bacteria > Pseudomonadota > Gammaproteobacteria > Eutrophobiales > Eutrophobiaceae > JAAXHV01. The sequence goes on from CBDCTH010000012.1 coordinate 1,535,077, forward strand.
GCGCCGCCGGCCCCGGTGGTCAAGCCCCGGGACCTCGACGGCACACCGGGGGATGATACGTTGGTGGGCGATGCCCAGGACAACACACTGCGCGGCCTGGCCGGCAATGACGTACTGGCCGGCCAGGCCGGGGCCGACACCCTGGACGGGGGCAGCGGGGATGACACCGCGTCCTACACCGACTCGGACGCCGCGGTGCAGGTGGACCTGGACGCCGGGACGGCCACGGGCGGCCATGCCCAGGGTGACACGCTCACCGGCATCGAGCACCTCAGCGGCTCGGCCCATAACGATACACTGCGCGGCGCGGCCGGCGCCAACACGCTGCGCGGGCACGGCGGTGACGACGTACTGGCGGGCCAGGCCGGCGCGGACCGCCTGGAGGGGGGTACGGGCGCGGACACGCTGGACGGCGGCGCCGGGTCAGACACCCTGGCCGGGGGCGCCGGGGCGGACACCTTCCACTACAAGGCCGCGGCGGACTCGACCGTGGCCAATCCGGACCGGATTGTGGACTTCTCAGGTAGTGACGGGGACGGTGACCACCTGGACTTATCCGGCCTGGGCAACGACCTGACGTTTATCGGGACAACGGCCTTCTCCAACAGTGCGGGCGAGGTGCGCTACTGTGCAGCGCGGCGCGGCCACAAGCAGTGACAGCAGCGATGATTACACCGACGTACTGGTGGACCTGGACGGCAACGGTACGGCGAACGTCAAGCTCACCCTGGTCGGACTGCACAGCCTGACACTGGATGACCTGCCGGGCGTCCAGGCGCCGCCGGCCCCGGTGGTCAAGCCCCGGGACCTCGACGGCACACCGGGGGATGATACGTTGGTGGGCGATGCCCAGGACAACACACTGCGCGGCCTGGCCGGCAACGACGTACTGGACGGCAAGGCCGGGGCCGACACCCTGAACGGGGGCAGCGGGGCGGACACGGCGGCCTACACCGACTCGGACGCCGCGGTGCAGGTGGACTTGCGCGCCGGGACGGCCACGGGCGGTCATGCCCAGGGCGACACCCTGACGGGCATTGAGCACCTGCGCGGCTCGGCGCACGCGGATGTGCTGCGCGGGGACGACGGCGCCAACCGGCTGTGGGGCGGCGCCGGGGATGACAAGCTGGTGGGGCTGGGTGGTCATGACTGGCTGTATGGCGAGGCGGGCGCTGACCGCCTGTTCGGCAGCTGGGGGGACGACATACTGGCCGGCGGCGCCGGGGCGGACGTGCTGGACGGTGAAGGCGGTACCGATACGCTGTCCTATGCCGGCTCGGCGTCAGGGGTGGCGGTCAACCTGGCCACCGGTACGGTATCGGGCGGGGATGCCCAGGGTGACACGATTGCCAGCGTTGAGAACGTGCTCGGCTCGGCGCAGGCCGATGTGCTGGTCGGGAACGGCAGTGCCAACCGGCTGGGCGGCGGCGGCGGGGATGATACCTTACGCGGGGCCGGGGGCGCCGACACCCTGGCCGGGGGCAGCGGGGCGGACACCTTCCACTACAAGGCAGCGGCGGACTCGACCGTGGCCAATCCGGACCGGATTGTGGACTTCTCAGGTAGTGACGGGGACGGTGACCAACTGGACTTATCCGGCCTGGGCAACAACCTGACGTTTATCGGCACGGCGGCCTTCTCCAACAGTGCGGGCGAGGTGCGCTCTGTGCAGCGCGGCGCGGCCACAAGCAGCAACACTGGCGATGATTACACCGACGTACTGGTGGACCTGGACGGCAACGGTACAGCGAATGTCAAGCTCACCCTGGTCGGATTACACAGCCTGACGCTGGATGACCTGCGGGGGGTGCGCGCCGCGCCCCCTGCACCGGCCGACCCCCCTGCGCCCCCGCCTGAGCCGAGTGGCCCGGCGCCTATTGTCGGGACAGCGGGTAACGATGCCTTGCACGGGGATGCCCAGGCCAACGTCCTGCGCGGGCTGGCCGGCCAGGACGTCCTGGCCGGTCAGGGCGGCGCCGACACCCTGGACGGGGGCAGCGGGGAGGACACCGCGTCCTACACCGACTCGGACGCCGCGGTGCGGGTGGACCTGGGGCGCGGCACGGCGAGCGGCGGCCATGCCGACGGGGACACGTTCATCAGCATCGAGCATGTCATCGGCTCGGCCCATGGCGATACGCTGCGCGGCGATGCCGGCGACAACACGCTGCGCGGGCTGGCCGGCGACGACACCCTGGCCGGCAACGGCGGGCGCGACGTGCTGGACGGCGGCGCCGGCAATGACACGCTGGCCGGCGGCGGCGGGGCGGACCGCTTCTACGGCAGTGGCGGCGCCGACGTGCTGGACGGCGGGACCCATTACGACCTGGTGTCGTATGCGCACTCACCCGCCGGGGTGCGGGTGGACGTGCAGCTCGGCACCGGCGCCGGCGGGGATGCCGAGGGCGACACGCTCACCAGCATCGAGAGCGTCATCGGCTCGGCGCACGATGACGAGCTCCGGGGCGACTACGGCAACAACCTGCTGTCCGGCCTGGCCGGTAACGACCGGTTGGTGGGGCAGGGCGGGCGCGACATGCTGTATGGCGGGGGCGGTGATGACACGCTGGACGGCGGCGCCGGGGACGACAGGCTGAAGGGCGATGGCGGCAGCGACCGGCTCAGCGGCGGGTCGGGGGCGGACATTTTCTGGTTTATCAGCGCGCCCGACTCGACCCCGGCGACCCCGGACCAGGTGCTGGATTTCTCAGGGAAGGGGGGTGACGGCGACCGGCTGGACCTGGTCCGACCTGGGCAACGACCTGGCCTTCATCGGCACGGCGGCCTTTACCGACACACCGGGGCAGGTGCGCTATAGCCAGCGCGGCGCCGGCACGGGCGGCAACACCGACGATGACTACACCGACGTGTTGGCCGATCTGAACGGCGACGGCGCGGCCGACTTCATGCTGAGCCTGGTTGGGCTGCACAGCCTGACCGACAACGACTTCATCGTGTGAGCCGGGTCCGGCAGCCGTCAACGTGACCCGCGCTGCGGTCGTAGTCCGCGCGTCAGCCCAGTGAACAACGCCAGAGGCAGACAGCTGTTTGTCATCCTGCAGACAGTCTCGATTTTCGATGCGCTTAAAAGGGTATTCACCGGCGCCGGGGAATGCGCCGAATGGCGCCGGGTCTGGTTTGCCGCATCATCAGTCCTGCTGTCAGCCTGGTCTGTGCAGCAGTTCCCGCTGATGTTATCAGCACGCAGGTGCGCCCGCTCACTCGAGGTCAATACAATGATGGTTGCCGGATTCGGGCAGACTCTGACCCTAACGGGGCCTGTTTCCCTGCAAGACAGGGGGGACAGATTTAAATCTGTCCCCCAGGAGTCACGGGGCCTGTTTCCCTGGGAGGGAGGGCAGGAGGCCCTCGCTCCCGGGCGTTAGCGGGAACGGCTGCTCAGCACGTCGCGCGCTTGCCTTCGGTCTGCTGTTTCACATACGATAACAAGATGAAACTGCAACGCAGGTTATATACTATTCTTGGCCCCGGGTTGTTGATGGCTGCGGCGTCCATCGGCGTGTCACACCTGGTGCAGGCCACCCGCGCCGGCGCTATGTACGGGATGGATTTGTTGCTGTTCATCCTGCTGGCTTTTGTCATCAAGTACCCTACTTTTCGTTTCGGACATGCGTACGCGCATGCGACCGGGCAACACCTGTTGACCGGGTTCCGCAGGCAGGGAACCTGGGCAGTACTACTGTGTGCTGTGGTGATAGTCTGCGTCATGTTTACCGGGTTTGCGGCAGTCCTGCTGGTGACATCCGGGTTGGCCGTTATCAGTTTTGACCTGGACCTGCCCGTCGCCTTTGTGGCTGCCTGCATCTGCGTTTTTTCCGGCGCCTGCCTGGTAGTTGGTCAGTATCGGTGGCTGGACGGCATCGTGAAGATAGTGCTCATCGTCCTGTTTATCTCAACCCTGACGGCAACGGCATTAGCCGTGCCCTTATTCGAATGGCAGCACACCGACCTCTTAACCCCGGATATAGTGAACAGGTCATCACTGCTGTTCCTGGCTGCCTTGGTCGGCTTTATGCCGGCGCCGTTTGAAACCTGTCTCTGGCAGTCGTTATGGCTCCTGGAAAAGGACCAACAGGAGAACCTGTCACGTGCGGAAGTACAACTGGATTATCATGTCGGGTATTTCTCCACGCTGTTGACCGCGGTCTGTTTCCTGCTGCTTGGCGCAGCCGTGATGCACGGGTCCGGCCAGCAGTTCTCAGCCGGCGCCGCCGAATTTTCGGCGCAACTCATCAACATCTATACGTCGCTTCTGGGCCCGTGGGCCAAGCCGCTCATTGCCATAGCAGCGTTCGCGGTCATGTTGTCAACGGTGCTGGTGATACATGACGGGTACCCGCGTACGGTGTGTGCGCTCCTGGACTGTTTTCGGGATACGGCATTACCGGAAAAACTGCGCGTCAGAATCTACCTGGGCGCAATTCTGATGATGATCCTGATTTCCCTGTCCATCTTGCTGTTTTTTATCCAGTCCTTTAAAACCCTGATCGATATCGCGACGACCCTGGCGTTTCTCACTGCGCCGGTACTGGCCTGGTTGATTCACCGATCCATGCACTCGGAGGACGTGCCGGCAGCAATGAAACCCAGCCCGGGGCTGACCCGTTACAGCGTGGCCTGCGTCTGGGCGCTGACATTGTTTGCGGTGTTCTACCTGGGCGTGCGCCTGCTTACTATATAAGGGGGATAGCTTTAAACCTGTCCCCATTGAGGCCCCCTGTCTGCTATCCGGTAATGAAGAAAGTTGTAGCAAACAGCATTACGGATAACGCCGAACGCCTACCACACAATCCGGCGCTTATCGACCGGGGCAGGACATATCCCTTCCTGCAGCAGGCAAATCGGGTCTGCCAGCGGTCGATGCGCTGGAGCAAGCCGGTTGCCGGCGCCGGGACCGGATTGCCGTTCTGTCCCGTAACTGTGCCGAGTACCTGGAAATCTACGGCGCCTGTGAGTTGGGCGGGTGTATTGCAGCGCCGGTCAACCATCGGCTGACGGCGGCCGAAATCAACCATATAGTCGGCGATACCACAGCGATGTTCTATAGTGCAGAATATCTGCAACTGGCCCACCACCTGCACGGTGCGGCCAGTTACATACAACAGGAGTTTAACCCGGCTGTCATCTGGGACACCCTGCAAACGGAAGGCATTACCACCCTGCAACTGGTTCCGACCATGATCGAAATGCTGCTTGCCGATGACTATGCAGCCAGTCGTAATCCGACCCGGGTGAAGACTATTTTCTATTCCACCGCGCCGATAAGGGAAGCATTATTGAGGAAGGCCCGGGCCGTATTCGGCCCGGTCTTTATCCAGCAATACGGTTCCACAGAGGGTGGTTCCGTATCGACCCTGACGAAGAACCAGCACCAGCCTGACGGAACTGGAGAACAGCAACGCCGCCTGTTGTCCGCCGGCCAGGTCTGTGACGGTGTGGAGATTAAGATCGTCAAGTCAGACGGGACCGTTGCCGATACCGGCGAGACGGGCGAGATTGTCGTGCGTCATCCCGATATCATGCTGGAATACTGGAACGATCCGAAAGTAACCGCTGCATCCATAAGGGACGGCTGGCTGGGCATGGGAGATATAGGGTACCTGGATGATCAGGGGTTTCTGTTCATTGTCGACCGTAAAAAGGACATGATTATCTCCGGCGGGGAGAATATCTACCCGCGGGAAGTCGAAATCGCATTGGAACAGCACCATGCAGTCAAGCAATGTGCCGTGATCGGCATCCCTGACAAGCGCTGGGGTGAGGCAGTCTGCGCGTTCGTGGTGTTGTGTGCAGATTGTACCGCGCAGGAGTTGACGGACCACTGTCGTAAACACATAGCGAGCTATAAGAAACCGAAAGAACTCATGTTCGTGGAAGAACCACCCCGCCTGGCCACCGGCAAGGTCGACAAGGTCAGGCTGCGCGCACCCTACTGGCAGGAACGACAATCGCAAATAATCTGATTTTCGTGCGCCGCTACCCGTACAGTGGCTAATCCGGATTATAAGGCCAGTGAACCCAGGCTGGCGCCGCCGCAGATGTACCAGGTTTGCCCGGTAATAAATCCGCTGTCTTCCTCGCATAAAAATTTGACTACGCGGCCGATGTCTTCCGGGGTTCCCAGGCGTTTGACCGGAACGCTCTGCGCGATCCTGCTCTTCTGTTCGCTGTCTTCCGGCACCAGTTCATGGAACATGTCCGTCACGATGGGACCGGGAGCGACACAGTTTACGGTGATCCCGTCTTTAGCCAATTCCAGCGCCCAGGTGCGAACCATACCGATTTGACCGGCTTTGGTAGCGGCATAGTTTGTCCTGGTAACCAGCCCCAGTACGCCGCGGGATGATATGAGAATGATCCGGCCGTACTGTGCGCTGCGCATGGCCGGGATAAATTGTTGCGCCAGCGTGATGGCGCTACCCAGGTGCAGTTGGGTCAGGTAGTCCAGGTCCTCGAGTTTTACGTCTTCCAGTAAATCCGGACGGATCACTCCGGCATTATGAATGAAGTCCGTTACCGCATGTTTATTCGCTATCTCCATGCCGACGTCCCGGGTTGCCTGCGGGTCAGCCAGGTCCGCGCTGTAATTGAGCAGACGTTCACCAGAGAAGTCGGGAAGCTGCCGGGAGATATTGACGACCCGGTAACCACCGTCCAAAAAACGCCGGGTGATATCGGCCCCGATACCTCGGTTGCCACCTGTAACGACTACCACTTTATTATTATCTGTCATCTTTTATCTCTCTAAGTTATCCATCATTCCGGCGCAAGCTGGAATCCAGCCAATACCGTCACGTTTTACTCCTACAGGAGCTCGCTGAATTCGACTGCCGGATCAGCATCCGGCGACGTAGCAAAAAAAACGACCTGACCGGATTTATCCGGCCTGTTGGCGATCCGCACCCTACTCCCTGTGTGCAAGGAATCCGCAGCCAGGTATGCAAACAGAACAGGACCACAATCCAGTTTTATCATCCCTGTGTGTAAAGGCAATATATCCTTGAAAAACCGGTTGGTGCTGGCATGGGTTGTGGTCCAGGAAAGCACCGTGCCCAACGAACTGACTTGTTGCCATAGTAACGTGCTGGTTAAGCAGTGATGACAGAACTCCTGCGGGGGATACTGAACCTCATCACACCTGCTACAGACCTGTAGCTTGAATAGCCCATCCCTGGCTGCCTGATTGACCTGCTGCCACAAGGAGGAGCGTTCAGCGGGGGGGGCTGATTGATTGTTCATTCAGTTCCCCTCCCCAGGATCACGGCACTGGCACATAAACATCGATCATAATTTACCATGCCATAACCGCTGGCCATACCGGTCTTTGCCGCGGCGACCTGGTTGGGCAAACCGGTTGAGGTCAACTGGCGGATCGTCTCAACCGTTCCCAGGAACCCACCTGCGGCGCCGGCCTGACCCGCGGACAGTTGCCCGCCTCTGGTATTGTGAGGCAGACCCCCGCCGTTCCATGTTAACGGTTGGGTACGTACAAATTCCGCTGCCGCACCTTTATCACAAAACCCCAAGTCTTCCATCTGGATCATTGAAATGACCGGGTAATCATCGTAAGTCTGCAAAAAATCAATGTCACCGGGGCCAATGCCGGCCTGTTCATACATTTGATCACGATATAATAGCCAACCACCGCGAAAATGCACGTCATCTTCAAACCAGGCATTGTGTCTCTCCCCTGCTGCCAGCATCCTGGCATAAGGAAGACGCAGGGATTCAGCCCGGTCAACCGTCATGACCAGGAAGCCGTCCGCGCCGGCAACGGGCATGACACAGTCGAACAGGTGCAAGGGTTCACTGATGGGGCGGGCGTTCAGGTAGTCATCCATCGATAGCGCAGTACTGAAGACAGCCGTGCCTGCTGCCAACGCGTTTTCCCTCTGGGCAATACAGATACGGCCGAAATCTTCCCGCTCAGCCCCATATTTCTCCATATAGTTGCGGGTGATCATGGCGAAAACGGTATTGGGTCCGCCGGCGCAATAAGGATAGACGGCATCTGTTGAAAACCGGCTGAAATTTTTAACGAGGTTCACGAATGTATCGGCAGTGGCGGTATCGGCGCCGATACAGGCCACGATATCGGCATCGCCCGCCTGCACTGCCCGCGCCGCGCGCCGGGCGGCTACCGGGCCGCTGGCGCCTCCCATGGGTATCTGTTCCAGCCAGCCTGGCGAGATATCCAGGTATTCCGTCATGCTGATGACGCTGTCCGGCGCCAGGGTGAAGCTGGCGATGGCCAGGCCGTCAATGTTGTGTTTTTGCAATCCGGCTGTTTCAAGCATCCTTGCAAAGGCAGTACCGATAAACCAGGCAGCACTTCGTTCACTGCGCCGCACATAAGGCAAGCTGGTCGCGGCAACCAGCGCGACATCATTATAGGGCAGCATCTTTTTTCCTGCGCTTGCGCTGTCTCAAGTCGACACAACTACCCTCTTCCACGAGTCTGTTGGCAAGGGTTTTGATTTCGCCACGCTGCAGCTTCTGTGATGCAGTCATGGGCAACTCGGTTACGAACAGGTAATAAGCCGGAACCTTGTAGTAAATCAGGTGTTCAAGGCAGAAAGCGAATAAGGCATCTGCCACAGCTTCATCGGAAGCATATTCTCCCTGTGCGGCTTCACTCAGAATAATGCAAACGCCTACTTCTTCGCCGCGCATTTCATCATAAACAGGCGTTACCGCACAATTGGCGATTGCCGGGTGCTGGAACAGGATGTTTTCCACTTCCACTGCAGCGATATTTTCACCACTGCGCCGGATGATATTTTTACGGCGATCGACAAAATGAAAGGAACCGTCCTCACTGATGCGCACAACATCGCCGGTATGGAAATATCCACCATCCCATACCCTGGCAGTTTCCTCCGGGTTTTTATAGTAGCCGGAAAAGAATCCCTTGCGCGGGTTTTCCCCCCTGGCGCGGATCAATAACTCTCCCGGTTCGCCCGCTCCGACCTCTTCTCCCTGCTCATCCACGAGGCGATACTCGATGACCTCCGGCGCCCTGCCGATGCAGCGTGTTCCGATATGGCGCGGCTCCTTATTGGCGGTGATACAAACGTGAGTGCCGGTTTCCGTCATGGCCCAACCCTCCACCAGGGGGAAACCAAAGCGCTGTTCGAAGCGTTGCAGGTGTTTCGGATCAACCCCCGCACCGAAACCAAATTTGACCTGTTTACCCAGGTTATCATTCTCTGTTTCCGGCTGGTTCAATAAAATTGCCGGGATCACGCCCAGGTAGTGCAGGCAGGTGGCCCCGGTAGCGCGTACTGTGTCCCACCAGGTGGAAGCATGAAAACGGTCCAGCTGAATTATGCAACCGCCACTCATGATCATGGCCATCATGGAGCATAATGCATTCATATGCACCAACGGCAGAGGAGTCAGCATTCGCTCCTCTCCATAAGTCAGCCGGCAGTAGCCGTCTATATCAGCGTACCAATCGCCCATGCAGGTAAAGTACTCATTGTTCAGCATGCAGCCCTTGGGTTTACCCGTTGTGCCGGAGGTATAAAGTACGGCGACCTCGGTATTTCTGTCAGGCGCTGCCGTTGCTGTTTCAAGGCTGCAAGGCGATAGCTGCGCCATTGACACGGTGTCTGCGATTGGAATAGGAACAGGGGACAGATTTAAATCTGTCCCCTGTTCGGCTGTATCCTGACGGGCCAGGGCTGCCTGCACTTTCTCCCGGTAACAGGGCAAACACAGGACGAGACAGGCATCACTGTGGCTGATCACGTAGTTGATTTCACCGGGCAGGAAGCCGGAATTGACCGGTACGACGCTGACCCCAAGCTTATTCAAGGCAAGAAAGTGCAGGAAAAAGTCGGCGCGATTGTCCAGCATGACGGCAATTCTATGGCCGTGCCCGTATCCGGCAGCAGCATACTGTTCACTCAATGAATTGACGGCCTGGAGAGTCTGGCTATAGGTATAGTCAACCGGGCCTTGATGATACTCCCGGGTAGCCTGGTGCGGGATGTGCAGGAAGGCCTGTGTCGAGACGTTCCTCCCGGTTTCCAGAAATTTGTTGTACACGGTAGTCATTTATACACAAAGTCTCTGACAGTATCGGCTATTGCGACCTGTTTTCATCCATAGGACAGTTCTCCGAGTACAGGGCAGCAGTAAGGATGAACAGGATGATGAGCAGCGCAATAGCGATGCCGATTGACACAACACTGCCTTCTACCAGGGGTGCACCCATGAATTCCGCTGCGTAAACACAGAGAAAATCGAACCCCGGCACCAGCGCGATCAGCACAATGATCAGCCTCCGGGACAGTCCGCCGTGAGTATGCCTGAATTTCAGATATGCGGCGGAGCTAATGGATTTAGGTCGTCCTGACGGCATTTACAGGTAGATAAGAATGTTTTCCAGCGGCGCATCACAGTTGAGCAGGTCTACACGCTTGCCGGCGATCCTGAATTCATTTCCCTCAATGCGCAACCGGTGATTGTAGGAACCGGCGAAAACATCCTGTTTTTCACGCCGATACTGCAACATGACAAAGCGCGAGTTGACGCTGCACTCTCCGCTGTCTGCATCAAAATTGTCCAGGATGATATTGCTTAGCAGGTGTACACTGCGCGGCTTGGGTTGCAGGGAAAATGCGTTCGGGTGTTTATAGCGCTTGATACGTACAGCCCTGAGCAGCCCGGTCTCATAGATCAGGGAGACATGGTTGTGCGGGTCCGGTTGGTCCGGAGCCGCCGGCACCCAGTATTCGGCGTCGTCCAGGTACAAAGCGTTCCATTCCTCCCAGCGCTGCTCATCCAGCAGGCGCGCTTCATGGTACAGGAACTGTTCAATCGATTTGATATCGGGCGGGTTGCCCGGTTGTTCATTCTGCATACTGGGTATTGACCATATAGTTTTTCCAGGTCTGAAACTGGTGGCGAAAGACCATGTCAGACGTGCCTGCCGCATGCTTGGTCCCGTCTTCCTCTATCTCTTCCTTGCCCAGATAACGGTGTTGACTTACCCATTCATTGCTATCCTGCGTCTGCAGGCCATATTGCAACCGGTGATAGGCTTCGTAGTCATCGGGACCAACCACGTTGGCATGGGAATTGATCAGGTTGCAATAAGTGATGGAGCGTCGAAACAGTTCTTCCGGCGCCCCGACCTGCCTGAACACCCATGATTCGATAACGGTTTTATTCACGGCCACAGGTTTGACAACGCGAATCGAGGTGATTGCGCCCTTCAGGGTAAAGCTGGGATAAACCACGGTATTGTGGCGGTTTAGCGCGAGGATTTCCCGCGCCTTCTGCTCTCCGTATTTCTCGACCAGGGAGTCCATATAGCCGGGAATGGGTGAATAGGCTGAATGGATACTGAACTTGCCCCCGGTGACACTGTGTCCGTAGTTCCAGGCTGTGAGTCCCATCTTTTCAAAGAACTCGTAGTTGTTGGTGAACGGCGCCAGCATTTCAAGTTCGAACGGTACCGGGTCACCCTCTTTCAGACGTTCATCAAATACCCGTTTGGCTGTACCGCTGGAGGACTGATGAACGACCATCGGATGCATGGCGTCATTCAGGTTTTCCACAAACATCTTCCAGTTGGAATCATGCAGGTAACGGAAACAACCACCGGCAATTTCGATTCGCCCTTCCGGGGATCGTTCCACCAGGTTGTCAATGGATACCGCGGCGCCACTCAACCAGGTTTTCAAATCAGGTCCTTGTGCAGCCAGGCTGGCGAATACCAGACCGTGGTAACTGTCCACCCGCGGCACCCGCTGCATATTGGATTCCGCCTTGCCCTTGCCGAACCCGGAGTCGCCGTAGGCTTCTTCCCGGGGGATATGGATTAAGGTACCGTCGGTATCGAATACATAACCATGGTAGCTGCAGCGCAACTGCTGCATGTGGCCGCAACTCTCACCAACCACCTGGGCGCCCTTGTGGCTGCAGCGGTTGAATAACACGTAAACCTTTCCGTCACTGTGCCGGATCATGATGACCGCCTGCCTGCCGATGCTGGTAGCGAAATAGTCGCCCGGCTGTTTTACCTGGCTGTCGTGACCCACGTAGATCCAGGCCTTTTTCCAGATACGTTCCATCTCCAGGTCAAAGATTTCGGGATCGGTATAGACATTTCTGTGGACGCAATCCTCCCTGATCAAGCCAGCCAGCCGCTCATTGGTGTAATGTGTCATCTTCGATTCTCCCATTCATTCCGTTACATTCCGGGTAAATTATAACGCATGATCAATCCAATAACACCTCGCCGCGGGCTATGGCAATAGCCGGCATTTCCTGTGAATTAGGAGGTTTAGCGTTACTTCTGTGATCAGCCTCGTCCCGGTTTTCCTTGGCAGCATTCAGTTCGGCTGCGACTTGTTCCATTTAAGTCAGAGTCTAAATGAACCTATTTGCGTTATATTATTCCGGCACTACCGCCGTCGTTTCTATTTCCACCTTGACCCGGTCCTCAATCAGGGCAGAGACTTGCACCATGGCCATCGCCGGGTAGTTCCTGCCCATGATTTCCCGGTAGACACGCCCAATGTCCTTTACCGAGGACAGATATTCCTGTTTATCCAGGATATACCAGGTCATCCTGGTTACATGCTCAGGTCCCGCATTCGCTTCGCCCAATACTGCGATAGTATTTGTCAGAGCCTGGCGGATCTGTTCAACGAGACTGTCGCTATGAATAATTTTGTTCTTATCCCAGCCAATCTGTCCGGCAATAAACACCATCCTGCCTTGTGCGACGATTCCGTTGGAATAGCCTTCAGGTCGGGGCCAATCCGGTGGTTGTAATATCCGCATAAGTGATAGGTTATCTGATTAATGATTTTTTCAGGCCGTCAGTTCTACGATTGCATTATAGCCGCAATAGTATTCACATGTCTGCTGATATGATATAGTTCCTGCCTGTAATCCACCTACAAGGGTGAAGCCTTCACCCGGCATTTGACATCATTCGTTTCATATTGAGGAAAGCACCTTATGAAGCCTTATTTTGAGAACATGCAACGATTCGGCAAAGAACTGAAGCAAGGCCGGATCAAGCGTGCGACTCCAAGCATGGAACAGTTGAAGCAGGTTCAAGCGGGAATTGAAGAGCGTAAGAAAGACGTCGAGAACGCAGGTTTTTCTACGGAGCAAATCAACAAGCGCGGCGCCATGACCGTCTGGCAACGCCTGGAATATTTGATCGACCCAGGAACCTGGCGTCCATTGCACAGCCTTTACAATCCGATGGATAACGCAAACGGAGCAACCAACGTGGTCGACGGCCTTGCCAAGGTCGCCGGCCGCTGGGCGGTAGTGATCGGTTTTGATAACAAGGTGCTGGCCGGAGCCTGGCTCCCCGGCCAGTCGGATAATATACTGCGTGTTACCAACCTCGCAAAACGACTTCATATCCCGCTGATCTGGCTGGTCAACTGCAGCGGAGTAAAATTGGATGAACAGGAAAAGTTCTATGCCAACCGGCGTGGGTCCGGCACACCTTTTTATCGCAACGCAGAATTGAATCAACTGGGTATCCCGGTTCTAGCCGGTATTTACGGCACAAATCCTGCCGGTGGTGGTTATCACGGCATCAGTCCCACCATACTTCTTGCCCATAAAGATGCGAACATGGCCATAGGCGGTGTCGGCATCGTCTCGGGCATGTCGCCAAGAGGGGGCTTCAGCGCGGAGATGCTTGAAGAACTGGTGGAAAAAACCCGCACGTTCAGCGCCAAACCTCCAGGCCGGGTTGAGACTCATTACCACGAAACCGGATTTTTTACGGCAGTCTACGAGGAAGAAACTGAAGTGCTTGACGGCATCAAGGAATATATGGAAGCCATACCTGCATACAAACCTCATTTTTTCCAGGTTGCCGAACCCGCCGCGCCGGCATATCCGGCTGACGACCTGTATTACCTGTTACCCCATAACCAGAAAGAAGTGTATTCCTTTGACGATATACTATCCCGATTGACGGACGCCAGTGAACACATGGAATTCCGCCCGGACTACGGGCCCGAGGTGTATACAGGACTGTGCAGATTTGACGGACTTGTGATTGGCTGTATAGGAAATCGTTCCGGCTACCTCGGTAAAGGTTATCCGGAATATGCCGACTATCCCGGTATGGGAGGGAAACTGTATCGTCAGGGCTTGATTAAAATGAACGAATTCGTCACCCATTGCGGGCGCGACCGCATCCCCGTCATCTGGTTTCAGGATACCTCCGGTATCGACGTCGGCGATCTGGCGGAAAAAGCCGAGTTGCTTGGGCTGGGTCAAGGCTTAATTTATTCCATACAGCAAACCGACCTGCCAATGATGCTTGTCGTCTTGCGCAAGGGGACAGCCGCAGCTCACTACCTGATGGGTGGGCCGACCGCAAACCAACACAACGCGTTTACGCTGGGCACGCCGGCTACGGAGATTGCGGTCATGCATGGTGAGACCGCAGCAGTTGCCATGTACTCCAGACGTGCGGTCAAGGAAAAGGATGCCGGCAGGCCGCTGGATGAGGTCGCCGATAAAATGAACAACCTGGCGGAGCAATACCGGAAACACTCCAGTCCTGAGTACTGTGCGCGTTATGGGCTGGTTGATGAGGTCGTTGACCTGGCGGAATTAAGAAATTATCTTACGGCTTTTGCCGGCGCAGCTTATCAGAACCCGCGTTCCATCTGCCCCAAACACCAGTTGCTGCTGCCAAGAATTATAAAGGGATAAGGAACCTCTGACAGGTCCCGGGTGGACTTGTTCAGTGCTTACACAACATTACTGGTAAAATCAGGTTTATGGAACAGGCTTTGGTAGTTTTCTTCAATGGTCTCGGCGGCGTATTCGCCGGCATGGCAATGTTGTATCTTGCCATCAGGCTACTCGCCCTGATGGCCGATAAGCAGACCGGGGACAAGGAAGAATAATGGCGTTTATCCAGAACATGGGAATTTTTTCCATTACGCCCGAATTGCTGGTGATGTGGCTGATAGGTCTGACACTGATCTACCTGGCTGTTACCAGGCAGTATGAACCACTGTTGTTGCTGCCGATAGGATTTGGCATTCTTCTGGCCAACCTGCCGCTGACCCAACTAATGGAGCCCGGCGCTGGTTTGCTTTGGCGCTTCTATCACTATGGGATCGAATGGCGCATCATTCCACCCCTGATCTTCCTGGGCCTTGGCGCACTGACCGATTTCGGCCCGTTACTGTCGCGACCATTGCTTATCTTTCTGGGCGCCGGTGCACAGGTGGGAGTTTACCTTACTTTTTTTCTGGCCTACGGGATGGGATTCAACCTGGAAGACGCTGCCACCATCAGCATTATCGGCGGTGCGGACGGACCGACGACCATCTTTCTTGCGGCCGAACTGGCGCCGCACCTGCTTGGCGCCTGCGCCGTTGCCGCCTATTCCTATATGGCCCTGGTGCCTATTATTCAACCCCCTATCATGCGTCTGCTGACAACAGAGAATGAACGGAAAATCCGTATGCATAAAGGTCGCAAGGTCAGTTCCAGGGAGAAACTGTTGTTTCCGATAACAGCTGCCCTGGTGATCATATTGATGGTGCCGGCTTCGGCGCCCCTGATATCCATGTTCATGTTGGGCAACCTGTTCCGCGAATCCAAGGTAGTCGAGCGCCTGACCGACGCCGCCCAGAATTCCCTGATGAATATTGCGACCATATTCCTCGGCATCAGCGTAGGCGCCACCATGAGCGCAGACAGTTTTTTGCGCGCCGATGTCATTCTTATTTTCTTCCTGGGCCTGTTCGCGTTCATGATCAGTACGGCAAGCGGCATACTGCTGGCTAAGCTGCTGAATATTTTTATCACGAATAAAATCAATCCCCTGGTCGGCGCCGCCGGCGTATCTGCCGTGCCTATGGCAGCCCGGGTTGTTCAGAAAATCGGTGCTGAGGCCGATAAAAAGAATTATTTACTTATGTTTGCCATGGGCCCCAATATCGCCGGTGTTATCGGCACCGTCATTGCGGCCGGTATATTTTTAACGATGTTGCAATAAACTCAGGAGAAAAGTTATGGCGGAAGACGTGTTGGCGCCCTTGTCAGGCACCATCTGGAAGATCACGGCAGCGCCGGGTGAAGTCGTAGAAGAAGATGATGAGGTGCTGATCATTGAGGCATTGAAGATGGAAACACCGATATTTGCACCTTGTGACGGCAAGGTGAAAGAGATTTACGTGAAGGAAGGCGATACGGTGGATGAAGATCAATCCTTGATGTCTATTGAGCCTGAATAATTGAGAGGTAACCATGTTTTTTGAATTAACCGAAGAGCAGCGTCTGGTACAAGACACTGCGCGACGATTTGCCTTGGAAGATATCGCACCTACGCTTGAAGAAGAAGAAAAAAACCATGAGTTCAAACTGGAACGCGTGGCTAAAATGGGCGAGCTGGGGTTTTTTTCGTGTGTGCTGCCGGAACAACTGGATGGAAACGGCATGGGTTTTCTGGAATCCGTACTCATGGCAGAACAGATTGGCCAGGTATCGGCCTCCTGGCGACTGCCCTTCAACATGCAGAATCTTGGCGCCCCGTTATCGGTGGCCAAATTCGGTACGGACGAGCAGAAAGAGAAATACATTCCCGGCTGGATCAACGGCACGAAAATGGGATTCTTCGCCATGACCGAACCGGACACCGGCTCCGACGTCTCCAGCATGAAGACCCATGCCATCGACAGGGGCGATCATTATGAACTGCATGGCAGTAAAATATGGATATCCAACGCCCACGTGGGCGATGCCGGCCTGTTGTATGCCTATACGGACAGGGCCAAAGGCAATAAAGGCATCAGTTGCTTTATCATCGAACCCAAGACCCTGGAAGGTTGTACTGCCCGGCCCATCGAAACCAAACTGGGACTGCATTGTTCTCCGACCGGTGAGTTTGTCTTCGAGGGCGCGCAGATTCCCAAAAGCGCCCGGCTCGGCGAACTCAATAACGGTTTCAAGATGTGCATGTGGCAATTGAACAATACCCGCATCGGTTGTGCCGCCGGCGCGCTTGGCGTGGCCGGCGGCGCATTGCAACTGGCCATCGACTATGCAAACGAGCGCAAACAATTCGGCAAGTCTATTTCACGTCACCAGATGATCCAGTCGCAGATAGCCGACATGGTATTGGAACATCAGGCCGCGCAACTGCTGGTATACAAGGCTGCCTGGTTAAAGGATCAGGGGAAACCCAACCAGTATGAGACATCCGTCGCCAAACTGGCCGCGTCCGAAGCTGCCGTACACGCGGCAAACGAGTGTATGAAAATCTTCGGTTCCTACGGCTATTCCACGGAATATCCGGCTGAGCGGTTCTATCGCGACGCCAAGTCCCTGCAGATAGTGGAAGGGACTTCAAATATACAGAAAATGATCATAGCGGGCATGGCCTGTGGTCATACCTCCAACCGCTGACTACGGAACAATGGCTGAACTCAGTGATAAACACGTGGTGGTTACCGGCGGTGGCAGGGGTATAGGCGCGGCAATAGCCGCACAAATGAATCGGCTGGGAGCCAGGATTACCCTGATGGGTCGAACGGAAAGCTCGTTACGTTCCCAGGCCGAACGACTGGACCATGCATCCGGTGTGCAGGTAGACGTGACTAATGAAGATGACGTACAAGCAGGGTTTGCTGAAGCTGTAGCCCGGTTTGGCCCTGTTGACATCCTGGTGAATAACGCCGGCACTGCCAACAGCAGTCCATTCAAACGCATCGATAGCGATAGCTGGGGACGAGCGATAGCAGTTAACCTGAACGGTGTGTTTTATTGCAGCAAGCAGGTGCTGGACGGAATGCTGGAGGCTGACTGGGGCCGTATCATCAATATAGCCAGCACTGCCGGGCTTACCGGCTATGCTTATGTTACGGCTTATTGCGCGGCCAAACACGGTGTAATCGGCTTGACACGCTCCCTGGCTCTGGAACTGTCCAGGACCGGCATAACCGTCAATGCGATCTGTCCGGGCTATACTAAAACGGACTTGATTACTGACGCAATAACCAGAATTATGGATAAAACGGGCATGTCGCTGGAAGATGCCGAAGCGCGCCTCAAGTCAGCAAATCCGCAACATCGGTTTATCGAACCGGAAGAAGTGGCAACGGCGGTAGCCTGGTTATGTCAGCCCGGCAGCGAATCTATCACCGGCCAATCCATCCCCATCGCCGGTGGAGAAGTCATGTGACAAAACCAGGGAAATAAATCAATGAATATGCAAGGATTTAAACCGAAACATTTTGACTGGTCATGTTCCGGAGGCATAGCCAAGTTGACCTTGAACAGGCCGGAGAGAAAAAACCCGCTGACTTTCGATTCCTATGCGGAACTGCGTGATACATTCCGTCATTTAACCGGCGCTGATGATGTCAAGGTCGTTATCATCACCGGCGCCGGAGGGAACTTCTGTTCCGGTGGCGACGTTCACGACATCATAGGCCCGCTGACGCAAATGGATATGAAGAGCCTGCTTGAATTTACCCGCATGACCGGAGACCTCATCAAGGCCATGATCCACTGCCCGCAACCCGTTATTGCTGCGGTAGACGGCATTTGTGTGGGCGCCGGCGCCGCTATCGCCATGGCGAGCGATATCCGCATCGCTACCCCGGAAGCAACAACCGCTTTTTTGTTTACCCGCGTCGGCCTGGCCGGCTGCGACATGGGAGCTTGCGCCTTACTGCCCCGGATTATCGGCCAGGGTCGCGCTGCCGAATTACTGTATACCGGCCGCTCCATGGCGGCGGAAGAAGGGATGCGCTGGGGATTTTATAACACCCTCTCATGCGCCGATTCGTTACTCGCTGATGCAGACAAGCTGGCTGAGCAGTTGCTCAGAGGGCCGACTTTTGCCCACGGTATCACCAAGACCATGCTGCGTCAGGAATGGAATATGTCCCTTGAACAGGCTATTGAGGCAGAAGCCCAGGCCCAGGCAATCTGCATGCAAACCGAAGATTTTCGCCGTGCGTATACTGCATTTACCAACAAGGAAAAGCCTGTATTCGAGGGTGACTGATGGCGGACCGCAGCTACCTGGGCTGGCCTTTTTTTACCCCGGAACACAGGCAGTTAGCCGGGGAACTGGATGAGTGGGCCGGACGGCAATTGAATCATCCACTGCCGGATGATGTCGATAACGCCTGCAAAGAGTTGCTTGCCCGATTAGCCGAGGCCGGTTGGCTCAATTATTCAGCGCCCGCTCCCGGAGATGTTTCCACCCTCCCCCTGGATGTGAGATCCTTGTGTCTCATTCGTGATATCCTGGCGCGCCATTCCGGTCTGGCGGATTTTGTTTTCGCAATGCAGGGTTTGGGCAGCGGAGCGATTACCTTATTTGGCAACCATACACAAAAAAATGATTATCTGCCCGCGGTCCGCAGTGGTAAAAAAATTGCCGCTTTTGCCCTGTCTGAGTCGGAAGCCGGTTCCGACGTTGTGGCCCTCGCCACCAACGCCGTTTGCGCTGGGGATGAGTACATAATCAATGGCGAGAAAACCTGGATTTCAAACGGAGGCATCGCCGATTATTATACCTTGTTCGTCAGGACCGGGGAGCAACCCGGCGCCCGCGGACTGAGCGCCTTCATTGTTGATGCCGACAGTGAGGGACTCGAAATAGCCGAACGTATCGATGTGATTGCGCCCCATCCACTGGCGCGTATCAGGTTCAAGGACTGCAGGGTAGCGAAAACAAAACTGCTGGGCATGCCGGGGGACGGTTTTAAAATTGCCATGACCACGCTGGATATCTTTCGTTCAAGCGTCGGCGCGGCCGCCCTGGGTTTTGCCCGACGCGCGCTGGATGAAACAGTGAACCATGCCGCTACGCGGCAACTGTTCGGCATGGCGCTGGCTGATATGCAAATGACCCAGGCCAGGATCGCCGACATGGCTGTGGCCATTGATGCGAGCGCCCTGTTGGTTTACCGGGCCGCCTGGACTAAGGACAGCGGCGCTGCGCGGGTGACGCGGGAAGCGGCAATGGCTAAATTGTACGCGACCGAATCCGCCCAGGAGGTTATCGACCAGGCCGTGCAATTATTTGGAGGGCGCGGCGTAACCCGCGGCGAAAAAGTGGAAGAACTGTACAGGGAAATCCGCGCGTTGCGCATCTACGAAGGCGCATCCGAGATACAAAAACTGATCATAGCCCGCCAGACCCTGGATAATGCAGGTTGATATGATCATTTCCGTCTTCCTATGCGGGTTGCATTAACTTCACTGGGGTGCCGCCTGAATGAAGCCGAGCTGGAACACTGGGCAACCGGTTTCCAGGCGGCCGGGTACCGGTTATCCAAATCCGTTGACGATGCCGACCTGGTGGTTGTCAATACCTGTGCCGTTACCGGGGAGGCAGTAAAAAAATCCAGGCAACTGATTCGGCGCACCCAGCGGCGCAATGCAAAAGCCAAACTTGTCGTCAGTGGGTGCTATGCAAGCCTGCAACCCGGTATCATAAATGAGCTGCCGGGTGTCGACTTGATTGTCAGTAATCCGGAAAAAGATAACCTGGTTGCCATTGTAAAACAGCGGCTCTCTGCTGAAGCCATGCCGGAAACGGCAACTGAGCCGGGGGAAGCAGCCTTGTTTGCCCGGGGGCGCAACCGGGCTTTTATCAAAATACAGGATGGTTGCCGGCATAAATGTACATTCTGCATAGTCACGGTTGCCCGGGGTGCGGAACGCAGCCGGGCAATTAAGGACATCATCGGGGAGATCAACGGATTACACTCACGCCAAATCCTGGAAGTTACCCTGACAGGCGTACACATCGGTGGCTACGGGCATGATCTCGGAACGGATTTATCATTCTTAATTAAAACGATACTCAGTGAAACCGATGTGCCCCGGCTGCGTCTGGGTTCGCTGGAGCCCTGGAATCTCGATGAGAATTTTTTTATGCTTTTCGACAACCCCAGGGTCATGCCGCATTTACATCTGCCCCTGCAAAGCGGCAGTGATAGCGTACTCCGGCGCATGGGCCGGCGCTGTATGACCAAGGAATTTTTGGGCCTGGTACAAGCTGCAAGGGATTGTGTTCCTGAAATAAACGTAACAACAGACGTTATCACCGGATTTCCAGGTGAAACTGACACGGAATGGCAACAAACCCTGGATTACTGCCACGCAATCGGGTTTCCTCATATCCACGTATTTCCTTATTCCCCGCGCACCGGCACCAGAGCTGCAACCTTGCCGGGACAAATACCTGTAGAAGTGAAAAAACAGCGCTGCCGGCAACTGCATTTACTGGCGCAACAATCGCACCATGACTTCATGCGGCGTTACATCGACCGTTCTTTCCCTGTATTGGTGGAAAACGACATCGGTATTATAAATGAACTACCGGTCCGCTTCGGTTATTCTCCAAATTACCTGCGCACCGCAATACCTGTTTCCGGCAACTCCCCCGACGCCAATAACATTGTGACCGCCCATGTCAAATACTACGATACGGCTACTGCCACCTTGGTGGCGGCTGCAAAGTAGCCGTACACGGGTCCTGAAACAGAGGGTTTACCGGTTCGACATCAGCGGATAACGCGCCATCAGGTCAACAAACAGGTAATCAGCGCGTCTCCCGGGCGGCAATATACTCCTGCACGGTAATTTCCAGGGTTTTGAGTTTGTTGTCGATCACTTTTACTCTTGCCAGGTCCTTACGGATATCGCCCACACTGGAAAAAGCGCCCAGCATGGGTGGATTTTTCAGGGCCGCATAACCCTGCTGCATCTGTTCTCTGATAGTTCGGGCCTGATCAGGGGAGACTTGAAGTTTCCAGACCCGGGACTTGAGTTTTCCAAGCCGGCGCCGTACGGCATCACGGGCCAGTTCCAGTTCGGCATACTCAGCACGCATCTTTGCCCTGCGCCTGGCGTCTTCTGATACATCCTGCTCCTGCGCCTGCTGGATGGGGGGCGCCTGCTGTGACGGAACGACAGACGCTTGTCCGGGCTCTTCTTTATGAGTTCCGGCAAAATCAAGGTATAAGTACCCAACTCCTCCTGCAATCAGGATAAGAGTAATAATAACTATTTTTCCATTCATATTACGAAGTTGTCCGATCGCTAACGCGCTTATTCAGGTTAAATATCATGTAGATCATTTAACTTTATGTTTTTCTGGAAATTCTGCTTGATTTATTCTCATCAACAGTGTACAAGTCATATCCTGGTTTAACGCGACATGGTGAGAACTGATGCTATTCAATAAAGTTAACAGCATAAAGAAAAAACGTTTTCAGGCCCAACACAGCGTATGTTACAATACTATTGGTCATGCACCCATCACTGACGCACAAACGGGCTTTATCCACCACCGACAAGGCTTTCCTTTACATTTTAAACAGGTTCAATTTGACCTCGACAGCAATCATGGCGACGGCAAACAGAGCAATTTTGGTTTATTGTTTCAATCAGATCAATACTTGAAACCAGGAACGACTATCGAAGCCGAAATATTCTCACATGACAGATCAGAAAAAGTTCGCGGCAAGGTAGTCATGGTACGGGACCGGGGGGATCATTTTGAGATAGGTTTATGGTTAAGACACCTTGAGGACGCCAGTCGGGCGCGGATAATGGAACAAGCCTGCCATATAGAGGCGTATATCAAAGAAAAGAAATTTCGCGATGGGCCTTATATTCTCAACCGGGACGGGGCAGCGGAAGAGTGGATAAATAAAAATGCCACCACTGTACCCGGACTGTAATACTCACCGGCAGCCGTTTCCGGTTTCAGGAAAGCTTACCCCGGTTCCTCCCAGACCACAGTAACCACCGGGATTTTTTGCCAGGTATTGCTGGTGGTAGTCTTCTGCGTAGTAGAACGGTGGGGCATCCAGTATCTCGGTGGTGATGCTGCCATAGCCCCTTTCCGACAGGCTCAACTGGTATTTGTCCTTTGATTCCAGGGCCAACCTCTTTTGTTCATCCGTAAAGGTATAAATACCGGAACGATATTGCGTTCCCATATCATTTCCCTGGCGCATCCCCTGAGTCGGGTCGTGTAACTCCCAGAATACTTGCAGCAATTCCGGGTAGCTGATTGTATCAGGTTCATACACCACCAGCGTTACCTCGTTATGCCCGGTCATTCCGCTGCACACCTCGCGATAAGTGGGATTAGGCGTATAACCTGCGGCATAGCCGACCGCAGTCGTGTAGACTCCGGAAAGTTGCCAGAATTTCCGCTCCGCTCCCCAGAAACAACCCAGGCCGAACACAGCCTGCATCATCCGCTCAGGAAAAGGTGGTTTCAGCGTATGGCCGTTAACGAAATGCCTGTCGGTTACGGGAAGTGCCGTTGCACGGCCTGGTAAGGCATCGCTCATGCCGGGCATTTTCTGTTTGGTTGTATTGAATAACACTGTTTTATATCGGGATGGAATGTAACATTTTAACTGTAAAACAATTTTAACTGTAAAACAATTTTAATATTCGTATTGTTAAATTGAAAGAGCCGGATGTTGTATCAGCACAATTTGGTGTTGTCACAATTTGGTTTTCATGGTCGAAATATTCTGCTATGATAGCATTTGGAAATTAATAAGAAATAACCCGCTGGGCCATAAAAAATAAAATAAAGGCCCTAAAAGATAGAGGGAGAGTCTCAATGAATCATGCTGCCTTAGCAAGAAAGCCTGAACTTGTACCCAGTTCAAAATTTAAGGTTTATACAGAAAAGCACCTGGATCAGATAAGTCACCTGGATTCCCTTTCCAAACGGTTGCGGCATGATATCCGGGTAGTTGCCAAAATATTGCCTTTCCGGGTTAACCGGTACGTACTTGATCAGCTTATCGACTGGGAAAATGCCGAGACGGATCCCATATTCCTCCTCACTTTTCCACAAAGGGGGATGCTGGAGCCTGGTTCATTCAACAGAATGGCCAAGCTGATGAGAACAGGCGCCGACTCTAAATCCATTCATGCACTGGCAACAGAGATTCGCCGACAACTCAACCCTCACCCGGCCGGGCAAATGGAACTGAATGTACCGGTTCTGGATAACGAGCAGTTGATCGGCATGCAACACAAATACCATGAGACCGTCCTGTTTTTTCCATCACAAGGTCAGGTTTGCCATTCCTACTGCACTTTCTGTTTTCGCTGGGCACAATTTATCGGTGATAAATCATTACGCTTTTCATCTGGCGAGGCGGACAGTCTCTACAATTATTTAAAAAAGCATAAGGAAGTCTCTGACCTGCTCATCACCGGTGGGGATCCCATGGTGATGAAAACCCACCACCTGAAGTATTATCTGGAACCCCTGCTTGACCGATCTGTTCAACACGTGCAGACCTTGCGCATAGGCAGCAAGTCCCTGACTTACTGGCCCCATCGTTTTGTTACTGATGAGGATGCTGATGACCTCCTGCGTTTACTGGAGAGACTGGTGAGAGCGGGCAAACACGTAGCGTTCATGGCCCATTTCAATCATTGGCAGGAAATGGAATCAAACATGACCAAGCGCGCTATCCAGCGAATTCGCGGCACCGGTGCGGAAATTCGTTGTCAGGGACCGTTACTGGCTAATATCAATGATAATCCCGCCGTCTGGTCAAGAATGTGGCGTGAACAGGTGCGATTAGGTTTAATACCCTATTATATGTTCGTGGAACGGGATACCGGCGCCCGGAGGTATTTTGAGGTACCGCTGGCGCGGGCCCTGCAGGTATATCAACAGGCCTATCAATCCGTATCGGGTCTTGCCCGTACGGTACGGGGTCCTTCAATGAGCGCTTCTCCGGGCAAAATACAGGTTCAGGGTGTAACGGAAATCAACAATGAGAAGGTTTTTTTACTACGGTTCCTGCAAAGTCGCAATGAAAGCTGGACACAACAACCTTTCTTCGCCAGGTTTGATGAGAATGCGACCTGGCTGGACGACCTCAAACCGGCATTCGGGCAAAAACAATTCTTTTTTGAAGAAGAATACCGGCGAATCATAAACGGACGCCTGACGGATAACCGGCTGCCAAACTGAGAATGGCGCCGGTCGTCCCCGGATCGGCGACATTTCCAGGGCAAGTCCCGGAAATGCGTGTAATCCAGGGATATATCACTCAACTGTCATAATGAAACCGGCGCAGAACTAAGCTCCGGGTATGGTTGCCAAAGCCCTTTGCCAGGCAGCGGTTCCGAGGATTCCTCCTGACCAGTGCGTAATTTCCGCATAATTCTCCAGCGGCAATCCTGCGCCTCCCGCATGCACCAGCCATGACGCCACGGTATGGTCCGCAAGGGTTACCGAACTGCCCACCAGCGTATCACGACCCTTAAGATGATCATTCAATACTTTGCCGAAGCGGGCAAACTCTTCCTGTCCTCTTGCCAGTTGCGCCGGATCCGGATCACCAATATTCAGGATTTTCTTAACCATGTTCTCAAAGGTAAAGATGCCGCAGGTGGGTCCCCAGTGGGCCGTATTCCACGACATCCATTGCACTGCCCGGGAGCGTTCACGAATATCTTCGGGAATTAAACTGCTTCCCGGATTTTTGTGACACAGGTATATCATAATTGCGCTGGACTCCCACAGTACAAAATCGCCGTCCACCAGGGTGGGAATCTTATGGTTTGGGTTCAGCGCTGTGAACTCGTCACTCAGCTGCGCGCCACTGCTTAGATCCAGTGAAATTAACTCCAGTTCGATACCCAACTGGTTGGCGACCACCTGGCAGCGCAATGAGTTGGGGGATGGGGGGAAAACATATAATTGCATCTCGTTATAGCTCCTTATGTAATTTAATTTTAGTTATCTATGTGATCGCCCACGAAAGGATTGGTTTTTCTTTCGTGGCCGAAGGTAGAAACGGGACCATGCCCGGGAACGAATTGTACATCATCCCCCAGGGTCCAGAGACGATTTTTTATGGAGTGAACCAGCGTAGCATAATCTCCGCGGGGAAAATCCGTGCGCCCTATTGAACCGTTAAACAAAACATCGCCCACAATAGCGATATTCGACTCTGCTTCATAAAAAATGATATGCCCCGGCGTATGCCCGGGACAATGCCGCACCTCCATCCGCAGATTACCCAGTGTCACCACATCTCCTTCTTCCAACCACCGGTCCGGTGTAAACGGAGATGAACCAGGCAAGCCGAACATGACGCCCTGCTGTTCCAGCAGGTCAATCCAGAACCGATCTTCCCGCTGCGGTCCTTCAATCGGTAATCCCGTAGCTGCCGATAACTCGGCTACGCCTCCGGCATGGTCAATATGCGCGTGAGTGACCAGAATTTTTTCCAGAGTCACCCCAAGAGCCTCCACTTGTGCCATGATCCGGTCCAGGTCTCCTCCAGGGTCTACTACCGCTGCCCGGTTTGTCTGTTCACATTGCAGGATAGTAGAATTCTGCCGGAATGGTGTGACGGGTATAATCGTTACTTTCATATTCCTTTAATTGAACATGGATGGACAGGATAAACATGACAGGACATCTATCCACACAGGATATAAAAGAGAGGAACTATCTGCAAGGGTTACGTTTTCAGATGAAATTCAAACAGACTTTGATACCCGGTACATTGATTAAACGGTATAAGCGTTTCCTGGCTGATGTCACGCTGGCTGACGGGCAAACCGTTACGGCACATACGCCTAATACCGGTTCCATGCTGGGTTGTTGTGAACCCGGCTCGCGTGTCTGGTTGTCTGATTCAGGTAACCCGGAGCGCAAGTACCCCCTGAGTTGGGAACTGGTAGAGACAGCGCCAGGCGTCCTGGTAGGCATCAATACAGGTTTGCCGAACAAACTGGTGATTGAAGGAATACGGAACGGTACCATAAACCAATTACAGGGATACGCCGGTATCCGCCGGGAAATACGCTATGGAAAAGAAAAAAGCCGTATCGACCTGCTACTGGAAGGACCCGGGAGAGCGCCCTGCTACGTCGAGGTGAAAAACGTAACCCTGGCGCGGGGCGGCATCGGTTATTTCCCTGATGCCGTCAGCGCGCGCGCCAGCAAACACCTGCGCGAACTGGCTGCGGTTGTAGCTGAGGGAAAGCGCGGTATCATCTGTTTTTGTGTACAACGAAAAGACGTATATGAAGTCAGGCCCGCCGATTCGATAGACAGCAAATATGGTGCTACGCTGAGGCAGGCGCTTGACAGCGGTGTTGAAGCCATAGCATGGCAGGCTCATGTTTTACCGGATGAAATCAGGATTGATAAAAACCTGCCGGTACGGATACTTGCTTAGGATTGAATATTTGGGGCCAGAGTAAAATACAGTCAACTTGGTAGGCAGTACTAGCAGACTGTTGAGTATTTTTACTCTGACCCCAAATATCTCAAGGCTGTTTGACGTAACTACCCGGGGCCTCCTCGATAATGTCTTGGCCATTTGCGCCGGGATGGCGCGCGGGGATTTTATTGCCGGCATACTGTTCAAGCCACGCCTGCCAGTCCGTCCACCAGGAACCGGGATGGAGTTCGGCATTGTCGTACCATTCCCGGGATGGGGCATTAACAGACGGCCCGGTATAATACCCGTACTTGTTTGCAGCAGGCGGGTTGATGATGCCGGCAATATGTCCGGACTTGCCCAGGACGAACTTCACCGGGCCTGCCATGAGTTGTGCGCCCAGGTAGGTGCCCTCCCAGGGAGCGATATGATCCTCTTCCGTGGAAATGAAGTATGCCGGTGTTTGAATAGTCTTTACGTCAATGGGGCTACCGGCAATACTCAAGCCTCCAGGCTCCTTGAATGCGTTTTTCAGGTACATGGTGCGCAGGTACGTACTGTGCATTTTGGCCGGGAGGCGGGTCGAATCGGCATTCCAGTAAAGCAGATCAAACGGGAACGGCTCTTTGCCCAACAGGTAATTACGCACGTAGAAAGACCAGATCAAGTCATTGGACCGCAACATGTTGAACGTGGCAGCCATTTCCTTACCGTCATGGTAGCCTCTCTCATTCATGGTTTTTTCCAGGCTCTCAAGTTGCTGATCATCAATAAACACGCCCAGGTCTCCAGGAATGGAAAAATCGATGAGCGAAACAAAATAGCTAGCCGAAGCCGCGCGCGTATCATCTTTTGTCCGCATATAAGCCAGCGTTGCAGCCAGAAGTGTTCCTCCGATACAATAACCGACCAGGTTGATAGCGGATTCACCGGTGATTTTTTCCACCGCGTCAATAGCCGCTAATGCTCCTTCCGTCACATAGTCTTCAAAATCCTTATGTCCCAGTTTCTCATCCGGATTTACCCAGGAAATGATAAATACCGTATGTCCCTGGTCAACCAGCCATTTAATCAAGGAATTCTGCGGTTGAAGATCAAGCACGTAATATTTATTGATCCAGGGCGGAATGATCAAGAGGGGCAGACGAAAGGCCTGCTCGGTCGACGGATTGTATTGAAGCAACTGCAACAGGTCGTTCTGAAAAACCACTTTGCCGGGAGTAAGCGCAACATTCCTGCCCAGTTCAAATGCCTGGTCGTCCGTCATTTTAATCCGTAAACGGCCTGAATCGGAATCAAAATCATCGATAAAATTTTGCATCCCCTTGACCAGGTTTTCCCCTTTTGACTCAAGAGTAGCCTCCAACACCTCCGGATTGGTAACAAGGAAATTTGTCGGCGACATGGCATCAACAAACTGCTTGGTATAGAATTGCGCCTTTTTGGCGGTATTCTCATCCAGGTCGTCCGCGTCAGCAACCGCAGAGTGAATGGCGTCGGCTGTGACCAGGTAAGACTGCTTGATAAAACTGAACAAAGGATTTTCATCCCAGGCCGAATGTTTAAAACGACGGTCGCCCTGTTCAGGTGTTCTAACCTCGCTGCTCTGCTCTCCCAAAAACGCCCTGGCGCTGTTAATCCAGAGGTCCGTATAAGCAGTCCAGGCTTGTGCCTGTGCCTCGATCAGCTTATCGGGATTTTTCATAAGTGACGCAGACAGTTCAAGAAATGCCCGCCCCGCTCCAGTCGAGTCGGCATTTCCACTGACGGCCTGTCCCTGATGTGACATGAAGTTCTGTAATAAATCCTGATATCGGCCGCTAATATCAGCCATGATTCCAGCCAGTTTTTCCGTGTTGAAATCAGGCTGCCCGCCTTGTTCTGTTTTACTCAAGCTATAACTCCGGTTCTGAAACAATACATGTTTGTGCGCCGCATCATAGTGCCAGGAAGTTGATTTGTCAACGTTTATGCCAATTATGGGGACACAATACTTAATTCAGGAAAAATAAATCTGCTTCCTTTTCCACAGAACAGGGCAAACGCATACTTTTGAATTCAGACGTTTTTACCCGATTCCGTCATTCTGGCGCAAGCCAGAATCCAGTGAATAACCCTTCATTACCCTGAGCATGCGCTGTTGTTTGACTGGATGCTGGCATTCGCCAGCATGACGGGCGGCGTTGTCCGGTTGGTTTCCTGTCTTCTGCAACAGAATCCAAAAGTATGCGTTTGCCCTGTTCCACAGAATTAAATATTGTGTCCCCTGAATCCCCTCACAGAATTAAATATTGTGTCCCCTGAATCCCTGAATACCCTGAATTACTGAAATGCGGGCTACGACCAGTTTCTGACTTGTAACCCTTTAAACGCCCGGAATTCGGCCGGGTTTGAGGTAGCGAGAGTCATCTTATTGACGTATGCAATCGCTGCGATCTGGGCAACGATGAATGAGGGTGTCTGGCCCATGGCTGCCAGTCTTGCGCGTTCAACGGCGTGCCAGTCCGCAGCTTTATGATCATATTCAAGGATGGGGAAACTGGCTAATATCACGTCTTCGATATAACGCGCTATCACTTCCCTTTGGCGTAAATGCGTAAGCCGTGAACAACCAAATCGTAACTCATGCCATACCAGCGCAGGAATTGCCACTTCGCCTTCGTGTTCGTACAGCCTGCGCATAATACCTTCGGATGGTCTTGATTTCAGCGGCTCCGATACCACACTGGTATCAAGTAAGTACTTTGCCATCATAGATTAACCTTACGTCCCTGTATGTCTTTGCGTGATACCGGGAACAACCGGTCGGGTTGAATATTAAGATTCGCCAGGTCGACATTGACCGTAAAGTTACGGTATGTTTCCGCAAAGCCGCGCCGGCTGGAGGAAAGTTGCTCAAAGTGGCGCTGACCAATAAGCATTGCAACCAACTCGCCGCGCCGGGTCAGTCCAACTATTTTACCGTGTTCCGCCTCATGAACCAATCTCGGAAAAATACTGCGGGCAGCAGAGATAGAATAGCTTTCGCTCATGATTTGACTATTATGTACATGTAGATGTACTATTATAGCACATCTACATAAAATATGTAACCATATCTGCAGCTTGTAGATATTTGGGGTCAGACGACTTCGAACAGACCTGCGGCGCCCATTCCACCACCGACACACATAGTGCAAACCACGTATTTTGCTGCGCGACGCCTGCCTTCTATCAGGGCATGCGCCACCATACGGTTGCCGGACATGCCGTATGGGTGACCGATGGAAATAGCGCCACCATTTACGTTAAGCAGGTCGTTGGGAATACCGAGCTTGTCGCGACAATAGACTACCTGCACGGCAAAGGCTTCGTTTAATTCCCATAAGCCAACGTCATCCATGGTCAAACCGTTTTGTTTCAGCAAGTTGGGGACGGCATACACCGGACCGATACCCATTTCATCAGGCTCCAGACCGGCAACTGCAAGGCCGCGATATACTCCCAGCGGCTCCAGATTCTTTTTTTCGGCCAGGCGGCTGTCCATCAATACACAGGCTGATGCGCCATCAGACAGTTGACTGGCATTCCCGGCAGTAATACATCCGCCATCAATTACCGGAGCCAGACCCTGCAGGCCCTCAAGGGTGGTTTCAGGGCGGTTGCCTTCATCATTTTTCAACACCACCTCCTGGTAGCTGACTTCCCCGGTTTGTTTGTCTATCACGGCTTTAGTTGAATTCAGGGGCGCCAGTTCTTCGTCGAATTTTCCTGCTTGCTGGGCGGCAGCCGTGCGTTGCTGGCTTTGCAGGGCGTATTCATCCTGGGTTTCCCGGTTGATCCGGTAACGTCGGGCCACTATTTCCGCGGTTTGCAGCATGGGGATATAGGCATGGGCGTTTTGTCGGGTCACGCTCTCATCGGTGCTCTTGCCGACAAGTTCAAAGGCGTCATTTTGAACCAGACTGATGGAGTCCAGACCTGCCGCCACGACCACAGGTACGTTATCCAGCATGACTTGTTTTGCTGCGTTTGCAATTGCGATCATGCCTGACGCACATTGCCGGTCCACCGACATCGCGCTTGTTGCCGCGGGGAGTCCGGCCGCCAGGGCGCTCGTTCTGCCTATATTCCAACCGCTTGTCCCGAGTTGCATGGCGCAACCCATTATAACGTCATCGACCTCGTCCGCCTCTATCCCGGCGCGTCGAACGGCTGCGTGAATTACGTGACCTCCCAAAGTCGGGGCTTTGGTGTTGTTGAAGGCGCCGCGCCAAGCCTTGCCGATGGGTGTACGCGCAGCCGCGACGATTACAGCTTCTTTCATGGAACTTGCCTCGAGTATATAATGGTGGTTCCCGAGATATAAAGCAGATCCCAGGAGTTATCAGTCGGTGTCCGGAAACAACCAGGGTCTTTCTTTTGCTCTTTGCTGTTCATATTCCCTTATCAGGTCGTCGTTCTCCAGCGTGATACCGATATCATCCAGACCCAGCAACAGCCTTTCCTTGAGTGCCGGTTCAATATCGAACACCAGTATCTCTCCGGATGGAGTTGTGATCGTCTGTTCGCGCAGATCAACCCTTAGACGGTATCCCTCTGTTGTTTCGACTTCCCGGAATAACCGGTTAATCTGGTGTGCGGCAAGCACGATGGTCAATAAGCCATTCTTGCCCGAGTTGGTAAAAAAGATATCACCGAAACTCGGTGCAATCACACAGCGAAAACCATACTCATACAAGGCCCAGACAGCATGTTCCCTGGATGAACCGCAGCCGAAGTTTTCCCGGGCCAGGAGTATTTGCGCGCCCTGGTAACGCGGCAGGTTAAGCACAAAGTCTGCCCGTAACGGGCGTTGGCTGCAATCCTGTTCCGGCTCTCCCACATCAAGATAGCGCCAGGGATCAAACAGGTTTGGACCAAAGCCGGTGCGGAGAATGGATTTCAGGAATTGCTTGGGAATCATGGCGTCAGTATCGACATTGGATCTGTCGAGGGGCGCAACCAGGCCATCGATTGTCGTAAATGCTTGCATAACCGTTATTGTCACATAGTTAAGGCAAGGGTACATCAGCTGCGGATAATAACTCGCGCACGTCAACAAAATGACCGGCTATACCCGCCGCCGCCGCCATGGCCGGGCTGACCAGGTGAGTGCGGCCTCCCGCACCCTGGCGCCCTTCAAAATTGCGGTTGGAGGTTGATGCGCAACGTTCACCCGCACCCAGTTTGTCTTCGTTCATGCCCAGGCACATGGAACAACCCGGCTCGCGCCATTCAAAACCGGCATCAACGAAAATTCTGTTCAGTCCTTCTGTCTCCGCCTGGCGCTTGACCAATCCGGAACCCGGCACCACCAGGGCCTGTTTAACGCTTTTTGCGAGTCGTTTGCCGGCAACCACACGGGCGGCTTCTCTCAGGTCCTCGATACGTGAATTTGTGCAGGAACCGATAAATATCTTGTCCGGTCTTATCCCGCGAATCGGCGTACCCGGAAGCAGATCCATATAAGCCAGGGCGTTCTGCATACCCTCCCGCTTTACAGGGTCAGGTTCGCCGTCCGGGTCCGGGATCCGGTCATCAATTGACGCTACCATCTCCGGTGATGTGCCCCAGGTTACACAGGGCTGTACCTGGGCGGCATCGATTTCAACGGTATGATCAAACAGCGCGTCCGGGTCACTGTGCAGGTTGTTCCAGATACTCACGGCATTGTCCCAGTCGCTTCCTGTCGGTGCAAACGGACGACCTCTAACGTAATCAATAGTCTTATCATCCACGCCAACCAGTCCTGAGCGGGCACCGGCTTCAATGGCCATATTGCACAGGGTCATGCGCCCTTCCATGGACAAGGCCGTAATACCCTCGCCGGCAAACTCAATAACGTAACCTACCCCACCGGCTGCGCCTATCGTGCTGATGATGTGCAGGATCAGGTCTTTGGCGGTCACCCCCGGCGCCAGCCTGTTCACTACGTTTATGCGCATGTTTTTCGATTTTTTTGCCACCAGGGTCTGGGTAGCCAGCACATGCTCCACCTCGGAAGTGCCGATGCCAATTGCCAATGCGGCCAACGCACCATTGGTGGTGGTGTGGGAATCACCGCAAACAACAGTCATGCCCGGCAGGCAGGCGCCCTGCTCCGGACCGATGACATGTACTATGCCCTGGCGTTCGTCAAACAGCTCGAAATAGGGTATGCGCCATTCCCTGACATTTCTGTCCAGCGCATCAAGTTGTTTCTTTGAAACCGGATCATTAATGCTGTCCCTGTCTCTTGTGGGCACGTTGTGATCAGGCACTGCAAGACTGGCTGAACGGCGCCAGGGCTTACGTCCCGCCATCCTGAGCCCTTCAAATGCCTGTGGCGACGTCACCTCATGAACCAACTGCCGGTCAATGTAAAGCAGGCAGGTGCCATTATGGTAGTCCTTTACCACGTGTTCTTCCCACAGTTTGTCGTACAGTGTTTTAGCCGTCATGGTGGTTATTCAAAGCGTAAATTCCGGAATCATGGTTACAGTTTATGGCATTTTTGATTACAATGTGCAACATACTAAAATAGTACATGCGTGTCACTCATGATTCGATATTCCCATTTTACTGGTATTCTCATTACCCTCGCCCTCGCAGGCAGCCTTGTCGGCGGCGCTGAGGACGACGACTATGAGATCATCGACATTGAACTGATGCAGGAAGATGATGAGGAATCAATTGCTGAGGAACCGGGTGAAAAGGAAAATATGGAAACCGCCGGATCTGACGAAAATATCGGTGCAGTGACGGAATCCGGACAAACCGATGCAGCCGCCGAGACCATAAATGCCGCTTATACTGCCCTGCAAGACCAGGAGTACGACATTGCCTATGACCTTTTTTATTCCCTTGCCTCACAGGATAATGCGCTTGGCCAATTTGAACTGGGCGCGCTGTACCATCGTGGCGTTGGCGTTGACACGGATGTAATACGAGCATCGCGCTGGTATGCCCGCGCTGCTGAGCAAGGCTATGCTGAGGCTCAATATCGCCTTGGCAATATGTACCTGATGGGAGAAGGGGTAAGGCAGAGTGATACTGAAGCAGCGCACTGGTACGAAAAAGCGGTACAACAAGGTCACGAGGATGCAAGAAACAACCTCTCCAGTCTCCAGCGTATCAGCGCGGCAAAAACCAGCGAGGTATTGGAGCGGGAAGCGGCCTCTCTTCCTCCGCTCAAGGTCGTAGACAGAACTGCCGCCAGGGAAAAGACAAAAAAGCGCGGTTTTTTCAAACGCATATTCGGCAAGGATGATAAAACCGGGCCACAGCCCGACAGCCCCGCACAGGAGCCGATAACACAGGAAGATAATTCCGCTGTGCAGGTCCGGGCTGACCGCAGCAGGACCGATATCGCTTCGGTCGAAACCGATGATGCGTCCGATTCATCCACCACCAAAACCAAAAAAAAGGGATTTTTTTCCCGTCTGCTGGGTAAGAATAAAAAGGGAGACGAGACAACCACCGGGGATATGAAGACAGCCGCAGCAGGCGACGCTAAACCAGACCCGGCAACACGGAACGATGCGGCTGCGGCGCAGCGCCCTGCCCCTCTGGCCGGCTCGGGCGCCGTGTCCAATTATGAACTGGGCATGGCCTACACCCTGAGTGATATCCTTGAACAGGATAGTATAAAAGCCTTTGAGCATTTTACCAGGTCAGCGCAACAGGGGTATGCGCCGGCCCAGTATCGTCTGGGCGTGGCTTATGCCAACGGTGACGGGACCGAAAAAGATCTGGCTAACGCCGTTGAATGGTACGATAAATCAGCCCGGCAGGGTTATATCATTGCCCAGCGCAGCCTGGCAATCATATATCTGAACGGTCAGGAAAATATTGTACAAGACAAACCCCTGGCCCTGGCCTGGTACAACCTGCTGGCGGAGGACGGCAACCGTATGGATATCCATAGACGGGATACCTTACTGCAGGAGTTGTCGGACGCAGAAATCCGCACGTCAAAAGAAATAAAGTCTGAGATACTGAACCACTTGACCGCGGAAACGGAATAGGAACCTCTGACTTAATCAGGGTTTCGATTAACGTCCTTTATTATTCGATCGATTTAAGCGCCTCGATGGCTTCGCTGAGTTTCCTGGCCGGGAGTATCTCGATTTGGCCGGTCTTTTTTTTCGGGGCATTGGCGGCGGGAATGACGGCCCTGG
The DNA here is from genome assembly GCA_965222155.1 of Gammaproteobacteria bacterium. Taxonomy (GTDB): domain Bacteria; phylum Pseudomonadota; class Gammaproteobacteria; order Eutrophobiales; family Eutrophobiaceae; genus JAAXHV01. The sequence continues at coordinate 1,570,493 of CBDCTH010000012.1, forward strand.
TAAACCCGTGTTTGCTTGCTTCTTTCAATCTTTCCTGGCCTTCCTGTACGGGCCTTATTTCGCCTGTCAGGCCGACTTCACCGAAGATAATCAGGTCATCAGCCAGAGGACGGTCGCGCAGACTCGACAGAACCGCCATGAGGATAGCCAGGTCCGCGGCGGTCTCAGTGAGCTTGACGCCGCCGACGACGTTGACGAAGACGTCCTGGTCGTAAGTAACAATACCCGCGTGCCGGTGTAACACTGCCAACAACATGGATAAACGGTTCTGCTCCAGGCCCACGGTTACCCGGCGCGGTTGATTGCCGTGGGATTGATCTACAAGGGCCTGGACTTCCACCAGCAAGGGTCGACTTCCTTCGCGGGTAACTAGTACGGCAGTACCCGGCGCCGGATCACTATGGGCGCTAAGGAAGATGGCTGACGGGTTGTTGACCTCGCGCAGACCTTTATCAGTCATGGCGAATACACCAAGTTCGTTGACCGCGCCGTAACGGTTCTTGACGGAACGAATCATCCGATAACGGCTGTTACTGTCTCCCTCGAAATACAATACCGTATCGACTACATGCTCCAGCACCCGCGGCCCTGCCAGGGCGCCCTCTTTCGTCACGTGCCCTACCAGGAAAACCGTCGTTTGGGTCTGTTTGGCAAATCGCACCAGTCTGGCGGCGCACTCGCGCACCTGGGCAACCGAACCGGGGGCGGATTGCAGCGCCTCGGAAAATACGGTCTGGATTGAATCAACCACGAGCACCTGCGGCAGGTGCCGACCTGCAACCGCAAAGATATTTTCCAACTGGTTTTCAGCCAATACATGCAGGCCTGCTGCCGGCAATCCCAACCTGGCTGCGCGCAGGCTGATCTGTTCGATGGATTCTTCCCCGCTGACGTACAGGGTATTGATCTCTATATTCTCGGACAGCGAAGACAGCACCTGGAGCAGTAGCGTGGATTTGCCTATACCGGGATCGCCGCCCAGCAGAACTACGGAACCGCTGACCAGTCCCCCGCCAAGGGAACGATCAAATTCTGCCGACCCGGTAGTCATACGCGGCTGTTTCACCAGGTCTACTTCATCCAGCCTGCGAACTATTGCCTGGCTGGAGAGATGGGATTGAAAGCGCTCGGCGGCCGGAGTTTTTTCTTCAACCGTAACCTCGCTCAGGGTATTCCAGGCACTGCAATCGGCGCATTGTCCGGTCCACTTGGGCGTAACGGCGCCGCATTCGTTACACTGGTATCGGGTTTTAACCTTGCCGCTCATGCTCGATAAATTCCAGGCGTTTGTGCACCCCACAGAGTAATTCATAGGGGACCGTATCCGCACAGGCCGCGGTTTCTTCAATGGGAAGTCCCTTGCCCCACAACACTACAGGGTCCCCGGTACGGGCTTCAGCGCAGCCACGCAAGTCAATAGTAATCATATCCATGGACGGTTTACCTATTAACGCGCACGGCTTTCCGTTGACCAGTATCGGTGTGCCGGTTCTCGCGTGGCGCGGGTAACCATCCCCGTAGCCTGCGGCAACCACCCCTACCGGCATGTCTTGCGGGCAGCGCCAGCTTGCCCCGTAGCCGACAGGGTCGCCGCGTTTCAGATATTTTACGGAAATAAGCGCAGATTCAAGTGTCATCACGGGTTTAAGGTCAAATGCAGTCCCGATTTGTCCGTCTATCGGTGATACCCCGTATAGCATCAGACCGGGCCTGACCCAGTCCAGACAGTATTTCTGTCCCGCGATAACCGCGGCTGAATTAGCCAGGGACTTTTCCGCCTGGTAGGGTCTTGTCAGCTTTAAAAAAACCTCAGCCTGCTGCGTAGTCATGGCGTTGTCCCGCTCATTCGCACAGGCCAGCTGGGTAATAAAGCGGATATCACCGGCCACGCCCTCGATTTGGCGCAACTTTTTCCAGACCTTGTCAACCTCTGACGGAGCAAAGCCCAGGCGGTGCATGCCGCTGTCTACCTTTAACCAGACGTTGACGGGAGAATTGATGGTCGCAGAATCCAGCAAGTCGACCTGAAACCGGTGGTGAATGACCATATCCAGGCGGAGATGCTGGATATCATCCATTTCTTCAATGTTGTAAGGTCCTTCAAGCAAAAGAATTTGTTTATCGATCCCTGCTTGCCGCAACTGCCGGGCCTCTTCCAGGCAGGCAACACCAAAGCTGTCGGCATTCGCCAGCGTACGGGCTACCCGACTGATGCCGTGGCCATAGGCATCCGCCTTGACGATAGCCATGATTTTGCTGTTCGGGGCGTAATGTCCGACCCTTGACAAATTATGGCGTAGTGCATCAAGGTCAATGATTACTTTGGCAGGTCGGGTCATTCATCTCTGCCCGGCATATATGAGCGCTCGTCAGTGTAATTTTCAAACCGGGTATATTGTCCGAGGAATGTCAGTTTCACGGTGCCGATGGGACCGTTACGCTGTTTGCTTAGAATAATCTCTGCAATATTCTTGTCCGCAGTATCGTCGTTGTATACTTCATCCCGGTAGATAAACACAATGACGTCAGCGTCCTGTTCAATGGCGCCGGATTCACGCAAATCGGACATGACCGGCCGTTTGTTGGGACGCTGTTCGAGGCTGCGGTTCAACTGGGATAAAGCGACGACGGGGACTTTGAGTTCCTTGGCCATGGCTTTCAGGGAACGGGATATCTCCGATATTTCTGTCGCCCGGTTCTCCGATGTCCCCGGAATCTGCATCAACTGCAGATAGTCGATAATGACCAGGTCCAGTTTATGTTCCCTGGCAATTCGCCGGCATCTTGACCGCAGTTCTACCGGCGTCAACGCCGGCGTATCATCTATAAACAGATTTTTGTCCTTTAATAGCGTCACTGCGGATGTGAGGCGCGGCCAGTCCTGATCGTCCAGCTTCCCGGTACGCACCTTATGCTGATCCACCCGGCCCAATGACGACATCATCCGCATTGCCAGTTGTTCTCCCGGCATTTCCATGCTGAAGACAACAACCGACAATTCCTGCTTTATGGCGGCATGTTCGGCAATGTTGATGGCAAATGCCGTTTTGCCCATGGAGGGTCTCCCGGCGATGATGACCAGATCGGAATTCTGTAATCCTGCAGTACGTTCATCGAAATCGTCAAATCCGGTTGCGATTCCGGTGATAGGGGTTTTTTTGCGATATAGTTCGTCAACCCTGTCCAGGGCGCTGACCAGCAGGTCTTTGATGTTTTGATAAGCGCGCCTCCCCCGGTTTTCCTGCTCGGCTATTTCAAATACGGCCTGTTCGGCAAAATCGAGAATCTGTTCACTGCTGAACCCCCTGGGGTTAAAAACGGTTTCATTGATTTTTACGGTGGCGGATATCAGTTGCCTGAGTACCGAACGTTTACGCACGATGTCTGCATAAACGCCGACGTTGCTGGCGCTGGGCGTATTCTCGGCCAGTGCGGCCAGATAGGACAAACCGCCGACTTCATCGAGTTGCTGGTGGGATTCCAGCCACTCGGCAACCGTTACCAGATCAAACGGTTTTCCATCATTATCCAGGTCAATGATGGCTTTATAAATTATCCTGTGATCCTGACGGTAAAAGTCCTCCGCCTGCACCCGTTCCACGACCTTAATTAGCGCGTCCTTATCCAGGAAAAGTCCGCCAAGTACCGATTGTTCGGCTTCAATGGAATGCGGTGGAATTTTTAACGCCCTCGTTTCCGGATCTGCCGTGGTATATGCGGGTTCTATCATCGCAGTAAGGAATTATTCCTGTCGCAGCTGGCGCCGGTCGTTTCCGGCACCGGTTCAATATTATTAAGGAAACTCTGAACAAGTCCATTCCCGTATCAAGTACGGGACAGGCTCTGGACTTGTCAGAGCACGGAAAACAAAAATGCTATTTTTGTTTTCCTCACAAACTCAATGACTTATTGTCATTGAGTTTGGCGATACATCCCTGTATCGCAGGAACCTCTGACTTAACCAGAGGTTCCTTAACTGAACCTGGTCCAGATTCAGCGTATTTCGAGAATATCAGTCGGGTTCAGCTTCCGTCCGAGCCTTGTTCTGCAGCAATGATCAGCGTAATGCGGGTATTGACGTCCGCGTGCAAATGCAGTTCTACCTCATATTCCCCCAAAGTCCTGAATGGTCCGTCCGGCAACCTGATTTCATGTTTCGTGACTTCCGAACCGGCTTCAGTAACCGCAGTTACGATATCGTTTACGCCTACCGAACCAAATAACCTGTCTTCAGAAACAGTCTTTCTATGCAGGGTAATGCTAAGGGCATTGAGCTTCTCTGCCCTGGTTTGTGCCGCGGCCAGAACCTCTTCCTGTGCTTTTTCCAGTTCGGCCCTTTCCGTTTCAAATTTTTCTACATTTCCGAGCGTAGCCGGTAGCGCCTTGCCGTTGGGGATTAGGAAATTCCTTCCATATCCCGGTTTGACGTGGACTTGTTGTCCCAATTCACCCAGTTTCGCGATCTTTTCCAGTAATATTACCTGCATTGGTCTACTCCAAAGTTACAATTAATCATAGCATACTCACATATTCTTATCCGTGACCTGCTCCGGTTCTTTTCCCCTGCAGGCATTCACAATCCCGACACAGCTTACAAATAACAGGATGACATGAGGTAACAGAAAAAAAGTCCCATACATGCCTATCAGCCAGACCCTGGAAAATGCTCTGGTATGAAAAAACCCGTGTATGACTGACAACCCCTGATACAGGTACAGAATCAGCATCAATATCACCACGTCCCGGGTCAGTATCGATACATTATCAGGCGCAAGCAGTAATACGAACAGACCCGCCAGTGTCGGAAATACCAGGACACGCGGCAATCTTAATGAATAAAATTCTTTCCTGAATCCACCGGGATTATACAATACCGACTGCCACCAACGCGCCAGCAGCAAGGTGGTAATAAGGCTGACGACAAAACCGGTTGCGATAAATGCGGATAGCAGCGGGCTGATGAACTGGTATACCTGGTCAAGCTGTTGTGCGGTTTGATCAGTTGTCGCATATTCTTTCCAACTATCGAACCACTCCTGCCACCATCCCTGGATATCTTCGAGCTTAAAATAAATATAGGCAGTAAACAAACTGCCTGTAGCGCCGGCGCACAGAAGCATCAGGCCCTGAGATTGCGTTCTTCTTAATATCCCTGCACACAGGATCACAGGCAACCAGACAGAAACCATGAAGGCTATCGGTATTCCTGTCTGCACACTCAACGCTACTGCCATCAATGCAATCAGCAACAAGCTGCCGCAGGCAACCTGCAAGCTGACAAGGGGCCCTCTGCGCAAGGCCACCAGTCCCATTGGCGCGCCACTGATAAAATAGGACAAGGGTGAGATAAATACCGACAGTATGGTCAACGCACTGATAGTAAAAACCGCATGAATGCGTGTTTTTAATAGATAATTACCAAGTGCTATCATAACGGGATTACCCAATAAACCAGGGATAAGGAGCGCACCCGGAAGCGATTTACCTGTCAACCCGCATTTCTCACCAGTTGATGCGCCCTCGCTTGTCTTTTGGCTGCCAGCGGGCACGTGCTCCCTCAACCATAGCTACGGCTATGCTCTCGGTCGCAGGCGCCCGCTGGCAGCCAAAATCCTGCGCTATCATCGCATCAACTGGTGAGAAATACGGGTTAACCACGTCCTTCCGGCGAACAGGTAAACTGCTAATGGGCCTCGCTGTAGGGCAGTAAAGACAGATATCTCGCGCGCTTGATCGCTGCAGCCAACTGACGCTGATACTTTGCTTTGGTGCCTGATATCCTGCTGGGCACAATTTTACCTGTTTCAGTAATATATGCTTTTAAGGTATTGATATCTTTATAATCAATTTCTTCAATGCCTTCTGCAGAAAACTTGCAGAAGCGCTTTCTTCTAAAATATCTCGCCATGGGTCTCCTGGGGTGTTATATGTTTTCTTCAACTTCCGGCTCCGCCGCAGCCTCGGCTGAAACGGATACCTGCTCAACTTCCTCATCTACGAGGGAATCCCTGTCTGCTTCCACAGCGGCAAGTGGATTCGTGCTGTCGGTAAATTCCCCCTCTTGTTCCAGCTCTGTGCTTTTCACCAAGGGTGATGGATCTGTGACGGCCCTCTCCTTCCGGAAAACAAGATCACGAATAACAGCGTCATTGAACCTGAATGCGTGATTCAACTGGTCCAGGGTGGTCTGGTCACACTCAATGTTCATTAACACATAGTGAGCCTTGTGGATCTTGTTGATTGGATAAGCCAGTTGCCGGCGTCCCCAGTCTTCCAGTCGATGGATTACACCCTGGTTCGACTCGATGATGGAATGGTACCGTTCAATCATGGCAGGAACCTGTTCGCTCTGGTCCGGATGGACCAGAAACACGATTTCATAATGTCTCATTGTTATATCCTCATGGATTCAGCCTCCCGTCAATGCGGTGAGGCAAGGATTCTGGAAGGCGCAGTATAGTGTATAGACGTTGAGGTTGCAAATGGATGATTCAACGAAAAGAATAACCGAATTCCTGTTTGAATAAATCCGAGAATTCCTGCCCGGTAAACTGGTGATTCTGCGTGCCTGGTACTTCGATCTTGATTTTTCCCATAAGGGAGGCAATCCTGCCGGTCGTATCCCAATCCATATCATGCATCAGTCCATATAACAAACCGGCCCGGTAAGCATCTCCGCAACCGGTGGGATCAACCAGGCAAGCGGCCTTTGCCGCCGGGATGTCAAAGCGTCCGCCACGGGTATGAATAAGTGAGCCGGACGCCCCGCGGGTAACAATCAGCGAATCCACCAGGTCCATGACACTGGCCATAGTCAATCCTGTCTTGTCTTCAACCAGTTGCCATTCATAATCATTGAAAACCAGCCAGGTCGCATACCCGAAACTGTTCAGCAATTCATCCCTGGAAAGCACCGTTACGTTCTGGCCGGGGTCAAAGATAAACGGGATATCCGCCTCGGCAAATTGCCGGGCGTGTTGCAACATCCCCTCCTTGCCGTCCGGCGCCACTATACCGATACTGATTCCCTGGGCCATGGCTACCTTGTTTTCATGAGAATGAGCCATGGCGCCCACCTGAAATGACGTGATCTGGTTATCATCCAGGTCCGTGGTGATAAAACACTGAGCGGTATAGGTATCGTCAATAACGCGCAGGTGGCGCAGGTCGATGTCGTTCTTTTCCAGCCATTCCCTGTAGGCGGCAAAGTCAGTCCCTACCGTACCCATAGACAGACAGTCCGCGCCCAGCAACTTCATATTATAGATAATATTTCCGCCGCAACCGCCGAACTCGCGCTGCATGTCGGGCACCACGAAGCAAACATTCAGCATGTGTATTTTTTCCGGCAATATGTGTTCTTTAAAACGGCCCGGAAACACCATGATATGGTCATAGGCGAAGGAACCGCAGATGAGTACAGTCATAAGGTTGGGATTTTATGATAACCGGGGTTAATCGAACATGTCTGATTTCAGTATAATAGACCTGCTTTACAACTCTATTATACAACCAATGAAGAATAACAAGGTATGTGTATTTGCCGGTTCCAATAACGGCGCAGGCTCTGAATATGCAGACGCGGCTTCAGCTCTCGGCAGAGAATTGGCAAAACGCGGCCTGGGTCTTGTCTTTGGCGGCGGAGGGACCGGCCTGATGGGTGCGGCAGCAGATGCGGTTTTGCACCAGGGTGGTGAGGTGATCGGGGTCATCCCGACGTTTCTGGTAAATAAGGAGGGTAGAATAGTACATGATCAGGTAACCGAACTTCATGTGGTCGGTTCAATGCATGAACGAAAAGCGTTGATGTTTGAGTTATCTGACTGCTTTATTGCACTCCCCGGCGGTCTTGGGACATTTGAAGAAATTCTCGAAGTGTTAACCTGGAGACAACTGGGTCTGCATGACAAACCCTGCGCCGTATTAAACGTTGACGGTTATTTCGACCGACTTCTTGACTTTCTTGACCACGCCGTGGCAGAACGGTTTATCCAACCCGAGGAACGCAACAGGTTGATCGCGGAAACAACCCCGGAATCCGTTCTGAATACGATGGAAAAACAGAATATTATCTAAAATAATATGATGTCATAGAATATTCAGGGCAAACGCATACTTTTGGATTCTGTTGCAGAAGACAGGAAACCAACCGGAAAACGCCGCCCGTCATGCTGGCGAATGCCAGCATCCAGTCAAACAACAGCGCATGATCATGGTGATGAAGGGTTATTCACTGGATTCTGGCTTGCGCCAGAATGACGGAATCGGGTAAAAACATCTGAATTCAAAAGTATGCGTTTGCCCTGATAGAATATTATTAATAATATACTTTACTTTAATTTGTCAATAACTCCGCCTGTCTCACAATATTTTCAGGTTTAGCCGCACTGAATTTTCTGATAATCGGCGCCAGGTAGCGACCGGTATAAGACCGCACTTGCCTTGCCAGGTCTTCAGGTGTGCCGGCGGCTATGATCTCACCCCCGCCGTCTCCGCCTTCTGGCCCCAGGTCGATTATCCAGTCCGCGGTTTTAATGACATCCAGGTTGTGTTCGATGACAACCACAGTATTGCCGTGATCGCGCAACTGGTGCAGTACGCCGAGCAACTGTTTTACATCATGGAAATGCAGGCCGGTCGTCGGTTCATCCAGTATGTACAGGGTCTTGCCGGTATCCCGTTTGGATAACTCCCTGGACAGCTTTACCCTCTGCGCTTCACCCCCGGAGAGCGTTGTCGCATTCTGTCCGAGACGGATATAGGCCAGCCCGACGTCAATCAAAGTCTGCAGTTTACGGGCGATGACCGGCACTGCGGTGAAGAACTCCCGGGCATCTTCCACCGTCATATCCAGTATTTCGTGGATGTTTTTGCCTTTATATCTGACTTGCAGGGTTTCCCTGTTATAGCGTTTGCCTTTACAGACATCGCACATTACGTAGATATCCGGTAAAAAGTGCATTTCAACCTTGATGAGCCCGTCGCCCTGGCAGGCTTCACAACGCCCCCCCTTGACGTTGAAGCTGAAACGACCAGGCTTGTATCCCCTGGAACGCGCTTCCCGGGTGGCGGCAAACAGTTCCCGGATTGGCGTAAACAAACCGGTATACGTAGCCGGATTCGAACGCGGGGTGCGCCCGATAGGGCTTTGATCAATATCCACCACCTTATCGATATACTCCAGACCGGATATGGACTGGTAGGGGGCAGGCTTGGCTGCGGCGTGATTCAGTTCGCCCGCGGCAATACGGTACAAAGTATCATTGATCAAAGTCGATTTGCCCGAGCCGGAAACGCCGGTGACACAAGTCATCAGTCCAAGCGGCAGTTCAAGTTGAATTGATTTCAGGTTATTCCCTGTGGCACCGGTCAGCACCACCACCTGCTCCGGGTCAGGCTTGACCCGTAAGCGCGGCATGTTGATACACTCCCGTCCCGATAAGTATGCCCCGGTCAACGAATCTTCGCATTGCGCTATTTGTTCCGGCCGGCCCTGCGCTACAACCCTGCCGCCGTGAACGCCGGCGCCCGGCCCCATATCAATGACATGGTCAGCCGCATTGATTGCCTCTTCATCATGCTCAACAACAATAACCGTATTGCCCAGGTCCCGCAGTTGCCGTAACGTCTCCAGCAGCCGCTTATTATCCCGTTGATGCAGGCCTATTGAAGGCTCATCCAGGACATACATGACGCCGACCAGCCCCGCACCTATCTGGCTCGCCAGGCGGATACGCTGGGCCTCTCCGCCGGACAGGGTTTCCGCGCTCCGGTCCAGGGTCAGGTAGTCCAGACCTACATTGATAAGAAAGCGCAGCCGGTCCTCCACTTCCTTCAATATGCGTGCGGCAATTTCTCCGCGCTGTCCGGTAATTACCATGCGTTGAAAAAATGCCTGTGCCTGCATCACGGGCATGGCAGTGATTGTCGGCAGATTAATATTATTTATAAACACATGCCGGGCAGCTTCGTTAAGGCGTTGTCCGCTACAGGACGGACAGGGCTGACTACTCTGGTATTTGTTCAAGTCTTCCCTGATCATGACTGATTCGGTTTCCCGATAACGTCGCTGCATATTAGGGATGACACCCTCAAAGGCATGAGAGCGTTTGACGATACCGCGCTTGCTGTGCAGGTATTCAAATGCAATTTCCTCGCTGCCGCTGCCGTACAGGATAACCTGCCGGATTTGTTCATCCAGCTCGGCAAACGGCGTATCGATAGCAAACTCATAGTGCTTTGCGAGCGATTTGATCAACTGATAGTAATAGGCATTACGCCTGTCCCAGCCGCGTATGGCGCCGTCTGGCAGACTTAGTGAACGATCCTGGATTATCTTGTCGGCATCAAAAAACTGGATGACGCCAAGGCCGTCACAACGGGAACAGGCGCCGACGGGGTTATTAAAAGAAAATAACCTGGGTTCCAACTCACTCAGACTGTAGCCGCATTGCGAACAGGCAAACCGGGTTGAGAACACCGTATCACCCGCATCAAGGTCATCCATTGACGCAACAATGGCCAGGCCGTCTGACAGGCGCACTGTGGTTTCCAGGGATTCAGCGAGCCGTAAACCGATGTCGGGACGTACCCGAAAGCGGTCCACTACTACCTCGATTGTATGTTTTCTGCGCAGGTCCAATGCAGGGGTACTATCCAGTTCAACCACCTTCCCATCTATGCGGGCGCGCACGAAACCCTCCGCCCTGATCCTTTCAATCTGTTGTATATGCTCGCCTTTTCTGCCTTGTACCACTGGCGCCAGCAGCATCAATCGACGCCCATGAGGTTGTTCAATTATAACATCCACCATCTGGGTAATAGTCTGGGCGGCCAGTAGTGTCTGGTGTTCCGGACAGTGCGGCTCTCCCACCCTGGCAAATAACAGACGCAGGTAATCATAGATTTCGGTAATAGTGCCTACGGTGGATCGCGGGTTATGAGATGTCGACTTCTGTTCTATGCTGATAGCCGGGGACAGTCCTTCTATATGATCCACGTCAGGTTTTTCCATCATGGACAGGAACTGCCTGGCATAAGCGGACAAGGATTCCACGTAGCGGCGCTGGCCGTCGGCATAGATGGTATCAAACGCCAGAGATGACTTGCCCGACCCCGATAAACCGGTGATCACAATCATCCGGTCCCTGGGAATATCCAGGTTGATGTTGTTCAGGTTATGGGTCCTGGCGCCCCTGATTCGTATGCTGTCCACGTTAGCTGCTTTTGTTTGGCTGAATTTAATTCAACCTGCTAATATAAGGGATGATTCGCATGAGTCCAACCGGGTTTTATCCCCGGCTGAAAAAACAGCAGTACAAGCGTTGTTTTTTTTAACACTAAAATTAAATCGTAAAGGAGTGGAATAATGGCCAGAGGAATTAATAAAGTCATCCTTATTGGAAACTTAGGAAACGATCCGGATGTAAGGTATACGTCCGGCGGGGCGCCCATCGCCAATGTCAGTGTGGCGACTTCTGAATCGTGGCGGGATAAGGAAACAGGTGACCTGCAGGAGCGAACGGAATGGCATCGTGTCGTATTTTTCAGTCGGCTGGCGGAGATAGTGTCTGAATATTTGCGCAAAGGCTCAAAGATCTACGTAGAAGGACGGCTGCAAACGCGCAAATGGCAGGATCGCGATGGCAATGATCGGTATACGACTGAAGTCGTAGCCAATGAAATGCAAATGCTGGATAGCAAGGGTGCTTCGGGGGAATTCACCGGGACATCATCTGCACCGACGCGCAAACCGGCCGCTGCAAATGCTCCCGTGCAACAGGACAACAGTCCTGGTGATGGCGGTGAATTTGTTGATGATGATATCCCGTTTTAAATAAAGCATCTCTACAAGTAATGTTACGCTGAGAGCAGCGACGCCTTTTTCTGCCGGAGCCCTGGTTATTAAACAGAAAATCATGAACCCCGAAGGGTTTCAGAAACTATGGACTTACAAAAAAACTTCCTGATTATTTTTGCGTCCATCGTGACGCTGATGCTGCTGTCACTGATCCTTTACATGAACGTACTGGAAAATGAAGCAACCATTGTAGAAGCGGCTGAAAAAAGATACAAATCATACCTGCTGGCTGATGAATTGCGCCAGAGTTCGGATGACCTTACCCGCATGGCGAGAACCTATACGCTCACCGCCGATGCAAAATACAAAGAGTACTTCGAAAGAATTCTGGCCATAAGGAGCGGAGCTGCGCCGCGTCCTGTGGATTATCATAATATCTACTGGGACTTCGTTGCCGCCACAGGCGCACTACCCCGGATAGAAACGCCTCCAAAGCCTTTGAAACAATTGATGAAAGAAGCGGACTTCACGGAAACCGAGTTTGCTCTCCTACAGGAAACGGAGACTGAATCCAACGAGCTTGTCAACCTGGAAAACCGGGCAATGAATGCCATGGTGGGAATCTTTGAAGACGCTACGGGTCGCTATACCAGAAGTGAACCCGATAGAGAACTGGCTCGTAATCTGCTGCACGGTGACGCGTATCATAAGGCAAAGGAAAAAGTTATGACGCCACTGGAGAAATTTTTCGACGCTATCGATCACAGGACTTCGGGGGAAATCGCAGTTTACCGTGATAAACAACGCAGGGTTAACCTTGTATTGATGCTCACCCTTGGCTTGTCAGCCTGTCTCGCCTTTATTTCCCTGCTCCTGGGGGCGGCCTCCTTGAAAAAGAAAGGTGCGGACACGGGGAAGTCAAGGCTGGCGCAACGTCTGGCCGCTAGTGGTTACCCTTCTCCCTCTTCAGATAACAAGCTGCCGGCTCGAGACAGGCTGGCCCAGCGCCTGTCGACCTCTGCTTCTCCCGCCGCTGCCAAAGAAGGTCAGGAAATAAAAAAAGAAAACTCATCCCTGTTATTTTTTGTCAGGAACTTCTGGAATAACTGGCCTATTATCGTAGCGGCTATCGTCATTACCTTTATGACGCTGGGACTGTCATGGTGGTTTGTGAGCGAGAACAGAATTCAATCATATACCAAGGTCAGGGATGAGTTGAAATTTACCTTGGATGCCACCCACGGCGCGGTTCTGGACTGGTTAAATCAAACCAGCCGGGACGCTGCCAACTTTGCCGAAGCGGTCGGCCGCCAAGTGTCCGAAGAAACCCTGCAACTGATAAAAGATTATCCGGACCATGTATTGCATCAGGAACTGGCAGCTTCAATGATTGCAGATCCGGAGAACCTCAAAAACATTTCAGTCGAGCAAGAACTAAAGTCACTCGCCGTAGATTCGAGTATCGCCGACCCCGACCTGTTTGAAAACTACATGATCGTCGATAATAAAGGCATCGTACTTTCCAGCAATCGGGCAGATCTTATCGGGAAATATTTTGCATTTCCAGGCGGCACCATGGAACGATTGTTGACCCAAAAAACGATTATCAGTTTTCCTGATCGGCAGGCCGGCGATAATTTACTATCCAGAAATATAGTTTTTGGTTCCCTGATAGATGAAAATAAGGGCGCAGTATTCATCATGGCGTCACCCAGGCGAATGTTGTCTACAATCTTGAGGAGGGGATATTCCGGTAATTACGGTGAGATTTATATGGTTGACGCCGAGGGTCGTTTTATCAGCGAACCGCGCTGGAAAGAGGAAATGATTGATAAGGGCCGGGTCCGCGCGGACACCCTCTCCGTTGTGGGGATGAGTGTCAGCCAATACGAAAACGCTACCCGGCAAGCCGGCTTTCCGCTCTCTGTCGGGCGCGTCATATCGGGTGTAAGCGGCGAGGAATTGGATGACTATGAAAATTACCTGGGGGACGAGGTAGTGGGGTACTGGAACTGGAACAACACCTACGGATTTGGCATTATCAATGAGTACAAAAGTCAAGATGCCTTTGCCACATTCAATGCCTATAAAAATCAGGCCCTGGCAGGCAGTTGGTTCACGGTACTACTATTCCTGATCCTGACCTTGATGTCCATCTGGAGTCGAACCAAGGTTGCCAGAGCCAACGAGGACCTGAAAGGCGCCTTCAAGACGATCAAGTCGCATAATGACAAGCTTGCCCAGGACCTCAGGATTGGCCAAAAAGTGCAGTTGGATATGTTACCCGATCCGATAGAAGGTGACGGTTTTAACCTGGAGGCGTTTTTGAAACCGGCGCAAAGTGTTTCGGGGGACTTTTATGATTTCTCACTCATGCAGGATGGAAAAGTGTACTTTTGCGTGGGTGACGTTTCCGGTAAAGGCATACCGGCCTCTCTTTTCATGTCCGTCAGCAAGTCCCTGCTCAATAAGATACTGGACCAGACCGACCAGACAAAAGATATCATAACCAGGGTTAACCGGGAATTGTCCTTGAACAATGACAGCAACATGTTTGTAACACTGATTCTGGGGATTATGGATCTGAAAACAGGGAAACTGCTCATTACCAATGCAGGACATAACCTGCCATTTATTAAAAAGCAGTCTGGCGAACTTATATGTCTCGATAAGATACAAGGACCCCTGGTGGGTACCTTTGAAGACATAGAATTTGAACAACAATCAATTGAAATGGCCAAGGGTGATATGGTGCTGTTTTATACCGATGGCGTGACTGAGGCACAGAACATACGGGATGATTTCTATGAGGATGACCGGTTAGAGGAATTGTTGAAACAAAACGAGTTTGAAAGCGCCAGCGATATGACAAATAGCGTCATCAGAAGCGTTCTTCGGTTTATAGGACGAGCAGATCAATTTGATGACATCACCATCCTGTCCTTTCAATATACCGGCCTGTAACAGCCCGCTGTGGATATCGCTGTACCTGTAGCGGGACTGCTGCTATTTTCAATAGTGCCGTAGTTACAGTTTAGACTTGATAATGACTACTTCGTTTCCATCCTGTGAACCATAGTATTCGAGCCGATCATTAAGGCTTTTTACCAGGTGAATCCCCAATCCTCCCCCTTTCTCCTTTTTTTGTTCAGGGTCTTTGCCTCCAAGCCGCGGCTCCGGCGCATTTCTTAATAAATCAAAAGGTGGCGCCTGATCTCGCATACAAATTCTGAGATCTGTACCGATGTTTTCGGCTTCCACAACTACAGTGCCTTCTTGCCCTTCGGGGTAACCATGAGTGAATGAATTTACAATCAATTCCTCCATGGAAAGCTCCAGTTCAAATATCTTGCCGTCATCCAAACCCTGCTCTTCACAATACGACCTTAAATCATCAGAAAAACTGGGCAGATCATTGGAAAGGTCAGATAAAACCCATTTAAAAGAATCGTCTTTTACCACCATAATTGTGTCTCGCAAAAAAGTTATAATGTATTATTCATATATTGATTGGTATACTATACCAATCGGTATTTATTCGGCACCCGGATTTTAGATAATGTCTTGCCTCTCACAGCGCAGTATAAAAGACTGGGCAGTTAAATTCAAAATTAGCTACAATGCCGGTCACAACCAGCAAGTACTTATAACAACAAGAGAAAAATAATGAGCGATATTCAAACGGTAAACCAGGATGGTATAGTTATACTAAATCTGAAAGGGCGGGTTGATGCAACAAATTCAGGAACGGTTCATGATAAGGTCATGGATGAAATTAAAAACGGTTGCAACAAGATGATCATTAATTTTTCAGACGTTAATTACATCTCCAGTGCCGGCTTACGCGTCCTGATATTTGCTACAAAGAGTTTTGCCAAGAGTTCAGGATCATTTTCTGTTTGTTCCCTGAATGAAAATATCATGAAGATATTTGAAATAAGTGGTCTGGTGAACCTGTTTACCATCCATGATGACCTGGAGAAAGGCATCGCTTCAATCAAGGATTAAACGGGCATCACAAGCCTCGCTGTCTGTGTTTATAGACAGGTAGGGCCCCATCCGCAGCCGTCTGGTATTTGACGGTAAAATCAGACAGTCCCTTCAAAGCATCTTCCGGGTTCTTGTCTTCACGGAGATGGAATGAATCAATACCGCAACGCTGCATAAAAAACAACTGATCCCTGAGCACATCTCCCAGCGCGCGTATCTCACCCCGGTAACCGAATCGATCACGTAATAATCGGGCATGGGAATAACTCCGCCCATCCGTGAATTTTGGAAACTCCAGGGCAATGAGTTCAAATAATCCCAGTGAGTCGGATAAATCCTCCAGGCTGTCATCACCATTTAAGCATACGGCAATCTTACCTTTATGCCGGGACAGCCGATCCCGGTTATCGCGCCAGTAGTCCAGGGGGATAATCCAGTCGCCGTCAGGTAATGACTGCTGTTGCTCCAATGCAGTGAGCCGTTGCCAACTGTCTTCCAGAACCTTGCCTGCCTTAATAACCCGCAACGGCTCTCATCTCCGGTATTTCCTCCGTCCCGGAGGCATAAACTTTTTCCTTGAAGGGTTCCATACCCACACGCAGGTAGGTTTCCAGGAACTGCTCAGATCCTTCGCGCCGGTCCAGATAGACTTGCAGTATAGTATCTATCGTCTCTGCTACATTTTCCTTTTCGATCGCGGGGCCCAGACGATCCCCAAGTCGGGCGTTATTTCCGGCCGCGCCACCCAGTGTCAATTGATAGAACTCCTTACCCTTTTTATCCACGCCGAGAATGCCGATATGTCCCACATGATGATGTCCGCAGGCATTCATACAACCCGACATCTTTATCTGGAAATCACCGATATCATGCAGATAATCCAGTTCGGCAAACCTGTCATTGATTTGCCTGGCAATGTCTATGGAACCGGCATTGGCCAGATTACAAAAATCCAGCCCGGGACAGCAGATCATATCCGTCAACAGACCTATATTCGGCGTGGCCAGCCGCTCCCCTTTCAATGCATTCCAAAGTGGATACAGGTCTACCTGTCTGACATGCGGAAGGATCAGGTTCTGATCATGGGTCACTCTTATTTCAGAGTGACTGTACTTGTCTGCCATAGCCGCGATAAAATTCATCTGCCCGGCTGTTGCATCTCCCGGCGCGGAAGCGGGATGTTTGAGTGACAGGTAAACGGATCGATAACCCGGCGCCTTATGGGCTTTAACATTGCGCTGCACCCATAGGTTAAAGTCTTTCTGCAATACCAGGCGCTTGGCGAACGTTGCATCAGCGGCGGCATTATTATCAAAATCGGGTTCAGTGAAAAAGCCTTTGACTCGATCGATCTCAACTTGATCCAGCAATAATACCGAGTCCTTGAAACGGCGCCATTCCGTTTCGACCATATCGGTAAATTTATCCGGACCCACCGCGTTGACCAGGATTTTTATCCTTGCCTTGTGCATGTTATCGCGTCGGCCCAGCTGGTTGTATACCCGCAGAATGGCCTCCAGGTAAGAAAGCAGGTGCCGCTTCTCCAGAAACTCACGGATACATACGCCTATATACGGCGTGCGCCCCAAACCTCCGCCAACCAGTATTTTACAGCCGATTTCACCCTCATCGTTCCTGACCAGATATATACCGATGTCATGGATCTGTACGGCGGCCCGATCATTCTCTGCACCGCACACGGCAATCTTGAACTTGCGCGGCAGGAAAGAAAATTCCGGATGAAACGTGGACCACTGGCGTATAATTTCACAATAAGGCCGCGGGTCTTCCAATTCATCCTCAGCGACACCGGCAAAATGATCGGAGGAGATATTGCGGATGCAGTTACCACTGGTCTGGATAGCATGCATCTGTACACTGGCCAGGTCAGCCAGGATATCCGGTACGGTTTCCAGTTTAGGCCAGTTAAACTGAATATTCTGCCGGGTGCTGAAGTGACCGTAACCCTTGTCGTACTTCTTTGCGATATGCCCCAACATACGTAGCTGTGTGGCAGACAGCAATCCGTAGGGAATCGCCACACGTAGCATCGGCGCATGCCTCTGGATATACAGGCCATTCATCAGACGCAACGGTCGATATTCATCTTCACTGAGTTCGCCGGCGAGGAAACGCCGGGTCTGGTCGCGAAAAGAGGCTACACGCTCGTCTACGATTTGCTGATCGTATTGATCATACTGGTACATAGAAACTATAAACAACTTATCAGTTATGGACAGACCGGATAGGATAGCAAGCAAGCCTTATGCAGAAAAGTGCTTAATTTGACTATATATATGACATACAGATATAAGGATACCTGTGATCAGGCAACTTCACGGGACAACTGCGCTACGGGTCAGGCCCAGCCAATCAGGTGGAATTCCGCTATGGCGCGGGCTTTAATCGCTCTAGCATTTGGGGTCAGAGTAAAAATACACTCAGCCTGGCAAGTGGTACTGGTTTATTGTTGAGTATTTTTACTCTGACCCCAAATATCAAATCAATCTTCGTCCTCGGTCGGTTTGTATGCAGCGATCAGTTCTTTCTGTGTTTTCGCCGGCACGGGGTCATAATGACTGAAGCTCAGGGAATAGGAGCCTACCCCGCCGGTCATGGACTTCAGTTGTGATTGATAATTGTCCAACTCACTCAGCGGCACACTGGCTGTTATCGTCGTCATGCCTCCGGACAGCGCCAGGGTATTGCTGATACGTCCCCGTTTGCCGGATATATCTGCGTTAATATCACCCATGGCTTCATTCGGCGCAGTAACATTGATATTAACGATAGGTTCAAGCACCACCGGTCTGGCCTTGCTGAATGCGTCAAGAAAGGCCTTCTTGCCGGCAGCGACAAACGCCACTTCCTTGGAATCAACAGGGTGGTGTTTACCGTCATAGACTGTCACTCTTATATCCTGCATGGGATTGCCGGACAAAGCGCCACTGTTCAGCGCCTGCCTGATGCCTTTCTCCACCGCAGGAATCAAGGGCTTGGGGATAACCCCGCCGACTACGGCATCGACGAACTCAAAACCCGATCCTCGATTCAGCGGTTCAACTCTTAAGAAGACCTCACCGAACTGGCCTGCTCCTCCAGTTTGTTTCTTATGCCTGTGATGACCCTCAGCGTTAGCGCTGATGGTTTCCTTATAGGCTATCTTCGGGGGTCGCGTGGTCACATCCACGTTGTGACGGTGCTTCAGTTTTTCCAGCATAATACGCAGGTGGAGTTCTCCAAGACCGCGAATGACCGTTTCATTCGTGGCCGCATTATGCTCTACGAGAAAACTTTGATCTTCCGCCTCAAGTTTGTGCAAGGCATCGGATATCTTTTGCTCATCTCCCCTGCTTTTTGTCTGTATGGCCAAGCCGTACATGGGAGCAGGAATATCGATTGACTGCAGGTGAACCTCATCCTCATCATGGGAATCGTGCAAAACCGCATCAAAATGAATCTCATCGACTTTTGCGACGGCACAGATATCACCGGGCACACCCCGGTCAATTTCAATGTGCTCACTGCCCTGCAGTTTTAACAGATGCCCTACCTTGAATGGTTTACGTCCCTCACCGATAAATAACTGGCTATCCTTGGTTATTACCCCCTGGTGTATCCTGAAAACACCCAGCCTGCCGACAAATGGATCAATATGGACTTTAAACACGTGGGCGATCACATTCTTGTCGGGATCCGGTTGAATATCGATCTGCTGCGCGGCATCACCCTCACCTCTGAAAACCGGAGGAGGATTACCCTCGCCGGGGTTTGGCATCAATTTAGCAAAAATGTCCAGTAACTCCTTCACGCCCACACCCGTTTCTGCCGAAACAAAACATACAGGGATAAAATGACCTTCTCGTAATGCCTGCTCAAACGGCTCATGCAGTTGCTCCGGACTGATGTCGTCCCCTTGTTCAAGGTATTGCTCCATGAGCTCTTCGTCAAGTTCGACCACCTGGTCAACAATATTGACATGCGCCTCAGCAACAGAGAGGAAATCAGTTTCCCTGCCGTCTGACTGAAAGAAACAATCCACCACTTCGGCGCCACCTTCAGCCGGTAAATTCAGGGGCAGGCATTCGCTTCCGTAAGCTTCCCTGAGTTGTTGCAGGATAGCCTCGAGATCAACGTCTTCGGCATCTATTTTATTTACGATCAACAGGTGGTCCATGCCCCTGTCTCCGGCCTGTTCCATCATTGTGCGGGTTACCATTTCGACGCCCGATTGAGCATTAACAACCACTGCGCAGGTTTCCACGGCGGGTAGAATAGCCAAAGCACGGCCAAGAAAGTCAGGGTATCCCGGCGTATCGACGAGATTGACGTGGCTGCCGTGATAATCCAGGCTTGAAATGGCGCTATCCAGTGAATGCTGGTGTGTTTTTTCCTGAGGATCAAAATCACATACCGTTGTTCCCCGTTTTACCGAACCTTTCTGGTTGATCGCGCCGGCGTCGTGCAACAGGGCCTCAACCAATGTCGTCTTACCTGAGCCGCTGTGGCCTGTTATGGCTATATTTCGAATGTTTTCAGTAGTATAGGACACCTATTGACACCTCCTCTAGCTTGTTATTGCTGCCCCTGGCTGCTTGAATAATAACATAACCTGAAGTGCATTTTCGACAATGGCATCAGGAAGGTAAATGGGCCTTCCCCAGGTAATCATGAGATTGCATTTCGATGAGTCTGCTGGCAGTGCGTTCATAAGATTTTGCGTGGCGCTTGCCGGTATATAACTCTGTTACTCCAACTGCCGCGCTGATAATCAGCTTAACATAACGGTCATAATACTCGTCCACCATTATGATAAATCGCTTGACGCGATCATTGTCCAAGTCATCCATTTTCGGCACGTTTTCGATGAATACCGTTTGAAACTGTCTGGCAATTTCAATGTAGTCAGCCGCTCCCCTGGGACCACCACAGATATCCTGGAAATCAAACCAGACAACACCGGAAGCCAATCGTTTCACCTTTATATTACGACCTTCAATTTCTATGGTGGAATCGATTCTGCCGGCATCCGGCGCTATATTAGCAAAACTTACCGCCAATTTCTCCCGCGCCTCAGCGCTCAGGGGATAATGGTAAATTTCGGCCTGATCCAGGTAACGCAAGCGGTAGTCAACTGTACTATCCAGGTTAACAACCCTTGTATGTTGTTTGATTAACTCGATTGCGGGCAAAAACCGTTCACGCTGCAGTCCATCCCGGTAGAGCTTGTCAGGATGTTCATTGGAGGTTGCCACCAGGGTCACTCCCCGTTCAAACAGGGCATGGAACAAACCGCTCAACAGCATCGCATCGGTGATGTCGGATACGTGGAATTCATCGAAGCAGATTACGCTGATATCTTGAGCCAGCTTGTCGGCAACCAGACGCAATGGCTCTTCGACATCTTTCAGTTGTTTTAATTCGGCATGTACCCATTGCATATATCGGTGAAAATGAACCCGCAGTTTATGCGTAAAAGGAAGACATTCATAAAACGTGTCAACGATATAAGTCTTGCCACTTCCGACGCTCCCCCACAGGTATAATCCTGTAACGGGCCGTTTCTGCTGCGTTGAAAACCGGGCAAAAAACCGTCTGGCCGGGTTTTTCTTGCCGGCAACGCGCGCAGACACCAACTCGTCATACAACAATTGTGTGTAGTTAATCACCGCTAATTGGAGCGGGTCAGGTATTATCCTGTCTTTATCAATATCAGATTGGTATCGTTGTAAAGGAGTCATAATTTAATATCGACCACTAAAATAAATGACTATGTTGATAGGCATTGCAGGTTTTTGTTTATTATTGGTATTAATCCTGGGACCTCAACTCTGGACAAAATACATATTCAAACGCTATCACTCGTCAATAGACAAATTGCCCGGCACGGGTGGAGAGCTTGCCCGACACTTAATCACCCGGTTGCAGTTGACCGGTTATAATGTCGAAGCGCTGGAAACAGACGGCGACCATTATGACCCTGAAAGCAAGACCGTCTGTCTGTCTCCCGACGTTTATGAGCGAAAATCATTAACCGCCGTGGTCATTGCCGCCCATGAAATCGGTCATGCCTTACAGCATCATTCCGGCTTTAAACCCCTTTACCTGCGCTGGAAACTCGCCAAGTATATCGCCTTTACCGAAAAAACAGCATCTATCATCCTTGTCAGCTTTCCATTTGTCAGTTTGCTGGTTAAATCACCCGTGGTGGGAATCCTGATGCTTGCCTCCGGCATCCTGATACTGCTCCTGCCCGTGATATTTCACCTGGTGACGCTGCCGGTCGAATGGGACGCCAGTTTTAACCGGGCATTGCCTTTATTGATACAAGGTAATTACCTACCCAAAAGTGCGGAACCCGTAGCCCGTCGGATCCTGACGGCAGCCGCACTGACCTACGTCTCGGCTTCCCTGTCCAGCCTGCTTAATTTCTACCGCTGGATCGCATTCCTGCGCAGGTAACCCGCATAAAATAGTATTATCCGGACACCCATGATGAATAACAGTGACGTGATAAAGAGCGCCGGCGTCCCTGTGTCCGGCCAATCAAACCCTGATTCCAACTTCCGGGATAAGGCCGGATTTTTCAACTACAACAACCAGTGGGGGGTAGGCAGGTTCAGCCGCAGCCGGCCGTAGACCTCTTTGATGATTTCTTCGTGCATCGCCTCGTGCATGGACATGGCGTTGATGTCGCGATGAAACCGTTGCATCTGGCTGCGTTCATGGAGCGCTGATCCCCCGGAATCCTGGAACAGGATATTCACCACTTCCCGACAGAGATGCATGGCGTGTACGCCGTATAGCCTTATGCGAGCCCGGTGTTCCGCACTCAATACCTTGGCATTATCGATTGCTGCCTCAAAACACAGGTCGCAGGCATGATCCGTCAGTAACCTGGCCGCTTCCAGTTTTGCCGTGACTTCGCCCAGGATGTGATGGGTTGAGGACAAGCGTTTTTTGGGAATATCTTCGGTATAGACCATCGGCCTGGCTGAGCGGCTTTGCAGCAGGTTTTCGTAGAATTCCAGCGCGCCTGCCGCGGCGCCCATGGTGGTGCCGGCGCTTAACGAAAGCACCAGTAACGCACCGAATGGCGCCCGGTAGAGTAACGGTCTTGCCGTCCCGCACTTGTGCGCCAGGGCGGTTTCCGCCTTCAGCATCCTGTGTTCGGGAACAAAGTATTCATCCGCTTTTAGACGTATGCTGTTGCTTCCCGTGGCCTTGAGACCGGCCACATACCAATCGTCGTTAATCGCGATATCATCGGGCGGCGCCAGGAAAAACGCTTTATCATGCCCCGGTGGCAGGCCGGGCAACTGTGCGCCCAGCAGGAACCAATCAGCATGGTGACAACCGGAACCAAAGGGCCAGACACTGTTCTTCAGCAGGTAGCCGCCATCAACCCTGGTTGCGGTAGTTCGATCCGGCAGAATGCCGCTGACCCCCGCATTGGGGTCGGCGCCGAACACCTCTTCCTGGGCCTGTTCGGGAAATAAGGCCACTACGAAGCTGTGACAGGACATGACGCTGTAAACCCAACTGGAAGATGGACAGCCCTTGGCAATTTCAGCCGCAATGCGCCAGAAATAACGAGGGTGCAACTCATACCCGCCGAAACGCACCGGCGCATAGGCGCGCAACAGGTCCGCCTGTTTCATGGCCCGGAAAGACTCCGCGTGAATTTGCCGCTGTTGCTCTGCCGCGCCGGCGCGTTCGCGCAAATCAGAGGCCACGACTCTGGCTCGATCAGTGAGGGTTGCGGCCAATTCCCGTTGATCGCTGAGAGCCGTATTCATCCTGCCGGCTCAGAGGTTTTTATGGCTACCGTCACACAAATATGAATTGCCGCTGCGTTTACAGCCACACAACCACACAGACGTTGTCTCCGTCAACTCAAATCTGACCGGGCTAAACTCACTGCCGGCATGGGATCCATCACAAAAAGGCTGATTGGCGGAATGACCACATCTACACCAGAAATAAACACCTGCCTCAAGCTCCAGCCCATAAGGACTGCTTTGTGGGCATCCAGGTTCACTCATAATATTTCCCCCATCTATTCTTTGTACCATGAAATAATCTCACAACAACATGGCTCGGACAAGCTGAATAAAACGGCATCAGATGATTATTTTTCCTGTCCCTTCTGAATAATCTGCATTTTTTCCTCTTCCGAATGCCAACCGAACAGGCTCACCGGCATTGGGGTATGCTGCAATTACTGTTCTGGGTGGCGCCTTGCCAACCGCTTATGCTCTCTTGTACCTTGACTTTCCTTCAGCTATTGCAAGCTCCATCTGACCAGCAAAGCCGGCCGATTGAGATTCAATCAAACTGTGATACTGCTCAAGTTCCCCCAGTTCTCTCGCCACTTCTTTCAGTGACAGTCTTCTTAGAATTTCCACTGTAATGGGCCGTTTCTCGTCCCAGAATATCATTGACTCCAGAAATTCCATGGCGGGAACAGAAGTAATTAAACGATAAATAAATCTGGCTTCTTCCTCAGAATCGAAAGATAGAAAATTCACAGTGTCATCGAATACTACAGTTTTTCCATCAAACAGCCCGACAAGATTAAATTTTAATCTTTTGTATAAGCCTGATATGACAATTTTCCATTGTTTGAAGGAATAAGACCCCACCCCGAACACAGAAAAATCCGGTTTGTTTTTGTAAATTGAACTTCTTCTTTTATCCAGATAATCCCTGTGTTCAATTAAATATTTCCAGGTATCCGGGGATCTCTCTTTTATTTTTAAAGTATCCTCCCCAACTGTTTTTTGGGTTACTAACGCTACTTTTCTATAGGAAGTGATCCTCCCGTTCCCGACATCTGAACCTTTCAACAGGGGATATAGGTAATCTTTTTCGCACTTGATGATTTTGCCCAGTCCATTTTTATAGCCATCGACAACCGGCTCCAGTTCCATAATTTTTGAACAATCATGTTTGATTCCTGAGCGCCAGACATAGCGAGAGTCTTGTCCTTTTAAATGTCGCCATTTCTCGTAATGTTTGACATTACTGACAATGAACCCGTCCCTCTGGCCGATAACGCGGAAATAATTTACAGAATCCAGCGATTCATACACTTCACAATCTGCACTTCCGCTACCCGTTGTCAGCACAAAAAGACATGCTTCCACTGATGCGCCAAAGTATGTACCAGCATCGACCAGGTAGATATGGCCCAAAAAACGACCTTCTGCACGTTGACTGACTTGTCGCATTACTTTACGCGCAACCGAATATTTACATAGCATTGCTATTGCGCCGTCACGCTTCGAGAGCCAATTAACATGCCGCAACAGCATCCATTCGGAAATATCGAAATTGCCTGAACCCGTAATGGCCTCAATGCCTTTGCGGTTCTGAAAATTAGATTTTTCAGGAAGGTTTCGACTATTTAGAATACCCAGGTCACTGCTTGTAACCCAAGGCGGGTTGCCGATTATAAGGATATATCCACTCAATCCGGACAATATTTGTTCCCAGTCAGTATCAAAAAAATTGGCTTTGATTACTGTTACACAGTCTGGTGCGGAAATATATCTCAGGGAAGAATTGGCATCCTTGATATGCCCGGGATTAATTTCAAATCCAAGAATATGAGCATTCACAAATCCTTCATAAGCAGCCAGGACGAATGCGCCTTTGCCACAAGTGGGTTCAATAATTATATCAGGTTCGACCCCATGATTCTGTTTCAGAACTTTGATAACGTTTCTTGCCAGGCCAACAGGAGTCTGGAAATCACCATATTGCCGCTTGTCAATTGATTTCTTAGTCACTATTCAGCGAACTTTTGATATGCCTGGCACAATTCCAGCTTCCTGGATAACCCTGCCATATTGGAGCCTCCACTGAAGGGCGTTGGATATTGTCAAATAACCTTGGTTGGGAGAAGCTTCTATAATTTTGTCGGCAAGCTGTCCCGCTGCTATTTCGTCCACAGGCAAATTCCTTTCGATGATAAAGGCGATAATATCATCCTTGTTTCCGTCTCGTTTAAGAATATCCAACAATCCTTTTGTTGTTTGAAAATCTGCCGTATGTTCCTTTTCGACGAAGATTACGTGTTGCATATCAAGCCGACTGGTCTCATTTACATCATTATCAGTTTTCTCATAGACAAAAACGAGTATATGATAGCCAAGACCGAATATCTTCTGCGATGCAGATTTGAAAGGGCATGATGATTGCGGTTGCTTAATACTGGTGACCTTGATATCTACTTCAAGATCAGGGAAATCTATTCCAGACGCGGAGTTACCTTGTTCATAGTCATAAATTTCTGCAAGGTATGTCCCGACAGCTTTTCCATCAGTTTTACCATAAAGAGAAGGCTCATTATGAGTGGCTTCCTTCTCTGCGAATTTCGATGCTCCTTCTTGCAAGGTTTTAATTGTCAATCGTGGTTTCATGCTTCTCTCTTTGTATGGTATTGAGCAACCAATGGAGAACTGTCTTCTATTTTATGTCATCCGCCTCCTGAGTTCATACAGACAAACGCCGGCCGCCACTGACATATTCAGGCTCTCGACGGAACCATACATGGGGATTTTTACCAGTTGGTCGCAGTGGTTACGGGTGTTTTGACGCAGTCCACCTTCCTCCGAACCCATAACCAGCACGACCGGAAACGTCAACTCAATGTCGTAAAGGGTTTTATCCGCATCACCGGACGTCCCGATTATCTGGCAACCCGTTTCGCGCAACAGTCTCAGGCTGCGCGCAATGTTCGTGACCGTGATGATGTTGATGGTTTCCGCCGCCCCGCTGGCCACTTTTTTGACAGTCGCATTAAGCGGAGCCGAGTGGTCCTTCGGCAGGACCAGCGCGTCTACGCCGGCTGCGTCAGCCGTCCTGATACACGCGCCCAGATTATGTGGGTCCATTACCCTGTCGAGCGTCAGTATGATGCCGGCATCACCCAGGCCTTCGGCGCATAAATCGGCTATTGTCAGTTGTTTTTGTGTGTCGTCCGTGCGACATCTTGCCGCGATGCCCTGGTGATTGTTTACCCCGGTTAACTTATCCAGTTTCAGGGGAGAAATAGACTGGATAGAAACCAGGGCTTCATCACAGGTACGCCGCAAGGCATCCAATTTTGTCGAGCGCGTCTTATTCTGCGCGATATAGATCTCCAGCACGTCATGGGAACGCCGGGACAGGACATGCCTGACCGCGTGATAACCATAAATGATTTCAACGTTTCTGCCGGGCATTTATTATCGCCACAAAGAAAGTAGAGTTAAGACAGGTTTGCCCTGATATTATTCAACATAATCGAAGTCGATCTTTCTCTCGTCCACGTTGACACTGAGCAGCTTTATTTTGATCCGGTCCCCAAGAAAATATTTCCGCCCCGTTCTTTCCCCGGACAGGGAATGGGCAATGGAATCAAAATGATAATAATCTACCGGCAAGGCGGAAATGTGTATCAACCCCTCAACGTAAATATCATCCAGTTCGACAAACAGGCCAAACCCGGTAACGCCGGATATAATCCCCTCGAATACCCTGTCGATTTTATCCAGCATGAACTCACACTTCATCCTGGCCATGACGTCCCGGGTGGCATCTTCCGCCCGGCGCTCCGTCAAGGAACAATGTGTGCCGAAATTATGCATGTCATTATTACCGTAATCATAATCGGCCTTTTCAACTATGTGCCGGATGGCGCGATGCACCAGCAAATCGGTATAGCGTCGAATCGGTGAGGTAAAATGCGTGTAATGGTCGAAAGCCAGGCCGAAATGTCCATTATTCCTTCCTTCGTATACAGCCATGGGCATGCTGCGCAACAGTACGGTCTCGATTAAGTGCCTGTCATCCCTGGTTTCGATCAATTGCAGGATCTTTGCATAGTTTTTGGTTTTGGGGTCCACTCCCCCCCCCAACTGCAGGCCAAAGTCACCCAGGAATTGATTCAAGTCATTGATCTTTTCCTCGTTCGGGACTGCATGGTTGCGAAAGATAGCAGGTATTTCATTGATAAGCAGAAACTCTGCAACCGCAACGTTTGCCGCCAGCATGAATTCTTCGATGATTCTGTGAGAGTCATGGCGCTCGACCGAATTGATATCGGCTACTTTGCCCTGTCCATCAAAACTCAGCTTAATTTCATTCGATGAAAAATCCAGCACCCCCTGCTGTTGCCTATGCCGGCGCATGATGGAATACAGCTCATATAACTCCCTGATATGGGGAATAATCGGCTGGTATTTTTTCCGGACAGCGGCGCCGGCCAGCATGGTGTCGACAAGTTTGTACGTCAGTCTGGCCTTGGAGCGGATGACGGCCGGATACAAGGAATATTGTTTGACCCGTCCGGCCCGGTTGATGCGCAGGTCACATACCATGGCCGGTCGGTCTTCGTCCGGTTTGAGCGAGCACAGGTCATTGGAAAGCAATTCAGGCAGCATCGGCACGACCCGGTTGGGAAAGTAGACCGAATTGCCTCGTTCCTGCGCGACCTTATCCAGCGCCGTGCCGGGCCTGACGTAGTGTGACACGTCAGCAATGGCAACCACCAGACGCCATTCAGTTCCTCGTTTCTCGCAATACACTGCGTCATCAAAATCCCTGGCGTCTTCTCCATCTATCGTCACCAGTGACAGTTCGCGCAGGTCTCGGCGGTTTTTATCCTTCTGTTTTCGCTCCAACCCGACCAGTTCCTTCTCGACTCCGGCGGGCCATTGATAGGGAATATCGTAGGCGCGGATAGCTATTTCCGTTGCCATATCAATGGAGTTGGAACGGCCCAGGACCTCGATGATTTTACCCAGCGGCTGGGTATGCCCATCAGGCTGCCTGGTGATTTCGGTAACCACGTAATCACCTGTTTCCGCCTTTTTTCTCTGCCGTGACGGAACCAGAATATCCTGGCTGATACGTTTATTATCCGGTACGACAAACGCGACGCTACCTTCCTGGAAGAAGCGCCCCACAACCGACCGGTTAACCCGTTCCAGCACTTCGACGATCACCGCCTCCCTGCGGCCGCGCCGGTCAAATCCTCCATAACGCACCACTACATGATCATCATGCAGGACGGTACGCATCTGTTTCAATGATAAATACAGATCATCACCGCCATGGTCCGGCCTGAAAAAACCATAACCTTCTGCGTGACCAATCACTTTCCCCGCCACCAGGTCCATCTTGTCCAACAGGCCGTAGCCTTCTCGACGGTTGCGGATGAGCTCGCCATCCCGCAACATGGCCCTAAGGCGCTTATTCAACGCGTTGCGTTCCTCAGAGCTGTTAAGCCCCAGGGAGCCGGCTATTTCGCTCAACTGGCGTGGAATCTTGGAACGTTTTAAAAACTCGATGATTTCATCCCGTCCAGGGATTGTTACCTGATATTGTTTGCTACTTGTTTTTTTTGACATACATACACATTGACAGCGCCTGTTGCTACCGGTAAAGTCCGCCCACTAAAATAATTCCTGTTATATAATCCAAGCCATGCCGAGGTGGCGGAATTGGTAGACGCGCTAGCTTCAGGTGCTAGTGGGGGTAACCCCGTGAAGGTTCAAGTCCTTTCCTCGGCACCATAATTGCGGATAAGATCATTGTAACCGCATTGCGCCGCAGACGCCAAATTATCTGATACCCCCAAATCCCGCGTTAGGGATTTGAAACGGGCATTCAAGGCGCATTCTGTCTGTTTGTAGTGCCTTACTCAATAGCAATGAGCCATGGTTTACCCTTGTATAGGGTAGGTTATCGCTCTCTCACGCCGGATTAGGACAATATCAGGCAGATTAACATGGCCAGGGCAATAAGACAGGCAGGGGTGACCCGCCCCCATCTGCCGGGGGTGACTGAGAACAGGGGGGGTTAGCAGGACTACGCTACGCCAGCCAGCGGCGGCGCCCGCGCCGGCGGCGCCAAGGCCGCCAGCAGGGTCTTCACCAAGCCGGCCTGTTCCGGTCGGAACTTCAAATACACCCGGCGGGCATGACACACGACTTTAGCAGCCATCGCATACACACGCCAGCGGAGGGTCGGCGCCCGGCAGGTATGCCACTGTGGCGGCAGCGAGTGACGCAACAGCACAAACAGGTTATACGCCGTCACACACAGGTGAAAGTACAGGGCATTGGCGTCAAACTGACCGCACGGCAAGCGCTCACCTCCGACGTCGCATTTCAACTCCTTGATGCGATTCTCCGAGTCCTCGCCGCGCGGGGTATACCCGTGCACTCTCTCACTGTCAGTCAATGCATCCCGATGGGTGGCCAGCGCCCGGTAGCTATACCCCCCGTCCGTCACGGCGGTGTCATCGTCAACGTCTTCCTCACCCCAATCCAGACACTGCTGCCCCGCTTTGCGCGTGCGCTGCACCACCACTGTGAAGGCCTTGTCATACCCCGTGATGACATGCACGCCCCGACACGTGGCCTGACCGTCTACCGCCTCCCCGTCCCGCACCCACGGCTGCCAGACCGACTCTGGACGCTCCAGTATCCACGCCTTCAACTCAGCACTACGCTTCGCCCGTAAATACTTCACTATCACCCCCTCAGGCAGCCCCGCCTCACAGGACGTGATAAAACCCATATTATCCGTCGCCGGCGCCACGTTCCCGTCCCGAAAGTCACAGCCCACCGCCTGACCCGTCTCCGCAAGATGCCCCAGCATCGGCATATAACCCTGACGCTTCAAGTACGTCCATTGCGCCGCCCGCTTCTCAGCAAACACCGGCGTCGCATCAATGTCCAAAGTCACCCAAAGGGGACAGATTTAAAATATGTCCCCGGTCGGGCGTTGCATCAATGTCCAAGGTCACCTGACGACACCCGCCGGTTCACCTCCACTAACGCCTTGATACCGACCTCGTCCTTGCCCAGGCGCCGCAACCCGTCCCCCAGCATGTCCGCACTCGGCAGCCGTCGCAACCCTAACAACTTCCTCAATGCCTTATCCTGCCGGATAGGCCGCACATCCTCCAGACAACGCGCCCCGTCGTGCAACATCAGCATCCATAACGACACTACGTCCGAGGGCCGGTAACCCCGATTGCTGCCCGGCGCCGGAAAGTGTGCCGCTACCAGTGACGAAAACCCTATCCGCCGCAGTAACTCGGCCACACACACCAAGCCGCCGCGCCCGGTCAATAAATCATTGGTATTTGTGATTTTGTACAGTATGATTTGCATAAGCCTTGTCTGTTGCACCCATCGGGTGATAGTCGTTAATCACACAACCTATTATACAGACAAGGCTTTTTTGATTCCTGCACTTTCTAATGCGGGATTAGGGGATACCGGAAGAGTTTAAGATGACCCAGTCAGCCTCCGACCATGGGATTTAAACCAGGATAAGATATCGGCATACAACTGTAGTATTACCGGTTGGACAGGAGGCATTTCGACCTTGGCATGACGAAAGAACTCATCATCAAGTTCAGGAATGTCGCTGGTGTCAATGGTCTCATCTTCCATTTCAGCCAGTCGTTTCCAATCAGTTTTTGATACTTTTCTCATAGCGGTTTATTTCATAACGGGTTGCTTTTCGAGCAGAGATAATTCGTATCATGTCACAGCGACGCTCAGTATAGACTACCACACACACCAGGCCGAGCATTCGGCCAATTGCTACCCAACGCTCCTCACTGTAATCTCCACGACTATCCGGTGACGCCAATACCGGATAATTAAACATATTTTCCACATCGGCAAAGTCGATTCCATGTTTGCGAATATTGCTCTCGTTCTTTGCCTGATTCCATTCAAAACGCATACTTCGTCCTTTAATGACACTTACATGGATATTCTAACCGCGTATCCTCATCAGGTCACGTTCTTTGTCCTGGTTCAATTCATATAGCGGTACCTAGCGCCCCATGCACAGACTAACGGACGGGGACGAAATTCAATTCCATCCCCTTGTACAGTCTCTGACGACATCGTCGCTTGTTTCACCAAAGGGTGAAGCGGCATGGTAAACGCGGCCTTGGGATACTGTATTGCACAGTCAACTTCGAAAGTAATAGACAGATGTGGGTCCCCACCCTTCAGCCAATTTTCCCATTCCCGATAGGTGGTCGTATTCTGTCTAGGGAGTTGCTGAAAATCATGCAACAGGATATTGCGCGCCTCCTGTGAAAGACGAAGTGTTTTCAGGGGTTTCTCGCCCAGAATAAACTCCTGCTCTTTCCCGCACTTCTGCTTTAGATAAAGTGTGACGAGCCTGTGTATGGATGCCGGCGCCAGCCAAAAGCTAGAGGCGTCTTCGACCTCCTGTTTCATCTGATCTTCGGGGAGACGGATGCCGAAAAGCTCCATCTGCCTCAGCTCCAATTCTTCCTGTTCCTGTATCAGCCGAATCTTGTTGTCCGCCAACTGCTGTAATTTACCTCTTCGGTCGTCTTCGCTCAGGGTATAGTTTTCCGCTATACTTCTGATCTCCCTGGTGATCTCTCCGAGTATTTCCTCGCTGCCACCAAGGGCGCTCTCGAATACGCCTATGCGCATAAGGCAGCGATCATAAATGTCAGCATCAACGGTCCCCGGCGTGATCAGGTTGACGATAGCGATGCTCTCGCTTATTTGCCCCTTGCGATCGATACGGCCGATTCGCTGCTCAACACGCATCGGGTTCCAGGGTAGATCGTAGTTCACGATGCAGTCACAGAACTGGTAGTCCAGCCCTTCGCAACCGATTTCCGAGAATAACAGGATGTCCAGAGTGTCCTTGTCTTCGCGTGGTTTCTCGAAACATCCCCGGAGTTCTATGCGTTCTTCATCTGGAGTACCTCCATGTATCAAGCCAACCCGTATACCGTCCGCCTTGAGATGTTTATAAAGGTAGTGAAGAGTATGGCGAAAGCTGCTGAACAGTATCACCTTGTTATTAGGTAGGTTTTGCTTATCTTGAATGATATTGCGAAGACGCTCAAGTTTCGGATCATTGGGATCGAGGGAGCGCGCTTTTTCAAGTATGCTTTGGATCTGCAACCGGATTTGATTGACGGCGTCGCTCCGTAGATCTGGTCTCGCATTATCGATTTCCACCCATTCCAAATCGTCGATATGGCGGTTCAGGATGTCCTCAAGGAAAGGGGCCAGCCCGTACAGGCAGCTCGCTGCCTGACGCCTGATCGTGGTCATCATGAACTTGACGTTAATATCCCCATGAAGCCGACTGAATATCTCTGCCTGGACACTGAGCAGACCGTCGTGAAGTCGTTTCTGTCCAGAAGTAAACTCAACGGCTGCGGTCTCCGACTTTCTGATGGTGAATGCCCCGATATCACGACGTCGCGTTCTGCTGATGATCCCCGAAAACGTATGCAACGCTTCAATGTCCGTGATGAGTTGGACTCTTTCATCGGCAGCAACGCAGCCCTCGGCAATATGATGTCTGATCCGATTGAACTCTGGGTTACGGCTGAAAATCGCCTGCCCCCAAGGCGTTGATGCTGCCTCATCAAGAACATCCGTCGTCCTAACCGTCCAGTCCGGCCCTTGGGCGCGTACGTGGTTCACGGCTTGGTTGATATATGGGTTTGGTTCCGTCATGTGTTGAAAACTCTTTTCATCCTGGATGAGGTCGGGACGAAGCGTATTCAACAATACGAACAGGTCATCGCTGCCAAGCTGAACAGGGGTAGCGGTCAGAAAGACCGCCGCTTCAGCATGATCGCAGAAATACCTGACTGCCTGATGAGAGTAGGTGTTTGTATTACGGATATGATGGGCTTCGTCTACGATCACGAGATCGAAACGTGGAGGCGGGTCCAAATCCAAAAGACCTTTTACACGTTTTCGCTTGCCTGTGTTCTCCGGTCCGTATAGAAGTGCCTCATCGAATAATGAATAGGGAAGAATCACTTTCTGGTATTGGTCAGGCCAAGTTCCGTCCAGGTCCATTTCCTTGATACAGTATCTCAGGGTTCTCCCGTCCAGGTGGGTGAACCTTTCGTCGAACCGCTTCATTTCGCCCTGCCACTTGCGCTCGGTCACCAATGGGCGGGGACAGATAATGAGGACGGACTTGATATCCCGCCGGGACTGTAATTCCCGGAGGATGAGTCCAGCCTCGATAGTCTTGCCGACGCCAACGCCGTCCGCGATCAGTAGTCTCGGTCGGTCTGATCGAATGAAGCGTAGAACGGGCCGAAACTGGTAGGGGATAAAGTCGACGCGAGCCGCGTTGAGTGAGTACAACGTAGATAAGCTCGGATGCCGTATCTGAAGCGCAGTGAGATACGCATGGAACTGATCGCATGATAGGAGTGGATAATCGTTATCGGCCTGGTCCTCGATCTTCAACTGAGAAGCGTAATACGTCTGAACGTTTCCACTCACGAAAACCCTGATCTGGCTTTCGGGGTGGCCCGGTAACATGCCAACAACCGCTCCTTTCACGGACGGGTCTGACTTCAAAACAACGATTTAGCCCGGTGAAAACTCTGTATTCATCTTTACTGTCTGTAGTACTTCATTGTTTTTGTTGAGTGTTTTTTCTACGTTTCATTGCCATCATTCGTAGCGAACAGCTGCAGATGGCTTCGCGTTCAACACTTAACTCATCGGAATTATGACTGGATTGGCAATTTCTTGATAATCCAAAGCCCGGAACACTCCGATTGTTCCCGACAGCGCCTGCTATGGAAAAGGATGCTCAAGGATGATCGTCTCTGTGCGTTCCGGACCTGTCGATATGATGGAGATCGGAACTTCGCACAGCTCTTCAATCCGTCTCAGATAGGCCTTGGCATTATCCGGGAGCGCGCCATAGCTCTTTATTCCGTCCGTTGTATCCTGCCACCCGGGCGCATCTTCATAAACCGGTTCACATTGTGATAATGCCTCGGCACCAGCTGGGGGCGTACTACGAAACTCACCATTGAATTTGTAACCATGGCATATCTTAACCGTATCCAGCCCATCCAGTACGTCCAGCTTGGTAATACAAAGCCCTGACAGACCGTTCAACCGGACAGACCGCTTCAGCGCAACTGCATCAAGCCAGCCACAACGCCTGGGGCGTCCCGTCGTTGCGCCAAATTCACTACCTTTTTCCCGCAGACGCTCACCTGTTTTATCAGACAGTTCCGTAGGAAACGGGCCGGAACCTACCCGGGTGGTATAGGCCTTGGTGATCCCCAGAATATAGTCGAAATTGACAGGGCTAACCCCGGCGCCGGTGGCGGCGCTGCCTGAGGTCGTATTTGATGATGTTACAAACGGATAAGTACCGTGGTCTATGTCAAGCAGCGTGCCCTGGGCGCCTTCAAACAGGATATTGCCGTCCTGTTGTCTTATTTCATACAACATCCCGCTCACGTCGGCAATCATCGGAACAATTTCTTCAGCAAAACCCAGGGTTTCTTCCAACATCTCCCCGTAATCGACGGTTTCTGTCCGGAAGTAATTTTTCAGGACAAAATTATGGAACTCAAGCGCTTCCTTCAATTTGTCCTGAAATTGACTCCGGTCCACCAGGTCACACACACGCAAGGCGCGTCTCGCCGCCTTGTCTTCGTAGGCAGGACCTATACCGCGCCCGGTTGTGCCTATGGCCGTATTACCCCTGGCCTGTTCCCGCGCCTGGTCAATCAGGATATGGTAAGGCAGTATCAGGGCGCAGGCCTCACTGATATGGAGCTTGTCCCGGACTATCGCCCCCCTGTCTTCAAGCATAGTGATTTCTTCGAGCAGGGCCCGCGCTGACAACACCACCCCATTGCCGATAAAACACCTGACTCCGTCATGGAGAATGCCTGAGGGAATCAGGTGCAGTATCGTCTGCTCCCCGTCGATAACCAGGGTATGTCCGGCATTGTGACCGCCTTGAAACCTGACCACGGCCTGGACTCGTTGCGCCAGCAAATCGACGATCTTACCCTTGCCTTCGTCTCCCCACTGGGAGCCGATAACGACTATGTTTTTACCCATTTATATTTTCTTGACCTTCCATTGCCCGCGTTCAAGCTTTATTTCCCGATCACAGCCAATTTCCTTTGCCCCCCCCGACTGGCCGGGCAGGTCACAAATGACGATTTCACCCTGTTGCCTTAATTTTTCAATCAATTCATACAAACCGGGGACTTCGGAGTTCGGGGCATAAATCCTTTTTTTCGGCTTATATGTATGAGGGGTCAACTGAAACAGCTTGTTTACATCGGTGCTGAAGCCGGTTGCCGGCCGCGGTTGACCGAAGGACTGTCCGATTTCATCGTAGCGACCGCCGAAGGCTACCCCCTCGCTTTCTCCCGGTATGTATGCGACGAATGTCATGCCCGTATGATAGTGGTAACCCTGAAATTCAGTGACGTCAAAATATAGCGGCGCGTTCCTTACCTGGCGGCCGGCCAGTTCCGCAATTTTTTTCAAATCATCCACATAGCTACATAACCTGTCATCACAGGATCCCAGGATAGCCCTGAACTTGTCCAATATTGCTGCGTCACCCTCCATATCCATGAGCTTGAGCAACGCCATGCTATGATCAGAAACAATTGACCACTGCGCCAGTATTTTTGCCAGTTCATCAATTGCTTTTCTTTGCACGCAACTGAAAACCCGGTTTTTCTGCTCAGGGGAGAGCTTCAGCGGTTCAATTAAACCCTGCAGGATACCTACATGACCTATGTCTACGTGGATATCTTTCAACCCCGCCAGTTGCAACGTTTTCAACATAAGTGCAAGGATTTCCGCGTCACTTTCACATCCCGTGTGACCATAAAGCTCAGCGCCTGTCTGCAAGGGTGCGCGCGTGCCCCCTGGCTCACCCGGCAATGTGTGCAGTACCGTGCCGATGTAGCAGAGCCGGTTCGGCCTGTTACGTTTGAGATTATGCGCGTCAATACGCGCCACCTGCGGTGTGGTATCTGCTCGTATACCCATCAATTTGCCATTCAATTGATCGGTAATCTTGAAGGTCTGAAGCTCCAGGTCCTGGTCGGTGCCCGTCAATAATGTATCCAGGTATTCAATTAACGGGGGCATCACCAACTCATATCCCCAGGTGGAAAATTGATCCATTATCCGGCGACACAGACTGTCGAGTTGCCCGGCCTGAGGAGGCAGCGTCTCTTCAATCCCTTCAGGCAACAGCCATTTGTTCCTGATTACCATATTAGCGCACGATATATAATAGAAGTACACCGAACAACATACTGCTCACACCGATAAACCGCAGGCTGCTATTGTCCATCTGTGATGCAGCGAGAAACACTCGTTTTATCCACTCAGGGTTCACGAAGGGTAAAATTCCTTCCAGGATGAAAACCAGCGCGAGGGCGCTCAGTAGTTCTGTCCACATAGATTCAATGACAGGTTACGAGATTTAAAACCAGACGAAAACAGGACGTTACCAGTATCGCTCCTGTCTATACGAGTCGTCCTGTCGTAAAAAAAACCGGATTCTCCAGGGCGATAATAGCAATCCCGGCGCTTTATTCACCGAGGGAATTACTGAAGTATTTAAAAAAGTCGGAGTCCGGTTGAAGTAACAGTATATCGCTGCTGCCAAAACTGCTCCGGTAAGCGCTCAAGCTACGATAAAGCGTATAAAATTCCTGATTTTTACCGAATGCCCCGGCATAAATTTCAGTCGCCCGGGCATCACCCTCACCCCGGACTGTTTCCGCATCGCGATAGGCATTGGCCAGGATAATCTCCCGTTCACGATCCGCATTCGCCCTGATCCGCTCTGCCGCCTCTCCGCCGCGCGCTCGAAAATCTTTCGCTACCCGGGTCCTCTCGGCCCGCATCCTGGCATAGACCGAATTGCTGACTTCCTCCGGCAGGTCAATTCGCTTGGTCCTGACGTCAACCACGGTAATCCCCAATTCATCGCGTAACTGATCCGTCGTTGCCTCAACGACGTCCAGTATTTCACCGCGCTCACCGGCAACCACTTCCTGGACCGTGCGTTTACCGAATTCATCACGCAGGGCGCGGTTGATTCTTTGCCCGAGCAGTCCGGTTGCATATTGGACGTCGCCCCCGCGTGTTGCCACGTAGAACTTTTCAACGTCCGAGATAACCCATTTTGCGTAATAGTCAACAATCACGTCCTTTTTTTCCAAAGTTAAAAACCGCTGTGGTTCCTGATCCAGGTTCAGCAACCGCGTTTCAAATTTCTGTGCGGTATTGACGACGGGAATCATGAAATGCAGGCCGGGCTCATAATCGGACCGCTGGATCTCCTTAAACTGGAAAACTATCGCCTGTTCGTATTCCTGCACCCTGAAAAGCGAAAAATAAGCACCGACTGATGCAATGATGAATAGAAATAAAATTCGCAACAACATGATTATCTTTCTCCTCTTATTCTGCTATCCATACGCTCCGTCAAGTTGCTTCCGGGCTGGGAAGCGGAGGCGTCAGGATCCAGGGCCCGGGACAAGTTCTGTGAAGACGAGTTCCGGGGTTGTATCAACTTGTCCAGTGGCAGGTACATCAGGCTGTTGCCACCCTCTACGTCAAGCAATACCTTATTTGTACTGGACAGGACTGACTCCATCGATTCCAGGTACAGGCGTTTACGGGTAATTTCCGGCGCCAGTTCATACTCCGTCAGTAACTGATCAAACCGCGCCGCGTCACCTTCTGATTTTGCGATGACTGAAGCCTTATAGCCATTGGCCTCTTCCCTGACCCGCGCGGCGCCGCCGCGAGCCCGGGGCAGGATATCATTCCGATAGGCCTCTGCCTCATTGACCAGGCGTTGTTCGTCTTCTCTTGCCTTGATGGCGTCATCAAACGCGGCCTTGACGTCCTCGGGGGGTTTTGCCGGTTGCATTTCTACGGTAACAATAAGTATCCCCGACTTGTAATCATCAGCCAGTATCTCCTGCATAAGCTGTTGCTGCTCTTGCGCAATCTCACTCCGCCCCTCAGTGAGGACGTAATCCAGCTCACTCTGTCCTATCACCGCGCGCACGGCGCTTTCCGTTACCTGCCTCAGCGTCAATGCCGGGTCTTTCACGTTAAAAATAAAATCCGCCGGCTCGTTAATTCGCCACTGCACGGCAACCTCAACGTCGACAATGTTTTCATCCTGGGTCAACATCGATGCTTTATGGGTGATGGAACGCACCTGGCCGACGTTAACGGTTACGACCTTGTCGATAAGACTTGGAAAGACAAAATTCAAGCCCGGCTGCAAGGTCTTCTCATAGCGCCCAAAGCGCATGACGACGCCGCGCTCCTGCTGGTCAACCAGGTAGGTGATGTCTACCAGCAACAACAGGACCAGGACTACGACTACAATCAGCCAGGAAAAAGGAAACCCTTTCCTGTCATTTTTGGGGCCGGACGGTTTCTTGCCGAATATCCCGCCAAAGCCCTCCCGCATCTTGCGGATAATGTCATCCAGATCAGGCGGACCTTCTCCCCTGCCCCGGTTGCCCCAGGGGTCCTGCCCTTTATTTTCCGGTGGTTCATTCCAACCCATTTGCTTTACCTCATATCGTCATTTTTGATTAAACAAATCAAGCCTGTTCATAGCGCAGATTTTTAATGCCCGGGGATTCTATCATAATCCGAACCCGTTACCTTAATCTTCTTATCGTATTGAGCAGGGTAAGATCATACTTTTTGTCATAAGGAAGAGGTTTTTTATTCCAAGGGGTTATACATAAGCGGGGAACTCCTGGATTTTGTGCGGTGTGGGCGGACAGCGCCTAGCCCGGATATCTCACCAATTGATGCGATGATCGCACAGGATTTTGGCTGCCAGTGGGCGCCGGAGCCTGCCCCGTACTTGATACGGGGACCGAAAGCATAGCCGTAGCTATGGTTGAGGAAGCATGTGCCCACTGGCAGCCAAAAGACAAGCGAGACAAATCGGCAGGACAGCCGATTTGCACGGCGACAGCCGCCCACAGGGTTGCGTCCAAGGACGGACACAATGAACGCATCAAGCGCAGTGTGTGATGATGCCATGACCCGAATTAACCAGGTAACTATTTGATAGCACACAAGTTTCAGTCTACCTCCAAGCGGATTGATGAGATATGCGGGCTAGCGTTCGGCAGAACAGGCGGGGCGCTTACGGGCCAAGGGGTATCGCAGTCACATCCAGCGTAAGGGGACGCGCAACCGGCCGTTGACGGCCCGGGAGAAACAAGGCAAGCGCACCCGGGCGAAGGTGCGCGCTCGGGTTGAACATGTGTTTGGCGCGCAGTGCAGGTTACGGGCGAAGGCGCTACGACTGGTAGCACGTTACCAGCGGCATTTTGACCTTCTACCCTTTATCGGGATACGCTCTTCTCCAGCGCTTGCATAATCCAACTATTCAGGCTCATGCCGCTTTCTACCGCCGAGTATGCAACGCGTTGATGCAGGTCCGGACCAAGCCGGACGTTGAGCTTGCCCGAGAAAGGCTTCCGGGGCTCGACGCCGTCCTCCTTACAGGAAGTGAGGTATTCGTCGACGGAACTGTGGAACTCGTTTTGAATCTCATCCACGTCGGTAGCTTCAAAGGTGGCAATCGGATAGGCACCGCTGTTTATGGTCCTACCGTGAAGACGGCCCACGGAATCGTCGAACTCCACCACGGCGACGTATCCCTTGTACTCTATCATGGCTTTACTCCTATGGCATTGAGGAACGCGACGATGTCACGTATCGTCGCTCTCCCGGTCTCCGGTTCAGGATGCGTCCGGTGAACCACCATCCGCTCCGCTTCCTTCTTCAGAAGCACACGCGACCCAGAGCGCTGAGAGACCTCCACGTCCGTTGCCTTCAGCATGGCGATGATGTCCGCCCACCGGATGCCTGTCGGCGTCGGTGTTTTGAACATATTCTCCAAGCTGCGCTGGTGCTTCGCTCGCATGAAACCCGCATAGTATCAAGAACAGTACCATTCAACAAGCAGTTTGTTGACAACAGCAGTTTGTTGACAACTGTTGACAACACAGCAGTTCCCGCTAACTCCGGGACCGAGGGCATCCTGCACTCGTGGAGGGCAAGACGCCCTCCCTCCCAGGGAAACATGCCCCGTTATGGTCAGAGTATGCCCGGGACTCCTGGGGGACAGATTTAAATCTGTCCCCCCCCTGTCTTCTGTATTCACCTCGAGTTAGCG
This sequence comes from Gammaproteobacteria bacterium, assembly GCA_965222155.1. Lineage (GTDB taxonomy): Bacteria > Pseudomonadota > Gammaproteobacteria > Eutrophobiales > Eutrophobiaceae > JAAXHV01. The sequence goes on from CBDCTH010000012.1 coordinate 1,611,345, forward strand.
GGAGCACCTGTTGACAACACATCCCCGCTGCTCCCCTATGAATTTATGCAGTCGGCGCTGGCGTGTACGTGCCCCCACAACCGTAGAGACTCATCACGTCTTCCAATACATCGCGAGACGCAATTGTGCGTCTCTACATTTCAGCAGCAGGGCTCCCCCACGTCCTGTCTCCTGTTCTCAGTTCTTCGTGAATGAGCAGTTTCAGTTCCGCCAGGCCGGCTCCGGTCCGGGCTGAAACCCAGGCGCGCGCACTGGCGCCGTTGATACTACTGCTCACAACCGTCTGCAGATCGCCATTTCCGGATTCAAACCCGGACTGGTCGATTTTATTAAAGACAAGGATCTGTGGAATAGACATGGCCCCCAACTCGTCTATCACCTTATTCACCTCCTCAATGCGCATCTGCTGGTCATCGTTGATGTCAACGATGTGCAATAATAAATTAGCGCTTTTAATTTCATCCAGTGTGGCATGGAAAGACTCCACCAGGTCATGGGGGATATGCCGGATAAAACCTACCGTATCGCTGAGAAGTACCGATAGATCATCAGCCAGGCGGGCCTTCCTGATAGTCGGGTCCAGTGTGGCGAACAGCTTGTCGGCACAATAAACGTCGGCGCCGGTCAAGCGGTTAAAGAGCGTGGACTTGCCGGCGTTGGTATACCCTACCAGTGAAATGACAGCGGTATTATTGCGCCGGCGTAATCGTCTCCCTTGCTCTCTCCGGCTTTTCACTTTCTCAAGTCGCCCGCGGATAGTTTTAATCCGCTTACCGATTAAACGTCTGTCAGTCTCCAACTGGGTTTCGCCGGGTCCCCTCAGGCCGATACCGCCTTTTTGTCTTTCCAGGTGCGACCAACCGCGCACCAGCCGCGTAGACAAATGTCGCAACTGCGCCAGTTCGACCTGCAGCTTACCCTCGTAAGTTCTGGCCCGCTGGGAGAAAATATCGAGAATCAATCCGACCCGATCAACAACCCGGCAATTTATTTTCTGCTCAAGATTGCGTTCCTGCGCCGGCGATAAACCATGATTGAAGATCACTACATCAGCATCGTGTTCCAGGGCAGCTTGTCTGATCTCCTCCATCTTGCCTGAACCGATGAAAAACCTGGCATCGGGTTTTGCCCGGCTGCCGGTAATCGTACCTGAAGGGACCAGGCCGGAGGATTCGGTAAGTCGCACGAATTCGTGCAACTCTTCGTTGTAACGCGGGTTTTGAAAATTGATATGGACAAGGACGGCGCGTGGGTCGTTCGGGGAAACTGTGTTCAGGGTATTAACCCGCATTTCTCACCAGTTCGCTTGTTGTCATCGGCTAGTTGTTTGCTGTCAATACGTTATAATAGTCTGCTCACTATATTAACACAACAGACTGTGCTTGATGCGCCCTCGCTTGTCTTTTAGATGCGCTCCATCCTTGGAGCGCCCCCTTCGGGCACTCTTCGAGTGTCCAAATCCATTCCAGATGGATTTGTGCCGCCAGCGGGCACGTGTTCATTGCGCCCCTCCCCCTGCTCAACTCCATACAGAGCTTGCCCCTGCGGTTGTAAGCAGGGGGGCAGGCTCTGGGCGCAACCCTGCGGGCGGCTGTCGCCGTGCAAATCGTCAGTCCTAGGGTGTGCGCCATGGAAGGCGCACATCTAAAATCCGGCGCGATCATCGCATCAACTGGTGAGAAATGCGGGTTAATAATTATTCGCTCTCCACTGTGAGAAATAATGGCGATTCTGTCCAGGTTATTTCAGGCATCACGCATCCCATTCCTGATTTCAGCCACTCGCGGCCACGCTTGCGCGCCGGCCTGGTCCATCAACGGCAGGTATTTCTGATTAAACCAGTTCGTCAGACCTTCCCGGTATCCCCTGGTTTGAGCTAATCGCTCATACCAGCCGGCAAAATGGGGCTTATCATCCCACATCCCGCGCAGTCCGATCTGGTCCAGGCGGGTAACGTAAGGAGAATAAGCTATATCGGCCAATGTCAGGCTATCCCCAACCAGCCACGGATGCGCCGCCAGCGCCTCATTCATATCGAACAGCAACTTCTCGAATTGGCGGATGGATTGTGCAAAGCGCGGCGCTTCTGTCCCTTCCGGCACCACTCGGCGCTGTACCTCCTGGATATACGGGTCGCGGATACCTGCAAAATGCTTTTCCAATGCTTCGTCCGATCCGCAGGCCTTGATTAACTGGTGGCGAAAGGCAATGGCAAAACTCAGTACGACCACTTCCAGGTGAATGCCGTCATCAAGTTTTTTCATCCACCAGCGGGTTTTGGCGCGACTGGCCGGATCTGCCGGCAGCAACGGTGGACCAGGATATACCTCGTTGAGGTATTCAATGATTATATTTGATTCGGTCAGGATATTACCGTCATGAATCAGCACCGGCACCAATCCCTTCGGGTTGAATTTAAGGAATTCAGGTTGTAATTGATCCCCGCGTCGCAGGTCCAGTTCCACTCCTTCCCATTCAACTCCTTTTTCCACCAGCAGAAAGCGCACTTTCTGGGAACAGCTTGACATGTCATTATGGTAAAGTTTCAGCATATATTATTTCCAGGTTTGCCCTCTATGGTCTCAATCGCATTTATATTATCGGCGAATTTGATTCTTTACCCAACAAAATCCGCCCAAATATCTCGGCGCTGGCATCATACATCAGCAGGGCGTGCATATTGGTTGCATGCAAATCCCGTGATGCTCTTTGCAATATGCTTTTAATTGAAAGCGCGGACGCACCGGCATACAGGAATAACTTATCCACCGCATCCAGCAGCATCTTCACCGACAGACAGCAATCCATACGAATACGCCCGCGCATCTCCATGGGCATTGCCTCATTCAGCTTTGCATAGTGATCGATGTCATCGGCCATTTTATACATGACCAGTTCCGCCGCGTGTATTTCCGCCGCTGCAGAACCCAGCGCGACTTGTACGGGAATCCAATCATCGGCGCTGTGGGCCGTATACGCCACCCGTTTTCCGGGAACTGATTTTTTAAATTCTTTCAGCGCGGCCCGCGCAACCCCCAGGGCACCGCCTACAAGGCAAATGGCCAGTACCGGCACAGCTTGTGACAGGGTGACCCAACCGGTATCTTCGGCTTTGTAAGCCGGCGCTTCCCGTTCTATTAACTGCGGTAATGAAAGGTAGCGATGTCGCGGGACTTTAACGTCCCTGGCAACCAGGGAATTACTGCCGGTTCCCTGTAAACCTGCGACGTACCAGTCATCCTGAATATTGATATCAGTGGTGGGCATTAACAGGTCGGCCTCATCGATCTTTTCCCCTGCCCCGTCGAATACCTCGGTGCCCAGGATCAGCCATTGTGAATGTTCGCAGCCTGAGCCAAACGGCCAGAAGCCATTCAATACATAAGAACCGTCATCCTGTTTTACCGCCTTGCCACGGGGCCCTATGACGGCAGAGACAAATGTATCGGGATTATCGCCGTAAACGTCTTGTTGTGCCTGTCTGGGGAAATGACCCATCAGCCAACTGTGTGCGTGCCAGACGCCCAGCACCCAGGCGCTTGCGCCACAACCCTCACCTACTGCCGACAGCACATCAATATAGGAACGAAAAGGCAATTCATGGCCACCACAGGATTTGGGTTGTACGGTACGCAACAAACCGTTATTTTTTATTAATTCGACGCTTTCTTTACATAACCGCCGGTTTGTTTCAGCCTGGTCTGCGTATTTTTTCAGGCCCCCTATGATAGACTCGGCCCTGGCCTTAATTTCATCTGCATTAAGCGTTACGAACGAATCAACAAATTGTGTCGGCATAGCCTCTCCCTGTTAAGGTCAGACGAAATCAGATGATATACGTGATCACTCATCATATGCTACAGTAAGCGTACGAAATACGGGGAATATTAAATGGGAATAAAGCACTGCGCCAATGTAATTGGAATGTTTCTGCTGTGGCTGTCAACCTGCACTCTTGCAGCTCAGCCGGATATAATGACGGTTGATGACCTGTTGGCCGAGCTATCCTCCGCTGCCGCGGGAACAAAAATCGCTTACGGAACCGATCCCCTGCAATTCGGCGAACTCCACGTTCCTGCCGGTGAGGGGCCTTTCCCGGTAGTTGTATTCATTCATGGCGGCTGCTGGCTGGCCGAATATGACATCACCACGACACGCCCCCTGGCATGGGCGCTCCGGGATCAGGGAATTGCCGTGTGGAACCTTGAGTATCGCCGCGTCGGTAACCCGGGAGGCAATTATCCCGGCCTCCTGCTTGATATCGGCTCGGGTACCGACTACTTGAGGCAGTTGGCCTCCGACTACCCACTGGACCTCTCGCGGGTCGTCGTCATGGGCCATTCAGCCGGCGGACACCTGGCGCTCTGGACCGGCGCGCGCAGGGGAATCCCGGCCGACCATGAACTGTATCAACCCGACCCGCTCGCGCTGGTTGGCGTTGTCGCGCTGGCGCCGGCCGCGGCGCTCACACTGCTCCACCAGCAAGGGAACTGCGACAACGTGATAGACAGACTCATGGGCGGGTCGCCGGCGGCACAACCAGACCGCTACCACTACATCGAGCCCGCGCGCATGGCGCCTATCGGCATTCGGCAAATCGCGATAATGGGTGTACACGACACGGTTTGGACGCCCTTCGGCGAGGCCTACGTCACGGCTGCACGAGCGCTGGGAGACACCATGATAGAACGCGTAATGGCGCCCGACTCAGGACACTTTGAGATGATCACGCCGGGCACATCCACCTGGAAGCTGGTGCTTGAGGCAGTGCATGCGTTCCTGCAATGATTACAGGCCTGATCCGGCCCGGCGTAGGCGAGACTCGAGCTTAGCCCGAGCGTCGAGCAGTTCGCTATGAGTTTGAAGAATTTCTGCTACAGCAACAGGATCAACCATGCCCTCTTCTGCAGCCCGCACAAAGTTGCCAATCAAACCGGAGAACTCTGCTTCCTCGCGTAAACCCGGACGCTCTCCACTCAGTGTGACAGTATGGACCTTCCTGTCATCCGGCCATTCCGCAATAACCCGTAAGTGATAGTCCGCACTCCCTCTTAAATCAACCGAGATGCCAAGCTGTGTCTCTCCGAGCCGGCCCGTAAGCGAGACCTGGAGCGGAAAATCATCTGGCAAATCGTCATGCACAACGAGTTCAGTCAGCGCTCTGCCCTGAGTCCGGCAAAGCCAGCGAACCAGGTCATGGCAATGGATCCCCAGCACGAAAAAGGCTCCTCCACTGCGAGACGGATCACGGATCCAGTTTTTTCCGGAAGCCAATCGGTCAATCCCCAATTGATAGCTGCAATACACTTTAGACGGAACTCCGTAAACATTCCCGCGCCGTCGCAATCGTTGAATATCATCGTTAAAACGAAGGCGATAGCCGAGATGAACCGGGACACCGGCAGCTGGAAGAACAAGCTCGAGTTGCCTCAATTCAGCGCGAGTGATGCAGAGCGGCTTTTCGACCATGATTGCCTTGCCCGCAGCTACTGCCGCCAACACCATCCCTGCATGAAGATCATTGGGTGTAGTGATCGAGATGGCATCAACCTCGGGCAAGAGGTCTTCCAGGCTGTGAAACCAGGGGATGGTCCTGCCCGGCCGCCTGCGCGAGACTACACCGGTCAATCGCGCACCGTGCGCTGCCAGGTGTTTTGCGTGAATCTTACCGGCATCTCCCCAGCCGACGACACCCACCCGCAAGCTCATTGCAACAGACCTTTGTCCATCTCTACTTCATCCCTGCCGGCCCTCAGCCAGCCCGGCCAAAGTATGGCACCAGGCTGTCAGTTCCTCCGCCATCACTCATATGCCACACTATTTCCAGCAAGTTCCCGCTAACTCCCTGGAGCGAGGGCATCCTGCCCTTGTGGAGGGCGAGACGCCCTCGCTCCCAAGGGAAAATGCCCGTGACTCCCGGGGGACAGATTTAAATCTGTCCCCTGTGTCTTCTAATCCGGCAAAAATCACTGTATTGACCTCGATTTAGCGAGAGCACCTGACACTACTCTTGCTTTCTTGCACCGTCTAAAGCATACGCATAAACTGCCGACAATCACAATGTCTTTTTCTGTTGGCATAACGTAACACAATCACTCCATGCAGAAACGCCTGTCATATTTCACAAAGATTACCGGTCCCGCCGCGGTAATGGCGGCCGCGGCCATGGGCGCAGGCTCTGTTTCAACATTGATTCTTGCCGGGGCATGGTTTCGTTATGAGTTGCTCTGGATGGTCTTGCTGACGCTGCCGCTCCTGGTGATCGCGGTCGATTCTGCCTCGCGCATCGGCCTGCTCAATAAAGACAAGGGCATGTTTTCACTCATTTCCGAACACATCCATCCCGGCGTTGCCTGGGTGATCCTGGCGATTAATGTTCCCGTCCACCTTTTCATCGGTATGGGCCAGATGTCAGTCGTAACCTCGTCGGCGCTGTCCCTGTTTGGCTTCCACCCGCCTGCCACGTCTGCGGCTTTCGAGAACAGTTATTTCCAGACTTTGGATATGATCGTATCCCTGGTATTTGCGTCCGGTATCATATGGTTGCTGACCTCGGAAGGTTACCAGCGTATGCAGAAGTTCATGACGGCATTCATGCTGCTGATATTCATCTGTTTTCTCATTGTTGCACTACGTGGCTTTCAGGAAATCAGCGCCATATTGTCCGGTTTCGCGCTGAGTGTTCCCGCTGATTTACCGGTCCCTTCCCGGGACATTGTCCGCAGCAGCGGGATTACCGTCCTTGCCATTGTCGGCAGCGCCCTGGCGCCGGCGTCCATGCTTGGCATTTCCTACATGAGCGCGGACAACCGGCAGGCGGGCATCATGGATTTTAACCAGGAATTTCGGAAATCCGTCATTAACCTGGGTTTTATTTACGGCAGCAGTTCGCTGTTCATCATTATTGCCGGTGGGTTTGCCCTGTTCCCTCTGGCTAACCACGCTGAAATCGATTCCGTCCATGAGGCCAGTCTAATATTAGTACGGGTTTTCCCCCGCGGACTTGAATTTCTTGGACCTACCATATTTACCTTCGGCATGCTCATCGCCGGCCTGACCACCTTTATCGTGGCCGTAGAAGTGATCAGTTATTTCATACTCGATATGTTCGGTTTCGACTGGCACCACTCAAAGGAAAATAAACGCTTCAGGAGGACAGTGACGATATGTATTATTGTCCCGGCACTGCTGGCGCCTTTGTGGACTTTTCCCGCTTTGTTCAAACTCCTGTTGTTAATGGGAGTCAACGCCATAGTCGTACCGATGGTGTTTTTGGCAGTAATCATCATGGTGAACAGAAAGTCTGTCATGGGAGAATATACCAGCAGCATCTACAGAAATATTATACTGGTGGCAGCGTTCCTGCTATCAGTTACCATATCGTTCATCAAGTTGCCTGAGTTTATTCAAATATTGACCGGTTGACGTCAGTGGGCAAAAAGAGAGAACATGAACGTATTGATAGTTATAGCTACCTGAGGTGTGGAGGAAACAGACCCACCAGTCGTCTTTCATTCAGATAACGGCACTGCCCATAACAGGGGCTAATGACTAAACGGATAATCCAGGTAATGAAAAAACAGACATTAAACTTCACTGTAAACGACCAAACAGAAACAATTGAAATCACCCCGCGCACCCGTCTGCTTGATGCTTTGCGCGTCGACCTGGGGCTGACCGGCACGAAGGAAGGCTGTGGCACCGGGGATTGTGGTAGTTGTACAGTGCTGCTGGACGGAAAAGCCGTCAACTCGTGCATGCTGCTGGCACTACAGACCGAGGGACGTGAAGTGACCACCATCGAGGGACTGGGCAAGCCGGGAACGCTGGATCCGGTGCAACAGGCTATGGTCCAGAGCGGCGGCATCCAGTGTGGATTTTGTACCCCGGGCATGGTGCTTTCACTGAAAAGCCTGTTCGACCAAAACCCCCATCCGGACGAAGAAACAGTGCGGGTCGCCATCTCCAGCAACCTGTGCCGCTGCACTGGCTACAGCAAGATTTTTGACGCTGCAAAAGCGTTAGGCAATGGGAGTGTCTATTCGGTAACCGCCAACGCTGATGACGACGCAATCGGTGCGCGCATGGTGCGCACCGATGCCGTGGAAAAAGTAACTGGACACGCCGTCTATGCCGAAGACATCCAGCTGCCGCGCATGATCTATGGCGCTCTTGTGCGCAGCACGCAGGCACACGCTAAGATACTGTCTATTGATACCTCTGCGGCGATGAGTCTGGCGGGAGTCAAAGCGGTGGTTACGGGACCTGAGATTGAGATGGGTTACTACGGTTATGAACTACACGACCTACGGGTGTTCGCGTTGGAAAAAGTGCGTTACCTGGGAGAGCCCGTTGCCGCGGTTGCGGCCGTGACGCCCGATATCGCGCGGGAAGCGGCCATGAAAGTGAAGGTCGAGTACGAGGAACTGCCGGGGATCTTCGACCCTGAGGACGCAATCGCTCCAGGCGCCCCCCTGGTGCATGATGACCCGAATTCTTACCAGTTCGACTGGGAATCGGAACGGACGGGCAACCTGTGCTACAAGCTCGAATTCGGTGAAGGTGACGTGGAGCGGGGATTCGCCGAATCGGACCGGGTGATCGAAGGGACCTACCACACGCCGGTTGCCCATGCCGGCGCTATCGAACCGCACAGTGCAACGGCCATGACGGATCCCTCCGGCCGCATCACGGTATGGACCACAACACAAAAGCCCTTCGGCGTGCGCAGTTACCTGGCCCGCGCCTTGAAACGCTCAATCAGCTCGTTCAGGATTGTACCTACTCACATCGGCGGCGGTTTCGGCGGCAAGCTGTTTCCCGTTCTTGAACCTTACGCGGTGTTGCTTGCGGAGCGATCGGGACTGCCGGTTCAGATGACCCTGACCCGGGAAGAAGAGATGACGTCGGCAGAACTGTTGCGCCATCCGTCAAAGATAAAGATCAAGACCGGCGTCAGGAACGACGGCGCCCTGGTTGCCCAACAAGTGCGCATGCTGTTCAACACCGGCGCGTATGGGCCATACGGACCTAATACGGCAGCCCTGGGAAGCCTCATGGCCGGCGGTCCCTACCGCATCCCGAACCTGGACATTACCGGCCTGGTTACGTATACCAACAACGTGCCGAATGGCTCCATCCGTTGCCCGTCGGGACCGCAGATGGCGTTTGCGGTGGAGACCCATATGGAGAAGGTCGCGCGCGCAGTCGGGATGGATGGCCTGGCGTTCCGCCTGAAGAATGCGTGGGAAAACGGTGACACGACCTGTACCGGGCAGCCGCTGGACGCGGTCAGTATCAAGGAATGTCTGCAAAAGGCGGCGGACGCGGTGGAATGGGATAAACCACGCCCTCCCGGCACCGGCAAAGGTCTGGCCTGTAACTGGTGGGTCAGCGGTACCTGGGGTACCCAGACGCTGATTGAAACCAATGAAGACGCCACCTTTCGACTCATATCAGGCTGTGTCGACATGGGCACCGGTGGGTTAACCTCAAGTGTGCTGCAAATGGCGGCCGCAGGCCTCGGCGTCCCGGTCAAATCAATCCAGCTGGTGCGCGGCGATACCGATACCCTGCCTTGGGACCACGGTCATGGTGGCAGTCGCATGACGTTCACTATCGGACGTTCGGCCCGGGAGGCAGCGCAGGACCTGAAGCGGCAATTGCTTGAAGAAGCTGCAATGCGGCTTGAGGCTTCGGTGGACGATATGGTGCTCGAAGACGGACAGGTCTTTGTCCGTGGTGACCGGACAAACTCAGTATCATTATCCAGCATCTGTTACGACCGGCACAAGAAACACGGCGGACCGATGATCGGTGTCTCGTCCGTCCTGGACGATGCGCCGCCAACGACGAGGCCGCATCCCATTGGCGGTTTTCCCGCACCGAGTTTCTGCGCCCACGCGCTGGAGTTGAACGTAGACGACGCTACCGGCGAAATTGCCGTGACGCGTTATGCTGCAGCCCATGACGTCGGCAAAGCGGTCAACCCCACGGGCTGTGAAGGGCAGATCGAGGGCGGTGTTGCCATGGGTCTCGGTCTGGCCATGATGGAAGAACTGCGCGAAGTCAACGGAAAGGTCTTGAACCCCAGCTTCGCCGACTACCTGCTGCTTACCGCCGAAGACATGCCGCCGATGCAGACTATACTGGTGGAACAACCGGCGATTGAGGGGCCGATCGGTGTCAAAGGCGTTGGCGAACCGCCCATTGCGCCTCCCACGGGCGCCTTGGCCAACGCACTGGCCGATGCTCTGGACGTCGACGTCCAGCGTCTGCCCCTGACCCCGGAACAGGTGTCGGCACTCATTGCAGCCAGAAAATCATGATCAACGGTTTCGAGTTCATACAACCTCGTGACATTCCGGAGGCCCTCAAAGCGCTTACGGAATCTGGCCGAGTCCTGCCGGTAGCCGGCGGCACCAACGTTCTGGTGAACATGAAACATGCACCGCTGGAAGCCGACCTGGTCGTTGACCTGACCCGACTTGAAGCCCTGACGCCTATCTCGAACAGCAATGGCTCCATCCACCTGGGGGCAGGCGTGACCTTTGCCCGTCTGCTTGAATGGCAACCAGGAGGGGCGGTTGAAGGACTCATGCAGCCCATGTGCGTTGCCTTTGCCGGCCCGCTCATCCGTAACCTGGCCACTGTTGGCGGAAATATCTGCGATGCATCTGCGGCCGCCGATGTGTCGCCTCCCCTGCTCGCGCTTGATGCCGTCGTTAAGCTGGAAAGCGCTTCGGACGGTCCTCGATCCATACCGCTGCCGGAGTTCTTCAAGGGTGTCCGCAAAACTGCCCGGCGCTCCCACGAACTGGTTACAGGTATCGAATTCGCCAGGCCGGATGATGACGAACACTGGTTTTATTACAAGCTCGGCAAGCGCAAAGCGGATGCAATTTCCATCGTCAGCGTCGCCATGACGGTCAAGCTCAACCGGGGCAAAGTGGAGCGAGCCCGAATCGCCCTGGGCGCAGTAGCGCCGGTAGCCATGCGCACCCCCGAGGTGGAAGCACTACTCCACGGGGAATCCCTGAACGAGGTCACGATTGCGGCCGCTGCCGCTACGGCAGCCAGAGAATCCCGGCCTATTGATGATTTCCGCGCCACCGGCGACTACCGGCGGCAGATGGTGGAAGTGCTGGTTAAACGGGGCCTGAATACTATTGCCGAACAGGCTAAATGAACCTTAAGGCTAAACTCGAAGCCGGCCGGTCCGTTGTCGGTGCATTCCTGGGTCTGAGATCGCCCGATGCTGCGGAGTTAATGTCGCAGTCCGGGTTTGACTTCCTGTTGGTGGATGCCGAACATTCAAACATCGGCCCGGACAGCGTATTGGAAATGCTTCGGGCCATCGACCGGGGTCGCTCCGCTCCCCTGGTGCGGTTGTCCGAGACCAGCGCGTCCCATGTACAGTGGGCACTGGACGGCGGCGCCGAGGGTATCCTGTTTCCGCGCATACGTTCGGTGGAGGATGTCAAACTGGCGGTTTCACTGTGCCGCTATCCACCGGACGGCATCCGTGGACTGGGGCCAGGCCGCGCGAGCGGTTACGGCGCAAACATGCTTGATTATGCCGCTACTGCCAATAATGAGATTTTGGTCATGATCCAGGTTGAAACCGAGGAGGCAGTAGATTGCATCGATGACATCGCCGCCGTACCCGGGGTAGACCTGATCTTTATCGGACCGGGCGACCTGTCCCAGGTCCTGGGGATACCGGGGGAAATGCACCACCCGCGCATCCGCGAGATAGGCAAGCGGACGTTGTCGGTGTGCCGGGAGAATTCGGTACACTTCGGTATCCTCACCCTGCAGGAGGAACCCCTGGCCTACTGGAAGGAACAGGGCGCCCAGTTCTTCGCGGTGGGGACCGACGCGCTCTTTCTGACCAAATCCTGCCGCAGATCGCTGGGTCTGTGGGATAAATATTCCGGCTGACTGCCCATCAAGCGGACATCAGGTGGGGGACGGTTAATCGATTATCTTCTCGCCCGTGGCATACAACAACCATAGAATACCTCCCAGTACCTGCACGGCCGCGGCTATCATAAAGACGCCGGCATAACTGCCGGTCTGGTCCAGCAACCAACCTGCCAGGACAACGCCGACGACACCGGGAATGGTGCCAAAAGTATTGGAAATGCCCACCAGCACGTCGGCATAGCGCGGCGCGATATCAAGGAAGTTCGGCACATATCCCGAGAAGGTAAGTGCAATGCTGGCAAGCGCGCCACACATCACTGCCAAAGCGATCAAGGGGGTGTGCGCATACGGCACAAGCAGGAAAAACACGGCCGAGCCGAACATGCCGCCGGTTTGCATGAGTTTGCGAACAAAGGTGATACTGTTGCCCCGCTTTACGAGTCTGTCCGCTGCCCAGCCTCCGACATTGGTCATCACAAACATGGTCAGCCATGGTGCAGCAGAATAGAGCCCGGCACTTGTGACGCTGAGCGATTGTATATCACGGAAATAGCTGGGTAGCCAGGCAAGCATCAGGTAGAGCCCCCAGTTGGTACAGAAATGATTAATGAATAGAACCAGGACGGCTCTGTGTGACAGTAATTTTTTCCAGGGTATGCCTGCGGTCTCCTGTTTGCTCTCGGATAAAGTGGCCAGCAACTTAAGTTCCGCTGCGGATATCCCGGGATGCTCAGCAGGAGAATTGGTTGCTTTGAAATACCAGACGACAGCCCAGACCACACCAAGCAAGCCAAAAATATAAAAGGCATAGGGCCAGCCATACCGTGTCACTATCCAGCCTGTGGTGGTCAACGCAAACAAGGTGCCCAAAGGTATTCCGCTGGTTAATAATCCCATGGAACGTGAGCGCTCAGCCTCAGGAACCCAGTGTGAGAAGAGGTTATAAGAGGCCGGGAACATCGCCGCCTCGCCCAGCCCCATGGCGATGCGAACGGCGATCAATAAGGGCAGCGATATCAAGGCCGCGACGGGGGTCAGTATGGTAAAGACGGACCAGGACAACACGGCAAAACCGAGAACAAGCTTGCCGCCAATTTTATTTGCCAGCCAGCCACTGGGCGCCTGCAGGATCATGTAACCGATAAAAAAGGAAGACAGCACCAACCCCTTGGTAGTGTCCGACCAGCCGAAGGCCTCCTGCATGGGAATGATGGCGACTGATATATTTACCCGATCGATATAACAGATAAACGCGGCGCAGAAACAGAGAAAGACGATGTTATGACGCTTTTGCACTGTCAGCGGCAAAGTGGCACAGACTCCTGGGGCACGCCCTCGAGGGCTGCATCCAGGGCATGTCTCGCGGCGGACTTCGCGTTGATGTAGCCCGTAAGCAGTTCCAACCCGGCAGTCGCTGTTTCAATCCTGGTGAGTCGCAATTTGGGGTTATCAAAAAAGTTCTGGATGAACCCGGTTTGCGTAAGCCGCAGTTCGGCCAACTCGCCAGTACCCGGATTACGCTTCACCTCCTTGACCATGTACTCCCGCCGCTGCATAAAAATATATTCATCATTGACCACCAGGTAGCTCTTGAGCGTCACTGAGCGCCAGTCCGATTTCAGGGAATGTTCTTCATCCCAGCCACCATGGATCAACACGAGTCCGGCGCGGGCGCTGGATCCCGGGCGGTACATCTGGTTAAAGACATCTTCTATATCGCACCTGTGCTGCCGGGAGGTAAGCAGCGCATCGGTCAGACGCCTGAGACGATCCGTCTGCACTTGACGCTCCGTAGATGGAAAGAACATCAGTGCTATCACCTTTTCCTCCCCCGGACCGGTAACCGGTGTCGCCCAGAGTGTCATTTCCACTTTCTTGACAGTTCCGCGGTACTCACCTTCGATTCCGGTGAAATAGCTTTCATTATCAGTAGCCGGAACCCCGTTGCTGAAAATAAAGATGAATAATAAATATACGATCGGTTGTACTTTCATATTGGACCCGGTAACTATTTATAAGCAGGTTTATGATAACAAACAATTGAGATATGACATGATTGTTTGAGACAGGTTCCGTTATCCTGCTTCGCACACAACCAGTATAGAAATAGCATTATATCTGTTATCGTTGACTCTCGTGCCTTACTTATATATAATTTTTGTAAGGAGAACTATTATGATAGTCAAAATTACATCTAAACGACAGGTCACATTCCCGGCTAGAGTGTTGGACGCGCTTGGAGTGGGTCCCGGTGATCAAATCGAGTTGAAAGAGGCGCCTGACGGGTTCATTCTGCGGCCCAGGCGCATCGACTATTCCAAACTGGGCTTTCTCAAAGACAAGATCGATCCCCGTATCGAACCGTTCGATATCGAGAAGTTCCGGAGTGAGCCTTATGGCCCGTCGCTACGGGATTGACACATCCGTCCTCCTGCGACTGATTACCGCACAGCCTCCTTCTTCATATACGTACTGCGTCGAGCAACTTTCCTTGTTAATCGAGAATGGCGCAGAAGTATTTGCCTCGAACCAGGTTATTGGGGAAGCATATATCGCCGCCCAACACCACTATAATGTATCTAAGTCCGATGCTTCTATGGCAATCTCAAGTGCGCTGAGTAGCGGTCTGGTAGCGCCGCTGAACGGGAGCACAATCATTGATGCTCTTGCGGCGCCCGGGAAACCAGGCCTGTTTGACCGCTTGATCGCCAACGACTACACGCGCGCTGGCCTGGAAGTCCTTACACTAGATCGTAAAATGGCGACCTTGCCTGACACACAGTACCTATAGACCAGGGATTACAGACTACAGGGAGGGTTTTGAGTTTGCTTTAATCTCTTCTGTCTGAAAATTCAATTATCCGCATTTTCATGGCAAGACGATCACCCACGAAACTTTCTGATATCTAATTAATCACAGTAATATTGTGCTAATCGTAAACATGATTTACAATTAGCACATGATAATTCCAAGAGAAATCACACAAACAGTCATCGACGATCTTGAACACTTTCCGGCCGTAGCCATTCTCGGACCCAGGCAGGCAGGTAAAACAACGTTAGCAAAGTCAGTGACCGGAACGCGTCCTGATACCTTGTATCTCGATCTCGAACGCCACTCTCACCTGGCACAATTACAGGATGCCGAGGCGTTTCTCTCTCTGCATCAGGATAAACTGGTTTGTATCGACGAGGTACAATTAAGACCGGATCTGTTCCCGTTGTTGCGCGCGTTAATTGACGACCACCCGAAACCGGGACGATTTCTGATCCTGGGGTCATCATCTCCGGATTTACTGCGGCAATCATCCGAAACACTGGCAGGCAGGTTATCTTATGTGTACATCACGCCGTTCCACCAGCGCGAGCTGCTACGAGCGGAAGATAAATTGAAGGACTGGAGCGAGATGTTATGGCGTGGTGGCTTTCCGAAAAGTTATCTGGCAGACACTAATGCGCGCAGCTTCCGCTGGCGTGAGAACTATATACAAAGTTTCGTTGAGCGGGACCTGCGTCAGTTCGGCATTGAACTGAACCCTCAATACATGCGCAGACTCTGGTTGATGTGTTGCCACCTGCATGGGCAGACGGTCAACTACTCCGGACTGGGACAATCACTGGATGTAACCCATCCCACCTTGAAACGCCATATCGATGTTTTTGAAGCCACCTTCATGATGCGCCGGCTTCCTCCTTTTGCAGTGAATACAAAAAAACGTCTGGTGAAATCTCCCAAGCTATACATCCGGGACTCCGGACTGGTGATTTGTCTGCTCGACCTGGACAGCTTTGACAAATTGTATGGGCACCCTGCCTATGGCGCTTGCTGGGAAGGCTTTGCTGTGGAGAATATCCTGAGCATGTTAAAGCCGCGGGGAATATACGGCTTTTTCAGGACTCTCACCGGCCAAGAGATTGATCTTGTCATAGAGCATCAAGGAAAGCGGCTTGGTTTTGAATTCAAAACATCATCAAGTCCACAACTCAACAGTGGCAACAAAGTTGCCGCCAACCTATTGAACCTGGATAAACTCTTCGTAGTCGTTCCACAGGGAAATGCTTACCCCATCGCAGCTGACAAAGTCTGGGTGTGCCCGCTTGAACAACTTGAGCAATACCTCTAGCCCGGATTTCTCACCAGGTCGCTTGTCGTCATCGGCTATTTGTTTGCTGTCAATACGTTATGACGACCTGCTCACTATATCGACATAACAGACTGCGCTTGATGCGCTGACAAATCGTCAGGATAGACGATTTGCACGGCGACAGCCGCCAGTAAGGTTGCGCCCAGAGCCTGCCCCCCTGCTTACAACCGCAGGGGCAAGCTCTGTATGGAGTTGAGCAGGGGGATGGGCGCAATGAGCGCGCCGGATTTTTGATGTGCGCCCTCCATTGACTCTCCGGGGACGGATTTCAAATCCGTCCCCTTATGTACTGCGGGCGTCCAAATCTGCTCCGGGCAGATTTATTTTTTCGGTTTACCGGTTTTGCCATATGCAAAAAAGAACAGAATACGTATCATTTTGCAGTTCTATTTGGTAGACGACAGGCCTAACGGTTAAAATGCAGACTGTCTTCTATTGTGTTGTCTCCTATTATGATGATGTGATTGACAAAGTAGCTATAAGTTGCTACTTTGTGATACATGAGATCAGTCGGCATCAAAGTGTTAAACAATCGGTTGAGCGAATACGTGCGGCTGGCAGCTTCCGGCGAAACGGTACTGGTGACAGATCGTGACCGGGTGGTGGCAGAAATCAGTCCGCCACGGGAAACACGGAGTCCGATCCTGGCTGATGCCTTTCTGGCCGAGGCAGTACGTAGCGGCTGGTTGACGCCGCCAGCGCTGCCTGCCACAAGGGAGCCCCAGCCGGCAACGCCGGTTGCCCGTTTGACTGAGATTCTGGACGAACTGGACGCGGACAGAAGTGACCGGTGATCTATCTTGATACGTCCGTTGCTCTTGCGTATCTCCTGGTCGAAGATCGCCGCCCACCTGACTCGCTCTGGCGAGAGACCCTGGTGTCCAGCCGCTTGCTGGAATACGAAGTATGGACTCGGCTGCATGGCCGTGGACTTGCCGAATCCCACGGAGAGGCCGCTCGCTACCTGATCGGACGGCTTGCGTTGTTGGAGCTTGCTCCTCCTGTGCTTGCGCGAGCGCTGGACGCCTTTCCTGGCCCTGTTTCGGTGCGTACGCTTGATGCACTACATCTGGCATCATGCGTGTACCTGCGTGAGCATAGTCAAGCCGTAACGCTCGCAAGTTATGACCGCAGAATGACCGATGTCGCCCGCGTCATGGATATACCTGTATTTGACCTGAAAGGTTCTTGAGAAATGGCGTATTTCTTGCCTATATGCCCGATGACGGCAACAGTTGGGTCTGGACGAGTCACTGAGCCGGGTGCCTGGTATCTTCTTCCAGAACCGCTACAACTTCACCCAGGACCTGCGGGTTGCGATTCGGGGCTTCGGCGCGCAGGCCAATTTCGGCATCCGCGGCATCAAGGTATTCGTTGATGATCTGCCAGCGACACTGGCCGACGGTCAGAGCAGGGTTGACGACCTCGATATTGGTTTTGTGGGCCGGATCGAAGTCATCCGCGGGGGCCGTCTTCCGCACTGTTCGGCAGTTTATCCTGCGGCGTCATGAGCCTGTACACGGAGGACGGCGCCGACACTGAACATGTACGGGGGGTGTCGATGCACTTGAATTACTGACTTCAGGGCCAAAGACTGCCTGTTTGCAAGGTCTGAAGAAACCGGTCCACCGGCCACACATCAATGCCGTCCTCAGTGCAGAAGGCGCGGTCGCCGGCGCATCCGGCGCAGTCTGTCATGGCAGCAAACTAACGTAAATCCGGTAACTTATTGACAACAGGTAACTTTTCGTTGATGACAAGCTAATTGGTAATGGATATGCGGGTACTTAGAATATCGGCAACCGGCTGCCTTTTCTCATCCGTCAGTTGCAATTTGTTGATCAGCTTGTCTGTATGTTTTCCTGCACGTCTGCCGCCTGTATGATGGTCGGCCAGGGCGATGGAGGTCAACAGCAGCGTGCTGAATGCAGCGATGTATAGTTTATTCATCAAAGGGGCATGTTTCCCAGGGAGGGCGTCTCGCCCTCCACGAGGGCAGGATGCCCTCGATCCCGGGAGTTAGCAGGAACTACTGCAAAATTGGCAAACATTATGGAAAAAAATTGTCCACATAATGCCGTATCGGGATATTATTCATTCAGTATATGGGGCTGGCTCCAAGTTTGAGATTTATCAGTAATAATTATTTTTATATTAATCATATAGTTGAAATATTAATTTAAAGTATTGTGCAAGGATTAAACGACTTCCTGAGTTTTTTAGACGGGTTGCTGGGCGCTGCCTGGTACTTTCCCTGGCTGTTACTTGGTGTCGGCGTGTTCTTCACCTTCTACCTGGGCTTTCCCCAGGTACGTTACTTCAAACGCGCCTGGGGCACCCTGACGGGACGTTATACCAGTCATGATGCCGAAGGTGATACGACACATTTTCAAGCCTTGTCCACGGCGCTGTCCGGGACCGTGGGTACCGGCAACATCGGCGGTGTTGCCCTTGCCCTGCATCTCGGCGGTCCGGCTGCATTGTTCTGGATGTGGGCTACGGCCTTCGTCGGCATGACGACAAAGTTCGTTGAGGTCACAATTTCACACAAATACCGTATCAAGGATGAAAAAGGCGAGATGGCCGGCGGCCCGATGTATTACATGGAACGCGCCCTGAACATGAAGTGGCTGGCTGTGTTCTTCGCCGTCGCCACCATTTTCAGTACGCTGGGTTCCGGCAATATGCCGCAAAGTAATAACATGGCGGCCGGACTGCATACTTCATTCGGCATACCGACCTGGATAACCGGCGCGCTGTTCGCAGTGCTGCTCGCCCTGGTCATACTCGGCGGTATCCGCCGTATTGCCCGGGTGACTTCGGCGATTGTGCCGATCATGGGCCTGCTCTATTTCTTCGGCGCAATGGCGGTCATCGTTGCCAATATCGACGCGGTGGTCCCTGCTTTTCTCAGCGTATTCAGCAGCGCATTCACCGATACTGCTGCCACCGGAGGCTTTCTCGGCGCCACATTTGCCTACGCTTTCAACAGGGGCGTTGCCCGGGGCCTGTTCTCAAACGAGGCGGGACAGGGATCCGCACCTATCGCCCATGCCTCGGCGCGAGGTGACGAGCCGGTGTCCGAAGGTATGGTCTCATTGCTTGAGCCGTTTCTCGATACCCTGGTGATCTGCACGTTGACGGGCCTGGTAATCCTGTCCTCCGGGGTGTGGAAGGAAAAATTCGACAACGACTTCCAGGCGTTCGATACGCAGTTCATCAACGGAGTCTACACCGATACCGACCCGGCGCACGTGGAAGCGTTATTCCATCATCTCAATGCCGGGGCTCCTGCTATTGAACCGATCACTCGGGCAAACGGCCGTTTCAGTGTAGTGGACGGACGTCTTGCGGATGCTGAAATCACCATCCTGCACAACCGCTCCATTGCCGAGGACGTATACTTCCACGTCAACGGAGCACCGTACAACGGCGCTATAGTAATCGACAACGGTTCGCTTTCCGGTGACGTCTCGTTACGCGGCAAGTCCCTGTTGCACTCCGTACCATTGACGGTTGAAGCATTCAAGCGCAGCTTCCTGGGTGACTATGGCCAGTACGCGGTCACTCTGGGCCTGATGTTGTTCGCGTTCAGTACTGCCATTGCCTGGTCCTACTACGGCGATCGCGCCATTACCTACCTGTTCGGGCTGCGCTGGGTACTGCCCTACCGACTGTTCTATTGCGCAGTCTTCTTCATAGCTGCGGTGGTCGACACATCGATGGTATGGCTGTTCTCAGCCGTCACCCTGGCACTGATGGCGTTGCCGAACCTGTTCGGTATCATGCTCCTGCGCCAGGACATGAAGCAGACCGTGCGCGACTACTGGCGGCGCTTCGAACAAGGTTAATATAATGCGCGATGTGGAAATTCTCAGATAATTTCAAGAAGATCGCCGGTCCTGCAGCCGTGATGGCAGCGGCGTCCATGGGAGCCGGTTCCGCTTCGTCGCTGATACTGACCGGCGCCTGGTTCCGTTACGAGCTGCTCTGGGTAGTCCTGTTAATCCTGCCCCTGCTGGTGATAACAGTCGATACCGCCTCCCGCATTGGCTTGCTGAATAAAAACAAGGGAATGTTTTCACTCATCTGTGAACACATTCATCCGGGCGTGGGCTGGCTGCTCCTGGCGATTAATATTCCTGTCCACCTGCTCATCGGTATGGGTCAGATGTCGGTCATGACCTCTGCGACTCTGTCCCTGTTCGAATATAATCCTCCCGCCACCGCAGCGGGTTTCGCCGACAGCAACTACCAGGTCGTTGAACTCATTGTGTCCCTGGTATTTGCGGCCGGCATTGTCTGGCTGCTTACATCAGAAGGTTATCAGCGCATGCAGAAGTACATGACCGCATTCATGCTGCTGATGTTTATGTGTTTTCTTATCGTCGCGCTGCGCGGCTTTCAGGAGGTGTCTGCCATATTGTCCGGGTTGGTCCCCGGCGTGCCTGCGGACTTGCCGGTTCCGGGCCAAGGCATGGTCCGCAGCAGCGGTATCGCCATACTCGGCATTGTCGGCAGTGCCCTGGCGCCGGCGGCGATGCTTGGCGTTCCCTACATGAGTGCGGACAACCGGCGAACAGGCGCAGTTGATCTGAAGCATGAGTTTCGTAATTCCGTCATCAACCTGGGCTTCTTTTACGGCGGCTGTGCGTTATTCATCATCATTGCCGGGGGATTTGCCCTGTATCCCCTTGCCCATCATGCAGAGATCGATTCAGTCCATGAAGCCGGCAGAATATTGCTGCGGGCCTTTCCCCAGGGATTTGAATTTCTTGGCCCGGTAATATTTTCTGCCGGAATGGTTATAGCAGGCCTCACCACGTTTGTCGTCACGGTAGAAGTCATCAGCTATTTCATTCTCGATATGTTCGGCTTTGCCTGGCACCATACCAGGGAAAACAGGCGCTTCAGGAGGACGGTGACGGTCTGTATTATCCTGCCCGCACTGCTGGCGCCGCTATGGACCTTCCCTGCCCTGTTCAAACTGCTGCTGCTGATGTGCATCAATGCAATCGTGGTGCCACTGGTTTACATTGCAGTGCTCATACTGGTGAACAAGAAATCCGTCATGGGAGAACATACCAGTAGTTTGCCGAGGAATATTATACTGCTGGCGGCCCTCATACTGTCGGTTACCTTATCGGCGCTCAAACTGCCTGAGTTCGTACAGGCATTGCTTGGGTAATCTTCCAATTACATTGGATGAGGCCCCCGGCTTGTCTCGCAGATGCTCCGACTACCGGGGCCTGTGGCATTAATGGTAAGATACATGCTTGTGATTAATACTTAATAGAAACATTACACCGAAGAATATGACGCTGAATTTGAGTAAAAACGTAGAAGCATTCGATAGCTGGATACGCTCTTCATTCGTTGAGATGAATACCGAACTGGAGGAAATTTATTTCGCCCGGGAAGATCGTCAGGCCGTAACCGGTGTCGGTGACTCTATCAAGGTAAAACTGGTAGAAGAAGGACGGAGTTGCATCATCCCATTATTAAAAGAAGGCAATACGGATGAAGGGTTTGACAGGCAATATAACCTGCTTGGTTGCGTCGGTTTTTATATGGCGGCCTGCCGCCGGCACGATATTACCGAACCATCACGGGAGACCAGTTCTCCCCTGGTTGAGGCGTCAGCGCTTTCCTTGCACCTGGCAACCACGCTGGGCGTTACCCCGCGCTTTGCCACCAGTCACATGGCGACCTTCAATCCGGCAAAAGATGGTGTTTACCGCTCGTTTACTTCTTTGAACGATGAGTTCCTGTTTCTGGATTACAACACGCTGGGGATCTTTGCTTACCAGCGCGCGGCAGATGCGTTGAGGCGTATCTTGCCTATGGGGATATCCCATCCCCTGGCAGGCCATTTGTTTCATCTTGCAAAAACGGCTTTGGAAGACGTTATCAGGTTTAACGATTGCCTGTTTTCAGAATTGGATACCGATCGTTTTTTCAATTGCGTGCGTCCATATTACAAACCCTATCGGGTCGGGCCCAACGTCTATCGCGGCGCAAACGCAGGCGACTTTGCCGGTATAAACGTAATTGACCTGTTGCTGGGTTTGTGCAGTGCGGATAATCCGTCCTATTCACAGGTACTGGTCGACAAGTTTCTGTTTATGCTGCCTGAGGAGCAGGCGTTATTACGGGATTGCATGCGGCGCAAGAGCTTTATGGACCAGTTCCTGGAAGAACCGGATGGGAACCGTGAAAAGGACTGGTTTCAAAACAATGTGAAAGCGTATCTGGAGGTTGTCGGCCTGCACGGTAAAGGCGCGGCTTCTCATCATGACAAGCTGGTAAAGAAGTTTATCGAGAAACCCGCTTCCCTGTTACCTGAGGAAGGATTGAGCAATATTACCGCCAGTGGGCCGCCCTTGCCTGTCCTGCTGGATGCGCTGGAGAAATTACGCGATCTCAGACTGGCTGCAAACCGTGATGACATCCCTAGCCGCTATCATGACCTGCAGAAACTGAAATCCTGCCTGGAATAAATTAGCTGTTCATGCCGTTATTCCGGCACTGGCCGGGTAAGCTATAGCGCAGGGTTCTTGTATTCGGTCCTGTGCAACAACAGAGAACCGCCAACCGCAATGCCGAGGTTAATCACCAGTCCGTAGAGTCCGGGATGGAACCCCCATACCTTGCCGGCGTGGACAAATTCAAACGGTCCGAATGCGAGCGCCAGTGAAATAACCAGCCCTGCAACAAGACCGATGACTACCGGACCTGCCCGTAACTTACTCCAGCGGATACTTAACATGAATGCAGGCGCCAACTGGACAAGCAGGTCGAATTTCCTATCGATCAGGCTGATTAGCGAGGCCTTATCCTTCAGCATGATGGCCAGCCAGGTCAGGAACACGATCAGCGCCCACGAACAGAGTTTCCCGATCCTGGTCAATTCAGCCTGGGATGCGTTGCTGCGAAAATACCCGGCATAAATATCCTTGGTTATCATGGATGAGATGGTGAGCAGGGCTGAATCGGCCGTGGACATCATGGCGGAAATGATTGCCGCGAACAATATGACCACCAGCCAGTAACCGAAGACCGAGTCCTCCTGAAGCAGGCGGAAAATACGCGTCAGGACTTGATCGGTCTGGACCCCGTCCAACCCCGGTACGTGGGCGATAGCATAAATACCTGCTATCAAGGCAATCAGGGTTGCAAAAACCTGCAGGATGGCCATGCCGGCCAGGCTGTGTCGCAATACCTTGCCTGACCTGGATGCATAGATCCGTTGTATCGCCTGTGGATACAATGCGCCTCCCATGCCGACGAGCAGGGTATAACTCAACCATTCCCTCATCCTGTTGGCATCGGGCAGGATCACTTTATTGACATCGGGCGAGTTCAATATGCTGTTTGTGGTAACTGACAAGGGGCCGAACATAATGAGCAAAGACGCTATCAATAATAAAAAACCGATGAATAACACGGTCCCCTGTACCACGTCCGTCCATGCCACGGCGCGCAGACCGCCGAGGGTCCCGTATACCACCATGATCAGGGCCAGTACGATTACGCCGCTCGTGTATGCAATATCAGGATTTCCTCCTGCCATCCCCTGCAATGCCCGTCCCATGGCCATTAACTGCGCCAGGAGAAAATTGCTGAGGGATACAATCATGACGAGCGCGGCCAGAAGGTTTAGTGTGTTTGACCGGAATCGGTGTGAGAGATAATCCACCGGTGTAATAAACCCGTGGCGTCTGGATAATGTGCGCAAGCGCAAGGCATAAACGAGATAAAATACAACGATGGCCAGCATGAAATAAGTGGACATGATCCAGGAAAAACCAATCCTATAGGCCATACCTGTGAAGGCAAAGAACACATTGCCGCTGTATTGTGTCGCGTACAGCGTTAATAACAGGACAAGAAACCCAAACCCGGGTCCGGCCAGGTAAAAGTCATTGAGTGTATTCTCTGTGCGGGAACGGTATCCATACCAGCCGAACAACAACAGTGAACCGATATAGAGAAAGATAACCGTCCAGGCGCCGGCGCCGAACGGAAGCAGTTCAAACATCAGGGATCATCATCCGAAAATTCAAACAAATACAGCCACGCGGTAAACAATGCCCCGATGAGTGCTGCGAGAAGGGAGATGAATGCCCACAGCGGAAATCCATAGATTATCATTGTGAGATCCGGGGGGAGATACCAGGGAATACCGACAGCTGTCAGTAGTACATAAACAGCCGGGATCAGGTACGGGTTGTTTTTCAATGGACTCTTGTTTTTCAACTGGCGGAGACTTGCCGTTTTCAGGTCATGCTATGAACTGGCCAAAAGATTGGAAATGCTTATCTCAGTTGACTGCCCTTGCTGCCCCGGCGATTATAACCACTGAACTGCTCCTGTGCCTGGTCCTGCTCGGACTGGCAGATGACGCACAAACGCACGCCCGGGATGGTGGCCCGGCGCGCCTCAGGTATATCGTTCCCGCACTCTTCACATTCACTGAGGCTTACCCCCTGCGGTAAGCGGCTCCGGGCGCTCGCTACCGCATCCTCGATTGTCGCATCGATCTGGTCCTGGACTGCCCCGTCTTTGGTAAAACCGCCGGCCATAGGGTTAACCTCGAGATTGACTGTTGCCGATGAGCATTATTTAACCATGAAACAGCGAATTTGTCCTTCCGGGAACGGCTCATATAGTGAGTCGTTTCATATAATCCGTTCGAATTCATCAAGCGCCAGTAGCCTGAGGTAATGCCCTTGGCCAGACACATCAGATCTACCTGATCAATTCCAAAGATGTCGACTTTGGGCAGTACTTACCTGGCTGCTAGGGGTAAGAGTTACCAGAGTGCTATGTACACTGGTGCTCTCTGCCATATCCGTTTTTTGTCCGATGTGCAGTACATTCACGTTTTTGTGATCCTTTTCGTTCTTTGGCCACCTGCCCTTGTAAGACACCAGTACGCCCGGTACTGAAATTTCATCTATGGTTGCAGTCAGGTTCAGATCGCCGTTTTCATTGCTCAAATTAACCGTAGCGCCGTTCCCGATATTAAGCCGCTTGGCGTCTTCAGGATGGATATATACCCCGGCTTCACCGGCATTGCGGGCGAGTTTGGGATCATTGGCATAGGAATCGTTCAACCTGTAGTCAGACGCCGGCGTGATCAGACGCAACTGTCCTCCATTTTGACCCTTGTCCACTATTGCCTGTGGAATCCGGGGCAACCCCTGGCTTTCCGCGGCGTCAGAGGCCAGTTCTATTTTGCCGCTTACCGTCGGAAACTGCAGATCAGTCCAGGGAATGATCGGCTCGGCGCTGATCGACTGCCAGCCTCTCTGTTGAAATTCCCTAAAGCCATCACTCACTCCCATTTGCTCCAGCATGCCGGCAAGCAACTCTTCGTCGGTTTCAAACAATTCTTTTTCCGTGTAACCCATGCCTTTAGCCAGACGCCGGAAGATTTCCTGGTTGGGCAATGATTCTCCCATGGGCTCCCTGGCCTTGGACTGTACGCCGATATTCAGGTGGAAATAACTGAACGTCAGGTCGTCAAATTCCAGAAAACCGGCAGCCGGTAACACAATATCGGCATAATCCGCCGAATCTGTCTGGAAGCAGTCAATCACCACCGTAAACAGCTCCGCCCTCTCCAGGGCCTTGCGCAACCTGGTCTGGTTGGGGGCTGATGCAACCGGATTGGTGTTCCACACAAGCAGGGACTTGAACCGGTCCGGGTCCGACAGTTGCTCCGCAAAATCCATGTGGCTGATTGATACCGGCTCGGCAGTGGCAAGCTGCGCGCCGGCCATCGCATCAAAGTCCAGGCCGGCAATGGCCGGGGTGTAGGTGACATAGCTGAAACCCGCGCCGGCTTTACCAATATTTCCCGTGAATGCCGGTAACAACCCTACTGCGCGCATGCAGTTGCCGCCGTTTAACTGGCGCTGAAACCCCTGTCCCAGCCATAACAGCGAGGGCCCCGTGGCGTAACATCTTGCCGCTTCTTCTATCAGCACAGCCGGGACACCGGCTACCTGCTCTCCCCATTCCGGCGTACAGTTTTTGATTACGGGCAACAGCTCATCACTTCCCACCGTGTGCTGCCTGATAAATTCGTCAGCGAACAAGCCTTCCCGTTGCATCACGTGCAGCAGGCTGTAAGCCAGGGCTGCATCCGTGCCGGGATAAAGCTGCAAATGAATATCAGCGGCCCGGGCGGTATTCGTGCGCAACGGGTCCACCACAATCTTTTTGGCGCCGGCTGCGGCAAACCAGTGTTTATGGCTGTGGGGACCCGAATGGGACGGATTGGCGCCCCAGATAAGAACACAGTTTGAATCCTTGATGGTGCGGGGATCAAAACCCACGTGTGATTCCCCGTATAACAGCGACAATGCGGCATGGCCCGCCGCATTACATATACTGTCCGGGGCGACTTCAGCTGCGCCCAGTTTCAGAAAAAACCGCATTGGGAACAACAGTGCGATCAGTGACAAGGTCCCGGAATAATGCGTATGCAGGATCGATTCGCGACCGTGATTGGCAACATCGTATTTTAACCTGTGGCTAATGGTATCGATTGCCTCTTCCCAACTGATGCGTTCAAACTGCCCCCTACCCTTTTTACCAATACGCCTCAGCGGGTACAGCAGCCGTTCAGTTTCGTCCTGCCAGACACCGTTATAGGCAATAGCGCACTTGTTGCATAGCCGGCCGCGGGAAACCGGGTGCGCTTCATCTCCCATTACCCTACTGATTCGGCCGTTTATCTTCTCAATACTGATCCCGCAACCGTCGTAACAGTCACGGGGGCAATTGCTTTTTATGATTTCAATATTTTCAGCCATGGTTTTTCCTGTACCTCCCGATATCATTGTGCCAGCCACAACCCCAGTATAAACGGAAACGCCGCCGCCAGTACCTCCACCCTGCCCTACTTCAAAGTGATCACCCGTTCGTTTACGCGCCAGCGCGGCCTGGCTCTGGGCATTGCCAACTCCGGGACCGGCGTGGCCAGTTCGTGCTACCCTATCTTGCCTTCATGATCCCCATTACCCGCCTGGTCCATGCCGGCGAACTGAACGACAGACTCTTGACGCTGTAACACGACATGTTACAATATGATTAGGGATGCGTAATGATTAAGAGCTTTCGGCACAAAGGTCTTGCTGAATTGTTTGAGCGGGGTCGTAGCCGCCATATACAACGGAGCTTGCAGGGCGCGCTGTTTACGACGGTTGGAAGTTCTCGATCAAGCTGAATCTTTGGTTGAAATGAATGTTCCAGGATTCAATTTCCATGGTCTTCGTGGAACCGAGACGCGTTACAGCATTCATGTTAATGGTCCTTGGTGCATTACATTTGCGTGGCAAGCAGGTGAGGTATTGCGAGTCGACCTTGAACAATATCATTAAGGAGGAGAAATGACTGAATACACTGTCAAACGTCCGTTAAAGCGCCAGTCGATTCATCCGGGTGAAATCCTGCGTGAAGATGTTCTGCCAGCGCTTGGTTTATCGGTCAGTGAGATGTCCCGGCGGTTGGGCGTTTCGCGCCAGCAGGTGCATCGGGTCCTGGCTTGTACCCATCCCATCACGGTAGAAATGGCGCTGAGGGTCGGCAAACTGGTTGGCAATGGCCCGGGGCTCTGGTTGAGGCTGCAACAGAATTACGACCTGTTGCGCGTGGAGCAGGGCTTAAGTAGCGAACTGGAAAAAATAAAGCCGATGCGCTGACTGTGCTTCCTCTATTGATTGCAACACCGGGTTCGGTTATCTACAAGCAGTCCACCAGCGCCAGTAATGATCACCATTTACAAGCAGTCCACCAGCGATAGTAATGGCTACTGTTAGCGGAACCAAGGGCCCCACTACTCCATTGTCCAGGCGTGAATGTAGAGATCACGTCATCGCCATGATTGACAACGATTCTCACCTTCACCGGGTGCTCACACTCGTTGTTGACCGTGAACACACGGGGCTTATAGCAGTTCGTGACACGCGGATGAGCGCAATGTCTGGCGTCACCAGTGAATTCGCCACCATCCAACTCAAGGTTAAAACAATCGGGGGCGGCATAGAACTGCGCCCTGGAACATTCGGCGAGACTCGCCTGTGTTAACAGGCACGACACGACGAACGCGGTCGCTATTGCAACGAGACGGGAGGGTTGAATCATAGCCATCGTAATTACCTCCTGGCAGTTATCTTGAACACGAATTGTCTAATAAAATCAAGTACATTATAACCCATCCTGCACAGCTTGTCAAAGACAAGGCCAGTGACTTTATGCAATAGCTTCGACGCCGAAGGTCATCTCGAGTTCGCGCAACCAGCGGCGATAGGCGACCACAGTCTTGTCAGGACGCATACTCAATTCGGCACTCGGGTCCAGCGGCAGGCATTTTGGCCGTTGGGATTCCACAATGGGTTTATCGTGGGCAAAGATCGAATCCTGCCAGTCAATCAGAACTTGCTCCGCTGTGACTCCTGACTATTGACGCCGGCAAAATATGTACGATCACCTCGCATCGTCTGCTGCATAAACGCTCCGTCCTTCGAAAACCGTTCTCAACACACGCACCTCACTGATATCCTCTGTGGGAATGCCAAACAGGTTGCGGTCCAATACAATGAAATTCGCGTATTTACCCGCTTGCAATGATCCGCTTGACCCTTCCCAGCCCGCGGCGAAAGCGCCATTGAGGGTCATGGCCCGTAAGGCCACCGGCAAATCAATCGATTCATCTCCCCGGTCCAGCATACCCTCCAGGGCCGGGAACAGGTTCGGTGTCGGTGTAACCACCCAGTCAGTACCGACCGTCAAGCGCGCTCCGTGCTCGTGCAACGTCCTGAATTCCCAGGCATCACGCGGTGGATCGCCGAGCAGGCGGCCGTATAAATGCCACACCGACGGCGACATCTCAGCTATGGTGTTGAGTTCGACAAACCTGGGCATATCCGCCGGCGTCACGAGATTCGTGTGTCCCAGTTCGTGCCTGATTTTTGAATCCGGGTTGGCTTTTCGAGCCGCCCCGATGGCATCCAGCGCGGCGCGGGCTGCCCCGTCACCAGCGACGTGCAGCTTTACCTTCAAACCCATACGATCGAAGCGCACGACCGTATCGTTCAACACTGCAGGTGGAAAAAGCAGGCGTCCGGCCTCGATTTGATCGTTGCCGGCAATCACATCGGACTGTGTGAAGTATGGCGGCGTGGGCGATCCGTCCACCCAGATTTTGATGAAATCCACGTCAACGTGCTCGGACGCATAGCCTTTGCGCTGCTCAATAAGTTCTTCAAGCCCGCTATTACTCATTCCCCCGAACTTGGGACTGCCCCAGATCAGGTGGGCCGCGACCCGCAACGTTAATGCGCCTTCAGCTTCCAGGGCGGCGAGCGTCTGCAACGTGGGCAGGTGTGCGGATGCGTCCTGAACCGACGTAATGCCGTATTGATTGTTGACGGCGACCGCCCAGCGTAACGCGGCCAGGTTTTGCTCTGCCTGCATTACAGGCAGATAAGGTTCCGCCAGTTCCGTCGCGGTTTCGACCAGTTCTCCCGTGAGGTCGCCTGCTTCATCTCTGGGGATCTCCCCGCCGTAGGGCGCCACCGTGTTCCTGTCGATACCGGCCATTGCCAACGCTTTGGAGTTCAATAACGCATGGTGGAACGTTCCCTCCCGCAGGTAGACCGGCGTATCGGGAAAGACTTTATCAAGGTGCGATCTATGGGGTTTATTATCCGGGAACTGGTCAAAGCGAAACAGGCCGGCGACCAGCCATTCATCTTTCGAACGTCCCGCCGCACATCCCTGGAGTGTCGCCAGTATATCGTCCAGGCTTACATCCGGGGAGAACTGGCAGCCGTAATTCAGTTGCAGACCGGCCCACAACAAGTGTGTATGCGCATCATGAATACCCGGCATAACCATGCGTCCCTGCAAGTCGATGACCCGGGTCATGGCGCCGACATATTCTGTTACTGTGTCATCACCACCGACGTAAATCAGCCGACTGCCCTTTATGGCCAGGGCCTGCGCCCAGGGCTTGCTGTGGTCCACGGTATAAATCCGACCATTGTGGAACACGCTATCGGCTGTTTCCGCGGAAACCTGGATTAACGATAGTGACCAGACCGCTGCAATTGTGAAATACAATATTCTATTCATCGATAGTCTCCCACACTATCCAAACGTGACAATTTCGGATTTCCTGACTGTTACTCATGGGTTTTTTATAAAATGCTGCGCCTGCAAGCCTGTTCTTTCTGGCCCGCGTCCACTACAGTATAGTACCAGGCTTGCAAATATCGAGGTTCACTCGTAAATTTAACAGGTGGCAGAAGATCTCCAATGGTCTGAAGCTGTCAGAAATAGTATTGGCCAGGCGAGAGAATAAATAAAATACCCCAAAATTCCTATATTCATTGCGTACACCCTGTACGCCACCCTTCATACTTCGCCCACGAGTCCACCCAGTACGGCACTCCACGCCTGCGCCAGGTTAGACCGATTGTAGCCGCCGCCTCCGAACGCCATGATACGTCCCCGGGCGAACTTATCCGCCAGCCTCACCATGTGTTGCGCCGCATGCGCGTGCACGGCGGAAGAGTATTCGAGTTGCGCCAGCGGATCACCCTTGAGGCCGTCGGCGCCGCACTGAAAGATGAAGAACTCAGGTTGGAATACTGTGAAATGCGCCTCTATCAGCGGCCAGGCTTCCATGAACTCGGCATCGCCCGAAAACGGCGCAAGCTCAATGTTGAGTTTGGTGCCTTCAGCACTGCCCTTGCCGGTTTCGTGCGCCCGACCCGTGCCGGGATAAAGCGTGCGTCCATCCTGGTGGATATCCGCAAAGATGAGATCGGGGTCCTCTTCGAATGCATAGAACACCCCATCGCCGTGATGCACGTCGATATCGAGATAGCCGACGCGCCGGATGCCATACACGCGGCGCAGCGTTTCGATCACCACGCCAAGGTCGTTGAACACGCAGAACCCGGCAGCATGACCGCGTGCCGCGTGATGGAGACCGCCAATCGGTTGCAGGCTGCGCAGGCAATGCCCATCCATTATTTGTGCGAGCCCATCAAGGGCCGCGCCGACCACGTGCGCAGAGGTGCGATACACACCGGGAAAGACCGGGGTATCACCATCATCGAGCAGGCGCACACCGTTCTCCTCAGCTGTCAATACCAGATCAACGTATTCGTCGCTATGAAAACGAACCAACTCCTCGCGTAAAGCCTCGCGTGAATTGCGCTTGGTTATACGAACGATCAGACCCCGCTTAACTGCTTCACGCAGGAACGCGCCCTGGCGGTCGATACCCAGTGGATGATCGTCAGGAAAACCGTAAGCGGCCAGTTCGTCGTCGGTATACAGATTCACGTTCGTATTACCCGCCCGCACGGACAGGAACGCGTGAGGGTGTGTAACAAGCAGCGCGGTCGCTGCCGATACCTGTATGATCGCGCGCCGGGTACAGTTCATCGTATCCATCCATTTTAACCATTTTGTGCCACGGTATTTATTCAGTCTGACTTCTAAATGGTATTCTGAAAACCGCCTTACCCTATTTGGAGAAATATTATGCACGCAGTAATTATCGGCGGCGGCATGGGCGGATTGTTTTCGGCCCTGGCGCTGCGCGAATCAGGATGTTCTGCTTGAGCGGCAGGATAACGACTCCGATCGCTTCAACTCAGCGCAAAGTACCCTTCAATCAGCTGTCAGAAATAACAAGGCGCTAAGCGTGGAGATGAAATACTTTATTCATGATCTTCCATTCACCATCCACCTTTAGCAATGTAAATAAATCAGTAAATTTATGCCCGGTCCAGTTATCGGTCTCAAGACGAACGGTTGCAATCGTACCGACTATATCAATGTCAGCTATTCTTGCTTCAAGTTCGGTTGCCGGACCATTCCCGTCATTCCAGTCAAACAGCCCCTGTATTGGTCCGGCAAACAAGTCAGCCCCAATATACCCAAAGATAGTCGCGTCTGTGTGAAACGCCGGCTTCATATCATCACCCTTCCCGGATTTTGCTCCATCGATATAGAACTGGACAGTCCTTCCAATCATTTCATTGTCACTTGGATTTGTAGTTGTGTTGTTCATGAATGTAACTCCTGATTTGGTAATAAAGTTAATCAACGCCTGTGGTGGTGGTCTGTCGCGCCATCTGCATCCAGAAGGGTCCTGACTCTTCCCATTTATTGTGTGTCAGTCGAATATGCAGGCCGTCGCTCAAACGATAGGCGTAGATTTCACCGTACATCTGTGGGCCGAATACGACCTCCTGCACCAGCGGTTCTTCATCGCTCAGGCCGGCCCGCTCCGAGGTGTAAACAATCCATTTGCCATCCGGTGAGAAATTCGGATGGGCGTCGTGTCCGGGGTCGTCCGTGATGCGAACAAGCTCCCCGGGTGTGCCATCCGGATTGAGTTTCATTATGTAGTTGTCGAAACTTTTGAAGCCCAGCGGATCAGGTTTACTGTCGCGGTCGGAAGAGAAGACAACGGCAGCGCCGGATCGCGAGAAAACCGGGAAGTTGTCTTTCGCTGCGTCATCGGTCAGTTGTATCAGGTTTCCACCGTCGGCATCCATCAGATACAGATCGAAGTTACCCGTTCGGGCGCTTCGGAACACGATTCTTTTTGCGTCGGGGGAGAACGCCGGCATTCCGTTATTGGTATCTGAACCTGCCGTCAAGTTTACCCGCCCGCTGCCGTCGCTGCGGATTTTCCATACATCCGCTTTTTTAGTCTGGTCGCCGAAAAACCAGCCTTGTGTGTAGGTGATCCAGTCGGCGTCAGCAGACCATTTCAGCCCAAAGATGCGGTCCAGTGTGCCACTGACGATCCCGATCCCGTTCACCGCGAACAATTCGTTCTGATTTTCACCGTCATAATCCTCGATGACGAAGCGCGTGCCGGTATTGTTTTCAATAGTGACGGCGAGTTTGCGTTCGTTAGGATGCGCAGCGAGCCCGCTCGTGTGCCGCATGGTATACATGGTGACGGTTTTATCCAGAAACCCGATCTTGGCCGGATAGTCCGTCGCCAGTATGCCGCCGGGTCCGAGGATGTCCTGAACGGCAACCTTGTCCGTGGTCAGCGGCCCAACGCCATGGCACACCATTGCGCCGCTGGCGTGGTGATAGTCCGGGTTCCAATACTCGCCGGCTGCATCACTTTCCAGCCGTGGATCGGTACCGTCCAATCGGGTCGATTGCAGATACCAGCCGATGAACGAGCGCCGGGTCTGATAGGCGATCCGTCCATCATGGGTTAATGCAGGGGCCAGCGCTTCGACTCCCACGGCAGTGATTGCCCTGGGATGCGAACCGTCGCTGTCCATCGCCCAGATACGGAATCCACCTTCTTGTCCAAGGATGTGGCTTTTTGGCGGACCGGGGAGTTCGCGTGGCCTGCCCGAGTAGTAGTAAATTGTTTCTCCGTCCAGAGACCATTCCGGCGCTCCGTCCCAGCTGCGGGCATCGGTGAGACGCTTCGTGTTCGTTCCGTCAGCATCCATGACATAGACCTCACCTTCCCGCTGCCGCATAAAGCTCAGCGCCGGATGTCCATAGACCTCGGTGTCACGATCCGTTGAGAAAGCGATACGTTGGCCGTCGGGGGAGAATGCAGGCCGGAAATCACCTCCCGGGTGTCGGGTCAGGTTGACCGCATTGTCCATACCTTGAGTTATTTCCGGTTCGAAGGGCATTGTGTAAATGTCTGCGTTGCCGCTCTCGGTACTGACAAACGCGAGCATCTTGCCATTCGGAGAGATGGCAGCCTGGTCCTCCATGGCATTGTTATCGATCAATAACCTTGGCGCAGGATCGCTTTTGAGATCGATGATGTAAAGATCCGGGTGGCCGCGGCGCTCGGAAGTGAACACCACCCACCTGCCGTCTGGGGAAAAGGCAGCTTCATAGTCGAGGCCTGGGTGGTCGGTAAGTCGTTTCGGGCTTGTGCCGGGTTGATTAAAATAGAATATATCCCAGTTGCCCGGACGTAGCGAGGAGAAAACGATCTGGCCGGGGTCGGTTGCCATATCGGCGGCCGACGCATCGCTGAGCACCCCTATTCCCAAGCCCATTGATATCAGGACGGCAAAGATCCGGTTTTTGATTTTCATAACTGTCTCGATGGAACCCGCGACGTTACCTGCATGCAATATAACAGGTTGTATGTATAATACCATTCATCTCTCCCAAAAGACGCCCCGACTGAGGGGGGCAACTTCATTAACAACAGGAGGACATCATGAAAAAACATTTTTGTTCAGCACTGTTCACAGCGTTACTAGTCAGTTTCGCCATGCTACCATTCCCTGCCCTGAGCACGGAAGTAGCTGTGCTGTTTAAACAGGAATTGCCGGATATACCGGGCAAGACCGGTCTGATGCTGACCGTGGAATATGAACCGGGGGAATCATCCGCCGCGCATCGCCACAATTCCCATACGTTCGTCTATGTGCTGGAAGGCGCTGTCGTAATGCAGGTGCAAGGGGGTGAAGAAAAAACCCTGACGGCAGGACAAACCTTTTACGAAAACCCGAACGATATCCACAGTGTATCAAAAAACGCCAGTGCTACGGAACCGGTAAAAATCCTGGTATTCTTTATCAAGGAAAGCGGCGCCCCGGCCAGCATGCCGGTCGAGTAGCGGGGGAACCTACAACAAACGGTCTGTCATCCCAGCTAACGGCACAGGTTGACCACGAAAAATATTTTTCACATAAATGGCCCGCCCCGTTTTGCCAGAACTATTTCGACTTGGCAGGAGTCATGCTATTAAAGCAAAATGCGCGGGGGGGTTACGCGAGATCATTTGACAAACCATGAATATGAATACCCCTGCCAGCGTAGATGCAATCGCAAACAGTATCAGCGAACCATCATAATCGCCCCTGCTTGTCACCAGATATCCGCCCAGGTAGGTCGCCAGGATAGCCCCCGCGTAGCCCAGGGTAAAAACAATACCTATTGCTTTCCCGGCACTATGCTTCGGCACAATAATTGATGCCATACTCGTAACGGTCACAATCGCTTGTGTTTGCCCCCATGTTAATATGCTGATGACCAGTGCTGTTTCCCACGGGGATAACTGCACCATGATTAGCACCAGAATCCCGATGCTTGCGACAACTCCGCCTGATAACGTAAGCCAGAGAATTCTCACCATATTCGTAGCGAAATATCCCGTCACTATAGCTGCCGGTATCATGACTAATCCAAGCATCATGGAAGACAAGCCCACTTCCGATGGAGAAAACTGATATACATCAGTCAGGTATGGAGGGATCCAGGTAGTCACCCCATAGACTTCGATAAACAGGCTGCCCATTGAAACTGCTATCAGTATCAGCATAGGATTGGATAACAGTTTCCCGAATGAATAAGGCGCCTCAGAATCCGGCAGGATCGCATTGCCGATTGGTTGTAAAGCCTGTTCCTCTTTTATCAACAGCAGGGAGTATAAAAAAAGCATGCCGCATGCCAGGGACGTGAAGAGAAAATTAACACGCCAGCCAATCTTGTCTGAAATAATCGGTGTTACCAGTAATGCGATAGTGATCCCAATGCCGATAGTTGCATTAATCAGCCCCATACCAAATCCTACTTTTTCGGGAGGTAACGTTTTCGAAACTGCATCCGTCCCGGCAACAAAAATGATTGCGAGCAATACCGAACCCAAAAATCTCCATAACAGCAGTAATTTGAAACTCTCGCCTATTGTTCCCAGAATGCCAAAAATACAAATCCCCAGAAGGCTCACTGACATAATGGGTACAGCCCCCCATTTATCCGAAATATACCCTGCAGGAGAACTGGCCAGGCATTTCATTACAGCATAAACAGACATAAAAAGGCCGGCTTGCGCGTAGTTGATGTGAAGATCTGATACCAGCGTCGGTATTACGGGGGGGATTTCAAAAACCTTGATAAAGGAAATCAGTATCGACAGGATAACCAGCCGGATTACCTTGTTTTTCGAGGCCGATGGCATAGTTTCTACTCAAACAGGATATCGACCCTGCGCGGGTTCATTTTCTCATCCTTCCCTTGCATCTGGTTAATCAGGATTTATCATGTGAGTCTCGCCCCTTAAAAGGCACAAACTGCGCCCCCCCATAGGTCTGCTCCGTGGGCACTATCTCCATCTGACTCACATTCACCCGCCAGGGCGCGTTCACGCAGTACAGGATTGCATCCGCGATGTCGGCTGCTACCAAATCTTCGCAGTGAGTTTCGGTGATTTTTCGCAGTTGTTCGTCATCGTCGACCGCCACATTGTAAAACTCGCTGAGCACCCTCCCCGGATTGATCTCGGTGACACGTATTCCGGTGCCTTGCAGTTCCTGGCGCAGGTCCCGGGAAAGCTTATGAATCGCCCCCTTGGTCGAGCCATAAAGTGCGGCAGGCAGTGGATATAGTGCAGTAACCGAACTCATGTTCACGATATGCCCCCGGCCCCGTTCAATCATACCGGGTAAGACCGCCTTGATCATCAGGATAGCGGCGGTGACATTGGTGTCGACAGTCATCTCGATATCCTTGATCTCCGCATTCCAGATCGACCCCAGGGCGCGGCCTAACCCCGCATTGTTGACCAGGATGTCTACCGGGTATTGCTCGCCAAAGGCCATGACCGCAGTGCGATCGCGCACGTCCAGTTCGATGGCAATGCTTCCGATCTCTTGGGCCAGTTGTTCAAGACGCTCCAGGCGCCGTGCAGCCGCGTATACCTTCACGCCCCTGGAGCGCAATGCGCGAGCAGTGGCCTCGCCGATACCGCTTGAGGCGCCGGTCACCAATGCCGTTGTGTTTTCATCAAGTGCCATCGTATGCCCTATTTTAATATTGCCTGTTATGTGTCTCATAAAGCAAGGAGCATGTAAATAATACAAATATTTCTAAGCTTAGAACTATTAGTTATAATGCTTCACATGTGAATCAATCCTACCAAACTCAGTCGACATTCCCTGGAAACCCGGATCAAGTCAAGACTTCAACCTGTTATATGTGTGCTTGCCGATGCGGCATCCGGGTTTATCTAAAGGGTGGAACGGTCCGTTATATAGAAGGCAATCCCGACCACCCGGTAAACAAAGGGGCGCTGTGCGCAAAAGGCGCGGCCGGCATTATGCAACACTACTCCCCTGCTCGATTAACCAACCCTCTGTTGAGAGTGGGTGAACGCGGTACTGGTGAATTCAAGGAAATCAGCTGGGATGAGGCCTTGACTATTGCCACTGGCTGATTGTCAAACATCCGCTCAACTGATCCCAGGCAACTGGCGTTTTTTACCGGCCGTGATCAAAGTCAATCCCTGAACGGATTGCTGCAGAACTGGCCGAGGCTGCATTTGAACAACAGATAGAACTGGACATCCCCTGGACAGACTGGACTGGTCGCAAGCACAACAAAATGATCGGCAGACCGGTTTCCATGCATGCAATGCGTGGTATTTCTACCCACTCAAACGGCTTTCATACCTGCCATGCACTGCACAATCTGCAGATTTTGCCGGGTTCGATAGATGTGCCCGGTGGTTTTCGTTATAAAGCGCCCTTTCCCAAACACATTCCAGCGCCCGATATACCGGCTAATGATCCGGACAAACCGAATACGCCGTTAGGCGGGATGCCCCTTGGTTTTCCAACCACACTGACAACAGTCTCACTTGTTTCTGAACCCGGAGGCAGGCGCAACCGGAGTGGCCTGTCTGAGCTTATGCATCACTTTAAAAAAGCCATAGCGGCCGTTGACAACGGCAGCGGCAGCGACCCCGCCCATTAATGCGCCGACAATGCCCAGAGAGCAGATGTCCGACCCGCTGAGGTACAAATTGGCCACCGGTGTTTCAGGTGTCAGCCAATCCAACCGATAACG
Organism: Gammaproteobacteria bacterium; assembly: GCA_965222155.1. Classification (GTDB taxonomy): domain Bacteria; phylum Pseudomonadota; class Gammaproteobacteria; order Eutrophobiales; family Eutrophobiaceae; genus JAAXHV01. Next base: position 1,649,309 of record CBDCTH010000012.1, read on the forward strand.
CGCCGGCACAGCCGGCAGACCGTACATCATGCCCTGTTCCCTGCTGGTGAAGTTTTGCATAGTCAACGGCGTCGACAACTCCTGGCAGGCAATCAATTGACAAAACCCCGGATAATGGCTTTCGACCAGCTGCAACATGCCATCGGCAATAGTCTGCTTCAACCCCTCATAAGCTTCCCCCCGCTTCTTCCAGGATTTATCCTGCCATTGCGTAAAATGGTCATAATCCACGAAGCAGATAATTTCAGCCGTCGCGCCCTTCGCAGTCGGGTTTTTCAGTGAGGGAAACGAGAGATAACAGACCCGGCAGCGCCCTTCCAGGAGCGCCTCGGTATCATTGAGCAAACCATCGTGATCGTAACTTGTAAAAATCCAGTGATTTTCTCCCTTGAAACCCAACGTGCGCGGGTCGCCCCGAAACCCGATATACAGGGTCGCGGCGCTACAGGCGCGCTCGAAACGCTGCAACTCCTGCATGAATGGGAGGGTGACGGATTTCGGCAACAGCTTTTTATACGTCAGGTCGGCGCCGACGTTGGAAATCACGACGGGGGCGTAGAACCTTAGCGCCTGTCGCTTTGTCCCTTTGATTTTTTCCACCTCCACACCCACTGCCTGGTTGTCGCGCACAAGAATCCTGAGCACCTCATGGTTGACCAGACAACGCCCGCCCCAGGCTTCAATAGCAGGCAGGATGGCACGCGCCATGCGTTTACCACCACCCGTTGGAAACCAGGCGCCGTTCAGATAATGACGGACGATCAACGCATGGATGGCGAACGCGCTGTGTGCCGGCGTCAGACCGTAATCACCCCACTGTGAAGCCAGGAGCGCTTTTAATTTCGGATCGGTAAAATACCTGTCCAGGACCGTTCTGGTTGTCGACAAGGCCAGTTGTTCGCCTGACAGGTTGCGCAATCGTATAAAAGGTTGTAACCAGGATGGTACAAGGGGCTTCAGGTAATGTCTCTGCGACCATGCCGCCGCACGATGAATTGCCTTGAAATAGGCATGAATATGTGCTTCCTCGTCCGGGAACCGCCGCGCCAGGGCCGCCTTATAGGCCGCTTCACTGTCCGATACCTCAAAGGCAAAATCAGGGTAGATGAAACGCTCGAATACCTCGGGCATTTTTGTCCAGCCAAGTCGGCCATCAGAGATAAAGTCGAACACCTGCCTTGGCAGATCGCCGGGCTGCATCTCGCCCACATAGTGCAACCCGACGTCAAAGTGATAATCACCCCGCCTGAATTCATGGGTCAGCCCGCCCATCGTCCAGTGCTTTTCCAGGATCAGCACCTTTTTATGGTTGATCTTTGCCAGCAGGGCGGCGCTCGCCAGCCCGCCGATGCCGGAGCCAATAACGATGACGTCGTAGGTATGCTCAGATTGCAGCGCCATTTCAGCTCAGCCGACCGGTTTATAGACCATCCAATAGATCGCGATGACGGGCAGGAGAATCGCGAGCATACCGAAGATGTTCCAGATCAGGCTCAAACGCCAGTATTGTGCCGGGATGGCACAGCCATCGGTAAAATCCCTCGCCAGCCGGGCCTGTTTTATCTGCACCGGCACCAGGATGCTGATCCAGATAATCCCGGATGCGATAATCAGCAACCGACCATTCATTATCCAGGTAATACCCGACGAATTTTCCATAAAAGTCTGCGCCAGGTATTCCCCGGATGCGACCAACAGGCCGACTCCTAAGGCAGTGAAAACATAATCTGTCAAGGTCACCTGGCGCTGGGCGAACGTGATGATCTTCACATCACGGGTTCGGTTGGCCATGTTCTTCCACCACGCAGTGACGATAATGTTACCGAGAAACAGAATAACGCCTAGAATGTGCAGGGTTTTAAATAGTAGATAGGGATCGTTCATAGTTAACGGGGCCTCCTTCAAGTGTGGGTCTTACCAGCCTTTTAAATGGATGGTGACGGTTTTTTCAGGTGCATTGAACTCAAACAGCGCATCCCGGTAACTTGCCGGGCCGAAGAAGGTCCGGGGGTTATTTGAAAAACCATAGTCCTCGCTCGGAATACCGATAAAGTTTTTATCCAGTTCCCCATTGTTATTTTCATCGTGGTAGAGCTTGATCGCGTAGTCCCCATAGGGCAGTCGTTCAAACACATAATCAGCCTGTCCGTCATGCACCTCGGCAGTCACGGACTGATAGGCCTGTTCACGCCCTGCTTCCCCCTGTCCTTGATCCGCGTCATAGGTCTCTTCAGAAGTAAACAGACCTATCATCAAGATGCCGTTGTCCGCATCAACGTCCTCAACATGTACTGTCAGAGCGCCACTCGACGTTTCAGCTATAGTCGAACAAATAAAACCGAGCGCCAGCCAGAGAAAAAATAATATTTTATGAATCATGAAGTTGTCCTCCTTTTTATAATGTATATGAATATATTTGCATATGCCTCAAAGGAAGTATAGAATCGTATTCTGGCTGAGTCAAGCGCGGAGGTACATCCATGTCGCTACGTCATGCCTTATTGGTATCCTTAAGCAGAAAACAAGGTACGGGTTATGAAATCACCTATGAATTTGACCGGGGGTTGGGGTTTTTCTGGCCGGCCAGTCACCAGCAAATCTATCAAGAACTCGGTAAAATGGCGACAGAGGGGCTGGTCGCGTTCAAACGGGTACAGCAGACCGATAAACCCCCTAAAAAAATTTACCGTTTAACCGAGAACGGGAAACAATCCCTGGTTGAATGGCTGGCCTCACCGGTAGACATGCCAGCGGTAAAAGACCCCCTGTTGATCAAACTATTTGCCGGGCACCTGATACCAACACAAACACTGCTTGATGAAATTGACCGTCATATCGCTGACAACACTGAAATACTGTCACGATACCGCTCAATAGAGCAACAATATTTCAGCAACCCCGATGAACTGCCGGTCGCCAGCCAGTTCATGTACCTGACCCTGTTAAGGGGAATCTCGGCAAAAAAAGCGTGGCATACCTGGGCATTGCGAGTCAGGCGGTTTTTGGAAAACCGACCATAGCCCGTATATCTCACCAATTCGCTTGTCATTAGCGGAAAGTTCCTTGCTGTCAATGAGATATCAGGATTATAGCATTCTGTTGCCATCACCCACTGCGCTGGATGCGCCCTCGCTTGTCTTTTTGATGCGCTCCATCCCTGGAGCGCCCCCTTCGGGCACTCTTCGAGTGTCCAAATCCATTCCAGATGGATTTGTGTCGCCAGCGGGCACGTGTTCATTGCGCCCATCCCTGGGCGCAACCCTGCGGGCGGCTGTCGCCGTGCAAATTGTCTATCCTGACAATTTGTCCCTCAACCAGACAAATCTGCCTGGAGCAGATTTGGACATCCGAAGGATGCCCGCAGGGTGTGCGCCATGGAAGGCGCACATCAAAAATCCGGCGCGATCATCGCATCCATTGGTGAGATATACGGGCTAGCAGGTTATTACCTGCCATCCCTGGCGCAGCGTCAATGGTTTCGATAACCCCCAGCCACAGCCTCCTTGTTGTGTCGTTCGCCGGGGAAAAGACACATTAAGTGTCCTTTTCCGGCTCACCCCTAAACCAGACAAATCTACTGAGAAATAATGGAATAGTCTGTCCCGAAGTCAATCCTGAAATGACCGTCGGTGGGGATGGAATGTCCTGTTCCCAACCGGAGCCGCGTCCCAGAGTGTGCGGCCCGTGTAAGCCACCCACCGGGGTCTCAAATCCCCGCACCCCCCAGCCCGTAGCGCAGCCTCAGCATGAGGCCATGGTCCGGCGACTCGAACATACGCTCCCGGCGCGCACTCTCCAGACTCAGAGTCAGCGCGCGGCCCAGCTCGAACACCCCGCCCAACCGGTAACGCCGCCCGCCCCCGTCCACTACCAGGCCCCCATAAGGCGTGAGCAGACCGCCCCCGGTCGCCAGCCCATACCCCAACTCGGTCTCCCACCGCACCCCGCGGGACGGTGACCCAGGCCCACTGCCCCCAACGTCCGCAGCCCCCTCCCAGAGCCGCTCAACACCACCGGCCCCGGCCTGCCCGGCAGCCAGGCCGTCCACCACGCCCCACCCCGGGCGCACACGGAACGACAGCCCACGCCCGTCCGGCCCCGGCGTCAGCACCACCAGTCCCCCGACGCCCCATTCCTCGATGTCCCCCGCGTGCGCCAGCAGCGCCCGGCCATAGCCTTCTACCCGCAGCCCCCGGGCCGGATCAAACCAGACCAGCCCGCCGCCCCACTCCAGCCCGCCGCCGGTCACGCCATCGCCGCCGTCATGGCGCAGCCCCAACGCCACCGAAGGCGTCACGGTCCCGCCCCCGGCCAGGCGCTGTGCATGCGAGCCCTCCAGCGCCAGGCGCAGCCGCCACACGTCCGTCGCCAGCCCCTCAATCAACCCCGCCGCCTCCACCTCATAGCGCGAGCCCCACCACGCACCCTTGAGATTCAACACCGTCGCCCCGCCGGCAACCAGACTGTTGCCTGCAAACAGCCGCACCCGACCGCCCAGCGCCGCCGTGGCCTGCTCGCTGTCCGCGGCCTGCCGGCCGGCCTCAGCGTCCCGGAGCCGCACCTCGCCTACGCCATAACCCAGGGCGCCCCACAGACCTAACTCGGCCCGGGGGTGCCAGCCCACGTAGGGGTAGACACTCAGCAGCCGGCTTTCATGGGCGCCCTCTATGGGCCGGTAGCCGGCCGCACCCCGGTCGGTGTAGTCAAACTCGCCCTTGGCCCAGGACAGCGCCAGACCCGCCAGCAGGTCGTCCCGGAGCCGGGCGTCCAGCCCCAGGCGGGCGCTCAACACGGCGCCGTCCCAGTGCATCGGGTCAGCGGCCCCTGCCCGGTCGTCATCCCCCCCGGACAGGCGCCGGTAATCGCCCCCGCCCCACAGGGTGATAGTGTTCAGCCCCCCGGCGGCGGGGCCCTCGTCCAGGCGCAGGGCAAAGGACGAGCGCCCCAGCACCTCTGCCCAGCGCCCCGCACGCAGGGACTCAGCCTGCCCCCACAGCAGCCCCGCCAGAGTCTCGGCCGGTGTGGCTGCGCCCGGCGCCGCATCGGCACTGTCAATGCGCCGCTCTACGGCGTCCAGGGTACCGGCCACCAGGGCCCGGGACAATGCCGGCAGAATGGCCCGGTTGACCCGCTTAAGCCGCGCCCGGGCCACTGCCTCGGTCTCACCGGATACCGCCAGGACTACCTTTGTGCTGACACTCAGGCCCGCCGTGTCGCTGGCCACGACCGTAAAGGGGTAGGCCGGGTGGGTCTCACGGTCCAGCACAACACCCTGCCTGAGAGACAGGGCGTGGCCGGCCACCTCGAACACCGCCGCCTGCTCACCCTCCAGGGTGAAGCGGTGTTGGTCCCCGGCGTCCGGATCAGTGGCGGACAGCGTTGCCACCTGCACCGGGCCGGCGCGGGTGTCGAGGTTCTCGGCGATAGCGCCGTCCGTGACCGGGGCTACCCAGGTGACAATCACTTCGGTCGGTGCCTCGTTGGCATCGGTCACGGCAAGGGTCTGCGCAGCGCCGGTGACGCTGAGGCCGCCGCCATCCGTTGCAGTGAGCGTGAAGCCATAGCTTGACTGTGTCTCGTAATCCAGCCCCACACCCTGCTTCAGGTAGAGCGCGGCGCCGGTAATCTCGAAGATGTCCGCGCCACTGAGGCTGAAGACGTGGCTGTCGTCGGCATCGGGGTCGACCGCGGACAGCTCGGCCAGCTGCACCGGCCCGGCACTTGTGTCCACGTCCTCAGCGATGGCGCCGTCCGTGGCCGGGGGCACCCAGGTGACAATCACTTCGGTCGGCGCCTCGTTGGCATCGGTCACGGCAAGGGTCTGCTCAGTACCGGTGACGCTGAGACCACCGCTGTCGGTCGCAGTGAGCGTGAAACCATAGCTTGACTGTGTCTCGTAATCCAGCCCCACACCCTGCTTCAGGTAGAGCGCGGCGCCGGTAATCTCGAAGAGTGTCGTATCACTGAGGCTGAAGACGTGACTGTCGTCGGCATCGGGGTCGACCGCGGACAGGTCGGCCAGATGCACCGGCCCGGCGCTCGTGTCCACGTCCTCGGTGATGGCGCCGTCCGTGGCCGGAGGCACCCAGGTGACAATCACTTCGGTCGGCGCCTCGTTGGCATCGGTGACGGCAAGGGTCTGCGCAGCGCCGGTGACGCTGAGACCGCCACCATCCGTTGCAGTGAGTGTGACGCCATGGCGTGGCTGCGTCTCGTAATCCAGTATCACACCCTGCTTCAGGTAGAGCGCCGTGCCGGTAATCTCGAAGAGTGTCGTATCACTGAGGCTGAAGACATGACTGTCGTCGGCATCCGGGTCGACCGCGGACAGCTCGGCCAACTGCACCGGCCCGGCGCTCGTGTCCACGTCCTCGGCAATGGCGCCGTCCGTGACCGGGGGCACCCAGGTGACAATCACTTCGGTCGGCGCCTCGTTGGCATCGGTCACGGCAAGGGTCTGCTCAGTACCGGTGACGCTGAGACCACCGCTGTCGGTCGCAGTGAGTGTGACGCCATGGCGTGGTTGCGTCTCGTAATCCAGTATCACACCCTGCTTCAGGTAGAGCACCGCGCCGGTAATCTCGAAGAGGGCCGTATCACTGACGCTGAAGGTATGGCGACTGTCGTCCGGGTCGACCGCGGACAGCTCGGCCAGCTTCACCGGCCCGGCGTTTGTGTCCACGTCCTCGGCGATGGCGCCGTCCGTGACCGGGGGCACCCAGGCGATAATCACTTCGGTGGGCGCCTCGTTGGCATCGGTCACGGCAAGGGTCTGCTCAGTGCCGGTGACGCTGAGACCGCCGCCATCCGTTGCAGTGAGGGTGACGCCATGGCGTGGCTGCGTCTCATAATCCAGCCCTACGCCCTGCTTCAGGTAGAGCGCGGCGCCGGTAATCTCGAAAATGTCCGCACCGCGGACGCTGAAGGTATGGTGACTGTCGTCCGGGTCGGTGGCGGACAGGTTCGCCAGCTTCACCGGCCCGGCGCGTGTGTCCACGTCCTCGGCGATGGCGCCGTCCGTGACCGGGGGCACCCAGGCGATAATCACTTCGGTGGGCGCCTCGTTGGCATCGGTCACGGCAAGGGTCTGCTCAGTGCCGGTGACGCTGAGACCGCCGCCATCCGTTGCAGTGAGGGTGAAGCCATGGCGTGGCTGCGTCTCGTAATCCAGTATCACACCCTGCTTCAGGTAGAGCACCGCGCCGGTAATCTCGAAGACAGTCGTATCACTGAGGCTGAAAACGTGACTGTCGTCGGCATCGGGGTCGACCGCGGACAGCTCGGCCAGCTTCACCGGCCCGGCGTTTGTGTCCACGTCCTCGGCGATGGCGCCGTCCGTGACCGGGGGCACCCAGGCGATAATCACTTCGGTGGGCGCCTCGTTGGCATCGGTCACGGCAAGGGTCTGCTCAGTGCCGGTGACGCTGAGACCGCCGCCATCCGTTGCAGTGAGGGTGAAGCCATGGCGTGGCTGCGTCTCATAATCCAGCCCTACGCCCTGCTTCAGGTAGAGCGCGGCGCCGGTAATCTCGAAAATGTCCGCACCGCGGACGCTGAAGGTATGGTGACTGTCGTCCGGGTCGGTGGCGGACAGGTTCGCCAGCTTCACCGGCCCGGCGCTCGTGTCCACGTCCTCGGCCATGGCGCCGTCCGTGGCCGGGGGGACCCAACTGACAATTACCCCGGTCGGCGCAGCATTGACGGGCTCAGGGGGAGTAACAGGGGCCGGGGGTTTGACTGTGAGCCTGATCGTGACGGTCTTGGGCTCGCTGCTGAGGCCACTCTCGCTGTTGGCGGCAATCAGGGTGTAGACGGTGCCCACACGGGTCTCGACCTTCAGCTGGCTGCCAGCGGGTAGTTTATCGCCCGGATCGATGAGGACGTTGTCCTGGTTATCGCGCAGAGACAGCACGTCCGTGTTCTTGCTCACCGTCCAACTCAGGGTCGACTTGCCGTCCTTGAGCGGCGTGGCCTCGAAGCGGATGATGTCAGGCGCACCGACAGTGGCCGTGGCGCTAGCCGACCAGGTGCTTAGTCCCTGAGCGTTCACGGCCTGCACCTGCACCTGGTAGGGCTGGCCGTTATCCAGACTCGTGATAGTGGTACTGGTACCCGTGCCGGTGAAGGGGTGGTCGGTCCATGAGTTGCCCGCATCGGCACTGTAGCGGACGTTGTAGCCCGTGATGGCCGAGCCGCCGTTGCTGCCGGGCGCTTTCCATGACACCTCAAGCTGACCGTTGCCGGGGGTGAGGGTCGGGGCCGCGGGCGCAGCAGGAGGGCCGACAGGGGTTGGGGGCACGACCGGCTCCGGCTCCGGTTCCCTGATCGTGACGGTGGCCGGCTCACTCTCCAGGAGGCTGTCGCCGTTGTAGGCGACAAGGGTGTAAACCGCGCCCGCGCGGGTCTCGACCTCCAACTCGTTGTCGGCGGGCAGCCCGTCGCCCCCCGGGTCGATCAGGACGTTGCCCTGGCCGTCGGCCAGACTCAGCACATCCGTGTTGTCGCTCACCGTCCAGCTCAGGGTCGACTTGCCGTCCTTCAGCGGCGTGGCCTCGAAACGGATGATTTCCGGCGCCTTGTAGGGGAGGCTGGCCGCAGCTTCCTCCGACTCGGTGCCGGGGCCGTCGCCGTTCACCGCCCTGATCTGGAATACATAGGCCCTACCGTTGACGAGGTTCATTACCTTGTAGGTTGTGGTGGAGGGAGCGCTGCCCGGCATGTCGACCCAGGGCCCCCAGCCAGCGCCGCCACTGTACGGGGAGCGTCGGTACTGCCACTTGATGATGGAACCATCGCTCGGGTCGCTCCACGACAAGGACACTTCCGCGTCGCTGGCGCTGGCGCTGAAGCCCGTGGGCTTGGCCGGGGCCGAGACCGAGACCGGCGTGGCCCGGACAATGTCCGACTCGGCGCCGGGGCCGTAGCGGTTCTTCGCCCTGACCCAAAAACCATATTCTGCGCCGTTTTCGAGGTTCTCCACCGTATCGGTCGTAGTTAAGGCATCGCTGTTCGGTATATCGACCCAGCTCTCCTGTTCGCCACCGGCTTTCCCCTTGCGCACCTGCCACCCGGTGATGGTGGCATCGCCCAGGTCGTCCCACGACAGGATGACCTCGCCGTCTCCGGGCTGCGCCCGCAAACCCGTGGGCCGGGCCGGGGCGCTGCCCTGAACCGGCGTGCCGGTGACTTCCGAATTATCACCGTTACCGTGAGCGTTCACGGCCCTGACACGAAAGGCATAGTCCACGCCGTTGTTGAGGTTCTCCACCCTATAGGTCGTAGTTGAGGCAACAACGCTGTTCGGTATATCGACCCAATTATCCCAATCACCATTGACTGCCCCCTTGCGATACTGCCACTTGGTGATGGAAGTATCGCTTGGGTTATCCCACGACAGGGTAACTTCGCCGTCTCCGGGCGCCGCCCGCAAACCCGTGGGCCGGGCCGGCGCATCAGCCGAAACCGGTTCAGTGAAGACGATAATCGAAGGCCTCCCGGGGCCGTGGATGTTGACCGCCCGCACCCGGAAAATATACTCCATACCGTTCTGGAGGCCGCTTATCCTGAAGGTCATGGTCTGATAAGAGCTGTCCGGCACGTCGGCCCAGTTCTCCCATTGGATGGTGCCTTGCTCCGTCGGCGTACCGCGCCGGTATTGCCAGTTGGTGATCGAGGGGTCGTTCACGGCGCTCCAGGACAGGACGACCAGACCGTCGCCGGCCACGGCGCTGAAGTCCAATGGCTCGGCCGGGGCCGAGGACGCGACAGGGGTGGCGGAAACGTCGGGCGAATGCTGGCCGGCGCCGTGGCTGTTCACCGCCCTGACATGAAAGCTGTGCTCCACGCCGTTGTCGAGGCCGGTCACGCTGTGCGTCGTGGTTAAAGCGACGCTGACCGGTATGTTGACCCACCCCCCCCAAACGCCGTGGGTTACCCCCTGCCGGTACTGCCACCGGGTAATGGAGGGGTCGCCCGGGTTGTCCCACGACAACCTGACCTCAGTATCGCCCGGCGTGGCGCTGACACCGGTGGGCTGAGCCGGCGCCAGGGCCGAGATCGGCGTGGCGAACACCCTCGCTGCCGTACTCTCGCCGTCTGCGTTCACCGCCCTGATCTCGAAGACATATATTCGATCGTTGGTCAGGCCGGTTATCGTGTACGATGAATTGGCGGCGTCGCCTGGCGGTATGGCTTGCCAACTTCCGAAAGACTGGCCGGCTTCGGCCCTCCGCATCTGCCACTCGGTAATGGTGGCGTCGCCCGGGTCGTCCCACGACAATAGAACCTGGGCGTCGCCCGGCGTGGCGCTGAAACCGGTGGGCTCGGCCGGCGCCGAGGGCGAGACCGGCGTAGCCCGCACGGTGTTCGACTTGGCGCCGAAGCCGTGGGCGTTCACCGCCCTGACCTGGAAGTAATAGGGCGTACCGTTGGGGAAGCCCGTAAGCCCGACGCCTGTCCAATCGTTGCCGGGTAAATCTATCCAGGCCTGCCATGTGCTGCCGGCGCGATATCGGATCTGCCACTTGGTGATGGTGGCATCGCCCGGGTTGTCCCAGGACAGGGTAACTTCGCCGTCTCCGGGCGTCACTCGAAAACTCGTGGGCCGGGCCGGCGCCAAGGGCGAGTGCGGCCCCTGGAAGACTGTCGAATAGTTGCCGGGGCCGTGGGTGTTGAACGCCCGCACCCGGAAAGCATAATCCTTTGTATTGTCGAGGCCCCCTACCCTGTGGCTCGTGGTGGCGGCGCCGCTGGGCACGATATCGGTCCAACTTCCCCAAGCCTCACTCGATACTCCCATGCGGAACTGCCACTTGGTGATGGTGGTATCGCCCGGGTTATCCCAGGACAGGGTAACTTCGCCGTCTCCGGGCGCCGCCCGCAAACCCGTGGGCCGGGCCGGCGCCCGGACCGAGATCGGCGTGGCGAAAACCATCGCTGCTGTACTCTCGCCGTCTACGTTCACCGCCCTGATCTCGAAGGCGTATCGTTGACCGTTGGTCAGGCCCGTCACCGTGTACGATGAATTGGCGGCGTCGCTTGATGGTATGGTTTGCCAATTTTCCCAAACTCCACCGACTGCCGCCTTCCGGACCTGCCATTCGGTAATGGAGGGGTCGCTCGGGTCTTGCCATGACAGGACAACCTCGGCGTCCCCGAGCGCCGCCTGTAAACCCGTGGGCTGGGCCGGAACGGCGGCATCCGCTATTCCCGGCGCCATCAGCAACCACGCGAAGAGAAGCGCAAGCGCCTGACCGCAAACCCGCGATCTCATTGGGGGGGGGGGGGGGGGGGGGTGAAAGAGGATTGACGCGGGAATCCGCGCAGCCGACGCGTCAGCGAGTCAGCACTGGCGCGGGTGGAGTTGGCCACTCCGAACCCTCCTCCGTAACAAAGGTCGCTACACGCCAAGCGACCGGTTATGTGCATTGCGATCCATCGGTTAATCATGGTTGCGAACGTTACCTGTTGCTTCATACCCTGTCAACCCCGGTTGTCCGGGTTCTGTTGTCCGGGTTCCAGGTGCTCCCGCTAAATCGAGGTCAATACAGAAGACGGGGGGGACAGATTTAAATCTGTCCCCCAGGAGTCACGGGGCCTGTTTCCCTGGGAGGGAGGGCGTCTCGCCCTCCACGAGGGCAGGATGCCCTCGAGCCCGGGAGTTAGCGGGAGCACGTGCCCGCTGGCGGCACAAATCCATCTGGAATGGATTTGGACACTCGAAGAGTGCCCGAAGGGGGCGCTCCAAAGCCTGCCCCCCTGCTTACAACCGCAGGGGGGCAGGCTCTGTATGGAGTTGAGCAGGGGGATGGAGCGCATCAAAAAGACAAGCGAGACAAATCGGCAGGATAGCCGATTTGCACGGCAACAGCCGCCCGCAGGGTTGCGTACATGGATGTGCGCAATGAACGCATCAAGCGCAGTATATAATAGCAACAAAGTGATATTATCCTGATACTCGTTGACAGCAAAGAGTTTTCCGCTAACGGCAAGCGAAACGAACGGATCGATCTGCTTGCCCTTGGCTGGCTCGGTGATGACAGCCGCCTCTCTCATTACCACCGGCGCCTCGATCACCACGACGCTGACTGGCAACGATACTTCGAGCACGCCGGTAAGATGATCGACTCATATACCGACCATCGCTACGAGATCGGCCTTGCTGCCCACTGGTAGGCTGGGCTTGGTTGTTTGGAAGTCAGCCGCCGGGCTTTGTCGTAAGGTAAAACTTTCTATTCAAACGTTGCGCGCATTCTAATGAGTATAAAAGAATCAGATTGGAAGAAATTCCGGAAATTGAGAGAAGTGACGCTGGACCGGCTGTGCCTGAAAATACTCGACGAAGTTCGGGAATTGTGTGACCAAGCCGGCCCTACCAACCATGAGAAGTATGGGGATATTTACCAGCATATCAGGCGGCGTGACAAGGACATCGTCCGGGCATTCGATGGCCCGAGCCGGTCTGTCGCGTGGTTACAACTGCTGGCGATGATTGATTTGGACCTTGTTACCGATGAGGAACTATCAGTCTTCAGCGAGGATTTACAGGCTACTATTGCAGAATTCCTTATTTTCCGGCAATAAAGATGGCCGCGAGAAATACTGAGTTCAACAATCTCCATAAAAGCAGTAATTCAAAATTGCCTGGCGTTCCCAGGACGCCAAAAATACATATCGCCAAAAGGCTCACCGACATAATGGGTACAGCCCCCCATTTATCGGAAATAACCCCTGCAGGAGAACCGGCCAGACATTTCATTACAGGCTGGCATCATCCGGTAACAGGATTTATCATGTGGCTATTCAGGCAAATATGCTGCAACAACCACGGCACAGGAGACTACTATGGATTCAACAGAGTTAAAACAGTTACAGGCGCCATTAAAAGAAAAATACACCCACAATCCCGCTACGGCTGTCATTACGATGCGGGCAGAAAGCCATGTCAGCGAAGGGATAGCCTGTAAAGTTGAAACCGGAAGAAAACTTGCGGAAGCAGGCCTGCATCCTGCTGCCGGCGGCGACGGTTCGCAGTTATGCTCGGGAGATATGCTGCTTGAAGCATTGGTCGCCTGTGCCGGCGTGACTCTGAAAGCAGTCGCCACGGCAATGGGCATCAATTTAACCGGGGCAAGCGTTAGCGCTGAAGGAGACCTGGATTTTCGTGGTACCCTGGCAGTAAGTCGCGAGGCAAAGGTGGGTTTCAGGGATATTCGCCTGCAGTTTTCTTTACAATCCGATGCACAGGCTGATGTCCTGGACAAATTGGTTCAGTTAACTGAACGCTATTGTGTCGTATTACAAACCCTCAAAGACAGTCCTAATTTTTCTGTGACGGTCAGTATTACCTGATTACTGTTTATCAGTCTTGGTCGTTTGTTTTCCGGCTACTGTGAGTCTCGCCCCTTAAAAGGCACAAACTGCGCCCCCATAGGTCTGCTCCGTACCCGGATTCATCTCGGTGACACGTTCCCCGGCGCCCTGCAACTCTTGGCGCAGGTCCCGAGAGAGCTTATGAATCGCCCCCTTGGTCGAGCCATAGAGTGCGGCCGGCAGCGGGTATGGTTTTGAGGAGACTGGTCAGACTCTCAAAACCTTTCTTGTATCAAATGCAGAAGATTGGTGACCCGGATATTTTCCAAAAGCGAATACGTATTGTTGCCAGGGTAGACAATCGTGATCGCATCCAGCTCCAGGTTTTCCAGAGCAGAGTGCATGGAACGTGTGACTTTCGGCGTTGAGGTATACTTGAATTCAAACGCAGTTTTTTTATCGCCCTGCATGATCAAGAGATCAAGTTCTGCATTGGCATAGGTACCCCAAAAAAAACATTCCGCCATTTCAGCCTGATAGATCTGTATCACTTGCTCTAACGCGAATCCTTCCCATGATGCGCCCAGCTTGGGGTGTCCCTGCACACTGGCCTGGTCAGGTAGATTAAGCAGTGCATGCATGATGCCCATGTCACGGAAATAGATCTTCGGAGATTTTACTTGCCGCTTGTGGATATTGGCATGCCAGGGCTGCAGTGTTCGGATTATAAACGTGCCGGCAAGGATATCCAGGTAACGTTTAATCGTCGGTGAGGTGACATCCAGTGATCGGGCAAACTCGGACGCATTAAGTACATTGCCGTTCCAGTGGGCTAGCATCATCCAGAAGCGTCGCATGGTGTTGGCGGCAAAGTCGATACCCAGAGTCGGCAGATCACGCTCCAGGAACGCCGTAATGTAGGCCTTGCGCCAGGTCAGGCTATCGGTATTGGTTTTCGCCAGATACGCTGGCGGAAAACCGCCCCGCAGCCACAGTTGTTGCGGATTGTCCGCTTCAAAAACGGTAAAGGGAGGTAATTCCAGATAGATAATCCGGCCAGCCAGGGATTCAGAGGTCTGGCGCAACAGTTCGCGGGAAGCACTGCCCAGGATCAGGTACTGCTGTTTGCGCGATCGGCGATCAATCAATACCCGCAGTAGTGGAAACAATTCCGGCAAACGTTGCACTTCATCGATGACAATCAAACCTTCAAGCGGACCCAGGGCCAACCTGGGATCCGACAAGCGGTTCAGGTGTTCCGGATCTTCCAGGTCAAAATAGTGCACCTGTTTATCAGTAAGGGAATCGATATAGTCACGGGCCAATGTGGTCTTGCCACACTGACGCGGGCCCAGGATTCCGACCATGGGATGGCTCTGAAAACAGGCGCCGATTTGCTGCAGAAAGACTGTTCGCCGCATCTAAGCTAATATTGAATATTTAAAGTAACATTTTTAATATTCAACATTAATTAAACGATGTCAAGTCGTTTTTCGGATTGTCGTTTTTCTGATTGGAGCGATACGGGATGAGATACAAAAAAGCCTCTAACCCGTATGGGCAGAGGCTTTCGAATTAAAGCCCTGGCGGTGACCTACGCTCGCACGAGTAAACCCGCACTACTATCGGCGCTACGTCATTTCACTTCCGAGTTCGGTATGGGATCGGGTGGTACTAACGCGCTATGGCCGCCAGGAAATCGGCGTAAGGAGCGAAGCGACGAACGCCGTCCCGGATTAAATCCGGGACCCACTCCTTATAGATTGACGCATCTAGCAGTTAGATGCGTCAATCATCAATTCGGTTAACTGAAAAGGGTAATGCACTACTACGTCATCACATATAACAAACCGCTTGAGTGTTATATGGTCAAGCCGCACGGGCAATTAGTACTGGTTAGCTTCATACATTACTGCACTTCCACACCCAGCCTATCAACCTCGTAGTCTACGAGGACCCTTCAGTGAGCTTAAAGCTCAGGGGAGAACTCATCTTGAGGGGGGCTTCCCGCTTAGATGCTTTCAGCGGTTATCCCGTCCGTACGTAGCTACCCGGCAATGCCACTGGCGTGACAACCGGAACACCAGAGGTACGTCCACTCCGGTCCTCTCGTACTAGGAGCAGCTCCTCTCAATTCTCCAACGCCCACGGCAGATAGGGACCGAACTGTCTCACGACGTTCTAAACCCAGCTCGCGTACCTCTTTAAATGGCGAACAGCCATACCCTTGGGACCTGCTTCAGCCCCAGGATGAGATGAGCCGACATCGAGGTGCCAAACACCACCGTCGATATGAACTCTTGGGTGGTATCAGCCTGTTATCCCCGGAGTACCTTTTATCCGTTGAGCGATGGCCCTTCCATTCAGAACCACCGGATCACTAAGACCTACTTTCGTATCTGCTCGACGCGTCTGTCTCGCAGTTAAGCACCCTTTTACCTTTGCGCTCATAGCACGATTTCCGACCGTGCCGAGGGTACCTTCGTGCTCCTCCGTTACTCTTTAGGAGGAGACCGCCCCAGTCAAACTACCCACCATACACTGTCCCCGATCCGGATAACGGACCTAGGTTAGAACCCCAAACACACCAGGCTGGTATTTCAAGGTTGGCTCCACGACAACTGGCGTCATCGCTTCAAAGCCTCCCAGCTATCCTACACAAGTATATTCAAAGTCCAGTGCAAAGCTGTAGTAAAGGTTCACGGGGTCTTTCCGTCTAGCCGCGGGTACACTGCATCTTAACAGCGAGTTCAATTTCGCTGAGTCTCGGGTGGAGACAGTGTGGCCATCGTTACGCCATTCGTGCAGGTCGGAACTTCACACATTATTCCCATGTTTCCATGGGGTGTAGACTATACCTTTATCTTATCAAGCTTCCTTAGGAGATATGCTTTGTCATGTTTACGCTTACCGGATGGATTCATCCGATAGGCTTTCTCAATTATTTCCGGCAGATGTGTCTTACTCCTGTGAAGATTCGCCCGAACACATCGGCAAATCTCAACAAAAAGTTGACAATCTTGCTTTTTTTTCCCTTTTAATGAAAATTGTTCAAAGTGAGGCAGAATAATCGTTACTAAATCACCAACAGAACGTACTTCATACTTATAGGTTCTATCAGATTTAGAGTAACGGACTGCTCCACACCCGAAATAATCATGTATCTGTTTAATCAAAGGTAAATCTCTTTCATTAAGAGAAATAGAAAACGACGGCCTTGTTTCAATACCTAACTTTAGTTTTTTACGTAAAGTAAAGGACACTGAAAAACAACCTTCCCCTTCTACCAAACCTGTGACAAACCAGGGAGTTAATTGAGAACTCACATTCTCCATAAATGCTTACTTCCTAAATAGGGACAAGATACCAGCGTATTGCACATCCAATAACAACATTATAACTGAATGTGCCTCACCTTTCGGATCAGTCGTTACGGGGTCAACCTGGTTTTCACCAAGCGACTTCCCTCGGGATTACCCTTTGTATTGCACGTACAGGAGGGCTTCCCCGATATGAGCTGGTGTTTCACTGCTCCTCGCGAAACAGTGGGGCAAGTTTTACTTACCCGACAAGGAATTTCGCTACCTTAGGACCGTTCACATTGTTACTGACTACAAAAGTAGCAGGCCAATTCCATTTAGCTCTCCATGTCGCCATGGAGGTCGGACTATATCATCCATCAGTTTTCTTTAGATGGTCTGGCGTATAGTCTCTGAGGATTCCGTAATGAAGATTATACAATTCACCTGCGATAGTGGCATTAATATCGCCGATTCATTGATTCCATAACGGCCTTTCCTGCTGATTATCTGCACCGGACAGATTTTCACTACCAATTAACTGTAACCTGAATCTTGTTACTTGTAATTGATGAGTACTGCCGGATACTCAGACGTTCCAGCATATAGCCAGATTTTTTTACGTAACTACAGTGGTCCAATTCATAGTTACGGCCGCCGTTTACCGGGGCTTCGATCAAGAGCTTCGCCTAAGCTAACCCCATCAATTAACCTTCCGGCACCGGGCAGGCGTCACACCCTATACGTCCTCTTACGAGTTTGCAGAGTGCTGTGTTTTTAGTAAACAGTCGCAGCCACCTGGTCACTGCAACCCCTTTCTGCTCCAGCCGCAGGGCCTTCACATACCGGGGGCACACCTTCTCCCGAAGTTACGGTGCTATTTTGCCGAGTTCCTTCACCCGAGTTCTCTCAAGCGCCTTAGGATTCTCTCCTCGCCCACCTGTGTTGGTTTGGGGTACGGTCCATTATGATCTGAAGCTTAGAGGTTTTTCCAGGAAGCATGGCATCAGTCACTTCTCTCACCACCGAAATGGTGAAATCGTCATCACGCCTCGAGATTATGCGCCCGGATTTGCCTGAGCACACTCTCTACACGCTTAAACCGGGACGTCCAACACCCGGCTGACCTAGCCTTCTCCGTCACCCCATCGCAATCATAACGGGTACAGGAATATTAACCTGTTGTCCATCGACTACGCCTTTCGGCCTCGCCTTAGGAACCGACTCACCCTGCGCCGATTAGCGTTGCGCAGGAACCCTTGGGCTTTCGGCGTGCAGGTTTTTCACCCGCATTATCGCTACTCATGTCAGCATTCGCACTTCCGATACCTCCAGCATGCCTTACAGCACACCTTCACAGGCGTACGGAACGCTCCTCTACCCCCAGCCACTTACAAGTAAGTAGCTGAGCCGTAGCTTCGGTACACAGCTTGAGCCCCGGTATATCTTCCGCGCAGGCCGACTCGACCAGTGAGCTGTTACGCTTTCTTTAAAGGATGGCTGCTTCTAAGCCAACCTCCTGGCTGTCTGGGCCTTCCCACTTCGTTTCCCACTGAGCTGTGATTTGGGGACCTTAGCTGAC